>NZ_JAENIQ020000009.1 GCF_016595275.2 Corynebacterium pygosceleis | reverse complement strand
CACCCGGGGCACCGCCACGCACCTGCCCACCACCCGGCACGCCACCGGAACCAACCGACACCCCCGGAACACCAACACCACCCACACGACCCGCCCCGGAACCCGTCCGCACACCACCAGGGCCACCACCAGTGCCATCACCGGGGCCACCCAGGCCAGCACCAGGGCCACCGGGGTGCAGGTGGCCTGCCCCACCGACACCACCACGACCCGACACACCCACCACACCACCAGGCGAGGTGACCGCCCCGGCAGAACCAACCCCACCCACAGCACCCGTAGCACCGGTCCCGACCACAGGTGACACCCCGGCACCGGACACCCCGGCGGCACTGACCCCGGCAGGCGGTATCCCGGTCGCACCCGGATGCACGACAGTCGCACCACCGGCCTGCGCGGTCGCGATCCGATCCGCGGTGGTTCCCGCAGCACCTGTGCCCACACCACCGGCAACCGAGGCACTGTCGTCTCCCACCGTGATCTGTCCACCACCGGTCGAGGCGTAACCGGTGGTCGCGGCGGAAGGGGTCTGCATCAGGTGACTGATCGGCGGGACAGCCTCAGCCACCGCCGCCGGTAGTGCCCCGGCGAGAAAGGACTCAACCCACACACGTTCGGCGGTATCCCGCTCCTCGGGGTCTTTGATCTCCTCGATCGCGGCCTGCGCCAGGGAGATCTCTGTCTGCGCCCAGGAGTTGATGGGGTTGAGTCTGGCGATGGTGTGCCCCATGATCCGGGCGTTACCGGAAAAGATCCTGGCGTTGTCGGCGACGGCGGTGATGGTGTGTGCGGCCTGTTCGAAGGACTGTCCCTCGGTGAGGTCGGTGATCTGGTGGGCGATGGCGTCGAGTTCGTCGGCGATGTCGGCGGTGTCGGTCGACATCCGGGTCCAGGCTTGTTCCGCTCGTTTCGCCGCCGAGGTGTCTGTACCGGCGAACGCGGCGGACAGTTCGGTCAGTGTCGTTGCCCCGCCGATCGCCGGTGAGTTGAAGGTAAACGCCCGGTACCCGGCCTCAGGACGATCAGGGAA
>NZ_JAENIQ020000008.1 GCF_016595275.2 Corynebacterium pygosceleis | reverse complement strand
ATCATCTGAAGTTGTAGTGTCGGCGGTGTCCTACTCTCCCACACGCTCCCGCATGCAGTACCATCGGCGCTGGTGGGCTTAGCTTCCGGGTTCGGAATGGGACCGGGCGTTTCCCCACCGCTAAAACCACCGACACATCTCAAAAAGGTGTCACACACAATAATCATTGTGCTGGTGTTGGTGCCAGACACTGGCTAGTGGACGCGAGCAACACAAATCAATTTGTTTCTGTGTCTGCAGTTGTTTTGTTTCGGTATATTAGTACCGGTCACCTCCACACATTACTGTGCTTCCAGATCCGGCCTATCAACCCCATAGTCTATAGGGAACCTCAAACGAAACCTTATCTTGAAACGGGCTTCCCGCTTAGATGCTTTCAGCGGTTATCCCTTCCGTACGTAGCCAACCAGCCATGCCACGGGCGTGACAACTGGCACACTAGAGGTACGTCCGTCCCGGTCCTCTCGTACTAGGGACAGCCTTTCTCAAGTTTCAACGCGCGCGGCGGATAGAGACCGAACTGTCTCACGACGTTCTAAACCCAGCTCGCGTGCCGCTTTAATGGGCGAACAGCCCAACCCTTGGGACCTACTCCAGCCCCAGGATGCGACGAGCCGACATCGAGGTGCCAAACCATCCCGTCGATATGGACTCTTGGGGAAGATCAGCCTGTTATCCCCGGGGTACCTTTTATCCGTTGAGCGACACCGCTTC
This sequence comes from Corynebacterium pygosceleis, assembly GCF_016595275.2. Taxonomy (GTDB): domain Bacteria; phylum Actinomycetota; class Actinomycetes; order Mycobacteriales; family Mycobacteriaceae; genus Corynebacterium; species Corynebacterium pygosceleis. Next base: position 4,936 of record NZ_JAENIQ020000008.1, on the reverse strand, counting down.
CACAAGCCGGTGCCGGATCACTAGTCCCTACTTTCGTACCTGCTCGACCTGTCAGTCTCACAGTCAAGCTCCCTTGTGCACTTACACTCAACACCTGATTGCCAACCAGGCTGAGGGAACCTTTGGGCGCCTCCGTTACTCTTTGGGAGGCAACCGCCCCAGTTAAACTACCCACCAGGCACTGTCCCTGGCCCGGATCACGGGCCGAGGTTAACAGATACCCAATTCGATCAGAGTGGTATTTCAACAACGACTCACACACAACTGGCGTCGCATGATCACAGTCTCCCACCTATCCTACACAAACCGAACCGAGCATCAATACCAAGCTATAGTGAAGGTCCCGGGGTCTTTTCGTCCTGCCGCGCGTAACGAGCATCTTTACTCGTACTGCAATTTCGCCGGGCCTGTGGTTGAGACAGCAGGGAAGTCGTTACGCCATTCGTGCAGGTCGGAACTTACCCGACAAGGAATTTCGCTACCTTAGGATGGTTATAGTTACCACCGCCGTTTACTGGGGCTTAAATTCTCCGCTTCGACCAACAAGTTGGTCTAACAGGTCCTCTTAACCTTCCAGCACCGGGCAGGCGTCAGTCCGTATACATCGACTTATCGTCTTCGCACGGACCTGTGTTTTTAGTAAACAGTCGCTTCCCTCTATTCTCTGCGGCCACAACACGCCAACCAGCCGCAAGGACCGGTGACCCGTCATGGCCCCCCTTCTCCCGAAGTTACGGGGGCATTTTGCCGAGTTCCTTAACCACAGTTAACCCGATCGCCTTAGTATTTTCTACCTGACCACCTGTGTCGGTTTGGGGTACGGGCCGCACACACACATCGCTAGAGGCTTTTCTCGACAGCACAGGATCATCGACATCCCCAAAAAGGGTACGCATCACGCCTCACCCATGTAACGAGGAACGGATTTACCTATCCCTCGGGCTGCACGCTTACACCACAATCCAATAAGTGGCTCGACTACCAATCTGTGTCACCCCATCGCTTGGCTACTACCAGATCAGGTCCCACGCATCCACGAAACACCACAATCAAAGAAAGTGGTAAAACGCTTCTGGGCGGTTAGTATCACTGATTCACCATGGGCGCATGTGCACGGGTACGGGAATATCAACCCGTTGTCCATCGACTACGCCTGTCGGCCTCGCCTTAGGTCCCGACTCACCCTGGGAAGATTAGCTTGACCCAGGAACCCTTGGTCATCCGGCGGATGAGTTTCTCACTCATCATTCGCTACTCATGCCTGCATTCTCACTCGCGCACAGTCCACCACACAGTCACCCGGCAGCTTCAATCCATGCACGACGCTCCCCTACCCAACAACACCCCAAAAGGGTGTCGCTGCCGCGGCTTCGGCGGTGTACTTGAGCCCCACTACATTGTCGGCGCAGAACCACTCGACCAGTGAGCTATTACGCACTCTTTCAAGGATGGCTGCTTCTAAGCCAACCTCCTGGTTGTCTTCGCGATCCCACATCCTTTTCCACTTAGTACACGCTTAGGGGCCTTAGCCGGCGATCTGGGCTGTTTCCCTCTCGACTACGAAGCTTATCCCCCGCAGTCTCACTGCCACGCTTACACTTACCGGCATTCGGAGTTTGGCTGATGTCGCTAAGATTGTAGTCCCGCTAAACCAACCAGTAGCTCTACCTCCGGCAAGAAACACGCAACGCTGCACCTAAATGCATTTCGGGGAGAACCAGCTATCACGGAGTTTGATTGGCCTTTCACCCCTACCCACAACTCATCCCCTCAGTTTTCAACCTAAGTGGGTTCGCGCCTCCACGACGTCTTACCGTCGCTTCACACTGGCCATGGGTAGATCACCCCGCTTCGGGTCCAGGACATGCCACTAACAACACCCTAGTTAGGATTCGCTTTCGCTACGGCTACCCCACAAACGGGTTAACCTCGCGACATGCCGCTGACTCGCAGGCTCATTCTTCAAAAGGCACGCCATCACCCCACAAGGAGGCTCTGACGGATTGTAGGCACACGGGTTCAGGTACTATTTCACTCCCCTCCCGGGGTACTTTTCACCATTCCCTCACGGTACTATTCCGCTATCGGTCACACTGAGTATTCAGGCTTACCGGGTGGTCCCGGCTGATTCACAGCAGATTCCACGAGCCCGCTGCTACTCGGGGTATCGACAACACTGACAGACCATGTGTTTTCACGTACCGGACTCTCACCGTCTACGGCGGGTCATTCCAAACCACTTCCGCTAACACACAATCATTCATCAGGCATGGCCGGCAGACCACACAACGTCATCGCCCCACAACACCGCACACGCAACCCCTGCCGGGTATCACACGCATACGGTTTAGCCATTCATCCACGTTCGTTCGCCACTACTAGCAGAATCACTGTTGTTTTCTCTTCCTGCGGGTACTGAGATGTTTCACTTCCCCGCGTTACCTCCACACCGACTATTTCATTCACCGGCAGGTGACCGCCCACAACGACGGCCGGGTTTCCCCATTCGGACATCCTCGGATCAACGCTCGGTTGACAGCTCCCCGAGGCTTAACGCAGCCTCCCACGTCCTTCATCGGCTCAGTATGCCAAGGCATCCACCGTGTGCCCTTAAAAACAAAACACACAAAACACTAAGAACGACCAAAAAATGGTCACATTCTCGACGAAACAAAAAATAAAGATACTCGCGTCCACTATCCAGTTCTGACAACAACACCAACCACACGAACCCACCAAACCAACAAGGCCCGGCAAGCCACATGGGCCGCAACACCAGGAACATAATGTCCCAGACACCCGACAGTGCACCAACAAACGTTTTTTCGATTCTTCAATATCTCCGACGATCATCCACCATCGCAAATCCGGCGTGTCTCCACCCGATTAATAAAAGGCCGGCGTGCGGAACACTCGTCCGCCACAAACCAACCAACCACCACCCACAAGCCCACACCACCAACCGGTGACACAGGCCAAAACGCAGGGATGGAAAAGAAAAGCTCCTTAGAAAGGAGGTGATCCAGCCGCACCTTCCGGTACGGCTACCTTGTTACGACTTCGTCCCAATCGCCGATCCCACCTTCGACAGCTCCCCCCACAAGGGTTGGGCCACTGGCTTCGGGTGTTACCAACTTTCATGACGTGACGGGCGGTGTGTACAAGGCCCGGGAACGTATTCACCGCAGCGTTGCTGATCTGCGATTACTAGCGACTCCGACTTCATGGGGTCGAGTTGCAGACCCCAATCCGAACTGAGACCGGCTTTAAGGGATTGGCTCCACCTCACGGCTTCGCAACCCACTGTACCGACCATTGTAGCATGTGTGAAGCCCTGGACATAAGGGGCATGATGATTTGACGTCATCCCCACCTTCCTCCGAGTTGACCCCGGCAGTCTCTCATGAGTCCCCACCATAACGTGCTGGCAACATAAGACAAGGGTTGCGCTCGTTGCGGGACTTAACCCAACATCTCACGACACGAGCTGACGACAACCATGCACCACCTGCATGCAGGCCACAAGGGAAGACACATCTCTGCGCCGATCCTGCACATGTCAAGCCCAGGTAAGGTTCTTCGCGTTGCATCGAATTAATCCACATGCTCCGCCGCTTGTGCGGGCCCCCGTCAATTCCTTTGAGTTTTAGCCTTGCGGCCGTACTCCCCAGGCGGGGCGCTTAATGCGTTAGCTACGGCACGGATCCCGTGGAAGGGACCCACACCTAGCGCCCACCGTTTACGGCATGGACTACCAGGGTATCTAATCCTGTTTGCTCCCCATGCTTTCGCTCCTCAGCGTCAGTTACTGCCCAGAGACCTGCCTTCGCCATCGGTGTTCCTCCTGATATCTGCGCATTTCACCGCTACACCAGGAATTCCAGTCTCCCCTACAGCACTCAAGTTATGCCCGTATCGCCTGCACGCCCGGAGTTGAGCCCCGGGATTTCACAGACGACGCGACAAACCACCTACGAGCTCTTTACGCCCAGTAATTCCGGACAACGCTCGCACCCTACGTATTACCGCGGCTGCTGGCACGTAGTTAGCCGGTGCTTCTTATATCACTACCGTCACTCTCGCTTCGTCGTGATCGAAAGGGGTTTACAACCCGAAGGCCGTCATCCCCCACGCGGCGTCGCTGCATCAGGCTTTCGCCCATTGTGCAATATTCCCCACTGCTGCCTCCCGTAGGAGTCTGGGCCGTGTCTCAGTCCCAATGTGGCCGTACACCCTCTCAGGCCGGCTACCCGTCGACGCCTTGGTAGGCCATTACCCCACCAACAAGCTGATAGGCCGCGGGCTCATCCTGCACCGGAAAAACCTTTCCACCACACCCACTAACGATGCGGTCATATCCGGTATTAGACCCAGTTTCCCAGGCTTATCCCGAAGTGCAGGGCAGATCACCCACGTGTTACTCACCCGTTCGCCACTAATCCACGGTGCAAGCACCGCTTCATCGTTCGACTTGCATGTGTTAAGCACGCCGCCAGCGTTCGTCCTGAGCCAGGATCAAACTCTCCATAAAAGCTTTTAAGCAATAAGAAAAGCCCAAAACCTGACAAAACAAACAACCAGCAACACCACCCGACCAAAAGACCAGGCAATGTCAAAAATGATTGTCCAAAAAAATAAAGCAGATGAAACATCCACTCCCGTGATGCGCGTTATTCGACGAGGAAAAACAAACACACCACAAAAACATCCGTTCCAACCACCACAGTCAACAACCACCACAAACACCCACACAACGCAGGCACCCACAGTGGCCGATTAAGGAAGCGACCTACACTCCCCGGCACACGCCACGACCATGAATGATCCGGAAACGAATCAAAAAAACAATTATCCAGCCAACAAACACAACCACCCAAAGATGATCACGCCTGCCGGCAAGATACATTGGCACACTATCGAGTTCTCAAACATCACA
>NZ_JAENIQ020000007.1 GCF_016595275.2 Corynebacterium pygosceleis | reverse complement strand
GGGCAGATCCTCCGGTGTGATGCGTGGCCCCGGCGCACTGGTCTGCAACTGAATGCGGTTGACCCCGTCGATGGTCTCCATCGCACGGACCGTTGACCTCAATGCCTGCGCCAACCACCGGGCCTGACCCCGGAACACGGTGAGCACATCATCCGCCGATCCCGTCGAACCATAAAGTACCTGTGCGTGCTGCTGCCCGAGATCAGCCAAACCGGGAGCCTGAGAATAACCGGATATATTTGTTTCGACGCCTAGTTCCCTTTGGGAATCTCTGACCCTGGACCACTGATTTTTCAAAGCCTCAACAATTTTCCCTGCTTGATCTGAATCAAACCTGATTTCCATGATTACCTCCGTTAAAGAAATAAAGAAAACTAATTTACGAGCCAAGAGAAGCCATCTGTTTCGACATATGCTTTGTCGAAATAGCCCACAGCTTCTTCACAGAGCCGTTCCCGGATCGACGGAGTCGGCCCAGCGACACTGAGCCCCAGCCTCCCCCTAGCTGTGTCGGCTCCGATCCAGCAGATATCTTCTTCCCCGGGTGAAAAAGTGTAGAAGTATGCGTTCGGGACGATAGATTCCGGAACTTCCCGAATAAATAGCCCGTTCTCTACCATGTACTCTTTGCTGACATTGTCTGAATCCATACCCAAAGCTCGAAAATTGTCGACCATTTCGATTAAATCAAGACTGCAGGTTATAGCCTTACCAAGTAAATTGTCATTCAAGCCGATAGCTGTTTTATTGGGATTTTCCCTGAATCCGATTTCATTGAGGGTTGTGGCCGACAGTTCCGTGCACGGGTCGGGAAGGTTCTTTCCCGCTTCCACCGGGTCGAAGACGATGGGACCGCCGTCGGCGTTGGACGTCGCCGAGGACAGATCCGGCACCTCCTCCACAGACGGCGTGCCGGATGTATCGGTCGGTGCTGTTTCCCGCCCGGCCGGCCCCGTGCCGGGTTCCGGTGCCTGACATGAGGCCAGCATCAGGCAGCTGCACGCGATGAGGAACGCGGTCGAGACCGTGGTTCTGGTCAACGGGTACCCGTCTTTCTTCTCCGGTTGCGCCGCCATGTGCGGCACCGTTCATCAGAATCAGACCGGGATTGCGGCCGACAGGTTCCATCAGGTGACGAATCGGGGGTGGAGCGGGGTCGTCCGACAGGAGCATCGGCCCCTACCGCCCGAAGCCGTGGATGTCACCTCGTTACGGGAAGATCAGCGCCTAGACCGCGTTGCGACACCCGGGCGAGCTCCGGGAATTTTCCGTTCCCCGCTCGTAGCGGGTCCGTGTGACTTCCGGACGGGGCGGAAGCTTTCGTCCGATACAGGGCCCGTGTGTTCCGCCGGTACCCGGACATCTGCGGTCCGTCATGCCGACGACAGCGATTTCCCGGGGTGGGCCCCACATTTTCCGGGCGACACGCCCCGAAACCCCACCAATAACACAAATAACACTGTTACCATCGGCCCCGTACGTAGTCTGTCGCACCCTTATGCATCATCTATCGGCAGCGACACCAGTGACACCTTCCGACACATGAGGCCGCCCCGGCGGCTCCGTTCCGACGGAGTGCCTGGCGGACACAATCGAATCTGCCCCCATCAAGGAGAACCAGAACGTGAAGCAGCGACGCCGCATCACCACGCAGTCCAGACGCCCGGCCCTCGCGGTCGTCCTGTCCGCCGCGCTCATCACCTCGGCCGTGGTCGGAGTTGGCGACCGGTCCATCACCCGAACCGACACGGTCGGTACGGACCCCGTCACCGCTGCGGTGGCCACCCAGAATTTCGCCACCGGCGAGACCGTGGTCGTCCCGGATGCCGCGATCATCAGCCAGGGCGAGGAAGCCACCGGGCCCAGGGCGGTGAAGGAGTTCACCCGGGACGAGGAGTTCTCCATGTTCGCCCTGACCTGGCACGGAGAGAAGGACATCGCGGCCTTCTTCCGGGCGAAACGCGCCGATGGTTCGTGGAGCCCCTGGTACGACGCGGAACCCGCCGGTGACGTGCAGGATCCGAACGGCACCAACGGAACGGAACTGATCTACGTCGAGCCGACACACACCATTCAGGTGTCGACGGGCAACATCGACCTCGTCCCGGATGACGGGGCCGGAGTCACCGGTACCGAGGTCGGGGTGGAGAGCGATCCCGGCACCACAGTCGACCCCGGCGCGACCGAACGGTCCACCGCTTTCACGGGTGTTCCGGCGATCGACGGCACCCCCATGAGTGAGATCACCTACTCCACGGATGCCGGTGAGATCGCACCTGTCGCGGAATCCGTCGATCCGGATGCCATCGACGCCGTGTTCGTCGACGGCCGGGCCTCCGAGGGGGCATCGGTCGATCTGGTGAGCGCGGAGGAGGACGCCCGCGGTATGCCGAAGGTGATCTCCCGGAAGGGCTGGGGTGCGGACGAGTCGAAACGCTGCGGAAAGGTCACCTACGACGACAAGGTCAGTGCGCTGACGATCCACCACACCGCAGGGTCGAACAACTACACCCCCAGCCAGGCCGCAGGCATCGTCCGGGGAATCTACCAGTACCACGCGCAGAATCTCGGCTGGTGCGATATCGGCTACCAGTCCCTGGTCGACAAGTTCGGCCGGATCTACGAGGGCCGCTACGGCGGCATGAACCATGCGGTGCAGGGCGCACACGCCGGCGGGTTCAACGAGAACACGTGGGCCATCTCGATGATCGGCGACTACTCGACCGTGACCCCGAGCGCGGAGACACTCGCCTCCGTCGGTGAGCTCGCCGGGTGGCGGGCGAAGGTCGCCGGTTTCGATCCCCTGGGAGAGGACACCCACTATTCCGAGGGCACGTCGTACACGAAGTACCCGTACGGGACGAGCGTGAGGCTGCCGAACATCTTCGCGCACCGTGATGTCGGGAACACCTCGTGTCCGGGTGATGCCGGGTACGCGCAGATGGGCACGATCAGGGCACTCGCCAACACGAAGTACCGGCTGCTGCTCAGTGGTGGGGACACCACCGACACCACGACCACCACCACGACCACACCCACCGAGAAACCGACCGAAAAGCCCACCGAAGAACCCACGACGACCACGACGACCACGACCAGCGAGCCTGCACCGGCACCGGGTGGTGACCCGGCGCCTGCGCCGGAGATGCGCCTGGGCAGCAGCGGGGGTCGACTGGATTCGATTCTGGGGGTCGCGGGATCTCTCCTGGCTGTCGCGGTGGCGTTCCTCGCCTCCCGCGAAGGAGGACAGCAGCGGATCGCGCAGATCGGCCGGACGCCGATCATCGCGGGACTGAAACTCTCCGATGTCCCGGCGCTCGTCGACAAGGCCGTGTCATTCAGCGGTGACACGAAGGTGAAGAACGCGTGGACACGTGTCACCGCCGTGGCCGGGCCTGTTCTCGGTTCACCTCGCGGTGGTACCCAGGTCGCGACCCCGGTCGGGGAGCGGAATTCACGGATCGAGGTGACACCGTTCGATGGCGGACTGGTCGTGGATTCCCCGGAGGCCGGTACGCACGCGATCTGGGGTGCGATCGGTGATGCGTGGGCCGCGCAGGGATTCGACGCCGGCCCGTTGGGGATGCCGGTGAATGAGGAGTACCGGGACGGCGATCTGATCCGCACCGATTTCCAGGGTGGCTGGATCACCTTCGACCCGGCGACGGGCGACGTTCAGATCCACGAGTCCTGATTCACGGATTCACGGGGAGGGGCCACCCGGCGGGTGGCCCCTCCCCGTGTCAGTTGTGCACGTGTTGACCGAGCATCTCCACGGCGACGGCACGCAGGAGTTCATCGACCGAGTAGGACCGCGCCCCGTCCTCGAGGAGGCGTTCCGCCTCCTCCGGGTCCCAGGGCATCGACCCGGGGAGGGTGTCACCCCGGTAGAGGGACCGGCCGTCCTCGCAGGCGGCCCTGTCCACCTGCCGTGCGATGACCTCGCCGACGATGATGCGGCGCAGCGACTGGACCGCGCGGATGATCTCCGCGTCGGGGACGCCTGAAGCGTGGGCGGTCGCGGCGAAGTCGCGGTAGAGCGCCCCGAAGACGATGGAGGTGTCCTCGCCGGAGATCACCATCTCCCTGGCGAAGGGGAAGTCGTCGAGCTGGTTGATGATCTCCACGGCGATCGCGACGAGTCTCTCCACCGTGTCAGCGGGGAGGTCGACCGGGGTGCGGGACTTCAGGGTGTGGAGGAATGCTTCCGCTATGAGTGTGTTCTTGCAGTCGAAGTGGTGGTAGAGCGCCATGGCGGTGACGCCGATCTCTTCCGCGACACCCCGCATGGAGAATCCCGCCGCGCCGTTGTCCCGGATCTGACGCGCGGCGATCTCGATGACCCGGTCGCGGGAGACCGTGAGCGGGCGACCGCGTCGGCCGCTCACGTTTCCACCTCTTGTGACGTTGGCATTGTTCACCGTTCCCTGTTCCGGTGGCTGCGGATCTCGCGGGACAGGGCCCGGGTCCACCCGCCACACCGTGGCTTCGTAGTGCTGATGACCGGAAGAAAAGCCCGCCCGATCGCCGGAGCACCCGGGGATGCCGGATGGTTGTCGTGGCCACTCCAGGTGGGACATTGTTCCGTCAGAGGTACTATCTGCCGACGTTCCCGTTTTGTTTCACGGTGCTACCGGTGGCCGGCGACGGTCAGAACCAGCGTTCCAGGACGGTGGCGAGCCCGTCGTCATCGTTGGTGAGGGTCGTTTCATCGGCGATGTCCCTGAGTTGCCGGACGGCATTGCCCATGGCGACCCCGGTTCCTGCCCACCGGAGCATTTCCGTGTCGTTGGGCATGTCACCGAAGCAGATCACCCGTTCTGCGGGGATTCCGAGGCTACGGGCGATGGCGCGGAGTCCCGAGGCCTTGGTGATGCCCGGCGCGGCGACCTCGAGGAGTCCACCGCTGACGGAGTAGGTCAGGTGTGCCGTGTCCGGTGGGATGTGGGGAACGAGGCGGCGGTGCATGTCCGCACTGTCGAGCTCCGCGTTCTGGAGGAGGAGTTTGATCGCGGGCCGGGAGAGGAGTTCCTCTTCCTCTTCTTCCCCGAAGTCGGCGGAGTGCCAGGCGTGCGCCCAGTCGGGGGCGACGATGAAGAGTTCGGACTGGGGGTTGAAGGCGCTGGTGCCGGCCCGTTCGATGGCGATGTTCACTCCGCCGGCGTCGGCGAGGACGGTGCGGGCGGTGTCGACGATGGCGCGCAGCTGGTCCGGGAGCAGCGGGTGCGTGTCGACGATGCGGTCGGTGGCACTGTCGTAGAGAACGGCTCCGTTCGCGCAGACGGCCATCGGTTGCACGGGCAGCTGTTCCAGGACGGGCAGCAGCCAGCGTGGTGGGCGGCCCGTCGCGAGGGCGAGGACTCCCCCTGAGTCCGTGAAGCGGCGGAGGCAGTCACGGGTGCGGCGGCTGACCCGTTCGGTACTGGTGATCAGGGTCCCGTCGATGTCACTTCCGACGAGCAGCGGGCGGGTCACCGACGTCCCCGGATGAGGTCGGCGAGTCCGGTGAGTGCGCGACGGAGCCGGGCCGGGAGTGCACGGCCGTGTCCGGTGATCTTCTCGAGGGCGACGTCTGCCCGCCGGTCGGCGCGGTGGGCGGCGCGGGCGGCTTTCCTGTCGGCGCGGGCCCGTTTCTTCTCCGCGGTGATCACGGCGGCCTCCTCGAGGGTGGGGGCGCTGCCGCCGAGGGATGCGGGCATCCAGGGAGCACCCTCGAAGGAGCCGTATTCCGCGGCGTAGTCCGCGCGGACACCGTCCAGGAGGTCGGCGACGGCGGAGCGGAGTCTCTCGGTGACCTCGGTGGGGTCGCCGGTGGCGGAGAGGGGTTCGCCGATGCGGATCCAGACCGGGATGTGCTTCCGTCCGAGGTTCCGGGGCACCCCTTTGCTGATGATGCGCTGCGATCCCCACATGGCGATGGGGATGAGGGGGACGTCGGCGGCGTCGGCGATGCGGGCGGCGCCGGTCTTGAACCGGTCCATCTCGAAGCTGCGGGAGATGGTGCCCTCGGGGAAGATGCCGACGAGTTCGCCGGCGCGGAGCCTGCGGACCGCTTCGTCGAGGGCTCCACGTCCGGCGGAACGGTCGACCCGGATGTGGCGCATGCGGTTCATGAACCAGCCGACGACGGGCACGTCGTAGATCTCGCGTTTCGCCATGAAGCGTACGAGCCTGCGGCCCCGGAAGTAGCCCGCGACACCGCCGAAGATGAAGTCGTAGTAGCCGGTGTGGTTGTAGGCGAGGAGTGCGCCGCCGTCGGTGGGGACGTGTTCGACCCCCTCGATGGTGATGGTGATGTCCTGGGCCCCCATCAGCGCGCGGACGGCGGCGACGATGCGGGAGTAGAACGGCTCGGTTGCCTCGGTCGGGTGGTCGGGTACCCGTTCGAGGTCCGCCGGATAGCGGAAGATGCCTTCCCGGATGAACTCACGCTGGGTCATTGGGGGTCCTGTCTGTGTTCGGCTGGCGGCGTCTCGACGCCCGTCCCGCCACGCCTGCGGGGTGCACCTGCTGCGGGACGGGACGGATGTTCTACTTGACGGGTTCGAGGATCTCGCGGCCCACGAAGGGCTGCAGTGCCTCGGGGACCCGGACGGATCCGTCGGCCAGCTGGTTGTTCTCGAGGATGGCGACGAGCCAGCGGGTGGTGGCGAGCGTGCCGTTCAGGGTGGCGCAGGGCTGGGTGCGGCCGTCGTCGTCCCGGTACCGGACCTTCAGGCGGCGGGCCTGGAAGGTGGTGCAGTTCGAGGTGGAGGTGAGTTCGCGGTAGGTGCCCTGGGTCGGGACCCACGCCTCGGTGTCGAACTTCCGTGCCGCAGAGCTTCCCAGGTCACCGCCGGCGACGTCGATGATGCGGTAGGGGACCTCGACGGCCGCGAGCATGTCGCGTTCCATCTGGAGGAGCTTCCGGTGTTCCTCGGTGGCGTCCTCCGGCTTGCACCAGCTGAACATCTCGACCTTGTCGAACTGGTGGACGCGGAGGATTCCGCGGGTGTCCTTGCCGTAGGAGCCCGCCTCACGGCGGAAACAGGAGGACCAGCCGGCGTAGCGCAGTGGCCCACCGGAGAGGTCGATGATCTCGTCGGCGTGGTAGCCGGCGAGTGCGACCTCACTGGTGCCCACGAGGTAGAGGTCGTCCTCCTCGAGGTGGTAGATCTCGTCGGCGTGACTGTCCAGGAACCCGGTGCCCTGCATCGTCTCGGGGCGGACGAGGACCGGCGGGACCATGAGGGTGAATCCGGCCGCGGTGGCGCGCTGCGCGGCGAGGGTGAGCATGCCGAGCTGGAGGAGCGCACCGTATCCGGTGAGGAAGTAGAAACGGGAACCGGAGACCTTGGTGCCCCGCTCGACGTCGAGGAGACCGAGGGACTCACCGAGTTCGAGGTGATCCTTCGGTTCGAAGTCGAAGCTCGGGGGCTCGCCGACGTGCTCGAGGACGATGAAATCGTCTTCACCGCCGGCGGGCGCACCCTCGACGATGTTGCCGATCCGCGCCTGGAGACGCTCGACGTCTTCGGCGGCCTGCCTCTGGGTCGCCTCGGCGTCCTTGACCCTGGCCTTGAGCTCATTGGAGCCGGCCAACAGCGCGGGCCGGTCCTCGGGCGCGGCCTGGCCGATCTTCTTCCCGAAGGCCTTCTGCTCGGAGCGCAGACTGTCGGCGGCGACGATCGCCTCCCGTCGGGTGGCGTCGGCGGCGATCAGCTGATCGACGAGCCCTGGATCCTCGCCGCGGGTGCGCTGGGAGGCACGGACCACGTCGGGGTTGTCGCGGAGGAATTTGAGATCAATCACGGATGCCAGCCTACCGAACCCTGCAGTACCACTGCCCGGATGGTGGGGCATCCCCCGGACTCCGGGAAACCCCGTCCGGTTATGACCACCGGGTATAGTCGTGTACATGGTGACCTCCCCGAAGTTTCCGGTGCTCCCCGCCCGACAACTCCCCGACGGGCCGAAACCGAAACACGCACAACTGCGGGAGATCCTCGAGGACATCTGCACCACCGAACTCCGACCGGGTGACATGCTCCCCGGTGAACGTGTCCTCGAGGACACGTTCGGGGTTTCCCGCATCACCGTCCGCCGCGCCATCGGGGACCTCGTCGCATCGGGCCGCCTGAAACGCGCGCGCGGTCGGGGAACCTTCGTCGCCCCCGCCCCACTCATCTCCCGCCTGCACCTGGCGTCCTTCTCCTCCGAGATGAGCGCCCAGGGACTCACCGCGACATCCGACGTCCTCCTCGCCGAGGCCGCGGCCACACCGCCGGTGGAGGTGGAGGCGTTCTTCCGGTCCGGCGATCACCCGCACACCCACCTCCGGCGGCTCCGTCTCGGCGACGGGCTCCCCTACGCCATCGACGACAGCTGGTACAACAACGTCCACGTCGCGGGAATCCTCGACCATGACGTCCACGCCTCCGTCTACGGCATCCTCGACGGGGAGTACGGGCTCCCCGTCACCGAGGCGGAACAGATAGCCACCGCCGTCAACGCCGATGCCGACACCGCCCGGGTCCTCGACGTCGAACCGGGCACGGCGCTCCTCAAGATCGTCCGCATGTCACTGTCCGGTGACCGTCCCGTGGAATGGTGCTCCTCGCTCTACCGCACCGACCGCTACACCCTGAAGACACACGTCGAACGCGCCACGGAACAGCCCACCGACTGAGTACACCGCCGCCACATCCTCTCCCCTCCCGTTCCACGCCCGGGGGCGGGGGTGTGCACCCGGGCGACACACCCGGCATGATGGAGGAACCATGACAGCAACCAGATCCTGGCGCTCAGCCACTGCGGTGCAGGCGGGACTCATCGCGATGCTCGTCGCCGCCGTCGGCGTCGGGTCCTACAGCCACGTCGCCGCCGAATCCCCCACCCCCACCGACGCGGACACCGGAACGGTGACCACCGGGGCGTCGACCGGCACCGGGGAGACGACCACCACCAAACCGGAGGCCGCCCCCTTCACCACGGCGGACATCGGTGACTGCCTCACCTGGAACGTCGCCGACGACGGGACCATCTCCGACTTCGAGAAGGCGGACTGCGCCGCAGACCACCGTTTCGAGGTCTCCGCCCGGGAGGATCTGGGCACCTACCCGTCCAGCGAGTTCGGCCCCTCGGCCCCCGCGCCGAACCTCACCCGGCAGGCGCAACTCCGTGAGGAACTCTGCAAGACCCCCACCATCGACTACCTCGGTGGCCGCTACACACCACACGGCCGGTACTCCATCGCCCCGATCCTCCCCCCGGCGAGCGCGTGGGAGGCCGGTGACCGCACCATGCTCTGCGGCGTACAGGTCACCGATGACGACGGCAGGACCATGACGACCCGGGGGCGTGCGGCCGAACAGGACCAGTCCCGGATCTTCCAGCCCGGCGAGTGCGTCAGCATCGACGCCGCCGGAGCGCCCCGCGCCGTGGACTGCGCGGAACCGCACCAGCTGGAGATCACCGCCGTCATCGACCTCAAGCCCATCTTCCCCGAGATCACACCGACGGTCGCGGACCAGGACGCCTTCCTCAAGGACGCCTGCACCCAGGCCGCACGCGACCATCTCGGCGGGGACGACCCCTTCTACTACTCGACCCTGGACTCCTTCTGGACGGCCATCGACGCCAACGCCTGGACCGGCGGCTCCAACACCGTGAACTGTGCCCTGTTCAAGGCGAACGCCGAAGGTGGTTTCGCCACCCTCGAGGGCGCCGCCACCGGCCCGTTCGTGATCGACGGCGTGCCACCTGAGCCCCAACCGGAACGCGACCCCATCCGCCAGTAGAGTTCACCGCACGCGACGAGGCCGACAATAACGAGGACGACAGGACCGTGATCGACGTTTCCGACGAACGCTTCAACGAGCTCGTGGACATGGGGTTCGAACGTATCCCGGATGTGTTCCTGGACAACCTCAGGAACGTCGCCATCCTCATCGAGGACTACAACCCCGACTCGAACACCATCCTCGGGCTCTACAACGGGGTACCCCTACCGGAACGGCTGGCCAACCACACCGGACTCCCCTCCTCGATCACGATCTACAAGGAGGCGCTGCTCGACCACTGCACCAGCGAGGAGGACCTGATCGAACAGGTCCGCATCACCGTCGGCCACGAGATAGGGCACCACTTCGGGCTCGACGACGATGAACTGCACGAGCTGGGGTGGGGGTGAAGCGTCCCGATGTCATCCTAGGTGACAGGACCAGCACGAATTTGCAGTAAGTCCATATCAATGCCACAAGCCATCATCGCATCAAGGCTCGAAGCCAACAAATTAATCCTACAATCGAATTCAAACACCAAGAAGGTGCCACCGTTGCTACACCCTGCCGATTGGCTCAATTCGATAACACACGAATCTCGCATCTTGGTCGCAGGACTTCCCGGCGCAGGAAAGACCACAATATCGAAGGCACTATCAACGTCCACCAACATAGTTTACGTTGAACTCGACGCGCTCTACTACCTGCCCGGATGGAAGCGATCGACCAAATTGAGCATGAGCGCATCCTCGGCACTAACTACACAAAGCTGGATAACGGATTTCCAACACTGGGAAATTTTGAAGCCGTCTTTTTCAAGAGCTACCCATTTACTCTATATCGACCTACCCAGCAGGGACCGCCTCCAGGCACTCCTAAAACGAACACTGGAACGCCGCAGAAAAAACGAAGAAATCTGGACCGGAGTGTACGAACGATCATTCGCGCACGCCCTTCTCTCACCACGGTCAACGTTGTGGTGGAGCATAAGAAACACGGCTAAATATCGGAAAGCAGTAGCGGAAACCCGGAAAAATATCCGCCCGATATACACGGAGATAAACTCCCTTGATCAACGGGACACATTCTTAACTTCCATACGAGGCAACGCAAACATCGTAGACCGCGGCGAAACGACCCAAAAGCAGTAGCCAAGAGATAATCTATAACCCGGACAAGCCAAGCAAGTCGCCCCCTGGGGCGAAAGTGAAATCCAACCTCGACAAGCCATCAACCACTGGCGACACCCCGCAACAAAACCCACCCACCCCCGTCGAGTTACAACGTGCACCATTCCACAAGTCACCACCCCAAAAAGATATGATTAAATATCATAACGGACACTCACGCCCACTGGTTACCTTTACAAAATCAACTGACATCGGTACACTCAATACACCTGCAACAATGAACCTCTAGGAGACTCCATGAACGTCAACTACATTATCGACAACACCGAGATGCTCGGCACCTGCAGTTTCGCAGACACCGAACACACGATTGAGTTCTAGGACTCGGCCCGACCCGTGGCCCCCGACGCCCCCAGCCGATACGGGGGTAGGGGTCATCGGCGTGGCCCTAGCTCCTTCAACCGTCAGATTCTGGAGCATCCACGACGGGGTTGGCGCCACAGTACGTCTAGCCCCAAAAGACGAGATCGACACAGCACGAAAAATCATGTCGGCTGTGCCTCACCTCCCCCCCCCTCTCTCCCGATACCCTTGGGAAAAAATCCTCACTCCCACATACATCGTCAAGCAAGAACAGACACCCCAGGGGAACGGTCCAACGCTCCACGCACCGACCTTCTCAATTGAGCTCGACGACGTACGAGCCGACCAGGTCGAAGTCGAGATGCTCAGAGCCCTGTCAGTCCTCCAGCCTGCACAACGCAGGGAGGCGTTCATCGGCTTAGTAGTCGGACGCCTCGAAATTCTCTACGAAGCGCCTTGGGGGCTGAACACCGCACAACCATGTCAGCTCGAGAATCCTCCGATCTTTCAAGCGAACACTTCCAGCGAAATAGGCCCTCTGGCAGCTGCGGCGAACTACCAAGAACATCTCCTGGAACTGTGTGGCGATCGCAGGTATCTCGGCGTCGCTCCTGTGACAGTCGCATCGGATGGAACATTCTCCCCTTACATCGTTGCTTCAGCATTGGATCAGACTCGAGAACTGGCCAAGATAAAAGCGGTCAGTGAAGCTGCAGAGCGGTCATCCCTCTATCCGAGCACGCTCGAACTCGCGCGCATGGAGGAATGCCCTCGCGCCAGACTGCAGCTTGGGTCTAGCTATGAAGACTATTACCATTTCACCGCCGACCAGATTCAAAGAGATCCCATGAAACGAAATGGCGATCCTAAAGACGACGTTCGGACCATTTTCACGGAAGACACCACCGGACCCATATTTCGCATATGCGATGAAGTACTTTTCCCAAGAGCCCGATTCCAGAGAGGCCGTAGGAGCCTTGTTAATTCTTCCGGAACTGCTGCCCATTTTACCTTTCGAGCCGCTTTTGAAGCCGCCACACGGGAACTTATTGAACGCCACTTCTTCATGAAGTGGTGGACCACCGGAATGGTGACGGGCGAGCTAATAAAATACGACCAGATCCCCTGCAAAACGGCTACCCGGGATAATCCCGAATTAATATTTCTCAATATCGGGAAAATCCGATCATGTAACGAAAGTATCATACTCTCTATCGCTTGGGACACAAACGGACTTGCGGCAGGATTGGCGTCTGGCAAAATCGACTCTCCAGAAGCCGATGAAACCTCCGCATTCCATATAGCACAAGAAGAAGCACTGTTAGGAATAAAGAGAATACCTCTAGACTACGATTTTTCACGCCCCCCAGAAACAGTCCGATCCTCACTCGATCATGCACGTTTTTGGAGAAATGCAGGACCCCGCAGGGTGGAGGAGATACTGAGAATCGTCGACGTTTCGTGCCGTACCCCGCCAAGCATCGAAAAGGCCAACCCGATCGCCGTGAACATACCTGGAGTACGGTCCAATCGCGTCTGCGTGCGGGCGATAGATATGAGCCTAATACCTTGTACATTTGGATATGATAATGCTACATTAGGACACTCTGAGATATTCGGCCAATATTCTCACGAGTCTATGTATGATGACCGAGATATCCTACTTCCCCATATACTGGGATAGGTCAAATTAAATGAATAGGTCGAAATACTTCTACCGGAACACTCATGACGAGGCTAATCGCCTCAATAGCTTAGCGACAATGTACGACCCTATATCCATCCGTCTAGTTTCTAATCTTCCTGACATAAAATGGGGACACTCAATACTCGATCTTGGGGCGGCCACCTGCTCCCTGAGAGACCCTCTGACTGATCTTGGATTAGCCTATTATGGTGTCGACATTCACTTTCCAAAGAAATCTCAATTCATCACCGGAGAAATACGGCGCCACGCGATAGCCGATGTGGAGAATTTACCAATAAAGTCTGGGACATTCCATATCATTCATGCACGACTCACACTTTCACACTGCCGTGACATCAGCAATGCAATATCGGAGATACGCAGAGCAATTCGCCAGGACGGCCACCTCATCGTTATCGAACTCAGCCACACAAGTAGAGAACCCTACTCAAAGGCTTTTGATGCGTATCGGCAGGTAATGAAGACTGTTGTTCAGGATACAAGCCCCTACTCACAGTTCAACGAACCAGTCTTTAAATTACTAAAACGGGATAAACTCTCTAGCTTTCGACAGGTACACCATCAGATCATCCCCCAGATTTCTACCTGTGCCGAAGATCCAGTCCGGTCAATTCATCGGATCCAGATATCTGACTTGACCCTTAAGGGCCTACTGGATCCGAAGACGGGTCGGCGCGCACTAAAAGATATATCCAGGAACGATCCCCTGATATCTTCATCGCTAGAAATCGGGGTATATTCACCTACCTAATCTATGGCTGCATTTCCATGGCTCCCACATCAACTAATTCAATAAGTAATACCCGTCAATGGGCAGATCGACCCCACCCTCTTGCATGTTACGGCGATTCACGTTCTTTCAACCAGTGACCGCAAGTAAATAAGTCGTCAAGCAGGTCAGCGTGTTTAAAATCAACACGGCAAATAATGACACCGCAGCAGAGTTGATATATAATCTTCTTATCCCCATTTTATTTTGCGTTTCAAGAAGTCTATCTAGGCGAAAGGCACGGATACATCCACCTCAAGAATAAAATTTCACTCAATCTATGGAGGCTCAAGTGGAGTACAATGATCCACGACATATCGAACCGCCAAAAGTAGTTCCGCCGGAATCAAAGATCATTTCCGCGATAATACTGATTGTAACGGCAGCATTTTTATATACCCCACTAAAACAGGGCTTTTACGGACTCCCCCCTTTGGTTCGGATTTTCGTCATCGCGTTGGCGGGGATCGTGATGTTTATTTTTATTCGCGGCGGGGACATAATCCAAGGTCTTTATTTCTCGTTTAAAAATCAGGAAACAACAAAAATAATCGACGCCTGGAAACGCTTCAAAAAGGAATGCTCAGATACGTTTTTTGAATCAAAAAATCGCTATTCTCTGCTAGAACCAGAGGCCTGGCTAGGAACCGCAATAATTGCCGCGATTTGTTCTGGAATTATTTTATTCATTACCGCACAAGAAAGGGGGCAGGATGGTATACTTTTCGGTCGAATCGCCGGCGGCCTGATCGGTGGTGGTGGCGTGATGATGTCTGTTTTGGTCGGACAACGCAGCAATCAAGCACGTATTTCTAATGAAAATCGGCGACACAATGAACATATCAAACAGGCACAACGAAGCGCCGAGATAGATAACTTTTTCCGTTACAGAATCGACTTGTCAAAACAATTGTCAACGGCAATAGAAGCCTTGGGGTCACGTTCTATACAGGTTCGATGTGCTGCAATCTATCAACTGGCTCAACAAATAGATAGTTGGTACAATTTAATCAATTCAGAAATTAATTTTTTGAAGAAAGAACCGACACCAGATTATCGTGGAGTAACGCCACAAGATCTGGAATACGAAAGCCGCCAGATTCGACAAGAGTTACTGAATATTATGCTGGAAACCTCACGGCCGGATAACCGACCCTCGGGCAGAAAACGGAAACTTTTGAATAAACTCAACAGGCCGACGGAAGAATGTGGATTAGGCCGATCGACGGCAGTCGAGGAGTCAGCCGCCATCTCCTCGGCGAGGGCGACCGTTTTGAGAAATCGGTTTGAATCGAACAGAAGTTCGGAATGTCACAGCGCGTCCGGCCCAGACGACGGAAGAATTAGACTCTCAAGTCTCGAGTCAAGACTCTCAAGTCTCGAGTCATTGTCTCTTGATAATTCTCGCCTCTTGAAAGCAAACCTTGCTTGTGTGATTTTCCCCGCTTCTACAAAGCTTCAGCACATTAACTGGAGAGGTTCTTTCCTAGCACTAGCAGTTCTAAAGAACGTCAGGATGGCCGACTGTAGGCTTCAAGATACAAAAATCCACGGCACTGATTTTACGGGATCGGATCTGCGTGGAGGTAAATTTGATAATTCAGACGGCTCAAGTTATCCCGTGGAGGGTACTGAAACAGGGAGCGCAATTTTCCGTAAGTGCTGCCTAGCGAACACCTCTTTTAAGGACAGTAGCCTCATAGGCTGCTGTTTCGATGAAGCCAAAATGGAAAAAGCCGATTTTTCCGACTCCGACCTTACGGATGCAAGTTTTCGGATTACCTACGAAGAAGGAGAAGACTCATCCGCATACCTTGCGGGAACGAATTTCACGAATGCAACCTTGAATAACGTCGATTTTCGGGGTGTAGATTTGTCGAAGGCAATCATGCGCAAATCCGACTTTTTGGCCGCCCGGACTGACAATGCTACACGCCCCCCAGCATCGTTCTTATAACCGGCGCGAAATTAAGTAACCCTCACCCTAGTTTTTAGGTTCTCCGAAGAGTGCGGATTTCCTAGTAACACGGTGGGAAGCTTCCTTGGTTTTTCGCGATCAAGTAGATCTTGTAGTCTGCTGGATGATGGAGAGGTTCATCTTTCCGAAATTCGTTTATTTTTAGGCTACAAGTTCCCGAGTAATTCTCAACCTAAGGCGTGATCCACCTCGTGACCACCGTGTCCCATTCCACCCCAACCCACCACGACGCCGTCCTCACCGCGAACCGGTTGACCAGGGTGTTCGGCACCGGTGACGCGCGGGTCACCGCACTCGATGACGTATCGGTGTCCATTCCCCGGGGGCGCTGGACAACTCTCATGGGCCCCTCCGGGTCCGGAAAGACAACCCTCCTGCACTGTCTCTCCGGACTGTCGGTGCCCGACTCCGGAACCGTGACACTCCACGGCACGGGTACGGGGAACCGACGGGAGCGCAACACCGCCCTGAGCTCACTGTCCGAGAATCAACGGGCGAAACTCCGGCGCACCCGGATCGGTGTGATCTTTCAGGAATTCAACCTCGTCCCCGTGCTCACGGTGCGCGACAACATCCGGTTACCGCTGCGCCTGGCGCATTCCCGCATAGACCAAGCCTGGTACGACGAAATCACCGGACGTCTCGGACTCGTCGGACGCCTGAAGCACCTCCCGCATCAATTGTCCGGGGGACAGCGCCAGCGTGTCGCCATCGCCCGGGCCCTGCTCGCCCGCCCGGACATCATCTTCGCCGATGAACCGACCGGGTCCCTCGACTCGGAGGCCGGCTCCGAGGTGCTCTCCCTGTTCCGTCAACTGGTCGACGAGTTCGGCCAGACACTCACCGTGGTGACCCACGACCCGGCAGCCGCTGAGTGCGGTGACCATCTGATCACCATGCGCGACGGACGCGTCACCGGTTCCCACGGCACCCGGCGCCCGGCGTCGTCCGGCCGCCCCCGGCACTCCGCAGACGGAGGTGCCCACGCGTGATCCGCCTCGCCGTCGCGCAGCTCCGCCACCGCGGACTGCGCTATCTCTCACTGTTCTTCTCCATCTTCGCAGCCGTCGCGCTCACGGTGGCGACCGCGGCGATCACCACGACGCTGCAGCGGACGGTCGGGGAGATCTTCGACCGTCCCTACACGAACACGGATGTCGTCGTCACCCTCCGGAACTCCGACGGGGACAACGATCCACTGGCGGCCATCCGCGCCGTTCCCGGCGTCACCGATGCGGTGTTCGACCGGACCTTCCGGGGTGCGGTCGCCGACACCGGCTCGGTGTACCGCTCCACCTACGTCCAGTCCGTCACCGACGGCCCCCTGCGGTGGCGCACCCTCACCGAGGGCAGTTTCCCGACCTCGGACGACGAGGTGATCGCCACCGGTGACGATCACCTGATCGGGCAGGAACTCTTCCTCGAGGCACCGGGGATCCAGGACCCGGCCCGGGTGAGGATCGTGGGACGGGCGGAGAGATCCGCCCAGGAACAGCTCATCGGCTCCGAATCAATCCTCGCCACACCGACCGCCGTCGACACCTGGGCCGGTGGTTCCCGTGTCGGGGAGATCCGCGTTGCTGCGGCACCCGGCACCACGCCGACCGCCCTCGCACAGGCGATTCGTGAAGCTCTCCCCGCATCAACGACCGACGTCACGACAGCCGCGGCACACACCGCCGAGCTCTCCGACCGGTACCTGTCCCAACGCGACCGCTACTTCCTGCTGCTCGCGGTGTTCATCGCAGTGGTCGCCGCCGTAGCCGGACTCGTCATCTTCTCCGCTTTCTCCGTGCTCACCGGCCAACGGCAACGCGAATTCGCACTTCTCCGGTCCACCGGAGCCTCCACCGCACAGATCCTTCTCTCCGTCATCGTGGAGGCCACGATCCTCGCGACCCTGGCGGGGGCACTCGGTGCGCCCTCCGGACTTCTGCTCGCCCGCACCGCAGGTGAACACGCCGACGCGCTCGGTGTCCGGGTGCCGCTCGCGGAGGTGACACTGCCCGGAACCTGGATGGTGTCCATCGTGGCTCTAGGGGTGATGACCGCCGTCCTCGCCGCGCTTCCTGCGGGCAGGTCGGCCGTCCGGCGCCCCGTCACTCAGTCACTCGCCGCACAGGCAGTGAGCCAGCAGGGTGCCCTCCGACGCGTATCCCTTCTTCTCCTCGGCTCGGCCACGACCATCGCCGGTTTCGCCGCCGCGACCGTGGTCCCCGGACTGACGGCGAAACGGGCGGTGATCGGTTCCGTGGGATCCGCCGGCCTCATCGCGCTCGGAACACTCATCGTGCTGGCGGTGGTACTACCGGCACTGGTGAACCGGCTGTCCCGCGTCATGGGGGCACTCCCCGTTCCGACGCTCCAGCTGGGTGCGGCCTTCGTCGGACGACAGGTCCAACGCTCAGGGGCGATCGTGGCGATCATCTTCGCCGGGGTCACCCTCGTCTCCGCCGTATTCCACGGTCAGGACATCATCCGGACCCACCTCACCGAAGGCGCCCACGGAACCGGAGACATCGACGTGACGGTGACGGCACTCGACGAATCGGTCCCTGACGGTCTCGTTGCCTCGATCAGAAACACCGACGGTGTCACCGCGGCGATCGCACCGGCCGCTGCCCGGGTGGTCAACCCCTGGGGTACCGCGGAGAACGTCCTCGCCCTCGACCAGACCGCAGGGGAACAACTGCTCCGAGGCGGAACGGGCGCCGCTCCCGGAGAGATCATCGTCGGTGACCATTCAGCGATCCGTGATCGCGTGAAGGAAGGGCACCAGGTCCAACTGACCATATTCGACGAATCGGTCACCGCCACGGTCCGGTACGGGTCCGGACGAACCACCTTCATCGCACCTGAGCTCGTCGACGCGGCCCGCACCCGTTCACTGGAGGACAAGGGCGTACCGGTGGATACCGCACCGCCGCTCCCCCGCCCGGCGATACTGGTCCGGATCGACGGTCCGGCAAACCAGCCGGCAGACGGCTCCGTACCCACCGCCGTCACCGCGACCATCGCCCAGACCGGGGCGCGGGTATCGGTAGCGGAGAGCTTCTCCGCCCGCCGGGAGATCGCCGCGACAGCTGACCGCATACTGACCATGTCGACACTGATGACACTCGTCGCCACGTTGATCGCGGGCGTGGGGGTCGCCAACACCGTGACTCTCGCGGTCCGGGAACGAAAACGCGACAGGGAACTCCTGGGAGCTCTCGGTATGACCCGTGGCGGACAGATCATCATGCCACTGACAGAAATCACCGTTCTCTCAGTCCCCACGGCATTCATCGCAGCCACCACCGGCGGGGCACTCGGTTTGTGGATCGGAACAACCGTCACCTCACGGGCTGACGGCACGTGGCCACTACTCCGGCCCGACACCGGCACAATCCTCGAGATCTGCCTCGCAGCGCTCCTCGTGACATGTGTGTTCACGCTCACAGCACTCCCCCGCCACAGGCGCTCCCCATGACGCGGTGGCGCCAACTCAAATGGTGGTCTGGAATTCGCGTCTTCCCCGGATCACCACCCCGGGCGACGCGCCGAAAACGAACCACCAGCGTCCCGATGACCGCCACGCCCCACACAGGGTCAAACACATCAAACGAATAGGATGAACACGGCGAGCACTGTAGAATTAAGTCTAATTCAAACCAATATCAGCAGTTTTGATTCCACTTAGTTTCTCAACGGGACCATCAGTGCTTCCAGCAGTCGCCGGGCACCTGGCCCCGCGTGAACCATCGCGCCCCCGGGACATCGACAAACCCCCTCTGAACGGAAAGCCCTGATCTGGATGCACATTCTACTCATCACCCAGTATTGGGAGCCGGAACAGGGAGTTGTACAGCGTCGCTGGCAGTGGATCAATAGAGCCCTCGTGAAAGCCGGGCATGAACTCACCGTCATCTGTCCACCACCACATTATCCGAGTGGAGTCCTGACCTCGAGCGCTCCCGAACACCAGAGTGGCGCGGTCGATCGCTCGACGCCCGGAGTGAACGTCTACCGGACCTCATTCCGCGAGCATGATTCTTCACTGATCAGCAGGATCAAGGACCAGTGGGTGATCATGGTCTCGCAACTCACAACATGCCGTACAGCCGTGCGGGACGCCCGCCGGAATGGCGCGCGGATAGACGTCGTATGTTGCACGGTGCCCGCATTACCCTCGGCGCCCGTAGCCTACGTCCTCTCCAGGGCACTCAGAATCCCACTGGTGGTCGAGCTTCGGGACGCGTGGCCTGAGATACTGGAATATCTGGATGAATGGAAGGACCCGCAACCACGAGAACTTTCAATCATGCGCAAGGTAAAAATAGCGACCTTCCATATGATTCTTTTGACCGCAGGCAGAGCGCTGGGTCACATACTCCGTAGAGCCGACACCATCATCACCACCACGGAATCTCTGGCGGCGATGAAGCGTACCACCGCAACCGGCCATGTCGTGACCGTCCGGAACCGACCCGACACCAGAATCCCCGACTGCTCAACCGAACCGACGCCTTCCGGCCCTCTGAAAGTACTTTATGCCGGAACGGTGGGAAGGGCACAGGGGCTTGAGAACGCCATCGAGGCCCTCAGAATCGCCCGCGAAAAGGGAACATCGTTGGAACTCCGAATCGCCGGCGGTGGTGCCCACCTGAAGAGAATTAAGGAGATGGCCCAACAGCATTCCCTACCGGTGGACTTCCTGGGACGGATACCGTTCGAAGAGGTTTCAGAGCAGTACCGGTGGTGCGACACCGCCCTGGTACACCTGCAGTCCTGGGCCCCCATGAGTGCGACCATCCCATCCAAGTTGTTCGAGGCGATGAAGGCCGAGAAACACATCACCGCAGCAGTTGCGGGAGAAGCCGCCCGGATAGTCTCTGAAGCGCAAGTCGGCCACGTAGTGACACCGATGGATCCGGAAGCGTTAGCCATGCTCTGGACAAAACTCTCCCGGAATCGGGATCTCCTGAGGACTTCAGGCAATGGAACGGCCTGGCTCGAGAACGAGCACACCAGAGAATCTTCGGAACAAGACTGGATCACCGCACTCGAGAGAACATTGAGATGTTGACGCCCCACACAACGCACCTAATCCAGAGCCTCTCCTGTTTTCTCGTGAGCAATGGATCAGCGCTGTATTTCGATCCGGGAGACACCATCTCCAAAGTCCACCAGAGGATAAGAATCGGACCTGTGTGGAAACGCGGAATTTCGCAGCCCACCCCATTGATTCCCAAATGGTTCGCCAAAGGAGTAAACCCCGGCAACCTTGGAATCAAACGGAATATCTTCGCCGGAAATAAAATCAAAACTGAGGTAGACAGCTACATCTTATCCGAAGGGGCGGGCAACAGAAGTGCTCTCGCAGAATGGAAAAAGGGAAACTGCGCCACAGCCATATCCGAATCATGCCATCTACATAAAAAAAAGTATCGCGATGAGTTCAAATTTCTCGAACATTCTGATAGAACCGAAATAGAACCACATGGCCAAACGACGACAACAACGGACGCGCTATACGTACTGACAAGCTGTCAGCCTTTCACCATGTCCGGATATACGATAAGAAGCCACAACATCCTGACATCGCTCCGAGCTGAAGGACTGAGCGTCGCGGCAGTGACCCGAGAATCATATCCGGCCAATATCGGTAAAGTCCCACGAACAAACCCGACGGTCCATGAAGGGATCAGCTACTTTCACCACCTTCCACACCTCCCCTCTAGTTTAACCAGCAAACAGACCCGAGAACACGCGGGAGCGATCATTAAGCTATCCCGGAGACTGAAGCCGGCGGTACTTCACTCAACAACCGACTGGAGAAATGGCACCGCGACCAGGCTTGCAGCGAGGTCATTGGGACTACCCTGGATTTATGAGATGCGGGGCGAGATTGAAAACACGTGGCTGTCAGGTTTTCCAAAAGAGAGCCAACGATCCGTCATGAGGTCAGATAGATACCTGAGTCTCCGAAGAATTGAGAGTGAACTGGCGACGTCCGCGGATGCCGTCATAGTTTTGTCTGAATACCAGGCAGAATCAATGCTGACCAGAGGGGTGGCGTCAAAAAAAATACATGTGCTTCCGAATAGTGTGTCAGAGCGAATAGCAGCAAAAGCCGTAGATAAATTCAGAAGCCAAAGAGAACTCGGTTTACGTCCCGGTTTCTGGATCGGAACCGTAACATCAGTGGTCGACTATGAAGGCCTGGAACTGCTCGTCGAAGCACTGTATCGACTCTTGAAATCCGGACACGACATCAACCTCGCCGTGGTCGGGAGTGGATCAGCGCTCAATTCCCTACGCGCAAAAGCCCGCGAACTGGAGGTGGAGGATCATTGTCACTTCCCGGGGAGAGTTCCGGAAGAAAGAGCACATGAATACTATCACGCGCTCGATCTTTTCTGCCTACCCCGAAAAGACACGGCAGTCACCAGAGTGGTAACTCCTTTGAAGTCGTTGCAGGCTTCGGCTCTGGGAATCCCTGTCATGGCATCTGATCTACCAGCACTGAGGGAAGTCGTTCCCGCCGACCACCTGGACCTGTTGGTCAAACCTGAGGATCCGGCCGCATGGGCTTCAGCCATCGGCTCAGTCAAGTCCGGGCGTATTCGGATCGATCCCGAAAAAGCGAGATCTTTCGCGCGTACAAGAACCTGGGAACACCAGGCGAAAAGGCTTGCTGCACTCTATTCATCTCTATCAGTTTCAGCTGGTTAGCCTGTCGCCGTCCACACCTCTCAGATTCACTGGAGGACGAAGCCGCAACCTCGCCGACAGCCTAACTCACATGGCTGGCCGGTCGGTACGAGTCTCACACTGACACCAGGCATCAGCCTACTTGGATTCTCACCGTGAATATTCAGCAGCGACTTCAGCGAGAAACTCGCTGCTCTTGTCCGAGTCTCCGGCCGAGTGTATTTTTGTCCATTTCTGATACAATGGAGAAATTTGTTTCGTCGGCCCGTCTGCCACGATGACACCTCGATCAAGCCAGATTATCCGGCTACACATCGACCTGACAGTTCCGATGGAGTGGGAAACAAGAAAAAAGGTTCCCGCTTTTTCCCTCAGAGAATCCATCTTCTTTTTGCTCTTTATTTTGAATGAGGCATCCCCGGTGGCCAAGGCCTCATCAATGAGGAGAATCTCAGGCGATGCAGCGGTTGCGATGGCAAATCTCAACCGGGCCGCCATACCTGAAGAGTAGCTGTTCATGGGATAGTCGATTGCTCCGCCGAGACTCGCCAACTCAACCACGGACGGCATGACATCTCTCACCTCCGAAGGACTGAGACCGATGGCAAGGCACCCCAGTCGCACGTTCTCCCTGCCGCTAAGAGTAGGGACCAGTGCCGCGGAAACCCCCAGAAGTACAGGTTGAGCGACAGCGGCCACCGACCCAGCACTTGGCGCCTCCAACCCGGCGATGACACGAAGAAGGGTCGATTTTCCGGAGCCGTTGACCCCGACCAGCCCTATAGCCTCACCGGAATAGCTCGCGAAAGACACATTCTGCAGTGCATTGACCCTCACACGGGGCTCTATACCCAGAATCCTGGAAATGCCGACTTTTCTATCCCTGTTTTCCTTTGACAGAACCTTGTAACTGACCGAGACGTTGTCGACCTTCACCGTGACGGCTGATTCAGTAGCTCCAGTAGATGCCTCAGACGCCACGACTGTACTCAACTTCCCTTGACCAAAAACAAAAGAACCCTACGAGAACCATAAAAAACGACCAAGCACTCAATATCAACCAGTAACTTGTCTGCGGAATTTCTCGGTATACCAACACATCACGAAATGCCTCAAGGAACATATACCCAGGATTAAGTTGAAAGATCTTCAAAATATCGGGATCCGTGACAAAGCGGTCAACAGAAAAAAATACTCCAGATCCGTAAAACCAGAACCGTACCCCGACCTCAATTATAGGCTTTAGATCAGGGACTATATGGGTTATCCAAGATGAAAGAAAGACGACTCCGGTTATGAAAATATAAAGCAGCAGGAACAAAGGTAGAAAAAGAATCCACGTAAGGGAAAGAATTTCACCTTTTGTGATTAGAAGTATCAGAATCGACGTTACAATAACCGGGGGAAGTGAATCGAGAAAACGTCGGACCACGAAAGCCAGGGGTATGGCAGCCCTCGGAAAAGCAAATGCCCTGATAAGGTTACGTTGCTGACGCATCAGTCCAATAGAACCGATAATCGATCTTTGCAGGAAGGAAAAATATGTGACGCCCACGATGAGGAACGGAATGAAATTCTCAATTCCACGAGAGGTTTTCAATAGCAGTCCGAATATGACTCCGTACACAGCGACATTGAGCAACGGATTCACTACCAGCCAAAAGTTCCCCAGCACCATATTCTTCGCCGAGTAAAAAGCCTTTGCCCGGCCCTCGGCGAGGATAAAATAGCGTCTCCGCCACAACTGGTAAGCATACTCAAAAGGGCTAGGTCGGGCGACGACGGGATTCAGGGGACGAGACGAAGTGGAAACACGATCTGAAGTGTACTTTCTTTCAAGCAGATCCTGAACGGCAATTCTCTTACCAGAATTTATACTGTGCTTCACTTTCCAACCTAACTTTACTAGCGATTGGCTTAAATAAGCCCCGCAGTCTAACCAAAACACTTCAAAGTATCATAATTCGCGACACCAACCTAAACAACCCGAACCTCAAAACACAGGGGCAGATATTTTCAGGGTATGGTCCCCACCAGAGAATTTGACAAAACAATCAATCTTTAGCGATCATCTCCGGCTCCAGCTTCGCCGGCAAGTCATCCAACCGATGAAGGAAAGAGAAGAGTATCCGAAGGAAAGCATTTTCCTTTAGCGGAAAATGTCCGCCTTTAATAAAATTCCATTGAGAATATTCGATAAAACGGTGCTTTTTAGGGTCATACTCCTGATACTTACTCAGTTCTGACCGGAAAGCGCAGCACTGAGGCTTATAGTGTTTCTCATCTAATGTATTCTGAAGAACGAGAAATTCTGGAAAGTTACCGGTCCGGACAAAGCGTGAAAGCACGTCAATTCTGTACCTAAGGCTGCTGTCTACCTCTGTGGGATCGTCAACACCGAAGCAGGCTTTAACCGCGAGTTTGACAAACTTACCGATTTCGCCGTCCGCAAGAAGCGTAAGCCGGGGGATATCGACAATAGCCCGGGAACCCGGTAGCTCCGCCGCCATCTGCATCGCGGAGAAACCACCAGCTGACATTCCCACGAAAACCACGTCATCGGGCCCGAGACCGAGTCGAACCATTGTCGTCATAACCATATCAACCGAATCTTGGACGTAGTCCCGCGATTCCGTGCCGATCCACCATCCCCCCTCAAGTTCATCATCCACATATAAGGTGGGGTCATTCAACACCATAACCGACGCGGGAATACGGTGCGACCACTTCCACCGGAAGAAGTAAGGTAGCGGTAACTTCTCTCTGTTGATGGCATCCTGGCAGAAAACGACGAGAAACGGCGACTGCGCACGCAAGTCCGCGAAAAACTCAAAGGGGACCCCACCGATGAAGTTCACCCCGGTATAACGCTCATCCAACGGTGGAAGGAAGACTTCCTGATCGGTCCAAGTATACTTGTTCTTCGGGAATGGAAGCCTGACAGGGGACGCTACATTTCCCTCCGGAAGACCTTTCATAAATCTGTCAAGGTGCGAACTTATCTTGAGAGTGAACTCCCTTTTACTCCTGGCCGGAACGTGGGTTACCGTAAAATTTTTACCTTTGCGGATTTTTCTCGCAAATGGCGAAAAAGCCCAAAGCGTCTGCCCCTCGGGGAGCGAGTTGGCGATATCGACGATGTCTTGATCCCCGTAAGAGTCTCCGTACACCCCTAACGACACTATCCCCTGATCGTCAGTGGCCCCATGGTCGTAGAGAGCCTGCGATTCCAGGCACTGGGAGATCGTTTCCCCTTTAACATTGGCGTTCCGGAATCCCCGAAAGTCTGCGTTACTGAATTTCATGCGGCAAGTATACCACCGGAATCTGCGGATATGAGCCAGCAATACTCGGAGGACACCCTCTAGAGAAACCCGGCGAGCCATCGTTGGCCTGTGGATCCTCGAGGAAACTGTAACCCGAGGTTTCTGTCCAGGCCCACCTCATCGAAGCGCTGATTCCCTTGAAGGGAATGACGAGGGGCTATCCCTTCAGCACCTGCACGAAACTACCGGTATCATAAAAATGTTCGGAATCAAAGATTCCGGAGGCTAAAAGTGGCGCGAATTCGCGATGGGGAACGGTACCTACTACCAGGAGATTAGCTAACCCTGGTAGACACTTGACCAAGTGTACATTGTCCAACCGGGCCAACTCATCCGGTAGTTTATTTACATGTGGATCAATAACGTACAGTTCTTCGATTTCGCTCATTTGAGAAAGTAGGGCGGCAATTCCGGTTGAAGGTGAACCTCTCAGATCATCGACGTCAGGCTTGAATGTGATACCCATTATCGCAAGATATTGGTAACCATTTTCCTGAACAATCTGGCGTATCCTCGCTACACACCATTCGCTTTTGTAATCGTTGACTTCTCTAGCCGTCCTGAGTAGCTTTGCCCTCGAAGGCAGAAGATTGATGAGAAACCAGGGATCGACGGCGATGCAATGTCCCCCAACCCCGGGGCCGGGGTGCAGAATATTTACACGGGGATGCATGTTCGCCAGTTCGATAACTCGAGTAAAGTCAACCTCCATTTCCGACATGAGCATCGAGATCTCGTTCGCAAACGCGATATTGACATCCCGATACGAGTTTTCAACTAACTTACACGACTCCGCGGTAATCGAATCGCAGAGTTCGATTCGACCCCGGGTCGTCTTTCGATAGAGACTTCGACATCTATCGGCAACCTCTTTGGAGTCCGCACCAATTACCCGGTTATTCTCGGTCATCTCCTCGAGCATACGCCCGGGGAGGACTCGTTCTGGAATGTGCGCGAGGGCGGGAGCGGACGATGGTTTCCCCGCCCTGCCACTGTAAGCGCTTTCGAGGAAAGACATCAGCTTACGGATGGTTCCCGGGGGTATCGTCGATTCAACAATGATGATCGAGTTACTTGGAGCAACGTCCGCAATGTTCGAGACTGACTCGTATACCTGTGTGAGGTCGGCTTCGTTACCTTCGGTCACTGGGGTGGGGACAGCTACAATATAGAACTCGGACTCCGGAAGAGCGGAAACAGGAACCAGCCTTCCGGTCCGCAGGTTCTCTTCCAGAAGCTCATCTAATCCGGGTTCCTCAAACGGGAGCCTGCCTTTCCGAATCCCGTCCAGTTTGGTTTCATCGATATCGTAACCGGCTACAACATAACCGGAGTGCGCGAAGACCAGTGCTGTGGAGAGACCGATGTATCCGAGCCCCACCACTGTCACTTCGTATCTACTCATGTTCCGACCCCCGGGACACACCGCCAACTAACCCACCGGTGGCTCCCTCGCTCTCATCACGATCGTGGACCAAGTGAGCGTTCCGCCCCGAAAGGAACGTACGCAACGAGTCAATGACCGCAGCTGTGGCCTCACCGGACCCGTAGGGGGAGAACTTGGTAGCCATACGGGCGTACAGATCGGGATCCCCTACAATTGACGAGAACTCCTGAACAATAGATTCCGCCGAGCTACCGACCAATCTCACGTTTCCCGATTCAACGACTTCCTCACGCTCGGTGTTTTCACGCATACAGATCAGGGGCACCCCCAGTGCCGGCGCTTCTTCCTGTACTCCGCCGGAGTCGGAAAGTACAATCCGCGCTGCCGACATCAGCTTTATGAAGTCCGGATACGGAACAGGATCCAGCAGTAGAATCCTCTCCTTCCCAGCCAGGCTCTCCCTCAGCTGTTCCTTCAGAACGGGATTCGCATGCATCGAAACGACGATACCCCAAGAGGAAAACTGTTCAGTAATTTGTCTCAGCGCCGAACAGATCTCTGAAACTCGCGACCAGTTCTCTCTGCGGTGCACGGTAACCAAAAGGTAATGGTCGACACCTTCCTCAAACAAGAAAGTATCGACGCGAGAATTCGAGACAGAATCGCTCTTCAAGATTTGATGGAGAGCGTCAATCCCTGTATTTCCGGTAATTGAGATCTCTTCATCGTCCACATTTTCCACGAGAAGATTCTGTTTCGCTCTCAGGCTGGGCGCTAAATGTAGAGACGCAACTTTACTGATTAGACGCCTGTTAGCCTCTTCGGGAAAAGGATCGTTCAGTTTTCGAGACCGAAGTCCAGCTTCCAGGTGAACGAGGGGAATACGATGAAAAAATGCTGCCTGAGCTCCCGCCAACGCAGTACTAGTATCTCCCTGCACGATTACCAGATCATATGAATGACCATCCAGGTAATTAGCCACCGAATTGTATATACTCCCAAAAGAGATGGGCAGCGACTTGATGGACGAAGACTGATCCAGATGCACGACTTCAGGCAGATCAAAAATTTCGTACAACCCCTGAACCAGATCGGTGTGTTGCCCGGTAGAAATCAGAGTCGGGCAAAAATCCTCGACCTGATCCAGTTGAACAGCAACAGGCGCTATCTTAATCAACTCAGGTCTTGTCCCGAAAATGAAAGCTACTTTGTAGACCATGTCCCGTCCTAATCGAGGGAAAAATTCAAGGATCTCCCATGCGGTATTAGATAACGGCGGAGATGATTTTCGATGCGAGGAAAATCCAGAACTGCCGTCTGGAGTGTTTCCAACGCTACCAAAGTCAAAGTTAATGGTAAAGTAGCGCAGTAGACGCAAAGTAGAAGCCGGCGAAAAGTATTGGGTTTGCTGCACCACTTGCGCCAGAGGAACGGATTATAAGGTTAGCCTTCCCTGATTGCTGAACTATCGGTCCGGGATCAGAGCGTGTCCAGTTGGGCCTGCACCTGGACGAGAAGATCCCGTTGTTTATTGACCGACCTACTGATAGTACGCATTTCAGTAATAGCCGTTTGATTCGACGCATTCTGCTCCACAAGAAGACAGAGTTTATTTATTTTGCTGGCCGTATGCGTGAATTCCTGATTCAACGAACGAACGAGATTTAGCTGCTTTGCGGACACCAGGCGGATCCTCCAGTATGTAATTGACAATAAAATGCCGAAGCTGAACAGGGATACCGAAAGCCCCAATTCAACCCCTCCAAACTTCGCCGCAGCAAAAACAATCACAGAAAATACGAAGGCCGCTCCAGCGATAACCACCGGTACGCTACGAAATTTTTTCATTTATGCATTCTCCCTGATAAGTCTCAGCAGCTGAAGATAAGTCTGCCCGGAGGTTCTATTTAATTCCGAAGAGGTCGCCCGCTCGACCCCCGACTGGCTGAGACTTCTCCAGACGAGAGGGTCATGGTAAATAGACGGCAGTATTAGCTCGAGATCTTCGGGCGTTGATATCGAGACACCGGAAAGTCCGAGGTATTCACTGAGCGACTGAGGCATGTCGGGGTACAACACCGGGATACCGAGTGCACTGACCTCCAGTGGAACCATTTCGAATGTAGCGTATTTGACCAGGGAAATCATCAATCTGGTACGGGAGATCTGCTCACCGAACTGCCCCTTGGTCAGGAAGGGCCAGATTTCATCGACGTCGAGCTTTTGATCAACTTTGGGCTTGTACTGCTTGACAGTGTATAGCGGAACGCCAGGGAGCACTTTCCTAATAGATGCAATCCATTCTCTTGCAGGTATTCCGCAGAGCGAATCATCATTGAGTTTTGCAATGTCCCCGAGGAATATGCCTTCCGAGTGATAAAAATTAGCCATTGGCGCATCGGGCAACTCAATCGTTTTCGGAATGACAACAATCGCCTCACGGATGGGCGCGAGTTGCGCGAGATTTTTGGCGGCTTCGGTAAAAACCATAAGACGAATAATATTGCCGAACTGGTTACGCCAACGTTTTATCATAGTGACAATAAGTTGGTTACGTCGTTCTTTTCCGTTCAAGGAGAGATTTATCACGACATGTCTCCCGAGACGGGCGTGGTGCGCGACGACTTTCTCGACCTCGGTGAAATCAGGGCGCTCAGGGTCACCGACATACACGAGAACAATCGAAGGTTCCGCACCGTTGAAGCCGATGGGATCTCCAACTTCTATGTCTTCAAGGAAGGTCTCGACTCCAAATCTCTTTAGCGCCTGAACCGTCAAATGTGACGATTTCAGAATTCCACCTTTCTTCCAGCGCTCCTTGGAGGTCCGGCCGACCAGCCCGACCGAGAACACCTCACGGTGATACTTTTGTTCCGCTTCAAGAGTAGACCACGGTTGGTTCTTCTTCACGATGTCAGTGACGGTCGCAGCAACATCAAGGCCTCCATTCTTGTCCACATCCCGGCCCAACGAGACCGTGGATATTGAGGGCCCCACTTCAATGGGTGTTGCGTCATCCTTTCCGTGCTTCAGAACGACCATCGGCACCCCCTGCTCCTTTGCCGCAACAGCCACGAATGCATCCGCCATGTTCGGATATATGAAGTCGTCCAATGAAATGCGCAGCGTGTCGGTGTGGAACCCGCACACGCCGGTTCCCAGAAGATGGACGGGAGTATCTCGGCCGCGAAGGAAGCGGAAGGACAGGACCTGCCGGGATTGAGCGTCGTAGAACTTCTCGAATCCGGGTTTGAATATCGACCCGTGCCACCCGACCACGGCTTCACGGTTGTACCGCTCGATGCCGTCGATCAGTGAGTCAACATGGAACGGTGCATACGCTATGTCATCGTCACAGGTCAGGTAGTAACCATTGAATCCCTCGAGGAAGGCGAATTTCCCGCGGTCCCCGAGGTCCGGCCCGAAAACGTACCGGACATTCGGGAAGCTGGGAAGGGCCGGAGGAATCTCTTCCATCCCATTGAGATAGACAAAGATCTCATCCGCCTGTTGGTGGAGGATGGAGACAACTGTGGCTAGTCCGGCTTCTCGCCCGGGCATGCTCGCGATCCCGACACGGACCCGGTCGCTTCTACGCCCGCGCGCTTCCATAGGAAGCCGGTACACCGTCGATCCGGGTTCCCCCGATACTGCTGATCCACTGGCGGACACAGGAGGTGAAGCGGCGTTGCCGTCCTTTTCCGATATCCTTCCCAGAGCTTCATCCACCAATTCCCCTGCACCGTCGCTCTTGAAAGCCCGCTTGAGCCCCTTGAGTGAGTGAAGGGTCCCCCAATCATCCGGGTTTTTCAACTCGTAACGATTGGAGAGGTTGACGTAGGCGTTCAGGGCTTTCTTCAGGTCATCTTCGATGAGCGCCGAATCCGAGGATGACGATCCCCCGACTCCAACCGGCGCGAGGGCTTCATCTAGTGAATCTTTGAGCTCTCGCAGGCACTTCTCGAGAATCGACGTGTATTCCGAAATGTTCTGATCCAGGTGGAGATCGGAGGAATCCTTTGATAGCAGACCAGCGTCGATAACCCTCTGGACCGCAGCCCGTTGGTCCTTCAGGAGTACCGCAACTTCACCGAGGGCGATGAGAACTTCGGGGTAACTACCCTCCGGAGAGTGATGGAGGCCCTTTGGTCTACCTGTGACCTGGTCCTTGGTCAGTCGGCTCGCCAATCTGTCGAGTTTTGCGCTGACCAAACCGATAGCGGTACCTACCTTGGCGAACTCACCGTCCTCTGCAACGGCACCGTACCCGGGACCAGCACAATTCGACACAACGTCACCGGGAACAGGTCGATGGGTGCCCCCGGATCGACTGCTCCGACTTTCCCGCTCTAGCTCCATGAGCTGTTCCAGCTGCTCATGAATCGACTGACTCTCCCTACCCAGGCCCAGAACCGCAGCGGATATCCGGTCGAGTTGTGCACTCACTTCGCTCAGACTAAATGCGTTTCTGGCGGTAGACGCTTCACACTTGATCAACGAATCTTCGAGGTCCTTGATGCCCTCGTGCAACTCCTGATTCTGCATTTCAAGATAAGAGAAGGGGCCGTACATGTCCTGTGAATCCAGCTGATTGAGGACAGTCTGGACTCCTGACTTGATGTCCCGCGCGACCTCGAGGAGACCATCGGAGAGGGTATCCCGTGCTTGCCTCAAATCCAGACGCACGTCCCCCAGCAGTATCTGGGTCCTTTTGCCTTCCAGCCCTAAGGTGTCCAGCCCTTGAAGCGCCCTGTCTGTTCTGCCACTCATAGCCACGATCTGTTTGATCGAGCTATCAAATTGATGCATGAGTTCTATAACGTTTTTGAGACTGTGCCCGTCAATTTCTTTCAAGGCCTCAGTCCGAGACGACACCGTGGTTAGCAACCCAATTATTCGACTTAAATCGCGTTTATTCTGACGCCTGTCTTCAACTTCAACTTTGCTTCCATGTATGGATACACGAGGATCCAAGCTATCGAGAGGAAGGCAAATATAGTTATCGGAACGTCCTCGGATCGCGTAAACTCCGTATTCCTGTTCCTCCAGAAACCGAACTACCTCGGCAGTCTGAGGGGAAGACTGTAACTCAATCGACAATACCGGCCTGCATCGGGAAATAAGCTTTTCCGCTCCCCGCAGAACCTCAATCTCCGAACCCTCGACATCTATCTTTATCAGTGCAATCTCTTCATTTTCATCAATGGCATCATCAAGTGCAACGACTCCGGCTTCTTCCCCTTCAGATCCAACCGTGAAGGTGCCACCGTTATTTTCAATGACTTGTTTGAAAAACAACTGCCGACCCGAACTCCAGCAGCCCCGAGCATGAATGGTGACCAAATCTTCGATATCGTTCGCTTGCACGTTTTTCTTCAGAACCTCAATGTTCTGCAGAACCGGCTCGAAGGCAACCACCTTTCTCGAGCAGATTTTACCGAAATAGACGGTGTGGTTACCTATGTTGGCGCCGACATCTATCACACTACCTTCAGGGCAGCTAAAGCTCTCCGACAGAAGCTCGAGTAAATCTATCTCGTAAAAATTCTTCGCTGATTTTATGGTTTTAAAGATGTACTCACCTTCGTAGCCGTAAATCTCGACATCAGCGCCCTGGTGCTTGAATTTTGTTTTCTGCATAGTCATGTCGACCGCTCTCTTTTAATTTGACATTCCAAGAATAACATTCTCGATGTATCTTGCAATCTGGTACGCACCGCGGGGTTCCGGAATCGGATTCACTACAGTGTCAGATTGCTGCGGATCCAGTTCTGCCTGTCGTAATAAACTACATAACTTTTCACGCAAGTTATCCTTCGAATCCACGTAGTCTATACCTTCAAACTTCGAGGAGTTGATCGCCCGTCGAAGTTGGTCGTCGGTTGCGGTGTCGAGGTTAGGAATAAGTAGAGCATTTAATCGGTGACTAACCGCTTCCTGAACCGAGTTGTATCCTGCAGCCATTACCACCGCATCAAAAGCCTTGTAAAAAGGAGAAATTGGATATTTATTGATAATAACAATGTCTCCAACTCCTGTAGCCTCAGAGTTACTCACAGGATTGTTTAGCATTACCGGATAAAATCCAGTCCCGGAAAGCTGATCTAGTATCACTGATATGTCGGACTGTATATCATTTATATTTCCGGCACCAAGTTGAATCAAGACATACTTTTTGTCCGCATCGAGCCCCAGTTCATTTTTGGCAGTCTGCCGGTCATATTGAGCGCTGGGCGATGAAACTATCACCGGATCGAAAAAAGCGGCAGGCACTCTGCAACTATCGAGTTCTACACGTTTCTCTCCATAATCTCCGGGGACAACAACTTCATCACAGTAACGATGAGGATTCCGGTACTGGTCGGAATTCGTCGCAACCTCTTCCTTCCAGCATCCACGACGCATCCAGACAAGGGTAGTCCGATTCTGGAAGCACTGAGAATAAACACCGTGGTAAATGAACGTACCGTCAAAAACCACGACTTTGGGTTTATAGACCTTCAGAATTGCGCCAAAGTGGTCAGTGAGAGCAGCATTCCATTCTTCTTTCCCCATACCGAGGGTTCCGTATGAGGGGAAATAAATTAGATCATCAGGGGGAAGATCCAGCTTTTTGAATCCAGAAGACAAGGTGTAAATTTTCGACCTCGCACCAAGCTCTTTCTGAATTGCACTTACTCGTGTCAAATGACCCAGGCCTGCACCGTTGCTCGTGACAAACAGAACGTCGACGTCGGTGTCAACTGAACACGGAGACCTACGGCCCCGTTTGAACAGCGGTATTCGGGAGAAATATCGGCGAAAGCCGAACCTCGACAAGAAAATATTCGGAAGCGCGTACCGAAGAAATGGCGCCCTCCATATTAATTTCATATCTGCCGCTTTCTGATCCCTTTCAGCCCACTCAGTATTACAGTCGGTATTCTGACGATTCCACGGCACCGCAAGTATCAAAGAATACTATTGAAGTATCCTTGATCCGTTGCACGTCGTATTCTGAGTGCGCCTGGAGAAGAACAACAATGTCAGCGTTTTCCAGTGCTTCATGAAGTTGAGAAACACGCTCGATTACGTCACCGTTAGCAAGTTCCCATTTTTCAACAAATGGGTCATGGTACTGCACCTCAGCTTGTTTCTTCAGGAGTTGTTCGGCGATCGGCTGAGCGGGAGACTGCCGCTGATCAGCGATATTAGGCTTGTAGGTAACCCCCAAGAGAAGAACTGTCGAACCGTTCAGAGGCTTTCTTTTTTCATTGAGTATTTCACCAATTCTGTCAACAACATAGTTTGGCATTGAGTTGTTTACTTCTTGGGCAAGCTCCACGAAACGGAATGGGTAACCAAGCTCTTTGCGAACTTCATAGGAAAGATAGTTGGGATCGATCGGTATACAGTGGCCCCCGACGCCAGCACCTGGATTGAAGCGCATGAATCCAAACGGCTTGGTGGCAGCTCCTCGAATTACCTCCCATATATCAATTTCAAGCTCATGGCATAATTTCGCCATTTCATTTACCAAAGCGATGTTGACGTGTCGGAAGGTATTCTCGAGAAGCTTTGCCGTCTCCGCCTCCTTGGTCCCCGACATCGACACCACTTCATCCACAAATGAAGCATAGAATTTCTTCGCTTCTTCCGTGGATTTCTCATCAATACCCCCTACCAATTTAGGAGTATTGCTTATTCCGAATTTGTTCGATCCTGGATCAACACGTTCAGGACTAAAAGCAAGGGAGAAGTCTTTCCCGGCCTGAAGCCCTGATTCTTTCTCCAGCAACGGCAGGCAAATTTCTTCTGTTGTCCCGGGATAGGTTGTCGATTCAAGGACTACCGTGGTTCCTTTTGCAAGATATTTTCCGGCCGTACTGGTCGCCTTCTCAATAAAGGAAAGCTCTGGCGTACCCCCTTCACCAAGCGGTGTAGGCACACAGATTACAATTATTTCCGATTGTTTGATGCATTCCGGATCCGACGTCGCTCGGTACCCGCCGTCAATCATGTTTTGAACATCTTCGTTTTCGAGATCATCGATGTGCGAGAGCCCGTTATTAAGATTGGAAACAGTCGATTCATTGACATCGAAGCCCCAGACCTTGTATCCGGAACGAGTTGCTTCCTGGGCAAGCGGAAGACCGACGTAGCCCTGACCAATGATCGTCACTGTACCGAGCATGTTGTTGACTCCTTAGT
Organism: Corynebacterium pygosceleis; assembly: GCF_016595275.2. Lineage (GTDB taxonomy): Bacteria > Actinomycetota > Actinomycetes > Mycobacteriales > Mycobacteriaceae > Corynebacterium > Corynebacterium pygosceleis. The sequence continues at coordinate 31,562 of NZ_JAENIQ020000007.1, read as the reverse complement.
TTTTGACTTTGCAGAATATGTGGATCGGGGTTGAGATGCGCCACGACAGGCGATTGTTTCCAGCTTAACAATTTTTAGGGTGATTTTTTAATTTATGTGCAGTGCCTTTTTCCTGTCAAGGCCGACAGTTTGTCCCAGTCGGCCGATTTTCAGTTGCATACACGCCAGACCATCCATATGCCTTTACATGGCCGGCCATGACCCTAAATAGGTTAGCTCATCCGATATGGAGCCGAGTTCCTGAAACGCCGTAGCTACCATTGGGCTCTCAATGTGCCCGGATACTTCAACGTGGAACCGGTAGGTACCCAGAACGGTGCGGGTTGGACGAGACTCGATACGGGAGAGGTCTATTCCCCGCGAGGAGAACACCCTGAGCGCCGATACGAGGGCCCCGGGGATGTTGGGGAGGGTAAAGACAACGGCCGAGCGATCCGTCCCGGTCGGAGGAGGTGGACTGTGGAGCCCGCCCACGACCACGAATCTGGTCCGGGCCCCGGGTACATCGATCACTTCTCGGGCGATCGAATCCAGTTCGAATATGTCCGCTGCCCGTTGAGGCGCAATTGCCGCATCAGCACGTCCCTCGGCTACCGAACGGGCCGCAGCGGCATTCGACGACGAGGGGATGAACTCGGCAGCGGGGAAAGCATGCTCGGTCCAATTACGGACCTGCTGACGCGCCACCGGATGGGTGGTGAAGGTGCGGACGTCTCCGGCCGTGGTCCCCGGACGCACCATCACGGAAAAATAGACGTCAATCTCGGTTTCCGCGAAGATTCTTACGCCCCCACCGTCCGCAAGTGCGTCGAAGGTGTGCGTCACCGGACCGTCCACCGAGTTCTCGATGGCCACACAGGCGTACTGCGCAATACCGTTGCGCACCTTCCCCAATGCCTCATGAGGGCTTTCCACCGGGAGTTTCGCCACTTCACTTGTACCGAAGCATCCCTGCCGCTGAAAAGCCAGCAGCGCGGATTCAGTGAAGGTTCCTTCGGGCCCGAGATAGGCGACGACTGTTCTCATGTATCGGAGTCTAGCCGCCACTGAGGTTCAACCGACCCGGTCGGGGTACCCTGCTCGTCATGATCGACAGTTCTCTGGTTCTGCTCACGGAAAAACTCCACGCGACATCCTCTGATCTGGTTCGTGCTGTGGAGGGGAACCTGGAAACGATGGCGCCCTTGGTTTCTGCTGTACATGGTTTTGTCACGTTTGATTCCGATCTCGCGTTGGCACGGGCCCGTTTCCTCGATTCTGTTCCGGTTGACCGGCGGGGAAGGCTTCACGGACTGGTTCTCGCGATCAAGGATCTGATGCCTGTGGCCGGGTTCCCGTGTTCCTATGGTTCCGTCACACGGACGGAAGTGCCTGCCGTGACGGATCCGTGGGCGTTGCGGCTGCTGCGGGAGGGAGTCGTCATTCCGGGTAAGACCCAGACATCCGAGATGGGTATGACGGCCTACTGTGAACCGGTGGGGATGCCTGCCGTGGCGAATCCGTTGTGGCCGGGGCGGACACCGGGTGGATCATCGGGCGGTGCCGCTGCTGCGGTGGCGCTCGGCCTGGTGGATGTCGCCCACGCTTCAGACGGCGGCGGTTCCATCCGGGTTCCCGCTGCGGCGACGGGCACCGTGGGGGTCAAACCACCGCATGACAGTTCGGGTGGTTCCCCGACGGCACAGGGTTTCATCACCCGGTCGGTGGAGGATGCCGCGTTCGTGTTCGGTGTTTCTCCGGTGAAGCGGTCGCTGCGGATCGGTGTACTCGTTGAACCGCTGCACGGTGATGGATCCGTCGATCCGGTGATGGTGTCCACGGTGTGCACGGTGGCTGATCGACTCTCGGATCTGGGGCACAGGGTCCGTCAGGTGTCCCGTCCGTACGGGGGGCGCCCGTTCGCGGCGTTCGCTGATGTTCTGGCGTCCCGTTCGATCCACATCCCCGGCCCGGCGAGCGACATCATCGAGTGGCTGCGGGAACGGGGTTCAGCTCTGTCGGAGGATCGGCGCGCTGAAGCTGTCGCGGATTTCGGTGCCGTCCGACAAACGGTTCTGACCGCATGGGACATTGACGTGCTGCTGACCCCGACGTTGGCGTTCGATCCACCGGAGATCGGCCATTTCTCCCGGATGGAACCGCCGGAGGATTTCGTGGAGCAGACCCGGTGGACCCCGTGGGCGACGTTGTTCAACATGACGGGTGGGGCGGCGGTGAGTGTTCCGGTCGAGGTGCCCGGCCGGCCTCCGGTGGGTGTGCAGCTGGGGGCGGTGCGTGCTTCGTTCGGTGAGTTGCTCGGTGTGGCGTCGGAGGTGCATCCGTGACAACCCGTGGGGCGGGAACCCGTGTGCGTCTCGAGATCGGTGTCGTCCTGTTGGTGACCTTCGGGATGTCGGGTGTGCGTTCGGCGCTCCGGTTGATTGATGCGGCGTTGGCACCGGAGCCCTTGAACGCGCAGACGGTGACGTTGAATGCGCCGAAGGCGGATGTGCAGTGGCTGGATCTGGCGTTGCAGTTGTGTTCGGCGTCGGTGTTGACCGGGTGGGGTCTGCTGGTGCTGTTCCTGCTGGCCGGGGACGGGATCCGGATGTCGGCCCTGCGTGCCGGGGACTGGTTCCGGGGTGCGGGACTGGCCGCCCTGATCGGTGTACCGGGTCTGGTGTTCTATCTGGGGGCCGTGCATGTGGGGTTCAGTCGGCAGGTCGTGCCGACGACGTTGGATGCGGTGTGGTGGCAGGCTCCGGTGCTGCTGGTGTGGTCCTTCGCGAATGCGTTCGCCGAGGAGACCGTGGTGGTGTTCTGGTTGGTGACGAGGCTCCGGCAGTTGGGCTGGTCGACTCCCGCGGTCATCGGGGCGTCCGCGCTCCTGCGGGGGAGCTACCACCTTTACCAGGGGTTCTCCGCGGGTCTGGGGAACATCGTGATGGGGATCGTGTTCGCCTGGTTCTTCACCCGTACCCGTCGTGTGTGGCCGCTGATCGTGGCGCATTTTGCGATCGATGCGGTGGCGTTCGTCGGCTACAGCACACTTGTTGAACCACTGGGCCTGGCTGGACTGTTCGGTTCCTAGTCTCCGCTAGGGTGGTTTCCATGGATTCTCGAGGCCCGTCCCATCATGGTGATCTACCGGACGACATCGCCCGCGACAGTCGGGGCAGGCCCATCCTCGACAGGTTCGGTAGGCCGGTTCGTCGGCGGCGGCGCGACGCCCCCTCCGGGTCACGGCCGGAGGGCGGACGGCACGTCCCCGGGAGCGCGCAGCCGCGCGGGGAACGCCCGGGCCGACCCGTTCCACCGCCCCGTCGGAACCCCGAGGAGACGAGGTACACGCCACGGACGCCGGACCGTCCGCCGTACACACGCCCGACCCCTCCCCCGGAGCGGCCGTCCCGGTACCGTCCGGAGGCCCGGCCCGTCCCGAGGTACCGCCATGAGCCCCCTGCGCCACGACCTGAACGGCGCCCGGTACGTCCGGAGCGGCACGACGGTGAACGGCGGGACTTCGGGCCCGGCCCCCGGCCCCGCCGGCCCCGACGTCGACGTGGCTGCGGGATGGGGTGCATGACGCCGTTCCTCCTCATCATCGGGATGGTCCTCACGCTGACCGTCGTCATCGGGTTGTGGGCCGACGCGAAGCTGAACCGTGTCGAGGCGACGCCCGCGCAGCAGGTGGCGAACACCGCCGGCACGAACTGGCTGCTCGTCGGTTCCGATTCCCGACAGGGTCTCACCCAGGAGGAGATCGACACCCTCGGCACCGGCGGGGACATCGGTGTGGGCCGCACGGACACGATCATGCTGCTGCACTACGGACGTGGATCGAAACCGACGTTGGTCTCCATTCCGCGCGACTCTTACGTGAACATCCCCGGTTACGGGATGAACAAGATCAACTCGGCGTTCACGTTCGGCGGTCCACAGTTGCTCACGGAGACGGTGGAACAGGCCACGGGACTGCGGATCGACCACTACGCGGAAATCGGCTTCGGTGGATTCGCCGGTCTCGTCGATGCCGTCGGTGGGGTGGAGATGTGTGTCACCGAGGCCATCAATGACCCCCTGGCGAACATCGATCTTCCGGCCGGTTGTCAGGACCTGGCCGGCCCTGAGGCTCTCGGCTACGTCCGTAGCAGGGCCTTCGCGATGGGCGACCTGGACCGGGTCTCCCATCAGCGGGAGTTCCTCTCCGCGTTGATGGAGAAGGCCACCGATCCGACGACACTGCTCAATCCTTTCCGTCTCGGACCGCTGATCAGCCGTGCGAGTGGCACGTTCACGGTGGGCACCGGTGACCACATCTGGAACCTTGCCCGTCTGGCCCTGGCGATGCGCTCGGGTGTCGTCACCGAAACCGTTCCTGTCGGGGGTTTCCGGGACACCGCGGTGGGCAATGTCGTGCTGTGGGACGAGGCTGCCGCGCAGTCACTGTTCGATTCACTACGGTGAACAGGCAGTCATAGCGGAGACAGAGAAGGGCCCGGTCACCGGGAAAACGGTGGCCGGGCCCTTCTCTGTTTCCGCTCGGGTCCTAACGGATGGTGACCTGGCGGGACTTGATGTTGTCGAGCTGCTTGCGCTCATCCGCGGTGAGCGGGGCATCGTTGTCGAGTTCGCGGATGATCTTCTTGTCCAGCTCCTCGAGTGGTGTGACGAACTCGGTGGGAGCGGTCTCGCGGGGGAGGTCGAAGACCGGGACGGCGAGACCGTGGGTACGGAAGACCCCGGCGAACTTCGTTCCCTCACCGAGGGTCAGCTCACCGGCGGCCCCGATGCGGGCGAGCGCGGCGATGAGCTTGTCCTCGTTGCCGGGCCGGACCCACCGGACGTGGGCCTTCTCGCCCGGGTCGATCCACCACACGGTTCCCTCGACATCGGCGGGGACCGCCTCCGACGGCATGATCGCGGCGTTGGCCTGCTGGATGCCCTGCTGCATCATCGGGTCCAGTGCCGCGCCGTCGGCCAGCCACCAGTCGAAGGTGTCGTGGGCGGTCGGTTCCAGGGTCGTGGTCGGGTCGATGAGGTCCTTGATGTCGGGCTGGCTGCCGTCGGCGATCGTGGATTCGAGTGTCTGTCCGGACTTCGCGTCCCGCACCCAGTTGAGGGCGTGCGCGAGATCGCGTCCGGGGTTGTGGCTGTGCGCCTGAACCTGGAGGGCGACGAGACGCTCGAGGCCCCCGTCGGCGTTCTCCCGGACGACCGCGGCGACGGCACCGGGAAGAACCGTACAGAGGGTGACGGGGTGGTCGAGGCCCGTGACCTTGAGTTCAGCGGTCGCGGAGGGAACGAACTCCTGCAGTGCCACCAGATCCGCTTCCATGGCGAGACCGTCGTAGGGGCGGGGATCCCGGTCCAGTGCGGCACGTTCGGCGGCACGGGCGGCGAGCTTCGCCTGGCGGCGGCTCATGCCCTCGGGCAGATCTTCATTCTTCTTCTTTTTGGCCATACCTCGAAGATACCCGTAGCCGGATGACCGGGGTGCTACCGGCCGAGGATCCGCAGTGCCGTCCCCGGCCGGTTGGTGGCCATCCACCGCACGCCGTGCGCGGCGGCCCACGTCATGTCCTCCGGGTCATCGACGGTCCACATGTATCCGGGTAGCCCCCGGTGGCCGATCCGTGAGGGATCCTGCCTGGCACGGCCCACGGAGACACCCCATCCGGCGACCGAACCCCGGACATGCACCACCGGATCGTAGATCGGGCACCTGTCCCGGCGAAGGTGGATCCTCGGGATCTCCGGAGCCAGACTCCGCATCCGGAGGATCGACAGGGTGGAGAAGGAGATGACGCGGATACGGGGATCGTCGAGGAGACCGAAGTACCGGAGGCGGAGCGCGACCTGTTCCTCCAGTTCCCGGCCGAAACGCAGGGGATGCTTGGTCTCGATGAACAGTTCGCGGTCCGGATGGCCGCTGATGAGTTCCAGGAGATCATCGAGGCGTAGCGGGGGCTGCGGATCGACCGGGGTACCGAAGTTGAGGCGGTCGAGTTCCGCGAAACTCATGGCGGACACCCGACCGGATCCGTTGCTCACCCGGTTGACCACCGGGTCATGGATGCACATCACGGTTCCACAGGAACTCAGTCGGACGTCGCATTCGATGCCGTCCGCACCGAGTGCGAGTGCGGACTCGAACGCCGGCATCGTCATCTCCGGATGGTTCTCGCAGTCACCGCGGTGCGCGATGATCCGGGTCCGGGATGCCGCTGTCTCGGCTGGCACTGGCTTCACTCCCCACCTCCGACGTCGTGGCCCTCACGTGTCGCCTTCACGACGATACAGCGCGGGGCGGGCGCACCGTGGTGCGTCCGCCCCCTTTCCGTGAAGCCTTTCCCTACTTCTCCTCTGCCGGGAAGAACTTCTCCTGGATCGCCCGGAGAGTGTCGGCGGAGTGCTTGAAGCGTTCCTGCTCGTGGTCGGTGAGTTCCAGCTCGACGACGCGGCGGATGCCGCGACGGTTCACGATGGCCGGGGTTCCGATGTAGATGTTCTCTTCGCCGTATTCACCGCGCAGCAGAGCGGCGACCGGGACGGCGACATCCTGGTTCTGCAGGACCGCACGGCTGATGCGCGCGAGACCCATTCCGATGCCGTAGGAGGTCGACCCCTTGGCGTCGATGATCTTGTACGCCATGTCGCGGGTGTCCTCGAAGATCTTCTCCAGCTTCGGCTCGAGTGACGGGTCCTTCTCCAGCTGCTTCCGCATGGAGACACCGGCGATGGTGGCGGACGAGAGGACGGGGAGCTCGGTGTCGCCGTGCTCACCGATGATGTAGGAGTGCACGGAGGTCGGTGCGACCTCGTACATTTCACCCAGCATGTAGCGGAAACGGGCGGAATCGAGGACGGTGCCGGAACCGATGACCCGGTGGGCGGGCAGACCGGAGTACTTCCAGCAGGCGTAGGTGAGGATGTCCACCGGGTTGGAGGCCACCAGGAAGATGCCGTCGAAGCCGTTGGCCATGACATCGTCGACGATGGACTTCATGATCTTCATGTTCTTGTCCACCAGCTGGAGGCGGGTCTCGCCCGGTTTCTGGGCGGCACCGGCACAGATGACGACCATGGCGGCGTCCTCGCAGTCGGCGTAGGTGCCCTTCGTGACCTTGGTGCGGGACGGTGCCCAGACCACGCCGTGGTTGAGGTCCATGACGTTGCCCTCGAGCTTCTTCTCATCGATGTCGATGATGGCGAGGTGGTCACAGATTCCCTGGTTGACGAGGGCGAAAGCGTAGGCGACCCCGACATCGCCGGCGCCGATGAGAACAATTTTGTTACCGACACTGACCTTCATGGATACCTTCTCCCTGCCGGCCCCGGTGGTGGTACCGGCTGCTGGGCGCCGGTTGTCCGACGCTGTACGTTCTTCCACCACCAATCATGCCCGTTTATGTTGCTTCATGTGGAAAATGTGAGGAATCTTTCCCCCGTACCCGCCCGGGGCGACCGAAAAGCATCCTTGATGCCCGATCGGATCTCCGTTTTCCGGTACATTCAGGCGCCGACGGGTTCCGGCACATGCCACTTCCACAGCAGCCGGACGGTCACCTTTCCGTGGTTCGGCGCGGAGGCGGCCAGGCCTGCGGCACGCAGTGCGCGGGTGAGTTCCCGCCCGACCTCGGACTCGTCCTCGGAGACCCCGACGAAACTGATCGTCAGACGCCTGCGGTGCAGGAAACTCAGGTCCTGCCAGTCGTCGCGGCGAACCAGCACCGCCCCACGGTGTTCCGGCGTGATCTCCATGGCCTTCCAGTTGGTGAACAGTCCGGAGACGATCCCGGCGCGGTTCAGCTCGGCGAAGGCGGCGAGCAGCCGGTCGGGATCGGTGGTCTGGTCAGCCCACCGCCGTGCGGTCCGTGCGCAGTTGGCCCACACATGCCCGGCGAGCGCCCCGGAGATGTGTTCCACCGACCCACGGGCGTCCCGATGGTCGAGCCGGGAGTTCAGCAGCTGTTCGGTCAGGTGATCGGTGGCGTCGGTCAATTCGGTGACGGCTCCGTTGATGATGCGCTGCCCGAGTTCGTCCAGGACGTCATCGATCTCCCCGCTGTCGATGAGGTGCTGCGCCTGCTCGGCTGTTCGGTCGTTCACGTCGTCGCTTCCTCCGGCTGACTGTCCATGGAATCGGGTCCCGGCACCCGGCTCCGCAGCACCCCACCGGGGCACCGCCGAGCCACTGCCGCGGGACACCCTACCTGCCGTAACACTGAAACTGCTAGCCTTACGTGGCGTGGATTACAGAGCGATCATCTTCGATCTCGACGGCACCCTCATCGACCATGTCGCCGCCGCCGGACGCGCCGCCCGGACATGGTCCCGTGAGCTGGGCTTCACCGGTGATCAGACCGACCGCTGGTTCGAGATCGAACGACGGTGGTTCGACGCCTATGAACGGGGCCTGGTGAGCCATCCCGAACAACGCCGCGGGCGCACGAGGGAGTTCACCGGCGACGACACGCTGACCGACGCCGAGTGCGACGAGATCTTCGGCCGTTTCCTGACCCTGTACCGCGAGGCCTGGACCGCGTTCCCGGACGCGGAACCCGCGCTGCGTCGGGCGTTGGCGACCGGGGCACGGGTCGGGGTGCTCACCAACAGTGTCGCGGAGGTGCAGTCGGCGAAGCTCAGTCGTACCGGCCTGGATCTGCCCGGGGTACGGTTGCTCGCATCGGGCGACCTGGGGGTCGCGAAGCCCCGGCCGGAGTGTTACCGGAAGGCCCTGTCGATCCTCGGTGTCGCACCCCACGAGGCTCTGATGGTCGGCGACAGTCACGTCAATGACGTCGCCGGCCCGAGAAGTGCCGGCATGACGGCGGTGTGGTTGAACCGGGAAGGCCTGCCCGCCGTGGCCGGGGAGTCCGGGATCCGTTCCCTGGATGAGTTCCTCCGCACCTGACCCGGGCCCTGACGTGGCCTAGTCCGGAATACCGCAGGCCACACCTGTTGAATGGTGGGGGCAGTAGCCTCCGGGATTCTTGTGCAGATACTGCTGGTGGTGGTCCTCGGCACGGTAGTAGTCCCCGGCGGGGGTGTCCGCGAGCGGGAGGATCTCGGTGGTGACGGGGCCGTAGCCGGCGGCCGAGAGCCGTTCGCCGTAGTCGGTGACCATCCCACGGATCACGTCGGCGTCGGCGGCGGCGCCCTCCGGGGTGCCGGTCGTGTAGAAGGCCGAGCGGTACTGGGTGCCCACGTCGTTGCCCTGGCGGAAACCCTGGGTGGGATCGTGGGCCTCGAGGGCCGTGGCGACGATCGTCGTGAGTGTGACGCGTGTCGGGTCGAACACCACCTCGACGACCTCCGTGTGCCCGGTCCGGCCGGTGCAGACCTCACGGTAGGTGGGGTTGGGCGTGTATCCGCCGGCGTATCCGACGGAGGTGGATTCCACTCCGTCGAGCTCCCAGAAGATCTTCTCCGCACCCCAGAAGCAGCCGATCCCGATGAGGACACTGGCCTGCCCCTCCCGCCAGGGACCGGTGACCGGGGTTCCGAGGACCGCATGGGGTCGCGGGTCGTCCAGAACCGGGTGGGCACCTCCTCCGAGTGCCTCGTCGGCGGTGACCATCTCCGGTTTACGACCGATCAACCATCCCATGTGGGGCTCCTTTCCCGGCGGTTTTTCCGACCACCAGCCTAGACGGCGGGTGGGATGGATGTCCCCCTGACGGAGCCACCCCCATTCGGGTATTAATCGCCTAGCGGCAGGCGACAGCATACGGAGACAAATGTTCGCACACACGTACTTATAACAATTTCGTCCTAGATGTGTGACGTTATTCTGTCTTGACCTATCATGGGGCAACGACGCGGGCACGATCCGTGATTCGACTTATGCGAAAGGATTGTCACATGACCACCTACTACGAGCTTCCCGAGCTGGATTACGCCTACGACGCCCTCGAGCCGCACATCGCCGCCGAGATCATGGAGCTGCACCACTCCAAGCACCACGCCAACTACGTCAAGGGCGCCAACGCCGCCATGGAGGCGCTCGCCAAGGCCCGCGAGAACGGCACCATCGGCGATGAGGTCACCGCACTGTCGAAGAACCTCGCCTTCAACCTCGGTGGCCACACCAACCACTCCATCTTCTGGAAGAACCTCTCCCCCAACGGTGGCGGCGAGCCCACCGGCGAACTGGCCGAGGCCATCGAGCGGGACTTCGGCTCCTTCGAGAAGTTCAAGGAGCACTTCTCCGGTGCCGCGCTGGGCCTCCAGGGCTCCGGCTGGGCTATCCTGGGTTACGACCACATCGGCGGCCGTCTCGTCATCGAGCAGCTGACCGACCAGCAGGGCAACATCTCCGCGAACCTGACCCCGCTGCTCATGCTGGACATGTGGGAGCACGCCTTCTACCTCCAGTACAAGAACGTGAAGGCCGATTACGTCAAGGCCGTGTGGAACGTCTTCAACTGGGATGACGTCGCCGAGCGTTACGCCGGCGCAGCCAAGAAGTAGGACACCGGCAGTACGGGACCTTCAACCGCCCACCGGCAACGGTGGGCGGTTTTCCCGTGTCCCGGCACCTCCGGGTCACGACCGGGGACCGACGGCCGACACGAACTCCCTGAACCTGTCGACCGGTGGAGCGGGGGAGGCCCCCGCGCGCCAGACCAGCCCGAGTTCACGGTGCGCCGGCGGATCCAGGGGACGGAGCAGCAGTCCGACGGGGGTGAGGTAGGGATCGTCCATGGGCAGCAGCGCCACCCCGAGCCCCGCACTGACCAACCCGGCGACGGTGCTGAGCTCCATCGACTCGAAGATGACGTCCGGACGGAAACCCGCCCCGGCGGTGAGCTCGTCGAGCAGTTGCCGGGTTCCGTATCCGGCCCGCATACCGATGAACGGTTCCCCGGCGGCGGCGGACAGTGCCAGCGGTCCCGTCCCGGAGGCGAGCGGATGCCCGTCCGGGACGGCGAGTGCGAGCGGCTGACGGTGGAGCCGGAGCCAGCCGAGTGCGGCCCCCTCGCCACGGCTCTCCTCGGGTCGGGGACCGACGAGAGCAAGGTCGGTGGCATCGGTCAGGACCCGCTCCACGAGATGTCTGGCGGCACCCTGGTGGAGTTCGAACTGCACCGCCGCGTGCCCGGCGCGGTAGGAGCGGAGCAGTTTCGGCACCAGCCAGGTCCCCAGGGAGTGCATGAAGTCGATGCGCACGGTCCCCCGTTCGGGATCCATGAGTCGTTCCATGTCGGTCCTGGCGGCGGCGAAACCCGCACTGATGCGGCGTGCGTGCCCGAGGAACGCCCGTCCCCTGGCGTTGAGGGTGAGGGACCGTCCGGCACGGTCGAAGAGTGTGGTGCCGAGATCCCCCTCCAGTCGGGCGATCCGCCGGGAGAGCGTGGGCTGCGGGATTCCGAGTTCCCGGGCGGTGGCGGTGAGGTGTCCGCATTCCGCGAGGTGGATGAACGCGTCAACGTCATCGAGCCGTGGTGAGGAGCGGCGTGGCACCGGACACCCCTTTCATGCGTTTTCTGCATTATTTTCCTGTGTTATTCATATTTTACTAATTATGCGGTGCACGGCACGATGGTCACATGGGCACCACCTCATCCGCCGCCGACAACGCCTCCACCGCCGACCTCCCGGAGGGACTGCGGCGTGGCGACCCCGACTACCGCCGGGCCGTTCTCGCGATGCTCGCGGCGGGACTCGCCAGCTTCAACGCCCTCTACTGCACCCAGGCGATGCTGCCGACACTCACCACCGAACTCGGGGTCACCCCCACACAGTCGGCCCTGACCGTCTCCGCGACGACCGGCGCACTGGCGCTGGCGATCGTTCCGGCCTCCATCCTCTCCGAGAGGTTCGGACGGGGGCGGGTGCTCGTGGCGTCGGTGATCGCGGCCGTGGCGCTGGGGGCGCTGCTCCCCCTCGCCCCCGGCATCTGGTGGCTGATCGCCGGACGGGGGCTCCAGGGGGCGCTCCTCGCGGGTGTTCCCGCTGTCGCCATGACCTGGCTGGCGGAGGAACTGCACCCCGACCACCTCTCCCGCGCGATGGGCGTCTATGTCGCGGGTACGTCACTCGGTGGGTTGATCGGCCGGATCGTGCCCGCCGGGGTCCTCGAGGTCGCGTCCTGGCGATGGGCGCTCGGTGCGGATGCGCTCGTCGCCACGGTGTTCGTCGTCGTGATCCTGCGGATGCTGCCGGCCCAACGGCGCTTCACCCGGAAGGAACTCCACGTCCGCAGTGAGTTCACGGCGATGGTCGGACACTGGCGCGATCCCCGGCTCGCCGCACTGTTCATCACGGCATTCCTCGTGATGGGTGTGTTCGTGTCCTTCTACAACTACCTGGGTTTCCGGATGATCGACCGGTTCGGACTCTCCGAGGGGCTCGTCGGCGCCCTGTTCATCCTCTACCTCTCGGGCACCTGGTCGTCGGCCCGGGCGGGCGCCTGGGCATCCCGGTTCGGGCCGGGCAGGGTGCTCGTCGTGATGATCCTCACCGCCCTCGCGGGTATCGCGCTCACCGTGTCCGGCAACCTGGCGGTGACCGTCCTCGGGACCCTGTTGTTCACGGCGGCGTTCTTCGCCGTGCACTCCACCGCATCCGGGTGGATCGGAAGGCTGGCCACCTCGGACCGCGCCGAGGCCTCCAGCATGTACCTGTTCTGCTATTACCTGGGATCCTCGCTCGTGGGCTGGTTCTCCGGTCTCATCCTCGTCCGTCACTCGTGGACCGGTCTCATCGTCTGGCTGCTCGCCGTACTCGGGGTGCAACTGCTCATCGCCGTGGCGCTCACCCGGGACCGGATCCGGCGCCACCGCGGCACGGGGTCGGGTTTAACCTGAGGGCATGACCGCATCACACCCCGCTGACCGGGGGACTCCGGCCGCATGGTCCCGCCGCCGGTGGATGCTGTACGCGAACATCCCGGTGGCCTGCTGGTTCCTGCTCCTGACCGGTTCAGCCGCGGCAGCCGCAACAGGGCGGGTCGGCACCTGGATCCCGGTTCACGTCCTCGGAATCGGGGTGATCACGACCTCGATCATGGTGTGGTCCCAGTACTTCACGGCGCAGTTCACCGGGACCCGGCCCACCCGCGCACACCAGGTACGCCAGCTGTACCGGATCGGAGCCGTGAGCGTGGGTACCGTGCTGCTCCTCGCGGGCCAGCTCCCGGCAACCGCGTCCCCTCGACTGTCCCTGTTCGGTGCCGCCTCGGTCGCCGCCGGGGCCCTGCTCCACGGGATCTCCCTCGCCGCGCAGTACCTCGCCGCGGAGCGGACCCGACGCTTCCGGCCCGTCGTCGCCGTGTACGTGCTCGCCACGACCTGTCTGCTGGGCGGCGTCACCGCGGGCGCGCTCCTGATCGTCGGGGTACCCGGCGCGTGGGTGCCGCGACTGCACACCGCCCATCTGCTGCTGAACCTCCCGGGGTTCGTCGGGCTGGCCGCGTTCGGTTCCCTCACGCTCATGTTCCCCGCGGTCTGGCGCACACGGGGAGGGGTGGACCGTACGATACCGGCGCTCGCCTCCCTGGCCTGCGGCCTCGCCACCTCCGTGACAGGCGCACTGCTCGGGTTCGCACCAGCACTGGGGGCGGGTCTCGTCCTGTACGCCGTCGGGTGGGCCATCGCCGCGCTACCGTGGCTGGGGAACGTCCGCGACGTCCTGGCCGAGCCCCGGGACCGCGTCACCTTCGCGGCGGTCGCCGTCCTCGCCGCACCGGCGTGGCTGATCGTCGGGGTCCTCACCGCCGCCGCCGATGCACTGCGCGGGGGACATGTCGCCGTCTCCCCGCCGGTGGCTCCGCTTCTCGTGGGGTTCGGTGCGCAGCTGCTGATCGGGGTGCTGAGTTTCCTGGTCCCCTCGGTCATCGGCGGTGGGCCGGCCGCCGTCCGGCTGGGAATGGGCCTGCTCGACACCCTGGGTCTGCTGCGGTCCACTCTGCTCAACGGCTCACTCGCACTGCTCCTGCTCCCCCTCCCAGGCGATCCGGGGCCCGTTCCCGCCGTCTTCGTCGTGCTGAGCCTCGGAGCTTTCCTCCCGCTGGCGGTCACCGCCGTGCCGGTGCAGAGACACCGTCCGCGGGAGTCGCACGAACCAGGCACTCCGCCGACCGCGACGGGCGGGAACAGGCCGGCGTACGGTCAGGTCGTGGTGGGCCTGACCGTTCTCGGCGCGCTCACCGGGCTGATTCTCGCGGGCGCATTCAGCCCATGAGCGGTGGGGTGCCGGGCGCGCCGGCGGCCAGCCAGGCACGGACCACGGATGTCGCCCGGCAGTCATCACCGTTGTAGCTGAGGAGTCGATCACGGGCCTCGATCACCTCATCCGGCGCCGCATCCGTGTGACCTGCCGCGATCCGGTACAGATCGACGCTGGCCTCCCCGTCGAGATCCGCCTCCGCCCACGTGAACCCGGCCTGCGGCGCCACCGTCTTCAGCCCGAGACCACGGGGCCCCACGAGCTGGGACCGAACGGCGGCGAACACGTCGACCCACTCGTCGGAGGAGATGAACGCGGAGATCTCCGCCTCCGGGGGAACCCGGTGCCCGGCCGGGCTGACGTGCCCGGCGAATCTCCGGGCACTGGTGGACAACCAGTGGTTCTCCCCGTGTCGGGCATAGCAGAACGCGGCGAAACCGAGTCCCCGGGCGCGCGCGTCGTCACGCACCGAGTTCAGCCATGCCCAGAACTCCGCGAAGGTGTCCGCCTCGGCGGTGGTACCCAGACCACCCCAGGTGACGAACGGGCGGTAGTCGCGCCCGTCATATGTCCCCCAGAGATACGCCCCCTGATCCAGGTAGGCCTCCACGTCGATGTCGATCTCCACGTCGAAACGGCGTGCCGTCACACGGCCGACGCGCCGGAGCACCGGGATCCGCTCCCGCCACGCCGCAGCCAGGGCCGACGGTTCCCCGAGGTCCGCGTCGATGAGTTCCGCCACGGTGCCGATGCCACGCTGTCGGTACGGCTCCCCACGGTCACCGGGAAACAGCAGCGAGATGTCGTCCGCCGCCGTCAGCCGGGGTCCGCAGTCGAACCAGAAGCGGCACTCACCGCACTCCTTCAGGCGCCGCGGCCGGTCCGGTAGCGGCGCCGCGAGCGCCGTCGACAATGCAGCCTGGTAGTGGCCGGTGTCCACGAGGAACGCCAGTTCCCGGTCCTGACCGATGGCGGCACCGCGCCCACTGTCCAGTCCGAACTCGGCCAGCGCCCGGGCGGCCAGTCCCAGACGGTAACCGTCGACGGCGTGGTGCCGGAGCCGGTATCCGGCCGTGGAGGGCGTCCCGAGCCCCAGTCGGCACGTGGCGATGACCCGCTGTCGACGCCCCTCATCCGGCCGGGCTATGCGGTGGTTGGAGACGATCACCGGAAGATAGCGCCCCTCCGTGTCACGGATGAGCACGTCCGGTGTGGACCGCCAGCGCCTGCCCCCGGACACCCCGGTGAACACGGCGCCCGTGATGATCGTGGCCTGTGCCGCGAGAGCCTCCAGGGTCCCGAACTCGGCCTCGTCCCCGGCGCCGTCGACGTGCACGCGGTGGAACCGGGGCGGGTCCCACGGACGCGGCCCGTCGGGGAGGAGCGCGAGGACCCGGGCCTTCCCCGCTTCCGCGCGCTCGATACGCCGCACCGTCGCCTCGGTCGGTGCCCGGTCGGCGAACAGGTGCCGTTGCACCGCCCGGTACCGGCACCCGACGAGGTCCGACGGTTGCAATTCGATGTCCAGCTCCACAATGACAGTCAGCTTAACCCCGGCTGCGGGTAGGGTTGAAAAGAAACGACCGCGACAACGTTAACGGGAGATCTGACAGACACCATGGGCATTTTCGAGGCGATCCGGAAGAACCGCGCCAGGACCAAAGCGGAGATCAAGGCCGCGCAGGCCCGCGCCAAGTCCGAGGTCAAGCAGACCGCCAAACTCAACCACCGTCGGTCCAAGCTCCTCGCGAAGCAGGAGAAGTCACTGCTGAAGGCCGAGAAGAAGGGCCTGAAGGCGAAACGGCGGCACGAGAAGAAGATGGCGCAGAACCAGCTGGCCCAGATCAGGCAGGGACGTTTCAACACCCAGAATGTGCGCCGCTACGGTGCCGCAGCCCGGATGATCGTCCCGTTGGCCCTGCCGTTGATCTACCGGGGCGCCACCCTCGTCCGTGAGCAGCTCGAGAAGAAGCAGGCGCGCCGCCACGGTGTCACCACGGATCAGCTGGCCCGCCACTCCGGCCACGGCGCCCCGTTGAAGGCCCGCATCGACGGGATCCGGGAGAATCTCGATTCCGCTCCCGTCGCCGCCGGTTTCCGGATCGACGCGAAGGACCGGCTCGACGAACTCGTCAGTGCCGTGAACAACGCCGAGTACCTCGCACCGCAACAGCGGCGGCGGAGCCACAACAGCGTGGCCAGGGAGTTGGACGCCCTCGCGGCACAGATCCAGGACCGCCTGCAGAACAGGAACTGAAATCCGGGGTCGGGTTCTCTCGCACCGCCCGTCATCCCTCCGGCATCGTGTCGGCGGGGACGACGGGTCTTTTCGTTTTTACGCGGGGTCCGGGGTGACGGTGCGCCTCTCCGGGCCCCGCGACACCACAGCCGGGACGGGCACTTCAATTCGCCGTACATCTGTTTTAGATTCAATTCACAGCTGTCCTCATGAATTTTTGAATCTTTCTCAGCTACACCAGTCCCAGAATTGATTCTCGGAGATCATCAAGTGATTAGAGGTCGAGAATGTCCGGATTCCCGCTTCGCCTTCTAACTACCTGTCACATTGTGCAAATTACAGGAATCGTATATTCTTTCTCCGAAGCGGTGAGAAACGCTGTATGTCCACTCCACTTCCCAGAATCACCCGATCTCCGGATACGATCCAGATGCGGTATTGCCGTTTTCAGCCGGACAGGTTCCGGCTGAATCGGAACCGGGAAATCCGACAGAATGGATTCGTGTTTTTCCCCACAGTGGATCCCCGGATTCCATCCGGGCGGCCGTCTCCACCCACGTCTTCCGTGAACCAATCACGCAACACACCAATGAAGGAGCAGACACCATGGCACGACGGGAAATCACCCAGTACTTCGACGATCTGACCAAGACCCCGCTCAGCGAGGATGAGCTGCACGTCGTGCACTTCTCCCTCGACGGCACGGACTACTCCGTGGACCTGAACGAGGAGCACGCCAACGAGCTCCGCGAGTCTCTCCAGCGCTACATCGAGGTCGGCCGCAAGCGGACCGGCACGACACGCCAGCGTCGCCGTTCCGGCGGTGGCTCCCGGAGCCGCACCAAGGAGATCCGCCAGTGGGCCCGGGAGAACGGCTACGAGGTCGCCGACCGCGGCAAGATCCCGGACAACATCGTCGAGGCCTTCACTGCGGCGAACTGAGTTCCGTCTCCCGGTGGTGCCGGCGAGAGGCGAATGAACCGAATCCGGGTGAGCCGGGTGAGGCAAAAGCGGGAACACCGGTGGCTAACATCATCAGCCACCGGTGTTCCCGCTTTTCCGTGGACAGGACAACCGGAGAATTCGACACCGCCACTCAACCACCGGTGCCCACCGTGGCAAACACCCCGCCACACACTAATGGCGGCTGAGCATGTCACCCCGGCGCTACAGAACTCCCTGTTCCCGGGCCGCAGCCACCGCAGAAGTCCGTGACCGGACACCGAGTTTGTCGTAGATGTGCACCAGATGCGACTTCACGGTCGCCTCGGAGAGGAAGAGAACCTTCCCGATCTCCCGGTTCGACGACCCCGCAGCAACCAACTTGAGAACCTCCAGTTCCCGGGGGGTGAGAGACGTCCGGGGGGTACGCACCCGCGTCATCAGACGGTTCGCCACCACCGGGGACAACGCGGAATCACCCTCCGCCGCCGACCGCACCGCGGCCAGCAGCTCGGAGGGCGGGGCATCCTTCAACAGGTACCCGACGGCACCGGCCTCTATCGCACCCATGATCTCGGCATCGGTGTCGTAGTTGGTCACCACCAGAACGTTCGGCGGATTCTTCATCGTGCGCTTGATCTCCGCGGTGGCGTCGGCGCCGGTGGACACCAGCGTCCCCTCCGCACCCGCACCGAAGCGCAGATCCATCAGGATGACATCGAGGCCACCTGCCTGAGCGGCCGCGATCGCAGCTTCGGCAGTGGCGACCTCACCGACCACCTCAATGTCCTCGGCCTCCTCCAGCACGGCACGCAGACCCAACCGGACAATCTCATGGTCATCAGCGAGCAAGACTCTGATCATCGTCTACTAACGTCTCTTCCCTTGTGTTTTTCACGGGCGACCGGGGACTGCACACCGACACCGGTCCCGGCGGCCTCCGCTACCGATCGGTGTCCTCCGGTGTGCAACCGGGTTCATCGAACTGTGTGAGCGCCATGGCACGACGGGCCTGAACCGGTGCACCATCCTCCACGGGAATCGCGATGGACACCGCGGTCCCCTGACCCGGCGCGGATTCAACAGTCAGCGTACCGTGTTGCTCTGCTGCACGTTGCCGCATGGCGTCAAGGCCGATGTGCCCCAACCCACGCGGACGCTCCCCCACGGCCTCGGGATCGAAGCCGCACCCGTCATCCACCACATCCAGCCGGACCTCGTCCTCACCGTAGGTCAGCGTGACATGGCACCGCCCGGCGTCAGCGTGTTTCGCGACATTCCCCATCGCACCCTGCGCGATCCGCAGCAGTGACGCCTCCGTCCGCATCGGGAGCTGCCGCTCATCCCCCTCGACGGCGATCGTCACCTCGGTGCCGACGATACCGTTCGCGACCCGGTGCAGCGCCCCCTCCAGGGAGGTCCGCGACAGGGCCGCCGGTTGCAGTGCGGCGATCATCGCCCGGGCCTCACCCAGGTTGTCCGCCGCAGTCGTCCGAGCCTGATCGATACGCTTCAGGATCGTCTCCGCCTCATCATCACGGATCCCCGTCTTCTTCAGCTCCTGCTCGGCGACGTACAGCAGCATCTGGATGCTCGACAACCCCTGCGCCAGGGTGTCATGGATCTCGTGCGCGATACGCTGCCGCTCGGCGGCGATCCCCGCTGCCCGTTCGGTGTCCGCCAGCTGGGACCGGGTCTCCAGCAGTTCCGCGATGAGTTCCTCACGTTCGGCGGAGACCTTCCACAGCGTCTTGAAGGCGTAGTCGATGCCGATGGACACCAACGCAGCGACGGTCGGGCCGAGAATCGCCCCCGCCGTGAGATGCGGCCACTGCGAGAACACCGACACCGCTGTCGCCCCGATCACGGCAATGACACCACGGACGTCATCCAGTACCTGCAGATACAGGAAGTACAGCGGAAAAACCAGGTAGATGGCGGTCGGCTGCATCGGGATGAGGAGCACCCACAGCAACGTCAACGCCAGCAACCACACCTGACTCTGGCCGCCCGACATCCGGTCACGTGTCCGCGCCCCCAGAACGTAGGTGCCCGAGAACCCCGCACACAACGCCAGTGTGATGAGCAGCTGCACGGCCTCGGACTTCACCGCCGCGAACGCCACCACGAGCAGCAGCACCCCGGTGAGTATGTGGATACCCTGCCGTATGCTCCGCTCCCCGGGAGCACCCGAGGTGCGGTCGGCGGATTCGGTCCCTACGCTAAGTCCCATGCGCCGTACCTTACTTGCACTGTCCAGTCTGCTGCCGCTCCTCGCCCTCACCTCCTGCGGTGAGACCCCCGACGGGGAACCCGCACCGGACACCGCGATGTCCGCTCCCGCGCAGGACCAGACCGCAGCCGACGCTCCCGCACCGCCTGAAGCTCCCGTCCACGACTCCGGGCTGCCGACCGACGCGATGCCGGTCGTCCCCGGTGGGCGCGGCTCCTGGGTCGAGTGCCCCTACCTGGACACACAGTGGGTCGCGGACACCAACGGCCAGCGTGTCACCGGTGTCGGCGTCGACGACCGCTTCGACACACCCGCCTGCGTCTACTGGTCCTATCCCGAGGAACCCCAGCTCACCGTCATCGTCCGGCACATGGACTCCACCGACGCCGCCACCGCCGTCGTCGACTGGGCGGCCCCCGTCGCCTCCACCGACCCGGCGGAGGAACCCGAAGGCTGGTCCGGCGGCCGGTTCGGCGGCAACGGGCACGCGCTCTACGCGGTCCAGAAGGGCGCCACGGCGGTGGTCGTCTTCTCCAACCAGGAACAGTCCGTCAAACCGCAGATCGTCGCCGAGCAGGTGATCCGCCGACTCCAGCTGGGCTAGACCGCCACGTCGTTGTACGGCATCAGGGTGGACACCCAGGGGTAGACGACCTCCATCAGCAGGAAGAACACGGCGACCAGGAGAAGAACGGCCAACAGTGCCTTCACCGCGCGGGGTCCGGGCAGATGACGCCAGATGAATCCGTACATGTCAGTTCTCCTCCAGCTCCGCCGGACGGAAACCGTCCCGCTTCGTGTCCGTCCGTACCAGCATCGCGTGCACGATCATCCGCTGCGCGTTCGAGAACCTCGGATGACAGGTCGTCATCGTCATCAGCCCCTCCAGGTGCGGGTCGGCGACGACCCCGGGGAGCCCCGGGACCGGATCGATCACCGACACGTCACCGGGCACCGTTATCAGGCGTCCGTCGACACCGGCGTAGTCACCGACGGCCACACGCTCGACCTGCTCCGGTGTCAGACACTCCGCCGCCGCGGCACGTCGCTGCTCCCCGGTCGTCGCGTCAACGGGGAGAACACGGTAGATGTCCCACGAATCCCGGGTCTCCACCACGACCGGGTCACAGGTGCGGAGGTTCCCGAGATCGTTGAACGGGGCCCCCTTGCCGACGCGGTGCCCCGCCACCGCGAAGTTACCCGGCTGCCCCGGCATCTGGGTGTCCGTGTAGCGTCCCGGACCCGCCAGCAGATCCGCGTCCTCCGTGCCCTCCACGATCGCGAAATGGAAGTCCGGTCCGAACGAGGGAATGTACATGCGGGCGAATGCCTCGCCCAGAGCCAGCTCCCGCCGGACCCGGGGATTCTCCCGCTGCCCCTCCCCGGCGTCCTCCTGCGGCCCCGCCCACCGCTGCTCGAGGTTAGACGCCACCCGCTCCTGCTCACGGCTGGCCTCGATGTTCGTCCAGTACGACTCGTAGAACGCGAACAGGAGGAGAAGCGCACCCGCCGTCAACAGCAGTTCACCGATGAACTCCACGATGCTGAATCGGCGTGACGGCGGTTGTGGCGGCGACATCGGTGACGTCCGTGACGACGGATCTGGCGCGCGGTGACTCATGACCAACCATCATAGCTCGACCGCTTCCCCGACCACCGGACGCACCGGCCCCGCGCTGGACTACGATCATGGGCGGCCCTCCTGCCGAGAGGCAGGCCCCCGGACAGTACGAGGACAACCACCCGTCATGCTCGATTTCCTGATCTACCCGGTCTCCGGCGTGATGAAGCTCTGGCACATCGCGCTCCACTCCTGGATCGGGATGGACGACTCCCTCGCCTGGCTGCTGTCCCTCTTCGGACTGATCATCACCGTCAGGCTGATCATCCTGCCCTTCGCCTGGACCCAGTACCGTTCCAACCGCGTCTTCATCAATCTCCGACCGGAACTGCGTGCACTCGAGGAGAGGTACGAACTGCGCACGGACGCCGACGCGGACGACGAACTCACGGCGGAACGCAAGGAGCTCTACAAAAAGCACCGCTACTCGCCCGCGGGCGGTTGTGTCCCCGCCCTGATCCAGCTACCCGTGTTCATCGGCCTCTACCAGGTTCTTCTCCAGATGGCGCGTCCCTCCGGCGGACTCGACTCGGCACAACAACAACCCATCGGCTTCCTCACCTCCACAGACATCGAGGCGTTCCTCCACGGACGAATCAGCGGCGTCCCCATGCCCGCGTACCCGGCGATGTCCACCGACCAGCTCACCGCACTGGGCACCGACCGGGACACGGTGTTCCATTTCGTGCTCCCGTTCCTCATCGCGGCCGCCGTGTTCACCACCATCAACATGCTGGTCTCCATCTACCGCTCCCAGATCACCCTGGACCACGGGAGCGCGGCCGCCCGCAGGATCCAGAAGTTCATGATCATGATCGCCGTGGTGATCCCCGTCTTCCCGCTCGCGTTCGGTCTCACCGGCCCGGCCCCCGCCGCCATCGCACTCTACTGGTTCGCCGGCAATCTCTGGACCATGTGCCAGACCATCATCCTCAACGCCATCCTCGACCAGAAACATCCGCTGACCGAGGAGTTCAGGGCGTTCCGCGACGAGACGAAGCAACAGGTCAGCGGGCAGCTCCGTGAGGACCGCGCCGTCCGGCGAGATATCCGCCGCCGCCGACTGCTCATGGTGCTCACCCCCCACCGGATCGGCAGGCTGCACCGGATGAACGTCGATGCCCGGGCAACCCGGAAAGCCGAGATCGACGCCCTGAACGCACCGAAAAAGGAGGCGAAGGAGAAGCGGCGTCAAGCGGTCCGGGAACGCGACCGGGAGAAGGCGCGCCGGAAACGCGAGGAGAAGGCACGCCGGAAAAAGAACCCGGGTACCGGCGGGCAGTCCGATGAGGGAGCCGCGGACGCCGCCGGTACGGACACCGCCGGTACGCCCGAGACCCCGGACCACACCCCCGGGTCCGGGGATGACGGGAACCGTCCCGCAGATCAGATGGAGTAGTCGGCGGGGGGAACCATCAGGAGCTGCTTCGCCAGATCACGGGCGGTGCGGAGCGGTTCGACGCTACGGTTCAACCGGGCCCCCGCGAGGCCGCCGTCGAGGAAGATCAGCAGCTGATTCGCCTGCGCCGTGCCCGGATAGCCGTTGAGCTCCGTCAACAGATCCACCATCGTCTGCAACATCCACCGGCGGTGTTCCTGCACAGCCGAGACGATGCCCCGCTCACTCTCGGTCTCGGGGCGGGGATACTCATTCGCGGCATTCTGGAAGTGCGACCCACGGAAATCCTGGCCCGGCTCATCATCGATGGCCTGGTCGAAGAACGCGAGGATCCTGTCCACCGGATCCTTCATCCCGCTGGTCCTCCGCACCCAGTCCGCCCGGGACTTCTCGTCCAGATCCTGGAGGTAGGCGATGACCAGTGCATCCTTGGAACCGAACAGGGAGTAGAGCGATGCCTTCGCCACATCGGCCTCACGCAGGATACGGTCGATGCCGATGACCCGGATCCCCTCCGTGGTGAAGAGCTTGGTGGCGCTCGTCAGCAGACGTTCACGCGGACTCGGGCGATTCCGGCGGCGGCTGCCGCTCCGCCCTTTCGTGGTAGACCGACCGGTTGGTTTATCGGGCTTAGTTGTAGCGGCGGCGATGACGCCCACATCCTTCCTGCGCTCGTCAGCGATGTCCTTCCTCTCCGCCCGGCTGCACGGACGCAGGCGGCGGGACCCGGCACCTGTGGGGCTCCGGGTCAGACATGTCACCTCCACAATACCCCCTCGGTGCCGCGACCACGGACGACCCCGCGCACAAAAGTGGCCGGCACCTGAAAACAGGTGCCGGCCACTCTCCCGGAAACGGAGACCGGGAACTACTTGCGGACCGCCTGAACGATCGACAGCAGGATCACCGCGCCGACCAGGCAGGTGAGGAAGCTGAAGATCCAGCCGCCACCATCAATTCCGAAGAGGGTGAGCAGCCAGCCGCCGATGAGACCGCCGACGACACCGACGACGATGTTGAGGAGCAGGCCCTGCTGGGCATCGGTCCCCTTGATCTTGGAGGCGATCCAGCCGGCGAGTCCGCCGATGATGATCCAGCCGAGGAAAGAAAGACCGGGCATTGTAATTCTCCTTTTACAGATAGTCTTCGGTATTCATCCGGCATCCGGAAAACAAGAACATGACGCCGTTAAACCACCACAATGGTGTCCACAAATGAATATAGGTCGTGTCCGGCGGCAGACAAACCCCGGAGGCCCGTTGGACCCAAAGTGTTCCCCTACTGAAACCCGGGCGTTACCCACGCCACACGATCAGCAGGTTCGCGGTGCGATGCCGTCACCGGGGGCCGGGAAAACCCGCACACCCCCGGCGGCGTTCACCGTCAGTCCCCGACCTGTCCGCGCACGACCATCATCGGGCAGGGCGCCGACTGGAGCAGCGCACGGGACGTCGAACCGAGCAGCATCCCCTTGAAACCGCCACGACCGTGCGAGCCGACGACCAGAAGCTGGGCGCCCTGAGCCGCGTCCGACAACGCCCGGACGGGACGGTCCCGCGTGACGAGCCTCTTCACCGGAACGTCCGGGTACTCCGAGGCGAATCCGGCGAGCCGCTCCGCGAGCAGGGCCTCCTGTTCCTCCTCGATCGTGACCCACTGTTCCTGCGCCGCGGACAGTCCCGCGAGCGACGTCTGCACCTGCATGTCCATCCACGTGTGTACCGCGATGAGTTCCGCACCGCGTGCCGACGCCTCGGCGAACGCGTACTCGATGGCCTTCCGGGAGGTACCGGAACCGTCCACACCGACGACCACGGGACCGTACCGGGTCTCGTCCCGCACCCCCGAGTCCTCCCGGACCACGACGACGGGACAGTTCGCGTGGCTGACGACCGCCGCGGACACAGATCCCATGACCATGCCGCTCAGCCCCCCGAGACCACGGGAACCCATCACGATCATCGTCACCGACGGCGACATCTCCAGCAGCATGTCGATCGGGCTGCCCTCCGCCACCACGTGGCCGATCCTCAGGTCGGGCACCAGCTCATGGGCGATGGCCCGTGCCTCGTCGACCTTCTCCATCGTCTCCGCCCGGAGTTCATCGAAGATGGACTGCGGGGGAACCATCCCCTCCGCGTAGAGGAACTGGGGCATGGTGTAGCTCGCCGCGAGACGCAACGGGACACCCCGCTTGTCCGCGGTGTTCGCGGCCCACCTGACCGCGACCTTCGACGCCTCGGAACCGTCCACCGCGACAACGACGATGTCCTCACGCCCTGGTTTCCGTTCACTGGTGTGCTGGGTCATCCCGATCACGACCTTTCCCGCCGGACCTGATCCGGCCTCTGTCCGGTGTCCGGTCCGGACACCGTTTCCACCCCCCATTCTACCCACTCGACATCCGCGGGGAAGGGGATGAAAGGGCCGTCACATGCAGCAATTCCGCCGCCGTGCCCACTCGTCCCCGACGAGAGCGAGGGATCTCCGCCGAACCTCCGGGTCGTGCGCGTAGGTGACCGTGACGATCTCGTCCAACCCCAGCGGGACCGCCCAGTCGAGCAACTGGTCCACGACCCCCGCCGCCGTTCCACAGGCGGTCACACGGAGCGAGTGATGGACACGTGCCTCAAGGATCGGGTGCGGTTCCACGGTGTCCCCGGGCGCGACGAGCGGACCCCTCCGGCCCGTGAGCACACCGGCGAAGGAGTGCCGCAGCGTCAGAAGCTGCCGCTGAGCCTCCGCCACGGTGTCCGCGGCCATGACGTTCACGGCGGCGCTCACCCACGGCGCGGAGACCTGGGCGGTCGGGGCGTCGGGATTGAAGTTCCCCCGGTACACGGCGAGCGCCTCATGCAGCTGGTCGGGCGCGAAGTGACTGGCGAAGGAGAAGGGCAACCCCAGCTCCGCCGCCGCACGGGCCCCGCCCGTCGACGAACCGAGCACGAAGAGCCGCACACCGGCACCGCGTCCGATGACCTCGGTCTCCCCCGGTGCACCGGTGGCCGGGCCGAGATAGTCGTGCAGTTCCGTCAGGTCCCGGGTGAAATCAACCAGATCAGCCGACCCCCGCCGTAACCGGGCGGCGGTCCCCGGATCGGTCCCCGGCGCGCGCCCGAGCCCGCAGTCGATCCGGCCCGGGTACATGACCGCGAGGGTGCCCAGATCCTCCGCGACCCTCAGGGGAGCATGGTTAGGCAGCATGATCCCCCCGGACCCCACCCAGATCGTCTCCGTCGCCGCCGCCACCGCACCCATGAGCACGGTCGTCGCGGAACAGGCGAGCGCCGGTGAATTGTGGTGCTCCGCCAACCAGTAGCGGTCGTACCCGTGCCGTTCGGCGGTCTGCGCCGCCGCACACGCCGCCCGGATCGCCGCAGCCGGCCCCGACCCCGAGGAAACGGGGACGAGATCGAGAACGGAGAGACCGGGCGGGGCGGAACTCACTGGGCCGCGGTGGCTCCGGCCGCAGCCTTCGCGGCATCCGCGGCCTCGAGGACACGTGCCGCGTCAGCGTTCGCGGGGTAGAGGAAATGATAGATGACGCGCATCACGTCACCGATGATCTTGCCGATTCCGTTGCTGAAGAAATCAGCCAGCTGAGCCATGAGAGAATTGATGTCCATGGGCCAAAGGATAGTACAGCGCAGACGTCGTCAGGCACCTCTTCCGGTCCGCGACGGCCTGAATCCGTCCCGTGCACGACTCCCCGACGATGCTGCACCCGTGACAGCACTCGCGTTCGTCACCACCCTCATCACCACCCAGTCGCACCGTGCGACCGGCGACGACGCCCGAGCGGTCCGCGCACGTTTCGACGCCGGCGACGTCGTCGATCCGCAGGGCAGGCCACTCCCCCCGGACAGGGTACTGGCCCCCGGACAGGACGTCTGGTTCTACCGCACCCCCGCACCCGAAACACCCGTCCCCGGCGACTGCCGCATCATCCACCACGACGAACACCTCCTCGTCGTCGACAAGCCGCACTTCCTCGCGACGATGCCACGCGGACGTCACATCACCGAAACCGCCGTGGTCAGACTGCGCCGGAAGACCGGGAACCCCGATCTCACACCGGCCCACCGCCTCGACCGGCTGACAGCGGGGATCCTCGTCCTGACCTGCGACCCCGCCGTCCGCGGCGCCTACCAGCAACTGTTCGCCTCCCGCAGCGTCCGCAAGACATACCGGGCGACGGCCACGTTCCTTCCCGACCTGGCGACAGCCGTGGCGGAAGGCCCGGTGACCTGGGAGCACAGGATGCAGAAGACCCGGGGCAGGCTACAGGCCTACCTCGAGGACGGGGAACCGAACGCACGGACCACCGTCAGCTCCGTGTCCCCCGTCAACGACACAGAACAGGCCGCCCTCGAGTCCGTCCACGGGCCACTCCCCCGGCAGGCCCACTACACCCTCCACCCGGCCACCGGACGTACCCACCAACTCCGGTTGCACATGCTCACCGCAGGAGCCCCCATCCTCGGTGATCCGCTCTACCCGGACATCCTCCCCGAGGACGACGAGGACTTCCGGATCCCCATGCACCTCCGCGCGACCGCCCTCGCATTCACCGATCCCCTCAGCGGCGAACACCGCACCTTCACGTCGGACCGCCCCTGAACCGGGCGACCGCCCGGGCAGACCCGTGGACGGTTGCCCTGTACCTTTACCCTGCGGCAGGGTTTAGGCTTGGGGTGAGTCCACCCGGATGAACCGGAATGCCCTGCACAAACATGAATTTTCGAGGAGAGAACGTGACCTGTCCTGTTTCCACGACGCCCACCGACCCGACCCCGGACGGCACTCCCGCCGCCCGCGCCGAGAACCTGGTCAAGCGTTACGGATCCGGTGAGACCGTCGTCAGCGCTCTCGACGGGGTCTCCGTCACCCTGAAGAAGGGCCAGTTCACCGCGATCATGGGCCCCTCCGGATCCGGCAAGTCCACCCTCATGCACTGCATGGCCGGACTCGACAGCGTCACCGAAGGCGCGACGTTCATCGGTGACACGAACCTGGCGGGACTGCCCGACCGTCAGATCACCGCACTGCGGCGCGACCGGCTCGGTTTCGTCTTCCAGTCCTTCAATCTCGTCCCCACGCTCACCGCGGCCGAGAACATCACCCTCCCCGTCGACATCGCGGGCGGAACCGTCGACCGGGACTGGTTCGGGGAGGTGACCACCCGACTCGGCCTCGCCAGGCGACTCGACCACCGGCCCACCGAACTCTCCGGCGGACAGCAGCAGCGCGTCGCCGTCGCCCGGGCGCTCATCAGCCGTCCCGAGATCATCTTCGGCGATGAACCGACCGGAAACCTGGACTCCAACGCCTCGGCCGAGGTCATGGACATTCTCCGCGCCGCCGTCGACGATCTCGACCAGACCGTCGTCATCGTCACCCACGACGCCAAAGCCGCGAGCTACGCCGACCGGGTGATCTTCCTCGCCGACGGCAGGATCGTCAACGAACTCGACGATCCCACCGCCGAGAGCATCCTGTCCGTGATGGCCGACATCGAGAAACTGTGAGCCGCACCATGAGCACATCCACACACACCGGGCTCCGCAAACCCATGCGGACGATCTCCCGCCGGACGATCGCCGCCCACAAGCTCCGCCTCGCCCTGACGATCCTCGCCGTCGTCCTCGGAACCGCCTTCATCGCGGGTTCCTCGATGTTCACCGCATCCCTGTCGAGCAGTTTCGCCAAGATCATCGCCACACAGTACGACGACGTCGACATCGTCGTCTCCGGTCCGGACGGTGCGGGGCGCGCACTGGACGCCGACACGGTCCGCGAGATCCGTGAGCGGGACGACCTCACCGCCGCCGACATGATCGTCCAGCCCGCGCCGATGATTCTCGCCGGCAGCGACGGAAAAGCCATCCAGACCGGCGGTGCCCCCTCGGACGCGATCCCGTACAACCCGGACCAGGAGAACGCCGGCTCCCTCACCCTCGTCGACGGCGCATGGCCCGGGGACACCGACGAGGTGGCGGTCAACACCAGTGCCGCGGAACGCGGGGACATCACCATCGGTGACAAGGTCACCGTGGTCACCCCCGGCGATCAGTTCGAGGTCACCGTCACCGGCACCTACGATGTACCGACCGCCACCGGCGGGTGGATCGGCGTCCTCCTGCCCGAGGACCAGTTCCTGGACATCTACGCCCCCGACAACCTGGTGAACTCCGCGTCTCTCGTCCTCGCGGACGGCGCCGACCTCGACGGGGTCATCGACGATCTCCGCGCCACCTACCCGGACCTGTCCGTCGACGACGCCGATGTTCTCGTCGAACGTCAGACCAAGGAACTCAAGAAGGCCCTGAGCTTCGTCAACTACTTCCTGTGGGCGTTCGCGGCGATCGCGCTCCTCGTCGGAACGTTCATCATCTCCAACACCTTCGCGATGATCGTCGCCGAACGGACCCGCGAGTTCGCGCTGCTCCGCAGCATCGGCGCCTCCCGCTCCCAGATCACCCGGTCCGTCATCGGTGAGGCCGTCATCGTCGGTGTCATCGGCTCCGCACTCGGCATCGTCCTCGGTGTCGCCCTGGCCAAGGGGCTCTTCTTCGCCCTGAAGACCGGCGGCATCGGCATGCCGGACAGTGGCCTGTCCCTCACCCCCTCCACCATCATCGTTCCGCTGGTGGTCGGTGCGATCGTCACCGTCCTGAGCGCCTGGGCCCCCGCACGCCGCGCAGGTTCCATCCACCCCGTCGAAGCGATGCGCAGCGGAGACAGCTCCTCCCACAACTCCCTCCGCGCCCGCACGGTCATCGGTGGCCTCATCACCGGCGTCGGCGCGGCACTCTGCCTCTTCGGGGCGTTCACCACCAGTGTCGACGAGATCAAGTACCGGCTCATCTCCATCGGCGTCGGCGCGCTCGCCGTCATCATCGGCGTGTGGCTCATCGGCCCGGCACTGTCCATCCCGGTGGTCGGGGGACTCGGCCGCATCATCGGCGCACCCTTCGGCGCGGTCGGCAAGCTCGCCTCGACAAACTCCCGGCGCAGCCCCCGACGTACCGCCGCCACAGCCTTCGCGCTCACCCTGGGGCTGATGATGGTCAGCTCCATCGGCATGCTCGGCGCCACCATGCGCCACAGCATCGAGAGCATCGTCGACGACGTGTTCACCTCCGACTACGTCGTCACCGCACAGAACTCCAACGTGTTCAAGATCCCGTCCTCCGTACCCGACCGGATCACGGCCCTCGACGAGGTTGAGGCGGCGCACACCGTCTACCACGCACCGATCCTGGTCAACGGTGCACCGTTGTACCCGGCCTTCGGCGGGATCCCGAAGAGCCCTGTCTCGAACCTCAACCTCGACTCCGGTGAGGGACTGGCCGTCACCATCACCGAGGGATCCGGCAACCTCCGCGACGAACGTGGTGTCATTCTCTTCAGGGACATCGCCGACCGCTTCAACCTCCACGTCGGTGACACCGTCGCCCTCTCCACTCCCGCCGGATCCGGCCCCGTCGAGGTACCCCTCCTCGGCACCTATGAGGAGATGCAGGCCGGAGGCCCCGGTTTCATCAGTGTCTCCGCGGCGACGGAACTCCTGCCCCTGAATCAGATGGACATCGAGACGGTCCTCGTCGACCGGTCCGACGGAACCTCAGAATCCGAACTCGGTGACGCACTCCGCACCGCGATGTCCGACTACCTCGTCGTCCAGGTGATGTCGAAGGACGAGTACGCCAGTTCCCAGGCCAACCAGGTCGACCAGCTCCTGGGCATTCTCTACGGTCTCCTCGGACTCGCCGTCATCATCGCCGTCCTCGGAATCATCAACACGCTCGCACTGTCCGTCACCGAACGCCGCCGCGAAATCGGCATGCTCCGCGCGCTGGGCACCCAACGCGGCCAGATCCGCCGGATGATCTACCTCGAGTCCGTCGTCATCGCCCTGTTCGGTGCGCTGCTGGGCGCCGCGGTCGGTCTCGGACTCGGATGGTGCTTCACCCGAACCGTCGGTGAGGATTCCCTCGAGACCGTCATCGTTCCGTGGGGACAGCTCGGCATCATGCTCGTGGCGTCAGCCGTCGTCGGCGTCATCGCCGCCGTGTGGCCCGGACACCGGGCCGCGAAGACCAAACCACTCGACGCGATCAGCGATCGCTGAGCCCCACCGAAAGGGCGGGCCACCGGATTCTCGTTTCCGGTGGCCCGCCCTTTCTCTTGCTTCGGCTACAACCATCCGGGTGCGGTTTCCTCGGAACAGGGGCCCTCCCCGTCGGAACCGGCCCAGCCGACACGGGAGACATCCCGGGGAAAAACGCCACGGGGGTTACCGGAGGACCGCTTAGCGTCACACGCCCTCCGGTGGTCGACCGGAGCACAAAGGCACACGTGCCGCCGACCAGCGAAGCCGTTACCCCGTATCGACGGAAAGACATCGTCCGCAGGTAAACCATCAGCAGGTTCGGCGGGTCACACCGCAATCGGGCCAGGGTCCGTCGGACCCGTGGCCCCACCGCCGTCGGGGTGTCTCCGCAGCAAAGGTCAGTTACCCCACCTCGACAAGCTGCCGGCGATGGCCTCCCGGTGGCACCGGCACTGAATCGCCGGGAGGGCGGTCGACGAGATGAGCTCCGGATCACCCGGTGGCACCGTACTCCCGGAAATGTGGGGAGGATACGTTGACCACATCTGAGACGTGGTGGACGTATCCTTTTCTCCGTTCCGGCGTTCCGTCTACCGGAGGCCCGTCTACGGGGTACAAGCCGTACGTGTCCTACCTGCACATGGCCCGTGACTTCGGCACGGTCCGCAACAGGGGCAGTCGACACCGGGATGAGGACCGGTCCGGAGCAGGAAGGACATTCTGCGACGCATACGCCGGGACTTATCTGACCCGGGTGTGTTGTTCCCGGTTCGGTGGGACGCGGGCCACGGTCGACGTGGGGCGGTGCCGCGTGTCCGGTGGGGCAACGACGAAAAAGGGGGCACCACCCCTAGGGAA
>NZ_JAENIQ020000006.1 GCF_016595275.2 Corynebacterium pygosceleis | reverse complement strand
CAATCGGCGCCTCCTCACCTTCCCAGGTTGCTTCGGCGGTGGTCACCATCGCAATTGCACCGCCGCCGTCAGAGATCACGAGCTGCTGACCAAAGGGACCACGGAGCTTGTTGTTCTTGTCCGGGTACTTGTAGTTGACTCCCAGTCGGTCACTGACGATCGTGCCGGCAGGTACTTCGGAGACACCTGAAAGTGAAAGAGTGACGGAGCCGTCGGGAGTTCCCGCCGGAACGTGTACGAAGAATTCGTCACCATTGGAAACTGCGGTTGTGGTTCCGGCAGGCTCAAGGGGAGAGGAGTTCTTGTACAGGACGACACCAGCGGGCGGATTGACCAGCTCGAGGGTTGCCTCATCACCATTCGTCGAAACCGTGAAAGGCCCGATGTTGGAGTTACTCTTACCACTGGCGGCTTCGGGGTCAATCTTCAGTTCGAAGTCAAGAACTTTTTTCGGCGATTCCTCAGCGACCTTCAGCAGGTAATCGTACATTTTCTTCATACGATCCCGCTGCTGGGGGCCTCCGAACCTGGACATGTTCCAGTCGTCGGATCCGCTCCACTTGACGTCGAGATTCTCGGTGTAGTGCCAGATTGCAGCCTGGGTGGCTGTCAGGGCTTCCCGCCGACGGTTATTGTCACTGTCAATAAATCCGCCGATTCCCGCAGCCGCCATGAGCGTCTCAACGGTGACATTGGGATAGCCCTTGTCCACCACCCGACGGATCTTGTCCCCGTTTGCAGCAGGTATCCAGTCCGCCTTCTCATTCTCGAAGACCGAGAGGTCGTAGTCGGCACCGCCACGGACATTCACCGGACGGTTAATGCAGTATGCATTGATCACCGTACCGTCAGGTAGCTGAACCTTTGTGAGGTGAGCACTCTGACTGACCTGACGGAACCCCTCGGGAATGTCACCTCCGATGATTCTACCTCGGACCGCATACCCCTTAACCTGCTTGGGGCTGAATCCGTCATTGGACAGAATCTTGAACGGATCGGTACTGGAGATGTTGCCTCTCCCCGTCGTTCCACCATCCTCGGCGGCAAGAGCCGCAGGGCTGGGCACCACAAATCCGTACGCCATGAGTACCAAGGCGAGAAGGAGGGCCACCCCCCTACCGACTGGTTTCGTTTTTAACACTATAAAACTTTCCTTTCCTACCAAGGCGATCCCGCCACGTGGAGCAGACCCAAATACTGGGACCTAACGTGGTTAGCCATCGCCCGAGTGACAGTTTTCCATGTATCAGATTAGGCGGGTTTTAAGGTTCAGTACAGCTAATACCCCCCTGGATGCCCGGAAGGAAAGCATGCGGCGAACAATGTTTACGGGGAAGGAAAGTTTTTAGTGGGGCACACTTTACTCACCGACACCCCCACGCCACCCCGCCAGCACCTCCAATAAACACGTTCTAGCTGCACAAAAAGATAGATTTAGGCCATTTGTGGAACCTTGTGATGTTCGGCATTTTTAACCCTGTCTAGAACGTCACATGCCACCCGCCGACCGACATCAAAACCTGAGAGTCATAGGGCTGCAAACTTATAATTTATCGCCAGACAGAGAAGTTCCTGAGAAACTTCCACAGCCACCCCCGACCCCCCGATCGACACCGGAAGAATCAGCGTCCCACCCGGGCTCCCGCAGACTCCATCTCCCGCAGTGCCTGTTCTCCGGTGTCGACGGTGACCGGGGAGCAGAGTTCGGGCAGCACCCGCACCCCAAATCCCTCCCGGAGGGCGTCCAGGACAGTTGCTTTCACGCAGTGGTCGGTGGCGATGCCCACGACGTCGACATCCGTAACGTGACGAAAACGGAGCCAGGTCGTCATAGTCACAGTTTCGTCTCCGGCAGCATGTCCCTCGAAGCCGGAGTACGCGGCGGAGTACTCCCCTTTCCGAAAGATCTCGTCGAAGGCTTCATCCTTGATCGCCGGGTGGAGTTCCGCACCACCGGTTCCCACGACGCAGTGGATCGGCCAGGAATCAACGAAGTCGGGACTCCCGGAGAAGTGCTCGCCCGGGTCGATATGCCAGTCCTGCGTGGCGACGATCGCCCCGTACCCGGCGGCCGGATCACGAATGAGGTCCGCTATCCCCTCGGCGACCATGTCACCGCGCTCCGTCGCCAGGGCCCCTCCCGGACAGAAGTCATTCTGGACATCGACAACAACGAGTGCTCGCATCAGATCCCGCTTTCGGACGACCGTCGGACAGTTTCCCCGATTCTAGAGCCGCACTCCCACTACCGTCAGCCCCGCCGTTTCCGGGACGAGAGCATGCAAACAGGCACGAAAGAAGGTCCCTGACGAGACCTTCCCCGCTCCAGGACCTCCTTACCGAGGACCATCCGACAAAACCGAGGGAACCCCGAAAAGAACACGTGTTCGATGACGTCCCGTGATCATGTCCCACCCGTTTGGCATTGTGGTGACAGAGCGAGAAACCAGCAGAACGGGACAGGAGCAACAATGATGCAGAGCGTCTTTCATCCACAACCTCCGCCGCCTGAACCTCTCAGAAGTGCCTGGGCAAAGTCTCCCCGGGCATACGGCGGCGAAAGCACCGAGATGCTCCCCCTCTACGTGCACCTTGATGACACTGCCTCTGTGGCGGACGCCATGTGGGATACCTGGCTGTCACCTGCGACCCGGCATTCTGTCGCGAAATCGGTGGGCACGGAACTTCTCGCCAGGAAAACGGCGGTTTTTCTGGCAGCCGGCCATGACATCGGCAAACACTCCTCAGCTTTTGCCATGCAGGTTGAGACACTCGCACAGAGGATGCGGACCGCTGGGGCATCCTTTCTGCCGCTCTCTGCCATGGATCGACGCGGTGCCCCACACTCTGTCATCAGCTACCTGAGTCTGCTCCAGTGGTTCGAGGCAAAGACCGGGGTCTGGGGAAACCCGGGCGCGAAAGCCCTTGCGGGGGTTGTCGGCGGCCATCACGGTATCTATCCGGATGAGACCCGCCTGCCCACCACCGTTTCCGCGTACGCGAACGAAAGCCATCTCCACTGGAACGGAGATCGCATGTCCTGGTGGAATCGTGCGGCAGCAACCGCGGGTCTCTCTGACCCCGAACTGGAGACCCTCGCCTTCTGTACTCCGACTCAATCCGCCCTCCATGTCCTGACCGGTTTCATCATCGTCTGCGACTGGATCGCCTCGAACGCCGATCTGTTTCCACTGGCCTCCGTCACCGATCGAAAGGCACGCACAGAACGGGCCTTGCGGGCCCTCGCACTTCCCGGCCCCTGGTCCCCGGAGGATGTCCGGGATACGGAGGAACTCTTCGCGTCCCGTTTCAATCTGCCCCGCGGATCGACACCGAGAACCACCCAACTGGCGGCCATGAAGGCAGCCACCGACATGGAAACCCCCGGCCTCATTCTGGTCGAAGCCCCAACGGGGGAAGGAAAGACGGAGGCGGCTCTGGCGGCTGCGGAGATCGTCGCGTCACGGTTCGGCTACGGCGGAGCGGTCGTCGCGCTGCCGACGTGCGCGACAAGTGACGGCATCTTCCCGAGGATCCTGGACTGGCTGACGCGTGGGGTTCCCGACGGCGAGGAAACATCGGCTGTGCTCTGCCATTCACGTGCTCAATTCAATGACGAGTACCGCGGACTGATGGAAGGTCGGGATCGTCTTCACCCGATCTACGATGATGCCGAGGACACCGGGCACGGCGACGGATGCAGCAGGATCTCCGCACACTGGTGGTTGCGGGGACGTAAGAAAGCTGCCCTCGCGGATTTCAGCGTGGGCACCATCGACCAGGTCCTTTTCGCCGCACTCGCGTCGAAACATGTCATGCTCCGGCACCTCGGACTGAGTGGGAAGGTCGTGATCCTGGACGAGGTGCACTCGGCGGACACTTATATGGCCGTCTATCTCGACAGGGTACTGGAGTGGCTTGCAGCTGCGGGCACCACGGTCATCGCCCTTTCCGCCACACTGTCCCCCGCCCGACGGGCCGAGATGTGCACGGCATACGCGAGGGGCCAACGCAGCTCAGTTCCCGCGGTGACCCGGTCGATGAGTTTCGCGGAACGCCGCGCACGGAGAAGAAAACCGAAGTCCGACCCGGAGGCGGCGATCCGGAAGCAGGCCAGCGAGGTCACCGGATATCCGGCTATCTCGACAGTCTCAGGCGGCTCATTGTCGGTCCTCACTCCTCCTCCTTCCGGCCGTACGAGGACCTTCACCATCCGTTCCACGGGCGAATCACCGGCAAGCATCGCACGTGAAGCACTGGACATGACCCGTAGCGGTGGATGCGTCGGGATAGTCGCGAACACAGTTTCTCGGGCACAGGAGATATTCAGGTCACTGTCGGGCGCACTTCCCGAAGAAGAGGTCTTTCTCCTCCATTCCAGGTTTCTCGCGGTGGACCGACGTGAGAGGGAAAAGAAACTCCTCCACCTTCTTGGACCAGGCGGAGAAAGACCGAACCGCCTGATTGTTGTCGCCACTCAGGTGATAGAACAATCTCTCGACATCGACTTTGATGCACTCATCTCAGATCTGGCCCCCTTGGATCTGTTGATTCAGAGAGCCGGGCGAATGCACCGACACGCAAGGAACAACAATGGGAGACCGGCCAATTTACGATCCGCAACGCTGCACATTTCCGGGGTAACAGGAGTGGATTTCGGTAGTTCTGAATTACCCGGTGAACCACCGGTTTTTCCCGTAGGTTCCGTGCGCGTATATGGAGCGGCGTCTCTGCTGCGGACAGTCATCACTCTTCTCCGCCACGGCCCCGTCATCACCTCACCTGATCATGTGAGCGGTCTTGTCGACGCCGCATACTCACGGTCACTCGACGTCCCGGACTCATGGAGGGAAGCCTGGACAAGCGCCCATGACAAGGAGGATCAAGAACACAGGGACAGCAGGGAAAGGGCGGGAACTTTCCTGGTCGCTCCCCCGACACGCGGGGACACCATCGGATGGGCGACTGTCAGCGACGAAGAACCCGGAGACAGAAAGCGCGGGGTTCCGCAGGTGCGGGACGCTGACTCGACATATGAGGTCATCGTCATCCAGGAACAGGACGGAAATCTGATATCCCTCCCCTGGATCGGCGAGCACGGAGGCCGGGTGGTCAACGCGATAGCCGGTGTCGATGACGAATTGGCGAGAAGTATCGCGACATGCACCGTGACACTCCCCGCTTTCCTTTCAAAAGGTAAGCTGGGAGACGATGTTCTTGTTACGTTGGAAGACAATTACATAGATGTCTGGCAGAAATCCCACTGGCTAAAAGGGCAACTCCCCCTCATTCTCGACGAGAACCTAACAACACACATCAACCAATATAAGATATGGTACGACATGAAAACAGGAATAGAGATAAAAAAATACAGTTCCGGAGAAAAAGGAGAATGACGATACCATGAGCAGATCTTCATTCAACCTCATCGACGAACCCTGGATAAAAGTACTGGACAACGCCGGGAAAGTGGAGGAGGTGGGAATACGGAAGCTTTTCCGTTCAGCGGGCGAGTACCGGCAGTTGAGCAGCGAACTCCCCACGACGGATTTCGCCATTCTCCGCACACTTCTCGCGATCCTCTACCGTGCGTTCAGGGAGGAACTCCAGCAGGGACCCCTGGACCACTGGAAGCAGATGTGGGACCTGAAGAGTCTCGACATCGAGCTGGTGGACGAGTACCTCGATACCTGGTACCAGCGGTTCGACCTCTGCGATCCGGCCCATCCGTTCCTCCAGGCCCCTGATCTCCGCACGACGTCCGGAAACTGGAAAGACCTCTCCGTCATCATTCCGGACAGCCCCGGAGAAGGAGCACTGTTCACCCGTTCAGACCCCACCTCCCCGATCTCCCTGGCGGAAGGCGCACGCTGGTTGATCCACACGAACTCGTGGGACTATTCAGGGATCAAATCCGGCCAATGCGATGACCCGAGAGTGAAAGGGGGACGGGGCTATCCGATGGGCACCGGATGGTGCGGGTGGCTCGGTGGGACAACTGTCGTCGGCGGAACACTGCTCGAGACCCTTCTCCTCAACCTGATCGCCGATCATGCCCCGGAAGCCGAGGATCTTCCCCTGTGGGAGGAACCGCCGCTCCCCTCGGGCCCCCGATCCAACGTACGGCCCCCCGGGCAGGTGGCGTTGTTCACCTGGCCGCAACGTCGAATCCGGCTTCATGTGGAAAACGGACTGGTCACCGGAGCACTGGTCTGCAACGGCGATCCCGTCGCCTACACGGAACAGCTCCAGAACGAGACCATGACCGCCTTCCGGTACTCGGAGCCGCAGTCGAAGAAGGCGAAGCGAACGATCTACATGCCACGAACCCTCAACCGTGGCCAGACCATGTGGCGGGGTCTGGAGACGCTGCTCCCCCACCCGAATCCGGGGATGGTCGTGGGGCTCAACAAAACCAAGGTCCGCCGATTCATCCCTCCCCGCAACGTCGCGTGGGTCGGCAAACTGGCAAACGGAATCCTTCCCCCCGCCTACCGCATCGTCCTCGACGTCGTCAGTATCGAATACGGGTCGAAGAGTTCAGTGATCGACACCATCCTGCACGACTCACTGCGGCTCTCCAGCGAACTGGCCTCCGCCGACGCGCAGAACCTCCAGGGGCTCGTGCTCTCCGCGGTCGAACGAGCCACACAGATCGGCAGAGAATACACGAATCTCGCGGGAAACCTCGCCGTCGCGGCGGGAGGATCCCCGGACGGCCAACGGGCCCATGCGAGTGCCCAGTACTTCAGTCAGGTGGACCCGATGTTCCGTACCTGGCTCACAGGCATCACCGGGCAGTCCGATCCCACCGTCGAAGGCACCGTCTGGGCCTCATCGCTACGGAAACTCGCTCTCGGACTGGCCGAGGACCTCGTTGTGAATGCAGGTGAGAACGCATGGACCGGAAGAGAACACGACGGACACGTCTACACCGCGCCACTGGCCCACGCACGATTCATCGCGGCCGTCAACAAGATCCTCCCACGCGAGAAACCGGAGACAGCCGCCCCTCCACCCGATGAAACACCGAACGAGGACAACACATGACCGACAACAAACCTCCACAGCAGACTTCAACGCGACAAAAGTTGAAGGCCAAGATGAACCGCCAGCTATCTGACATACAGAGTCGCTACCTGAGCGAGGAAAGCCGCGCCAAAGCGCAGCTCGCCCTCATGCGGGCAAGCACGACACGAGAGTTGGGTGACATGCCCGACATGTGGCCCCTCGTCCTCTCAGGACTTTCCGGGAGCGACAGCAGATACACCGAACCGAACTACGCGGAAAGAGCCGTCTACACCGCGTTCGGCCTCTACGGCATCCACCAGCAGTCCCGACGGGACCGCCCCATGCACATCCCGATGTTCGACGAAGAAACAAAAAACAGGCGCCCCACAGGGTTCGGCGACGCTGTCCGGCGTCTCGCCGCCCCCTCAAACACAGACGCATTCGAGCAGTCGACCCTGCGCAGGTTCCGCGCGCTGGCGACCGCCCAGACGTTTGAGGCGACACGACATCACGCACGCAGCCTGGTCCAACAGTTCCGGGCGCACGACATCCCCCTCGACTACGGACAGTTCACCGTCGACCTCTACGACCTCCAGTTCGCCGACAGTGCCCCCGGCGTCCGACTCAGATGGGGCCGGCAGCTCCACCACACGGTAACCACACACAACTCCTGATCCCCGACAGACACCCGAAAGGCAATCCCATGACATCCCAGAATCTCTACCTCGACATCCACATCATCCAGTCCGTGCCACCGTCCTGCATCAACCGGGACGACACCGGAAGCCCGAAAACGGCCTTCTACGGAGGTGTCCGACGCTCCCGGGTCTCCAGCCAGGCCTGGAAACGCGCCGCACGGGCCAATTTCAAGAACCACCTCAACACCGACGAGCTCGGCGAGCGCACCGTCGTCGCCGTCAATCAGATCGCCACGAAAATCCGGGAGCTCCGGCCCGACATCGAGAAGAACGTCGCCACCGATCTCGCCGTGAAAACCCTGACCGCCTCCGGAATCAAGGTCAAGGAACCCAAGGCCAAAAAAGACGAGAACCAGAAAACCACTCCGGTGACGGGGTACCTGCTCTTCCTCTCCCGCCGTCAGATCACCAGCCTCGCGCGTCTCGGTCTCGACTCACACGACTCGGGCAAAGCCGTCACCAAAAAAGCGGCACAGGCCGCGGTCACCAACGACCGTTCCATCGACATCGCCCTGTTCGGCAGGATGATCACGGACGCTCCCGAACTGAACTCGGATGCAACCTGCCAGGTCGCCCACGCGCTGTCGGTCCATCCCGCCATCACCGAATTCGACTACTTCACCGCCAGCGACGACAATAAGACCGCCGACACCGCTGCAGCGGAAATGATCGGAACCGTCGAGTTCACGTCATCCACCCTCTACCGCTACGCCACGATCAACGTACCCGCACTCGTCGAACAGCTCGGTTCTCTCGACGCCGCCTGCCGCGCCGTTGAAGCGTTCATCGCCTGCTTCACCCTGTCCATGCCCACCGGTAAACAGAACACCTTCGGCAACCGCACCCGCCCCGAACTCATCATGGTGTCGCTCCGCGAAGACCAGCCGGTGAACTTCGTCGGAGCCTTCGAAGACGCCATCAGGTCCACTTCCGGGTACGGGGAGAAAGCCGCCATCAAGCTGGCGGAACACGCCACCGAGGATGACCGTACCTACGGCACTGAGCCTCTCGCCGTCCGCTACGTCGTCTCCGGATCCGCAGCCACCGAACCCGCGAAGAAAGCACTGGACGAATACGGTACTTCCGGTGATTTCCGGGAGATCATGCAGTTCGCGGTCGACTCCGTCAAAACGCGGCTCGGGAGCCAGGAATGACGGTCGCCGTACTACAACTCGCGGGCCCGCTACAGGCATGGGGAAGTGAGAGTCGTTTCAAACACCGCAGAACCCTCGATCACCCGACGAAAAGTGGAGTCATAGGACTGGTCGCCGCCGCTCTGGGCCGATCACGCGACGAACCCGTCGACGACCTTGCGTCACTCCGTTTCGGAACACGCATCGACCAACCAGGCAGAATCATCACTGACTTCCAGACGGAAATCGACTGGAGAATGGTCGACAAGGGAACAGCGCTAAATAAAGCATCCAAACCACTCACCCACCGTGACTACCTGTCCGACGCGGTGTTCCTCGCCGCGCTCGAGGGGCCGGACGATCAGATAACGGAAATATCCGAGGCCCTCCGCGCACCGGTGTACCCGCTCTTCCTCGGACGCAGATCCTGCCCACCCGGCAAGAGAGTGTTCCTCGGAATTGAGGAGAACCCCCTTGACCGGGTACTGAGAGAACACCGGTGGATCGCAAGCAAAACCCACATCAGTTCCCTCAGCGAACCCGTCAGACTCCACTACAACCGCGATGCGTTACCCGGTGAAAAATTCGATGAACTCATTCGAGACACCCCCCGCAGTTTTAGTGACCACGCCCGGGCCCACGACATGCGCGGAGTCGTCCACGGGTTCACGGAACCCTTCAGCGTCAACGACAACGCACAGACGACACACGACCCGATGCTCCTCCTGAGAGGTGAAGGATGAGTTACCTGTCCCGCATGAACCTTCATCCGCGACGACGCGGAACGACGGACCTCCTCAACAACCCGTGGAAAATGCACGCCGC
The DNA here is from genome assembly GCF_016595275.2 of Corynebacterium pygosceleis. GTDB lineage: Bacteria > Actinomycetota > Actinomycetes > Mycobacteriales > Mycobacteriaceae > Corynebacterium > Corynebacterium pygosceleis. The sequence continues at coordinate 60,957 of NZ_JAENIQ020000006.1, read as the reverse complement.
CGTGATGAGTTGCTTCCCGCCTGACCTCACCTCCGACGGCAACCATCGTGTCCTGTGGCGCATCGACCGATCTGACCACGCGATCAGTCTCCTGATCGTCAGTCGAGATCAACCGTCATTCACCCACCTCCAGGAACAGGCCGGCTGGGAGAACCAGACATCATGGGAAACCGCACGATACGATCCGTTCCTCAACCGGATACAGACGGGCTCCTCCTACCGCTTCAGACTCACCGCCAATTCCAGCACCACACTTCGAACCGAGAATCGTGGACGGAAGCAGCTCGGGATACTGGATGCGAAAGGCCAGCAGGAATGGCTCATCAAACGCGCGGAGAAACGTGGATTCTCGGTCTCAATCCCGGATCCGGGCGCCGACCCCGACGTGAAACCCACGTTCCAGATCACGAACAGCGCTCTGCGACGATTCCACCGGGAACAACGAACCGTCACCCTGGCCACCGCACAGTATGACGGCATCCTCACCGTCACCGACGCCGACCAACTCCGAAAAACCCTCACCGACGGAATCGGCCGCGCAAAAGGGTTCGGAATGGGGCTTCTCACACTCGCACCAGCAGGATAGACGATGGCACGAGGACTCGGAGTCGGCAAACCAACCCGCTCATCGGAACTAGCCCGCGCAGTTGACCGGATAACGTTCATCTATCTCGAACACTGCACGATCGGCAGAGACGATGGCGCACTGACCGCCACCACCCAGGAAGGCACCCTCCACATACCGAGTTCAGCACTGGGTGTGCTGATGCTCGGACCGGGGACCAGAGTGACACACCAGGCGATGCTCGTCGCCGCAGACAGTGGCACGAGCATCGTCTGGTGCGGGGAAAACGGGGTCCGGTACTACGCCCACGGTCGGCCCCTGGGCCGATCCACCCGCCTTCTGGAGCGTCAGGCGGCGCTGGTCTCCAACACCCGCAGCCGTCTTCACGTCGCCCGGAAAATGTATGAGATGCGGTTCCACGGTGAATCAACCAGGGGCCTCACCATGCAGCAACTCCGCGGCAGAGAAGGTGCACGCGTGCGGGACGTGTACCGACGATGCTCCGAAAATACCGGCGTCGTCTGGTCGAAACGACAGTACAACCCCGATGATTTCCTTTCGGGTGACGACATCAACCAGGCGCTGTCCGCAGCACACGCTTCCCTGTACGGCGTCGTTCACTCGGCCATCGTCGCACTCGGATGTTCCGCAGGCCTCGGATTTGTACACAAGGGACATGACAGGAGCTTCGTCTACGACATAGCCGACCTCTACAAGGCGGAGGTAACCATACCGGTGGCCTTTGAGGCCGTATCACAATTAAACAAGGAGGAAATTACAGCAGACATCCTCACATCCGAGATAAGAAGAAAATGCCGGGACCTCTTCAAGGAGAAGAAGATACTCACACGCATCGTCCACGACATAAACAATCTCCTCGCCCCGGAAGATGACGAGGGCAACGATGGCCCCGATCATCCCGCGGTAGTTGAACTGTGGGACGACAAGTTGAAATCCGTCGAAGCGGGGACAAACTACGGCGAAGAACCATAAAACCGATGATCACCATCATACTGTCCTCCTGCCCACCCTCACTGAGAGGCTATTTGACCCGCTGGTTGATCGAAGTTTCCAGCGGTGTCTACGTCGGAAAAGTCAACGCACGCCTACGAGAGAAAATCTGGGACATCATCCTCGCTGAAATAACAAATGGCCGGGCAATAATGACATACCCGGACCAGTCCACAGAACAAGGATTCTCGATCCTCATGCACAATCACGAATGGGCGACAACCGACCTAGAGGGTCTGCAACTGATCATGCGCCCCTCCACAAAGAAAACCACCAGATCACCCAGAGGCTGGTCCAACGCATCCCGACGCAGAAGAGCACGCCGATAACGCATCTCCCCCCTCAAAACAAGAACACACCCACCGGCGATATAACCGGCAAGCCTTCAAAAACACCCCAACGTGCACGGCACTACCCCGTGCCAGCGAGAAAAACGACACTCACCGACACACTTGGCACACGCAAAACCCGCCCCATCCCACCCGTACGGGAAACCAGCCAGCGATGCACCATAACTTAGCTGTCGAAGGACCATCCCCGCGTAGGCGGGGAAAACGAAGGTCATCGCCTACGCGAAGCGCGCCGTGGAGGGACCATCCCCGCGTGGGCGGGGAAAACCACGATGTGCGGCGTATCGGACCCCGGGCCGGTGGGACCATCCCCGCGTGGGCGGGGAAAACAGCGTCCGCGTCCTCACGAGCACGAGCAAGCTTCGGACCATCCCCGCGTGGGCGGGGAAAACGTGTGCGATACCTCAGAGATCACTGCGGTTTTCCGGACCATCCCCGCGTGGGCGGGGAAAACGGTGAACATGGCGGCGGCTGTGAGTGCGGTGTTGGGACCATCCCCGCGTGGGCGGGGAAAACTGCTGTTCCATCATGCGGGATCAAGTCCGTTCACGGACCATCCCCGCGTGGGCGAGGAAAACCACCTACTCGAACGCGCAGGCCCGGCTGAGTGAGGGACCATCCCCGCGTGGGCGGGGAAAACCCGAATCTTAGGCGCCTACACCCGCATATCGGTGTGGACCATCCCCGCGTGGGCGGGGAAAACTCCTGCGGTGATCTCCACGCAGCCGGTCGTCTACGGACCATCCCCGCGTGGGCGGGGAAAACCCTCATGCTCCCCGACGGCTCCGAGGTCCCCACGGGACCATCCCCGCGTGGGCGGGGAAAACGTCATATCTTCTTCTTTCTGTATCGGTGCGGCGGGACCATCCCCGCGTGGGCGGGGAAAACTGAGGCCCACCGCATCGAGCCCGAGCCGCCGGAGGGACCATCCCCGCGTGGGCGGGGAAAACCAGGGCCGCGCCGTATGGGTAGCAGATTCCGGGGGACCATCCCCGCGTGGGCGGGGAAAACGGATCTCCACGCTCGCCCACGAACTCGGCCATGGGACCATCCCCGCGTGGGCGGGGAAAACGGCCGCAAAGCCGGGCCACTCAGCGGACGCGGGGGACCATCCCCGCGTGGGCGGGGAAAACAGCATCGCCTGCGGATCACTCGTGTACTTCTTGGGACCATCCCCGCATGGGCGGGGAAAACCACCGTGGCCAACGGCAGAGTGATTTCAGTCGTGGGACCATCCCCGCGTGGGCGGGGAAAACTTGAAGCAGCGTCTTACGGCGTCGAATCGGCGTCGAATCGGCGTCGGACCATCCCCGCGTGGGCGGGGAAAACCGGGTGGATCACGACGCACATCCCTTCGTCCGGGGGACCATCCCCGCGTGGGCGGGGAAAACCTGGCGGGACCCCGCGACCGTCCGGCTAGGCGTGGGACCATCCCCGCGTGGGCGGGGAAAACAGGGTCGCCCGGTATCCGAAGACAGCCTCGTCGAGGACCATCCCCGCGTGGGCGGGGAAAACGGAGGACGTCCCCGACTCGAGGATCTCGACGGCCGGACCATCCCCGCGTGGGCGGGGAAAACCATCCTCACCGGCCTGCCTCAGCGACCGGCGAAGGGACCATCCCCGCGTGGGCGGGGAAAACGATCAGCGCTGACGCGAGCTGTTGGACGTTGGATGGACCATCCCCGCGTGGGCGGGGAAAACCGACATCCACGACCGTGGACTCCGCCAGCTGATGGACCATCCCCGCGTGGGCGGGGAAAACCACGGCCGGGGCTGGATCCCGGATCCCGGGACAGGACCATCCCCGCGTGGGCGGGGAAAACGCGAGGTCGGGCAGTGGCTCGGCGTGCCGCGGCGGACCATCCCCGCGTGGGCGGGGAAAACCTCAGCGGATACGCCGCCGGAAAGTGGTGGTCCGGACCATCCCCGCGTGGGCGGGGAAAACAGATCCTCGCGGGTCTTCACCTGGGCGGCGGCGGGACCATCCCCGCGTGGGCGGGGAAAACTTGGCCTTCGACGTGGACGGTGTGGCCGGGCCAGGACCATCCCCGCGTGGGCGGGGAAAACTTCCCGCGGAACGTCGCGGGCACCATCGCGGTCGGACCATCCCCGCGTGGGCGGGGAAAACGGTGACGAGGGCTATCACGATGGACCGTGAGATGGACCATCCCCGCGTGGGCGGGGAAAACCGGGGCTTTTCATGGGGTGTCCTTGGTGGTGATGGACCATCCCCGCGTGGGCGGGGAAAACCTCGGCTCGGTCAAGAGCTGGATCTCCGACCACGGACCATCCCCGCGTGGGCGGGGAAAACGACGTCCTGCCCGCCGGGATCGTCGCCGTGCCGGGACCATCCCCGCGTGGGCGGGGAAAACGGTCAGACCTGATGGATACTCCGATCAGCACAGGGACCATCCCCGCGTGGGCGGGGAAAACACTACACACCCGAAGGGGATCGCCATGGTGGAGGGACCATCCCCGCGTGGGCGGGGAAAACCTCGGACGTCGCGAAGATCCTGCGAGTCCACCATGGACCATCCCCGCGTGGGCGGGGAAAACTTCAGATTTGCTGGGGGTGGCCATTTTGTTGACGGGACCATCCCCGCGTGGGCGGGGAAAACCGGCGCGGCGGCATTCCTCCGCTGCTCCACTTCCGGACCATCCCCGCGTGGGCGGGGAAAACCGGGTCCTCAGAAGAAGCGGAATACGCAGCCGTGGGACCATCCCCGCGTGGGCGGGGAAAACGGACGCGCTTCGGCGTGAGCTTGATTCCGCGTTGGGACCATCCCCGCGTGGGCGGGGAAAACCCCGGCAGGGCGCTGGCACCTACGTGCCGTGTTGGGACCATCCCCGCGTGGGCGGGGAAAACCCCTACTTTCCGCGAGGATTCGATCATCCGGCCGGGACCATCCCCGCGTGGGCGGGGAAAACGGCTTGGGTGGTGGGGGCGTCGGGGTCGCGCATGGGACCATCCCCGCGTGGGCGGGGAAAACTAGTGGGCACGATCTTGGCGACGCCCTCACGACGGGACCATCCCCGCGTGGGCGGGGAAAACACTTATTTAACTGGGGGTTTGGATCCCTGTTGGCCATTTTAGCTTTAGTTTGTCTGTCAGGCACTGTGCCGCCGGGCTCTGTATGGGTGGGTGGGATGGGTGTTGCTTCTCGTCCAGGTTCGCGGGGTGTGTCCGGCTGTTTGTGTGTGGTGTTCGCTTCCGCATCGGCAACGGTTGCCCCGGAAAGAATATTTTCTGTAATGAGAAAACCCCCACCAGGGATAATCCCGGTGGGGGTGAGGTGGTGCGCCATCAGGGACTCGAACCCCGAACCCGCTGATTAAGAGTCAGCTGCTCTGCCAATTGAGCTAATGGCGCATGTTGTTTCCGTGGGGGTTGTTCCCCTCGGCAACGAAGTGAAATATTACAAGTGGTCGGTGTGATTGTAAAATCGCCTGTTCAAGGCTTGTTTATCAGATCTACTGTCAGGGCCGGTTTTGCTGTACCCCGGGCTTGGGTGTGCGTGCTTGGCGGTGGGCCGGGTCTGGGGTCACGGGTCAGGCACAATCGGTGTGTATCAGCGGTGTCTCTGTTTGCCGGGACGTAAGCTGGTGTCATTGTGATGGTTGTGCTGTGGTTCCGCAGGATGCGACCGTCGATCTGACAGTGCGGCACTGTCGTCTCTTTGAGAGGGCCGGTGTGTCGTGCGGAGAAGTTCATCAAGATGGAGAGTAATGACCTTCGGACAGTGTGTGTCAAGGGTACGTGGGTTGCCTGGTTTGTTGGGGGCGGTCGCTGCGGCCGGTCTGTTGGTCGGGTGCACGATCGGTGATGGTGGCGGTCCCGCTGCGGGTGGTGGTGCGGTGACCTCCGGGGAGTCTGCCACGCCTGCGTCTGAGCCTTTGAAGCCTGCGGTGAGTGTGCGCGACGGTGCGACGGGGGTGAATCCCAAGGAACCGATCACCGTCAAGGCTCTTGACGGGACCCTCGAGAAGGTCGTGATGACGAACGAGGACGGTTACGAGGTGGAGTCGTCGCTCTCTGCGGACGGCACCACGTGGGAGACCGCCGAGGTTCTGGGTTATTACCGTACGTACACGATCGTTGCCACGGGTTCGAATGGTTCTGAGCGGACGATCACCTTCGGTACGGCGGAGCCTGCGCAGACGGCGTCGGTGGCGTTGTCACCTCTGGACGGGTCGACGGTGGGGGTCGGGCAGACCATCGCTTTCCGGTTCGGTCTGACTGTTCCGGACCGCCAGGCGGCCGAGGACGCCATAGAGATTGTCACGGATCCGCCGGTGGAGGGTGCGTTCTACTGGTTGAACAATTACGAGGTTCGGTGGCGGCCGGAGGAGTTCTGGGCGCCGGGCACTGAGGTCCGGGTCAGGGCGGATATCTACGGGGAGCAGCTCGGAGGGGGCATCTGGGGAGCCTCGGACAATGCGGCGAACTTCACCATCGGTGATTCGGTGATCTCCTACGCCGATGACAATACGAAGCAGTTGAAGGTGACGAGGAACGGTGAGGTCCTGCGGAACATACCGATTTCCATGGGTTCTCCGCGTTTCCCGACTCCGAACGGTACATACATCATCGGTGACCAGTATCCGGATCTGGTGATGGATTCGTCGACGTACGGCACTCCGGTGGATGATCCGGACGGCTACAGGACGAAGGTCAAGTACGCGACCCAGATGAGTTATTCGGGGATCTATGTCCACGCTGCGCCGTGGTCGGTGTGGGCGCAGGGCAGCCAGAACACGTCCCACGGTTGCCTGAATGTGTCGACGGACAACGCCCAGTGGTTCCAGGACATGGTGAAGCGTGGCGACGTCGTGGTGGTCAGCAACACCCAGGGCGGTCAGCTTTCCGGTTGGGACGGTCTCGGGGACTGGAATATCCCGTGGGAGACGTGGAAGGCGGGCAATGCCGACGAAAACCGGTGACTCCGTGTGACAGGTGAATGAGCTTGAGGGCCCCTCCGTTGTTGGAGAGGCCCTCAAGCTCGGGTGCTTCTGTCGTCGATTCTAGGAGAGGCGCTCGGAGAGCATGCGCTGAATTTCCTTGAGGTCGCTGCTCTTCTTGCGGGAGCGGTAGACACCGAATGCGACGGCGAGCACGACGGCGCCGGCGACTCCTGCGAGGATCTTCTGGACCTTCGGGTCGTTCAGCTTGTCGGTCGCTGAGCGCTTCGCGTCGTCGACGATGTTCTCGGGTCGGCTGCGCTCGGCGAGCTGATCCAGAGTGGAGGCGAACTGCCGACGGGTGCGGTCCAGCTCGCGTTGAATGTCTTCGATGTCACGTGCCACGGATGAACTCCCGGTTTAATTGTGGTGGTCAGTCTTGGTGATGTCTCCAACGGTAGTTCATGGGTGGGGTACCGCGCATCTGGAGACCCGGTGTTGCCGCACGCAGCTGGCCCGGGAGGTAACACGATTCGGGTCTTAACGGCGTGTTCTGTGCCGGGTATGGTTGTGTTCATGTCTGTGTCTTCGTCTTCTTCCACGGGTGCTTCTTCGTCTGTGCGACGGCTGGAACCGGGTGATTCGGTGCCGGATCTCACCCTGCCGGCGCATACGGGTGAGATGGTGTCGCTGAAGGATTTCGCCGGTCAGCGGGTGTTGGTGTACTTCTACCCGAAGGCGGGGACTCCCGGGTGCACGAAGCAGGCGTGTGATTTCCGTGACCGGCTGTCCGATTTCTCCGATCTGGGGATCACGGTTCTGGGGGTCTCACCTGATCCGGTGGAGGCCCTCGCGGCTTTCCATGAGGAGGAGGGCTTGACGTTCCCGCTCCTGTCCGATGAGTCGAAGGAGACCATGTCGGCCTGGGGGGCGTGGGGAGAGAAGAAGAACTATGGCCGCGTGGTGCAGGGTGTGATTCGTTCGACGGTGATCATAGGTGCCGACGGCAAGGTGGAGTCGGCCCAGTACAACGTCCGTGCCACGGGACACGTCGCCCGCGTTCTCCGGGATCTCTGACCGGGAGCCCGATGACGTCCAGAGCTTCTACCCCACCGGAAGATCCGAATTCCACGGAGATTCTCGTTCCACGGCGTCGCCCTGCGCAGCAGCGTTCGCGCGAGCGCTTTGAACGTATTCTTTCGGCTGCACGGAGTGTGCTTGTCGACGTCGGATTCGAGTCATTCACCTTCGACGAGGTCGCGCGCCGCGCGGAGGTACCCATCGGTACGCTCTACCAGTTCTTCGCGAACAAGTACGTCCTCATCTGCGAACTGGACCGCCAGGACACGGCGGGGGTCGTGGCCGAGCTGGACACGTTCGCGCATCAGGTGCCGGCCCTCCAGTGGCCGGAGTTCCTCGACGAGTTCATTGAGCATGTCTCGAAGCTCTGGCACGATGATCCGTCCCGCCGCGCGGTGTGGCACGCGATCCAGTCGACCCCGGCGACCCGCGCCACCGCAGCTGCGACGGAGTCCGAGGTTCTGGACATCATCGCCGAGGCCATGCGCCCGCTGGCGAGCCACGCCAGCGAGGAACAGCGCCGCGAACTCGCCGCGATCCTCGTCCACACCGCCAGTTCCCTACTGAACTTCGCCGTCCGCGACCCGGGTATCGACGACCACCGTTTCGACTACACCGTGAGGGAAATCAAGCGGATGCTCGTCGCCTATCTGTTCTCGGTGGCTCAGGGTTAGGTTCGGGACTTACCAATCTGAGCGACTTCCGGACCGTGCAACAGCAGTACGTGGCGCGAACCCCAATCACCTGTTCGACAGCTGCTGCCCCGATCTTGGATGGATCTAGTTCATAAATTTCCCATCCCCACTGCTGGGCACACCGCCGAAGGCCCTCTCCCGCTGCGGCCTTATCGACAAGGACGACAAAAAATCCAGCATTCCCCGTTACACATTCATCCGCACTCGAACCAGGTGTCGGAGCATCGATAGCTCCCCCTCGACGACCCTCAACTTTCGATCATCGGTCTCATACCCCAATTCTTCCCATCGTTCAGTTTCCATCCTGTCATCTCCCTTTGCGCGACTTGCCGAACAGGAAAACTAGACCGACGCTCTCCAATGGAATCAGAGTATCACAGATGATTCACACTCTAAGAATCATCACTAAGTTAATTCTAGAAAAGTGTATCCAAATGAATACGCTTAACACACTTGACCTAGTGACGACACTCCGAGTGTCAGTTGTCGATACTGTGCTACATTTTTCACACGGTGCCGATGATCTTTCACACAATTCCCCACCTCAACAAGTGGGGATGGCCCGTTAGTGATGATGCTTCTAGCATTTTCGAGTTTTTCTTCCCCGTCCTCACGGGGCTTAATACTGATACTGGCTGACAAACCAGCCGCCAATTTTACAAAAGGGGACACTGTGGCATCGCCACAGTGTCCCCTCCACGATTGTCGTTTCAGCTACTTCCTTGGCACCTCATCGTCAGTGCTCATCGTTATCTGACCCCACCCAACACATCGCCGTCGCGTAGTCCCCGTCGTGCGAGATCGACAGACTCACGCGCACGTCCCCCAGGCTGGTACTCACGGCGGTAGCCACCTCTCCGTGGAGTGTGAGGGCTACTCTCCCCCACCGGTCGGGTCTTACCTCGATTTCCCGCCAGTTGAGGTGTTCCGGTGCGATGACGGGTGGTTGTCCGTAGAGTGCGGTGGACCAGGCCTTGATGAACGCTTCCTTGGCGGCCCAGCGTCCGGCGAGGTGTTCAGCTCGCAGGTGGGCGGGTTTCCGCGCTGCGGTGCGCTTCTCGGTGGCGGTGAACACGTCCGTGAAGGTGCTGCCCGGGGTGTCCAGTTGTTCGGCGAAGCCGGGAACGTGGACGAGGTCGATTCCGGTGGCGGGCAGCAGTGGTGCGGGCATGGGGCCATTCTACTTTCGGGGGATCACCGTTCCGGGTGGTGGCACGAGACGACCGCCGCCCCACCTGTGTGAACGGGTGGGGCGGCGGTCGTCGGTCGTTCAGCGGTACGCCGGCGCTAGATCTCTCCGCCGGTGCGCAGGACGCCGTCGACGAGTCGGGCGTCGTCGTCCAGCAGGATGTTCGCCTCGCGTTCCTTGGCCGCTGCCCCGGTGGCGCCGAGGTTGCGGTCGGTGGGGCGGGTGAACAGGGCCGGTCCGCCGTAGATTCCGCGGAGGATGCGGCGCAGGCCGGCTTCTTCGCGGGCGGTGGCGCGTGCCGTCCAGGAGGCGACGGCGTCGTCACCCTGTGCGGTGCGGAGTGCCTCGACGAAGGCGTCCGGGTGGACGATGGCGACCAGTGCGGAGACGTGTCCGAATCCGAGGGAGGTGACCAGTCCGGCCTTCGGCGGGCGTGCGGCCAGGTTCAGGGGGGTGCGCAGCCACACGAGGTGGTTGTGCTTCGCCAGGACCGGGTCGACGCAGTCGAGGGCACGGTTCGCGGGGAGGATGCCGCTGCGCAGCACCTGGGTGAGTCCGATCATCTGGAAGGCCGCGGCGCCGCCCTTGGCGTGGCCGGTGAGTGACTTCTGGGAGATGACGTAGAGCGGGTTGCCGTCGGCGCGGCCGATGGATGCGGCGATCCGCTCGTGGAGGTCGGACTCGTTCGGGTCGTTCGCGGTGGTGGAGGTGTCGTGCTTGGACACCACGGCGATCTCGTCGGCGGTGACACCCACCGATGCGAGTGCCTTGGCGAGCCGGGAGTTCACTCCGCCGCGTGCCGCGGACAGTGCGCCGAGACCGGGTGCCGGGATGGAGGTGTGCGCACCGTCGGCGAAGGATTCGGCGAAGGCGATCACACCGTGCACGGGCAGTCCGAGTTCGGCGGCGACGCTCGCGCGGGCGAGCAGCAGCGTTCCTCCGCCCGCGGAGGAGACGAAGCCGCCGCGGCGTCGGTCGTTGGCGCGGGAGAAGTACTTCTCCTCGATACCCTTGCCCGCCATCTCCGCGGAGTCGGCGGTGGCGGCCATGTCACCGAAGCCGGTGATGCCCTCGACGGAGAGGTCGTCGAAACCACCGGCGACGACGACGTCGGCCTTGCCGAGCTTGATCTTGTCGACACCCTCCTCGACGGACACCGCTGCGGTGGCGCAGGCGGCGACGGGGTGGATCATCTGGCCGTAGCCGCCGACGTAGCTCTGCATGACGTGCGCGGCGATGACGTTCGGCAGCGCCTCCTGGAGGATGTCGTTGGCGCGGGGTTCGGCGAGCAGGCGGTCGATGTAGAGGGAACGCATGGACTCGACGCCACCCATGCCGGTGCCCTGGGTGGAGGACACGCGGGCGGGATGTACGGCGCGCATGAGTTCAGCCGGGGTGAATCCGGAGGACAGGAACGCGTCCACGGTGCAGACGATGTTCCAGAGCGCGACGCGGTCGAGGTTGTCGGCCATGTCGGCGGGGATGCCCCACACGGTCGGGTCGAAGCCCTCGGGGATCTGGCCGCCGACGAAGCGGCTCATGGACATGCGGCGCGGGACGCGGACCGCGGATCCGGCGTGGCGGGTGACGTTCCACTCGCCGGTCTCCTCGTCGAGCCAGGCGCTGGTGTTGTCCGGTTCGGAGTCGACGAAGGTGCGGGCGGCCTCGGCGTCGGGGACGCTGAAGGTCATGTCGTGGTCGAGGTAGACGGTGGTGAGTTCCGGGGCGAGGTTGTCCACCATGTCGAAGTCGTCGTGGTAGCGGCGCACGCCGACCCGGGCGAGGACCTCGTCGTGGAAACGGTCGTGGATGTCCGCCTCGTCGATCTCGTTGCCGTCGGCGTCGTACCAGCCGGGGGTGGGGTCGACGTCCCAGGTGATCAGGCCCATGGACCAGGCGAGTTCGATGACGCCGGCGGCGGTGAGGTCGCCGGTGACCTCGGCGTCGAAGCGGGTGCGCGCGGATCCGTAGGGGCCGAGCTCGCCGGTGCCGACGATGACGACCATGTCGTCGAGGTCGGCGGTGACCTGTCCCGAGAAGTCCGGGGTGGTCTGCCGCACGCGGCGGTACGGGGTGGGCAGGGCGGTCAGTTCCCGCTTGGTGTCGTCGCCGTCGTGGTCGGCCTCGGCTGCGGCGGCGTCCCGGGCGGCGTTGCGTCCGAGTTCGGCGAGATCCAGGTCCGCTTCCCCGAGTCCGCCGGTGAGGTCCACGGTGACGGGCGACTGGGCGGCGCTGGCGCGCACGCCGGTGTCGACCTGGGTGAGCAGCTCGGCGGCGATCTCCTCCGTGGAGTAGGTGCGCACGCCGGCGGCCTCGACGGCCTCGACGAGGGGGTCGTTGCCGCCCATGAGTCCGGTGCCCCGGACCCAGCCGATCAGGGCGTGGACGAGCGAGGTGCGGTCACCCCACACGGGTTCGGCGTTCCAGCGGGTGACCAGGGCGTCGAGCGCGGCCTTGGACTCGCCGTACGCGCCGTCGCCACCGAAGCGGCCCCGGTTCGGGGAACCCGGCAGGACGACGTGCATGCGGCGGCCGACGCGGACGTCGGTGCCGATGGCGGACAGCCCGGAGATGAGCCGTTCGACGGACCAGAGCAGCAGGCGCATCTCGTTCTCGGCGCGGGGGCCGGCGTCGTCGAGGCTGCCCATGACGCGCGGTGCGGCGAACGGGAACAGCAGCGTCGGGACGAGTGCCTTCTTGGTGACCTTCTTCTCACCGTTGACGGTGGCGGTCTGCTCGGAGCCGATCCACTCGATCACCGATTCGAGGTCGGCGTAGGAGGTGAGGTTCGCGGGCACGATCCACAGGGCGGCTCCGCCACGGGCGTTGTCGCGGTAGAGGCCCTTGTAGAACTCAAGGCGGTCGTGGTCGAGCGAGGAGGTGGTGGCGACGACGGTCGCGCCACCGGCCAGGAGCCTGGCGACGATCGCGGCCGCGATGGAGTTCGGCGATCCGCCGGTGACCACGGCGACATCGTCGGCGTATTCGCCGGGTGTGGTGTCGCGGGCCTGCTCCGCGAGGCGGCGCAGCGTGGCGGCGGTCTCCTCGTCGGCCCTGGTCGCGAGGTGGGCCGCGAGGTCGGCGACGGCAGTTCCGGTGCCGGTGACGTCGAGGTTCCCGCCGTCGGTCTCCCCCGCGGCGACGCGGATGACGTCCTCGCGGGCGGTGGCCCAGCGGTCGTCGATGAGGACGGTGCGCTCTGCCTCGAACGTCTCGGAGACCAGGCGCGGCCAGTCGGAGCCGAGTTCCTTGCTGACGAGCTCGAAGAAGCTCTGGTCGGCCTCGGCGTCGGAGAGCCCCTCGGTGCGCGGGGTGTGGTTGAGACCCAGCTGGGCGAGGATCGTGCGGGCGGTGGCGGCGAGGACGCCGGCCTTACCGGTGACCTGCTCCGCGAACTCGCCGAGTGCGGCGGAGTCGACGACGCCGCCTCCTGCGCCACCGGCGGACGGCAGACCGACGGAGACACCGTGGTCGGCGGCGACCTGCTGCACGGCGGCGTCGATGAGGGCGTCCAGTTCACCGGCGTTCGACGGTGCGGCGGGGCTCAGGGTGGCGAGGTCGCCGCCCCGCAGGGAGGATCCCTCGCGGGAACCCGCGATCACGGCTGCGGTGACGTGGTCGGCCCAGCCCTGGCCGAGCTGCCAGGTGCCGGTCACGCGCTCGCTGATGTAGCCGGGGCGCTTGCCGGTGGGGCCGGTGATGCGGCGCAGGGCGTCGGCGATCGCGTCGGAGAGCACCGGGCCGAAGGCGGTGTAGCCCTTCGCCATGCGGGAGACGGTGTTCTTCAGGTCGGCGATCTCCGCGTCGGCGGCGCCGTCGATGGCGCCGAGCCCGAACTCGACGCCGAGGTCGAGCAGGAGCTGGTTGCGGCGGGAGGAGACCCCGTCGACGAGGGTCTCGATGGAGTCGGTGACGCCCATCTGCTCGGGGCGGACCTTGGTCCACAGGGCGATGAGCAGCGCGGTGGCGTCCGCCGGACCGTAGGCGATGTCGTCGGGGCGGGGTCCGCCCGCCGGGGCGGCCGGGGCGGCCTGCTCGACCGGTGCGGCCGCTGCCGCGGGTTCCGCGCTGGCGGAGCCTTCGGCGGCCGGGGTTCCGGTGTCGGCACCGGTGTCGGAGGTCTCCTCGTCGGTGACCTCGCGGACGATCTCGTCGGTGGCGAACACGACGTTGCGGTCGCGCTCGATGTTGAGGACCTCGATGTCGCAGTGGGCGTACTGCGGGAGGCGCAGTGACTGGCCCATCATGTTCGCGATGGTCGGGGCGGAGCCCACGCCGACCTCGACGAAGCGCTCCACGCCGAGGCCGCCGTGGTCGGTGTCGCGCAGGACGAGGTCCTGCGTCTCGATCCAGCGGACCGGGGAGGCGAACTGCCAGGCGAGAAGTTCGACGAGGATGGTGCGGGCGAGTTTCTGCTCGTTCGCGGCGGCCGCGTCGAAGTCGGCGAGGATCTCGTCGAGCAGCGGCGAGTCGACGACCTCGGTCATGGATTCGACGAAGTCACGGGTGAGCTCGAACGGGCGGGCCACGAGGTTCGGGATGTAGCGGCCGACGAGGACGTCGAGGTCGAGTTCCTGCGGCAGCAGGGAGTCCAGGTGGTCTCGGAAGTCGCCCACACCGTCGCGCAGGACCGACGAGTGGAAGGGCACGTCGATGCCGGGGATCAGGATGAACGCCCGCTGGCCCGGCGCGGCCTGCTCCGCCGCTGCACCGAGGGCCTTCAGGCCGGTGACGGTGCCCGCGACGGCGTACTGGAGGCCGGCGAGGTTGTAGTTGACGATCTCGAGGAACTCGCCGGACTCCTCCGCGATGCGGGCGACGAACTCGGCGACGTTGTCGGCGGTGAGCCCCATCTTGTTGGGGCGCAGGGCGGCGAGCGCGTAGTTGGAGTTGCCGTTCTCGTCGCGGTCGACGAGACGGTGCATGGTCAGGCCGCGGCGGTAGACGATCTCGACGACGGATTCCAGGGTGAGCGCCCGGGCGTAGGCGGCGAGGGCGTTGTACTCGCCGACGGAGTGGCCGGCGAAGTAGGCGCGCTGGTTCAGGGCGTTGGCCTCGCGCATCTCGGCGACCTGTGCGACACCGAGGGTCGCCATGGCGACCTGGGTGAACTGGGTGAGGAACAGGACACCGTCCGGGTGGTGGAAGCGCTCGCCGTTGACGACGACCTCGGTCGGGTTGTTGCGCACGATCTCCAGGACGGAGAAGCCCAGCTTTCCGCGGGTGTGCGCGTCGGCACGGTCCCAGACCTCCTTCGCCGCGGACGAGGACAGGTAGGCGTCCATGCCCATGCCCGGGGACTGGATGCCCTGTCCGGGGAAGGCGTAGAAGGTCTTCGGCGCGGCCATGACGGCGGTGGCGACGAGGACGGGGTTACCGCCGACGGTGGCGGTGACGCTGCGCACCTCGCCGCAGCCCGGGCGGTCGTCGATGCCGGTGCGTTCCACGGTGAACTCGATCGTGGAGCCGGGCAGGACCGGGGCGAGCATCGTCGCGGTGTACTCGACGACGCGGCCCGGCGCGGTGGTGGTGCTGTCGTCGGAGAATCCGGCGGCGGCGATGAGTTCGCCGATGGCGGAGGTCCACATGCCGTGGACGATGACGCCGGGCAGGCCTGCGAGGCCGGCGGCGGTCGGTGAGACGTGGATGGGGTTGCGGTCGCCGGAGACCACGGCGAAGGGCCGGAGGTCCTTCGGGGCGGTGACGGTGGCGATGGTGCGGAAGGAGCGCGGGGTGTCGACGACGCTCGGCAGAACCGAGGTGTTGGTGTTCGCGGTGGCCCGACCGTTGCGTCCACGGATGGCGAATCGCTCGGACAGGGTGCCGAGGGGTTCGCCGTCGGCGGTGATGCGGGCGCGGACGACGACGACCCGTCCGATGTCGGTGTCGGTGACCTCGTCTGCGGTCGCGGTCACGTCGAGCTGCACGGGGCAGTCCGCGGTGGGGACGGGCAGTTCGCGGTCGAGCTTGAGGTGGTGCTCGAGGTGCACCAGGGACAGCATGCCCTCGACGACGGACGCGGAGTCGGTACCGGGGATGACGGCGGAACGCACGGCGGCGAACACGGCGGGCCAGGCGCGGCCGACGAGGACATCGGGTGCGGTTCCCGCCGGGGTGAGGGTGTCGGGCAGGTAGCCGGTGGTCACACCCTGGTAGTCGGCCGTGTGGCCGAGGTCGAGGGTGGTGGACCAGTGGGCGGTGTCGCCGTCGAGTTCGGCGAGGGTTCCGCCGGCGGCGACGCGGGTGAGCTCACCCATCGCGTCCTCGGCGTCGGCCTGGGTGACCTGCGGGACGGAGCCGGGGACGGCGTCGGAGGGCAGGGTGAACCGGATGGTGAGATCCGTGGTGGTGCCGGCGGCGGTGGACCCGGCGAGCGGGACGGTGAGCACCGCATGGGTGTCGTCCTGCTCGACGAGGGTGGAGCCGGTCGCTGTGTGGGTGGCGGAACGTCCGTCGGCGGCGGTCTCCCAGGCGTCCGGGGCGCCGAGGCGTCCGATGAGGGACGCGGTGTGGCGGCCGGCCCAGTAGGTGCCGGAGGCGGCGAGCACGCGCGGGACGGGGGCGGTCTCGACGGTGGCGGGGGCGGTGTCGACGGCGGTGTCACCGACGCGGGCGATGGTCGCCGCGTTGAAGCGCGCCAGGAGGTCGGCGACGGGCTCGTTCATCCGGGTGATGCCCGCGACGGCGGCCGGCCCGGGGATGACGCACACCTGGTCGGCGTCGTAACGCTCGTCCTGTGCCTGCCACAGGGAATCGGAACGCCACCAGCGGCGGACGTTCTCGTCGATGACGGGCACGAAGTTGACGGGTTTGCCCGGGGTGCGGCACAGCCCGAGGAACCAGGCGACGTCCGCCGGGTGCAGCGGCTCGGTGGTGGCCGACGGGTACGCCTCGACGAGCTTCTCGACGGCCGTGCGCGGTGCGTCGTTCTCGTCGATGTCGACGACGGCGGTGAACGTGCCGTGGTCGGTGTCGGTGAGACGCGCCTCGGCGCGGCCGAGCATCTCCCGGAAACGGTTGAACCAGGTGATGTCGGTCCACTCCCCCTTGTACGGGCCGGAGAGTTCGAGGTAGCGCTGCAGCCAGGTGCGGTAGGTCATGTCGGTGAGGTCACCGAAGTAGGGCTTGCAGGTGCGGCCGATGGCGTCGATGATCTCGTCGCGGCGTGCGGCGACCGCGTCGGCGTCGCCGGCGACCTCGTCGAGGAGACGGCCGGCCTTCGCCGCGGAGTTGTCGATCTCGTGGATGTCCGCGCCGAGCTGGCTGCGGCCGGAGGCCATGCCACCGGCGGCGTGGCCGGCACCGACCCAGTCGTCGATACCCGTGGTGTCGACCA
This sequence comes from Corynebacterium pygosceleis, assembly GCF_016595275.2. Classification (GTDB taxonomy): domain Bacteria; phylum Actinomycetota; class Actinomycetes; order Mycobacteriales; family Mycobacteriaceae; genus Corynebacterium; species Corynebacterium pygosceleis. The sequence goes on along the minus strand of NZ_JAENIQ020000006.1, from coordinate 43,832 downwards.
GCAGCTGCTTGACCGCTTCGGAGGTCTTCGCCTCCTTCGTCGCCATCGCCGCGGTACCGACGAGGATGCCGTCGACGGGCATGGCGGGCAGACCGTGCGCGGTCGCCCACTCACCGGTGATGTAGTCGGCGGCCCGCTCCGGTGTGCCGATACCGCCACCGACGCACAGCACCACGTTCCCGTGACGACGGATGTCACCGTAGGTGGCGATCAGCAGGTCGTCGAGGTCCTCCCAGGAGTGGTGCCCACCGGCCTTGCCGCCCTCGACCTGGATGATGACGGGGATCTCCGGCAGCGCGGCCGCGATGTCCAGGCACTTGCGGATGTGCTTGACCGCACCGGGCTTGAAGCAGACCCACGGGATGTTCGCCTCCCGGAGTTCGTGGACGAGTTCGACCGCCTCGTCGTGGTCGGGCATGCCCGCCGTGATGACGACACCGTTGATCGGGGCGCCGTTCGCGCGGGCGCGCTGCACCAGACGCTTGCCGCCGATCTGCATCTTCCACAGGTACGGATCGAGGAACATCGAGTTGAACTGGGCGTTCACGCCCGGCTCGAGGAGGTCGGTGAGCTTCGCGATGTTCGATTCGAGGATCGCGGGGGTGACCTGGCCGCCACCGGCCATCTCCGCCCAGTTGCCGGCGTTCGCGGCTGCGGCGACGATCTCCGGGTCGACGGTGGTGGGGGTCATGCCCGCGAGCAGCATCGGGGAGTAACCGGTGAGTTCGGTGAAACGGGTGACCAGGATGTCGTTGCCGTCGGCGTCGCGGGCGACGCGGGGCGCGAAACGGCTGAAGTCCGCCGGGGGTTCCATCGGCAGACCCGGATCGAAGAGCCTCGACTGCCCCGCTTCGTCGTGCACGGCGAGGACACCGACACCACGGCCGGTCACGATCTTTCGGGTCAGACCGGCGACACCACCGTCCGGACCGACCTCGAAGATCCAGGCGGCGCCGGCGTCAGCCGCACCGCCGACCTCGGCGACCCAGTCGACGGGGTTGACCATCACATCGGCCGCGACCTCGCGGGCGAGCCCGGTGTCGATACCGCAGGCGGAGGCCCACTCGACGACCTGCTCCACCCCCGGGGCGAAGGCCGGGTGGTGGAACGCGGTCTGCACCTTCAACGGCGTGAACGTCGGGGCGAACGGTTTACCGCCGCGCTCCTTGTTCTCCAGCGCCTTCGCGTCACGCGCCGCGAACTTCAGGAGCAGATCCCGCACGGCGGCGACGTCGGCGGGACGACCGACGAGCACGAAGGCGTCGATGCCGTTGCGCAGACCGATGACGGGACGGAGCCGCTCATCGACGTCCCCGCACGTCGCCGCGATCGCCCTGGTGAGCTGTTCCCGGGTCACCCCCTGGATCAGGAGCATCGGACAGGCGTCGCCCTGCTGGATGAGCCCGGTCATACGGCCGGTACGGGTCATCGACGCGCCGATGAGCTCCGCGACGGCGACGAGCTCCGCGGCACGGGAGACGTCCTTCATCAGGTGCACACCGAGCACACCCTGGGAATGGCCGATGACCGCCGCGGCGCGTTCGATGTCGAGACCCTGTGACTCGAGGGCGTCGAGAACCGCGAGCTGCGCGGTGAAGATACCCGGAACACTGATCGCGGCCTGAGCCGTGTCAAAGGAGGGGGCACCGTCGTCGTCGGCCCACCCCACCGGATCGAACCCGTGCGGACGGGCGCCGACGAGTGCGTCGAACACCGGCGCGAGAAGCTCCTCCGCCTGCTCCACGATGCCCGAGACGTTCGAACCCGCACCCGCACCGAGGGCGGCACGCAGCGTGCTCAACCAGTCGAACCCCTGTCCGGAGAAGCTCAGTGCGTAACTCTGCTCCCCGAGGTTGTCTATGAGTCGGTCACTGCCGAAGGTGTGCTGGTGCTCAGTCACGTGGAAACTCTCCTGTTTGCATGGATGTGGGCGGCCCGGGAGCCGCTAGTTTTGCCCAGGCAAATGTGCCACAAAATCATGAGGAAAGCGTCATCTTTTACGGGCATGTCGATCCACACCCGACGCAGGGAACCGTCAGGGACGGGAAAAACCGTAGTTGAGCGGGACAAACTGTTTCGCCCCCACAACAGAATGGCATACCCCCACAAAGGGGTGTGTACACCGCCCGGACACCACCGCCCCCGACTCACGGACTCCACCGGACCGCACTCCCCCCGGGCGAACGACCTCCGTCACCGCCCGACACGCCCGCCACCCACACACCGGCACGAAGAAGGCCCCTCCGATCCAGAGGGACCGGAGGGGCCTGAGCGTGCGCCCGGGGAGACTTGAACTCCCACGTCATAAGACACTGGAACCTAAATCCAGCGCGTCTGCCAATTCCGCCACGGGCGCCCGCACACGGTCACCGTGCGCTGGGCGTCATCCTACAATCAACGATCCGCACGTCCGAATCAGGACCGCTCCACGTGACCTCCCGGGAACCGTGGTGAGGTATCGTCGACAGATGTGAACGACATGGACAAGCCCAGGAAACAGGTACGCGCCAGCGTCCGCCTCTTCCGGCTCCTGCTCCTCGCCGTCGCGGTTCTCGCGACCCTGCTGCTGGCCTGGTGGCAGTGGACACGCTTCCAGTCCGGGTCCGGGTCCTTCCAGAACCTCGGATACGCCCTCCAGTGGCCGACATTCGGCATCTTCTTCATCTACGCCTACCGGAAGATCGGACAGTATGAACGGGAGGTCGAGGAAACGGGACAGGCCCCCGCGGAAAGGGAACGTGCCGAACGCGAAGCACGTGGGGAGATCACGGAGATCGACGAGGATTTCCTGCCGCCCCGGCCGTCAATCGACGTCGACACGTTCAATGCCCTGAACACCCCCCGTCGCCGCCGCGACACCACCGAGTGAAAGAGGCTCCCCCACGTGACTGCCCCCACCATCGACAGCAATCGACCGAACGGCCGCCAGGCCCGGATCCGGACCGCCCTCCGGATCTTCGTGGTCGCCGCCTGGGTGACCGGCATCTGGCTGCTCATACTCACCGGCCGCATGATTCTCGACTACATCTTCCACGTCGAGATGCCGAGCTGGGCGAACCTGATCGGACAACTCCACGGCCTGTTCTACATGTGCTATCTCATGGCCACGATGAATCTCGGGATCAAGGCCAGGTGGGAACCGATCCGCTGGCTGACCACCGCACTCGCCGGCACGATCCCGTTCTTCTCCTTCTGGATGGAGCAGAAACGCCGCCGTGAGGTCACGACGGCGTTCAACCTCTAGGCCGCACGTTCAGCTGTCGCGGGATTCCCCCGCGTCAGCGTCCGCGTCCTCCCCCTCCGCCTCATCGTCGGTTCCCACCGCGATGAGGCGTCCTTCGTCCGTCCCCACGGCCGTACCCTCGATCTCCGACCGTCGGGCGAGTTCCGCCAGCGCCGGCACGAGGGCAGCCAGTGCCTTGCCGCGGTGCGACAGTGCATCCTTCTCCTCCGGCGACAGTTCCGCCGAGGATCTGGGGCGCTCGTCGGTGCCCTCGACACGTTCATCCTCCTCTTCCGGAATGAACAGCGGATCGTAGCCGAAGCCGTTCTCACCGACCGGGGTCCGGACGAGGCGGCCGGACCAGGCGCCCTTCTCGACCCACTCCTCACCATCGGGGGTGACGAGGGCACAGACCGAGACGAAGGCGGCTTTCCTGCGCTTGAGCGGCACATCCGCCATCTGCGCGAGGAGCAGCTCATTGTTCGCCTCATCGTCGCCGTGTCTGCCGCACCACCGGGCGGACAGGACACCGGGCATACCACCCAGTTCCTCGACCGCGAGCCCGGAATCGTCGGCGAGCGTGGTGATACCGGTGGCCGCCACGCCGGCCCGGGCCTTGATGAGGGCGTTGTCGGCGAAGGTCCGCCCGTCCTCGACCGGCTCCGGGTACCCGAGGAGATCCTCGGAGGAGAGCAGTTCCACCCCCTCGACACCGGCGGCATCCAGGACCCGGCGGAGTTCCCTCAGCTTCTTGGGATTGTGAGACGCCACATGGAGAAGCACCGGCGCTCAGCCCTTCAGAGGTGCTTCGAGAGCGGCCTTCTGGGCGGCGATGAGCTGGCGGCAGCCGATCTCGGCGGAGTCCAGCATCGCGTTCAGCTGGTCCCGGGAGAAGGTGCCGGCCTCGCCGGTGCCCTGGACCTCGACGAAGTTACCGGACTCAGTCATCACGACGTTCAGGTCGACCTCGGCGCGGGAGTCCTCCTCATAGGGGAGATCGAGGCACACACGACCGTCGATGATGCCGACGGAGACGGCGGCGACCGGGGGCAGCAGCGGATCACCCGCCAGGACACCCCGCTCACGCAACGCGGCGACCGCGTCCGCCAGGGCCACATAGGCACCGGTGATGGCGGCGGTTCGGGTACCACCGTCCGCCTGGAGGACGTCACAGTCCAGGGCGATGGTGTTCTCACCGAGCTGGGAGAGATCGATGGCGGCGCGCAGTGAGCGGCCGACCAACCGGGAGATCTCGTGCGTACGCCCCTTGACCTTGCCCCGCATGGACTCCCTGGGCATACGGTCATGCGTCGCGGCGGGAAGCATCGAATACTCGGCGGTCAGCCAGCCCTCGCCGGAGCCGACCTTGAAACGCGGGATCCGCTCCTCGACGGAGGCGGTGCACATGACCCGGGTGTTGCCGAACTCGACCAGGACACTGCCTGCGGGATTGGTGGTGAAACCTCGGGTGATGGACACCGGACGCATCTCGTCGAGGGAGCGTCCGTCTGCACGGGTGAAAGAAGAAGTCATGCGGGCCAGAATACCCGGCGCCCCTCCCCTCCCCCGCAGACCTCCCGGTCCACGGAAGCGGGACATCCGTCACAGAGGCCGTTCACGCACACGTCCGGGACGTCGGAACGCGGTACCGCACAGGAGCCCCACATCGAATCTTCACAACTTCGGCGACACCCACCAACACAAAAATGTTAATACCCCCGCATTTTGACACAATCAAAAATGCGGCCCTGAGCTGGGGTTTAAAAACCACACGCAAAAATACCCCGATGCAGGGTGCGAAAATGCGCTAGCTTCGATCCATAGGTTCACACGAACCGACTGCAAGTGAAAACCAATCTCAACAAGGAGATCTCATCATGAAGGCACTTGTCTATCACGGCCCGGGCCAGAAGTCCTGGGAAGAGGTACCGGATCCCACCATCCAGGAACCCACCGACGTCATCTGCAAGATCGATGCAACCACCATCTGTGGCACCGACCTCCACATCCTCAAGGGCGACGTCCCCGCCGTGACTGACGGCCGAATCCTCGGCCACGAAGCCGTCGGCACCATCACCGAGGTCGGCGACGCCGTCACCGAGTTCAAGGTCGGCGACCGCGTCATCATTCCCGCGATCACCTCCTGCGGAAAGTGCAGCTTCTGCAAGGTCGGCAACTACTCCCACTGCCAGACCGTCGGCGGTATCGGCTGGATCCTCGGCCACCTCATCGACGGCACCCAGGCCGAGTTCTGCCGGGTCCCCTACGCCGAGACCTCCCTCTACGCGGTCCCCGAGGGCCTCTCCGACGAAGACGTCCTCTTCCTCACCGACGCACTCCCCACCGGTTTCGAGATCGGCATCCTCAACGGCAACACCAAACCCGGTGACACCGTCGCCATCGTCGGAGCCGGCCCCGTCGGACTCTCCGCGGTCATGACCGCGAGCCTCGCCGGCGCAGGCCGCGTCATCACCGTCGACATGGACGAGAACCGGATGGACACCGCCATCGAGTTCGGCGCCACCCACAAGGTCAACGCCAGCGACCCCGACGCCGTCGAGAAGATCAAGGCACTGTCGAGCGACGGCCTCGGCGTCGATGTCGCGGTGGAGGCCGTCGGCATCCCGCAGACGTTCAAGACCTGCCTCGACATCGTCCGCCCGCACGGCAACGTCGCCAACGTCGGCGTCCACGGCAAGTCCATCGACCTGCCGCTCCAGGACCTCTGGATCTCCAGCATCAGCATCTCCATGGGCCTCATCGACGGCCACTCCATCGACAAGCTGATGCGCATGGTCGAATCCGGCAAACTGCCCGCCAAGAAGATGGCCACACACCACTTCACCATGGACCAGTTCATCGAGGCGTACGACCTGTTCGCCAACGCCGCAGAGAACAAGGCCGTGAAGCTCGTCATCACGCCCTAACCCAATGTAAAGCGGGACAAGACAGACACAATCCCGCCCACACAATGAAATGACGCCCCAGCGGGCGAGCGGGAGAAACCACTCTCCCACCACACCGCTGGGGCGTCACCCATACCCCGGGCCGAGACCTCAGCGCCGACGACGACGCACAACCCCCGCCACAGCAGCAAGCACCAGCGCACCGATCACCAGAGACGCCGTCCAGACGACACCAGCCCCGGAACGCCCCTCCCCGTCGGAAGCAGTCTGCCGGATATCGGAGCCCGCATCAGCGGACACAGAGCCAGACTGCGTTTCACTCATGGACACCGACGTCCCACGCCCGCCAGCCTCGACACTGTCACGCCCCTTCCACTGACGCTCCGCATGCCCGTGGTCATGGCCATGTCCGTGGTCGTGGCCATGTCCATGGTCGTGTCCGTGGTGGTCATGGCCGTGATCATGCCCGTGGTGGTCATGTCCATGGTGGTCGTGCCCGTGATCATGTCCATGGTCGTGCCCGTGGTGGTCATGCCCGTGATCGTGGCCATGACCATGGTGGTCGTGCCCGTGATCATGTCCATGGTCGTGCCCGTGGTGGTCATGCCCGTGATCGTGATCGTGACCATGGTCGTGGTGGTCATGTCCGTGGTCGTGCCCGTGATCGTGATCGTGATCGTGACCATGGTCGTGGTGGTCATGTCCGTGGTCGTGCCCGTGATCGTGATCGTGACCATGGTCGTGGTGGTCATGTCCGTGGTCGTGCCCGTGATCGTGGTCATGGCCGTCATGGTCATGGTCACCGGCATTTGAATCTGGAGACTTGGAACTCGACCAGAATCCACTTTCCGAGGAACCAGTTAACCCCGAAGAGGATTCCGGTTCCTTTTCATGGTCATGCCCATCATGGTCATGATCGTCACCGTGGTCGTGATCATGACCGTCGTGATCGTGTCCATGCCCATCGTGCCCGCCGTGGTCATGCCCATCACCGTGATCATGATCGTCACCGTGGTCGTGATCGTCACCGTGGTCGTGATCATGACCGTCGTGATCGTGCCCATGCTCATCATGCCCGCCGTGGTCATGCCCGTCACCGTGATCATGATCGTGCCCGTCGTGGTCGTGGTCGTGGTCATGCCCATCGTGCCCGCCATGATCATGTCCGTCACCGTGGTCATGGTCCGATGACCGGGAGGTATCTTCACGTGCGGGCGTTGCCGTGGGTTCAGCCGTTTCTTCCGTTTCAACTTCGGTGCTTGCGGCGTTCTCCACCGTGTTTTCCTGCGGAGATTCCTCTGCGGGGGCGATGGCGGGTGACATCACGGCAAGTGGCAGCGCGGAGGCAAAGGCGACTGCCAGTGCCCGGTTCCTCAGGTGCATGACCAACTCCAGAACTAATAGACAATGATTACCAACAAAGTTAGCCCCTTCGGGCTTAATGGTCACCTTTTCCATTAGAGGGGGAGGTGTTCACTACCCCCGAAACTGAAAAAACCCTGCTCAGCAGGGTTCAATCTCACTCAGTGGCTTCTCACCGACAATCCTGGACAGCCATCGGCACGCGGTTACAGATCCAGTTCCATCCCCGCGTACCCGAGGATGATCTCTCCGTCGAACTCGGAACGGGCGGCGTCGACCGTCGCGGCCTCATCCACCCACGGCGGTATGTGGACGAGAACAAGTGTCCGAACACCCGCGAGTCGTGCGGCCCGACCCGCTTCCTGCCCCGAGATGTGCATGTCCCCGGGTTTGCCCTCCGGGTCATCTCCCCAGGTCGCCTCACACAGGAAAACGTCGGCGTCACGGGCGAGTTCGACGAGGTTGTCGCACCACCCGGTGTCGCCGGAGTAGGCCAGTACCCGCCCGGTCGAGGGTTCTTCCACCCGGAGTCCGTACGCCTCGATGGGATGGACCACGGAATACGGTGTCACCCTGAAATCGGCGACCATCTCGGATTCCCCGTGCCGCCACGGCACGAAGGCGAAGGAATCGGACATGTCGTCCACGTCGCCCTCGATGTCCGCGGAGATCCGACCCAACCGACTCGGCAGATCCAGGGGACCGCAGCACAGATTGCGTGCCGGAGCCGCCGACGCCGGGTGGTAACGACGCCAGACCATCAGAGAGGGGAAGTCCAGGCAGTGGTCCGCGTGCAGGTGGGAGAACATGATGTGGGCGTCCGCCGGATCCTGGATCTGTTGGAGGGCGGCGAGTGTCCCGGGTCCGAAATCCATGATCACCGAGGGGCCGCGCTTTCCGCGCAGAAGGTAGCCGGAGGCGGGGCCTTTGGGGGCTCCCAGGCTCCCGGTGCACCCGAGGATCGTCAACTTCATAGGGATCACTGTGCCATGACTCAACGTGACATGGGTATCCGTCGACCCGAAAACATGTCGTGTCCGGCTCGGATTACAGTCCGTCGAGGTGACTGACCTGTGTCACATCAGGACCCAGGAAACGGCCCGCCAGCTGGGTGAAAAGCACCGGGTCTCCGGTCGATTCGAAGGTACGTGTCGGGGTTCCGGACTCGGAGAGAAGATCCATCTGGCTCAGTGTCCGCAGAACATCCTTGGCGGTTTCCTCCGCGGACGACACCAGGGTGACGTGTTCCCCCATGGCGAGCTGTATGACACCACTGAGCAGCGGATAGTGCGTGCAGCCGAGGACGAGCGTGTCGACGCCCGCCGCCTGGAGCGGCTCCACGTAGGCCTGCGCGACCCCGAGTATCTGTCGTCCCGAGGTGATTCCCCGTTCCACGAAATCCACGAAGCTCGGGCACGCGGTGGCCACGCACTCGACGGAGGGCGATGCGGAGAACAGCTCCTGGTAGGCACCCGATTTGATGGTCCCGGTGGTACCGATGACCCCGATCCGCCCGTTGCGGGTGGTGGACACCGCACGACGGACCGCTGGCAGGATCACGCCGATGACGGGGATGTCGTACCGTTCGCGGGCGTCACGGAGAAATGCCGAGGTGGCGGTGTTGCAGGCGATCACGATCATCTTGCAGCCCCGTCGGACGAGTTCATCCGCGACCGCCATCGAGTGTTCCCGGACACGGCGGATCGGTAGCGGCCCGTAGGGGCCGTTACCCGTGTCACCGATGTAGATCATCGATTCGTCGGGGAGCTGGTCGACGATGGTGCGGGCGACCGTCAGCCCACCGACACCGGAGTCGAATATCCCGATCGGGGAATCCGCCGTCGGAGGTGTCTCGGCGCGGATGATCTCGTCGACTGGGGGCTTCGGGGTACTCACCTCACCGATCCTATCCGTCGATGACCGACGGCTGTGACGGTCCGGTGTTAACGGGTTGTCACGGTCGGGACGAATCCTCCGGCGGGGACTCGGGTTCGCACTCGGCCGCGTCCACGAAGGTTCCCGCGTCGATCTCCGTCTGCAGTGCACGTGCCATCCGGTCGAGCATCTCCCTTCCGGTGTCATAGGTGCCGTCGTCCGGGCGCACGGCCAGTGCGACACCGAGGTGTCCGCCGGGGGTTCGGAGGACACCGAACTGCCGGACGAGGTAGTCGCCGTTCTCGTCGGGCCCCCAGCCTCCCTTGAAGGGGAGATCGGGTACGCGACCGAGCCCGTAGGACTGGTCATCGACGATGCCGTTCATCGCCGTCAGTACCGCGCCGGCCCCCGGGACACAGGTCAACCGTTGTGCGAACCCGGCCTGATCGGACAGGGCCCACGGGGTCTGTCCCGCCGCGGAGAACCCGGGCCTGGTGATCTCGGGGGTGACCGTGGTGTCGTCGCCCGCCCTCCGGAGGATCATTTCGGTGGCGGTCGCCGCGTCGGCACCCCCTCCGAGGGAATACCAGAGGGTGTCAAAGGCGGCGTTGTCACTGCTGGTGACGGCCCTGTCCACTGTCTCCGCGATGTCCTTGTCCCCCGCCCCGTGGAACAGGACGGCCATGGACACGGGGATCTTCACCGTCGACCAGGCCGGACCGGTCAGGACCGTCCCCGCCGTCACCGTGTCCCGGCCGTCGTCGAGTGCGACACCGACCCCGCCGTCCCCCACCGCCGCAGCGGAGATCCGGTCCGCCGCGCGTTGCAGTTCAGGTGCCCGGGATGTCGTCGGCGTGTCACCGGTGACCCAGGGGGTGGCTTCCCTCGACGTGGTCGCGGAAACCGGGGCATCCTCCGCCGCATCACCCCGGTCACCGGTGGGAATGGTGCACGAGGTCAGGGCCACGACGAGTGCCGGGGCACACAGGAACGGTGCGGCTCTTCCGCCTCTCACGGCAGTCCCCGTCCCCGGCGTGGCCCGGTGCGCACCGGATCATCGGAGGTGATGGTGGCGCCCGCGACCACGCCGCCGACCGCCCCGAAGAGGTGCCCCTGCCAGGACAGTCCGGTCTGCGGGAGGAAACCGTGGATCATGCCGGAGAAGGAGAAGACGAGGATCGCTCCGACGACGATCTGTCCGGGGGAGCGGTTGTAGAAGCCACGCACGACCAGGTAACTCATCCAGCCGTAGACCACGCCGGAGGCACCGATGTGGTTGGTTCCCACACCGCCGAACAGCCAGGTGCCCAGTCCCCCGATGATGATGCAGATGGCCGTGACCTCGAAGAATGCGCGCCTACCGGAGAGCCCGATGAGGAATGCGGCGACGACGCCCACGGTCGTGTTGCCCATGATGTGGGCGAACCCGGCGTGCAGGAACGGTGCGCTGAGGACGGCCGGGAGGAAGGTGGGGTCCAGGGGGTGGATACCGAAGGAGTTGAGGTGTCCACCGCTGATGATGTTGAGCAGGAACACGGTCCAGATGAGTGCGACCCATCCGGTGGTGAGGTTCATCGCGGTGCGCAGGCGTGTCCCGCCCGCAGCCACGGGTGACGGACCCGGTGTGGTGGTGGCGGGAGGGACCTGCCCCGGCCAGCCTGGGGAGGGGTCGGGTAGGTCGAATCCGGGGTTGTCGGGGTACTGGGGCACGTCATTTCCTCGTCGTCGGTGACTCGCGGGGATTCCCGTGGGTGGCGGCTGGTTCGGTCACCCCATGAGGGCGGCGAGCAGTGAGTCCTGGTTGAAGGCGAGCCATTCGACGAGTCGGGAACGCTCCTCTTCCGCCGCTTCACCGTTGACCTCACCGGAGGCCACGTAGAGGCGGATGTCGTTGAGGCCGGCGATCCACGCGTGGACCTCCGACTCGGGTACGACGACGGCGACGTTGCCGTCGGGGCCGAGGGCTTCGGTGATGAACTGGAGGTTCTCCAGCTTCCCCCGGCAGATGTCGTTCTCGTGGAGACTGCGCAACAGCGAGTTGTCGCCCTCGTATTCCTCGTCGCCCTCACGCTCGAAGTCGGGGAGCAGCCGCCGGAGGGCGGGGTCGTCCGGGGCTTCCCTGTGCCCGCTGGGCATGCCCGTCATTTCGGCGAGTTCATCCCTGGGGGCGGACTGGGCCCGGCGGATCAGCGCTTCCGCGACGGTCGCCGCGAGGTCACCGAGGACCTCGCGTTCCATCGGGTCGAAGGTCGCGGTGAAGCGGGCCCGGCCTCGGATCAGTCCTTTTCTGCGTTTCCAGGGTTCCATTGTCCCGTGTCTCCCCTCTCCTACCCGGCCTGCTGCATCGTCGCCCACAGGCCTGCGGTGTGCAGCTTCTTGACGTCCGCCTCCACCTTGTCCTTCTCCCCCGACGACACCACGGCCTTCCCCTCCGTGTGAACCTGCATCATCAGTTCCGTGGCCCGTTTCCGGTCGTACCCGAGTACGGTCTCGAACACGTAGGTGACGTAGCTCATGAGGTTGACCGGATCATCCCAGACGATGCACATCCAGGGAAGGTTCTCACTCGTGAGGACCTCGACGTTCTCCGTCTCTACTGGTACTGGTGTGGGCGAACTCATGCCCACAAGACTATCCGTTTCCGTACCCGATTGCGGTACCGGCACGGCTCCGGGCGCTCTTCCCGACGCTCCGGTGGTGCTCCGTCACTCCCTGCGGACGAAACTATGCGACTACAGTGGTCCGCGTGAACCACATCACCCCGGAATCAACAGACAATCGCCGTTCCAGTGCACTCCTGACGGACATGTACGAGCTGACGATGCTCCAGGCGTCGCTGCGTGACGGCACCGCCGACCGTGAGTGCGCCTTCGAGGTCTTCGCCCGCCGGCTCCCCAACGAGCGCCGCTACGGTGTCGTCGCCGGAACCGAGCGTGTCCTCCGTGCGGTACGGGACTTCGTGTTCACCGAGGAGCAGCTGGCGTCACTGGATTTCCTCGATGACCGCACCCTGGATTACCTGCGCGATTATCGTTTCTCGGGCCAGATCGACGGATACCGGGAAGGTGAGCTCTATTTCCCGCACTCCCCCATCCTCACGGTCCGGGGTATGTTCGCCGAGTGCGTGCTCCTGGAGACGGTGATCCTCTCCATCATGAACGCCGACTCGGCCGTCGCGTCCGCCGCCGCACGAATGGTCACCGCCGCGAACGGCCGGATGATCATCGAGATGGGGTCCCGCCGGACCCACGAGTACGCGGCGGTCGCCTCCTCGCGCGCGGCCTATCTCGCCGGTTTCCACTCGACCTCCAATCTGGAGGCGGCGTTCCGCTACGGGATTCCCGCCGGTGGCACCGCAGCGCACTCATGGACGCTGCTGCACGTCAACGAGGACGGGACCCCGAACGAGGAGGCCGCGTTCCGCGCGCAGATCGACGCCCTCGGCGTGGGCACCACTCTCCTGGTCGACACCTACGACATCACCAACGGTGTCGAGACCGCGGTGCGGGTCGGTGGCCCCGGACTCGGTGCCGTCCGGATCGACTCCGGGGACCTCGGCATGCTGACCCGTCAGGTCCGCCGCCAGCTGGATTCCCTCGGCAACCACAACACGAAGATCGTCGTGTCCTCCGACCTGGATGAGTTCGCGATCGCCGGACTGTCCGGTGATCCGGTGGACATCTACGGTGTGGGCACCTCCGTCGTCACCGGTTCCGGTGCCCCGACGGCGGGCATGGTGTACAAACTCGTCGAGGTCGACGGAAAGCCCGTCGCCAAGCGTTCCCGCAACAAGGCGAGCCGTGGCGGCGCGAAACGGGCGTTGCGCACCCACCGGGACACGGGTACCGCCGTCGAGGAGCTCGTGCTGCCGATCGACGCCGGCACACCGGACACCGGGACGTTGACCGCCCGTGAACTGACCATCCCGATGGTCCGGGACGGCCGACCCGTTGACGGCCTGCCGACGCTGACCGAGGCACGCGATCACCTCGCGGCCCAGTTGGTCACCCTGCCCTGGGAGGGGCTCGCCCTGTCCCGGGACGAACCCGCCCTCAGCGCCCGGTTCGTCGGCTTCTGATCCCCCCTGTCCTGATCCGAGAGCCCGACCCCGGCGTGCAACAGCGTTCCGGGGTCGGGCTCTCGGCGCCCCGCCCTGTCCTCCTGCACCAGCTCAGGAGTGTCGTCCAGCGGTATCGCACAGCGATCCCCGTCACGACACCGTGCCAGGTTCGGTCGGAGGTTAGACTGCAGGACAGCCCGTTCCACGCGGTCGCGATCAGCCCGGTTCCCGGCCGCCACGGAATGCACCTCTGACTCACCACACCCCTGCGGGAAGGATCCATGCCCGACTCCGCGCTCTCCCCGGACACCGCCCAGCTCCTCGGGACGGCGGTGTCCGCGATCGGCGGCACCACGCGCCCCGGACAGGTCGCGATGCTGAACGCCGTGACGAAGGCGATGCGGGAGGAGCGTCACCTCGCGGTGCAGGCCGGCACCGGTACGGGTAAATCACTGGCGTACCTCATTCCGGCACTCGCCCACGCTCAGGCCACGGGCACCACCGTGGTGGTCTCCACCGCGACGATCGCCCTGCAACGGCAGCTGGTGGAACGGGATCTCCCCCGCCTGGCGGACGCCCTGGAACCGGTGATGGGTAGGCGCCCGACCTTCGCGATCCTGAAGGGCCGGTCGAACTACCTGTGCCTGAACAAGATCAGCCAGCCGGAGGCCTCGGAGGAGGCGCTGATCGACGAGGCGGATCTCTCCTGGATGGGCCGGCACATCGTGCGACTGAACGAGTGGGCGCAGGAGACGGAGAGCGGCGACCGCGATTCCCTGGATCCGGGCGTCCCCGATCTGGCGTGGAAGCAGGTCAGTGTCACCGCGCGCGAGTGCCTGGGGGCGAACCGCTGTCCGCACGGCGAGGACTGCTTCGCGGAGTCCGCCCGGAGACAGGCCCAGGACGTCGACGTCGTGGTGACCAACCATGCACTGCTCGCCATCGACGCCCTGTCGGAGGGCACCATCCTCCCGGAGCACGATGTCGTGGTCATCGATGAGGCCCACGAACTGGACGGGCGGATCACGGCGGTGGCGACGGCGGAGATCTCCGGTCCTGCGTTGACGCTGCTGGCCAAGCGCGCGGGGAAACTCGGGGCGGAGGGACGCGACGAGAAGGTCAGCGCACTCGCGGGCGACTGGGAGAAGCTGTCCGCCGCGATGCCGGAGGGCCGGTGGAACGTGATCGACCCGTCGGCGACGTCACTGCTCACCGCGCTCAGGGACGCGTTGTGGTCGCTGCGGCAGTCGATCGCCCGGAGCCCCGACGGGGAGGTCGCCAACGATCCGGCGACGGCCGCGGAGCGGCAGTCGGTGGCGACCGCACTACAGGAGACGCATGACTCGATCGTCCGGGTGCTGGAGGTCTTCGCCACCGCTGATCCGACGAAACAGCAGGACGTGGTGTGGTTGAACCGGGACGACCGGCGTGGCGACACCCTCCGTGTCGCTCCGCTGTCCGTCGCGGGTCTGCTCGCGTCGCGCCTGTTCGCGGAGCAGACGGTGATCCTGACGTCCGCGACGTTGACGCTCGGCGGGCGTTTCGACGCGATGGCCGCCGCGTGGGGCCTCGCGAGGGGTTCCTACGACAGTCTCGACGCCGGTACCCCGTTCGATCCGGCGAAGGCCGGGATCCTCTACACGGCCCGCGACCTGCCGGATCCGGGACGGGACGGGTTGCCCGAGCAGACGCTCGACGAGATCGCCGGTCTGATCACCGCCGCCGGTGGACGGACCCTCGGGCTGTTCTCCTCCCGGCGCGCGGCGGAGCAGGCGGCCGGGGCGATGCGTCTGCGTCTGCCGTTCGACGTTCTCTGCCAGGGCGATGACGGGACGGGTGCGCTGGTGGAGAGGTTCGCGCGGAGCGAGAACACCTGCCTGTTCGGCACCCTGTCCCTGTGGCAGGGGGTCGATGTCCCGGGGCGGACGTGCTCACTGGTCATCATCGACCGGATCCCCTTCCCCCGTCCCGACGACCCCCTGCTGCAGGCGCGGAAGGACGCGGCGGACGCGGACGGACGGAACGGGTTCATGGAGGTCGCCGCCAGTCATGCCGCACTGCTCATGGCCCAGGGGGCCGGCCGGCTGCTGCGGCGTACCGATGACCGTGGTGTCGTGGCCGTCCTGGACAACCGCCTGGTCACCCGCCGCTACGGCTCTTTCCTCCTCAGATCCATGCCCCCGTTCTGGCGTACCTCCGACCCCGCGGTGGTCCGCGGTGCCCTCGAAAGGTTGGTCTCCCGGTGATCCATCCCGACCGTTCCCTGCCCGAGCTTCTGTTCACCGGTGATCTCCCGGATACCCCGGCGATCACCGATCCGGAGCGTACGGTCACCTACCGGCAGCTCGCCGGGGAGGTGGCGCAGATCGCCGGCGCTCTCCGGCACCGGGGTATCCGCGCGGGTGACCGTGTCGCCGTACAGGTCCCGAACGGGATTGACTTCGCCGTCGTGTTCCACGCGGTCCTGTCCGTCGGTGCCACGGTCGTCCCGGTCGGGATGCAGGTGCCGCCGAGGGACCGGGAGTGGCAGGTGCGGCGCGCCGGAGCGGTTCTCGTCGTCGACCCCGGTGTCGTCACCGGTTTGCGTTCGACGCCCGGGACACCGTTGGCCCCGCAGCCGGTGGATCCGGATGCCGTTGCGGTTCTCCCCTTCACCTCGGGTACGACGGCGGAGCCGAAGGCGATCCTCCTGACGCACCGGAACATCGTCGCCAACACGGTGCAGTTCTCCTCGGTACTCCCGTTGTCCGCGGGTGAGGCGTGCATGTCCGTGCTCCCCTTCACCCACGCCTACGGCATGACGTCGTTGCTCAACGCACCGTTGCACCTGCGTGCGCACATCATCGCGGAGCCGTTCGACGCGGAGCGTTTCCTCCGGGGGCACGGTGAGCATGGTGTGGCGCTCTCCTTCATCGCACCGCCGTTGGGCCGGTTGCTGGCGGATCATCCGCTCGCGGCGGAGACCGACTTCTCCGCGCTCCGCACCGTCATCAACGGGGCTGCGGCACTGGATGCGGGCGTCTCCGGGAGGGTCGCACGACGTACCGGGGCACGGGTCATCCAGGGCTACGGGCTGACGGAGGCGTCACCGGTCACCCATCTCGCCGTCCACGCCGACTGTCCCCCGGACAGCATCGGGCACCCGCTGCCGGACACCCGCGACCGGATCGTCGATCCGGAGACGGGTGCGGACGTCCCTCCGGGCGGTGCAGGTGAACTGTGGGTGCGGGGTCCGCAGGTCATGGCCGGATACCTCGACGACCCGGAGCGGACCGCGGAACGGTTCCGGGACGGCTGGTTGCGGACCGGTGACTGGGCCGAGCGTGACGGAACCGGCGGCGTTCGTCTCATCGACAGGATGGGCGACGTGATCAATTCCCGTGGGTACCTGGTGTCCCCCTCCAGGTTGGAGAGGATCGTGACCTCGCTCCCCGGTGTCCTGGACTGCGTGGTCACCAGGGGTTTCACGGCGGACGGAGATGAGTGCCCAGTCGCTTTCGTGGTCCCCGCCGAGGGGACACGCCCGGATGAGGGGGCCGTCATCGCCGCCGTCGCGGAGCGGACGGCTCCCTATGAACGGATCCGGTCCGTGCAGATCGTCGACGGTGTCCCCCGGTCGGCGGCGGGAAAGGTGCAGCGGCACTCACTGCCCACGGTCCGGCTCGGATCCTGACCCCGTGACCGCGGGATCCACCCCGGCGCGCCGTCGGATCCGTCGATAAGGTGGTGGACATGAGTGAGATGACGTGGCCCGTCCCCCTGGAGACCCTGAGCGACGGTGTGATCCGTCTGCGCCGCCCCGTCGAGGAGGATGTCCACGAGGTGTACGCCACCGCCGTCGATCCACTGTCCGTGAACTTCACCTCCGTGCCCCGTCACTACACCCTGGACATGGCGGCGGACTATCTGCGTTCGTGCTCCGACGACCCGGACCTGGTTTTCTGGGCGATCGAACTCACCGGGGACCCCGGTCACTACGCCGGGAACATCTCGCTGCGATCCGTCGACCGCGCGGTGGGATCCGTGACGGTCGGTTACGCCACCGCCCCCTGGGCGCGCGGCCGTGGGATCATGCCCCGGGCGCTCACACTTGTCGCGGACCACGCCTTCGACAACGACGTGCACCGTATCGAGCTCCGTTGTCTCTCCGACAACGTGCGTTCCAGATCCGTCGCCGAACGGTGCGGGTTCACGTTCGAGGGGATCAGACGGGAGGCGGCCCTGCACCGGGGTTCCCACGTGGACACGGCCTGCTACTCGCTGCTCCGGACGGACGTGTCCGACTGAGGGACGGTTCCCCCGCGGTCATCCGATCCGGCGCGGTTCCGGTGCCCGGGTCGGGCTCTCCCGGCCGTCGGGTGTGAAGATGTCCTCTATCCGGGCACCGAAGATACCGGCCAGTGCGAAGGCGAGCGGGAGTGAGGGGTCGTACCTTCCGCGTTCGATCGCGTTGATCGTCTGGCGGGACACCCCCAGCAGTTCACCGAGCCGCGCCTGACTGAGCCCCGCGGCCCGACGGCGTTCGGGAAGATCGTTCTTCACTCCGGATCCCCCTTTCCCCGCCAGATGCCGAGCCGGAGGTTCAGCGCCACCCCGGCGACGACCCAGGCTATCGCGTAGATCGGCCAGACGAACATGTAGCTGATGTCGGGCGTCCCAGGAACTGCTGCGCACACCCGTAGCCGAAGGTCACGGCGGACCCCACCGCGAAGGCGATCGCCAGTGCCCTGAGCGTGACACCGAACTCGAATTCGTCCTGGTCGGTGCAGATGGCCGTCGCCCCGCAGAGAACCAGGAGAACCCCCGTGATGACGGTGAGGAACGCGATCTCCCGTGCGAACGGGGCCCGTCCGCCGGCGATGACGACGGCCAGCGACAGGAGAAGGAGATAGCCGACCATGCTCAGGGCGAAGGCGCGCTGTCCGGTGCGCAGGCCGTTCCACCACCGGTTCTTCCCGTCCACGTTCCTCATGCCTGTGCTCTCCCTCCGGGAACGGTCGGAACCGATCCGTGTGTCAACGTTCCCTGACGGTAGATCGCGACAACCCGACTGTCAAGCAGGCTTGACATCACCCGGTGGTCACACCGTCACGGGCTGAAACGCACCCGGCGGCACGAGGGCCGCGACGAGAACGAGTGCGGTGACGGCCATCTCCCCGAATCCGACGGTGCGGGGACGCCACGGCGTCCCCCGGTGTTCCGCCCGCCGGGGCATCCACCAGGCCCGCAGAGCGACGACGAGAAACACCGGCACCGCGAGCCACGTCACCAGCCCCACCACGGCGAGTCCGGTCACCGCCGCCGCGGCGACGGAATGGTAGACCACGGAACCGGTGAACCAGCCACGGTCACCGCGTTTCCGGATCAGTGTCTTGACGTAGGGAATGGTTCCGCAGAAGTACAGGGCGATGACCGCGGTGGCCACCCACAGCCGCACGGTCATCGGATCCCCGGCCGCCCAGGCGGTGACGGGGATCATCGCACAGCTGGCCAGCACGGTGGACTCCCCGGACAGAAGGGAGCGTGGCCGCCTCCGCCACGCCTCCCACACCGCCACGGCGACGAGTGGCCCGAAGACGGCACCGAAGACGAGGATCGTGGGCCGCATCATGACGACGACGAGCGCCGCGACGGCACAGATGACGCCGTAGGTGACCAGGGGTGCGACATAGCGCCGTTTACGCGGTCCCCGCGCCTTCAGCCAGAGGCCACCGGCGAAGAACGCGAAGTAGCCGACGAACCAGGCGACGGCGAGCGGAACGTGGACCGGTGCCGGTCGAGCGAGGAGCACACCCACGACGAGCGGGACGATCACCATCACCCACGCACCGTGCTGGTCCGGGATCCACCCCGAGGTTCCGCCCCGACGCCCCTTTCCGGGGCGCGGAGCCGCCTTCGCCGTTCGTTCTGCGTGTCCGGTCATGTCTGACGGTTCCTTTCGGCCGCGGGACGACGCCACGGTTCCCGTCACCCGGAATCCCCGGCGTAGCCCCATACCGTCCGCCGAACTGAACCCGGCACGAAAAAGAGTGTCGTTTCCCTGGTTGTTCTCCGGTGCCCCGGAGCTTCCTCCACCGCACACGGTGCCCCCGAGGGGCCACCGTGACGGACCGGTCCACCACACGTGGACCACCGTCATTCTATCCGCCGGACCCCTCCGGCGGCCTTCCGTCAGTGCAGCGGAACCCTGCGCAGAGAGCCGTCGGAGAGCCCGGCCTCGTCGATCTCCTCACGGGAGATACCCATGATGTGCAGGATCTCATCGAGGAAGGGGTGGTTGACCGCGGCATCGGCGACCTCACGGAGGGCGGGCTTGGCGTTGAAGGCGATCCCCAGCCCCGCAGCCGACAACATGTCGATGTCGTTGGCGCCGTCACCGACGGCGACGGTCTGGTGCAGACCGAGCCCCGAATCAGCGGCGAACTCAGCCAGGAACTCGGCCTTCGCCGCACGGTCGACGACCTTGCCGATGACCCTCCCGGTGAGTTTGCCGTCGACGATCTCGAGGGTGTTCGCGCGGACGTAGTCGAGTCCGAGATCCTCGGCCAGTCCCTCGAGAACCTGAATGAAGCCACCCGAGACGACGGCGGTCTTGTATCCCATGCGCTGGAGTGCGCGGATGGTCGTCCGTGCACCGGGCGTCAGGACGATGTCCGCGGCGACCTCGTCGATGACGGAGGCGTCGAGTCCGGCGAGAACGGCGACCCGTTCACGGAGCGACTCCTCGAAGTCGAGCTCTCCCCGCATCGCACGGGCCGTGACCTCGGCGACCTCCTCCTCCTTGCCGGCGTGGGCCGCGAGCATCTCGATGACCTCGCCGGTGATGAGCGTGGAGTCACAGTCGAAGCAGATGAGGTTCTTCGCGTAGCGCACGAGACCCGCGCGCTCGATCGCGATGTCCACCCCGATCTCCTGGGTCAGCGTGGCCAGCGCCTTACGCAGGGCGACACCACCGCCGGGCTTCGGATCGGCGACCGTGACCTTGAGTTCCAGCCCGGTGACCGGATAGTCCGAGATACCGCGGATCGTGTCGATGTTCGCACCGTAGTCGGCGAGCGTCTGGCCGATACGGGAGATGTGCGCGGCGGTGACGGGGTTTCCGAGGACCACGACCGCGTGCGTCGACAGTGCGCGGGTGGAACGCAGTGAGTCCTGGACCTCGACGGTGACGGTCTGACCGTAGGACCGGAGGGTCCCCGACAACCCCTCGGTGAGCGTCTCGAGGTTCTCCGGGCTGCACCCGACGAAGGCCGCGAGGTTCAGTCGACCCCGGAAGAGTGACTGCTCGACGTCGAGCACCTGGACACTGTGGGCGGCGAGCACCCGGAAGAACGCCGCCGAGACACCCGGACGGTCACGACCGACGACGGTCACGACCGCCGGAACGGATCCCGGCGGAAGTGTGACGGTGATGTCCTGGACAGCGGGGGCGACGGTACGGGCGGCGTTGTTTTTTGTCTGGCTCACGGTGCCATTGTTCCATGTCGCCGACCCCCGGACAGACATCACCCCCGCGGGAACCTCGGGTTCCCGCGGGGGTGATGGTGCGTATGTCATTCGGTGGTCGGGCCGCTTTCTCCGGGCCCGGCCTGACCGTGTCGTACCGGGGAGGAGCTAGTTCTGCTTCTCCAGTACCGGGGAGTCTCCCGACGGGCGGCCGACGTGTGCCTCCGCGCGCATCCGCTCGACCATGTGCGGGTAGTGCAGCTCGAACGCGGGACGCTCGGAGCGGATCCGGGGCAGGGAGGTGAAGTTGTGGCGGGGCGGCGGGCAGCTGGTGGCCCACTCGAGGGAGTTTCCGTAGCCCCAGGGATCGTCCACGGTGACGATCTCGCCGTAACGCCAGGACTTGAACACGTTCCAGATGAACGGGATCACCGACAGACCCAGGATGTAGGCGAACACCGTGGAGATCTGGTTGTAGATGGTGAAGCCGTCACTCTCGAGGTAGTCGGCGTAACGACGCGGCATACCCATGTTGCCCACCCAGTGCTGGATGAGGAAGGTGCCGTGGAATCCGATGAAGGTCAACCAGAAGTGGATCTTGCCGAGCCGCTCGTTGAGCATGCGACCCGTCATCTTCGGGAACCAGAAGTACACACCGGCGTAGGACGCGAACACGATCGTACCGAACAGCGTGTAGTGGAAGTGCGCGACCACGAAGTAGGTGTCGGAGATGTGGAAGTCCAGCGGCGGGGAGGCCAGCATGATGCCGGTGAGACCACCGAAGAGGAACGTCACGAGGAAGCCGAAGGCGAAGATCATCGGGGTTTCCCAGGTGATGTGTCCACGCCACATCGTTCCGAGCCAGTTGAAGAACTTCACACCGGTCGGGACCGAGATGAGGAACGTCATGAAGGAGAAGAACGGCAGCAGCACCGCGCCGGTGACGAACATGTGGTGCGCCCAGACCGCCATCGACAGGGCGGCGATGGACAGGGTCGCGAAGACGAGGCCGGCGTAGCCGAAGACCGGCTTGCGGGAGAAGACCGGGATGACCTCCGAGACGATGCCGAAGAACGGCAGAGCCAGGACGTAGACCTCGGGGTGACCGAAGAACCAGAACAGGTGCTGCCAGAGAATCGCACCGCCGTTGGCCGGATCGTAGATGTGTCCACCGAGCTTACGGTCGTAGAGAACGCCGAGGGCGGCTGCGGTCAGCATCGGGAAGATCATCAGCGCCAGAATCGACGTGACGAAGATGGTCCAGGTGAAGACCGGCAGACGGAACATGGTCATACCGGGCGCACGGAGGCACAGGATGGTGGTGATCATGTTGACGGCCGACAGAATGGTGCCGACACCGCCGGCACCGACGCCGACGATCCACATGTCCGCACCGATACCGGGCGAGTGGGTGGCGTCGGACAGCGGGGAGTACATCGTCCAACCGAAGTCAGCCGCACCACCGGGAGTGGCGAAACCGGAGAGCATGATGATGCCGCCGCCGGTGGTCAACCAGAAACCGAACGAGTTCAGTCGCGGGAACGCCACGTCGGGGGCACCGATCTGGAGCGGCATGACGAAGTTGGCGAAGCCCCAGACGACCGGGGTTCCGTACAGCAGCAGCATCACCGTGCCGTGCATGGTGAACAGCTGGTTGAACTGCTCGTTGGAGAAGATCTGCATTCCGGGGTAGAACAGCTCCGCACGGATGAGCAGGGCCATGAAGCCACCCAGGAAGAAGAAGCAGAACGACATCATGATGTACATGACGCCGAGCAGCTTGTGGTCCGTGGTGGTGAGCATCAACCAGGCAAGGCTGCCCTTTCGACCGGTCCCCTTGGGGGCCGGTCGTGCTGGAGCGACATGATGGTCACTCCGTTTCTCTACAGCGGTCATTTGGTTCCTCCTGACTACGCAGCGACCCTGATCAGCCAGGGCCACCCATGTTTCACGCTTTCTTGATAGTAAAGGATCACTACCGGCGGTTCCAGCCGCGCAGCGGGCGTTATGGCCGGTACACGACGGTTTCGCGGGCACCGGATCAGACCGTTTCCGACGTCGTTGCCGGTGGGTGACGTGCGGACCTCAGGAATATGAAAAGCTCTGTGACTTCAGACACCTTTGTGGCGGGTGTGACAAAGCTGCACTTTCCCTCTGAACGGGCGCATTTTTCACCCCCGGCCGGGTTAGAGCTAAAGGTGTAGACGCTGCCGGGAGGGTAATTGATCCTCCCTCCAAAAGCGCCACCCGACACCACAACGCGACGGCCCCCGCCACGGTTTTTCATCCGCTGCGGGGGCCGCCGTGCTCCGTCGTCAGAAGTCCCAGTCGTCGTCCTCCGTCGACTCGGCCTTACCTATGACGTAGGAGGAGCCTGAGCCCGAGAAGAAGTCGTGGTTCTCGTCGGCGTTCGGGGACAGCGCCGACAGAATGGCGGGAGACACCCGACACTCGTCCGCCGGGAACAGCGCCTCGTAGCCGAGATTGTTCAGCGCCTTGTTGGCGTTGTAACGGAGGAAACGCTTGACGTCCTCGGTCCAGCCCAGATCGTCGTAGAGATCCTCGGTGTAGCCGATCTCATTGTCGTAGAGGTCGTAGAGCAGATCGAAGGTGTACTCCTTCAACTCGTCACGACCGGCCTGATCGAGCTGCTCCAGGCCCTTCTGGTACTTGTAACCGATGTAGTAGCCGTGGACGGCCTCATCACGGATGATCAACCGGATGACGTCGGCGGTGTTGGTCAGCTTCGCGTGACTCGACCAGTACATCGGGAGATAGAAGCCGGAGTAGAAGAGGAAGGACTCCAGCAGGGTCGAGGCGACCTTCCGCTTCAGGGGGTTGTCACCCTCATAGTAGGAGAGGATGATCCGGGCCTTCTTCTGCAGCGCCTCATTCTCCTCGGACCACCGGAAGGCGTCGTTGATCTCCTGGGTCGACGCGAGAGTCATGAATATGGAGGAGTAACTCTTGGCGTGAACCGACTCCATGAAGGCGATGTTGGTGTAGACGGCCTCCTCGTGCGGGGTGAGCGCATCCGGTATCAGCGACACCGCGCCGACCGTCCCCTGGATGGTGTCGAGCATCGTCAGACCGGTGAACACCCGCATGGTGGTCCGCTGCTCGAGTGCGTTGAGCGTGTCCCAGCTCTTGATGTCGTTGGACAGCGGCACCTTCTCCGGCAACCAGAAGTTTCCGACCAGCCGGTCCCAGACCTCGAGATCCTTGTCATCGGGAATGGTGTTCCAGTTGATCGCCGCGATCGGGCAGGGGCGGGCCTCGGGATGCTTCTCCCGGTGCGCCGGGGTGGAGGGGGGACAGTCCTGTGCCATGTACGTTCCTTTACTGACGGATCTTCTTCTGTGCCGTGACGAGGCGGGACGTTCACCCCGCAGAACACCGGGACGCCGCCACGACGGAGCGCCTGACACATGCGACCGCGGGCGGACGCGACCGGGATGTCCCGGACACATCGGCGCGGCCCGGTGCACGGCAACCGGTTCGGACTCGACCATACCGGCCGAAGCGGCCGGCAACTCCATCGGACGGAGTTATTTACGTCCCGACGCAACCCCGGGACAGTGCCCGACACCCCTCACCGGCGGGCATGCACCCCACACCGAAATGTGTTTTCACTCACACAGGGTGCCCTGACCTGGAGTTTCACCCCGACCCCGTTTGCGGATGCGGTGATCGACCGGACGGCACGTAGGATTGGCCCGAACCTGCCGCCCGGGACCGGTGGCCGGACGGCCACCCCCGCCACACAACCCCCACCGCAACCATCGACACGCTGGCCATTTACACGTGGATAAAAGTGACAAATGTCTCCCCGAAAATCCCCCGGGTTAGGGCACCTCAGGCGCCGTCGCGGCCCGCGAAAGCAGGGGTGCACACGTCACCAAACTAAGCCATACCAAACCCGAAAACCCTAGTTAAGCTGGGCTTTACTTACATGCGCAGCACAAGGAAGTGACTTACCATGAGAGACATGAAAATCAACTCGAAACTTGAAGCAGAAATCAACAAGCAGGTCACCGCTGAGCTGGAGGCCGCGATGACCTACCTCCAGCTCTCCTACCTCCTCGACAGCCTCGGGTTGACCGGTATGCGTGACTGGATGAAGGCCCAGTCCGAAGAAGAGATGGTCCACGCGCAGCGTTTCGCCGACCACATGCTCGACCGTGACTGCGTCCCCAGCGTCGGTGTCATCAGCGCCCCCGATCTCAAGATCGATTCCGCCGCCGATGCATTCGAGGCCGCACTGAAGCACGAGCAGAAGATCTCCGGCATGATCCGCGATCTCACCCGTCTCGCCGCCGAGGAGGGCGACCTGGACTCCCGCCCGCTGCTGGACTCCTTCCTCTCCGAACAGATCGAGGAGGAGGCCACCTGCAAGGAGATCCTCGACCGCCTGCGTCTCGCCGGCAACGACGGTTCCGGTGTCCTCCGGATCGACTCCGAACTGGGACAGCGCACCAGCGACACCCTCTAGGACCGGACGACCGCTGAACGACGGATCGGGCCCCGACCACCTCCACGGTGGCCGGGGCCCGATTCTCATTTCCTCCGGTTTCTTCCCGTGCTCCGGCAGATGGTGGCGACGACCTCGTCGAGGGAACCGGAGTTGTCGACCGTGATCCCCTTCTCCCCGGGGCCGAGCGGTTCCAGCGTCTCCAGCTGCGAGTTCAACAGGGCGGCGGACATGAAATGACCGGTCCGCTCCTCCAACCGTCGCCGGGTCAGGCCCGCATCCGTGGTGAGGTGCACGAACCAGACCGTCCCGACCGCATCCGCGAGAATGTTCCGGTATGACCGCCGGAGCGCCGAACAGGCGGTGACTGTTCCGACCCCCGCCTCGGCCCGGGATGTCATCCAGTCCCGGACCGACACCAGCCACGGATGACGGTCGACGTCACTGAGCGGCTGACCGGACGCCATCTTGCGTACGTTCTCCTCTGTGTGGAAGTCGTCGGCATCGGCCATCTCGAGGCCGCAGGCCTCCGCGTACGCACGGGCGACCGTGGTCTTTCCGCACCCGGAGACCCCCATCATGACGACATGGTCCGGGATGTCCCCCTCCCGCCGGACCCCGGCCCGGGAGCTCTCCGGTACAGAGGTACGCCTAGGCAAGTTGACCACCGACCAGGTAGACGAGGACAGCGGAGGCGAAGCCGATGACGGCGATGAGGGTCTGGTTGACCGTCCAGGTCCGCAGGGTGGTCGCCGGGTCCAT
Source organism: Corynebacterium pygosceleis (assembly GCF_016595275.2). GTDB lineage: Bacteria > Actinomycetota > Actinomycetes > Mycobacteriales > Mycobacteriaceae > Corynebacterium > Corynebacterium pygosceleis. The sequence continues at coordinate 17,727 of NZ_JAENIQ020000006.1, read as the reverse complement.
GCCCATGAGTCTACCGACCAGCCAGAATCCGGAGTCGTTGACGTGCGAGGCGGCGACGGACCCGGCGGCCGTCGCCAGGACGACCGCGGCCAACTGCACCTCCGAGAGGCCCGCCGCCGCGACCGCCGGTGCCATGAGCGCCGCAGCCGTCGTCAACGCCACCGTCGCCGACCCCTGTGCCACCCGGAGCGCCACGGCGGTCAGGAACACGGCGAGAATCAGGGGGACACCGAGATCGCCGAGCGTCCCGGCGAGCGCGTCCCCGATGCCGGTGGCCCGGAGAACACCGCCGAACATCCCTCCGGCTCCGGTCACCAGGATCACGGTGGCCACCGGTGCGAGCGCTCCGTCGAACGCCCGCTCCACCGCCCCCTTGTCCATCCCCCTCATGACGCCGAGCACCAGGGCGGCGACGAGGGTGGTCACCAGGAGCGCGACCGGTGTCGAACCGAGGAACCGGACGGCCTGGACCCAGGCGGATTCCGGATCCACCCACCCCTCGGTTCCCGCCATGTGCAGGCCGGTGTTGCCGAAGATGAGGATCAGCGGCAGAGCGAGGACCGCGAGAACGGTCCCGGTCCCCGCGGGACGGGCCGGAAGGTCACTCTCACGGCTCTCCGGCCCACCGCTCAGGAGGTCCGGCACCGCCAGGGGAAAACGACGACCGCAGTGGAGACCCCACCGGTAGCCCGAGAGATACCAGACCGGGAAGACGGTGATGAGTCCGAGCAACAGAACCAGCCCGAGATCGGCACCGTACAGTTCGGCGGCGGCGATGGGGCCGGGGTGCGGCGGCAGAAAGACGTGCATGACGCTGAAGGCACCGGCCGCGGGGATACCGTAGCGCAGGACGGGCTCCCCCAGCCTGCGGGCGACGGCGAACACGACCGGGAGCATGACGATCAGGCCGGCGTCGAAGAAGATGGGGAATCCCATGATGAGTGAGGCGATGCCGAGGGCGAGAGGCGCACGGTCGTCGCCGAAGGCCCGGGTCAGGGTCTCCGCCAGACTCCGGGCGCCACCGGAGATCTCGACGAGTCTGCCCAGCATCGCCCCCAGGCCGACGAGAAGTGCCACCCCGGCGAGGGTTCCACCGAACCCCTCGGTCATGGTGGGGAGGACGGCGGCGACGGGCAGACCGGCCGCGAGCGCGGTGACGGCAGAAACGAGGACGAGAACCAGGAAGGCGTGCATCCTCAGCCGGATGACCAGATAGAGGATCATCAGGACCGCCGCCAGCGCGATCCCCAACAGGGGGCCGGTGCCCATCGTCTGCTGCCACGTCTCCATCAGATTCTCCGTCCCTGTCCCGTACCCGGCGACGTCACCCGGGGTTCACCGGGCGTACGGCGCTCAGCCGTTTTCGTCATCTGAGTCTCCCCCAACTGTCCGGTGTGCGGGCAAGAAACGCAGAATTTAATATGACCATTTTCGTCACCCACCCCCTTTCGGGGTTACATAAAACCGAGACGACCTGCACAAGTCCAACACTTTCCCCTGTTGCGGGCCATCCGCAAATCGGCGACCCCTACCCTAACCTGTGAGCCGGTTATGCTAATTCACACATTACTGACACCGGATCTGAGTATTTCCCGAACAGTGGTGTGATAAGGATGCCCGGACAACCGCTTTCCACAGAAGCAGAGAAGCTCCCACCATGACCACACGCACACCGACCCGCCCTCCGCTGCTGGACAGCGTCCTCGACAAACTCGGATCCGAGATAGTCAGCGGGCAACTGGCCCCGGGACAGACATTCACTCTGCACGACATCTGCCAGCGTTTCACGATCTCGAGAACCGTGGCCCGTGAGACCATGCGGGCGTTGGAGCACCTCAACCTGGTTTCCTCGTCCCGCCGGATCGGATTGACGGTGCAACCGCCCTCCGCGTGGAAGGTCTTCGACAGCAACGTCATCCGCTGGCGCCTCGAGTGCCCGTCCGAGAGAACGGACCAGTTGGCTTCCCTGACGAGCCTGCGTGAGGCGGTGGAGCCGATAGCCGCCCGCTCGATGGCCCTGTCCGGCACCCCCGCGGAACGGGCACGGCTCCGCGAACTCGCCGCGACCCTCCGGAGACTCGGCCACGAGGGGCGGGGTGCGACCCCCGAGTTCCTCGAGGCTGACGTCGAGTTCCACACACTGATGCTCACCGCCTCCCGGAACGAGATGTTCGGGGCCCTTGCGACGACGATCGCCGCGGTGCTCACGGGCCGCACCGATCTCGGCCTCCAGCCGGAGTACCCCAATGATGAGGCGATGGACATGCACGAGGCACTCGCCGACGCGATTCTCCACAGTGATCCGGCCGAGGCGGAACGGCAGTCCCGGGCACTGGTCTCCGAGGTCGGTGCGGCGCTGGCCCTGAACGAGGACTGACACCCGCGGACACGCGACGCGGTACGTGGAAGGGGCTCCCACCGGATCATCTCCGGTGGGAGCCCCTTCTCTCTGCGACCGTGCCCGACGGGGTCAGAGCATGCAGCTCACGCAGCCCTCGACCTCGGTGCCGATGAGTGCGGTCTGGCGGAGTCGGATGTAGTAGATCGTCTTGATGCCCTTGCGCCATGCGTAGATCTGGGCGCGGTTGATCTCACGGGTGGTGGCCGTGTCCTTGAAGAACAGGGTCAGGGACAGGCCCTGGTCCACGTAGCGGGTGGCCACTGCATAGGTGTCGATGATCTTCTCGTAGCCGATCTCGTACGCGTCCGCGTAGTACTCGAGATTGTCGTTCGTCATGTACGGCGCCGGGTAGTAGACGCGACCGATCTTGCCCTCCTTCCGGATCTCGATGCGGGAGGCGATCGGGTGGATCGAGGAGGTCGAGTTGTTGATGTACGAGATGGAACCGGTGGGCGGAACGGCCTGCAGGTAGCGGTTGAACATGCCGTGCTCGGCGATGTCGGCCTTGAGCTGCGCCCACTCCTCGACGGTCGGGGTGTGGATCGAGGAGGCGGCGAACAGTTCCTTCACCCGGTCGGTCTTCGGCTCGAACTCCGCCGGGTCATAGCGGTCGAAGAAGCTGCCGTCGGCGTAGTCGGAGTCACCGAAGCCCTCGAAGGTCTCACCGCGTTCGCGTGCGATGGCCATGGACGCGCGGAGGCACTCGTACATGACGGCGGCGAAGTAGGCGTTGGTGAAGTCCAGGCCCTCCTCGGAACCGTAGTGGATCCGTTCCCGGCCGAAGTAGCCGTGGAGGTTCATCTGTCCGAGCCCGATGGCGTGGGCGGCGTCGTTGCCTTTGCGGATCGACGGCACGGAGTCGATGGAGGTCTGTTCGCTGACCGCGGTCAGGCCGCGGATCGCGGTCTGGATCGTCCCCGCGAAGTCCGGGGAGTCCATGGCCTTGGCGACGTTCATGGAGCCGAGGTTGCAGGAGATGTCCTCACCGATGTGCTCGTAGGTGAGGTCGTCGTTGTAGGTCGAGGCGGTGGAGACCTGGAGAATCTCGGAGCAGAGGTTGGACAGTGTGATCCTGCCCTGGATCGGGTTCGCCCGGTTCACCGTGTCCTCGAACATGATGTACGGGTAACCGGACTCGAACTGGATCTCGGCCAGGGTCTGGAAGAAGGCGCGGGCGTTGATCTTGGTCTTGCGGATACGGGGATCCTCGACCATCTCCTCGTAGTGCTCCGTCACGGAGATGTCTGCGAACGGCTTGCCGTAGACACGCTGCACGTCGTAGGGCGAGAACAGGTACATGTCGTCGTTGTTCTTCGCGAGCTTGAACGTAATGTCGGGGATCACGACACCGAGGGAGAGGGTCTTGATGCGGATCTTCTCGTCGGCGTTCTCACGTTTGGTGTCCAGGAACTTCAGGATGTCCGGGTGGTGGGCGTTGAGGTAGACGGCACCGGCACCCTGACGGGCACCGAGCTGGTTCGCGTAGGAGAAGGAGTCCTCGAGGAGCTTCATCACGGGGATGACACCCGAGGACTGGTTCTGGATCTTCTTGATCGGGGCCCCGGCCTCGCGGAGGTTGGACAGCAGCAGCGCCACACCCCCGCCGCGCTTGGACAGCTGCAGGGCGGAGTTGATGGCGCGGCCGATGGACTCCATGTTGTCCTCGATACGCAGGAGGAAGCAGCTGACGGGTTCACCGCGCTGCGCCTTGCCGGAGTTGAGGAAGGTCGGGGTGGCGGGCTGGAAACGCCCGGTCATGATCTCGTCGACGAGTCGGCTCGCCAGATCCCTGTCGCCGGCCGCGAGAGTCAGTGCGACCATGCACACGCGATCCTCGTAGCGCTCGAGATAACGGCTGCCGTCAAACGTCTTGAGCGTGTAGGAGGTGTAGTACTTGTAGGCCCCGAGGAACGTCTGGAACCGGAACTTGTGCGCGTACGCCTGCTTGAACAGCGTCTTGATGAAATCGAAATCGTACCGTTCGACGACATCGGGTTCGTAGTAGTCGTTCTCGAGGAGGTAGCGGAACTTCTCCTCGAGATCGTGGAAGAACACGGTGTTCAGGTTGACGTGCTGCAGGAAGAACTGGTTCGCGGCCTCCCGGTCCTTGTCGAACTGGATCCGGCCGTCATCATCGTAGAGGTTCAGTAGCGCGTTGAGGGCGTGGTAATCGAGCTTCTCCGACTTCTGTACCGGTTCGGCCACGGTTTTTCCGATCTCTGACATGTCTCTCCTGGTGTCGCCGCACCGGCGGCGGATGGTGGGTGATGGACGAAAAAAGAAAAAGAATAGAAGAAAAGAATGGGGCCGGCGTCAGCCGGCGGGGGTCGCCTCCTGCACCGTGTCCCGCGTGACACCGGCGTCAGGCACCAGACCGAGTTCCGGCCCGTGCGCCTCGAGTCCGTGACGCAGAATGGCGACATCCTCCGGCGTACCCATGAGTTCGAAGCGGTAGACGAAGGGGACCCCGCATTTTTCCGCGATGACATCCCCCGCGCGTGCGTAATCGGCGCCGAAGTTGGTGTTTCCACCGGCGACGACCGCACGGATCAGTCCACGGTTGTGCGGATTATTGAGGAAGCGAATGACCTGGGAGGGGACCGGCCGCGACTCATGGCCTGCGACGGAGGCTCCCCCACCGTACGTCGGGCAGATCAGCACGTACGGTTCATCGACGATCAACGGGGGGTCCGTGCGACGCAGTGGGATACGGGCGCTCGGCAGTCCCAGGCGCCCGACGAACCGGTGGGTGTTCTCTGTGACGGATGAGAAGTAGACGACGAGCATCGACGGTGGTCACTTCCTTCCGGGTGCTGGCGACTGTGTTTGTCGACCGCTCCGACGAAGTCACCGTCGTCGGGGGCGGGGCCGTGTGGGCCGGTTGCCGCTCCGTCCGTTCACGGAGTGGGGACGGAGACCGGGCGGACGGTACGGGGACGGAAAGAAGGAGGACAGCGCGAAGGCCGCGCAGCGGGGCGGTTGTGACTGCCCTCCGCGCGGCCTCTGTCCTTCATCTACAATCCGCGTACCCGTCCCGATACCTCAGGCGACCTGTGCCGCAAGGCCACGGATCCGCTCCGGACGGAAACCGGACCAGTGCTCACCGTCAACCTCGACGACCGGTGCCTGGAGGTACCCCAGTGCCATCACGTAGTCACGGGCCTCGTCGTCGAGGCTGATGTCGACGAGCTCGTAATCGAGGCCGGCCCGGTCCAGAGCCTTCTTGGTGGCGGTGCACTGGACACATGCGGGCTTGCTGTAAACGGTGATGGCCATGAGAGGACTTCCTTGTTTTGTTCGGGGCTTGTAGCGGCTGCGTCCGAGCGGTGAACCCGCGGCGCCTCATGGTGCCGTCGGGCGACTGTCAGGGTCTCCACCGAGGCTCCCCGGCGCCGACGCGCCGGTTCAACCGGTGACAGAAACGAACACTATACTTTGTGGTCACTCTAAGCAAGTGGCACAACATATAGTAGTTGCCCCCAGCAAATTCCCAGCAAATCCCCGCCCGTAACCACAACATCTGCCCTCAATACCCCGCTTGGAATTACACGGTTGTCGCCACTCCCCCACGACAAAAAGATATTTCCCCAGTTCGCCCCGAAACGTCCCCGCCCGGCGTTATCGAAACGTTATAATTAACATGCCCCCGGCACGATCACCCGACCGAACCGTCCACCATCCACAGATGGTCCCGACATGAAAAAAACCGGGCGGATGACCGAAACTCCGGTCATCCGCCCGGCCATTCCCGGGACACGGGCTCACATCAGCCCTGACGGGCCTTGAAGCGCGGATCCTTCTTGTTGATCACGAACACCTTGCCGTGACGACGCACGACCTGGGCGCCCGGCTTGTTTTTCAGCGACCGAAGTGACTTGCGGACCTTCATCGGGCGCTCCTTTCTCTCATGCGCGTGGACCGGCGGACAGCCGGTTTGTCTGCTTCTCTGGCGGGTTCCGGCCCCGACGACACCGAAACCACCGATCAAATCGGTGCTCCTGTGGCGCTGACGACGCTCACACACCGTCGAACGATGATGTGATGGGGCGGCCTTGCCATGACACGAGGATTCATACTATCGGAAGGTACGTCCACGAACAAACCACAGCCGAACGGCGCCCTTCACCACCACAGCCCGGGACACCGCCGGGAACCGCTCACTAGACTGTTCGGACATGAACCCCGAACAGCGCCGCACCCGCGACTCCATAGTCGCCGCCCTGCACACGAAACCGACGATCGACCCGGCCACGGAGATAGAGGAACGGATCACGTTCCTCGCCGACTACCTCCGCTCCACGGGGCTCTCCTGCTACGTTCTCGGCATCTCCGGAGGCCAGGATTCCACCCTCGCGGGGCGACTGGCACAGCTTTCCGTGGAGCGTCTCCGGGAGTCGGGCACGGACGCCACCTTCTACGCCGTCCGGCTGCCCTACGGGGTGCAGGCGGATGAGGAGGACGCCCAGACGGCTCTGCGGTTCATCCGCCCGGACCACACGCTCACCGTCAACATCAGGGACACCGTGGACGCTCTCGACTCCGCCGTCGCCACGGCACTCGGCATCCCAGAGATCGGCGACTTCAACAAGGGGAACGCCAAGGCCCGTGCCCGGATGCTCGCGCAGTACGCCATAGCCGGGGAGAAGGGCGGACTGGTGATCGGCACCGATCACGCCGCCGAGAACGTCACGGGATTCTTCACCAAGTTCGGTGACGGCGCGGCGGACATCCTCCCCCTGTTCGGACTGTCGAAGCGGCAGGGCGCCGCCCTGCTCGAGGAGCTCGGTGCACCGGCCTCCACCTGGACCAAGGTCCCCACCGCCGATCTGGAGGATGACCGCCCCGCACTCCCCGACGAGGAGGCGCTGGGTATCACCTACCGGCAGATCGACGACTACATCGAGGGCGGGGACGTGGATGTCGCCGACTCCGCCGTGCAACGTCTCGAGCACCTGTGGCGGATCGGCCGCCACAAGCGCGCGCTCCCGGTGACGCCGCAGGACACCTGGTGGCGGGACTGAGCCGTAGCCGGTGACCCGCCCGGTCACCCACCGAGCACGCGGAGGGTGTCTCCGGCGGCCCGGCGCAGTTCCGGCCCGTAGGCGGGACCGTGGGTCAGGGCGTGAACCGCCAGCGGGTGCAGTTGGTGGATCGGGGTCGAGACGTCGAAATCAGGGGCGACACCGGACTCCTCGATGTAGCCGCGCCTGATCTCCCCCAGGTACGGGGCGCCGAACAGGGCCAGCATCGCGAGATCCGTCTCCGGATGCCCGCCGTGGGCCGCCGGATCGATGAATACCGGCCCGTCCCCACCGAAGAGCAGGTTCCCGGCCCACAGATCTCCGTGGATCCGCGCCGGTTCCACGTCCCACCGGTGCGCGCGCAGCGCGGCGCACGCCCGGTCAACCAGGTCGAGGATGTCTTTCCCGATGTTCCCCCTCCTGTGTGCCGCCCGGGCGAACGGGAGAACCCGCTGTTCGGTGTAGAACAACGCCCAGTCGTCGGTGGGCTCGCACGTCTGCGGGATCGAGCCGATGTAGTTCTCCCCGGTCCAGGTCTCACCGCCCGGCGCGGGCGGGCAGCCGAAGGCCTCGGCGCCGGCGGCGTGGATGCGAGCCAGTTCACGTCCGGCCTGACGCGCGGCCTCCGGGCTCGCGGGCACACAGTCGACGAGTCCGGTGGTGATCGTCGCGCCGTCCGTGGTGAGGACATCGACGACACGGTCGCTTCCCTCGCGCAGCCACCGGAGACCCGCCGCCTCAGCACGGGCCGCGGCCCCGGAAACGGCGGTCTTGGTGAATCCCACGGAGTCCACGGACGATCAGTAACGCTCGGGTTCTTCGCCGAGACGGAACTCGCGTCCGTTGATCTCACCCGGGGTGATACGGACGTAGTTGTATTTCAGCGTGGGCAGCCAGGGCTTCAGCGGCAGCGTATCGGCGTGCTGGATGTCGGCGTTGCCTTTCAGCAGGCCCGCCTCCCCCTTGACGACGACCGACCAGGCCCGACCGTCGACGACCTCGTCCGCCTCGAAGAGGACGTCATGGTTGAGTTCGATCGTGAACAGTTTCGACCCCTCCGCGGTGCGGAAGTAGATCTGTCCGTCGTCCACCACGAAATTGACGGGAAAGATGTCCATGTCGTCGGATCGGCGCACGACGACCCGACCGAGGTGAACGCGATTCAGGCGTTCAATGCACTCTTCATGGTTCAGGACCCTGATGACGTCATCATTGTTTTCCATGACTCCATTGTTCCACCGAAACGCACAGCAGGTGTGCTGCGATCCTGTGACGCTCACCCCACCTCTGGTGCAGTCCGTCCCTCCGAACGGATCATCAACCAGGCGAGCAGCGCCCCGACGAGCGCCAGACCCGCCACTATCGCGTAGAGCGCACCCGTGGCCGCCCCCAACGCGACCAACGGGGTGGCGTGGGCACCGGAGAGGACACCGGTGAACACCGTACCGAGTACGACGGTGCCGACGGAGGCTCCGATCGGGAAGAAACTGTTGAGCAGGCCGGTCGCCATACCGACCCGGTCGATCGGTACCGCATTCGTCGCCACATTCATGAGGGGCGTGTTCACCAGCGAATTTCCCACCCCCCAGACCATCGACGCCGGAATCAGCCACAACGGATCGTGGAGATCACCGATCTGCCACATGAACACCAGCGAGGAGCCGGCCAGAAGGACACCGCCGCCCCCCAGGACACCCCCCGCCGAGAACCGTGCCTGCAGCTTCCCCGCCACGATCGCGCCGGCCATACTGGCGAAGCCCAGGGGAAAGAGCAGCAGACCGGTGCGCAACGGCGAGTACCCGTGCCCCTGCTGGAGGTAGAGCATGAAGTACACCATGGAACCGCCGGTGATGAACCGGTTGATGACGGCGGTGAGCGAAATCCCGAGGAACGAGCGACGTGTGAGCAGACGGAGGTCGAGAACCGGAGCCTCGCACCGCAGCTCCCGAATGGTGAACAGGACGAGGAGAAGCACCGCCGAGCCGAGGAGAAGCAGCACGGTACGGTGCAGCCAACCGTCCTCCTGCGCGCGGGTGACACCGTAGTTCAGCGCGAGCAACGCGCACGCGAACAGAGCCGCACCGGGAAGATCGAAGGGCCGTGGATCCCGTTCCCGGTCCTGATCCAGCGGCAGATACCGGGCGGCGACGACAATCGTCAGGACACCCAGCGGAAGGTTGATCAGGAACATGGAACGCCAGCTGAACGCGTCCACGAGCAGACCGCCGACCACCGGGGAGAGAACCGCCGCGATCCCCACCGCGCCGCTCCAGATCGCGATGGCCATGGTCCTGCGTTCCGCATCGAAGCATCGGGCGATGAGCGGCATGGCGTTGGCGAACATCACCGAAGCGGCGACGCCCTGGACGGCCCGGAACGCGATCAGTGTCACCATCGACGGAGCGAGCCCACAGGCGACGGACGCCACGGTGAAGGCGCTGATACCGACCATGAACATCCTTCTTCCGCCGAGACGGTCACTCAGGGCCCCCGCCGGCTGGATGAGCGCACCGAACGCCAGCGAGTAGGCGACGATGATCCACTGCATCCGACTGAGGCTGACATCGGCGAGATCCTCCGCGACGGCCGGCAGCCCGACCGCCACGATCATCATGTCCGCGACCATCAGCGAGGAGGCGAGGACCACCGCCGTGAGTGTCCATTTCTGGGCCGCCGTGTACCGGACCCCGCCTTCCGTCCGTTCCCCGATCATGCGTGTCCCTCTCTTCCCGACCCCCGGATGGCGTCGACACAGGGAATCCTAAGGGACGCGGAACACATTTTGCAATAGGCTGTAACTAATTACTTACCGCAGTTCAACACTGGTAGAGTCACAGCTGTCATCCCGACGACGAGGAGCGCCATGACCGCCGCGAGAAAGGGCCCCGGCAGGCCCGCGAGAATCAGCCGGACCGATGTCGAACAGGCGGTGCTCACCATCGGATTCCGGAACGCGAGCACCACGGCGGTCGCCCGGCACCTCGGCGTGGAGCAGTCCTCGCTCTACCGGCACATCGGATCCCGGAGGGAACTTCTGCGCGGCGCCGTCGACAGGGCCGTCGCGAACCACCCACGCCGGTTCCCGCACTCCACCTGGCGCGAATATCTCACCGGCATCTCCGCACACATGTGGGACCTCCTCACGGAGTATCCCGGAATGGCGGAAACCCTGCACACCCTCGAAGAACACCCTCCCCGCAGTCTGCTCACACTGATGGAGCGGTCCGTCCGGGTCCTCAACGGGACATACCGGTGGGAACGGTCCGATGCGCTTCTCGTCCTCGACTCACTGACCGACATGACCTCCGACACCGTCAACCGCACCGAACGGCTCCTCGCCGCCCATCCCGACTCCGACGCAGATCCCGACCGTGCGGCCCGCGACCTGTTCCAGCGGTCCGAGCTGTCCCCCGACCTCACCGATGCACTGGCGGAGATCCTCGACGGCGGTCTCGAGCAATGGTGGTGGCGGAAGGTGAACCTGCTTCTCGACGGCGCGGAACACCTCGCCCCCTGAGAAGCGACACCGAAACGCCCACGGGGCACAGAAGACGAAGAGCACCCCACCTGTAGGTGGGGTGCTCTTCGTCATTCAGGGAGTGGAGCTAAGGGGACTCGAACCCCTGACCCCCACACTGCCAGTGTGGTGCGCTACCAGCTGCGCCATAGCCCCTCGCATGAAATTGTCCGGCCGTTCCACGGACCGGGATAGTGCCCCGCCAGGATCATTCGATTCTCCGGGTCACAGTGGAGCTAAGGGGACTCGAACCCCTGACCCCCACACTGCCAGTGTGGTGCGCTACCAGCTGCGCCATAGCCCCTTGTTTTGCGACTCCCCCAATCTACACGGCCACACCCGTGGGGAACAAATCACCAGCTCCCCGGCCGGTGACGCAACGAAGGGGAGGGACCCGTCCGGTCCCTCCCCTTCGTTGCCGAACAAACGTCAACCGGTGACGGTGGCCACCCAGTTGTCCAGCGGCACATCCACGCCGTCGCGGATGATGCGCGGGGACGAGACGTGACCGGTCTCATCGTTGAGCTTCTGGGCGTTGTCCGCCGCAACTCCGTCGAACTCCTCCTGATCCGCACCGGAGCGGATCTTCTCGACGACCGCGTCATCCGCACCCGCCTGCTGTGCGGCGTCGGCGAAGTCGTCGTAGCTCCACTTCCCGAAGATCTTCGACTGGCGGTCCATCAGGGTCTTGCGGAAGTTCCAGTAGGCCTCGGCGTCACCACTGTCGGCGATCGTCATCGCCGCGGTACCCGCCAGTGTGGAGTGCTTGCCCTCACCGGCGGACACGAAGGCCAGCGTGCGGATGTTGACGACCAACTCACCCTCGGTGATCGCCTCCTTCATCTCCTCATCGGTGGCTTCCGCCAGCTCCGCGCAGTGCGGGCAGGAGTAGTCCTCGTAGAGATCGACGCTCGGGGTGTCGGCGTCCGTCCCCTCGGAGGCGAGAATGATGGCGTCATCCCGGTGTTCCACGGTGAAGGAGACCGGCTGGATCTCCACCGGCTCCTCTTCGCTTCCACTGATGACGATGTAGCCGATCACGACAACCGCCACGCCCAGTACGGCCAGCAGTGCCCAGAGGAAACCGTGCCCCTTCTCATTGGGGGACTTGATCTTGGTGCTCACGTTCAATGAACCTTTACGGTCGAGGTGTATGTACGGTGCGGGCACTGCCTTAACCGACTGACCGGTCCAGCACCCGTTCTGACGGGCCACTCCGCATCGGGGACACGTGGTGGCTCAGACAGGAGAGCCGGCGGCTCTCCCCCGGTACCCCAGCCTAGTCGTTCACCCGTGGAGCGCGAAGCGCCTGAACGGCCACCGGAGCACGATCCAGGAGAGAACGAGGAACACGACATCCCGGAGAATCTCGGAGAGGTAACTCCACCAGGTCGTCTCCGGGTTCCCTCCACCTCCGCCGAAACAACCGCAGTCGATGGACAAACCACGAGCCCACGCCCAACTGATCCCACCGATGAACACCAGAAGCAGAACCGCTGAAATGAAGGCGCTGAACCGGAGGAAGAGCCCGATGAGAAGGAACACGCCGAGAATCAGCTCACCGATCGGCAGAATGACGGCGATGAGATCCGCGGTGTCGTCGCTGAATAATTCATACGCACGTACGGCCTGCCTGGTCGTCACCGGATCGGTGATCTTCTGCCACCCGCTGTAGAGCCAGACGGCGGCGAGCGCCAGACGGGCGAGCGCGGACACCACATCGAGCGCGATCGAACGGCTGTCGTACTTCGCCGGGACGAATTGCGGTTTAGCGGCCTTGACGTGTGCCGCAGGATTCACCGACATCTTCTTCATATTGTTGGTCACACTCGCTAACACTAGCGCAAACCACATCCCCGGCGCCGACTTCACCGAACATCCGCCGCTCCCCCGGCCAACGGCCTCGACACCGGACAGAAAAAAGTGTGGCCGGGTCCGGACATCACGCCCGCCTCCCGGCCACGGACCCCGCCGTACCGCGGTATCAGCCCCCCAGGACCCCGGAGACCAGTTCCTGTGCCTGCTCCTGGACCTCACGGAGATGGTCCTCACCCCGGAAGGACTCCGCGTAGATCTTGTACTTGTCCTCGGTACCCGACGGTCGTGCGGCGAACCAGGCGGACTCCGTCGCCACCTTCAGGCCGCCGATCGCGGCACCGTTACCGGGCGCCTCGGTGAGTTTCGCTGTGATCGTTTCACCGGCGAGCTCCGTCGCCGTGACGTCATCCGGGGACAACTTCTTGAGCAGCGCCTTCTGTTCCCGGTTCGCCGGTGCATCGGTCCGGGCGTAGACGGGGCTACCGAAACGCTGCTCCAGCTCGGCGTACCGCTCGGACGGGGTCTTGCCGGTGGCCGCGGTGATCTCACTGGCCAGAAGATCGAGGATGAGACCGTCCTTGTCCGTGGACCAGACCGAGCCGTCCCGGCGCAGGAAGGATGCTCCGGCGGATTCCTCGCCGCCGAATCCGATCGTGCCGTCGATGAGTCCGGGAACGAACCACTTGAAACCGACCGGCACCTCCACGAGGGTCCGTCCGAGATCCTCCACGACCCGGTCGACCATGGACGAGGACACCAGCGTCTTACCGACGTTGATCCTCCGGTCCCAGTTGTGCCGCCGCCGGAAGAGGTAGTCGATCGCGACCGCGAGGTAGTGGTTCGGGTTCATGAGACCACCGTCCGGGGTGACGATGCCGTGCCTGTCGGCGTCCGCGTCATTGCCGGTCGCGAGATCGAAGTCACCGCGACTCGCGACGAGCGAGGCCATCGAATCCGCACTCGAGCAGTCCATCCTGATCTTGCCGTCGGTGTCCAGGGTCATGAACCGCCAGGTCGCGTCGACACGGGGATTCACGACGGTCAGGTTGAGGCCGTGCGCATCCGCGATCGCACCCCAGTAGTCGACGGCCGCACCCCCCATGGGATCCGCACCGATGGTCAGCCCCGATTCCCGGATGACCTCCATGTCGACGACGTTGGGGAGGTCGGCGATGTAGGTGTCCAGGTAGTTGTGCCTCCGGCACCGCTTGTCCAGCACCCCGCTCACGGGCGTGCGCAGAACGCCGTCGAGCCCGGCACGGAGAAGTTCATTGGCCCGGCCCGCGATCCAGTCCGTGGCGTCGGTGTCGGCGGGGCCGCCGTTCGGCGGGTTGTACTTGAAACCACCGTCCCGGGGCGGGTTGTGCGACGGCGTGATGATGATGCCGTCCGCTCGCTTCGGGTCGGTACCGGTCACACCACCGTCAAGCTTCGCGTTGTGCGCCAGGATCGCGTGGGAGACGGCCGGAGTGGGCGTGTAACGGCCACGGTCATCGACGAGAACGGGTACCTCGTTGGCGATGAGCACCTCCAACGCCGACACCATCGCGGGCTCGGACAGGGCGTGGGTGTCACGACCTATGTACACCGGCCCACCGATGTTCCGCTTCCGGCGGTACTCGACGATGGCCTGCGTCGTCGCGAGAATGTGGTTCTCGTTGAAAGCGGTGTCGAGGGACGAACCCCTGTGTCCCGACGTACCGAAGGCGACCTGCTGGTCCGGGTCCTCCACGTCCGGTATCCGGGTGTAGTACGCCGTGACCACCTCAGCGATGTCGATGAGGTCACTGTCCAGGGCTGGCTGGCCTGCGCGATGGTGTGCCATGACGGGGGTGGGCTCCTTCAATTCTCAGGGGGTGTCGGGTGGGCGCACCGGAAACATCAGTGATGGGCCCGTCCCCGGGATCACCCCCATCTTCCCCCGAATTGATCCGGCGTGCAGGGAAACACCCCTGAACCTCCCACCCCGCTCCCCGCACCGGACACGGATCTGGCACCTGACGACAATGCGGGGCTGACCCACAGGGGTGGGTTTACCAAGGCGAACCCTTTTCCCTGCTTAAGAAAAGCTGTAATTTCCTAGAACATGTCCACGTTCAATGATCTGCTGTCAGCCCTCTCCGGAATCATCTGGGGCCCCTTCCTCCTGATCCCCCTCCTCCTCGGAACCGGTCTCTACCTGACCATCCGGCTGCGCGGCCTCCAGTTCCGCGCGCTCTTCCTGGGCCTGCGTCACGGATTCATCGACTCCAACGACAAGAACGGCGACGGTGACATCTCCAATTACCAGGCCCTGACCACCGCACTCGCCGCGACGGTCGGTGTCGGCAACATCGTCGGCGTCGCAACGGCCCTGGCCGTCGGTGGCCCCGGCGCCCTGTTCTGGATGTGGATGACGGGCCTCGTCGGTATGGCGTCCAAATACACCGAGGCGTACCTCGGCGTCCGGTTCCGCGTCACGGACTCGAAGGGGAACCAGTCCGGCGGCCCCCAGTACTACCTCAAACGGGGAATCAAGGGTCCGCTGGGGCGCTGGCTCGCGCTCTCCTTCGCGGTCCTCACCCCGGTCGCCGCACTCGGCATCGGAAACATGACCCAGGCCAACGCCGTCGCCGCAGGCATGCACGACACGTTCGGGGTCGACCCGTGGGTGTCCGGCGTCATCATGTTCGTCTGCACCGGAACGGTCCTCCTCGGCGGTATCCGCGCCATCGGCACCATCACCTCGGCGTTCGTTCCGTTGATGATCATCCTCTACATCGGGGGATCGATCGTCGTGCTGTTCCGCAACGCCGCGGACATCCCGGCGGCCCTCGGCCTGATCTTCACCGACGCCTTCACCGGTACCGCCGCAGCCGGAGGTTTCGCGGGTTCCGCGATCATCCTCGTGCTCCAGATGGGCGTCGCCCGAGGCATCTTCTCCAATGAATCCGGTATCGGTACCGGCGCCATCGCCGCCGCAGCGGCGAAGACCTCCCATCCCACCCGCCAGGGCCTCGTCTCCATGACGCAGACGTTCATCGACACCATCGTCGTCGTCACCTTCACCGGCCTGACCATCATCACCACCGGCGCGTGGGACCTCGGCAGGGAGAACGCCAACATCATGACGGCCGAGGCATTCTCCCGTGGCCTCCCCGGACAGTGGGGCGGAACCATCGTCTCCATGTCCGTCGTCTTCTTCGCCTTCTCCACGATCCTCGGCTGGTACTACTACGGCGAACGGTGCCTCCAGTCACTCTTCGGCACCCGTTCGACGGTCCCCTACCGGATGATCGCGACGGTGTGCGTGTTCATCGGCGCCATCTCCGAACTGACACCGATCTGGACGTTCTCCGATGTCGCGAACGGCCTGATGGCTCTCCCCAACCTCATCGGACTCCTGCTGCTGTCCGGCCTCGTCGTGAAGGAGACCACCGCGTACCTGAAGTTCGACCCGAACCTCCACAGGACTCCGGAAGAATGCCAGGATTTCCTCGTCCGCCAGGGAATGGACTGGAAGTAGCGTCACACGGCATCCGCCACGCACGCCCGACGATCCGTCCGGCGGAGGAGCGTGGACACTCTCAAGGGGTGGTGCAGGTCAGACATTCGACCTGCCCCACCCCTCCCGGTTGTTCCCGCTCGTTTGCCGCCGCCGGTCAGGACCCCACCGGGCACCGGGTTCCACGTTTCCGAGCCATACGCCGGGTGAGCAGGGGCTGCCCATCTCCGGAGTGTAACGTGATGACCCATGAAAACGACCCTCAAGGTTGCTGCGGGAGCGGCGCTGGGCGCCGTACTCCGTTGGTCCGTGATCCTCGCCCTCGGGCCGGGGATGCTGCCGCTCATCGCCGTCAACACTGTCGGTTCCTTCCTCATGGGTCGATTGAAGCCCGGGCCGTTCCTCGGTACCGGTGTTCTTGGTGGTTTCACCAGTTTTTCGACGTTCGCGGTTCTGCTGACCGAGGCGGACCCGTGGCTTGCTGCGGTGTATCTGACCGCGACGCTGCTGAGTTGTGTGGGTGGGTGGCTGGTGGGTGATTACCTGTCGGGCGCCTCGCCCGGGGGCATGCCGACCCGGAAACCCGGGGAGGTGTTCCAGTGAGCGTGATGTCTTTGGTGCTTGTGGCCGTCGGGGCGGCGTTGGGTGGTGTCGGCAGGTATTGGCTGGGGCGGGTGTTGCCTGAGCTTTACGGGACGCTGGCGGCGAACACGGCGGCGTGTTTCCTTCTCGGGGTGGTCGCGTCTCTTGGAACGCAGCATCTGCATCCTGGGGTGGTGCTTGTTGCCGGTATGGGGTTCAGTGGTGCGCTGTCGACGTGGTCGACGCTGGCGAGGGAACTCGGTGAGCTGATCCGGAATCGTCAGTTGCTTCGGGCGGGGCGTTACGGTGTGGCGACGGTGGTGTTGGGTATCGGTGCCGTGTGGGTGGCGGGGATGGTGTTCTGACAACCCGTTGTCGGTTTGCTCGGGGCCGGGTTCCTGCCCCCGTGTGCCCGGTCCCGGGTCGGCCGGTCCACCACACCCCCGGGCCGGCAGGCATCCGTCGTAGCCGGCCCCGTCACCTACGCGAAAAACACCCCACCCAGACACAAACAATCCCGGTGACCTGATCCTTTTTCAGGCGTGCAGGTACTCGCCGCGCCTGGTCTGTCTACGACCCCGGGGCCTGAACCGCCTGCACACACGCGCACCGTTGCCGACAGACAGCCCGCACCGGTACCAACGGGCGGCCGCCACGGGCGGCTCACGTCCTCTCCCCCCCCCCCGGGGGGCGAGGACTGTCCGTGTGCCCCAACAGCCCCGCCCGTGACACACACACCGCTGGTCGGGCGTTGGTGTCCCCCACTCCGGGCCGCCCCCGGCGTTTCCATGCCCGCCGGTGTCCGGGTGATGCTGCTGTGGGCCGTCGGTGGCGGGCCGGAGCCGGGACAAGCGGCAGCAAACCCCGGGCGCTATCCACGGCGGGGACTGGCGCAAGGCACAAC
>NZ_JAENIQ020000005.1 GCF_016595275.2 Corynebacterium pygosceleis | reverse complement strand
AAGACGTCCGGCCCCGATGATCGGGGCCGGACGTCTCACGGTTACCGCGGGGATGCCGGGTCAGTTCCCGGACCCGGGAGAGGTCTCCCCTCCCGTGACATCGAGTTCTCCGTCGACGACGACATTGCCGGAGATGACGATGTTGCCGTTCTCGTCGTACTCGTAGGCCAGCGGCGGCAGCGGATTTCCGTCGGCGTCGTAGCCGGGGGCGGGCCGGTTCTCCTGTTCCGCGAGCTTCTCCGGGGAGTCGGTCTGGTCCCACTGCCTGGTGAGCATCTTCGGTTTGGCTGCCGCGTCATCAACCATGCCCTTCATCAGGGAGTACATCATGACGAACTGCATGATGAAGAACGGCAGTGCGACGATGATGACGACCTGCTGAAGGGTTTCGATACCGGTGTCGGGGCTCATGATGAGCAGTGCGCCGGCGACGGCACCGATGGCGCAGGCCCACATGACGCGGTAGTAGACGGGAGAGGAGTCCTCTTCACCGGTGGCGAACATGTCGGTGACCATCGCGGACGAGTCGATCGAGGTGATGAAGAAGATCACCACGATGGCCAGCGCGAAGATGCTGACGACACCGGTCGCCGGGTAGTAGTCCAGGAAGGTGAACAGCGCCGCGGCCGTGTTGCCCTCCTCGACGACGGGGCCGACGAGGACACCGGGGTCGAGGGCCTCGATCTCGAATCCGGCGCGTCCGAAGATGGCGAACCAGATGACGGAGAAGATCGCGGGCAGGCAGATCACACCCGCGATGAACTCGCGCACGGTCCGACCCTTGGAGATACGGGCGACGAACATGCCGACGAACGGCGACCAGCAGATGGTCCACGCCCAGTAGAACACGGTCCAGGATCCCTGCCAGCCGGGGTTGTTGGCGAAGGCGTCGGTGTAGAACATGAGACCGGGCGCATTCTCCACGTAGATGCCGAAACCCTGGACGGTGGAGCGGAGCAGGGTGAGCGTGGGGCCGGTGATGAGCACGAAGATCATCAGGAGAACGGCCATGGCGATGTTGACGTTGGACAGCATCTTGATGCCGCGTTCCAGACCGCTGGCCACGGAAACCGAGGCAACCAGGGTGATGAACACGATGATGCCGAGTTCGACGGGCCCCATGACCGGGACGTCCCAGAGCATGTTCATGCCCGCGTTGATCTGGAGGGTACCCAGACCGACGGACACCGCGATGCCGAAGACCGTACCGACGATCGCGAGGACATCGATCAGTTTTCCGGGCCAGGAGTAGATGTGGGCCCCGAGAACGGGAGCGAACACGGAACTCAGGCGCGGAGGCAGTTTTCTCTTGTAGATGAAGTATCCCAGGGCGAGTCCGGGCAGGGCCATGATGACCCACATGTGGGCACCGAAATGGTAGAAGGTGAACGCCATCGCCTCGATGGCCGCCTCCTGGGAACCTGGTTCGGCATCGGCCTTCGGGGGGTTCGTCATGTGGTGCAGCGGTTCCGCGACGCCCCAGAACATCAGGACGGCGCCGACGCCACCGGCGAACAGCATGGCGAACCAGGCGAGCACCGAGTGCTCCGGTTCATCATCGTCGTCGCCCAGCCGCATACGGCCGAAGTGGGAGACGAAGACGCCGAGGAGGAACACGACGCAGATGGAGACACCACCGATGTAGAGCCATCCGAGATCGGTGAGGAGCCAGTTCGCGACCCCTTCGAGGGTTGCCCGGGCGTCCTCCCCGAAGATGACTGCGGCGGCGACGAACGCGACGATGATGCCGCCGGAGAGGAGGAAGATGAACGGGTCCGTCTTCAGCCACCCGAAGAAACCACTGTCTCCGGGTTCTTCTCCGGTGGACTGTCGGGGGCGGGTGGTCTGTTCTGGTCCGGATTGTCCGGGCGACTTCATGGATCACGCCTTCGTGGATGGCTGATAAGGAACGCGAACCAGATTAGAAATATCATTCGCCATTTGCCGAATCCCGGCGACAGTTACCCCCAGACGTGGTTGGTGCACGTCATCGCAGCGCACAGCGTTTTCGATGCTCCATTTCTGAAGTCGGGACTTGTATTACCACTAGGTGAGCAATGCGGAGGCGACCAGAATGACGGGTACCGATAACAGTGTGGAGACGACCGCTGAATCCCGTGCGAGAGCGGTGGAGACCCCGTACCGGTTGGCGTAGACGAAGACGTTCTGGGCGGTGGGCAGCGCCGCCAGTACCACCACAGTGAGGACGAGATGCCCGTCGAGACCGAGGACGGAGGCTGTCAGATAGGCGACGAGCGGGTGCCCGATGTTCTTTCCGAGCACAGCCGTCACGAGCGTCCGTCGGGACATGTCGGCGGGATCGAGGATCCGGTTCGTCGCGAGGGAGATGCCGAAGGCGACGAGGGCCACCGGAACGGCGGCACCGGCGAGAAGTGACAGTGTGGCGTCGACCATCCCCGCGGGTGGCCGCCCAACGGTGTTCCACACTCCCCCGGCGACGGCCGCGAGGACAACGGGATTCGCGACTGCACCACGAGCAAGTGTGCGGGGTGAGAAACCGCGTTTGCCTGTCATTGATTCGAGTACCGCCAGCGCCAGTGGTCCGTAGAAACCGATCTGGAAGAGCAGCAGGGGCACGACGGCGGTCGCGTCCCCGAGCATGTGGACGGCCAGCGGGAGTCCGAGGTTCGCTGCGTTGCAGTATGAGGAGGAGAGACCGGCTATGACGGCGTCCGGACCGGTCCCGCCGGCCGAGAGTCGGGTGGCCAGTCCGACGGAGGCGCCGACGATGAGCGCGGAGACGACGGTCACGGCCGAGGACGGCGCGATGACGGTACCCCAGTCGGCGACGGCCACCCGGCTGAAGACCAGTGCCGGGAGTGCGATGAAGAAGACGAAGCGGTTGAGGGTCCGTACGGAGTCCTCCCCCAGCACCCCGGCGCGCCCGATGAGTGCACCGACGGAGATGACACCGAACACGGTGCTGAATCCGGCGGCGACGTCATTCACCCGTCCATTGTGTCACCGGGGCAGCGTCGGACGCATACCTGTCCGACGACAGGGGTGATGTCGGTTGTGCGACCGGAAACGGTTACCCTGTTCGTCATGGATGTGACCCGTCTCAACGACCGGATTCGCCACGGGACCACGACGGCCCTGGTAGTCGCCGGGGCGACGCTCGTGCTCGCGGGTTGTTCGGCCGGATCGACGGCTACCCAGACGGCGGCGATCGCGGACAGCGGGGCCGTGGTGGTCGCGGTGTCCGGGACACCCGCCACCCTCGACTTCACCACGACGGGTGGGGCGGCGATCCCGCAGGCGATGATGTCGAACATCTACGAGACACTGGTACGCGTCGACGACGACGGCCACATCATCCCGTGGCTCGCCACCGACTGGGAGGTCTCCGGGGACCGCACCGTGTACACGTTCCACCTGCGTGATGACGTCACGTTCTCCAACGGCGCCGCGTTCACCGCCGAGACCGCGAAGTTCTCCATCGACCGGGTGCTCTCCGACGCATGGACCAACGGTCTGAAGAAGCTGATGTCCCCGGTCGCGGACACCCGGGTCGTCGACACGCACACCCTCGAGGTGACGCTCAGCGCGCCGTCGAACCAGTGGCTGTTCGCCATGGGCACCTTCGTCGGGGCGATGATGGCACCCGACGGGGTCGACGCACTGGCCACCGATCCCGTCGGCACGGGCCCGTACACGGTCACCGACTTCGCGCTCGGCCAGTCGATCACCTTCGCGGCCCGCGACGACTACTGGGGGGATGCACCGAGGAACGACGGCGCGGCGATCCGCTACTTCGCCGACGCGGTGGGCGCCACCAACGCCCTGCGCTCCGGTGACGTCGACGCCGTCTACTCCATGCAGTCCCCGGAGCTCCTCGACACGATCACCGCGCACGGCCACTACAACGTGGAGGTCGGCACCACCAACGGCGAGGTGCTGCTGTCGATGAACAACCGGCGCGCCCCGTTCGACGACGTCCGCGTCCGTCGCGCCGTCATGTACGCCATCGACCGCCAGGCGGTCATCGACACCGCGTGGGACGGCTTCGGCACCGACACCGGCGGGGCCCCGGTGCCGCCGACCGACCCGTGGTACGAGAAGTCCGAACGGTACCCCCACGACCCGGAGAAGGCGCGGCAGCTGCTCGCCGAGGCCGGGATCGACGGCACGAACAACCGCGTCGTCATCTCCGTCCCGTCGCGGCCCTACGCCACCGCGGTGTCGGAGATCATCGTGTCCCAGCTCCGGGACGTCGGTCTCGACGCCCGGATCGAGGCCACCGAGTTCCCGGCCGTGTGGCTGCAGAAGGTGTTCAGGCAGCACGACTACGACATGTCGATCATCCTGCACATCGAGGCCCGCGACATTCCGGCGTTGTTCGGCGACCCCGACTACTACCTCGGGTTCGATTCCCCGGCGGTGCGCGAGGACATCGCGCGGGCCGATGCCGGCAGCCCGGAGGAGTACGTGGCGGGGATGCGCGCCGCGGTGGACACCATCATGGATCAGGCTGCGGCCGACACCCTGTTCAACTACCCGAACATCGTCATCACCGCACCCGGTGTGACCGGTGTCAACGCCGACGCCGTCGACGACGCCCTGGAGCTCGCGACGATCAGCGTGGAAGAGGAGCGGAACTGATGCTCATCACCCTCGGCAGGCATGTCCTGCGCTACCTGGCGACGATCTTCGTCGCCTCCGTCGCGGTCTTCGCGCTGATGCGCGTCGTGCCCGGTGATCCGGCGGCCGTCGCACTCGGCGTGAGCGCCACCCCGGAGCTCATCGCCGCGAAGCGGGAGGCGCTCGGCCTGGACCAGCCGCTGATCGCCCAGTACCTCAGCTGGGTCGGCGGGATGCTGCGCGGCGATTTCGGGCTCTCCCTGACCAGCGGGCAGGATATCTCCCCTCTGGTGCTCGACCGGCTGCAGGTCAGCCTCATCCTCGTCGGGTCCGCCATGGCGCTGGCGCTCGCCGCCGCGATCCCGGTCGGCACCTGGGTGGCGATGCGGCACCGGAGGGCCGACGGCATCGCGATCACCGCACTGAGCCAGGTCGGCATCGCGATCCCCAGCTTCCTCGCCGGAATCCTGCTGGTCAGCGTGTTCGCGGTGCGCCTCGGGTGGGCACCGGCGAACGGCTGGGTGCCACCGGACCAGGGCGTGGGTGCCTTCCTCCAACGGCTCGTCATGCCCGTCTGCGCGCTCGCCGCGGTGCAGGGGGCCATCATGACGCGCTACGTCCGCTCCGCGGTCCTGGAGATCCTCTCCGAGGACTTCATCCGCACCGCCCGGGCCAAGGGTCTGTCCACCTGGCAGGCTCTCCTGCGCCACGGGCTGCGCAACGCAGCCCTCCCCGTCATCACCGTCACCGGTGTGCAGCTGGCGTCACTCGTGATCGGTGCGGTGGTCATCGAGCAGGTCTTCGTTCTCCCCGGACTCGGGTCCATGCTCCTCGACGCGGTGAGCACCCGCGACCTGACGACGGTGCAGACCATCGTCATGGTGCTCGTCCTGCTCACCCTCGCGGTGACGATGCTCGTCGATCTCGTCGCCCTCGCCCTCGATCCACGGACGGGACGGTGACCGACGTGAACCGACTCACCCGCACCCTGCGCAGACTCCCGGCATCGGGGACCATCGGTCTGGTCATCGTCACACTCGTCGTCGTGCTCGGCGTGATCTCCCTGGCCTGGACCCCCTACGACCCGATCCACGCGATCCCCTCCGACCGGCTCGAGGGCCCCTCGCCGCGGCACCTGATGGGCACCGACCGCTACGGGCGGGACGTGTTCTCCCGGATCATGGCCGGATCCCGCATCACCCTGCTCGTCGGGCTCGTCGCCGTCGGCATCGGGGTCCTCGTGGGTACGCCGCTCGGGATCCTGGCCGGCATGCGTCGCGGCTGGGCGGAGACGCTCGTGCTCCGTGGCGCGGATCTCCTGCTCGCCTTCCCCGCGCTGCTGCTCGCCATCGTCGCCGGCGCGATCTACGGCGCCTCAACGGTCTCGGCGATGGTCGCCATCGGCGTCGCCACCGTCCCCGGCTTCGCCCGCGTCACCCGCGCCGGAACGTTGCAGGTGATGTCCCGCGACTTCGTCGCAGCGGCCCGCACGGCCGGACGCTCCGGCCCGGCGATCGCCCGGCGGCACGTCCTGCCCAACATCACCGGAATGCTCATCGTCCAGGCGTCGGTGTCCTTCGCCCTGGCGATCCTCGCCGAGGCCGCACTGTCGTTCCTGGGGCTCGGCACCCCACCACCCGACCCGTCCTGGGGCCGGATGCTCCAGTCCGCGCAGGCGTCACTAGGGTCCGCCCCGATGCTCGCGTTCTGGCCCGGTCTCGCCATCGCCGGCACCGTCCTCGGGTTCAATCTGCTCGGCGACGGCCTCCGCGACGTGTTCGACCCGAAGACGAGGAAACGCCCATGACACTGCTCACCGTCACCGATCTCGGCGTCGACACGCGACGCGGGGAGCCCCTCATCGGACAGGTCTCCTTCACCGTCGACTCCGGCGAGCGCGTCGGGCTCATCGGCGAATCGGGCTCCGGGAAATCACTCACCGCGCTCTCCCTGATGGGGCTGCTGCCCGACAATCTCTCCGCGCACGGCGAGATGACGCTCGACGGGGAACCCGGGAACCTCATCGACTACCCGGACCGCCGGATGCGCGCACTCCGCGGCAGGCGAGTGTCCATGGTGTTCCAGGAACCCATGACCGCGCTGAACCCGCTGATGACCGTCGGCGCGCAGGTCGCCGAGGTGATGACCCACCACGGCACCGTCGACTCCGACGACGCCGCCCGTGACAGGACCCTCGAGCTGCTCGCCGACGTCCGTATCGCGGACCCCGAACGCGTCTACGGCGCCCATCCGCACCAGCTCTCCGGCGGGCAACGCCAACGCATCCTCATCGCGATGGCCCTCGCGAACGACCCGGACCTGCTGATCTGCGACGAGCCGACCACCGCCCTCGACGTCACCGTGCAACGGCAGATCGTCGAACTGATCCTCGAACTCGTCGAGCGACGCGGCACCGGCCTGCTGTTCATCACCCACGACCTCGCCCTGGTGTCCGGGGTGTGCGAACGGATCCTGGTCATGCGCGACGGCAACCTCGTCGAGAGCGGCACCACGGAACAGATCCTCACCGACCCGGTACACGACTACACGAGGGGGCTGCTCGCGGCCAGTGACCTCGACGCCCGCGACCGGGACGGCCACCTCTACACCGTCGAGACCGCCGCCACCGGCGACTACCGACCCGGCCACGTCCACAAGGTGCCCGCCGTGGCCCCCATCAGCGACGTCGTGCTGTCCGCCACCGGAGTGTCCCGGACCTACCTCGGCAAACGGCGCGGATTCCTCGGCCCCCGGCGCCGAACGGAGGCGCTCAAAGACGTGTCCCTGGAACTGCGGCGGGGACAGCGCCTCGGGGTCGTCGGTGGTTCCGGCTCCGGCAAGTCCACCCTCCTCCGGATCCTCGCGGGACTGGACTCCCCCACCACCGGCACCGTCAACCACGCCGAACGCGCACAGGTGGTGTTCCAGGACCCCATGGGTTCACTCGATCCCCGCATGCGCATCGGCGCGATCGTCGAGGAACCGCTCCTCGGACTCGGGCTCTCCGCCGGGGAGCGGCGGACCAGGGTCGCCGAGGTCCTCGGCGAGGTCGGCATCGGCGCCGACGCCGTCGACCGCTTCCCGCACGAGTTCTCCGGCGGGCAACGCCAGCGCATCTCCATCGCCCGCGCCCTGTCCGTGAAACCGGACGTGCTGTTCGCCGACGAGGCGGTCAGCGCCCTGGACGTCTCCGTCCGTGCCCAGGTGCTCAACCTGCTCAGCGACCTCGTCGCCGGCTACGGGCTGGCCCTGTTCTTCGTCTCCCACGACCTCTCCGTCGTCCGCCAGATGTGCTCCGACGTCCTGGTGCTCAACCACGGGGACGTCGTCGAGACGGGCCCGGTCGAGAGGATCTGGAGCGCCCCGGAGGCCGACTACACGCGGGAACTGCTCGCGGCCGTGCCGAGACTGGTGGGGCGGTGAGGTACTCCGCCCGGAGATAACGGCTGACGCTGGAGCGCCGTATCCCCGTGGAGATGGGCCCCCCGGTAACGTCTGGCCTGCTCCCTCATGTCCCCGTCGCCCTTGGACCTGAAAACACGTGCAGCGCCCGATCCGCTTTCTGGGATTGCCGGACGCGACATCCGATAAAGACATGCGGGAATACCGGACCACCACCGGATAACCGGTTTCACGAGGCACCCGACCCAGACTCCGCCTCAGCCCCCCCCCGGGCAGGGAACAAACCGTCGAGATCCTGTATCGGGTGTCCAAGCCCGACGGACCACCACAGCCGACGGAATTGAGTGTTCACCGTCTGCCGGGGCGCAAGATTCTCGGACTGCGAACGGCCTCGATGTCCCGTCGACAGCGAATGGAGGCGTCTTCTCGAACAAGGCCGTCGTCGACGACCGGAGCAAGGACAATTCTTCCACCCGATACCGGCAGGATCTGGAACACCGATTCGGATAGTTCTCCTCTTTCATGGATGACGCCCCCGGAAACTACCTCACGGAACACCCGAGAAACCCAATCCACCATTCATTCAGAGGGGGATATGGACCAGATCCCCCCATCCCCTATCGCAGTGATTTCAACACTGCTAACCTCAGAAAACGCATAAAGGCTGTATCGCCTCAAACCATCCGCCAGGATCGATATTCCCGTTTGTAAATTCCTGTATTCCCCTGCCACAGGAGTGAATTTTGAACGTCGCACGTAGGGTTTTCCCCGTCCTTTTTTCGATCGCGATTGCCTCCGCCCTGCTGTTTCCTTTCTTGGCGGGTTGGTCCGCGAATCAACTTCCCATTGAGCACAGTGCCGCAACACAAAAGCCAGGCACCGCGTCCACTGATGAGCGATGGGATACCGGTTTAGCCTCGCCAGGCCCCGACGGCGACCTGGATCAGATTCGATCACTACCGATCCTGAGTCCTGACGGAATCGTGTCGACGAGATTCCCCATGCCACGACCGGGTGACAACAATCGTGATCGTCAATGGGCCGTGATCGACGAAGCCCTGACAAATCTCGGACATCCCGAGCTACTTTCAACTCTGAAAGAGACCCTGCAATTACGTGGTTATGAGAATCTCGACCGTTCCGAAGACATAGACAGTGCCATGGATGAGATATACACCGATCTGGATCCTCTTTTCGAGGATCCAGATCGGGCGACCGCACAGGCCACGGAGTACGTCGATCTGGCAGGGGCTTTTCTTCTGCTATCGGCGAGTGTCCCCTTCGAGCAATCGGTGGATCACTGGAAGCCCATGGGATCAACCATTGAGAATCGCGCGAGTCTCGTTTCGTTCGTACTCCTCGAACGTACCGCGGACGTGGAGAATCTCTCGGGGGATCTGCACTGCGATATCGCCCTTGATCAGGCCGTCATGGTGGCCATTTCTCCATATACGTTGGACAACGGCGAGAATATCTGGCACGAAGCCGTGGAGAAGTGCCCCGGGGACCCCACCCCCAGCATATGGTCCGAGACATATGATCTACTCTGGGAGATGGCGTACGGCGATACCGGCAAGCCTGATCTCGAAGGCTTCTATCTGCTTCGTGAACAGTGGCCGGATTCCCCGTCGGTGGCCGGGGCCACCGGATACGCGGAACTCATGGCTGCGGACAACTCCCGGGGATTCACCCAGTTGAGTCTCTATCGACAGGCAGCGACGACTTTCGCCGATGCACGGGCGAAGGTGAACGCCCCGGAGCTCATCATCGGTCAGGCACGGGCGTATTCCGCACTCGGAAAAAGGGATGGAGCTCGACTCCTCCTGGAAAAGTTGGGGAACTTCACCTCCCTCTCGTCTGATCTGTGGGCCGCAGCCGGGGATATCCTCGCCGATCAGGGCGATCATGCACATGCGCTCGATATCTACCGTATGGCCGAAAAGGCTCAACCACCGCGACGCGTCCAGAATCTTCGACTGGATGGGCCTGCGTGCAGGAGCAGAACACCGTGGGACCGTCTGGAACCGCCGACACCTCTGGTCTTCAACACCCTGGGTTTTCCCGGTATGAGCGGCGGGACCTACAGCCATGTGTCGGCTCCGGTAGGGGGCAGTGGTGGATGTGGTGGAGGTGGACTCGTCCATGACACATCGTTGATACCCGAGTACATCAAGACAAACCTGACCGGCCCTTCGGCCATGGACATCAACTTCGCCCTCGCGAGAGAACTGGCCGTCATCGGTGGACAGAAGAACCTCGACGAGGCGAGGATGTTGCTGGACCGTTCCCGGAAGAATCCCTCGACATGGTCCGAGGTCCACAAGATCCACGACTACGGTTCCCTCAGCGATTTCGGCACATGCCAGCCAGATCTCGACGAGGTGATCTCGATTCTCGAATCTCCGGGAAGCTACTCCTCCGGCGACAAGGAACGTTCATGTCATCATCTGTTCGGAATGAGCGCGGACGATGCCGCCAGATTCCACACCCAGAATTTGCTTCGCTGGGCGGACAAACACGAGGAAGCGGAAAAACTGCTTATCCAGTCGAAGAATGTGAGCCCGTCTCCTCTCATTCCGGCGCTACTGGGACAGATCCGATTTCTCGACGGCGACTACGGTGCAGCCGTCGATTACCTCGATGAGGCGACACAGGATAAGCACGGTGAGTCTGTCGAAGGTGATGACGCACCGTATGAACGACTCATAGAACAGGCCCTGTTCCTCGCACAAAAGGGGCTGGCCAACCAGTATCTGGGGCGACCCGCCGAAGCCCGCGACGCCTATGAATCGGCTCTACAGATCCTACGGTACAACGACCGGGAACTGACGGATCTGGGCCTTCCTTTCGGCCCCACCTACCCGTACCGGGACAGGGCCCTGGCCATTCAGATCCAGTTTCAGACAGCGATGCTGTCTGCGGAATCGGGCGACGAAGAAGAAGCGTACCGGGAGTTCCGGAAAGCGTACGAACTCGGCGTTCACGAGGATGGGAACACCTCCTATGAGAACCCCGGCGGTGAAGACGCCTTCATCTCCGGGGCGGTACTGAACAATGTCGGCCTGTTGGCGATCAAGTTCCGGGATCTGGATCTCGCGAAGACAACGACCGATCACCTGCTGGAGACCACCGACCCGGATTCGCCGATCTACCTCGAGACGAAAGCATGGTTCGAGCAGGAGTCCGGAAATCTGGATTCCGCGCTCTCCTCCTACGGTGCGATCCTGGAAACCGACGCATCCTCTTTCACCGCACTGAACAACAAAGCGGTGATTCTGGGAACCAACGGCAGTGATGATGAGGCGATTGAGCTTCTGAGAAGAGCCGTCGGAGTCAAACCCGACTACGCTCTGGGCTGGGCCAATCTCTCCTATCTTCTCGCCCAGCGCTCCACCTTCTGGTCCACGGTTCAGTCCCAGGGAGCCTGGGCGCGGGCGGTCTCAGCCGATCCCGATCTGCGGGGAAGCGCACACAGACTCAGCACGGACAGGTCCATCCACATCACCGACATCGATGTATCGAAACCTGCTCCGGCGGACTGGTCTTTCGCCCGCGCGTACACCCCGCCCCGCCAGAGCATCAGCTGGACGGTGATCGCCCTGGGCTGTGTCTCACTCCTGTTCACCCTGCTCCGCGATGAACTCGGGGGGAAACTGGCTGAATCAATACTCAGCCCGGACATGCGGTCGAGGCTTCGTCGTCTGATGTCCGGTTTCTCCCGTTTCACGATGCCCCTCACCACAGGAGGCCGAACGACACCGGGTGAAGGTGGACACCGGAGAATCTGGACCCACATCGCCTTCTCTGTGGGGGCCAGCACACTGCTCCTGCTCCACTTCATCGGGGACGGCGGTCTGAGAAACATCTGGATCGTCTCCCTGCTCGTGTTCTGGTTGCTCGCACTCATCCTGATCATTCCGGTGTCCCGGCGACTGATGTCCC
Source organism: Corynebacterium pygosceleis (assembly GCF_016595275.2). GTDB lineage: Bacteria > Actinomycetota > Actinomycetes > Mycobacteriales > Mycobacteriaceae > Corynebacterium > Corynebacterium pygosceleis. The sequence goes on along the minus strand of NZ_JAENIQ020000005.1, from coordinate 149,523 downwards.
GTCATGTACCCGGGTTGGACACCGACCCGGGTACCATCCGGCACGTCACGTGGTGGCCCTTCATGGCGGTGGGGATCGGACTGTCAATCATGAATCTGGCTTTCGCCCCGGTGTCGGTACTCGAGGATCCGGAGGACAGGCATCAGCGCGTCCGCATAGCCGGAATCCTCGTTTTCTTCGGAACGACCCTCGTTTTCCTCGGTCTGTCGCTGACGAATGTCCCGACGATGCGGGGCCTTGCGACAGCGTGTCTGCTGATCCTGGGGTCACTGACGCTTCCGACGCAACCCATTGACGGCGCATTCATCAGGAACAGGGTTCTCTCCGCGATATTGGGCGGTTTCGTACTGCTCACCGGAATCCTGATTGAGGTCGGCGTCATCTAGATCACCGGGAGCACACGACGATCTCGGTGATCCGTCCCTCCACCCGGGGCAGGATCTTCGGGACCGGCACAGGGGGACAACCGGGGTGTCGTGAAGGCGGTGTACGCCTTCCTCGCCTGCACCGTACCGGAGAAGGGTGTCACCGCCGCTTCAAAGCCAGTGTGTGTAGGGGCCTGGGGCGAGGCCCCGTGCTTATCCCGGCGCTCCCGTTACCGCATGGGGACGACTTGTGAAACGCTCGCACCGGCCGCGCTTACCGGCCTACGCCCCCGTACCTCGGTGTTCCGTGAGGTTCCCACTCATGGAGCGTACCTGTACGAAATGCAGGAATCATCGTGCATTCTCCGGCAGGTGCGGCGGTGCAGAAAGCGGTGTCCCCCGTTCACCGCCTTCCGCTGCCCGGGGCCCGGCAGAACCGGTTACCTTGGCCCGCCATTGTTCTTGCACATGGTGGAGAAGATCTGGAGCTCCCCGCAGGCCGACTACACGCGGGAACTGCTCACGGCAGTGCCCGAGACCGATGGTGCGGTAGAGCGGTGACCGGCCGTGTGTCGGGGCCAGCTGAACCGTCTCGTACCTAGATCCCGGGGAACGTGGGCAGATCCGGGAGTCCCGGCAGTGCGGGGAGCTGCAAGTTCTGGGTGAGCCACCCGATCAGGGGGATCGCCAGCAGGCCGAGGACCCCGATCACGCCCAGGAGCTGCGCCACGACGGATGATCCGGACCGGTCTGCGGATGTGGAGGAATCGGTGGGTGCCGGAACAGCGGGCTGTTCGGTGTCATCCGTGTTCTGCGGGTAGGTGACCTGGACGGAGTCGATGATGAGACGGCGGACGGGGAACGGGTCCTCGTCACCGGCGGGCTGCGCCCAGGCCGCGCTCTCGACGTACTGGTTGAGGATGAGCCGCCAGGGTCGGTGCATGATGCGGTCCCAGAGTTCCTGGTCCATGTCCTCCCATTCGTCATGGGAGATGTCCGGGAGGGTCTCGTGCCGCCAGTTCTGGTTGATCGGTGCGCCGTCGAGGGAGAACGCGATCGTCCGCTTGCCGATGTCGGCACGCCAGGTGTGTTCGGCGTCGGTCAGTGCCGGGTAGACCCAGGTCCGACGTTGGCTGTGGCCGACAGTTTTACGGGTCTCCTGGTTGCAGCCGAGGTGCACGGTCGACGGGGACATCGGCAGATTTCCGCCGTGTGTGTAGTGCTCGACCATGTCGATCTCGCCGTAGTATCTGTTGAACCCGGACCCGGTGCAGTATTCGTTGTCGTTCTGCAGCCAGATCGCGCTGCGTGCCCCCCTGACGTCCGGGGTCCGGATTTCTCCGGTGACCTCCGTGGAGAACTCACCTCCCTCGAACCACGGTGTGTACACGCGCGCGGTGGTGTAGAAGGTTTTCTTCCCTTCCGGGCAGGGGTCCTCGGAGATGTTCTCGTCGGTGAGGGCGTCACCCTCGTTGTCCACACAGTGCCGGGCGGTCGTGATGATGAGCTTGCCGTCCTCGAAGGTCACGGCGTCGCCGGTGAGGAATACCTGCTTGTTGCGGTAGTCCCGGCGGTCGGGGACCGCCCAGCCGGGGAGGTCCTCGATGGAGTCGATGCCGTCGAAGGTGTGGCCCCATGCCTCCGGCGCCTGGTTGACCAGTGGCACCTCGATCGCGGGGGGTTCTTCTGCTCCTGCCGGGGACGCGGCGATCGTCGCGGCGAAAAGGGTTGCGGTGACAGCGGTGGCGAAGCTGGCGGGTTTCACGGTTCTCAACGTTTTCAGGCTTTCTCCAGGTGGCATTCCCGGAGAACCTAACACCGCGAGATACCTTTTGGGGCACTAATCCCCGAACGGGCTTAACTAGCGGATCTCAAGCTCCCTTTCAGGGGGTTGACCGCCCCTCCGCAACTTCGCCACCGACACTCCCCGGCCGCGAGGATGGCGGGCGACGCCCGGGAGCACCCCCGACGGGATCCGGCGGGGCTTCACACCAGAAGAGACGCCCCGGCCACGTCGACGGACCGGAGACGGAGGGAACCGCGCGGAACCACACCTGAACGCCGTACAATATCGCCCATGACCACCTATTCCGTGAAGATGCGTGCGAGTGCCGCCGGGCGGCACATCTCCGGTGCCGAACGGATCGTCACCGGTGGTGCGGTTCCGGACTGCGTCACCGCACTGACACGCCGCGCACTGGAGCACCCGAAGGGCGAACCGGATGAGGTGACGGTGACGGTGCGTGCGGTCGACGAATCCCGGATGGAGGTGCTCCCGGTCCTGGCCACCCGGAACGTCGATGCCGGCTCGCCCGCGGAGGCCCGTGCCTTCATCGTCGACGGGTTGAGGCGCCTGGGTGTCCGGAACCCGGCGCGGATCTGGGAACTGTTGACGACGGTCACCGGGTTGCGTGGGGCGATGCTCGTCGACGCCACCACCGGCGAGCGACTGGAACCCGACCCGGCCCGCGGGGTGCGGGTGAGCAACCTCGACCACGCGTCCGCGGACACCGGGTCCCCGGGGAAACTGCACTACCGGGAGGCGATAGCCCTGGCTACGAAGGTCACGGCGCACCCGCACATCATCGCCGAGGTCTGCATCTCCGATGACCCTGACTACACCACCGGTTATCTCGCCTGCGAGGGAACGTACACGCGGGTACCGGCGATGAAGGAGCCCGGCTCACCGGTGGGCACCAGGGTGTTCCTGTACTACGGTCCGGCGTCGGAGGTCGCGGCGTGCGTCGACTGGCTGGAGAACCGGGTCGTGCTGGTGGAGGGGCTGTAGGTGACGTCCCTCGATGATGTGGCCGATGCCCGGAACACCGCCTGGTCCGGGGCGGGGTTGTCCCGGAGTCTCCGGGAGTTCACGGGGCCGCAGGTCCCGGTCGCGCGCATCGACGGCCGCAGGCTCCTGCTCTTCTCCTCGTCCAACTACCTGGGGCTGGCCACGCATCCGGGGGTGACCGGGGCCGCGCGTGCCGCGCTCGGGGTCTACGGTGCCGGATCCGGTGGCTCGAGGCTCACCACGGGGACGACCGATCTGCACACGCGGCTCGAGCGTCGCCTGGCGGAGTTCTTCGGCGGCGACGGGCACGACGACGCGGTGTTCTTCGCCACGGGATACCAGGCGAATGTGGCGGTGCTTCAGACGGTCGCGGGACCGGATGTGACGGTGTACTCGGACTCCCTGAATCACGCGAGCATCATCGACGGCTGCAGGTTGGCGCGGGCGACGGTGCGGGTTTTCCCGCACGGGGATCTCGCCGCACTGGACCGCCTGCTCGGCGAGTGTGCGACCCCACACGCGCTCGTGGTCAGCGACGGTGTCTTCTCCATGGACGGGGATCTGGCGGATCTGCCGGGGCTCGTCACGGTCGCGGGGCGCCACGGGGCCTGGACGATGGTCGATGACGCCCACGGGGTGGGCACGCTGGGTGAGACGGGGCGCGGCAGCGCCGGGTACCACGGGGTGCGCCCCGACATCCTCGTCGGTACCGCGAGCAAGGCTCTGGGCGGCGAGGGCGGTTTCGTGGTGTGTTCTCCGGCGGTGGGCACGTTGCTGCGCAATCAGGCGCGCGGCTTCGTCTACTCCACGGCCCCCTCCGCACCGACGGTCGCGGCCGTGGCGGCTGCGGTCGATGTTCTCGACCGCTCCCCTGAACTGGTGTCCCGGCTCCACGCCAACGTCCGCGAATGCACCGGACGGCTGGGTGTTCGCGCTCACGTGAGCCCGATCATCCCGGTTCCGGTCGGGGACGAGGGTCGGGCGATGGCGCTGTCCCGGGATCTGCGGGAGCGCGGCTTCTTCGTCCCCGCGATACGGTGGCCGACGGTCGCACGTGGTGCGGCGATTCTGCGGGTCACGGTGACGGCGGAGCACACTCCGGAGCAGATCCGGGCACTGACGGGTGCGCTGCGGGAACTCACCACCCGTCATGGGTGAGGGTGCGTGTCCGCCCTCCGGTCGACTGTGCTCAACTGGACGTCGGGGACCACGTCACACCGGTTACGATGAACGGGCGGTACGATTCCCCGCCCCCGAACCGATCCCAGGAGTTTCCCGTGGACGCACGCGACGAACAGGCGCTGACAGCGGTCAAGTTGTATTTCGAGCGCGGTATGTCGCAGGCCGAGGTGGCGGCGGAGCTCGGGGTGTCCCGTCCCACCGCGGCGAAGCTGATCCAGCTGGGGAAGCAGCGTGGTTTCGTGACCATCGAGATCCACGATCCCCGCGAGGTCGACTCCGCCCTGGCGAAGCAGCTCACCTCCCGGTTCGGTCTCGCCGATGTCCGCCTGGCGCACCTCCCCCGGGACACCGACGCCGATCTGCTCCGCGAACTGGGGAAACTCGGCGCAGCGGCGCTGCAGGAGCTCGTCACCGACGGGATGAAGGTCGGGGTGTCCTGGGGCGACACGTTGTATTCGGTGTCGGCGCAGTTGGAGCACACCGATCGACGCGGGGTCGAGATCGTGCAGCTGAAGGGCGGCACCTCCCATTCCGAACGGTCGACGTTCGACATCGAGACGATCAACTCGTTCTGTCTCGCCTTCAACGCGACGGCACGTACGCTGCCGCTTCCGGTGATCTTCGATTCGGAGGAGACGAAGCGCATCGTGGAGCGGGACCGTCACATCGCGCGCATTCTCGCCGCGGGCCGGGAGACGGACCTGGTGACGTTCACGGTCGGCGACGTGCACCGTGGTTCGCTCCTGCTGAATCTCGGGTACCTCTCGGAAACCGAGATCGACACACTGCTCGACAGGGCCGCCGGGGACGTGTGTTCCCGGTTCTTCACCGCGGGTGGTGAGGTCGCCCTGCCGAGCATCGACGACCGTACGGTGGGGATCACCCTGACGGAGCTCGCCTCCCGTCCGATCCGCCTGCTCATCGCCGGTGGTGCGGCGAAGACCACGGCGATCGCCACGGCGCTCGACATGGGGCTGGCGACGCACCTGGTGATCGATCGCCCGACGGCGCTCCGGGTACTGGACGTCGCGGGGACGGAGGGGCCCGGCGGAGGAGACACGGGACGTGAATGAACATTCTTTCCATTAGACTTGTTGGAAATCTATTCCATTAGTAGGATTACCTCCGTCCCCTCCCCCGAGAAGAACGGAAGTAACACCCGTGACCATCTCCCGTGTCCGCAACCACCGCGCACTGTGCGCGGCCAGCCTCACCCTCGCCCTCCTCGCCCCGGTCACCGCCGCCCCGGCCGCCATGGCGGAAGAGGGTACGGAAACCACACTGACCGGCCGCTACGACCCTCTCTTCGGCGAAGCCCGGGCCAAGGTCGGCGAGGCCGCCACGAGTGCCGCGACGACCTTCGACGACACCACCACCGACCGGCTCGATGAAGCCCCCGCGCCGGAGAGGACCACCTTCACACTGGGCGACGGCGCCCCGGGGAACGCGGAGATCAACTCCGCCACCGGCGAGGTCACCTACACGGCCACCCATGATGACGCGGGGAAGGTCATCGAGATCCCGGTCGTCGTGACCTACTCCGACGGGTCCACGGATGAGGGCACCGTGTACTTCGTGGTGGCCGACCCCCATGGCGGCACCGCGAAGAAATACACGGTGAACTACACCGCCACCCACGCCCACACCGGTGAGAAGGCCGTGTCCGAGGCCCCGACGTTCGACGACACCACGACCGAGGAGGTCGAGACCCTCCCCGCCCCCGAGGGCGCCGTCTTCAAACTCAGCCGTGATGCACGGGACGCCGGGATCGACCCCTCGACGGGCGTCGTCACGTTCACCGCCCGGGAGTCCGACGCGGACACGACCGTCAACGTCCCCGTCGTGGTCTTCTACCCGGATGACAGCCACGCCCACGCCGACGCACCGTTCGAGGTGTTCCACCACGATCACGGGCATCACGGCGACGAGCCCGGCGATCCCGCCCCGACACCCGCCGGCAGCAGCGGGGGGACGGGGACCGCGCTCCTCGGGGCCGGTGCGCTGCTCGCACTGGTCGCGGGAATCGTGCACTTCCTCAGGACCCATCCGTTGACCGTCCCGGGACTCCCCCTCCCCCGGTAGAAACGGTCGTTCCGCACCCCGGGCACCCGGCACGGACGGTCGGTTCCCGGGGTGTCCGCGTCACCCGGGGTGATGAACCTCGGCGAGGGCGTACACCGGGGTGTCCATCTGCTCCATCCTGGCCTTGAGCTGCAACGCCAGATAGCGACTGTAGTGGCGGGACTGGTGCAGGTTTCCACCGTGGAACCAGAGGTTGGGCTGCCTGGTCGGCTTCCACATGTTGCGCAGCTCGCCCTCCCAGGGCCCCGGGTCCCGCGTCGTGTCCGAACCCAACCCCCAGCACCGCCCCACGGTCTCCGCGACCTCCGGGGAGATCAACTGCGCCGCCCAGCCGGTCATGGATCCGTAGCCGGTGGCGAGGACGATGACATCGGCGGGGAGTTCGGTGCCGTCGGTGAGCACGACCGAGTCACGCTTCACCTCGGCGATCGTCACACCCGAGTGAAGCTCGATGTCACCGTCGATGATGAGCTGGCTCGCACCCACGTCGATGTAGTAGCCGGAGGCGCGGCGGAGATACTTGAGGAACAGTCCGGACCCGTCCTCGCCGAAGTCGAGGAGGAATCCGGCGTCCTCGAGTTTCCGGTAGAACTCGGCGTCCTGTTCCCGGATCCGGCCGAAGATGGGCTTCTGGGCCTCCGCGAGATGCCGGTAGGGAACGGAGGCGAAGAGGAGGTCCGCGGTGTCCGTGTCGATTCCCGCCTCCAGCGCATCCTCCGAGTAGAGCGGGCCGAAAACCTCCCGCATCAGTGATTCCGAGCGGACGATGTGTGTCGAGGAGCGTTGGATCATCACCGGGTGAGCGCCGTTGGCGTGGAGATCCGCGCAGATGTCGTGGGCGGAGTTGTTCGCACCGAGGACGATCACGTTCTTTCCGGCGTCGGCGCCACCACCCGGATGCTGTGAGGAATGCCTGATCTCGCCCGCGAAGTTCTCCTGCCCGGGCAGTGTCGGCACGCTGGGGACACCGGACATACCGGTGGCCAGAACGAGATGCTCGGGAAGAAGGGTGAGGTTCTCCCCCTCCCGGTTCACCTCGACACGCCACCGTCCCTCTCCCTCATCGAAGTCGGCGGAGAGGCACGAGGTGTCCGACCAGTAGTCGAGGTCCATGATCCCCACGTAGTGTTCCAGCCAGTCCCCCATCCTGTCCTTGGGCGTGAACACCGGCCAGTGGTCCGGGAACGGGAGGTAGGGAAGGTGGTCGTACCACACCGGATCATGCAGGCAGAGCGAATGGTAGCGGCTGCGCCACTGGTCCCCGGGACGCGGGTGCCTGTCGATGATCAGTGCCGGGACACCGAGTCTCTTCAACCGCGCACCCAGGGCTATTCCCCCCTGACCTCCGCCGACGATGAGGACGAAGGGCTGTTCACTGATCCCGAGACTGGCCCGCCGGTCGTCCCGCCTGTCCGCCCAGTTCCTTCTGTCCGGCCCCGGACGCCCGTGGTCGGCACCCCGCTCGCGACGGCGCCCGGAGGGCTCCGGGTGTTCGATGAGTTCCTGTGCGGAGGTCGTGAGCATCGATGCCCTCCCGTCACGCAGACGCACCACTCCCCGGCAGTGGAAATCCGCGGTGTCGAAGGTAAGGAAGGACCAGTCGTCCTCCCCCGGTTCAACCATCCTCACGGTACGCATCGCGCAGCGCGGCCAGGTTTCCCGAATCATGTCGGTGATCGCGTCCAGACCTTCGGCGGTGTGTATGTTCCAGGTGAACGCGGCCAGGTCACGCCAGCACGCGTCCTCGGTGAACAGTGCGGCCAACTCCGTCGCGGCTTCTTCCGGGCTCAGCTGTTCCGCCCTGGCGGTGACGGCGGCGAGTGCCTCGACCCACGCCCGCACCCCACCGTCCGACGTGGTGTCCGGTGCGGCGTCCCTGGAACGGTCCGTCTCCTGTGGTGCTGTCGTACCCCTCGGCTGGGGTGCCGGGCGGATGATCCACCCGCCCGGACTGTGTTTGCCAACACAATAATCCCCCTTGGAGTGTCGTGCATCACATTCGGCACTTTTTATCCGCCCACGAACGGAAAAAGGGGGGCTCTGCCCCCCCTTCCCGATCCACCCGCGTCAGAACACGACGACACCGACGATGGCGGCGTTGAGCATGTTGACGGTGAATCCACCGAGCAGAGCCCAGGGCCCGAGCTTGGCGACCTCGCCGCGACGCTCGGGGACGAGACCACCGATCGCACCGATCTGGATGGCGATGGAGCTGAAGTTCGCGAAGCCGGCGAGCGCGAAGGTCGTGATCATCACGGTCTTCGGGGAGAAGGAGTCGACCTGCGGACCGAAGGATGAGAACCCGACGAACTCGTTGATCACGGTCTTCTGGCCGATGAAGTTGCCGACATCCAGCGCCTCCGACCAGGGCACACCGATCAGCCACGCGACGGGGGCGAAGAACACACCGAACACCGCCTCCAACGACCAGTTGTCCTGCCCGAACCAGCCACCGATGCCGCCGATCATCGCCGAGAGCATGGTGATCAGCGCGATGAACGCGATGAGCAGGCAACCGACCGCGATGGCGATCTTGCCGCCCGCCATCGCACCGGAACCGATGGCGTCGATGATGTTCTTCGATTCGGTGTCACGGACGTCCCGGATACTGGCGTCCAGGTCGGACTCCTCGGTCTCGGGCATGAATGCCTTGGCGACGATCAGGGAACCCGGCGCGTTCATCAGGGAGGCCGCGAGCAGATACTCCAACGGGGCCCCCAGGAGCGAATAGCCGATGAGCGTGGAGCCGGCGACGGAGGCGAAACCACCGGTCATGCAGGCGAAGAGCTCACTGCGGGTCAGCTTGGGCAGGTAGGGGGCGACAACGAGGGGCGCCTCGGACTGACCGAGGAATATCACGGTTGAGGCGAAGACACTCTCGACCTTGGAGGTCCCGAGCAGCCATTTCAGGGCCCCTCCGAGGATGTCGACGAAGTACTGGATCACGCGGAGATAGTAAAGGGCACCGATGATGGCCCCCAGGAAGATGATGACGGGAAGAACGTTCAGGGCGAAGATGAAGCCGTTGTCGCCACCGAACACGAACTGCGTGCCCTCGTTGGTGAAGTCGGTGAGTTTCTCCAGCCCGTGGGCGACGGACTTCAGTGCGTTGTATCCGACGTCCCACTTCAGGACGAGCAGCGCGAAGGCGATCTGGAGGAGCAGACCGACCCCCAGGGTGCGCCACTTGATGGCGGAACGGTGTCGGGAGAAGAGTATCGCCAGGCCGAAGATGAGGGCGATGCCCAGCAGTCCCTGGAAGCGGTCCATGGGGTCTCCTAATGGTCGGAGTGGTTTCGTGGGGTGATTCCCGGTGGGAGGGTTCTAGAGTGAGTCGGGGCCGAACGCATGGGGCAGCAGGTCCCGGAAATCGATGCTGACCGGATCCCCGGAGGGCCCCTCGACGATCACCCGTTCACAGCTGAACTCCCCCAGCACCTGACGGCAGGCACCACAGGGGTGACAGGGGGAGGCCTTCAACCCGACGACGGCGGCCGCCACGATGTGTGGACGACACCCGTCCCCGTCCACCCCCTCCCGCTCGGCGATCATCCGGCCCGCCGCGGTACGTTCGGCACAGACGGTCAGACCGTAGGACGCGTTCTCGACGTTGCACCCGGTCACCGTCCGCCCGTCATCAAGCAGGAGGGCCGCCCCCACCGGAAAACCGGAATAGGGGGCGTAGGCGTTGCCTGCGGCGGTGCGGGCCAGGTCGAGGAGTTCTGCGTCTGACACTGTCATGTCGGATCCTTCCGGGAGGGGACGGAAATCACATGAACAGTTGTCAATGTTTTCATTGACATTTGTTCACCACATTATGATAATCGGGCTGTGTACCACCACACAAGGGTTTTCCGGATTTAACCCCGGTCACAGTACCGCAGGCCGGCATCCGCAGGCAGCACGAGGAGCAGGACATGGCAACGACATTCGACACCGTGGACATCATCCGGACCAAGCGGGACGGGGGTGAACTCAGTACAGCGGAGATCGACTGGATCATCGACGCCTACACCGACGGGGGTGTCGGGGACGAACAGATGGCCGCCCTCGCGATGGCGATATTCCTCAACGGCATGACCGCCCGGGAGACCAGCCGGTGGACCCGGGCGATGATCGCCTCCGGCGAACGACTGGACTTCTCGGGGCTCGGCAAGCCGACGACGGACAAGCATTCCACGGGTGGGGTGGGTGACAAGATCACCTTGCCCCTCGCCCCTCTCGTCGCCTCCTTCGGGGTCGCCGTCCCGCAGCTTTCCGGGCGCGGACTCGGCCACACGGGCGGCACCCTCGACAAGTTGGAGGCGATCCCGGGATGGCGGGCGGACATCTCCACGGAACGCATGATGGAGATCCTCCGGGATCCGGGCTGCATCGTCTGCGCGGCCGGATCCGGGCTCGCCCCGGCGGACCGCAAGCTCTACGCACTGCGGGACATCACGGGAACCGTCGACTCGATACCGCTGATCGCCAGCTCCATCATGAGCAAGAAGATCGCGGAGGGAACCTCGGCCCTGGTCCTCGACGTCAAGGTCGGCGACGGCGCGTTCATGAAGGACCTGGACACCGCCCGCGAACTCGCCCGCACGATGGTCGAACTGGGCCGTGCCGCGGACGTCGACACCCGCGCCCTGCTGACCGACATGTCCACTCCCCTGGGCCGCACCGTGGGCAACGCCCTCGAGGTGCGGGAATCCCTCGAGGTTCTCGCCGGCGGCGGACCGGCGGACGTCGTCGAGCTCACCGTGGAACTCGCCCGGGAGATGCTCGACGCGGCCGGTGTCCGGGACGCGGACGTCGAGGAGGCCCTCGCGGACGGTCGTGCCATGGACACCTGGCGGAGGATGATCCGCGCCCAGGGCGGGGACCCGGATGCCGAGCTGCCGACGGCCGCCCACACGCACGTGGTCACGGCCGACCGGGACGGTGTCCTGGAGCGCCTCGACGCACTCCCCGTCGGTGTCGCCAGCTGGCGCCTCGGCGCCGGACGCGCCCGCAAGGAGGACAGCGTCCAGGCGGGGGCCGGTGTGGAGATCCACGCGGTCCCCGGAGACACCGTCACCGCCGGCCAGAAACTGTTCACACTGCACACCGACACCCCCGAGCGCTTCGGACGGGCCATCGACTCCCTCTCGGAGGGTTATTCTCTCGCACCGGGGGGCAGTGACGTCCCGGTCCGTGAGTCCGCCGTCCTCGACCGCATCAACTGACCATTCCAAGGAGATCTGAAAGACATGACCGCACACACCCGCGCAGAGATCGCCCGCATCATCGACCACACCCTGCTCAAGCCGGAGGCCACCGCCGACCAGGTCGCGGATCTCGTCACCGAGGCCGCGAAGCTGAACTGCTACTCCGTCTGCGTCTCCCCTTCCCAGCTGCCCGTCGAGGTACCCGAGGGACTGCACGTCGCCACCGTCGTCGGTTTCCCGTCCGGTGCGGTCAGGCCCGAGATCAAGGCCGCGGAGGCCGCCCGCGCCGTCAGCGACGGCGCCGACGAGGTCGACATGGTCATCAACATCGCCCTGGCGAAGGAGAAGTGCTCCGACGAGCTCGAGTCCGAGATCCGCGCCGTCCGCGGGGCCTGCCCCGCCCCGGTCGTGCTGAAGGTCATCATCGAGTCCGCCACGCTCGACGACGACGCGATCGTCGCGGCCTGCCGTGCCGCCGAGGCCGCCGGTGCCGACTTCGTCAAGACCTCCACCGGGTTCCATCCGGCCGGTGGCGCCAGCGTCCACGCGGTGAAGCTCATGGCCGACACCGTCGGCGGCCGGCTCGGGGTCAAGGCCTCCGGCGGCATCCGCAGCGCCGACGACGCCGTCGCGATGGTCGAGGCCGGGGCCACCCGACTCGGACTGTCCTCCTCCGCCGCCGTCCTCGACGGACTCGACGACTGACACGATCAACCCCCGTTCCGCCAGAAAGGCGTGATCCGCATGACCATCATCGACCGTGCCCGCGACTGGGCGTCCCACGACCCCGATCCCGCGACGCGGGAGGAACTCAACCGACTCATCGACTCGGCGGTGAGCTCCACCGCCGACGGTGCAGCCGCCACTGAACTGGAGCCCCGCTTCGCCGGCCCCCTGACGTTCGGCACCGCCGGACTCCGGGGCAGGGTCGGCGCCGGCGAGACCCGGATGAACCGTGCGGTGGTCACCCGCGCGACCCACGGACTGATGTCGTGGCTGAACGAACAGGTCGACGGCACCCCCACCGTGGTGATCGGCTGCGACGCCCGCCACGGTTCCGCCGACTTCCGGAAGGCCGCCGCGGGCGTGGTCGCCGCGGCGGGGGGACGCGCACTGGTGCTGCCCGCGCAGCTGCCCACCCCCGTCACCGCGTTCGCGGTCCGGCACCTGGGTGCCGATGCGGGAATCATGGTCACCGCGTCCCACAATCCCCCGGACGACAACGGCTACAAGGTGTACCTGGGTGGCCGGGTCGCTCCGGGGCCCGCGGAAGGTGTCCAGCTGATCGGTCCGGCGGACGCCGAGATCGCCGACGCCATCGCCGCGGCACCTCCCGCGGACGAGATCGCGCTCGCCTGGGAGAAGGCGGAGCACGTCGACGTCCTGGACGCCTACCTGGCCCGTGCCGGGGAGATCGGTCGGACGTTCCCGGCGGCGGATGGGGCCCGCCCGAACCTCCGGGTGGTGCTCACCCCGATGCACGGCGTCGGTGGATCCACCGCTGTCCGTGCCCTGGAAGCGGCCGGGTTCACGGACGTGCACCTCGTTCCCGGCCAGGCTGAGCCGGACCCCGACTTCCCCACCGTGGCGTTCCCCAACCCGGAGGAGCCCGGTGCGCTCGACCTGTCGATGGAGCTGGCCAGGGAGATCGACGCCGACATCATCATCGCCCTCGACCCGGACGCAGACCGCTGCTCCACGGCCGTCCCGGACGCGGACGCGCCCGGCGGATGGCGTCAGCTCACCGGTGATGAGATCGGGGCCCTGCTCGGTGAGTTCCTCGCTTCCCGTGGGGAGAACGGCGGCACCGCCGAGGCCCCGGTGCTGGCGAACTCCATCGTCTCCGGGCGTCTCCTCGGCAGGATCGCGGAGTTCCACGGTCTGCGGCATGAGACGACGTTGACGGGGTTCAAGTGGATCGCCCGGACCCCGGGCATGATCTTCGGGTACGAGGAGGCCATCGGGTACTGCTGCGATCCGGGGCACGTGCGGGACAAGGACGGGGTGACCGCTGCGGTGACGATGTGTTCACTGGCGGCCGATGTGAAGGGGCGCGGCAGGACGCTACGGGACGAACTGGACGATCTGGCGCGCACCCACGGTCTCCACGCCACAGCTCCGCTGACGTTCCGGGTGGCGGACACGTCCCTCATATCGGAGGGGATGCGCACCCTGCGTTCGACCCCTCCACGTGAGTTGGCCGGATCCCCCGTCGTGGAGTGCGTGGACCTCCTGGACGGTTACCGGGGACTGCCGCCGACGGACGGGATCCTGCTGATCACCCGTGACGATGACCGCGTCATCGTGCGCCCCTCCGGAACCGAACCGAAGCTCAAGTGCTATCTCGAGGTGGTACTGTCCGTGGAGGACGGCGGTCCGGTACCCCACGGGACCGCCGGGGCACGCCTGGAGCGGATCAGGTCGGACATGGCCGCAGCCACGGGGATGGGCTGACCCGCGCACCACACATCCAGGCTTTGACCAGCTCATTCACAGTTCAGCCCGGGTCGGGCGTGTCCCCGCCCGGGCTGAACTGTCTCCGGTTGCGCCTGGCCTATAGTGTCCCGTAGGCGGTCCAGGTGAAACCGCATGAGCGATGAAAGGAATCCACGCGATGACGACGCCCCGGGGCAGGCACGCCCGGAACGACGACGACACCGTCGTTTCGGTCACCGGCGTCCGGTTGAACACGGAGTCGTTCAGGGTCCCCACGGGAGCCGAGTTCATCGCCATCACCCACGGCGCCCCGACAACCTCGTCCTGGCCCCCGGCCACGGACTCACCGCGTGCCGGGGTGGAGCCGGAACCCGTCGACACCGACGTGTCACCGCAGCCCGCCGTGACACCCTCCGAGGTGTTCCGGCGGCGTGTCCTCTCACACCGGGCCGCAGCGCACCCCGCCACGGTCCCAGCGTCACCCGCCACGGCACCGGCGGCACGGGGAGCTGCGCCACGCGTCGCGGAGTCCCGGATGCCGAGCCCCCGGAGAACGGCACCGGTTCCGGCTCCGTCACCCGCCGGGAGGAGCTCCCACGGGCACCGGAGACGCGGAGACGCGGTCGGGTCATTCGTCAGCCTGTGGCGTCTCCCCTCGGGCACCGAACCCCATCTCCTCCGCCCGACGGCACAGCGTCAACTGACCTACTGGCTGTTCACCACCCTGGCCTGCTGTGTCGGCCTCGGGATCGGGTTGGCGTTGCTCATTCACGGACTCGTGGACGGGATGCCGTACGGCACGTACCTCGGCTGCCTGCTGTCGACCTCGGCACTCTGCCTCTTCTTCTGCGCCAACGCGTTCCTCCGCCCCGGGGACGTCGTGCGATGACCGCGTACATCACGGCCGGTGTCTTCGCGATGGGCCTCTCGTACATGCTGGTGACACTCGTCAGCCTTACCGGTGCACGATCCACCGCGAGGCGCGCCTGGTCGAAGGTCCGGCGGACCCGATCCCCCGGACCGGTGGCCGAGTTCGAGCTGCTCGGCGACTCCCGTTGTCCGGACCTGAGGGATCTTCCGGTTCTGGGCACCTACATCATGGGGCGCCCCGACGGGGCGGTACCGGACGCGGAACTCGGGATGATCCGTGCGGATCTCCGCCGCCGGGCCCACCTGTGGGGTACCGCGGCCAGGATCCTCTGGACCGCCGCGCTGGTTCTCCCTGCGGTGAACGTTCCCGCCCTCATCACCGGCACACCGACCCCGGCGTTCTTCGTCGTCTGCCTGTCCACCGTCACGCTCGTGGCCACCGCATCCTGGGCCACCGTCGCAGCCTCCGCCCTCCGCAGCCACGCGGTCAAGGTTCCGGTTCCTTTCTGAGGGTTTCCGGGCACCCGCCGGTGCCCGCGAGCCGACCGCACCGGCACCCGCGACACGGAAACCCGATTTGCCGGCATTTACACGTAAAGGTGTCGCCTCCCCAACCATTTCCCCACAACGACCAGAGTCGAAAACGGGAAAATGGACAGGCATCATTCACACAGCTTCCCCACAGTTGAGAACGGCTGAATCGACGACGTTCACGAAGAAACATAAATTGTGTGGTAAATCACATTCCACATTAAGGGATTATCTTTCGCCACCCCCGCAACAGCTGTTCAAGTTCGTCCACAAACGAAAAATCGCCCCCTCGACACAACCTCGACCACGGGCAAACACAGAGGAGGGAACAACCGGTAGACCTCCACAACCTCTCCCGAAAGTCGACCACGCAGCCGGCAATCGGGGGTACCTCACCTCCACAGTCAGCTCACAGATCATGTCAATGCCCCTGAGAGCGGACGGGAGAAAGGGGGCGAATGAAACATTTGCCGTCAAACACGGATCGGGGTGAATAACGCGCACCGTTCCGCGCATTCACCCGCTTCAGCACGGTCACACATTGCCCGGAAATCATCCGCATCTCTACGATTCACACAGCCCCCGAAAAGAATCCACACATCCCTGCCAGATCTCGGGTGATCCATCGACACCCGGCCAACCCCGTGGGCACGGTCACACATCGACGAAACACAGAAAGCGAGCTCCGGATGGCGGCACCGACCACACGACGTCTCACCGTCCCCCTCGTGACTCTCGTGGTGATCCTGCCCACCGTGGTGTCACCGGCATCCGCCACCACAGACCCCGGGTTCGACCACCATCCGTCGATCGTCACCGGCCGGGCGGTACCGGCCGAAACCTCCTCCCCACCGGACGCCGTCAACGTCGGTGCGGACATGCCGCCGGAATCCCCCGCCGGGGTGCCCTCCGGGCAGTCCTCCACCCCGGTGACGGGAGCCACGTCCGCCCTGCGCACGCTCGCCGCCGGACATTCCACGACCACGGACACCGTCACCCCCACCACCGTGTCCCCTCCGCCCACCGGCGAACCGGTGTCCTCTCCGGCCCCGGAGACCGGTGCACCCGGTGACGGGGAGGGCACCGGGCCGACAGCCCCACCGGTCCACGACGTCACCGCGACCACCGGAGGATCCGCCACGGGGCGGGCTACCGCCACGGCGACGCCGACCCCCTCATCCACCGTTCTCCCCTGGTGGGTCCTCCGGTTCCTCCCGCTCGGTGTTCTCGGAATCATCAGCGAGACCCGGCCCGACGCACAGTCCCGGAGCGGGATGACCGTCTCCGCCGCGTCCACCGGTCCGGTGGCGGGAACCACTCCGGCACCGGCACCGCCCGCGACGGGAACGCCCGGACGGACGGCGGGGCGACGTTCCGGCGCGGACACGGCGGACACCATCGTCGGGAGGCGTCTCGCGGACACCGGAGTGGCCGTCCGCCCCGCGCTTTTCACCGCGTTTATCCTGATGCTCGTCGGGGCGACGTTGCTGATCCGACGTCGGAACGGGGCTGTCCCGGACAGCTACCGCCCCGTCCGCTGATATACGATCCACGCATGCGACTACTGACTTTCCGAACACCCGACGGCCGGACCCTTCCGGGGCTC
The DNA here is from genome assembly GCF_016595275.2 of Corynebacterium pygosceleis. Lineage (GTDB taxonomy): Bacteria > Actinomycetota > Actinomycetes > Mycobacteriales > Mycobacteriaceae > Corynebacterium > Corynebacterium pygosceleis. The sequence goes on along the minus strand of NZ_JAENIQ020000005.1, from coordinate 132,471 downwards.
ATCGCCGATCCGGAAGCTGCGGAAACCGCCCTCACCAAGGCGCTCCGCGCCGGTGACGGTCCCTCCGCCGTCCTCCGGGTGCATCCGATCTCCGCGGCCGGGGTACGGAACGTGGGGGATCTGCTCCAGCGGGAGAACTGGCGGGATCTCGTCTCGGGTCCGCACGTCGACACGGTGGACATCTCCGCCCGGGACCTCGCACCGGTCATCCCCCGTCCGGGAAAGATCCTGTGCACCGGACTCAACTACGCGGACCACATCACCGAGATGGGACATGAACTCCCCGACGTCCCCACCCTGTTCGCCAAGTTCCCCGATGCCCTCACAGGTCCTTTCGACGGGGTCGAGGTCCCGGCGGACAATTCCGGGGCGCTGGACTTCGAGGGGGAACTCGCCGTCGTCATCGGTCGGGATGTCCCGCTCGGCGGCGCACCGGATGAGGTCTCCGCGACAGAGGCGATCGCCGGGTACGCCGTGTTCGACGACTTCACCATGCGGGACCTGCAGTACCGCACCGCGCAGTGGCTCCAGGGAAAGAACCTGTGTTCCGCATCGGGGTTCGGGCCGTGGATGACCACGGGGGACGCGTTCGATCCCGGGTCCGCCACACTGGTCACACGGGTCAACGGCGTGGAGAAACAACGTGCGGACACCCGGGAGCTGGTGTTCAACCCGGCGGCGCTGGTGCGGTTCATCACCACCTTCATCAATCTCCGTCCGGGCGACGTCATCGCGACCGGCACGTCCGGCGGTGTCGGCTGGGCGAGGTCCCCCCGCGAGATGCTCACCGACGGTGACACCGTCACCGTCGAGATCACCGGGCTCGGCGGAATCTCGAACCGGATCACCGTCCGCTAGCGAGGCGGGTGCCGCCGCGGACCACGGTGCGTTCCCGGGTATGCTCTGACCCCATGAGAGGTTTCCTGATCGCACTGTTCAGTTCAGCGGGGATCATGCACTTCCTCCGTCCGGAGGGGTTCGACCGGCTCGTTCCCGGGAAACTTCCGGGGGACCGCCGGGCGTGGACCTACGGATCGGGTTACCTCGAGCTGGCGACGGCACTGCTCCTCGCCATTCCGGGGACACGCCGCATCGGTGGCCTGGTGACGGCACTGCTGATGGTGGGGGTGTGGCCGGGGAACATGAAGATGGCATGGGATTACCGGAACAAGGCACCGTGGTTGCGGGTTCTGTCCGTTCTCCGGATTCCGCTCCAGATCCCGCTGATCCGGGCGGGCCTGCGGATCTGGAGGGGGAGGTGAACGGGCCGACACCGCGGTTGACACGGTGAGCCGCTACTTCATCGTCGATGTCGAATCGACGTCCGCGACGCCCTTCTCCGGTGTCATGACGGAGTTCGCCGTCGTCCACTTCCGTGACGTCCCCGGGGTCGACCGGCAGAGGGACACGTTCCACGGTGTCCTGGTCGGGACCCTTCCCCCGGATGGCCCGGTGCCCGTCCCCGATCCGGACGCCCCACCGGTCGATCCGTTCCCCGTCGCACTCTCCCTCGAACTGTGGCTCGCTGAGCGGACGACGTCCACCCCGACCTTCGTCAGCGACAATCCCGCTTTTGATTTCATGTGGATCGCCTGGTTGTTCGACAGTCTGGGGAGGAGGAACCCGTTCGGTTTCTCCGCCCGCCGGATCGGGGATTTCCACGCCGGTCTGACCGGTGATTTCAATGATGCACACCGGTGGAAGGAACTGCGCCGTACCCCGCACACCCACCATCCGGTCGATGATGCCGTGGGCAACGCTGAGGCGCTGCACGCGCTGATCCACCGCCGGGAACGGTAGGAATCCGACGGGTTCCGGCGGTGTCCCCGCGTTTCGCCGTCACGGTCCCGGATGCTGGCACAATGGGGAGGCACACAGTCCGACCGGGCGGGACCCTGCGCCGCTCATCACCCGTTCCGCCGAGGAGAATCATGAAGGACCAGCATCTTCCCGTCACTGTCGTCGGTTCCATCAACGCCGATCTCACCGTCTCCGTCGCGCGTCGCCCGGGCCCCGGGGAAACCGTCATGGCGTCGGGCGGAGGAATCTCCCCGGGCGGCAAAGGCGCGAACCAGGCCGTCGCCGCCGCACTCCAGGGGGCGGAGGTCCGTTTCGTGGGGGCCGTCGGCGATGACGCACACGCCGCACCTGCGACGGCGGTGCTCCGTTCCGCCGGGGTGGATCTGGACGCGGTCGAGAGCGTTCCCGGGGCGACGGGGCTCGCGGTGATCACCGTCGACGGGTCCGGGGAGAACTCGATCATGGTCATCCCCGGGGCGAACGCCGCCGTGGACGCCGGGTTCGTCGGGAGATTCCGTGACACGGTGGCTGGTGCGGGGATCGTTCTCCTCCAGGGCGAGATCCCGGCATCCGGTTTCCGCGCCGCCGTGGAGGCGGCGACGGGACGTGTCGTCGTCAATCTCGCCCCCGTCGTGGAGGTCGACCGGGATGCACTGCTGCGGGCTGACCCGTTGATGGCGAATGAACACGAGGCCGGGCTGATCCTGACACAGTTGGGGCACGACGGTGAGGTGGCGGTGACCGCGGGCCCCGAGGCCTGTGCCCGCGCACTCGTCGACGCCGGATTCGCCTCGGTGATCCTGACGCTCGGTGCCGCCGGTGCGTTGGTCGCCACACCGGACGGGAGTGAGAGGGTGGACACCCCCTCCGTCACCCCGGTGGACACGACGGGTGCCGGTGACGCGTTCGCCGGCGCGTGCGTGGCACGCCTCGCGGTCGGCGATGACCTGGTGTCCGCCGCACGCCACGCGGTCCGGGTGGGGGCGTACGCGGTGACCGGACACGGTGCACAGGACTCCTACCCGGGGCCCGGCGCGGAACTTCCGGGTCAGGAGTAGGCCTGGGGCGGTACCTCGTCGGGATGGAGCAGATGCTCCTCATCGACGAGGAAACTGTCGAACAGACCCTCGAGTTCCGCCGGGATGTCGGCGCCGTGGCCGGTGCCGTCGAACGCTCCGGTGTCGAGATGGTCCTTGTCACTCACGTGGCGTGTCCTCCGTGACGGTGTCTGTCTTCTTCCGCGTCGCCTCGGGCGTGCGGTTGCCTCCACCCTAGCGCGCGGGCAACCGTGTCCCGCCCTCAGTGGTCCCGGACCAGTTCCATCAGACGTCCGAGGATGCCCGCACCGTCGTGATGGATGCCGTCGTGCTGGAACCGGTTCGTGATGTGGGGTCTGAGGTCACGGAACACCTCGGCCGTCTCCAGGGAGAACCGCATGGGGACGTAGACGTCGTCGACGTAGATCGCGGCGGCTGCGACGGCCGGTGACGAGGCGATCGTGTCGGCGTCGTAGAGACGTGACCAGTCGTCCTTCGCGGCGAGGTCCTCGGCGACCCTCCGGAACGGAACCAGTGCCGGGTCCTCCTCGAACTGCCACGGATAGACGTGTTCACCGGTGAGGTAAAAGGGCACGGAACGGTCGCGGGGATCGGACTCCTCGGCGAAGCCCTCCACCTCGTTCCGCATGCGGTGTGCGGACCAGTCGGTCGCACCGGGGACCGTGCCACCGTAGATCGATTCGTGGACCACCGCGTAGAGAGGGTGCCGCTCCAGGCTGACGCGGGCGCCGACGTCGTCGAGGAAGTCCCGGCGCAGCCGCTTCTCCCCCCGCACCTCGTGGAAGGGTTGTTCGAGGAGGTAGTACAGGGTGTCGAATCCTGCACCCCGGCCGAGCTCGGTGCCGATGAGCCGGAACCTGCGGGAACTCAGCCGTTCCCCGGTGGGCAGTCGTTCGTCGGAGTTGTCGAGGTGGTGGCAGACCTCGCGTATCCGGTCCTCGACCCAGCCGAAGCGCGTGTAGAAGTCCCGGTGCCTGCGGGCCAGTTGCGTGTAGGTCGCCCGGTAGACGTCGTCGATCCCCCGGCTGACGGTCGGCAGCCCTCCGGTGAGCAGGGCAGTGTCGACGCTGTCGGGGTACCGGGAGAGATAGGTGGTGATGCAGAAACCGCCGAAACTCTGCCCGTAGAGGGACACCCGCTTCTCCCCGAGGTGTTCCCGGAGCCGCTCACAGTCCTCGACGATGAGATCCGCACGCAGCAGTGCGAGACGTCGGGTGAGGTCGGTGTCACCGATGTGCGGGCAGGCTGCGTCGATCCGGCCCGACCGTCCGGTGCCGCGCTGATCCAGGAGGACGAGTCGGTGGGTCTTCAGGACCTCTCCGATCCAGCCGCTGATCCCGGTGGGCCGGGGCGAGGGGTTGCCGGGTCCGCCCTGGAGAAAAATCAGGACCGGGAGATTCTCCCCTCCGTCGGGAATGATCTCCCGGGCGTAGAGATCGAGGTCACCCAGACACGGGTCCGTCGGATCCCAGGGAACGGAGATGGTGTGGCTGCGGAACGTGTGCCCGAATCGTCGGCTGGTGGTGACGGTCATAGCGCCCCAGACTACCGCCCGGAGCTCACGCATGAGGACTAGGTTGGGGGCATGGACACTCAGGATCTCATCACCGCCCACGGCCTGGCCGCGCATCCGGCCGGGGCCCATCTGGTCTCCGCCGGAACCCCGGGAGGGGAACTGCTCTTCGTCAGTTCCGTCACCGGTTGCGGAGCCGGAACCCCGATCCGGGGCGGCGTACCGCTGATCGCACCGTGGTTCGGAACTCTGCTCGGTGAGGAGCCCGCGCACGGTTTCGCCCGCCGGGTGGACTGGGAGTGCAGGGTCACGGGCACCGGGCTGGCAGCTGTTCTGGACCGGGATGACTGGCATCTGACCTTCAGCGCGGATCCGACACCGAACGGGATCTTCGTGGAGTTGTCGGCACGGAACGACGCACCCGGGACCCGCCCCGTGCAGTTGGCGTTCCACCCGTACTTCGGCGTCGGCGACATCGATGACTGCACGGTGACGGGGCTCGACGGTGAGGCGGTCCTGGACCGGGTGACCGGCGCGGACGGCCGCGTCGGGGGTGCGATCACGTTCAACGGTCTGGTCGACCGGATCATCACCGCCCCCGCCGGCCGGACCGCGACACTGACCGACGGCACCCGGACGGTGGACGTGACGGGAAGGGGGACGGATTCGGTCATCGTCTGGAATCCCGGCGCGGAGAACGCTGCGGGCATGCGGGATCTCGGGGAGGGCGAGTGGCGGCGCTTCGTGTGCGTCGAGCCCGCCCTCCTGGGGCCTGATCTCGCGGGTGTCCCGGTGGTACCCGGGGAAACGGTGACCATCGGCATGACCGCGCAGCTCACGGTCCCGGAGCTGGGCTGAGGGCCCTCTCCCACGCTGGTAAGGTTCCACTTCGTCAGCCCGCCAGGCGGGGATGCCAGCGAAGGAGATGCCCGTGTCCCAGGCGAACACCGTCACACAACCACCACCGGCCCCCGTCGGGAACGGGTCGCGGGTCGCGGGCATCGACGTCGCGCGGGCCCTCGCCATCTTCGGGATGATGTTCGCGCACATCGGCGTACCCGGGGATTCCCCCGCCGGCGATGCGGCGCACCTGCTGGCGACGGGCCTGCCCTCCTCGCTGTTCGCGGTGCTCGCCGGTGTCTCACTGGGGTTCATGGGCAGCGCGGGTGCCGCGGCGGGGGGTGAAAACCTGGCTTCCTCGCGGAGCAGGCTCTACGTCCGGGGCATGCTCGTCGTCGCGATCGGGCTGGGTCTGACGTACGTGCAGTCCATGATCGCCGTCGTGCTCATGGCCATAGGGATCGAGATCATCCTGCTCGCGCCGGCGGTGCGCTGGCGGACCCGGACCCTCGTGATCTGGTGGGCGGTGCTGTTTCTCGCGGGCGCCGCGGTGACCACCCTGCTGCGGCTGGGGGACTTCTATCCGGTGCTGATAACCCTCGGTTATCCGCTCCCGGCCTGGCTGCTCTACGGGATCACCGGGATTCTGCTGCACCGACATCTCATCTACTCCGGGCCCCGGAGGTGGACGACCGCGGCGGTGATCGGGGCGGTGGTCGCCGGGCTGGGAACCTGGTGGTGGCGCCTCGACGTGCTCGACATCGGGCACGATTCACCGCCCTTCGACTTCCAGGACCCCAATCTCGCGGTCGCCGGGGATCTGTTCCTCTCCGCGGCTCCGCACAGCGGTGGGCTGGGGGATGTGGTGGTCAGCGTCGGGGCCTCCGTCGCGACAGTCGGGCTCTGCCTGCTGGCGTGCCACGCCCGTCGGGCCGGGGTTCTGCTCTATCCACTGCGTGCCACGGGTTCGATGGCGCTCACGGTCTATGTCGCGCACGTGCTCACCGCGACGATGCTCACGGGGTTCTCCCTCATGGCGTTGATCGGACCCGGGTCCCCCTCCTCGGGTACCGCTGGGCCGGATACCCTCAATGCGGATGCGACGTCCGCCCCGGCCGTGGACGTCCCGGAGGAACCTGCGTGGACGGACTATCAGCGGATCGTCGGTGAGTCGGACAACTGGATGGAGTTCCGGCCCCGCGAGGAGCGCCTGTGGGAGGAGTTCTCCGCCGAGCAGGAACGCCTCTTCGCCCGGTACATCGAGGAACAGGACGACGACGCCGACGCAGGCGCCCCGCTGCCCGCTGCGGAGAGCGGATTCGATCTGGACGGCTTCGCGGTGACGGCCCTCGCGGCGCTGCTGCTGTCCTCCCTGTGGCGGTGGCGGTTCCGCCGGGGCCCGCTCGAGGGTCTGCTGCGGTGGATCATCGGGAAGGCGACCCGCAGCGATCTTCCGCCACGGGTCACACCCGCCAGTCCCTGACCTCCCGCCACCGCCGCTCCATCCGGGCGAAGGCACCGCCTGCGGCGCTCAATTCCTCCCGGGTCCCCGATTCGACGATCCGGCCCTCCGCCATGACCACCACCCGGTCGGCGATCTCCAGCACGGCGGGCCGGTGGGTGACGACGATGGTGGTGCGCTTCCCCTTCACCCGGGCGAGGGACGAGACGATGGCGCGCTCGTTGTGGGCGTCGAGGTTCGCCGTCGCCTCATCGACGACGAGCAGGTCGCCGGGTGCGGCGAGTGCCCGGGCGATGCCGACGCGCTGACGCTCACCACCCGAGAGCCGGTTCCCCGATTCCCCGACCCTCATGTCCGGCTCGTCACCGGATGACCCGGGCACCGTGTCCAGCTGGGCGGCACTGATCACGGCGTCGAGTTCCGGGCCGGTGATCCGGAGGTTGTCCCGGATCGTCGTGTTTCCCAGCACGGTGTCCTGGAACACGGCCGTGGTCATGGACCGCAGATCGGCGGCACTGACCGGCAGCTCCCCCACCGACACGGTGCCGGTCGTCGGTTCGACGAGGCCCGCCAGCACGTCGAGAAGCGTGGATTTGCCGCACCCGGAGGGCCCGACGATGACGGTTGTCGTCCCTGGTTCGAGGTCCAGGTCCACCCCGGCCACCGCGACGGTGCCGTCCGGGTGGGTGACACCGATTCCGCGGGCGCGGAGTGTCCCGGGGGCCGGGCGTCGCCCGGGCACGGTCGTGGGACGCTCGACGAGTTCGCGGAGCTGGCGCAGCGTCGTACCGACGGTGTGGAGGGAACTGGCGAGCATGGACACCGCCGTGATCTGTTCGATGACGCGCATGAGGACGATGACCATCACGGCCGCCTCGACGCCGTCCAGTCGCCCGTCGTCGTACGCCAGCCAGGTCGCCGCGCCGAATCCGAGAAGGGTCAGCTGCAGGGCGGTGCTGGTGAGCATCTGCCCCGGGATCTGCCACAGCAGGAGCCGGCGCACCGCACGGACCCCGCCCGCGACGGCGTCGTCGACGTGGGTCGATCCGCGTTCCACCCTCCCAGCGGTGCGCAGCGCCGGTTGGGCGACGGCGAACTCGACGAGCCGCTCGTCGAGTTCGAGGGTGGCACCGGTGAAGACGTCGTCGGCGCCGCGCTCGATCCTCTCGGACAGCAGTACCGCGCCGAGGAGGAGCACCGCCCCCGCGACGGTGACCGGCGCGAGGCGCCAGTCGATGAACAGGAGCGCGACGGCGAGGAAGCAGGTGAAGGACACGGCGGTCAGGATGGGGGTGATGAGCAGGACGACCATGCTGGTCAGTTCGATGCCCCCGCCGCCGATGAGGGAGCGCAGCTCCGATTTCCGTGCCGGTGTGAGCTCCTCGAGCGGGGTGTCCCTGATCGCCCGGACCCCGTGCCGCCCCACGGCCCGCATGGCGTGCAGTCCGAGCTCGACGCCGGTTCCGGCCGCGCTGCGTTCGATCATCCAGATGGCGGCGGTGACCGCGACCAGCGCCGCGGTCCAGGGGCCCGCGCCTGCGGCGTCACGGTCGAAGAGGTGGTGCAGCAGGGGTATGAGCAGGACGACGGCGGCGACCTGCAGGCCGGAGGAGAGCACGGTCAGTGCGGTGAAGCGGCGGAACGCGGTGGTTCCCGCGGCACCGGTGATGCGGCGGATGTCGGTGACGATCATCGTGTGCTCCCTGCCTTCCAGAGATCGGCGTACGTTCCGTCGGCGGCGATGAGCTGGTCATGGGTCCCGGATTCCGTGATGCGTCCGTCCCTCATGACGATGATCCGATCGGCGCCGGTCACGGTGTGCAACCGGTGGGCGATCATGAGGACGGTCTTCCCCTCAAGCAGCCGGTCGAGGCCCCGGCGGATCGCCCATTCGCTCTCCGGGTCGGCGGAGGCCGTCGCCTCGTCGAGCACCACGATGTCGGTGTCTGCGAGCAGGGCCCGCGCCACACCGATCCGTTGCCGTTGCCCTCCGGACAGACGGTTGCCGTCGATGACGGTGTCGTAGCCGTCCGGGAGCGTGTCGATGAAATCGGCGATGCCGACCGCCTCGGCGGCGGCGACGATCCTGTCGCGGTCCGCACCCGGTGCCGCGAGCGCGATGTTCTCCGCCACACTGGTGTGCAGCAGCTGCACGTCCTGCAGCAGGACGCTCACCTTGCCGTAGAGCTCCTTCTGGCTGAGGTCGCGGATGTCGCGGCCGTCGATGCTGATGGACCCGCCGTCGACGTCCCACAGCCTGGCGAGCAGGGCGGCGACGGTGGATTTTCCGGCACCCGAATCACCGACGACGGCGGTGACCGTGCCGGGCTCGAGGGTCAGCGAAAAATCCGGGAGGACGGGCCGGCCTGGCCCGTAGCCGAAGCGGACGTGGTCGAAGACAACGTGGCCTGGGTGCCCCGGGCGGTCCGCGGGTTCCGCGAGGGTGGGCGTGGCGAGCAGGAGGTCGAGTCCGGCGACCGCGTTGAGGCCCTGCTGAAGGGCGCCGATGCTGTGGGAGAACGCGAGCAGCTGGCCCGCGAAGGAGGTCCCGAGGATGAGGAAGGGAATCAGGTCCGTCGGGTCGATCCAGCCGACGAGGAGGAACAGCCACGCCGCGGTGCAGAGCAGGGCGATGACAGTGGCCGGGCGGTTGAGCATGACCATCGTGACCTTCGCCGGGGCGGTGTCGTGCTGCCAGGTGCTGACGAAATCGTCGATCTCGCGCATGGTGCCGTCGACGTCGACGATCGCGTCGTCGCCGAAGATGCGGGATTCCCGTTGGGTCTCGAGGTGCGTCTGCACCACGGCGTTGGCCTCCGCGACGAGTCGTTGGGAGGTGTGGAACCGATCCCTGTCGCGGGCCATCATGCGCGACATGACCACGATGAAGAGCACGACGGGGATGAGCAGCACGAGGCCGAGTCGCCACTGCACGCTCATGAGGTAGACGAGGACGGCGACGGGCGTGACCGCTGCCGCGACGACCTCCGGGACGGCGTGGGTGACGAGGTGATGCAGCGCGGCGACGTCACCACCGATCAGTTTCCGTACGCCCGCCGATTCCCGCCGGTTGAACCAGCCGAGGGGCAACCGCGTGACCTTCTCCATGAGCCTGAGCCGCAGGGCCGCGGCGAAGTGTGCGTCGTAGAAGTGGAGGACCGTGGTCAGCGCAACGGCACCGAAGCCGCTGATCCCCATCACCACGAGGGCGGTGACCGCGGCCCGGAGGAAGTCCTGTTCCGGTGCGCCGTCCAGGAACATCTGCGCGATGTGGGCGAACAGGATCAGCGGGACGATCTGCAGCACCGACAGGCACCCCTGGGCGATCCCGGAGAGGATCAGGGCGGTCCTCGCACCGGCGAGCACGCCCCGCGTCGGTGTCGCCGGCGTCGTGGCTGCGTCGTGCGGTGATGCGTGCCGTTCCGGTGGGTCGGTGTCTCGGTAGGCGCCCATGGCCCGCCCACGGATCCAGTAGCCCTGCGCGTGGAGCAGCGCCTTCGTCACCCCGCATTCCCGCCGGAGATAGGTTCGGGCGTGCCTGACGGAGGTGGATTCCGCGGTGAGCCAGGTGAACCAGCCGGACCAGTCTCCGCCCCGTATCGCCTGCACGAGCGCCTGCCCGTCGGGGAGGGCGTCGACCCAGTTCGCGGTGATGTTGTCCCCCTCCGGAAGCGGGAGCCGTTCGTCAGGCTCGCTGTTCTTCTCCAGGTGGATGACGACGGGCACCGAGGGGTCGATCGCGGCGGCGATGTCGCAGATCGCGGGGTAGCCGGAAGCGTCACCGAGGAGAAGATAGCCGGGCGGCTGCGGATCGAGCTGGACGAAGGGTTCCTCCGACATCCGCATCGCGCTGATCTCCGCGCCGGCTTCCGCGTGCCTGGCCCAGTGGGAGGCGGGGCCGGCGGGTTCGTGGAGGACGAACTCGAGGGTGAACTCGCCGGTGGCAGGATCGGCGTCCCTGATGGTGTAGCCGCGCTGGAATTCCTTCGCTCCCCCGCCCGGATCCGGGAACCACGCCCGGATCCAGGCTCCCGGCTTCTCCCCCTCGGGGTGGAGCAGGGTGTCGGACCTGAGTCGGAGCCGGAGGTAGTTGTCGGTGACCCACTCTCTGCCAATGAGGCGGACCCTGTGGTCCTTCGCCCCCATCGCCTTCATGATCGAACCGGATACGCCTTTGCCCATGCATGGTCTCCCGTGTGTGCCGCGGAGCTGGATTCACCGCAGTTTCCTGCGTCGTGAGCGTGAGAATACACAAGAGGTGAGCCTATCCTCATCATTTGTGTCTGCGGGGGCACTCCCGCCGGACCGAATGGTGGGTGGGTGCGATCACCCCTTCCGCACCTTGATCCGCCAGCCGGCGTCCCCGGTGGCCCGGAACTCGGTCACCTCGTGCCCCGCTTCGGCCGCCCAGCGCGGAATCGCGTCGGTGGCCTGGGTGCAGTCGAAGTCGATGACCAGCGTCTGCCCCGAGCGCAGTTCATCCATCGCGGAGACGGCCTCGATCAGCGGGAACGGGCACACGGCTCCGAGGGTGTCCAGGGCATACTCCCCCGGGGCGACCTCGGCGGGTCCCGCCGGGGCGGACTGCTGCTCCCGGACCTTCAGCGCGACCGGCGCGACGGCGTACGCGGGGGCGGACACGGACGTGGTGGTGGCCTCCGGGTGGGCGGCGCGTCCGTCGACGCTCTCGTCTGTGCTGTAGGTTCCGGTCGCCGTCTTCCGCCCGGAGGGCTTCAGCCAGATCTTCGCGGCGACGCCGACGCCGACGGCGAAGAACGCGAGCGCCACCCAGCCCTGGTAGGTGAACAGGGAGGTCTGGACCATGCCGTTGCCGACGGTGCAACCACCCGCCCAGCTGGCACCGACGCCCATCCCGATGCCGCCGACCACGGCACGCGACGAGGTCCGGGCGTCGGGCACACGGACGCGGAACTCACCGGAGACTTTCGCCGCGACGAGTGCCCCGCCCAGGATTCCGAGGACGAGGAGCGCACCCCAGTCGAGGAAGGAGCCGTCCCCGGTGACGATGTAGTTGGCGACGTTCTTCGACGGTGTCGTGATGCCGAGGCCGTCGTTGCGGCCGGTCGCCGCGGACAGTGGCCAGGCGATGACTCCGATGATTCCGATGATCACCGCGGCGAGGTACACGTGCAGCGGCCTGCGGTGCAGCGGCTGCGCCAGGGCCACCGGGCGGGGACCGGTGAATTCCTCCTGGAGGAAGCGCGCCGCGAGGTAGGCGGTCAGTGCCCCGAGACCGGCGACGAACCACCAGGGGGAGAGCCCGAAAGTGGCGGGCACGGTGGTCTGGTTGACCGTGAACTGCCCGAGCCAGGCGTTGACCCCGCTCAGCGGGCCGGTCTTCATCGCGGCGGCGGACAGCGCGTATCCGACCAGGGCGAGCCAGGAACCGACGAGCCCCTCCCCCGCGCGGTACCACGTGCCCGAGGCGCAGCCGCCGGCGAGAACGATGCTGACACCGAAGATGAAGGCGCCGACGATGACGGCGGGTGCGAAGGGCGAGTATTCGGGTGTGATGACCCCGGCCGAGGTGAGCGCCGTGAGTCCGATGGCATGGACGGAGATGACGATGAGCAGTGCGGTGAACGGACGCCACGTGCCGCGGGTGAAGATGTCGCGGAGCATGCCCGTCACGCAGAACCTGCCGCGCTGCATGACCGCGCCGAGTACGGCGCCGAGTATGAGTCCGGTGATGGGCATGGGAACCTCCTGGGGGTCTTCTGGTGTGTCCGGTCCGTCGGTGTCCGGGAGTGACCGACGCCAGAACTATACCGTTCTGTCTATTTTTTGTGAACCTATTTGTTCACTCCCGGTCTGTGTCCACCACCTCATCTCCCCGACGGCACCGCCGCACACCGGAGCCACCGGGCAGGCGTTACAATTCGGCCGGAACCACACCGGGCACCATCCGGACCGTCCGTGGGCCATGTGGTGGATCACCGACATTCCGGTTCCCGCCACGCTGTCGCTGTACAACGAAAGGCACAAACTCATGCGCAGAATCCTCTCGAACCGCACCGTCGCGTTCACCGCGGCGTCCCTCATCGCCGCAGCCCCCCTCGCGGCCTGCTCGAACTCCGAGACGGAGTCGACCACCGACCCGACCAAGGTCGACGCCAGCATCTCCGAGATGAGTGAGTCCGCGTCCGAGGGGATCTCCGAGATCGAGTCGGAGCTGTCCCCGGAGCCCTCCTCGACCGCCGCCGCGGCGTCTGACGTGGAGGTCACCGTCGACAAGGCCGACGGGATCAAGACCGGCGACACCCTCACCGTGGAGGTCACCGGCCTGAACCCGGAGGCCGGCTACTACGCCGCCGTCTGCGCGGCGCAGACCCCGGGCGGCGCACCCGTTCCGGTCTGCACGGGCGAGATGGGCGACGTCGAGAGCCAGGCCTGGCTGCAGAACGAACGTGGCACCGCGACGATCTCCGGGGACGGCGCCTCATCCTTCAGCATCACGGCCAACTCCACCGGCGAAGGCGTCGACTGCCTCACCGATGACTGCGTGCTCAAGATCTTCGGCGACCACTCCGAGGGTTTCAAGGACGTCGCCGAGGTTCCGGTGACCTTCGCCTCCTGACCCCGGCCCGACACGGGAGAACAGGGGGAGGGCCACCCGGATGGGTGCCCCTCCCCCTGTTCCGTCGGGAGACCTCAGGCGTAGGGGTCCGCGACACCGATGTACTGGACACTGGTGTACTCGTCGAGCCCCTCCGCCCCGCCCTCCCGGCCGAGTCCGGACTGCTTGACCCCGCCGAAGGGTGCCGCCGCGTTCGAGATGACACCGGCGTTGAATCCCATCAGACCGAAGTCGAGACCGTCCGCCATCCGGTACATCCGTGACGCGTCGGCGGTGAACACGTAGGACGCGAGTCCGTACTCCGTGTCATTCGCCAGGGCCAGTGCCTCTGCCTCGTCGCGGAAGGTGGTGACCGGTGCGACGGGGCCGAAGATCTCCTCGGTGAGAACCCGCGCGCCTGCGGGAACATCGACCAGTACGGTCGGCGGGTAGAACCAGCCGGGCCCCGGAACGGGACGACCTCCGGTGAGCACCTTCGCTCCGCGTTCGACGGCGTCCCCGACCAGTCCCGCGACCCGGTCCCGGGTCTCCTCCGAGATCAACGGCCCGCAGGTGACACCGGGTTCCAGGCCGTTTCCGAGCCTGACGGTGTTCATCCGCTCAGCGAACAGGGCCGAGAAATGGTCGACCACCTTCTCGTGCACGAGGAACCTGTTCGCCGCCGTGCACGCCTCACCGATGTTGCGCATCTTCGCCGCCATCGCACCGGCGACCGCAGCCTCGACATCGGCGTCGTCGAAGACGATGAACGGGGCGTTTCCGCCCAGTTCCATCGAGGTACGCAGCACACCGTCCGCGGCCTGCCGCAGCAGCAGCTTCCCGACGCGGGTCGACCCGGTGAAGGACACCTTGCGCAGGCGGTCATCGGCGAGCAGCGGAGCCGACACCGCCGCGGGATCAGCTCCGGGCAGTACCGAGAGGACACCGGCGGGCAGGCCCGCGTCCATCAGGGTCTGCGCGAGGAACTGGCTGGTGAGAGGAGTCAGATCCGCCGGTTTGAGGATCATGGTGCACCCGGCGGCGACCGCCGGGGCGATCTTTCTCGTCGCCATGGCGAGCGGGAAGTTCCACGGGGTGATGAGCAGACACGGGCCCACGGGCTTGCGCCGGGTGAGCATCCGCAGTCCGCCCTCGGGGGCGGTGTCGAAACGTCCGTGGTCCCTGACCGTTTCCTCGGCGAACCAGCGCAGGTACTCGGCACCGTAGGCGACCTCGCCACGGGCCTCGGCGAGGGGTTTGCCCATCTCGAGCGTCATCAGGGTGGCGAACTGTTCCGTCCGTTCACGAACCAGATCGAAGGCACGACGGAGAATCTCCGACCGTTCCCTGGCCGGGGTCCGGGCCCAGTCGCCCTGGACCCGACAGGCCACGTCGAGGGCCGCGCGTGCATCGTTCTCCCCCGCCGAGGCGAGGGTCGCGAGGTGTTCCTCCGTCGCCGGATTGAACACGTCGAAGGTCGCCCCGTCGGCGGCGTCGGTGAAGCGGCCGTCGATCAGCAGTCCCGTGGGAACGCTCCGCACCAGGGCGGAGACACCGGTGGTGTCGATGTCCATCCCTCAGCCCTCCCCGGTGAACTCACCGAGCAGCGTGCGCGACGCGGTGGCCGCGAGTTGGACGTCGGCACCGATGTTGACGAAGTCGGCCCCCGCATCCAGGTACCGGCGCGCCTGGTCGGTGTCGAAGGCGTTGACGCCGACGAACGTGCCCGCCTCCTTCGCCGCCCGCATGGCGCGGGACACCGCGTCGAGGACGTCCGGGTGGGACTGCTGGCCGATGACGCCCATCGAGGCGGCGAGGTCGGACGGGCCGATGAACACGGCGTCGACCCCGTCCACGGACGCGATCCCGGCGGCGTTGTCCACCGCCTGCGGCGACTCGATCTGCACGATGCAGCTCACGGTGTCCGAGGCGGTCCCGAGGTAGTCCGGCACCGCGTTCCACCGGGAGGACCGGGCCAGTGCGCTGCCCACACCACGGACGCCCCGGGGCGGGTAGTGCATCGCGGCGACGGCCGCTTCCGCGTCCTCCCGCGTGTGCACCATCGGCACCATGATCGACTGCGCACCGAGGTCGAGGTACTGCTTGATCAGGGCTGTGTCGAGCACCGGCACCCGCACGACCGGGGCCACCGGGTAGGCGGCGACCGCACGGAGGAGACCTGCGATCGTCTCCAGTCCGATCGGGGAATGCTCGCCGTCGATGAGCAGCCAGTCCGCCCCGCTGCAGGCCATGATCTCGGCCATCGCGGGCGAACCGGAGCAGACCCACAGGCCGGTGAGCGGGCCGTCCGCCCGGTCGAGCCGGCGGCCGAAGGGTTCGGGGAGGTTCACTCGAAACGACATGTCACGCTCCCCAGCTCGCCGTAGTCGGCGTGAACGGTGTCCCCGGGTTCCACCCACATCGGGCGGGTGAAGGAGCCCGCGAGGATGAGCTCCCCGGGTTCCAGATGGTCCCCGTGTTCGGCGAGCTTGTTGGCCAGCCACGCGACGCCGGTTGCGGGATGCCCCAGCACGGCGGCGGCGACGCCGGTCTCCTCGATGGTCTCGTTGCGGTAGAGCAGTGCCGGGATCCAGCGCAGGTCCACCGCGTCGGGGGCGACGGGGCGACCGCCGTAGACCATCGCCCCCATGGCGGCGTTGTCACTGATGGTGTCGACGATGGTGCGCCCCTCCATCTCGATGCGCGACGACAGGATCTCCAGTGCCGGCACCACGTACTCGGTGGCACGCAGCACATCGAAGATCGTGCAGTCCGGTCCGCGCAGCGCCTCCTTCAGTTTGAAGGCCAGCTCGACCTCGATGCGGACATTGGAGAACTGTCCGTGTTCGATCACCGATCCGGACTCGTGGACCATGTCCGCGAAGATCGCCCCGTAGTCGGGTTCGGTGATGCCGGTGGCGACCTGCATCACCTTGCTGGTCAGCCCGATCTTGCGGCCGACCGGGCGGCGCCCTTCGGCGATGCCGCGACGGCGCCACTCGTTCTGCACGGCGTAGGAGTCCTCCACCGTCATGTCCTTGTGGCGCGCGGTGAGCAGCGGGATCATCGTGCGGTTGTTCTCGGCGTCACGGAGTTCGTCCGCGATCGCCTCAATGGTCTTCCTGTCGAGCATGGTGCCTCCTGCGTGGGCCGGGTGTTCGGGGAGTCGGTGGGTCTAGAGCTGGTGGCCCAGCTTGTACTCGCCCTTCTTCCAGTCCGGCATCTCGCCCTCCTCCTCGGAGCGGGTGTAGGAGAAGCCGTCGGCGCCGATGGTCTGTTCCATCTCGGAGGCGTCGGTGCGCTCCACGAGGGGGACGAGGTTGCCGTCGAGGTCGAGGACCCGGGAGGCGTCGGTGTACCAGCTCGGGACGACGGGGGTTCCCCACCAGTCACGGCGCTGGTTGTCGTGGACGTCCCAGGTCACGCGCGGGTTGTCGGGGTCACCGGTGTAGTAGTCCTGCGTGTAGATCTCGACGCGGTGGCCGTCCGGGTCGCGCAGGTAGAGGTAGAAGGCGTTGGACACACCGTGGCGTCCGGGGCCGCGCTCGATGCGGTCGGACAACCGCAGGGCACCCATCTTGTCGCAGATCGCCAGGATGTTGTGCTTCTCGTGGGTGGCGAAGGCGACGTGGTGCATGCGCGGACCGTCACCGCCGGTCATGGCGGTGTCGTGGACGGTGGGCTTGCGGCGCATCCATGCGGCGTAGACGGTTCCGTCGCCGTCCTGGATGTCCTCGGTCACACGGAAGCCGAGATCCTCCATGTACTTGACGGCCTTCGGTACGTCCGGGGTGACCTGGTTGAAGTGGTCGAGACGGACGAGCGCGCCGGGGGTGTAGAGGTCGTAGCGCCAGCAGAGCCGCTCGACGTGTTCGACGTCGAAGAAGAACTCGTAGGGGAAACCGAGCGGGTCCTGGACGCGGACGGAGTCACCGATGCCGCGGACGAATCCCTCGGGGTTCCGCTCGACGCGGCAACCGAGTTCGCGGTAGAACGCCTCGGCGCGGTCGAGGTCCTCGGGGCTGCGGACGCGGTAGCTGAACACCCCGACGGCTGCGGTGTCGCCCTTGCGCAGGATGAGGTTGTGGTGGATGAACTCCTCCATGGAGCGGAGGTAGATCGCCTCATCGTCCTCGTGGGTGACCACGAGGTCGAGAACGTCGACGTAGAAGTCACGGGAGCGCTTCAGATCGGTGACGACGAGTTCCATGTACGCGCAGCGCAGGACGTCCGGCGGCGGGGAGGTCGGGGTGGCGATGGGGTTGGACACGGTGTTCTCCTTGTTTCTCGGGGTGGGCCGCCCGTCGAGGTCCGTCGGGGAGGACGTCGGTGGGGCGGGACGGTGGATGGGGTCGGTCAGTCCTGCTTGCCGAAGACGGGGTTGTGGACCTCGCCGAGGTTGATGTGGACGGCCTGCTGGTCGGTGTAGAAGTCGATGGAGCGGTAGCCGCCCTCGTGTCCGAGACCGGAGGCCTTCACGCCGCCGAACGGGGTGCGCAGGTCGCGGACGTTGTTGGAGTTGAGCCAGACCATTCCGGCCTCGACGTTCTGGGCGAAGTTGTGTGCGCGCTTGAGGTCGCCGGTCCAGACGTAGGCGGCGAGACCGTAACGCGTGTTGTTCGCCAGCTCGAGGGCCTCGTCCTCGGTGTCGAAGGGGGTGATGGCGACGACGGGTCCGAAGATCTCCTCCTGGAAGATGCGGGCGTCGGCGGGGACGTCGGCGAAGACGGTGGGCTGGACGAAGTTGCCGTTCTCGAAGCCCTCGGGGCGGCCGCCACCGGCGACGAGACGGCCCTCGGACTTGCCGAGTTCGACGTAGGACATGACCTTCTCGAAGTGTTCGGGGTGGACGAGTGCGCCGACCTCGGTGGCGGGGTCGGAGGGCAGACCGACCTTCACGCGCTTGGCCTGGGCGGCGTAGCGCTCGACGAACTCGTCGTAGATGGAGCGCTCGACGAGGATGCGGGAGCCCGCGGTGCAGCGCTCGCCGTTGAGGGAGAACACACCGAAGATGGTGGCGTTGATGGCCTCGTCGAGGTCGGCGTCGGCGAAGACGATTGCCGGGGACTTGCCGCCGAGTTCCATGGACAGGCCCTTGAGGTGGGGTGCGGCGTTCCCGAAGATGATCTGGCCGGTGCGCGATTCACCGGTGAAGGAGATCAGCGGGACATCGGGGTGCTTGACCAGTGCGTCACCGGCGGATTCACCGAATCCGTTGACGAGGTTGAACACACCGGCGGGTACACCGGCCTCCTCGAAGATCCCGGGCCAGAGGCTCGCGGACAGCGGGGTGAACTCGGCGGGCTTGAGCACCACGGTGTTGCCGGTGGCCAGCGCGGGCGCGAGTTTCCAGGACTCCAGCATGAACGGGGTGTTCCAGGGGGTGATCAGGCCGGCGACACCGATCGGTTTACGGTTGACGTAGTTGATCTGGCGGCCGGGGACCTTGAAGGAGTCGTCGGTCTGGGCGACGATGAGGTCGGCGAAGAAGCGGAAGTTCTCGGCCGCGCGCCGTGCCTGGCCCTTGGCCTGGGTGATCGGGAGCCCGGAGTCGAAGGACTCCATCTCCGCGAGTTCGGCGTCGCGGGATTCGACGATGTCCGCGACGCGCATGAGGATACGGGCCCGTTCGCGGGGGAGCATCCTCGGCCAGGGGCCTTCGTTGAACGCCACGGTGGCGGCGTCGACGGCGGCCTCGATGTCGGCCTTCTTGCCGGAGGCCGCCTGGATGTAGGTCTCGTTGGTGACGGGGTCCAGCACGTCGAAGGTGTCGCCGTCGATGGAGTCGACGAACTCACCGTTGATGTAGTGGCGGATCCTGTCGGGGAGGTTGGCGGGAAGTCGGTCGTTGCTCATCTGTCTGTGGTGTCCTTCTTCTTGTCGGCGTTCAGGTAGTGGTCGAGTGTGGTGAGCCGGTGCTGGCGGACGAGTTTCTCTATGTACTCGGGATCTGCACCGACCTCGATCATCGTGATGATCCGGGAGTGTTCCGCGACGGATTCCGCGGCACGGTCGGGGACGAACGCGAAGATCGATTCGCGGAGGTGGTTGAGCCGTGCCCACTCCTGGGTCACCAGGTCGATGAGGTGGCGGTTGGGGCACCTCCCGACGAGGGTTCTGTGGAATTTCCGGTTGAGCACGGTGAACTCCACCGGGTCGAACTCCCGGAGGGTCGCCTCCATCTTCTCGTTGAGTTCCCTGGCCTTGGCCAGTTCTCCGGAGGTGAGGTAGGGCGCGGCGAGTGCGGTGGCCGTGCCCTCCAGGACCGCGAGGGTCTGCATGCAGTCGAGGTACTGGTTCCGGTCGATCATCCGCACCTTCGCACCGACGTTGCGTTCGAAGGTGACCAGTCCCTCGGCCTCGAGCTGCCGGATCGCCTCCCGGACGGGAACCACGGAGACCCCGAGTTCCTCGGCGATCGCCGAGAGAACCAGACGGTGTCCGGGTGCGAGTTCACCCGACGAGATCTTCGAGCTGATCAGTCTGTGCGCCTGCTCCGTCTTGGAGAGTTTCGTCGGGTCGGACCCGCCGGCGGCTGCCGGAAGATTCATCGTCGCCGCTCCCCTATCCGTCTTCCCCGGCGGACTCGGCGTTGTAGCGTTCACGCCACCGCCCGGTCGGGGGGAACAGGCCGTCCACGGGGTTGCCCTCCGCGACACGCTCGGCGACCCACTCGTCCTCCCGTTCCTTGGCGAGTGCCGCATCGGCGACCTCTTCGGCGAGATCCCGGGGGATCACGATCACGCCGTCGTCGTCGCCGACGATGATGTCGCCGGGCAGGACGGTCGCGTTGCCGCAGGCGATCGCGGTGTCCGATTCCCAGGGGACGTGCCGGCGCCCGAGTACCGCGGGGTGCGCCCCACGCCCGAAGACGGGAAGCCCGATCTCACGGACCGGTTCGTGGTCACGGATGCCGCCGTCTGTGACGATACCGGCGGCACCGAGGCACTTCGCGCGGAGGGCGAGCACGTCACCGAGGGTCCCGGACTCGGGTTCGTTGCGTGCCTCGATGACGAGGACCTGTCCGGGTCGGAGTGCATCGAAGGCGCGCTTCTGGGCGTTGTATCCGCCGCCGTGCGACTTGAACAGGTCCTCGCGACCGGGGAGGAAGCGCAGGGTCTTGGCGACCCCGACCATCTTCGTGCCCCGGGTCTGCGGGTGCACCCCCTCGATCACGACCTGGTTCAGGCCACGGGAGCGCAGCTGCGCGGACAGTCCCGCGGTGGGTGCCTCCATCAGCTTCGCGCGGAGTTCCTCACTGATCGCGGTGGGGTCCTCGGGCAGACCGGCGGCCTCCCTGGAACCCCACGCCTCCTCACGCTGCCTGTCGTCGATGGCGGGGGTCATGCCGATCCCGGGATCGACCTTCCCCCGCCCCTGCTCCACGGTGGTGCGCAGTTTTCCGGAGGTGGGGTGCCCGTCAACCCCGGGAGCGTCGACCTCGACCTCGACGACGTCCCCGGGCGCGATGACCGTCGAACCGGCGGGGGTGCCGGTGAGGATCACGTCACCCTCGTCGAGGGTGAAGTGCTGGGAGAGGTCGGCGACGAACTGCGCGAGGGGGAAGATCAGGTCCTTCTCCGTGGTGCCGCCCTCCTGGGCGAGTTCACCGTTGACCCAGGTGCGGATACGGAGTTCGGTCGGGTCGACGGTGCGTGCGTCGATGAGTTCGGGGCCGATCGGGGTGAACCCGTCCCGGCTCTTGGATCGGGTGTTGGACCCCTTGTCCTGGGCACGCCAGTCGTAGACACCGAGGTCGTTGGAGGCGGTGACCCAGGCGACGTGGTCCCACGCCTCGTCCAGACCGACGTTTCGTGCGGGACGTCCGATGACCAGTGCTATCTCACCCTCGAAAGCCAGGAGTTCGCAGCCTTCGGGGCGGGTGACGACATCACCGGAGGCCCCCAGCGAGCTGGGGGCCTTGAGGAAGTAGGAGGGGCGGGCGGGACGCCGGCCGCGCTGATCGGCACGGGAGAAGAAGGCGGTGTGGACCGCGATGATCTTCCCCGGTGTGACGGGTAGGGGCTGGGGGTGATTCACAGATCCTCCTTGTTTGGGTCTTGATCCCTGACCGAGATCGTATATGATCCGGTGTCAGACCGGCAAGTAACGCAGGACACATTTCGACACCGAGATATTCCAGACCACAGATTGAGCCCAGAGGAGACTCCGTGCACCATTCACCCCCCGCAGAGACGATCACCCCCGTACGGGACACCGAACACAGGCGCGTCGCCGCGGCGACGATCATCGGCACCGCGATCGAGTGGTACGACTACTTCCTCTACGCCATGGCCGCGGCCCTGGTCTTCCGCCAGCTCATGTTCAGCGGACTGAGCTCCGGGGCGTCGACCATCGTCGCCTTCCTCACCGTCGGCATCAGCTTCCTCTTCCGCCCCCTCGGGGCCTTCCTCGCGGGCCACTACGGGGACAAGATCGGCCGCCGCAAGGTCCTCATGCTGACCCTCATCGTGATGGGCACGGCCACCGCACTGATCGGCCTGCTCCCCACCTACGAGACGATCGGCGCAGCCTCCCCGATCCTGCTCATCACCCTGCGCATCATCCAGGGCATCTCCGCGGGTGGCGAGTGGGGCGGAGCCGTCCTCATGGCCGTCGAACACGCACCGGCGCACCAGCGGGGCATCTACGGGGCATGCCCCCAGATCGGCGTCCCCGCAGGCCTGCTCCTGGCCTCGGGCGTGCTCGCGGTGATGAGTCAGATCGCCCCCGGCGACGCGTTCCTCGCGTGGGGCTGGCGCGTCCCCTTCCTGCTGTCCTTCCTGCTGATCGCCGTCGGCGCCTGGATCCGCCACAGCGTCGAGGAATCCCCCGTGTTCGTCGAGATGGCGGAGCTCGCGGAAACCGAGTCCGCACCGGTCAAGACCCTGTTCCGCAACCATTTCCCGCTGGTCGTCGTCGCGGCGCTGATCTTCGCCGGCAACTCGGCAGTCGGCTACATGACCACCGGCGGCTACATCCAGGGGTACGCGACGGACCCCGAGGGGCCGGTCGGACTCTCCCGCGATGACGTCCTGTGGGCCGTGACGGGCTCCGCCGTCACCTGGCTCATCTTCACCCTGTTCGCCGGCTGGCTCAGCGACCGCATCGGCCGCCGCACCTCCTACATCATCGGCTTCATCCTCCAGTTCCTCGGCGTTCTCGTCGTCTTCCCGCTGGTCAACACCGCGAACGTCGGGCTCTTCTTCCTCGGCATCGGGTTCCTGACCCTCGGACTCGGCCTGACGTACGGCCAGCAGGCGGCGCTCTACGCCGAGATCTTCCCCGCCTCCATCCGCTTCTCGGGGGTGTCCATCTCCTACGCCATCGGCGCGATCGTGGGTGGCGCCTTCGCCCCGATGATCGCGGCCTGGCTGTTCCAGACCACCGGCACAACCACCGCCGTCACCGTCTACCTGGGCGGGATGACGCTGATCGGACTGGCCGCGGTCCTCTCCCTCCGGGACCGCTCCGGAATTCCGCTCGGCCCCGAGCACGAAGCGGAACAGAACGTCAGCCCCATCCGTTGGCTCTCACGCACCTAACCCCCCTTTCGGGTGTGGTGCAGAAATGAATGAGATGGATCACAGAAAAGTCAGATCATATCTGATCCGCACCGACCCGATCATCCACACCGACCTCCGGCCACTCTGACCACGCCACCGACATCAGGAGAAACACCATGCAGTTCCATCACCACGGATACGTCTCCGGCGATCCCCGCCGTCACCCCGCAGCGGGCATCGGCCTCGACCGTCCGGACGAGTTGCCCGACACAATGGACGTTCTCGTCGTCGGCGCCGGTCCCGCGGGGATGATCACCGCGGCCCAGCTGTCCATGTTCCCGGACCTGTCCACCAGGATCATCGACCGCCGCCCGCACCGCCTCGAGGTCGGCCAGGCGGACGGCATCCAGGCGCGGAGCGTCGAGACCTTCCAGGCGTTCGGCTTCGCCAGTGAGGTCACCGACGAGGCCTACCGCATCACGGAAATGGCGTTCTGGAAGCCGGACCCGGCCAACCCGGACCACATCTACCGCGCCAACCGCGCGATCGACGACGAGGTCGGGATCTCCGAGTTCCCCCACCTCATCGTCAACCAGGCCCGCGTCCTGGACTACTTCGCCGAGTTCATGGACAATTCCCCGTCGCGGATGCGCCCGGACTACGGGTGGGAGTTCGTCGACCTCACCGTCGCCGCCGACCCCGACGCCACCGAGTATCCGGTCGAGGTCCGGCTGCGCCGCACCGGTGACGACAATCCGGACGCCGGTACCGAGCGCACCGTCCGTGCCCGCTACGTGGTCGGCTGTGACGGCGCCCGCTCCGGGGTGCGCCGGTCCATCGGCCGCAGGCTCGAGGGCGACCAGGCGAACCACGCCTGGGGCGTCATGGATGTGCTCGCCAGCACCGACTTCCCCGACATCCGGCTGAAGTGCGCGATCCAGTCCCGTTCCGGCGGCAGCATCCTGCTGATCCCCCGCGAGGGCGGGCACCTGTTCCGCATGTACGTCGACCTCGGCACCGTCACCGAGGAACGCAAGGCGACCATCCGGTCGACGACGATCGAGGAGATCATCGCGAAGGCCAACGAGATCCTGACCCCCTACAGCGTCGACGTCCGGCACGTCGCCTGGCACTCCGTCTACGAGGTCGGTCACCGGCTGACCGACAAGTTCGACGACGTCGACGACGGTGAGCGGACACCCCGCGTCTTCATCACCGGCGACGCCTGCCACACGCACTCCGCGAAGGCGGGCCAGGGCATGAACGTCTCGATGCAGGACGGTTTCAACATCGGGTGGAAGCTCGGGGCCGTTCTCTCCGGGACCTCCCCCGCCGAGCTGCTCCACACGTACTCGGCCGAGCGCCAGGTGGTGGCGAAGGATCTCATCGACTTCGACCGCACCTGGTCGACCCTCATGGCCACCCCTCCGGAGGAGTTCGACGACCCGTCCTTCCTCGAGGACTTCTACGTCAAGACCGCGGAGTTCCCGGCGGGCTTCATGACGGAGTACGCCCCCTCCCTCATCACCGGCGGCACCGAACACCAGGAACTCGCCACCGGGTACCCGGTGGGCAAGCGGTTCAAGTCCGCGGTCGTCAGCCGCGTCTGCGACACCAACCCGCTGCACCTGGGACACCAGGCGACCGCCGACGGCCGCTGGCGCGTGTACGTGTTCGCCGACGGCGCCCCCGCGGGGACACCGGATTCCCCGGTGGCGAAGTGGGCGGAGTGGATGGCCACCGATCCGGGTTCGCCCCTGGTGTCGGGCCCGAAGCCGGGGCCGGACGACGACAGCCTCCTCGATCTGCGGGTGATCTACCAGCAGCTCCACGCGGACATCCTCATCAATGAGGTACCGGGTGTGTTCTTCCCCGAGGTCGGGCCGTTCCGGCTCACCAACATGGAGAAGGTCTTCGGTGTCACCACCACCGACGACATCTTCACCGAACGCGGGATCAGCAGGGACGGTGCGGTCGTCGTCGTGCGGCCCGACCAGTACGTCGCGGCGGTCCTCCCCCTCGACCGTCCGGAGGCCCTCGGCGAGTTCCTCCGCCCGGTGTTCGGTGGCTGACGCCACCTCAACCTGAGACGCCCCGCCGGGATATCCCGGTGGGGCGTCGGCGCGTGGGCGGTGCCCCTCCCCGCCCCCACGGGTGACACACGGCGATGAGGTGTGCGTAACCTTGGGTGTGTAGAAGCTCTTCTGCCCCTCCTGCCGCCGAGAAAGTCCCGTGTCCCATGCAACGACGAGTCATCCCCCTGACCGTGACCATCCTGACGGGGGTCGTGTGTTCGACGACGGGCTGTTCGGGTGGGGACGCTCCCGACCGGGCCGCAGCTCCGTCACCGGGGGTGTTCACCGTCGCCGCGGGGGCCGGCGACTGCCGGATCAACGCGGACGCCGCGCGGACGGTACCGGTCGGACTCCTCACGTTCACGGTGCGCAATGACGGTGATGAACCGGTGGGCTTCACCGTCACCGCCCCGGGGGGTGCTGTCGTGGGGGAGGTCGTCGGGATCCCGCCCGACCGGTCCCGCACGCTGCTCGTCCGGGCCACCGAACCGGGTGAACACGTTCTCGGTTGTGCGCCGGACTCGGGCGCGGGCGCCGCGTCGGACACCGTGACGGTGACGGGCACCGCCCCGGGTGACGGAGACACCGATCCGGTCGCGGATGAGGCGTCGGCGAACTACCGCGCCTACGTGTCGGAACAGCTCGACGAGACCACGGTCGCGCTGACCGGTCTCAGGGACGTTCTCGACGACGGCCGCGATCTCGGGGAGGCCAGACGTCTGTACCTTGCCGCCCGTGTCCCCTACATGCGGGTGGCCCCGGCGGTGATGCCCGACGCGGGGCGTTTCGGTGTGTCCCCGGCACCACGTCGATCGGACATCGAGTCGGGTGAGTCCTGGGACAGGATGCACGCCCTGGAGAAGGATCTGTGGGGTCCCGGCGCCGGGATCAGCGACGACACCCTCACCACCGCGACCCGTCTCCTGGATGATGTCGTGGCGGTCCGGCGGGCCCTGGGCCCCGGGGATCACGTGACGGTGGAAACCGTCGCGGACCACGCCCAGGATCTCGTCGACCATCTCTCCGACGCGGGGATCCACGGCGAGATCGACGTGTACACCCGTACCGAACTCTCCGATTTCCGGTCGTCCCTCGAGGGCTCGCAGGCGGCCGTCGGATTCCTCGGACCGATCATCCGCGCCCGGGAACCGGACCTCATGCCGGCCCTCGACGGGGACTACGCCGCGCTGCGGGAGCAGCTGGCCGGCTACCGGCAGGGGGACGGTTTCGTCTCCTATGACGAGGTCCCGGTCCCTCAGCGACGGAAACTCTCGGACATGCTGGATGTACTTGTCGCACGGCTCGGTTCCGTGCAGGAGGTGGTGGCACGATGAGTCAGGACGGAAAGAGCGGCGGGCGACGTCCGTTGAGTCGGCGCGGTTTCCTGGCGGGTGCCGGGATCGGCGTCGGTCTCGGCGCCGCCGGGGCGGTCGGTGCAGACAGGTTCACGGGTTCCGGCGACGGGGATCCCGCCGGTGGAGAAGACGCCCTGATCGTCCCCTTCAATGGTGCACACCAGGCAGGCATCACCACCGCGCAACAGGAGCGCATGTATTTCGTCGCCCTCGACGTGGTGACCGACAGCCGGGAGGAGCTGCGCGATCTCCTGCGGACCTGGACGACGATGGCCCGCCGGATGTCGCGGGGGCTCGAGGCTGAACCCGAGGGATCGGTCGGGGTGGACCGGGACACCGTCGCCACCGACACGGGCGAGGCGGTGGGGTTGCGTCCGGCACGCCTGACCGTGACCGTCGGTTTCGGCCCGTCACTGTTCGACGAACGTTTCGGACTCGCACCGGCCAGGCCGGAGGAGCTGGAGGATCTCCCCCGGTTCCCAGGGGATCAGCTCGATGAGCGGATTTCGCGCGGTGACCTCTGCATCCAGGCGTGCGCGGATGATCCGCAGGTGGCGGTGCACGCCGCCCGGGTCCTGGTCAAGGCCGGCAGCGGGCTCGTGACGGTCAGGTGGGCGCAGCTCGGTTTCGGGCGCACCGCGTCGACGTCGATCGAGCAGGGGACGCCCCGCAACCTCTTCGGGTTCAAGGACGGAACGGCGAATCTGAAGAACGAGTACACCAACCTGATCAACGAACACGTCTGGGTCCACGACGGCTCCTGGATGGACGGGGGTTCCTATCTCTGCGCGCGGCGGATCCGCATGCTGCTGGAGAACTGGGACCGGCAGACCCGCCGCGAGCAGGAGGAGGTGTTCGGGCGGACCAAGGACGAGGGTGCCCCGCTCGGCCGGGAACACGAGGAGGATCCGATGCCGTTCAACGAGTGGCACGGCACCGACGGCCCGCTCATCCCCGCGCACGCCCACTCCCGGCTGGCGAGTGCACCGGCGAATGACGGTGCCCGGATGCTGCGGCGGGGGTACAACTTCGTCGGTGGCGTCGACGACTACGGTCACCTCGACGCCGGCCTGTTCTTCATCGCCTTCGTCGCGTCCCCACGGGATGATTTCATCACCGTCCAGTCGAATCTCTCCCACCACGACAACATGAATGCCTTCGTCCGTTACGAGAGTTCCGCGATCTTCGCCTGTCCCCCGGGCCCGGTCGACGATGACGACTGGTGGGGTCGGGGGCTGTTCGATCAGACCGCCTGATCGGTCATCCGTCCGTGGCGGGCGGTGCTGCAGGCCTGCCACGGCTAGGGTTGTCTCATGAATAAAACCCGTGCACTGCTACCCGGGCTGTCACTCTGCCTGGTGGGTGCCGCCGCGTCCTTCCTCCTCGACGCCCTCATCGAAAAGACCACCGGGATCAGTGTTCTCCTTCTGGTGGCGATCATTCTCGGGAGTGTGGTCGGCAACGTCTGGGACGTCCCCGACAGGATGCGTCCCGGTGTCGTCGTCACGTCGAAGACGGTACTCAAGGTCGGCGTCGCGCTCCTCGGTCTCGCCGTGCCCGCGGCCACGGTGTTCGCGCTCGGTTGGCCGGTTCTGCTCGCCGCGGTCCTCACCGTCGTGCTGGGTTTCACCGCGACGGTGGCCCTCGCGCCGGTGTTCGGCCTGCGGCGGCAGCAGGCGCTGCTGATCGGTGCCGGTTGCTCCGTCTGCGGGGCGGCGGCGATCGGGGCGGTCGACGGGGTGCTGACGAAGAAGCGGGAACACGAGTTCGTCACCGCGATCGCGGTCATCGCGCTGCTCGGCACGATTCTGCTCACCGTGGCACCGGCTCTCGGCCATCTGGCCGGGTGGGGTCCCCACCGGGAGGGCGTCTTCATCGGATTGAGCGTCCACGAGGTCAGCCAGGTCGTCGCGGCGGGCGGTATCGCGGGTACCGCGGTTCTGCCGATCGCGGTCACCGTCAAACTCGGGCGGGTTCTCCTCCTGGCCCCGATGATCACCGTGCTCTCCGCGCTGGAGCGGCGGCGGGTGGCGGGAGAGACGGAGGGGGCGGAGGTCCGGTTGCCCCCGTTGGTTCCGGCGTTCGTCGCCGTGTTCATCGTTCTGGTGCTCGCCCGGACGTTCCTGCCCCTGCCCGGTGGCCTGATCGACGGGATCGGAACCCTCCAGCACTGGATCTTCGCGGCGGCGATGTTCGCGCAGGGCACCGGCGTCACGGTCGCCACGGTCCGGGCGGCCGGTGCGAGGCCCTTCCTCTTCGGCCTGGCCGTCACCGTCGTCGTCGTGGCCGTCGCGCTCCTCGCTTCGTTCGTGGTCTAGTCGTCCCCGGAAGTTCTCTCTCCGGGGACGGGAGACCGGCCCCGGAGAACGCGTGTGTCCCGGTGGACACCGCTTCGGTTCCGGGGCCGGTGGAAGGGGATCAGTGCAGGTCGCACTTCTCCACCCTGGGGTTGACCATGCGGACACCCCACAGGGAGAACAGCGAGATGACGATGAGGTAGACGCCGATGGACATCGACGTTCCGGTCTCGTTCAGCAGGAGCTGCGCGATCATCGGGGCGAAGGCACCACCGATGATGGATCCGGCGGCGTAGCCGATGGAGATACCGGAGAGCCGGACCTTGGCCGGGAACATCTCGGCGTAGAGCGCGGCCTGGGGGCCGTAGGTGGCGCCGAGGAGCTGACCGAGGATGACCACCGCGAGTCCGAAGAAGAAGACGTTGGCGGTGTCGATCATCATCCACATCGGGATGGCGAACAGGGCCATGATGATGTACCCCCAGGTGAACACGTTGCGCCTGCCGAGCCTGTCGGACATCGCACCCCAGAGAATGGTTCCGACGGTCCAGGACACGGCTCCGGCCAGGGAGATGAACAGCACCGTCGAGCGGGGCATCCCGAGGACCTTCGCACCGTAGGAACTGAAGAAGGCGATGGCCAGGTAGCCGGCGGCGTTGTCTGCGGCGAAGATCATCGCGCAGAGGATGACGGGCTTCTTGTGTCCGGAGAACAGGACCTTCAGCGGTGCGGAGGATTCCTTCTGGAGTTTCTCCAGTTCGGCGAACACCGGGGATTCCTCGCACATCTTCCGGATCAGGTATCCGATGATGATCATCACAACGGAGGAGAGGAACGGGATGCGCCAGCCCCAGGCCTCGAACTGTTCGGGTGTGGTGACTGAGGTCAGCACCAGCATGAACAGGGTCGCCAGAATCATGCCGCACGGCACACCGACCTGGGGGAAGGAGCCGAAGTAGCCGCGACGGTGGACGGGAGCGTGCTCGACGGCGAGAAGTGCGGCGCCGCCCCACTCACCGCCCGCGGAGAAGCCCTGCAGGAGGCGCAGGCCGATGAGCAGCAGGGGGGCCGCCACACCGATCTGCTCGTAGGTGGGCAGGAAACCGATGGCGACGGTCGCACCTCCCATGCCGAGGAGGGTGAGGGTGAGCACGAACTTCCGGCCCTTCCGGTCGCCGAGGTGCCCGGCGACGACGGCGCCGAGGGGTCGGACGAGGAAGGACAGGCCGAGGGACGCCCAGGAGATGATCTGCGCCAGGGTCGGGGAGTTGTTGCCTGCGGGATTGAAGAACTGGGACGCGAAGATGAGACCCGCGGCCTGTGCGTAGATGAAGAAGTCGAACCACTCGACGGTGGTTCCGACCATCGAGCCGGCGAGGACCTTCTTGTGTTCCTTTGTCAGTGGACCGGAGAATGAGTTCTTGGGTTGCCCGGTCGTGATGTTGGTCGTCATGTGGTGGGGCCTTCCTGGCGGGTGGGGAGGATCGTCACGGCGGGTGATCAGTCCCTGGGTCGGTTGTCTACGAGACGCTTGGCTTTTCCTTCACCGCAGTCGACGTGGTCGTGGATCTCCACGATGACGCTGATTCCGATCCGGTTCTTGATCTGCCGGACGAGGTGGGCCCTGGACTGTTCCTTCTCCTCGGTGGTGCGTCCGGGCGAGGACTCCACGAGGAGACGCAGTGCGTCCATGCGTCCCTTGCGCTCGAGCACGCACTGGTAGCGGGGCCGCAGGTCCGGGTCTTCGGTGATGAGTTCCTCGAACTGGCTCGGGAAACAGTTGACGCCGCGGAGGATGATCATGTCGTCGTTGCGGGCGGAGATGCGCTCGAGGCGGCGCATGGAGCGCGCGGTTCCGGGAAGCAGTCGGGTGAGGTCGTGGGTGCGGTAGCGCACGACCGGGAAGGCCTCCTTCGTCAGCGGGGTGATGATGAGCTCCCCGAACTGGCCGTCGGGAACCGGCTGGAGGGTCTCCGGGTCCACGATCTCCGGGTAGAAGTGGTCCTCCCAGAGGGTCAGTCCGTCCTTCGTCTCGACGCATTCCTGGGCGACGCCGGGGCCCATGATCTCGGAGAGTCCGTAGATGTCGGTCGCGTCGATGCCGAGTCCGTCCTGGAGTTCACGACGCATGCCCTCGCTCCAGGGTTCCGCACCGAAGATGCCGTGGGTGAGGGAGGTCGTGGCGGGGTCGATGCCCTCCCTGCGCATCTGGTCGAGGACGTTGAGCATGTAGGACGGTGTCGCCATGATCGCGTCGGGCTTGAAGTCCTGGATGATCTGGATCTGGCGTTCGGTCATTCCGCCGGAGGTCGGGATGGCGGTGGCGCCGAGCTTCTCGACACCGTAGTGCGCCCCGAGTCCACCGGTGAAGAGGCCGTAGCCGAAGGCGACCTGGACCTTGTCGCCGGGGCGGACACCTCCCGCCCGCAGGGACCTGGCGACGAGGTCGGCCCAGGTCTCGATGTCCCTGCGGGTGTATCCGACGACGGTGGGGAGCCCGGTGGTGCCCGAGGAGGCGTGGACACGGACGAGTTGGTTGCGTCCCACGGCGAACATGCCGAAGGGGTACTCGGCGCGGAGGTCGTTCTTGTCGGTGAACGGGAAGAGCGCGAGGTCGGCCAGCTCACGGAAGTCGTCCGGGTGGACGCCCTTCTCGTCGAAGGCGCGGCGGTAGTGCGGCACGTTGTAGTAGGCGTGGCGCAGGGTGTTCTTGGCGCGGGCGGTCTGGAGTGCGGTGATCTCGTCGCGGGAGGCGAACTCGATCCCGGTCTCGGGTCCGTGGTTCGCGGAGGTGATGTCGTACAGGGAGGTCACAGGCGATTCTCTTCTCTGGGTGGGGGGATCTTCGGCGGGGATCTGCCGCAGATCGTCAGATGGAATCCCCCGCTGCACCGACGGAGGTGCCGTAACGGTGGGCTGCGCGGGGACGGGGGCGGGTGTCCGGGTATCCGGTGTCTGGGTGTGAACCGGCGACCCTATTTACCGACCACCTGGTCAGTTTGTGTGACCCACGATACATAGGCGGCGTGATGCAGACCACTGATTTGGCGGAAATTCCCGAATGGTCCACAAAACCACCCCCGACCGAACGTTCGCCACGGCAGCCCAAATGAGCTTTCAACTGGGGCTAACCTAAATCCGTCGGGGAACACAGCCACCCCCGCATCCGACCGATCCACGAATCCACAGATGACAGCCGGTTGAAAACCGGATTCAGGAACGGGGGACGAGACCGCCGAACGCCATCTTTCCGGTCAGCTCGGCCAGCTCCGCCGGAGACAGGTGACCGTCCGGCCGGTACCACTCCACCAGGGAGTTGACCATGCCGAACAGGAGGCGGCCGACCGTCGCCGGGTCAACGTCGGCACGGAGATCACCGTCCGCCTGCGCGCCCGAGACGAGATCGACGACCGTGCGCGTGTACTCGCGCCGACGGTCCATGGCCCGACGTTCGACATCGGAGTTCCCCCGCAGCCTGAGGAGCAGTGTCACGTAGGGGGCCTCGGCGCACAGCGCGAGGGTCGTCCCCCGCACGAGCAGACGCAGCCGCTCCATGTCACCGCCCTCACACGTCCCGACCTCGTCGATGACCCCGCCGAGGGTGTCCAGTGCGCGGTCGAGAGCCTCGTCGAGCAGCTCCTCCTTGGAGGAGACGTGGTGGTAGAGCGCGGACTTCGTCACCCCCAACCGGTCGGCGAGCGCCCCCATGGAGGTCGCCTCATAGCCCGCCGCGTTGAAGGCGTCCACCGCGGCACGGAGGATGTCCTCGCGCGAGTACCCGGGACGCCCCCGTCCCGACACAGGTTCCGGCACAGTCCGACTCCGTCGCATCCCGTCCACCTTCCAGTCCCGCCGTCGACACACTCCACCTGTGACCAGCGTATTGAACGGCGGGGGCAACCACCAACAGGCGGGTCCGCACACGGGCACCACCCCCGCTTACGGACGCCGGGACGCTACGTGAACCAGGGGGACGGGGGTGAGTCGCAGATCACAGAATCCATTGACACAGATCACACCCGTTCATATACTGACCGAACGATCAGTTTTTCACACATGCAACCGTCGGGCACCGGCACCAGCCATCTGACCGCCCCGCTCCAGCGGCTCCGCCGCACCGTCACCCGCAGCCGTCCGAGCGACCGCAGGCCCAGCCCCGGCCCCGGACACTACGGGCCTCCCAGAGGAGAACACCGTGACATCCCCAGCCCCCACCCGTTCCAGCACCGACAACCCCGCCACCGATGTCGAGGGCCAGCGCCACTTCGACAGCATCATCGCGGAGGACTCCCGCATCGAGCCCACCGACTGGATGCCGGACGGATACCGGCGCACCCTCACCCGCCAGATCTCGCAGCACGCGCACTCGGAGATCATCGGCATGCAGCCCGAGGCGAACTGGATCACCCGCGCCCCCTCCCTGAAACGGAAGGCCATCCTCATGGCCAAGGTGCAGGACGAGGCCGGTCACGGTCTCTACCTGTACTCCGCGGCGGAGACACTCGGCACAGGTCGCGATGAACTCGTCGATCAGCTGCTCACCGGACGCGCCAAGTACTCGTCGATCTTCAACTACCCGGCGCGCACCTGGGCCGACATCGGGGCCATCGGCTGGCTCGTCGACGGAGCCGCGATCTGCAACCAGGTCCCCCTCTGCCGCTGTTCCTACGGTCCCTACGCCCGGGCGATGATCCGGGTGTGCAAGGAGGAGTCCTTCCACCAGCGCCAGGGGTGGGAGATCCTCTACTCCCTGTCCCACGGCACCCCGGCGCAGAAGCAGATGGCGCAGGAGGCGATCAACCGCTTCTACGGTCCCGCACTCCAGATGTTCGGCCCTCCGGACGACGACTCCCCCAACTCCCGGCAGTCGATGGAGTGGAACATCAAGCGCTTCTCCAACGACGAGCTGCGCCAGCGTTTCGTCGACATGATCGTCCCCCAGGCCGAGGCTCTCGGACTCCACTTCGAGGACCCCGACCTGAAGTGGAACGAGGAACGCGGCCACTACGACTTCGGCGAGCTCGACTGGTCCGAGTTCAAGTCCACCATCCGGGGATCCGGCCCGTGCAACGTCCAGCGTCTCCAGCGGCGCCGACAGGCCTTCGACGACGGCGCGTGGGTCCGTGAGGCCGCCGCCGCCTACGCGGAGAAGACCGCCGCGTCGGGTCCCGCCGAACGCGGCCTCCACGTCGCCTGATCCCCTCTCTGACCCCCTACAACCAGCCCAGACGAAAGAAGCACACCATGTCCGACTCCGCCACCTGGCCCCTCTGGGAGGTCTTCGTCCGTTCCTCCCGGGGTCTGTCCCACGTGCACGCCGGTTCACTGCACGCACCCGACGCGACGATGGCACTGCGCAACGCCCGGGACCTCTACACCCGACGCAACGAGGGCTCGAGCGTCTGGGTGGTCCCGTCCGACGCGGTCACCGCCTCCGACCCGGACGCGAAGGGCGGGTTCTTCCAGTCCGCCCAGGGCAAGAACTACCGGCACGCCACCTACTACACGCGCAGTGAAGGGGTGAAGCACCTGTGAGCACACCGAACACCGACACCGCCACGCACCACTGGATGGGTGACGCCATCACCGCCGAGGACATCCAGGCCTCGGGCGCGGTCGCCACGGACGCCGTCGCGCGCTACGCCCTCACGCTCGGGGACGACTCCCTGATCCTCGCCCAACGACTCGGCTGGTGGGTCTCCCGTGCGCCGGAGATGGAGGAGGACATCGCGTTGACGAACATCGCGCTCGATCTCCTCGGGCACGCCCGCTTCCTCCTGTCCTACGCAGGCACCGCCTGGGACAAAACGGAGGATGAGCTGGCTTATTTCCGGGACGAGGAGGAGTTCCGCTCCTGCCGCCTCGTGGAGCAGGAGAACGGCGACTTCGCCCACACCATCGCCCGGCAGCTGATCTTCTCCTACTACGCCTACGGTCTCTACACCCGCCTGCGGAACTCCACGGACGAGACGCTCTCCGCCATCGCGGAGAAGGCCATCAAGGAGGTCGAGTACCACGTCGACCACTCCAGTCAGTGGCTCATGCGTCTCGGTCACGGCACGGAGGAGTCGCACCGCCGGATGCAGGCCGGGCTGAACTACATGTGGCCCTACCTCGATGAACTGTTCGAGGATCTGCCCCTGCACGCGGAACTCGGGGACATCGCGGTTCCCCCCTCCACGCTGCGGGGGGAGTTCGACGAACGGATCGCCCACATCATCGCCGAGGCCGGACTCGAGATCCCCGACTATCCTCAGGCCCGGTCCGGGCAGCGCTCCGGACGGTACTCGGAGCACCGTGGCTTCATCCTCGCCGAGATGCAGTGGCTCGCCCGTCAGCATCCGGGTGCGACCTGGTGATCACCGTGTCCACCACACACCCGGCACATCCACTGCGCCCGACCGATCCGTCAGCCGCCCACCTGTGGGACGTCGCCGCGACCGTCCCGGATCCGGAGATCCCCGTGATCTCCATCGCCGATCTGGGGATACTGCGTGGCGCACGCTTCGACGGGGACACCCCGGTCGTCGTCATCACGCCGACCTACTCGGGGTGCCCCGCGATGGGCACGATCACCGCGGACGTCACCGCCGCCGTGACCGCCGCCGGCCACCCGACCCCGCGCATCGAGACGGTGCTCCGGCCCGCCTGGTCCACGGACTGGATCACCGAACTGGGCAGACAGCAGCTGCGGGAGTACGGCATCGCTCCTCCCGTGGCGCGTGAGCGCAGCTCGGGCCCCATCCCGATCACCCTGACTCCCGCGATCCGGTGTCCGCACTGCGGATCGATGAACACCACAGAATCCAGCCACTTCGGCTCCACCTCGTGCAAGGCGCTCTACACGTGCCGGGACTGCCGGGAGCCGTTCGACTACTTTAAGGGGCACTGACTTGTCCACCACCACCGGAACCAGACGGAAGACAACCTTCAACCCCCTCGAGGTCACGGAGATCCGGCGTCTGACGGAGGACTCCGTCGAGGTGACGTTCACCGTTCCCGAACATCTCGCCGACGACTACAACTACGTCCCCGGCCAGTACGTCGCACTCCGGGCGGACATCGACGGCCGCGAGGTGCGACGCTCCTACTCCATCTGCGACATTCCCCGTCGTGGCGTGATCCGGGTGGCGGTGAAGAAGACACCGGGCG
Source organism: Corynebacterium pygosceleis (assembly GCF_016595275.2). Lineage (GTDB taxonomy): Bacteria > Actinomycetota > Actinomycetes > Mycobacteriales > Mycobacteriaceae > Corynebacterium > Corynebacterium pygosceleis. Next base: position 96,836 of record NZ_JAENIQ020000005.1, on the reverse strand, counting down.
GCGTGTTCTCCACGTGGGCCAACGAGGAGCTTCAGCCGGGGACGACGATCGACGTGATGAACCCGCAGGGGGCGTTCACCTCCAGGGTGCACACGACCTCCATGAATGATCCGGAGGGGATCGCGGAGCGGGCCCGGGACACCGAACGCAGGACCTCGGGGGCGACCCACCTGGTCGCCGTCGCGGCGGGCTCCGGGATCACACCGATCATGGCGATCGCGCAGACGGTGCTCGCCGCGACCGATGACGCCACCTTCGAGCTCGTCTACGCCAACAAGGGGTCGGGTGACGTGATGTTCGCCGAGGAGCTCGGCGATCTCAAGGACCGCTACCCCACCCGCTTCGCGGTGCACCACGTCCTGTCCCGCGAGAGCCGCGTGAACCCGCTGTTCTCCGGGCGCATCGACGCCGAGAAACTCCGGCTGCTGCTGGGACACGTCCTGCAACCCGAACACGTCGACGAGTGGTTCCTGTGCGGCCCCTTCGAGCTGGTGCAGCTCTGCCGGGACACACTCGGCGATGTCGGGGTCGATGCCTCCGACGTCCGTTTCGAACTGTTCACCACGGGCCAGTCCACCTCCGGCCCGCAGCCGGGGCAGACCGGTCGTGCCGTCGAATCCGATCCCGACGGCGACAACTACGCCATCGAGTTCCGGTTGGACGGACTGAGCGGCACCGTCGAGTCCCCGAAGTCCGCACGGGAGACGATCCTCAACGCCGCACTACGGAAGCGTCCCGACGTCCCCTTCGCCTGCGCCGGCGGTGTCTGCGGAACCTGCCGCGCGAAGGTCGTCGAGGGCGAGTACGAGATGGACGAGAATTTCGCCCTCGAACCCGACGAGGTCGAGCGCGGATACGTGCTGACCTGCCAGACACGGCCCACCACGGATTCCATCACCGTCGACTACGACGCCTGACACTGCGAGGACAACCAATGATCGAACTCGAGTTCCACGGCCCCGGCAATGGCGTGGCCGTGATCACCCTGAACAACCCGAAGGCGATGAACGCCCTCGACTCCGCTGCGGTCGGTGACCTCTCCGACGCCTACACCCGCGCCGCGGACGAGGGTGTCCGTGCCCTCCTGCTCCGTGGGGAGGGACGGGGATTCTGCGCCGGGCGCAACATCGTGGGCATCGATCCCGCCACCGACGACGCCACCGCCTACCTGGACGGGGAGGTCACTCCGCTGCTGAAGCAGATGGCCGCGTTCCCCGCGCCGACGTTCGCGGCGGTCCAGGGCGCGTGCCTCGGGGTCGGGCTGGGGCTCGCCCTGGCGACCGACATCGTCTACGTCGCCGATGACGCGAAGATCGGGTCCCCCTTCGCCAACCTCGGCGCGACCCTCGATTCGGGCGGGCACTGGCTGTTCGTCGAACGGTTGGGGCCGCACCGGGCGATGGATCTCATCGTCACCGGTGACCTGATGAGCGGTGCCGAGGCCGTCTCCGCCGGCCTGTTCTCCCGTTCCGTCCCCGCCGGAGACCTGGACTCCTTCACCCGCGCCGCCGCCGAACGCGCCGCCACCGGCGCGACGAAGGCGTTCCTCGCCTCCCGCGAGCTGGTCCGTGCGATCCGCGACGAGCGGATCGGTCTCTGGGAGTCCGTCCACGCGGAGAACATCGCCCAGGGGGAACTCTGCTCCTCCGCCGACTACGCCGAGGGATTCGCGGCGTTCAGGGAGAAGCGGCGTCCCACCTTCCACGGGCGCTGACCGCCCCGCCCCGTCACGCACCGCCAGCCCGAACCCAGGAGAAACCATGACCGCACCACACCATGACGGAACCTCCGCCGATTCCGCATTCATCGTCACCGGTAGACGCACCCCCGTCGGCCGCTACGGCGGCGCACTGTCCACCGTCCGGCCCGATGACCTCGCCGCACTGTGCATCCGCACGGTCGTCGAGGAGGCGGGCATCCCACCGGAGGCCGTCGACGAGGTGATCCTCGGCAACGCCAACGGTGCGGGCGAGGAGAACCGGAACGTCGCCCGGCTCGCATGGCTGCTCGCCGGCTACCCGGACAGCGTCCCGGGGATCACGGTGAACCGGCTCTGCGCCTCCGGGATGTCCGCCGTCACACTCGCCGCCACCATGGTCCGCGCCGGGGACGCCGACATCGTCGTCGCCGGCGGCGTCGAGTCGATGTCCCGCGCCCCGTGGGTCATGGCGAAACCCGAAAAGCCGTTCGCCAAACCCGGGGAGATCACCGACACCTCCATCGGGTGGCGGTTCACCAACCCGGTGCTCGCCGCCCGGGACAAGGCGACGTTCTCCATGCCGGAGACCGCGGAGGAGGTCGCCCGCGTCTGCGGGATCAGCCGCGCCGACGCCGACGAGTTCGCCGCACGGTCACAGCAACGGGCCGCGGCCGCCATCGAGGCGGGGCACTTCGACGACGAGATCGTCCCGGTCGAGATCACCGGGCGCAAGGGCGCGGTGACGGTGTTCGACACCGACGAGGGCCCGCGCCCGGGCACCACCACCGAGGTGCTCGCCCGTCTGAAGCCGGTCGTCGCCGGCGGTGAGGTCGTCACGGCGGGCAACAGTTCCTCGCTCAACGACGGTGCCTCCGCGGTGCTGGTGTGCTCCGGGCGTGCCCTCGAACGTTTCGGTCTGACCCCGCGTGCCCGGATCGTCGGCGGGGCATCCGCCGGTGTCGCACCGGAGGTCATGGGGCTCGGCCCGGTACCGGCGACCCGGAAACTCCTCGACCGAATCGGTTGGGACATCGGCGATCTGGACGCCGTCGAGTTGAATGAGGCGTTCGCCACGCAGTCGCTGGCCTGCATCCGTGATCTCGGACTGGATCCGGAGATCGTCAACGCGTGGGGTGGGGCGATCGCGCTCGGTCACCCCCTCGGGTCCTCCGGGTCCAGGATCGCCATCACCCTGCTGAACCGGATGGAGCACGAGGGCGCCCGGCGCGGCCTGGCGACCATGTGCATCGGCGTCGGACAGGGCGCCGCCCTCGCCCTCGAGCTGTGCGGGGAGGACCGATGACCTACACCACACTGGACGTCCGGACCCGCGCCGACCGCCTCGTCGTGGCGATGAACCGCCCCGAGGTGCGCAACGCCATCGACGACCGGATGGTCGCCGAACTGCACCAGCTGTGCGGGGAACTGGAACGCGAACCGAAGATCCTCATCCTCACGGGAACCCGGGTCGACGGGCGCGGGATCTTCGCCTCCGGCGCGGACATCGGCCAGCTGAAGGAGCGCTCCCGTGACGACGCCCTGCGGGGCATCAACTCGGCGATCTTCAACCGCATCGCCGCGCTCCCCATGCCGGTCATCGCCGCGTTGGACGGTTGGGCGCTGGGCGGCGGCGCGGAACTCGCGCTCGCCGCCGACTTCCGGATCGCGACCCGGCACCTGAAGTTCGGGCAGCCGGAGACTGGTCTGGGCATCATCGCCGCCGCCGGTGGTCTGTGGCGGCTGAAGGAGATCGTCGGTCCCACCGTGGCCAAGGAGATCCTGCTCGCGGGCCGGATCCTGGACGCCGGGGAGGCACTGGACCTGCATCTGGTCAGCGAGGTCGTCGAGGACCCGGACGGGCTGATCGACGCGGCCGATGCACTCGCCGACCGGATCGCGAAGCAGGATCCGCTGGCGGTGCGCCTGTCGAAGCAGCTGTTCGACATGCCTGCCTCGGCGCACCCCGCCATCGACAACATCACCCAGGCCATCTGTTTCGAATCCGAGCAGAAGCACGCCCGTATGCAGGCGTTCCTCGATCGCCGGAACAACAAGTAGTCAAAGGAACCCCTGAATGAACACCACACCACGTACCCCGAACCGCGTCGGCGTCCTCGGCGGCGGGCGCATGGGCGCGGGCATCGCCCACGCCTTCCTCGCCGCAGGCAGCGACGTCACCGTCGTCGACATCAACGATTCCGCCGCCGAGGCCGCACGGCAGCGGATCGAGAAGGCCGTGAACGGCTCCATCGAGCGCGGCGCCGAGGGGCCGGCGTCGGCGTGGCTCGACCGGTTGACGTGCGGCACCGACCACGCGACCTTCGCCGACTGCGACCTCGTCGTCGAGGCGGTCCCCGAGGACCCCGCCCTCAAGGCCGACGCCTTCGCCTCGATCCGGGCGCACGCCCCGGACGCGGTCATCGCGACGAACACCTCGTCACTGTCCGTGACGGAGCTGGCCGGCGCCGTCGACGGCTCCGGCAACGTCATCGGACTGCACTTCTTCAACCCGGTCCCGGCGTCGAAACTCGTCGAGATCGTGGTCGCGGACACGACCGACGATGAACTGGTGGACACCGCCCGCGGCTGGGTCGAGGCCCTGGGCAAGACCCCGGTCGTGGTCCGGGACTCCCCCGGGTTCGCGTCCTCGCGTCTCGGTGTCGCCATCGCTCTCGAGGCGATCCGCATGGTGGAGGAGGGCGTCGCCAGCCCCCGCGACATCGACGCCGCCATGGTGCTGGGTTACAGGTTCCCGGTCGGGCCGCTGGAGCTGACCGACATCGTCGGCCTGGATGTGCGCCTCGGTATCGCGGAGTACCTGCACTCTACGCTCGGTGACCGCTTCGCCCCGCCGCAGCTGCTGCGGGACATGGTCGCCCGGGGCGAGTACGGGCGGAAGTCCGGTAAGGGCTTCTACGACTACTCCGGAAGCTAGTCCCGGGGTTCGATGATCGCGTTGGTCACCCGGATCGTGGAGAGTCTCTTCCCCTCGTCGTTGAGCACCACGACCTCGTAGGTGGCCAGGGTCCGGCCCAACCTGATCGCGGTCGCCGTCGCGGTGGCGTAGCCGCTGACACCGGAGCGGTGGTGGGTGGCGTTGATGTCCACCCCCACGGCGACCTTGCCGAAGGAGGAGGCGTAGATCAGGGCACCCCATCCGGCCACCGCCTCCCCCAGCGCGATCATCGCACCGCCGTGGAGAACCCCGTGGGACTGCCGGTTTCCGTCGACCGGGATCCGGGCGACGACCTTCTCGGCGGACTGTTCCAGCACCTCGATACCCATCTTCCGGTCGAACTCACCGGGTGTGATGGTCCAGATCTCGTACTGCTCGCTCACCAGGTTCTCCTTTTTTCCTCGGGTACATCCGGGTCGACAACCGCCCCGCTCGAAATGTGATCCAGGTTATACTCTACCTCCAAGAACCGACCATACGGTCAGTATTTCCGATACCGCTCCCCGCACCCCACCAGCCCGTCAACGAAAGGCCAGAATGTCCCCCACAACACCGCCCATCGTCCCCAGCCACCTCAACGGCGGGTGGGTGACCCCGGAGAACCCCGATACCGTCCTCACCGCCACGAACCCCTCCACCGGCCAGCCCGTGGCACGCGTCAGCGCGGACGGCCTCGACATCGCCGCCGCCGTCGAGTTCGCCCGCACCACCGGCCAGCGGAGCCTGCAGCAGCTCACCATCCACGAGCGCGCCCTGAGAATCAAGCAGCTCGCCCTCCACCTCGACGAGCACAAGGCAGAACTGTACGAACTGTCGACCCGCACGGGCGCAACGAAACGGGACAACGGCATCGACATCGACGGCGGCATCGGCACGATGTTCGTCTACTCCTCGAAATCCCGGCGCGAACTGCCCAACTCCACCGTGATCGTCGACGGCCCCACCGAGCAGCTCTCCCGCGACGGGTCCTTCATCGGCGGGCACATCTACACCTCCATCCCGGGCGTGGCCGTGCAGATCAACGCCTTCAACTTCCCCGTCTGGGGCATGCTCGAGAAGTTCGCGCCCGCGTTCATCGCCGGCGTCCCGACGATCGTGAAGCCGGCACCGCAGACCGGCTACGTCACCGAGCGCTGCGTCCGCCTCATGGTGGACTCCGGCCTCCTGCCGGACGGGTCCCTGCAGCTGGTCTCCGGCGGGAGCGTCGACCTCCTGGAACACCTGGACTACCGCGACCACCTGGCGTTCACCGGCTCCGCACGGACGGCGAACATCCTGCGCTCCCACGACGCGGTCCTGCACGGCGGGGTCCGGTTCACCGCCGAGGCGGACTCCCTCAACGCCGCGGTCCTCGGGCCCGACGTCACCCCGGACTCCCCCGAGTTCACCGCCTACATCCGCTGCCTGTTCGGGGAGCTCGTCGCCAAGGCGGGCCAGAAGTGCACCGCCGTCCGCCGCGCCATCGTGCCCGCCCCGCTCGTCGACACCGTCGCCGACGCACTCGGCGCGATGATCGCGGAGAAGGTCACCGTCGGAGCACCGGACGCGGAGGGCACCACCATGGGACCGCTGGTCTCCGCGGAACAGTGCGACGCCGTCACCGGTGCCCTGTGTGAACTGATCGCGGCGGGCGCCACCGTCCACACCGGTGGCCCGCAGACCGCGGAAGGCGCGTTCCTCGAACCGACGATCCTCACGTTCGATCCCGCGACCGCGGCCGATCCCGGGGCCGCGGTCCACTCGACCGAGGCGTTCGGCCCCGTGGTCTCCGTCCTGGGGTACGACACCCTCGACGACGCGGTGAACCTGACCACCTACGGCCGGGGATCGCTGGTGGCCACCCTCTGCGCCCACGAACCCGCCACCGTGCGCGACTTCACCCGCGGCATCGCCGCCCACCACGGGCGCGTGCACCTGCTCGACCGGGACGACGCCCGCACCTCCACCGGCCACGGCTCGCCCATGCCGCACCTCGTGCACGGCGGACCGGGTCGCGCCGGCGGCGGCGAGGAACTGGGCGGGGTGCGCGGCGTGAAGCACTACATGCAGCGCAGCGCCATCCAGGGCACCCCCAACCACCTCACCGCCGTCACGGGCGTGTGGCACACGGGCGCCGATGTCCGGCGGGTGACCCGTGCGGACGTGGACAACGGGACCGGCGTCCACCCGTTCCGCAAGTCCCTCGCGGAGATCCGCGTCGGAGACCAGTTCGCCTCCGAGCTGCGCACCGTCACCCTGGACGACATCACCGCCTTCGCGGAGGAGACCGGCGACAAGTTCTACGCCCACACGGACGAGGAGGCAGCGACGGCGAACCCCTTCTTCCCCCGCCGTGTGGCACACGGCTACCTGCTGGTCAGCTGGGCCGCCGGACTGTTCGTCGACGCCGCACCGGGCCCGGTCCTGGCGAACTACGGCCTGGAGAACCTCCGGTTCCTCACCCCGGTGACCTACGACGACTCGATCCGCGTGGAGCTGACGGCCAAGCGGATCACGCCGCGCGTCACCGACGATTACGGTGAGGTCTGCTGGGACGCCGTGCTGTACAACCAGAACGACGAGATCGTGGCCACCTACGACGTCCTCACCCTGGTGGCGAAGGAGCGCTGATCAGCGCGCGCAGTTCGTCGACCTCCATCCGGCAGATCCGCGCCGCGCGACCCGCGCCGGTGAACACCACCCCCTCCGCCACGAGGAGGGAACGCGGGTCCCGGTCGTCACCGTCGTCCGCCCACCGGAACCCCTCCGACACCGTTCCGTCGGCACGGAGGATCCGGTGGGCGCCCGTGAATCCGGCACCGGTGGCGAGCATGGTCCCGACCGCCCTGGCCCCCGTACCGATCGCCGCGCCGACGTCACCGTAGGACGCCCACATCCCCTCCGGGATCGATGCCGACGCCCGGCGCAGGCGTCGCATCAGCGGCGGTTCCACACCGGGTTCGCCCACGCCGGGACTCCGACTTCCCGGAGCCTCCGCCGCTCCGTCACGGCGCGCGGAATCACCGACCTCACCGGGGCCCGGAGCATCGGATCCCTCCGTCTCCTCCGGTGTAGATCCGGAACCCGTGCGTTGTGCGGCACCCATGTGTGGACACTCCCCGTCGATGGTCACTGGGCCTCCGAGTCTAGGGGCACACCCCGGCGACAGGGGCACCCGTCGGACGACGGACGCCACGGGGATTGGTGCCGCTGCTATTCTGGATCACGATCAAGAAGCTCGACGTCAAGTCCCCGGCTCGTCGACTGGCAACCGCGTATCGCGCACGGTGCCCCCGGAGGAAGATCCGCCACAGGACAATTCCGTCCTGCGGAAGAACGCGACAATCCTAGGAGTTCACATGAGTGGGCACACGAATCCCGAACACCGGAACATCACCAGCACCCCGGACTATCTGCCGGAACTCGGTGCGACAGCGCTGCCCTCCGGTTGCCGGAACTACGGCACCGGACACGCGGTGCACTGGATCCGGATGAGCCACGCCAACAACAGTGAGTGGGCACCCGCGGACATCGGCACCGTGGACGGGCACTTCATCACCTTCACCCACGGCGACACCACGATCCGCCGCTGGAACCACGACGCGGAGCGGCTCCGCGCCGTCACGGACCTCGTGCTGCTCGAATCCGACGCCGACATCCGGTGGTCGGACCGGTACAACATCCTCCAGGTCACCATCGGCGACAAGGCATGGCTGTTCGGTCTCGAGGAGGGGTCCGGAACCCCCTGCAGCTACGCCAGCTGACCCCGCGATCCGGGATCGGCGTGCCCCATCACCCGCGGTGGGGCAGACCTCCCGCGGCGCCCGTACCCGACCGGGAAACAGCCTTCTCCGCCGGGGAGTGCTGATCGGCAGGTACGGTTCCACGGATCGTGACCCCACCGCCGGAGCCCGGGGATCGTGCCCGACCGACCGGGGTGGACGCCCCCTCATCCCACCCCATGGGAATGACGGGCGCCGTACCCCCTGCCCGCCCACAAAACAAAGGGGGGTCATCGGGGGTGGTCCTGAACAGGTGTGATCCCAACCTCTCCGGGCCAGACATCCGGATCCGGACACTGCCCGTAATCTGGGAACGTGACGCGTACCACGGAGGTGGATATGCACAGGCGGCGTGAATCCGGATTCACCGGTGCCCCGCCAGAGAATCACCCCGAAGCACCCCCTTTAAGATGGAGAGCACCAATGAGCCATTCCGGCAGCAGCAACTACACCGTCTCGGACTATCTGTTCGACCGGATCGCGGAGATCGGCATCAGTCACGTCTTCGGCGTCCCCGGCGACTTCAACCTCAAGTTCCTGGACACCGTCACCGCACACGACCGCCTGACGTGGGTCGGCAACTGCAACGAACTGAACGCCGGATACTGCGCCGACGGCTACGCACGTCTCAAGGGGGCCGCGGCGATGGTCACCACCTTCGGGGTGGGCGAGCTCTCCGCCATCAACGCCACCGGCGGGTCCTACGCCGAGTACGTCCCGGTCCTCCACATCGTCGGGGCACCGGTCACGGAGATCCTCACCTCCCGGAAGAAGATCCACCACAGTCTCGGCGACGGTGTGTTCACCCACTTCTACGAGATGGCCGGGCACGTGAACTGCGCCCAGTCCTGGCTCACGCCGTCGAACGCCACCAGCGAGATCGACCGTGTGATCACCGAAATGCTCGCCCAGCGCCGCCCCGCCTACCTAGTGCTCTCCCCCGACGTCGCCGCCGCCGAGGTGTACCCGTCCGACGAGCCCCTCGAGATCGATCTCGCCCGCAGGCGCTCCTCCAGTGCCGCACTCAAGGCGTTCGAGCGGACCGCCCGGGAGTTCCTGGACGGCCACTCCGCGACGGTGCTCGGCGACCTGCTGGTCCACCGCGTCGGATGCATCGACAACTTCGACCGGATGATCAACGCCAACGATCTCCCCTACGCCACACTCACCTGGGGAAAGACGCTCGTCGACGAGCGCAGTGACCGATTCGCCGGCATCTACCTCGGCGCCGCCTCAACCCCCCGCGCCAGGGATGCGGTAGAGAACGCCGAGCGGCTGATCACCATCGGCGTCGAGTTCACCGACTCCACCACGGCGGGCTTCTCGATGAACCTCGGCGTCGACAGGGTCCTGGACATCTCGCCCACGCAGTCCGTCATCGGGGGCCGCACCTTCGCACCACTCCAGATGGGCGACGCGATCGACGCCCTCGCCCGCGTCCTCGCGGAGGTCGAGGTCACTCCGCACGAACTGAAGAAGGCCCACGTGCCCGCGGACCCCACCCCGGCCCCCAACGAGCCGCTGACCCAGAATGTGCTGTGGTCGAAGGTCTCGGGGTGGCTGCCCGAGGATTCCCTCGTCATCGCGGATCAGGGCACCAGCTTCTTCGGCATGGCGGGAAGCCCGCTCCCCTTCGGTGTCAGCTTCATCGGCCAGTCACTGTGGGCCTCCATCGGCTACTCCATCCCCGCGGCCCTCGGCGCCGGAATGGCGAACCCCGACCGGCGCATGGTCGTCCTCGTCGGCGACGGATCGGCCCAGCTGACGGTGCAGGAGATCGCCACCATGTTCCGCGAGGGCATCAACCCGCTGATCATCCTGGTGAACAACTCCGGCTACACCATCGAACGCGCCATCCACGGCCCCGACGAGGTCTACAACGACATCACCCCGTACAACTGGCAGGACATCCCCCGCGCCTTCGGCGGCAACGAGGACAACTGCCTGGTCCTCGACGCCCCGACCCCGGCGACCCTGGATGAGGCCCTGGCCCAGGCCGACCGGAACCGCGACAAGCTCGTGATGATCGAGGTGCACACCGACCGCGACGACTACCCGCAGATGATGCGCAACTTCACCGAGACACTCGGCAGGAAGGGCTAGCAGAGGCGCAGCGGCGTGGCTCCCGGATCCCCGAGAACTCAGGGGCCGCCCTCCCCCCCCCCGCCCCCCCCCCGAGAAGCCGCCAGCAGGCCCTTCCAACCACGCATCGGTAGCGCTAAGGTACATCCAGAAGCGTGACAGGTGACCATCCCTGTCGCCCTTCCCGATGGTCGCCGGTCAGACACCACTCTCCTCCCGATCACCTGCCACAGGACACGTCTCGATCAGCAGAGGAGTCACCATGAACGACCGCACCGCCCAGAAGGAGATCAACTCCTTCACCGCACCGGACTTCGGACCGGACGATCACTGTCCCCGCAACACCGACGGGACGATCACGGTGACGATCACGGCCCCGGACGACTGGGAGCCCGCGCGGATCCTCGAGGTCTCCGGGCACCTGGTGACGTTCGCCTTCCGCGACACCACCGAATGCCGTTGGACGCATGATGCCGCGCGACTCCGGGCGGTCGCGGATCTCGCGCTCCTCAGTGGGCACGTGGTCACCCTCTGGTCACCGGAGAGGCGGATCCTGCAGGTGCCCCTAGGTGCGACAGGCTTCCTCCTTGACCTCCACCGGGAGAGCGACCAGAGCTCCGGCGCTGACCGTCAGCAGTGAATCAGGGCGGCGGCACCCCAAGAGGGTGCCGCTTCATTTCCGCTAAGGTCGGAACATCCTCCCCCATTCAGTGTTTTGCCTGCACACGTTAAGTAAGCTGGATGAGTCACACAACGCCCAGGGAAGGTTTCATCCGTGCCACAGGCCACGACGGACGGCTCATCCGAACGCACCACCATCAGCGATGAACTGCACCGGGCACTCGCCCCGGGCAGGATCGTGGAGGTCCGCGACGAGGAATGGCTGATCACCTCCGTGTTCCCCACCGTCCACGGAATGAAGATCCGGGCACGGGGAGTCAGCGACTTCGTCCGTGACACCCCCGCAACCTTCTACACGGAACTCGACCGGATCAACCCCCTGGACGCCGATTCAGTCACGCTGAAGGCCGACGGCTCACCGAACTACCGGCATTCCCGCCTGTGGCTGGAATCGATTCTGCGCAAGACCCCGGTCCCGCTCTACGAGACCACCCTGGCGGTGTCGAACGAGATGCTCACCGACCCGCTGGACTACCAGTTGTCCGCGGTGAAGAAGGCCCTGCAGACCGATTCGCTGCGCCCCCGCCTCCTCATCGCCGACGCCGTCGGACTCGGCAAGACCATCGAGATCGGCATGATCCTCTCCGAGCTGGTCCGTCGGGGACGCGGCGACCGCATCCTGATCGTCACGCCACGGCACGTGCTCGAACAGATGCAGCAGGAGATGTGGACCCGCTTCGCGCTCCCCTTCGTCCGCCTCGACTCGGTCGGTATCCAGCGGGTCCGGCAGAAACTCCCGGCAACCCGGAACCCGTTCACGTACTACAACCGGGCGATCATCTCCATCGACACCCTGAAGATGCCCAAGTACCGGGCCCAGCTGGAGAAGGTCGGCTGGGACGCGGTGGTCCTCGACGAGGCACACAACGTCACCAACGCGGCGACGAAGAACAACGACCTCGCGCGACTGCTCGCGCCGAACACGGAGGCGCTGATCCTCGCCTCGGCGACCCCGCACAACGGAAAACCCGAGTCCTTCGCCGAGCTGCTCCGTCTCCTGGACCCCACCTCCGTGGGGCCCACGGGCGAGATCTCACCGGACGCGGTGGACCGACTGGTCATCCGCCGCCACCGCAACTCCCCGGAGGTCGCGGCCGTCGTCGGCGACAAATGGGCGAAGCGCTCCGCGCCGAACAACATCCTCATCGACCCGTCGCCCCAGGAACTCGCCGTCGCGCGGGAGCTGAAGGAGACCTGGACGGGTGCGAACCCACCGTGCGGCAGCGATCATCTCTTCCCGTGGACCCTCATCAAGGCGTTCCTCTCGTCCCCGGCCGCCCTCGCGCAATCAGTCGGGCAGCGGCTGACGAAGAACCCCACCGGGGCGGAGAAACAGGCACTCGACCGCCTCAAGTCCCTCTCGGACGAGCTCGACGCCAGCACGTCGAACAAGTTCCGGGCGCTGCTCGACTATCTGGGGGAGATCGGGGTCAACAACAGGTCATCCATGCGGGTCGTGATCTTCTCCGAGCGGGTCGCCACCCTCACCTGGCTGGAGAAGGAACTCACCAGAGCACTCAAACTCAAGGCCGGCCAGATCGCCCAGATGGACGGCTCCCTCGACGATGAACGCCAGCAGCAGCTCGTGGAGGAATTCAAGAAGGAGTCCTCGCCGCTCCGGATCCTCGTGACCGGTGATGTGGCGAGTGAGGGCGTGAACCTGCACCTGCAGTGCCATCAGCTCATCCACTACGACATCCCGTGGTCCCTGATCCGGATCCAGCAGCGCAACGGCCGTATCGACCGCTACAACCAGCGGATCAGCCCGGTCATCACCACCCTGCTGCTGGACACACCCGAAGACGCGTCCCCCGGCGATCTCCACGTCCTGACGAAGCTGATGGACCGCGAGTACAACGCCAACGAGGCGCTGGGCGATGTGGCCTCCCTGATGGGTGAGCACTCCGAGAAACGTGAGGAGAACGTCATCCGGGACGTGCTTGCCCGCAGGCGCGAGTTCGACGACGCCGTCCAGACACCGGACGAGGTGCTCACCGGTTGCGATGACTGGTTCCAGGAGTTCCTCTGCCCCACGACGACTGAGGCCGACGCGACGGCGGACGTCAGCGGCGCCGGGAGCGAACGTGCCGCGACGCTCTACGCGTCGGAGCTCGACTTCCTCGAGGATTCCCTCCTCGAGGCCTTCGACAATTCACCGGGCAACAGCCTGGCCCGCGGCGGTGTCGGTTGGCGTGTGCACGGCAACGGTGTCATCGAACTGACGCCACCCGACGATCTGCGCCGCCGACTCGAGTACCTGCCGCAGGACTACGTGAAAGCCCGCGGGGTGCTCGAGCAGATCCAGCTCGTGACGAAGAAGCTGCTCGGCGAGCAGCAGCTCGAGCAGGCACGCAACGGGCTCTCCGACACCACGTGGCCGCAGGCCCACTACCTGTCCCCACTGCACCCGGTGTCCGAGTGGGCCGCCGACAGAGCCCTCGCCTCGATGGACCGCCAGGAGATTCCCGTCGTACGCGGTGACGTCACCGGACCGACGGTGCTGTGCATGGGCACCGTCACCAACAACCGCGGACAGGTGATCACCCGTTCCTTCATCGAGGTAGGCCCTCTGCTCGACGAGGTTCTGACCGACGTGGCAGCCCGGTTGACGCAGCTGGGATTGGGTCCGAACGCCGTGAACCCCGGACCGGTCGAGTTCGACGCGGATCAGCTGACCGCCACGGTGAGTGCCGCGGTGCAGCGTGCCGACGGCAACCTGCAGCAGGCCCGTCTCTCGGCGGAACAGACCTCCGCACGGATCATCGAGCGCTGGCAACGTCGCGCACGCCGCTGGTCGGAGGAGGCGGAACAGAGCGTCACCAGCGCCGAGCGGCGCCGCCAGAAGGCCCGCATCGACAAGGAGGAGTCGTTGGCGCTCCAGCTGCGCCCGGACCAGTCCTTCGTCCGCCCCCTGCTCGTCATCGTTCCCGAGGAGAACTGAGTACCCCATGGCCGACTACGCATCCATCGTCAACGTCGACGAATTCATCGCGGAGTTCTACCTCACCAGCGATGAGACGAAGCAGACCTACCGCAAGCGGGTCACCGACCGGATCAGGGAATGGAAGGACGACGGGGACGGCAATCCGCTGCAGCGCTTCACCTCGTCCTTCCGGACCCTCCAGACGGAACTGGCGACGCTCGACTTCGACTCGGAGACACGGACCTTCCAGGACCGTGAGGAAGCGCTGCGGACCTATGCGCATGTCCGCGCAGCACTGGGATACGGCGACCCCGTCCCGACACCGGTGGAAACCACGACCGGTGAACTCGTCGGCGAGTTCCTGGTCGACGACAACATGGTCCTGTTCCAGGCGCAGCCCATCGACACGGTCGAGGACATCCGCACCGTCGGCCCCCTCACACCGCTCACCCGCGACGAGAAACCGCTGCCGCTGAGCGCCGCCCAGCTGGTAGTCGAGATCTTCACGTGGGAGGAGCCCCACCCCCGGTTCGTGGTCGTGCAGTCGGGACGCTGGCTGATTCTCGCAGACCGGGAGTCCTGGAACCTCGGCAGGTTCCTCGCGGTGGACATCCTGCTGGTCATGGAGCGTAACGAAACCACGGCAGGTGGTGAGGTACAGCGCGCATTGTGCGCCGTCGCCGCGGAGAACATCCGCGACAGGGCCGACGGGACCTCGTGGTGGGCGGAGACGATCGAGCAGTCCCGCGAACACTCGGTGCAGGTCTCGGAGTCACTGCGCCTGGCCATCCGCAGGTCCATCGAGATCATCGCCAACGATGTCCTCGAACGGCGCCGCCGTCAGGGTATCGACCCCCGAATCGACGCCGGCTTTACCGAGATCGATCCCGCGGTCCTGACCAGGCAATGCCTCAGGTACCTGTACCGCATTCTCTTCCTGCTGTTCGCCGAGGCCTCCCCCGAGCTGGAGATCCTCCCCGTCGGCGATGACGCCTACGAGGACGGCTACGGCCTGACCCGCCTGCGCCAGCAGATCCTCGATCCCCCGGTCACCGAGAAGGCCCGCCGGGGCACCTACCTCTACGACTGCCTCCAGGTGCTGTTCGATCTCGTGTACACCGGCCACACACCGGACGAGGTGAGTGCGGACCTCGGATCGGTGGACGAGGGCCTACGCTTCGAGAACATCGAGGCCGATCTCTTCTCCCCGGACCGGACGCACTACATCGACGAGGTGAAGCTCTCGAACTCCGCGATGTGCGCGGTGCTGGAGAACCTCCTTCTCACCCCGGAGAAGTCCGGTAGGGACCGGGGATTCGTCTCCTACGCCACCCTTGGGGTGACGGAGCTCGGACAGGTCTACGAGGGCCTGATGAGTTTCCACGGATTCATCGCCGAAACCGACCTCTACGAGGTGGCGAAGAACGGCAACGCGGAGAAGGGAACCTGGGTGGTTCCCACCCACATCGCCGACGCCGATCCGGAGACCTACCGCCCCGAACACTTCATCACCGCGGTGAACCCGGACACCGGCGAGGTCTCCCCCGTCAGGCACCGACGGGGCTCGTTCGTGTACCGCCAGTCCTCCCGGGACCGGGAGCGTTCCGCCTCGTTCTACAGCCCACCCGTGATCACCTCCTTCACCGTCGGGCAGGCGCTCGAGGAGCTCAAGGAAACCGGGCGGATCACCTGCGCGGCCGACGTGCTGACGCTGTCCGTCTGCGAGCCGGCGATGGGTTCCGGAGCATTCGCGGTGGAGGCCGTCCGCCAGCTGGCGGAGCTCTACATCACGATGCGGCAGAAGGAACTGGGTGAGAAGATCCCCCCGGAGAACCGGACCCGGGAACTTCAGCGGGTCAAGGCCTACATCGCCCTCCACAATGTCTACGGCGTGGACCTCAACGATACCGCCGTGGAACTGGGCGAAGTGTCCCTCTGGCTGGACACCATGACCGCCGGGCTGAAGGCTCCGTGGTTCGGCCTACATCTGCGCCAGGGCAACTCCCTGATCGGTGCGCGCCGCTCGGTGTACTCCCGCCGACTCGTCGAGGCGAAGGCGTATCTGAGTTCCCCGCCGAAGCCCTATTCCGACGCTGCGGACGAACCGGGTGAGCATGTGTACCAGTTCGTGTTGCCTTCACCGAGCTGGGGTGCGGCCGCGGAAGCGAAGGACTTGAAGAAGCACCTGCCGGATGAGATCACGGCTCTGAAGAACTGGGCCAAGACCACTCGGGTGAAACTGACATCGGACCAGATCACCGCCGCGAAGAAACTGACGAAGCGAGTGGATGAGCTGTGGGAGTTCGCCCTCGAGCGTCTGCGTATCGCGGAGGATCAGGTGCGGCGTCGGATCGACGTGTGGGGTTTCGAGCAGGAACCGGCGGACAAGTCCGTCCGCCGTGCGGAGATCGAGGAGAGCCTCGCTGACGCGAACGGCGCGTTCCAGCGGTTGAAGCTCGTCATGGACGCCTGGTGCGCACTGAAGTTCTGGCCCGTCGCAGGCGAGGTCGCCCGGGTGGATGGAGAGCTCGTTGAACCGCCGACCCTCGACGAATGGTACGAGACACTAGAAGAAATCCTGGGGAAACCGTTTGCGCATACGAAGAGAATAGAGAACCAGACGTACCTGGGTGAGAACCCGACCTGGGATGAACTCAACGCCGCCGAACAACTGAACCTCCTGGGCCAAAGCGCGAAACCCATAAACAGAGTATTCGAGGTACATCCGTGGCTGACCGTCGTTGATCGCCTTGCCGAGCAGCAGGCGTTCTTCCACTGGGAACTCATCTTCGCACCCGTATTCGCGGACGGCGGTTTCGACCTGCAGATCGGAAACCCACCGTGGGTGCGCCCACAGGTGGTGATCAACGCGATAATGGCAGAACTGGATCCGTGGTGGGTACTGGCCCACAAGCCGACGCAGGCAGCAAGGAACCAACGCACCGAGTTTGCGCTCAGTTCTCCAGAAAATCTCACAGCATTCACGGGAGCGGTTGCAGAGGCTGTGGTCGTGTCAGACATCCTGGGAGATACGTCCACCTACCCCGAACTACAAGGACAGAAATCGGACCTCTACCGAGGATTCATGTCGCGAACCTGGTCCAACAACCACCACCGGGGAGTAATCGCGCTCATTCATCCTGAGTCACATTTCACAGAGGTGAAAGCCGCCCCCTTGCGGCGAGCTTCCTATCTCCGCCTCAGGAGGCACTTCCAGTTCATCAACGAACTGCAACTTTTTGACGTACACCACCTAGTGTCCTATGGAATTCACATCTATGGAAGCCCAAAAGGTACACCAGAGTTCTTCAATCTGACGAACCTGTACCACCCCAGCTCCGCAAAAGACTCATTCAACCATAACGGATCCGGACCTGTACCAGGATTCAAGAATGAAAATAACGACTGGAATATTCAGCCACATAAAGACCGAATTCAGAAAGTCAATGAAAAGACACTCAGCATGTGGCACTCTATCCTTGAGGATAAATCGACAGCAATCCTGGACGCGAGAATGGTCTACTCAGTCAACTCAGAAGCATCTAACATCTTAAAAAAACTATCAGAAGCAAAGAGAATTAGCTCCCTCTCCCTAAAATACTCTTATGGATGGGATGAATCGGCAGCCCGCAAAAGAGGCTACTTCGAGACAGATTGGGATCACCCCAAGAGCTGGGAACAGGTGATACTCCAAGGTCCACATCTGGGAATTTCAACCCCGATGATAAAACAACCGAATCCGACACTGAAACATAACCAGGACTGGTCCGAGATTGATATCGAGACTATCGGTCCGGATTTTATGCCCTCAACCGCATACCAACCCGTGGGCAGTAGATCTCGATACGATCTTGCTTACGGAACATGGAAACTATCCGAGACAGAAGAGAGTTTTATCCGTGACCACTTTAGGGTTGCATGGCGGTCAATGGCAGCAAAAACCGGTTTTCGCACATTTTATCCTGCCGTAATTCCACCGGGAACCGCTCACGTTGACGGCGTCAACTCCGGAGGCCATGCGGCTCCGGGAAAAAATCAAGAACTGATGCAGTTTTCAGCTACAGCATCTTCTCTTCTTTTCGATTTCGTTCTCCGGGCGGTGGTCAATACCCGCATTTCCGGCCCTTTAGTCGAGCGTCTTCCCCTTTCCACCGATCTAGGACTCATCCCCCGAGCCGCTCGTCTCAACTGCCTGACATCGGCCTATGCGGAGCTGTGGGAGGAGGTCATGGGAACGCCGTGGACTCCGGAATCACCGGCGCGGATCGCCGAGGAACGCCGGCAGCTGCAGGTGGAGATCGATGCTCTGGTGGCCCTGGACCTCGGTATCACCGCCGATGAGTTGTGCATGATCTACCGCACGCAGTTCCCGGTGATGCGGAAGTATGACCAGGAGGATCTCTTCGACCGCAACGGCCGGAAGGTCGCCGGTGACGTCGCGAAACTGGAACGCAAGCTCAAGGAGGGACAGCAACTCTCCGAGGAACAACGCACGTGGACCCATCCCCAGTCGAAGGTGACCTACACCTTCGAATACCCGTTCCGGATCCTCGACAGGGAGGCAGACATGCGCGCGGCCTACGAACGCTTCGCCGCGGAAGGTGACCGACCATGAGTACCCTCCTCCCCACCCACGCGGTCACCGGAATCATCGAGGGCCTGAGCGAATACCTCACCACCACCCTCGGGCTCTCGGAACCACGGGCGAAGGCGGCGTTCGACGAGTTCCTCGCCGACTCGGGATCCACCATGTTCCGCGGGCCGTACGTGCGCACCCGCATGCCGTTCCGGGCCTCCACGAACACCGATTCGCGCAGTCTCGACTGGCTGCCGCCGCACTTCACGCCCTACGCGCACCAGCGCGCCGCGTTCGAGAAGCTCCGTACCCTCGATCCCGCCACGGGCGGGGACACCGACCCCTCCCCCACGCTCGTCGTCACGGGCACGGGCTCCGGCAAGACCGAGGCCTTCCTCTACCCGGTGATCGACCATGCGATCCGGGAACGCCGGCGTGGGGTCACGGGAATCAAGGCGTTGATCCTCTACCCGATGAATGCGCTCGCGGGCGACCAGGCGAACCGTCTGGCTAAGCTGCTGACCGGGGATCCGCGGCTCGCGGAACTCACCGCCGGTATCTACACCGGTGAGCACCGCAGCGATCACGGCGAGGTCACCGAGGACGGGTTGATCAGCGAGCGCAGCGAGATGCAGCGCAATCCGCCGGACATCCTGCTGACGAATTACAAGATGCTGGACCAGCTCCTTCTCCGCCCCGGGGACCATCCGATGTGGGCCGCCTCGTGCACGTCACTGCGCTACGTGGTGCTCGATGAGTTCCACACCTACGACGGTGCACAGGGCACCGATGTGGCGATCCTGCTGCGTCGACTCGGAATGAAGCTGAAGGAACTCGCCGGAATCGACGATCCGCGCCCGCTGGGACCGGTGTGCCCCGTCGCCACCTCGGCGACCATGGGATCGAAGGACGATCCCGGTCCGGTGCTCGACTTCGCGGAGCGGGTGTTCGGCGTGCCGTTCACCCCTGATTCCATCGTCCGGGAGTCACGGGTACCGCTCGGTGACTTCGCCACGGTACCGGCGGAGGACTACACCACACCGGTGTCGTGGTGGCGCCACGAGAGGGAGATCCGGGAGCTCGTGGACACCCTCGACCGACACGAGGCCTCGGGCACCATCCAGGATGCGCTGCACCCCGCGTTCGCCCGGTTCTTCAGTTCCCTCGACCCGGAAAACCCCGTGCCCGGGGACATCAACTCGGAGGCACTGGCCTGGGTTCCGCGCAACAGATTCCTGCTGCGTCTCCTCGATCTGACGTCGACCCCGTGCACCATCAACCAACTGACCTCGGAGTTCTTCAATCTCGTCGAGGACCCCGATCCGGCCGCACGCGCGTTCATCGTGCACCTCGTCGCTGAACTCTCCCTGATCCGTGCCACCCTGGCCGCCGACCGGCGGCTGGGAACGAGGATCCCCGGAGTCGATGTCCACCTGTGGGTCCGGGAGCTGTCCCGGATCGACCGTCTCGCGATGTCGGCTCCGGAGTTCCGCTGGTCGGATGACTCGGATGCGGATCATGGCCTGGCCGACGAACGGCACTGGCTACCTGCGATCTTCTGCCGCGCCTGCTACCGCTCGGGGTGGATGACGGAGCTCGAACCCGGTTCCACGATGCCGACCTTCAACGCCGGTTCCATCCGCGGGGCGAGCGTCAGCGACGAGAAGCGGGCCCGCACCCGGCCGTTGATCTACGCCGGGGAGGAGGCGGACGCGGCCGATTCACGCCACGGTGTCCAACGCGGACCCGACGCCGCCGGCCAGCTGTTCTGGCTCGACACCCGGCACGCCCAGTTCCTCCGCTTCGGGGACGTCGATCCCACCCAGGACGTCTACCGCGGCGACATCGATGAGGGGTCGATGTTCCCGGTGCTGACGTACCTTGACGCGGACGCCGATGAACGCGCCCTGGATCAGGTCTGTCCGGCGTGCGACACCAGGGATTCGATCCGCTACATCGGTTCCGCTGTGGCGACGCTGCTGTCGGTGTCGGTGTCCAACCTGTTCGGGCTCCCGGGACTGGATGACGCTGAGAAGAAGACGCTGATCTTCACCGACTCCGTGCAGGACGCCGCGCACCGGGCCGGGTTCGTCGAGGCCAGGTCCCACGCCTTCTCACTGCGCACGGGTATCGCCTCCGCGCTCGGCACGGAGCCCGTGTCGCTCGCGGCCCTGCAGAACCGGATCCTCGCGCGGGCGGATACCGCAGCGGACCGGTTCCAGCTTCTTCCACCGGATCTCGCACGGGACAGTGACCTGCAGGGGTTCTGGGACCCGAAGACCCGCCTGAGTGACCGGCTCCGCCCGATCGTGCCGCTGCGTATCGGCTTCGACGTGGCGCTCGAGTTCGGCCGGCGGAGCGAACTGGGACGGACACTCATGGTCACGGGTGTCGCGACCGCCGAGGTGGAGGCACCCGATCTCCTCAGATCCGCCAGGCGCGCCCTCGACTCGGTGCAGATGCTGGATCTGGACGGGCACGACGGTGGCCTCACCGACGATGCTCTGCTCGCGTGGGCGCGCGGCATCGTCGAGCGGATCCGGAGCCGTGGCGGCATCGAGCACCCGTGGCTCCTCGACTACCGCTACAACGACGGTGCCGAGTTCTACCTCACGCGGGGCCGGGGCGTGACCTCCGCGCTCCCGCCCTTCGCACCTGGCACAGGCCCGGTGTTCCCGAGGGTGGGGGGTCCGATCCAGCAGAAGAAGTGGAACGGCGGCACTGATCCAGTGGCCGGTGCCCACGGCTGGTACGCCAGGTGGACGGCGCGCCAGCTGGGCATGGCGCGGGAGCAGGCGGCACGGTTGTGCGTCGCGCACCTGGACAGCCTGGTCACCGACGGCACGCTGATATCCGCGCCGACGCGTAGTGACGCCCGTACCTACTCGCTGCCCACCGAGCGCATCATGATCCGGCGCAGCGCTGATGGCAGGGCGCTGCGGTGCACGGTCTGCCACACGCTGGTTTCGGTCGGTCCGACGACGGAGCGGCAGCTTGCCGGTGCCCGGTGCCTGACCCCGGACTGCTCCGGTGTGCTGGAGGCGGAGGAGATTGCGCCCAACTACTACCGGCGCCTGTACACCTCGGGGGAACGGCGCAGCATCATCGCCCGCGAGCACACCTCCCTGATCCCATCGGAGAAGCGGCAGGCGATCGAGGAGGAGTTCCGCGGATCCGGTGGCGATCCCCGCCCGGACGCGGTGAACGTCCTCGTGGCGACCCCGACCCTGGAGATGGGCATCGACATCGGTGACCTGTCGACGGTCATGCTCTCCTCGATGCCGGTGAGCGTGGCCAGCTACCTGCAGCGGGTCGGTCGTGCGGGCCGACTGACGGGTAACTCGCTGGCGGTCGCGGTGGTCCGTGGCCGGGGCCAGCATCTGCCGAAGATCCACGAGCCGCTCTCGGTGATCGACGGTGACGTGGTTCCTCCAGCGGTGTATCTCTCCGCCGTGGAGATCCTGCGCCGGCAGTTGCTCGCCGCGGTGCTCGACGCCCTCGCCGGCGGGTCCGCGCTGGTGGGCATGTCGCGGTCACGTGACGTGTTCCGGCAGGATGACGGGCTGTACGCGAAGCTGCTGGACGCCGGGGTCCCGTTCATCACCGAGGTGCGGGACCAGTTCATCGAATCCCTGGGCTCGGGCAACATCGACGAACACGTCACCCGGGAACTCATCGACTGGGATCTTCCCGGCGCTGTGGCCGCCGCATCCCAACGGTGGGAAAAGGAGCTCGAGGAGATCGGGCGGCAGCTGCGGGACGTGCAGGGATCGCTGCACGAACTGGGTATGGCCGCGGAGGCGGCGGGGGCGACCGACCAGGACAGGTCGGACTATGCGCTGGCGGTGTCCGCGGAGAAACTACTGCGCGCGCAGCAGAAGCAACTGACCGGCGACACCTGGGTCGCCGCACTGGAGCGCTTCGGCCTGCTGCCGAACTACACGCTTCTCGATGATTCGGTCGAGCTGCGCGTCTCCGGCTTCCTGCGGCACACCGATTCCGCCGCGGAGATCGAACGCCAGGAGCACTCGTACTCCCGGGGCCTGTCCAGTGCTCTGACGGAGCTCGCCCCGGGCAGCACGTTCTACGCGGAGGGGATGAAGATCCTGATCGATGCCGTGGATCTCGGCGCGAACGGTGACCGGATCCAGCGGTGGCGCCTGTGCCCCTCGTGCTCCCACGTCGAGGTGCTCACCCCGGAACAGGATTTCGACAGCTGCCCGGCCTGTGGCGACGATCATTTCGCGGCGGTCGAGCAGGAGATCCCCGTGGTCCCCATGCACAAGGTGTCCGCGCAGATCCGACCCGAACGCAGTCTCATCGACGGTTCCCAGGAGGAACGTCAACGGGCGATGTTCACCACGGCTCTCGCCGTACGTCTGCCGGACCGGTCGGCCATGTCCACCTGGTACCTGGAGAAGTCCGGGTTCGGCGTAACCAACCTGCGCGAAGTGGAACTCCGGTGGCTCAACCTCGGTTCGGGTTCCGGCCCGGAGCGGTATCTGGCCGGCGACGCACGCAGTTTCCCCCTGTTCACTCTCTGCCGCTACTGCGGCCAGATCGACCGGACCGCCGGCGGAAACGACCGGCGGGACCACCGCGGCTGGTGCCAGAACGCGAAGAAACTCGAACAGGACAACGTGGAGGTCGCACTCGGCCGTGTCCTGCACACCCAGGGTGTTCTCCTGCACCTGCCCTCGTCCGTGCAGCGTTTCGGTCCGATGGGGGCACCGTCGCTCGTCGCGGCGATCAAGTTCGGATTCAAGGCGGTTCTGGGCGGCAGCCCGGAGCACCTGGATGTCACGGAGGTCGTTGTTCCGGCTCCCGGGGAACGCTCCCCGGAGACACGGACGGCGTTGCTCCTCCACGACCTGGTTCCGGGCGGCACAGGCTACCTGTCGGAGTTCTCCCGGCCGGAGAAGGTCTGGCAGCTGCTGGAGACGGCCTACCGGGCACTGAAATCCTGTCCCTGCGCCGATGAACAGCGCCTCTCCTGCCCGCAGTGCCTCCTGCCGTTCACTCGGGCGCATCAGGAGACGGTCGTGTCCCGCCAGGTTGCGGAATCGGCACTGCTGCAGCTGGTCGTGGGCGATGAGGACGTCGATGATCTCCCGGCCTTCGATCCCGCGGCGGTCACCCAGCAGCGCCCGCAGAAGGCACAGGAGGAGACCCCGCTGGAGATCCGCACCCGGGATCTCATCGTCCGAAAACTCGAGGAACTGGGGGCCACCATCGACCGGCAGCCGGTCGGCAACCATGTCCACATCCACGCCCGGATCCCCGGACAGGCGATGTCCTGGTCCCTCAAACCGCAGCAGCTGATCGCGGGCGGTACGACCCGACCCGACTTCGTCCTCGAGTCCACCGCCGGGGAGAACGCCCCACGTTTCGCCATCTACTGCGATTCCGTGGAGTACCACGCCTCGCCCCAGCACAACCGGCTCGTCGATGACGCGCGGAAGCGGGAGCAGCTGCGTTTAGAGGGCTACATACCCTGGGCCATCACCTGGCGTGACCTCGGTATCGCGGAGTCCGGCACCACGACGACACCCTGGTGGTACCACCAGAAGGTCGCCGCCGGTGTGGCACGGAAGTTCGGGATCGCCCAGGTGACGCTCGATTCATTGCAGCGGGACCCCGTCACTCTCCTGCTGGACATCATCCTGCAACCGGAACTGAAGGTCTGGCAGCACGCGGCGGCCGCCCTGCCCATGATCCTGGGGCCGAGGATGACCAGGATCACCTCATCGACGCTGCTGTTCAGTGACGGGCCGTTGTCACTCATGCTGAAGCTCGGCTCCGGCGGGCCCGCCGCGATGGCGGAGGCCGATGCGCGCCTCGAGCTCGATGCCTCGGACCACACCATGGCCGACCTGGGGCTCGAGGCGTACAAGACGCACTGGTACCACTGGCTGGAATGGTCGAACCTGTTGTCGCTTCGGCGCAAGGTCGCTGACATCACCGCCACGGACTTCGCCGGCGTAGACGGCGTCGAGGAGAAGCTGAGCGCACAGGTCCCGCCTGCCGTCGATGACGCCGAGGTCCACGGGCCGCCCGCCGAGTGGCTGGTTCTCATCGACGAGGCGATCAGCGACACCGAGGAATCGGTGCTCCGCGCTATCGCGGAGTCTGTCCCGCTACCCGCGCTACCGGAACAGGGTGAGGAGGTCGAGGGCTGCCCGTTGGACCTCGTCTGGCGGGGCCAGCGCGTCGCGTTCACCGTTGACGCCGGGGAGTCCGTCCTGGACACTCTGAGGAAGGCGGGCTGGACGGTATTCACGACCGGCGACACCGGTGAGGTTCCGGATGATCTCGTCGCCGAGCTGATCGCACACCTGACTGATTCGGAACGAGGAGCACACTAGATGCCGACCATCACGATGACCGCCGGGGCCCGGCCCGACACCACGGCCGAACAGCGGAAACTCGAGCAGCTTCTCGGTTCCCTGATCCAGGGCGCATCCCGCCCGATGCCGGTGGAAGCATCCGCGGATCCCCGGATCCGGGTGCTGGAATCAGCCGATCACAGCCAAGCGGTGATCCTCTTCGAGATCGCCGGCGAGTCCGACGACAGCGACACCGCGTACATCGTCTGCGGCGTCCACGCCCCGGAAGAGGCACTCGCCGCCGCACGGGACAGCGTGCTGCACATCAACCCGGTCAACGGTGTCGCCGAGGTCCTCCACGAGACGCGCATCACCGCCTCCGCGGCGCCCGCCCCTTCCCCAGCCACGGACACGCAGCCCGCCGCGAAGCGGTCGGCTGCGGAAACCGGACCCCACCGCTACAGCGGCGCCCGTATCGCCGCGGACGGGCACACCCCGGAGAGCCTCTACCGCGAGCTGGGCCTCAACCGGAAACTGTCTGAGCAGGTTCTAGCAACGACCACCTCCATGATGTTCCTGCGCTCCCTCGACAAGGCCCCGGCGTGGCAGAGCGCGGCATTCCGTGAGCTCGCATCGGGGTACTCGGTCGATGAGGTCCGTGAGGATCTGCGCCTGCAGTCGGCGGAGGACCGAACTCCGGATCCGACCGCGTCAGAGCAGGAGAAGGTGCTCGCCGCGATCAATCAACCGGCCGCCCAGCTTGAGTTCACCTACATCGGCGACACGGTCGATGCGCTGCGGGATGTCATCGAATCGGGGGATTTCGGCAGATGGAAGGTGTTCCTCCATCCGCAGCAGCGGAATCTGGCCACGCGCTGGTTGAGCGGGTCAGGGCGCGTCTTCGGTGGCGCAGGCACGGGAAAGACCGTTGTCGCGGTCCACCGTGCGGTGAACATCCACAAAGGGCTGCTCACCGGCCGCAAGAGCGGAAAAACTGGAACCAGGATCCTGCTGACCACCTACACCAGGGGACTCGCCGCATCACTGCGCTCGATGGTCACGGCCCTCGACCCCGGCGCCCTGGCGGAGGATCCCGGCGATGAGGGCATCGTCGTGACCGGGATCGACTCGCTCGCGCGTTCCATCGTCGCAGACGCCAGTCCCCGGGCCCGAGCCGAAGCCACCGAGAATGTGCTCGGCAGGTCGCTGCTCGTCGCACCTCGATGCGTCAGCGCGCAGAAAGAGGCGGAGGAACTCGAGGCGGCGGTCAGCGCCACCGGCGTCACGCTCCCGGGAACCAAGGGTCACGGTGCGTTCCTCCGCCAGGAACTCACCGACGTCGTTCTTCCCGGACGCATCACGTCGAAGAGGGACTATCTCCGGGTGCCCCGCACGGGTCGCGGTGTCGCGCTCAACCGCGCGGAGAGAATCGCCGTCTGGACCGTTCTCGACTCCTATCTCGCCAGCTGTGCCCAGTCGGCCAAGGTCGGGTGGGAGACCATGGCGGCGATCGCCGCCGCCGTGCTCGACGAACGCGCCGTCGACGGGGATCCGTCCTCGCGCCTGGCTGATCACGTGATCATCGACGAGGCACAGGACTTCCACGCCGGACACTGGCTGCTCATCCGTGCACTGGTCGCCCGGGGCGCGAACGACATCTTCATCTCCGAGGACGCCCATCAGCGGATCTACGGGAACCCGATGGTGCTGTCCCGGTTCGGTATCAACACCCGCGGCAAAGCGTCGGCGGGTCTCCGCCTGAACTACCGGACCACGGCGGAGAACCTCGACTTCGCGGTGAATATCCTCACCGGCGAGCACTTCGTGAACTCCGAGGGCGACAGGGACACCGTCACCGGCTACCACTCGGAGCGTTCGGGCCCCGAGCCGGTGATCCGGAAATGTCGTTCCTTCGCCCACGAGATGGACACCGCCGCAGAGGCGATCCGCCAGTGGCGGGAGACCGAGGGACCGACCCGCGCGGTCCGCATCGCCGTTCTCACCCGCACCCGCAACGACGCCGGCAGGATCGTCGACGCCCTCGCCCGAAGGGACATCGAGGCGAAGTTCTGCAAGGAGGCGAACGAGGTCGATGAGCGGGTGGTCAGTGTGATGACCATGCACGGTGCCAAGGGACTCGAGTTCACGCACGTCATCATCGCCGGTGTGTCGCAGGATCAGATTCCACAGATGTACTCGTTCGCCCGTCTCGATGATGAGGCGCGCGAGGAGGCGATGCGGCGGGAGCGGTCACTGCTCTATGTCGCGGCGTCTCGTGCCCGGGATGAGTTGCTGGTGACCACGAGCGGCGCACCCTCGGAGTTTCTGCAGGCCCGCATCAGGTCCTGATCCGCCGGTGATAGAGGGAGTGAACAGGAACTCGCCGCCCTGCCAGCGGATTCCCAGTTTCCGTCCATCTCCCACCACAGTTGCTTAATGAAAAATCTTCGCAGTAGTCTAGGCCCATCACTACTACTGGAAAGGTTTTTCACTTGAATCTCCGCCGATTCCGGGCCGGCACCACCCTCGCCGCGCTCGCCTGCTCCTCCCTCGCACTCACCGCGTGCAACCCGGTCGACTACATCAACTCGGTCACCACCGTCACCGGCTCCAGCACCCTCTCCTCCGAATGGAAGGCACTCGCCGACCGCCTGACCTCAGGATTCAGCTCGGAAGGCTCCTCGACCACGCCGAAGCCCGCACCGACGGCCCCACCGCTGGCCACAATCGTCGGTGACACGAACCGCGACGGGCGCGTCACCGACACCGACCTCGACAACCGGGACCGCGCCAACTTCGAGGCCGGGGCGATCTTCCTCGCGAATCTCGACGACGACGCCGCACGATGCGCGTACAAGGCCGGGACACCACGCGCCGAACTCGCCGCCTGCAACGACGCCGCGGATGAGGTGGTCAACGGTGACGAGGATGCACTCGATCTCGCCCGCCTGCAGGTGAAGGCAGCGGCCAAACTCACCGACGCCGCGACCGCGACCCTCGACTACGACACCGGCCACGCCCGCATCTTCCTGCTGCAGGATGACGGGACCTGGGCACCGGTGACGGCGTCGACGACGCTGACCGCCGAGCAGCTGCGTAACGGTGTCACACTCGGCGTGGAGGGACTGGACGTGATGCGGGACCGCACCGCATGGGACGGTCGTCTCACCGTCACCCTCACCACGACCGACAACGGTTCATCCACCGTGGACCGCGTGCAGCTGCAGCAGGCGCCGCTGCGGGGACACGATCACACCGAGGACCTGCAGACGGTGCTCACCCTGGACGACTCCTTCAAGGACGCCGCGCCCTTCAACGCCCGCCTCGAGGAGGCCCTCGGCGACGTGGAGCTGCGCAGGCTCCCCGGCATGGAGGTCCAGTGGATCCAGGACGGCAGCGAGGTCTTCCACACCTCCATGCCCGGCGAGAACGGCCCGCACAACATGCGGATGGTGATGCGCGTCGATCAGGCCGAGGACGGCCAGAACGCCATGTACCAGCTCCGGGGCCCGGGCATCGGCGTCGCGGAGATCAACGTGAAGCCCGGGACATCCGATCCGAGCGCCGGTGGCAACCTCGAGTTCCTGCCGCCCACACCGGCACACCCGGGCGGTCGCGCGATCATCGGTGTCCGGCAGAATCCGGATCTCATCGCCGAGGATCACGGACACACCCACGGTGGCGACGCCCACGCCGGTCACGACCACGGGACAGCGGAGGAGAACTCCCCCACCGCGGAGCAGCTCGCATTCCTCGCCGCCCAGGGATACACCGACCCCCTGATCCTGGACACGAGCCACCTGACCGTGGGGCACGTCGACGAGATGGTCCACGTCCTGCCCGCCGACAACGCGGCTGGCTTCAAGCTGCTGGTCGCGGATCCGGGACTCGGGAAGAAGATGCTCGCCGACCTGATCGCCGACGGTCACGGGGACACCCAGTTGGTCAACTACCCGAACAGCACCACCACCCTCACGGAGGCCACCGACGAGATGATGCAGCGCCAGCACGCCGTCGCCATCGAGGTGAGCGACCGGAACATCGCGACTCTGAAGGCGGAGACCGGCCTGGGTGAGCAGGACATCATCCGCTACCCCGCCTGGTACCGGATGGATCTGCACGACGCCTACGACGCGACGAAGATCTACCCCATGGCGTCGTTCAACCCGAACGCCGTCAACGGCATCCTGCGCGACCGGAGCACCTATCTCGCCCCGAAGACGTTCGGTCCGGACATCAACGGCACCGATGTGTTCGCCGATCACCTGAAAAAGGAGATGGCGGAGGCCGGGTACGAGGTCATCTTCGTCGACGACTACGACTACCTGCACCGGGGCACCGGGGAACTGCACTGTGGGACGAACCAGTTCCGCTCGATGACGCCCTGGTACACGCGATAACCCCCTGACAACGCAAAAAACCGGTGTCCCGCTGGAGTGGGACACCGGTTCTTGCGTTCATCGTCAGCTGGAGAATGCGCCTCCGGAGATCCTGCCCAGGAATTCACGGAGGGCGTCGAGGATCCTGGTGATGATGCCGGAGATTCCGCCGTTTTCCGGGGGTTCCGGCGTGTTCTCCGTGGGGTCGTCACCGGTGCCGTGGTCGTGGTCGGTGATGGGTTTCCCGGTGGCCAGGTCGATGGCCGGGACGGGTTCCGCGGTGGCCCACTCGTATTCACCCTTGACGTTGTTCAGACCGTAGAGGACGTTGAACTTCGGGGTTTCCCGGTTGGTGTGCCCGGCCGCGACATCGGTGTCGGTGACGTTGATGTACTGCTCGCAGTGGGCGACGGTGCCCGGGGCGAAGGGGACGGCGGCGTCGATGCAGCGGACCAGCATCTCCTGTCCCTCGGTGTCGTTGTAGCGTTCCCCGTCGGCGTTGAAGCCCGGGCCGAGGGATTTGACCCAGACGTTGGAGTCGTTGGTGACCGTCCAGGTGACCCTGAGGGCTTTTCCGTAGATGGAGTCCTCAGGGATGTAGTCGACGGTCGGTTCGGTGAAGGTCACGGCGCCTGTGCGGTCACGGGTCTCACCGTCATGGTCGACGATGGTTCCGGCGTGCGCCAGGCCCGTGCCGATGATGAGGCACGTTCCCGCTGTCGCCGCTGCCGTACGCAGAGTTCTTCTCATGGGGTCTCCTGAAAGGGGTCGTGTGAACGGGACCTCCCCACCATAAACCTTATTGCACATTGTTTTCAATTAATGGCCATGGATCGCACTCCACGGCGAACGGCCTCCGGCACCGCCACCGCTTCACGACCGCCACCGGAGAACCCCACCGCGGGGAACGACGGGAAAGAAAAACGGCACGGCACCGGCGACGGATCGCCGCCCGGAACCCCGGGCACGGAGGACACACGACCGGGGCACCGGCGGAACGCGGGTCGGGTCACGGTGCGGGAACGATGAAGCGTCCCGCAGCGGGGACGGCCTCCACGGTGACCGGCAGAGTGGTCATCCGTTCACCGTCCGCGTAGGCGTCGACCCCGTAGACCCACACCTTCGCGGAGCGCACACGGTAACTGTGCACCTCCGGCAGCTCCACATGGGTCCCCTTCACGATCTTCGTCATGCAGGAGGCGAACCGGATCCGACTCACCGGGTCGACCAGTGTCACGTCGAGCAGGCCGTCGCGGTGGTTCGCGTAGGGGCACACGGGCAGTCCCCCACCGTAGGTACGGGTGTTTCCGAAGGCGGCGAGAACCGCCGATCCCCGGAGTTCCAGGGAGGACCCCGCGACCACACCGGGTTCACCGGGTAGCGGGGTCCTCCCGCACAGCTCCATGGAGAAGGCCAGGGGCCGTAGATTGGCGAATTCCGCGGCGATCGCGAGGTTGTAGCGCGCCGATCCGTGTGGCCAGGTCATCCGGTTCGCACGGTCACTCACCAGGGAGTCGAACCCGGCCGTCATGACGGTGTCGAACCAGCTGGAGTTCCCCTCCCGATCCGTGATCCGGCCCAGGTCGGTCGTCACCGCGAAACCCGCAGCGATCACCTCCGCGGCCGCTTCCGGGCTCGTCCGTGGAAGGTCATACTCGCGCGCGTGATCGTTGCCGGTCCCGGCGGGAATCACGCCGACCGGGACCGACCGCTGCGCGGTCTCCTGGAGGACGAGGTTGAGCATGCCGTCACCACCGCACACGACGATCGCGTCGAACCGCCCGGACTCCACGGCCTCCCTGGCCAGCCTCCGGGAATCGGCGGTGGTACGCCCCTGAAAGGTGAGAACATCGACACCGCAGTCACGGAACGCCGCCATGGCACGTTCCGTCGAATGCCGGGCACGCCCGTGTCCACTGTCCGGATTCGTGAGCATGGCGACGGCTCCGACATCGGTGAAACCCATCGGGTAGTCGGTCATGGGGCCGCTTTCGGGAGTTGTGCCTGTGGATTCACTGACGGAAAGGGACACCGGAGGAACACGGTACGTCCGCCACCGGTGGTCGTCAGCCTGGACACACCGATCTTGTCACAGCGCGGCGGACACCCTCACCGGGGACCCCGGAAACCCCCACCGGCTTCGACACCGTCCCGGGAGGGCGACACCCCTCAGACCCGCACGGAGAGCTGCGAGTAGATGCTCGCGGCCAGCCGGGTCATCTCGAAGGAGTACACCGCGATGATGAGTGTGAACAGCGCCTTCACGCTGTCACCGAAAACGAACAGGTCCCCGCCCCGGGACCACTGGTAGCAGAGGAGAGAGATCACGAGCGTGAGTGCGTAGACCCCGATCGCGAACACCCTGTTCCACTCATGGATCAGGGTGTCCTTGTCCCCCTCCGGGATCTCCCGCCAGACGCGTTCGGTGACCAGCCAGAAGTAGAAGATGAAGGCGGAGGGCACGGCCATCAGGTTGATCACCAGAAACATCAACGGCAGTACCCCGCTCCCCCCCACCGATGAACAGTCCCGCCGGAATCAGACCGACGGCGAGAACGAGGATCAGGAACGGGAACAGCGTCGTCACGACCAGCGGAATGAGTGAGCGGCTGAAATCCGAGTAGGTGATGGTGCGGACGAGCAGATGCCGGTGTTCGGTCGACCGGCCGCACGGTGCCGGGTCCGGGCTCTTCGCCCGGAACCTGCGGAACGTGATCACCGCGACGACCAGCACCGCGAGTTCGATCACGGCCATGATCTCCACGGGAAAGCCCTGGAGGAAATCCAGGACCCGCTCGATGATCACCGGAACACTGTTGACTTCCATCTCTCCGCCCGACGTCCCCTCGTGTGTGTCGTGAAACAGGCCGGGGGAACCTTAGCGCCGTTTCCTGGCAGCGGGCTGTGTGCCGCCGGCAGGGCCGCCGACGGCACCCGTCGGGAGCTATCCCTCGTCGGTCGAGAGCGCCGCGACGAAGGCCTCCTGCGGCACGGAGACGGAACCGATGTTCTTCATCCGCTTCTTGCCCTCCTTCTGCTTCTCCAGGAGCTTGCGCTTGCGGGAGATGTCGCCGCCGTAGCACTTCGCGAGGACGTCCTTGCGCAGGGCGCGGATGTTCTCGCGGGCGATGATCTTCGACCCGATGGCCGCCTGGATCGGCACCTCGAACTGCTGGCGCGGGATGAGGTCCTTGAGTTTCACGGTCATCTTGTTGCCGTACCACTGGGCGTTGTCGCGGTGCACGATGGCGCTGAACGCGTCGACGGGTTCCCCCTGGAGGAGGATGTCGACCTTGACCAGATCGGACTCCTGCTCCCCGGCCTCCTCGTAGTTGAGGGAGGCGTAGCCGCGTGTGCGGGACTTCAGCATGTCGAAGAAGTCGAAGATGATCTCGCCGAGCGGCATCACGTAGCGGAGTTCGACGCGGTCCTCGGAGAGGTAGTCCATGCCGCCCATCTGTCCACGCTTGGCCTGGCACAGTTCCATGGTGGTTCCGACGAACTCGGCGGGGACGATGACCGTCATCTTGACGATGGGTTCCCAGACCTCCTTCGGCTTGCCGCCGGGCCAGTCGGACGGGTTGTGCACGGTCATCTCCTCACCGGATTCGGTGACCACGCGGTAGCTCACCGACGGCGCGGTGGAGATGAGGTCGAGGTCGAACTCGCGTTGCAGCCGGTCGCGGGTGATCTCCATGTGGAGCAGCCCGAGGAAGCCGCAGCGGAAACCGAACCCCAGGGCGACGGAGGTCTCGGGTTCGTACACGAGAGCGGCGTCGTTGAGCTGGAGTTTGTCCAGCGCGTCGCGGAGGTCCGGGTACTGGGCCTGGGAGATGGGGAACAGCCCGGAGTAGACCATCGGGTTGGGTTCCGCGTAGCCCTTGAGGGGTTCCTCCGCGCCCTTGCTCGCCCAGGTGATGGTGTCGCCGACCTTGGACTGGCGGACGTCCTTCACGCCGGTGATGAGGTAGCCGACCTCGCCGGGGCCGAGCCCGACGCACTTCTTCGGGGTGGGGCTGACGATGCCGATCTCGAGGAGTTCGTGGGTCGCCCCGGTGGACATCATCCTGATCTTCTGGCGGGGTTCGAGGGTGCCGTCGACCATGCGGATGTAGGTGACGACGCCACGGTAGGTGTCGTAGACGGAGTCGAAGATCATGGCGCGCGCGGGCGCGTCGGCCCCCTTGTCGGAGCTCGGCGGCGGGACGAGTTCACAGATGCGGTCGAGCAGCTCCGGAACGCCCTCACCGGTCTTGCCGGACACCCGGAGGACGTCCTCGGGTTCACAGCCGATGATGTGGCCGATCTCCTCGGCGAACTTGTCGGGGTCGGCGGCGGGGAGATCGATCTTGTTCAGGACGGGGATGATCTCGAGGT
Organism: Corynebacterium pygosceleis; assembly: GCF_016595275.2. Lineage (GTDB taxonomy): Bacteria > Actinomycetota > Actinomycetes > Mycobacteriales > Mycobacteriaceae > Corynebacterium > Corynebacterium pygosceleis. Next base: position 63,076 of record NZ_JAENIQ020000005.1, on the reverse strand, counting down.
CGTTCTCCATGGCGAGGTACAGGTTCGCCAGGGTCTGCGCCTCGATTCCCTGGGCGGCGTCGACGAGCAGGACAGCGCCTTCACAGGCGTCGAGTGCGCGGGAGACCTCGTAGGTGAAGTCGACGTGGCCGGGGGTGTCGATGAGGTGCATGACGATCTCCTCACCCTCGTGCGCCCCGGAGCGCGGCACCCACGGCAGGCGCACGTTCTGCGCCTTGATGGTGATGCCGCGTTCGCGCTCGATGTCCATGTTGTCCAGGTACTGGTCACGCATGTCACGCGCCTCGACCACGCCGGTCAGCCCCAGGATCCGGTCCGCGAGGGTGGACTTCCCGTGGTCGATGTGGGCGATGATGCAGAAGTTACGGATCTGCCTGGGGTCTGTGTACGTAGCTTCGGCAAAATTGGCGGCCATGTGTGTGACGGTCCCTTCCTGGTTGGAGCTCTCCTGACACTACCCGACCGGACACCCGTATCTCACGCCTGTCGACGCCACCCCCTCCCGCATGTCCCGGTCCCGTCCCGACCGGACGGGCCGAGGGGACACGGTGGGGGCGGGGTGGACGGTTCCCCGTTCGTTCCCGGCCGATACCTGCCCCCGGCGCGGCGGGAGCGACTAGGCTGATGTGCTGTGGACGATGACAGGCGACGTGGGGAGAGCTGGTTTCACCGTGCCCTGACGTCGGTGCTCGGTCGCGGGGACAGTCCCCTCGACCAGGGGCTCGAGGTGATCAATGACCGTCTGGGGTTGAATCCGGCGGGTCAGGCACCGACACACCGTGCGACCAAGTCGGCGACGACGTACGCGACCCAGCCGACGGCCTCCATGTCACGCAGCATCTACTACGCGCCGGACATGGACGGCCAGGCTGATCCGGGTGAGGTCGTGTGGATCTGGGTGGACACCGACGGCCCGGGGTCTCCGGCACGGGAGCGGGCGATCATCGTCATCGGCCGGTCCAGACAGCACATGCTGGGGCTCGTGATCTCCCCCAACCCGGAACACGCCGAGGAGGACAACTGGCTCGGCATCGGTTCCGGCCCGTGGGATGAGTCGGGGCGGCAGTGCTGGGTGCGGATGGACAAGGTCCTGGAGATTCCGGAGGTCGGGATCCGCAGGCAGGGGGCGGTGATCCCCCGGCACCGGTTCGAGCGGATAGCGAACCGGCTGCGCGGCAGCTACGGCTGGGGTTGACACCGCACCGGTGTTTGGCTGGTTCACCGGAGGCTGATACTCTGTCAAGCTGTTATTCACTTTCCGGGCGTGGGTGTCGGAGCGGTCAGGACCTTGGGTCCGCTCAGGAGAATGCACCCACCGCGACCGTGACCCGCAGGGGTCACCGGTCTGGACGGATCCGGCCGGTGGTTTCATCACACCCGACCACGAGTTCAAGAGGTATTTTCAATGGCTAACATCAAGTCCCAGATCAAGCGCATCCGCACCAACGAGGAGCGCCGCCAGCGTAACCAGCACGTGCGTTCCGCGGTCCGCACCGAGATCCGCAAGTTCCGTGCGCTGGTCGAGGAAGGCAAGAAGGACGACGCCGCCGCCCAGCTGCGCGTCGCCTCCCGCGCCCTGGACAAGGCCGTCACCAAGGGCGTGTTCCACCGGAACAACGCCGCCAACAAGAAGTCCAACATGGCGTCCGCGCTGAACAAGATGGACTAGTTCCACCTTTCCCGCGTCATCACCGCCCGCTCATGCAGGTGGGGCGCGGGACACGGGAACCCCCCTTTCCGGTTGTCACCGGGAGGGGGCTTTTTCATGTCCGTGCTCCGGGGGATCTACCCGGCGAGTTCGGCTATCCTCCGCACCGCGTGCTCGATGGCGTAGCCGTCGTCGGCGGCCTGCCCCTTCACCGCCGCGTCGAGGTCCGCGACGACGATCACGGCCTCGGACACGGCCTCCCCGTTCCACGTTCGCGCCAGCCGCGCGGTCTTCTCCACCTTCCACGGCGGCATCCCGACGACCCGGGCCAGACCGTTGGCGTCGATTCTGCCCCGGGTGGAGTACAGGCGGGCGATGGATCCGACGGTCGTCGACAGGGCGGCGGCGAGCATCACGGGCGACAGCCCCAGTTGGAGGGCACGGCGGGTGGAGGCGACGGCGCGTTGCACCTGCCCGGAACAGGCGAGATCCGCGATGTCGAAACCGGATACCTCGGCGACGCCGACGTAGTACTCGCGGACCTTCGCCTCGGTGACCTCTCCCCCGGTGTCGGCGACGAGCTGGCTCACCGCACTGGCGAGTTCCCGCAGATCGGAGCCCACCCCCTCGAGGAGTGCGCGGGTGACGTCGGAGGTCACCCGCACCCCGTGGTTCCGGAACTCCTGGTTGACGAAGGCGGGCCGTTCACTCGGCTTGACCCTGTCGGCACGGTGCACCTCAGCGAGTTTCGACAGTTTCGGCACCATCGCCTTCGTCCGTCCGGCACCGGTGTGCAGGATGATGAGGTAGATGCCGGGTGCGGGGTTCTTCGCCGAGGAGAGGACGAGGTCGGTGGCGTCCTTCCCCGCGTCCTGGGTGCCGGTGAGGATGATGACGCGGTCCTCACCGAACAGGGAGGGGCTGAGGAGTTCGGCGAGTTCATTGGCGTTGACGTCGCCGGCCCGCATGGTGGTGACGGGGAGTTCGGTGCCGTCGGGGAGGGAATCCCGGACGGCGGTGGTGACCGCGATGCGGGCCCGCTCGGCGAGGAACTCCTCCTCACCGAGGATCAGGTGCACGGGGGCGGGGGGTGACGGTTTCACGTGTTCCATCGTGCCACAGGCACCGGTGGGGACCGGGACGGGCGTGGCACCACGGAGGAACGCGGTCGACGTCACCGCCGTTGCCGCGGTGGACGTGAGGCCGGGATCAGCCAGACCACCCAGCAGCAGCCGAGGGTCACCCAGGCGACACCGAGCCACCCGTCCGCCACCGGGACCGTGGACAGGGGCAGGGCGGACAGAACCCGGGCGACTCCCGTGATCCAGCTGGCGCAGGGTTCGAGGAGCAGCAGCAGCGGCCCGGCGAGGGCGGCCCCGGGGCCGGGGAGTGCGGCGAGCAGTGCCGCGCCGAGTCCGATGACGGTCACCGGGGCGACGGCCGGGGCGACGAGGACGTTCGCGGCGACCGAGACCAGGGAGATCTTCCCGGCCATGAGTGCGATGATCGGCATCGTCACGATGTCTGCGGCGACGGCCACGGACAGTGCGCGGACGACGACCGCCGGCCAGCCTGTCGCCGCGAGGGGGCGGTGGAACAGCGGGTGCAGCATGATGATGCCTCCGGTGGCTGCGACGGACAGCGCGAACCCGTAGGACACCGCGAGGTCACTGCGCCACCACAGGAGAATGATGACCGCGAGGTTCAGGGCGTGCACCGGTTCGGCGCGGGTCGACGCGAGAACCGCGACGAGTCCGACGGTGCCGGTAACCGCGGCGCGCAGCACGCTCGGTTCCGTGCCGACGAGCCCGACGAAGGCGACGAGGGTCACCCCGGCGCAGCTGACCTGGACACGGGGGCCGAGGGTGAGCGCGCGGGCGAGGAGGACCGCTGCGGTGGTGGCGACGGCGACGTTGGATCCGCTGACCGCCGAGAGGTGCGAGAGCCCGGTGTCGAGGTACATCCGGCGCTGCTCCACGGACTGTCCGTCGGTGTCCCCCAGCACCATTCCCCGGACGAGGCCCGCCGATTCCGGGTCCATCCAGCGGGAGGTCGAGCGGACGAACGCGTCCCGGACGTGCGCGGCGAACCACGCCGGGCCGGAGGGGCCCTCCAGTTCCACGAGGGAACGCGCGTTGAGAACGACGGTGCCCGTTCCCGGCCGGTCGGCGGCGCCGACCACGGCGTCGACCCGTACCGTTGAACCGACGACGGCCGGGGGTCTCTCGTGTCCGCGGAGGAAAACGGGTACGTCGGCCGGATAGCCGGGGAGCCTGAGGCGCAGCAGCCACGTCCCGTCCGCGATCTCCGTGGGACCGGTGACGACCCGTCCGTCCGACACCGTTCTCCGCACCGTCGTGAGACGGTGCTGGTCGGCGGCCCTCACGCGGATCCAGGTGGTGATCACCGCAAACGCACCGCAGCCCGTGACCAGGAGAGCCTGGCCGGGGGCACGGCACAGTACCGCGGCCCCCGCGCCCGCGATGACGGGTATGACGCCCGGCCATCCCGATCTGGTCACCAGAACCACGGCGACGGCCACCCACACGGCAACGGCGGACGGCAGGAGCCGCAACTCGGTCACAGGGTGACCAGCCCCTCGAGCCGGGCGAGCTTCGCGGGCCCGATACCCGGCACCGCGACGAGATCCCCGACAGCGGAGAATCCGCCGTGCTCCGCCCGGTGGGTGATGATCGCGGCACTGGTGGCGGCACCGATCCCGGGCAGGGACTCCAGTTGTTCCGCCGTCGCCGAGTTCAGGGACACCGGGGTATCCGCCGCACCGGGACCCGATGCGAGGGGCGATTCACCGGGCAGGGGAACCGTCAGCTGCATGCCGTCGACGAGACGGGCGGCCAGATTGATGTTCCGGGTGTCCGCACCGGGCAGCACCCCCGCCACGGTCAATGCGTCGGCGGCGCGGCTGTCGGCGGGAAGTTCGTGGAGGCCGGGACGCTCCACGGCCCCCACCACGGAGACCACCATCGTCTCCGCCACCGGGTCCCGGAGTGGAGTCTCTCCGGTGGACGTGGACGCCGCCACGGCGATGACCGGGGCTGAGGCGGGGTCAGGGGCCCGGAACATCAGCCAGCCGAGGAGGAGAACCCCCGTCGCGGCGAGCGCGAGGACCCCCTGTCTCAGCGTGACCTGTAGCCGGGGGCGGGGAAACGCGACGTCCAGGAGGTCCTCCTCACCGGTGGGGCGGGAGAGTTCGGCGAGTCTGTCGATGATCCGCTGGCGCATACCGGGGGAATGTACGCCGCACCGGTCCCCCTCCGACGCCGGTGCCGGGCGCGATGTGCATGAACCGGGATCCCGCAGCTAGTCGCCTGTGGAGATCCCGTCGGCGAGTTCGGCTGCGTCCGCCGAGTGGACCATGGACACGGCGACCGCGCCGGGACCGGAGTGGACCGCGAGCACCGGGTCCATGTCGACCAGCATCAGCGTCGATCCCTCGGGCAGTCGATCCGTGAGCATCTGCACCAGTGCCCGGGCGGCTTCCCGCGCCTCATGCTGCTGCACCGCGGCGAACACCGGTGTGTCGCCGACATCGTGGCAGGAGAGCTCGACGAGTTTCGCCAGCCCCTTCGACTGGGTGCGGGTCTTGGCCAGAATCTCCAGCCGACCGTCCCGCAGATGCAGGATGGGCCGGTTCGCCAGTCCCGTCGGCACGGTGGAGATCAGTTGTGTCGCGGCCGACAACCGGCCGGAACGGCGCAGTTCGTCCATCCGGTGCACGTACAGCCACATGTCACCACGGTCGAGGACGTCGACGGCCGCGTCGTAGCAGGTCTCGAGGTCCGCGCCGTCCTGTGCCAGCCGCGCCGCGGCCATGACCGCCGCTCCGACCCCCATGCCCATGGAGGAGGTGTCCACGACCCGGACGAGATCATCCTCGAAGACGGCCGCGGCGGTCACGGCGTTCGACCAGGTGGAGGACAGTTCCTTGGACAGGTGAAGAGCGAGCACACCGTCGTCACCGCCGCGTTCCAGCTGCCGCGCGTAGACCGCCACCAGTTCCAGGGCGGACAGCCCCGAGGTCGAACGGTCTCTCCCGTTGCGCATCACGTGCAGGTCGATGACGGTGATGTCGAGGTCATCAACGACGGCGTCGGGTAGACAGGCCGCGGAATCCGTGACGACGCGTACGGGCATGGGGCTGCGGACTCCTCACGGTGAAGGTTCAGGTTTTTTGTTCACCTAAACGTAGCACCGGACGAGTTCCGGACCCGAAATGAGGGGCTCAGTCCCTCGGGTAGGTCACTCCCGCGTTCCAGACGTCGAGGTACCAGCGGGCACGCGTGACGTTGTCCGGGGTGAAGATGGCCTCGGGCATGATCCGCCCGGTGTCGCCGAGGACGTCACGGCTCCCCGGGTAGAACGGCGGACGGGCGGTCAGTTTCGCCCAGTGACAGTTGTCCGGCCCGTTCAGTATCGGCAGTTGCTCGGGGGCGATGTTGAGCAGCGACGCGGTCAGAGCCTTCAGTGTGCCGCCGTGGGCGACGAGCAGCACCGCACCGGAATCCCAGTCGTCGTACGTGCGCATCAGCTCGTCGACGACCTCGCGGGCGCGGGCCCCGACCTCCAGGTGGGTCTCGCCCCCGGGCGGGGCCCAGTTCACGTCACGGCGCCAGATGGCCCGGGCACCGGGGTGCGCGGCATCGACCTCGACGCTGGTCTTCTCCTGCCACTCCCCCAGATCCGTCTCCCGGAGACGTCGGTCCGTCTCGACGGGCAGACCGAGTGCCTCGGCGAACGGCGTCGCCGTGTCATGGGCGCGGGTCAGATCCGAGGACAGGACCCGGGTGATCCCGAAGGAACGCAGCGGCTCGACCACGGCCCGCGCCTGGGCGTGACCGATGTCGGACAGCCGGGAGTCATAGTGCCCCTGCATCCGGCCGGTCGCGTTGTAGTCGGTCTGCCCGTGCCGGAGCAGGACCAGTCGACGGGTCACAGTTCGTTCGCGTCAGGTTCCTCGGACGCGAGCGGGATCTCGTCGATGGAATCGACGTTGCGGACATCGACGTCATTCGACCAGGTCTCGGGGCGTTCCGGGGTCTCGATACCCTCGACCTCGATGAAGGGGCAGTCGCGCCAGAGGCGGTCCAGGCCGTAGAACTCCCGTTCCTCGGTCCGCTGGACGTGGACGACGATCTCGCCGTAGTCGAGGAGCGCCCAGCGGCCCTCGCGGACGCCCTCACGGCGGATCGGTTTCGCCCCGACCTCGCGGAGCTTCTCCTCAACCTCGTCGACGATGGCTCCGACCTGGCGGTCCGTCGCCGCCGAGGCGATGACGAAACAGTCGGTGATGATGAGCTGACCGGACACGTCGATGACGGCGATCTCTTCAGCGAGCTTCTCTGACGCGGCCAGTGCGGCGACGGTGGCGAGCTTGATGGAGGCGGTGGTTGCAGGCACAGGTTCTCTTCCGTGGGATTCTTCGTACTTCTCGTGTGCACCCGTGTCGGACCGTACCCGGGGAACGGGCCGACTGTCGCGGTGATCATCGGTCGATCGTCACCGGATGCACACTCTCGGGTTCAAGTGTCCCACGGTTTGCCCGTTACGGCACATTCCCCCGTGGTCACCGGAGTGGGGGACGCCACTCGACCGCACCCCCGGTGTCGCCTCCGGGCGAGCGGCCTCAGGGCGTGGGGTCGAGTGCCCCGTTCGCACCACCCGGCCGGTAGAGCTGGCGTTTCGCGATGTACTGGACGATTCCGTCGGGGACCAGATACCAGAGGGGCCTTCCCTGCGCGGCACGCGCACGGCAGTCCGTCGAGGAGATGGACATGGCGGGGATCTCGATCAGGGACAGACGTTTCCGGTGGACCTCCGGGAGGATGTCGTCGTCGAGTTCGTACCCGGGGCGGGTCACCCCCACGAACTCCGCCAGGGAGAACATCTCCTCCCAGTCCCGCCACGTGACGATCTTCGCCAGGGCATCGGCACCGGTGATGAAGAACAGTTCCGCCGTGGGGAACTGCCTGCGCAGGTCCCGCAGCGTGTCCACGGTGTAGGTCGCTCCCCCCCGGTCGATGTCGACCCGGGAGACGGTGAAACGGGGATTCGAGGCCGTCGCGATGACCGTCATCAGGTACCGGTCCTCCGCCTCACTGACCTCCCGACCGGCCTTCTGCCAGGGCTGCCCCGTGGGGACGTACACCACCAGATCGAGGTTGTGCAGATCAGCGACCTCACTGCCGGCCACGAGGTGCCCGTTGTGGATCGGGTCGAAGGTCCCGCCCATGATCCCTATTCTCCGGGGCTCGGACGGGACGGCGGCACCGGGTCGTGGGTCGCCCTGCTTCGCGGAGGTCGTCATGGCCGCAGATTCTACCTGCGGTACACCGGACCGGCCCGTTCCGGTGCACCGTGACTCAGGGGCGGGTCTGTCCGTCGCCGGTGAGCACCCACTTCGTGGTGGTGAGCTCGGGCAGCGCCATCGGCCCACGCGCGTGCAGCTTCTGGGTGGAGATGCCTATCTCCGCTCCGAAACCGTACTGTTCCCCGTCGGTGAACGCGGTCGAGGCGTTGACCATCACCGCCGCGGAGTCCACTCCCGCGACGAAGGCGTCGGCCGCCCGGATACTCGTGGTGACGATGGCGTCGGTGTGTCCCGACGACCAGCGTGCGATGTGCTCCACCGCTCCGTCGACACCGTCGACCACCCCGACGGCGATGTCCATGGACAGGTACTCGTCCGACCAGTCGGCGTCGGTCGCGGCCTCGACCTCCGCGGCACCGAACGCGGCGAGGGTCTCCACGTCACCGTGGATCCGGACGCCGGCCTGCTGCAACGCCTCCACGACACGCAGTTTGTCGGCGTCGGGGAGTGCGGCGTCGAGAAGCACCGTCTCCGTCGCGTTGCAGACGCTCGGGCGCCGGGTCTTGCCGTTGATGACGATGGCGATGGCCTGATCCAGGTCCACCGCGCCGTCGATGTAGACGTGGCAGTTGCCGGTACCGGTCTCGATCGCGGGAACGGTGGCGCCGGTGACCACGGCCTCGATCAGACCGGCGCCACCACGCGGGATCACGAGGTCGACCAGACCACGGGCGGTGATGAGGTCCTGCACACTGTCATGGGTCTCGCACGGCAGGAGCTGCACCGCGGCGGACGGAAGCCCCTGCCGCGAGAGGACGTCCTGCAGCACGGCGACGAGTGCGGTGTTGGAGTGGCGGGCGGACCGCGACCCGCGCAGGAGCGCGACGTTGCCGGACTTCAGGGCGAGGCCGAAGGCGTCGACGGTGACGTTGGGGCGCGCCTCGTAGACCATGCCCATCACCCCGAGCGGCACCCGGACCTGACGCATCCGGATACCGTTCGGCAGCGTCTTTCCCCCGGTGACGTCCCCCACCGGATCCGGGAGGGCGGCGACCTGCCGCAGACCGCCCGCCATCCCGGCGATCCGGCCCTCATCGAGGGAGAGCCGGTCGATCAGGGAGTCACTCATCCCCGCGTCGCGCCCGGCGGCGATGTCGCGTGCGTTCGCCTCCAGGATCTCATCCGCGCGTTCCACCAGCGCCTCGGCCGCGGCCAGCAGAACGGCGTTCTTGGTGTCCGTCGTCGCCTGCGCGACCGTCCGTGAGGCGTCCTTCGCGGCACGGGCCCTGGCCAGGACCTCCTCCCGTTCCTTCTCTCGGGCGGAGGAGATCGTGTCGGTGTTCTCAGCGGGGTTCATGCCGCCGAATCTTAGCAGCGCAGAATCATCCGCGGGGCGCTTCAGCACAGGTCCGGGGCGCGAACCTCCCCTTGGGTTCAGCCGGACACCCCACACGCAACAGAACCTGTGTTCGATTCCCGAGGGTGGTGTCCCGCAGCCAATTAAGCTGTCCGGTAACGAGCAGTCCCCGCCCCGTCACCTCCGGTGCAGATCCCGGTGGTGCGACGACAAGGATCCCCGCATGAGTGCAGACACCGTCGCAGTCCAACTGGCCGCAGCCATCGCCGAGGTCCGCCGCACCGATCGCCTCCGGCCGGTCACGATCCTCTGTGGACCGACAGCCCGTGGCGACGTCCTGGAGCAGCTCACGTCCACCGGCACTCTCCTCGGAGTCACCGTCACCTCGTGCGCCGGGTACATACTCGGTCGCTCGGTCGAGGTGACGGAGCGTCGTGACGGCCGTGTCCTCCTCGACCGTTCCCGCATCACCGGCTCGGTCATGCGGCTGCTCACCGACACGGACACGGAGTTCACCAGGTACGGCACCGCCGACCAGCCTGCGACGAGGAGCGCACTGGTGTCCATCGTCACCGAGCTGCTCTCCCTGCCCGGGCATCTCCGGGACCGGACGGAGGGGCGGCTCCTCCCCGGCGCGTGCCTCGACGTGGCGCGTCGCGTCCGTGCCCTGAATCCCGACTGTTTCACCTGGCACGACGCCTGCCTCCACGCTCTCACCCCGCCGCCCGACGACGCGGCGGTCATCGTCGTCGACGTCGTTCCCACGGACCCCACCCAACGGTGGTTCCTCGACGAACTGGACGCACTCCGAATCGACACCGTGGGGCAGTGCCCGACCGGGGAACGACCGGAACCCGTGGTGTGGTCCTGCAGCGACGAGAACGACGAGGTGATGCGGGCGGTCCGCCACATCAGGAAGCTCGTGGCGGAGGGAACACCGCCGCACCGGATCGCCTGCGGGTGGTGCAGCCCGGACTACGGGCCCCGACTCTCCGACGCACTGACCGGGGCCGCCGTCCCCTTCACCGGGTTCTCGGACCTGCGGTGGTCGGATGCCCCCGAGGTACGCGCACTGCTCCGCATCCTGGCACTCGATCCGCAGGTCCTGCCGCGCCGCGAACTGGCCGCGATTCTCGGCACCGGCGCAATCCGGCACCCGGTCGACGGTAAGCCGGTCCACCGGGACATCTTCGACCGGGTCACCCGACGCGCCGAGCGTTTCGATGTCCTCGCCGACTGGGAGAGACCGAGAGTCACGGACGTCGATTCCGGTGAGCCGGACGGGCACCCGGACACGGACAGAATGAGACGGTGGGTCCTCGCCCTCCGGGACGGCGTCACCGCACTGCGGGAAACAACGACCTGGGATCAGTTCACCGGCGCTCTCCGCGACCTCGTGGCCGCGCAGCTGCGCCCCGGAAAGGGGCCAGAGCGTGCGGCGGCACTCGCCGCGATCGACAGGGCCGTCGAGGGATTGTCCGGCATGACAGCGCAACTCCCCCGGTTCCGGATCGATCTCGCAACCGAGCTCCTGCGGACGTTCCTCGACGAACCCCAGCCTGTCGACGCACCGGTCAACGCGATATCGATCGGTGGAATCGACGATCTACCGGGGCGGATCCTCGATGCGGTCCTCATCCTCGGCGCCACGGAGAAGGCACTTCCCGGATCCGTGAACGAATCCAGCGCCATCACCTTCGCACAGCGTGGTCAGACACCGGAAGGTATCCAGGACACACGAATCGAGGTCTTTCACCGGGCATGCGCCACGGCCCCCGGGCACGCGGTCGTCAGCTACCCCCGCAGCCACTGCGACGGCTCCGGGGGAGTCGGCCGCTCCCGCCTCATCGACTCCACCCCGGCGGTGGTCTCCGGCGGACTCGTCGATGCTCTCTCCGGGGAGGACGTCGCGGTCCCCGCCGACCCTCGGGAACTGTTGCTGGCGCAGATACTCTCCGGCGCGGAACCCGACCCGACGATCCGTCGGGCCGCGGACATCATCGGGGCCAGGGAAACCGGTGCCGCAGCCGGGGAGCCTCTCAGCGAATACAACGGCTGGATCCCGGGGTTCACCACGGATCTGTTCCGGCGGGAGCTGTCGGCGACGGCGCTGGAGAGTTACCCGGAGTCCCCGCTGACGTTCCTCATCGAGCGGATCCTCGGTTGCCGGATCCTCGAGGACACTCCCCCGGACTCCGGCATCGACGCCCGCGACCGGGGAACCGTCTACCACCGGATATTCGAACTCTGGACCAGGGAGACCTGGCTGGACGCCACGCCGCGCCCGATCCTGCCCACGGACATCGACTGGGTGCGGGCCAGGTCCCGGCTGGACGACATCACCGACGAACAACTCGCCGCGATGGCCCCTGCATCGGGGGAAGGTGCGCGCTGGAGTCTCTTTCGTGCGGAGGTGCGCACCACGGTCGGCGCCTGGTTCGAGGAAGAACGGAGAGAGGCCCTCGAAGGGTGGGTGCCGGTCGGTGCGGAGCTCGCGTTCGGCGGCACGCACCGTGACGGGTCGACGGCCGCGCACCCCCTCGAGATCACCCTGCCCGGGGGGACGGTCCTGAAGTTCCGCGGCTCCGTTGACCGCCTGGATTACCACCCCGGACGTCGGGTTCTCCGCGTCACCGACTACAAGTCGGGAAAGCAGTCCCACTCCGGGAAGATCAGTCAGGCGTACCCCACCGGCGAGAAGATCCTCCGCCTGCAGCTCGCTCTCTACGGTGCGGCCGTCCGTGCCGCACTCGACGCGGCTCCGCTCTTTCCCGGGCTGAAGGTACCGGGGAGCCCCACCACGGGTGCACCACTCGTGGAACTCCCCGACATCGATCCACCGGGCATCGAATCCCGGTACCTGTTCTTCACCGACCACACACCCCGGGACTCGCCGCGCACATCAGCGATCACCGTCGACGACACCGTGCTGAAGCATCTGGAGTCGACCCTCCTGGCACTCCACGACCTGATCGGTTCCGGGGTGTTCCCACCCCAGAGCAGGAACGGAAACACGGGAAACATCCCGCGTCCGAACTACCTCCGTCTCGGCGCCGCGAACTACGACCGGGCGGCCGAGGCACTGACGCCGCGCGGCTTCAACCCGCTCCGGATCACCGCCGACGACCAGCCCCGGGACAACTCCGGCCCGCACACGACCACACCCGCCACCGCAGCCCCGAGGAAGCAGTGACCCCGATGACCACACCCACACTCCAGGACGACGCGGCACGGCGGACCATCACCACCGCAACCGGCGTCAACCTCTTCGTCGAGGCCGGCGCCGGATCGGGGAAGACCCACCTCCTCGTCCAGCGCCTCATCACCCTCATCGTCGAGGAAGGCGTCCCCGTCAACAACATCGCGGCGATCACCTTCACGGAGAAGGCCGCCGGTGAACTGGCGGAACGTCTCCGCACCGCACTGGAGTCCATCGCCGGGACGGGCGTGCACGATTCAGGGATCTCGGTCCGCTCCTTCACCGACACCGACACCGCACGCCGCAACGCCCGGGCCGCACTCGAACAACTCCCGGCCGCGGCCATCGAGACGCTGCACGCATTCTGCCTGCGCATCATCACCCTGCACCCGCTCGAGGCGGGGGTCCCGCCGATCATCAAGGTCGCATCCGACTTCACCGCTCTGGTCGCCTCCGACGATCTCGCCGCCGAATTTCTCGCCCTCTGCGACGACACGATCAGCGGAGCCGCACCGGACCTCACGGAGTTGCCGAACTGCCGCGTGGACGGAGAGCAGTTCGCCGAGAGCCTCACCGCACTCTCCGCACACGGGGACTGGTTGAACACGGTGCGGGACCGCATCCGGTGGATGGACGAGCACTGGGGTGATCTCGGCCCGACCATCGACGCTCCCCTCGTCCGGCCTGAACCGATCACCGCACGCGACGTCGACGACTACATCCGGCGTCTCCGCGAACTCCTCCGGAACTGCACGAACACCGAAGACAGGTTCGCCCTCACCGTGGCTTCCTGCCTCAACGACGCGGAGGAACTCCTCGCCCACGACGACCCTGCCCCCGAGTCACTGAAACCACCGTCATTCTCCCGCGGACGTGGCGGCCGGAAAGCCGACTGGGACATCCCCATCGATGACGCCAGGGACCGGTTCCAGGCCATCGGCGACGAGTGGACGGCCAGATACAATGCGGAACCCGCGTTCCACGTGACCGTTCTGCGACACGTCATGGCGTGCCATGTCCTCGCCACGGCGCAACGTCGGATCAACGGCGGCACCCTCGACTACCACGACCTGATCTACGTCGCCGACCGTCTGCTCACCCCGCCACCGGCGGGCGTCCGGGACACCGCGGCAGACACCCGCGGTGTCGTCCGAAACGAACTCCACCGGCGTTTCACGCATCTGTTGATCGACGAGTTCCAGGACACCGACCCGGCGCAACTCCGGATCATCACGGCGATCGCCGGTGACGGTGGAGATCCACGCCCGGGACGACTGTTCACGGTCGGTGACCCGAAACAGTCGATCTACCGTTTCCGGCGCGCCGACATCGATTCCTACCTCGCGGCACGTCAAGCCGCAGCCACCGGGCAGTCGGAACTCGTCGAACTCACCACGAACTTCCGTTCCTCCGCACCCGTCATCACCTGGGTCAACGACGTCTTCGGCGAACTGTTCACGGACGGTGACACCGCCGACGGCACCCGGCCCACCGTCCCCTTCGCGGAACTGAGTCCACGCCCCGACGCCCCCACCGGGAACTGTGGCGTCGTCGTGATGAACAACAACCGGGACAACGTCGACGAACTGACCCCCGGGGAAGCGGAGAACAGGGACATCGTCGCCGCCGTCCGTGCCGCACTCGCCGGCCAGTGGCTGCACCACCCGAGGGGAAAGGGACAGCAGGAACCGGTGCCCCTCCGACTGCGGGACATCGCGGTACTGGCCGTGACGCACAAGGCCGCCCGGGCGACGATGTCCGCGCTCCGGGACGCGGGGATCCCCCACATCAGTGAGAACTCATCCCTCGTCTACCGGGGCACCGAGATCGTCGACCTCCACACGGTGCTGCGGGCGATCGCCGACCCCGCGGACGAATTCACCGTCGCAGCGGCGCTGCGCACCAGTCTCCTCGGGTGCTCCGACAAAGATCTCGTCCGGTGGCGGGAGGACGGGAACCGCTTCTTCCCCCACCACCGCACCGACGACGGGGACAGCCCGACCGCTCCGTCACCGGTGGAGGCGGGCCTCGCCCTGCTCGGAGCACTCGCCACCGCAACCACCGGGGTTCCCGTCGGACGGGCCGTCGCCGCGACCATCGACGCGCTGAACATGGACGCCGTCGCCGCCGCAGTCCACCCCGACCCGACCCCGGCGCTCCACCGGATCCGGACCGTCCGGGACAACGCCCACGACTACGGCCGGGAGGTCGGCGGCGATCTCCGCGGCTACCTCGAATGGGCCGACACCCAGGCCGTCACCAGTTCCCGGATGGCGGAACCCGTCATCGACGACACCGGGGGTGACGTTGACGCGGTCCGGGTGCTCACCGTGCACGGCGCGAAGGGCCGCGAGTTCCCGATGGTGATCCTCGCCGGGCTCAGCGGACAGAAACCCAACCACACCCCCGACATCGGACTGAACCCGGATGAATCAGGGAGGGTGGCGATGCGCCTGAGTGCCACCTGCCCCGAACTCCGCACCCCGGACTGGGAAACCTGGTCGCGGAACGAGAAGACCGCGTCGGAGTCCGAGTGGATCCGCCTGCTCTACGTCGCGGCGACCCGCGCCGAATCAGTGCTCGTCGTCCCCGTGGAACCGAAGCTGACGAAGGCGGGGAAGGCGTACTCGAACTGTTACGGACACCTCCTGCACGAACTGCTCGACCCCGGGACGGTGACGTTCCCCCGCCTCGCGGACGTCGCTCCCGCCCCCTCCCCGGGAGGCACCTCCGCCCGCACCCCGGACGATCTCGTACGGAGGACCCGGGAGGTGGACGCCGCCGTGTCGGCCGCGACGAGCCGCCCCGGCAGGGCAGCCGTCACCGGACTCGCACACGGCGACCACGCTTTCACCGATCTCCCCGACGACTACCCGGCGACCACCGGATTCCGGCTCGCCGGGGCACCCGTGTCGAAGGACCACGGGACGGCGTTCGGGACAGCGGTGCACCGGGTCATGGAACGCGTCACCGAACACGGTGACGTCGGGGAACTCGCCGCCGGGGCCGCACGGCTCGGCGGACTCAGCGAGCGGGAGACGGCATCCGTCCGCGCAGCGGCGGAGAGTTTCCTCTCGTCACCGCTGATCCGACGCGCACTCGCCGGCGAACACCACCGCGAGCTGCCCGTCGCAGGGCGCGTCGGGGCCATGACCGTCGACGGTGTCGTCGACCTGATCTACCGCGACGACGACGGCTGGGTCATCCTCGACTACAAGACGGACGCCGGGCTCAGCGCCACCACCGTCGACGAGTACTTCCGGCAACTGGCGCTCTACGCACACCTCATCGGCGACCAACTGGGATCACCCGTGACCCGGCTGGAACTGGCGGTGGCCCGGAGGGGACAACCCGAGATCATCACCCGGCACAGGGCGGGCGCCACCGGGTGACGGATGAACCGCCTCCCGGATCCCGTCAGTACCCCCGCCCCGGATCCACCTCGGTGGGCATCCGCTCCCCCGATTCCAGGGCGTCCAGGTTCGCCAGCACCGCGTCCGGCATGAGCCGCTGCATGCTCTCCACCGTGTTCGCCGTGTGCG
The DNA here is from genome assembly GCF_016595275.2 of Corynebacterium pygosceleis. GTDB lineage: Bacteria > Actinomycetota > Actinomycetes > Mycobacteriales > Mycobacteriaceae > Corynebacterium > Corynebacterium pygosceleis. The sequence goes on along the minus strand of NZ_JAENIQ020000005.1, from coordinate 47,002 downwards.
GTGTGATCACCACATTGTCCATCCCCCACAGCGGATGATCGTCCGGCAACGGCTCCGGATCGGTGACATCCAGCCCCGCGGCCCGGATCTTCCCCTCCCGCAGCGCCGCCACCAGGTCATCGGTGACCACCAGCGGTCCACGGCCCACGTTGACGAACACCGCCGTGTCCTTCATCAGACCCAGCGTCCGGGAATTGATCATCCCGCGGGTCTCCTCCGTCAACGGTGCCGCGAGAATCACGTGGTCAGCCCGCCGGAGGACATCCTCGGTGTGCTCCGCAGTGACGGTCTCCTCCGCTCCCTCGACGGGACGGCCCGAATTGTTCACCGCGATGACATCGCAACCGAATCCCTTCAGCATCGGGATCAGATCCCGACCGATCCCGCCGGCCCCGATCACCGCGACGGTCTCCCCGAACAACCAGCCGGTCCCCCGGTGCACCTCGGGGGCGGTGTCGAAGGACCTTTCACGCGCGACGTGCACGTGCATGTGCAGTGCGGAGAGCAGCAACGCCACCGCGGACTCGGCGACCGGGCGGCCGTACACCCCCGAAGCGTTCGCCCACCGGCGGGAATCATCGATGTATCCGGCGTCGAAGAACGCGTCGATGCCCGCCAGACACAGCTGGACGAAGCGGATGTTGTCCGGCAGGGTCTCCGGGAAGTCTCCGGGAACACCGTTGAACACGAGGAAATCGGCGTCCTCCAGTTTCTCCACGCGCTCGTGTCCACGACCGGACAACGCCTCCACCAGGCCGTCCCACTCCCGCGTCTGCATGACGTATCTCATGTGCGGCCACTCCTTCCCCGCGACCGGGCGTTCCCGGCGCGGTGTCGAATCATCTGTCGTCGATCCAACCTAGCCGCTTCACCGGGCAGCACGTGCGCGTTTCACCGGCACCGTTCGCCTCACGCCCTCGAGGCGTAGTCGGAGAGATAGTCCGCGTGCACCACGGGGCGCTGCATCCCCTCCGGGAGCTCACTCGTCTGCCTGCCGAGCATGGGTTCCAGGGTGTGGGCGTCATAGGCGACCTCACCCCGGCCGATGACCTCCCCGTCCGGCCCGACGATGTCGACGATGTCACCGGAGTGGAACTCACCGTCGATGCTCGTGATACCCACCGCGAGCAGTGAGTTCCCGCCACCGGTCACCGCACGGACCGCACCGGCGTCGATACGCAGGGTGCCGGCCGTGTCGGCGGCGTAGAGCGCCCAGAACTTCCAGGCCGAGATCCGCGTCGTCTTGGGGTGGAACACCGTTCCGATGTCACCGGTGTCGAGAGCGGCACCGATCTGCGCCGCCGAGGTCAGCAGCACGGGGACACCGCACCGGGACGCCAGCCGTGCCGCGGACACCTTCGACGCCATCCCGCCGGTGCCGACACGGCCCCCGTCGCCCGCGATCACGTCCCGCAGATCACCTCCGTCCCGGATCTCACCGATGAACCGTGCCTCCGGGTCGATGGGGTTCCGGTCGTACAGGCCGTCCACGTCGGACAGCAGGTAGAGCGCCTCCGCACCGGCGAGGTGCGCGACGATCGCCGCCAACCGGTCATTGTCCCCGAACCGCATCTCCGAGTGGGCGACGGTGTCGTTCTCGTTCACGATCGGCGTCACCCCGAGCAGACGGAGCTTGTCCAGGGTCCGTTGCACGTTCCGGGTCCGGTCCCGACGCCCCGCGTCGGAGGCGGTGAGCAGGACCTGCGCGGTGGTGCGCCCGTAGCGGGCGAAGGAGCGGCCCCACTCGTGCGCGAGATACACCTGCCCGACGGCGGCGACCGCCTGCTTGCCCGCGAGATCGGTGGGGCGCTCGGTCATGTTCAACGGGCCCATCCCGGACGCCACCGCACCCGAGGACACGATGATGACATGGGTCCCCGCGCCCTGGCGGGCCTGCACCGCGTCGACGATGCGGTCGATCGCCGTCGGGTCCACCCGGTTGTCCGGCCCGGTGAGCGACGATGATCCGATCTTCACCACCACACGTCGCGCGGCGGTGATCCGGGCCCGCAGTGCGGTCTCGGCATCGGAGCGGGAGGAGGAAACGGGAGTCATGCAGGACAGTCTAGGGCCCGCAGCCGCCGACACCGGACGCCCGCCCCCGTTCCGGTAGCGGAACTCCGGTGGGGGCGGGCGTCACGGGTGGTGGGCGGTGAGCGGACGACGGCGAGGACGGAGGGTCAGCCCTGCCAGCGCTCCCGGTCGGCTTCCTCCCCGTCGCCGAAGTCGAGCTCGTCGATCAGGCCACGACGCACCTGGGAGGCGCGCTTGCGCTCCGCGGCGGAGACACGGCCCGTCTGCTCCAGACGACCGTCCGTCCCCCGGCCGGTCGGGGTCAGATCCACACCGGCGGCGGTCATCGGCTCCCACTCGAAGGACAGGTCACCGATCGTGACCGTGCAGCCGGCCTTCGCGCCGGCCTTGTAAAGGGCGTCCTCGACACCGAGCTTCGCCAACCGGTCACCGAGGAAGCCGACGGCCTCGTCGTTCTCGAAATCGGTCTGCCGGATCCAGCGCTCCGGTTTCTCGCCGCGAACGAGGAAGGCCCCCTCCTCCGAGGGGTCGGCCTCGATGACGAAGTCCCGGGTACGACCCTTCGCGTCGACGGCCTGGGGCCGCACGATGGTCCGCACATCGGACTCGGCGACGGGGTTCTCCCGGCGGTGGGTCTCCACCATCTCCATCAGTTTGTACTTCAGCGGCTCGAGGCCCTTCTGCGCCACGGCGGAGATGATGAAGACGGGCCAGCCGAACTGCTCCACCAGGTCCTCTCTGACGAACTCCGCGAGTTCCTCCGCCTCCGGGATGTCGGCCTTGTTGAGGATGATGATGCGGGGACGGTCCTTCAGGTCCCCGAGGCCGGTGTCCCTGTCGAGGGCGGACTCGTAGGCCGCGAGTTCCCCTTCGAGCGCCTCGATGTCACTGGCCGGGTCACGGCCCGGTTCCAGGGTCGCGGCGTCGACGACGTGCGCGAGCACCGCCGTACGCTCGATGTGCCGGAGGAAGTCCAGGCCGAGCCCCTTACCCGTCGACGCCCCGGGGATCAGACCCGGCACGTCGGCGATGGTGAAGGTGCCGTTCCCGACGTTCACCACACCCAGATTCGGACGCAACGTGGTGAAGGGGTAGTCCGCGATCTTCGGCTTCGCGGCGCTGAGCACGCTGACCAGTGACGATTTACCGGCCGACGGGAAACCGACGAGCCCGACGTCGGCCATCGACTTCAGTTCCAGAATGACGTCGTGCTCCTCACCGGGCTCGCCCTTCAGGGCGAAACCGGGGGCCTTGCGGGCACGGGAAGCCAGCGCCGCGTTGCCAAGCCCGCCGTGACCGCCCTGGGCCGCGACGTAGCGCATCCCGTTCGAGGTGAGGTCGGCCATGACCTCACCCGCCTCGTCGAGGACGACGGTGCCTGCGGGGACCTCGAGGACGAGATCCTCCCCCCGGGCACCGTTGCGGTGGTCACCGGCGCCGTTGCCGCCGCGGGACGCCTTGATGTGCGGCCGGAAGTGGAAGTCGAGGAGGGTGTGCACCTGGGGTGACACCTCGAGGATGATGTCCCCGCCGTGCCCGCCGTTGCCGCCGTCGGGGCCGCCGAGGGGCTTGAACTTCTCACGGTGGACGGAGGCGCAGCCGTTCCCGCCGTCGCCGGCGGACAGATGCAGGACCACGCGGTCCACGAAACGGTTGCTCATAACGTTGAAAGGCTTTCTTGTTGAAGAAAAATGCTCCCTCCAACCTACCGAACACGCGACTCAGGGCCTACTCCCGTCCGCTTCCCGCCGCCCCGGGCCACCGCCGTGAGGACCGCGACATCCGGGGGCACGCCGACCACGCCACCACTGACCGCCGACACAGCCGGCCGCCGCCCGGGGCCGGGCCGGTCGAACGGCAGGTTCCCCTACACTCGGGAGGATGCAGATCAGGTACCCGGCATGAGTCCCGTCTCCGACCGCCCGGTCACCGTCGTCGGAGCGACGGGGTACCTGGGGCGGTATCTCGTCGCCGAGCTGGACGCCCGTGGACACCGTGTCCGCGCCGTGGTCCGTGACCCCGGGCGTGCCCGTCAACCGGGACCGTACGGCGCTCCCCCGCTGATCGGGGCGCACACGGAGCTGGTCCGCGCGGACGTCACCGAACCGGGTCGGATCACGGGTCTTCTCGTGGGTTCGGGGCGGGTGTTCTCCGCACTCGGGGTGACCCGCCAGAAGGCGAGCCCCTGGGACGTCGATTTTCTGGCGAACCTCGCGGTTCTGCGTGAGGCTGAGCGTACCGGGGTGGAGTCGATGCTCTATGTCGGAGCGATCGGCATGGAACACGGTACGTCCCTGGTGGCACGGTCGAAGACGGCCTTCGCTGCGGCGTTGGAGTCGTCTCCGGTCCCGGGGTGGATCGTCAACCCGTCCGCGTACTTCTCGGACATGTCCTCCACGGTGGACCTCGCCCGGAGGGGTGTGCTCCTTCTTCCCCCTGATCCCGGGATCCGGTTGAATCCGATCCACGGGGCGGACCTCGCGGCGTTCTGCGCGGATCTGTCCGAGGGGCCGACGGGCCCCGGGACCGGCCGGGTCGAGGTCGGTGGCCCCGATGTGTTGACCGCGCGGGAGGTCGTGCGGATCGCGGCTGATGCGGCCGGAACCGATCCGTGTACGTTGCGGATACCCCGGCGGCTACTTGACGGCATGGTCTGGACGGCAGGCCGGGTCAGTGACCGTCACGGAAACCTGGCCCGGTTCTTCGCCGAGTCGATGACCCGTGACGCGGTCGGCCGGTGCACGGGCACCCGGCACCTGGCCGACTGGTTCGCGGACCTCACCTGATCCGCGAAGCGGGCGGGACAGGGAGGGTCGGGGGACCGGGTTGGGCAGCGGCTCCCGCCGCATCCGTTTTCCCCGCAGCGGGTCGCGGAGACAGGCGGTGCGGGCACGCGAAAACGGCGCCGGACTCCCCTCCGGGAGTTCGGCGCCGTTCAGGCAGCTTCGTGGAGAAGTGAACCGGGGGTCCTAGACCGCGGCCGGAACTTCCTCGACGATGTTGATCATGCGACGGTTGCGCTTGGTGGAGAACTGCACGGAGCCCGCCTTCAGAGCGAACAGCGTGTCGTCTCCGCCACGGCCGACGTTCTCACCGGGGTGGAACGAGGTACCGCGCTGACGGATCAGGATCTCGCCGGCCTTGACCTGCTGGCCACCGAAACGCTTGACGCCGAGACGCTTTGACTCGGAATCGCGACCGTTGCTGGAGCTGGAAGCACCCTTCTTATGTGCCATTGTCTGTCTCCCTCCTTCAAAGGAAAAGATCGATGAAAGCCGGCAGGCTTACTTGATGCCGGTGACCTTGATGACGGTCAGCGGCTGACGATGGCCCTGACGCTTCTTGTATCCGGTCTTGTTCTTGTACTTGAGAATTCGGATCTTCGGGCCCTTGGCGTGCTCGACGATCTCTGCGTTGACGCTCACCTTGGCGAGCTGGTCAGCGGCGGTGGTTACTTCGGCGCCGTCGACGAGCAGAACCGGGGTGAGAGCCACGGACGAACCCGGCTCACCCTCGATCTTCTCGACCTTGACGAGGTCACCTTCGGCAACCTTGTACTGCTTGCCGCCGGTCTTGACGATCGCATACATAGGAGGGCTACCCCTTTTTCTAAAAACTCGGATGAGTGCGCCACCGGTGAAGCAGCAGCACTTTCAATGGACTGTGTTGAACACTTGCGTACCAGACCCCACGGCCCGTCCGGTGAAGAAACGGGCCGTGCGACCGGCGGATAGTGCACGCCGATACGGTCTGGAACAGCGACTGTCAAAGACTACCGCCCCGGACGGGTAAAAGACAAACCCACTACCTCTTTCCGGGAACTTTGCGGACGACACGCCGGCGACCTCGTTGTCCCCGCTTCGGTTTGTCGGCTGTGGAGCTGTCCACCGCAGGTGACCCCTGGCCGGAGCCCGCCTCCGCAGCTTCGTCGGGGGCACCCGCGTCCGGGGTCCGGTCGTCGGCCGCGGCCGGTGCGGCGATGCGTCGGACGATCCGGCGGCGGCCGCGACGCAGTTTCTTCACCTGCACGCCGCCCGCACCCGAAGCTCCGGAGGTCTCCTCTGCCGGAGTTTCCGTTTCTCCCGTTGTCCCGGCATCGGCGGTGGCCTCGTCCCTGGCCTCGGCGATCTGCTTCTTCGTCAGACGCTTGGTGACCCTCCTGCGTCCCCGGCGTCCCGGTGCCGGCTCCGCGGAGTCGGTGGAGTCCGGTTTCCGTCGGGATCCCTCGGCCGGGGCGGAGGTGGAGACGGAGTTCCCCTCCGTACCGGCGGAGCCGTCGGTCGACCCGTCGGCGTCGGTGTCACCGGTGGAAGCGGTGGCGTCGGTGGAGTCGGCCACGGGCCGGGCGTTGCCGCTGCCGCGGCGGCCACCGCGCCGTGCGCGACGTGCGGCGGAAGCGGACTGTTCCGTCGTGGTGTCCCCGGTGTCATCCCGGTCCACTTCCTCGATGTCCTCGTCGGCCAGTGGGCCGGACATGTAGTCGGAGCGCTTCGGCGGATGGTCGGAGACGGAGTTTCCGCGGGTCCTCCGCTTCCGGCGCGGGGACGCCTCGAATGCCTCGAGGGCCTCCCGGTAGCTGTCGGCGGGGAGGTAGTCGGCGCCCGACGGCTCGTCCGGGTCCTCCGCTCCGGCGAGGGCGACGGCGGCCGCCGCGATGGATTCGACGCTGTTCGTCTCCTCCCCGTTCCGACGTCGGTCCGCTCCGGCGGTGTCCCGGGGGCCGTCGTTCCGGTCGTCCCGGGTGTCGGGACGCTCATCCGTCGTGTTGTCCGGGGTGCGGGCGCTGCGACGACGGCCGCGTGCGTTGCGGCGGGACCGGGTCTCCCCACGGTCGTCGCCGTCACCGCGATCGTCCACCCCGGTGGAGCGGGTGTCCGCGTCTGCGGTGCCGTGTGCGTCATCCGTTGATGCCGCGGAGGTGTCGTCCTCCGCCCCGCCGGTGTTCGGGGTGGTGTCGCCGGCGGAACCGGTGCGGCGTCCACCCCGACGTCCACGGCGGGACGCCCCGGACCGGCCGCTGCGGCGCGCGGACTTTCCGTCGGTGTTCTCCTCCTCTTCCGTGGCTGCGACGACGGCGTCGGCGAGCTCCTCGATGGACGGTGTCTCGTCGGAGTGGTCGTCGCGGTTGTCCGCCCGGGTTTCCTCCCCGCGGTCCGTGTCACTGTTCGACGCTCCGGCAGCGGGGCGCCGTCCGGACTGATCGTCGGAATCGGCGGCACCCCTGCGCCCCCGGCGGGAACGCGGCGGTTCCTCCTCGTGTTCGACCGGGTCCGCGTGGACGACGATGCCCCGCCCGTCGCAGGTCTCGCATTCGGTGGAGAAGGTCTCCAACAGACCCGTACCGAGTTTCTTGCGGGTCATCTGGACGAGGCCGAGGGAGGTGACCTCGCTGACCTGGTGGCGGGTCCGGTCGCGTCCGAGCGCCTCGGTGAGACGGCGCAGCACCAGATCCTGGTTCTCCGGCAGGACCATGTCGATGAAGTCGACGACGATCATGCCGCCCATGTCCCGCAGCCGCATCTGTCGGACGATCTCCTCGGCCGCCTCCAGGTTGTTCCTGGTGACGGTCTCCTCGAGGTTGCCTCCGGAGCCGGTGAACTTACCCGTGTTGACGTCGATGACGGTCATCGCCTCGGTGCGGTCGATGACCAGGGACCCGCCTGACGGCAGCCACACCTTGCGACTCAGTGCCTTCTGCAACTGCTCGTCGATGCGGTAGTGCTCGAACACGTCGACGCCACCGTTGGCGTTCGCGTCGTAGCGTTCCATGCGCTCCTCGAGATCGGGTGCGACGGAGCGGATGTAGGCGTTGACGGTGTTCCAGGACCTGTTGCCCTCGACGACGAGGGCGTCGAAGTCCTCGTTGAACAGGTCGCGGACGACCTTGACCAGCATGTCCGGCTCCTCGTAGAGGGTCACCGGCTTCGATCCCCTGGACTTCTTCTCCTGGCTGACCTTCTCCTGGATGTCCTCCCAGAGTGAGTGCAGGCGGTTGACGTCGGCGGCGATCTCCTTCTCGTGGACACCTTCGGCTGCGGTGCGGATGATCGCTCCACCACTGGCGGGGACGACCTCCTTGAGGATCGCCTTCAGGCGCTTGCGCTCACTCTCGGGGAGCTTCCGGGAGATGCCTGCGCTGCGACCGCCGGGCACGTAGACGAGGAACCGTCCGGCGAGTGAGATCTGTGTGGTCAGTCGGGCACCCTTGTGCCCGACCGGGTCCTTGGTGATCTGCACGAGCACCTGGTCGCCGGAGTGCAGGGCGTGCTCGATGCGGCGCGAACGGCCGCCGAGGCCGGCGGACTTCCAGTCCACTTCACCGGCGTAGAGCACACCGTTGCGCCCCTTGCCGATGTCGATGAAAGCGGCCTCCATGGAGGGCAGGACGTTCTGGACGCGGCCGAGGTAGATGTTGCCCACCATCGACGACTGGGTCTCCGAGGTGACGAAGTGCTCGACCAGCAGGTCATCCTCCAGGACACCGACCTGGGTGACGGAACCGGGGTGATCGGTGCGGGCCTTCTCCCGCACGACCATCGTGCGTTCGACGGACTCACGGCGGGCGAGGAACTCCGCCTCGGAGACGACGTGCCGCTTCTTGCGGCCCTCCTCGCGCAGTTCGGTCCGGCGGCGGCGCTGCGCCTCGAGACGGGTGGATCCCTTCAGGGCCACGGGTTCATCGGGCAGTTCGGCCGCGTCCGCGTCGTCGGTGTCCTTCGACGTGCCGTGCTGCCGGTCATTGCCGTGGTCGTTGTCCTCCGCGCCACGGCCGCGGCCCTTGCCGCGTCGGCCACGGCGCTTGCGTCGGGCACCGTTGTCGGGGTTGTCGTCGGAGTCGTCCCCGTCCTCACCGTCGTGACCGTCCGCGTCGGCGACGTCTCCGGCGCCACCGGTGGCGTCCTCCACGGTGGTGGAGGTGGGGGCGAGGAACACGGGGGCGATGAAGGCGGGTGCGTCCGGTGCCGGGGTGACTGCGGGGACGACGTCCTCGAGAAGTTCGGAGTCCCGTTCCTCCAGGACGGCTTCCCCGATGTCGAAACCGGAGTCGGGGTCGGAGCCACGGGCGGAATCCCGGTCGTGGTCGACATCGGCGAGTTCGCGGTCGACTTTCTCCTCGATCTGGTGGATCTCGTTGGCGACGTTCTTCTCGACCCTGACCCTGATCTTCTCCACGGGTTCGCCACCGGGGGTTTCGGGGGCGTCCTCCGCGGGCACCGCGAGGACGTCGAGGAGCCGGTTCGCCTCCTCGGTGCTCAGCGAGGACTGTGCGACCTTGACCAGTCCCATCTTGTCCAGGGTGAGGATGAGGTCCTTGGACGTGGTGGCGAGCAGCTTGGCCAGGACGTGCACCCTGGTTTTCGCGCCCAGTTTCGAGCGGTCGAACTCGGCGGCGAGACGCGCGGTCGCGTCAGCGGGGATCTCCGCCGCAGCCGCGATCTCCGCGGCCGGTGCCGGGGTCGTGTCAGTTGTACGGCCCGCACGACGACGCGACGTCTTCTTCGGCTTCTTCGGCGCCGCGGAAACAGTGGAGTTCTCCGCCGCGTCCGTGTCGCCTGTCGTGGACGGTGCCGCCGGGGCGGTGGCGGCGGACGTCTTCCTCCGGTTCGCGGTGGAGGAAGACGCTCCGGTCTTCTTCCCCGTGGTGGTCTTCTTCGCGGTGGTTTTCCGGGTGGTGCGCTTCTTCGCCGGGGCTTTCTTCGCTTCGGACACCGCCCCGGTTTCCGGGGTCGTGTCCCCGGTGGTCGGGGTGGCGGCGGCCTTCCGGGTGGTGGTGCGTGTGCGCTTCTTCGCCGGTGCGTCACCGGTGCCGACGGATTCCTCCGTGGCTTTCGCGGGTGCCGTCTTCCTCGTTGTCCGCTTCGCGGTCCGGCGGGTCTTCTTCGGTTCTGTACCGGTGGTGTCAGCCACGGGGTCTCCTCTTGTCGCGACTTCCCCGGGCGCTGGCAGGACAAGTGGGTCTTCTCTTCTACTTCTCGTCTCGTGTCCCTGCCGCCGCCGCGCGGGGTGAAAAAGTCTTTAGTTGTCGTGTGCTCGATCAGAAAGTGTGTCTTCCACGGCTCCCGCTGCGTTCCAGCGATACCCGGTGACGGGCGCGAACGAGAAAGGCGGAGCCGACCCCCATTGTCGCACACATCCGACCCCCGTCCCCGCATTGAGCGCAACCCGACGGCGGCACCTCGCCCGACCTGCGCGTCACTCCCGCATGACCCCCGTACCCCACCCCCGGACGGAGACCACGAAAAACCGCCCTCCCCCACTGCAGGGTGGGGGAGGGCGGTCGGAGACGGATCAGAGGTTCGGGAACCAGATGCCGATCTCGCGCTCGGCGGACTCCGGGGAATCGGAGCCGTGGACGACGTTGGTGGCGACATCCAGGGCGAGGTCACCGCGGATGGTGCCGGGGGTGGCCTTGGACACCGGGTCGGTGCCACCGGCGAGCTGACGCCACGCGTCGATCGCACGGGGGCCCTCGACGACGCCGGCGACCAGCGGAGCGGACGTGATGAAATCGACGAGCTCGCCGAAGAAGGGCTTGTCGGAGTGCTCGGCGTAGTGCTTTTCCGCGGTCTCACGGTCGGTGACACGGAGATCCATGGCGACGAGCTTGAGGCCCTTGCGCTCGATGCGGTTGATGATGTCGCCGACGAGGCCGCGCTCGACGCCGTCCGGCTTGATCAGGATGAGGGTACGTTCAGTCATGCCGCGAATTCTACAGAAGTGGGACGGGACCGACGTACGGCAGGGGTGTCAGAGTTCCCGGACCACGCGTGCGGCATCGGTGACGGTCAACTGGGGGACCTTCGTGCGGAGCGTCTTCACGGCCGAGGGGACGTCCCCGCCGTCTCGGACACGGATGATCTCCCGGTAGTCGGCGGTCAGCAGCCCGAGCTGATCGGTCTCCTCACCTGCGGCACCTTTCCCCGGCGCGGCGGGCAGGGAATCGACGATCGCCTCCGAGGTCTTCAGGTTCGGCCACGGTGGGGCGTTGCGGAACACGGCGAGCGCGGGGTTCCGCCGCCCCTCCCCCTTCAGCTGTATCGCCCGATCGCGGAGGGAGGGATCGAGTGGACGGCGGACGGCGTCCGCTGCGGCGGCGGATTCCCGGCGGCGGCGCCATGCCTCCAGTGCGCCCATGACCCCGGCGCAGGTGACGAAGACGGCCACACCACCCAACCGGTGACCGTCCAACAGGAGGTAACCGCCCCACAGGCAGCCGATACCGAACACGAAATAGAGGACGCCGATCAGGCGCCGTACGGACAAACTCATACGGACAGTCTATGCCCCGTTCACGTGTGCTGGGTGACCAGGAGTCCCCGCCGCATCCGCTCGACGAGAACCTTGCGCAGATGCATGATGTAGAGCCAGACGGCGACGAAGATCAGCGCCATGACACCCATCGAGTAGTGCACGAAGAAACCGGCGACCGCGGCGATCTGGAGCACCCAGTTGACCGCCATCGCCCAGGGGCGTTTCTGCATGAACGCCACGATGAACATGGCAACACCGATGACCGTGACATACACCCAGTTGAACGTGGTCCAGTGGGCCCCACCGTCCACCCGCGCGATCACGGTCAGGACGAGAAGCAGCGAGATCGACTCCATGACCAGGGTGCCCGCCATGACACCGCGCAGGCCCTTCATGGGGTCCTTGGCCGGGGCGTGCCCGGGCCCGAGCGGACCGTACTCGATCTCTTCGTTCTTCCTCTCCTCCGTCATGACGGTTCCTTTCCGAACAGTGTGCGGGCCTCGCCGGCGGTGACCACCGAACCGGTGATCAGGACACCGGATCCGGAGACCGCTTCACCGGGTGCGTCGGTCTCCTCGGCGAGTGCCACGGCGGTCTCCACCGCACCGGGCAGGGTCTCGTCGACGTGGACGCGTTCCTCACCGAAGATCTCCCGGGCGTGGTCGGCCAGTTCGTGGCAGTCGAGTGCCCGGGGCGACGTGGACTGCGTGCACACGACCTCACTGACGTGGGGCTCGAGTGCGGTGAGGATGCCCCGGGCATCCTTGTCCCCGAAACAGCCGAGGACCGCGATGAGTCGACGGAAGTCGAAGTCCCGGTCGAGTGCCTCTCCGAGCGCCTTCGCCCCGTGGGGGTTGTGGGTCGCGTCGACGAACACCGTCGGGGTGGACCGGACGCGTTCCAGTCTGCCCGGGGATGCGACGGTACCGAATCCCTCACGGACGGTGTCCCGGTCGAGTTGGCGCCCGGCGCCGGCGCCGAAGAAGGCCTCCACCGCGGCGAGTGCGCAGGCGGCGTTGCGGGCCTGGTGTGCGCCGGACAGCGGCAGGAAGATGTCGTCGTAGTCGCCGCCGAGACCGCGCAGAACGAGCTGCTGTCCGCCGACGGCGACGGTGGATTCGACGACACCGAACTCGACGCCCTCGCGGGCGACGGCGGCGTCGGTCTCCACGGCGCGTTCGAGGACGACCTTCAGCGCCTCGGGGTTCTGTTCCGCGACGACGGCGATGTTCTCCCGTGGGGAGAGAACGTCGTCCTCGTCGACGGTGCGGGGCTTGATGATGCCGGCCTTCTCCCCGGCGATCTCGGTGAGGGTCTCCCCCAGGTAGTCGGTGTGGTCGAGGCCGATCGGGGTGATCACCGCGACGTCGGACTCGATGACGTTCGTCGCGTCCCAGGTGCCGCCCATGCCCGTCTCCACGACGGCGACGTCGACGGGGGCGTCGGCGAACGCGGCGTAGGCCATGGCGGTGAGGACCTCGAACTTGCTCATCTGCGGCCCTCCCTCCCGTTTCGACGCGGCGTCGACGATCTCCACGTAGGGCTTGATCTCGCGCCACAGGGCGCAGTACCGGCGCGGGTGTACGGGGACGCCGTCGACCGCGATGCGCTCGGTGACGAGTTGGAGGTGCGGGCTGGTGGTGCGCCCGGTCCGGCGGTGGAAGGCGCGCAGCAGGGACTCGATCATCCGGACCACCGAGGTCTTGCCGTTCGTCCCGGCGACCTGGATCGCGGTGACACTCCGCTCGGGGTTGCCCAGCAGATCCATCAGCCGGGTCATCCGGTCGAGGGTGGGGTCGATCTTCGTCTCCGGCCAGCGCAGGTCGAGTTCGGCCTCGACCTGCGCGAGGTCTGCTAGGTCCTCCGGGGTGATCGTGTCGTCCGCGGGCGGGTTCGTCGGGGCGTGGACGTCGATGGGCAGGACGAGGCCCGCCTCGTCGACGCCGAGCTCCCCGGCGCGGGCTGCGGCGGCGTCCGCCGGGGTGTCCCGGGGGCGTCCCCCCTCGAAGCCGGAACCGGTGGGGTCGATGGTGTCGGACATGTCTAGCCGAGCTCCTTCAACCGGAGGGTGATGCGTTCGACTTCCTCGGCGGCGATGCGCTGGCGTTCGCGGATCTTGTCCACGACGGCCGCCGGGGCCTTCGCCAGGAAACTCTCGTTGCCGAGCTTCTTTCCGGTGGTCTCGATTTCCTTCCGCGCGGTGGCCAGGTCCTTGTCGAGGCGCTTGCGTTCGGCGGCGACGTCCACGGTCCCGGAGGTGTCGAGTTCCACGGTGATGGTGGCCTGTGACAGACGGACCTCGAGGGACGCGGAGGGCGTGAAATCGGCGTCGGGTTCCTCGACGCGCACGAGGGAACGCACCGCGGGGACCAGGGTCTCGAGGTCGGCGGCGGTGAAGTCGATGCGTGCCGGGACCTTCTGGGAGGGTTTGAGCCCCTGGTCCGAGCGGAAGCGACGGATCTCGGTGACGAGCTTCTCGACGTCCGCGATGCGGCGCGCCGCGGTCTCGTCGATGGGTTCGCCGTCGGTGGTGTCGGCTGCGGTCGGCCAGTCGGCGACGACGAGGGATTCTCCGTCGGTGAGCGCCTTCCAGAGGGTTTCCGTGACGAAGGGGATCGACGGGTGCAGCAGCCGCAGCACGACATCGAGGACGGTACCGAGGACGAGCTGTGTGTTCCGTCCTCTGGCGGCGTCATCCTCCGGGGCCGCGGTGAGGTCACGGGGGATCTGGACCTTCGCGATCTCCAGGTACCAGTCGCACAGTTCACCCCAGGCGAACTGGTACAGCGCCTCGTTGGCCTTGGCGAACTGGTAGCTGTCCAGGTTGCGGTCCACGTCGGCGCGGACCTGTTCGAGACGGTCGAGGATCCAGCGGTCGGCGTCGGTGAGTTCCGCACGCGGCGGGAGTTCCCCGACCCGGGCACCGTTCATCAGGGCGAAGCGGGTCGCGTTGAACAGTTTCGTGGCGAAGTTGCGGGACGACTGGGCGGAGTCCTCGCCGATGGGCAGGTCGGTGCCCGGGTTCGCGCCGCGTGCGAGGGTGAAGCGCAGGGCGTCGGCGCCGAAACGCTCGACCCAGTCCATCGGGTCGATGCCGTTGCCGAGGGACTTGCTCATCTTCCGGCCCTTCTCGTCACGGACGAGTCCGTGCAGGAAGAGGTCGGTGAACGGAACCTGGGGTCGGCCACCGTCGGCGGTGACCAGGTCACTGTCGTCGAGGGTGGCGGCGAAGGTGGCGAACATCATCATCCGGGCGACCCAGAAGAAGAGGATGTCGTAGCCGGTGACCAGCACGGAGGTCGGGTAGAACTTCTTCAGTTCCGGAGTGGCGTCCGGCCAGCCCATCGTGGAGAACGGCCACAGAGCGGAGGAGAACCAGGTGTCGAGGACGTCCGGGTCCTGCACGTAGCCCTCGGGCGCGGTCTCGTCGGGACCGACGCAGATGACGTCACCGTCGGGGCCGTACCAGATCGGGATCCGGTGGCCCCACCACAGCTGGCGGGAGATGCACCAGTCGTGCATGTCGTCGACCCAGTCGAAGTAGCGGGGTTCCTGCCCAACCGGGTGGATCGTGGTGTCGTGCTCACGCACCGCGTCACCGGCCATCTCGGCGAGCTTGTCGACCTTGACGAACCACTGCTCGGACAGGCGCGGCTCCACGGGTTCACCGGAGCGCTCCGAGTGCCCGACGGAGTGGACGTAGGGGCGCTTCTCGGCGACGATCCGGCCCTGCGCGGCGAGAGCCTCGCGGATCTTCACCCGCGCCTCGGCGCGGTCCAGACCGTCGAACTCGGTTCCGGTTCCCGTGATGTGGCCGGTGTCGTCCATGATGTCCGGCATCGGCAGGTCGTGGCGGAGCCCGAGTGCGTAGTCGTTGGGGTCGTGTGCCGGGGTGATCTTCACCGCGCCGGTACCGAACTCGGGGTCGACGTAGTCGTCGGCGACGATCACCAGCTCCCGGTCGGGCAGGAACGGGTGGGGCAGGGTCTCGCCCACCAGATCGGCGTAGCGTTCATCATCCGGGTGCACGGCGACGGCGACGTCACCGAGCATCGTCTCCACACGGGTGGTGGCGACGATGACGTGCGGCTCGGAGTCGTCGAGTGACCCGTAGCGGATCGAGACCAGTTCGCCCTCGACGTCCTTGTGGACGACCTCGATGTCACTGACCGCGGTCTGGAGGACCGGGGACCAGTTGACCAGTCTGTGCGCGCGGTAGATCATGCCCCGGTCGTAGAGGTTCTTGAAGATGGTCTGCACCGCACGGGACAGTCCCTCGTCGAGGGTGAACCGTTCCCTGGACCAGTCGACGGAGTCACCGATGGCACGCATCTGGGAGCCGATCACGCCACCGTAGCGGGACTTCCACTCCCAGACCTTCTCGACGAACTCGTCCCGACCGTAGTCGTGGCGGTCCCTCCCCTCGGTCTCCTTGAGGTGGGCCTCCACCTTGGTCTGGGTCGCGATTCCGGCGTGGTCCATGCCGGGGAGCCACAGCACCTCGTAACCCTGCATGCGTTTACGTCGCGCGAGAGCGTCCATCAGGGTGTGGTCGAGGGCGTGGCCCATGTGCAACTGCCCCGTGACGTTCGGCGGCGGCAGAACGATGGAGAATCCCGGTTTCGGTGAATCGGCGTCGGCGGTGAAGTAGCCGGCGTTCACCCAACCCCTGTACAGCTCAGCCTCGACCGTTTTCGGGTCCCAGCTCTTCGGAAGCCTGTCGGCGCGGTTGTCCTGGTTCTCATTCTGTGAAGTCACACCGCCCATCTTAGAGGGTGCGGACCCTTCACCTCTCAGCAGGCCGACGCCCCGCCCACCCCGGTTGACCGGGTGGGCGGGGCGTCGGAGCGGACAGCGCGGGGAAGGGCGGTCAGAGGAGATCCGAGACGGCGTCACGCTCCGCGAGGAGCTCCTCGACGTTCGCGTCAATCCGGGCACGCTGGAAATCGTCGATCTCCAGGCCGTCGACGATCTCCCAGGTGCCGCCGCGACCGACAGTCGGCAGACCGAAGAGCAGTCCCTCGGGGACACCGTAGGAACCGTCCGAGACGATCGCCGCACTCGACCACCGCTCGGTTCCGTTGATCCAGTCGTGCATGTGGTCCACGGCGGCCGACGCCGCGGACGCCGCCGAGGACTTGCCGCGGACCTCGATGATCTCGGCGCCGCGCTTCGCCACACGCGGGATGAACTCGTCGACGTACCAGTCGCGGTCGACGAGGTCGGCGACCTTCTCCCCGCCGACGGTGGCGTAGGTGATGTCCGGGAACTGGGTCGCGGAGTGGTTGCCCCAGACGACCAGGTTCTCGAACTCGGTGGAGGGGCGGTCGAGCTTGGTGGCCAGCTGGCTCAGGGCGCGGTTGTGGTCCAGTCGCATCATCGCGTTGAACCGGTCCACCGGAACGTCCGGTGCGGCGGCCCTGGCGATCAGGGCGTTCGTGTTGGCGGGGTTGCCGACGACGAGGACGCGGATGTCATCGGCCGCATGGTCGTTGATGGCCCTGCCCTGCGGCCCGAAGATCCTGCCGTTGGCGGTGAGCAGGTCACTGCGCTCCTCGCCCTTGCCGCGCGGCTTCGCGCCGACGAGGAAGGCTGCGGAGGCGCCGTCGAAGGCGGTGTCGGCGTCATCCGTGATGCGGATGTCACGGAGCAGCGGGAACGCGGAGTCGAGGAGCTCCATGGCGACGCCCTCCGCCCCGCCGAGAGCCGGGGTGATCTCCAGGAGGTTGAGCTCGACCGGGGTGTCCTTGCCGTAGACGTCACCGTTCGCGATCCGCCACAACAGGGAGTACGCGATCTGGCCGGCGGCACCGGTGACGGTGATCTTCTTGGCTTGAGTGGTCATAGGTTGAATCATCCTCTTCTCGTCGTCGCCCGTGCCCCGGGATGATCCGGTGCGGGCGCGGATTGGGTTCGTGTGACGTCAGCCCACTGAAGAGCCCACTGAAGGTTCACTCGGGCGCGCCGCCGATGGCGGACGGCGGCACGGGCACACACGGCGGGAGGGCCGTCGCACACCTTCCAGGGTAGCCCCGAAGCCGTCGTCCCGCCGTCCGAAAAACGCCCTCAGCGGTGTGAAGGTGCACACCCCCGACATGCTCCGGATCAGCACCTCCGTAGCCGGCCACCCCCGACCACCCACGATCCCAACATACGACCTGCACTTTTGGGAATCACGGCAGATCAGCACCCCTCGACGGCGGGATTTAGGGCACGATGAAATGTAGTAGCCCCATTCCTCCCGCACTCGCGCCCCGGAACAGCTGGGCGGGCGCGGATCCGTAAATGGGGTGGCACAACGTTAACGGCGCACTGGCAACCGAGGTACGTGGTCGGCGGCCAGGCGCGCGTACGCCGTGGAGCGGTGTACGCCTCTCTCTGGAAAGGACTACGGGAATGAACCGTCCCCCCGCTGACACCGACACCTCGGGAACGACCGCGGAGCAGGTCGTCGCCGTCGCGATGGAGAGCTTCGCCCGGCACGGGTTCGAGGACACACGGTTGGAGGCGATCGCGCAGGAGTCGGGCATGTCCAAACGCATGATCCACTACCACTTCGGGGACAAGCGCAACCTCTACGTCCAGGCGCTCCTCCGCGCCGTCACGCTCATCCGTCCCGACGCCACCGAGATGGAGTTCGGATCCACCGTCCCGGTCGACGGCATCCGACAGATCGTCGCGGTCATCTGCCGGAGGATGTTCGCTGAGCCCGCCGCGGTGCGTCTGATTCTGCTGGAGAACCTGTTCCGGCACGCCGGGGTCAGCGGGGTCTCCCCCCTCGCCGATCAGTCGGCCGTGCTCCTCGCACTGGACCGGTTGCTCATGCTCGGCCAGGATGCGGGGGCGTTCCGTCCGGGGATCTCGGCACTGGACATCTACACCATCATCTCTTCACTGTGCGCGTTCCGGACGTCGAACCGGGACACGTACCTGAATCTCTACGACGTCGATCTCGCCGACGGAACGAACACCGCCGGGTTGGAGAGGCTCGCGGTCGACACGGTCCTGTCCTTCCTGACCTCGAACATGCCGGGGACCGGCACGATGAGTTACCTGTCCCTCGGTGGGCGGGACTACTCCGACGACCACGACTCCGGGAGCTCGAGCATCTACGGGGAGACCGACACCGTGTGAGTCGGCCCGTGTCAACGGGGAGAGGGCGCCTCCGGGTCCGTTGCCGGACCTTCCGGAGGCGCCCTCTCTTCTTCCGTCCGCGTCCGGGCCGGTGTGTCAGGCGGTCTTCTCGCTGGGCCCCGGGACGAGTTCGGGTTCCGCCGTGCCGCGGGCGGCGTCGGCGGTGATGACGCACTCGGCGATGTCCTCCCGGTCGGGGAGCTCGTACATCACGGGGACGAGGATCTCCTCCATGATCGCCCGTAGACCACGGGCACCGGTCTTCCGTTCGAGCGCCAGCTCGGCGACCGCGTCGAGGGCGTCCTCGGTGAACGTCAGCCGGACACCGTCCATCTCGAAGAGCCGTTCGTACTGGCGGATCAGCGAGTTCTTCGGCTCGGTGAGCACCTTCACGAGGGAGGCGCGGTCCAGATTGGTCACCGTCGCGACGACGGGGAGCCGGCCGATGAACTCGGGGATCAGACCGAACTTCACCAGATCCTCCGGGCGGACCTCCCGGAAGATGTCGACGGACTCGTCCTCGTGGAGGGACCGGACCTGCGCCCCGAAACCGAGACTGCGTTTCCCGACCCGGTCCTGGATGACCTGCTCGAGGCCGGCGAAGGCCCCGGCGACGATGAACAGGATGTTGGAGGTGTCGAGCTGGATGAACTCCTGGTTCGGGTGCTTGCGCCCGCCCTGCGGGGGGATCGACGCGGTGGTTCCCTCGAGGATCTTCAGCAGCGCCTGCTGCACCCCCTCCCCCGACACGTCCCGGGTGATGGAGGGGTTCTCGGACTTGCGGGAGATCTTGTCGACCTCGTCGATGTAGATGATGCCCCGCTGCGCCCGCTGCACGTCGAAATCGGCGGCCTGCATCAGCTTCAGCAGGATGTTCTCCACGTCCTCACCGACGTAGCCCGCCTCCGTCAGGGAGGTGGCGTCCGCGATGGCGAAGGGAACGTCGAGAAGCCGCGCGAGGGTCTGCGCCAGGTAGGTCTTCCCCGATCCCGTCGGACCGAGGAGCAGGATGTTGGACTTCACGAGCTCGATGTCGTCGTCCCGGCCGTGGTCCGCCCGCGATTCCTCGGCACGGATCCGCTTGTAGTGGTTGTACACCGCGACCGCGAGGATCCGCTTGGCGTCATCCTGCCCGACGACGTAGGTGTCGAGGAAGGCGGAGATCTCCGTGGGGCGGGGCAGACGGGCAGCCTTGTCGTCCGTGGCCTCCGTGGCCTGCCCCATCTCCTCCTCGATGATCTCATTGCAGAGTTCGATGCACTCGTCACAGATGTAGACGCCACCGCCCGCGATGAGCTTCTTCACCTGTTTCTGGCTTTTCCCGCAGAAAGAACACTTCAGCAGGTCCGAGCTTTCTTGCATGTGTGCCATGGCCTTCGGTTAGTCACTCGCAATCTTGAGCCGGGGTACGCGGCTGCGCCACGTACATTCGATCGTCCGCCCCACTCTAGTACCCGGCCCCCGCCCCCTTGTCCGAGGCGCGGCCGGGTGACGGCACGGAAATATTCGACCTACGCCTGCCTCGACAGCTTCCGGTAGTCGAAGACCTGGTCGATCAGCCCGTACTCGACGGCTTCAGCTGCGGTGAGGATCTTGTCGCGGTCGGTGTCCTTCCGGATCTGATCCGCGGAGCGGCCGGTGTGCTCGGCGAGGGTCGTCTCCATCAGGGTCCGCATCCGCTCGATCTCCCGTGCCTGGATCTCCAGGTCCGAGACCTGGCCCTGCACACCACCGGTGGCCGGCTGGTGGATCAGGATGCGGGCGTTCGGCAGTGCGGCACGCTTACCGGGGGACCCGGCGGCCAGCAGCACCGCCGCCGCCGACGCGGCCTGCCCGAGGCAGACGGTCTGGACGTCGGGCCGGACGTACTGCATCGTGTCGTAGATGGCCATCAGCGAGGTGAAGGAACCGCCCGGGGAGTTGATGTACATCGTGATGTCCCGGTCGGGGTCCTGCCCCTCGAGCACGAGGAGCTGCGCCATGATGTCGTTCGCCGAGGCGTCGTCGACCTGCGTCCCGAGGAAGATGATGCGCTCCTCGAACAGCTTGTTGTAGGGGTTGGATTCCTTCGCCCCGTAGGCGGAGTGCTCCACGAAACTGGGCAGCACATAACGGGCGGAGGGCATTTGCATTCCGTTGCTCATATCTTCGTTGTCTCCTGGATGTCCCGGTGCGTGCCGGACTTAGTTGGCGATGGAGCCGTTGGCGGCGGTGATGACGTGGTCGACGAAGCCGTAGTCCCGTGCCTGCTCGGCGGTGAACCAGCGGTCACGGTCGGAATCCTCGGTGATCTGCTCGACGGTCTGGCCCGTGTGCTCCGCGATGAGCTCCGCCATCTCCCGCTTCGTGTACGCGAACTGCTCCGCCTGGATCGCGATGTCGGCGGCCGTGCCCCCGACACCCGCGGACGGCTGGTGCATCATGATGCGGGCGTGCGGGAGAGCGAAACGCTTGCCCTTCGTTCCGGCGGACAGGAGGAACTGGCCCATGGAGGCCGCGAGGCCCATGCCGTAGGTCGCGATGTCGCACGGCGCGTACTTCATCGTGTCGTAGATGGCCATGCCTGCCGTGACGGAACCGCCCGGGGAGTTGATGTAGAGGGAGATGTCCCGCGTCGGGTCCTCCGCGCTCAGGAGAAGAATCTGGGCGCAGAGCTTGTTGGCGATCTCGTCATCCACCTGGCTACCCAGGAAAATGATGCGCTCACGGAGCAGACGCTCGTAGACCGAGTCGCTCAGGTTGAGCCCGCTGGTGGGGGCCGCCATCCGGGTGGTGTCAGTCATGGGTTCCAGAACCTACCTTCTCGCCGCCCCGGATCTGCTGCCGCACCCGCGTACGGTGCGACGTCCGGGACGGACATACTGTGTGGGACGTTGTCTATTGTTTCCGTAATGGCAAGGGTACCGCCGCCCGGGCCGGTGCCGCCGCTCTGTTCGCTGTCAGCTTTCCCGGCTCCGGACCGTGGTGAACTCCCGTCGGAAAAAGCCCGGCCACCGGATGTGGTCGGGCTTCTTCACCGGCAGCCTGGCGCCGGTGTACCGCTACTCGGCGGCCTTGTCACCGTCGTTGGAGTCCGCGGAATCGTCGGATTCCTCTTCACCGAAGTACGCGGCGGGATCAACCTTCGTGCCCTCGGAGTCGGTCACCGTGACCTCGCAGATCGCGGCCGCGAGTGCCTTGCCGCGACGGACGTCGCTGAAGAGGTTCCCGATCTGACCCGCCTGCTGCAGCTGCTGGATGAACTGGTTCGGGTCCATGCCGTAACGCTGCGCGGTGAAGATGATGTGTTCGGTCATCTCCTCCTGGCTCACCTCGGGCTGGACCTTGTCGGCCAGGACGTCGAGGAACAGCTGGGTGCGGACGGCGTTCTCGGCCTGCTCGCGGGCGTCCTTGTCGAACTCCTCGCGGGAGCTGCCCTCGAGCTTCAGACGCTCGTTGAGCTTCTTCTCGTCACCGCCGAACTGGCTGACGAGCTGCTGGACCTGGTTGTTGACCTGCTCGTCGACGATCGACTCGGGCAGCGGGAACTCGGACTTCTCCAGGGCCGCCTTGAGCACCTCGTCACGGATCTCCGCGGCCTGCTGCGCCTTGCCGCTCTCCTCGACACGCTGGACGAGGGACTCACGCAGTTCCTCGACGGTGTCGAACTCGGAGGCGAGCTGGGCGAACTCGTCATCGACCTCGGGGAGCTCACGCTCCTTGACGGAACCGACGGTGACGGTGACGAGAGCTTCCTTGCCCTCGTGCTCACCGGCGAGAAGCTTCGTCGTGAACTCGCGGGACTCGCCGACCTCCATGCCGACGAGGGTCTCATCGAGCCCCTCGATGAGCTCACCGGAGCCGACCTGGTGGCTGAGGCCCTCGGTGGTGGCCTCCTCGATGGTCTCCCCGTCGACGGTGGCGGACAGGTCGACGGTGACGAAATCATTCTCGGCGACCGCACGGTCGACGTTCTTCAGCGAACCGAAACGCTCACGCAGGCTCTGGAGCTCGGCCTCGACGGCCTCGTCATCGGTGGCCAGCGGCGCGACCTCGACGGAGATGTCGGAGAAGTCGGGGAGGGTGATCTCGGGACGGACATCGACCTCAGCGGTGAACTCGACGAGTTCACCGTCCTCGATACGGGTGACGTCGACGACCGGCTGGCCGATGACCTTGAGGTCATTCTCCTCGACGGCGGCACCGTAGCGGCTCGGAAGCATGTCATTGACGACCTGCTCCAGCACCGGGCCACGACCGACGCGCGCCTCGATCAGCTGACGCGGGGCCTTACCCTTCCGGAAACCCGGAATGGACACCTGCTGCGCCAACGCCTTGTACGCCTGGTCGAACTCCGGCTTGAGGTCCTCGAAGGGAACCTCGACGGTGATCTTGACGCGGGTGTCATTCAGCTGCTCGACGGAACTCTTCACGAGTCACTCTCCTGGAATAATGTTTGTATTGATTCGTCTAACGGGTTCTCCACCACCGGTGCCCGGGAGATATACCCGAACACCGGCGCGGGAGTGTTCCCTGTCGGGGCAACAGGATTTGAACCTGCGACCCCCTGCTCCCAAAGCAGGTGCGCTACCAAGCTGCGCCATACCCCGTTGTCGTTGAAGCGGCACAACCCTCATCGGGCTGCTGCCAGTGCAGTCTACCGACTGACCCGCCGGCGGGTTCAACAGACCCCCGTAGTTCACCTTCACAGACCTCCTCCCACCGGAGAAACACCCGGGCACAGGCGAGAAAAACCGGGAAAGCCGCACCTCACGTCAGTTACCCGCCCCCACACCACGGGCAGCGTCAACGAAGAGGGCGTCCACCACGGACATCCTCTCCGGTGACGGCCCCGGGCGCGGGAGAACCGGGTCAGGTGGTCGGCGTTCCCGCGCTGAGTTCGCCGAGGGCGGTGGACTCACGCGCGGGCACCTCACCGGGGATCCGCCGGCGGAACCCCTTTCGGAGAGACGGCCCACAGAGGTTCCGCATCGGCGCTCCTCCGGACCTTCGCCCCGAGGGACTCCATTCCGGGGAAGACCGTGCCACAGTTCCGTTCGGGCACGTGGGCCACGGGCCCGAACACGGCCAAGACGCCGTAGACGCCGACACGGCCGCAACGTGGCCGGTCGAATCCCACCAGACGTACGTACAGGCTGCGTCCGAGGCGGGGAAAACGATCGAATCATCGCCCAGGCTGTCGCGCTGGCGCGCAGAAGACCGGTCGGGGCCGCATCACTGTGATCATGCCCGTAGCCGCGCCGGACCCGCCCCGGAAGTGAACCGGGGGTCTCGGGGGTCGCCGGTGACGTCGGCGGGCGGGGTGTGTTCACCGACGGAGACTGTACGGTCCGTTCCGGGGAGCCGGGCGGTGGACATGGTCAGGCTCCTGGGTTGAAAGGGACATCTATCGGGTGGAACCGTGGGTGATGGTCGTCGCCAGTGTCGCGTGAACCACGCCAGCGACCAGGTACACGCATCCAAGGGCAAACCAGCCGCCATCGCCGTGGACGATCGCCCAGCCGAGGGCGACGGGAGCGGCGGCTCGCGCCAGTGTGCGACCGAACGCATAGGCCGCCTGGTACTCCTGGTGGTTGTCGTCCGGAGCCGCAGCGTAGGAGACGTCGAACTCGACGCTCGACTGCCACAGTTCACCGACGGTGAGGGCGATCACCGCCGCGATGATGCACGCGGTGCCGGCGGCCGTCGTGACATGCCCGCTGGCCGCGATGAGGACAGTCATCACGACAGTGGCGGTGGTTGCGATGGCGATGGATGTCGTGCGCCTGAGTGTGGCCGCCCTGCGTGTGGTCTTCATCTGGAACAGGATGACGAGCAGGGCGTTGAGGGCGGTACACAGTCCCACCATGTCGATCCTGTCGCTCCCCCACAGAAGGACCACCGCGGGAAGGGCGAAGGTGAGCACCTCGGTGTGGGTGGACAGGATGCCGTTGCTGAGGAACAGGCCGACGTAGCGCGGTTCACGGTAGGGACTGCCGCTCACCGTGATCGGGCGGCCCGGTCCTCCATCCCCTCCGTCTTCCACCGTCCGGGTTCGCCACGCGTTGAGGAAGGCCAGAAGTGTGAACAGGCCAGCGAGTGCGATGGCGGTGCGGATACCCGCCTGCCCGAACCGGAGACAGAGACCGGCGATGAGGCCACCGCAACCGATGCCGATGTTGGAGATCGTCCGCAACGCCGCCCGCGTCAGTGCCATGTCGGGGGCCGGGATTCCGAGTTCGGTGATGAAACTGCCGACCGTCGCGTTGACCGCTGCGACACACACCGAGAAACCGATGATCGCGAGCGTGGTCGCCGTCGCAGCGGAGACGACGTGCCAGGACGACAGCACCAACGCCTGAATGAACAGCGTCGACGTGTACACGGTTTTCGCACTGTAGGCGCGTGCGAGCCTCCCGGCCACGGGGATGACGACCAGTCCCGCCACTCCCCCGATGCTGGCCGCCCGTGTCACATCATTGATCGCCAGCGCCCCACCGTCGACGAAGAACAGGACCATCGCGGAGATGATGAGCCCGGTGGACGTGGTCGCGAGCATGGTAGTTCGGGCAAATGCCGCCGTGGCCGGATTGGGCCACGTGGACGACCGGAAAAGAGATGAGACCGAATGTCGGACCAGTTCGAGAGTCGCCGAAGCTCCCCTACCCATGCACGCCTCCTCATACGGGATGGATGGCAGGTCGGCATGATCTGCCACACAGCACTGTCGACGTGCCGGACATCAGCCGAAAAAATGAAGCGTAACTGGTTCGGTTCCGCTTTCGGGCTCCTGACCGTCCTCCGGATAGCCCTGATGATACCCATCCGCCAAGATGCAGCCACCCCGCCCCACAGCCACACACATCTACGGAGAAGATTCCGATTTCGATGGGCCCCTCGACACCCGGAACACCCCGTCGTCACACGGGAAAGGCAACGAGGAGAACCCCCACCCGGGACGTTGCTGGAAACGCCGGAGGGCCAGTCAAATCCGACAGCTGATTTGTCAAGCTGGACCGTGGCCCCTGATTCCTTGCTCTCATAGCTCCCATTTCAGCTCCCATCGGAATCTGAAAACACGAAAAAGAACACCCCCTACCTGCTGTATATGCTGGTAGGGGGTGTTTTTCACGTGGAGGGAACGACGGGAATCGAACCCGCGTCTTCAGCTTGGAAGGCTGAGGTATTAGCCACTATACGACGTTCCCACGACTGCGTAGAAGTTCCATGACACTGACGGACACCGTCACCGTAAAGACAATGGGGCGATACGGATGATGCGGAGCAGGTACTGAACTGCAGTGCGGACAAGTCTAACGCAACCCGGCCCAGATGAAAAATGCGCCGGTGACACCCCCTGGAGACACCCTCCGGACCGTAAGACCACCCGTAAGGCCACCACGGCCCCTCACCCAGACCGTGACACCGATTGACCGACAGACCCCCAAAGATGGTGACCCAGCCAGGTAAATCGAGAAGACACCCTCACATCCAGGGGCACCCATAATGAGGAAAAGTGCTCGATCCGACCGTCACGATGGACCGAACCCCACGTTTGAGACTCTTATTTTCACGATATGCAGAAAAAGTTGTGAAGAAATTGACTGGTGCGATCTTACCGTTTTTTCAGCAGTAAATTAACTACAAATAGGGATAGGCTACCCTTTTACTTTCAGGATTTTGCGTTTGGAAATGCTTTTGGGCATAACAGTTCCTCCAACATCTGCACTGCTGGGACAGTGTGCCCCCGAAAAAAACCGCCCGGTCACACACCACCCCACTCCAGCACCCTGTCCGCCACCGGATTTTTCCGAGCAAAAAAGGCGCGGCAACGAGCGTTCTCAGACCGGTATTTTTCTCAGGACTCCGTTAGTTGCCTACCGTATCGTGGCCGCCATGCAACCCAAGATCATTGACTCCGACTCAGGCAGAGAGCTCTGGACTGCCATCGAGTGCGCCAGGTTCTCCGGCACCGCACGCGGGACCTTCACCAGCTACGCGGGGCGCGGCCGTGCCCCCAAACCCGTCGCCAAAATGCACGGACTCACCCTGTGGGATTCCAAGACCATCCACGAGTGGGTCGAGGAGCGCAGGAACGGCCGCAAGTCAGCCAAGTCCCCTGAGTCTTCCGAAGCTTGACCCCGCGCCGGTCCACGAACCGGACGTCTTCATCAGCCGAATCCGGCTCACCCCGTAGTGCGATCCAACCGCCTACGGGGTTTTCATGTCCCCACGGCCCCGCGCAAACCGGTACGGGAACACCGGTTCCGTGTCGGACGTTGTCCATGTAGGGAGGGAAGAAGACGGTTCCACCGGGCCGGGCTTCCCCGCGATTGACCGAACTCCGCCGTATCTCGCGGTGGCTCAGCGCGTGGCTCCGTTCCACCCCACACGACCACCGTCCATCACCCCACACGAAGGTTGCCGATGAACATTCTTCCGCTGCTCCTGATCGCCGTCGTCATCATCGGAGCGGTTGTCCTGCTGTCCAGGTCCGGATCAGCGTCCGCACGCCGCTCCACCGAGTCAGATCTGGATGATGCGGTGGCCGACGCCCGCCGGTGGATCGAACGACTCGGTTCGCAGGTCCTCACCCTGACCGGCAGTGACGCCGCCTCGACGCAGGCTCTCGCGGACGCGTCCGAACGCTACAACGCGGCCTCCGGCCAGATCGGCACCGCGCAAACCGTCCGACAGGCTCAACTCGCGCGCGAATCCGCCCTCGAGGGGCTCCACTACGTCAATGCGGCCCGGGAGATCATGGGCATGCCCGCCGGCCCGGAGCTTCCTCCGTTGGAGGGGCAGCGGCGCGCGGGATCCGTCACCGAACAGCGCACCATCAACCACGACGGAGCACAGATCACCGCGTCACCCACCGCCACACCGGACACCCCCAACTACTACCCGGGTGGCATGGTCGCCGGGCGCCCGGTGCCCGCGGGCTGGTACTCCGAACCGTGGTGGGCTTCCGCAGCCCGGACCGGGATGTGGACCGCAGGTTCCGTCATGATGTTCTCCATGCTTTTCGGGGGAATGTCCGGGATCCACTACGGGCCGCAGGAGTTCGAGCAGGGATCCGGTGACCCCGGGGCAGATGGTGGCGCGGATGCCATCGGTGACGGTGGCGGTCAGGAACTCGGCACCGGTGACCCGGGTGCCGGTGGAGAAGGCGGATTCTTCGGGGGCGATGGCGGGGACGGAGGATTCTTCGGCGGTGACGGCGGAATGGACTTCGGGGGCTTCGACTTCTGATTCCCCACCCGTCCCCGAGCACGGGCAAGGGGGGAGGGGCCCGACCATCAAGGTCGGGCCCCTCCCCCCTTTTATCCGTTTATCAGTGGCCGTCGTGCCGTCGGTCAGGCCTCGGGCAGCGCCGGGGCGATCCCCGTCTTCTCGTAGTCGGCGAGGATGTCGATGCGTCGCTGGTGGCGTTCAGCTTCACTCCACGCCTGGTCGAGGAAGGCGTCGACGATGGCCAGCACCTCCTCCTTCGAGTGCATCCGTCCGCCGATACCGACCAGCTGGGCGTTGTTGTGCTCGCGGGCCAGGCGCGCGGTCTCCTCGGACCAGGCGAGGGCGCACCGGGCACCCTTGACCTTGTTCGCGGCGATCTGCTCACCGTTTCCGGAGCCGCCGAGAACGATGCCGAGCGAACCCGGATCGTTGACCGTCCGGGATGCCGCCTCGATGCAGAACGCCGGGTAATCGTCTTCGGCGTCGTAGGTGTGGGCGCCGCAGTCGATCACCTCGTGTCCGGCGTCGGTCAGATGTTGTGCGATGACATTCTTCATTTCGAACCCTGCATGGTCCGCTCCAAGGTAAACGCGCATGAAAACAGTGTAGCCCGGGAGGCCACGGTGGAGGGACCACGCGGCGCAGTCACGCACCAGGAGACGTGAGATGTCGCATAACGCGCGTCATGACGCTGATTTTCACCCCTCCCGGGGCTAGCGTCGGAGGAAGAGAACACCGCCGGAAGGAGCCCACGGAACCGTGTCCCCCACCCGCCCCAGCGTCCGAATGATCCGCCACGATGTCGGCGCCAAACCGTTCATCGTCATCTGGGAGGTGACCCGGGCCTGTCAGCTCGTCTGCCGGCACTGCCGGGCGGACGCCCAGACCGGGGCCGACCCCCGGCAGCTCACCACGCGACAGGGCTTCGAGCTGCTCGACCAGCTCGCGGCGTACGATCGCCCGCGCCCACTCGTCGTACTCACCGGCGGGGACCCCTTCGAACGCGATGATCTGGTCGACCTCGTCCGGTACGGCACCGGGCGCGGGCTGTCGATCTCCCTCTCACCGTCGGTCACCCCGAAGCTGACCAGAGCCCGACTCGAGGAGCTGCGGGAAGCCGGTGGCAAGGCGATGTCCATGTCGCTGGACGGCGCGACCGCCGAGACCCACGACGCCTTCCGCGGATTCCCCGGCACGTTCGACGCGACACTCGCGATGGCCCCGGAGATCCTCGACGTCGGGTTCCGGCTGCAGATCAACTCGACGCTCACGCGCTCGAACATCCACGAGGCACCGGCTCTGCTGAAGACAGTCATCGGGATGGGAGCGAAGATGTGGTACACGTTCTTCCTCGTCCCGACCGGGCGCGGCGCACGGCTGAACTGCCTGGACCCGGACGAGCGGGAGGACGTGCTCAACTGGTTGGCCGACATCTCCGACCGGATCGCGGTCAAGACGACGGAGGCACCGCAGTACCGTCGCGTGGTGCTCCAGCGGGAGCACTCCGACACCCCGTACCGGGGCGGCGAACTCTACCGCACGCTCACCGGGGAGACGACCCGGTTGCTCGGGGCGCATCCCGAACATCCCCGACGCCCACGGCCCCCGATGGCCGTGAACTCCGGATCGGGGTTCGCCTTCGTCGACCACATCGGCGACGTCTACCCCTCGGGCTTCCTGCCCGTGCACTGCGGGAACGTCACCGAGACCCCCTTCTCGGAGATCTACTCCCGCTCAACGGTGTTCACCTCACTCCGCGACCCGGACAACTGGCACGGCAAGTGCAGTGTCTGCGAGTTCCACGGGGTGTGCGGTGGTTCCCGCTCCACGGCGTACGCGATGACCCACGACTATCTCGCCTCGGATCCGACCTGCGCGTACGTCCCGGAAGAGTGGGCGCGGGCCCGGCAGGTGGGGGCCTGACCCGCCGGCTCCCCTTCCTTCGGGTCAGTCGAACTCGGGGCGTTCCGTCCGCGAGCGCTTGAGCTCGAAGAAGTGCGGGTATCCGGCGAGGGCCACGGCACCGTCGAACACCTTTCCGGCGTCCTCCCCACGGGGGATGCGGGTCAGGACCGGCCCGAAGAACGCGGTTCCGGCGACCTCGACGACCGGGGTGCCGACCTCGTCACCGACGGCGTCCATGGCCTGCCCGTGGAACGCGCGCAGGGCGTCGTCCCAGTCGGTGCCCGTCCCGGTGTCGGCCAGGTCCCCGTCGAGCCCGATCTCCACGAGTGCCTCCCGCACGAGGGGGACCAGTACGTCGGAGATGTCCCCGTCACCGGCGTTCTCCCTGAGCTCGGCGCCCCGTCCCTCGGTGTGGATCCTCGTCCCGAGTGCGGTGTAGAGTTCCCCGACCCTGTCCGGGTGCTCGGTGGCGACCCGGGCGAACACACGGGCCGGCGCCCATGTCGTCGTCATCATGCGCCGGTACTGCTCCGGAAGTTCATCGCGCCCCTCGTTGAGGACGCCGAGGCTCATCGGGATCCAGGTGACGTCGACGTCGCGGACCTTCTCCACCTCGGTTACCCAGCGGGACGTGATCCACGCGTACGGGCAGGTGACATCGAACCAGAACTTCAGGGGCTGACTCACTGCTCTCCTTCTTTCTCCGGGTCTCCCCGGGGTCTTCGTCTGTTTTCTGCGGCTTCCGGCAGTTCCACACCCGGGCCGTGCACACCGGTCGGGCGTCCGTTCCCGGCGCGTGCCGCCCAGGATAGGTGTTTTCCCGGCCCGACCACGCACGCGGTCTTCCTCCGTCCGTATCCTTGGCCGTGTAGTGCCGTGTCCCCGACACGGGAGACGGCACGGGTGCACCGTTTTTTCGTTCACCACCTGATAGAGCGGGCCGTCCCCGGCGGTGCCGCAGAAGTCCACACAGACAGGAGTTCGGGTTACGTGACCTCGACCAATCTCACCCGTGCAGAAGCCCGGAAGCGTTCATCGATCCTCGGCGTCGACAATTACGGGATCGTCCTCGACCTGACCGGAGGGGAGACGGAGTTCTCCTCCGTGACCACCGTCGACTTCACCGTGTCCACCTCCGGGGACACGTTCATCGATCTGCGCGCGTCCCGGGTGTCCGAGGTACTGCTGGACGGCGGAGACATCACCGCCGACGCCGTCACCCTCGGTGAGGACGGCTACGACGAGAACGCGGGCATCGCGCTGAACGGACTGGAGCCCGGCGCGCACACCCTCCGGATCACCGCTGACTGCCGTTACTCGCGGACCGGCCAGGGCCTGCACCGCTTCGTCGATCCGGCGGACAACGAGGTCTACATGTACACCCAGTTCGAGACCGCGGACGCGAAGAGGATGTTCGCCTGTTTCGACCAGCCGGATCTGAAGGCCACCTACGACCTGACGATCACCACGCCCGCCGGGTGGCGGGTCATCTCGAACGCGGACCAGACCGTGACGGACAACGGTGACGGGACGTCGACCCATGTCTCACGCATCGACTACCGGCTCTCGACGTACCTGGTCGCGATCTGCGTCGGCCCGTACCACGAGGTGCGCGACGAGTGGACCGGTGAGCTCACCCACCATCCGGAGACCCCCGCCGATCAGCCGCACGAACTGACCGTCCCGATGGGTCTCTACTGCCGACGGTCACTGGCGGACAGCCTCGACGCGGAACGTCTGTTCACGGAGACGAAACAGGGCTTCGACTTCTACCACGCGAACTTCGGTGTGGCCTACCCGTTCCACAAGTACGACCAGATCTTCGTGCCGGAGTTCAACATGGGCGCGATGGAGAACGCCGGCTGCGTCACCCACCGCGACGAGTACGTGTTCACCTCCAAGGTGAACCGCTACCGCTACGAGCGCCGCTGCGACACGGTGCTGCACGAGCTGGCGCACATGTGGTTCGGTGACCTGGTGACGATGCGCTGGTGGGACGACCTGTGGCTGAACGAGTCCTTCGCCACCTGGTCCGCCGCGATCAGCCAGGCGGAGGCCACCGAATACGACTCCGCGTGGGTGACGTTCGCGAACATCGAGAAGTCCTGGGCGTACAGCCAGGACCAGCTGCCGTCGACGCACCCGATCACCACCGACGCGAGTGACATCGAGACGGTGGAGCAGAATTTCGACGGCATCACCTACGCCAAGGGTGCGAGTGTGCTGAAGCAGCTCGCCGCCTACGTCGGGCGCGAGGAGTTCTTCGCCGGTGTCCGCAGGCACTTCGCCACCCACTCCTTCGGCAACGCGACCTTCGACGATCTGCTGGAGGCGTTGGAGGCGGCGTCGGGCCGTGATCTGTCCGACTGGGCGAACCAGTGGTTGAAGACGACGGGGGTGAACACGCTCGCGGCGGAGTTCGAGGTGTCCGGCGACAGGTACGTCTCCTTCGGTATCCGTCAGCAGGGCGCCGAGCCCGGCGCCGGGGAGCTGCGCGACCATCGTGTCGCGGTCGGCCTGTATTCCCTGATCGACGGTGTGGTGCGCCGCGTGAAGCGCGTCGAGCTGGATGTCTCGGGCGAATTCACGGAGGTACCGGATCTCATCGGTGTCGGGCGCGCGGACCTCGTCCTGGTCAACGACGATGATCTCACGTACTGCCTGACCCATCTCGACTCCGGTTCCCTGGACTTCGTGCTCCACAACATCGCCCGGATCGAGGATCCGATGCCTCGTACGTTGTGCTGGTCGGCGACGTGGGAGATGGTCCGCGACGGCCGCATGCGTGCCCGTGACTTCATCAACCTCGTGGCGTCCGGAGCCTCGGCGGAAACGGAGATCGCCGTCCTGGAGCGGATCCTCACCCAGGCGTCGAGTGCCCTGTCCAGCTACGCCGACCCGGCCTGGGCGGAGGAGACGGGCGGGAAGCTGCTCGCGGACGCGCTCCTCGACGGCGCACGGACGGCGGAGCCGGGTTCCGACGCCCAGCTGACGTTCCTGCAGGTGCTGTCCCGCCGGAAGCTGGGGCCGGACACCCCCACGCAGATCGACGTCTTCACGCAGCTCCGCGACGGGGTCTCGCCCATCGACGGCCTCGAGGTGGACAACGACCTGCGCTGGCGGGCACTGACCGCGCTCATCGCCGCCGGAGAGATCACGGACGCGGATGCGGCCGTCGAGGCCGAACTCGCCCGTGACTCCTCCTCCGACAGTCAGAAGTGGGCGTGGGCCGCACACGCCGCGGTGAACACCCCGGAACGGAAGAAGGAGATCTTCGACGAGGTCACCGATCCCGGATCGGGCCTGTCGAACCTGGCGATCCGGCACAAGATCGAGGGACTGACCTGGGCCGGCTCCGCGCCGAACCTCGGGCAGTTCAACGAGGCCTACTTCGAGCTGGCGCCCGGTTTCTGGCGCACCGCCACCCCGGAGATGGCGCTCGCGGCACTCAACGGCCTCTACCCCTCGTGGGACATTACCCAGGAGGGTGTCGCACGCGCCGGCGCGTTCCTCGACGGTGAGCACCCCACGGGCCTGAAGCGCGTCGTGTCCGAGGGCCGGGACCGCGTTCAGCGGGCGCTGCGCAATCGGGCGGTCGACGCGGACGGGTCGCCGGCGAACTGAGCTAGCCTGACTGTGTGACTTCCCCGAAACCCGGTACCACGCAGTCGATCGCGATCATCGGCGCCGGGCCGCGCGGCACGTCGGTGCTGGAGCGGCTCGGCGCCGCCCTGCACGAGGCCCCCGGACAGGCGCGCCTGGACGTGCACCTCATCGACGGGGCCCAGCACGGCTCCGGCGAGGTGTGGCGCACCGACCAGTCGGGTGAGCTGTGCATGAACACCCTCGCCGGTGCGGTGACGATGTTCACGGAACCCGGCTCGACGGTGTCGGCCCCCGTGCGGCGGGGGCCGACACTCCACGAGTGGGTCCGGCTGTTGCGCGGGGAGAACCCCGACGAGGCGGGGATCGACCCGGACGTCGCCCGGGTGTTCCGGCGGAACCGTCCCGCGCCGGTGGTGGCGGTGGCCTTCGCCGACGAGCTGCGCACCACGCGCCCCGAATCGAACCCGAGCCGCCGTCTCTACGGCGCGTACCTCCGGTGGTTCCTCGACGTGACCAGGCGCGGGCTTCCCCCTCAGGTCACACTCCACCACCACCGCAGCCGCGCGGTCGCGATCACCGCGACCACCGACGGAACCGACGAGATCACGCTCGCGGACGGAGCGGTGGTCCGGGCGGGTGCGACGGTGCTCGCCCCCGGCTGGCAGCTCTCTGTGCCGGACGACGCCGACCGTCTCGACGCGTCGGACGAGCTGACGTGGATCCGGCCCGGCCAACCCGCGGACCAACGGCTCGACCTCATAGTCCCGGGCGAAACAGTGCTGCTCCGCGGCCTGGGAATGGGGTTCTTCGACGCGATGATTCTCCTCACGGCGGGTCGCGGCGGGCGGTTCGTGGACGATCCCGCGGCGCGCTCCGGCCTGCGGTACGTCCCCTCCGGCCGTGAGCCGCGGATCGTCGCGGCATCGGGCCGTGGCTACCCGCTGTTCCCGAAGTCCGAGTACCGCTCGCTGCCGCCCCGGATGCCGCACACCAGACTGCGGGCCGTCGTCCGCGAGCTCTCCGCCGGCGACGCGCCGATCGATGTCGACCGGCAGGTGTGGCCCGCCGTCGCCCGGGACGCCCACGAGGCGTACCACCGCGCCCTGCACCGGACGCACCCCGACCGGGGCGTCGATCCGGCGGACCTCGTCGCGCTCATCGACGACACCCCGGTGGCGGACCTCCCGCGGGTGTTGGCGGCCAGGGTCCCCGGCGCACCCGTGTTCGACCCCGGTGCCGAGGCCGATCCGCTGGCCGCCCGCGGGATCACCGGACCACTGTCCCCGGAGGAGTTCACCGCCGCGGTCGCGGACGGCCTGGCCGCGGACATCACCCACGCCGCCGCGGGCCGGGACAGTGCGTGGAAGGAGGGGATGTGGTCGATCGCGTCGGCACGCAGGACCGTCTCGGTCCTCGGGGCGAACGGCCGCTACACCCCGGACTCCCGGCGCGGCCGCTACGCCTGGATGATGGCGCTGGGCAGGATGGCGGGCTCCGGTCCCCCGGCCTTCCGCACCCGGGAGCTGCTCGCCCTCGTCGACGCCGGCGTCGTGTCCTTCCTCGGGGCGCACCCCACCGTCGCGGTGACCGACGGCGGGTACCGTATGCACTCCCCCACGACGGACCGGGCGGTCACCGGGCGGGTGCTCCTCGACGCCCGTCTCCCGGCACCGGATGTGCGCACCACCGCTGACCCGCTCATGCGGGATCTGCTGCAGCGGGGCCGGATCCGGGTGTTCCGCCTGTCCGACGGATCGACGACCCCCTCCCCGGAGGTCGATCCGGTGACACAGCGGGTGATCACCGCCGACGGGACACCGGATCCGCGGCTCCACCTCATCGGGATCCCCACCCACGCACAGATGCCGGACACCACGATCAGCCCGATGCCGGGCACCGACGCGACACTGTTGCGGACGACGGACGCCGCCGCCGTGCACGCCCTGGCGGCGGTGTCCGGGCGGGTCTAACGGTCCGCCAGCTCGATCCGGGGCCGGACCGCGATGTCGGTGAGCTGTGCGGTCGGCCCCGCCGTGACGGCGAGTCGGACCGCGGCCGCGACCTCCCCGGGCTCGATGTAGTGGTCGGGGGTGTAGGTTCCGCCCGCGGACTCGACGATGCCCCGCAGCATCGGGGTGTCGGTCGGACCGGGGGCGACGCCGCTGACGCGCACCCCGGTACCCGCCTCCTCCTTGCGCAGACTGTCCGCCAGACCGCGCAGCGCGTGCTTGGTGGCGGTGTACACGGTGGTGCCCGGATGGGCCCCGTGGCCCGCCCCGGAGTTGATGAACACCACGTTTCCCCGGGCCGCCCGGAGCGCCGGCAGCAGCCGGCGGGTGAGTTCCGCGGGCACCACGACGTTCAGGTCGAGCATGCTCCGCCACTGCTCCGGGGTGGCCTGCTCCACCGAGAACCGGTGCCCGACCGCCGCGGCGTGCACCACGACGTCGACACGCGGAAGCTCCAGGATCTCCCGCAGCCCGGTGCCCGGTTCGGAGTCGAGGAGCTCGGCCACCAGATCGCAGCGCAGGGCGCGAACGTGGTCGAGCGTGTCGAGTTCCGCCAGTGCGGCCCCGTCTCGGCCGAGGGCGAGAACGTCGAAGTCGGGGGCGAGGCTGTCGACGACGGCGCGGCCGATGCCGCCCGTCGCCCCGGTGATGACTGCTACGGGTCGGTTACTCATGGGCCCCACCCTAGTGCCCGGGCCCGCACCCGGTAGGTTCATTAGACGTGAAGGATACGTTGCGCGATATTTTCCGGGACAAGCACGGGCTGAACACCGAGGGGCTGATCGACATGGCCGTCGCGGTGGGCGTGATCCTCGTGGTGGCGATCGTGATCCAGTGGACACTGATCGTCCTCATCAGGCGGATCTCCCGGCACGCGATCCAACGGGGCCCGGGACATTCGCTGTTCGGGGAGTCGATCGCGGTCGTACAGGAGGAGACGCGGGACCGGGAGCGTCGGGAGGCGAGAATCACGACGCTGTCGTCGGTGGCGCGTTCCGCCGTCGCGATCTTCGTGTGGACCTGGGCGGGCCTGGCGGTCCTCTCCGAACTCGGGGTGCAGGTCGGCCCTCTGGTGGCCTCGGCGGGTGTCGCCGGTGTCGCCCTCGGCTTCGGTGCGCAGTCGCTGGTGAAGGACTTCCTGTCCGGGATCTTCATGCTGATCGAGGACCAGTACGGCGTCGGCGATTCCATCGATGTCGGTGACGCGGTGGGCACGGTTGAGGCGGTCTCCCTCCGGCTGACCACGATCCGTGACGTCGACGGCACCCTGTGGTTCGTCCGTAACGGGCTGATCCAGCGGGTCGGCAACTCCACCAAGGGGCACGCCGTCGCGCGGATCGACGTCCCCGTCGGTCTCTCGAACGACGTCGAGGAGGCGAAGAAGGCCATCGGGGACGCCGCCCGTGCCGCCGCCGCGAGCGACGCCCTGAAGGACTCCGTTCTCAGCGAACCCGAGGTCGACGGGGTGCACGCGCTGGCGGTGGACCACATGCTCATCCGGGTCCGTGCGAAGGTCGTCGCCGGAACCCAGTGGGCCACGCGCCGCGAGCTTCTCGGCCGGATCATCACCGACCTGCGGGACCGGGGCATCTCGACGCCCTACCCCAACGGCATCGGGATCAGCGCCGAGCCGTCGGCCACCGAAGGAACCGCGGGCCCGGCGGGCCCCACCACGAAGGAGAACTGACATGACCGGAACACCGGCCAGTTTCTACGAGGCCGTCGGCGGTGAGGAGACCTTCACCACGATCGTGCACCGGTTCTACCTGCAGGTGCGCGAGGACGATCTCATCGGTCCGATGTACCCGCACGACGACTGGGAGGGGGCGGAGGCACGACTGAAGTGGTTCCTCGCCCAGTACTGGGGCGGTCCCCAGACCTTCAGCGAGAACCGGGGGCATCCCCGGCTCCGGATGCGCCACCACCCGTTCTCGATCGGCGTCGCGGAGCGGGACCGCTGGCTGGAGATGATGGCCAACGCCATCGACACCGTCGACGAGGAGACGTTGCCCGCCCCGTACCGTGCCGCCCTGTGGGAGCACATGGTGCGCGTCGCGGACATGTTGATCAACCGGTTCGACTGAGTGTCCACGCGGTCCGGGCCACGCCCCCGGATCAAAGCGGGAGAACAGACCGGCGGGTGCTGCGGTAGACGGTACCGTACGGGGCGTCGACCCGTACCCAGGTTCCGGCGCGGGAAACCCGGAGGTGGCGGGGAATCGTCCCGGGGGCGGCGGCACCGGGGATGAGTCCCAGTGAGGTGCACGTGAACACCATCCGCATGGTGATCTCCGCTGTTCCGGCCCCTGCGTCCTCGGTGTCGCCGGGGCCGGTGACGGTGAGGACCGTCTGGTCCAGGAGTGACTGCGGTGGGCCGAGGGGGCCGGAGAACTGGCGGGCGAGAGCCTGTCCCTGATCGGCGAGCTGCCGTACGACGGCCACGGGGAGGGTGTCCAGGAGGAGGAATCCGTCCGCCGGGGGCAGTGCACCCGGCCAGGCGATGTCGCAGGCGGGGCCGATGTCCGTGCGTTGCTCGGTGAGTGCTTCGTGGAGGTCGGCGGCGCGGACGACGGCACCGTCGCGGCCGACGGTTCCCTCGACGCGGCGACTGGCGATCACGTCGAACGGGGTGGTGACGAAGACGTCGACGGTGCGTCCGTCACGCTGCCGCCACCGGGCGGTGGCGTCCGGGTCGATACCGGTCGCCCGGGCCAGCAGCGCCCGGAGGCCTCCGGTTCCGGCGGTGACGGTGAGTGCCTCGGTCACTCTTCGCCGACCTCTTTCCCGGGGTCGGCGGCGTCCGTGACATCCGTACCTGCGGCGCGGCTGAGCACCTTCAGTTCATTCGTCGTGATGGCACGGGGGGTGGCGGTCTTGAGGTCGACGGCGATCTGGACGCACTCGATGACACAGGCGACGGTTCCGTGCCGGTCGATGATCGACTGGCTCGTCGTGAACGAGGTCCGTCCGACGCGGGTCACGCGGGTCTCGACGAGGACGGTGGAGGTGTCCGGGAGGATGGGACTCATGTAGCTGGCGTCCAGTCGACGGATGAACACGGCCGGTACCTCATGTCCCCGACCGATGAACTCCTCCAGGGCGAAGATGTTCCGGGCTTCCTGGGCGAGTTCGATGTAGGCGGCGTTGTTGAGGTGCCCGAAACGGTCGAAGTCGGACCAGCGTACGTGCACCTCCGCAGTGTGGACGGGGGTGTTTCCGGTGGTGCGGTCGTTGCTGTTGGCCATGTGTGTTCGGGGATCCTTCCGTGCGGGTACCGTCGCGGGCCGTCGGGTTCCCGGTCCGGACGCGGCCCCGGGACACCAATCTATACCTGCCGAGGGATCGGCACGACGATTTCATTTCAAGATCAAAAGCATACTGAACGGTTCCGGCCCCGCACGGTCGGGGGTGTTTCCGATCGTGCGGGGCCGGTGACGCGATCCGGTGTCGGCGGACTGCGCGTCAGATCATCATTCGGATCAGCGGGTCAGCTTGCGGTGCGTGACACGCGACGGGCGTGCGGCCTCCGCGCCGAGACGCTCGACCTTGTTCTTCTCGTACTCCTCGAAGTTGCCCTCGAACCAGAACCACTGGCCCTCGGCGACGTTGCCCTCCCAGGCGAGGATGTGGGTACAGGTGCGGTCCAGGAACCAGCGGTCGTGGGAGATGACCACGGCGCAACCCGGGAACTGCACGAGGGCGTTCTCCAGCGAGGACAGGGTCTCGACGTCCAGGTCGTTGGTGGGCTCGTCGAGCAGGATCAGGTTTCCGCCCTGCTTCAGGGTCAGCGCCAGGTTCAACCGGTTGCGCTCACCACCGGAGAGCACCTTCGCGGGCTTCTGCTGGTCCGGCCCCTTGAAACCGAAGGCGGAGAGGTAGGCGCGCGACGGCATCTCGTTCTGACCGACGACGATGTGGTCGAGGCCGTCGGAGACGACCTCCCAGACGGTCTTCTCACCGTCGATGTTCTCGCGGTTCTGGTCGACGTAGGACAGTTTCACGGTCTGCCCGACGGTGACCTCACCGGAATCCGGCTCCTCGAGGCCGACGATCGTCTTGAACAGGGTGGACTTACCGACACCGTTCGGGCCGATGACACCGACGATACCGTTGCGCGGCAGCGTGAAGGAGAGATCCTTGATGAGGACACGACCGTCGAACCCCTTGGTCAGGTTCTTCGCCTCGACGACCTGGTTGCCCAGACGCGGCGGCGTCGGGATCTGGATCTCCTCGAAGTCGAGCTTCTTGTACTTCTCGGCCTCGGTGGCCATCTCCTCGTAGCGCGCGAGACGGGCCTTGTTCTTCGCCTGCCGTGCCTTCGCACCGGAACGGACCCAGGCCAGCTCCTCCTTCAGGCGCTTCTGCAGCTTCTGGTCCTTCTTACCGGCGACCTCGAGACGCTTCGCCTTGGTCTCCAGGTAGGTGGAGTAGTTGCCCTCGTAGGGGTACAGCTTGCCGCGGTCGACCTCACAGATCCACTGCGCGACGTGATCCAGGAAGTACCGGTCGTGGGTGACGGCGAGAACGGCACCCGGGTACTTGGCCAGGTGCTGCTCCAGCCAGAGCACGCTCTCGGCGTCGAGGTGGTTGGTCGGCTCGTCGAGGAGCAGCAGATCCGGCTCGGACAGCAGCAGCTTCGCCAGCGCGACACGACGGCGCTCACCACCGGAGAGGTGGGTGACGGGCTCATCGCCGGGCGGGCAGCGCAGGGCGTCGAGCGCCTGGTCGATCTTCGAGTCGATCTCCCACGCGTCAGCGGCATCCAGATCCTCCTGGAGTTTGCCGAACTCCTCCATCAACTCATCGGAGTAGTCCGTGGCCATCTGCTCGGCGACGGCCTCGTAACGCTGCTTCTTCTCGAAGATCTCGCCGAGCCCCTCCTCGACGTTCTCCCGGACGGTCTTGTCCTCGTTCAACGGCGGCTCCTGCAACAGGATGCCGACGGTGGAACCCGGATCAATGAACGCCTCACCGTTCGACGGCTGGTCAAGACCGGCCATGATCTTCAGGATCGATGACTTACCGGCACCGTTCGGGCCGACGACGCCGATCTTGGCGCCGGGGTAGAAGGCCATGGTGACGTTGTCGAGAATGACTTTGTCCCCGTGTGCTTTACGCACGCTCTTCATCGTGTAGATGAACTCGCCCATGTTTGTCCCTTAGTGCTTTCTACTAGATTGCGGTACTGCCCCACGAGGTTACCCCACAGACCCCGAACACCCCGAGGAGCGGAGGCGACCACCACCGGAGACACCCCGGCCCGACACCGGGAGTCCCGCACCCGGGGCTAGAACGGTGGATCAGCTTCTCCACCACCTCCGGCCCCCACACCCACGGGAACCTCCCCCTCCCCCGGATGTGAGTCATCCGGCACCGCCGGTGCCCCCGACCGACCACGAGCGTC
The DNA here is from genome assembly GCF_016595275.2 of Corynebacterium pygosceleis. Taxonomy (GTDB): domain Bacteria; phylum Actinomycetota; class Actinomycetes; order Mycobacteriales; family Mycobacteriaceae; genus Corynebacterium; species Corynebacterium pygosceleis. Next base: position 6,445 of record NZ_JAENIQ020000005.1, on the reverse strand, counting down.
AGGCTCCTGCCCCGGCAGGCACCCGGACGTCACCCATCCCCCGGTCAACGGTTCCGCGACGACCTCACCCCCGGGCGCCACGGACGTGGTGAGATAGCGGTTCAGATCCGGCCCGATGTGGCTCGCCCGCAGCACGATCCGCGAACGGTTCCCGTCCGTCTCCGCGTCGGTCCACGTCTCCAGGACCACCGTCCCGACCACGAGGACACTCATCCCCTTCCGCAGACACCGGCGCGCATGCTCGGCCAACCGACCCCAGCACTGCACCTCGATCCACAGCGTGTCGTAGTCGATCCATGTACCGTCCTTCTCCCCCGGGCGCCGACGGTTGGCGCAGAGCCGGAACCTGGCGACGCCGTTGCGCCCGTTCACGCCGTGATAGGTGGGGTCCGCCCCGATGTTGCCGGTGAGAGTGAAGCTGTGCTGGGCCATGTGGGTGGCTCCTTTCGAAAAGTGTGCCGATGTATCGGATGTACACCGCCACACTCACACCTCACCCCGCAACGACACCTCCACGGGGCACGGCCCCTGTGCACAAGGTGCCGACGCCGGGTTGTTACCCACAGCCACCGGGACACCGCACTCTAGCGTCCCGTTTCGGGTGCCGCCCCTCCCGACGCACTGATGTCCCGCTCGTAGTACTCGTCGAAGTAGTTCTCCCCGGCGTTCACCTTCGCCAGCATCTCGTTGTACGCCGCCATGTCCTCGTCATCGGTCGCGTCCGCACGCCGGTCGTAGATCCGCATCTCACGACGGTCGTACCGCCACCACTCGAGAAGAACCGCACCGAAGATGATCAGCAACGGGAACTGGCCCGACGCCCACGCGATGCCACCACCGACATTCTGGTCCTTGAGCAGATCGATGTCCCACGGCAGGCCGAGCGTGGAGTAGAAGTCGTACGCCAGCACCGTCTGCATCTGCATCAGCGTGACCCCGAAGAACATGTGGAACGGCAACGAGAAGAACAACCACGCGCCCTTCCCCATCGGACTGCGCCGCACCGGAACCGGATCGACCCCGATGAGTTCCCAGTAGTACATGAACCCGGACCACAGGAACACCACGTTCATCGTCAGGTGGCCCGCATGCTCGGCGACCGCGACGTCGTAGAGCGGCGTCAGATAGAGAATGTAGAACAGCACCACGAACTGGATCGTGTTCACCGCCGGATGCGTCAGGAATCTGACCACCGGATTGTCGACGGCGACGAGCAGCCACTCACGCGGCCCGGGTTCATCCGGACACCCCGGTTCGAACGCGGCGAGAAACAGGGTGAACGGGCCACCCAGCACCCAGAACACCGGGACCCCCATCGTCAGGATCATGTGCCCGATCATGTGCATCGAGAACGTCGCCGGCATGTTCAGACCGATCCCCGAACACATCGTGAGAACCAGCAGCAGATTCCCGAGCTGGAACCAGACGGTACGCACCACTGGCCAGGCCATGCCCCGTCCGTGCAGTCGACGCACCCCCCACATGTACGCGACGGCGAGGATCACACCGAGAGAACCGAAGACGATGTCGAAACGCCACATCGTCCACACGTTCCACATCGTCGGCTCAACGAAGAGCTTGTACCCGAGCTGAATGTCCATCGTGTTCAGGTCCACCGAACGCGGCGGCGGAGGGGGCGTCCGCCCCAGGGAGACCGCCACACCGGTGATCGCGGCCATCACCAGAACCTCGACGGCCGCGACCCGCCGGAACAACGAGTGATCCCCGGGATCCCGCCTGATCGCCGGAATCGTCGCCCTACGGTGGGCGTAGCCGAACAGCGCGAGGACCACCACACCGACGGTCTTCGCCGTGATGAGCAAACCGTAGCCCGTGGTGAACCAGTCGGACCACTGGATCCGGATCGCCGCATTCACCAGACCCGACACGCTCATCACACCGACGGAGAACACCGCGATCACCGAATACCGTTCCACCGCGAGATCCATCCGGGTACCACGCCGCCGACCATGCGCGATCAGCGCCATGAGACCGCCGACCCACAGCGTCATGCACAGCAGGTGCCAGAGGTAGGAATTCGTCCCGTAGTCATGGTCGCCACCGGTCGCGGAATGTCCCTCGAGACCGAGGGGCACGACCATCGCGATCGCCCCGAGCAACAGCAACGGCTGCATCACCCAGCGGCTCGACAGGAACCCCACCGCCGCCGTCGCACCGGCGATCACCGCAACCACGAGCCACGCCAGGGACGTCGACACCTGGTTCACCGCGATCAGCCAGTTCGCTGGACGCAACGCGGTGGCGAGCGACTCACCGGACACGTCCGAGAGATACATCGGCACCATGAGCAGTGCGATCAGACCGACACACGCCGCCGCGACGGTTCCGGTACGCGCGGCGATCGACCCGTCCACTCCGAGCCGTGCGGCACAGAGATTCCTCCGCGTCACCGCATCAGCATCGGATTCCGCGGACATCTCCTCGTCAACCTCGGGAACATCGTCCACGATGTTCCCGGCACCTCCGGCGGGCTCTGATCGGGCCCCTGTTCCACCTGCACGGATCTCCCGGATCTCCTCCGTGGACAGAGGACCCGTGAGGGGGGACGTCAGGAAGGAGCTGAACAGGAACGAGCCCACGGACAACGCCATGAGCATCACCGCGGCCGACCTCAGCAACGGAAGCCCGGCGGTCGTCGCGGGACCCGGGTCGGGAATCCCGAGCGCCGCCAACGACTCCCCCAGGAAGCCCCACGAAATCACCGCACCGACGACACCGGCCGTGAGGAAGAACAGGACGTAGAGTCCGAACGAACCACGGACCCGCCGCCCGGATCCACGAGATCCCCCGTCGACACCACCGGCCCGTACCGGGTCAACCGGATTCTCCACACCATCCACGGCAGCGCCGTCAGGGGCTGCGTACGGGGAACTGTCGGGTTGTGCATCCATGGCTACAGCGTATCGCTGTCCACCCGCTCCCCCTAGCCACGCAGACCACTCCGGGGGGTTTGGTGCACCGGGCCCCGGGTGGGGTAAAGTCTCGCACCGAAAGTCCGGAAAGAACCTTCGTGTTCCGACGGCCTTCACGCCTCCGTAGCTCAGTGGATTAGAGCATCCGGTTTCTACCCGGCTGGTCGCGGGTTCGAATCCTGCCGGGGGCACAGATTCCGCAGCCCCGGTTCCATCACCAGATGGGTCCGGGGCTGCACCCGTCGGTACCGCCCCTGAGTTCGCGTACCGGCGTCACCGGGCCCCCGGGTCGCCCCGTACCGGGCGTGCCGTGGGGTGCGGTCATCTCCCGGGACACATCGGGAGCACCCGTCCCACGCCTGGCGCCACCCCCGGGCACAGCGGTGCCCTGGTCTGCTCCGGCCACCGGAGCCGCCGGCGGGCGTCACCGCCTGCCCCGACGTCTTCCCCGGTAGGTACGATGAACCGGGTCAGCCGTTCCACCGTCCACGGATTTCTCATGAAGGAGACCCCATGGCTTTACCCTCCCCCCGAAAAGACTCCCGAGCCCTCGTCACCGGGGCGAGCCAGGGAATCGGTATGGCGATGGCACGGGACCTGGCACGCCTCGGCCACAACCTGATTCTCGTCGCCAGGCGGGAGGACGTGCTCCGCCGGTTCGCCGATGAACTGGAGACGACACACGGAGTCACCGTCGATGTCCGCCCGTGCGACCTCGCCGACCCCGAGGCCCGCAGGACCCTCATCGACGACATCAACGACACGGACATCAGCATCATCATCAATTCAGCCGGCATCGCCAGTTTCGGCGCATTCATGGACCAGGACTGGGAGTACGAGACGAACCAGTTCCAGCTGAACGCCGCCGCCGTGTTCGAGCTGACACGGGCGGTACTGCCCGGGATGCTCGCCCGCCGAAGTGGCGCCATCTGCAACGTGGGTTCAGCGGCCGGAAACATGCCGATCCCGAACAACGCCACGTACGTGTTCACCAAAGCCGGCGTCAACGCGTTCACCGAGGCACTCCATTACGAGCTGAGGGGAACCGGTGTCACCTGTACGCTGCTCGCCCCGGGGCCCGTCCGCGACGCGGTGATCGAGGAAGAGGACAAGTCGATCGTCGACAAGGTCGTCCCCGATTTCCTGTGGACCACCTACGAGTCCTGCTCCCGGGAAACCCTCCAGGCCATGTCCGGCAACCGCAGACGGGTGGTGCCGGGACCACTGGGCAAGGCCATGGACCGGATCAGTTCCGTCATGCCGACAGCGATCAGCGCACCCGTCATGGGGTCGTTCTACAAGAAGATGGGGTGACCCGTGAGCAACGTCAACGATGAAACCGGGAAGATTCCCGCGAAGAACGATCGACTCGTCTGGGTGGATCTAGAGATGACGGGCCTCAACCCCTCGACCGATGTGATCGTCGAGGTCGCCGCCGTCATCACGGACGCCAACCTGAACATACTCGGAGAGGGCGTGGACCTCGTCGTCCACGCCACCGACGAGGAACTGTCCAGGATGGACGGCTTCGTCACCGAGATGCACCGGGCCTCAGGCCTCACCGAGGAGGTCCGGAAGTCGACGGTGTCCCTCGCGGACGCCGAGCAGGCGGTCCTGGATCTGATCTCCGAGCACTGCGACCCGGATCATCCCGCTCCCCTGGCCGGGAACTCCATTGCGACGGACAGGGCGTTCATCAGGGCGCACATGCCTCTCCTCGACGCGGCCCTGCACTACCGGATGATCGATGTCTCCTCCATCAAGGAGCTGGCCCGCCGCTGGTACCCGAGGGTGTACTTCCGCCAGCCCGACAAAGGTATGGCGCACAGGGCACTGGCCGACATCGTCGAGTCCGTCCGGGAACTGGACTACTACCGCCGGGCGATCTTCGTGGAGCATCCGGGACCGGGATCCGAGGAGACACAGGCCGCTGCTGCGGAATCGGTGCAGGCTTTTGAGCGGTTTTTGTAAAACGGGTGTCCTGAGTTAAGATATTCCTCGCTGCTCACACTCCGGCTAAACGGTTTGTGAACTGTGATGGTGGCTGTAGTTCAGCTGGTAGAGCACCAGGTTGTGATCCTGGGTGTCGCGGGTTCGAGTCCCGTCAGCCACCCCCAATTGAAAAGAACTCCCCGTGGTCGATGACTGCGGGGAGTTCTTTTTTTCGTGTCCGTTCACCGCCCCGGGTGTGGCGCGGCGCCATACCCCTGCCCCTTCGCCGGGAACCGGCTTCCCGGCTCCCGCCGATGGCCGTGAGCGCGGCTGTTCATGTCCCGTGTCACACGGGACAGCGCACCGGGACGTCTACCGTGTCCAGTGCCCCGGTCACGTCCTCCCCCCCGGTTCAACGACGTCACTCGTGGCACGGTGCCCTGTGGTGTCCCGGATGACCGTTTCGGGACAGAGCCGGCCAGGACGGTGGACCGGCTCGTGTGTCTGCCGGTGGTGTCTCCACCTTTTTCGGTACCGGTGCGGGTTCCGCCCTCGCGTCGAGTGATTGTGGGGAGTCTCGTTTTTCGACGGCGGTGTCGACTGTCGGTGTTCGGGGTTTGTTCTGTGGGTGACTGCCTGTCCGTGTGCGTTCCACGGATTTTCGGTCCGGACGTGCAGAATCCCGGGCCCTGTTTCCGGGACCCGGGATTCTGTGTGATCAGCCGTTAGGCGAAACTAGCTGTCAGTTCCGTCGACGGCGGACCGCGACCAGTACCGCTCCGAGGAGGAGCAGCATCAGGCCCGCCAGGATGGTGATCATGACGTTCGCGCCTGTCACGGCGAGCATTCCACCCTGCTTGGGCTTCTCGACATGATCTGTCACCTGGTGTTCATTGGTGGAACCGGTCTGGGGAACGACGTTGTTGGACGATGTCCCCTGTTCGGTGCTGCCACCGTGAGCGGAGCTCAGGGCCGGCTGCTCCACTGCATGCGATGCGGAGCCTGCACCGATCGCCAGCAGGATCGCCGCCGGGATCAGCGGGAGCCAGATACCGGAGCTCAGCAGACCGCAGTTGTCTGCGGAACCGTTGTCTCCGGAGCTGCTGCCCGAATCGTTTGATCCCGTACCGGTGCTTCCCGGTCCGGTGGATCCGTTGTCGGAGGAACCGAGGCTGGAACCGTTACCGGTGGAACCGGTGCCGGTGCTCGATCCCGTGCCGGTGCTGGAACCGGTGGAGTCCGTGGAACCGTACTCACATTCACTGCTTCCACCACTCGACAGTCCGAAGAAGGCGAGGAGTGCGGAAGACCCGAAGAAGTCCGATGATCCGAAGGAACTACCGGGCGTTGAGCCTTCACCTTCGACGACCTTGACGGTCTGAGCCGCGTCATCGATGTCCTCATGAGAACCAACCGGAGTCACTGACGTATCAGTACCCTCGAACAGCTTCTCAAAGGCAACCAGAGTCTTACCGGCCAAAGTACCCGGCAGCTCGAAGACAACCTCAACCGAACCATCAGCCGTCTCTGCCGTGAACGTCGTAGACGCTTCAACACCAGTCGACTTGCCAGTCTCCTTG
>NZ_JAENIQ020000004.1 GCF_016595275.2 Corynebacterium pygosceleis | reverse complement strand
GTCTGGGTCGTGGTCGGGGACGGCGTGCCCGCAGCCCGTGTCACCGTCCGGGCACTACTCTGGTTTCCATGACGAATCCCTCGACCAGCCCCTCCCCGAACGCACCCTACGACCTCATCGTCGTCGGCTCCGGACTCTTCGGACTGACCGTCGCGGAACGGGCGGCCAGCCAGTTGGGCAAGCGTGTGCTCATCATCGAACGTCGCAGCCACCTCGGCGGCAACGCATATTCGGAGGCTGAGCCGACGACGGGCATCGAGATCCACAAGTACGGTGCGCACCTGTTCCACACCTCGAACAAGCGGGTGTGGGACTACGTCAACCAGTTCACCGAATTCACCGGGTACCAGCACCGGGTCTTCGCCATGCATGACGGGCAGGCCTACCAGTTCCCGATGGGGCTCGGCCTGATCGCCCAGTTCTTCGGCCGCTACTACAGCCCCGACGAGGCACGTGCGCTGATCGCGGAACAGGCCAGTGAGATCGACTCCGAGCAGGCCTCCAACCTCGAGGAGAAGGCGATCTCCCTCATCGGTCGTCCCCTCTACGAGGCCTTCATCCGGGATTACACCGCGAAACAGTGGCAGACCGACCCGACTGAGCTTCCCGCCGGCAACATCACCCGACTGCCCGTGCGGTACACCTTCGACAACCGCTACTTCAACGACACCTACGAGGGTCTGCCGAAGGACGGTTACGCCGCGTGGCTCGAGCGCATGGCGGACCACGAACTCATCGACGTCCGGCTCGACACCGACTGGTTCGAGGTCCGCGACGAGGTCCGTGGGGCAAGCCCCGACGCGCCGGTCGTCTACACCGGCCCCCTCGACCGCTACTTCAACTACTCCGAGGGCAAGCTCGGCTGGCGCACCCTCGACTTCGAGACCGAGGTCCTCGACACCGGTGACTTCCAGGGCACCCCGGTCATGAACTACAACGACGCCGACGTCCCCTACACCCGGATCCACGAGTTCCGGCACTTCCACCCCGAGCGCAAGGACTCCTACCCGGACGACAAGACCGTCATCATGAAGGAGTACAGCCGCTTCGCCGGGGACGCCGACGAGCCGTACTACCCGATCAACACCCCCGACGACCGGGAGATGCTGCTCGCGTACCGCAGGCGCGCTGACGAGGAGACCGCCGGGAACCGCGTGTTCTTCGGAGGTCGTCTCGGCACCTACCAGTACCTCGACATGCACATGGCCATCGCGAGTGCCATGAACCTCTTCGACAACAAGCTCACCCCGCTGCTCGAGGGGGAGTAGCTCACCAGCTCCCGGAGGTGGCCCCGCCGGAGAATCCGCCCGAGGAGTATCCGGTGGTGGTGCCGGAGGACACGGCTGCGGAGCCCGTCGCCGATTCGTGCCACGAGTTCACCGTCATGAACGGGACGAATCCGGAGTACCCGTAGCCCGGACGCCAGGAATCGTCCCAGATCCGGGGCGCCGGGTTGTCGTCATCCGGCTCCACGTCGTCGAACTCGCGTTTCCGCACGGCCTCGATGATGATCCGGTAGTCGGTGATGATCCGGGCGTAGGAGTCCATGAATGCCGGTGCGTCCGGGGTGTCCCGGAGCGCCAGGACCCGCGCGTCGATCTCCGCCAGATCGTCCCGCAGGCCGTCATCGGACACCCTCGTGCGGGCCTCCGTCAGGTCCTCGTGCATCTCCGTCAGGTGTCGCCGACGGACCGCGCCGTCGCCGTGCTCCATCCGGAAGAACTCGTCGATGTTGGCCTCCGCGTTCTCCATCTGCCGCACAGTCTCGTACGCCTCGGTGATCTCCTTCCGGCGCCTGGCCAACTCACGGTCGTCGACCTCGTCGCCGATCCCGCTCAGGCGCTGCACCGTGGTGTCGATGGCCAGGAACCGGGTGCGCACGTCCTCCCAGTCGCGGCGCAGGGCGTCGTCGGCGAGCGGGGATGACAGGGAATGCGCCCGGACGTTGATCGAATCCAGCTGCGACGCCACCCGTGCGTAGTTCTCCACTACGTGGTCGTAGTGTTCCCGCATCCGCCGCCGCCGGTTGCGCAGGGCCCAGATCAGGCTCCCGGCGGTGACGGCGGCGGCCACACTGCCGATCCCGCCGAAGATCCACCACCCCGACACACCGGACTCCTCCTTCTCCTCCGCGACGACCGTCGTGTCCCCGGCCGCCCGGGCGCCGGCCAGCAGCGCCGCCGCTATGTTCGGGTCACCCGACTGCCGCAGGGGGACCCGCATCTCGTCGAGGATCCCGTCCATGCGCCCCGAGGCGTAGAAGTTGATCGCGTTGCACACGTCATCGCCGCAGGCCACCCCCACGCGGCGTGGATCCATGCCCACGGCCACGATCAACGAACCCGGTGCGAACTTGTCCTCCGACCCGGACAGCAGGGAACGGTCGTCGTTCTCCGCGTAGGAACGGAGGGAGTCGTTCAGGTTGGGCTCATTCGACCCGAACACCAGGTACACGACCCGGTCGACCGTCGCGGGCAGCGACAGGGCCGGGGTCTCGTTCTCCAGGAGCCGGACGTCGCCGTCGGTCAGCTGGTCGCCGCGCAGCGGCACCTCCACCGAGCGCACGGTCGTGGTCTGTGCGGTGGCCGCCGCCAGCGGCAGGAGCAGCACGACGAACAGTGCGAGAAAGGCCGACACCGGCCGGGCGTACCGGAACGGGGAATCGATGCGGTTCATGGCCGCCAGTGTAGGAGAGGCTCCCGGGGTGCGGGCCGCCTGTTCCGTCTGCCTGTGGAATACCGCGGAACCGCCCTCTTCCGGGTGTGCGCCATGTCGTTCCGCGGTGCCGGTCGTGACGGTCCGTCGGGTGCCCCACCGCGTGGGTAACGCAGCCTGCGTGCGGCAGCGATTACATTGAGACGGGTACAAGACCACAGGCCGAAAGGACGTTGAAACGTCATGAGCGAATCTTCCGTGCCCACTTCCGGGGAAACGCCCGCTGCTCCGTCGGATCCCCGGGTGCCGGCCGGTTCCGGGGCGGTGGAGCAGTTGCAGCGTGTTCTGCTGCCGAGGAGGGGCGAGCCGCACGACGTCCGTACGCTCTATCTGCTCGAGGCGGAGACCAACACCCGGCGGGTGACGTGGCCGGACCGCACCAGCTTCAGTGTCGGCGCAGGTCAGGAGGTCAGCTTCCAGACCTACTTCAATGCTTTCCCAGCCTCGTACTGGCGGCGGTGGTCGCAGTTGTCCACCGTCGTCCTCCGTGTCGAGGTCACCGGTGAGGCGCGTGTCGACGTCTACCGCTCGAAGATCGACGGCTCCCGGATCGCCGTCGACGGGAAGCTCGTCGCCGACGGTGCCGCCGAGTTCGAGCTGTCACTCGATCCGTTCGAGGACGGCGGCTGGCTGTGGTTCGACGTGACCGCGGAGACCGACGCCACGATCACCCGCGCCGGCTGGTTCGCGCCCTGTGCGCCCGCGCCGCAGACCATGCCCGACGGCACGACCGTCGGGCCGTTCGAACCGCGGGTCACCGTCGGCATTCCCACGTTCAACCGCCCCGCGGACGCGGTCGCCGCGCTCGAGGCACTCGCCAGCGACCCGCAGGTCGACGCCGTGATCGACACCGTGATCATGCCTGATCAGGGCACCCGGCATCCGGCGGACGAACCCGGCTACGCGGCGGTGACCGAGCACTTCGGGGACCGGTTCTTCGAGTTCCGTCAGGGCAACCTGGGTGGTTCGGGCGGCTACTCGCGCATCATGTTCGAGGCCCTCGGCGGCGCGGACGGAACAGGGGAGGCCGGAGCGAAAGAATCCCCGTACGTCCTCTACATGGACGACGACATCGCCATCGAGCCGGACTCCGTGCTCCGCGCCCTCCAGGTCGCGCGCTACGCGAAGAGCCCCATGCTCGTGGGCGGACAGATGCTCAACCTCCAGGAGCGCAGTCACCTGCACTCGATGGGGGAGGTCATCGACCGCTCGATCTTCATGTGGACCTCCGCTCCGCACGTGCGCTACGACCACGACTTCTCCGAGTTCCCGCTGTCCCACCAGGGTCGGCCGGACGACGGGCCGAAGGACCGCAACTCCCGTGACCTGCACCGGCGTATCGACGTCGACTACAACGGCTGGTGGATGTGCCTCATCCCGCGGGTCGTCGCGGAGCGGATCGGTCAGCCGTTGCCGCTGTTCATCAAGTGGGACGACGCCGAGTACGGCCTGCGTGCCGCGAAGGCGGGATACCCGACGGCGACGTGGCCGGGCGTCGCGATCTGGCACATGGCCTGGTCCGACAAGGACGACGCCATCGACTGGCAGGCCTACTTCCACCTGCGCAACCGGCTGATCGTCGCCGCCATGGACCACGACGGCGGCCCGGAGGGCATCGTGCGCAGCATGAAGAAGGCGACGCTGAAGCACCTGCTGTGCCTGGAGTACTCGACCGTCGCGATCCAGAACGAGGCCATGAAGGACTTCCTCGCCGGTCCGGACCACCTCTTCGACATCCTCGAGACCTCCCTGCCGCGCATCAACCGGCTGCGTCGGGACTACCCGGACGCCGTGGTCCTGCCGACCGCCGCGGAGCTGCCGAAACCGTCGGGCGCGCCGGGCGTTCCCGTCAAGGACATCGGCGGACGCCTGGCTCCGGTGAAGAAGGCCGTCTGGCTGGCCAAGGGACTGCTGCACTCCGTGCGCCCGCACGATCCCGCGCACCACGAGGTGCCGCAGGCCAACTTCGCCCCGATCGAGGCCCGCTGGTTCTCCCTGTCCCGTGTCGACGGTGCGACCGTCACCACCGCGGACGGCCGTGGTGTCGTCTACCGGCGGCGCGACCGGGAGAAGGCGAAGGAACTCCTCGCGGAATCCAACCGGCTGCAGCGCCGGGTCCTCGAGCGTTTCGACGACCTGCGTGCGGAGTACCGGGCAGCCCACGAGGAACTCACCAGCCGTGACAGCTGGGGAAAGGTCTTCCATGCGTGAGTCCGACGTCCTGGTGAAGATCCAGGACACGCTCTACGACGTTCCCGCCGCGCTACCGGTGGCCAGGGGGCTCAGTCATTTCGGTGAGCACGCCATCGGGTGGATGGCGCTCGGTGTCGCCGGTGCGGCCGTCGACAGGCGCCGGAGCGGGCCCTGGCTGGCGGTGACGGGTTCGGCGTTCCTCAGCCATGCGGCTTCCGTCGTGCTGAAGCGGGTGGTGCGGCGGAAGCGTCCGCACGACCCGCGTATCCGGATCGGTGTCGCCACGCCGTCGAAACTGAGTTTCCCGTCGTCCCACGCCACCTCCACCGCAGCGGCTCTCGTCGCGGTGTGTCGGGTCACCGGTTCCCGCTGGCCGCTCACCGGCGTGCCGGTCATGATGCTGTCGCGTATGGTGCTCGGAGTGCATTACCCGACCGATGTGGCGGCGGGCGCCGCTCTCGGAGCCGTCACCGCCGAAGCGGTGTGTCGGGTCGTCGACAAGCGTGAAAGGAACAACTCATGAGTCAGCCGCATGACGGGCTGCTCGGGTCCGAACCCCACACCCGGGGCATCGAGGCGGACCGTAAGCGCCGGCCCCCGAGGAACCTCGCGGACGCGATGGTCAAGGCACTGCGCCCCAAGCAGTGGGTGAAGAACGTTCTCGTCATCGCTGCTCCGGCGGCGGCGGGGTCCGCCGCGCTCCTCAGCGGACGCACCATCGCCGACGTCGTGATCGCGTTCATCGTGTTCTGCCTCGCCGCGTCCTCGATCTACCTCGTCAATGACGCGCGTGACGTCGACGCGGACCGGGTTCACCCGACCAAACGTTTCCGTCCCATCGCCGCCGGTGTGCTCCCCGTCAACCTCGCCTACGCGATGGCCGTCGGCCTGATGGTCGCCTCCGTGCTGATCTCCCTGTTGGCCTCGGCGGGCGCGAATCTCGCCATCGTCGTCGCCGTCTACATCGCACTCCAGCTCGGCTACTGCTTCGGCTGGAAGCACCAGCCCGTGATCGACATCGCCCTGGTCTCCTCGGGTTTCATGCTCCGCGCGATGGCCGGTGGTGTCGCCACGGGCATCGAACTGTCGCAGTGGTTCCTCCTCGTCGCGGCCTTCGGTTCGCTGTTCATGGCCTCCGGTAAGCGGTACGCCGAGATTCTCCTCGTCGAATCCTCCGGTGCGAAGATCCGGAAGTCTCTCGAGGGGTACACCGACACCTACCTCCGTTTCGTCTGGACGCTGTCGGCGACGGCCGTGGTCATGAGCTACGCGCTCTGGGGGTTCGACGTCAGTCGCTCCCTCGACGGTGCAGGCGGGGTCTGGTACCAGATCTCGATGGTGCCGTTCACCGTCGCCATCCTCCGCTACGCCGCCGACATCGACCGGGGTGACGGTGGTGCCCCGGACGAACTGGCGCTGTCCGACCGGACCCTCCAGGCGCTCGCCGTGCTGTGGGTGGCCTGCATCGTGATCGCCGTCTACGTGATGCCCGCGCTGTAGGTGGCGGGTACACCCGGGATCGCGCCCCGCACACCATGTCCCGTGTACGGTGACTGTGTAACGAAACGATCAAGCCCGGGGATAGTCGGATCGGTCGCAGCTGTCGGCGGCCGTCCGTTGTCGGAAAGAGCGTCCCGCTAGGAGAACCATGTCAATCGCCTCCCGCCTGCACCGCGCAGGGAAGAAGGTCACGTCCGCGGTCGCCGCCACCGCTGTGACCGCAACACTCATGGTCGTCGGTGCGGGAACCGCCGAAGCCGCCAACCGTGACTGGCTCCGGCCGGACGCCACCGGCACCTGTGAATGGGACGCCTCCGGCCACGGCGTGCAACGCTGTGACGTCTGGTCGCCGGCGATGAACCGTACCGTGCCGGTTCTGGTCCAGCCCTCCCAGCGTGGAGGTGACGCAGGCTTCTATCTTCTCGACGGTATGCGTGCGGATCCGCACCAGACCGGCTGGACGATGTACTCCGACGCACCCGCCACCTACGCCGACAGCAACATCAACCTCATCATGCCGATCGGTGGCGCGGGCACGTTCTACAGTGACTGGATCGCCCCCGGCAACTTCTCCTCCTCCGACCCGCAGGTCATCAAGTGGGAGACCTTCCTCACCGCCGAGCTTCCCGGTTATCTCCACCAGCATTTCGGGGTCAACCCCCACCGCAACTCCATCGCCGGGCTCTCCATGGGAGGCACCGCAGCACTGAACATCGCGGCGCGTCACCCCGGGATGTACCAGCAGGCCATGAGTTTCTCCGGGTACCTCACCACGACGGCGCCCGGTATGCAGACGTTGATGCGTATCGCCCTGCTGGAAACCGGGAGCCTCAACATCAACTCCATGTACGGTGCGATCGTCAGCCCCCGGCGTTTCCAGAATGATCCGTACTGGAACATGGAGGGCCTGCGCGGCAAGGACGTCTACATCTCCGCCGCGACCGGCATGTGGGCGGGCGGGGACTGGAACGTCCCCCTCTGGGACCGCATCGTCGGTTGGGGCCTGGAATGGGTTGCCCGGAACACCACGGTCGCCTGGGAACTCAAGGCGCGCGCCATCGGACTGAACCCCACCGTCGACTACCCGCCGACGGGTGTCCACAACTGGGGCATCTGGACCGATCAGCTGCACAAGACCAAGGGGCGTGTCCTGGACGTCATGAACGCCTGGTGACCGTCCCCGCCAAACAGATCCCCGTCGGAGCCCGGATTGAGGTTCCGGCGGGGATCTGTCCGTTGTACGCCCCGGAACCGGGGCAGGGGGGAGGTGGCACCGGGTGTGGGGGCTCCCGTCGGCGTGTCGCACGGTCAATGTCGCCGAACTGTGACGATCTACATAAACTTAAAGTCGATCTTTAGGGTTTGGGTCGGACGCTGGTACAGCGGTTAGTAACGGCCCGGCCCTTGGGCGACGACATAACTACACGAAGAGCCGGTGGCGGCCACCACCGTCGGTTCCGGGGGAGGGGAACTCCCGGAGCTCGGCGGGGTGTCCCATCCATGCCAGCGGCCGCACAGGTCCGCCGTCCCGGCGGTACCCGATCCCAAGAACCGATACAAAGGACACCTTCATGCGCGACACCGCATCCAACAGCAGCCGGCGCCCTTACCGGGTCGCCCTCGCTGCCGTCCCCACGGCCATCGCCCTGGGCGTCGGCCTCCTCTCCCCGGTCGCTTCGGCCGAGCAGTCGACCGTCCTGGCGCAGAGCTCCGGCCTGAACGGCCTTTCCAGTGCGTTCGGGTCCTCCGGCGGAATCTCCGATTACCTGAAGGAGGACAACGTCCCGGAACGGACCCCGGTGAAGACGGAGTACCCGGACATCGAGGGTCTCCCCGAGGGGGTGGACGTCGTCCGTCAGGAATGGCTGGGCACGCACCGTATTGCCCTGTTCATCCGGTCCGCCGCGATGCCGGAACAGCTGATGCAGGTCCAGGTTCTGCTCGCCCGTGACTGGTACTCGCAGCCCGACGCCGAGTTCCCGAGCGTGTGGCTGCTCGACGGCCTGCGCGCCGTCGACGAGGAGTCCGGCTGGACCCTGAACACCAACGCCGAGCAGTTCTTCGCCGACAAGAACGTCAACGTGATCCTGCCCATCGGTGGCGAGGCGTCGTTCTACACCGACTGGAACCGTCCGGACAACGGCAAGAACTACCAGTGGGAGACGTTCCTCACGCAGGAGCTGCCGGCCGTGCTGAAGCAGGGGTACCGGGCGAACGGTGAGCGCGCGATCATCGGTCTGTCGATGGGTGGCACCGCCGCCGTCAACATCGCCGAGCACCGTCCCGACCTCTTCAAGTTCGTCGGTTCCTTCTCCGGCTACCTCGACACCACCTCCACGGGCATGCCCGCGATGATCTCCGGTGCCCTGAAGGAGGGCGGCGGCTACGACGCCGACGCGATGTGGGGGCCGGCCGGTTCCCAGCGGTGGATCGACAATGACCCGAAGCTCGGTATCGAGGCGCTGAAGGGCAAGACCGTCTACATTTCCGCCGGTTCCGGGCGTGACGACTTCGGTGAGCCGGGGTCCGTCGCCACGTCACCCGCGAACGAGGCGGGCAAGGGACTGGAGGTCATCGCCCGGATGACGTCCCAGACCTTCGTCGAGGCCGCCAAGGAAGCCGATGTCCCGGTGATCTCGATGTTCCGTCCCTCCGGCGTCCACAACTGGCCGTACTGGCAGTTCGAGCTGACCCAGGCGTGGCCGTACATCGCCGACACCCTCGGTCTCAAGGACGAGGACCGTGGCGCGGACTGCGAGGCCATCGGTGCCATCGGTGCCGCGACCGCCTCCGGCGCGTGGGGAAACTGCGTCAACAACGAGTACGACGTCGTTTCCGTCGACGATGTCGCCGGTAAGGCGCAGGACTTCCGTGGCGGCCAGGCCTACTGGTCACCGGCGACCGACGCCCACGTGCTCATCGGCCGGATCGCCGCGCGCTACGCCGAACTCGGTGGTCCGCGTTCCTTCCTCGGATTCCCGACGACCAACGAACTGACCGCACCGGACGGCAAGGGCCGTTACGTCCACTTCGAGCACGGTTCGATCTACTGGACCCCGGAGACCGGTGCCCAGGCCATCCCGGCCGACATGTTCGAGTCCTGGGGCGACCAGGGCTGGGAGACCGGCGTGCTCGGATACCCGGTGGCCGAGGCCAAGGAACTCGAGGGCAGCTGGATCCAGCAGTTCCAGGGCGGCTACGTCATCCGCACCCCGAAGAACGAGACCTTCTGGTCCCGGGGACTCATCGCCCGCAAGTACGGGGAGATGAAGGCCACCGCCTCGAAGCTGGGTGCCCCCACCTCCAACGAGTTCCCGATCCCGGGTGGTGCACTCCAGAACTTCGAGACCGGCACCATCTACTGGTCCCCGACCACCGGCGCGCACGTCGTCTACAACGGCGACATCCGCGACCACTGGGGCGAGAACGGCTGGGAGAACGGCAAGTTCGGCTGGCCCACCTCCGACCTCGAGGAGATTCCGGCGGGTGGCCTGAGGCAGTCCTTCCAGCACGGAACGATCAAGCAGGTCAACGGAACAATCGTCGAGGAAATGAACTGATGCGGAGATTGACTCTTCCCCTGCTGACCGTCGCTGTGCTCGCGCTGGCGGGCTGCGGCGGAGCCACCTCCGAGAGCGGTGACGCGACCGCCGGAGACACGACGGCGACCTCCTCGCCGCTGCCCAAGGCGGAGTCGAAGACTCCCGGGGCGGATGAATCCGATGAGGAGAAGGAGGCCCGTGAGTCGTCCCTCTCCTCGGCGAGCCCCGAATACCGTGAGGCCGCCCCGCAGCCGGTGGTGCCGGCGGTTCCCGAACCCCGGGACGGCGCGGCGAAGGAGATCGACGAGATCCCCGGCCTCTCGCAGGACCGCAGCGCCTCCGACATGGACTACCTGAAGGCGCTGAAGGACGGTGGAATCTCCGTCGACGGTGTCGAGGACCAGATGATCGGTGCGGCGGCCGAGGTGTGCCGTTCGGCCGCCAGCGGTGTGGACAACTACACGCTGGAGGCGGTCGCCGGGCAGCTCGTCGAGCAGGAACGGGCGTCCGCGCCGGTTCCCGAGATCGCCGAGCGGATTGCCTCCGCGGCCAAGTCAGCGTACTGCTAGACGGTATGAAAAAGACGCTGACAGTCCTGGCCGTCATCATCGTGGTCGGCCTGATAGCCGTGGGAACATGGCGGTGGGTCAACGATGAGGGAGTGATCCCCGGCCAGGAACCCGGGGAGCCCGGTGGACCCGCAGCCACCGGTCCGGCGCAGCCGGACTGGTGCCCCGCCGTCGAGGTCATCGCAGCGCCGGGCACGTGGGAGTCGTCGCCCACCGACGACCCGATCAACCCGTCGTTCAACCCGAATTCATTCATGCTGACGGTCACCCGACCGTTGCAGGACAGGTACCCGGCGGACCGGGTGAAGGTGTGGACCCTGCCGTACACCGCGCAGTTCCGCAACATCAACGCCGATCAGGAGATGACGTACGACGAATCCCGGAGCGAGGGGACGTCGTCGTTGGAGAACGAACTGCGTGTCACCCACCGGGACTGCCCGCTCACCGACTTCATCATGACCGGTTTCTCCCAGGGGGCCGTCATCGTCGGTGACATCGCCAGCGAGATCGGCAACGGACACGGTGCCGTGCCCGCCGAACGTGTCAGGGGTGTCGCCCTGGTCGCGGACGGTCGGCGCGAACCGGGTGTCGGGCAGGCCGTGGGCAACCCGGTGTCCGGAGTCGGTGCCGAGATCTCGCTCGAACTGCTGAATCCCGCCGTTCAGCTCGTGACCCCGGGTGCCACGATGCGTGGACCACGGGACAGCGGGTTCGGCGCGCTGGATGACCGGACCTTCCAGATCTGTGCCCCCGACGACCACATCTGTGACGCTCCGCTGGGTGTCGGCAATGCGGTGGAACGGGCGCAGGGGCTGATCGAGAACAACGGGGTCCACGCCCGGTACGCGACGAACCCCAACGTCTTCCCGGGGTCGACGACCTCCCGGTGGCTGGTCGGGTGGTCGTCCGACCTGATCGACCGGATCCCGGACCCGGGGCAGGCGCCCGCGTCCGGTGTCGTCACCTCGGTGCCGCCGGTTCCCTGACGCCGCGCGTCGACTTGGGTTTCGTCGGCAAAGTAATACACTGGACCAAACTTACGATGCAGATAATGGTGCCGGACAGCGCGCACCTCACCGACGAACGAGGAGAATAATGGATCTCAAGGCGGCCATCGGCCAGTTCTTTGATGACAAGGGCCAGATCAACCTTCCCGAGCAGCTCACGCTCGCCGGACTGTGCGAGACGCTCTACATGGTGGAGGCCTCCTCCGGTGGGGCGGACCGTGACTGTCTCCGGTTCTGGGACTACTCGTCCAACCGTGACGGTGAGTGCACGGACTACTCGCGCAGGCAGATCAACACCCGCATCAAGGCCGTCGCCGCCCGACTCCAGCAGATCGGGACCCTCGGTGACCGGGTCGCCATCCTCGCGGGCAACAGCCCGGAGTACATGTTCGGTTTCCTCGGCGCCATGTACGCCGGTATGGCACCGATCCCGCTGTACGATCCGACCGAGCCGGGCCACGGTGACCACCTGACCGCCGTCCTCGCGGACTGTGAACCGAAGTTCATCCTGACGAACTCGGCGTCCGCGGCGGCCGTCCGCAAGCTGTTCGCCTCCCGCCCCGCCGCCGAACGCCCCCGCATCCTCACGATCGACGCGCTCCCGGACTCCCTCGCCGAGAGCTTCGTCAACCCCATGGAGACCGAGGCCGGTAAGCAGCTCGCGGCGTCCTCCACCTCCTCCCCGCTGGATCTCGTGGCGTTCCTCCAGTACACCTCCGGATCGACACGCACCCCGGCCGGTGTGGTGCTCACGAACCGCAACATCATGACCAACGTGCTGCAGATCTTCGCCGCCGCGAAGCTCCAGCTGCCGCTGCGGGTCGTCTCCTGGCTGCCGTTGCACCACGACATGGGCATCATCCTCGCCGCATTCTGCATCATCCTCGGCCTGAAGATCGAGATGATGAGCCCCCGCGACTTCATCCAGCAGCCCAGCCGCTGGATCGAACAGATCTCCGGTGGTGAAGAGGGGGAGAACACCTACACCATCGTCCCGAACTTCGCCCTCGAACTCGCCGTCCGCTACGGCCGCCCCGCCGAGGGCCGGACCCTCGACCTCAGCCGCGTCGACGGCCTGATCGTCGGCTCCGAACCGGTCACCCCGAAGGCCATCAACCAGTTCATCGAGACCTTCGGCGGATACGGCCTGAACACCAACGTCATCCGCCCCTCCTACGGTCTGGCCGAGGCGTCGCTCATCGTCTCCACCCCGCAGACCGACACCCGCCCGTTGATCACCTGGGTCGACCGTGACCGCCTCAACGAGGGCACCGTCGAACTCGTCGACGGTCCCGGTGAGCACGCCGCGGCCCTCGTGTCCAACGGTCAGGTCGCCCGCCCGCAGCACCTCGTCATCGTCGATCCCGAGACCCGCTGCGAGGTGCCGGACGGCACGGTCGGTGAGATGTGGACCCACGGCGACAACACCGCCGCCGGCTACCTCGACCGCCCCGAGGACACCGCCGAGACCTTCCGCAACACGCTCGCCGGCCGCCTGCCGGAGAACTCCCGTGCCGAGGGTGCCCCGGACGACGACCGCTGGATGGCCACCGGTGACCTCGGCGTGATCGTGGACGACGAGCTCTACATCACCGGCCGCCGCAAGGACCTCATCATCATCGCGGGCCGCAACCACTACCCGCAGGACATCGAGTACACCGTCGACCACGCCTCCGAGCACATCCGTCCGGCGGCCATCGCGGCGTTCGCGATCCCCGGTGACGAGGTGGAGAAACTGGTCATCATCGCGGAGCGCGACTTCGGTCGTGACGCGGAGGGTGACGCCGCCGCGATCGACGCGATCCGTACCGCGGTGTCCAGCTCGCACGGTGTCGTACCGGCCGACATCGTGATCGTCGCACCCGACGAGATCAAGCGCAGCTCCAGCGGTAAGATTGCCCGCAGGGTCTGCCGCCGCGACTACCTCGCGTAGGGATTCGTCGACCACCACCGGAAGGGCCCTCCGTGCTGTCCCCGCCACACCGGCGGAAAGGACGCCACGGAGGGTCGTGCCGTTACCGGGGTGAAACAAACGTCGCGGCGAAACAGATAGTCCCTGAAGACCGAAATCACCACACGAAAAGAGTGAAGCCACCGCATGGATCACAGTCAGCAGTCCTCGTCGATGACCACCGCAGAGCTACGTACGTGGCTGCGGGACTGGGTCGTCAGGACAACCGGCCTGCCCGAGGAGGAGATCACCGACGACAAGCCGATGGAGACCTTCGGACTGTCTTCCCGTGACGTCGTGGTCCTCTCCGGTGAACTGGAGAACCTCGTGGGCACCCAGCTCGACGCGACGGTGGCCTACGAGTACCCGACGATCGCCGCCCTCGCCCGCCGCGTCATCGAGGGGCCCGTGCCCACGCGGCGCAGCCCCCGCGCGCAGGCCGGGGTACGGGGCCCGGCGTCGGCGAAGGGCACCCCCGGCAGCCACGACATCGCGATCGTCGGCATGGCGGCCCGCTACCCCGGTGCAGGCAACCTCGACGAGATGTGGGATCTGCTGGTCAGCGGACGTGACGGTGTCGGTGACCTGCCCCTCGGCCGATGGTCCGAGTACTCCGGTGATGACGTGATGGCCCGCAAACTCGCGGAGGTCAACACCACCGGTGGATACCTGGAGGACATCGCCACCTTCGACGCGGAGTTCTTCGGTTTCTCACCCGTCGAGGCCGCCAACATGGACCCCCAGCAGCGCATCGTCCTCGAACTCGCCTGGGAGGCGCTGGAACACGCGCATATCCCCGTGTCCTCCCTGCGCGGTGAGCCGGTCGGCGTGTTCATCGGCTCGACGAACAACGACTACGGCATGCTGATCGCCGCCGATCCGGCGGAGGCGCACCCCTACGCCCTCACGGGAACCGCCAGCTCCATCATCCCGAACCGCATCTCCTACGCCTTCGACTTCCGGGGTCCGTCGGTCTCGATCGACACCGCCTGCTCATCCTCGCTCGTCGCGATCCACCACGCGGTCCGGGCACTGCGCGACGGGGACGCCACCGTCGCTCTCGCCGGTGGCGTGAACATCCTGTCGTCCCCGTTCATCTCCACCGCGTTCGGTGAACTGGGCGTCATCAGCCCGACGGGCAGGATCCACGCGTTCTCCGAGGACGCCGACGGGTTCATCCGATCCGACGGAGCCGGCCTCGCCGTGCTCAAACGCGTCGACGACGCCATCGCCGACGGTGACGAGATCCTCGCCGTCATCAAGGGCACCGCCATCAACTCTGACGGCCGTTCCAACGGCCTGACGGCCCCGAACCCCGAGGCCCAGATCGACGTCCTCGAGCGCGCCTACGCCGACGCGGGCGTCGATCCGGCCGTCGTCGACTACGTCGAGGCCCACGGCACCGGCACTATCCTCGGCGACCCGATCGAGGCCACCGCCATCGGCGCGGTCCTCGGCGCCGACCGCGACGCCGCCGACCCGATACTGCTCGGCAGCGCCAAGACGAACTTCGGCCACTCCGAATCAGCCGCGGGTGCCGCGGGCCTGATCAAGGTCGTCCTCGGCATGCGCAACGGCGTGATTCCGCCGTCGCTGAACTACAGCGGCCCGAACCCCTACATCGACTTCGACGCCGAGCATCTCGAGGTCGTCGAGGATCCGCGCGAATGGCCCTGCTACTCCGGCCGCCCCACCGCGGGCGTGTCCGGCTTCGGCTTCGGCGGCACCAACGCCCACGCCGTGGTGCAGACCTTCGACCCGATGGACTACGACACCGAACGTCCGGAATCCGCGGCACAGCTCGACGACGGCGGGGCCGTCCTCCTGCCCGTCTCCGGCCTGCTCCCCTCCCGCCGCGCGCGGGCCGCCGGTGTGCTCGCCGAGTTCCTCGAGGGGCGCCCGGACTCCGACCTGCCGAAGATCGCCCGTTCCCTGGCCCGGCAGAACCACGGCCGCTCCGCCGCCGTCGTCACCGCGTCGAGCACCGCCGAGGCCGTCAAACGTCTCGGTATCGTCGCGGACCGGAAGAAGGGCGCCGGGATCGCCGTCGCCGACTCCCCCGCGCAGCCCGGTCCCGTGTTCGTCTACTCGGGATTCGGTTCGCAGCACCGCAAGATGGCCAAGGACCTCTACGAGCTGTCGCCGCTGTTCCGTGAACGCCTCGACGAGCTCAACGAGATCGTCGGTTTCGAGTCCGGCTGGTCGCTGACCGACATCATCACCGACGACGAACAGACCTACGACACCGAGACCGCACAGGTCGGCATCACCGCCATCCAGATCGCACTCACCGACCTCCTCGCGCACCTCGGCGCGAAACCCGTTGCCGTCACGGCGATGTCCATGGGTGAGATCGCAGCCGCCTACGCCGCCGGTGGTCTCTCCGCCGAGGATGCCATGCGTGTGGCCTGCCACCGGTCACGCCTCATGGGGGAGGGGGAGAAGTCCCTGCCCGAGGACCAGCTCGGTGCGATGGCCGTCGTCGAGTTCTCCGTCGACGACCTGGACACCTTCATCGCCGAGAACCCCGACTTCGCGGGTATCGAGCCCGCCGTCTACGCAGGTCCCGGCATGACCACCGTCGGCGGCCCCCGCGACGCCGTCGTGCGCCTCGTCGAACTGCTGGAGAAGCAGGAGAAGTTCGCCCGGCTGCTCAACGTCCGTGGCGCCGGGCACACCAGTGCCGTGGAACCGCTCCTGGGGGAGCTCGCCGCGGAGACCGCCGACATCGAGCCGCGCCCGCTGACGATCCCGCTCTACAGCTCCGTCGACCGTGGCGTGGTCTACCCGGCCGGTTCCGTCATCCACGACACCGACTACTGGGTGCGCTGCACCCGGGGCCGGGTCTGGTTCCTCGACGCGACCTCCCGCGTGTTCGCCGACGGACACGACATCCTCGTCGAGGTCTGCCCCAACCCCGTCGCCCTGATGGGCATGATGAACACCGCCTTCTCGGTGGGTAAGCCCGATGCGCAGCTGCTGCACACCCTCAAGCGCAAGGTGCCCCCGGCCGAGACCCTGCGTGACGTGCTGTCCCGGCTCTACGTCGCGGGCCAGCCGATCGACCTCGGCCTGCTCATCGGCGACGGGGAGCGCATCGACGCCCCCGGCGTACGGTGGAAGCACCAGCGCTACTGGACCGCCGCGCGCCCGTCCTCGACCTCCGTGTCCGGGATCCCCGGCAACCGGGTGTCCCTGCCCGACGGCTCCGTGGCGTTCTCGATCCTCGCGGAGACCGTGCCCTCGACCCTCGCGCTCGTCGAGGCCGCGGCAGAGGCACTGAACCCCGAGACCACCGTCGTCGCCTTCGAGGAACGGGGCACCCTGCCGCCGTCCGGCGAGATCACGACGATCGCCCGCCGTCACCTCGGCGGCGTCGACGTCACCGTCCACCGCATGCTCGGTGGCACCGCGACCCTTCTCGCCGAGGGCTTCGCCGCGGCGCACGCCGGTGACGGGGTCGGCCCGGTTCCGGGTGGCGCGGGTGTCGGCAGCTACGACTCGGACTCCGAGGCCGCCGACCCGTCCGAGACCGGCCTGCCCGAGATCATCGTCGACGCGGTCCGCTGGGATCCGGCGAGCGGCGAGAGCGTCGAGGACCGGCTGCGGACCATCGTCAGTGAATCCATGGGCTACGACGTCGACGATCTGCCGGGCGAACTCCCGCTGATCGACCTCGGCCTCGATTCCCTGATGGGCATGCGGATCAAGAACCGCATCGAGAACGACTTCCAGATTCCCCCGCTCCAGGTCCAGGCACTGCGCGACGCGTCCGTCGCGGATGTCGTGGTCCTCGTGGAGCAGCTCGTCGCCGACCGTCACGCGGCGTCGACGGCACCGGACCCGACCCCCGCGGCACCCGACACGGCAACCACGACGGCCCCCCAGGGTCAGGGTGTGGGTGTCGCCCCCCGCGACGCCTCCGAGCGGCTCGTGTTCGCCACCTGGGCGACCCTGACCGGTACCGCCGCGGCCGGGGTGACCAGCGAGTTGCCGGGGATCGACGAGGAGACCGCCACCGCGATCGCGGCACGCCTCACCGAGCGCTCCGGCACGGAGATCACCGCCGCACAGGTCCTCGCGGCCGGAACCCTCGAACCGCTCGCCGATGCCGTGCGTGAGGGGCTCGAGAGCGAGGTCGAGGGCAACATCCGCGTCCTGCGGCCGCGCGCCGAAGGTTCGGACAAGCCCGCCGTCTTCATGTTCCACCCCGCCGGGGGTTCCTCGGTGGTGTACCAGCCGTTGATGCGTCGACTGCCGGAGGACGTTCCCGTCTACGGTGTCGAGCGCCTCGAGGGCTCCCTCGAGGAGCGGGCGGCCGCGTACATCGACGAGATCCGTGCCCATTCCGATGGACTGCCCGTGATCCTCGGTGGCTGGAGTTTCGGTGGTGCACTGGCCTATGAGGTCGCCCACCAGCTCGTCGGCTCCGACATCGAGATCGAACAGATCGTCCTCCTCGACACCGTGCAACCCTCCGAGCCGGTTCCGGACACGATGGAGGAGACCAGGGCCCGGTGGCTGCGCTACCAGGCCTTCGCCAAGAAGACCTACGGTCTGGACTTCCCGGTGCCCTTCGATCTCCTGGAGAGCGCCGGTGAGGAGGCCCTGCTGGCGATGATGGGTGAATTCCTCGCCAACACGGACGCCACCGAGCACGGGCTGTCCGCAGGTGTCCTCGAGCACCAGCGCGCCAGTTTCGTCGACAACCGCATCCTCGACAAGGTCGATCTCGGCAGGTGGGCCGATGTGCGGGTACCGGTTCTGCTCTTCCGTGCGGAACGCATGCACGACGGTGCGATCGAGCTGGAACCGCGGCTCGAGCGGATTGACCCCGACGGCGGATGGTCCGCTATCGTGAATGAGTTGGAGATCGTTCAATTGAGCGGCGACCATCTCGCCATCGTGGATGAGCCGGTCATCGGGACCGTCGGCGCGCACCTCACCCGGCGCATCGAAGAACTCGCCCGCGACGACAACTAGGACCAGAAGAGGTAAAGGGGCGACGTGACCGGCCACACCACCGCTGAAAAGCTCGCGGACCTGCACGCGAAACTCGCGCGTGCACAGGACCCGGGCAGTGAGAAAGCGCGCGCGAAGCGTGACGCCGAAGGTCTGACGACGCCCCGCCACCGCATCTCCCGGCTCCTCGACGAGGGATCCTTCGTCGAGATCGGGGCCCTCGGTCGTACCCCCGACACCCCTGACGCGCCCTACGGTGACGGTGTCGTCGCCGGCTACGGGCGCATCGGGGGACGCCCGGTCGCGGTCTACGCGCACGACAAGACGGTGTTCGGTGGTTCCGTCGGCGTGACCTTCGGGAAGAAGGTCTGCGAGGTGATGGACATGGCCATCAAGATCGGCTGCCCGGTCATCGGCATCAACGACTCCGGTGGCGCCCGCATCCAGGACGCCGTCACCTCACTCGCGATGTACTCGGAGATCGCCCGCCGCCAGTTGCCCCTGTCGGGGCGTAGCCCGCAGATCTCGATCATGCTGGGCAAGTGCGCCGGTGGCGCGGTGTACGCACCGGTCACGACCGATTTCGTCGTCGCCGTGGCGGACCGCTCCGAGATGTACGTCACCGGCCCCGAGGTCATCAAGAGCGTCACCGGTGAGGTCATCTCGTCGGCCGAGCTCGGCGGCGCCCACGAGCAGATGCTCAACGGCAACGTCTCCTACGTCGCCACCGACGAGGAGGACGCCTACGACTACGTCCACGAGCTCCTCGAACACCTCCCGAGTTCCTGTTTCGAGTCGGCCCCCGTCTTCGAGGCCGAGGACGACAGCCCCACCGAACGTGATCTCGCGTTGGATTCATTCATGCCGGACGACACCAACGCCGGCTACGACATGCACGATCTCCTCGACCAGATCTTCGACGACGAGGGTCTGCTGGAGATCCAGGCGGACTACGCCCCGAACATGATCACCGGTTTCGCGCGCATCGACGGCCACAGTGTCGGTGTCATCGCGAATCAGCCGATGTTCTACGCCGGCTGCATCGACGCCGACGCCGCCGACAAGTCCTCCCGTTTCATCCGGATCTGCGACGCCTACAACATCCCCCTGGTGTTCGTCGTCGACACCCCCGGCTATCTTCCGGGTGTCGAGCAGGAGAAGCTCGGTCTGATCCACCGTGGCGCGAAACTGGGGTTCTCCGTCGTGGAGGCCACCGTGCCGAAGATCTCCCTCATCGTGCGCAAGGCCTACGGCGGCGCCTACGCCGTCATGGGGTCGAAGTCCCTGTCCGGTGACATCAACCTGGCGTGGCCCACCGCGCAGGTCGCCGTGATGGGTGCCGCCGCCGCCGTCGTCATGATCCAGGGGCGGCAGATCGCCGCAGCCCCTCCGGAACAGCGTGAGTACATGAAGAAACTGTTCATGGACTTCTACGACGAGAACATGACCAGCCCCTACGTCGCCGCCGAGCGGGGCTACATCGACGCGATGATCGAACCCAACCAGACCCGCGTCGCGCTCCGGCAGGCGATGCGGCAGCTGTCCACCAAGCGGGTGCCCGTGGAGCGGAAGAAACACACCATCATGCCGATGTGAGTGGCACCTGGGCGGTACGGGTGCCCCGGAAGCTCCGGGAGCTCTGTCACCGAACCCGTACACGCCCGGCTCCGGGAGTGGGTCACCGGTGTCGTCGGACCGTGTCCGCCCGTTCCCGTCGATGATCCGGCGGGAGAAGGACCACCCGCACGAGCATCCACAGCACCGGTCCGACGACCGGTGCGAGAAGGCACAGTGCCGCGCAGAGCAGTGCGGTCGGCGGAGCGGAGTCGGTGCCGCGTTCGGTGGCGTACACGGCCGTCGCCGTGAGGACGATGAGCGTGATGACGCTCAACCAGACGGCGGGACTGTCCTGGAGGCTCCCCAGCTGCGAGAAGTGGGCCAGGGGTTGCGGACTGCGTACGACGGGCACAGGGGCGGTTCCTTCCGGGCTACTGACCGTGCCGCGAACGGGCCACCTGTCCGGCCGCGTGCAGCTGATCTGACGCCTTAGAACTGTACTCCTGATACCCGCCCGATGGATGCACCGCCGGGGTGGCCGCAGTGGACGTCGGCCGGGAGGCCCGTCTATGGCCCACCGGTCCACCACTGAGCCGCCCCTGCCCCGGTGGAGCCTACTTCAGCCGGCGGTTCCGCTTCTGGTTCCGGGCGCGACGTTTCCGCAGTCGCCGGTCCGCTGTGCGGAAACGCCTGCCGACGCGTACCCAGCCCAGGCGGCGGGCCAGGGTCCGCCACCCGAGCAGGAGGAGCGCGGACATCACGCCGGCGACGATCATGAACGACCAGTGCGGGATCGAGTTGTGCCCGATCCCCCAGATGGTCAGTCCCGTCACGAGAGCCACCAGCCAGACGGTGATTCCCCCCGGGTTGACGGGCAGGGGTTCGCGGTGTTTCACCGCGAGGATGACGTAGGCGAGGAGAACACCGGCGAGGAAGGGCCATGCCGTGGCGAGCCAACCGCCGACGGAGAACTCGAGCCCGTCGCCCCGGTGCGCCAGACGCGCGAGGAGCGCGAACAGCAGAACGGCGGTGAGGTCGGCGCTCAGTGCGCGCCGCCGACCAGCGATGAAAGCCGTCGGGGAGGTCGGGGTTCTGGTCACGGTGGGCTCCTCACTGCGTGCCTCTCGGGCCTGTTCGGGAAGGGGCCGACGCCCGGTCACCCGGTATCGGGCCCCTCCACCCTGATCCTACCCCGGCCCGTCAGGCCTCAGGCCGGTTCGACGGCTTCACCGTCGGCCCAGATACGGGTGGGCAGGAGGGTCTCGGCGTCCAGTATCAGGACGTCACCCGGGTATCCGACAGCGAGACGGCCGAAACGGTCGTCCATCCGGATGCAGCGTGCCGCGTGCCCGGTGGCCGCGGCGACGGCGACATCGAGGGGGACACCGACCTCGCGGACGGCGTTGGCGACGGCGAGGTCCATGGTCAGGGTGGAACCTGCGAGTGAACCACCCTCCGCGAGGCGTGCGATACCGTCGCGGACCTTCACCTTGAGCTGGCCGAGCATGTAGTCGCCGTCGGGGTTGCAGGTCGCGGACATCGCGTCCGTGACGAGAACGACCCGTTGCGGTGCCTCGAGGAACAGGGAACGGACGACCTGCGGATGGACGTGGATCCCGTCGTTGATGATCTCGATCCACACCCGGTCGTCCCGGAGTGCCGCGACGACCGGCCCGGGGGCACGGTGGTGGATGCCGTTCATGCCGTTGAAGGCGTGGGTCAGCTGCGTCGCACCGTTGTCGAAGGCCTCGCGGGCGGTCTCGTAGGAGGCGTCGGTGTGGCCGACGGCCGCGACGACACCGTTGTCCACGAGCATCCTGACGGCTTCGGTCCCGTTGTTCCGCTCGGGGGCGATCGTCATCTGGACGATGGTGCCTTCACCGGCGTCCAGGAGACGGCGGACGTTCTCGTCGGTGGGGTCCTTCAGTTCGTGCTCGGGGTGGGCGCCCTTGTGCCCGGGGTCGAGGAACGGTCCCTCCGGGTGCAGACCGATGACCCGGGGATTGTCGCGGACGATCGCCGCTCCGTCCCGGATCCGCTTCTCCATCAGGTCGAGGGAGTCGGTGACGTAGGAGAGCACCGCCCGGGTCGTTCCGTGGGCGGCGTGTTCGGCGAGTGCGCGGACCGTGGCCTCGGGCCCGTCGTCGAAGGCGACACCACCGCCACCGTGGTGGTGGACGTCGATGTAGCCGGGGACGACCGGTGCACCACCGGCGTCGATGATCTCGGCTCCGTCGGAGGGCCAGGTGCGGGAGTCCCCGGTGGTTCCGACGTGGGTGATGGTGCCGTCCTCGATGCGCAGCGCGCCGTCGTCGGTGGTTCCGCCGATGCTGCCGTCGTAGAGGGTCGCGGAGTGGATGATGAGGGTGGACATGGTTCTGAACGGTCCTTTTCGGTTGGTCGCGCAGGATGAGCCGGATTATCCGGTGAAAAACGGGGGAGCGGGAAGAGCGGATCGGGAACGGGATTCGATGCACATCACCGGCTGTCAGATCACGGAACGCTGCACCGGGGAACTGTCCTGCCGGGCGACGACCACGTTGTAGCCGAGCTGCGTCAGTCTCCTCGACCAGTCCGGATCCACGCCCGCATCGGTGACGATGGTGCTCACGGTGTCCGTGCCGCCCAGGGAGGAGAAGGAGCGACGCCCGAACTTCGCGTGGTCGGCGACGACGACCGGTGTGATCGCGCGGGTCGCCATCATCCGGTTCGTCTGGGCCTCGAACTCGTCGACCGTACCGGGGCCGTTCTCGTCGATGCCGTTCGCACCGAGGAAGGCGACATCCATGCTCAGCTGGCCGAGCACCGTGGCACCCAGGGGGCCGGTCAGCTCGTAGGAGTTGCCGTTGAGGACTCCGCCGATGAGGACGATCTTCATGTTCGTGCTGCCCGCCAGCAGGTAGGCGATGTCGATGGCGTTGGTGACGACGGTCACGACCGGGTAGGTCGTGGGGACGTCACCGCCGGGAGTCTGTTCGGCGGCCCACTCGACCAGCTGCTGGGCGATGGTCCCGACCGTGGAACCGCCGGACATCCCGACCACGCATCCGGGTTCCAGGTAACTGAGGCAGTGCCTCGCGATGGTGGTCTTCTCCGTCAGCTGCTGCATCCGTTTCTGGCGGACGGGGGTGTCGAAGGCGACGATGTTGCTGCGCGCCCCGCCCCGGGTCCGGCGGAGCAGACCACGTTCGGCGAGGGCGTCGAGATCACGGCGTGCGGTGGCGGGGGAGATGTCGAGATCCTCCACGAGCTGCTCGACGGTGACCGTGCCGGTGTCGGCGATCGTGTCGAGAATCGTGGTGAGTCGCTCACTGCGGATCATCGCGCTTCCTCCTGCATTGGCATCATGCGGTGAATCGTGCGCAGTCGGGTGCGCACCGGGGACGGGAAAACCTGGGGTGTCCGGTCACCGCGCTCCGTCCCGTGAGCGGTGACCGGACGGTGAACCCGTGCAGCTGATTCTATACTTCGGTGAAGACGCCGATCAGTCGTTCCGCCTCCGCACTCAGCGCCTCGCGTCCGGCCTTGATGTACTTGCGGGAGTCGGTCACCTTCGGATCATCGTCGAGGAACGCACGCACGGCGTGGGTGAAGTGGCCGTTGAGGTGCGTGGACACGTTGATCTTCGTCATGCCCGCACGGATACCGCGCTGGATCTCCTCGTCCGGGACCCCGGAGGAACCGTGCAGCACGAGCGGCACACCGGCGGCGGTCTTGAGCTCACCGATCAGATCGATGTCCAGGGATGCGGTGCGCTCCTGCATGGCGTGCTCGGAACCGACGGCGACGGCGAGGCCGTCGACACCGGTGTCGGCGACGAACTGCTTCGCCTCCTCCGGACTGGTCCGGACACCCGGGGTGTGGGCGGTCTTGCCGCCGATCTCACCGAGTTCCGCCTCGACCGTCGCGCCGCGCTCGTGGGCGTAGCGGACGACCTCCGCGGTGTTCGCGATGTTCTCCTCGACACTCAGGGTCGAGCCGTCGTACATCACGGAGTCGAAGCCGAGGTCGATGGCCTGCTTCGCCAGTTCGACGGACTCGCAGTGGTCGAGGTGGACCGCGATCGGGGCGGAGGACGCCTCGGCCAGCGCGATCATGGCGCGGCCGATGGGCTCCAGGTTGTCCCCGTGGTACCGGACGCAGTTGTGGCTCATCTGGAGGATGACCGGCTTTCCGGCGCGTTCCGCTGCGGAAACCAGCGCCTCCGCGGTCTCGAGGTGGATGACGTTGAAGGCGGCGGCGCCGATGTTCTTCTCCGCTGCGTCCTTGACGATGTCGAAGGTGTTGATTCTGGTCATGGTGGTGGAGTTCCTTCGTGGGAGTGGGTCAGTTGGTGCGTTCGTCGATGAGTACGGTGTCGGCGAGTTCCCGCCACCGGTCGCTGATCACACCGGCGGTGTCCTCGAGGACGGCCGCCGCCGACCAGGCGGTGGCGCGACGGAGCAGTTCCGCCCGCCCGAGCCCGTCGATGAGACCGGTCGCCAGGGCGGAGACGAGGGCGTCTCCGGCGCCGGTCGGGTTGCCGGTCAGGGGCTCCGGGAGACGTGCCCGGGTACTGCCCCCACGATCCACGGCGAGCAGTCCCTCCTCACCCATGGAGACGATGACCAGCCCGACACCCAGGTCGAGCAGCTGTGCCGCGCCGGCCTCGGGATCATCGGTACCGGTGGTTTCCGCGAGTTCGGCGGCGTTCGGTTTGACGACGTCCACCCCCGCGCGACAGGCGGCCTTCAGGTGGGCCCCTGCACAGTCCACGATGATCCGGGCCCCGGCTTTCCGGGTGCGGTCGATCACCGTCCCGAGAACGCTCTCGTCCGCGCCGGGCGGCCAGGAACCGGACACCGTGACGGTGCTGCCCGGGTGTGCGGCGAGCGTCCGTTCCAGCTGGTCTGCGAGTTCGGCCCAGATCTCCGCCGGGTGGCGGTCACCCTTCTCGTTGATGATGCTGGTGGCGCCGTCGCCGGTGGTGTGGATGGCGAAGGTCTCCCGGAGACGCACCGGTGTCGGGGTGAACGCCGCCTCGGGTGCGGCCTTGCCCTCGGCGGGGACGTGGCCGGGTGCATCGTCGTTGACCGGTCCGAGCATGACCGCCGGGTACCCCTCCGCAGCGGCGACCGCCGCGACGTTGACCCCCTTGCCGCCGAGTTTGCGCTGCGCGGTGTCGATGCGGTGCGTCTTCTCGGGGACGAGGCGGTCCAGCGTGATCGTCACATCGAGGGCCGGATTCGGGGTGATGGCGACGACGGCGGCGGTTGAGCCGGTGTCTGCGGTGGGTTGAGCGCTCACGTGCTGATCCTTCGTGTCGGGGCCAGTGTGTCTACTGCGGTTACTTCAGGATGACCGAGCGGGTCAGGTTGCGCGGGTGATCCGCGTCGAGACCACGGGCACGGGCGGTGGCCAGGGCGATCCGGTGGACCCGGACGAGATCGGCCATGGGGTCGATGTCCTCGTCGATGAAGGTGGCGCCGGTGTCGGCGACCTGGGCGGCCAGTCCCTCGGGTGCGGGGCCGAAGTTCCAGGTGATGCGGCCCTCGGAGGCGATGGCGATCGGCCCGTGGCGGTACTCCATGGAGCTGTAGGACTCGGTCCAGGCCTGGCAGGACTCGCGCATCTTCAGGGCGGCCTCGGTGGCGAGACCGAGACGCCAGTCGGTGCCGAGGAAGGAGTACTGCTCCGCGTTGACCAGCTTGTCGTCGAGATCGGCGGCGAGAACCTCGCGGGCCTGGGCGATGGAGCGCTCGATGACGGAACGGTCGTCGATGGAGGCGCGGAGGAAGGTCAGTGCGGTGGTGGCGAAGCGGGTCTGGACGACGGACTGCTCGTCGGCGAACTCCAGGTTGATGACGTGGTCGGCGAGTTCGGCGACGGGGGAGTTCTGGTCGCCGAGGACCGCGATGGTGCGCATGCGGTCGCCGACCTCCTTCAGCAGGTCGATGATCTCGCTGGTGGTGCCGGAACGGGTGATCGCGATCAGGACGTCGTAGTCGCGGTCGAGGCGGGCCTCGGTGGCGGTGTAGGCGTCGGTGACGCCGTGTCCGGCGCTCTCACGGAGAGCCGCGTAGGACTGCGCCATGAACCAGGAGGTGCCGCAGCCGACGACCGCGACGCGCTCACCGGACTTCGGCAGGACGGAGCGTTCCTGCTCCATGTCGAGGGCCTTCTGCCAGGTGTCCGGCTGGCTGGTGAGCTCCTGCTCCATGTGGGTGCCGAGTGCACTGCTCATGTTGATCGTCTCCTAACGAAAGACTGTGTGTGGCTGATTCGTTGCTGTTGGCGGTATCGGCGATCCGCCTGTCCTCGTGCCGTCCACCGGCTGTCCGGCCGTCGGGCGGTGAGTGAAAATCAGCGGATTGTCATTCTTGATGATTGCAGATGATTGAAAAGCTGTCTACCCAATCGTCAAGCGATCAGAGATATTTCACACTCGGGGGTGGTTGTCGGGCCGGTTTTTACGGTGTCGAGTGACGACACTCCCGGTCGTCCATGAAGTGTGTGATGGGTCACAACAAGATTATTTATGCAGGTGAGGGTTTCAAAAAAGCTCAATAGGGGATATGGCGGGCCATTTGCCGTGTTGTCCAGAAATGCTTTCAGGCGGGGGGAGCGCGGTTCGCCTTGTTGATCGAAACTGGAAAAAAGGGCTTGCCTCAAGCAAAAACGCTCAATACGATCAGTGTTGTGACAGGCACAGAGCGTGTTCAGGGGGGGTTGGGCCACACTCACCCGCTCCCCGCGGGGTGTCCGACAGGTCAGGTCGGGCACCAGTCAACGAAAACAATCACAAAACATCACCGGAGGATGAGGACACAATGACCTTCAAACCCGATGCGGTCGCCGCAAAGCAGAGTGCAGCCGACTGGCGTGAAGCCATCCGCCTGGTCGGTGGTCTGTACGAGAGGGAGGGGATCGCCACCAGTGACTACGCAGAGGCGATGATCGACGGTGTCACGGAGTTCGGTCCCTACATGGTGCTCATGCCCGGCCTGGCGATGCCGCACGCGAAGTCGGCGGCGGGCGTCAAGCGGGCCGGTACCGCTGTCGTCACCCTGTCCACCCCGGTGGAGTTCGGCAGCCCCGCCAATGATCCCGTCGATGTGCTCGTCTCCTTCGCCGCCGGTGACAAGAAGGGCCACATGGAGATGATCAAGTCCCTGGCCAATGTTCTCTCCGACGGTGACCTGATCGAACGCGTTCGCGCCGCAGAGACCGACGAGGAACTCGCCGCTCTCTTCGCGGACCGGACGGACGACTGACAGCTTCATCCGTTCCACACAAGACCATCCACAAACCAACAGTAAGGACACCACAATGATCTCCATCGCAACCGTCTGCGGCATGGGCCTCGGAACCTCCATGATGCTCGCCAGCCAGATCCGTACCCTCCTCAAGGGCGAGAACGTCGACGCCCAGGTTCAGGCCATCGACCTCGGCTCCTTCAAGTCCCAGCCGTCCGACATCGTCGTCACCACCAGCGGCATGGCCAGCAACGTCCAGGGCACGAAGGCCATCGTCGTGCTCATCGACAACCTCATCGACAAGAACGAGGTCCGCACCAAGGTGCTCGACGCCGTCAACGAGTTCAACTCCAAGTAATTCCCCCGCCCATTCCACACAGATCGGTTCAGAATCATCATGAATCCCGTTCTTGATTTCATCGTTCAGCTGATCCAGATCCCGGCCGTCATCGTCGGCGCGATCGCGTTCATCGGACTGATGGTCCAGAAGAAGCCCACCGGCGATGTCGTCACCGGCACGGTGAAGACGGCGCTGTCACTGCTGATCATCGGCGGCGGTGCGGGCGTCCTGGTCAAGGGCCTCGCCCCCATCCAGCAGATGTTCGAGATGGCGTTCCCGACCTCGGGAATCACCACCTTCGTCACCTTCGATGAGGCCGTGGTCTCCGCGGTCCAGTCCTCCGGAGTCGGTTCCATCGGCTCCGAAATCGGCCTGACCATGCTGTTCGGTTACATGTTCCACCTGTTCCTGGCACGTGTGACCCCCTGGCACTACGTCTACCTCACGGGCCACATGATCTGGGTCCACGCCGGTGCATTCACCATCCTGATGCACTCCCTCGGCTTCAACCCGTTCCTCACGGTCCTCACCGCGTCGCTGCTGGTCGGCTTCTACTACACGGTCGCCCCGGCAATCGCCCAGCCCTTCGTGCGCCGGATCACCGGCGGCGACGACGTCGCCTTCGCTCACGGCCAGACCCTGCTCAACGTCCTCTGCGGCTACCTCGGCATGGTCGTCGGCAACAAGGAGAAGTCCACCGAGGACACCCAGCTGCCGGAGAAGCTGTCCTTCTTCCGTGACGTCGCGGTCTCCACGACCATCGTCATGACGATCGTGTCCCTGCTGTCCGCGACCGCCGCGGTCGTCTCCGGCGGCACCGGTGCCTTCCAGGCCGCCGTCGACGACGGCGGTATCTCGGACGGCCAGAACTGGATCGTGTTCGCCCTGCTCATGGCGCTGCAGTTCACCGCCGGTATGCTCATCCTCCTCTACGGTGTCCGCATGCTGATCGGTGAGATCGTCCCCGCCTTCGAGGGCATCTCCCAGAAGGTCATCCCGAACGCCATCCCGGCGCTCGACGTCCCGGTCCTGTTCGCCTTCGCGCCCAACGCCCTGCTCGTCGGTCTGATCTCCGGTCTCATCGGCCAGATCGCCGGTATGGCACTGTGTGTCGCGCTCGGCTGGCCCGTCCCGATCCCGTCGATGATCGTCGCCTTCTTCGCCTCCGGTACCGCCGCGATCTTCGCGAACTCCACCGGTGGCCGCACCGCCGCCTGGATCGGTGGCTTCCTCTGGGGCTTCATCGGCTGGATCCTCATCTCCTACGCCTTCAACATGCAGGTGTTCGGCGATCTCACGCCGTACGGTGCCGAAGGCCTCGGATTCACGGTTCCGGACGCCATCGTCCCGGCCATCGTCGTGGACGGAATCGGAAAGCTCTTCGGAGTCTGACAACCCCCTCCGGTGCCCGGGTGACCGCCCCGGGCACCGGGTCAGGGCGGGAACCACTCCGCCCGCCACCTGCTTCCCACCCATTAAGCACAACCAGAAAGAAGGAAGAGAAAGAACATGTCCGACCTGCTCAACACCTACTTCGACGAAATCACCGACCTGCTCGCGAAGATCCGCGAGGAAGAACTGCCCAAGATCGAGGACGCCGCGGACACCATCGCGGACAAGGTCATCGCAGGTGGGCGCATCTTCGCCTTCGGTGCCTCCCACTCGTCGCTGCCGGTCCAGGACATCGTCTACCGTGCCGGTGGTCTGATGCTCATCAACCCCCTCTACGGCCCGGGTATCGAGGCACTGACGACCCGCCCCACCACCCTCGGCTCCCAGATGGAGCAGATGCCCGGCTACGGTGAGGTCCTCTTCAACAACTCCCCGCTGAAGGAGGGCGACGTCCTGATCGACGTCTCCGTCTCCGGCCGTAACGCCGTGCCGGTGGAGCTCGCCCGCAAGGCCCGCGAGAACGGCGTCTTCGTCGTCGCCCTGACCTCGAAGAAGTACACCGCCGCCGTCGACTCCCGAGTCCCGGACGGAACCAAGCTCCTCGATCACGCCGATGTCGTCCTCGACAACAAGGTCGACCCGGGCGACGCGGTCCTCTCCCTGGACGGCATTCCGCAGAAGTTCACCCCGGCCTCCGGCGTGACCTCCACCGCCATGCTGCACAGCCTGTCCGCGGCCATCATCGAGAAGCTGCTCGCCAAGGGCTTCTCCGCGCCGGTCTTCCTCGCCGCCAACCTTGACGGTGGCGCGGAATGGAACGCCAAGCACATGGCCGAGAACGCCGACCGCATCTTCTACCTCAACTAGTCCGAACCGTCCACGGACGGCCCGGGCGGCACAGCCGGAACAGACCGCCCGCCCCTTTTTCTCCCGCGGGAAAGCGGGCGGGCGGTCCGCGCAGGCTCCACAGATTTCCCCGAATGTCCACGACCGGTACACCGACACAGGAGAGTGGGGTCCGGTCATCCGCACCGGTGCCGTCGCGGCACCGCACAGCAAGGAGAACACCATGAAGAAACTCCCGCTGAAGAAGACGATCGCCATTCTGGCTGTCAGCGCCGTGAGTCTTCCGCTCTACGGCTTCACCGGGTCGAGCAGCTCCGTCGGGTCGAGTGACATCGACTTCGGCAACCTGTTCGGTTCACTGAACGGGAGCAGCAGCTCCGCCCCCGTGACCACGGACGACACCCACCGCGAGGGCTGGAAGCTCCAGCACCAGGAGACCTTCGACACCGCCCCGAACCTCGATGCGGTGCCGTGGGTCGAGGACACCTACGGTGACGACAGCCCGTGGCACGTCGACGAATTCGACGACGACGGCATCTACTTCAAGAACATCGGAGGCCCCTGGTTCGACCGTGCACTCGACAGCTTCAAGCTGCTGCGTAAGCGCGCCGAGATCGGTGAAGAGGGCTGGCTGACCGTCGAGATCGGTACCCGGGACATCAACCCCGACGGCACCAAGGCGACGCCGCCCACCCTGGATGTCGAGAACGGTGCGGCCAAGATCAACGTCCCGTGGGACGGCGGTCTGATCTTCACCGCGACCGACCCGCTGCCCAGCCAGTACCGCGTCGAGTACGAGCTCAAGACCCTCGACTTCGGTGGTAAGCGACCCGGCGGGGAGAACGACGGCTGGGACTACGACGGTAAGACCAACGGCTACACCCCCGGGGACTGCAAGACCAACTTCCCCTGGGCACGCAAGGGTGACTACAGCCAGGAGGGCGCCGACAAGGTCGACGGTTGCGCGAAGCCCTGGGGCAACGTCACCGCGGAGAACGGCTACTACCTGCTGTCCATCATGGACTACGCGAAGCCCGCTCCGCACAACAACATCTTCATCCACAGCCACCGCAAGGTCGGCATGGACATCTACTCCGTGAACGGCGGCTGGGCCCGCGTCTACAAGGCCTGCAACCCCGCCACCAAGGAGATCTTCCCCTACACCGAATCCAACGGAAACGGCGTCAACGAGATCTTCTTCGACGGAAGCGCATGGCGGGACAAGGCCTTCGCCTACAACCAGTTCATCATGCCCACCGAGTGCGGTGTCCGTGACGGCGCGGACAAGGACGCGACCATCGTGTCCGCCGTCGAACTCCAGCCCGAACTCATGCCTGAGGAGACCTACACGTTCGCCATCGAGCGCACCGCCACCGGCTATGTGCAGGAGATGAGCGGTAACTTCAAGAACGTCGGTCACCAGACCTACCGTTACGAGCGGCCCTTCATCAGTGAGGACGGCCACGCGATCTGGCACTACAACCAGACCCCGGACGAGTACGACGGACGCTTCAACGACACCCTGATCTTCGAGGGTGAACACGGTTCGTTCTCGAAGGAGATGTGGCCCTCCGACTCCGCGTACCCGGACAACTTCGTCATCGGTATCCCCCACCTGAACTACTACGAGGGTTCCGCCACGGTCGACAACATCCGGCTCTACACCCCGGAGTAAACCGGCGGTGAGCGGCCCGGTCACCGCGGACGACGGCTCAGGACGTCCGACGCGGTGAACCCGGACCCGGGGCGGTGACGACACGTGGAGACACGTGGAGAAACCGCCCGAACCCCAACGGAACGGCACTGTGCCCCACCGAAGAT
The DNA here is from genome assembly GCF_016595275.2 of Corynebacterium pygosceleis. Lineage (GTDB taxonomy): Bacteria > Actinomycetota > Actinomycetes > Mycobacteriales > Mycobacteriaceae > Corynebacterium > Corynebacterium pygosceleis. The sequence goes on along the minus strand of NZ_JAENIQ020000004.1, from coordinate 287,268 downwards.
CGGTGGGGCACAGTGCCGTTCGGCGTCTTCCGGTGACCGGATCAGCGGAGCCGGTTGCGGTCCTCGGGTGCGGTGACCGCGGATGCCGCGGCGAGGGACTTCTTGTTGACACCGCGGCGGGTGAAGTACACGAGGTAGACGAGCCAACCGATGGCGGTGACCGTGAGGAAGGAGATCATGCGGTAGACGAAGACCGCACCGAACGCATTCACACCGGTCATGCCGACGGCCACGAGCGTGGCGGTCATCGCGGCCTCCACGGGGCCCAGACCACCGGGGGTCGCCTGGACCGTTCCGGCGATCTTGGCCGTCACGTACGCGAGTGTCACTCCGGCGATGGTGGTGTGGTCCGCATCCGCGTAGATCGCGGGGAACACTCCGGTGACGGCCCAGACACTGGCCCAGAGGGCGACGATGTCGAAGCACCAGTTGAGCAGGGACCAGAGGGCGACGACGGCGAAACGGGGGACGGTCAGGCGTACGTCGTGGAGCTGGTGGACGTGATCGAGGATGTCGTCCAGCCCCTCGTTACGGTCCCTGCGGCGGAGCCGGTTGAAGCGTGGCCACCACCGGCGTACCCACCGGGCGACGTACCGCGGGTTGTCGGATGCCCAGTAGACCGCCCAGGCCAGCAGGGACATGATCCCGAACGTGCCGAGGAGTGACAGGAGGGACAGGTCGGCGCCGAGGACGACGATGGCGGAGACCCCGAGGGCGACGAGCCACATCGTCGACAGCGCACCGGAGAGGACGATCTGCCAGGAACAGACCATGACCCCGGCCCCCCAGGAGCGCATGGTCTGGTACTGGAGCACGGTGGAGAAGGCCTGACCGCCGGGAAAAGAGGAGGACCAGGAGTTGGAGGCGAAGGTCAGTGCGTTCGCGTCACGGCGCCGGACCTTCACCCCTCCGGCGCGCAGGAGCAGCCGGAGGACGGTGGCCATCGCGTAGAGCGAGGCGAGGGAGGCGAGGAGTACCGCGCCGACACCGGCCGGGTCGGTGCGGCGGACGGCGGCGAGTCCCCGGATGAAGAAGTCGGCGCGGTCCCGGAGGAAGAAGACGGCCAGTGCGAGGAAGAGGAACGGGGCTCCCCACCGGACCCAGGGATGTCGGCGGAACCGCCTGAACCTCTCGATCATCCCTCGGTTCCCCGTCCTAGCCGGGGCCGGTCACTGTCGTCGGCCTCCAGGCGGGCGCGGAGTTCGGAGAACGGGATCAGGGCACTGTCGTCACGGATGGTCCGACCGTGGCGGGCCGCTTCGCCGTCATCGATGACGACGGCGTGTCCGACGGGTATCTCGCCGGGTGCGGGGACAGCGGTGGGGACCTCGGAACCGTGGCCCAGGTGGGCCGATGCCTTCCTGATGAATCCGGGGGCCCACCAGTTGTCCTCCCGCAGAAGGTGCATCACTGCGGGGACGAGGAGCATCCGGATGATCGTGGCGTCGAGGACGAGGGCGGCGATCATGCCGAAGGCGATGTACTTCATCATCACGATCTCGGAGAAACCGAAGGCCCCGCAGACGACGATCATGATGACGGCGGCGGCGGTGATGATCGAACCCGTGTGGGCGGTGCCGTAGCGGATCGCCTGGTCCGTGGTCGCGCCCCGCTCCCGGGCCTCCACCATCCGGGACACGAGGAACACCTCGTAGTCCGTGGACAGTCCGTAGATGATCGCCATGATGAGCACGAGCACGGGGCTCATCAGCGGTCCGGCCGAGTACCCGAGGAACGATGCGCCGATGCCGTCGACGAACATCGCGGTGAGGATACCGAGGGTCGCACCCATGCCGAGAATGGTCATGATGACCGCTTTGGCGGGAAGGATCAGTGAGCCGAAGGTCAGGGCCATGAGGATGAACGTGGCGATGACCACGTAGAGCGCCATCCACGGGAGTTTCCCGAACAGCGCCTCGATGGACTCGACCTCGAGTGCCGGGGTGCCGCCGATGTAGACGTCGACGCCCTCGGGGGCCTCGATCCCACGGAGGCTGTCGACGACGGATTCATTCAGTGACCGGTCGGTGATTCCGGCGGTGAGGACGGTCGTCCCGTCCTTGGTCGGTGAACTGGGGCTGAAGCGGCCGGTCAGCCCGGGTACCGCGTTGGCCTGCTGATAGACCTGGACCAGTTGGTCGTTGGTGGCGCCGGTGACGACGAGTTTGATGGGTTCGGTGCGGAACTCCGGGAACGTCGAGTCGAACTCGGACTGGGCCTGCCGGACCTCGTTGGCGGGGGGCAGGTAGGTCTCGTTGATGCCGCCGAACCTCACTCCCGCCAACGGCAGGGTGAGCAGCAGGAGACCGGCGACGATGACCAGGGTGACCATCTTCGAGTGGCGCATCGCCCAGGCGGGCACACGGCCCCAGAAGCTGAGGGTGACGTCCTCGCCGGCGTGGGAGGTCCTGCGGATCGCGAACCTGTCGACGCGGCGTCCGAGGAGACCGAAGACACTGGGGAGAACGGTGATCGACAGCAGCGCCGCGAGCCCCACGGCGCTGATCGCACCGTAGGCGACGGATTTGAGGAACGCCTGCGGGAAGATCAGCAGACCGGAGAGCGCGACGGCGACCATGCCCGCGGAGAACACGACGGTTTTACCGGCTGTCGCGGTCGTGGTCGCCACCGCGTCGGGGATGTCGGATCCACGGTCCAGTTCCTCGCGGAACCGGGACACCATGAACAGGCCGTAGTCGATGGCCAGCCCCAGGCCCAGGAGGGTGACCACGGACTGGGCGAAAACATTGACCTGGGTGAATCCGGCGAGAATCGAGAGGATGCCGAGCGAACCCAGGATGGAGAGCACACCGACGATCAGTGGCATGGTGGCCGCGATGACCGATCCGAAGACGAGCAGGAGCAGGATCGCGACCGCCGGCAGCGCGTAGACCTCGGCGCGGGAGACATCGCCCGCCATGCCCTCATCGAGGGCGTCGGCGACTGCGGTGGATCCGGCGACGGACACCCGGAACCCGTCGGGCAGGCCGTCCGGGATGAGATCGTCCTCGATGGCGCGGAAGTCCTTCAGCGTCTGCTCGCCGTCGCCCTTCAACCCGATCGCGGCGAAGGCGGTGCGGTGGTCATCGGTAACCAGCTGCCGGTTCCTCGTCGTGTCGAAGTAGCCGGTGATGTGGCTGATCTCGTCGGGGTGGTTCCCCCGCAGCTGTTCCAGGTGCCCGGAGAGCAGGGGGAACACCGTCGGATCATCGACCGTCGTCCCCTCGGGGGCGTCGACGAGGAGAATGACGTCCCCGTTGTTGTCGCGGCCGAAGGTCTCGAGCTCGATGGCGGCCGCCCGGGACGAGGAGGAACCGGGATCGTCCCAGCCCTCCTGGCTCATCCGGTCGTCGAGCCGTAGGCCGAACAGGACGTAGAGCGCACAGATCGCTGTGAGTACCACCAGCGGCACCACTCGGCGGTACCGGTAGGCGAGTCGTCCCCAGGTTGTGAACACGGTGGTGTCGGCTCCTTGTCGTCGGCGTCGGTCTTGCGGGATGGAACGGTCGGATCAGGGACGGCTGGACAGGAGCGCCGACAGCGGGCGGAACGGCTGGAGCCATGCGCCACCCTCCGGGAGGGAGTCGAGGGAGATGCGCGGCAGCGGTTCGCGGAACACACCGGGGATCTCCTCGAGATCGATGAACTCGATGGTCTCCGAGCTCACCGCCCACGACGCGTGCTCGTGGAAACCGATGACGGTGACGGGCATCTCGTCGGCCAGTTCCTCGAGGGTCTCGCGGAAGTTCTGTCCGTCGGCGCTGGCGACGACGACCCCGTGGAGGATGCCCTCACGGTGACGGCGACGGATGTGGTCGAGCATGTCCGGGTCGACATCGGAATCATCGTCGGTCTTCGGCTTCGCGAAGACGGCGAAACCGACGTTCCGGAGGGCCTCGACCCAGGGGCGGACGACATCGGAACCACCGGGGGCGACGTTGGTGAACACCGTCGCCTCGGGCTCGAGGTGGAACCCGAGCTCCTCGGAGCGGACGTCGGCCCGCCCGAGGAGCCAGCGGCCGATGGCGTCGAAACGCGGGCGGTAGACGGCCGTGGGCCGACCACCGAGGATCGCTCCGAGCCCCATGTCCAGGTTCGGGGCGTCCCAGACCAGCAGGAGTGTCGCGGGGCCGGGTTCCGCCGTCGCGTCCGTGTGGGCACTGTAGTTGTGCGTGTGATCGTGATGGGTGTTATTCATGGGTGGATCTTTCGCTGGGTGTCGTGCCGGACAGAAGTCGGGGAGAGGTGGACGTCACAGTGGACGCTGCCAGAGGAATTCGGTGATGTCATGGTCACGGTCCAGTCCCTTGCCCTCGAACTTGGTGATGACCTGACGGTCCACCAGCTGCGGGCACTCCGGCCACGGCCATCCCCGGTACTCCAGCTGTGGTTCGACGTCGACGAGCTCCGAGATCCATTCCGCGTAGTCCGCGTGATCCGTGGCGACGTGCAGGACCCCGCCGGGCTTCAACCGGCTCGCGATCAGGTGCAACGGACCCGACTGGATGATCCGGCGCTTGTGGTGCCGTGCCTTCGGCCACGGGTCCGGGAAGAAGATGCGCACACCGGACAGGGAATCCGGTGCGATCATCCGGTTCAGGACCTCGATACCGTCGCCCCGGATCATGCGGATGTTGTCGATCCCGCCGCGCACGGCCGCACCCAGCAGTTTCGCCAGGCCCGGCTTGTAGAGTTCCACGGCGATGACATTGGTGTCGGGTTCCTCGACCGCCATCGCCGCAGTGGACGTTCCCGTGCCCGAACCGATCTCGAGGATCGTCGGTGCGCTGCGGCCGAACCAGTCGTCGGTGTCGATCGTCCCGTCGGCGAGAACCCTGCCGAGACGCGGCCAGTGCTCGTTCCACAGACGCTGCTGGTTGTCCGTCAGGGTGCCGCGCCGGAACGTGACGTTACCCAGGCGCGGGTAGTCGAGTCCGTCGTCGAAGACGGACTGGGGGCGACGACCGGAGGGAAGCTCTCCCAGATCGTCCGGATTAGGGGAATTATCGGTGCTAGACATCCCACACAGTTTGCCTGCTGTGCCGGACAAACTTCAATACACGGGCCCGTCCGGTGCCCGGGTCCGGACACGTGCGGTGACCCGGTCGGAGCCCGCAGGGTCCGGAGGGAAACCGGGGCACCCCCGTACCGGGGTGGTCGATGGTGTTCAAAACGGGCGTGCGCTGCCGTGTGACTTGGCCAAATTCGGGGGTATCCAACTGGTCATGACAAATGTGGTCAGTGTCTCAACCTGAGTGGCTGCGGGGGTGTCATTCACCGGGCTACGCTGGTTATTGAGAACTCTGCCGAACGACAGAAGATGTCAGGAGTAAAGATGACCGAGTCAACAATCCCGCGCCTCGAGGGTGCACTGCCCACCAAGAACAGGGAACTGATCCGCTGGATCTCCGAGGCGGTGGAGCTGTTCCAGCCGGAGCGGGTCGTTTTCGCTGACGGTTCCCAGGAAGAATGGGATCGGCTCGGAGCTGAGCTCGTCGAGGCCGGCACCCTCATCAAGCTGAATGAGGAGAAGCGTCCGAACAGCTACCTGGCGCGTTCGAACCCCGCCGACGTCGCCCGCGTCGAGTCCCGTACGTTCATCTGCTCGGAGGATGAGTCCGGTGCCGGCCCCACCAACAACTGGATGGACCCGGCCGAGATGAAGGCCGAGATGACCGAGTGCTTCCGGGGGTCCATGAAGGGCCGCACGATGTACGTCGTCCCCTTCTGCATGGGGCCGATCAGTGATCCGGACCCGAAGCTGGGTGTGCAGCTGACGGACTCCGCCTACGTCGTCATGTCCATGCGCATCATGACGCGCATGGGCACCGAGGCGCTCGACAAGATCGGCGAGAACGGCGAGTTCGTGCACGCCCTGCACTCCGTCGGCGCGCCGCTGGAGCCCGGCGAGGAGGACGTCGCCTGGCCCTGCAACGACAACAAGTACATCACCCAGTTCCCGGACACCCGGGAGATCTGGTCCTACGGTTCCGGCTACGGCGGAAACGCCATCCTGGCCAAGAAGTGCTACGCCCTGCGTATCGCGTCGGTCATGGCCCGCGACGAGGGCTGGATGGCCGAGCACATGCTCATCCTGAAGCTCACCTCGCCGGAGGGCAAGTCCTACTACATCTGCGCGGCGTTCCCCTCCGCCTGCGGCAAGACCAACCTCGCGATGCTGGACCCCACCATCGACGGCTGGACCGCGGAGGTCGTCGGCGACGACATCGCCTGGCTGAAGTTCGGCGAGGACGGACGTCTCTACGCCGTCAACCCGGAGAACGGTTTCTTCGGTGTCGCACCCGGCACGAACTACGACTCGAACCCGAACGCCATGAAGACGATGGAGCCCGGCAACTCGCTGTTCACCAACGTCGCCCTCACCGATGACGGTGACGTCTGGTGGGAGGGGTTGGAGAACAAGCCCGATCACGCCATCGACTGGAAGGGCAACGACTGGACCCCGGACTCCGAAGAGCCGTCCAGCCACCCGAACTCCCGCTACTGCGTCCCGATCTCCCAGTGCCCGGTCGCGGCCGAGGAGTTCGACGACTGGCGTGGCGTCCCGGTGTCCGCGATCCTGTTCGGTGGTCGCCGCCCCGACACCGTCCCGTTGGTCACCCAGGCCTTCGACTGGAACCACGCCACCATGATCGGCGCCCTGCTGTCCTCCGGTCAGACCGCCGCCTCCTCCGAGGCGAAGGTCGGTGCCCTGCGCCACGACCCCATGGCCATGCTCCCGTTCATCGGCTACAACGCCGGCGAGTACCTGCAGCACTGGGTCGACATGGGTGAGAAGGGCGGAGACAGGATGCCGCCGGTGTTCCTGGTCAACTGGTTCCGCCGCGGCGACGACGGTCGCTTCCTGTGGCCCGGATTCGGTGAGAACAGCCGCGTGCTCAAGTGGATCGTCGACCGGATCGAGGGTCGGGTCGAAGCGGACGAGACCGTCGCCGGCCACACCGCCCGCGCCGAGGACCTCGATCTCACCGGCCTCGACACCCCGCGCGCCGATGTCGATGAGGCACTGACCGCTCCGCCGGAGCAGTGGGCCCGCGACATGGACGACAACTCCGCCTGGCTCGAGAAGCTCGGCCCGGCCGTGCCGAAGGAGGTCTTCGAACAGTTCGAGGCCCTCAAGGAACGCATCGCCAAGGCGGGGAACGCCTAGCATCGTGTACCGACGGGAAACCCCGGCCGCGTGAGAACCGCGGCCGGGGTTTCCTCATGTCCTCCGGAGAACGACCACCAGATTGCTGACCGTGAACTCCCGGACGAGGGGGACGTGGACCAGCCACCACGCCCACCACGGGTGATAGCGGGGGAACACGGCGCACACCTCGGCGCCGGAGCGCCCGGCCCACCTCAACCCGTCACGGCAGGAGACGTCGAACAGCGACTCCCCGAACACGTTCTTCGGTGGGTGGCCGTGTCTGCGGGTGTACCGGTCCCGGGCGTAGTCTCCGCCGATGTAGTGCGGCACGAGGCCCGTCTCGTGGCCGCCGAAAGGACCCAGCCAGACCGTGTAGCTCATGACCACCAGTCCTCCCGGCCTGGTGACCCGCAGCATCTCGTCCCCCATCGCCCACGGGTCCGCGACATGTTCCGCGACATTCGATGAGTACGTCACGTCGAAGACACCGTCCCGGAAGGGAAGCGCCGTACCCGAACCACGGACGGACGCCTCGACCGCTATGCCCGCGGCCGCCATCTCACCGGCGTCCGGCTCCACGGTGACGTACCCGCAACCCCGTGCCGCGAACGCCCGCGAGAAATAGCCCGGACCGCCACCGACATCCAGTACCGTCCTCCCGTTCAGGCCGGTGCCGGTGCAGTCCCCGTGGAGGGATTCGAGCAGAAGGGCGGTGTCCTCCGCGAGGTGCCCGTAGAACACCGCGGGATCGCTCTGCTCGAAACGGAAGTCACCCAGCAACCCCGTCGAACGGCGGAACGTCGCCAGCCTGCGGGTGCGGGGGAGCCGGGAGGGAGGGGGAAATCGCACGGTGACAGTGTATCGGTGCCGGGTGACTAGACTGGCGGGGTCATGAAGATCCTGTTTCTGTGCTGGCGCGACACCACCCACCCCCAGGGCGGCGGCAGTGAACGCTACCTGGAGCGCGTCGGAGAGTATCTCGTCCAGCACGGTCACGAGGTCATCTACCGTACCGCGGCGCACGACGCCGCCCCCCGCAGGCAGGTCCGTGACGGCCTCCGCTTCAGCCGCGCGGGAGGTAAATTCACCGTCTATCCGCGCGCCTGGGCGGCTCTCCTCGCCGGGCGTCTCGGCATGGGGCCGCTGCGGGGGATCGACGTCATCGTGGACACCCAGAACGGGATCCCGTTCTTCGCCCGTCTGTTCAGCGACCGGCCCACGGTTCTGCTCACCCACCACTGTCACCGGGAACAGTGGCCGGTTGCCGGCCCACTGCTCAGCCGCGTCGGCTGGTTCCTGGAACGCCGGATCGCTCCCGGCGTGTACCGCTCCAGTCCCTATGTCACCGTGTCGGAGCCGTCCGCCGGTGAACTCGTGGAACTCGGGGTCGACGCCGACTCCATCCGGATCATCCGGAACGGCATCGACCCCGCACCGGTGGACTTCGCCCGCTACCCCGACACCGGGACGACACACCTCGTGACCCTGTCCCGTCTCGTACCGCACAAACAGATCGAACACGCCATGGACGTCGTAGCGGCACTCGCCCCGACACATGACGTCGTCCTGGACGTCATCGGCTCGGGATGGTGGGAACAGCGGCTCAGGGACTACGCCGTCTCTCTCGGCGTCGCGGACCGGGTGGTGCTGCACGGGCAGGTGAGCGAGGAACACAAGCACGCCCTTCTCGCCCGCTCGGTCCTGCACCTGATGCCGTCCCGGAAGGAGGGGTGGGGGCTCGCCGTCATCGAGGCCGCCCAACACGGCGTACCCACCGTCGGGTACCGCAGCTCGGCGGGACTCAACGATTCCGTCATCGACGGAGTGACCGGAACACTCGTCGACGACAAAGCGGCGCTGATCCGTGCGACGGCCGACCTCATCGACACCCCCACCCGACGCATCCGCCTCGGAACGGCCGCAGAGAAGCGGGCCACCGCGTTCTCCTGGACGCTCACCGGCGAGCAGTTCGCCGAACTCCTGGAATTCGTCGCGGCACCGCGGGGGTGAGCGGAACCGACAGCCACAGGACCGTCAACCCGAGCCCCAGCCACCAGCGCCAACCACGGCGTGGCCCACCGCCTCCGAGATCGTGGATTCTCCCGTCATCGACGACGACACCGATCCCCGACGAACGGACAGCGGCGAGATCCTCGCCACGCCACGCCTCCACGGAACGGACCCAGCGGGGGTTCGGCCGGTCGGTGATTTCACCGTCCACCCGCAGACCACCCGGTTCCACCAGCGCGACGGCCTTGGCACGGGGATCGAGGACCGTCCGGCCCCGGTGCATCGTGATCGTCCCCGTGTCAGTGACCAGGACGTCCCGGCCGTCGGCGACCTCCGCCAGCTCCGACCACGCCGGATTCACCGGTACCGGGCGGAGAACACCCACCGCGTGAGGGGCATCCGGGACCTGGAGTACCGCGAGAACGACGACCAGCCCCGCCAGGAGTCCCCTCCGGTCCGCGACCAGCGCAGCCAGGGCGCAGTACGCGGGCACGGCCAGGGCCACGTACTTCTGCGCGTCCCGCAGCAGACCAGCCCCCGGCACGCGGGACAACAGCCAGCCAGCCGTCCCGGGCATGAGCCACCAGGCCACCGCGACACCGACACCGGACACCGCGAGGACCAGCAGCGGACGCGGGCAACGGCCCACCGCCGACGCCAGCACCGCAGCGAGCAGGACACCGGACACCGCGAACCCCGCCTCCCGGGAGGCGGGCACCGCCGCACCGTTCCAGATCCCGCCCAACCCCATCAGCGCACCGACGGTGCCGACGAGATGCTCCGCCCGGGGAGCGAACGCCGTGGCACCACCCGCACCGGTGCCCGCCCCACCCAGCAGTGCGGGCACCAGCCACGGAAGCGACACCACGGTACCGACGGCACCGGCGGACCACAGCTGGGCACGTCGCCCCGTCGAACACACCGCCGCCACCACGATCCCCAGAACAGCGCCCGTCGGGGTGAGGGACGTCGCCCAGACCCCCACCAGGAGCAGCGTCCGGTTTCCAGCCAGCCCCGCCCACGCGACCGTCGGGAGCAGCCACGCCGCGACAACCAACGACCAGTGCCCCTGTATCAGCCGCTCCACCACGAACGGATTGACCACCGTCACGGTCACAGCCGCGAGCTGCGGAACGACCCGTGAACCGCCGGTGACGTGACGGGCCAACGCGGCCGCCCCCGCGGCCCCGACCAGTGCCCCGCAGAGAAGAAGGAGACGGGCGACGAGCGTGGCGTCGACGAACAGTCCCGCCAACGCCAGGACCCCGTCCTGCGGTGCCCCCCGGGCCGGAAGATCCCCGAAGCCCAGTGCCGACAGACTCAGTGCCGGGTGCGGCAGGACCACCATGTCCCGCTGGATCAACGCCCCCGCAGCGGCCAACGGCCACAGCAGGACACCGACGCAGAACACCGACCACGCGGTCAGGACGATGCGGCGAGTCACCCCTCAGAGTCTACGGCCGGGAGGTCGGACGACGACGCAGCAGCCAGACGCCCAGCAGCATCAGGAGTGCGCCCGCGGCGCCGAGAACCCAACCAGCCGTACCCAGGAGCTTCAGCTTCGACCGCCCGTCGAGGGCCTTCTCCCACTGGCGCTCCTGTGTGTCGTCGCTCCACTCGGCGGTCATCGCGAGTGCCGTACGGTTCGGATTGACCGCCGCATCCGGATCATCGAAACGCGCCTGCGCCACAGCCCGCGCCTCAGCGTCGTCACGGGCGAAGAAGTAGTTCAGGTACTCCCGGCCGTGCACGATCACGCCCGTCGCGGGCTCCACCCACAGTGTGCGGTCGTTGGAGTAGTAGCGGGTCATCGTCACCCGCTCCTCCGGATCGAGCCCCCGTTCCTCGAGCTCCGCAGGGGTGTACCAGTTCCGGGCGGGGGTGGTCATCCGCAGTGCGTTCAACGACGCCTTCTCGTGCTCACTGATCTCACCGTCCAGGTTGAACACCCCACTGATCGCGGTGAACATGTTCACCGGCTCGATCTGCTGGTTGTAGCGCATCACCTCGACATCCTCATGCCCCGGGCGGACCTCCTCATCGACGAAATCGACGGGTTGCGTCGCCTGGGCGGTGGTGTCGAAGTACGGGTAGGAGCGGGCCTCCGAATCGAAGGGGAACTGGTACTGCACCCCCTCCCGGGTGAAGCCGTTGCGCATGTCGTCCAGACCCAGACGGGGCGACGTCGCATGGAAACTCGACACCGGATCCGTCACCGGGAACGCGGTCCGCCGATTCAGGGTGATCGTGTCCACCGTCGCGGAGATCACGTTGTCCGGCTCCGGGCGATCCGTCCGCATGAGGACGTTCCCGGCCCGCAACGTCACGACATCGCGGTCGGCCGGTTCGACGACACTGATGCTCCGGTTTCCGTAGACGGGGGTGTGGTGACCGATGAAGCAGGACACCGGAGGCTCGTCGCCCCCGCACACGGGATCCCCCGCATGCTCCGGCAGGACCTCACGGGCCCCGAAGGCACGTGAATCCAACAGGGTCGCCTCGACCTCCCGGGTGACCGTCTTACCGCCCGCATCCAGCGGGATGACCTTCAGACGGGGAACCAGGAAAGACGGCAGGGCGACAGCGACAGCGACGAATGCCACGCCGAGAGTGAGGGCAATGAAACCGGAGACCCGCGAGGTCATTGCGACCCCCTTCCAACTAGGATCTGTGCAAGAACACGTGCCCGGGTGTCGCGGGCGGAAAGGCGGCCGCGCCATGGGCACAGAAGGATCGTACCCGGAAACTACACGGTTCAACGCCTCCCTCGAGGGGTTGCGCGCCGTGGCTTCCATCGGGGTCCTGCTCACCCACGTGGCCTTCCAGACCGGGCTGACGCCCACGAGCTTCATCGGCGGGATCCTGGGGAGGTTCGACTTCTTCGTCCCCGTCTTCTTCACGCTGTCGGCGTTCCTGCTGTGGCGCCGCCACGGCCCCCGCGCCGGCCGGGACGTCTCGTGGCCCCGCTACCTGGCCAGTCGTGTGAGGCGTATCTTTCCCGCCTACCTGGTGGTGGTCGCCGGGGTGCTCCTTCTCCTGCCGAACGCCTACCGTGCCTCCGGGGCCCAACAGCTCGCCAATCTCACGATGACCCAGATCTACGTCCCGGGTGGTCTCGCTCCGGGGCTGACACACCTGTGGTCCCTGTGCGTCGAGGTCGCGTTCTATGCCACGCTGCCACTGTTGGCGGTGGTCGCGGGCCTGTTGCCCGCGCGGGCGCGGATTCCGGGGATGGTTTTCGTCGCGGTGCTGAGCCTCGGCTGGGCCTGGCTGCCGTTCGTCGCCGCATCCCCCGCGCCGGGCGTGGCCAACCTCCAGATCCTCCCGCCGGCGTTCACCTGCTGGTTCGTCGTCGGCATGATCGCCGCGGAGGTGGAGGGACGGGTTCCCGGAAAGGCGCTCCGGGCGCTGGGTCGGCGCCCGGTGTGGTGGGCGCTCGCCGCCGTCACGCTGTGGATCGCCGCACAACCCTGGTACGGACCCGTCGGGCTCGTCCACCCGCGGCCGGGTGAGTTCGTGCTCCGCGTGCTGGCGGGCACCGTGTTCACCGCGGCGGTGGTGCTGCCGTACGCACTGGCACCCCGGGAGGGACTGCTGACCACGCCGCTGTTCCAGGCCCTCGGCCGGTGGTCCTACTCGATCTTCCTGGTGCACCTGCCGGTGCTCGAGCTGATGTTCCCGCTCACGGGCATTTCTCCCTTCACCGGGCACACCGCCCTGATCGCGGTGCTGACCCTCGCGGTGACCGTCCCGGTGTCCGCCGCCCTGTACGTGCTCGTGGAGGAACCCGCCAGATCGATGACCCGGCGGAAAGGTACGGCGACCGGGAGGACAGCCACGGGAGGTCCGTCCGTTGAACCAGACGTATGCGCACCGGGGCAATCATCAACTACTTATCGGGCCGGGGATCTGAGCTGGTACTGGCGCTGTAAGCCCCCGGGGACGCGCCGATAAAGCGCCTGCCCGGGGGCGCTTGTGTGTGCGGATGTCGGCGCTGTCCGGGCAGGTGTCGGCACTATCTCGGTCGAGAGTTCCCCGCCGACACCACGGCCGCCACCGAGACCAGGGCGGCGATCCCGACGAAGGGGACGTCACCCGCGTAGCCGCCCTGCGGCCAGGGGGCGTGGGCGAGCCACATCCCGGCCAGTGCCATCCCGCCACCGGCGAGAACGGAAGCGGGAATCGGGGTGTACCGCACCACCGCCCATGTCACCGTCCCGAGGGTGAGCCCGGCCCAACCACCGACCAACCACAGGGCGACCGCGCCCCCGAGCACGAGTGGCACGCTAGTCCGTTGCACGTCCGCGTCACCGTCCGGTACGGGGCCCCCACGGCCGCGGAGTACCGCGAGCACGCACAGAACCACGGCGCAGAGCCACGCCACACCGCCGCCGATGAGGCCCGCCCGGTAGGGGGTGTCACCGGCGAAGTGCAGCTCCACGTCACCACCGACCCCGGCCGGGACATGGAGGGCCAGTGTCGCGGCGTCGACCACATCCGCGTCCACCGCGGTGCCGCCGACTGTGGCGGTGAGCCCGTCGAGAGCGGCGCGCCCGGTGATGAGCAGCCGGTCGGTGTCCGCCGGTGCGAGGGTACGTCCCACCGGCACCGGTTCGACCTCGCCCGTGAACCCCTCCTCCGTGAGGAGCGCCCACTCCTGCCTGGTGCGCAGGTGATGCTCCCCGGCCGCGAGTTGTACCGTTCCGCACGACACAGACCCGTCGTCGATCCGGATGCTCCGTTCCCGTGCCTGATCGGCCAGCGTGATCCCGTGGTTGGGATCCTCGTCGACCGGGCGCGGGGCCCGGCAGTCGGGGGCGTCGAGCCGCACGGTCATGTCCCGGGGCACGGTGAACGTGCGGTCGAGGAGATCCTCGCCGGTGGTGATCCGCTGGAGGAGGAACTGCCGCACGCCCGGGGAGGTGTCGGGCACCGTGACCGTCCGGTGGACCGGAGCACCGTCGAGTCCGACCCGGGCGATGCCCGCCCGGTTCCGTGACCCGCCGAGGGTCACCCGGACGGTGTCGGTCGGGCCACCGGGCACGCGGATGCGTGTGGCTTCGTCGGCCACCAGATGGACATCGATACCGGCATCGCCGGCGATGACGGTCACGTCCAGATCGTCGCCCGTGGCGGTGATCCGCAGTACGGGGTCGGACACAGGATGGTCGGTGGTGATCTCGATCCACTCGCCCGCCTGTCTGCCCGGGGTGGGGTACCAGGCGGTGGTCGGGTCACCGTCGACGGCGGCCGTGACCGACGCCCCCGGCTCCGCTCCGCCGAAGCTCGTGGCGTCCGACGCCGACGACGAGGCCCGCACGGTACCGCCCCGCCCGGTGACGCGGGTCAACGGTCCTGCCGAGGGGTAGTCCGCCACCGGGTTACGCACGTCCGCCCCCTCGGACCGGTCCGCCAGCGGAGCGGAGACCGCGTCCCGGACCGTGCCGTAGTTGCGGGCGACCAGTTGCGGGGTGTCGGTGACGATCTCCGCGTCACCGTCGACGAGGGTGCGTGCGGCGGGCCCGGTGAGGGCATCGAGAAGTGCGAGCGACTCGCCGCCGCCGGCGACGCGGACGGGGGCATCCGTCGTCGTGGTCATGTGCAGGTCGGGATCGACCTCGAAGACGGTGACCGGTCCGAAGTCGTGTGCGGTGACGCCACTGTCCCGCAGCCGCTCCACCAGATCACCGGCGGGCGCGCCGGGAAGGTCGTCGCGGACCACGATCACCCCGATCCCCAGTCTGCGGACGGCGTGAACCGCGTCCGCGGGATCGACGGCCGGGGAATTCAGGACCGCATCGACACCGTCGAGACCGCGGATCGCCTCCGGTGGGACGAGGGGCACCGCATCCCGCACGACCCACGGGACGTCGAGCAGCGGTTGCAGCGGTTCGTCGCGGGTCCACCCCCAGTCCTGCCTGGCGAAGGACGCCGACGGCAGGATCAGGGTGCGGGTGTCTCGTCCGTTGGCGTTCAGCCATTCCGCGGTCTCCCGCCAGTGGGTGGGCACCTCGTCCCAGCCGCCCCTGGGGGCCAACCTGCCACTGGGCGCCGGAGCGCACGCCCCGAGTGCGACGAGTGCGACGAGGACGGCGGCCGCGTGTCGACGGCCCGGATCCAGCACCTCCGCGCGCGTCGACGGCAACGGCAGCCCACGACCGAGCGCCGCGAATCCGACCAGCAGCGGGATCCGCACCACGGGATCGAACTTGTGGATGTTGCGCAGCGCCGCGCCGGGCCCGTCGAGGAAGGACCGGATGTCCGTACCGAACGGGCCGTGCGCCGCGGCGAGAATCACCATCCCCGCGAGCAGCATCCCGACCCACAGGCCGCGTCGCGGAAGTGGCCGGCAGAGCCCCACGAGGCCCAGCGCCGCGACACAGGAGGTGAACAGAATGAACACCGGGGACGTCACCAGGAGATTCCCGGCGATCCGTTCGGTGTCGACGAACGGGGCCCAGCTCGTCGTCCCCCGCAGTATCTCGGTCGGATTCAACCAGCGGGTGGTCACGTAGGCGTTCTCGATGAAATCCGTGAAGGGGGGTGCGTGACGGCCGAGCACGAGCAGAGGGATGATCCACCACGCCGACACCGCGGCGCAGCCGAGGAGCCAGAGCAACCCGGACCGGACCGCGCCGGGCCGTCCGTGCAGGACGCCCCAGGCGAGAGCGAATCCGGCGGGGACACACGCCGCGAGTGTCGCCGTGGCGTTGACCGCCCCCAGGCATGCCACCGCCAGGACCGACGCCGCGATCCGTGGTCCGGTCAACCGCCCGGCGACCAGAGGCGTGAGGATCCACGGTGCGAGGGCCACCGGCCAGGACTCGGACGAGATCGCCCCCAGGGTCGTCAGAATCCGGGGTGACAGGGCGTAGAGGAGGGCCGCGAGTATCCGGAACCCCGGGGAACCCGCATCCAGTGCGCGGACGAGACGGAGGAACCCGGAGTACGCCACCCCGAGAACCACCGTCCACCAGAGTCGCTGCGCGACCCAGTCGGCGAGCGGATCCGTGATCAGGGAGAACAGGCCCTGGGGGAAGAGGTAGCCGTACGCCTGATTCTGGAGTTGACCGAGCGGGAAGACATCCGACCACGCTGCGGTGGCCCGAGTCAGGAAACCCGCCGGGTCCACCGCGAGATCATGTTTGGTGTCGGCGACGGTCCGCCCGGGGGACTGGAGGAGGCAGAGAACCCCCAGCAGCAGCCAACCGGCGAGGTGGGGGCGGGCGTCGGTACGCACGCGTTACTCGCGGGTGCCGTACTCCGCGCCGCCGAGGAGAGCCTCATCGCTGCTGATGACCTGATCCTGCGGGATCTGATCCTGACCGGAGAGCTTCGCCACGCCGATGACGGCGGCGCCACCGAGGATCACGCCGACGACGACGCTGGCCAGCGCCGGGCCGAGGGTGCGTCGCGTGTCGGAGTCTGATTCAAATGCCATGGGGGTTGCTGCCGTGATCTCTCTCGTGGTCGGGCGGGTCGTGTCGGAGACAAAAGCAGAGACTACCAGTTACTCCGTTTCCTCCTCCAACGGAGGAACGATGAACACCGGAAGCCCCGCGTGATGCAGAACGTTGTCCGCGGTGGAGGACTGGAGGAGGGAACGGAAACCGGTGTTCCCCCGGGTGCCCGTGACGATGACGTCCGGGCGGAGCTGCTCGGCGGCGTCCACGATCGCCGACCAGATCGCGCCGGTCGACTCGACGAGATGTGCGTGGGCGATCAGACCGAGGGACTCGGCGATCTTCGCGCCCTCACGACAGACCGCCAGCGCCTCATCGTGGGCGGGGTCCGCGGCGTCGTCGTCCGCACTCCAGTCCACGACGGACACCCCCGGGGCACCCGCCGCACGGGCCGCCTGCCGTTGCATCGGCTCCCATGCGGTGATGATCTGCACGTGCCGGGGCGAGAGCAGCTCCGCAGCGTAGTTCAGTGCCCGTCGCGCCTCGTCGGATCCGTCGTAGGCGATGAGCATGGTGGTCGGGTCGGGCTCCGGCATGGTTGGTGCTCCTCGGGTCAGCTGTCGGTACATGGGTCCGGGTGGGGGCCACCGCGGCCCGTGGCCCACAATCCTAGTCGGGTGGGTACGGTTGTCGATCGGGGTGAGGTTCGCGTCACGGGGCGGACTCCGGCACACTGTGTGCACACCGAGGGACGGAGAATCTGTGGAGGAGGGGCAGGCGGATGCTGTGTGAGGCCTTGTCCGTGCGCCGTGCGCGTGGTCGGACGGCGCTGGTGGTGGGGGCGGTCGTACTCGGTCTCTCCGCCTGCGCACCCGCTCCGGAGCCCACCCCGTCACCGGACCCCCGGTATCACGTGGAGACCGGGGAGTTCCACGGCCCACCACTGCCGCCGATGGTTCCACCGCCGCCGCCCCTCCCGGAACCGGACCCGATCGCCGACCCCGTGGCGGCGGCGCGGGCGAACCTGCCCGACACGCAGCGTGGTCTCGTCGCCTCCCTGATGACCGTCGGGGTCCGTGACTACGATGACGCCCTGTTCGCGCTCCGGCAGGGGGCCGGTGGAATCTTCATCGGTTCCTGGACCGACCCGTCGCTGCTCACCGGAACGCACCGCAACATCGCCGTGCTCCGGGAAGCGGTCGGGCGCCCCTTCGCCGTCACCATCGATGCCGAAGGGGGTCGGGTCGTGCGGCAACCCGACATCTTCGGCCACCTTCCCGCTCCCCGCACCATGGCGGAGACCATGACCCCGGAACAGGTCCGTGCACTCGCCTCGGAACTGGGGACGAAGCTCGCCGGGACCGGTGTCACGGTCGATTTCGCGCCGGTCCTGGACACCACCGGTGAGCCCGCCACCGCAGCGATCGGGGACCGGAGTTTCTCCCCCGATCCCGAGCGCGCGGCGCTCTACGCCTCGGCGTTCGCGGCCGGACTCAGGGACGCGGGGATCACGCCCGTGTTCAAGCATTTCCCGGGTCACGGTCGTGCCACCGGGGACAGTCACTACGACCAGGTGCTGACCCCGGACCTCGGGCAGCTGAGGGAACTGGACCTCAAACCGTACGGCCCCGCACTGGAATCCGCCCCGGGAGCGGTGATGGTCGGACACATGATCGTTCCCGGTCTGGGGGAGGAGGGGCTTCCCGCCACCCTCAACCCCGCCGTCTACGACCTGCTGCGTCGTGGCGACTATCCGGGTGGGCGACCGTTCGACGGGGTGATCTACACCGATGATCTGTCTGGCATGAAGGCCGTGAGCACCAGGTTGGACGCCCCGCAGGCCGTACTCGCCTCACTCCGGGCGGGTGCCGACGTCGCCCTGTGGATATCCACCGATGATCTCGTCGCGGCCGTCGACACCGTCGACCGTGCGGTCACGGAGGGGGAGTTCCCGGTGGAGCAGCTGGAGGCCTCCGCGCTCCGGGTTCAGCTCCAGAATCTCGGCCCACTCCCCGGGTGAACCGTGCGGCCGGCCCGTCGCACACCCATAACGTTCCGGTAACGCAGGGGTTGATGGTGTGCTCAGGGCTCGCAGCACAGCCGGTCGGTGGATAGTGTGTGCGGTGTGCATTCCGCTGATTCGCCCTCCACAGTCCCCGCAGCAGATCCGTCATCCGGTCGCCGCCGGCCGTGGGTCATCGTCCTCGGTGTCCTCGCCGGCGCCCTGGTCCTCTTCTGCGCCGTCTACGGTGCCGACTACCTCCTGAGCAAGGGAAAGGTCCCCCGGGGGGTCACCGTCGCCGGGGTGGACATCGGGGGAATGGCCCCGGAGGACGCCGGAGCCCGGTTGTCCGGTGAGCTCGACGCGTCACTGGCGTCACCCGTGACGGTGACCGCCGGTGCCGCGGATTCCGTCCTGGATCCGGTGCACGCCGGGCTGCGCCCCAACTGGGCGGCGACGGTTGCGGCTGCCGGTGAACAGCCTCTCGACCCCGTCGAGCGGTTCCGGGGATTGTTCGGGGAGCGTGAGGTGGGCATCGTCAGTGATGTCGATGATGCGGCCCTCGACGCCGAGATCGAACGGCTCACGGCGGAACTGATGATCCCGCCGACGGAAGGTGGGGTGTCCCTCGAGGCCGGTGAGGTGCGCGTCACCGAACCGGTCTCCGGTCAGGACGTCGACCCGGAACTGTTGCGGGAGCGGATCACCACGGACTGGCTGAACCCGGACGGTGTTCACGCCACTGTGACGGTGACCGAGCCGGTGATCGGGGAGAAGGAGGTGTCCACCGTCGCCGGGGGGCCCGCCGCCGCCGCGGTGTCCGGCCCCGTGGTCGCCCACGGCATCGACGGTGTCGACGGGGTGATCCCCGTGGAGCGGATGGGTGAGGTCGTCCAGTTCAGGCGTGACGGGGACGCCCTCCGTACCGACGTCGATGTCGACCTGGCCCGAGACATCCTGCTGGAGAACCTCGCGGGCACGGAGGTGCCGGTCAAGAACGCACGTATCTCGTTCACCGGTGGCGGTAGGACGGTGACACCGCACTCCGACGGGCGGACCCTGGACCGGGAGGCACTGATGGACGGTCTCCGGGAACGGATCACCGGCCGGGAGCCGAAGGAGTTCGACGCCCGCTACACGGATGAGCCCGCGAGTTTCACCACCGCCGACGCCGAGAAGGCCACATTCGATGAGACGGTCAGTGAGTTCACCACGACAGGCTTCTCCTACGCCTCGGGCGTGAACATCCACCGGGTCGCCCAGATGGTCGACGGCGCTGTCGTGGCTCCCGGTCAGGTGTTCTCCCTGAACGGGTACACGGGCCCCAGGGGTACCGCACAGGGTTTCGTGGAGTCGGGGATCATCCTGAACGGTCACGCCGACACCGCCGTCGGCGGCGGGATCAGCCAGTTCGCGACGACGCTCTACAACGCCGCCTACTTCGCCGGTTTCGATGATGTCGCGCACACGCCCCACAGCTACTACATATCGCGGTACCCGGCGGGACGGGAGGCGACGGTGTTCGAGGGGCTGATCGATCTTCAGTTCCGGAACAATTCCCCCTACCCGGTCATGATCAACGCATCCACCGGGGACAACTCCGTCACGGTGACGATGACCGGGGTCAAGACGGTGAACGTCGAATCGGTGCCAGGTGGGCGCTGGGCGGAGACCCGCCCCACCAGGATCACCCTCACCGACGACAACTGCGTCCCCTCATCGGGTGCTCCCGGGTTCACCACCTCGGATACCCGGATCATCAGGGACCTCAACGGTTCAGAGATCGACCGGCAGAGTCAGACGACGGTCTACGATCCCTCGCCGATCATCCGGTGCGGCTGAGTGCTACCCGGGGCCATCCCCGCAGTTTCCCGCTGATCGCTGGTGAGCAGGAAAGCCTGACTGAAGATCTCATCGGCGGAGAGCCCGAGGGCCATACAGATGTTGTTGAACTCGTCCAGGGACATTGACCGTTTGCCGCGCAGGTAGAGGCTGATCTGGCTGGTGGAGATACTGACCCTGCTGCCGAGTTCGGCCTGGGTCACCTGGCGCCGGGCGAGTGCTTCACGCAATCTGGCGGCGATCTCCACACCCAGTGCGGCAGGGCGGCTCCTCGGTTGACTTGACATGATCTGAGTATCACACATGATGCATGGATTATGGGGCTCTAGTCGTAATTCGACAACATTATGCTCTTGAATTGATGAAAAAGAAAGTAGATGGGGATTTTCGCCAGGTTTAACCCGCCCTCAGGTGGGGGTAAACAGGGTGGAGGGCCCTGTTTCCGATGGTTCAATGTGTTGGATACGGTGGGGAAACCGCTGTGCCTCCGCGGTATTTTTCCACACCTACGTTGCCGGGCAATTCGAGGTCGGGGAATGACGCTTGGACCGTTCTTGCACTGCCTGGATGTATTCCATCTCACCCTATCGAATGTTGTTTCATTGTCTGATGTATTGAAAGAAAAAGTATCCGCCGATATTTGGTCGGACACCGTTCGCCACTGTCCGGTGTCGCTGTTCCGGTGGGCATGTTCACGGACACGACCGACATGAACGCGCTGGTTCGCTGCGTGGGCCAAACGGCGCCACGCAAATGTGACGCTCGCCCCGTACTTTTGACGTTCTCCCCGTGGGGCCGTACGCAGCATCGGGCCCCCGCATTCCATGCCCGGTACGGCGGGGCGGCTTCGTGGGTGACTTGACATAGATTCGAGTATCACACGTGACGCACAGGAGCCGGCTGCAATTCTGATTAGCTGTTGATTTTTGCTGTGATGCCGAAAGCGAACCCAAGAGGAGACATCTGCCAGGTCTGGGATGTTTCCCGCATGGGGGTGCTGGTGGCGTCCGGTGTCCGGCTCCCGTGTCCTGGGAGGGGACTGCACATTTTGACGGACACCCTGATTCCGACCGCCCGCAGGCCGGAGGCGCGACAACATTCCGGGCCGGGGATTGCGGCTCCCGGGATGTCGGTTCCGTGAGGTGTAGTGGCCTCCGGGGGTCAGGCCCGTCGAAACACCCGTCGGGGTGGAGGATCTGCACGTCACCTCATTCGGGGTGATATTCAGGGCGATCGGGTGTTTCCGGAAGCTGTCCCGGCGGCTCACTACCCGAGTCTTCGACTCGCGGCCCATGGCTGTCCAGGTTTGCTTCTGTTCCTGCTCGTTGCGTGGCGGCTGCAATGACTCGGGCATCAGGTTCATGTTCCGGTGACATGAACCTGCGGAAAGTGCAGGGGTGTGCTCGTGGCGGTATGGCTCAGTTGAGTGCTCCCACCCGAGGGGCTGCCTGTCTTCAACGCTGAGAAATTCAAGGTCAAAGGTCATTTTCAACTACTCCGGGGTGATCTTCGCCGCCGTGTCGACTTTCCCTGTCCGCCCTTGACCTGCAGCCGCTCAATTTAGCGGGGAAACCGATCGAGAACGGTGGTCGGGTAGTCGTTTTATCTGTAATAATTTCATCCCCGTGTTGCCGTGGAATCTGACGCTCAGCGGCAAAGCAGGTAGGTTGACCTCTACCCGCCTACACGCGAAGAACGGAACATCAATGACCATCGCCGCATCGACAACGGGGCTCAACGTCACGGTCGGGCACACAACGATCCTGAACGACCTCGAACTCGAGGTGGCATCGGGATCCTTCCACGGAATCCTCGGCTCCAACGGCGCGGGAAAAACGACGCTGTTCAAAACTCTTCTCGGATTCATTCAGAAGACTGGAGGTTCCGTGCGCCTTCTCGGTACGGACCCGTGGCCGCGAAACGCGAACCTGCTCCGACGTGTCGGAATCCAGCACCAGCGTCCCGCCTTCTTCGTCCGCATGTCGCTGATCGAGCACCTTCGGGCCGTCGCCGATATTTTCGGGTCCGACCGAACCTACGTCAGCACGGTCATTGATGCTCTCAACCTGGGGAAAGTGGCCGACACGAAGTGCGAGAACCTGTCGGGCGGCGAACGCCAGCGGCTCGCGGTCGCCTCGGCTCTCGTCCACCGTCCCGAGGTTCTGTTCCTCGACGAGCCGACGGCCGGCCTCGACCCGGCCGCCCGCAAATCCCTCGTCGACCTGTTGAGGGACACGGACTTCACCGACGAACTGACGGTGCTCTACACGACCCACTACCTCGAGGAGGCGGAGCGGCTGTGTGACGTCGTGTCGATCATGGACAGTGGAACGATCATCGCGACAGGATCTCCCCGCTCCCTCATTTCCGCCGCCGAGCTCGGGGCGACCGTCCTGCTGCCGGCGGCCGTGCCCCAGACGGCGACGATTCAGGGCATTTTCGACCGCGTCGAACTGTCCGACGACGGCATCCTGGTGCACACCGAAGACGCGGCGCGCGCCCTCGTCACGCTGAGCGGGGCCGGCGTCGACTGCGCGGGAGCCCAGATCAGCCAGGGCCGGCTCGAGGATGTTTTTTTCAAGCTCACGGGAAGGAACATCGAACAATGACGTCGATACGTTCGCTCAACCGGATCCTTCTGAAATCGGACCTGCGTGACGGCACGACGCTCGCCACGACCTTCCTCATTCCCACGGTCCTTCTCGTCGTTCTCGTCCGGGCCTTCGGCGACGCCGCACCGGACCCGTCCACGGACTACGTCAGCCAGATCGCGACGAACGTCATCGCCTTCGGGGTTGCCTACGTCGGCATATTCGCAGGGGCCCTCCACCTGGCCACCTGGCGGGAGAACGGCATGTTCCAGGTGCTCAGAGCCTTCCCGATCTCCACGGGCATGATCCTCACCTCCCAGGCGTTCGTCGGAGCGCTGCTCATGATCGCCCAGGTGGTCGTCGTGTTCCTCCTGGCCCTCACACCGTGGGTCGGGATGAAACCGGAGGTCCTCGCCCCGGTCGGCCTCGTCCCGCTTTTCCTCGGATATCTCCTCTTCTACTTCATCGGGGTGCTGCTGGCGATCATCTTCCCCTCGATCGCCGCCGTTTCCATGCTCTCGAACCTCATCATCATCCCCCTCGGGTTCGTCGGCGGAGCGGTCATGCCGCTCGAGGTCCTGCCCGACTGGGTGGCCACGCTCGCCCCGTACACGCCGATCCACCATCTCCGCGTGGCGCTCTTCAAGCCCGTCCTGGACGTCGGAACCTGGCGGGATGCTGTACTGGGATGCCTCTATCTGGTGGGCGTCACGCTCGTCTTCTACCTCATCACCCGCAAGACCTTCACCTGGAAGTAGTCCGGGTTCCCGGCGCTTCGCGGCTCCCGGGCGCGCGACCACCGTCGCGTGGATCATTACGACAGACCTCCCGGCGGCATCACCCTCCCCGCGTCCGTCACGGCGCCGTTCGCGGCCGTGCGGGACGGGTGGGCGAGCCCCTCGTCCGACCGGGCTGTTCGATAGCCGCCCAGCGTGGTACGGAGCTGGTCTCGCCCGCTCCGGGGTCCGGACCTCGAGATCTGCGCCGCGATGGCGTGGTGCGGGGACGGGCGGGGCCGGAAGTGCGCACTCGGGACCGGGTGCGTGGGCGCCAGCCTCTCATGGCCGATCCGTCTGACGCTTTCCCGGTGAGGGCCGCAAACGGCATCGAATCCGCGTACACCGCCTGTTCCGGTGCCGTCGGTCACGCCCGACCGCACCGGTAAACCACCCATCCGCCTGCCGGAAACCCGGTCCGACAAGAAAACACCCGCTTCGATCCGAGATCCGGCCTGGCCGGACCCTGTGTCGGAACGTGTGTTCACATGGAGCCGATGACGGGAATCGAACCCGCGCCACCTGCTTGGGAAGCAGGAGTTCTACCATTGAACTACATCGGCAGTGGTGCCACGCTCTCGCGCAACCACCGGACCATGATAACACGGCCTGAACGGGTCGTGAACATGGCCACCCCGGGTCAGATCTTGATCGGCGGGTGCAGGCGTTTCATCGTCCAGCTCCTGTCCCGACGCGCGACCAGGGCGGTCAGGACCATGCTGAGGAGGAAGACCAGGGCGACCGCGACGACGGCCTGGGGCAACCGGTGGTCGACGTGGCCGTACATCAGCTGACGGAAGCCGTTGACCGAGTAGGTCATCGGGTTGATCGGGTGCAGCCACTGGAACAGGGCGGGCTCGGTCTCCACCGGGTACAGACCACCCGAGGCGAGCAACTGGAGCATGAGCATCGCCATCGCCGCGACCTTGCCGGGGCCCGGGCCGAGTGCCGCGTTGAGGAGCTGATTCATCGCGGTGAACATCAGTGACACGAGGACACAGAAGGCCAGAAGTCCGATGGGGTACACCGGTTCCAGGCCGACACCGTACCGGGTCACCAGGAAGATGGCGGTCGCCTGGCCGGTCGCGATGAGTGCCGCGGGCAGGAACCCGTCGAGCGCCGCGCGCAGTGGTGCGACACCGCTGGCGACGGCCCGGTTCTGGAGCGGGCGCAGGATCATGAAGATGATGAGGCCACCGATGAACATCGCCAGGGAGAAGAAGAACGGGGCGAGCCCGGCGCCGAATGTGTGCGTTCCGGCGTCATTGGTCGTGGTGAGGCGCACGGGTCCGCCGAGGACGCTGGCGACCCCCTTGCGTTGTTCGGTGTTCCACTTCGGTACCGCCTCGGAGCCGTCGGTCAGTTTCGTCGCGAGTTCCCCGGATCCGTCACTGAGCCGGTTGCCTCCGTCGATGAGTTTCGTGGTGCCGTCGACGAGTCGGCCGGCTCCGTCGTCGAGTTTCTGGAGGCCGTTCCGGAGTTCGCCGGTTCCGGTGACCAGTCGTGTCGTGCCCTCCTCATGGAGGAGGCTCAGACCGGAGTCGAGGCGTTGCATGCCGTCATTGAGCTGGGCGACACCGTTCTGGAGTTCCCCGAGTTTGCCGGGGAGTGCGGCCGTGCCCTCCGCCAGCCGGTCGAACCCGGACCGGAACGGGGCCTGTGCGTCGGAGAGCTGGTAGGCGAGTTGGCTCGTGCCGGCCGCGAGCTCGTTGAGCTGTGCGGTCGCCGGGGCGTTCTGGCCGAGTGCGTTGTGGTCGACGTCGAAGGCCACCTGGTCGAGTTGCCGGACCACGTTCTGCACATCGGGGTTGGGGATGGGGCGGAGCTGGTCGGCGAGCTGCCGGATGTTCGCCGACGTGGTGGTCTGGAGGTCGGTGACCTGGGACAGTGTCGCGTTGAGCTGCTGGATGCCGTTGTCGATGCGGACCGCGCCGTCGGCGAGTTGATCGACGCCGCCGCCGAGCTGGTTCACACCCCCGGTGAGGGAACTGAGCTTGGCTGCGGCACCCTCGACCTGGTCGTTGAGCTGTTGGGTTCCTGCGGCGAGTCTGTCCGCGCCCTCACCGAGTTTGACGACGTTCGCGTCGACCTTCGCCGCGCCGGTGTTGAGTTTGTTTGTCGCGGCGAGGGCGGAGTCCAGCCCGCCGTCGAGTTTCACCGCACCCTCGTTCAGCTGGACCGCTCCGTCACTGAGCTTCAGGGCGCCCTCGTGAAGCCGGGACGCGCCGTCGGCGGCCTTCTCCAGGCCGGCGCCCGCGGACTGGATTCCGATGAGGACCTTGTCCACTGCCTCCTCGCCGATTCGGTCGGAGATGACCGGCAGCATGGTACGGATGACGTTCTCGCCGATGAGGGTCGAGAGGTAGCCGTTGGAGTCGTTGTAGGTCGTCTGGATGACGGCCTTGCGGGCGTCGCCGGTCGTGGGGGAGGCCACGGCCTCGGAGAAGTCCGGGGTGAGCTGGACGGAGAAGTAGTAGGTGCCGTCCCGGACGCCGTCCTCGGCCTCCTGTTCGGAGACGAAGTCGAAGTGGACCCGGTCCTCGTTCTTCAGCTGATCGACGATCTGGTCGCCGGCGTTGATCTCCTCGCCGTCGACCTCGGTGCCGAGGTCACTGTTGACGAAGGCGACGGGCATCTTGTCGACGTGACCGAAGGGGTTCCAGAACGCCCACAGATACAGCGCCGAGTACATCAGCGGCATGAGCATGAGGACGACCATGGCGATGCGTCCGAGTTTGGAACGGAGGAAACGGCGCAGTTCCGTACCGAGTGTGAGTCCGGCGATCATAGTTCCGCCTCCTTGGCGATGCGGTGGATGCGGTCCAGGTCGGAACCGGCGTGACTGGGTTGGAGATGCGACGCATCCGTGAACAGTTCGATCAGTGTGTGGTCCGGCAGGAAATCGTCGGGGAGCCGGTTGACGGCGTTGACCACGACGGGGATGTCCTCCGCGATCCGGCTCAGCACGGTCACGAGGATCAGCCGGTCGTCGAACTCGTGGACCTGCTCGAGGTCGTCCATGACGAGCATGCCGATCTCCTCGCCGTTGGCGGGACGCAGGGCGAGGGCGATGCGGATGAGCAGCCGGTCGAGACCGGAGATCTGGGATACGTAGGCGTCGAGGGGAGGGAGATCGCGCTCGCCGAACACGGGGCGGCAGACCGATTCGTAGTAGTCCCGGTCGGCCCTCGGTGCCCACATGATCCACGGTGCGGACCACGCCCGGTGCTCGGTCAGGATCACGTGGATACGGACGTCACGGTCGAGGAGGTCGATGTCGTCGACCCCGGCGATGGCGACGCGTTTGCGGATCACCGACGGTTTCGTCTCCCCGAGTACCTCGAGGGTGCCGGTGCGGGGCTTCATCCGACCGGAGATCGTCAGCGCGAGAGCGGTGCGCCCGCCACCACCACGGCCGGAGAGCACCGTGAGGCCCCCGCCCGGGACGGTCACGTCGAGCGGACCGTAGACGGGCCCCTCCCCGCCCCGGACCGAGATGCCCCGGGCGATGACCGCCGGGTGGGGTTCGCCGCCCTCGTGGAGGTTGTGCTGTTCGACCGTGTGTGACGACGTCACGGCCTTCCCGGTGGAGGCATCGTTCCGGTCGGGTGTCGGGTCGGTTCTTGTGGAGGACATGGGCGCTCCCGGTGAGGCAGGAATAGGTGGTTGAAATGGAACTGACGCTACAGTAGTACAACCGGAGGTTGAACTTCCACTTAAGAGGTCCGTGCAGTTCAGCGGGGACCGTTCGCCGGATCCGACACCGGTGTGCGGGCGGGTCGCTGGGGTCGTTGACGTAGACTCGGTGACGTGCTGCTCTCCGACCGTGACATCCGTACCCGCATCAACTCCGGTGATCTCGTCATCGATCCGTTCGACCCGCACCTCGTGCAACCGTCGAGCATCGATGTCCGGATGGACCGTTTCTTCCGCGTGTTCAACAACTCGCGCTACACCCACATCGACCCGAAGCTGCGGCAGGATGAACTGACGAGCCTCGTCGAGGTCGGGGAGGATGATCCCTTCGTCCTCCACCCGGGCGAGTTCATCCTCGGGGCCACCCTCGAGAAGTTCACCCTCCCCGCCGATCTCGCGGGACGTCTCGAGGGCAAGTCCTCCCTCGGCCGGCTCGGGCTGCTCACCCATTCCACCGCCGGTTTCATCGACCCCGGTTTCTCCGGCCACATCACCCTGGAACTGTCGAACGTGGCGAATCTGCCGATCATCCTCTGGCCCGGAATGAAAGTGGGCCAGTTGGCGTTGTTCGGTATGTCGTCCCCCGCGGAAGTTCCCTACGGTGCCTCTGAACTGGGGTCGAAATACCAGGGTCAACGCGGACCAACCCCATCAAAGGCGTACCTCAACTTCCAATGATCCAGTTCGATCACGTCGTCAAGACCTTTCCCGGCGCAACCGCCCCCGCCGTCAGGGACTTCACCCTCGACATCCCCGCCCGGTCCACGACCGTGCTGGTCGGCAGCTCGGGCTCCGGGAAGACCACCCTCCTCCGCATGATCAACCGCATGGTCGAGCCGACGGAGGGCAGGGTGCTCATCGACGGCGAGGATCTCGCCGGGGTCGACCCCGTCAAACTGCGCCGCTCCATCGGCTACGTGATGCAGAACTCGGGACTGCTCCCGCACCGCACCGTGGCGGACAACATCGCCACCGTTCCACGTCTCAACGGGGTACCCCGGAAGCGTGCCCGCGAACGTGCCCATGAACTGCTCGAACTGCTGGGGCTCGACGGATCCCTCGCGAAGCGTTACCCGGGTGAGCTCTCCGGAGGTCAGGCTCAGCGTGTCGGGGTCGCCCGCGCCCTGGCGGACGACCCGAACATCCTCCTCATGGACGAACCCTTCGGTGCCATCGACCCCGTCGTCCGGCGTGATCTGCAGGAGCAGATCCTCGACCTGCAGGAGAAGATCTCCAAGACCATCGTCCTGGTCACCCACGACATCGACGAGGCGTTCCTCCTCGGGGACACCATCGTCCTGCTGGAGATGGGGGCGCAGATCGCGCAGGCCGGAACCGCCGAAGATTTCGTCACCGCCCCCGCCAGTGACTTCGTCGCCAGCTTCGTCGGCACCCAGGACCGGGAACTCACCCTCCGGGAACGCGACGGAATGACCGTCGCCGTCGACCGGCACGGGCGGGTCAAGGGGGTCGTCCGGTGAACTGGGGGTGGATCACGGCGAACACCGACCGGATCGGTGGGCTGGCCCTGGCCCACGCGAACCTCAGCTGGCCCGCGATCGTCGCGTCACTCGTCATCGCGTTGCCCCTGGGATGGGTGGCCAGTCGCAACCGGATCTCCCGGGAACTGCTCGTCACCGCATCGGGACTGCTCTACGCCATCCCGTCGCTCGCGCTGTTCGTCGTTCTCCCCCTCGTCATCGGCACCTCGGTGCTCTCCCCGCTGAACGTCATCGTCGCGATGACGCTCTACGGTCTCGCACTCCAGATCCGCACCACCGCCGACGCCTTCGACTCGGTGCCCGAGCCGCAGAAGCAGGCGGCCGTCGCCATGGGGTATCCGGCATGGCGGCAGATCATCACCGTCGAGCTCCCGCTGGCCGGCCCGATCATCCTCGCCGGTCTCCGGGTCGTCAGCGCCTCCACCATCTCCCTGGTCAGTGTCGGTGCGCTCACCGGTGTGCAGTCCCTCGGCACCCTGTTCACCAATGGTTTCGCCCGCTCCTTCCCCACCGAGATCATGGCGGGTGTCGGCGGAACGGTGATTCTCGCCCTGATCTTCGACGCGGTCCTGGTGCTCGCCGGTCGGATCCTGATGCCCTGGGCGAAGAGGTGAGACGACGATGAACTACTTCACCGGGGCCGTTTCATTCATCGCCGATCCCTCGAACTGGTCCGGGTCGGCCGGCATCGCCGCGCGCCTGGGGGAGCATCTCTGGTACTCCGCTCTCGCCGTCGGTATCGCCGTTCTCATCGCCCTTCCGCTCGGTCTCTGGCTGGGGCACACCGGGAAAGGGGCGTCCGGGGTGATCGCGGCGACCGGCGCGTTGCGGGCCATGCCTTCCCTCGGGCTGCTGACGTGGCTGACCCTGGAGATCAGCTTCGGGATCCGGTTGCCCGTCGTGCCGTCCACGATCGTGCTGCTCATCCTCGCCGTGCCACCGGTGCTCGCGGCGACGGTGTCCGGGGTGTCCACCGTGTCCCGGCCCATCGTCGACGCCGCCCGGGCGATGGGGCACAACGAACGGCAGATCATCACCCGGGTCGAGCTTCCGTTGGCGGCCCCCACCATCGTGGGCGGGGTACGATCGTGCGTACTCCAGGTGCTGGCCACCGCCACGATCTCCGCGTACATCGGGCTCGGTGGTCTCGGCCGCTATCTCCTCGACGGTCTCGCACTCCGTGACTACGAGCAGATGCTCGTGGGAGCCGTCCTGGTGTCCGTGCTCGCACTCGCGGCCGACGTGACACTCGCCCGTGTACAACACCGACTACGACCGAAAGGCGTCACCTCATGACAGACCCGAAGCACCCCCTCCTCCGCCGCACAGGTATCGCCGCCCTCGCGGGTCTCGCCCTGGTTCTCCCCCTCGCGGCCTGCTCCGGGGGCTCCGACCCGTTGGATGAGGGGAAGGCCGGCGAGGAGGCGAAGCCGAAGCACGCGACCGACAGCATCGTCATCGGGACAGCGAACTTCCCCGAGAGCGAGATCATCGGCCAGATCTGGGCCGAGACACTGCGCAACGCCGGTTTCGAGGTCGAGGTCAGGTCCGGGATCGGTTCCCGTGACGTCTACCTCCAGGCGCTCCAGGAAGGTTCCGTCGACATCGTCCCCGAGTACTCCGGCAACCTCGCCCAGTACTTCATGGCCGCCGAAGACCAGGAACTTCCCGTCGGTGCGACCGAGGAGCAGGTGCTCAACGGCCTGAACAAGGCACTGCCTGCGGGCCTCGCCACCGGCAAGGCCGCCCCCGGGGAATCGAAGGACTCGTACCGGGTGACCCGGGAACTCGCCGATCAGGCGAAACTGGTGACCCTCGCCGACCTGAACAATCTCGACGACATCCGGATCGCCTCCAACCCGGAGCTCAAGGACCGCCCCTACGGTCCCGGCGGTCTCGAGGAACTCTACGGTGTCAGGGCGGATAAACTGAGTATCGTGCCGATCTCCGACTCCGGTGGCCCCCTCACCATCGCGGCCCTGACGACGGACAAGGCCAACGTCGCCAACGTCTACACCACCTCCCCGACCTTCAACACGGACGGTGAGGAGATCGACCTGGTCACGCTGGAGGACCCGGAGAACCTCATCCTTCCCCAGCACGTTCTCCCGCTGATGCAGGGCAAGGCCGTCTCCGGTGAGGCACGCGAGGCGCTCACCAGGATCAACGCGGACCTCACCACCGACGCCCTGCTGGAGATGAACATCCGCAACATCGGACCAGAGAAAGCCGATCCCGCCACCATCGCCCGGGATTTCGTCGCCGAGAACTCCTGACGCGTGCGGTTCACACCCGACTGTCGCCTGCCGCTACAATAGTGGGTGTCCAGCGGGGTATTCCTCCCCGCCGGTGAGGTGTCCACGGTCCCCCGTGAACGGACGTGGACGGACACCGCCGCTGAACCCGCAACCCGACACTCCCACCCCGCCGGGCCGGGAAGGATCTACCCAGGAGAGGAGGAGCAACATGCCGACCACAGAAGCAGCCTGGTGGACTCCCACCATGAGCGTCATCGTCGTCGTGGCGGTCACCGTCATCATCTGCCTGATGGCCCTGTACACGATCTACTGCTACCGCAAGAGCATGCCGCAGGACTGACCCTCTCTTTCCGCACCGTATCCCGGGGCCCGGACACCGTCCGGGCCCCGGGATACGTCGTTCAGGTCATGTTCATCTCCCTCTAACCCCTAAAGGGTAGAACGGATCACATGAAACTGACCGTCACCGGAACCGGCTACCTCGGAGCCACCCACGCCATCTGCATGGCCGAACTCGGACATGAGGTGCTCGGCGTCGACATCAGCGCCGAACGCATCGCGGCGCTCAACGAGGGCCGCGTCCCCTTCCATGAACCGGGACTCGCCGACGCACTCACCCGGAGTCTCGCCACCGGCAGACTCTCCTTCACCACCGACATCGCCGCAGCCGCCGATTTCGCCGACACCCACTTTCTCACCGTCGGAACCCCCCAGCACTCTGAGGGCCGCTCCGCGGACCTCAGCCAGGTCCACGGTGCCGTCACGGCACTCGCCCGGCACCTCCACGGTCGGCACCTCATCATCGGAAAGTCGACCGTCCCCGTGGGGACCGCCGCCGATCTGCGCCGTATGCTCAACCAGTTGACCGGGCCGGACACCACCGTCGACATCGCCTGGAACCCCGAATTCCTCCGGGAGGGTCACGCCGTTCGGGACACCCTCCACCCCGACCGGATCGTTCTCGGCGTCGCCCCCGGCAGCACGGCTGAATCGACGGTCCGGGACATCTACGCGCGCACCCTCGCCGACGACGGCACCCCGTTCCTCGTCACCGATCTCGAGACCGCCGAACTGGTGAAAGGCGCCGCGAACGCGTTTCTCGCCACGAAGATCTCCTTCATCAACGCCATCGCGGAGGTCTGTGAACGATCCGGTGCCGATGTCACCCAACTCGCCGACGCCCTCGGCCACGACACCCGCATCGGCAGGCGGTTCCTCGGTGCCGGGCTCGGCTTCGGCGGCGGTTGTCTGCCGAAGGACATCCGGGCCTTCGCGTCCCGCGCCGAACAGCTCGGCGCCACCGGTATTCCGGGCCTCCTCGGTCATGTCGACGAGATCAATCTCCGGCAGCGACGGTCCGTCATCGACACCGTCACCGACTCCTTCGACGGTGACGTCACCGGGCGCAGGGTCTCCGTTCTCGGTGTGGCGTTCAAACCCGACAGTGACGACATCCGGGATTCCCCGGCGCTCGCCATCGCGGGGTCCCTGTCCCGCAGTGGCGCACAGGTGACCGTCCACGATCCTGAGGCGATGGGACCGGCTAGCCGGATTCTCCCCGAACTCGGTTACGCGCCGACACCACTCGATGCGCTCCGTGGCGCGGAGGTGGTGGTGCTGGCCACCGAATGGCGGGACTTCATCGATCTCGACCCGGTGGCCGCGCGAGACGTCGTCGACAGGCCGTTCATCATCGACGGGCGCAACTGTCTTCCCGTGGAAGCGTGGATCGGTGCGGGCTGGGACTACCGGGGGATGGGTCGTCGGTTCTGACACCAACTTCCCGGTCACGGTCCCCGGGGTGTGGGAAACGATCGGTTCCGGGGGCTGGGGTCACGGTGATTCAGTGACCGTGGACGTGACCCCGCCCCGAGCAGGTGAACGCCGCGATCGCCGTGGTGATAGGAACGGACATCGTCAGAGCGAGGGCGCCGACCGCGGAGCGCAGCAGCTCCGTCGCCATGATGTCGCCGGTCAGCAGTTCACCGAAGGGCCGGTCCGCGACGGTGAGCAGCAGGAGCAGGGGGAGTGCGGCGCCGGTGTAGGAGAGCACCAGTGTGTACATGATCGACGCGATGTGGTCACGGCCGACCCTGATGGCGCCCTTGAACAGGCGCCACGGGGAGGCGTGGGGGTCGATCGCGGCGAGCTCGTTGACCGTCGACGCCTGGGAGATCGTCACGTCGTTGAGGACACCGAGGGAACCGATGATGAAGCCGCACAACATGAGGCCCGTGACTGACACGTCGGGGAGGTAGAGCTGGATCATCAGGTTGTCCTCCGATCCGAGACCACGCAGTTGCGTACCCCTGATCGCGAACTGGGCGAGAACGGTCGCGATTCCGAGGGCGATGAGGGTGCCACCGAGGGCCGAGGATGTCTTCCAGTTCACCCCGTGCACCAGGTAGAGCGCGGCGAACAGGACGGCGGAGCCGCAGACGACGGCGAGTGCCAGCGGGGGACCGCCCCGGAGCAGTGCCGGCAGCAGGAAGAACCCGACCCCGGCGAGGGTCACCGCGAGGCCGACGAGGGAGCGTGCCCCGAGCCATGACCCGAGCAGAACCACACCGAGGGCGGTGACCAGTCCCCAGATCAGCAGCGTGGATCCGCGCTGGTAGTCGGCGAACGTGTATCCCGCTGACCCCTCCGAGGTGGTTTCCTCGTAGAGGAGGATCTTCTCGCCTTCCGCGAGCTCGGGGTCACCGGGTTGTCCGGAGAGCATCAGCATCGTGCGTCTGCCCTCGTTGACCCCGGAGGTGATGTCGATGATCGCCTGTTCGCAGACCCTGTCGGACTGTTCCAGGGGGATGACCGGGGATGAGTCGAAGACCCTGCCCACCGAGGGGGAGTTGCAGGAGCCGTCGGTGAGGAGGGAGACGGTGCCGTCCACCTTGTCCTTGGAGAGGGAGGAGATGTTCTCGAAGGAGGGGGCGACGTTCGGTTTCTCCGTCGAGGGCCAGAGGACGGCGAGCCCGGCGGCGGTACCCGCGAAGGTCAGGATGAGGAAGACGGTCAGAATCCACTGGGCGACGGTGAAGGGTTTCTTCTCGCCTTTCCTCTTCGGCAGGGGGTTCCCGTCGGGACCGATGCCGTGTGCGGCGAGATGACCGGCGATGTGCCCGGTGGGGTCGTCGTGACTGTCGGATCGGGAATGCCGCCCCATCGTGCGCTCCTCGGGGTGTAGGGAGAGTGTCGTCGGTCAGTGCAACAGTAAAATGCCCGCCACTGACCGGGGATCGGGGTGGCGGGCGGGCATGTGGTTCTACCAGCGGGCCCAGTCTTCGATCTTGTCGATGTTCGTCAGGTCGAGGTTCCGGATGAACTGGTCGCTCTGGTGCCAGTCCCCGTCGATCCATTCGACCATCATCGTCACGACGGAGACGACGTCACCGTCACGGGCGGTGGCGAAGGTGATCGTGGCGACGTTCCCGTCGAAGGAGTCGACCGTGTACCCGAGCGGGATGGGTGCGGAGTGGTCGGGTGTCTCCGGGATGATCGAGGGATCCGCGATGGCTGTGTCGAGGCGCTGCGGGTTCGCGCCCGGTGCGAGGAAGGTGCGTGCGCTCCGGGCGGCGTCGACTCCGCCACGGTTCACCCCCTGGAAGATGTGCCATGCGGCGAGGGCGGCACCCTGCGGGGTCCGGCTGAAGCCGTGGGCGACGCCGTCGGTGACGATCCACGGGCCGTCGGACGCACTGAACGGGAAGTCCCACACGGTGTCACTGTCCCTGTTCTCCTTGAGACGCTGCCATTCGACCTTCGGTGCGGCTGTCAACCAGTCCTCGTCGTCGGGCGTCAGAGCCTCGCCGTCATCGGTGAAGACGTCCCCGGCCGGGTCCACCGGATAGTAGACGGTCGTGCCGTCGGAATCGGCGGTGCGACGGTCCGCGGGGTCGATGGTGGCGGCGAAGGCCTTGTCGGTGAGCGCGGAGGGCGCGGGCTTCTCGGTGGGTTCGGTTGTCGTGCTGGTCGTCGATGACGTCGTCCCGGAGGAACTGGCACTGCTCCGGCTGCTCTTTTCGGTGCCGGTTTTCTCGCTGGAACTCCCGTCACCGGAATCCTTGCGGGATGAGGACGTCGATGATGTCGAGGAACTCTTCGAGGTCCCGGACGTGGAGGACTCCGGGGATGAGGTCGAGGACGGGGAACCGGATTCCGACGACTCGGACTCTGTTGTGGTCGTGGTCCCGGATGATGAGGTCGGGGATGTCGAACTCTCCGATGAACCGGACTCCGGGGTGGATGTCGAACTGCTGGAGCTGCTCGAACCGGTGGACGTCGATGACGTCGA
This sequence comes from Corynebacterium pygosceleis, assembly GCF_016595275.2. GTDB lineage: Bacteria > Actinomycetota > Actinomycetes > Mycobacteriales > Mycobacteriaceae > Corynebacterium > Corynebacterium pygosceleis. The sequence continues at coordinate 251,744 of NZ_JAENIQ020000004.1, read as the reverse complement.
GGAGGCGGACGTGGACGTCGACTCCTCCGTTGATCCGTCGGAGGAACCTGCGGTGGTGGACGGGGAGGATTCCCGGGACGTCGGCTCAGCGGACTGGTCCGTGCCGGCCTCCCGGTCGGCCGCCGGGCGACCGGACGTGGTCGCGCCGGCTTCCTCGTCGCCGATGTACATGTAGGCACTGGCGGCGATCAGACCCGCGACCGTCAGGGTCGTCAGGGTGGCGAACATTCCCCGTGGTGTCAGGGTGGAACTGTCGTAACCGGAGCTTTTCCGCACGCTGGTCCTCATCTCGTCATCGATTGTGCACGATTATCCGGCGGGACTACCGCCGATGCCGGCCGGGCGACCGGACACATGGTCTCAATAATAGAGAAAACGGCCCGCGCACTGCGTCGGAACCCGGGGACCGGGACACCGTTGCGCGGGCCGAGGGGAGCCGGAACCGGCTACTGGCGGTAGTGGGCGAGGAAGTTCCCGAGCCGCTCGATGGCCTCCGACAACTGATCCTTCGGGGGGAGCGTGACCACCCGGAAATGGTCGGGGGCGTCCCAGTTGAAGCCGGTTCCCTGGACCAGCAGGATGTGCTCCTGCCGCAGCAGGTCGAGCATCAGTTTCGCGTCGTCGTGGATGTCGTGGACGTTCCGGTCGATGCGGGCGAAGTTGTAGAGCGCACCCATCGGCTTCACGGTGCTCAGGCCGTCGATCGAGTTGATTCCCTCGTAGGCGATGTCCCGTTGTTCGAGGAGACGACCCCGGTGCGCGGTGAGATCGAAGATGTCCTGGTGGGTCTCCAGTGCCGCGGGAATCGCGTACTGCGCCGGAACGTTCGAGCACAGTCGGGTACCGGCGAGAAGTTCGAGCCCCTGGATGTACTCGGTGGCGTGGTCCTTCGGTCCGGTGAGCACCATCCACCCCGCGCGGTATCCGGCCGCGAGGTACGCCTTGGACAGGCCGTTGAACGTGATGGTGAGAAGATCCGGGGCGAGGGTCGCCACACTGATGTGCTCGGCGTCATCGTAGAGGATCCGGTCGTAGATCTCGTCGGACAACAGCAGCAGGTCGTTTTCGCGGGCGACCCGGACGATCCCCTCCAGAATCTCCCGGGAGTACACCGCGCCGGTGGGGTTGTTCGGGTTGACGACGACGATCGCCCGCGTCCTGTCGGACACCTTCGAACGGAGATCCTCGAGGTCCGGGTTCCAGTCGGCGTCCTCGTCGCAGCGGTAGTGCACCGCCGTTCCGCCCGCCAGGCTGGTGGCTGCGGTCCACAACGGGTAGTCGGGCATCGGTACGAGCACCTCGTCACCCGGACTCAGCAGCCCGGCGGTCACCATGAGGATCAGCTCCGAGACACCGTTTCCGAGGAACACGTCCTCCACATCGAACTCCGGGAAACCCGGGACCTCCGCGTAACGCCGCACGATCGACTCCCGCACCTCGGGTACCCCCTTGGCGGTGGAGTAGCCCTGTGCGGTGCCGATGTTGTCGATGATGCTTCTCACCGCAGCCTCCGGCGCCCGGAAACCGAAGATCTCCGGATTGCCGGTGTTCAGTTTCAGGATCTCGGTGCCCTGACGTTCGAGACGCTCCGCCTCGGCACTGATCGGCCCACGGATCTCGTACGCGACATTGTCCAGGCGACGGGCATGCCGAATCAGCCGTCGTCCGTTGCCGTTGGTCGGGTCACTGGAAGTGGGGGTCGCATCAGTCATGGTCCCCATCGTGCCATCTACGACGGTGAAAGCGGGGAGCTTCGGGAAAACAGCCCCGGCGTTTTTCCGTGTGTGACAGCTTCGCGGTGCCTGGTTCAGGGGTGTGAACGGGGGAGTTGCCCGCCGTCGACCTGGATATTCTCACCGGCCGGTGTTCCTTTCACCGCACCCGCGAGCCCATCGGGAACCACCGGCCCGTCGACATTGAAGGCCCGGGCCAGAGCACCGAGAATCGCGTACGCACCGGGAAGTGACTCGGACGTGATCCACACGCCGTCGTCGGCGGGCACCGTCCGACGGTCGAGCGCCCGCCAGTCCGCCGTGGAACGGAAGCTCTCCATCGACCGTTCCCCGCCAAGGGGACTCATGGTGATGAAGATCCGGTCCGCATCAACCTCACCGACCCGGTCGGGGGTGACCTTGATGAAATTCTGGTCGCTGCGCTGTGACTTAGGTCTGGCCAGCCCGGCATCGGCGAGCACCGTACCGGGGAAGGAACCCGCAGCGTAGATCCTCGTCGGTCCGGTCTGGAACCGGACCACCGAGATCGTGGGATCATCGGCTCCGGCCCTGATCGCGTCGCCGACACGACGTGCCTGCTGTTCGTATTCCGCGATCGCCCCGGCGGCAGCTGTCTCCGCTCCCAGTGCCTTGCCGAGGGCCAGGTAGCCGCTCTTCCACGTGGCGGGGGCGCCCTCCGACATCACCGTCGGTGCGATCGCGGACAGTCGGGCGTAATGCTCACCACTGGTCTCCTTCGCCCCGACGATCAGGTCGGGCCGGAGCGCCGCGATGGCGTCGAAGTCCGGTTCCCGCGGTGTACCGACGATTGCCGCGTCGGCCCCGAAACGCTCGGGGAGATTCCCCAGGTAATCTCCCAGGCCCGTACCCTGCGCGTGGGTGTCGGCGTACCCGAGCAACGTCCCGTGCAGCATCAGGACGGCATCCGCCCACGGATCGTCGAGGGCGACGACGGTCTTCGCCGGAGCATCGAGTTTTGTCGTGCCGAGGGCGTGGACGATGCTGATCTGCCTGCTGTCCGTCGCCTGAGCGGTGGCCCCCGCCGACGACTCCACGACCTCCGTCTCAGTGGTACGTGTCGGTGAATCGGAGGCGGTGGCACAACCGGCCAGGGAACACAGTACGGACACGGCGGCGATCAGAACCCCGACGCGGAGGGAAACGGACGATGATGTCACGGGCGATCCTTCGGGAGGCCGCAGGGAAGCGGTCGACGGACGGTGAGATACCCCCGACGTTAACAGCACCTGAACTGTTCCGCCGCCCGTGACGTTCACGGGGGCTGCTGGCCCGTTGTCCCCACTCAGTCATCAGGGTCGCCGGTGGAGACGTCCTCCCGTGCGGCATCCGGGACCCCGGGGACGGAACCGGGCGAGTGTGCCCCCGGCGCTTTCGGAGCACCCGGAACACCCGGTGCCGTGGGAACGGTCGTTCTTCCGGGGGCCTTCGGCGCTGCCGGGGCGCCCGGGGTGTTTCGACCGGGTGCCGGGGGAACAGTTGGTTTGGGTGCTCCGGGAGCCTTCGGTGCGGGGGGACGCGGAATGGCGGACGCACCTGGAACGGCAGGCGCTCCGGGGGCCTTCGGCGCTGCGGGAACGGTGGGGGCCGATGCCGGTGGAGCGGGTGTTCCCGGTGCCGCGGGGACGGTCGTACTTCCCGGCGCCTTCGGCGCTACCGGAGCACCCGGGGTGTTTCGACCGGGTGTCGGAGGGACGGCCGGTTTCGGTGCACCCGGCGCCTTCGGCGCTGTGGGGACACCTGGTGAGGTGGGTTTGGCACCGCCCGGCGCCGGTGGAACGGCGGGTTTCGGTGCCGCGGGTGCCTCGGGTGCGGCAGGTGCGGTTGGCGCTCCGGAGCCTGCGGGGCGCGGTGCGGCGGGTACGCCGGGGGCTCCTGGTGCCTTGGGTGGGGTCGACCCCGGTACCGCTGGAACGGCGGCACCGGGGGCTTTCGGTGCGGTCGGAGCAGTCGGACCGGGTACCGCCGGGGCCGTGGGCGTGGTGGGGACTCCGGGGATCTTCGGTGCACCCGGTGCCTTCGGTGCACCCGGTGCCTTCGGGGCGGCCGGTGCCGTGGCCCCGGGTGCGGCCGGGGCCGGGGGAGTGCCGGGTGCGCCAGGTGCGGTGGGCACACTGCTCTGCGGTGCCGTCGGCGTGGCACCACCCGGTGCCTTCGGAGCGGCCGGTGCCGTGGTTCCGCCGGGTGCTTGTGGTTCCGTGGGTGCCTTCGGCGCGGTGGGGGCCGCCACCCCGGGTACCACCGGGGCCGGGGGTGTCCCCGGTGCCTTCGGCGCGGAAGCAGGTGCGGTCGGCTGGGCCGGTTTCGTGGGCGCGGTGGATTCAGAACGGGCACCGCGTCCTGTGGAGGCACCGCCGCAGGTGCCCTCCTTCCGCGGTTTCACGGAGGTCAGGCCCAGGTCTGTCGTGCCCCGGCGGGGTGGTGCGAGGAACGCCCGCTCACGGGGCTCCGGCAGTTTGCCGTCGACGAGGACCGAGTCGCGGAGCATCTGCGCGACATCCCGGACCTTGGGCTGATCTGCGGCGGGCTTGTCGGAGAGGGCCTTCACCCCGCCGGTGAGCATGACGGTGCAGAAGGGGCAGCCGACGGCGATCTCCTCGGCGCCGGTGGCGAGTGCCTCGCTGGTTCGGTTCTCGTTGATGCGGGTGCCGATGGTCTCGTCCATGAACATGCGGGCACCACCCGCACCGCAGCAGAAGGCCTCGTTCCGGTTGCGGTCCATCTCCCGCAGATCGTGACCGGTGGCGCCGAGCAGCTCGCGCGGCGGGTCGAAGACCTTGTTGTGGCGGCCGAGGAAACAGGGGTCGTGGTACGTGATCGGCCGACGGTCCTCGGGGCGGCGGGGCACCGGGGTCAGGAGCTTCTCGCGGACCAGCTTGTTCAGGATCTGGGTGTGGTGGACCACATCGTAGTGGCCGTCGAAGTCCGGGTACTCGTTGCGCAGGGTGTTGAAGCAGTGGGCGCAGGTGGTGATGATGGTGCGCTGCCCCTTCGGCACGCCCTCGAACACGGTGTTGAGGGTGCTGATGTTCTCCTGGGCGAGCATCTGGAACAGGAACTCGTTGCCGGCGCGCCGGGCCGGATCGCCGGTGCAGGTCTCCCCCTTGGAGAGCACCGCGAACTTCACGCCCGCGGTGTGGAGGAGCTCGACGACCGCGCGGGTCGTCTTCACGGCCTCATCGTCGTAGGCGCCCGCGCAACCGACCCAGAAGAGGTACTCGGTGTCGTTGAAGTCGGTGACGTCCTCGCCGAAGACGGGTACCTCGATGCCGTCGCGGCGTGCGGCGTCGATCCAGGTGGCACGGTCGGCGGAGTTCCGGCCCCACGGGTTGCCCTTGGCCTCGAGGTTCTTGAACAGGCCCGCGAGTTCGGAGGGGAACTCCGATTCGGCGAGGACCGCGAACCGGCGCATGTTGGCGATGTGGTCGATGTGCTCGATGTCCACCGGGCACTGCTCGACGCAGGCACCGCAGTTGGTGCAGCTCCACAGCACGTCCGGCTCGATGGTCCGGCCCTCGCCGACGAGCTTGAGCACGTCCACACCGTCGTGGGAGGTGTCGGCCTCGAGCAGGGACGGGTCGAGGAGATAGGGGGAGTTGGTCACCATCGCGTCGCGGATGTCGGTCATCAGCAACTTCGGGGACAGTGGCTTCGCGGTGTTCCAGGCGGGGCACTGCTCCTGGCATCGGCCGCAGTCGGTGCAGGTGGTGGCGTCGAGAAGCATCTTCCAGGACGCGTCCCGGAGGGTGCCCGTCCCGACGGGGTCGGTGTCGGGGTCGAGCTCGTCGACGCTGTCGAGGGTGACGGTCTCTCCGCGCGAGACCATCGGTGCCAGCGCACCGAGTGCCGGCGCACCGTCCGCGTTGCGCTGGAGGAAGATGGTGAAGAAGGCGGTGATGCGGTGCCAGGCCACGCCCCAGGACAGCTGCCGCCCGACGACGAAGAGCCAGATCGTCCCGGACAGTAGTTTGATCAGGGCGAACACACTGACCATCACGGCACTCGCGGGGAGGAGCTGCGCGATGTGCATGGTCAGGAAATCGGACCACAGGTGCGGGTGGATGTCGTCGTAGGTGGCGATCTTCGCCGACTTCACGGCGAGCATCCCGAGCCCCTCGATGAGAACGACACCCTCGACGAAGTGCGCGGCGCGGGCGTTGGACCCGTAGAACCGGGACATGCGTTCGCGGGCGCCGGCGTGCAGACGGGCGCCGATCAGGAAACAGATGCCGGCGACGGTGCCGATGCCGAGCAGTTCATCGGCGAGGTGGTAGATGCCCCATTCGCTGACGATGGGCCAGCCGCCGCGCGGCCGGAAGGTCTGGATGTAGGCCTCGAACCAGAGGAAGAAGCCGATGAGGAAACCGACCATGACCAGCCAGTGCGCCGCCGCGACGGCGGGTTTCCTGGCCAGTTCGCTGTGGAGGACGACTTCCCTGAACAACGTGCCGACGCGCCGTGCGGGGCGGTCGGTGCGTCCGGGCAGGGGTTGTCCCGCGCGGACGAGACGGAAGAGCCGGCTCGCGCCGCGGAGGAAGTAGAACCATGCGGGAAGTGACAGCAGGAAACCGATGACTCCCAGCACGGCAGTCGTGCTGGTCATGGCTGGGGCTGCGGCGAGCGTCATCGCGGGAGAGGTCCTTGGCGTGGGCAAAAGAATGGGTGTTCAGTGCCTGTCACGAGCGGGCTGGCTGCGTGCGGGCATGGTGGTTCCCACTCTAAGCGGTGCCGTGGTCATCCCCCAACGGAGTCCGCGCGCCGCGTCTGGGGGACCTGTCGCCGGGCGGTGAACAGCTCTGTTCAGCGAACGTCCGGGGCCGGTTTGAAGGGTCTGAAAATAACGTGTGTCCCGCCACCCGCTCCGGGATGTGGAATGTGTGGCGGGGGGTGGTCGGATGTGGGGCTACTCGGAGCTTCCCGCACCGTTGAACAGTGAGAAAACCAGGTTGAGGAAGCCGAGTACGAGGCGGAGCGGTGCGGTGACGACGGAGTGGATGCCGGCGGCGGTGCGGGCGTCGGCGAGTTCATCCGGGGTGATCGGGGTGGCGGGGCAGGGCGCCTCCATCCAGTCGATCGCACTGGTGCCCACCGGGACATCCGGATCGCCGGCGTTCTCCTCGCGGCACCGGTCGAGCTCCTCCCGGGTCACCACGCCGAACCTGACGATCGCTTCGGCGGGCATCCCGGAGGGGTGTCGCGGGGTGATGGCCGAGGACAGTTGGCCGAGGGAGGAACCCGCGGTCGATGTTTCCCCGGCGTTGGCGGGGGTCGCCGTGCCGAGCAGCAGTGCGGGGAGAAGGGCGCCGGCGAGGAGTTTCCTGGACATGTGGTCTCCTGTGGTGGGGACGCGGTGAGGACACTTCCGAAGATAGTCGGCTGTATGTCTGCGACACCAGTGGTGGTGTCTCCACGGGGGCGAGGTGTGCCGGTGGGGCGGGGACCGGCAGGGCGGTGGGGACGCCGCGGGGCTACCGCGGTGGATGCGTGTCCTGACGTGGAAAGCTGGAGCAGGCTTGTGATTGTACCGATTGGTCTATTTCATTCATTTGGATGGAATTTCTAATTCGGCAGGTCAAAGTGGTAAAAAATGCAAAAATAGACCAGTCGGTACATAAAAAACGCCGGTTTTATGGTCATGCAAGCGTTTGCTGTGTCAGACTTGGCCGCACCAACAGCACCCCCATCGTGGCCCCGGCCCCGGCACCACCGGAACCGGGCTTTCCAAGGAGCATCCCATGGCACCGACCACCGTCAAGGACCGGCCCGCCCGCCAGCGCAGGCCGGACGGCCAGTGGAAGATCGACGGCACCGATCCGCTCAACGACGACGAGCGGATCAAGGCCGAGGACCCGGGGATGTCCTGCAAACAGCGGATCATCGACATCTACTCTAAGCAGGGCTTCGACTCCATCGCCGAAGAGGACCTCGCGCCCAGGTTCAAGTGGGTCGGCCTGTACACGCAGCGCCGCCAGGACCTCGGCGGCGAGCACACCGGCAACGCCACCAACGCCGAGCTGCAGGACAAATTCTTCATGATGCGGGTGCGTTTCGACGGCGGCGTCGTCAGCACCACCCAGCTGCGGACCGTCGGCGAGATCTCCCGCGACTACGCCCGCGGCACCGGTGACTTCACCGACCGGCAGAACATCCAGCTCCACTGGATCCGCATCGAGGACGTCCCCGCGATCTGGGAGAAACTCGACGCCGTCGGCCTGTCCACCCTCTGCGGCTGCGGCGATGTGCCTCGGGTGATCCTCGGATCCCCGGTCGCGGGAATCGCCGCCGACGAGATCATCGACGCGACCCCCGCCATCGAGGCCATCACCTCGGACTGGCTGCACCGCGAGGAACTCCACAACCTGCCGCGGAAGTTCAAGTCCGCGATCTCCGGCTCGCCCCGCCAGGACGTCACCCACGAGATCCAGGACCTCTCCTTCATCGGCGTGAACCACCCCGAACACGGCCCCGGCTTCGACGTGTACGTCGGCGGCGGGCTGTCGACCAACCCGATGCTCGCCCAGCGGCTCGGCGTGTGGGTGCCCCTCGACGACGTGCCCGAGGTCTGGGCCGGTGTGGTCAGGGTGTTCCGCGACTACGGCTACCGTCGCCTGCGCAACCGTGCGCGGCTGAAGTTCCTCGTGGCGAAGTGGGGAGTGGAGAAGTTCCGACAGGTCCTCGAGGACGAGTACCTCGGCCGCCCGCTCCTCGACGGCCCCGCCGCCCCGGTCAACCCCGGCAACCGCGACCACCTGGGGGTCCACCCGCAGAAGGACGGCCGCTTCTACGTCGGCGTCAAGCCCACCGTCGGCCACGCCTCCGGCGACCAGCTCATCGCCATCGCCGACGCCGCCGAGGCACACGGCGTCACCCGGATCCGCACGACGGTGGACAAGGAGCTGCTGTTCCTCGACGTGGAGGAGCAGCAGGTCGAACCGCTCAAGGAGGCGCTCCACGCCACCGGTCTGTACCCGGAGCCGAGCGAGTTCCGCCGCGGCGTGATCTCCTGCACCGGACTCGAGTTCTGCAAGCTCGCACTCGTGACCACCAAGGCCCGGGCGATCCAGCTCGTCGACGAACTGGAGGACCGGCTCGTCGACATGGACGTCCCGCTGAAGATCAGCCTCAACGGCTGCCCCAACTCCTGCGCCCGCTCCCAGGTCGCGGACATCGGACTCAAGGGCCAGCTCGTCAACGACGACGAGGGCAACAAGGTCGAGGGCTTCCAGGTGCACCTCGGCGGTGCCCTCGGGTTCAACCCCGACTTCGGCCGCAAGCTGCGCGGACACAAGGTCACCTCCGCGGAACTCGGCGACTACGTCGTCCGGCTCGTCGAGCGCTACCGCGAGCAGCGCACCGGGGGCGAGCAGTTCCGCGAATGGGTCCTGCGCGCCGACGAGGGGGACCTGCAGTGAGCTACCGCGTCGACACGCCCAACCCCAACCGCGGCTTCCCGCAGTACTGCGCGTACTGCGGCGGAACCGACCTCTTCCCCGACGAGGAGACCGACTTCGCGTGGGCCTGCCAGGAATGCCGGCGGGTGTTCTCCGTGATGTTCCACGGCCGCAATGATCCCGCGAACCGGCCCGCGCCCGCGCCCTCCACCGCGGAGGCGCTCGCCGCGTCCCTCGAGCACCACGGACACACACCGGGGGTGCGGGAACGATGACCGATCTCAGCCGTTTCGCCCGCCCCCGCGCCCACCGCGACCCCGAGGTCTCACAGGCCGGGGCGGCGACCACCGCACCGCTCGACCCCGGGACCCGGGCCGAACTCGCCGCCTTCGTCGACACGCACGCCGACGCCCTGTACGACGCCGACGCGGAGACGATCCTCGCGACCGTCGCCGAGCACGTCGACGGCCCCGTCGCCGTCGCCATGTCCATGGAGAACACCGTCCTCGCCGAGCTGGCCTCCCGGCACCTGCCCGACGCCGACCTGCTGTTCCTCGACACCGGCTACCACTTCGACGAGACCCTCGACGTCGCCGACCAGGTCCGCCGCCGGTACGAGCTCCCGCTGGTCACCGCGACCCCGATCCTCACCCGTGCCGAGCAGGACGCCACCTACGGGCCCGCGCTCTACCGCCGCAACCCCACGGCCTGCTGCCGAATGCGCAAGGTCGAGCCACTCGCCGCCGCGATGAGCGGCTACGTCGGATGGGTCACCGGGCTGCGCCGCGCCGACTCCCCGCTGCGCGCCGACACCCCGGCCGTCACCCTCGACAAAACCGGCCGGCTCAAGATCTCGCCCCTGGTGACCTGGTCACTCGAGGAGACCGAACGGTACATCGTCGAGCACGACCTCATCCGGCACCCCCTGACCACCCGTGGCTACCCGTCCATCGGATGCGCCACCTGCACCCTGCCCGTCGCCGAAGGCGAAGACCCCCGGGCCGGCCGCTGGGCCGGACAGAACAAGACAGAATGCGGACTCCACACATGACCACAACCCTCACCGACACCACGCCCGACGCCCGCACCGACCGGGGCACCGACTCGCCGCTGTCCCCGCACCTGAGGGACCTGGAGAACGAGGCCATCCAGATCCTCCGCGAGGTCGCCGGACAGTTCGACAAGGTTGCCCTGCTGTTCTCCGGGGGCAAGGACTCCGTCGTCGTCCACGAACTGGCCCGCCGTGCCTTCGCGCCCGCTCCCGTGCCCTTCGAACTGCTGCACGTCGACACCGGCCACAACTTCCCCGAGGTCCTCGAGTTCCGCGACCGCCTCGTCGAACGCACCGGAGCGCGCCTGCGCGTCGCTAAGGTGCAGGACTGGATCGACCGGGGTGAACTCAGCGAACGCCCCGACGGCACCCGCAACCCCCTCCAGACCGTCCCACTCGTGGAGACCATCGCCGAACAGGGCTACGACGCCGTGCTCGGCGGCGCCCGCCGCGACGAGGAACGGGCGCGTGCCAAGGAACGCATCTTCTCCGTCCGCGACAGCTTCGGCGGCTGGGACCCCCGCCGCCAGCGGCCCGAACTGTGGAACCTCTACAACGGCGGCCACCTGCCAGGCGAGAACATCCGCGTGTTCCCCATCTCCAACTTCACCGAGGCCGACATCTGGGAGTACATCGGCGCCCGGAACATCGAACTCCCCCCGATCTACTTCGCCCACGACCGCGAGGTGTTCAACCGCGACGGCATGTGGCTGACCGCCGGCGAGTGGGGCGGCCCCCGCAGTGGCGAGACCCTGGAGACCCGCCGCGTGCGGTTCCGCACCGTCGGCGACATGTCCTGCACCGGTGCGGTCGACTCCGACGCCGACACCGTCGACGCCGTGATCGCCGAGATCGCCGCATCCACCCTCACCGAACGTGGCGCCACCCGCGCCGATGACCGCCTGAGCGAATCCGCCATGGAGGACCGCAAGAAGGAAGGCTACTTCTGATGACCAGCACCCTCACCGCCCCCGCCCCGACCGAGGCGCTGCACGACCGCCAGACCCTCCGGCTGTGCACCGCGGGCAGCGTCGACGACGGTAAATCGACCTTCGTCGGTCGCCTCCTCCACGACACGAAATCGGTGCTCGCCGACCAGCTCGCCGCCGTCGAGGCGACCTCCCGGGCCAAGGGCCTGGAACACGTCGACCTCTCCCTGCTGGTCGACGGCCTGCGCGCCGAACGCGAGCAGGGCATCACCATCGACGTCGCCTACCGCTACTTCGCCACCGCGAAGCGCACCTTCATCCTCGCCGACACCCCGGGCCACGTGCAGTACACCCGCAACACCGTCACGGGTGTGTCCACCTCCCGCGTCGTCGTGCTGCTCGTCGACGCCCGCAACGGCATCGTCACCCAGACCCGCCGCCACCTCACCGCCGCAGCCCTGCTCGGCGTGGACACGGTGGTCCTCGCGGTGAACAAGATCGACCTCGTCGGCTTCGACGAGTCCGTGCACCGCGCCATCGAGGCCGAGTTCACGGCGCTCGCCGACCGCCTCGGTGTGACCACCACCCACGTGGTTCCCACCTCCGCGCTGCTGGGGGACAACGTCGTCGAGCGCGGCACCAACACCGACTGGTACACCGGCCCCACCGTCCTCGAGATCCTGGAGACCGTCCCCGCCGGCCCCGAGGTCGGCGAGCTGGGTTTCCGGTTCCCCGTGCAGACCGTCATCCGTGATCACGCCACCGACTACCGCGGCTACGCGGGCCGGGTGACCGCCGGACGGATCCGGCCCGGCGATACCGTGCATCTCGGGTCGGGGCGCACCACGACGGTCACCGGCATCGACACCCCGGACGCGGAGGCGGAGCTCGCGCTGCCCGGCGACTCCGTCGTGCTGCGCCTGGCCGACGACATCGACCTCACCCGCGGTGACCTCATCGCCGGAGCCGACCGGCCCGACGACGTCCGCGAGTTCACCGCCACGCTCGTCGGCCTGGCCGAGAAAGCCGTCCGCCCGGGCCAGCTGCTCAAGCTGCGCTACGGCACGTCACTGGTCCGGGGCCGGGTCACCCGGATCACCGCGGGCATCGACATCGACGCCCCGGTGGACGACGTGGTGCGGGACGCCCCGGACGAACTCGCCCTCAACGACATCGTGCGCGCCGAGATCCAGGTCGCCGAGGCCCTGCCCGTCGACGGTTTCACCGCCCGCGGTGCCGTCGGCTCCCTCCTGCTCATCGACCCCGCCTCCGGCGACACCCTCGCCGCCGGCCTGGTCGACGGCACCGGCGGCGGTGGTGGCCGTGACTGACCCGCGTCCCGCACTGATCACCCTGTCCCACGGATCCCGGCACCCCCACGCCGACGCCGGTATCGCCGAGCTGACCGCGGCCGCCGGTGACCTTCTGGACCTGCCCGCGCACCCGGCGCACCTGGACCTGTCGACGCCCACCCTCCCGGACGTCGCACTCCGGCTCGCCGTCGAAGGCATCCGGGAGGCCGTCGTCGTGCCGCTGCTGTTCACCCGCGCGTTCCACGCCACGACCGACGTCCCCGAGGCGGTGCGCGCGGCCACGGAGGTCTCCGGGATGCGGATCGCCCTCGCGGACGGGCTCGGTACCGGCCCGGATCTCGTCGACGTTCTCGCGGAGCGCCTCACCGTCGACCGCCCGGACCACCGCGACGCCGTCCTCCACCCGGTGGGAACATCCAGTGCGCGGGCCACCGCGGACCTGGCGCGACTCGGGGCGGAGCTCGCCGAGCGGACCGGTCGCCGCATCGACGTCATCGCGGCCACCGGGCCGGGCGACGGCCCCGGGGCGGTCCTCGACCGCGCCCGCGCCGCCGGTTCCCTGCACGTCCTCCCGCTGTTCGTCACCCACGGGCTGCTGCTCGACCGCATCACCGACCGACTGCCCGCCACCCGCCCCGGGGGCCCGGACATCTCGGTCAGCGCACCGCTCGGCCGCGACCTCGCCCGAATCGTCGCCACCCGCTACTCCGACGCCCTGACCAGCGACCGGACACCGGCATGCGTACCCTGATCCTCATCGCCCTGGCCGGCGCCATCGCGCAGCTCGTCGACGGCGCACTCGGCATGGGCTTCGGCGCGACGTCGACGACCATGCTCATCCTCGCCGCCGGCCTCGGACCCGCGCAGGCGTCCGCCGTGGTGCACACCGCGGAACTCGGGACGACCCTGGCCTCCGGGATCAGCCACTGGCGCTTCGGCAACGTCGACTGGCGGCTCGCACTGCGCCTCGGCGTCCCGGGCGCGGTCGGCGCATTCCTCGGGGCCTACGTCCTGTCGAACCTCTCCACCGCTGCCGCGGCCTCCGTCACGGCGGGGATCCTCACCGCCATCGGACTGCACCTCCTGCTGCGCTTCTCCCGCGGCGCCCCGCACCACGCGGTCGCCGCGGACACCCGTCGCCGGGGACGGGTCCTCGGACTCCTGGGTCTGACCGGCGGATTCATTGACGCCTCCGGCGGTGGCGGTTGGGGGCCGGTCACCGCGTCGACCCTGATGAGCCTCCGGCACGCCGAACCGCGCCGGGTCGTCGGAACCGTGAACACCTCCGAGTTCCTGGTGACCGCCGCCGCGACCACCGGGTTCGCGATCGGCATGCGGGAGGAGCTGCTCGCCCACCTGCCCGCCGTCGCCGCACTGCTCGTCGGCGGTGTGATCGCCGCGCCGTTCGCGGCGTGGCTGGTCAGCCGCATGCAACCCGGTCTGCTCGGCGGGGCGGTCGGAACCACGCTCATGCTCGTCAACGCACCCCGGGTGGTCGGTGCCCTCGACACCGCGACGTGGGTGCTCCCCGCCGTCGAAGCGACACTGCTGGTCCTCGGCGTGGGCCTGACCTGTCGCGGTGTGCGCCGGATGCGGAAACGGGCCCGGGTCCAGGTCGTCGATGAGGCCGTCCCGGAGGTCCCCGAGTCCGTGGAGCGGGGATGCGTGGGGGCCGGGACGGCCGGCTGAGTCCACGCCGGTGTCCCGGGTCGGGGTTTCGGACGCGGCGACGTGGAGGAGGTCACCCACCATCCGGATTCAACGGGTGGCAGCTGACCTCCTTCACGCACAGCCTGCGGTGACGAACAGCGGTTACATCAGCGGGACTGATCCTCGCAGAGCGCCTGATCGGCGGGGAGGAACCAGAGTCCGACCATCTCACCCTCCCGGTTGTAGCTGATCCGTCCCACGAGATCGGCCGCCTCGAAGTCGAGGAGCTGTTCGACGACGAGGACCTCGTCGGCGAGGCTCACCGTCTGCGCCGGGTGGCGGGTCTCGAGTTCGCCGCCGAGTGCCACGACCTGGGCCCAGGCGTCCGCCAGGGATTCCGCGTCGAGTTCGTCGCCGAGTTTCGGGCCGAGCAGGCGCGCCGCGCCCTCCCAGTCGTGGGCCGTGAGGACGTCGAGGAAGGTCACGGCGCGGGTGACCGCCTCCTGCCGTTGGGTCGGGGTGGGTTTGTTCATGGGGTCTCCTGTCCGTGGGTCGATGGGGTTGCCGAACCTCTGGAACGCCGCCTGCCGGCTGATGCCGAGGGCGTTTCCGATGCTCTGCCACGTGGTGCCCCGTTCCCGTGCCGCGTGGACCAGTGTCGCCAGCGCCTCGGTGGACAGCAGCTGCATGGTGTGCGCCGTGGCCAGGCAGTGGGTGACGTCCCGGGGCGGGGTGTTTCTCGGGAGGCTTTCGGTGCCGGGGGTGTCGATCTCCCGGAGCTCCGTGGCGAGCAGGGAGGCGACCTGGGTGAGGCTTGTCGCCAGTGTGGTGGTGTTCAGTGGTTCCGACATGTGTAAAGGTTATCTTTACATACGGAAGGCGTCAAGGAAGTGTTTACACGTCCGTGGTGGAGATTCGCAGTCGGGCTGTCGGACACGGACGCACGAGCGGTGGAGCGTCAGGCGGGGTCCACGCCCCGACACGTCGCACGCATCCTGCACCGGGTGGCGGGGCGGTCACCGGGAACCCGCAGGTGCGGGCCCGGTGACGAGGTGACTCCACCTCTGGTGTGACGGGGTCGGCGCGGTTGTCTCCGTCCGCGGCATGTGCGGGCCCGGAGAGCGGCGGTCACGTCACGGCCCGGGGAACGCACGGGATTCCGCGGTCCCGCACGGGACCGGTCACTCGCAGATCGGCACGCCCCGGGCGAGGCGGGCGATGCCGTCCCAGTCGATGGAGCCGGCCAGTGTCGCCGCGGACGCGAGTGCCGCTGCGGTGGGCGGGCCCGCGATCGTCTTCTCCGGCAGCCACCAGCCCTCCCACGAGGTGCAGGCAACGCCCCGTGCGTCGAGCAGATCGCGGATCCGGCCCGCGTCCGCGAGCAGCGGCGTACCCAGCGTCCCCACCCAGGCGTCGGTGGCGATCCGTGTGGTGACGACCCGCGCCGCGTCCAGCGGGTCCTCCGTGCCGGTGGTGTAGACACCGGGTGTGAGGCGTCCCGCCTCCCGCGTGGCGGGGAAGCCCGCGCCGGAGGCCACGGTGGGGGAGACGACCACGGCGCAGTAGTGGCGGCGGAGCTCGGCGACGGTGACGTCCCCGCCGACACACACGTTCCCGAAGAGCTTCAGTCGGGGTGACGCCGGTGCGTCGGGTTTCTCGGTGAGGGTGTCCCCCGGGGCGTGTTCGGCCAGTCCGTAGCGGATGAGTCCGAACGGGGCCGGGACCTGTTCGAACAGGTCGACGTAGATGTTGCAGCCGCACCCGACGAGCAGCTCGGCCGTCTGGATGCCGACGGGGCCCGCACCGACGACGGCGATACTCTTGACCGGGTACATGCCTGTCCTTCCCGTGCCGCGGGTCCACGGCACACCGGTCGATTCTAGCCGCACCGTGCCGTTGTCCCGGGGTGCTTTAGAGTGTGGGCATGGAACTTCGCGGAACAATCTCCAACGGCCGTCCCCTCCTCGTCTTCGCCACCGACAGTGAGACGCAGGCGATCGACACCGATCTCCCCGTCCTCGTCACCGGGGTCGGTGTCCTTCGTGCGGCGATCGGCCTGACCGAGGTGCTGACCGAGGCGCGTCTCGACGGTCGGGTGCCCAGCGCGATCATCAACCTCGGGACCTGCGGCGGGCTCATCGACGGCCCGAACGGCGTGTACGAGGTCCGGGAGGTGTACAAGCACGACTTCTCCTCCGAACTGCTGGAGGAGATCGACGGCAAACCTGAGGTCAATGCGCTGACCCTGCACACGTCGGGACTGCTGCCCACCGCCAGACTCGCGACGGGAGACAGTTTCATCGCCGACACCGTCATCCGGACCCGGCTCGCCGAGCGTGCGGAGCTGGTGGAGATGGAGGGCTACTGCTTCGCCCGGATCGGGTACCGGTACGGCATCCCGGTGACCCTGCTCAAGCAGATCAGTGACGGTGCGAACGAGGAGTCGGTCGGCACGTGGGCGGACGCCGTGGCGGAGGGTTCCCGCCAGTTGAACGAGGCCCTGCACACCCTGCTGGATGCGGGCGCGCTGGTGCAGGAGGTCCCGGTGCCTGTCGCCCGGCGCTGACCCGACGCACGGAAAAGTGCCCCGCACCGGTCACCGGTGCGGGGCACTTTTCCGTAGTGGCGCGGAGTCTAGTCGTTCGCGGTGGCGCCCCCACGGCTGAGGCGTCGGCGGAGCGACCGGATGGCGGGGCGCATGTTGATCAGCGCCTTCGAACCGGCCGCCGTCTCGGTCTCGATCTCGTCGATCGTGCGTTCACCGGAGCGCAGGCTCACGATCTCCGAGTGGTAGCGCAGCCACACCGCGATCGTCGCCGCAGCGGGAACCGCGAGGAACGCCCCGATGATGCCGAATAGTCCACCGCCGACGGTGATGGACAGCAGCACGATGACGGGGTGCAGGTTCATTGCCTTGCTCTGCAGCAGCGGGGAGAGGATGTTGCCCTCGATCTGCTGGACCGCGATGATGAGGATCAGGACGAATATCGCGGTGGTGAACCCGTTGGACACCAGGGCGACGAGGACGGCGATCGCACCGGCTGAGATCGCGCCGATGATCGGGATGAATCCGCCGAAGAAGGTGATCACCGCGAGAACGAGGGCCAGCGGAACCCCCAGGATCACCAGTCCGATGCCGATGAAGATCGCGTCGATGAGTGACACGAGCGCCTGTGCACGGATGAACCCGGACAGTGTGTTCCATGTTCGGGTGAGTACCTCGGTGAGGTGCCATCCGGCGGAGGTTCCGACGTTGCGCCGTACCCACGGCAGGAACGTGTGCCCGTCCTTCAGGAAGAAGAACGTCAGCACGAGCATCAGTGCCATGGTGACGACCACGGAGGTCGCGGTGGACACGCCGGCGAAGACACCGGACGCCAGCTTGTTCGCCACGCCGCCGGACAGCAGGCCGGAGGCACCGCCCTGGAGCTTCTCGGAGATGTCGTCGAGGACACCGTCGATCTGCTCGGTGTTGATGTTGAACGGGGGCTCCCCGAGTCGGACCTGGAGCTTCTCCAGCCCAGTGACGCTCTGTTTGAACAGGAGTTTCGCCTGTTCCGTCACCCGCGGTGCCATCGCCGCGAAGACTCCGCCGATGGCGCAGAGGGATCCGACGAGAACAAGGAGGGATGAGATACCGCCCGGGACACCGTGTTCCTTCAGCCACCGCACCGGCGGCCACAGGACCGTGCACACCAGGATCGCGAGCAGAATGGGCAGGACGCCGGTCCAGATGACGCCGAGTCCCAGCCAGGCGATGCAGCTCGCGAGTGCGACGATGATGAACCGTAGCGCCCAACCGGCGATCCAGCGGCCGTCACGGCCTATGATGATCGCCCTGTCGAGCTGGTCGGGGTCGTCCGTGGAATCGGCGGGGAGTTCCCCGGTGACGGTGGCGGAATGATCGGTGTCCCGGCTGATGGCGTTGAAGAGGGCGTCCCCGGGGAACCCGGGGGACTTCGAATCGTCGCCGGTTGATTCGACGCGGGATACGGAGTCGTCGGAATGCCCCGGATCCCGGGGACTGTGATGTTCACTCATAATGTTTGCCAACTATGCCAGAGACACCGTTCCGCGGGTAGTCGCCGACCACGGGTGTGAGGAGGGGATCCGTCGCCGCCGGCGGTGGCGGATCCCCTCCCTCCGGAGACCCGTCAGTTGGACAGACCCCTGATGTACCCGAAGCGGTGCTCGGTGGTGGAGATCGCCTGCTCGAGGAGGAACGGAAGCAGCTCCCGGCGGCCGTCGGCCAGCACGGGCTGGTCGAGGATCACCGAACCGGATTCGGCTGCCGCCCGGTAGAGGTTCTCGGGCACCTCGCCCAGGGCGCGGACGCGGACGGATCGTGCGGACGCGATCTCCGTGGCGAAGTCCCCGTCGGACACCGCCCGGATCCCGGCACCGAGGGCACCGAGTTCCGCGGCCGTCGCGGCCGTCGCGGAGACGTCGATGTCCGTCCCGGTGATCCGGCTCGCGAGCTTCATCCGGAGCAGGTCCCGCACCGGGGTGCCGTTACCGATGCGCACGCGCAGCGGCTGGAGCAGTGGCCGGTAGCGGAAGACGTTGGACTCGGAGAGGAGTGCGGTGCGGTCGTGCTCGACCCCGAACTCCGTCTGCCACGCGTAGGCGTCCGCCTCGGCGGCACGACGCAGCCAGTGGTTGTCCGCGGGGGTCAGCGTCGGGCCGAGCTGCGCCTTGAACTCGCGCAGCATCTGGGCGACCGGTGTGGCGACCGACCCGGCGTGCAGTTCGTTGAGGTCCCCCTCGGACCAGGTTCCCTGCTGGCCGATGTAGTTCGGGCCGCCGGCCTTCGCCCCGGACCCGAGGGAGGAATTCTTCCACCCGCCGAACGACTGCCGTTCGACGATGGCTCCGGTGATGCCGCGGTTGATGTAGGCGTTGCCCACCTCGACGTGTTCACGCCAGTAGGCGATCTCGTCGGTGTCCAGGGAGTGCAGCCCACCGGTCAGTGCGAAGCCGGTGGAGTTCTGCCACTCGACGGCCTCCTCGAGGGATTCCGCCCGCATGATGCCGAGGACGGGGCCGAAGCACTCGTGGGTGTGGAACCAGGACCCCGGTTCGACGCCGTCGCGGAGGCCCGGCAACCACAGGCGGCCGCTGTCGTCCAGCTGCCGCGGTTTGACCAGCCACCGTTCGCCGTCGTCGAGCTGCGTCAGACCGCGTTCGAGTTTCTCGCCGGGAGGTTCGATGAGGTTGTTCATGGTGGTGGAGATGTCGGTGCCGTAGCCGACGTGGAGGGATTCCACGGCGTCGACGAGCTGATTGAGGAACCGCCTCGACTTCCCCACCGATCCGACCAGGATCACCAGTGACGCCGCCGAACACTTCTGCCCGGCGTGCCCGAACGCACTGCGGTAGACGTCCGCGACCGCGAGATCCGGATCGGCGGACGGGGTGACGATGATGGCGTTCTTGCCGCTGGTCTCCGCGTTGATGACCATGCGGGGCTTCCAGCTGCGGAACAGTTTCGCGGTCTCCGATGCACCGGTGAGGATGACGGAGTCGACGTCCGGGTGGCTCACCAGGCGCTTGCCGGCCTCGTCCTCGTCGGCGTTGACCAGCTGCAGGAGGTCCTCACCGATACCGGCCCTGCGCAGCGCGGCGACGGCGACCTCCGTGCAGCGCACCACCTGGGGTGCGGGTTTGATGATGACCGCGGCGCCCGCGGCGAGCGCCGCGAAGACACCTCCCATCGGGATGGCGACGGGGAAGTTCCACGGGGGAGTGACCACCACGACCCGGTACGGTTCGAAACGGACACCGCGCACCCGGTCCAGGGCCCGTGCCGACTCCGCGTAGTAGCGGGCGAAGTCGATGGCCTCGGACACCTCGGGGTCGGCCTCGCCGACGGTCTTGCCGGCCTCGTGCGTCATCACGGTGATCAGCTCACCTCGGGCGTTTGCCAGGGCCTCGGCGGCCCGGTCCAGCAGCTCCGCGCGCTCGGCGCCGGTTCTCGAGCCCCAGGCCGCACCGGCGGACACCGCACGGTCGACCGCTGCGTCGATGGTGTCGACGGAGGTGACCCGCTCCGACTCCACCTCGCCCGGATCACGGTTCAGTGCCTCAATCGCCCACTCGCGGTTCGCGGGCAGTGACGGGTCGGTGTCCGGTTCGCCGATGAAGTGGCCGGGCACCGAGCCGGAGGAGGTGCCGGCGTTCTCCGCCTCCTCTGCGGCTCGGTCCTGGGTGCGCCGGGGGCCGGCCGCGGTGGACCACCGGTCCGCCACCGAGGAACGGAACCGTTGGCGCTGGCTCTGCATCGGGGTGAGCCCGTCATCGCCGGTGATCTCCGGGGCGAACAGGGCGTAGAGGAAGTTCTGCTTCGCGCCGTTCTCCTCGAGACGGCGGACCAGGTAGCTCACCGCGACATCGAAGTCCTCGTCGTGGACGACCGGGGTGTAGAGGATCAGGTCCCCGACCACGTCCCGCACGGCGCGGGCCTGGGACGGGGCCATGCCCTGGAGCATCTCCACGTCGAGCTGCCGTTCCACACCGCGTTCCACGGCGAGTTCGTGGGCGAGGGCGACGGCGTAGAGATTGTGCGACGCCACGCCGATCCGTACGTTGTCCGCGTGCTCGGGCTGCAGGATCCAGTCCAGGAGACGGATGTAGTTGGCGTCGACCTCGGCCTTGGTCAGGTACGGTGCCTGCTTCCAGTCGTGGATCTCGGCCTCGACGCGTTCCATCGAGAGATTCGCACCCTTGACCAGGCGGATCTTTATCTTCGCCCCGCCCGCGGCGCGGCGGCGTGCGGCGAACTCCGCCAGTTCCCGCAGCGCCCCGAGGGTGTCGGGCAGATAGGCCTGGAGGACGATGCCCGCCTCCAGCGGCAGGAACTCCTCCTCGGACAGCAGTTCGGTGAACAGGCGGATCGTCAGGCGCAGGTCCTTGTACTCCTCCATGTCCAGGTTGATGAAGGGGTGCGGATCCCGGGACAGTGCCCTGCGGTACAGGGGCCGCAGTGTCTCCTTCAGCCGTTCGGTGTTGCTCTCGATGTCCCACGGGTTGAGCTGCGCACACACCGAGGACGCCTTGATGGAGACGTAGTCGACGCGGGGATTGTCCAGCAGGTCGAGGGTCCGGTTGAGGCGGGACTCCGCCTCTCGGTCGCCGAGGACGGCCTCGCCGAGGAGGTTGAGGTTCAGGCGGAATCCCTGTTCGCGGGACCGGTCGAGCAGTTTGTTCAGGGCCGATCCCTCCGCGTCGAGGACGAGGTGGCCGACCATCTGGCGCAGCCGTTTCCGCGCGATCGGCATGACGACGCCCGGCAGCCAGGGGGCGACGATCGACCCGGCGGTGACCAGGCCACGGTCGACCGGCCCGACGAAGTCCGGGACCGTACCGCGCCCCTTGAGCGGACTCGCCAGGTTGGCGAGTTCCCGGGCGGAGACGTGGTTGTCCTCCGGGCGTGCGACGCGGTCGACGAAGCCCATGGTGAAGTCGATGCCGTCCGTGTCGTGCACCAGGGCGGCGAGCTGCTCGGTGGACTTCGCCTCCTTCCGTGATTCGTCGGAGCCGGTGGCGTTCAGCCAGGTCTCGGCGCGCTCGATGGCTGCGGAACTGACCTTTTCGACGTCACCGGTGTTGGCGGGTGCGTGGGGAAGGGACATGAGTGGGTGTACTCGCTTTCATGAACGGTCACCGGCGTCCCGGTGTCGACCGGCGTCGATCTGTGCGGCAGGCCGGTGGGTGACTCGGGAAGCCGGTTTAGTGGTGGAGAACGGGGCATGGACCGCCGATGGCGGTTCATCGGGGAGCTCGAAGTGGGTGATCGGGCAGGTGGGGTGATCAGACCGGTGGGCGGTCACCGACGGGACGGCGACGTCCACCGCATGTTTGGGCGGTGGTGTCTGCGCCCCTCCCGGGTGGCAGCACGGACGGGGTGAAGGAGATCATGTGTCACGCACCGCCTTCCCCGTGGGTCGGGATGTGTCCAGCGGAGAAATCGCGGGAACCCTGAGGTGAGTGAGGGGTATGGGGGCCCTATCCCACTGTCGTCTCCGCGGATTAGTCTGTTTTCATACTAACCCCTCACCCGAATCGGGTAAATGCCTGACCTGGGAATACTGCGGTGTGCGGTGGTCTCGGGAGTGATGGGGTATCCCGAGGGGGCTCCGTTGGCCGCGTGGTTGCCGATGTTCTAATCGGGTGACCCCACTTCGGTTCGCCCGATGGTCGGGATGTTTCCCGTTCCTTATTATGGGGCGCGTCAGAAAAAATGCCTGGTGGTGACCGGCGTGACCGGGTGCGATCAGACCCCATGGAGAAGGAGATCCAGCGTGAAGAAATTTCTTGTTTCGCTTGCCACCGTCGCTCTCGCAGGGGCGGGATTCGCCGCTCCCGCACAGGCGGACCAGTTCGACGCGGAATTGGTCCTGTGGACCACTGCCCAGATGAGGTTGATGCCGTGTGACGCGGTAACGCAGCAGGTCAAGGACATTGCGGGAACCGCACCCGTTTCTGCATCGCAGCTCCGCGAGAAGGCTCTCGTGAATGTGGGTGTGGAACTGAATCAGCTGGACCCCGCCATGCAGAAGATCTACACCGCCTACACCGATGCGTTGGTTGCCCGCGGGCGTGAGTGTGGTGCGGTGACCGGAGGTGGGCTCGGCTCGCTGTCGAGCGGCTCGAGTGGTTTCAACTTCGGTTCCAGTTAGCCGCGTACCCGGCGGATCGTGATGTGGAGCCCCGGTGGGTGAAGGTCCTTTGGATCTCCCCGCCGGGGCTCCGTCATTATCCGGTCTATTAGATGTGACGGGCATCACTGTAAAAAAGTTGAGTCCGGCGGGAACAACTTTGACGCCGGGGTCGTTGTGGTGGGTGAAGAGGTTGAGTGGATCGCGCTCAAGGGGACTGTTAACATCGTCTCCGGAAGTTGAGTCGGGGTCAGTCAACCACCGATAGACGACACAGACACAAAAGGAGAACCATCACATGGGACGCGCAGTAGGTATCGACCTCGGAACCACGAACTCGGTTGTTTCCGTGCTTGAGGGTGGCGACCCCACCGTCATCGCCAACGCCGAGGGTTCCCGCACCACCCCGTCCGTCGTGGCTTTCGCCAAGAACGGTGAGGTCCTCGTCGGACAGTCGGCCAAGAACCAGGCCGTGACCAACGTCGACCGCACCATCCGCTCCGTCAAGCGCCACATCGGCGAGGACTGGAGCGTCGACATCGACGACAAGAGCTACACCCCGCAGGAGATCTCCGCCCGCATCCTGATGAAGCTGAAGCGCGACGCGGAGGCCTACCTGGGCGAGGACGTCACCGACGCCGTCATCACCGTCCCCGCCTACTTCGAGGACGCACAGCGTCAGGCCACCAAGGAAGCCGGCCAGATCGCCGGTCTCAACGTCCTGCGCATCGTCAACGAGCCCACCGCCGCGGCCCTCGCCTACGGCCTGGAGAAGGGCGACAAGGAGCAGACCATCCTGGTCTTCGACCTCGGTGGCGGCACCTTCGACGTCTCCCTGCTCGAGATCGGCGACGGCGTCGTCGAGGTTCAGGCGACCTCCGGCGACAACGACCTCGGTGGTGACGACTGGGACCAGCGCATCGTCGACTGGCTCGTCGAGAAGTTCAAGACCGCCCACGGCATCGACCTGACCAAGGACAAGATGGCCCTCCAGCGTCTGCGTGAGGCCGCCGAGAAGGCCAAGATCGAGCTGTCCAGCTCCCAGCAGGCCTCCATCAACCTGCCCTACATCACGGTCGACTCCGAGAAGAACCCGCTGTTCCTCGACGAGACCCTGTCCCGCACCGAGTTCCAGCGCATCACCTCCGACCTGCTCGACCGCACCAAGAAGCCCTTCAACCAGGTCATCAAGGACGCCGACATCTCCATCAACGACGTCGACCACGTCGTCCTCGTCGGTGGCTCCACCCGTATGCCCGCCGTCGTCGAGCTGGTCAAGGAACTGACCGGTGGCCGCGAGCCCAACAAGGGCGTCAACCCGGACGAGGTCGTCGCCGTCGGCGCCGCCCTGCAGGCCGGTGTCCTGCGCGGCGAGGTCAAGGACGTGCTGCTCCTCGACGTCACCCCGCTGAGCCTCGGTATCGAGACCAAGGGTGGCGTGATGACCACGCTCATCGAGCGCAACACCACCATCCCCGCCAAGAAGTCCATGACCTTCACCACCGCCGAGGACAACCAGCCCGAGGTGGGCATCCAGATCTACCAGGGTGAGCGTCAGATCGCCGCGCACAACAAGCTGCTCGGTTCCTTCCAGCTCGCAGGCATCGCCCCGGCCCCCCGCGGCGTCCCGCAGATCGAGGTCACCTTCGACATCGACGCCAACGGCATCGTCCACGTGACCGCCAAGGACAAGGGCACCGGCAAGGAGAACACGATCAAGATCCAGGACGGCTCCGGCCTGTCCCAGGAGGAGATCGACCGGATGATCAAGGACGCCGAGGCCCACGCCGAGGAGGACAAGAAGCGCCGCGAGGAGCAGGAGGTCCGCAACTCCGCGGAGTCCATGGTCTACCAGACCCGCAAGTTCATGGAGGACTCCTCCGACAAGATCGGCGAGGACACCAAGGAGAAGGTCGAGGCAGCCGCCAAGGAGGTCGAGGAGGCGCTCAAGGGCGAGGACATCGACGCCATCAAGACGGCCGTCGAGAAGCTGTCGACCGAGTCCCAGGAGATGGGCAAGGCCATCTACGAGGCCGAGGCCGCGGCCGGAGCCACCCAGGCGGACGCCGGTGACGTCGATTCCGACGTCGTCGATGCGGAGGTCGTCGACGAAGACGACAACGACGGGGAGAAGAAGTAGATGACCGACCCGATCGGCACGGACAAGAACCCGGACGAGGTTCTCGAGGGCGACGCCGTCGCCGCCGATCTCCGGGAGGCCGCCGATACCGTGCATGAACGCGCGGTACACGAGAAGCAGGCCATCATCGACAGAGAAGAAGACGACAACGAGGAGGCCACCCAGTGAGCCAGGACGACGCAGCGGCAATGCCGGACAACCCCGGCGATCCGTCCGCAACCGACCCGGAGGCCACATCACCGGAGAGCGCGGAATCGGCCGTGGCCGACGCCAAGGCGGCCGCCGACGCCGACGCCGCCGCGGAAGCCACCGCTGACGCCGAACTCGACGAGGCACTCGCCACCGTCGCCGCGGAAGAAGCGGCCGCTGACGCGGAGAACACCGGCACCGACGACACCCCGGACCTCTCGGCGGAACTCGCCGAACGGACCGAGGATCTCCAGCGGGTCACCGCCGAGTACGCCAACTACCGGCGGCGTACCGAACGTGACCGGCAGGCGGTCATCGCCTCCGCGAAGGCCTCCGTCGTCAACCAGCTGCTCGACGTCGTCGACGACCTCGATCTCGCGGAACGCCACGGTGACCTCACCGGACCGCTGAAATCCGTCAACGACAAACTCCGCGCCGTACTCACCCGGCTCGACGTCACCGAGTTCGGTGCGGAGGGCGACGACTTCGACGCGGAACGTCACGAGGCCGTCCAGGACCTCTCCGAGGGCGACGACAAGGTCATCGGAACGGTTCTGCGGCGTGGATTCGCGATGGGCGACCGTCTGCTCCGCACCGCGATGGTCATCATCACCGACCCGCGGGAGTCCGCTCCCGGGGACAGCGGTGCCGACGAGGGCGACGACACCACGGAGTGACGTGGTCGGGGCGGTGCCGACGGCACCGCCCCGGTGTCCGGCCCCCGACTCAAAGGGGAACGGACGTCCCCGGCACACAACCCCGACACACACTTGAACCCGTGCATGACGCGGAAGGAGGAGATGCCCAATGGCGGAGCGTGAATGGGCTGAAAAGAACTACTACGCGGACCTGGGTGTCTCCTCGTCCGCATCAGCCGGAGACATCAAACGGGCGTACCGCAAACTCGCCCGGGACAACCACCCCGACAACCACCCCGGTGACAAGAACGCCGAGGACCGCTTCAAACGTATCGCCGAGGCCTACGACGTCGTCGGCGACGAGAAGAAGCGCAGGGAATACGACGAGATGAAGGCCATGCTCGCGTCCGGAGGACTGCGCGGCTTCGGCGGAAACGCGGGGTCCGGCTTTCCGGGCGGGTTTCGCCAGACGCAGGCGGACTTCGACGTCTCGGATCTCTTCGGAGGAGATGGAGGATTTACTTCGGAAGGGGGTCTGGGTGATATCTTCGGTGGCCTTTTCAACCGCGGCCACGGTCCTCGCCACGCAGCTCAACCGTCGCGGGGGGCCGACGTCGAAACTGACATCACACTTGATTTCCGGGAAGCGGCGCAAGGGGCGACGATCCCCGTAGAGCTCAAGGGTCCGGCACCGTGCACGCGGTGTCACGGCTCCGGTTCCCGCTCCGGCAAGACCAGCCGCTGCGACAGCTGCAACGGCACCGGCTTCACCAACGAGAACCGGGGGGCCTTCGGGTTCTCCGCCCCGTGCACGGACTGCGGCGGCAACGGCCAGACCATCTCCGACCCCTGCGCCGACTGCTCCGGGACGGGCACCGTCAACCGCACCCGTTCCATCACCGTCCGCGTCCCCGCCGGCGTCATCGACGGACAGAGGGTACGGCTGGCGGGCCAGGGGGAGGCCGGCCCCAACGGCCGCCCCTCCGGGGACCTGTTCGTCACCGTCCACGTCCGTGGGGACAAGGTGTTCACCCGGACCGGCAGCACACTCGAGGTCGAGATCCCCGTCTCGTTCGCCGAGCTCGCGCTCGGTGACACCATCACCGTCCCCACCCTCGACGAACCGGTCCGGGTGAAGGTGCCCGCCGGGACTCCCGACGGGAGGACCCTACGGGTGCGCGGGCGGGGTATCCCGAAGCGGGACGGAACGAAGGGTGATCTCATGGTGACGGTGAAGGTCACCGTCCCGGGTGATCTCGGTCCCGCAGCGACCAGTGCACTTCGCGCCTACGCGCAGGCGGAGAAGGAATCCGGATTCGACCCCCGTGCCGACTGGGCCGGATCCGCCTAGGACAACCGGGAACCGGCCGCGACGACGGAGACGGTTCCCACCCAGGGGCGGGCCGATCCGCCCACCACGCCGAACATCCACACGAGGAGGTGAGGGAGCAATGCCGCACAGTCGACAGCGGGCGCATTCCCGTGACGGCACCTCCCCGGAACACGAAGAGGTTTTCGTCATCTCGGTGGCCGCGGAACTCGCGGGGATGCACGCGCAGACCCTCCGTACCTACGACCGCATGGGGCTCGTCACCCCGATGCGCACCAGCGGAGGGGGACGCCGCTACTCCCGCTCCGATGTCGCGCTCCTCCGGGAGATCCAGCGCCTGAGCCAGCAGGAGGGTGTGAACCTCGCCGGGATCAAGGCGATCATCGGGTTGACCCAGTCCAATGAACGTCTCCGCCGCGAGGTCGAGGCGCTGCGCTCCGACAATCAGCGGCTCAGTGACGCACTCGAACGTGAACGCAGTATGCCCCGTCGAAGCAGGGGCGAACTCGTCGAGGTCCCGGAATCCACCGCCGTCGTCATCTGGGAACCACGGCGCAAACGGAGAAAGCGCCACTCCTGAGCCGTTGAGCCACCGCGCCACCCGGACCATGTGTCCGGGTGGCGTTTTTGTTTTGGGGGTTGGACATTTTTCGCTCAAACGGGTGGAAAAACGACCGGAGAATACTGATAGGTCGATGAGAATTGCCGAAAACACCCCCGGACGGGGTATTTACAGGGCTTGCGTTGGCAAATTTTGCAGATCGTGAAGAAATGGCACGTCGCGGTCCCGTTCGGATGCCTGTCACGGTGTTGTGGCGTCGCTCACTCTGCCTGTTCCCGCTTTGAGTGATGTACAACACAGTTTGATCTGGTTAGGGTGGGGGTCACCACACGGTCGGAACCACTGATCCGCGACCCCGGGGAATGTGTCCGGTGTACGTGATCCGGCGCTCCGGCCGCCATCACCGAATGAGTCGAACAAGTGAGGAACCCCATGACTGTCTACGCCAATCCAGGAACCGAAGGCTCCATCGTCTCCGTCAGGGAGCGCTACGACAACTACATCGGTGGCGAGTGGGTGGCCCCGGCCGACGGCGAGTACCTCGACAACGTCAGCCCGGTCACGGGAGAGGTCTACACCCGTTTCGCCGCGGGCAAGGCGGCCGACATCGAGAAGGCGCTCGACGCGGCCCACGCGGCGGCCCCGGGCTGGGGGAGCACCCCGCCGGCCGAACGTGCACTGATCCTGCACCGGATCGCCGACCGCATCGAGGAACACCTCGAGGAACTCGCGGTGATCGAGACCTGGGACAACGGCAAGCCCGTACGGGAGTCCCTCGCGGCCGATCTTCCGCTGGCCGTCGATCACTTCCGCTACTTCGCCGGAGTGACCCGCACCGCGGAGGGGCGACTGTCCGAGATCGACGAGGACACCGTCGCCTACCACTTCCAGGAGCCACTCGGTGTCGTCGGGCAGATCATCCCCTGGAACTTCCCGATCCTGATGGCCACCTGGAAGCTCGCACCCGCACTCGCCGCAGGCAACTGCGTCGTCATCAAGCCCGCCGAGCAGACGCCGATCTCGATCATGCATCTCATGGAGATCATCGGTGACCTGATCCCCGCCGGTGTCGTCAACGTGGTCAACGGCCTCGGGACCGACGCGGGCGCGGCCCTGTCCGGATCGGACCGGATCGCCAAGATCGCGTTCACCGGGTCCACCGAGGTCGGACGTCTCATCAACAAGGCCGCCGCCGACAAGATCATTCCGGTCACCCTGGAGCTCGGCGGCAAGTCCCCGAACGTGTTCTTCGCCGACGTCCTCGACCGCAAGGACGAGTTCCTGGACAAGGCCGTCGAGGGAATGGCGATGTTCGCGCTCAACCAGGGTGAGGTCTGCACCTGCCCCTCCCGTGCCCTCGTGCAGGAATCCATCGTCGACGAACTCATGGAGCTCGTCGTCGCCAAGGTGGAGAAGATCCGGATGGGGAACCCGCTGGACACCTCCACCATGCTCGGCGCGCAGGCGTCCGAGGAGCAGATGCAGAAGATCACCGGTTATCTCTCGTCCGGCCCGCAGGAGGGTGCCGAGGTGCTCACCGGCGGCGGGGTCGCCGAGATCGACGGTCTGGACGGCTACTACATCCAGCCGACGATCTTCCGGGGGGACAACTCCATGTCCTGCTTCCGGGAGGAGATCTTCGGCCCGGTCCTCGGTGTCACGACCTTCACGGACTTCGATGACGCGATGCGTATCGCCAACGACACCAACTACGGTCTCGGTGCCGGTGTCTGGACGCGTGACACGAACACCGCCTACCGTGCGGGCCGCGCCATCCAGGCGGGTCGTGTGTGGGTGAACAACTACCACTCCTACCCGGCGCACGCCGCGTTCGGCGGATACAAGGAGTCCGGTATCGGGCGGGAGAACCACGCCATGATGATGTCGCACTACACCCGTACCAAGAACATGCTGGTGTCCTACGGCACCAGTCCCACCGGGCTCTTCTGATCCCGTGACGCCCGGTGGTCGGTGACCGCCCGGCGTCCCAGCCACATTCTCCGGTCAGGTTCGTACGGTGCTTTTCGCGCCGGGCGACCTGGACGGAGGCATGTCACCCCAGTATTGAAAATAATTGCCAAATGGCTTTTTCGCAAGTTCATCCCCCAAGGAGGAGATTTCCATGACCACCACACCCGAGAAGTTCACCGCCGCCGTCGTCGACGAGTTCGGCCCCGACGTCACGATCCGCGAGGTCGATCTCCCGGAACCGGGACGCAACCAGGCGCTGGTCAAGCTCCAGGCCTCCGGTATCTGCCACACCGACCTGCACGCCGCAGAAGGGGACTGGCCGGTCAAGCCGCCGCTGCCCTTCGTGCCCGGACACGAGGGTGTCGGCGAGGTGGTGAAGCTGGGCCCCGGTGAGCACGACGTGGAACTCGGCGACATCGTCGGCAACGTCTGGCTCTGGTCCGCCTGCGGAACCTGTGAACAGTGCCGCACCGGCTGGGAGACCCTGTGCAACGAGGCCGAGTACGGCGGCTACACCGTCGACGGTTCCTTCGGCGAGTACATGCTCGTCGACACCCGCTACTGCGCCCGCATCCCGGACGGGTCCGATCCGCTCGAGGTCGCCCCGATCCTGTGCGCCGGTGTCACCGTCTACAAGGGACTGAAGATGACCGAGACCCGACCGGGCCAGTACGTGGTCATCTCGGGTGTCGGCGGTCTCGGACACATCGCCGTCCAGTACGCCGTCGCGATGGGTATGCGCGTCATCGCCGTCGACATCGCCGACGAGAAGCTCGAACTGGCCAGGAAGCACGGAGCCGAGTTCACCATCAACGCCAGGGAACAGGATCCGGCCGAGGCGGTCATGGAGTTCACCGGCACCGGTGCCCACGGCGTGCTGGTCACCGCTGTCCATGAGGCGGCGTTCGGCCAGGCCATCAACATGGCACGCAAGGGCGGCACCATCGTGTTCAACGGTCTGCCCCCGGGAGAGTTCCCCGCCCGTATCTTCGACATCGTCTTCAAGGCCCTCACCATCCGTGGCTCCCTCGTCGGTACCCGACAGGATCTGGAGGAGGCCCTGGACTTCTACGCACGCGGCCTCATCAAGCCGACCGTCGCCGAGTGCAAGGTCGATGACGTCAACAGTGTCTTCGAGGATCTGCGCAAGGGCAGGATCGACGGGCGCATGGCCATCCGCTACTAGGTGGCCGCCACCCCGGTGAACGGTCGTCACCGGCTCCCGGGTGGCACCTGACCCGCCATGGCCCCGTTTCCCGGTGTCGGGGAACGGGGCACCGTCACGCCGGCACCCCGGTACGGACGCGGGGCATATCCTCAGCGGTGCTGCATGTCCCGCAGTACACCGAGGACACTCTCCTCGGTGAAGTAGCCACTGTGACCACCGGTGGAAGGCACCACCTCGGCCCCGAAGGCGGGATCCGCCGGATCCGGCCCGTGCCATCCCCACCGCTCCGAGACCAGCAGGCCGACCGGGTCCCAGGTGCCCCGGGACGCGGCGATCCGGCCGTCGGGGGACCTCAGCCTGAGATCGTCCACGGTGGCGGCACCGGTCCCCGGGCTGCCGAGGAACATGATGTTGTCGGCGTCGAGCCCACCGTTCTCCCCCGAGGCGGCCATCCCGACGAGCAGTGACCCGTAACTGTGGGCCACCACCGACTGGACGACCCCGGGCCCGCACCGTTCGGACAGCGAGTGCATGAACGTCCGGAACGCCACGGCCCCGAGTTCCGCCGGGATGCCCCCGGCGCCGTCCACCAGCGTCTCCGGTGCCTCGTACCCGTTCCACACGATGACCGCCCCACCGAGTTCCCGCTGCAGTTCCCGGCCCCGCTCCAGCACTCCCGGAACCTCTCCGGGAGTGGCCGACGTGACACCGGACACCATCGTCGTCACCGAGGAGGCACTGTCGATGTCGCCGAAAGCGGCGACGAGATGGCGGTCGCCGGTCTCCAGGACGACCATCCCCGGAAACTCCCCGGTCAACGCCGCCAACTCCGGTGAGGTATCCCGCATGTTGATCCGGTGTAGCTCCGCCGCGGACAGATCCCCGGTCGCCGGGAGAGGCATCCCCGGGGGAGAGGGGGTGTACAGGTCGTTCAGCGTCTCGACGCACCTCCTGCGGTCCTCGTTGAACTGTCCCGGGGACAGGAATGTCTCGAGGCGTCTGCTGCAGTGCCGGTCGAGGAGGATCCCCTCCCGTTTTATCGCGTCCACCGCGTCATTGAGGACGTCCGCCACCGTGAACCCCGCTTCCGTCCGGGCGACGAACCTGCCGTCACGGACGGAGAGCCCCAGCACGACAGCTTCCCGCAGGATCCGGTCGAGTTCGGCCTCCAGCGTCGCCTGCGCCTCCGCCACCCGTAAAAGAACTGACGCGGTGCCCGTGATGAGTTCGGCCGCGGTCCTCCGGAGAACGGCCGTGTCCTCCTCCCTTCTCCTCGCGGCGGAGAAGGCGGAACCGTGCAGACCCAGGTGCGTGGACAGCGTCCACTGACGTCGGTCGGTGTCACAGGCGTGGGCGACCGCTCGTCCGCTCCGGCCCAGGTCGGTGCCGGCGGCGTGGAGCGTCATCGAATCCGGGAGTGTCAGCACCGTGTCACGCACCGTCGTCGCCCCGGAGGTCACCGGCGACGTCCCCGTCGGCGGCGCGGAGACGGGTCGCGAGATGCCGGACACCGGATCGGATGTCACCGATCTGGGTGTCCGTCCGGTCGAGCAGGGCGGACCAGGAGAACACCAGTCTGGAGAGTGTCGCCCCGGTCCGTGATCCCGGGGGAAGCTCCGGGAAGACGGTGCGGGGACTCTCGCGGGACAGGAGGGGACGCACCGCGTCCCCGGAGAACATGATCCGGTTCACGGAGGGATTCCTTTCATCCGGGGCCCGATCGGGGATTGCCGACACCCAGGATCGGCGAATCCGCCGGGCCCGTGTCCCCGGCGTCCGTGTGCCTGTGCACAACGTTGCCTTTCCACGGTCACTCCACGGCGGTGGCCGGGAACCGGCGCGGAAATCCGGGCGGATGTGACCCGGAGCCCCTATCGTGGACTCCATGCGAGTAGCCCTGGTCCAGATGCAGTCCACCGCCGAGGTCGCGGACAACCTCGACGCCGTCCTCCGGCACATCCGCACCGCGGCGGGGGACGGCGCGGAACTCGTCGTCTTCCCGGAGGCGACGATGCGGGCATTCGGGACGGGACGCCTCGACACCGTCGCGGAACCGATCGACGGCCCGTTCGCCACGGCGGTGCGTGAGCTCGCCGAGGAACTCGGGGTCACGGTGGTCGTCGGCATGTTCACACCCGCCGACACCGTCGAGGTCGACGGAAAGACCGTCAACCGGGTGTACAACACCGCGCTGCTGACCGGTGGTGGACACCACCTCGGGTACGACAAGATCCACTGCTACGACGCCTTCGGTTTCCGCGAGTCGGACACCGTCTGTCCGGGGGAGGAACTGGTCACGGTGGAGATCGGGGGCCTCACGGTGGGCCTCGCGATCTGCTACGACGTCCGTTTCCCCGACCAGTTCACCGCTCTCGCGGAGAATGAGGGGGCGGACGTGATCGTCCTGCCGACCTCGTGGTCGGACGGGCCGGGGAAACTGCGGCAGTGGCGGTTGCTCACCGGGGCCCGCGCGCTCGACTCGACCTGTTACGTGCTCGCCGCAGGCCAGGCCAGGCCCGGCGGGGAGGACTCCGCGGGGGAGAACGACGGGCCGACCGGGATCGGACACTCGGCGGTCATCGGCCCGGACGGCCTGTGCATCGTCGAGGCAGGCTACGGCGAGGACATCATCCACGCCGACATCGACGCGGCGACGGTGGAGGAGACGCGCAGGTCCATCCCGGTGCTCGGCGTGCGACGGCGGTTCTGACCCTCACGCCGGATTGTGCCGGATGTTCTCCGCCGGTGTTCCCGCCGCCCGCAGTGCGGCCGCGACGTCCGCCACGACGGCGTCGGGCCCCGCGATGAGCACATCCCTGTCCTCCCAGGTGCCGTAACCGGGAACGATCTCGGCGAGCGTCCCCGTCTGCTGCATGTGCAGGCCGCGGGGCGCCGACGAGAACGCGGTCGGGCGCACCCACCAGGGATCACTCTCCCGCACGACCACAGGGGTGACCGACAACCAGGGGACACCGGCGACGAGTTCCCAGAGTCCCCGGAGGTCGTACAGTTCACCCGGACTGTCCGCCCCGAAGAACAGGTGGGTCCGACGGCCACCTGACCCGCTCATCACCATGTCCAGGAGAATCGCCCGCAGAGGGGCGAGACCGGTGGAATGCGCGATCATCAGGATGTCCCGTGACCCGTCCACCGACATGCGGCCGAGGGGTGCGCCGATCCGCCAACGGTCACCTGGCTGGGGCGTCGCGAGGAGACGCCCCGTGGTGTCGTCCCGGTCCGCGAAGACGTGGAACTCCACCTGGCCGACGTCATTGGCGGGAATGGCCGGGGACAGGTCCCGCCACAGCCCGCGGGTGGTGGTGTCGCTCGTGACCGGCAGATACTGTCCCGCCGCATAGGGGACGGGGGTGTCGGCCAGCAGCCGCACGACGGAAACCCGGGCGCAACGTCGTTCGACCTCGACGACCTCCGCCGTCCGGGAATCCGGGACCCCGGCGGCGTCCTCGACGGCAGCCGCCTCCGCCATCACCCCGAAGCACTCGGCGAGGGCGGTGTCGGCACCGGTGACCAGTTCGGGCGGCAGATTCGAGATGATCCGCCCGAGTTCCCCACGGGATACGCGGGCGAGCGTCCCGTAGTGTGCGGTGGGCATCCGGAAACGGCGGTTCTCCCGCCCGAGCTGAGCGAGAATCGTGCGGACCTGGTCCGGGAGCGCCCCGTCGACGGGGGTGCGTGTCAGGGTCCAGGCGAGAACCGTGGGCAGATCCGCGTGGACGTCGTGACTGTCGACGGGAAAAAGCTGCCGGTCGGTGGGGTGCTCCCGGAAAAACCGCGCGTTGACCCGCTCGCGGAAGCTGTCCGCGTGGATGCGCAGCCGGATCGCCACCGGCTTCAGGTTCTCATGGTGCACAAGGGACATTCTGCCCCAGAAAACACGTGTTCCCCGTACCGGTCACCCGTTTTCGGTGGGGACCCGGGGTACGGGGAGACGTGGGGGATGGCCTAGTAGTACTCGCCCTGGCGGTAATCCCAGCTCAGGAAGAACTCGGACAGGTTGTTCATGATGCGGTCGCCGTCCAGGCCGTTGCGGATCAGGACCGGGCACGGTGTCACGGAACGCTCACCCTTCTGCTCGGGCACGAGATTGCCGTCCTTGTCCACCAGGGACACCATGACGCCCTGCTCGTGGCGGGAGTCCTCGTCCTTGTCCGGCTGGATGGACGCCACGTAGTCATCGGCGGCGACGATGTAGTCCGCCTTGGACTCGATGCGCTCACCGATGAACGCGACCTGGCCCCGGTTGCCGATGCCGGAGGGGTTGGCGGAGGAGGCGAAGGTCACCTTGCCCTGCTCCCAGTTCTTCGCCGCGATCTGCTCGGCGGGACGGCCGAAGCGGATGACGAAGCAGCTGGTGCCGCGACCGTCGCGGGCCAACTCGCGCACCGTCTCGTCGGGCATCTTCTCGATGGCGTCCTCGCGCCAGGGCAGGATGCAGCCCAGCAGGATGTCCTGCTCCCAGTGGCGCTCGTAGAAGGCGATGATCTCGTCGTTGACCTGTGCCAGGGCCTTCAGCTCGTCGATGTTCGCGCACAGAACGACGGCGGGTTTGTTGCGCTTGCGCTGCTTGGCGTCGAACTTGCGCTCCAGGCCCTCACCGTCGGTGGCCATCAGGATGTAGCCGACCTTGGTGGCGCAGACGATGAGGCCGCCGTCGGCGGAGATCGCCTCGAAGGCTTCGGGGATGACCTCTCCGGTCCACTGGGTCTTGGGCGTTGCTTCAGCCATGTTCGGTGTGTCCTTTCTCCGGGTCACTGCGACGGGTGCGACGCTGATCGCGCCGTGGCGCTGTTTCAATATGTGGAATGTAATTCCTACTATATGGGATCGGTGACCGTCTGGCAACGTGCGGGTCAATGAGGGGTGTGTGCCGTGCCCTGTCCCGGTGGCCGCCAATGACCGCCCCGGCGCAAAGTTGAGTCTTCGACTATAAAGGTGGCGAGCCGAAAAAAGTTTGGGTTGAGTGGAACAGACTCAACCTGTGTGACGTTGTACGGAGTAAAAGACCGGTCCCCGTAACAGGAACAGGGGCGACCGGCGACAGAACAGCTCACGACAAAACGACACGGAAGAAGAAGGGACAGACGGAGAACATGAGTTCTTTCACCCCCACCACCAAGACCCAGGAGGCGATGCAGGCAGCCCTGCAGGCCGCCTCCGCCAACGGCAACCCGGACATCCGGCCCGCCCACCTGCTCGTCGCCATCCTCGACCAGGCCGACGGCATCGCCGCCCCGGTCCTCAAGGCCGCGGGCACCGACCCCGACGCCGTCCTCGCCGAGGCGAGGAACCTCGTCGCCGGCTACCCCAAGGCGCAGGGCGCGAACCTGGCGAACCCCAACTTCAACCGGGACGCCCTCAACGCGCTCACCGCCGCCCAGGAGCTCGCCGGGGAACTCGGCGACGAATACGTCTCCACCGAGGTACTGCTCGCCGGAATCGCCCGCGGTGCCGGCGAGGCCGCCGACCTGCTGAAGAAGCACGGCGCGACCTACGACGCCATCAAGGGCGCGTTCACCACCGTGCGCGGCTCCACCAAGGTCACCACCGAAGACCCCGAGGGCCAGTTCCAGGCCCTGGAGAAGTACTCCACCGACCTGACGAAACTCGCCCGCGAAGGCAAGATCGACCCCGTCATCGGACGCGACTCCGAGATCCGCCGCGTCGTGCAGGTCCTGTCCCGCCGCACCAAGAACAACCCGGTGCTCATCGGCGAACCCGGCGTGGGCAAGACCGCCATCGTCGAGGGCCTGGCCCGCCGCGTCGTCGCCGGTGACGTCCCCGAATCCCTGCGCGGCAAAACCCTCATCAGCCTCGACCTGGGCTCCATGGTCGCCGGCGCGAAGTACCGGGGCGAGTTCGAGGAACGCCTCAAGGCGGTGCTCGACGAGATCAAGAACTCCGACGGCCAGATCATCACCTTCATCGACGAGCTGCACACCATCGTCGGCGCCGGAGCCACCGGCGACTCCGCCATGGACGCCGGCAACATGATCAAACCGATGCTCGCCCGGGGTGAACTGCGCCTCGTGGGTGCCACCACCCTCGAGGAGTACCGCAAGTACGTGGAGAAGGACGCCGCACTCGAGCGCCGCTTCCAGCAGGTCTACGTCGGCGAACCCTCCGTCGAGGACGCCATCGGCATCCTGCGCGGCCTGAAGGAACGCTACGAGGTGCACCACGGCGTCCGCATCCAGGACTCCGCCCTCGTCGCCGCCGCGACCCTGTCCGACCGGTACATCACCTCCCGCTTCCTCCCCGACAAGGCCATCGACCTCGTCGACGAGGCCGCGTCCCGCCTGCGCATGGAGATCGACTCCTCCCCGCAGGAGATCGACGCCCTCGAACGCGTCGTCCGCCGACTCGAGATCGAGGAGATGGCCCTGTCCAAGGAGAAGGACGCCGCCTCCAAGGACCGGCTGGACAAGCTCCGCCAGGAACTCGCCGACGAACGCGAGAAACTGAACGAGCTGAAGGCCCGCTGGACCAACGAGAAGTCCGCCATCGACAAGGTCCGCGGCGCGAAGGAGGAACTGGAGCGCCTGCGCCAGGAATCCGAGATCGCCGAACGCGACGGCGACTACGGCCGCGTCGCCGAACTGCGCTACGGCCGCATCCCCGAACTGGAGAAGGAGGTCGCCGAAGCGGAGAAGAGCGTCGACAACCCCGGCGAGAACCAGCTGCTCACCGAGGAGGTCACCCCCGACGTCATCGCCGAAGTCGTGTCCGCCTGGACCGGCATCCCCGCAGGCAAGATGATGCAGGGCGAGACCGAGAAACTCCTCGCCATGGAGAGTGTCCTGGAGAACCGCGTCGTCGGCCAGCCCGAAGCCGTCGAAGCCGTCAGCGACGCCGTGCGCCGCTCCCGCGCCGGGGTCGCCGACCCGAACCGGCCCACCGGCTCCTTCCTCTTCCTCGGCCCCACCGGCGTCGGCAAGACGGAGCTGGCGAAATCGCTGGCCGAGTTCCTCTTCGACGACGAACGCGCCATGGTCCGCATCGACATGTCCGAGTACGGCGAGAAGCACTCCGTCGCCAGGCTCGTCGGCGCACCCCCCGGATACGTCGGCTACGACGCCGGCGGCCAGCTCACCGAAGCCGTCCGCCGCCGCCCCTACACCGTCGTCCTGTTCGACGAGGTGGAGAAGGCGCACCCGGACGTGTTCGACGTGCTGCTCCAGGTCCTCGACGAAGGCCGGCTGACCGACGGCCAGGGCCGCACCGTCGACTTCCGCAACACGCTGCTGATCCTCACCTCCAACCTCGGTGCGGGGGGCACGAAGGAACAGATGATGGACGCGGTGAAGCACGCCTTCAAACCCGAGTTCATCAACCGCCTCGACGACGTGGTCACGTTCAACCGACTCTCGGAGGAACAGCTCACCCACATCGTGGAGATCCAGGTCCGGCAGCTCGCCGCACGACTCGCCGCCCGCCGCCTCGTCCTCGAGGTCGACGACCCGGCGAAGGCGTGGCTCGCCGAACGCGGCTACGACCCGGCCTACGGTGCCCGCCCGCTGCGCCGCCTGATCCAGCAGGCGATCGGCGACCAGCTGGCGAAGGAACTCCTCGCCGGCACCATCGTTGACGGCGACACCGTACAGGTCACCCTCGCCGAGGACGGCGAGAAGCTGGACATCGCCCCGGTCCGCTGACCGCAGCGTCATGCGTGATGCCCCGCCGCCCCACAGGGGACGGCGGGTATCGGTGTGTCCGGGGTCGGTGCCCCGACAGTCCCTCTGTCCCGCTGCGTGATCCGACCAGCTAACGGAGTTTGCCGTGGTCGGTTGTGCAACGGATATGAAGGAGAACTGGCACGCCGCACATGGGGGCGTCTGCGCGGAGATTCAAGCCGTTTCAGAGGGGAAATGTAGGACCGGAGGATTCTTATGTCGGAACATCTACCCTAGAGTTCATGGGAGAAAAAGACGCGGCGAATAACGCCGCGAGAGTAGGTGCACGGAAGGCTGTGGACTCCCGCGAGGACTTCTGGAGTTTCCGCGGGATACCTGAGGATCACCCGAGGGTGATCCGGGGGGCTCATCTGGATGGTCGCCATGTTGTTCCGGGTGGTGCTGCTACCGTTCCGGCTGGTGATCTGGCTGCTGGAGCACCCCGACGTTCGCGGTGAAGAAGCGGACGCGAAGGTGCCGCATAAAACGGCCGACCGCAGCGGTACCGAACCTTCCGAAGGTATCCCCAGGTGGCGGACACTGGGGGACAGGCAGCAGATCGTCACCATTCTCGTCTTCATCACTCTCCCGCTGGCTCTCGTCGGGGAGGGCTGGGGCAAGCTCTGGGTAAAGCTCAGCGAGGGGTCTTGGCGGCAGTGGATGCTCATCGGGTTTGCCGTGGTGGTGGTCCTGGTGTGGTTGAGTGTCTGGTTCACGGAACGCATCCCCGAGGAAACACGTGAACCGGCAGACACACACCCGGGTACGACTGCACCGGTGAAGAAGGTGTCGTTCCCGGAACTTCTCTTCGTGCTTCTGGCGGTCCTCGCTCTCGCCGCGGGACTGCGGGCGATACTGGTCTCGGACCTCGAAAAGACGGTGCAGCTGGCTGCGGGCTTCTTCGCCGCAGGAGGCGTGGCTCTCTCTGTCTGGGCCACCCAACGCCGTTCCATCGAGCAGTAGGAGCGGGAGGACAGGCGACAGAACGACCGACTGGAATCCGAGTCACTGCGGGAGAGTCGGCAACTCTCCGTTCAGCAGCGCATGGACATGTCGAAGAAGCTGCAGACCTCCATTGATCATCTGTCCAAGGACAGTGAAGTCGTGCGCGCAGCCGCAA
Organism: Corynebacterium pygosceleis; assembly: GCF_016595275.2. Taxonomy (GTDB): domain Bacteria; phylum Actinomycetota; class Actinomycetes; order Mycobacteriales; family Mycobacteriaceae; genus Corynebacterium; species Corynebacterium pygosceleis. Next base: position 212,193 of record NZ_JAENIQ020000004.1, on the reverse strand, counting down.
TCTCCGAGTTGATGTTCCAGATCGACGACTGGAACGCCCTCATAGAAGGAGAATGCACGGAGATTTCATCCAGGAAACCCGACGACATGAAGCAGCGCTTGGAACAGCTCAGAGCCGAAGGTCTGCGCCGGAGACAGGAGCTCTTCGACCTGGCGATGAAAGACTACGTTCGGGCACCCAGGGCTCTCCTGGAGATTCATCGAGTGAGAATGCTGGAACAAATGTGAAACGAGATCTCCAGGAGGGGATCATCGCCGCTCGCCGGAAGGGGTTGAAATCCGCCCAGAAGGGATCGTTCGATGGGGTGAACTTTGAGGGAGTCAGACTCCCGGATCTGCCTGTTGATGGCAGACCTGTGTCGGGGGATACGGACAAAAAAGGAAAGCAGATTCGCGAGAAGACTTGGACGGCCCGTCTGAGGGGTGCTGATTTGGAGTCTGCCCATTTGGAGGGGGCAATGCTGCAGCTCGCGAACCTGGAGGGGGCGGATCTGTGGCGTGCGAACCTGGAGGGGGCGGAGCTGACGGGCGCGAACCTGAGGGGGGCGGAGCTCTCCTACAAGAATAACGATGGATCGTTGTATATGCCCTGTACCTTCGACGAAAACACTCAATGGCAGGACGCCACCTACAGCCCTTCCACGGTGTTCCCCGAGGGCTTCGATCCGGAGGCTCACGGCATGGAACTGGTCGATGATCCGGAACCGGAGGAGACCCCGGAGGGGAACGACTAGCGCTCTGGCGGCGACTCCCGCAGTCTAAGCGCCGCGCCCACGATCAGGGAGAGTTCCGCCCCTCCACCCGTCGTACCCCGTACCTCACTATTCCGGCTCGTACGCTGGTCCGTCTTCACCTCCGTGCCCCATCCCCCAACGTCGGAACTTGACTATCCTGGGGCGCATGAGCCTGCTTATCACGCCCACGGAACTCGCTGATGGAATGAAAACCGGAATGAAGACGACACTGCTGGCGTCGATGTGGTTACCCGGCCCGGAGGACGCCGGGTTCCAGTATTACCGGGGTAAGCACATCCCGAACTCGATTTTCTGTGACCCGGCGCGTGCGTTGACGTCCGCACCGTCGAGTAAGGCGGGGCGGAATCCGTTGCCGGATCCGGCGATTCTCCAGATGTGGTTCGAGCGGTGGGGTCTGAATGACAAGCATCGTGTCGTCGTCTATGACGGTGGTCGTGGGTTGATGGGGGCACGTGCGTGGTGGATTCTCACGTGGGCGGGTGTACCGGATGTTCAGATTCTCGACGGTGGTCTCGCGGCGTGGATCAGGGAGGGGCACCGGCATGCCGGTGGTCCGGGGAATCTGCCGCAGAAGTGCACTCTTGAGGTGAATCCCGGTCAGTTGCCGGTGGCGACGATCGATGAGGTGAAGGACTTCGACGGTCTGCTTCTCGACGTGCGGGAGGAGAACCGGTTCAAGGGCCGTAAGGAGCGCCTGGATCTGAAGGCCGGGCACATTCCGGGGGCGGTGAACCTGCCGGCCGGTCGTCTGACGAACGAGGACAACACGTTCCGTACGCCTGAGGAGATCCGTGCGGAGTTGGAGTCGGTGGGTGTGGATGATCCGTCGAAGGTGATCATCTATTCGGGTTCCGGTCTGCATTCCTCGTTGGCTGTCGCGGCGATGCATTATGCCGGTATGCCGGGGGCGGCGGTGTACATCGGTGGTTGGTCGCAGTGGTGTGCGACTCCGTCGAATCCGGTGGCGACTGGGGTCTGACTCTCATCTTGGTGGACCGCGGAGTTGCCGACGGAGGGCACAGTTACATCGAGAAGAGATCTCTGATGGTGAGCAATTGTTGCGAGTGCTCACGCACCCATGTCGTTCGAAAAACTGTGAGTGCCAGCCTTCGAGATACGGCTCACATATTGTCGTGAAATTAGTTTCCTGATCTATCTGGTTAAGCATCTCCGGATATAGCGGATGTTTCTGGGAAATAGAATTATAAGTTTCCTTTTCATCTGCTGAAAACGTTTTTTGGAAGCTGTGCCCGACGGATAGACGTGGTTCAGATCAGAGATATGGGCAAAATGCCTGAATGCGTCGAAGGAATCTGGAGGGGTGTCGGCCTCATCGTGATGGGACCTGTCGTCGCTACTTCTGTCGGTGAGCAGACTGTTCGCTGGGATGAGGTCCGGTTTGCGAGCCGAGGTCTTCATGGATGCTCGGTGGTGACTGATACTGGTCTCGGACGAACCGATCTGCCGCTCTATCGTATTTCAGTCAACCACGGAGCGTTCGTCCAGTGCAGTCCGAGCGGTCCGGTCCAGTTCATCCGGATGCATGAAAATCCGGTTGGTGGGGCCGTTATTGGCGGATGACGATGATTGATGTGCATCAAGTATCTCTTTTAGTTTGATTCGATCTCGGAACAAGTCGGCTGGTGCCGGTGTGTAAGGTTGAAAGAGCTGAAAAAAGGGGTGTGGGCGCTGAACCACTGCCAGACGCGGCCTCAGGGATCAAAGATGAGGATTGATCGTTTCGAGGCAAGGTAAAAACTCTGAACCGGGGTATCGGGGAGTCTTCGTCCTGTCGTTTGCGTGTGCATCTGCCTCACGGACAGGTAGCTCCTCAACGGTGTGACGTTGTGTCATCGGAACCTTCAACCTACGAGCTTCGGGGTGGGGTAAAGCCATTCCGGTACGTCATCGGGGCGGGTGTCTGGTGTGGGGGAGGCTGACGTTAGGTCGGCTCCTGGGGAGTGGGCAGTGGGCACAGGCAACGCCGGAGAAAAACACCATTGTGTGGAGCGGTGGCCTCCATGCAACTGTCCATCCTCATGTTTGACTGCACTGGTGCGGTTGACATCCCTGATGTTCCGCGAAGAAACCCGCTCAAGGGATCCGCGCCGAAGACCGTTCAATCTACGGGTATCTGAGGTCTATCTCAGTTCCTACCTATCCTGAAGCCTTGACTCCTGATATTCTAAACGCGAAATCTAACCCGATTTAGAAGGTTTGACCGAGGTCGGGGCGTGCTTCTACATGAAAAGGCGAAGATAAATGAAATCTCTTTCAATAAAACCAGGTTGGGGGGGAGGGCGTACGGAGGCGCCGAGCAGGTTTATCCCGTTGGTTGTTCGCGCGAGCGCGCTGATCTGCGTGGCGTTCCTCATCGTTTCCATGGTTTCAGTGGTTCTGAGTCCCGAGGCTGTCGGTCAGAGTGGTTCCCCTGAGGAGTCGACACTCACTGAAGAGTCAGTGTCCCCCGACGCGGAAAGTGGCGAAACCGCCGACCCGGTGGTCGAAGGTGAAGAAAGCGCCGATCCGGTGGTCGAAGGTGGCGAAACCGCTGACCCGGTGTTGGAGGGTGCGGAGGTCCCATCTCTCGGCGAGGGTGATGACCGCTCTCAGTCTCTCGTTGCAGACGCTAACGATCTTGACGATTTGGGCTCCGAACAGTATTATATACGACCCGTTTTTAATCGTACAGCTACGGGTACCGGCCATGGCGGGTCGAGTGGATGTGTGCTCAATTCCGGGGCGGACATTCCGTTCCAGGGGGGTGATGACTCCGCGGAAGATGATGTTGTCTGTACCCGCGACTGGGTCAAATACAATATTGAGCTTTCGGTCAAAACCAAGCCTGTCGAACCGGAGGACTTTACCGTTGTCCTGGATCTCTGGACTTACGACATACCTTTCCTGAACGGTCGCTATGCCAGTACGGATACCAACCGAGAAATAATTACACAGTACGGACTCGAGCCTAATGCCGATGTTGCTGTTTCAAAAGGATTCTCTGACTTCTGCACGTCACGCGCTGGACAGTGGTCGACTGTGCGGAAAATCGTCAAGGTCGGCGAAAAATATGTCCCCGCCTGTACCTTCACTCCAGATGCCGGACTTGATCTCGCCTACAAGCAGAGTTTGTCGGCTCTTGCAGATATAAAAAATACTTCTTTGAGTGAAGCCCGTGTATACGTCGTACGGGGGAATATTGAAGACAAGTACGGGACGAATGATAGTCGCGTGCCGGTTATCTCCGGCGTGGAGCCCACGGTCGCTCAAGGTTATAACGTCGTCGGTGTCGCCGATATAGATTTCTATGTGGAAGAGCATGGCGAACAAAAGAAAACTATTGCGCGGATTGATGGCAAGGATTACATCGGAAAGCCGTATAGTTTGCAATATTATGCGAAAAAAAGGGGCGTCGGCTCCTATGATAAGGGCTCATTGTACATAGAGCGTCCGGCGGGGGAACCTCAGAAGATTCCGATTACCATTGAGGGGGCCCCTGAAGGAAGTTTCGTGACTTCGGACCCGACGGGACAGACTGTTCAGGATATCAGTTTTCAAGGTCGTACTGGGCATGAATATCCCCTGCGGCTTAATGGTGCAACGGATGGTCCCCTGCCCTTTTTCGTCTTTTATCCAGCTGATTCGGTAGAAGAGAATCTTGGCAGCTCGTTCACCTACCGAGTGAAAAAAGAGCTCGGGACCATCAGTACTGTTGGTGGTCCGCTGGTAAATGGGGGGGATGCTGAGATTGGTAGTGGTGAGGACTGCGACTTCGATACCTCATCAATCGGCGGGTATGATCCCGGGGACAATGGACAGGGCGACGCTCCGAAGAACAATAACTGTGGGGTGTCAAGAATTGAGCGATACGTGGCCGGAGACTTGCTCAGAAAACAAGTCTCCGGAATTGGAGTAGCCGGCTATGAGTATATCGATGATGACGGTGTAAAACAGAGGATTGACGGGATCACTCAGGGGGGACAGATACACGCAACAATATGGGTGGAGCCGGTTCCGGGTGACCGCAATGTTGAGATCTGTGACGTATGGGATCCTGCCGAGCAACGTCTGTTGTATGAATATGGTGGAAGCTACGTCTCTGTCGAGACCCCGGGCTACGGGGAAGGCATTTCCGAAGACCGTGCTGTACACGGACGAAATTTCACCACCCTATATTCTTCTCAGTATAATTCGGATACCGGCTGTGGAGTTCCTGGTTCCACTGAGGGTTGGGAGGATGAACCGGAAAATGTTCCTGGCGGCAAATTTGCTGTCAGTGCGGTAAAGGTTGTGTCAAAGAACCCGGTTACTTTTGTAAAGGGTGGGCTCTTGGCACTCATGTTTACCCCGGCCGAGGGTATGGATGAGCGGGTCAACAAGTTTGGTTTTTCAGAGCCTGCCTATGATCATGCATACATCAACCTGGATAACCCCGACGAATTTCAGGGTCCCGCATCCGCATCCTATCGTTATGTAAGTCCTTTTATTGTGGGGCAAAATGAGTTCAGTTCTGGTTTCAGTGATCCCAACTCGAACCTGACGGCCGGTAGGTCCTTTAATTGGTCTCTCATTCCCTACTATCAGCAGTACGGGTTTTCGGATGATTACCTTATGTCCACTTCCTTCTTTGCGAAGTTTGATGCCTGTCTAGACGTTTCAGGAGCTGTGGTTAAAGCTCGGAAAGCTAGGGGGAGTGGAATTTATCCCGAAAATGAGGTCGATGAGCGTTGGGAGATCAATATTGATAGAGGTGAAGATATCGGGGAAGTCGGCTGTGCAGATGATGAACCAATTACTGTGACCGCGTCACTGCGAGAACCTATCCCGTTCTCCGAGGCTGCTGTAGGTTACCTGTCTGTCAATGGCCAGGTATCCCCACTTGTAAAGGCTGATGAGGTTCATGTGGGGGCCAAGTTCTCCTGGAGTTATCGCAACGGTCAGGGGGACCTTGTGGAAAAGGAGAATTTCGAAAGATACTTCGGTACTGGTGTTTCGTCGAATGGACTGGCTATTTATACGAAACCGGTAAATTACGTGAAGAGCCTTTCAGCGTCGAAGACGGTCGATAAAGAGTCTGTTGATCTGGATGAGTCATTTTCCTGGACTCTTGGATTCCGCAACACCTTTGATGGGCCGGTGCGTGGGGTGCGTTGGATTGATGTCCTGCCTTTCGATGGAGATGACCGAGGAACCGACACGTCGGGGAGGGTTTCTCTCTCCGACATAAATGCTTCCGACAAGCTCGCGGTCGAGTACACCAGAAGAACTCCCCGCGACATTGTCAACGATCCTGACGACCCGACGAATCTTCCCGGTGGTTCGACGAAGTGGTGCGCCGATCTCACCTCCGGTGATCCGAATTGTCCGAGTTCACTTGAGGAGGTCACCGCGGTACGGATGAGTGCCGATTTTGACCCCGGTGAGCTTCTGACGTTCAAGATGACGGCCTCAGTAGTCGGTGGAACCAACGGGGACGAGCTTGTGAATCGGTCGTCGGTGGGCAAGTCACTGGAGGAGGGGCAACTCAAGGCTCCTGTTCCCGCGCCTGATCCTGTCAGGACCAGGCTTGTGGCCGCCACGATCGAGGGGCATGTTTATCTCGATAAAGACGGTTCCGGTTACCAGGATTACGATGAAGATGATTACGAGAATGCGACCGTGACGTTGGTGAACAGTGCGGGTGACGTTGTGTTAACCAAACAAACCGATTCCGAAGGTAACTACGCGTTCAGTCAGCTTTCCCCGGGTACCTACACGGTGAAGATCGACGTTCCTGACGGTATGTACCTGAAGCGGTCCGGTCCGGATCCCGCGAATCAGGGTAAGAACACGGTCGAGAATTTGGTCATTCCGGAGGGGGATCCAATCACGATCGGTGAAATCGATTTCGGTTTGGTTGATCCGCAACCTTCGCTGATTGTTCAGAAGGTGATCCACAATGAGGCCACCGACAATTATGAAAAGAGTGTCGAACGCAGTGTGGGGGAGACCGTTTCTTTCTATGTCGCTGTCTTTAATGACGGCACCGCCGATCTGACGGACGTTAAACTGGTTGATGACTGGGACGGTGGGGATTTTGATCTGTCCTGCCAGGTTATGGCTGCGGGTGGGGCCGCTGGCGAGGGGGATCACGGTAGTCCTCTTTCTGATGAGGGTGGTGTTTTGTCGCCGAATCAGGGGTTCCTGTGTACCGGTGAGTATGTGGTTACTGAGGCGGATGTTGCTGCGGGTACGTCGTTGACTAATACGGCGTCTGCTACGGCGATGTATGGCGGTGAGGTTGTTCAGGGGCCGAGTGATTCGGTTGTTGTTGAGCTGGTGACGTCTGCGGGGTTTGATTTCACGAAGTCTGTTGTTGATGGGAAGGATTTCTATGTTCCCGGTGAGGTTGTTTCGTATGAGTTGAAGGTCTCTAATACTGGTGATGTCACGTTGAAGGATGTGCGGGTTGATGATCCGTTGGTCAGTGATGCCGGTGGGGAGATTTCGTGTAATGACGGTGATGGTGTTGTTGCTCCGGGTGATTCTCTGACGTGCACTGTGGCGTATACCGTTGGTGATGGTGATGTCGGGGAGGATGGTGTCGGTGTCGTTTCGAATGTTGCGACTGCTCATGCGACTCCCGTGAACGGGGAGGCTTTCGAGCCGAAGCGTGGTGAGGTGTCGGTGGATGTCCGTAAGGCGGGCATTGCTGTTGTCAAGACTGCTGATGCGTCGGAGCCTGTCGGGGTTGATGGTGAGGTTTCCTACGGCTTTACGGTCACCAACAGTGGTACTGCTCCGCTGGATGGGGTGAGGTTGTCTGATCCGATGCTTGAGGCCAGGGGGGTTGGTGTCGAGTGTGGTGATCGTGGGCAGTTGACCGGTGAGGGTGTTCGCCTTGATGCCGGTGAGGTTGTCTCGTGTTCGGCCACGGTGCAGGTTGGTCAGGATGATCTGGATCTGGCTGATGGTGGGCAGTTGGTCAATGAGGTCACTGTCAGTGGTGAGGTTCACGGTCTGCGGGTTGAGGCGTCGGATGAGGTGACGACGGCGCTTGATGTTCGGGCTGGTGTTGCTCTGGATAAGAAGGTTGCCGAACCTGAGCGTCGGTACACTCCGGGGTCTGAGGTGTCGTATTCGTTTGATGTCCGTAACACCGGGGCGGTCACGTTGACTGATGTTGAGGTGAGTGATCCGATGCTGCGTAATGTCCGGTGTTCCGGGACTGATGTGGCGCCGGGTGCGGTGTTGGAGTGCACCGCGGATCCCTTCATGGTCGATGAGGAGATCGCTGACAGGGGTGTGCTGGTTAATACGGCTACTGTGCGTGCGCAGACACGTGACGGTCGGTCGGTGGAGGCCTCTGACAGTGTTGAGGTTGCTACGGGTTCGCCGGGTCTGGTGATCACGAAGAGCGCGTCGACGACGGGTCCTGTGGAAGCGGGGGACATGATCACCTGGGAGATTCGGGTGCGCAATAACGGGACCACTCCGGTTGAGAAGGTTCGGTTGAGTGATCCGATGTTCGGTGAAGGTGAGCTGAGCTGTGATGTCGATGGTGTCGTCGGGCCGGATGGTGCGACGTTGGGTGTTGGTGAGCAGGTGGTCTGTACCGCGGAGACTGTGGTGAGTCAGGCTGATGTTGATGCGGAGACCGAGGTTGTCAATACCGCGACGGTCACCGGTGAGTTCGGGGATTTCAAGATTGGTGAGTTGACCGCGACGGCGACGGCTCCGGTGAGTTCCCGGTCGGGGTTGACTGTGGCCAAGAGTGTCGTCGGATATGAGCCGGGGATGGTGTACCGGGTGGGTGATGAGATCACCTACAGGTTTGTGGTGACCAATACCGGTGCGGTGTCGTTGCGTGATATCGAGGTGGTTGATGAGCAGCTCAGGAAGGCCGGGGTTGAGGTGGTCTGTGATAATTCCACGCCGCTTGAGCCGGGTGCTACCCGTGAGTGCACCTCCGGTGTCTACACCGTGACTCAGGATCAGGCTGCTGCGGGTTCTGTTGATAATGCCGCGACAGTCAACGGGGTTACTTTGACCAGGGGGTCGGGTGTGACTTCGGAGGAGGATCAGGTGTCGGTTCCGGCTGCTGATCCGCGTCTGGTGGTCACTAAAACTGCTGATCCGGTTGGTCCTGTTGGTTCCGGGGAGACGGTGAGTTTCACTGTTTCTGTTCGGAATGAGGGCAATACGGCGGTTGACGGGGTGAAGGTCAGTGATCCTTGGCTTCGTGGTCGTGGTACGGAGCTGGATTGTGGTGTGACCGGGGAGGGTTCGTCTCTTCAGGTCGGTGAGAGCCTTGTCTGTACGGCGGAGATCACCGTCAATGATTCCGATGTCGTCGGTGGTGGTGTGCTTGTGAACACCGCGACGGCGGAGGGTGTTGTCGGTGGCAGGGTTGTCCGGGGCAATGAAGCGTCCGTGAGTGTTGAGCTCAAGCGGGATGCGGCGATTGCCGTGACCAAGGATGTTGTTGATGGTGAGAGGGTCTACCGGGTTGGTGAGTCTGTCGTCTTCGGTTACACGGTGACCAATGGTGGCAGGGTTGAGTTGAGTGGTGTGACGCTTACCGATGAATCCGTTTCGGGGATTGATTGTCCTGATGTCAGGCTTGCTCCGGGTGCGTCGATGACGTGTAGGTCGCAGCCTCATGTTGTGACCGGGTCGGATGCGGATGCGGGTCGTTACGGTGGGCCGGTGACGGTTGTCGCGACGATTCCTGATGATATGGATCCCGGTCGGGAGGATCGGACGGTTTCTGCGACTGATTCTGCTGAGGTGACGGTGGAGAAGGATGATTCCGGTGTCACCGGTTCGACCGGTGGTGGGGCGATCATTCCGATTCCGGTTCCGGTTCCGGGTGGTGGTCCGGTTGGTGATGGGCAGGATCCGGTTGTTTCCGGTGTGCCGGAGCCCGGGTCGGATGTTCCGTCGGATGGTCCTGTGAAGGGTCATGGTGGCGAGGATGGTTCGGTCGCTGATGGTGAGGTGCCGTCTGTGGATCGGGTTCCTGAGCGGTTGCCGGTGACTGGTGCCAATGTGCTGGTTGCTGTCGGTGTTGGTCTGGTGCTTGCGCTGGCTGGTTTTGGTCTGGTGTTCGCGGTCCGACGCCGTAGGGATGAGTAGCCGGTAGGGTTCTTCCGGTTCTGGCCCGCCCGCCTTCTAGTTGGAGGTGTGGCGGGTCAGGTCTTTGTGTGGGGTGTGTGTCGGGGGTGCACCGAACCACAAACGTGGGATCGAATTGTGGTGGCCTGTGTCTTATACCCGTAATACCCCTTGGACTTGCTGATGCTTTCCTCGGATGGGGAGGGACAGTTCCGGGCAACTGTTGGTGGGACAGGCTAGGCTTCCGGACTTTCGGGTTGTTGCGGATGGAAGCTCTGAGGCGGCTCATCCGGTTACGTTCGTTGAACCTCTGTGCGGGGGGAGCTCACCAGGATGACTCATCTCTACCGATGGGGAATGATGTCGGGGCGGGGATGTCTCAGTTCCGTGTTCAAGCGTCTTTGGGCGGTATTTTTCTGGAACAGAAAGTCCGTGAGATAGGTATCTGCGGATGCTTTGTGATCTCGTCGTCAGGTTGTTCCGGTGGTGCGGGGCGTTTCCGGAGAAAAGTCTTTTAAGCGCTTCTCCGCCCCGGGGCGTAATGACCGCGTGTGACTCATGGGGATAGGTGCGAGGTACTTGGTCTGCGCAGGAAATAAACTTACACGCACTTAAATAACCTTCAGCCATTATGTAGCAGAAGTGATAGTTTTGGCAGGGTTGTAAATACGGTGGCGTGCGTGTTTTGGGGCTTCTTGTCCGGTGCCACTTTGTCGGCCGTGTTTGAGTATGGTTGGGGCCATCTTGTTCACCTGGCCTTCACTCATCGTCGATGTGTCTGCATGACGCGTGGTGCGGGGTGTTGTCGAGGACCTTCGGCGTCGCGTGGTAGCGCTCGGGAGTGTTGCTGGGGGCACATCTGGTAAGCTGAGCTAACGCTAATAGCTGAACTGGTAAAATCCAGCACCGTCCGGCTTCTAACAGGTGTGAATAAGGTAGGTAAAGTATGAAAAATCTGATCTTGGATTCAGGTTTACTGGGGGGGAGTGGTCCGCTCTTGAGGCGGATTGGACCGGTGGGAATGCGTGTCACGGCCGTGATCTGTGTCGCTCTTCTCGCGATGTCCGTGTTGCTGAGTGGTGTGGCGATCGCCGATACCCCCTCTAGCGGGAAGGCGGAGCCTGAGGTAGTTGAGGTGTCTCCTGTCGATGATCAGGCCGTGGACGTCGCTGATGATGCGGAGGGGTCTGATGATCCCGCACCTTCCGTTGATGAGGGGTCTGATGCTGCCGCACCTTCTGTCGGGGAGGGTGCTGATGCTGCCGCACCTTCCGTAGATGACGGGGGCGCCGGACTGCTGCCCGGGGTGGGTAGGGCGCTGCGTGCGGTGGGTGACGATTACGGTGTGGCGGCTAATCTTCAGCGTGAAGCCACCGGTACCGGCCATGACACCACGGACAGGTGCTCGCTGAATTCGGAGGCGACGGTTCCTTTCGAGGGGGGAGATGACACTCCGGAAGATGACATCGTCTGCACCAATGACTGGGTCAAGTACAATGTCGAGCTTTCTGTGAAAACCAGACCGAGCAACCCAGAGAAGTTCACTGTAGCTTTGGATTTCTGGAGCTTCGGAATACCGTGGGTTAACGGAAGGTTTAATGACGGTGGTCCCGGTGCTGAAATTAGGGCACCCCAGGGGGACAGGGAGACCGACAGTGTGCTGTCCCAGGGGTTCGGCGAGTTGTGTAAGGCGCGCCCGGGGCAGTGGACGAATGCTGAACGGAAGCTTGTCAAGGTGGGCGGAAAACACATACCCGCCTGCACCTTCACACCGTTGCCTGGTCTTGATTTGATTTACAAGCAGGATATTTCCGTACTTTCGGACAATAAGAAAAATGTTCTTGATGAAGCGCGTGTGTTTATTGTCGAGGGTGACCTGGAAGAACAGTATTCCACGGAGTATGGTAGGCCGGATATCACCGGTGTGGTACCGACCGTAGCGGATGGCTACAAGGTTGTCGGCGTGGCTGATCTCGACCTGGCGGTGACAGATTCTTACGCCGGAAATCCTCCGAATGTAGGTGTCGCTCATGTCGGGGGGAGGGATTATCTGAAGCAGAAGGTCACTCTCGTTAACCATGCCCGTGTCCGGGATGAAAACTCGAGTAACACGTCGAAGGGTTCGCTGCATATACCTCGTCCCTATCGTGATCCTCAAACGGTTCCGCTGGAGATCGTAGAGGCTCCCGAGGGAAGCTTCGTGACGACAGATCCTACCGGAGTGTCGATTGAAGATGTCATTCTCGAGACGAGGGAATATAGCGATCCTCTAAATCTGGGAATTAACGGAAGTAGTCAAACGCTCAATAAGGATTTTTACGTCTTCTACCCGGCCGATACGGCCGCCGATCATCTCGGTGAATCTATCGTCTATCGTGTGAAAAAAGATTTGCCTGATTTCACCACCGAGGACGGTACCCTCGTGAACGAGGGGCGGACCGAGATCGGCAGTGGTGAATCCTGTGACTTCGACACCTCTGAGATCGGTGGTTGGAGACCCGGTGGTAGTCAGTATAACGGTACCCTCAAGAACAATAACTGCGGGAAGAGGGAGGTCAGGCAATTCGAGTCCGGTAATTTGTTCTCTAAGGGTGTCTTTCCGGCCCTTGACTTTTATCAGACTGGCTATGGAGCTGGGGTGTCAACCCTGGGTCAAGAGGTGCCTGCGGTCATTCGGGTTACCTCTCTTCCCGTGAAGCGGAAGGTAGAGATATGTGACACCTGGGATCCGAGTGAGCAGAAACTGGATTTCGACAGGTACCCATGGTATTACCGAGTGGATGTCGAGAATCCCTCGGACGGAATTGAAGAAGATGTCCTTCCCTCTACGGAGAATTTCACGGCCTACTATTCTTCTGAACAGACGGAAAATCGTGGTTGTGGTGTGGCCGGTTCTACTGACAACTGGTATACCGATCCCGACGAGGTTCCCGGTGGGCGTGACGCAATCAACGCCATCAAACTCGTCGCAAAACGACCCCTTTCTTTCGTGGCAGGTGCCCGTACGTACATTCAGTTCACTCCGTCGCCTGCGATGGAGAAACGAAACGACTTCGACGACAGAGGCATGTCCCCGCCTCTCGAGGATCACGCATATGTGAGTCCCGGGGAAGGTGAGGAATTCCAGGGACCGTCTTCTGACTCTTTCAAGTATCTGCACCCGTTTATCGCCGGGATCAACAATACTTCTTTCTGGACCTACAATTCCATTCCTGGTTCGCAGTTCCGCTATCAGGTGGTGCCTGAGCTGGAGGAGTTCGGTCTACCCGAAGATCACCCTGTCTCTCCTATTGTGAACACAAAGCTGGATGCTTGTCTGGATATCCGTGGGTCCGCCGTCAAGAGGCGTACCAGCAAATGGGCGGACAGTCTCACCAACGAGAATGATTCCCGCTGGAACGTCAACATCATTCGGAGCGCCGACACAGGTGAACCAGGATGTGCGGACGATGAGCCGACCGTCGTTGAATGGTCCCTGCCCGCAGGCGAGACTCTTCCGTTGTCGGATGCCAGATTGAGTGGGTTGGTGCTCTGGGGGCGTGTGTCCAACCTCGTGAAAGCTGATGAGGTAAAGACCGTCACCAAGATGACCTGGCAGTATCAGAATCTTCAGGGCGAAACCGTCGAAGGTAAGCCCCGCTCCGGGAGGCGGGTGGTAACTGATGCACGGGCAATCAACTACACGAAGAATCTCTCGGCCTCCAAGGAGGTCAGTGACACCGTCATCGGTGTTGACGACTCAGTGTCCTGGACGATTGGTCTGCACAACAGCATGGACAATCCGGTTTCCGGTGTTCGTTGGATCGATGTTCTCCCCTACGACGGAGATAGTCCCTCTGGTGATGGGCAACCGAAGACCAAGACGGCGGGCAAGGTCACGTTGTCGCAGGTCGAGCATTCTCCCGAGGTCGCGATAGAGTACACAAAGACCGCTCCCGCAGAGATCAATCGGGACCCCGGCGATTCCACGAACGCTCCCGGTGGTTCGACGAAGTGGTGCGCCGATCTCACCTCCGGTGACCCGAACTGCCCGAGTTCACTTGAGGAGGTCACCGCGGTACGGATGACCGCCGACTTTGACCCCGGTGATCTTTTCACCGTCAGGATGACCGCTTCGGTTCCGGGTGCGCTTCACGACGACGTCGTTGTCAACCGGCTGTCCATAGGCCGAGCCACCGAAACGGGGCAGCTCCGTGATGTGGTTCCGTCTCCGGACGCGGTGCAAACCAGGATCGAGACCTCGACTATCGAGGGGCATGTTTATCTCGATAAAGACGCTTCCGGTCGCCGGGATTACGATGAAGATGATTACGGGAACGCGACCGTGACGTTGGTGAACAGTGCGGGTGACGTTATCTTCACTGAGGAGACCGATGCTGAAGGTAACTACGCGTTCAGTGAGCTTTCCCCGGGTACCTACACGGTGAAGATCGACGTTCCTGACGGTATGTACCTGACGCAGTCCGGTCCGGATCCCGCGAATCAGGGTAAGAACACGGTCGAGAATTTGGTCATTCCGGAGGGGGATCCAATCACGATCGGTGAAATCGATTTCGGTTTGGTTGATCCGCAACCTTCGCTGATTGTTCACAAGGCCATCCACAATGAGGCCACCGACAATTATGAAAAGAGTGTCGAACGCAGTGTGGGGGAGACCGTTTCTTTCTATGTCGCTGTCGTTAACGACGGCACCGCCGATCTGACGGACGTTAAACTGGTTGATGACTGGGACGGTGGGGATTTTGATCTGTCCTGTAAGGCACTGGATGGGAATGGTGGCCCTGTGGAAGGGGATCACGGTAGTCCTCTTTCTGATGAGGGTGGTGTTTTGTCGCCGAATCAGGGGTTCCTGTGTACCGGTGAGTATGTGGTTACTGAGGCGGATGTTGCTGCGGGTACGTCGTTGACTAATACGGCGTCTGCTACGGCGATGTATGGCGGTGAGGTTGTTCAGGGGCCGAGTGATTCGGTTGTTGTTGAGCTGGTGACGTCTGCGGGGTTTGATTTCACGAAGTCTGTTGTTGATGGGAAGGATTTCTATGTTCCCGGTGAGGTTGTTTCGTATGAGTTGAAGGTCTCTAATACTGGTGATGTCACGTTGAAGGATGTGCGGGTTGATGATCCGTTGGTCAGTGATGCCGGTGGGGAGATTTCGTGTAATGACGGTGATGGTGTTGTTGCTCCGGGTGATTCTCTGACGTGCACTGTGGCGTATACCGTTGGTGATGGTGATGTCGGGGAGGATGGTGTCGGTGTCGTTTCGAATGTTGCGACTGCTCATGCGACTCCCGTGAACGGGGAGGCTTTCGAGCCGAAGCGTGGTGAGGTGTCGGTGGATGTCCGTAAGGCGGGCATTGCTGTTGTCAAGACTGCTGATGCGTCGGAGCCTGTCGGGGTTGATGGTGAGGTTTCCTACGGCTTTACGGTCACCAACAGTGGTACTGCTCCGCTGGATGGGGTGAGGTTGTCTGATCCGATGCTTGAGGCCAGGGGGGTTGGTGTCGAGTGTGGTGATCGTGGGCAGTTGACCGGTGAGGGTGTTCGCCTTGATGCCGGTGAGGTTGTCTCGTGTTCGGCCACGGTGCAGGTTGGTCAGGATGATCTGGATCTGGCTGATGGTGGGCAGTTGGTCAATGAGGTCACTGTCAGTGGTGAGGTTCACGGTCTGCGGGTTGAGGCGTCGGATGAGGTGACGACGGCGCTTGATGTTCGGGCTGGTGTTGCTCTGGATAAGAAGGTTGCCGAACCTGAGCGTCGGTACACTCCGGGGTCTGAGGTGTCGTATTCGTTTGATGTCCGTAACACCGGGGCGGTCACGTTGACTGATGTTGAGGTGAGTGATCCGATGCTGCGTAATGTCCGGTGTTCCGGGACTGATGTGGCGCCGGGTGCGGTGTTGGAGTGCACCGCGGATCCCTTCATGGTCGATGAGGAGATCGCTGACAGGGGTGTGCTGGTTAATACGGCTACTGTGCGTGCGCAGACACGTGACGGTCGGTCGGTGGAGGCCTCTGACAGTGTTGAGGTTGCTACGGGTTCGCCGGGTCTGGTGATCACGAAGAGCGCGTCGACGACGGGTCCTGTGGAAGCGGGGGACATGATCACCTGGGAGATTCGGGTGCGCAATAACGGGACCACTCCGGTTGAGAAGGTTCGGTTGAGTGATCCGATGTTCGGTGAAGGTGAGCTGAGCTGTGATGTCGATGGTGTCGTCGGGCCGGATGGTGCGACGTTGGGTGTTGGTGAGCAGGTGGTCTGTACCGCGGAGACTGTGGTGAGTCAGGCTGATGTTGATGCGGAGACCGAGGTTGTCAATACCGCGACGGTCACCGGTGAGTTCGGGGATTTCAAGATTGGTGAGTTGACCGCGACGGCGACGGCTCCGGTGAGTTCCCGGTCGGGGTTGACTGTGGCCAAGAGTGTCGTCGGATATGAGCCGGGGATGGTGTACCGGGTGGGTGATGAGATCACCTACAGGTTTGTGGTGACCAATACCGGTGCGGTGTCGTTGCGTGATATCGAGGTGGTTGATGAGCAGCTCAGGAAGGCCGGGGTTGAGGTGGTCTGTGATAATTCCACGCCGCTTGAGCCGGGTGCTACCCGTGAGTGCACCTCCGGTGTCTACACCGTGACTCAGGATCAGGCTGCTGCGGGTTCTGTTGATAATGCCGCGACAGTCAACGGGGTTACTTTGACCAGGGGGTCGGGTGTGACTTCGGAGGAGGATCAGGTGTCGGTTCCGGCTGCTGATCCGCGTCTGGTGGTCACTAAAACTGCTGATCCGGTTGGTCCTGTTGGTTCCGGGGAGACGGTGAGTTTCACTGTTTCTGTTCGGAATGAGGGCAATACGGCGGTTGACGGGGTGAAGGTCAGTGATCCTTGGCTTCGTGGTCGTGGTACGGAGCTGGATTGTGGTGTGACCGGGGAGGGTTCGTCTCTTCAGGTCGGTGAGAGCCTTGTCTGTACGGCGGAGATCACCGTCAATGATTCCGATGTCGTCGGTGGTGGTGTGCTTGTGAACACCGCGACGGCGGAGGGTGTTGTCGGTGGCAGGGTTGTCCGGGGCAATGAAGCGTCCGTGAGTGTTGAGCTCAAGCGGGATGCGGCGATTGCCGTGACCAAGGATGTTGTTGATGGTGAGAGGGTCTACCGGGTTGGTGAGTCTGTCGTCTTCGGTTACACGGTGACCAATGGTGGCAGGGTTGAGTTGAGTGGTGTGACGCTTACCGATGAATCCGTTTCGGGGATTGATTGTCCTGATGTCAGGCTTGCTCCGGGTGCGTCGATGACGTGTAGGTCGCAGCCTCATGTTGTGACCGGGTCGGATGCGGATGCGGGTCGTTACGGTGGGCCGGTGACGGTTGTCGCGACGATTCCTGATGATATGGATCCCGGTCGGGAGGATCGGACGGTTTCTGCGACTGATTCTGCTGAGGTGACGGTGGAGAAGGATGATTCCGGTGTCACCGGTTCGACCGGTGGTGGGGCGATCATTCCGATTCCGGTTCCGGTTCCGGGTGGTGGTCCGGTTGGTGATGGGCAGGATCCGGTTGTTTCCGGTGTGCCGGAGCCCGGGTCGGATGTTCCGTCGGATGGTCCTGTGAAGGGTCATGGTGGCGAGGATGGTTCGGTCGCTGATGGTGAGGTGCCGTCTGTGGATCGGGTTCCTGAGCGGTTGCCGGTGACTGGTGCCAATGTGCTGGTTGCTGTCGGTGTTGGTCTGGTGCTTGCGCTGGCTGGTTTTGGTCTGGTGTTCGCGGTCCGACGCCGTAGGGATGAGTAGCCGGTAGGGTTCTTCCGGTTCTGGCCCGCCCGCCTTCTAGTTGGAGGTGTGGCGGGTCAGGTCTTTGTGTGGGGTGTGTGTCGGGGGTGCACCTGCCCCGTGCACGGGGCGCTAGACTCGGAGCCAAATGTTAAGCGAAACTCTTCTCCTGTTCGCCGGTGCCTCGGGCGCCGGTGCTGTTGCCCTGGTTCTCGTCGCGAATCGTCGGGACGCTCTGGCTCGCCGGTCGGATTCCGCTGACGTTGATGTCACGGATGCCGGTGACGCAGTTCCGTCCACCTCTGGGGCCGTGCCTGGGCCGGTCGTCGGTGGCGCGTCTGACGGTGTCGCCGCGCAGTGGGAGGGGGACCGGGGTCCTGATCGTGCGGAGTCCTCCGGGGAGCCGGACGGGCCCGGGGAGGATGGGGACCCTGACGTCGGAGTGGACGTGATCGACGTGGAGGTCGAGGATCAGTTGCGTGATGTGCAGGTCCTGAGTCCGGAGGACAGGGACGCACGGATGGGGGAACCCGATGCCGTGGAGGTGGACCCCGTCACCGTGGGGACTCCAGTCGTGGCACGGGGGGAGCGGAGCCGGGTGTCGGTGGGTGGCGGTCACGGTGGGTTCCATCTGCCGGGGTCGGTGCGGCGGCAGCGCCGTCGGTGGGCGTCCGCGCACGGGCACGACTACAGCAGGGGGGACGCGTTTCTCGGTGATGAATGGAACGGGGGACCCGCTGGCGCGGGTGTCACCGCGAAGGATGTCGTCAGTGGGATGACGTCCGGGCACGAGTTCCATCTCGCTGATCTGGGGCCGGAGACGGTTCTCGCGTTCAGGCGGGTCACCGGTAGCGCGGTCGTCGTGCAGATGACGCGTTCGGCGGAGGACCGGGACTCTGTTCTCCGGTTGGGGGATTTCGCCGTGTTCTGCGCGGAGCCCGATGTCGCCGGGCGTTTCGTCGATGAGCGGGTCTCCGCCGCGTTGGATGCGCTTCCGGCTGCGGTCACCGCCGTCTGGACGGAGTCGAGGTGGGTCATCGCGCAACTGGTCAGGCGGAGTTCCCCGGAGGACTGGGACGCCGCCCTCGAACCGTTGGCTCTGCTCGCCGATTCCGCGTGCACCCTCCCCCCGCGGGACGGGGACACTCCGCTCCGGGACGTGGAGGGTCTGGACCCCTCACGCCCCCTGCCCGCACCGCACCGGTCGACGGATCGTTCCGGCGGCGTCGCGGAGGACGGGTCGGAGCCTGTCGTGCGGCCGCTCGTGCAGCGTCCCGACGAGCCTGTGGAACTGCCCAGCCGTTTCCGGTCCGAGCAGCGCGGTACCGTGGAACCGCGTGCCGTCGGTGGTGATGAGATCGATGCGATCGCCGACGGCGGGGACGTCGACCCCCGGCCCGGTGGGGTGCGTGTCCCACGGACATTCCGCACCGGGCCGAGCATCTTCACCGATTCCGACACCGATACCGGGGCAGCCGCCAGTGCCCCGGAGACCGATGACCCGACTGCAACCGAGGAGCCCTGAACCACTGTGACCCTTTCATCCGCTGAAGCCCGTAGAGAACTCGCTGAACTGGTCAAGGAACTCGCCGTGGTGCACGGCCGGGTGACGTTGTCCTCCGGTCGGGAGGCCGACTACTACGTCGATCTCCGGCGGGCGACGCTGCACCACCGGGCGTCGGAACTGATCGGCCGGCTCCTGCGGGAACTCACCGCGGACTGGGACTATGTCTCGGTCGGTGGTCTGACTCTCGGCGCCGACCCCGTGGCCACCGCCGTCATGCACGCCGACGGGCGGGCGATCGACGCCTTCGTCGTGCGCAAGGAGACGAAGAAGCACGGTATGCAGCGCCGGATCGAGGGGCCGGACATCGTCGAGAAGAAGGTCCTCGTCGTCGAGGACACCACCACCACCGGTAACTCGCCGCTCACCGCCGTGGAGGCGCTGCGGGAGGCGGGTGCGGAGGTCGTGGGTGTCGCGACGGTCGTCGACCGTGCGACCGGTGCGGACAGGGTTCTCGCCGACGCCGGACTCGACTACCGGTTCCTGCTGGGACTGTCGGACCTCGGCCTTGAGTGAGAAGGTGACCGACACCCGGGGAGAACACGACGGAGAAAAGCCCGGCCCGACGGAATGGGGCGCGGGGCGCGTCGGTGTCGGTCCGTGGAGTGAGGAGCATCCGGGTGAGCCGCTCCCGACGGACGCCCGTTTCGATCCGACGCTGCTCGCGGAGGGCGACCGGCGCAACGTCGTCGACGCCTACCGGTACATGACGCGTGAGGCGATCGTCGCGGATATCGACACCCGCAGGCACCCGCTGCACGTCGCGATCGAGAACTTCGAGAACGACGCCAACATCGGCACCGTCGTCCGTACCGCCAACGCCTTCGCCGTGGACACCGTGCACATCGTCGGTCGGCGTCGGTGGAACAGGCGTGGCGCGATGGTCACCGACCGGTACCAGCATCTGCTGCACCACCCGGACGTTGGCACGCTGCTGGCGTGGGCGCTCGCCCGGGACATCACGGTCGTCGCCGTCGACAACACGCCCGGATCCGTTCCCCTGGAGACCGCCCGGCTGCCGGAACGGTGCCTGCTGTTGTTCGGGCAGGAGGGGCCGGGTGTCACGGAGGCCGCGCGTGCGGGGGCGCTGATGACCTGTTCGATCGCGCAGTTCGGTTCGACGCGGTCGATCAACGCGGGGGTCGCCGCGGGTATCGCGATGCACCGGTGGGTGACGCAGCACGCGAACCTCGACCAATCCTGGTGATACCATTTGTGCTGCAGAGACGGTGCCTGACGTGGGACAAGTAACACCTCGGCCACCATGAGAGATGGACCATAACGTGCAAGAAAAATGGGCTCACCGCGCTGACCTCGCCGAAGCCGCCATCAACGAGCGGCACTCGAGTCGACTCTGGCTGCTTCCCCACACCAATCTGGCGGTCGTGGCGTGGCCCCCGACGACCCGGGACAAGATCTTCCTCCGGTGGCACTACTGGTGGCAGGCCCACTACCTGGACTGCCTCGTCGACGCCGCCGCCCGCCGCCCGACACCCGCCCGGCAGCAGCGGATCAGGCGGACCCTGCGCGGCATGCGGATCCGCAATCTCCGGGGGCTCACCGCGAACCGCTACTACGACGACAAGGCCTGGCTCGCTCTCGCCGGGGCCCGCGTCAACGAGGTCCGGAAGTTCCGCACGCCGAAGGCGGTCGCCCCGCTGGAGCACAACATCATCGCCGGTGCGGACAATCTCACCGGTGTTCTCCCGTGGCGCAGCAACGAGACGTTCTACAACGTGCCCACCAACGGCCCCGCCGCGATCATGATGGCCCGGACCGACCGGCTCGAGCGGGCGATCGAGCTCACCGACTGGATCTTCGACAACCTCATCAACGAACAGGGCCTGGTGATGGACGGGGTCCGGCTGCGGATGCACGGCCCGGAGATCGTCCGCGACATCCACCCCTACTGTCAGGGCGTCACCCTCGGCGCGTGCCTCGAGATCTCCGAGAAACTGCGGGACCGTGCGGGCCTGGAACCCGGCCAGCCGATCACCTGCATCGATGACGCGGAGAAGGCCGAGCACCTCATGCTGTGGATCACCCGGCTGCGCGAACTGGTGCACGCCGTGGCGAAGGACATGGCGACACCGGCCGGCGTGATCGACGCCAGGACGGGTGGCGGTGACGGGGGACTGTTCAAGGGCATTCTGGCGCGGTACCTGGCGGAGATCGCCGTGCGGCTGTCGGAGGACACCCCGTTGAACAGGGCGACGCGGAAGATCGCGGCCCGACTGGTCCTCGCCTCGGCGGAATCCGTGTGGCGGCACCGCCTGGAGATCGACGGCCTCCCGGTGTTCGGCGTGGACTGGACCACGGACGCGAACCTGCCCCGGAACGCCGGGGTGGTCGGCAGTTCGATCGCCGGCGCGGTCCGCAGCTCCGAGATCCCGGAACGGGACCTGTCGGTGCAGCTGTCCGGGTGGATGCTCATCGAGGCGGCGGCGAAGGTCTCCGCGGCCGGGTACACGTACAACGGCTGACGGGACCGTCCGGGCGACGGCGCAACGTGCCCGACCGGTCGCCTGATCGGGCAGTGGTCGATCTCACGTTCCGGGTGGCGGACCGGACCCGGTCTCATCACCTGCGAATTTGTCCGGACCAGGCGCGAAAAAACAGACAATCGGGCATGTATTCACAAAATCGGGCGCCAAGGGGCGGCGAGAAGTCGCCGGTGGGGGCATAATTGAGGGCAGGACGACCGCACCAGCGGTCGCGGACCGTGAACACAACGGTCGTGGCCCCACGGTGCGATCGACGCACAGGACGTCGCATCACGTAAAGGAGAGCACATGCCCATCGCAACCCCCGAGGTCTACGCCGAGATGCTTGACAAGGCCAAGAAGGAAGGCTTCGCCTTCCCGGCCATCAACTGCACCTCCTCGGAGACCATCAACGCAGCGCTGAAGGGCTTCGCCGAGGCGGAGTCCGACGGCATCATCCAGTTCTCCACCGGTGGTGCGGAGTTCGGTTCCGGCCTGGCCGTCAAGAACATGGTCAAGGGCGCCGTCGCGCTCGCCGCCTACGCCCACGAGGCCGCGAAGAACTACGGCATCAACGTCGCCCTGCACACCGACCACTGCCAGAAGGAGAAGCTGGACACCTACGTGCGTCCGCTGATCGCCATCTCGCAGGAGCGCGTCGACCGTGGCGAGGCACCGCTGTTCCAGTCCCACATGTGGGACGGTTCCGCCATCCCGATCGACGAGAACCTCCAGATCGCCCAGGAACTCCTGGAGAAGGCCCGCAAGGCCCGCATCATCCTGGAGCTGGAGATCGGTGTCGTCGGTGGTGAAGAGGACGGTGTCGAGGCCAAGGCCGGCGCCCAGCTCTACACCTCGCCCGAGGACTTCGCCAAGACCGTCGACGCCATCGGCACCGGCGAGAACGGCCGTTACCTGCTGGCCGCCACCTTCGGCAACGTCCACGGCGTGTACAAGCCCGGCAACGTGAAGCTGCGCCCGGAGGTGCTGCTGGAGGGTCAGCGCACCGCCGCGAAGAAGCTCGGCCTCGACGAGAACGCCATGCCGTTCGACTTCGTCTTCCACGGCGGCTCCGGTTCCGAGAAGGAGAAGATCGAGGAGGCGCTGCGGTACGGCGTCATCAAGATGAACGTCGACACGGACACGCAGTACGCGTTCACCCGCCCGATCGTCAGCCACATGTTCAGCAACTACGACGGCGTGCTGAAGATCGACGGCGAGGTCGGCAACAAGAAGGTCTACGACCCCCGCTCCTACCTGAAGAAGGCCGAGCAGGGCATGTCCGAGCGCGTCATCGAGACCTGCCAGGACCTGCACTCCGTGGGCACCACCGTCTCCAAGTGACACCCCGGGCGGGAGCGGACCACCGCCCCGCCCGCACCGGCCCCACCCGGCTGACCGCACGACCGTCCGGGTGGGGTCTTCCGCACGCCACCCCGGAGGCCGGTGGGGCGGGTCCCGCCGTGTATCCCCCGGTGAACCCCACCCGGTCCGCACGCGGGGCGGGACCGCAGACGTGAAAGAAACTATCCTTAACAGATGGCCAGGCGAATATCCTCCGTCCCCGATCCGGCGACAGCGGTGAAGGATCTGCTGCGACCCGGGATCCGTCGACTGCGTCTCAGCTGGGTCTCCATCCTCCAGGGCGGCATCGCCGCAGGCCTGTCCTGGTGGGTGGCGGTCAACCTCTTCGGCCATGAATCGGTGTTCTTCGCCCCCATGGCCGCCATCATCGTCATCGGCCTCACCGGCGGTGAGAGACTGCGCCGCGCGGTGGAACTCAACATCGGTGTCCCCCTCGGTGTCGGCATCGGCGACCTCCTGGTGACCTGGTTGGGTACCGGCACCTGGCAGATGACGTTCATCGTCCTCCTCGCACTGTCCGTCGCCGTGCTCGTGGACAAGTCGCCCCTCGTCTCCACGCAGGCGGCGATCGGCGTCGTGCTCATCGCCACGATCTTCCCTCCCGGGACATCCGGTGGCCTCGACAGGATGCTCGACGCCTTCATCGGCGGAACAGTCGGCATCATCGTCATCGCGCTGATCCCGAACTCCCCGCTGCGCGGGGGACGCCAGGAGATCGCCACCATCCTCACCATCGCCGGACACGTCCTCAGGGAGGTAGCCGTCGATCTGACGGACGGCAACACGAAGGGGATCAACGCCGCGTTGCAGGAGGCGCGCGGCACCCAGGCGAACATCAACAACCTGATCGCCGCCGCGAAAAGCGGGAAGGAGGCGGCCACCGTGTCGCCGCTGCACTGGCGGAACCGGCGGCGGGTGAAGTCACTGATGCGGATACTCAACCCGGTGGACAACGCCATGCGCAACACCCGGGTCCTAGCCCGCCGGGCACTGGTCCTCACCGAGGACGGGGACGACGTCAGCGCCCGCCAGATCGCGGTCCTCGAGGAACTCGCCGACATCATGACCGCTCTCGGGGACCTCTTCGACCGTGGTGAGCGGGTCGGCACATCCGAGCGGATCCCCCAGCTCGTCCGCCGTCTCCGTGTGCTCGCGGCGATGACGGGACCGGAGGTCGCCGACCGGAAGGTGCTGTCCGCGCAGATGATCCTCGGGCAGTCCCGGTCGATCATCGTCGATCTCCTCCAGATCTGCGGCATGTCACGGAAATCCGCCCAGGCGGCACTGGCCCCGACCAGTTCACACCCGCACGTCGAGCCCGAACTGTAGCTCCGCCCGGCTGTGTGGCCCGCAGGCAGGACCCGGACGCTCACCGTCCGGGGGGCACCGTCGGTGATGCCGCCCGCCGTTCCGCGGCGGGAATGAAACCCCCGAAGGCCGGGGACGGCCGGATTATTGTCGTGGTCAGAAATATCCCACCGTTCCCCGTACGCGGGGAGAGAGGCAAGTGGAGCGATCATGGACCGGAACGTCCTCCAGTCACGTCCCGTGTGGGCGGCCACCGCCGCACTGGTACTCGTCCTCATCACCAACCTGCTGGTCAACGGCTGGCGGCTCACCGGTGGATTCGCCGTTCTGTCGGTCGGCACGGCGGTCGTGCTCGTCGCCGTCATCGCCCGCGCGAAAAAGCAGGGGGACCCGTCCCCCTGAGTATCGGTCGAACAGATCAGGGCTGCCGGACGATCTGCAGGTCCCGCAGGTGCCGGTAGAACGTCACCCGTTCCGCGGGGCGGGGGCGCGGGACACCGTCGACGGTGATCCGCAGGTTCGGTCCGCCGGCCTGCAGTGCCCGGCCCGTGCGCAGGGTCGTCGGATCCACGGTGCCCGTCGGCCGGCTCCTGCGGAGCAGGCGGTCGATGATCCCGCCGGGGACCGGTTCGAGTGGGCTGTCGGCGACGACGGCGGCGATCCCCGGGGCGTCCAGCATCGGGACGAGACGGGCACCGTAGAGACCGGTACGGGGTGCTCTCCCACCCGCCCGGTGGTTGAGGAGGGTGTCGTCGTCGACGATGACCTCGCCGGTCATCTCGGTGGCGGGATCGGCACAGGACACCGTCGCGCTGCCCGCGACCGCGACCGCCGAATCATCCCGGATCAACGGGGCCGGGTGGACCCGCCCGCCGAGGGCGAGGGCGAGGGCGTCGACCGGATCGGTGGGCAACCCGAAGTTCGCCGCCGCCGGGGACTCCGGATCCGCCGGTACGTACCCGACCTCCACCCACATCCTGTCCGAGCGCATCAACCTGGTCAGTACGGCGGACAGGGCCGCGTCGGTCCCGCAGACGACCACGCGCAGCGCCTCCTCCGGTTCCTGGGGCGCACGCTCCGGGGCGCCGAGATGATCGACGTCGGGGCGCTTCGCGATCTCGTCCAGGCTCGGGGTCGGGTCGACGGGGAGTGCGGCGCGCGCGGCGTCGTCGAGGGGGGCCAGATCCCGGCGTCCGGGAACGTCGGGGAGCTCCAGGACGTCGAGGGCCGCGATCTCGTTGAGCCCCCGGATGTCATCGAGTACGGACCGGTTCACCGGTAGACCGTCGGAGCCGCCACAGGCCAGGAAGAGTACTCGCATGGTCAGAGATGATACGCGCGCGGTCGTGGAGGGTAGAATGGGCAGACGTCTGTGCCGCGTTCGCCGCGGCGATGCTGTCGAGCTATCGGAAGAGGCGTGTTAAACCATGGCCGCAATTGTTGTAGTCGGAGCCCAGTGGGGCGACGAGGGTAAAGGTAAGGCCACCGACATCCTCGGATGCCAGGTCGATTACGTGGTCAAGCCGAACGGCGGGAACAACGCCGGGCACACCGTCGTCGTCGGTGGCGAGAAGTACGAGCTGAAGCTCCTTCCCGCCGGTGTCCTGAGCGAGAACGCCGTGCCCGTGCTGGGTAACGGTGTGGTGATCAACCTGGAGGCGCTGTTCGACGAGATCGACGGTCTCGAGGCCCGTGGCGCGAACGCCTCCCGGCTGCGGATCTCCGCGAACGCCCATGTCGTCGCGCCGTACCACCAGGTCCTCGACCGGGTGCAGGAGCGTTTCCTGGGCAAGCGCGCGATCGGCACCACCGGGCGGGGCATCGGACCGACCTACGCGGACAAGGTCTCCCGCGTCGGCATCCGCGTGCAGGACATCTTCGACGAGTCGATCCTGCGTCAGAAGGTCACCTCGGCGTTGGACGTGAAGAACCAGATCCTGGTCAAGATGTACAACCGCAAGGCCATCGATCCGGAACAGATCGTCGACTACTTCCTGTCCTACGCGGACCGTCTCCGCCCGATGGTCATCGAGGCGGAACTGGAGCTCAACCGTGCCCTGGACGAGGGGAAGCACGTGCTGATGGAGGGCGGCCAGGCGACGATGCTCGACGTCGACCACGGCACCTATCCCTTCGTGACGTCGTCGAATCCGACCTCCGGTGGTGCGTGTGTCGGCTCCGGTATCGGACCGACCCGCATCACCTCGTCCCTGGGCATCATCAAGGCCTACACCACCCGCGTCGGCGCGGGCCCGTTCCCGACGGAGCTGTTCGACAAGTGGGGCGAGTTCCTGCAGACCACCGGTGGTGAGGTCGGCGTGAACACCGGCCGGAAGCGCCGCTGCGGCTGGTACGACTCCGTCGTCGCGCGCTACGCCAGCCGGGTCAACGGCTTCACCGACCTGTTCGTGACCAAGCTCGACGTGCTCACGGGTATCGGGGAGATCCCGATCTGCGTCGCCTACGACGTCGACGGCACGCGTTTCGACGAGATGCCCACCAGCCAGTCCGATTTCCACCACGCCGAGCCCATCTACGAGACGATGCCCGCGTGGGACGAGGACATCACCGGCTGCCGGACCTTCGAGGAACTGCCGCAGCGCGCGCAGGACTACCTCAACCGCCTGGAGGAGCTGTCCGGCTGCCGCATCTCCTACGTCGGTGTCGGCCCGGGCCGCGACCAGACCATCGTGATCAACGACGTGATGGAGTCCTGATTCTCCGGTCGCCGTGAATAAAACCCCGTACCTGCCTGGTGCGGGGTTTTATTCACGGCGGGGTGTGTCGGCGTAGGGGCTGCTCACACGCTTTTTTCGGCGGGTGTGGAAGGCGGTGGTCGCGGGGCGGGGAAGGGGGGCGGGAATGGAAGCCGCCACCTTGCTGTTGTGTCAACAAGATGTGAATGGACTACATCGACCATCCCGGGATCCCCTCGGGAGGAACACCCAACCAAGGAGCACCAATGACCCGCACCCCGATCGACCTCGGCCTGCTGATCATCCGACTCATCTTCGGCGCCATCCTCACCGCACACGGTTTCCAGAAACTCTTCCTCATGGGCCCCGGACAGACCGGCGCCGCATTCGCGTCGATGTCCAGCCTCCCCGCACCCGAGATCATGGCGTGGATCGCCATTCTCGTCGAGCTCCTCGGGGGCCTGGCCCTGATACTGGGCGTCGCGACCCGCATCGCCGCCATCGCCGCAGCGGTCGTGATGGCGGGAGCGATGATCTCCGTGCACCTGCCCAACGGCTTCTTCAACACCGACGGCGGCATCGAGTACACCCTCATGCTCACCGCCGTCGGCGTGGCCCTGGCCGTGACCGGTGCAGGCCGCTACAGCCTGGACGCGGCCCTCGGACGCGGTGGTCGTGACACGACCGCGGCACACGTCTAACCGCACACACGACATCAGGGAAAAAGGGGCCCCGATCCGACACGGATCGGGGCCCTCCCCGTCTCAGGCGTAGCTGCGGACCTTCGTGAAGATCTCCGGCCACGACCTGTCCAACTTCCGGGTCGCGACCCCGGTGCCCACCACGTACACGACGACGGTGACGACCACGATCCAGGCGATCCCGCCGAGGAACAACGGCGACGCGACGCCCTCACCCCGACCGGACACCATCATGATGATCCCCGGCACCAGCGGCAGCCAGATACCGAGCAGGCCACCGAACGCCGCGATGAACGCGGCACCGGAATACCCGGACCGGTCCTTCATCGGATTCGTTCCGGGGCGGGCCGTCGGAAACGGATTGAACACGCTGAGCAGTGACCCGAATCCGAGAGCCGCAGGGACGGCACCGACCGTCACCACCGTCGTCAGCAGCCACAGGGGGGAGAACCCGCTGATCACCCCGAGTGCGGTGTCGTAGAGCACCACCGTGGGCACGGAGACGGTCGCGGCCACCGCAGCCCGGGCCCGCACCATCGTCCGCGCCGGGACACCGGCGGCCATGTGCACCCAGTTCGCCGGTCCGTCGTAGCCGTAGGCGTTGGCGACGTACTGGGTCGCCGCCGCGGCCATCATGTACGCACCGAGCCACTCCATCCTGCTGTCCTCGCTCGTCTCGCCGAGAACCAGGAAGAACATCGAGAACAACGGCAGCGAGATCAGGCTGTAGAGCAACCGTGAGTCCCGCACCCAGTACAGGAGCGCGCGGGAGTAGAGGGCTCCGCCGACCGTCGCCGGAACTCCACGCAGCATCAGCCGACCCCGCTGCCGGGTCCGGGACCCGGAACCGGTTTCCGTCACCTGGGTGAACGATCTGGTCAGTGCCCGGTGCCACGCCCCCCAGAGCACCGGGAGCAGAACGACGCCGATGACGGCCTGAACGGCCGCGGTCGCCCAGGCTCCGTCGGCGAGACTGCCGGCGGCACCGCCCGCTCCGCCGAAGGGCGTGTAACCGAGAATCCGGGTGACCCTCGCGGTGTCCACGCCGATAGCCGAGTTCACCACCATGTTGAACCCGATGATGACGAGGATGAACACCACGCCACCGGCCATGGACAGTTTCTCCCGCCGGGACCGCCCACCGGACAGCACACCGAACACGATCCACGCCTCGGCGCCGCAGATGCTCAGCGCGAGAGCCGCGACGACGGCCAGCAACCAGAACGGGACGACCCACGCGTGGCCCGTGAGAACCAGTCCGACGGTGCCGAAACCGAACGTGATCACCGAGTTGAGCACCGCGAGGTAACCGCGGGACTGGAGGAACGCCGCCAGAATGAAGCCCGGCAGCAGTTCCCGGGCCGCCACCGGCAGCGGGGCGAACCAGCCGGGGGTCAGCTGGTTCTCACTGGACGGGTAGATGAACGCGAGAACCCAGTACGCCAGCACCCCCACACCGAGTGAGAGGGAGAGCGCGGACTGGTTCCCGGTCAGCTGCTCGTTGAGGGTCATGCCGCCGAGGGACAGCGCGCCGATCACGCCGTAGACCCAGATGAAGATGATCATGAACCACTGCGACGGCTGCGCCTTCAGGGACCGTTTCCGCAGGGTGCGGTGGAGCTGGATCAGGGTACGTGTCACCGGTCGTCACCTCCGTCATCCCCGGCGCCGGACCTCTCCGGACCGGTGGCCGATCCGAGCCAACCGAGGGATCCCTCGTCGAGTTCGCCGCCGCCGACCAGATTGATGAACGCGTCCCCCAGCGATCCGGTTCCCCGGACGTCATCGACGGTCCCGGAGGCGACCACGCGACCGTCGGCGATCAGTGCGACGTGGTCGCAGAGTCCCTCGACCAGCTCCATGACGTGGGAACTCATCACGACGGTGCCGCCGCCGCGCACGAAGGCGTCGAGAATCGAGCGGATCACCCGGCCGGAGACCGGGTCGACCGCCTCGAAGGGCTCATCCAGGATCAGGATCCGCGGCCGGTGCAGCAGAGCGCCCGCGAGCAGGATCTTCTTCGTCATGCCGGCCGAGTAGTCGACGATGAGCTTCTCCCCGGCGGCGGTCAGGTCCAGGGCGTCCAGCAGACCGTGGGCGCGCTCGGCGACGGTCGCCGGGTCCATCCCCCGCAGCCGACCGAGATACTCGAGGTACTCGGCTCCGCTGAGCCGGTCGAACGTCGGCAGGCCGTCGGCGAGCAGACCGTAGGCCCGCTTCGCGTCGAGGGCACCGCCACCCCAGACATCGGCACCGCACACCCAGGTCGCGCCCGTGTCCGGGCGGAGCAGACCCGTGGCGATGGTGATCGCCGTGGTCTTCCCGGCGCCGTTGGGGCCGACGATCCCGTAGAAACTCCCGTGGGGGATGTCGAGGGACAGATCCGCGACGGCCGGGTTGTCCCCGAACCGTTTGGTGACACCGCGCCAGGCGAGCGCCACCGACGTGGGGTCCGGGTTCAGTGGATCGAGATGGGCTGAATCGGTGGGAAGGGTCATGGACACAGTGTGCGTGTCCCCGGAGCGGGGCCGCAAGGCCTCCCGCCGGAATCAACCCGTGGGCTGACGGGCGGCGCGGGCCACCCTCCCCGGTCGCCTAATCCTGTTCGGTGGAGGGCACCACGGGCTGCTCGGCCGACCACGGGAACACGATCCACTCGTCGGTGTGCTTCCACACGAAATCGGGCCGGATCACCGACTGCGACTTGCCGTACAGCACGGCGGAACGACACTCCGCGCCGGCCTTCTCCAGGATCTCGAGGACGAGAGCCAGCGTCCGCCCAGAATCGGCGACATCGTCGACGACGAGCAGCTTCCTGCCGGCGATCGCGGAGGTGTCCAGCAGGGGCTCCAGCAGGACCGGATCGGGGAGGGTCTCGTGGACGTCGGTGTAGAACTCGACGTTCATCGTGTCGGCGAGCTTCACCCCCATCGCGTAGCTCAGCGCTCCCGCGGGGAGAAGACCGCCGCGGGCGACGGCGATGATGATCTCCGGATCGAAGTCGCTGTCCACCACGATCTGGGCGAGTTCCCTGGAGGCGGCACCGAAGCCCTCCCAGGTCAGAATTTCCTTGGTCTCGAGATCGGTCGAGTCTGCATGGTAGGCCATGGGTCGATGGTAGCGGTTCCGGCCCGGTGATGCCGCACGCCGGTGCACCGCCGGCGCGCAGGGTACCCCGCGCGCCGGGCCCGGGGTGCGGTGACGCCCCCACGACGTTCACCCCTGTGCGATACTGCACCACGAGAAACACCCGCAGCGACGTGAGGACACAGCACATGTACACCCCCGAGATGATCGGCACACCGCAGACCGGGTCGGCGACCCGCGTCCTCCTGCTCGGGGCGGGTGAACTGGGCAAGGAGGTCACGATCGCCTTCCAGCGTCTCGGGGTCGAGGTGCACGCGGCGGACAGGTACGACGGTGCGCCCGCCGGACAGGTCGCCCACACCCACCACACCCTGGACATGACCGATGCGGCGGCCGTCCGCGCGCTCGTCGACGAGATCCGTCCACACTTCATCGTCCCCGAGATCGAGGCCCTGGCCACCGACGCCCTCACCGAGATCGAGGAAGCCGGTGCCGCCACCGTCGTCCCCACCGCCCGCGCGACCCGGATCACCATGAACCGGGAGGGCATCCGCCGCCTGGCGGCCGAGGAACTCGGCCTGCCCACCAGCTCCTACGCGTTCGCCTCCCGTTACGACGAATTCGTCGACGCGGTCGGGGAGATGGGCTACCCGTGCGTGGTCAAGCCGGTCATGAGTTCCTCCGGGAAGGGACAAAGCGTGGTCCGTTCCGCCGACGAGGTCGACCGCGCCTGGGAACACGCCCGCGCCGGGGCCCGGGTCGCGGGCGACCGCGTCATCGTCGAGGGGTTCGTCGAGTTCGACCACGAGATCACGCTGCTCACCGTCCGGTCGATCGACGCCGCCACCGGGGAACCCGCGACCTGGTTCTGTGAACCCATCGGCCACCGCCAGCAGGACGGTGACTACGTCGAATCCTGGCAGCCCATGCAGCTGACCCCCGCAGCGGCGGACAACGCCCGGTCCGTCGCCGCGCGCATCACCAACGCCCTCGGCGGGCGCGGGGTGTTCGGTGTGGAGCTCTTCGTCCTCGGCGACGACGTCTACTTCTCGGAGGTCTCGCCCCGGCCCCACGACACGGGCATGGTCACCATGGCGTCCCAGCGGTTCTCCGAGTTCGATCTCCACGCCCGCGCGATCCTCGGCCTGCCGATCGACGTCACCCTCACCTCACCCGGCGCCTCCGCCGTCATCTACGGCGGCGTCGACGCCCCGGCCGTGAGCTACAGCGGCCTCGGGGCCGCGCTCGCGGTGGCCGAGGCGGACGTCCGGCTCTTCGGCAAGCCGGAGGCGTTCACCCGCCGCCGGATGGGCGTCGCCCTGGCCACCGCCGAGGACACCGCCACCGCCCGCGAGCGGGCCACCGCAGCGGCCGCGGCCGTCGAGGTCCACACCACGTCCGACCGGCACTGAGCCGGTCGCCCGGGAGACACCGGGCGGGTGCGCTCAGCCGGCGGGGCGCACCATCGGCAGGTGCATCATCCCGTCCCAGTCGAACTCGTCGCCGCAGACGGTGAAACCGTAGCCCTCGTAGTAACCCCGCAACGGGGTCTGCGCCGTGATCGCCACATCGGCGTCCGGGTTCTGCTCGTGCGCGAGCTTCAGCGCGTCCTTCATGATCGCGGCCCCGAGCCCGGTGCCGCGCGCGGCGGGGGCGATGCAGAACCGGCCGAACTGCCAGAGCCGGCGGTCATCGTCGATGTCGACCCCGCCGCCGCACTTCGCCCGGAACCCGGCACCGGTGTCCGGGTAGATGCGGGCGTAGCCGGCCAGGGCGCCGGTACGGTCGTTGGCCCGGATGTGGAACGTGTCCGGCAGTGCGTCGGTGTCGTCGATCTCCGCGTAGGGGCACTGCTGCTCGTTGACGAAGACATCCACCCGCAGCTTGTAGATGCGGTGCACCTCGAGGGCGCTCATCTGGTTCAGGTTGGACACGGTGAAGTAGGTGTTCATCCCTCGAGCATACTGTCGGCGGGATGACCCGGCCCAGTCTCCGGGGATGTCCCGGAACCACGAAACCCCCGCCCGGCCGTGCCTCGGGACACGGGGGCGGGGGAGTGGTGCCGGGAGGTCAGTCCTGCTCCGCCCTGGCGTGGGCGACCATCTCCTCCCACTCGACGATCTTCTTGCGTTCACGGCCCTCGGCCTCGCCGGCCTTCCGCTCGGCGGCGTCCAGGCGGTGCCAGCCCTCCCACGTGGTGTACTCGATGCCCTTGCCGTCGAGGAACCCGAGGACCGCATCCTCGTCCGGGTTGGCGGCGGGCGTCAGGGTGCCGTTCGCCCAGTCGGCGAGCAGCATCTCGGTCGTCTCCTTCGCGTCACCCTTCGTGTTGCCGATCAGCCCCACGGGTCCACGCTTGATCCAGCCGGTGGCGTAGTAACCGGCGATCGGTGCACCGGTCTCCGGATCGAGGACGTGTCCGCCGTCGTTCGGGATGACGTTGCGGACGGTGTCGAAGGGGATGTCGGCGACAGGATCGGAACGGTAACCGACGGCGCGGTACACCGCCTGGACATCCCAGGTGGTGAACGTGCCGGTTCCCCGGACGTTGCCGGTTCCGTCGAGTTCGGTGCGCTCCGTCCGCAGCCCGACGACGTGGCCGTCCTCGCCGATGATCTCGACCGGGGACTCGAAGAAGTGGATGAACAGTTTGTGCGGCGCGCCCTTGGGGTCACGGATCGCGTACTGCTCGATGACGGAGCAGACGAGGTCGGTGGTCTTCGAGTTCCGGCGGGCCTCGATGGACGCCTCGTCGTAGTCGATGTCCTCGGGGTCGACGACGACCTCGATGGTGTCCGAGTGATCGAGCTCCTTCAGCTCCAGCGGCGTGAACTTCGCCTGCGCGGGCCCGCGCCGGCCGAAGACGTGGACCTCGGTGGCCTGATTGTTCTTCAGGCACTCGTAGACGTTGTCCGGGATCTCGGTGACGTGGAGCTCGTCACCGGTCTTCGCCAGGACACGCGCGATGTCGAGTGCGACGTTGCCGACACCGACGACGGCGACGGACTTCGCGGACAGGTCCCACTCGCGGGAGAAATCCGGGTTGCCGTCGTAGAAACCGACGAACTCACCGGCACCGTGGTGTTCGGGGAGATCGGAACCGGGGATGTCGAGGTCCCGGTCGCCCGTCGCGCCGGTGGAGAAGACCACCGCGTCGTAGTACTCCTTCAGCTCCTCGACGGTGACGTCGGTGCCGACGTCGACGTTGCCGAGCAACCGCAGCTCCGGCTTGTCCAGCACCTTGTGCAGAGACATCACGATCCCCTTGATGCGCGGGTGGTCGGGGGCGACTCCGTAGCGGATCAGGCCGAACGGCGCGGGCATGCGCTCGTAGAGGTCGATGGCGACATCGGTGTCGGACTTCATCAGCAGATCGGAGGCGTAGATGCCGGCGGGACCGGCTCCGATCACGGCTACCCGGAGGGGACGAGACATATCAGTGGACATCCTTGGTGAATTTGTCGAGGACAGATGAATAGACAGCTCTGACTACTCTACGTGGTCGGTGCGGATTCATGCCAGGATATCCTTCATCGCCGGCATCGGTGGTGGTCCCGGTCACACATGCCCTCCCCGGAGGCTTCCCGGACCCGGAACACGCCCCTCCGTCACCGGACGCGGGGGGCGACACGGAAGAAGGTGCCGAACCTCACGTGTGATCCCTGCGGGGCTGTGTGCAGGGGTGTTTCCGGGGGAATTTCCCGTGCGGCGTTGTTCCGGTGGTGCCCGGGTGGACGGTAACGGGTGTCCGGGCGGGTTTCCGTGGCTAAACTATGTGGTGAATCACAGACAATGACAGAGGCCAGCCTGTGCCACAGTGCAGGTGCGTTGGCCGCATGACGCGTCACGCTGTGGCCGCATGCGCCCGCGCGACACACAGAAAGGACTCCACGTGACCTCCACCCCCCGCCCGGCGCTCCTCACCACCGCCGGCCGTGACCTCACCGAGATCGACACCACAGCCCTCGCGGAGCGCCTCGGCGTCGAGGCCCGTCCGTTGATCGACGGCGAGGTGACGGTGTCCGCCGTCATCGGTTCGGATCCGCTGGGATCGGGCGCCGCGCTACTCGTCGGCACCGGCAGTGTCACCTTCGACGCCCGCTGTGCGGCGGCACTCGGCGTACCGCTGCTCATCGTCACCGGCGGGGACTCCACCCTGACCGACCTCGCCGTGGCCGAGGCGGAGGCGCACGGCGCGGGTGTCGTCACCCTCTCCGACCCGACCGACGGTTCCGCACTGGACACCGCCGTCTCCGAACTGGGGGAGACCGCCGTCGAGCCCGTGATGAGCCCCGCGCTCTTCGAGCACTGGCTGCTCGGGCAGGCCCGCCGGAAGCGCACCCACATCGTCCTGCCCGAAGGCGAGGACGACCGCATCCTCACCGCCGCCCACCAGCTGCTGGCACAGGACGTCTGTGAACTGACCATCCTCGGCGACGTGGAGGACGTCCGACGTCGCGCCGAGGACCTCGGACTCGACCTCTCCGCCGCACACCTGGTGAACCATCTGACCGACCCGGACGCCGAGGTCTTCGCCGAAGAATTCGCCGAACTGCGCAAGAGCAAGGGCGTCACCCTCGAGCAGGCGCGCGAGACGATGCGCGACATCTCCTACTACGGCACCATGATGATCCACACCGGCCGCGCCGACGGCATGGTCTCCGGCGCCGCACACACCACGGCCCACACCATCAAGCCCTCCCTCCAGATCATCAAGACCGCGCCGGACGTGAGCTTCGTGTCCTCCATCTTCCTCATGGTGCTGCAGGGCAGGCTGTGGTCCTTCGGCGACTGTGCCGTCATGCCCAACCCGACGGCCGCCGAGCTCGGCGAGATCGCCGTCGTCTCCGCCCGCACCGCCGCGCAGTTCGGCATCGACCCGAAGGTCGCCGTCCTGTCCTACTCCACCGGCAGCTCCGGCAGCGGTGAGGACGTGGACCGCGCGACGCAGGCCGTCGCCGCGGCCCGGGAACTCGCCCCCGACGTCGCCGTCGACGGGCCGCTCCAGTTCGACGCCGCCATCGACGCCGGCGTCGCGGAGAAGAAGATGCCCGAATCCGCTGTCGCGGGCCGGGCCAACGTCCTCGTGTTCCCCGACCTCGAGGCCGGGAACATCGCCTACAAGGCCGTCCAGCGCACCGCCGACGCCCTCGCCGTCGGACCCGTGCTCCAGGGACTGAAGAGGCCCGTCAACGACCTTTCCCGTGGTGCCACCGTGCGTGACATCGTCAACACCGTCGCCATCACCGCGATCCAGGCAGGAGCCAAGTAATGTCCGACCTCGCACTCGTCCTCAACTCGGGGTCGTCGTCGATCAAGTTTCAGCTGGTCGATCCGGAGCGCCACGCCACCGACGAGCCCTTCGCCTCCGGCCTGGTCGAGCAGATCGGCGAACCGCAGGGGAAGGTCACCCTGAAGTACGCGGGAGAGACCCACACCACCACCGCGCCGATCCCGGACCACAACGTCGGACTCGACATGGCCTTCGAGCTGATGAACGAACACGGCTGCGGCCCCGCCGAGGTGGACATCACCGCCGTCGGGCACCGCGTCGTCCACGGCGGCATCCTGTTCTCCTCACCGGAGATCATCACCGACGAGATCGTCGGCATGATCCGCGACCTGATTCCGCTCGCACCACTGCACAACCCCGCGAACATCGACGGCATCGAGGTCGCCCGTCGGATCCTCCCCGACGTCCCGCACGTCGCCGTCTTCGACACCGGCTTCTACCACTCGATGCCGCCCGCCGCCGCGCTCTACGCGATCAACAAGGACGTCGCCGCGGAACACGGCATCCGCCGCTACGGTTTCCACGGCACCAGCCACGAGTACGTCTCCCGGCACGTCCCGGAGCTGCTCGGCAGGCCCGCCGCCGAGGTCAACCAGATCACCCTGCACCTGGGTAACGGTGCCTCCGCCACCGCCGTCCGTGGCGGCCGGGCGATCGACACCTCCATGGGCATGACCCCGCTCGCGGGCCTCGTCATGGGTACCCGGTCCGGTGACATCGACCCCGGCATCGTCTTCCACCTGCACCGCTCGGCGGGCATGTCCATCGACGAGATCGACCGCCTGCTCAACCGCGACTCCGGCGTGAAGGGCATCTCCGGGGTCAACGACTTCCGGGCGCTCGGGGAACTCATCGAGGACAACAACGAGGACGCGTTCCTCGCCTACAACGTCTACATCCACCAGCTGCGCCGCTACATCGGCAGCTACATGATCGCCCTCGGGCGGGTCGACGCGATCACGTTCACCGCCGGTGTCGGCGAGAACGCGGCGAACGTCCGCGCGGACGCGATGGCGAACCTCGAGAACTTCGGCATCCGGATCGACTCGGAGCGCAACGCCGAACGCAGCGGCGTCGCCCGCGAGATCTCCACCGACGACTCCCCGGTCAAGGTCTTCGTCATACCGACGAACGAGGAACTGGCCATCGCCCGCTACGCGGTCGAGCTCGCCAACCGCGGTCGCTGAGTCGACAGAGAGAGGGCCCGTCCAGGGGGAACCCGGGCGGGCCCTCTCTCTGTCGGGGGGATGGTGTGTCCTCATGCGGTGAGCGTGTGCAGGTGTGGTGGCGGAGGTTTCGCTCCCGCAGCGCGGCGGGGTGTCCGTTCTGTGCAGGGTGGCACCACCCCGCGTTGGCGGGTATCGTTTTCATCAACGCCCCGACCGGAGATGTCCGGGTGTCACTTCTGCTGCTGTTCACGTGATGTTGGGGAGCTGGATCCCGTGACTTTTACGGTCGGTTAACCCCGGGGTGGTCGACTGGTGGAGTCCTGAAACGACGAGAGGTCCGTAACTTTCCTCAGTTCCGCGATCTCCGACACGGAAAGCCTGACACATGACCCCCAATGAACGCCGCACCCGGAAACGCACGACACGTGCCGTGATGGGTGGATTCCTCACCGCAGCTCTCGCCGTCACGCTCCCCGCCAGCGCCGGGGCGGACACGGAACGCCTCCCCGCCGCTGATAAAGCCCCGGTCACCGGACCCGGTGGACAGTACAACGGCCCGGAGAAGTGCAACCCCGTCGCCGAGGACGGGACGGTCCGCGCACTGAAACCCGGTGAATGCGCCCAGTTCGGAACCGTCGGACAGGAACGGACCGACGCACAGGCGAGAAACGTCATCCTCATCATCGGTGACGGCATGGGCCAACAGGAGATCACCGCCGCCCGCAACTACCTCAAGGGCGCCGCCGGCCGTTTCGAGGGGCTCGACGCCTTCACCTCCACCGGTGCCTACACCCACCATTCCGTGGACCGGGACGGCTCCTTCAACTACGTCACCGACTCCGCCGCATCCGCGACGTCCTGGACGACCGGAATCAAGACCTACAACGGTGCCGTCGGTGTCGACCTGGAACAGAAACCGGTGGAGAATCTGCTGGAGAAGGCCAAGAAGGCCGGAATGCGCACCGGTAACGTCAGCACCTCCGAGATCCAGGACGCCACCCCGGCGGCGCTCGTCGCCCACGCCTTCAACCGGAAGTGCTACGGGCCGCAGGAGGAGGAGAACTCGAAGGCCTGCCAGGGGGAGGCCTTCGCCGCCCAGTACCGGCACAACGGTGGACTCGGCTCCATCTCGGAACAGATCATCGACGCCCGCCCCGACGTCACCCTCGGCGGTGGACTGGAGGCGTTCAACCAGGAGGTCATCCACGAGGGGGAGGGCAAATCACCGTTCCTGCCCACCACGACAACCTGGACCGCCGGGAAAACGGTGCTGGACAACGCCGCCGACAACGGTTTCACCGTCGTCCGCACGGCAGCGGAACTCGACTCCGTCACCGCCGCCGACCAGGACTCCCCGCTGCTCGGGTTGTTCGACGACGGCAACATGAAGACCCGTTACGCACCCTCGAAGGCCACCGCCGACGGTGGGTCCGGACGGCCCCTCGAATGCGAGAAACAGGACACCGAGGGACAGCCGGAACTCGTCGACATGACGACCAAGGCCATCGAGCTCCTCGATGACCCGGACTCCGACAAGGGGTTCCTCCTCCAGGTCGAGTCGGCCTCCATCGACAAACGCTCCCACGCCGCCGACGCCTGCGGCATGATCGGTGAGGTGGAACGTCTCGATGAGACCGTGAAGGCCGCGCTCGATTTCGCGGAGAAGGACGGCAACACGCTCGTCGTCGTCACCGCCGACCACGCGCACTCCACCGAGATCATCTACGACGGCCAGAACTCCGTCGCCGCGACCACGCGCCTGCGCACCGGCGAAGGATCCTCACAGACCATCGCCTACGGCAGCCTCCCGCTGCAGGAGCTGGCGGACAACCCGAAGGCCTCCCAGCAGCACAACGGTTCGCAGCTCCGCGTCGCCGCCCACGGCCCCGGCGAGGAGAACGTGATCGGACAGACCGACCAGACCGACCTCTTCTTCACCGTCGCCAACGCCCTGCGGATCAACGACGTCCCCACCATCGAGGCGTCCGTCCCCACCGAGAAATCCGCCACCACCTACAGGGCCGGAACAGGCGACCGCAACGCACCGGCGGACCCCCTCGCCACCTGCTACAAGGTCGGCGACGACGGTTTCGTCTCCGGCCCGGGCGACTGCGCCCAGTTCGCGAAGGAGGGGCAGGGGCTCGACGACGAGAAGGCGAAGAACCTGATCCTGTTCATCGGCGACGGCATGGGTGACAGTGAGATCACCTCGGCCCGCGACTACCTCCACGGTGCGAACGGCCGGTTGCCCGGAATCGACGCGCTGCCCTATACCGGCTACTACACGACCTTCGCCCTCGATCCCGAGCTCGGTGGCCCCACCTACGTCACGGACTCCGCGGCCTCGGCCACCGGATGGGCCACCGGCACCAAGACCTACAACGGCGGTCTCGGCATCAGGGTCGACGGAACACCGGTGCCCAACATCATCGAACTGGCCAAGGCGAAGGGAATGAAGACCGGCAACGTCACCACGGCCGAGATCCAGGACGCCACCCCGGCTGCCGTCGGCAGCCACGCACTCAACCGCAAGTGCTACGGCCCGGAATACGACAAGAACAACAAGACCTGTCAGGGAGAGGGCTTCGAGAAGCAGTTCCGTGAGTACGGCGGCCTCGGCTCCATCTCCGAACAGCTCATCGACACCCGCGCCGACATCACCCTCGGCGGTGGAGCCAAGTATTTCGGGCAGACCGTCCAGGCCGGCGGCGACTGGGACGGACACACCTGGACCAAGGGTGACTCCGTTCTCGACAACGCCCGCAACCAGGGATTCACCGTCGTCACCTCCGCCGACGAACTCGACGCCGTCAACGAGGCCGACCAGGACGCCCCGGTCCTCGGCCTGTTCGCCGAGGGGAATCTGCCCCGCATCTGGGAACAGACCGTCCCCACCGTCGAACCCGCCGTCGGACAGGGCGTGCGCTGCACCGAGAATCCGGAACGCGGTGACGAGGTGCCCAGCCTCGCGCAGATGACGACCAAGGCACTCGACCTGCTGCGCAACGACAACGGCTTCCTCGTCCAGATCGAGTCCGCCTCCGTCGACAAGGCCAACCACGACGCCGACATCTGCGGTCAGATCGGCGAGGCCCGGGAACTCGACGAGGCGATCCAGGCGGCCCGCGAATGGGTGAAGAAATCGGGCGAACCCACCCTCATCATCACCACCGCCGACCACGCCCACACCTCCCAGATCACCGCGAACGACCGGGCCACCGCCGGACGCACCACCAAGCTCGTCACCGCCGACGGCGACGAGCTGACCGTCAACTACGCGACCGCAAAGTCCAACGACG
The DNA here is from genome assembly GCF_016595275.2 of Corynebacterium pygosceleis. GTDB lineage: Bacteria > Actinomycetota > Actinomycetes > Mycobacteriales > Mycobacteriaceae > Corynebacterium > Corynebacterium pygosceleis. Next base: position 171,616 of record NZ_JAENIQ020000004.1, on the reverse strand, counting down.
ACGAGGAGGCGCTCGGCTCCCAGACACACACCGGTGCGCAACTCCGCGTCGCGGCCGAAGGCCCCGGTGCCGCCAACGTCGTCGGACAGATCGACCAGACCGACATCCACTACGTCATCACCAACGCCCTCGACCTGGACACCGACGGCGCCGACATCAACCTCGCGGCGCGCTGGGAGGCCACCGAAACCGGAACCCCCGGCGGCGACACCGGTGACACCGCCACGGAGGCACGGGAAACCACCGGAACCCCCACCGGTTCCTCCGCGAAGATGTGGATCGCCCTCGGTTTCCTCGCCCTGGTCATCCTGATCGCCGTCACCGCCTTCATCTCGAGCCGGCGACGCTCCAACGCCCGCGGATAGAAACGGACAGAAAAGGTACAGCATGAACAGGCACCCGGACCGGACCGATGTCCACCACGGTCACCACGACCGTGACGTACCCGTCGACGGTGACCCGCCGTCCGGTCCGGGTTTCCCCGCCCAGATCATCGCCGTACTGTGGCTCCTCACCGGAGCGCTCGTTCTCGCGCTGCTCGCCACGGGACGTATCTCCACCTACATCAGGACCTTCTGGCAGCCCCTGACACTCACCGTGGGGCTGCTGATCACCGGCCTCGCCGTCTCCGTTCTCTGGCTCGGAGCACGCCACGAGAACCGTTCCGGAGGGGAGAAGGCGACGGTGTCACCGATCGCCTGGCTCGTGTTCGTCCCGTTCCTCCTCGTCGTCCTCGGAGCGCCCTCCCCCCTCGGCGCGGCGATGCTCGACAACACCGCCAGCGGCACCGAACGCGACGCGGCACTCGCCGGCAACGGCGGGAGAGTCGCCGCCGCGCGCGGCGGGGTCACCTTCGACCCGCTGTCCGACACCGGCGTCAACGAACTCAACCTCGACGACCTGCACAACCGGTACTCGTACGGTGAACTGGAGGACCTGGCGGGAAAACGGATCAAGGTGCTCGGGTTCATCTCCCACGGCGGGGCCGCCAGCTTCGACGACAGTGACGGGAACTCCTCCACCGACGGCGGCGGGGCGATGGTCAACCGCTACAAGATCTTCTGCTGCGCCGCCGACGCCGTCGCCTACTCCGCGACACTCGCGGGCGGCACAGACCTACCGGAGGACACCTGGGTCGAGGTCGTCGGCACCGTCGACACCGACGCCTCCACCTCGCACCTCGTCCTCACCCCAGAATCGATCACCGAAACCAGCGAACCGAGGATCCCGTACCTGTGAGCACCACACCGACAGACACGGCCGTCGACAGGCGGTTCCGCGTCACCCCCAGACAACTCGCCCTCTGGGAGTTCACCGCACTCGGCCTCGTCGTCGTGCTGTGGACCCAGTTCGGCACCGGCCCCACCAGTGCCGTCGACCCACTCTGGAGCATGGAGGGAAGCGTCGAATCCTGGGCCGCGATCACCGTGGCCGTCGCGATCCAGGCGCTCCCCTTCCTCGTGCTCGGCGTGACGGTCTCCGCCGTCATCGCCGCCTTCGCACCACCCGGATTCCTGCAACGCATCACCCCCCGGAACAGTTTTCTCGCCGTCCCCGTCGCCGAAACGGTCGCGATCGCACTGCCCGGCTGCGAATGCGCCTCCGTGCCCGTCGCCCAGTCCTTCATGCGCAACGGGGTGTCCAGGGCCGCGGCCCTCGTGTTCATGCTCGCGTCCCCGGCACTCAATCCGGTGGTCATCGTCTCCACGGCGGTGGCGTTCAACGCACTGCCCGAGATGGCGTGGGCCCGGTTCATCGCCTCCTTCCTCGCGGTGCTCATCGCGGGATGGCTGTGGATCATCCTCGGCCGCGACGACGAGATCCGGGTCACCGCCCCGGACGGTGCCGGTTTCGGCGGCTGCGCCGACGACCACTGCACACACGGCGAGACCGGGTCCGGGAAGCGGAGCTGGCGGTGGCGCACGTTCCAGATGACCGCACTCCACGACCTCACGCAGGCCGGGGGATTCCTCGTGCTGGGTGCGATGGTCGCCGCGCTGATCAAGGTCACGGTCCCCGCCTCCTGGTTCGCCGACATCTCGCAGACCCCGCTGCTCGCCGTCCTCGTCATGGTCGGACTGGCGATCGTCCTGTCCCTCTGCTCCGAGGCGGACGCCTTCGTCTCCGCGTCCTTCACCGCCGTCTCGCCGACCGCCCAGCTCGCGTTCCTCGTCGTCGGCCCCATGGTGGACATCAAACTGATCTCGATGCAGGCCGGCGCGTTCGGCACACGGTTCGTCGTCCGCTTCGTGCCGATCGTCCTGCTGTGCGGTCTACTGTCCGCCGTCGCGGTGGGGACGGTCATCTTCGGGGTTCTGTAGAAAGAACCGGCAATCAAAGAAGAGAAAGCAACTGCTGTGGAGTCGGGAACGGAATCTAACGCGATACCTCTTCCACGGTGATGATCAACATGAAGCAAGGGTCCTGGAACCACTCTGTTCTGACTGGTTTCAGGACCCTTGCTTCATGTTCTGACGAATCGCGGGGAGTGATCTCCTTTAGCCCGAAAGAGAGGGCTCCGAACCTCTATCTCCGGGGCGGTGAAGGAGTCAGATTGTTTTCCTGCGTGAGAGCAGGAAACCTCCGAGGATTAGCGCGATCATTCCGATGATGAAGAGAGTGATGGTGTTCGCTCCCGTCTGGGCGAGAACGTCCTTTTCGTTGGCTCGCGTTTCTCGGGTTGAGTCTTGCTCACCTATGGGTGGTTCGTTGTCCGGGAGGGCCTGTGCGCTGGTGGACTGTCGCACGGGATTTCTGTTTGGTGAACTCAGTTTCGACGAACCGAGAGCGTGTGAAGGTGATGCTCCCAAAGAGTCCGGGACTCCGATGAGCGGAATCAAGGGAGTCAGCGGGACGAGAGGAAGCAGCGCGCACATCCAACCGCACGATGCCGAAGACATTCCCAGGATGCCGTGGGCCGCCGGCGTGATGGCGTTGGCGATGTCGCTGTCGGTTAGAGTTTGTCCTTCAATCCAGTCCTTTCCTTCGGCGGTTACGACGCGTTGTCCGTCTCTGGGGGCGGGAAGGGCGGTGACGGAGGCCCTGTCACGGTGCTTCATGCCCGGGGCTGTCATCGATAGGGTACCGGTGCACCTCATTGAGTCGCCGATGCCGAGCTCGTTGTCTTCGGGGCAGGTCAGATCGGTGACAGTGTCGTTGCCGAGGACTGTCTCATCGGTGACGACGACGTCGGTCAGGTCGACAGTGCCCGTGTTGGTGACGATGATGGTGACGGGTCTGGTGTCGCCGACGGCGAATGTGACGGGTTTCTGGTCGTCGTCGGTTTGCCTGGTGTCCTTTGCAGATGCACCGGCGTTGGCGTCGTGGCCGTCGATGTACTTCACCAGCTTAATGTCAGGGACGGATGCGTCCAGCTTCTTGATGAATCCGAAATCAAGAGAGAAGTCCCGTTCTCCTACTCTGGTCAGTGTGTTCGAGTTGGCGGTCCAGGTGCTGGAGTCAGTGTGCAAGTTCCCTTTTCCGGTGAGTGTCGGAGTATACATTGCGAGAATCGCTCGCGTCTGGTCGTCATCTAGATCGATGGAAACGGTGTAAGCCCGTCCGACTTCTCCATCTGTCGAGTACGGAAGGCCAGTGAACAAATAGTGGCCGCTCGCATCTGTACGGTCGATATTCTTCTTCACCTCGGAGTAGTCGTGATTTCTATAATCTCTGGTGACACGGGTTCCGTCACTATTCTGGATCTTCAGTTTAACTCCCGGAATGGGGAGATCTTCCGAATCCTGGATTCCGTTTTCGTTGACATCGTGGAAAACATAGTTTCCTACTGAAACAGATTTCTCATCGCCGATTCCGGATCCGCCACTTGCGCCGCGGTCGATGAACGCATTGAGTATGTCTGACTTGTCTGCAGGCTCTCCATTATTATTGATTCCGAAAGTGTGGGAGCTATTGTCGAGGTACCGGGTATTTTCGCTTTCCGGAAGAACTTCACCCGAGTATGAAATCGACAGGGATTCATTCTTTAGCAGGTAGCTGCCATCATCGAGGGGATTGAAGCGCAGGGAAAATCCATCTGCGTTGCAGTAGTTCAGAGTCCATCGGGAGCGATCGATGGGGACGTAAATACCTGCATCATCATCCACTGTGGAGATTACAGAGATTTCATCACAAACCGGGGCCCAGTTGTTTCCGGCATTATCAATGACGGTGACGGGTCTCTTAATGTCCTCTTTGGCGGTTCCCAGGTAGACAACCCATCCGGGTTGTTCACCGAGTAGATACCCGACCTTTGTTCCGTGCTGCAGCTCTCCTCCGGGGCCGGAGGCGGGTGCGATCCAATGTGCAGGAAGATGTGACTTTCCTCTACAGCTGGAAAACGGGAGTGAGTAGTCTGTGTCGCTTGCTGGAAGGTCGCTCCAGACGGTCCATGTGACAGTGAACCATGTGCTACCCCTCAGGCTGGAGTGGGTTTCCGCATAATCAGTCAGGGTGAAAGTTGCTTCATTGGTGCCTGAGTTCCAGGTGCCGGTGGCGATGACTTCAGTCTGATCTTCCGCAAGAATAGAAAGCTCGGAGCCGCGTACGGGCTTAATTTCTTTTGGTAGCGATACTACGAAACTATCGCCTACATTGACTGGATCTTTGAGGGACCAATCGAACTGGATATCGGCGGTCGAATCGTGAGTGCCGTTGAGCTTCTTGTTTTCGCCTTCTTTCCATTGCCAATGTATTTCGTCAACGATGCAGCTCTCGGCGGCGGCCGCCGGCGGTGTTATGCTGGGTGGGGCTGCTGCTGCGACGCCGCAGGCCAGTGACAGGGACAGTAGCGTCCCGGCTGTGCGCCCGTGGTTCCTCTTGAATCCTCTGATTATTTGGGACATTTCTGCGCCTTTCAAGATGGGTTCGTACCGCTCCATGGCCAAGTTTGTTGCGGACGTGTTAAATACGTATCCTCAGGGTTTCCTGGGTAAGGGGCTGAGTTGAAGATATACTGTACTTTTGACGTTGCAAAAAACTACAAAAGGGGAACGTAGAATACCCCCACTCTAGGTAAGAATACGACCAGATGCGGCACATTTAACGGGGCTTCACAATTGAGTTTTTCTGGCGTTCGGGTGTCTGTCTTGGATGGCGTATATCGGTTGGGGTAATGAGTGTTCACCCGTCGTGGACATTGTGGGACGGGGTCCGAGACTGGCCGCTGGGCTGATTCCATTGTTGAAAACCTGACTCAAGTATCTTTAATGCTATATGTAGTTTTTTTAATTAGGGGCCTGATGCTTGGTGGGATGTGCGGGTCGGGGAGGTCGGACTGGAGAGGTCTGGGTTGATCTGTGGAAGGGCTTTGGGTTCGCTGATTTCCGGTCATCGATGGTGGTGAATCTGATTTCTTACGTCCTTATCGTCAGGGTGATTGTCAAGTTGGCGGTCAGGTGATTTGAGCTCCTAGGTGTCCCGGGCAGCCTCGGACACGTCTGTCGTTGAGGGCGCACCATGAGGTGCGTACATCGCACATTCGTCGGTGGACTCCGCGGTCGAGGCCCCGGAATCCCCGAGGTTGTTCGTGGCATTCCGGCGGCCATGCATGACCTCGTGCGGCTGGATGCCGTCGACAGGTTTCAACCTCGTCGTCACTTCGGGGGACATCCCCGACACCGCGATGTTCGTCGAGAACGCCGACATATCGAGCGACCGCGGACAACGCTGTTGCGAGATCGGGCTGAGGTGGCAAACATTGCTTGGGATAATTCGGTTGGTATACGGCGCGGAGCGCCACAGCATCTCCGGATTCGAGACGCACGCAACCAATGCCTGGTCATCACCACTATCAGGAGTCCACGTGGTCAAGCCGTTGCGGAGGTTTGATGCCCCGTGCCGACAGGGGCGGTGGCGGTCTCGCCCGGTCTTTCTGGAACTAGAAGGGCCCGGTGGGAAGATGCTGCGGAGGTGAGACTCCGTATGACGACGATCGTGGGCACCACTCTGAAAAGTCGCAATGTGCGCGGTCAGAACCAGGTCGCCGGGCGTACCGCGTTCGCCATGTCCACGAGGGTGTAGCGGTGGCGGGCGGACGGGGCCATCCGGGCCTGACTGCGCAGGGTGTCGGCGAGTGCCGCGCGCAGACCCCGCTGGGAGAACGGGAACCCGAACAGGGCGTTGGAACTGGCGGAACAGTCGAGGCCGGTGGACCGCAGCCAGTTCAGTCCGGCGCTGATGACCCCGATCCTGATCTGGAGGAGACGGGGTTCGTTGGTGGGGATCTCCTCCAGCCGGCGCGCGGCACGGCGGATCCGTGACTCGGTGAGTGTCTCCGGTTCCCCGGAGACGAGCAGCAGGATCGTGGTCAGCTTCGCCATCCGCTGGTGCCGAGACGCCTGCGGAACCCTGTCGAGGGCGCTCACGGCCAGTTCCACCTGATTCTCCGCCATGAGCTGCCGGGCCATCCCGAAGGCGGAAGACACGGTGGTGGGGTTCGTCGCCCACACCAGTGCGTAGAGACGCATGGAGTGGAAACGGAGGGCGACGGGGGCGGACGTCAGGTGGGACCAGCTCTCCCCGAGGGTGGACAGCACATCCATGTGGAGCGCCGCCTCGGTTCCCGCCGAGTGCGCCGCCGTGTGGATGGCGTCCTGGTCCAGCAGGGGCTGATGCGTGTAACCCATCTGCTGCAGGAGCATCTCGTCGACCGCGGCGAGGGCGAGTTTGGGGGCGGCCTCACCGGGGACGATGTTGAGGACGTTGTTGAAGTGGTCCTGGGCGGCCATGTAGTCGTCGAGGAGCAGGTCGGTGACCCCCGAGTACCACTGGTGCCGCCAGTCCAGCCCGAGGCGTTCGGACAGGGAATCGAGCCACTGCTTCGCCTCGAGAGTGTACCCCAGATCGAGGAGCGCCCGCACCACCCCGAGGGGAATCTCGGTGGACGCCGAGTACTCCTCCGTCTGCATCGCCTGCCGCATGGTCTCCAGGGCCTCGAGCGGTTCGGCGTACGACGATCCGGAGAGCAGGCCCGCGCCGACGTCACTCCGGTCGATGAGGGGGACGGGGAGCGCGGCGACGACCTCCGGGGCGGTGATCCGGACCTCCCGTTCGATGCCGTCGATGAGCTGGTCGGTGCGGAAGACCTGGTGTTTGGTGCCGAAGGTCGTACGCTGCGGGGAGAACAGGGAGTGCTGGGCGGGGAACTGTTTCCCGTCGCGGATCGCCAGGATCTCCCGCAGCACCCCGTAGAGCTGCGTCGACAACTCGGTGACGTCCCGGAACCTGCGGTTCGGGTCCTCGTGGGTGGCGCGGAGGAGCAGCCGGTAGAACGACAGGTGCCGGCGAAGTACGGGTTCTCCGGCGGGGGAGGGGATGCCGGGGCCGTAGGCGCCGTCGACGACGGGCAGTCTGCAGGTCATCGCGGCGAGGGTGCGCCCGATGGTGTAGATGTCGCTGGCGACGCTGGGCCCCTCGGTGGGAACCTCCGGTGCCTGGAAACCACGGGTCCCGTAGATGAACCCGAACGCCCCGATTCCGCTGACCGCACCGAGGTCGATGAGTTTGACCTGGTCCTCGGTGACGATGATGTTGTCCGGTTTGAGGTCGTTGTAGACCACGCCCCGGGAATGCAGGTAGTCGAGGGCGGGGAGGATCTCGAGGATGTAGCCGATGGCGAGTGCGACGTCGAAGACGCCCTCGGGTTGCCTGCGACGACGGTCCCGGAGGGAGGGGCCGCCGACGTACTCCATGACGATGAAACTGGTGTCCGTGCGGGGATCGTCGATGAAGTTGAAGATCTTCACGATACCGGGGTGGGTGATGTCGGCGAGGAACTCACGTTCGGCCTCGGCGACGGAACGGTGCCGGTTCTCCGGATCGGAGATCATGCCCTTGAGCACCACCCACCGTCCGGACACGTTGCGGTCCTGCGCCAGATACACCCACCCCATTCCGCCGTGGGCGAGAACACCGGCCACCTCGTACTGCCCGGCGACCATGTCCCCGGGGGACAGCGACGGAGGTTCGACGCCCCCGGCCACGTCCTCCGCCGGATCCATGAGCGCCTGGAGGGGATCGCGGAGACGGATGAACGGCAGCTGCACCATCCCGTCGGCGACGAACCTGCCCCTGCGCGTCGACGACCGCCGCTCCCGGAACGTCGACAGCGCCTGCTGGCGGGAGCGGGTTCCCGCGTCCTCGGTGGGCGACGGCCCGGGGGCCGTGGCCGTCGCGGTGTCGACCGGGCCGGGTGCCGGTGCCGTACCGGTGACGGCCTCGTCACGCATGCTCCCCAGATCATCGAGGAGCGCGTGGATCGTGTCGTCGTCCTCGTCATCCTCGAAGGGGTTGTAGGGGACGGCTTCGGTGCCCATCTCGTACTCGGCCATCGTTATCCCTCATCCTCCTGTTGTTCGTCCCGCCCCGGTTCCGGCCGGTAGTCGAGCGGCGGTGGCCCCACGGTGGACTGGTACGGACCGAGCCACCGGTCGTACAGATCCCACCAGGTTCCGTCACGACGGACCCTCTCGATGGTGGAGTTAACCTGCCGGATCAGCCCGTCCGTGTCGTGGCGGTGCCCCGGGGAGGCGATGCCCACACCGTACTGCTCCTCACCGAGGGACGGGCCGACGATCTGCGTGTAGGGGTCCTGTCCCGCGATACCGGAGAGGATCGCGTCGTCGGAGATGATCGCGTCAGCCTGGTACTGCTGGACGGCGACGAGACAGTCGGCCCAGTTCCGGACCAGGAGGAGATTCGCGTCGGGGACGAGCAACCTGGTCCGCTCGGCGGCCGTCGAACCGTTGGTGACGCAGACCGTACGGCCCGCGAGATCATCCAGCGACGAGATGTTCGACGACTCCATCGCGAGCATCCGGGTCCGGGCGGTGAAGTACGGGGTCGAGAACGCGATCTGATCCTGCCTGCTGCGGGTGATCGTCATGGAACGCACCACGATGTCCACCGTCCCCGCCTCCAGAGCCAGGACCCGGTCCGCGGAATCGACGAAACGGAAATCCACCTTCGACGGATCACCGAAGATGTCCCGGGCGATCTCCCGCGCGAGGTCGATCTCGAAGCCCTCCAGCTCACCGGTCGTCGCGTCCCGGAAACTCAGGAGGTTCTGCGACTGGTCCACCCCGACGATCAACCGGCCCCGGGCCAGTATCCCCGGGACCCGCTCCTCCACGGTCCCGTCCCCCGGACGCAGGGAACCCAGCAACCCGTCGACCAGGAAAGGCCTACCGGGAGTCGCCCCCGCCTCCTCGGTCAGCGCGCCGGGCGGCAACGGCAGAGCGGAATCCGTGGCGGAGATCCAGGCGGGTCGGGTCTCCGGGGTCTCGTTTTCCGCGCAGGAGACGGTGGTGAGCGCCGCCGTCAGGAGCGCGGTCGCTGAGAACAGGTGACGGTGACGCATCACAGGTACTCCTGGAGCCGGGGGCGGATACCCGCCACCGTCGCGGCCATCGCCGCGAGGCTGAGCAGGAGCACCATCGACGACACCAGGGTCGTCGCCTTCAACCCGTCCGCGATGTAACTGCGCAGTGACGCCCGGGCGTCGTCGATGAGGGAGGACAGGGCGGAATCGAGCGAATCGAAGGCACTCGCCGCCGTCCCGTCACCGGGGGACCGCTCCACACCGCGGACCCCGAGAGCCGTCTCCAACGCCTCCGGGTAGTTCCCGCCCGCCTGGTCGTCGATGAGAGTGGAATGCGCGGCACGCCAGTACACCAGCGACTGGCGTGCGATATCCGCGTTCGCGGAATTCACGTCCGTCTCACTCAACACGGAATCCTCGTAGGTGTCGAGGGCCTGCTCGATGGTGCGGGTCGCGGACGTGAAACCCGTCTCCCCGCCCGTGGTCTGCCGCCGCACCAGCGCCAGGGTCTCCTCCGTCCGTGCCTTCTGCGCCGCGATCCGCGCGGTGGTCAGCGACTCCAGGGGGCGCGAAGCCTCCTCGAAACCCCTCGTACCGGCGTTCCAGGTGACGAGATTCGCGCCACCGACCCACAACAGGGCGGTGGTCATCAGCACCGTCGCGGTCACGAACCCCTTGTTCAACCAACGCCGGGTCCGGACCGCCAGCCACCGCTGGCCGAGCAGCAGCAGGAGGATCGCCGCAGCCAGCCCCGACAGCGGGATCCACTGCGGTTGGGTGAGCCGGGACTGCTGTTGACGGACCTCCTCCGAGGTCAGCTCGAACAGCTCCGCGGCGGCGGGGAGGATCTCCGTGCGCATGAGCGCCGACGCCTCCGCCAGATACGCCGCACCCACGGGATTACCGACCCGGTTGTTCGTCCGCGCGGTCTCGACGAGCCCCGTGTAGACCGGGAGCTGCCGCTGGATCCGGGAGATCAACTGGCCGGACCTGCTGTCCAGGTCCGCGACCCCAGCCGCCGCCCGGGACGCCGCGATACTCGCCCGCCGGACCGAATCGTTGTACGTCTGCCGGGTCTGCGGCGACTCCACCCCCGCCTGCGCGAATCCGGTCGTCGCCGTCGTGTCCGCCACAGACAGTGAGGTGTACAGGTTGTGTGCCGCGTAGGACGTCGGCTCCGTGGTGGTGATGAGCGTTCCGAGGGCTTCCTTCCGCGCCGCCGACGACTGGGACATGGAGAAACCCGCGGCGAAGATCGCGACCGTGATGATGAGCGTCATCGCGGTCATCTTCCCGGGGGAGGTGCGGAGGAAACCGAACGTCCTGCGCATCCAGTTCAGCGGCTGCCCGAACGTGTCCTGCACGAAAGCGAACAGCGGGTGCCGGTGACGCTGCCGGTCCAGTCCACTGACCCGGTCCAACCAGTGGTCCTGGGTGTCCTCCGGGGTCACGGTGGACTGGGTTGCGCCGGTCATTTCACAAGAATAACCGACCTCCGCGGGTTTCACTGCCGCTGTGCTGATACGCTCCACCGGCCACCCCCGGAGGTGACGGCGGGACTACTGTTGGGGGCTATGAAAGGTGACGGAAACGGTTGGTCCGCAGGCCCCCGGGGGACACGCTGCTGGGGTATCCACGGCGCCGCCGGACTACTCCTCGTCGTGGACGGAACCGACACCCCCGGCGGGGTCGGACACCACCCACCGCGCATCCTCATGCAGCACAGGGCCGGATGGACCGCTGACGGAGACACCTGGGCGTTGCCCGGCGGCGCACGCGACTCCCACGAAACCGCCACCGAGGCGGCACTCCGGGAAACCGAGGAGGAGTGCGCCATCGACACCGACCGTGTCGAGGTCCTCGGTGAGCTGGTCACCGCAGGCCCGCACGACGCCGACCCGGAACGCCCGGAACTCCCCGGCGGCTGGACCTACACCACCGTCATCGCCCGGGTGGGGCAGATCCTGCCGACACGCGCCAACCGCGAATCCGTGGAACTACGGTGGGTGGACCTCGACGACGTCACCGACCTGAACCTGATGCCCGCCTTCGCCGCCTCCTGGACACGACTGCGCGGCGAACTCCACCGACTCACGGGAGCGGACCTGTGAAAACCATCGACGACGCACGCCTCTACCTCGTGACCGACGCACGGTTCCGCGCCGACGGAACCTCCGGGCTCATCGAACTCGCCGAGAACGCCTGCTCCGCCGGAGTCGACATCATCCAGCTCCGGCAGAAGAACCCCCGCATCGAGGCCGCCCGGGAACTCGAACTCCTCGTCGCACTCCGCGAGGTCTGCGACTGGCACGGCACCCTCCTCGCGGTGAACGACCGGGCCGACATCGCCCACGCCGCCCGCGCCGACGTCCTCCACCTCGGCCAGCGGGACATCCCCGTCGCCGTGGCCCGTGACATCGTCGGACCCGACGTCATCATCGGCCGGTCCTGCCACGACCCGCGCCAGGTCGACGCCGCCATCGCGGACCCCGGGGTCGACTACTTCTGCACCGGCCCGGTGTGGGCGACCCCCACCAAACCCGGCCGCGCGGCGACGGGCCTCGACCTGGTCCGGTACGCGGCGGACACCGGAACAACCAAACCCTTCTTCGCGATCGGCGGCATAGACCCCGACAACGCCGCCGAGGTCACCGCGGCCGGTGCACGGCGACTCGTGGTCGTCCGCGCCATCGCCGACGCCGACGACCCCGCAGCCGCGACCCGCGCACTCGCAACGGTGGTGGACAGGAGTTGACCACCGTGGACGGCACCCCCGTCAGCATCATCGGCGGATCCGTCATCGGACTGGCCTGCGCCTTCCGACTGGCCCACGCCGGAGCCGACGTCACCCTGTACGCACCCGCCGCAAGCCCCCGCGACGGGGCAGGATGGGTCGCCGGCGGCATGCTCGGCGGACTCACCGAAGCCTGGCCGGGGGAGGAGACGATGCTCCACCTCGGCGTCGCGTCCCTCGACTCCTGGGAAAAACTCCTCGCCGACCTCGCCGACGGAGGCGCCGACGACATCGTCACCGGAACCGGCACGATCCTCACCGGCGCGGACGACGCCGACGCCACCGACATCGAGCGAACCCTCGGATTCGTGGAATCGCACCACCCCGGGCGCCTCCGCCGCATCAGCCGCCGCGAGATGCGCCAACTCGAGCCCGCACTACGCCGCGGACTGCGCGCCGGAATCCTGTGCCCGGAGGAACACGCCGTCGACAACCGCGTCCTGCTCCATCGACTGACCGAGGCCTGCGCACGGCTCGGCGTCCGACGCGTGGAACAGACGGTCACCGACCCGGACTCCGTCCCCGGTGAGCGTGTCGTCGTCGCGGCGGGTGCCGGTGCCCGCGAACTGCTCGGGCTCGACATCCGTGAGGTGAAGGGCGAGGTCGTGCGCCTGCGCCGGCAACCCGGATCACAACCGGCCCCGTCCCGCACGATCCGCGCCCGCGTCCACGGCCGACCCCTCTACCTCGTGCCCCGGGCCTGGGGCGTGGCCGTCGGCGCCACCGAATACGAGCACGGTCACGACACCGAACCCACGGCGGGAGGCGTCCGGCAGCTGCTCGACGACGCGGCACTCGTCTTCCCCGGAATCGACGACTACGTCTTCGACGAGGTCATCGCCGGGCTGCGGCCCTACAGCCCCGACAACGTCCCGGTCATCGGCCCCGTCGGCGACGGCCGCGTCATCGCCGCCTGCGGACACGGCCGCAACGGGATCCTGCTCTCCGCCGTCACCGCCGACGCCGTCCTCGCCGAGGTCCACGGCACACCACTCGACATCACCCGGCTCACCCGGCCGGACCGACCCACCCTCTAGGAGCACCACATGAGTCAGTTCACCGAACACAACCCCGGCGGTGAAGGCCCGAGAACCGTCACCGTCAACGGGCGGACCCGCGAGCTCGGACCGGAGACCACCGTCCGCCAGCTCGTCCGCGAACGCTCCGAGACCGACCGCGGTTTCGCCGTCGCCGTCAACGGACTCGTCGTGCCCGCCGCACGCTGGGACGAGACCGTCGGACAGCTGGACGCGGCGCAGATCGACATCTTCACCGCCGTCCAGGGAGGGTAGACGTGTCGGAGCCACTGGTCATCGCCGGAAAGACGCTCACCTCACGTCTCATCATGGGCACCGGCGGGGCGGCCAACCAGCAGATCCTCCGCGAGGCACTCGTGGCCTCCGGCACGGCGATGACCACCGTCGCCATGCGCCGCGTCGACGCCGGCGGACACACCGGACTACTCGCCCTGCTCGACGACCTGGGCATCACCGTCCTGCCGAACACCGCGGGCTGCCGCACCGCCGACGAAGCCGTCCTCACCGCCAGACTCGCCCGGGAGGCACTGGACACCAACTGGATCAAACTCGAGGTCATCGCCGACGACCGGACCCTCCTGCCCGACGGCGTGGAACTCCTCGACGCCGCCGAACAACTCGTCGACGACGGCTTCGTCGTGCTGCCCTACACCAACGACGACCCCGTCCTCTGCCGCCAGCTCGAGGAGGCCGGCTGCGCCGCCGTGATGCCGCTCGCCGCACCCATCGGAACCGGACTGGGAATCCGCAACGAACACAACCTGGAGATGATCACCGCAGCGGCCGGCGTGCCCGTGATCTGCGACGCCGGCATCGGCACCGCCTCCGACGCCGCCCGGGCCATGGAACTCGGCTGCGCCGCCGTCCTGCTCGCCACAGCGGTCACCCGCGCCGACGATCCCGTCACCATGGCGCGCGCCATGAAACTCGCCGTCGAATCGGGACATCTGGCACGCACCGCGGGACGCATTCCGAAACGATTCTGGTCGCAGGCGTCCTCGCCGACCGGATCGCCAGTCTGACGGTCCCGACACGATTCCGAATGCCGGTGTTCGACCGCCGGCGGGTGTCCGTGCCCTGCGCCCGAGGGGGTTGGGCCGGGACAAAAAGACCCGCCACGGGCGGATGCTCGCCGGTCGGACCGTGGGAATCCTCGCGGCAGGATGTGTCGATGACGCGTACATGTCGATGGAACGTGTCGAAATTCCGGGGTTTTTTCGACACGTTCCGGTTTTGTTCGTTTCAACGTTCCCATTTCCCCGATGGTCGCCCCGCTGTCCGGGACAACTGACACTTGCCCGCAGTACAGGTGATATGTAGGTTAGGGGTGCCTAAAAGGCGGGTTGGCGACAGTGTCCCCATGGAGGCTCCATGAAGGCCCCGTGAAGGACAGGTGAAGGTATGTCCACGTCAATCCATCGACGACAGGAAGGACAGATCATGAAACGGCTGGTTTCCGGTTCTTCGAGGGGGATCCTGGCGGCACTGCTGACCGCAGGGCTCGTGCTATCCGGCTGCGCGAAAGGGGACGGAGAACCCGGGGGCGAATCCACGCGGAGTTCAACGACCTCCGCTGCCTCGAAAGCGTCGGGGGAACAGAGCACGGATGCTCCGGTTGTCGCGGAAGTCGCCGAGGCGTCCAATGACAGGGTCGCGGCCGCTGGTTTCGGTGACGTCGACACCCTGCTCGCACTCGGCATCGTTCCGGTGACGGTGGCCCCGTGGGGACAGCCCGGTGACACCGGTGAGAAAGGCGTCGGCCCCTGGGCGCTGGAGGCGCTGGGGGACAATGACCCGGCCAAGATCATGGGGACCGCCTCCGGATTCACCGGTCAGATAGTTGAACAGATCGCGGCCACCGATCCGACCAAGATCATCGCCGTCAACGCCGCAGTGGATGAGCAGGCCAGGAAGGATCTGGAGGCCATCGCCCCACTCGCCACGCACTCCGATGAGTATCAGGACTGGTCCGTTCCGTGGCAGGAACAGATCCGGGACATCGCCGCTGCCGTGGGCATGAGCGACCGTGGCGAGGAACTGATCGAGGAATCCGAGCAGTCGTTCACCGATTTCGCGAGTGCGCACCCCGAGCTCTCGGACAAAACCGTCGCGGTCGTGTTCCCGCTCAAAGGTGAGATGCGGGTTTACACGGAGGACCACAACCGTGGACGCTTCATCTCCAGGCTGGGATTCAGGATGCCGGAGGAGCTGACGGAGCAGGCCGGTGATTCCTTCTACGTCGCCGTCTCCCCGGAGAACTACAACACCCTGAGTGCCGCAGACTACGTCTACGTCCTCGACTACCAGGGCAGCACCGACCAGCTGAAGAATGATCCGGCGTTCTCTTCGATAGACGCGGTCCGTGAAGGGCGTGTCCGCTACATCGATGAGGACACGGCGAACGCGATGAGCATGATGAACCCGTTGACCATCCCCTGGGCGGTCGACCGGATCGAGGAACAGCTGTAGGGCGGTATCCCCTGATCTCTGACGGTGTCGTGTTCCACTCCGGTGCACGGCACCGTCTTTCCGTTCAGGAGACCCGCCCGCGGGCGATCACCAGCGGAGTGCCGTCGGAGGGATCACTGATCACGTCGGCATCCAACGCGTAGGCACCGCGGAGGGTCTCCGCACGGATGGACTCGTGCGGCGGACCCGAGACCATGCACCGTCCGTCCTTCATCAGGACGACGTTGTCCGAGAAGCGTGCCGCGAGATTCAGATCGTGCAGGACGAGCACGACCGTCCTTCCCTCCTCGACGGCGAGATGCCGGGCCAGCTGGAGCACCTCGACGGCGTGCGCGGGATCGAGGTAGGTCGTCGGTTCATCCAGCAACAGGAACGGCGTGTCCTGTGCGAGCGTCATGGCGATCCAGGCGCGCTGCCGCTGCCCTCCGGAAAGACTCCCGATGTCCTTTTCGGAGAGATCGCGGACGCAGGTCAGGTTCATCGCCCTGTCGACGACCTCCCTGTCTGTCTCGGACAGACCCCGCCACCGGGACCGGTACGGGTGTCGACCTCTGGCGACGAGTTCCCCGACCGTCAGACCCGGGGGTGCGGAAGGGGACTGGGGAAGGAGCGATATCAACTGGGCGGCTCTTCGGTTGCTCATGGCGTGGAGGTCTTCGCCCCTCAACCGGACCCATCCACGGGTCGGGGTGATCAGCCGGGCCATCGTCTTGAGCAGGGTCGATTTTCCGCAGCCGTTGGGACCGATGAGCGTCGTTACCGTTCCGGGACCGGCGTTGACGGAGACACCCCGGATCACGGTCCCGTTCTTCCCGTATCCGGCGTCGAGGGAGTGGACGTCCAGTGACGTGGATTCCGGATCTGTCATCTCTGAAAACTCCTCAGTTCTTCCGCGGATCGTGGGATTGCGTACGCCCCATCCGTACGACGAGCATGGTCAGAGCGACTCCGCCGAGCGCCGAGGTCAGTGTCCCCACGGGTACCGGTGCAGGGAGGAGATTGACGGAGACCGCACACAGGGTCATCATTGCCGCGCCCACGGAGGCTGAGGCGTAGGGCGGTGGGGTGGGGGCACCCGCCAGAATTCTGGCCAGTTGGGGCGCCACCAGGGCGACAAACCCGATCGGGCCGGTGACCGAAACGCAGACGGCCGCGAGTCCGGTGGCGGCGATGATCATCATTGAACGTACGACAGCGGCATCCACGCCCAGCACTGTCGCGGTGACGTCACCGTGGATGAGTATCGGGAGATCCCGGGAGAAATACATCCCGATCAGGAGGAAGGGCAGCGCCCCCAGGAAAAGCGGGGTGAGGGCGGGCTCCCTCACGAGTCCGGTCGACCCCGCCAACCAGGTCTGGGCGTCAGCGGTCTCCCTCAGGTCGGTGCGACTCAGCATGAATCGGACAGCCTGGTGGCTGAACAGGGAGATCCCGACACCCGTCAATACCAGGCGGGTTCCGTTGGCGGAGCCGGAAAGGACCCACAGCAGAACGATGACCGTCAGCGCACCCAGAGCGGCGAGTATGAACCGCCACCAGAACACCGACATGGAGGCGTGGTTTTGCACGGGAAGAAAGATCGTTCCGGCGACGACGGCGACGGCGGCTCCACCTGAGATTCCCATGACATCCGGTGACGCCAGAGGGTTTCTGACGGCGGTCTGCGTCCAGGCCCCGGCGGTGCCGAGCAGTGCGCCGGTCGTCACCGTCGCAACCGCGATCGGTAGCCGCAGCTCCCACACGACCGTGATCTGGGTCCGGGTTCCGCCACCTGTGAGTACCTCAATCAACTCCGGCACCGTGAAGGAGACCGGCCCCGTGGCGAGGAGCAGGGCATAGCCGATGAACGCGACGACCGCTGCGCAGATGATCACACGGAGAGAGCGCCTCCGCCGGTGAGTTCCCTCCCAGATCTCCACTTTCACAGCGTCTCGAGCTTTCCCCGGCGGATGACGGCGATGAGCAGCGGCGCTCCGATGAACGCGAGAATGACCGAGAACTCGACCTCCCCGGGCCGCAGAAGAACACGGCCCGCCATGTCCGCTCCAAGTGTGAGCAGGGCCCCGACTAACGCCGCGACCGGCAGGCACACCGTCAGGGAGGGGCCGACCAGCGAACGGGCGATGTGTGGACCGGCGAGACCGACGAAGGCGACCGGGCCGACCGCCACGGTGGCCCCGGCGCACAGTACGACTATCGCTGTTGCCGCCAGGAGCCGGGTTCTGCGGGGATCTGAACCGAGGGTGGTGCTGACGCCGTCCCCCATGGCGATCAGATCCATCGGACGTGCCACCTGTGCCGTGATGAGTAGCCCGACCACGAGCCCCACGGAGAGCACACCGAGATCCCCGCCGGTTGTTCCCGACGTCGATCCGATGGTCCAGTGCCGGAGAATCTCCAGCGTCCGGCTGGTCTGGAGCGCCAGGATCGTGGTGAGTGCCGAGAGTGACGCAGAGACACCGGTGCCGACAAGTATCAGGGCCAGGTTGTCGTCCGCGTTGCGGACGAGAAACAGAGTCAGGGCAGCTGCCGCCGTCGCACCGAGAATCGCGAGAAGAAGCCTTACCGTCGATGAATCGACCCCCAGTGTCGCACCGAGGGCCACCGCGAACGCCGCCCCGAAAGTGATGCCGATGATGCCCGGATCGGCGAGTGGATTTCTCGTCCAGGTCTGGGCCAGTCCACCCGCCACCGCCAGGGCGACTCCGCATGCCGTGGCGGCCAGTGTCCGGGGTATCCGGTAGCTCCACAGAATCGTGTGCAGGGAGGGATCGGCGGGAGTTCCACCCAGTGAGTGGAGCACGGTGGTGAAACCGGTGGGACGTGCCCCGATGAAGATGGACAGAACTGTCGCTGCAATGGTGGCCAGGGCGAGCACTGCCACGGTGGGCGGGGCGTGGAATCGCTGCGGCATAGGGTAACCATACCTAATCGGCTGTCACGCCGTTGTCCGGGTACGGCATCTCACGGCTGCCGTGAAGTAGGTGAAAAAGGTGGGTGGCGGCGATGTGTTCACCGGACGGCTCCCGGTCCACCGGCGGAAAAGTGTGACCGGTTGAGGCTGCCGTCGGGTGTGACCTTGCAGCCATCTCGGGGTGGTCCGCGCCGGTTTCCGTTTCCTGTGTCACACTGGTGGGCATGATTGAAGTTTCCGGCCTGACCAAGAGGTACCGCCAGGTCCGTGCCGTCGATGATCTGACCTTCTCGGTGAACCCCGGGGTGGTCACCGGCTTCCTCGGTCCGAACGGTGCGGGCAAGTCGACGACGATGCGGATGATCCTGGGGCTCGACAAGCCCACCGCGGGTACCACGACCATCAACGGTGTCCCCTACCGCAAGTTGAGGAACCCGCTCCGGGAGGTCGGTGCGCTTCTCGACGCGAAGGCCACCCACCCGAACCGCAGTGCCGCGAACCATCTGAAGTGGATCGCGAAGTCCAACGGGCTTCCGAAGAGTCGTGTCGATGAGGTTCTCGGCCTCGTCGGTCTCTCGGAGGTCGCGGGCAAGAAGACCGGTGGTTTCTCCCTCGGTATGGGGCAGCGGCTCGGTCTCGCGACGGCGCTGCTCGGTGACCCGGGTGTGCTGCTTCTCGACGAACCCGTCAACGGTCTGGATCCGGAGGGCATCCGCTGGGTGCGTGACTTCCTCAAGGCACTCGCCGCTGAAGGCCGTACCGTGCTGGTGAGTTCCCACATGCTGTCGGAGATGGCTCTGACCGCCGATCATCTCATCGTGATCGGGCGGGGCAAACTCGTCTCGGATTCCTCCACCTACGAGTTCATCAAGCAGTCATCCCGGACCTCGGTGCTGATGCGTACGGAACAGTACAAGGAGTTCACCGCGGTTCTCGAGGAGGAGAACATCTCCTACCGGGAGGACATCGACGAAGAGAAGCGGCCACTGATCGTCATCGACGACCAGACGACCGATTTCGTCGGAGCCCTGGCCTACTCGACCGGAATCATGGTCACCGAGCTCACTGAACGGAAGGCATCTCTCGAGGAGGCGTTCCTCCAGATGACCGGCCACGCCCAAGAGTACCACACCGGAGATCGCCCCGGTCAGCCGGAGATCACGGGCTCTGCGCCGGTGCCGAACGACCAGATGCTGAACGAGGAGAACTGACACATGTTTCCCAACATCCTTGCCGCGGAGTGGATCAAGCTCCGCACCACCAAGGCCTTCTGGTGGACCACCGCGATCTTCTTCCTCGTTTGCCTGGGTGTACCGGCGCTCTACGTCTTCAGTGCCCTCAAGTTCGAGGGGCAGGACAGCGTGATCCTGCTGCCGCAGATGCTCGTCGCCCCGGTCGGGGTTTTCGGGTTCCTCATTCTGATGATTCAGGCCGTGATGGTCGTGACCGGTGAGTACCGTCACTCGATCACGCACTCGACGTTCCAGGCGTGCCCGAACCGGACGCTGGTCGTCATCGCGAAACTCGTCCTCTACACCTTGATCGCCGGGATCCTGACCTTCCTCGCGGTACTCGGATCCCTGTACGTCGCGAAGCTGGTCGCCAATGAGGCATCTGCCGCGACCCTCGACATCTGGGGTGGTGAGGTCAGCCGCCGCATGATGTGGGCCTACCCGCTCGCCGCCGTTCTGCTGGTCGTCTTCACCCACGCCATCGCCTGGATCGTCCGCCAGACCGCCGGCGCCATCTCCATCCTCTTCCTCTGGTATTTCGCGGTGGAGGGACTCATCAACATGCTGGTCCCGAAGATCGGCAAGACGATCTACAAGTACGCCCCGTTCAACAACTTCAACGCCTTCGTCAACAATCAGGCGACCGAAGCCCCCTGGGGAGTCACCGGCAGTATCTGGTACTTCGCCGCCTGGGCCCTCGGGCTCCTGGTCATCGGTGTCCTGCTGGTGAACAGCCGCGACGCCTGACGTGCTCCGCGACACGACGCAACCCGGCACCCCGGATGGGGTGCCGGGTTGCGTCGTGTTCACCGGCGGGATCCTCTAACGTGGAGGGCACCTTCCCAGATCCAGAGAGGACCGGTGCCGCCGTGAAGAAGCTCCAGTCGATGTCCGACCGCGCACTCACCGCGCAGATCCTGGTGCTCGTGCTGTGCGTCATCGGCCTGGGTGCCATCCTGTTCACCGTGCCCGACGGCAGGTGGGCCGCGCTGCCCTTCATCATCTGCGTCGCCGGACTCCTCGGCTTCTGCGGGGAGGGCTACCGACGCTGGAGCATCAGGCGCCGGTGATCCCGACCGGAACGATCACGTCGCACTGATCGGCAGATAGACACGCCCGCCGGATTCCGCGAACTCCCTCGACTTCTCCTGCATTCCGGCCTCGATGGCCTCCACACTGTCCAGGCCGTGCTGTTTCGCGTATTCGCTCACGTCCCGGGAGATCCGCATGGAACAGAACTTCGGGCCGCACATCGAGCAGAAGTGCGCCGTCTTCGCCGGTTCCGCGGGCAGTGTCTCGTCGTGGAAGTCGAGGGCGGTGTCCGGATCGAGGGCGAGCGCGAACTGGTCGTGCCACCGGAACTCGAAGCGGGCAGCGGACAGGGCGTCGTCACGTTCCTGCGCCCGTGGGTGCCCCTTTCCCAGGTCCGCTGCGTGGGCGGCGATCTTGTAGGTGATCACGCCGGTCTTCACGTCGTCCCGGTTGGGTAGCCCGAGGTGTTCCTTCGGGGTGACGTAGCAGAGCATGGCGGTCCCCGCCTGCCCGATGATCGCGGCCCCGATCGCGGAGGTGATGTGGT
This sequence comes from Corynebacterium pygosceleis, assembly GCF_016595275.2. Classification (GTDB taxonomy): domain Bacteria; phylum Actinomycetota; class Actinomycetes; order Mycobacteriales; family Mycobacteriaceae; genus Corynebacterium; species Corynebacterium pygosceleis. The sequence goes on along the minus strand of NZ_JAENIQ020000004.1, from coordinate 150,272 downwards.
CGTAACCGGGTGCGATGTCCGTGGCGAGGGGGCCGAGTGTGTAGAACGGGGCTTCCTCGCACCACTGCTCCTCCCACTCCACGTTGACCACGATCTTGTGCATGGGCACGTGCCCCGGCCCCTCGATCATCACCTGGCAGCCGCGTGACTTCGCCACCTTCGTCAGCTCGCCCAGCGTGCGCAGCTCCGCGAGCTGCGCCTCGTCGTTCGCGTCGGCGATCGATCCCGGACGCAGCCCGTCGCCGAGGGAGAAGGTGACGTCGTACTCCGCGAGAATGTCGCACAGTTCCACGAAGTGCGTGTACAGGAAGGACTCCTCGTGCCGGTTCAGGCACCAGGCCGCCATGATCGAACCACCACGACTGACGATGCCGGTGGCCCGGTTCGCGGCCAGCGGGACGTAGCGCAGCAGCACACCGGCATGCACGGTCATGTAGTCCACACCCTGCTCGCACTGCTCGATCACGGTGTCCCGGTAGATCTCCCACGTCAGTTTCGTGGGATCACCCTTGACCTTCTCGAGTGCCTCGTAGATCGGGACGGTACCGACCGGGACGGGGGAGTTGCGCAGTATCCACTCGCGGGTCTCGTGGATGTCCCGCCCGGTGGACAGGTCCATGATGGTGTCCGCGCCCCAGCGGGTCGCCCACACCATCTTCTCCACCTCCTCCGCGATGGACGAGGTCACGGCGGAGTTGCCCATGTTGGCGTTGACCTTCACCGCGAACTTTTTGCCGATGATCATCGGTTCGATCTCGGGGTGGTTGTGGTTCGCGCAGATCACCGCGCGACCGGCGGCGACCTCCTCGCGGACGGTCTCGGGGTCGAAGCCCTCGCGGTGCGCGATGAACGCCATCTCTGGGGTGATGATCCCGGCACGGGCCCACGCCAACTGGGTCCGCACCTTCAGCTCCGGGTGTTCGTCGGAGGCGGGAACGGCATCGGGGTGCGGCCAGGAATCGCGGGTCTTGGCCAGCCCCCGCTTCAGATCCAGTTCCGGATCGGTGTGGGTGTAGACACCCGAGGTGTCGTAGACGTCGAAGTGGTCCCCGTTGGTCAGGTTGATCCGGCGGGCCGGAACCCGCAGGGTGGTGCCCCCGAAGTCGATCTCCCCGTAGACCTTCTCGCTCCGGTAGATCGGGCCCGTGGTGACCTGGTCCTCCGTCGGGGGTGCGGTCTTCGGGTTGACGCTGGGCGTGCGTGAGTGCATGGCTGTATTTCCTCTCCCTACGCCGGCATTATCCGGACAGGTTCGAAACGGTCGGCACCCCCTGATGATTCAGGTGCCCTCTCAGCGTGGTTCGGGCCACGCTCCCGCGGTGACAGGTTGTGCGCACGAGTCTAACAAGCGTCAGGTGACAGCGGTCCGGGTTTCGGGTCCGGGTCGGTCACATTGCCTGACACGGCTGCGGGATGGACACGTCCCGTGTCGACCCCGCAGCCGGTTGCCGGAAGGCGGAAGGATCAGGGGTTGTCCGTCACCGGCGTCCAGGACTGTTCCTTCTGCGGCATACCGAAGTAGCTGGCCATGCCGATGAAACCGGCCATGGAGGCGCTGTTCGCGCAGGCCGTGCGGTCCGCCTGCTCCTGTGCGGGATCGCCGTTTCCGACGGTCGCCCACGCCGGGGCCTCGGGGACGGGAGCGCCGAACACGGACTGCGTCGTCATCAGTGTGGTGGAGGGGCCGTCGCCTCCCGCGGAGTCACTGACGATGACCTCCACGGGGCCGTCGGGGACCACGAGCTGGCGGGCGTCCGTGTCCCAGCGCGCGAGGGCGCTGTCGGGGATCGTGATGTCGACGTCGACGGTGTCGCCGGGTGCGATCCCGACCCTGCTGTAGCCCACGAGTTCGCGGATCCCGTCACGGACCGCGTACGCCTGGACGACGGTGTCGCCGTGGCGGTCCCCGGTGTTGGTGACCGTGGCGGTGACGGAGTTCGGTCCGGTCGTCCGGACGTCATCCGTGGTGAAGGTGGTGTAGCTCAGTCCGTGGCCGAACCACCAGCGCGGCGTGATGGACTGCCGCTGGTATCCCCGGTACCCCACGCCGGTCCCCTCGGTGAACGCACCTGAACCGAATGAGGTGGTGGTGGGCATCTGATCCTGGGAGAGCGGCCAGGTCACCGGGAGGTGCCCGGAGGGGTTGACGTCACCGAAGATGATGTCCGCCAGTGCGTCGCCGTACTCCTGTCCGGGATAGAACGCCGCGAGGACCGCCGGGACGTCGTCCCCGTACCCGTCGAGGTCGACGGGTCCTCCGGTGTTGGTGACGAGAACGACCCGGTTGTTGGCCTCCAGCGCGGTGCGGATGATGTTGCGCTGGTGCAGACCGAACCGGAAATCGGAGTTGTCCACCGATTCGGTGATGTGCCGGTGCATGACGAAGACCACGAGGTCGGAGTTCTCGGCGAGCTGCCGCACGGTGGGCAGGTAGTTGCCGTCGGTGTAGTGAACCTCGGTGCCGCTTTCCGCGCCACGGGAGTAGAGCCCCTCGAAGGGGGTGACGATGTCGTCCGCGATGACGTGGCCGGAGCCGCCCCCTGAACCGAGCGCGTCCCGGCCCGCACCGGAGCCGATGAGCCCGATGGTGTGGACGGAGTCGTCGACGGGGAGCACGGGGTGTTCGCCCGAGTCCGTGGGGACGGTGTCGTTGCGCAGCAGGACCATCGACTTCGCCGCGATGTCCCGGGCGAGCTCCCGGTGCCCGGGGCCCGTCACCACCGCATCCTGCGTGCCGGTGGGCGGTGAGTCCACGACTCCGGAGCGGAACATCTCGGCCAGGACGTTGTGCACCATGGTGTCGACGCGGTCACCGGAGACCGCGCCGGAGTCAACGGTGGACCACAGGTGATCGGAGTAGAAGCAGGAGTCGGGCATCTGCATGTCGAGTCCGGCGTTCGCCGAGGCGACGGTGTTGTGCTGTCCGTACCAGTCGCTCACGGTGAATCCGTCGAAACCGTACTGCCCGCGCAGCACCTGGTTCATCAGGTAGGAGTTGTTGCAGTTCTTCGTCCCGTTGAGCTGGGAGTAGCTGCACATGACCGAGGAGACACCGGCGTCGGCGACACGGCCGAAGGGTTTGAGGTAGATCTCCTGGAGGGTCTTCTCGTCGACGGTGACGTCACTGGCGTCCGTGTTGCGGCCGTTCTCGCGGGTGTACGCGCCGAGGTGTTTGGCGACACCCATGATCCCGGCGGAGCGGGTACCGGTGACCTCCGCTGCGCCGAGGTCACCGACGAGGAGGGGGTCCTCGCCGGGGGACTCGAAGAAGCGGCCCCACCGCGGGTCACGGGCGATGTCGATGGCGGGGCCGGCGACCGCGTTGGCGCCCTTGCCGCGTGCCTCGGTGGCGATGGCGGCGGCGTAGTCCTGTGCGAGACCCGGATCGAAGGTGGCACCGAGGTTGAGGTGGGAGGGGAACTGGGTGATCCCGGAGGCGCCGTTGCCGATGCCTGCCGGCCCGTCGGTGAATTTCACGGGAGGCAGGCAGAGTCGTTCCACCCCGTAGGTGCGGCCGGCGAATTCCGGTCCCCACCCCTGGAGGTAGGCGGCCATGCCGGTGATGACGGCCGACTTCTCCTCCCGCGTCATTTCCGCGATCACCCTGTCCGCCCGTTCCCCGGGTGCGACGGTGGGGTCCATCCACGGGGAACAGTCCACCGGGGCCGTTCCGGCGGTGTGCTGGGCGACTGCGGGGGTTGATCCGAGCAGGAGGGTCGTGGCGGCCAGCAGTGCGGCCGTCGTGCGGGTGGGGAGGTGGTGCGGGATGATGCGCATGCGGTCTCCTCGGGGGAACTCTGGGACGGGTAGCACCTAGTGTGCACGAAAACCGTTGCGGACAGTGGTGGAACAGGGCGGAGCAGCACGTTTTCTTTCTCCCGCGGGAAGCGGGAGCGTCCCTCGGCGCCGGGGGACCCGGCGCCGTGCGGCGTTAGACTGTCGCGGTGTCGAATCACGGGGCAGACGGAAGGGGACGTGACGGTATGAGGCGTGGTGCACCGGTGCGCCCAGAACTGGGGGTGGGTCTGCTCGCGGCCCTGGCGCTGATGATCTCGGCGGGGCCCTTCGCCATCGACATGTACCTTCCGGCCCTACCGACCCTGCGGCGGGATCTCGGTGCGACAACCGTGGGGGCGCAACTGACACTGACCACCTTCATGGTCGGTATGGCCGTCGGCCAGCTCATCACCGGGCCCCTGTCCGACGTGACCGGACGACGCCCTCCCCTCATCGCGGCGACCGTTCTCTCCGTCGTCTGTGCCGTCGCGTCGGCGCTCGCCCCGTCGGTCGGGGTGCTGGTGGCGGTCCGTGCGGTCATGGGCCTGGCGAACGGGGCGTGTGTGGTGCTGGCGCGGGCGATCGTCGCGGACCTCGCGGAGGGGCGCCGCGCGGCACAGGCGTACTCCCTGCTCATGGCGATGATGGGGATAGCCCCCGTCGTCGCTCCCCTGACGGGCGGTCTCCTGGTCGAGCCGATCGGATGGCGGGGCCTGTTCTGGATCCTCGCCGCGATCGCCACCGTGCAGGTCATCGTCGCACTGCTGGTCGTCGGGGAATCGAAACCCAGGGGGCCGGGTGGCGGGGGCTGGCGGACCTTCACCTCCGGTGTGCGGGTGGTGGCGTCCACCCGGTTGTTCACCGCGTACACCGTGGGGTTCGCCGCGGCCGCCGGGGTGCTCTTCGGCTACATCGCGGCGGGGCCCCTCGTGTTCATCGACCATTTCGGGATGAGTCCCCGGATGTACGCGGTCGTGTTCGCGGTGAACTCCGTCGCGCTGGTCACCGGGTCACTGGTGAACTCGCGTCTGGTGCGCCGGTTCGAGCCCCTGTCGGTGCTGCGGGCGGCCGGGTGCGTGGTGCTCTGTTGCGGGCTCGTTCTCCTGGGTGACGCGGTGCTGTCCGGGGGACGGCTGCCGGTGGTGCTGGTCACGCTGTTCGTCGCACTCGGACACATGCCCGGGATCTTCGGCAACGCCACCGCGCTCGGGGTGTCCGCCGTCCGGTCCCACGCCGGTCTCGGGTCGGCGGTCATGGGATTCTGTCAGTTCCTGGTGGCCGGTGCCGTGAGCCCGCTGGTGGGGCTCGGCGACGATCCGGTGGTGGCACTGGGGCTCGTCGTGACGGTGAGCGTCGGTCTGTCACTGTGCGGCACGCTCGTCGCGGACGTCCTCACACGGAGGGTCACTGGAGAGCGGCGGTGAGTCGCATCGCGTTGTCCAGGTAGCGCTGACCGAGCCCCCGACGGGACCACTGTTCGTACGTGAGTTCCGTGCACCGCCCGAGGTACATCGCCGCGAGTTCGGTCAGCTCCCGGGAGATCCCCCCGGAGACGACCATGAGGGTCACCTCGTAGTTCAGGCCGAAACTGCGCATGTCCATGTTGGAGGACCCGAGCACACCGATGGTGTCGCCCTCCGGGTCGGCGAGCGCGAACTTGGTGTGCAGGATCATCGGCGCCGGGTAGCGGTGGATGTGCACCCCCGCCTCGATGAGCATCCTGTAGTAGCTGGCCTGGGCGTGACCGACCATGAACTGGTCGGATACCTCGTTGACCAGAAGATCCACCCGGACACCCCGGTAGCAGGCGGTGAGGATCGCCTCCATGAGGGAATCGTCCGGGATGAAGTAGGGGCTGCACAGGATAAGGCGTTCCTTGGCGTGGTGCACCATCGAGTTGAACAACCGCAGATTGGGTTCCGTGGCGTACCCAGGCCCGGAGGGGACGAGCTGCACGACCTCGTCACCGGCGTCCGGCCCGGTGTCCGAACCCGCGGGGAGCTCAATGATGGTGTCCGTCTCCTGGTACCAGTCGACGGCGAAGATCATCTCCATCGCCTCGACGACGGGCCCCGAGAGCTCGATCATGATGTCCACCCATTCCCTGCCCGAACGGTGGTTGCGGCGGGACAGGTATCCCGGTTCGATCATGTTCTGGGAACCGATGAAACCGGTGTGCCCGTCGATGATGAGGAGCTTCCGGTGGTTGCGCAGGTCGGGGCGGCGGAACCGCCAGTGGAGGGGCTTCAGGGGCATGGTCAGGTGCCAGTCGATCCCCGCCTCCGTCAGGCGCCGGCCGAGTTTCCGGTAACCGGGGTACCTCCAGCTGCCCACCTGGTCGAACAGCAGTCGGACCGCGACGCCACGTTCGACGGCGCGGCGGCACGCCGAGAAGAACACGTCCGTGGTCTCGTCCCACGAGACGATGTAGATCTGGGCGTGGACGGTGTGCTCCGCGGCGTCGACCGCCGCAGCCATCGCCCTGATGGATTCCCGGTAGTCGGAGTAGAGCCCGTGGAAGCGGGAGTGCACCGCGGGAAGGTCGGTCAGCGTGTCGTTGAGCCGCACCACCGATGACACCTCGTCGGACAGTTCCGCGCCCTCCGGAATCGCCGGGGCGTCCGCCATCGGCGTCCCCACCATCGCCTGCGCCTCCATCTGGATACGGTGTCGACGCCGGTTGATGTAGGGGCTGCCCATCATCAGGAACAGTGGCAGGCCGATGACCGGGACGAAGAGGATCGCCAGCAGCCACGCGGAGGAGGAACTGGGTTTCCGGTCCTGGGCCACCGTCCCTACGGCGATGAACTTGACGGTGTAGTCGAGGACGAGACCGGCGGACCGCCACCATTCGAGTGAGGTCAGGGAGGCGAGGACATCCGGCATCCGGTCTAGTCCCCGTCGATCATGTAGTCCACGACGACGGGGGCGTGATCGGAGGCACCCTCCCCGGCGCGCTCGTCCCGGTCGATGAACCCCGCCCGCGCGGTTGCCGCGAGAGCCTCACTGGCCAGGTGGAAGTCGATCCGCATCCCCTCGTCACGGCCGAAGCGCATCGCCTTGTAGTCCCAGTAGGTGTATTCACCGGGTGTGAAATCCCTCGTGGTCTCGACCAGCCCGGACTCGGTGAGCTGCTGGAAGAACGCCCGCTCGGGTTCGGTGACGTGGGTCTTGCCGTCGAAGAAGCGCCGGTCCCACACATCGGCGTCGGTGGGGGCGATGTTGAAGTCGCCGGTGCACAGCAGCTTCGCCCCGGGGTCATCCGCGAGGGTCCCCCGGACGTGGGTCGCCAGTGCATCGAGCCACCGCAACTTGTACTCGTAGTGGCGGTCGGCGATCTCCCGGCCGTTGGGAACGTAGAGGCTCCACACCCGGACGCCACCGCATGTCGCGCCGATTGCCCGTGCCTCCGCGGCCTGGTCGGCGGTGGCGTCCTTGGCGAAACCGGGTTGTCCGGGGAACCGGTCGGCGACGTCGGTGAGCCCGACCCGGGAGATCAGGGCCACCCCGTTCCACTGGCCGTACCCCACGTGCGCGACCGCGTAGCCGGCCTGTTCGAACGGGAGGTACGGGAACTGGTCGTCCCGGCACTTCGTCTCCTGGACCGCCAGAACATCGACCTCGTGGCGGAGCAGAAAGTCGACCATGCGGTCGGCCCGGGTCCGGACCGAGTTGACGTTGAATGTGGCGATGCGCATACCTAAAGAGATTAGCTGTGAACGGTGCTCCCGGGAACCTGATGGAGCACCGGTACGTTCACCGGATGAGAGAGGTGGATGACACAGTGACTTTCCCTGAGGGTGGACACCCGGGTGGACCTGTCGACGGCCCCCGGGGCGGGAACCGGATCCCGGCGGTGGTGGACCGCGCGCGGCGTGCGCGGAGGGTGATCGCAACCCCCTTCACGGTGCCCGTCGAACACGGCCAGATGGAACGGTTCCGTGCGTTCACCCCGGGACTGAACACGGGGTCCCGGGACCCGCTCAACGCCCCCGCCCGGTCGCGGGTGGCGGCGTTGGCGTTGGACGCCGCGATCTTCTCCGCCCTGTATCTGGTTCTCGTCGCCGCCACCGCCATCGCCACCGGTAACGCGCTCTGGTACCTCGTGCTCCCGGCCGGGCCGCTGCCGTTCTGGCTCTGGAAGGTCGTCGGGGACGCCAACGGTGGAGGCCCGGGCAAGAGGCTGCTCGGTCTCCGGGTCACGGGGCCCGCGGACTGCCCGGTCGGGGTGGGGCAGGCGGCGCGGCGTAACCTGTGGCTCCTTCTCCCGGCTGTGCCCGTCGTCGGGCCGGTGGCCGCACTCGCGGTCGGCATGTGGTTGGCCGGATCGGCGAAACTCGACGCCTACGGAATGGGGTCGCACGATCGCTTCGCCCGCACCCGCGTCATCGTCCGGGGATGACCCCGGGGTCGAGTTCCGCGTAGCGGTGCCGGTGGTGTTCGACGAAACCGAGTTTGTCGTACAACCCGATGCCGGCACCGTTCGCGGCCAGGACCTGCAGATACGCCACGTCCGCACCGTGTCCCGCGCCCCAGTGCAGCATCGCCGTACCGAGTCGGGTTCCGAGTCCGCGGCGCCGGTGATCGGCGACGACCTCGACCGCCGAGTACCCCAGCCACGTCCTCCCGTCAGCTGACGCGGTGATCGTACCCCTGGTGATGGCCAGGGTACGGCCCGCCTCATCGAGTAACCTGCCGAAACCCATCTGTCCGTCGATCCGGGTACGGAGGAGGTTCAGCGCGTGTTCCGGGAGTGGACGCCCCCGGAAGTGGTAGAGCGCCAGCCACTCGTCATCCGGTTGACCGTCGACGCGGTACGTGATGCCGTCGGGCAGCTCCAGCGGCGGCAGATCGGAGAGCGGGCGGGTCATCACCACGATGTCCGGTCCCGTGCGCCAGGCCGGACCCGCGCAGACCGTCCGTGCCGGGTTACCGATCCGGTCCGGGATGAGGATCCGTACCGGCAGGTCATGGTCCGCGTAGAAAGCCTCGATCTCGCGGAGCGGGACCTCACTCAACCCGGCGGACCGGCCGAGGGGCGCCGCGGAGTTGGAACGCTCGGTGATGCCGTCGCCCGCGCGCAGCAGCCACTGGCCGCACCAGCGGTGTTCGATACCGGGGAACGCGGCGGCGGTCGCTGTCTCCACCGCACGGATGTCACTGTTGCGGACCCGGCGCGGCGGCAGGACCTTGCACACCTGGATCAGTTCATCCGGGATCGTCACGGCCTCGGCGTCGGAGGGGAGCCCACCGACGGACTGCGGACGGACGATCAGAGGGTCGAGGGAGACGACATGCCCGATGACGTCGGTCAGGTGGCCCGGGGTGTCCGGTATGTGACGCCGGACGATCACCCGGTCCCCGGGGCGCGGGGCACGTCGCGCCACGGTCAGTCCGTGGTCTTGCGCAGAGCGGGCGGAATGTCGGTGTCCCCGTCGCCGGAATGATCGTCGTGCCCGAACGGATCCTCGTCCGCGCCGGGCATCCAGGTCAGGCCGGGTTCGGTCCACCCGTTGCGCTTGATGGTCTTCTTCGCCGCGCGGCGGTGCCGGCCGACGAGGGTGTCGGTGTAGAGGAATCCGTCGAGGTGACCGACCTCGTGCTGGAGACACCGGGCGAAGAGGCCGTGGCCCTCGATGCTGATCTCGTTTCCCTCGGCGTCGGTGCCGGTGACGCGGGCCCAGTCGGCCCGGCCGGTCGGGAACGTCTCGCCGGGGACCGACAGGCAGCCCTCGTCGTCCTCTCCGTCGTCGCGCGGCATGGACAGCGGGATCTCCGAGGTCTCCAGAACCGGATTGATCACGCACCCCCGACGGACGGGGCCGCCGTTGGCGTCGATCTCCGCCTTCGGCTTCTCCGAGCCGTCCGGCCCCTCGACGTCGGGGCAGTTGTACACGAACAGTCGCTTGCCCACACCTATCTGGTTGGCCGCGAGGCCGACGCCGTGGGCGACGTCCATGGTCTCGTACATGTCGCGGATGAGTTCCCGGAGTTCGGCGGGGGACTCGGTGACCGGTGCGGTGGCGTTGTGCAGTACCGGGTCGCCGTGGATAACGATGGGTCGGACAGTCATACCCCAGGAGTCTAGTTCACCTCTAGACTGGGACCATGTCCGGCTCCACACCACTGTCCGAGTTCGACGCCAGACTGCTGGAGTTCGCGGAGACCGCCCCCCGTTCGCCGGGGGTCAGGGACGAGGCGATCACCCGTACGCTGGGAATCAGTGCGGTGCGCTACCATCAGCGGCTCAACCGTCTCCTCGACGACCCCGCGGCCGCAGCGGCGCACCCCGTGCTCGTCGCCAGGTTACGGAGGATCAGGGACCAGCGAGCCGAATCACGGAAACGGGCGAGAAGCGGCTAAGATCACTCACTGTGTCCCCCAACAAACACAATGACGAGTCCCGGGCCCACGACGGCCACCCCGACCGGGCCGCCGCGCATGCCGCGGCCGGTGAGACGCGGCAGCTGCCGCTGCGGGGCCTCGCGATGATTCTCGCCGCGGTCGCGGTACTGCTCGCGGCATGGGCACTGTTCGCCGCTCTGCGCGGCGACGACTCCGACACCACACCTGTCGCAGACGGGACGGTCGGCTCGACCACCTCCACCAGTGCCGTGGTCAGTCCGTCCGGCCCCGCCACCTCCACGCCGCGGGAGGAGGGGACCACCCCGCCGCCCCCACCCGCGGCCGGAACCGAACCCGGGTCGGAGGCTGTGCCACCACAGCCCGCCGCCCCGGCCGTACCCGCCGGTGATCCCCGCACGGTGACCGTGCACACCCTGAACAACTCGACGGTCCAGGGGCTGGCGAACCGCGTCGCCGACAGGCTCACCGGACAGGGCTGGACGGTGGGTGAGGTCGGGAACCTCGCGGAGGTCCACCTGCCCGCCTCCGCCGTCTACTACACCTCCGGAAATCCAACTGAAGAAGCGGCGGCCCGTGAGGTCGGCGCCGTTCTCGGAGTTCCCGCGACGCCCCGGCCCGCAGAACTCGGTTCCGCGCCCACCGGTGGTGTCGTCGTCGTTCTCACGGGTGACGTCAACCTCTGACGAGGTACCTCTTCTTCCGTTCCGTCCCCTAGGAGCCGACATGGCTGATCATCTGAACTTCAACCGTTCCCCGGAGCCGACCCTCGGAGTGGAATGGGAGATCGGGCTCATCGACCCCGAGAGCCGTGACCTCACCCCGCGGGCGGCCGACATGATCGAGCTCATGTCGTCGCGTCGTCCCGACCTGCAACTCGAACCGGAGTTCCTGAAGAACACCGTGGAGATGGTGACCGGGGTCTGCACCACGGTCCCCGAGGCCGTCGCGGAGCTGAGCTCCGGACTCGATTCACTCAGGGAGTGCGCCGACGATCTGGGTGTCCGGCTGTGGTCGGCGGGGTCGCACCCCTTCTCCGACTGGCGGGACCAGGAGGTCTCCGAGAAGAGCCCCTACACCGAGATCATCCGGCGGACGAGGTTCTGGGGTCGACAGATGCTGATCTGGGGTCTGCACGTCCATGTCGGTGTCAGTCATGAGGCGAAGGTGTGGCCGATCATCAACGCGCTGATGACCAACTACCCGCACCTGCTCGCCCTCAGTGCCGGTTCCCCCGGCTGGAACGGTCTGGACACCGGGTACGCCTCCAACCGGACGATGCTCTACCAGCAGCTGCCCACGGCCGGTGCACCCTACGGTTTCAACACCTGGAGCCAGTGGACCGAGTACCTGCGGCAGCAGGACAAGTCGGGGGTCATCGACCACACGGGCTCCATGCACTTCGACATCCGCCCGTCCGCCAAGTGGGGCACCATCGAGGTCCGCGTCTCGGACGCCCCGAGCAACCTCCGTGAGCTCGCGGCGCTCACCGCGCTCACCCACTGCCTCGTGGTCCACTACGATCGCGCCTTTGAGGCGGGGGAGACCCTGCCCTCGCTCCAGCCCTGGCACGTCCGGGAGAACAAGTGGCGGGCGGCCAGGTACGGGATGGAGGCCGACATCATCTGCTCCCGGAACACCGACACGGTGAGCGTGGTCGATGACATCCGGCGGATCGTCGGTGTGCTGGAACCGCTCGCGGAGGAACTCGGGTGCGCGGCGGAACTCGCGGTCATCCACGAGATCATCGGGAGCGGGGCGGCCTACCGTCGTCAACGGGAACTGCTGGAGAAGACCGGTGACTGGCGGGACGTCGTCGACCTGACCTGCGACGAGATGGAGAAGGGGCGTCCCTGACGTCCGGGGGTGTGAACCCCTTCACCTTCTTCGGGTGCGTGTCTGATCAGACACGCACCCTTTTTCTCCGTCGCACCGAATATCCTTTGAAAACGCAGGTCGTCGGCTATTTTCCTGCCCGCTCCCCAGCTTTCCGTGGTTTTTCTCCTGGCCGTACGGGAACTACGCTCCGTGAATGTAAAAGAGTTCAGGCATGAACGGATACATTCAGACAACGCCGTAGCGTACGGCGGGAAAGCGTCATCGTGAGCGACATTCGCACCACCCCCTACTCGAACGCAGTCATCACCGGTCTCATCGGTGTTCTCGTCGCGATCACCGGAGGACTCCTCCTCGCCCCCGACTGGCAGATGTCCGCCGTGCTCGGTGGCTGCGCGCTGATCGTCACCGCGTTCGTCGCCGCCGGCGTCGAGGCGGTCCTTTCCCCGGTCGCCCCCCGGCAGCACTGAGCCGACGCCTCGGGAGAGGCGACGACCGCCCCACCGGAGACCTGATCGTCCGGTGGGGCGGTCGTCGTGTCCGCGGTCTTTCACCGCGAAACCGGATGCGTGTCCGGGGCGCGCTAGATCCAGCGCACCACCGCGGCGACGTAGTTCCGGTACTGCGCCCTGTCGTTGTGGGAGACCGCGACGCCGATCTGGCGGATGTTGGACCGCATCAGGAGGTCACGCTGTCCCGGATTGCCCATCCACAGATTGACGACGCGCCGCGCGAACTGGGGGTTCTCCAGGCCGTGGTAACCGGCCATGGAATAGCCGTGGCCCGGCCGCACGAGGTTCCCGTCGACGTTCAGGTTGCCGCTGGCGGCGGAGGCGTCGGAGATCTGCTTGGCCAGTGCGGTGACATCGGCGTTGGCACTCAACTCCACGAGACCACGGTTCCTGCGCTCGACGTTGATGAGGTCGATGATCTCCCGACTGCGCTGCTCCAGGAGCTGCTGGGTCTCCGGGTCCGGTGCCGGCGTCGGCGTCGGATCCGGCGTCGGTGTCGGAGTGGGGGTGGGTGTCGGGTCCGGGGTGGGCTGCGGCATGGGGCCCGGGTTCGGGCCTCCGAAGGATCCGGAGAAGCCGCGGGGGCCCATCGTGCGGGCGACGAAATCGGCGATGTCCTGCTGCGGGCTGGCGCCGGCCGCCGGGGCGGCCAGCAGTGTCGCGGAGAGAACGGTTGCTGCTGCGGCGGAAATGAGGCGTCTGTTCATGATCGTGGTTGCTCCTGATGGTCGGTCATGGGTCGAGGCATCCCCGGTCTGTCCGGGAGGTATTCCAGCTGTGCGCGCTCCGGCGGTGAATCTGCCCCGGAGCCACGTGTAGCTAGTGTGCTTCCGCAGCATATCAATTTCGAAGCACCGGAGTTGTTTTGTCCGTGAATGGGCGGGGAACGGGGGTGTCTGGCCTGCTTCCGGGCTCAGTTCGCGTCCCCGGTGGCGGTATCGTCCCTGGACAGGGCCTCCGCGTCATAGAGCCCCTCCTTCCGTGCCAACCTGCCGACACGCTGCCCGATCACCGGCGCGGTGATGAGGGTGAACGCGATGATGAGCACGAGCACCCCCAGATCACCGGCGGCCCCGGCGTCGAGTTCGCTCGCCCCGACGACCCGCAGAATCGCTCCGCTGACCGCCAGGATCAAACCCAGGGTCTGCGGTTTCGTCACCGCGTGGAGCCGGGTCATCGTGTCCCGGAAACGGGCCAGCCCCACGGCGGCGGACAACGCCAGAACCGAGCCCAGGAAGAGCAGCACGAGAGATATCGTGTCCAGGATGAGTCCGGTCACTGTGCACCGTCCCGTTTCCGGAACCGCGTGATCGCGACCGTCGAGATGAACCCCAGGAGTGCAACCACGATCATCGCGTTCGTCACCGTCGTGTCCAGTGTCCGGCAGATGTAGACGGCCAACGCACACTGGACCATCGCCACCACGGCGTCCAGACTCAGCAACCGGTCGAGGGAGTTCGGCCCGACGAGCATCCGCCAACCGGTCACGACGAACGCCACGGCCAACAGCGCCGCCGGCACCAGCAGCAGTGTGTTGTAGAGGGACGGATCCATCAGCTGTTCCTTTCGAAGATGTGGATGAGCCGTCGTTCGAGCCGGGCGATCCTCTCGATCTCCCTGTCGATCACCTTCGTCGATGAGCCGTCGATCAGGTGGACGGTGAGTTTCCTGTCGGCGATGTCGAGATCGCTGACCGTCCCACCGGGCTGGAGGTTGAGGAGCGTGACCGCGAAGGAGAACACCAGATCCTCCTGCACCCGCATCGGCACGACGATGATGGCCCCGGGCGGAACGGGGGCCGGGCGCAGCGCGATGACCGCGACCTTGACCGAACTCGCGACGAGATCGACGCTGAACCTCCCCGCGAGCCCCAGCAGCGCACCCGGCCGTATCCCGGACCCCGATCCGGGTATCGACGGCAGCGGGAGCAGCAGTGTCACACCGAGGGCGACCGCCAGCCCCGCGATGATGTTCCCGACGGAGAACTCGCCCCACAGCAGTGCCCACATGAACGTCAGCCACAGGACCGACTGGGGGCGGAAACGACGACGGATCCCGGCGAACATCAGCTGTCACCCTTCCCGTCGGACATCGTGGAGGCGGCGCCCGCGGGGCTACGCCTCTCCTCGATACCGTCCTTCACCCGGTCGTGTTCCCCGGGGGCCACCGGCCCCGCCTGACCCGGAACGAGGGTCCGTCCCGGACCGAGATAACCCGGGCCGAGCACGGCCCGCCGGTAGACGGCGACGTCCTGGGCGGATTCCGCGGATCGGCCGGTGACCGCCGAGATCGGCCCGGCGAGCACACTGACGGAGAGGGACGCGACCACCAGGAGCACGGTGGGGGCCACCATGCCGAAGGGCATTCGTCCGACATCGGCACGCTCGGCCAGTTCGATCTCACGCCGGGTCCCGGCGAGAGGTCCCGTGGCGGCGAGCGCCGTCGCCCCGTCGGGGGCGTCCGACCGGTCCCGCCAGAAGGCCTTCGACCACACGACCGTCATCGTGTAGAGGGTCAGCAGTGAGGTCGCGACGGCACCGGCGACCAGGACCCACGCCATCGTCCCGCCGTGCCCCGCAGCCGCCTCCACGAGAATGATCTTCCCCAGGAACCCCGAGAACGGCGGGACACCGCCGAGATTGAGCGCGGGGACGAGATAGAGGACGGCCAGCAGCGGGGACACGTAGGCGAGCGATCCGAGCCTGCGGAGGGAGGACGAACCGGCCTGCCGTTCGATGAGGCCGACCACGAGAAACAGCGCCGTCTGCACGAGAATGTGGTGCACCGTGTAGAAGATCGCGCCGGACAGTCCCGTCGCCGTGCCCAGCGACACCCCCATGATCATGTAGCCGATGTGGCTGACCAGGGTGAAGGACAGCAGGCGTTTGATGTCGTTCTGCGCCATCGCGCCCAGAATGCCCACCAGCATCGTCAACAGCGCCGCCCACATCAGCACACCGTCGAGACGCCCGTCGGTGAACACCACCGAACGCACCCGGATGATCGAGTAGACGCCCACCTTCGTGAGCAGTCCGGCGAACACGGCGGTCACCAGTGCAGGTGCGGTCGGATAGGAGTCGGGGAGCCAGGAATACAACGGGAACACGGCGGCCTTGATACCGAACGCGATGAGCAGGACCGCGAAGATCGCCGCCCGTGTCCCCTCCGGAACGGACTCCATCCGCACGGAGATCTGGGCCATGTTCATCGTGCCGACCGCCGCGTAGATCAGGGCGAGTGCGATGAGGAACACGAAGGACGAGAGCATGGACACCATCACGTAACTGACACCCGCGCGGACCCGGGCGGGTGACGCACCGATGGTGAGCAGCACGTAGCTGGCGACCAGCAGCACCTCGAAGCCGACGTAGAGGTTGAACATGTCACCGGCGAGGAACGCCATGTTCACCCCCATCGTCAGCAGCAGGTAGGCGGGCAGGAACACCCCGACCGGCTCGTCCTCCGTACCGTCGCGGACACCCTGACCGATGGCGTACCGCAGAACGGAGAAGAGCACCAGTGACGACACCGCGAGCAGCAACGTCGACAAGCGGTCCGCGACGAGCGTGATCCCGACGGGGGCGTCCCAGCCACCGATCTGGAGGACCTGGATCCCCGCCCGGTCGACGAGTGCGACGAGAACGGTGCACAGCACGATCAGGACGGTCAGCGCGGACGCCGTGATCATCCGCTGGATCCGTGGATGCCGACCGGCGAGCAGGCACGCGGCGGCGGCCGCGGCCGGGATGAGAACCGGAAGCGGAACCAGATGGGGGACGGCGTTCGCCGGAGGCAGGATGCCGGAGAGATCCATCAGCTGTCCTCCTTGACCGGGCGCTCGAAACTGTCGGGGCCGAAATCGTCACCGTGCCCGCCGACCCGCCCGGTCTCCGGATCGGCGGAGGCGTCGTGGTCGGGAGCAGCGGACGCGGTGTCCGGGCGGTGCGCGATGGCGGTGTCCTCCGTGTCATCGCCGATGAGATCGGCCGTCCGATAACGGTACTGGCGGAACGCGAGAGCCAGGATGAAGGCGGTCATGGCCATGGAGATCACGATGGCGGTCAGGATCATACCCTGTGCCAGTGGATCGGCGTCGGTACCGGACAACGTGGACTCCCGGCCCGCGATCGGTGGGGCACCGGCGCCACCACCGGCGGTCAGCATCAGCAGGTTCGCCCCGTTTCCCAGCAGGATCAGACCGAGCAGCATCTTGGTCATGGCGCGTTCGAGCAGCAGGTACACCCCGCAGGATATGAGCACCCCGCAGGCGATCAAAAGAAAGAGATTCGCGACCATCTTCCCTACCCCCTCTTCCTTCCCGTTGTCGCTCTGCCACCGGAGGTCCTGCCGGGCCCGTCCCCGTTGTCGTCCCCGGACGCCTGCACCGTCTTCCGTCGGGCCAGCCTGCGGGCGCGCTCGCGGGCCCGGCGGCGGCGTTGCTCCTCGTCGATGTCGAGCTGAGCGCCGAGAGAACGGAGAATGTGCAGGATCAGACCGACGACGATGAGATAGACACCGGCGTCGAAGACCACCGGCGAGACGACGTGCACCGTACCGATGAGCGGCACCCCGATGTCGGCGTTCGCGGAGGACAACGGGGGACGACCGATGAGCATCGGGGCGACCACCGCACCGGCGGAGAGCAGCAGACCCGTGCCGAGCAGTCGGGACGCGTCCACCGGCAGCGCCTCCTCGAGTTCCTCGCGACCACCCGCGAGGTAGCGGAGCATGAACGCCAGCGCCGCGACGAGTCCACCGGCGAACCCCCCGCCCGGAGCATTGTGCCCGGCGAAGAAGAAGTACAGCGACAGTGTGATCATCGAGGGGAAGAGGATCCGGGTGGCCACCTCCATCATGAACGACCGGTTCCGGGCCTTCGCGTTCTCGACGGGGGCCGCGAGCCAGCCGGGCGCCTCCGTACGGAGCGTCGGGCGTCTGGACACCCTGGAGAAACTGCGCGTCCGGTACACCAGCGAGGCGACACCGGTTGCGACGACCACGAGGACGGAGATCTCCCCGAAGGTGTCCCACGCCCGGATGTCGACGAGCAGGACGTTGACCGCGTTGGAACCGTGCCCGATACGTGAGGCCAGATCGGGGATGTGGATGGACACGGGGAGCGAGGTGCGGGCGTTCATCGCGAAAGCCCCGAGAACCGTCACCGTCAGGCCGACGGCGACGGCGAGCCAGGCGCGCAGCCGGGTGTGGTCCTTCTCCGGTCCACGGTTCTCCGTGCTGGCCGGGAGTTTCCGCAGCACCAGCACGAAGACCACCACGGTGACGGTCTCCACGAGAAGCTGGGTCAGGGCCAGATCCGGTGCCCCGTGGAGCGCGAAGATCACGGCGACCCCGTAGCCGGTCATCCCGACGAGAATCAGCACGGACAGCCGGTTGTCCGTCACGGTCGCGGCGATCGCGGCGACCACCACGATGAGGACGACGAGCCCCTGCACGGGTGAATCCCACAGTTCCATGCGGATGTCGGTCCGGGCCCCGGTGACGAGCATCGCGAGTGGTAGCACGACGAGGGTGGAGAGGATGATCGCCTCGTTCAGCGGCAGCGATCCACGTTGTGTGGTGGCGGTGATACGGAGGGAGACACGACGCAGCGTGTCGACGACCGCGTCATACGCCAGCCCCGCGTTGCCGAGCGCCGGGCGACTGAAGTGGAGGCGACTGACGGTGTGCCGTTGCCAGTGCAGGAGCACACCGCAGGAGAGGATGATCCCGCTGATGAACAGGGGAAGGGTCCACCCGTGCCACAGCGACAGGTGCGCCGGCGCCCCCGCGTAGGCGCCCGCCACGACGTCGACCGGCGCGGGGACGAGCCCCAGAGCGACACCACCCCCGGCGAGCAGCGCCGGAGGTATCCACAGCGGCCCGATGACGGGGGAGGCCTTCGCCACGGCCGGTGAGGTTCCCCCTCCGGTCGCGTGCGCACGGGATTTTGTCGCGAATGCCCCGTGCAGGAAGTACAGGGAATAGGCGACGGTGAGCGTGCTCCCGGCGACGACCCCGCTCAACAGCAGTTTTCCGGGCATGCCGGTGAGCAGTGGTTCGTCGAGGAGGGTGGACACCGTGGCCTCCTTGGCGACGAAACCGAGGGTGCCGGGAACCCCCGCCATCGATGCTGCCGCGGCGGCGGCGAGGGCGACCAGCGCCGGCCGGTTCCGTCCCAGCCCGGACAGCTCCCGGATGTCACGGGTGCCGGTGGTCCGGTCGATGGTCCCCACGACCATGAACAGTGCCGCCTTGAACAGGGCGTGAGCCACCGTCAGGGCGAGTCCCGCCAGGAGCGCCCCCGGGGATCCGATCCCGACGACGGCGATGATGAACCCGAGCTGACTGACGGTGCCGTACGCCAGGATGAGCTTCAGGTCGACCTGACGCAGCGCCATCCAACCCGCCATCAGCATCGTCGACAGACCCGCCGGAATGACCACGAGATGCCAGGCACCGATCTGGTTCAGCTCCGGGGACAGGCGCGCGACGAGGTAGATCCCGGCCTTCACCATCGCGGCGGAGTGCAGGTACGCGGACACCGGGGTGGGGGCCGCCATCGCGCCGGGCAGCCAGAAGTGCATCGGGGCGACCGCCGACTTCGACAGTGCACCGGCGAGAATCAGGACGACCGCGGTACCCGTCGCGGCCGAGGGGACCGGGCCGCCGGTGGCCGCCAACGCGGACAGTTCCCAGATCCCCGATGTCGTGCCGAGCAGAATGATGCCCACGAGCATCGCCAGCCCACCGAGTGACGTGACCATGAGCGCCTGGCCCGCCGCGCGGCGTGATGACGCGCGCTCACCGTAATAGCCGACGAGCAGGAAGGACAGGACCGAGGTCAACTCCCAGAAAACGTACATGAGCAGGAGATTGTCCGCGGTGACGAGCCCGTACATCACCATGGTGAACGCGATCATCTGGGCACCGAAGACGGACAACCGCTTCGGACTGGAGTCGAAGTACCCCCAGCAGTAACAGAGGATGAGGGCCCCGATGCCGAGGATGATCAGGGAGAACAGCGCGCTCAGGGAATCCATCCGGAGGGTGATGTCCAGATGCGTGGCGGACATCCACGGCACATCGACCCCGACCGGTGGGGCGTCGGGGGCGAAATCTCCACGGATCCAGCCCCGGACGGTCCAGATGAAGGCCCCGGCCGGGACGAGTGCGAGCAGACCGAAGGCGGGGCGTCCGAGTTGGCCGATCAGTACCGGAGCGGTGGCGGTCGCCGCAGCGAGCGCGGCCAACACGATGAGCACTTCCATGGGCGTCGACTTCTTCCGATTTCTCCGGTTTATCGGGCCGGACGGTGTGACCAGGCCGGACATTCAGTCTACCCGGCGGCCCCACGGGGTCCCGTGTCGTCGTCGGCACCGGCCGGGGTGGACACGTCGAAGAACAGGCGGGAACGGAAAGCCGCGGATCTGTCCGGGGCGAGGAACCGGTTCCAGGTCAGTTCCACCGTGTCATCGCCGGTGGCCCTGGCGACCCCCAGGGTGTACGCCTCGATTCTGGCCGTGTGACCGCCGGCGTCACAGGTTGCACCGGCCGGTTGCCCCGTGGGGTCGCCGCCGGTGCAGGGCACGGCCCGGGTGACGGAGACGTCACGGCCCGTGTCGGTCGAGTTCCGGACGGTGACGGTCGACGCCCAGCCCGCGGATCCCCGCACGAGGGTGTCCACCTGGTCGACGTAGACCCCGAGACGACCGACCGTGAGCCGGGTCGTGACGATGAGGGGACTGTCGACGGTGCCGTCACCCCGGACAGTTCTGCTCAACCTCCGCAGCGGTTCCGCGCCCGGGCCGTACGTGACCCCGTCAACGGTGACCCGGGTGGTGCAGGGGCCCGCGGGGAGCAGCGGCACACCGTCAGCGGAGTGGGGTTCGCACCGGAGGTCCCCGGTGACTGTGACGGTGTCCAGTGGTCCGTCCACGGTCACGACCTCCCGGTCACCGACCGGAGAATTCGGCAGGTCGCCCCCGCCGGGCAACGGCAACGGGTGATGTGTCGGTCCCCCCGGGCAGCTTCCGGCGGCGAGCAGGGTGTCGTTTCGTTCGGACAGCGGTGTCACGGACCAGGGGAGCAGTCCCCGGTCCGGGGTGTCGACAGTGACCGTCTGCTGGCGGTGGATGTCGGTGCAGCGCCGGTTCCCGGACCGGTCCGAGGGAAAGACACTGAGGGTGGTGTCCCCGGCGACGGTCAGCCCCGGAACCGATCGCGGCCCGGTGGACAGGGCCACGGCGCCGCCGAGTGTCAGCGCCACCCCGTCCTCCCCCGCGACCGTCCCGTCTCCCGTGGTGGCGGAGACGTCGCGGAGCCGGTGTTCGGTCACCGGCAGGCTCCGTGCACCGACGATCACCGCCCCCTGGGTCTGCTCCTCTGTCGCGGTGACGTGCACGTCCGCAGGGCCTGTGGCGTCCGCGGACACGGTGGCCCCGACCGTCAGCGTGAGGGGCCCCTCCACGGGGATGACGGAGCGGGGGAGCCGGGACGGGTCCACCGTGCAGAAGACGGCGGCACCGGTGGCCGCGTCCAGTGTCAGTGGGCCGGTGAGTGCGGTGCTGACGGCGGCCGTCTCCCGGGACACGTCCAGCCGGAGGGTGACGACGGCCCGCAACCCGGGTGCGTCGAGGTGGAACTCCGAGGGGGACCCGTCGCAGGTGAACGCGTCCGGGGTGAGGATGACCGGGAGATCGACGGGAATCTCCCGTGAGATCCGGAACTCCGTGTAGGCGGCGTCCAGGGGCGCCGCCTCCGCCGTGAACGTCGTCCCCGTCGCGGTGTGCTCGACACCGGTGACCCGTCCGACCACACCCGTCGGGTTCCTGTCGGTGACGGGAACGACCACGGGGGCACCGACACGGAGCTCGTGTCGACCGTGGAGTTCGATCCGGTAACCGTCCGCCCGGTTCCCCGCCACATTGACGATGCTCCGATCCCCGAGCACGGTGGTCTCCGGTCGGGGTGTCACCTTTTCCACCGGCGCGGGTTCAGGTTCCGGTTCGGTGGGGTCCCGCGGTGTACCCGGGGTCGTGGACGAGGTCGGTGGGTCGGACACGTCGGAGGTCTGTTCGGGGTGCATCCCCCGCGACGATCCCGGAACCTCGGAGGAGCCCCCGGTGAACGACGCCAGCATGGCGGTGATGACCGCCAGGACGGCGGCGATGACGATCGGCGGTGGCGGCAGTGGTGTCACGGTCTCTCACTCTCGGAACTCGATGGGTGTGCGCGCCGGGTGAGGGAGGGCACGGATCTCCGGACCACTGTAGAACACCTGCGGGCGTTCCGTTCGTGTGCCGTGGTCGCCCTCAGGTGTGTCCTGTTCCGTGGTCAGACGGTGTCCCGTCGGGCCGGTTCAACCAACGTGAACTGGGAAGCGAAATCGGCTGATCTCCCGACACCGAGGGGGACACGCCAGGCTATCGCCATACCGTTGTCGAAGTGGCTTCCCTGCTCGGCGGAGTTCGGTAGCTCGCGTCCTTCACCGGCCAGTGTCCACGCGGTGTCGTAGTGGCCCGCGTAGAGGCTCGATCCCGGAGTGATCTCCGTGTAGGTTATTCGGCGTCCGTCGGTGGCGACACACGCCGCGGTGGTCGAATCAGCGGCAGCCGAGCCGAAGTCGTCGCGGTTGAGGTAGCAGTCCGCTACCCGGTACAGGATGACGTCATGCTCGGTGGTGCCGGTGTTGCGCACCCGGATGGTGGTCTTGTAGCTGCCGGATCCCTCGATGAAGAAATCCTCCTGGTCGAGCACCACGCCGGTATCACCTGCGGCAACGCTGGTTCGGATGACCATCGGATCAGTCGCTGTGCCCGAGCCATGGACCGTGGGGCCGGACACCGGGGTCAGTGGCTCGGTTCCGCCCTTGTAGTTCCAGCCGTAGGTGACACCGTCGACCCGGATGTTCGTGGCACAGGCGTCGCCGTCGTAGAACACACTTCGGCCGTCCTCCGGAGACTGAACCGAGCATTTCAGATGTTGGTCCACGGTGAGTCCGGTGAGTTCGCCGGGGCGGGTGTACTGGCCCCCTGGCTCCGCCGGTTCGTCGCCGGGTTCCGGTTCGTGTGGTGGGGAAGTCGGGGGAGCTGTCGTGGTTTCGGCATCGGAGCAGATGTTGAGCAGATGGATTCTCTCACCGAGACTCACCTCGTGTTTGACCTCCCAACCGGTGATCCACCGGATCTCAGCCCTGCCGATGATGGATCCCTTGAATCTGGCTGACACCTCCACCGTGCAGCTCTTCGTCTCGATAGAGTCGTCGGAGGTGACCTCGATGGTGAAATTCCGTACAGAGAGAACGAGCTCCGGACCGATCCCCATGGCTATTCCGGCCTTGATGAAGCCGAATTCCAGACCGACACCGGCGCGGACCTGGAACCCGAGTTTCGTCTCCACCTCACCCTCGGCGGTCACCGTGGCCTCATCATTGTTGATGGTTCTGATGACGCGGTACCGGTCACCGTTGATCTCGTACCCCTGACGGGAGAGTTCCTCGAAGCTCGCCTCCAACCTGACCCGCCCACTCGTCGAGAATGTCGCCTCAGGTCCGACCGTGACCCCCAGCGGGCCGCCGACCGGGATGAAGGCCTCGGGTATCCAGTTGTTGTCCACGGTGCAGCTGACACCGGCACCGAAACTCGCCTCAGCGCCGACGTTCGTCCGCGTGACCGTGTAGAACTTCATGTACCGCGCCTTGGGGTCGAACTCGAGGTGGACCACGATGGAGATATCTCCTCCGGTCAGACCCAGCTCGAATCCCGGGTCCCCCGTGCATTCCCAGGCGTTGCCGGGGACGTTGAGGGGGAGTTTCCCGTTGCCGCTCCCCCTTTCATCCGTACCCGTGGTTCCACTGTCGACGATGATTGCGTCGGTGATGTCGACCTCTGTGTTGATGACGAATTCATCGTAGGCCTCCATGATCGGGACCGGAACGGAGGTGACCTTCAGCAGCCCGGAGTCCGCCACCGATACATCGGTTACCCTGCCGATGACACCGGTGGTGACGTTCTGGCTCAGATTGACCACGAAGTAACCACCGATGGCGGGGGCCTGGTCCGCAGCAATGTTGAGCAGGGTGACATCGCTGCCGGTTCCTGTCGCGGTGGAGGAGATGACCGCGTGATTCGGAGCCACGTAGGTGTCCGGTCCGGGAACGATACTCGGGACCAGCGGCTCTGACGGGGTCAGCGGTGTGACCGCGTCGGGGTCACCGCTCAATCCGTCCACCGGAACCGTGCCGCCACCCGGGGTCGGGTGGTTTCGTCCGTTGGATGATGAGGACCCTGATGAGAGGTCTGAGCTGCCGAAGTTGAGGAGATCAGAGCTCCAGGAGTAGCCCGAGGCGCTGGACTGGGCTGCTGCCGGTGATGTGCCGGCGAGAATCAGGAGGACAGTGGCGATGGCGCTCAACAGTCCCCGGATGAAGGTGGACGGGTGTCTTTTCATGGGGTATCTCCGGATCATGAATGTGTGGGGTACACCGACCTCAGAAATCGGCATGAGCTGAAACTAACGTCGCGTGAGAAAAAGGAGAATGTTTTTACCGGAGAACCATGAAAAGGTACGGGCCCCGACCGGGGGTACCTGTGTTCAGCGACGCCCGTGCCGGAGAGGGCTAGTCGATCCCGCGGTGCAACCGGTGGGCGGCCCGGCTCATCGCCGAAGCGACCGCGGCATCCGGTGTTCCACCGAATCCGAGGACCCAGCACCGGTTCCTGTTGTCGCAGACCTCGAGGAAGACGGCGGTGCCGTTGAAGATCTCCCGCTGCCGGAAGGTCAGGATCTCGACGCGGCGCCCGGCATCGGCCAGGAGGTTGGTGCACGCGGAGACCGCGCCCATGGCGACGATCTCGCGGTGGGAGTGGGTGACACCGCCCCGCCCCGGGCGTGAGGAGGTGAGGGTCGCGGTGAACCGGCGGCGGTTGTCGCGCAGCAGGGTGTGGGTCAGACCGTCGATCCGCAGATCGGGGGTCGGGCAGTAGATGCCGGTGAAGGTCCGCCAGTCCATGCCGGCGGCCTCCTCGCGCAGCCCGACCGGGAGATTCTGTCCGAATCGGGCGCGGAACGGGTCGCTGGTGCACTCACGCAGCGGATCGCGGTGGCTGAACGGGGCCGGTCGGGTGACCTGTGTGGGCTCCGTCAGCGGAGGGTGCTGCGTGTGCGGGGACTTGTGTGACTGCCCGCGGCCGCCGGTGGGGAAATCGGTGCGGGATTCGGTGGTGGTGCTCGTGGAGTACATCGTCGGTCCTTCGGGGAGATCCCGATCCGGCACCGGCCTCGTACCTTCCGGATTGTCCGGGGAGGGCCCTGTGGTGGTGTGACGGATCTGTCTGGTCTGCGGAAATGGACCGACGCTTGTCAAGCGACTGGGAGGATAACGACCACTGCCCCGGGTGAAGGGGTCAGTCCCTATCCTTCACCGGGGTACGTAGCCTCTGCTACTCGCGTAAGTCGAATGATGTGCGTCACAGGGTCGAGAGTAGGGGCACCCCACATCCGGGTCAAGGAAAATCCCGCGAAACGGAACTCCGGGGGTGGGTGTGGGGTGGGAAGCGTTTTTGCCGGTTTCCGTGTTTTGCCAGCTCACCATACCGGTAAGGGAAAACCCCGCCGCAGGTGTCCCATTCGGTGGGAAACGGTGCGGCGGGGCGGGAGGTGGTGTCTAGCGGGTGTAGTTGAACAGGAACAGCGTCTCAGCGACCGCGCAACGCTTCAGCTCCTCCGGGGACACCGACTCATTCGCGGAGTGGATGGTGCACAGGGGTTCCTCGACGCCGAACAGGGCGATCTCGGCCCCGGGAACGGCCTGCTGCAGGGCGGTGGTCAGCGGGATCGAACCGCCGGACCCGCAGTAGACGGTTTCCCTGTCTCCGAAGGCCTTCGACAGTGCGTCGGCGAGTGCCTGCGCGGCCGGGCCGGACGTGTCGGTGGCGAAGGGTTCGTTGACCTCGAGGATGTCCACCTCGACCTGCACACCCCAGGGGGCGGCGTCGAGCAGGTGCCGGCGCAGTGCCTCGGCGGTCTCCGTACCTGAGGCCCCGAACGGGGTGCGCAGATTGATCTTGGCGCTCGCTGTCGCGGGAATCGCGTTGACGGCCTCGGACACCGGGGTGGAGGTGAAGCCCGTGACCGTCACCGCCGGGCGCGCCCAGAGCTGATCGGCGATGTCGGTGCCGTCGCCGATGATCTCCACCCCGTCCAGGATCCCCGCGTCGGCGCGGAAGGCCTCCGCGTCGTAGGCGACCCCGTCCCAGGACGCGGTGCTGTCGGTGCCCCTGATCGCGACCCGTCCCGACTCGTCGCGGAGGGAGTCGAGGATGCGCACCAGTGCGGCGACCGCATCCGGGGCCGGGCCGCCGAAACCGCCGGAGTGTACCGCCGATTTCAGTGAGTTGACGGTCACGCGGACCTGTGCGCCACCGCGCAGGGAGGTGGTCAGCGTGGGGACCCCCTCCGCCACGTTGCCCGTGTCGGCGATGATGATGGCGTCCGCCGTGAACAGTTCGGGGCGTTCCGCGATGAGGGCGTCGAGGCCCTCGCCGCCGCGTTCCTCCGACCCCTCGATCACGACGGTGACGCCGACACCCGGATCGCCGAGCTCTCCGAGTGCGCGCAGGACCGCGAGGTGCATGACCACGTTGCCCTTGCAGTCGGCGGTTCCACGTCCGTACCAGCGACCGTCCCGTTCGGTCAGCGTGAACGGGTCGGAGATCCACGCCGCCGGGTCACCCGCCGGGACCACGTCATAGTGTGAGTAGAGGAGAACGGTCGGCCGACCGTCCCGGGCCTCCCGGCGGCCGATCACCGCAGTGGAGCCGTCGGCGGTCGGGTGGGTCGCGACCGTCAGTCCGACCTCCTCCAGGGAACGGACGACCCAGGCCGCGGCATCGGCGTTGGCCTGTTCACACCCCGGTTCCGCGTGCACGGAATTGTGGGAGACGAGTTCGGTCAGGTCGGCGAGGATCCGGGCCTGCTGGGCCTCGATCGCGGCGGTCACTTCTGCTGTGGTTGGAATCGCGGGAGTCATGACCACAAGTGTAGGGGCCCGGATCTTGCACTCGCACGTCCCGACTGCTAGAAACGGATCTAGCACTTGATACTGGAGAGTGCCAGGATTCACCAAGGATTTACGTACACCTGCGGGTGAGGTTGGACCCAACACTCACCGACCGTGCCGTCGCGGGCGCCCGCAGATACTTGACGTGAGTGTCGTCCGATGAAAAACCAAGGAGCACACAACACATGGCAAAGATCATCGCTTTTGATGAGGAAGCACGCCGTGGCCTCGAAAAGGGCCTGAACACCCTCGCTGACGCCGTCAAGGTCACCCTCGGTCCGAAGGGACGCAACGTCGTCCTGGAGAAGTCCTGGGGCGCCCCGACCATCACCAACGACGGCGTGACCATCGCCCGCGAGATCGAGCTCGAGGATCCGTACGAGAAGATCGGCGCCGAGCTGGTCAAGGAGGTCGCCAAGAAGACCGACGACGTCGCCGGCGACGGCACCACCACCGCCACCGTGCTCGCCCAGGCTCTCGTCCGTGAGGGTCTGCGCAACGTTGCCGCGGGCTCCAACCCGATGGGCATCAAGCGCGGCATCGAGCAGGCCGTGAAGAAGGTCACCGAGGAGCTGCTCTCCACCGCCAAGGAGATCGAGACCGAGGAGCAGATCGCGGCCACCGCAGGCATCTCCGCCGCTGATCCCGCCATCGGCGCGAAGATCGCCCAGGCGATGTACGCAGTGGGCGGCGGCAAGCTGAACAAGGAATCCGTCATCACCGTCGAGGAGTCCAACACCTTCGGCGTCGAGCTCGACGTCACCGAGGGCATGCGCTTCGACAAGGGCTACATCTCCGGTTACTTCGCCACCGACATGGAACGCCAGGAGGCCGTCCTCGAGGATCCGTACATCCTCCTGGTCTCCGCGAAGATCGGCAACATCAAGGACCTGCTCCCGCTGCTGGAGAAGGTCATGCAGACCGGCAAGCCGCTGCTGATCATCGCCGAGGACGTCGAGGGTGAGGCCCTGTCCACCCTGGTCGTCAACAAGATCCGCGGCACCTTCAAGTCCGTCGCCGTCAAGGCCCCCGGCTTCGGTGACCGCCGCAAGGCGCAGCTGCAGGACATGGCCATCCTCACCGGCGGCCAGGTCATCTCCGAGGAGGTCGGACTCTCCCTCGAGGGTGCCGACATCCCGCTGCTGGGCCGCGCCCGCAAGGTCGTCGTCACCAAGGACGAGACCACCATCGTCGAGGGTGCCGGCGACAGCGCCCAGATCGAGGGTCGCGTCAACCAGATCCGCGCCGAGATCGAGAACTCCGACTCCGAGTACGACCGTGAGAAGCTCCAGGAGCGTCTCGCGAAGCTCGCCGGCGGCGTCGCCGTCATCAAGGTCGGTGCCGCCACCGAGGTCGAGCTCAAGGAGCGCAAGCACCGCATCGAGGATGCCGTGCGCAACGCCAAGGCAGCCGTCGAGGAGGGCATCGTCGCCGGCGGTGGCGTCGCCCTCATCCAGGCCGCCCACGTGCTCGACGGTGACCTCGATCTCACCGGCGACGAGGCGACCGGCGTGAAGATCGTCCGCTCCGCACTCTCCGCGCCGCTGAAGCAGATCGCCTTCAACGCCGGCCACGAGCCCGGTGTCGTCGCCGACAAGGTCGCCTCCCTCAAGGTGGGCGAAGGCCTGAACGCCGCGACCGGTGAGTACGTGAACCTCATGGAGGCGGGCATCAACGACCCGGTCAAGGTGACGCGCTCCGCGCTGCAGAACGCCGCCTCCATCGCGGCCCTGTTCCTCACCACCGAGGCCGTCGTCGCCGACAAGCCGCAGCCGGCCGGTCAGGGCGGCATGCCCGACGCCGACGCCATGGGTGGCATGGGCGGATTCTGATCCCCTGACATCCCACCGGTGAGTCCGTCACCGGACGAAGGCCGAGAAGAGGCCCGCCCCACCACACTGTGTGGGGACGGGCCTCTTTTTCTGTTCCGCGGGGTCAGTTGGCCGGGTCCGGCGTGTCGTCGCCGTTGATGCCGTTGACCGGGATACGGCACTCGCCGGGCACACCGGTCCCGCCCACGGCGGTCACGACGATCTCGTGGATGGTGGCGTTGGGGATGCCGCTGGGTATCTGCCAGCCCGTGGCTCCCCCGTCGAGCCGGATCCCGTAGTCGGTGTTCTGTTTCCCGCCGGTTTCCGGCTCATGGACGATCCGGATGTCGATCGCGTCCCCGGGGCGCCCGGTGTAGCTGATGTCGGCCGAGGGTTTCCGGTGGTCGATGTCGATGACCTCTGGGTCGCAGTCGCCGGACGCGGACACCTCGCCGAGGATCGGTGCGTCCGTCGGCCTGGGGGTGAGGTGGGTGGAGGGAACGGTGGACTCCCGCTCGTTCGGCGGGGAGCAGGAGGCCGCCGTCGTGAGGAGGGACGCGGAGCAGAGTGCGAGTATCAGCGGTGTACGTCGGATGATCATGTCGGGATACCTCTTCGTTCGGTGTCGGGCCCGCGTCCCACGCTACGGGGAAAGCGCGCGGGGACCGCTACTTTTATCAACCCACTGACACGAGCGGCGGTCCCGGGACGGCCTCATTCGTGCCAAACTATTGGTACAAAACGGAGGAGTCCACCATGTCACTCGTCCTACCCCTCGTCGTCATCGTCCTCGGAGGCATCGCCGGCGCTCTCTCGGCACGCCACATGCGGGGGCACGGAGTCCCCGACGGAACCTCCACCGCCTCCGGATCCCCGGCCGTGGCGCGCTACCGCCGGTGGATCGCGGTTGGTGTGGTGGCCGGATCCGTCACCGTGGTGCTCGGGGTCCTCCTCCTCACCGGACCCGGCATGGGGCTGGTGCTCGCCCCGGCCGTGTTCGCCGTCGTCGTCCTCACCACCTCGGCGCTGGCCGTTGCCACCGTCCGGCCGCGACAGGGTGCACGTCGTCGAGCGCCGCTGGACACCGGGACACTCCGTTCCACCGCCGGGCCGGTTCACCTGGCGGTGGCGCTCACGACGGTCGCGGTCACCGCCGGAGTCCTCGTCGTCGGGATCCTCACCGGATCCCCCGATGACCTCGGAAGACCGGGGCAGGCCGTCACGGTGTTCTGCGCCGCGGACGACGGACTCCATGTCATCTCCTCGACTCCGTGGCCCGGAATCCGGTACTCGGTACCACTGCTCACCGTCCTCGCGATCTGCACACTCATCGTCCTTGGGGCGCTCATTCTCGCGACGAAACGCCCCGTGCTGCCCGATCCGGAGGCCGATGCGGCCTTCCGCGGGCTCGCCGGACGCACCGTCACCTGCACGCTCACCTTCACCGCGGCGGTCACCGGTGCCCCGATCGCCCTCGGGATGCTCTCCGCGTACCCCGACTGTGCGGGAACGCCGTTTTTCCTGTGGGCGGTTGCGGCAGCCGGTGTGTTGCTCGTCTGCTCCGCCGTGTTCGCCGTGGGGCAGATCGGTGCGGCACTCACCGGACGAATCCTGGCAGCCCGGTGATCCCGGATGAATCGGCGGGGGATGACCGTCCGGGTTGATGATCCGACGCCGGTCTACGCCCGGGTGCACCGGGAGGTGCTTCGGCTCATCGCGGTCGGAATACTCGCCGAGGGGACCGGCTACCGCCGCTGCGCCAACTGGCGCGGGATCTGGGACTCCGGGAACGGTCGCACGCGCCTACCGGGACCTCGAGGCGGCGGGTACGGTGACCACCCGCCGCGGCGCGGGCACCCGGATAGCGGCGGTGGCGGCGAAAGGCGTTGCCGCCGGGTCCCGGGATCCGATCGCCACCGATGTTGCGGCCCTGGTTGCCGCCGCCGTTGCGGCGGGTGTCCCGTTGAAGGAGATGCAGCGGCGGATGACGGAGGCGTGGCCGACGCACTGAACCGGGACCGATAGGATTGACCACTGCCAGTCCACCGCACCCGCCAGTTCCAAGGAGAAGCCCCATGGCCGGATACACCCCGGGCGAAACCACCGTGCACACCTCGGTCGCCGACATCGGCCGTGTCACCCGCGCGCTGCGCAAGACCGCACGGCCGGTCGTTCTCGTGCCCACGATGGGCGCTCTCCACGAAGGGCACCTGGAGCTCGTCCGTGCCGCACAGTCACTGCCGCGGGCCGTGGTCGTGGTCTCCATCTTCGTCAACCCCCTGCAGTTCGGGGATGGGGCCGACCTGGACACCTACCCGCGAACCCTCGACAGTGACGTCGACAAGCTGCGCGAACTCGGCGTTGAGCTGGTGTTCGCCCCGTCCGTGCGTGAGATGTACCCCAACGGGTTCCGTACCACCGTCTCCGCCGGGCCACTGGCCGAAGAGTTGGAGGGGGCATCCCGCCCGGGCCACTTCGATGGTGCGCTGACCGTCTGCCTGAAACTGTTCAACGTGACCAACTGCTCGGACGCGGTGTTCGGGGAGAAGGACTACCAGCAGCTCGTCCTGATGCAGCAGCTCGTCACGGACCTCAACCTGCCCGTCCAGCTGCACTCCGTTCCCGTCATCCGGGAGAACGACGGCCTGGCCATGAGCTCACGCAACGTCCGGCTGGATGACGGTGCCCGTCAGTCCGCCGTCGCCCTTTCCGCGGCACTGACCCTCGGGGCGCACTGCGGCGACCGTGGTCCGGACGCTGTACTCGCCGGGGCCCGTTCCGTTCTGGACGCCGCACCGGAGATCGAGGTGGACTACCTGGAACTCCGCGACGGCAGGCTGGCCCCGCTGCCCGAGGACGTCGGGGAAGGGGAGGCCCGTCTCCTCGTCGCCGCCCGCGTGGGTGGCGTCCGGTTGCTGGACAATGTCGGCGTCATCCTCGGTGACGTGGAGTCCCGGCAGGAGAAGGAGATCGCCCAGGCCGCACTGCACGCTGCGGGGCTCGACGCCGAACTCACCGATGACGAGATGGCGGAACTCCGGCGCCTGCGTGACGAGGTGCGCCGCGTACGGGAGCGGCGGGGCTCCGCCGGATAGATCTGCCCGGGATTCCGGGGCCGGGGACGTGTCACGGGTGGGCCGTGAATCCGGTCATCCAATGATGCGCTGAACTTCTTTTCGTCCGCTCCTGCGGCCGGGTGTGGGTGGGGTGTAGCACGTGCGGGCATCGTCACGGTCGGGTAGCTGATTCCGGGGGCTGTGCGGGGAGCTGTCGTGGGTGCGCAATAAGAGAGTGTCGTTTTGGTTCCGATAGGTGATTGCCGGGTCGGACGGGAGCCGAGCCTAACCTGAAAACAGCGGCCGGAAAGGTTGGAGATACCCCCGAAATAGGGTATTTTGGAAGGTGTTATCAGTGTGATGGGTGGAAATTGCGCTTCATCGTGACGCTCGCCGTATTCGTTACCGGATACGGGGTGGTTCACAGTTATTTGCGGGGTTTTTCGGACCCTGAACAGTGGGGGGTCGAAAAAACGGCAGGTCGGGGCGTTGTCGATCATTCCGTCCCGGCGATCCGGTCGGGAACCGTCTTGGTCGGCGGGGTCCGCTTGCCGGGGCAAATCAGGTTGACGATGGGGGCGGGCGTGCTTAAATTGTGTGGTGGCGTCCCTGAGGGCGTCAGCAACTGGAAACTTATGCCAGCTCCAGGCTGGTCCTCTCAAGGAGAACAACATGGACTTCACCGTCATCAAGGAACAGCTCGGCGACTTCAGCACCTTCGTCGACGCCGTCAGCAAGCTGATCAAGAACTTCCCGCTGGTTGTCAACAACCTGGGCGAGCTCTTCGAGGGCAAGACCACTGAGGCTCTCTCCACCAGCATCGACGGCATCAGCAGCAAGTAATCTTCTCCGGCTTCGATATTTCGGGGCCGTACACAACAATTCTCTAGGAGCATAGACATGGAATCCTTCTCCAACACGCTGACCAGCTTCTCCACCGACGGCGGCGTCCTCAAGATGATCTTCGACTTCCTGGCGCCCTTCGCCGACGTCGCCTCCGGCGTCAAGTCCCTCCTGGGCCTGGTCTAATCACCAGTCGCCCCCAGGGGCGGTAACGTTCCCCGGTCCCTGACCGGGCGAATGCCTTCGTGAACCCGGTTCCGTGCACTGCGCGGGCCGGGTTTCCGTGTGTTCGGCCACTGTACGTGTGGTGGTGTGACGGGGCCCTCCGGTGCTCATGACCACCCACCGACCCCCCGTCGGCGTGGTGTGTCACGATTCGCCCGCCTACCCGCTCACACGGCGTTAAACTGGGGGTATGGCTGACACATCCGAGCAGGACCTCCCCGTCGTTGATCTGGCTGCTACCGAGGGGTACATCGTCGATGACCGCGATGACGACGACCCCGTCCTCATCCAGCCGAACGGTGCCCCGGTGGAGACATGGCGGGAGAATTACCCGTACGACGAGCGGATGTCCCGGGACGAATACGAACACGTCAAGCGTGCCCTCCAGATCGAACTGCTGAAGTGGCAGAACTGGACGAAGGACACGGGCCAACGGCACATCATCCTCTTCGAGGGGCGGGACGCCGCAGGCAAGGGCGGAACCATCAAGCGGTTCAACGAGCACCTCAACCCCCGTGGTGCCCGCACCGTCGCCCTGGAGAAGCCGTCTCCCCGGGAATCGACGTCCTGGTACTTCCAGCGCTACATCGAGCACTTCCCGTCAGCCGGTGAGATCGTCTTCTTCGACCGCTCCTGGTACAACCGCTCCGGTGTTGAACGTGTCATGGGCTTCTGCACCGAATCGCAGCACGCGGAGTTCCTCCGGGAGGTGCCCATGCTCGAGAACATGATCATGGGCTCGGGTATCTCCCTGACCAAGTTCTGGTTCTCGGTGACGCAGAAGGAACAGCGCACCCGTTTCGCCATCCGCCAGGTCGATCCGGTCCGCCAGTGGAAACTGTCCCCGATGGATCTCGCGTCCCTGGACAAGTGGCCGGACTACACCCGCGCCAAGGAGGAGCAGTTCCGGTACACGGACACCGACGAGTCACCGTGGATCACCATCAAGTCGAACGACAAGAAGCGGGCCCGCATCAACGCGATGCGCTACGTGCTGTCGAAGTTCGAGTACACCGGCAAGGACCACGAACTCGTCGGTGAGCCGGATCCGAAGATCGTTCTCCGCGGGCGGGACCAGATCGGAGACTGAACGCCCCCGGATCTTTCCGCGCACGCACCCCGGCTCAGCCCCGGGGCTCGACCGGGTTTCCGTGCCACACCGTGTGGCCGGGGACCCGGTCTCCGCGTAGTACGAGGGAGGCGGGGCCGATGGTGGTGCCCTCCCCGAGGGAAGCCGCGGGCAGGATCACGGAGTGCGGTCCCAGGACCGCCCCGGGCCCGATCCGCACGGTGTCGAGACTCATCACCCGGTCCTGGAAGAGGTGCGTCTGCACCACGCAGCCCGGTCCGATGGTCGCGGCGTCCCCGACCTCCACGAGGTCCGCCTCGGGCAGCCAGTAGGACTCGATCCAGGTACCCCGGCCGATTCGGGCACCGATCGCGCGGAGGAACCACACCAGCGGCTCGGCGCCCTGATTCGGGTTCAGGAACCACGGTGCGGCGACCGCCTCGACGAACGCGTCCTGGAGTTCGTTGAGCCACACGAAGCGGGACCACAGGGGATGCTCACTGGGCCGGATTCTTCCGACACACAGCCACTTCACCGCCACGGTGACCGCCGCGGCCCCCAGCCCGGCGGCCATGAGGACGAGCCCACCGCACAGCCAGGCCAGGCCGGTGCCGGCGAGCGGTGACACGGGGCGTGTGTACAACCACTGCAGGGCCAGCAGCGTGCCCGCGACGAGAACACCGGAGGTCATCGGGGCGAGCAGCCGCATGGTCTCCACGAGGCCGCGGGCGCGCTTCAGTCGCGCGGTGGGCCGGTAGGTCCGGGCCTCGCCGCCGGCGTCGACCGTGACACGGCGCAACCGCTCCGGTGGGGAACCGAGCCAGTTCGATCCGGCGCGCGCCTTCTTCGGCGTCTGGGAGAGCACGGCGACGAGTGAGTTCTTCGCCAGTTTGCGACCCGCCCCGGCGATCCCGGAGTTGCCGAGGAAGCTGCGCTTGCCGATCCGGGTCCTTCCGGCGAGCATCCATCCGCCACCCAGTTCGTAGCCGCCGACCATCGTGTCGTCGGCGAGGAACGCACCGTCCCTGATCTCCGTGAACGCGGGCACCAGGACGGCCGTGGAAATCTCGGTGTCCCTGCCGACGCTCGCGCCGAGCGCGCGCAGCCACGCCGGGGTCAACCGCGAGGCGTAGAGCGGGAAGAGATGGGTACGGGCCGCGTCCATGAGTCGTTCCGTGGCCCACAGCTGCCAGCCGATCCGGGAACGTACCGGATGAACCCCTGTGTCCAGTCGGATCGACAGTAAACGTACACCGACGAGCGTGAGGACCACGATCAGTCCGAAGGCGATGAGCGCACCGAGCGGCGCGAGGATGACACCCGCGGCGACAGTCGACGTGGGGCCGGAACCGAGGACGGTCGCCAGCCAGGCGAGGACAGCGGCGCCCGTTCCGACGGAGAGCACCGGCATGAGGCTCAGCGCCAGCGACGTCGCCCCGTAGACCGGTACCCACCACGGGCGTCGGTCCGGGTGTTCCTCCGGGAAACGCTGCTTCGCGCGGCCGACCTTCGCGGCGGGCGAACCGGCCCAGCGGGCCCCGGCCCCGACCTTCCTGTCCCCGGTCACGCAGGATCCGGACTCGACGTGTGCGCCGGCCCCGATGACGGCCCCGGGCAGCAGGGTGGAACGGGCACCGACGCGGGCGTCCGCCTCCACGGTGATCCGGCCGACGTGGACCGTGTCGCCGTCGACCCACATACCGGAGAGATCGGTCTCCGGTTCGATGCAGCAGTGGTCACCGAGGGTGAGCAGGCCCGTGACCGGGGGGAGGGTGTGGAGGTGCACGTCCCGCCCCACGGTCGCTCCGAGCAGACGGGCGTAGCTGGTGATCCACGTCGCCCCGGCGATGTCCCGGGCACCGCACGCGTCCTGGATCCGGTCCGCCGTCCACAGTCGCAGGTGCTCGCGTCCGCCGCGGGCGTAGTCGCCCGGCGTTATGCCGCGGGTGAGCAGGCGCGCGGCGAACGCACCCATCGGAAGCCTGCCGATCGGTGTCACGAAGACGGTGAGGAGGAGCAGGACCAGCCACCAGGGGGCGGGCTTCGCCCACCAGGCCCCGGCCGCGGCCGCGAGATTGTTTCCCAGCAGCAGCCATGCCACCCACTGCGCGGCCTGGAGAGTCATCACCGGGACCTGGATCAGGTGCTGGAGGACACGTGTGCGGGACGGAACAGGGCGGGCGGGCTGTTTCCCGGCCGCCCCGGAGTCGTCGTCCGGACGTTCGTCGAGGCGGTGTGCGAGTGCACCGAGCCGCGGATGGTCGTAGAGTTCCCGCACGGAGATGGTCGGGAACCGTTCCCGGATCCGGCCGACCAGTGTCGCCGCGGCGAGCGACGTACCACCGAGTGCGAAGAAGTCCGCGTCCGGATCGGCCACCGCCGCGCCGAGTACGTCCACCCACAGCTCCGCGAGCCATGCCTCGGTCGGGGTCATCGCGGAGGTGTCCGTCACCGCGCCGGGCAGCGGCCACGGGAGCGCGGCCTTGTCCACCTTGCCCGATGTCCGGACGGGCAGCTCATCGAGCACGCAGAGTCTGGGGACGAGGGCCGCGGGCATGCCCTCCGCGAGGCGGGCCGACGCGGCTTCGGTGTCGAAGTCGACCGCGTCGTCCTCTCGGGAGAGGTAGGCCACGAGGACCTTGGAGTCGGCGCCCGTGGTCTGCACCACGACGGCGGACGAGCGGACGCCCGGCAGTGCCGCGACGGCGGCCTCGACCTCGCCGAGTTCGATCCGGCGGCCACCGATCTTCACCTGGTCGTCGACCCGACCGACGAAGTAGAGTCCGTCCTCCTCGAGCCGGACGTGGTCCCCGGAACGGTACGCGCGGGACCAACCGACACTGCGCAGCGGGGCGTACTTCTCCCGGTCCTTCTCCGGATCGAGGTATCTGGCCAGGCCGACGCCGCCGATGACGAGTTCACCGACCTGCCCCGGGACGACCGGGTTGCCGTCGGCGTCGACGACGACGAGATCCCAGCCGTCGAGGGGGAGTCCGATCGAGACGTCACGTCCCGCGTGGAGTCTCGCGGCGCAGGCCACGACGGTGGCCTCCGTCGGTCCGTAGGTGTTCCAGATCTCGCGGTCACCGGTGTCCAGCCGCTGCACGAGCTCAGCGGGGCACGCCTCCCCGCCGAAGATGAGCAGGCGGACGTTGTCGAGGGCCTCCGGGGGCCACAGGCCCGCGAGGGTGGGGACGGTCGAGACGGCGGTGATGTCGTGACTGATGAGCCAGGGGCCGAGATCCATCCCGGAACGCACCAGCATGCGCGGGGCGGGAACGAGACAGGCGCCGTGTCCCCAGGCGAGCCACATCTCCTCGCAGGAGGCGTCGAAGGCGACGGACAGTCCGGCGAGAACCCGGTCGTCCGGGCCGAGGGGGCCGCCGGGGGAGTCCACGAGGAACATCCGTGCCTCGGCGTCGACGAACGCGGCGGCGGAACGGTGCGTGACGGCGACCCCCTTCGGGCGGCCGGTGGACCCGGAGGTGAAGATGATCCACGCGTCATCGTCCGGTCGCGGCGGTCGGGTGTCACCGCCCGCGGTCCGGCGGTGCACCGTCAGTCCGGAGTCGGTGACGGTCGCGTTGACGCGGGCCTCGGCGAAGACCATCTCGGCGCGTTCGTCCGGGTCGTCGGCGTCCACCGGGACGTAGGCGGCGCCGGCGGTCAGGACGGCCAGGATCGTGGTGTAGAGCTCGCTGCCGCCGCTGGGCAGTCGGACACCGATGCGGTCACCCCGTCGGATGCCGGCGGCGTGGAGATCGGACGCCTTCGCGTGCACGACCTCCATCAGCTCGGAGTAGGTGAGGACCTCTCCGTCGTCGATGGCGGCGGCGTTCGGGTGCTCGGCGGCGGTGGCCGCGAGGATCTCCGTGAGCGTGCGCCGTGGTGGGGCTTCCCCGGCGCGCAGGAACTGGGCTGGTACTGATTTCAGTGACACGGTGCGGGCTGTAGCGCTTTCCGGTTGGCGGGTGAGTGCTAGTCGACGTCGAGCGCGATGATCGCCTTCGCGAGCTTGCGCAGATGCTTGAGCTGTTTGGAGGTGGACTCGTCGAGTGCCCGGTCCTCGGCCTCGTTGACGATGTCGGCGAGTTTCCGCTGTGCCGCACGCCCCTTCTTCGTGGCGGCGACGATCTGTCGGCGGCGGTCCTTCTGGTCACGTTCACGTTTGACCCAAGAGTGCTTCTCCAGTCCGTCGATGAGGCGGACCATGTCGGAGGCGTCGACCGCGAGCAGATCGCACAGCGCGGTCTGGCTGGCGGCCGACTTCTCGACGAGGCAGGTCAGGACCCAGTATTCGCGGAGGCCGGTCTTCTCTGCGGCGAGTGCCGCCTCCACCTCGTCCCGGGTGCGGCGTCGGAGGCGCTCGAGCTGGAACGAGGGGGATTCGAGGAGTGCTGTCGGGACAGTGGGTGTGGCTACCATGACGTTCATACTAGCCGCCCAACATGGCGAGCGTAAAACGTTGGTCACCATCCATCAATCTGACATGTGCAGCCCCACCGGCCGCGACGGGGGTCAGGCCCCCGGGATCTCCATCGGCAGGTCAGCGGTGCGCCACGCCGATGTACCCCCCTCGACGTTGATCGCGTCGACGCCACGGTGCCCGAGGTACTCGCAGACCCGGGCCGAACGACCACCGGAGAGACAGATGACGTAGAGGTCACGGTCCCGGTCGATCTCGTCGACGCGTCCGACGATCTCACTCATCGGGATGTTGACCGCGCCGGAGGCGTGGCCCTCGGCGAACTCGTCGGCCTCCCGGACATCGATGAGCTGGGCACCGGACGGGACATCGGTGGGGAACACGGAATCCATGGGAACCTTCATTCGGGGGTGGTACGGAGAGACACACGGAAACTCCGGCACGGACGGGACAGCAGCAGTCTACCCGCGCACCGGCCCAGGACAGCCCGCCGGGAACCCGGACGGGGCTGCCCGGCCGCGGTCGTGTCACGCTCCCCCGGTCACGGGCACACCACCGCCCCGGGCCCATAGACTGGACGTATGCCAGAAACCCGGTCCACGATGTTCAACTTCGGCTGGCCACTCGTGGTCGCTCTCGTTCTCCTGGTGGTCGTCGCCGCCGTGTTCGCCCGCCTGGGGCGCACCGAGCACGCGGCGGTCATCCCCTGGGCGGCCGTCCGTGCGACGGTACAGCTGATGATTCTCGGACTGATCCTCGACTTCGCGGTCAGTCGACTCTGGGCGGTCATCCTCTTCCTCGTCGCGATCATCCTGACGGCGGCACAGACCGCCCACAGCCGGATCATCACGGCCCGCATCGGCCAGCACGTTCCCCGCAGGGAACGCCCCCGCCCGACAGCGGGGCGGCGGATCCGCGAGATCCTGACCCTCACGGTCCCCGTCGGTCTGATGCCCCTTATCCTCGTCGCCTGTCTCCTGCTCGCCGGGATCCTGGACATGCGCGGACTCGCGGTGATCCCCGTCGCCGGTATTCTCATCGGGCACGGGATGGCCGTCTCCGCACTGACCGGGCGCCGCGTACACGAGGAACTCCGCGCCGGGCGGGGAGAGGTCGAGGCCGCGCTCTCGCTGGGGTTCACCGACGGACAGGCCCGGATGCTCGTGGCGGAGCGTGCGGCGAGCGCCGCCCTCGTGCCCACCATCGACACGACCAAGACCGTGGGCATGGTCACGATTCCCGGGGCCTTCGTCGGCATGGTCCTGGGCGGTGCGACGCCCCTGGAGGCCGGGATCATGCAGCTGTTCGTGATCATCGCGATCCTCGCGGTCGCCACCGCCGCACTGACGATCACCGAGTACCTCGTGGTCTGGCGTCTGCTCTGACCCCTGCTTCTGTCGTCGTCAGACGTCAGATCCGGCCCCGCTGCGTCAACTAGTCGGACCCTCTGTTCCGGTGGCGTCGCCCCCTCCCGCCCCGGGAGTTGTGTTCCCGCACCGGCGGCTCCGGAGGTGCTGTCGGCGGCTGCTCCCCGGTGCCTGCCAGATGCCGGATCAGCTGTTCCTGTTGTTCGGTCATCCTGGCCAGTTGCCCGCGCAGCTCCCGTACCTCACGGTGGAGCCCCCGGAGTTCCCTGCGTACCGCCTGCTGCTGGTCCTGTATGGCCGCGGTGTCCTCGTCCTCGACCTGCTGCACCAGCCAGGACGCGAACGTCGCGGTGACGACACCGGCGACGGCGATGCCGCCCAGCATCACGGCGATGCCGATGAACCGGCCGCCGATGGTCGAGGGAGTGATGTCGCCGTAGCCGACCGTCGTCACCGTGACGATCGACCACCAGACGGCGTCGAAGAAGGTGGTGATCTGGGAATCGGGGCGGCCGTGCTCGACATCGTAGATGGACAGGGCGGAGATCAGGATGAGCAGCACCGACGCGACACCGGTGTAGGCGGCCACGGTGACGCGCTTGTTGGTCGCCGAGAACCGCTGCACCAGGAAGATCACGGGAAGGATCCGCAGCAGGCGCAGCGGCCGGAACCAGGGCAGCACGACCAGGAGGAACTCGTGGAAGTGCCGCCAGAACCAGCGGGCCCGTCGTTCGGCGAGGTAGAGCCGGATCACGTAGTCGACGATGAACGCCCACCAGGTCAACCACATGCCGTATTCGGCGATCCTCGTCCACCGGGCGTCGGCTCTGCCGATGGACGCCCAGATGAACAGGACCAGGAAGATGACGGAGACGATGATCATGGGCCCCTCGACCCGTGCCTCCCACCGCTGCTGCGCGGGTGCGTCATCGGGGATCTCCGGGTGGAAGAGCGAGAGGTACGCGGATTTCACGCGGGCGGGAAACGACAACTCCCGGTCCGGGGGGCTCTCTTCAGACTGATCGGGCATGACGAACAGTCTGCCATGCCCGACGGGGCACTAGCCCTTGTAGCGCTCGATGGAGGCCTGCAGGATCTGCTCGGCCTCGGCCTTGTCGCCCCAGCCCGCGCCCTGGACCTCCTTGCCCGGCTCCAGATCCTTGTAGTGGACGAAGAAGTGCTCGATCTCGTCGCGGACGAAGGAGGAGACGTCGTCGATGTCCTGCAGGTGATCGAAGCGCGGATCGTCCAGGACGCAGAGCAGCTTGTCGTCGCCGCCGGCCTCGTCCGTCATCTTGAACACACCGACGGTCCGGGCCTTGACGATGACACCGGGGAAGACCGGTTCGGGCAGGATCACCAGCGCGTCCATCGGGTCGCCGTCCTCGCCGAGGGTGTGGTCGATGAAGCCGTAGTCGGCCGGGTAGGCCATCGGGGTGAACAGGTAGCGGTCCAGGTAGACCTTGCCCGTCTCGTGGTCGACCTCGTACTTGTTGCGGGAGCCCTTGGGGATCTCGATCGTGACTTCGATGCTCATGGCGTTTGTTGCCGTGTTCCTTTCCCTGCACCCCACCCACCGCGGAACCGGGAGGTACCGCGGGAGGTGACGCAGGATCGACTGCTGTGGATTGAATCGGAGCCGGATTCATCCGGATCCGTGACCGTTCCCATCCTAGCCTCGACGGTGCACGGCCCCGGCGGGGTGCACTAGGATCAGGCCCGCAACGGAAACGACCGGTGGGCGGGACACGCGACGCCGGGCGACGCTCGGAAAGGGAAGTCATGGCGCGCAGGGACTGGTGGTGGGTGATCTCCGCCGTCCTGGTGGTGGCGACCGCGGGTGGGGTGACGACGTTCGCGGCACTGAAGTCCGACGCGGACCGGTCACTCATCCACGACGGCGCACTCACCGTCGCCGACCCCACCCGGATCTTCGTCCCGGTACCGACCGACGGCTCGCCCACGGGGGAGGACCCGGACACGGCCGGCCTCGTGGCCGCACTCGACGAATTCGCGGCGGACCCCCGGCTGGGGCACCTGGTCGGGTCCGTGACCGACGCGATGAGCGGCGAGGTGATCTGGGCCAGGGAAGCCACCGAAGAAGTACGTCCGGCGTCCACGGTGAAGATCCTGACCGCCGCTGCGGCCCTGCTGACGTTCGGCCCGGAACAGACGGTGACCACCACCGTCGTCGAGGGGGAGGAACCCGGTACCGCCGTCCTTCTCGGGGCCGGGGACGTCGATCTGACGGCCGCACAACTCGACGGACTCGCCGCCGACATCCGTGCGGCGCGACCCGACGGGGACCCGGTCGACGTCTTCGTCGACACGACCCGCTGGTCCGCGGACAACTTCGCCCCGGGCTGGTTCCGGGAGGACATCGCCGCAGGCTACATCACCCCGATGGAACCGGTGATGATGAACCGCGGGCTCACCGACGCGGCCAGGCCCCACGGTCCGCGCAGCGCGGAACCCGCCGTCGACGTTTCCCGTGCACTCGGGGAACGGCTGGGGGCCCGGCGTTTCGGGTACACCACCGCCCCCGCGGATTCCCGCGTGCTGGCGACGGTGACGTCACAACCCCTGATGGACCGGTTGATCCTGATGATGCGGAACAGCGACAACGTCGCCGCCGAGGCGCTGGGCAGGGAACTGGCGCTGTCCCGTGGTCTGCCCGCCGATGCGCCGGGGGCCGGACGTGCGGTGCTCGACATCCTGACGGAACACGGTTTCGACGTGTCCGGGGCCCGGCTCGACGACACCTCCGGGCTGTCCGACGGGGACGCCGTCTCGACGGGGCTCCTCGACGCCGTGCTCGGAGCGGCGGCGCGCGGCACCGAGCTCCGGCCCCTACTGGACACCCTCCCCGTCGCCGCCGCGACCGGGACTCTCACCAACCGTTTCGACGACCGCGCCGGGCGTGGTTGGGTGAGGGCGAAGACCGGGACGCTCACCGAGACATCGGCCCTCGCCGG
The DNA here is from genome assembly GCF_016595275.2 of Corynebacterium pygosceleis. Taxonomy (GTDB): domain Bacteria; phylum Actinomycetota; class Actinomycetes; order Mycobacteriales; family Mycobacteriaceae; genus Corynebacterium; species Corynebacterium pygosceleis. The sequence continues at coordinate 107,953 of NZ_JAENIQ020000004.1, read as the reverse complement.
GACGGTGACCTCGCGCAACGGACGGATCTACACCTTCGCCTTCATCTCCAACGGCTCGGAGATCCTGCCCGCGAGGGACGCTCTCGACGAGCTGGCCTCCACGCTGCGGGTCAGGTGACCCGGGGATGCCCGCCCGGATCGGGGACATCCCCGTGCCCCGGACCTGTCCGCATTTCCTCACCCTGCGGTTGGCGGTGCGTCGGTCGGTGCCCGTGGGGAACACGGCGGTGCTCGGGGTCTCAGGCGGCCCGGATTCCCTGATGCTCGCGGCGGCGGCCCTCGCCGAGGGGGTGACGGTGCACGCGGTCTGTGTCGACCACGGTCTCCAGTCGGGGAGTGGGGAACAGGCTGAGCGGGCCGCCGCGCAGGTCAGACGGATGGGGGGAGGTGCGGAGGTCGTGGCCGTCGACATCTCCGGACATCCCGGGGGCACCGAGTCGGCGGCCCGCACCGCCCGCTACGCCGCTCTGGCTGCGGTCGCCACCCGACGGGGGACGGAGGTGTGGGTCGGGCACACCCTCGACGACCGGGCCGAAACCATGCTTCTGGCGGCGCTCCGGGGTCTCCCCGGTGGTCTCGCGGAGCGCGGGACCGTCCCGGGGACGGCGGAGCACGGTGCACCCGTTCCACTGACCCGCCCGTTTCTGCACGTCCGTCGTGCCGACACCGTCGGTGCGTCCCGGGAACTGGGAATCACGCCGTGGTACGACCCGCACAACAGTGACACCGCCTTCCGCAGGGTGGCCCTCCGGAGGGAGATACTTCCGGCGCTCGGCGGAATCATCGGAGGGGACGCGGCCCCCGCACTCGCGGAGGCGTCCGCGAAGGTCACGCAGGATTCCGCGCTCCTCGACGCGCTCGCGGAGGAGGCCCTGCGCAGACGCCGCGAGGACGCCGACTGCACCGCCGACACGGATCTTCCGGTGGGGGTCGGGGCGGAGCACCCGGCGCTGCGTCGGAGGATCCTGGGGATCTTCCTCAGGGCCAACGGCGCGACCGTCAGCACCCGCGCCACAGCCGGTGTCGACAGGCTTCTGACCGACTGGCACGGGCAGGGGCCGGTCGCCGTGGGTGGAACCACGGACGGCCGCAGGTTGGTTGTGGCGCGCCGTGGTGGCATTCTGACAGTGAGCGCCCGCTGAAAGACACCCTGCGACCGGGCTCACCGTGCCGCGGGCGAACGACGACGAAGGGTCGACACACACCATGCACGAACAGCAGAACAATCCTGTACCCGACGGACCCTACGGGACCGACGTGGAGAAGGTCCTCGTCACCGAGGCCGATCTCCAGCGTCGGGTGGCGGAGATGGCGGCGAAGGTGTCCGCCGAGCACGCCGACGACGAACAGGACCTCATCCTCATCGGTGTGCTCAAGGGCGCCGTCTTCTTCATGACCGACTTCGCCCGGGCGCTGACGATCCCCTCCCAGATGGAGTTCATGGCGGTGTCGTCCTACGGCAACGCCAGTTCCTCGTCCGGTGTGGTCCGGATCCTGAAGGACCTCGACCGCAACATCGCCGACCGCAACGTCCTCATCGTGGAGGACATCATCGACTCCGGTCTCACTCTCTCGTGGTTGCTGAAGAATCTCCGGAGCCGTGGGCCGAGGAGTCTCGAGGTGATCTCCCTGCTGCGCAAGCCGGAGGCCGTGAAGGCGAAGGTGGAGTTCTCCGACATCGGATTCGACATCCCCAACGAGTTCGTCGTCGGCTACGGTCTCGACTACTCCGAGCGCTACCGCGACCTGCCCTATGTCGGAAGTCTGCACCCGAGCGTCTACGCCGACTGACCGCACCCCGGGCGGGTGCCGGGGGACCTCCGGGTACCCTGTGTGTGAGCTGCGGCGGGGACAGTTCTCCGCCGCTCCGTCCACCGGCACGCTGTTCGTGCCCCGCAACGACTTGAAAAGAAAGGGCCCGGTGTCCGGCCCGACGACGTCCGGTCGTCGGGCGGGTCCGCCGGCTTGGCTTGTGAATGGATAACAAGAAACTGCTGAGAATCGGCGCGATCGCCGCCGTCGTTCTCATCGCCCTGTACGCGATGACCGTGCTCACCGATGACACCCGCGGTTACCGCAAGGTGGACACCTCCGTCGCGTTGGCGCAGCTGGACGACCACAACGTGTCCGAGGTGCAGATCGACGACCGGGAGCAGCAGCTGCGGCTGAAGCTCAAGGAGGAGATCTCCGTCGAGGAGCACGACGGTGTCAGCGAGATCATCGCCGAGTACCCGGCCCGGACCACCCCGGTCATCTTCGACAAGGTGCAGGCCGCCGACGCGGAGAAGTACACCACCAAGGTCACCCGCGAGAGTTTCATCGGTTCGATGCTGAGCGTCATGCTGCCGATGCTGATCGTCTTCGGCCTGCTCATCTTCTTCTTCTCCCGCATGCAGGGCGGAGGCATGGGCATGCTCGGCATCGGTGGATCCCGGGCCAAGCAGCTCAACAAGGACATGCCCACCAACACGTTCGCGGATGTCGCGGGTGCGGATGAGGCGGTCGATGAACTCCACGAGATCAAGGACTTCCTCCAGGACCCGTCACGCTACGAGGCCCTCGGGGCGAAGATCCCCCGTGGTGTCCTGCTCTACGGTCCGCCCGGTACCGGTAAGACCCTGCTCGCCCGTGCCGTCGCCGGTGAGGCCGGTGTGCCGTTCTACTCGATCTCCGGCTCCGACTTCGTCGAGATGTTCGTCGGCGTCGGTGCCTCCCGCGTCCGTGACCTGTTCAAGCAGGCCCGGGAGAACAGTCCCTGCATCATCTTCGTCGACGAGATCGACGCCGTCGGACGCCAGCGCGGTTCCGGGATGGGCGGCGGCCACGACGAGCGCGAACAGACGCTCAACCAGCTGCTCGTCGAGATGGACGGTTTCGGTGACCGGGAGGGCGTCATCCTCATCGCCGCCACGAACCGGCCCGACATCCTCGACCCCGCGCTCCTGCGCCCCGGCCGCTTCGACCGCCAGATCCCGGTGACGAACCCGGACCTCAAGGGGCGTGAGATGATCCTCGAGGTCCACGCCAAGGGCAAACCCCTGGCCCCCGACGCCGACCTCAACTCACTGGCCAAGCGCACCGCCGGCATGTCCGGCGCCGACCTCGCCAACGTACTCAACGAAGCGGCACTGCTCACCGCCCGCATCGGCGGCAACGTCATCACCGCCGACGCCCTGGAGGAGGCCACCGACCGGGTCGTCGGCGGCCCGCGCCGTTCCAGCAAGATCATCTCCGAGCACGAGAAGAAGGTCACCGCCTACCACGAGGGGGGACACACCCTCGCCGCCTGGGCGATGAAGGACATCGAGCGCGTCTACAAGGTCACAATCCTCGCCCGTGGCCGCACCGGTGGCCACGCCATGACCGCCGCCGAGGACGACAAGGGCATGTACAACCGCTCCGAACTGTTCGCGCGCCTCGTGTTCTCCATGGGCGGGCGTGCCGCCGAGGAACTGGTCTTCGGCCAGCCCACCACCGGTGCGTCCTCCGACATCGAGCAGGCGACGAAGATCGCCCGGGCCATGCTCACCGAGTACGGCATGTCCCCGGAACTCGGCACCGTGAAGTACGGCGAGGAACAGGGCGACCCCTTCTCCGGCCGAGGTGCCGGTGGCAGCCTCGACTACTCACCCGCCGTCGCCGCCACGATCGATGAACAGACCCGTCACCTCCTGGACAAGGCGCACCGTGAGGCGTACGCCATCCTGCGGGACAACCGGGACACCCTCGACCGGCTCGCGGAGAAACTCCTCGAGAAGGAGACCCTGCGCCGCCCCGATCTCGAGGCACTGTTCACCGACATCACGCCACGCGAACCTCTCGAGGTGTTCCGTGGGGAGGACGAGACCTTCCCACGTCAGTTCGGCCGTGAGCCGGTGAAGACCCCCACGGAGCTCGCCGTCGAACGTGGCGAGGAACCCCCGAAGAAGTTCTCCCTCCTGGAGGCGTCGAAGGCGGCACGCGCCCGCCGTGAGAGGCAGCTCGCCGCTCTCGGCGGCCCCGCCCCGGTGCAGGACCCCCACGGGGACCCCGCACCCGGTGGGCAACCGCAGCAGGACCGGGACGACCGTCCCGGACCGCAGGGAAACACCGGCTTCGGCTACGGGGACGCCACCGGCTCCCACGCGGTCGGTCCCGTCGGGGACGACGCCGGAGCGACCGGGAGACACGCACGTCCCGCACCGACGGATCCCGCCGCTGAGGCCGCTCCCACGACGCCCAGCTACGGCGGTACCCCGCCGCCGCCCGGTTGGTCCGCCCCCGGCTGGCCGCCACGCGACGGTTCCCGCACCAATCCCTACGCCAGCGGCGGGGACCGGGACACCCCGGAACGTCGCCACTCCCCGGGGGAGCACCCCGGCATGGCCTCCTACGGTCCCGGTGAACCGGAGCCCGGTGTGGAGGGACTCCAGACCTACGCCGCCCCGGACGGCGACGGCGAGCTGATCGGATTCCGCCTGCCCGACCACGAACAACCCGAACACGCGAAGGACACGGCCGACGGTCCGGACGACGGGACCGTCTCCGAGACCCCGTCGTCGAGCCCGACCGACGTCATCGGTCTCGGGGAGACCGCCACCGAACCGGCACGGGAGGATGACGATGAACGACGGGATTGATCTGGAACGTGCCGCTGCGGCGGTGCGGGAACTGCTCATCGCGGTGGGGGAGGACCCGGACAGGGAAGGCCTGCGGGAGACCCCCGACCGCGTGGCCCGTGCATACGCCGAGGTGTTCGCCGGACTGCACTCCGATCCCTCGGAGGTTCTCGCCAAGACCTTCAACGAGGACCACCAGGAACTCGTCCTCGTCCGGGACATCCCCATCTACTCGACCTGCGAGCACCACCTCGTGCCCTTCTTCGGGGTCGCCCACATCGGGTACATCCCGGGGAAGAACGGAGAGGTCACCGGGTTGTCCAAACTGGCACGCCTGGCGGATCTCTACGCCAAGCGGCCCCAGGTGCAGGAACGCCTCACCCGCCAGATCGCCGACGCCCTCGTCGAGCGGCTGAACCCGCAGGCCGTCATCGTCGTGATCGAGTGCGAGCACCTGTGCATGGCGATGCGCGGCATCCGCAAACCCGGGGCCACCACCATGACCTCAGCGGTCCGGGGTGGCTTCCAGCACAACGCCGCCTCGCGCGCCGAGGCGCTGAGTCTCATCCGGGCACGGCGGTGAACGGCGTACGTCGGCTGCCGGACGGTCTCCCGGTCCGCGACCGGTGCTTGGTCATGGGCATCGTCAACGTCACCGAGGATTCCTTCTCCGACGGCGGCCGCTACCTCGACCCCGACGCGGCGGTCACGCACGCCCGCGACCTGGTCCACCGGGGCGCGGACATCATCGATGTCGGGGGTGAATCCACCCGGCCCGGTGCGGTCCGCGTCGACGCGGACGTCGAACTGCGCCGGATCGCACCGGTGATCCGGGCACTCGCCGATGAAGGGATCGTCACCTCGGTGGACACGATGCGGGCGAGTGTCGCCGCCGCCGCCGTGGAAGCCGGCGTCTCCCTCATCAACGACGTCTCCGGAGGCCAGGCGGACCCCGACATGTTCGGGGTCATGGCACAGTCCGGACTTCCCGTCTGCCTCATGCACTGGGAGACCGTCCGGTTCGGGGACGCCTCCGGCGCCGCGCACACCGGCGGTGATGTCGTGGCGGATGTCCGACGACGACTCGACCACCTAGCCGGAGAGGCCCGGGCGGCCGGGGTCGCCGCCCACAACATCATCATCGACCCCGGTCTCGGCTTCGCCAAGACACCGGAGGACAACTGGGCCCTGCTCTCCGCACTCCCCGATTTCACCGCCGGCCCCCACCCCGTGCTCGTCGGGGCCTCCCGGAAACGGTTCCTCGCGGCAGTGCGCGGTGACCGGGGACTGACCGGGTCCGCCGACCCCGCGACAGCGGCGGTGACCACGCTCTCCGCGCACCACGGGGCGTGGGCGGTACGGGTCCACGATGTCGCGGTCTCCCGCGATGCGGTGGACGTCGCCGCAGCCTGGCGGACGGCCGGCGGTGCAGGACATGTGTGAACGACAACCGGAAGGACGGGTTTTCCCCGAACATGGCTGACAGAATCGAACTCAAGGGCCTGAAGGTCCACGGGCGGCACGGCGTGCTGTCCTCGGAACGTGCCGCCGGACAGGAGTTCATCGTCGACGTGACCTGCTGGCTGGACTTCACGGCGGCGGCGGCCGGGGATGACCTGACCCGGACCGTCGACTACTCCGAACTCGCCCACCTCGCGCACAAGATCGTCGCGGGCAGTCCCAGGGACCTCATCGAGACGGTGGCCGCCGAGATCGCGGATACCGCGATGGGTACGTTCAACCAGCTCTACGCGGTGGAGGTCACGGTGCACAAACCACACGCCCCCATTCCCCTCGACTTCAGTGACGTGGCTGTCGTCGCGCGGCGTTCGCGCGGCGGCCGGGGGCAGGGGCCGTCCTGATGCGCGCGGTCCTGTCGGTCGGAGCCAATCTCGACGACGCGGCACGTGCCGTCGACGGTGTACTGGGGTACTTCCGCCCGGAGACCGTCGCCGTCTCACCCGTCTACGACACCGCGCCGTGGGGGGTCACGGATCAACCGGACTTCGCCAACGCCGTGGTCGTCATCGATACCCGGGACTCGCCCGAGGAACTTCTCGGACGCTGCCAGGCACTCGAGGACGCCGCGGGCCGGGTCCGTGAGATGCGCTGGGGGCCCCGGACCCTCGACGTCGACATCGTGCAGTGCACCGACGCCGACGGATCGGAGATCCGCAGAGCCACCGAACGGCTGACACTGCCGCATCCGCACTCGCATGAGCGCGCGTTCGTCCTGGTTCCGTGGCTCGCGGCGGATCCCGACGCACGATTGTCCGGTGTGCCCGTGTCCGATCTCGTCGACGGGCTACCCCCCGAAGATGTCGCCGGGGTGAGACTCCCCGGGGAGGAACAGCCGTGAGGACCACCCCGATTCCGCTGCTCGTCATCACCACCCTGTTCGCCGCGGGGGTCGCCGCGATCCTGACCTGGCGGTTCTACGCCAGTTTCATCCCGATATCGGTGACCGCCTCGGTCACACCGTGGCTGATGGCGGGGTTGTGCGGGGTGCTCGCACGTCGTGTCCGCGTTCATCTCGACAAGGGCCGGATCGGCCTGGACCGGAGCCAGCTGAATCCGATCACCGTCGCGCAGTGGCTCGTCATCGGGAAGGCCTCCGCGTGGACGGGAAGCGTCGTCGGTGGCGTCTATCTGGGGATCGCCGCCTACGTCGTGCCCCGGGCGGGGACGTTGTCGGCTGCCGCGGATGATCTTCCCGGTGTCGTCCTGTCACTGCTCGGTGGAGCGGCGATGGCTGTCGCGGGGATGATTCTGGAGCGGAGCTGCGAGGTTCCGCCGCCGTCGGACGCGGAACCCGCCGCCGTCGCGTAGCGGTCGAGTCTCCGGGGAGGAGGCTTTTCCCCGGTGTGCCGGGTCTGCGTGCCTGGGCCGCCGGAACCGTCCCCTTTAGTACATTGGTACCCATGAGCGACGCCGACGAGAACGCGACACCCTCCGGTACCGATCCGCTGCAGGGAGAACAGCAGAACGACAGATGGCAGGTGGTCCTGGTCGTCCTGGTGGTTCTCGCGTTGATCGCGGTCATGGTGATGCTGTTCACCGGCAGTGACGTGGCGTTGAAGATCGGGGTGGTCGCCGCTCTGTGGGCGGCGGTTCTCGGGATCATCCTCGCCGCCCGTTACCGGGGTCAGATCGCGGCGGAACGGCGCGACCGGGAGCGTGCGGAGCGCCTCCACGAGGAGGATCTCCGCCGTGAGGTCGCCGAACACCGTGAACAGGAGCGGATCCTCGAACGGAGCTACCTCGAATCGCTGGATGACTACCGGGACACCGCGCTCGCCGAGATCCGTGAGCAGCTGGAGGCCATGCGCGCACAGCTCGAGGAACTCAGCGGACAGACCTGGAGCTACGAACCGGCGGCGCTCCAGGCGGAGGCCCGGCGGATACAGGAGCTGTTGGCCGGGCCCGGACACGGCACGGGGGCCACAGGGGATGACGGTGCGTCGGCCCGGACGGGAACGCCGCGTCCGGAGGAGGAGGACACGGGGTCCGTTGAAGCCGAGGATGACCGTGACATCCAGGACGCCCAGGACATCCAGGACGCCGAGGAGGTCCGCGACATCCCCGAAACCCCGACCGCGGGCACCCTCGGGGACACGGTGGGTGCCGGGGACGGGGCACGGACCGGCGCCGTCGACCCCGATCCGGCCGGAATGTCCGCTGCGGTGGCGGACCCGGAGGTCCCGTCCACGGTCGGGGCCGGGGAGAGCGACACGGACACGGACCCGGTCGATGACGTCGACGAGGACGTCACCGGGGCCCACACACCCATCAGTGCACCCTCCTGGTTGACCTCCCCCTCCGCGCTGAAGCCGAACCCGTTGATCACGGGGGAGGACATCCCGGGTGCGGGAGTACCGGCGGACGCCAGTTACCTGATCACGGGTGGCCGCGGCGGCCGGATCGGCGAGCGCGAGGCCGCCGACGCCCCGGCGGGCGCGCACGCGGCACACGGTGAGCGGGAGACCACGGGCGCCGGTGACTCCGGCGGCGGGTTCGACACCGGCGCCATGGCCGCTGTCCCGTGGGATGCGACGGGACGGTCCGCGTCCCGGGGTGCCGCGCATGCGGTGGGCCCGGACCACCGTTCCGCTACCCCGCAGGACGCGGAGAACACCCGGCACGGACGTCGTCGCCGGGACGAGCGTGGTGGCGGGGGAATCTCCGTGGCTGAACTGCTCCAGAATCTCCGCGAGAACGGAAACGACGGTCAGTGACCCGGCCCACCCGACCGACCCCGCCGCGACTGCGGGTCGGGTTCTACGGCACCGACGGGATCGCTGCCGGGGTGGCGGAGAGACTGGCCGGTGTCGGGCACCGGATCACGGCGGTGGTCGACCCGAACCGAGCCGACCTCCACACCCGGTTTCCGGTCGATGATGCGGTGGGGACGGGGATCAGTGCCCTGGGGGGTTGTGATCTCGTCCTCATCTGTGTCACCGACGAGGAACTTTCCGAGGCGGTGGCGGCGCTCGTCCCGTACGTCTCGAGCAGGCAGATGGTCGCCCATCTCTGTGTCTCCGCGGGGGTGGGTGCCCTGGCCCCGGTGGCTGAGGGCGCGGCGCTGGTGATGGCCCTCCACCCCGCGGTCTATCCGGTCGCGTCACCGGATGCGGTGGGTGTGCTGCGTGACGCCGACGCGCTGGAGGGCGCGCCGTGGATCGTCAGCGCCGATCCCGGTCCACCGGAAGGCGTGGCGGAGGTGCTCGTCGCGGAGCTGGGCGGGTGGCCGGTGCACGTACCGGACGTCGAACGGCCGGCGTTCGCGGCCGGCCTCCAGCACGCGACGGAACACCTGATGAGTGTCATCGATGACGCCTGTTCGATGATCGACGAGGCCTGTGCCCGTGGCGGAGGCTCCGGGGAGGGGACGGGGCGGTCGCTGCTCCGGCGGACATCCCGGAGGATGCTGGAGGTGGTGCTGTCGGACCCGGACCACGCTGTCCCCGGACCGGTCTACCGGGCTTCCGTGGACACTCTCCGGTGGCAGCACGATCGGGGGATCCCGGACGGCGCCGCCGCGCGGAGTTACCGTGATCTCGCGCGGCGGACCGCGGAACTCACCCCGTTCGGGGACATCGACATCGAGCTGTGGGCGGATGGGCCCTCCGACGGGGGCAGGGAAACCGGGAACTAGGCGAATGCACCCCCGTCCGGGGTCGTTCCATGGTTGGGAAGCACCTGTGCTGGTCATCACATGTTTGTGTGGCTCCACCCTGTCTGGTGACGCCAATTGCCTGGTTGTCCGGGTGTCGTGGCGGGGAGCGTGAAGTGACACGGGGCCGATCCGGCCTCAAACCCGAATCTCAGATACCTCTTTTGTCTAGGCTCTAGGTGTGCAACTGACCCGGTTCTCCGATCTCGGCCTGCGGATCCTCATGCGTCTCGGTGAGGCGTCCGCGACCGACTCACCCCGCATGACCGTCGCCGACCTCGCGGACGCCATCGAGGCCCCGGAGACCCACGTCGCCAAGATCGTGTCCCGCCTCGCCGGGATCGGCGTCGTCCGGAGTGTCCGGGGCAGGGCCGGGGGCGTCCAGCTCGCGGAATCCGCCCCGTCGCTCAGCGTCGGACGTCTGCTCCGGGAGATGGAACCGAAGACCCCGGTGATCGACTGCTCCGCACCGTCCCCCTGCCCCTATCTCGAGGGGGACTGCCTGCTGCGGCACCGGCTCGCCGCCGCCACGGAGGCGTTCTACCGGAGCCTGGATGATCTCCACGTCGCCGACCTCATCGCCGACGCCTCCAGACCCCGGGACACCCCGGTGAGCCTGGGTCTACCGCACACCCCCTGACCCCCATCCGCCGCGACCGTGTCCGCCCGCACGTCGCGGTGGGACCATCGACCGAGGAGAAACCAGCCCATGTTCGTGACCACCCAGCCCGACACCTCCCGCACGCTGTCCGAGAAGAACGCCGACATCGTCCGCGCGACCCTGCCCGTGATCGGTGCACACATCAACGAGATCACCCCGATCTTCTACGACAAGATGTTCACCGCCCACCCGGAGCTGATCAGTGACCTGTTCAACCGGGGCAACCAGGCCGCCGGTGAACAGCCCAAGGCACTCGCCGCGTCGATCGCCACGTTCGCCACGATGCTCGTCGACCCGGACGCCCCGGACCCGGTGGAGATGCTCGGCCGCATCGGGCACAAGCACGTCTCCCTCGGTGTCACCCGTGACCAGTACAAGATCGTCCACGACAACCTCTTCGCCGCGATCGTCGACGTTCTCGGCGACGCCATCACCCCGGAGATCGCCGAGGCGTGGGACGAGGTCTACTGGCTCATGGCCGACGTCCTCATCGACTTCGAGGAGGAGCTGTACGCCTCCGACGGTGTCGAACCCGGAGAGGTGTTCCGCGACGTCACCGTCACCGAGAAATACGACCTGCCCGGTGACGTGACCGTCTACACCCTCGCCGGTGATCTCTCCGAACCGCGCCCCGGCCAGTACACCTCTGTCGGCGTGAAACTCGATGACGGTGCCCGCCAGCTGCGCCAGTACTCCATCATCGGGGGCGACGCCACGAAACTGACCATCGCCGTGCGCCGTGAGGGGGAGGTCTCCGGCTTCCTCCGCGACCGCGTCGATGTCGGCGACACCGTCCAGGCGACCCTGCCCGCCGGTGACCTCGTGCTCGACGACGCCGACAACCCGGTCGTCCTCGTGTCCTCCGGAATTGGGTCCACCCCGATGACCGGCATGCTCCACCACCTGGTGAAGACGGGGGCCACCCGGCCGGTCACCGTCCTGCACGCGGACACCGATGAGGCGCACTTCGCGCAGCGTGAGCAGATGGAGGGCTACGTCGCGGATCTGCCCGACGCCACCATGGAGGTCCGCTACCGGGAAGCGGGCGAGCGCATCGAGATCGCCGCTCACCTGCCGGCCGACGCGACGGTGTACCTGTGCGGTGGAACCGGATTCCTCCAGGCCATGCGGGATCAGATCGCCGCACTGCCCGCAGCCGACGCACCGAAGTCCGTCCACTTCGAGCTGTTCGCCCCGAACGACTGGCTCATCAGCTAGTCCCCTCCCCGGAGGATGATCGGCGTCGACGTATCGACTACGCTGGCGAGATGTGACTGACACGAAGAAGAACCCAGCTGTGACCACGCCCGACGCCGATGACGTCCCGGAGCAGCTCCGCATCCGCCGTGAGAAGCGGAGCCGGCTGCTCGACGGTGGTGTCGAGGCCTATCCCGTACAGGTGAGGCGCAGCACCTCCATCGCGGATCTGCGCGACCGCTACCGGGTTCTCCCAGAGGACGCCGAGGAGGCCGCCGCCGTCGTGCGCGAGGACGGCGTGACCTACCTGGAGAAGGGCGAGGAGACCACCGACATCGTCTCCGTCGCCGGCCGGGTGATCTTCGTGCGCAACACCGGCAAGCTCTGCTTCGCCAGCATCCAGGACGGCGACGGCACCCAGGTGCAGGCGATGCTCTCCCTCGCGGAGGTCGGGGAGGAGGCGCTCGCGGGCTGGAAGAGCGACGTCGACCTCGGTGACTTCGTCTCCGTCACGGGCCGGGTCATCTCCTCTCGCCGCGGTGAACTGTCGGTGATGGCCTCGGAGTGGCAGATGGCCTCCAAGTCACTGCGCCCCCTGCCCGTCGCCCACAAGGACCTGAGCGAGGACACCCGCGTCCGGCACCGCTACACCGACCTCATCATGCGTCCCGCCGCCCGCGAGAACGCGATGACCCGGATCAGGGTGATGCGTGCACTGCGTCACCATCTTGAGGGGGAGGGCTTCCTCGAGGTCGAGACCCCGATGCTGCAGACCCTCCACGGCGGGGCCGCGGCCCGTCCCTTCCAGACGCACTCCAACGCCCTCGACATCGACCTCTACCTGCGTATCGCGCCGGAGCTGTACCTCAAGCGCTGCGTGGTCGGCGGCATCGACCGGGTCTTCGAGGTCAACCGCAACTTCCGCAACGAGGGCGTCGACTCCTCCCACAGTCCCGAATTCGCCATGCTGGAGACCTACCAGGCGTGGGGCACCTACGACGACGGCGCCGAGACCATCAAGAACCTCATCCAGGCCGTCGCCACCGAGGTGTTCGGCTCCACCACGGTCACCCTCGCCGACGGCACCGAGTACGACCTCGGCGGCGAGACCTGGCAGACCCTCGAGATGTACCCCTCCCTCAACGAGGCGCTCGCCCGGAAGTTCCCCGGGCAGCCCGAGGTCACCGTGGACAGCACCGTCGAGGAGCTCAAGGCCATCGCGGACGTGATCGGCCTGTCCGTCCCGCAGAACGCCGGCTGGGGCCACGGCAAACTGGTCGAGGAGATCTGGGAGCTGCTCTGCGAGGACCAGCTCCACGGCCCGGTCTTCGTCCGGGACTTCCCCGTCGAGACCTCCCCGCTGACCCGCCAGCACCGCGACAAGCCCGGGGTCACCGAGAAGTGGGACCTCTACGTCCGCGGATTCGAGCTCGCCACCGGCTACTCCGAGCTCATCGACCCCGTCATCCAGCGGGAACGTTTCGTCGACCAGGCCCGGCTCGCAGCCGACGGCGATGATGAGGCGATGGTTCTCGACGAGGACTTCCTCACCGCGATGGAGCAGGGCATGCCCCCGACCGCAGGCTGCGGCATGGGCATCGACCGGCTGCTCATGGCGCTGACCGGTCTCGGGATCCGGGAGACGATCCTGTTCCCGATGGTCAAGCCCGAGCCCAGGCAGTAACCCCGTCACGGTGAACGGCCCGGCACACTCCCCGCGGGGAACGTGCCGGGCCGTTCGCCGGTTTCCGGGATCAGTCCCGGTTCTCCGGCAGTTCGATGTACCGTGCCGGGCGCAGTCTGGGGATGACGAGGCGTTCGATCAGGCCGAGAACGAGCATGAACACGATGAAGATCACGTAGATCATCGCGGTCGTGGTCGCGGACCTGGCCAGACCGATCTCGGTGGCGTCCATGAAGTTGTAGGGGTAGTAACCACCGGTGGCGTGCGCCCGCCAGAACGTCCAGGCGGTCCACACCAGGGGGATCACCAGTGATCCGAGGAGTGTGGATAGACGGACGTCCGGGCGGTGCCGCCGGGTCATGTGGAGGAGCCAGATCACCGGGAGCAGTACCGGCATGATGCCGTGGATGACCGGTGCGGTGAACGCCTGGGTACCGGTGTTCGGTGACCCGTCGGCGATCAACAGGTGGTACACCAGTCCGGTGGCCATGAGCATGATCGTGGCGTCCAGCCGGAGGACCGCCCCCAGCCATCCTCCGTCACGGCCCCGGACGAACAGGAACGCGTAGGAGAGTCCGGCGACGGCGCCGAGAATGTTCGACCAGAGGGTGAAGTAGGAGTAGTAGGCGACGAGCTTCTCGCCGGGGGTCCCGAAAGCGGGGAAGTCGGTGAACGGTGTCGTCGCGGCACCGTATCCACCGACGATCGCGGCGCTCACGCCGAGGACGGCCGCCACGATTCCGAGGAATCGGATCACCGGCACTGCTGAGGATCTCATTTGGTTTACCTTACAACACGGTCAGGTGCGGAGGATTCCGCCGTGCCCGGTCGTGACGGGGACAGGGTCCCGTCGACCGTGTTCGCTACCGGCGTACAGCGGGTCGGAACGGTGTGTAAAAGTGCCCTCACCTGGGGTTCGTCATGTGGTTCGGGGTGGTGGTTGTCGTCTGGTGCGCACCGTCACCGGACTACCGGATTACCGGGATCGGTGGGGAGGTTACAGTGGTGGCACTAACACCCAGCGATTCCAGGGGAGAGATATGTTCGAGAGGTTTACCGACCGCGCCCGCCGCGTCATCGTCCTGGCTCAGGAGGAGGCGCGGATGCTGAACCACAACTACATCGGCACCGAGCACATCCTCCTGGGACTGATCCACGAGGGCGAGGGGGTCGCCGCGAAGGCGCTCGAGTCCATGGGGATCTCGTTGGACGCCGTCCGCCAGGAGGTCGAGGAGATCATCGGGCACGGCACTCAGCCGCACACCGGTCACATCCCCTTCACCCCGCGGGCGAAGAAGGTCCTCGAGCTCTCCCTCCGTGAGGGTCTGCAGATGGGCCACAAGTACATCGGCACCGAATTCCTGCTGCTCGGCCTCATCCGTGAGGGCGAGGGCGTCGCCGCGCAGGTGCTCGTCAAGCTCGGCGCCGACCTGCCGCGTGTCCGTCAGCAGGTCATCCAGCTGCTCTCCGGTTACGAGGGTAACCAGGGGGATTCCCCCGAGGGCGGTTCCGGCGGCCCCGAGGCCGTCGGTGCGGGTGCGAACCCGGCCGGACGCGCGGGTGGTCCCGCCGGTGAACGCTCGAATTCGCTGGTCCTCGACCAGTTCGGCCGCAACCTGACCATCGCGGCGAAGGAGGGCAAGCTCGATCCGGTCGTCGGCCGCGAGAAGGAGATCGAGCGGATCATGCAGGTCCTCTCCCGCCGGACGAAGAACAATCCGGTCCTCATCGGTGAGCCCGGCGTCGGCAAGACCGCGGTCGTCGAGGGCCTGGCACTGGACATCGTCAACGGCAAGGTCCCGGAGACGCTGAAGGACAAGCAGGTCTACTCCCTCGACCTGGGGTCCCTCGTCGCGGGATCCCGCTACCGGGGCGACTTCGAGGAGCGCCTGAAGAAGGTGCTCAAGGAGATCAACCAGCGCGGTGACATCATCCTGTTCATCGACGAGATCCACACCCTCGTCGGCGCTGGTGCCGCGGAAGGCGCGATCGACGCCGCCAGCCTGCTCAAGCCGAAGCTGGCCCGTGGCGAGCTCCAGACCATCGGTGCGACCACGCTCGACGAGTACCGCAAGCACATCGAGAAGGACGCCGCCCTCGAACGTCGTTTCCAGCCGGTCCAGGTTCCCGAGCCGAGTGTCGAGATGACCATCGAGATCCTCAAGGGACTGCGTGACCGGTACGAGGCACACCACCGTGTCTCGATCACGGATGGTGCGCTCGCCGCCGCGGCGAACCTCTCGGACCGCTACATCAACGACCGTTTCCTGCCGGACAAGGCCGTCGATCTCATCGACGAGGCCGGTGCGCGGATGCGCATCAAGCGGATGACCGCGCCCGAGGGGCTGCGTGAGATCGACGAGCGCATCAACGACGTCCGTCGTGAGAAGGAGGCGGCCATCGACGCGCAGGACTTCGAGAAGGCCGCGGGCCTGCGTGACAAGGAGCGGAAGCTCGGCGAAGAGCGCGCGGAGAAGGAGAAGCAGTGGCGCTCCGGCGACCTCGAGGAGGTCGCCGAGGTCGGCGAGGAGCAGATCGCCGAGGTTCTGGGCAACTGGACCGGTATCCCCGTGTTCAAGCTCACCGAGGAGGAGTCCTCCCGGCTGCTGCGCATGGAGGATGAACTGCACAAGCGGATCATCGGCCAGGATGACGCCGTCAAGTCCGTCTCCCGCGCGATCCGTCGCACCCGTGCGGGTCTGAAGGACCCGAAGCGTCCCAGTGGTTCGTTCATCTTCGCCGGCCCGTCCGGTGTCGGTAAGACCGAGCTGTCCAAGGCACTGGCGAACTTCCTCTTCGGCGAGGACGACGCCCTCATCCAGATCGACATGGGCGAGTTCCACGACCGCTTCACCGCGTCGCGCCTGTTCGGTGCACCCCCCGGCTACGTCGGCTACGAGGAGGGCGGCCAGCTTACCGAGAAGGTGCGCCGCAAGCCGTTCTCCGTCGTGCTCTTCGACGAGATCGAGAAGGCGCACAAGGAGATCTACAACACCCTGCTCCAGGTGCTGGAGGAGGGCCGTCTCACCGACGGTCAGGGTCGTATCGTGGACTTCAAGAACACCGTTCTGATCTTCACCTCCAACCTGGGTACCCAGGACATCTCCAAGGCCGTCGGCATGGGCTTCTCCGGCAGCGGCACGATGGGGGCCGAGGGCCAGTACGAGCGGATGAAGCAGAAGGTCAACGACGAGCTGAAGAAGCACTTCCGCCCCGAGTTCCTCAACCGCATCGACGATGTCGTGGTGTTCCACCAGCTCACGGAGGAGCAGATCATCGAGATGGTCGACCTCATCGCCGCCCGCGTCACCAGGGCACTGCACGCCAAGGACATGGATCTCGAACTCACCGACAAGGCCCGGCGACTGCTGGCCAAGCGTGGCTTCGACCCGGTGCTCGGCGCCCGGCCGCTGCGCCGCACCATCCAGCGGGAGATCGAGGACGTCCTGTCCGAGAAGATCCTGTTCGGTGAGCTCGGTGCCGGTGAGATCGTCACCGTCGACGTCGAGAACTGGGACGGCGAGTCCAAGCCGGCCGACGCCACCTTCACGTTCACCCCCCGGCCGAAGCCGCTGCCGGAGGACGAGGAGTTCAGCGAGATCAGCGTCGAGGCCGCTGAAGCCATCAAGGACGTCTCCGACGCCGCCGACGGCGACGTCCCCGAGGGGGACACCGCCCGGGAGATCGAGGAAGAGGACGTCATCGAGTCCGCCGAGCACGTCGAGAACCCGGACCACCCGGACCAGGACAAGGGACGGCACTCCGCCCCGGACGACGACGGAGACACCCGTTCCGGTGGCGGTCAGGCACCCACGGGTACCGTCTAGTCACGGATCCGACGCCCACGGTCGATGACTGTTGATGAGGGCCCGGCAGGAGTTTCACACTCCGGCCGGGCCCTCATCGTCGACCGACGGGCCGGGGCGCCGTATCCCGACCCGGGTCGGTCCTGCGCCACAGCGTCCGCCGGTCGTAGAATCAGAGGGTGGTGTCCGCCGCATACGGTGGACCGGACAGGTACCGGGCCGCACGCCCGGTGCACAGGCGACAACCGGACGATCAGGGAGCACCAGTGGGACTGAACTACCGTCGACGCAAATCACTCGGCAAGGGCACATGGCTCAACCTCTCCGGGTCCGGCGCCTCGGTGTCGAAGCGTTTCGGGCCTCTGACGGTGAACTCACGTGGCCGTGTGTCACTCCGGCTCCCCGGGGGACTCAACTGGCGTGGCCGCTGGCGCTGACATCACCGGGGGCCGTCCGACGACACCCGACGACGGAATCACGAGGAATGAGGAAGGTGACTGGTTGTGGCGGGCGACGGTCTTCCGGGCCGGGATCTGCAACGGTTGATCCATCTCCAGCAGCAGATGGGGAGGGAGGCCGACGCCGTCCTCCGGCTCGGCCTGATGATGACGGCAGCCGGCACCGGCGGCTACCGGGTGTTGCGCGCGATGAAACGTGCGGCCCGGTCCCTCGGTTTCGACAGGCTCGACGCGATCGTCTCCGTCAACACCATCACCTGCACCTTCCACCGCGGTGAGATGTTCCGGACGGTGGTCGCCAACCACCACGAACCCGCCGTCGACGCCTCCCGGATAGAGGCGCTCGAGGATCTCAGCCACCACATGCACCGGCGTTTCACCGTGGAGGAACTCAACGCCGAGCTCGACACCGTGGAAAGAACCGTGGTGAAGCGCTGGCCCCGGCTCCTGCTCTCGGTCGCCGCGGGCCTGGCCTGCGCCTCCTTCGCGGTCCTCAACCGGTACCCCGTGAGTGAGGCCGCCGTCGTCGCGGTCTCGGCGGCATGCGGACAGTTCCTCCGTGTGAGTCTCGGAAAGAGACACTTCAACCAGCTCGGGACCGTCGCTGCGGCGGGGTCCGTCGCCTGTCTCGTCTACTGGGCCGTCGCGGTGGCGCTGGGAATGACGGGGCACACCGACACGACCTCCTTCGCGGCCGGCTACGTCGCCGCCGTCCTGTTCCTCATACCCGGCTTCCCGCTGTTCTCCGCGCTGCTGGACCTGACCCGTTTCGACATCACCGCAGGTATCTCCCGGCTGACGTACGCGCTGAGCGTCATCGTCACCGCGACGATCTCCGTCGGGATGGTCAGTCTGGTGACCGGGCTCAACCCACTCCCCGCCAACCCCGGTCCACCGTCCGCGGTCTGGTGGGCCGCGGCCGCGGCGGCCAGCTTCGTGGGGGTCGCCGGTTTCGCGTTGCTGTTCAACTGCTCCCGCCGCATGGTTCTGCTCGGGGCTTCGCTCGCCACGGTGGCGAACATGCTCCGGCTCGTCCTCGTCGCCCACGATGTACCCCAGCACCTCGCGGCGTTCATCGCGGGTGTCGTCATCGGCGTCATCGCCGCGTTCATCCACCGTGCGGCCCGTGTCCCACGGATCACCGTCACGGTCCCGGCCTCCGTCATCATGATCCCCGGGGTCGCCATGTACACCTCGATGTACGCCCTGAACACCGGTGACATGGACCTCGCCCTCTCGGCGGCCGCCTCAGCGGCGCTGGTCGTCGTCAGTATCGCGGCCGGGCTGGCCCTCGCCCGGATGCTCACCGACCCGGACTGGGCCTACGGGCGTGCCATCGATCTGCGCAAACAGCTCACCGATCCGATCCCGGATTCCGCCGGGGGAGAGTGATCCGGCCGTCGTCGAGTTCCTCCGCGAGTCCGTCGGTCAGAAGACCGAGCAGTGCCCGGGCCCGCTGTTCCGCATCGGGCCACACCGCGTCCACCCGGGAGCGGTCCACCGGCCCGTCCGCGTCGCGCAGCACCGCCATGATCTTCCCGCGCACCTGCCGGTCCGTGCCCTCGAACTTCTGCACCCGTTTCTTCGCCGCCCCCAGTTCCGCATCGGTCGGTGCGGGGCACCCGGCACGCCGCCACGCGCACCGCGACCGGACCGGGCAGCCGTCGCAGTCGGGACGTGCCGCGGTACAGACCAGCGCACCGAGTTCCATCAGCGCCACCGAGAACCGGGGCACCAGGTCCGGGTCGGACGGCAGGATCGACGCGACATCGGCCAGGTCCCGGCGTCGGGGGGAACCGGCCAGGAACCGGCCATCCACCAGTCTGCGGTACACCCGGCGCACATTCGTGTCGACCACCGGGACGGGTTTCCCGTACGCGAACGCCGCCACCGCCCGGGCCGTGTAGTCACCGATGCCGGGAAGCGCGAGCAACTCGTCGACGTCATCCGGCACCCGGCCGTCATGACGCGCGGTGATCGCCGCAGCGCAGTCCTGCAACCGGAGCGCCCTGCGGGGATAGCCGAGCCGTCCCCAGGCGCGCAGCACCTCATCGGTTCCCGCTGCGGCGAGGTCCGCCGGGGTCGGCCAGCGCTCCATCCATTCGCACCAGACCGGTTCGACACGGCGGACGGGGGTCTGCTGGCTCATCACCTCGGACAGCAGCACCCCCCATGCCCCCGTCGACGGGGTCCGCCACACCAGCTCGCGCCGATTGGCGTCGTACCAGTGCAGGAGAGTCCGGGTCATCACAAGGGCAGGAGTCTATCGGGTTCCGACGTCGGTCACACATCGTCCGTGATGTCTCACCGGGGCCGTCGACGGTGCACAATTGAGTCATGACGAACACCCTTTCACCGGATGCGAACCGGACCCCCCGAAATCCGAAGGCCGTGTGGGCCGCGTTGATCGAGGGGAACCGTCGTTTCATGAACTTCTCGGTGGAACGCCCGAACCAGGATGCGCTGCGCCGCAGTCAGCTGACCCAGGGGCAGGAACCACTGGCGGTAGTTCTCGCCTGCTCCGATTCCCGGGTTCCCGTGGAACTCATCTTCGATCAGGGGCTGGGGGACGTCTTCGTGATCCGCACGGCGGGGGAGATCATCGACCTCGCCGTCCTCGGGTCCCTGGAGTATGCGGTGGAGTCCCTCCATGTCCCGCTCGTCGTGGTTCTCGGGCACGAGTCCTGTGGCGCGGTGGGGGCCACGATGCGGGCACTGGACGGCCACGAGATCCCCGGTGGATTCCAGCGTGTGCTCATCGAGAAGGTCAGTCCCTCGATCCTCGACGCCCGCGCCGCCGGCCGTCGTACGATCGAGGAATTCGAGGCGCACCATGTCGCCGAGACCGTCGACCAGGTGCTGTCCCGCTCGCCGGAGATCAAGGCCCGGGTGTCCAAGGGGACCTGCGGCATCGTCGGGGTCCGCTACCGCCTGTCCGACGGAATGGCGGAGCCCGTCGTCACCATCGGGGTCAACGACGACTGACAAAACAAGTGGGGACACGCCGCAGGGTTGACGCATGTCCGTCCACGGATCCGCCTAGACTCGGATCCGTGGACAACAGAAACGGTCGACTCCCCAGAGAGATCTACATCCGTCGCCGGGTGGCGGCGATCGTCGTGCTGCTCCTCGTCTGTCTTCTGGTCGTGTGGCTGCTCTCCGCCCTCGTCGGGGGTGGAGATGATCCGCAACCGACCGCGGCCGAGGGCACCGCGGACACGACCCGGGTGGAACCGACCCCGTCCACGTCACGGACCTCGACGACGTCCACCACGGAGCCGGACGATGGGCGGGGGACCGGGGTCACGGGCGAGCGTCCCACCGACGAGACCGGGAGCGAGAAGCCCTACGCCGAGACCGGGACCTCCGGAGTCTCCGCGTCGTCGACGACGGAACAGCCCGCCCCCGAGGCGAAGAAGACCTGCGAACTCGGTGACCTGATCGTCAGCGCGACCTCGGACCAGGCCGCCTACGGACCTGACGTCCAGCCCAGTTTCTACATGACGGTGAAGAACCCGACCGCCGCGGACTGCGTGATCGACCTCGGCGAGGACGTTCTCCGTTTCGAGGTCTACGACCTCGCGACGAACCGGCGTGTCTGGTCCGACGTGGACTGCAACCCCGCCGTCGATGTCACCGAGCGGACGTTCCCGGCCGGGGAGGAACGCTACTACGAGGCGATCTGGTCACGGACGAACTCCGCTCCGGGCAGCTGCGGCGACCGCACACAGGTCCCCGCCGGTGGCTACTACCTGCACACTCTCGTCGGTGGCAACCACTCGGACGCGCACCCGTTCAACCTGATGTGACCCGGCGTCCTCATCCGAGGGCCGCGATCGCCTCACCGATGGTCGAGACGCGTCTGATCCGCATCCCCGGCACCTCCAACGGCTCGCCGGCCGGCACGATCGCGGACACGTAGCCCAGGCGTGCCGCCTCCTGCAGACGCCGCCGGAGATCGGGCACCCGCCTGATCTCGCCCGCCAACCCCACCTCCCCGAGGACCACCGTCTTCGGCGCTATCGGACGGCCGTCCATCGCTGAGACGGTGGCCAACGCGACGGCGAGATCCGCCGCGGGCTCCCCGACCTTCACCCCTCCGACCGTCGCGATGTAGACCTCCCTGTCGAAGGACTGCCTGCCCGCCCGCGCGGACAACACCGCCAGCACCATCGGTACCCGGGTCGCGTCGAGACCCGTGACCGCCCGCCGTGGATTCTTCGACTGGGTGGGGACCAGGAGCGACTGCACCTCCGCGAGAATCGGGCGCACCCCGTCCATCGCCACGGTCACCGCAGTGCCGTCCGGTGTGGAGTCCCGGTGGGAGAGGAACAACCCGGAGGGGTCCGCGACCTCCCGGATCCCGTCACCGGTCTGCTCGAAACACCCCACCTCGTCGGTCGCGCCGAACCGGTTCTTGATTCCGCGCAACATCCGCAGTGAGGAGTGACGGTCCCCCTCGAAGGTGAGGACCACGTCAACGAGGTGCTCGAGTACCCGGGGGCCCGCGACGGACCCGTCCTTGGTCACGTGCCCGACGAGCAGGACCGGGATCCCAGAGGTCTTCGCCAGCGTGGTGAGCGCGGCGGTGGTCGCCCGGGACTGCGCCACACCGCCGGACACCCCCTCGACCCCGCTGATGTGCATGGTCTGCACGGAATCCACGATCAGAAGACTCGGTTTCAGCTGCTCGACGTGTCCGAACACGACATCGAGGTCGGATTCCGCCGCGAGATAGAGCGTGGGTTGGAGTCCCCCGGTGCGCTGGGCGCGCATCCGCACCTGCCCCGCAGATTCCTCGGCCGTGATGTAGAGGGCCGTGCGGGTGCCGGTCGGGGTGGTGGAGGGCTGCGCCGCCCACCGGGCGGCGACCTCGAGCAGGAGAGTCGACTTACCCACGCCCGGTTCCCCGGCGAGGAGCACCACCGAACCGGGGACGATGCCGTCGCCGAGAACCCGGTCGAGCTCACCGATGCCCGTGGACACCGTCGTCGCGGACGCCGGATCGATCCGGCTGATCGGCACGGCGGGGGACGTCGGGGTCAGCCCGACCGGAGGGCTCCCCCCGACCGCGGCAGCCGCCGCACCCGAACCCCCGCCCGTCGCGGCGCGGGACTCCGTGAGTGTGCCCCATCCACCACAGTCGGGACAGCGTCCCAGCCACTTCGGTGTGCTGTAGCCGCACTCTGAACAGGTGTGCACGCTGCGCTGTCTCTTCGCCATGGGAACACCCTAACGCGCGGACACGACGCGGATGCGAAAAGGTGTTCGGATACGGTCATCACCGTCGGGTGGTGTGACGGCACCTCTGCGCCCGGTCTCCGGGGGGAGAGACGAAAAACCGGCCCTCTCCCACGGGGGAGGGGCCGGTTCGGGGTGGGGCTTTCCGTCAGTGTCCGGAGCTCTCACCGTGTCCGTCGCCGCCCTGCTCGGTGCGGTCGATGTCGGCGGGGGCGAGGGTGGGGGCGGCGATCGTCGCGCTCACGTCGATGGTTTCACCGTTGTCGAAGGTGAACACGATGTCGGCGTTGCCGCCCGGGGGGAAGCCCTTGTCCCGGACGCCGGTGACCAGATGGCTGATGCAGATACCGTCACCGACCTCCGGGAGTGAGTCCAGGTGCTCCCTGGAACCCGCGACGATGGAGCAGTCGCGGCCGAGCTCCGTCTCGCCCCGCAGCGTCACCTTCTCGCCGTCGACGGTCGCGCTCTTCAGTGCGTGGACGGTCATGTCGGTGTCCTGGTTCACCAGGGTGAAGCGGAGTGAGGCGGTTGATGTGCCGTTGACCTCCACCGTGACGTCCCGGACGGCCACCTTGCCGTCCGGGGTCTCGGCGCGGGCACCGTCGACCGCGGCGACCTGGCTCGCTGTCTGGGAGATCTGTCCGGAGCTGCACGCGCTCAAGGTCAGGGCTGCCGCAACGGAGACGAGGGCCGCTGCCGCGCCTTTCACGGTCTTGGTGGTCATCACTTTCAGTGTCCTCCATCGGAAGGCTTTCGGGTAAGGCAGTTGTTGCCCTTACTCTAGCTCCTGTTCAGACTCTCCACACAGTTCCGACGATCGGTGGAGGGGGAGGGCGGGGGCAATCATTTGATTGCGTCAACTGTCATCCCCGCGGCCTCCGCGCGGGCCACGTGTGGATCTCCCCGGCGGGTCCGTGCACGTCACCGCTCCGGACCGTGGGGCAAAACGGCTGGTTGCGGGCGTGATAGAATCAGCCCCGCAACAGTGAAGATTCACCGTGGCGCCGGTGGGCGCAGGAAGGTGCACCAAGTGGGCATGGATTTCAAGGTCGGGGACACCGTCGTCTATCCGCATCACGGCGCGGCCGTGATCGAGGCGATCGAGAGCCGGGAGATCGGTGGCGAGGTGCTCGACTATCTGGTCCTGCAGATCCACCAGTCGGACCTGACCGTCAAGGTCCCCACGAAGAACGCCGAACTCGTCGGTGTCCGTGACGTCGTCGGCGAGGAAGGCCTCCAGAAGGTCTTCGGCGTGCTGCGTGAAACCGATGTCGAGGAGGCGGGCAACTGGTCCCGCCGGTACAAGGCGAACCAGGAGCGTCTGGCCTCCGGTGACGTGAACAAGGTCGCCGAGGTCGTCCGTGACCTGTGGCGCCGTGACCAGGACCGTGGTCTGTCGGCGGGGGAGAAGCGGATGCTCGCCAAGGCCCGTCAGGTGCTCGTCGGTGAGCTCGCGCTCGCGGACGGCGTCGATGAGGCCAAGGCCGATGATCTTCAGGCGCAGATGGACGCGACCATCGAACGCCACCGGGCGGCGGGCCCCGGCGATGATGACGCCACCGCCACGAAGAAGGGCGGCGGAGACGTCCCGGACGTCAACCTCGACGACATCGATCTCGACTCCGACGACTGACCCCAGTGTCAGTGTCCTCCGATGACCGGCGGGTGACGGCGCTCCTCGCCGCAGCCGGCCGGGGTACCAGGCTGGGGGCCCCGGTACCGAAGGCGTTCGTGCCGCTGCGCGGCATGACCCTCGTCGAGCGCAGCGTCCGGGCGATGGCCACCTCCGGTGTCATCGATGAAGTGATCGTCCTCGTCAGCCCGGACATGGCGGACTACGCCCGAACCATCCTCGACCGCGCCGGACTCCTCGACGACCCGATGCTGCCCGTCCGGCTGGTCCACGGTGGCGGGGAGCGCGCCGACTCCGTCTGGGCCGGGCTGCGGTCCATCGACGCGGACGACGGGGTCGTCGTCATCCACGATGCCGCCCGCGCGCTCACCCCGCCCGGGCTCATCGCCCGGGTCGTCCGCCGTGTCAGGTCCGGCGAGGACGCGGTGATCCCCGTGCTGCCGGTGACCGACACCATCAAGGTCGTCGACGGAGACCGTGTCGTCGACACCCCACCCCGCTCCGACCTCCGCGCCGTCCAGACCCCGCAGGCCTTCGATCTCGCGGCACTGCGCGCCGCGAACATCGCCTACTTCAGTGCCGGGGACCCCGGTTTCACCGCCACCGACGACGCCTCGCTCATGGAATGGGCCGGGCACACCGTCACCTGCGTGAAAGGGGACCCGATGGCGCTGAAGGTGACCACCCCCATGGACATGATCCTCGCCCGGCACATCACCGACGAGGCCGAACCCACCATCTTCGAGGTACCCGGTGACTGAGAGACCCGTCATCCCGCGCGTCGGCATCGGCACCGACGCCCACCAGATCGAGGCAGGTAAAGAGTGCTGGATCGCCTGCCTGCACTTCGAGGGGGCGGACGGTTGCGAGGGGCACTCCGACGGTGACGTCGTCGCCCACGCGCTCGTCGACGCGCTGCTGTCCGCGGCGTCACTCGGTGACCTCGGTTCCTTCGTCGGTGTGGGGCGCGCCGAATACGACGGGGTCTCCGGTGCGCGTCTGCTCCGTGAGGCACGTGAACTCCTCGATGCCAACGGCTGGGCGATCGGAAACGCCGCCGTGCAGCTGATCGGCAACACCCCGAAGATGGGGCCGCGCCGGGTCGAGGCGCAGGACACCGTCGCCGGGATTCTCGGGGCCCCGGTCAACATCTCCGCGACCACGACCGACCACATGGGCTTCACCGGACGCGGCGAGGGGCGTGCCGCCGTCGCCACCGCGCTGGTGTACCCCGCGGTCTGACCGGTCCTCCCGCCGCCCGGAACCGGGGGTACGGCGGATAGGATGGGTGTCGTGACTCTGCGAATCTATGACTCAGCGACCCGTACCCTCCGCGACTTCGTGCCCCTGCGCCCCGGGCACGCCTCGGTGTACCTGTGTGGTGCGACGGTCCAGTCGGTTCCGCACATCGGCCACGTCCGCAGCGGGGTCGCGTTCGACATCCTCCGCAACTGGCTCGAGGCGAAGGGACTCGACGTGGCGTTCCTGCGCAACGTCACCGACATCGACGACAAGATCATCACCAAGGCCGCCGAGGCGGGGCGCCCCTGGTGGGAGTGGGCCGCCACCCACGAGCGCGCCTTCACCTGGGCCTACGACCAGCTCGGAGTGCGGCCCCCGTCCCTCGAGCCCCGGGCCACCGGCCACATCACCGAGATGATCGGGTACATGCAGCGGATCATCGACGCCGGTCACGGTTACGCCGCGGACGGCAACGTCTACTGCTCACCGACCACCATCGAGGGCTACGGAAGGATCTCCGGGCAGCGCCTCGACGAACTCGACCAGGGTGAATCGGCGGGCACCGGCAAACGGGACCCGCGCGACTTCACCATGTGGAAGGCCGCGAAACCCGGCGAGCCGTCCTGGCCGACCCCGTGGGGTGACGGCCGTCCCGGCTGGCACCTCGAGTGCTCGGCGATGGCCACCAAGTACCTCGGCGGGGAGTTCGACATCCACGGAGGCGGGCTGGACCTGAAGTTCCCGCACCACGAGAACGAGGCCGCGCAGGCCACCGCCGCCGGGGACGGATTCGCCCGATACTGGATGCACAACGGCTGGGTGACCATGGCGGGGGAGAAGATGAGCAAGTCCCTCGGCAACGTGCTCTCCGTTCCGCACGTCCTCACCCTCGTACGGCCGGTCGAGCTCCGTTACTACCTCGGCAGCGCCCACTACCGGTCCATGCTCGAGTACTCCGAGCAGACCCTCGCCGACGCCGCCACCGGGTACCGCCGCATCGAGGCGTTCCTGGACCGCGTCGGCCCCGTGGAACGCACCACGTGGACCGATCGCTTCGCCGCCGCGATGGACGACGATCTCGGGGTTCCGGCGGCGCTGGCCGAGGTCCACAACGCGGTCCGCGCCGGAAACACCGCCCTCGCCGCGGGGGACCGGGATGAAGCGGTTCGCCTCGCGGGTCAGATCCGTGCGATGATGGCCGTCCTCGGTGTCGACCCCCAGTCCGACACCTGGACCGCCTCCCGGAACAGCTCCGGTGGCACCGACGACACGGCGGGCGCGGCCCTGGACACCCTGATCCGGGCTGAACTGGACCGTCGTACCGCCGCCCGCGCGGCGAAGGACTGGGCTACAGCAGATGAGGTGCGCGACCGCCTGGCGGCGGCGGGCATCGAGATCACCGACACCGCCGACGGCCCACAGTGGTCGTTGCGCACCACCACCGACGACAAGTAAGGCCCCTGAAGCACCATGGCTGGAAATTCCAAACGCACCGGAGCGGTGCGCAAAACCGACAAGAAAACCGCCCAGGTAGGATCCGGTGGCCAGCGCCGTCGCGGTCTGCGCGGAAAAGGTCCCACCCCGAAGGCAGAGGACCGCACCTACCACGCCGCGCACAAGCGGAAGAAGGAGGCGGAGCGTCGCGCGCGCGGCCGTCACGTCAAGGAGGAGACCACCGAACTCGTCGTGGGGCGTAACCCCGTCGTCGAGTGCCTGCGTGCCAAGGCCCCGGCCAACGCCCTCTACGTCGCCCTCGGTACCGAGAGCGACGAGCGCCTGACGGAGGCCGTGCAGCTCGCCGGTCACCGTGGAATCTCCATCATCGAGGTACCGCGCACCGATCTGGACCGGATGACCGGAAACGGCATGCACCAGGGCATCGGCCTGCAGATGCCGCCGTTCCGCTATTCGGCGGTCGAGGACCTCATCGACCAGGTCAACGAGCGCGGCGAGTCCGGTCTGATCGTCTGTCTCGACAACGTCACCGATCCCCGCAACCTCGGTGCGGTCATCCGCTCCGTCGCCGCGTTCGGTGGCCACGGCGTCGTCATCCCCGAGCGTCGCTCCGCATCGGTCACGGCCGTCGCCTGGCGTACCTCCGCGGGTACCGCGGCCCGGCTCCCGGTCGCGAAGGCCACCAACCTGACCCGGACACTCAAGCAGTTCCAGAAGGCCGGTTACGAGGTCGTCGGTCTCGACGCGGGCGGCGGTCACACCCTCGACACCTACGACGGCACCGGCCCCACGGTCCTCGTCGTCGGCAGTGAGGGCAAGGGCATCTCCCGACTCGTCGGCGAGACCTGCGACGTCACCCTGTCCGTCCCGATGGCGGACTGGGTGGAATCACTCAACGCGTCCGTCGCCGCGGGCGTCGTGCTCAGCGAGTTCGCCCGTCAGCGCCGTGCGCAGCTGAGCTGATCCGCCCGACGGCGCACGGACGAGGGGAGCGGCTTCACCGGTCGAACGGTGGGCCGCTCCCCTCGTCCGTGTGTTCCTGCACCGCTACGCCGTCGGCTCCGTCGGCGGGGGAACATCGACGGCGTGATCGGCGGGTGTCGGTCGACCGTTCCGGGTACGGCGGCGGTGGGCGTCCTCGTCCCGCTGTGCGGTCCTCCCCCGGAGGTACCCGATGAGCCGGCAGACGAGGTAGATGACGAACGAGATGGTGGTGACGAACACGCTCACCGGTAGTCCGGGGGCGAGGGAGATGACGAAACCACCGAGTGCGGCGACCTCGGCGAACACCGTCGACAGCACGACCGCACGCACCGGGCTGGAGGTCACGTGCGCGGCCGCCGCCCCCGGCGTGATCAACAGGGAGATCACCAGCAGCGCACCGACGATCTGGACACCCTCTGCGGCCGACAGTCCGACGAGGACCGCGAACCCGACCGCGACGAGATGGACGTTGACGCCTGCGGCCGCCGCCATCTGCGGATCGGCGGAGGCGAACAGGATCGGTCGCCAGAACACGAGCACACATCCCACGACCAGGGCCGTGATCCCGGCGAGAAGCCACACGGAACCGGACTGGACACCGACGATCTGGCCGGTGAGCAGGGCGAAGGCATTGGATGACCGCCCCGGGTACAGATGGATGAACAGCACCGACAGTCCCATGCCGAAGCTCAGGACGACACCGACCGCCGTATCCTGCTGACGCATACCCAGCAGCGCGAGGACGATCGCGGCCACGATGGACCCCACGACGGCGCCGACCCCGACGTTCACGCTCAGCAGGAGCGCCGCCGAGGCACCCATCAGGGCCAGCTCACTCGTCCCGTGCACCGCGAAGGACATCCGGCGCAGCACGATCAGCGGAGCCATGACGCCCGACAGGATCCCGAGAAGTCCCGCGGCGATCAGGGAGGCGCGCACGAAGTCGACGCCGAGCAGGTAGCGGGTGTCGGTGATGAACTGGGTCATGTCCATGGTTGTTCCTCGGGGTCGGTGGGGCGGATCGGCGGGGACCGGTCAGATGACGATGAGACGACCGTTGACCTCCGCGACCTCCACACGGGTGCCGTAGAGTTCGGAGAGCGTCTCGGAGCGCATCACCTCGGACACGTCACCGAGGACGTGTCCGTACGGGCCGAGATAGAGCACCCTGTCGACGACCCGCAGGACAGGGTTGATGGAGTGGGTCACGAAAACGACCGCCGTCCCGGCCTCCCGACGTCGACGGTCGATGAGTTCCACGGTACGACGCTGCACACCCATGTCGAGGGAGAGCAGGGGTTCGTCGCAGAGCAGCAGTTCGGGATCATCGGCCAGTGCCTGCGCCTGGCGCACCAGCTGCTGCTGGCCACCGGACAGGCTGCCCACACGTCGGTCCGCGATACCGGTGGCCCCCACCTCGGCGAGCAGTTCATCGACGACGCCGCGCCGGGCCCGCCGGTTCCGGAACACGCCGTGTGCCGCCGAGAGGTTCACCAGGTCCCGGGCGCGGAGCGGCAGATCCGGGGAGAACATCCTCTGCTGGGGGATGAATCCGGTGCGCGCGTTCACGGTGACCCTGCCGTGGGTGAGCCCGCGGGTTCCGGTGACGGTGTGCAGGAGGGTCGATTTCCCGGCACCGTTGGGACCCAGGACCGCCAGGAACTCGCCGGGTTCGACCGTCATGTCCAACCCCGTGAAAAGGGGATCGACGGCTGCATCGGTGAACGTGAGGACCATGATCGTGGTTCTTTCTGGTCGGAGGCCGGGACGGGGACCCGGACAACAGTTGAGCCTTCCGTGCGGAAGAGGGCTCCGTACGGAAGGCTACAGGGGGAACGGCGGGTGCCGGAACCGGATCAGTTCTTCTTGACCTGCTGGGCACCGGCCTTGAGACGTTCGACCGCACCGTTGAAGAAGTCGAAGAAGTTCTCCGTGCGGGACGGGGTCTCGAAGACCTCGACCACGGGGATGCCGAGGCCGAGTGCCTCGTCGCGGAGGCGTTCGGTCGCGTCGGTGGCGGTCTGCGGGTTGAACACCAGGACGTCGATCTCGCCCTTCTTCAGGGATTCGGTGAATGCGGCGTAGTCGGCGGCGGAGGGCTCGGATTCCTTGAGCGTGGCGGTCCGGTAGCCCTCGGGGGTGGCCTCGGTCAGGGGGGAGTGCTCCACGATGTAGTCCGCGATGGGTTCGGTCTGGGCGACACGAACCGCCGGGATGGAGTCCATCTCGCTCTCGAGTGCGGAGAGCTTCTCCTTGAGTCTGCCGGTGTCGACCTTCGCATCGGGGCGCAGTGCGGAGACCCGCTCGGCGAGTTCGGTGCCGACCTCCTCGACGGCGTGCGGGTCGTACCAGATGTGCTCGTTCACGAGTTCGCCGTGCCCGTGATCATGCTCGTCACCGTGGTCGTGCCCGTGCTCATGGTCGTGATCGTGCTCGTCACCGTGGTCGTGGTCGTGTCCGTGCTCGTCACCGTGCTCATGGTCGTGCCCGTGGTCGTGCACCGTGAGGGGGAGTGCGTGGACGATGATTGATTCGTCCATGTTGCGGTACAGCCAGGAGTCGTATCCGCCACCACCGACGACGATCAGGTCGGCTTTCTTGGCCAGCGCCATGTCGGCTGCGGTCGGCTCGAAGGAGTGGGGGTCGGCGGCGTCGCCGACGATGATGGCCCGGATGTCGGCGTCCTGGTCCGAGACGACCATGCCGGCGACGTCGGACCACACCTGGGTCGAGGTCACGATGCTGAGCTTGTCGCCGCTGTCTGCGGCC
Organism: Corynebacterium pygosceleis; assembly: GCF_016595275.2. GTDB lineage: Bacteria > Actinomycetota > Actinomycetes > Mycobacteriales > Mycobacteriaceae > Corynebacterium > Corynebacterium pygosceleis. The sequence goes on along the minus strand of NZ_JAENIQ020000004.1, from coordinate 77,052 downwards.
GTGGTTTCGCCGGACTTCTCTGCCGGTGCCGCCGGTTCGGGGGAGGGGTTCTCGTTCCCCGGAGCGCAACCGGCGGTGGCCATGACCATGCCGGTGGCGAAGAGTGTCGCACCCGCGGTCCGGGCGGGGTGGTTCCGGAGATTGCGGAGGAGGGGACGGAGACTACTGTTGATCATGAAACCCAGTTTCAGCCAAATGATAACCTTTGTCAAGTTTATCTTTGTCTGAATGAGTTGTCGGTGCGGGGCGCACGTCGGACACCGTGGAACCGGGAATGCTAGGTTTTCTACATGGCAAAACGTAATCGGCAGCGCGGTACGCTCGCGTCTCTGGCCGCCGAACTCGGAGTGTCGAGAACAACCGTCTCCAACGCCTACAACCGCCCGGAACAGTTGTCCGCAGCCCTGCGGGAGAAGATCCTCGCCACCGCGGAACAGCGCGGCTACCCGGGACCGCACCCCACGGCCCGGTCACTGCGGACGCGCCGCGCCGGGGCCATCGGTGTGCTCCTGACCGAGCACCTGACCTACGCGTTCGAGGACCTCGCCTCGGTCGATTTTCTCGCCGGGATGGCGGAGGCCTCCTACGGCGGCAACACCTGTCTCACCCTGGTCCCGGTCGGTCCGGACAGTTCCGTCGACGTCACCGCCGCCGCCCAACTGGTCAATCAACCCGTGATAGACGGCTTCGTCGTCTACTCCGTCGCCGCCGACGACCCCTACCTCCAGGCCGCGCGGAACCGCCGTCTCCCCCTGGTCATCTGCGACCAGCCGGCCGATGAACTGGGTCTCCCGTTCGTCGGGATCGACGATCGCGCGGCGATCGCCCCCGCCGCACGCGCCCTCATCGACGCAGGCCACCGCAGGGTGGGGATCCTGTCCATCCGGCTGGACCGCCGCAAGAACGACGGGCCGGTGTCCCCCGGACGTCTGCGGACCGCCGGTCTGCATGTGCAGCGTTCCCGGGTGCTCGGAGCCCTCGACGTCTTCTCCTCCGCCGGAATTGACCCGGGCACCGTCCCTGTCATCGAGCGTCACATCAACGACCGTGCCAACAACGTCGACGCCGCCCGGGAACTTCTGGAGGGGCATCCGGATCTCACCGCGGTGCTCTGCACGACGGACTCCATGGCACTCGGTGTCCTCGACTACTGTGCCGCGCGCGGGATCTCCGTCCCGGATCAGCTGTCGGTCACGGGATTCGACGGCATCGTCACCGCCGTGGCCAGGGATCTGACCACCGTGATCCAACCGAACCGGGAGAAGGGGGCGGCCGCCGGACGAATGCTCTTCCGGCTCATCGAGGAGCGTCTCTCGGACGAGGGGGCCCCTCCGGTGGAACCCCTCCGCGAGCTCCTCGACACGGAACTCCGCCCGGGCGGGACCGTCACCGCTCCCCCCGACGGTCGCTGACGCGGAGGCGCTCAGCGGTCGAGGTACGCGGAGCGGGCCTCCGCGAGGCGCCCGAGTACGGCGCACACCCCGTCGGTGTCGGCGACCCGGTGCCCGGCGGCCGTCGGGCCGTCGCCGACCTTGATCCCCAGATCACCGTCGCCCAGAACCCCGAAACCGTTCTCGTCGGTGACATCGTCACCGAGGAACACGATCGCGTCCCACCCGCCCCGTTCCCTCGCGCCGCTGATCCAGGTTCCCTTGTCGACGGAGACCGCGGAGAACTCGACGATGCATTTGCCCGTGGACACGTGCAGCCCCTCGGGGCACAGTTCCACGGCGCGGCGGAGCAGCCGTTCGCCCGCCTCCCGGTCCGGGACCCTTCTCGTGTGCAGCACGCGGTGGAGGGGCTTCACCTCCACGGCCGCACCGGGGCACCCGTCGACCAGTGGTTCGAGCAGCTCCGTCACCGCATCGAGGCGGCGCCGTTGTTCGACGGTCGGGGCGACCGTGTCACCGGTGCTCTCCGCTCCGTGACTGCCGACGAGGTCGACGGCCGCGCCGGCTCCGGCCAGGCGGCGGAGAGTGGCCAGATCACGACCGGAGAGAATCACGGCTCCGGTGTCCGGGAGGCCCCCCAGAGTCTCGAGCGCGGTGACGGAGTCCCTGTTGACGGGCACGGTCTCCGGATCATCCTGGAGCTCTGCGATGGTGCCGTCGAAGTCGGAGATGACGAGAAGTCGGGGAACTCGGGAGAGTGAGTCGAGGATACTGTCGAGGCTGGTGTCGTCCATGCCTTCCGATGGTACGTCGGACCGCTCAGCTCGAGGTGGTCAGGCGCAGCCCCCGCTTGTCGACGCCGGTGTCCGTGGCATCGGTGAGCAGGAGTTCACCGTCCTGGGGCCGGGAGACGCGGAGTTCACCGGCGCGCAGAATCTCCAGGAGGGCATCGTGGAAGTACAGCTCGGCACCTTCGCAGCCGCCGTCTCCCCGGACCGTCAGATCCCGGAACACGAACGTGGCGGCGGTGGTGTCCGTCGCGGCGACCCGCTCACCGTTGCCGTCCAGGAAGTCCACGGCACCGGTGAACGGGGAGCAGCCCGTGTCCCCGGCGACGGTGCTGTCGCCGAACGCGAGATGTGTGCGCCCGGCGAGACCGTCGGGCAGGACACTCGGGTGCTCCGCATCGGTGTAGACGTTGGTGACCTGCCAGTTCGAGGAAACCACCGGAGCCTGGCCCTGGGTGCACCCGGTGAGGAGGATCGCCGCGAGGGCGGTGGCCGCCGCCGGTGCGCGGAAACGTGTGCCCATCAGTGCTCCCTCAGTGCGTCGAGGAAGGAACGGGCCCACAGATCGACATCGTGGTCGACGACCTGGCGGTACATGGAGAGCATCCGCTCCCGGGCATCGTCCGGACCGTCACTCAGCATGGTGACCGCCGTCATCAGCTGGCGTTTCACCGAATCCCCGTCGTGCGGGTTGCAGAGGAAGGCCCGGTTGAGTTCGGTGGCGGAGCCGGCGAACTCACTGAGCACCAGTGCACCGGTGCCGTCACCGTGGCAGGCCACGTATTCCTTGGCGACGAGGTTCATCCCGTCCTTGAACGGAGTCACGAGCATGACATCCGCCGCGACATAGCAGCCGAAGAGCTGCCGTTTGTCCAGGGAACGGTGCAGGTAGTGGACGACGGGGCGTCCGACCTCCGCGAAGCGTCCGTTGATCCGGCCGACGGCCTCCTCCACGCGCGCCCGGGTGCGCCGGTAGTGTTCCAGCCTTTCCCGTGACGGGGTGGCGATCTGCAACAGCACCGAGGTACGTGGATCGAGGGCACCGGACTCCAGCAGTTCCTCGTAGGCGGTCAGCCGTTGCAGGATGCCCTTCGTGTAGTCGAGTCGATCCACACCGAGGATCATCGTCACGGGGTCCCCGAGGCGCCGCCGGATGTCGGCGGCGTCGACCCGACCGGCGGTGTCGACCACGGCGGCGGTGTCGATCGAGATGGGGAACGCGGCGACACCCACGCGACGCCCGTCGGGTGCGGTGATGTGCGCGGAGACCCGCCTCACCGAGGCACGGCCCTCCACCGTGAGGGTGTCCGGCTGGCCGGTGTGTGAACCGGTGGTGCCGGCGACGGAGCGGGCCAGGGTGAGGAAATTGTCTGCGTTCTCGGGCAGGTGGAAACCGATGACGTCGGCCCCCAGCAGTCCACGGACGATCTCCTCGCGCCAGGGCAGCTGGCGGAACAGCTCCGCAGGGGGGAACGGGATGTGCAGGAAGAAACCGATCGTCAGATCCGGGCGCAGCTGCCGGAGAATGCCGGGGACGAGCTGGAGCTGGTAGTCCTGCACCCACACCGTCGCACCTTCGGCGGCCACGGAGGCGACCTCACGGGCGAAGGTGTAGTTGACCTCGCGGTAGGTCTCCCACCAGGAGCGGTCGTAGGTGGGGGGAACGATGAGATCGTGGTAGAGCGGCCAGAGCGTGGCGTTGGAGAAACCTTCGTAGAACTCCTCGTAGTCCGTGGCGGTCAGCGTCACGGGATGCAGGAGTATCCCGGAATCCGTGCGGAAGGGGTCCATGCCGCCGTCGACGGTTCCGGGCCAGCCGACCCAGCAACCGGCGTTCCGTTCCAGGACCGGACTGAGCGCGGTGACGAGCCCGCCCGGACTCGGGGTGAAACTCCGGGTTCCGTCCGGATTGACGGTGACGTCGACGGGCAACCTGTTCGCCACGACGACGAAGTCGTTGCCGCCCGTCACCGGTGTCTGAGCCGACCGTGGCACGACGCTCACCGTCAGGCCTTCTTCGTGGTTTTCTTGGTCGTCTTCTTCGCCGCGGTCTTCTTGGCGGTGGTCTTCTTCGTGGTTTTCTTGGTGGTCTTCTTCGCCGTGGTCTTCTTGGCGGTGGTCTTCTTCGTGGTCTTCTTCGTCGTCTTTCTGGTGCCCTTACGCCCCTTGGCGGACTCCGCCTCCGCCGCCTCCGCGTGCTCAGCGGCGATCTTGCGGTAGTTCAGGCCCTCGGGCGCGACTCCGAGCATCGACGCGAGCGTGACACAGTCGAAGAAATCGGTGGAGTAGGTCGCGACTATCCGGCGGGCCGCCTTCGCGGTGTTCTCCTCCACGGTGTGCAGCGACTCGGCGTTGGTGGTGCGGGTGTCTGTGACCTTGGGCGGCACTGATCCTCCTGGAATCGTCGGCTGGGGCTGGGCTGCGCACCGATCATCCTACGCCACGTCACCGCCACGAACATGCCGGACCCGGTGGGAACCGGTTCCCTCAGCTCTGCCGCTCCGGAGTCGCCGGAGCCTCCGGCCCGGCGGAGGCACCCGGATTCCTGTTCTTCGCGTTTCGCACCGCGTTCCGTGCCTTGTTCTGGTGGCGCGTGACGGCGGATCCGGTACGCCGTGCGACCCGCGCCACCGGGCGGGAGTGCCGGAAGGAGGAGGCCCGGCGCCGGGCGAAACTGGTGTACCGGTTCAGCGGCGGCGGACGGCGCAGTTTCCGCGCGACCCACTCGCCCAGCACCACTCCGGCGGCCAGGGAGGACCCGATGGCCAGGGCCAGCGCCATGTTCCCGAACCCCTGGACCAGCTGCTCGTTGAGCAGGGTGTACATGCCCCGGTAGATCGTCAGGCCCGGCAGTAGGGGGGTGATGCCCGCGACCGCCGTGATCAGTGGCGGAATGAGGAAACGCCGGGCGAGCAGACCTCCGGCGAGACCGATGATCGTGGCGGTGATGCCCAGTCCGACGACGGGACTCATGCCGAGGGGAATGAGCACGAAGTAGTAGCACGCGGACCCAGCCAGGGACGTCAGCCCCGAGATCCACACCGACGGCCACTCCGCGAACGCAGCGACCGCGAACGCCGCCGATGCGGCGGCGCCCGCCAGGACCTTCGCGGAGGTGGAGGCGAAGTTGACCGGTGCCGTCGCCTCCAGCGGCGGCAACGTGACACCCAGCGCCGTCGACGCCTGGATGCCGATGGCGACACCCGCGATGATCCCGCCGGTGAGCATGATGGTCTGGAAGAACCGGGCCGATGCCGTCACCGGGGCGCCGGTGATCCCGTCCTGGATGGCCTGAACCAGCGTCAGACCCGCGAGCAGCACGATGATCCCCGACGCGATGATCTGTCCCGGCGCGAGATTGATTCCGTTCTCCAGAGCCCAGTTGTAGGTCATCGCGGCAGGTAGCGTCGCGACGAAACCGCCGTACATGTTCCGGTAGAACTCCGGAAGTCCCTTCCGTTCCAGCCAGATGTGACCGGCCATGATCACCAGCGCGGTGAGGAACGAGATGACGGAGACCAGCCACCCGCCGCCGAGCAGCACGGCGACGGCGGCCGCGAGTCCCGCCCACCCGAAGATCGCGGTGCGGAACCCGTACGGCGGGGGCATCGACGTCAGATCGTTCAGGATCTGCTCCGCCACGTTGGGCGGTGTCGCACCCGCCTGGATCGACCGGATCAGACGGTCGACCTCGGCGAGCTTGGAGAAGTCGAGGTCCAGTTTGGGCACGACGCGGAACACCGTGATCGGGATCTTGCTGGTCGTCCCGATCTGGGTGAACAGCTGGATCGTGTTGAAGGTGATGTCGACGTGCACGTAGTGCAGTCCGTACGCGGAGCACACGGTGTGGACATGGACCCGCGTGTCATGGTTGCCGGTCCCCGAGTACAGGAGATAGCCGCCGATCCGGGCGGCGAGATCCATGACGCCGGTGACCTGGGCGGGATCGGTGAGATCGATCGGCGCCAGGGGTGAGGGTGGTGGAGCGGCCTTGGCCTCGTCGATCGTCGCGAAACGACCCTGGCGGGACCTGAACAGCCGCAGGCTGGTCAAGATATCGGACACGTCGGCTACTGATCCTCCGGGAGACGACTGCTGAGAACGTGCGGTCGCACGCGTCGGGAGCAGCTTACCCCTGTCCATCCCCGCACGGAACAGACCCCGGGTGGTGCAGGTCTTGGACTTGGACGGGGATCGTCCGGTATCATCCTCGCGTGCCCCGGACACACGGTCCGGGGCGTTGCTGGAGTGGCGCAATTGGTAGCGCACCGGTCTTGTAAACCGGTGGTTGTGGGTTCGAGTCCCATCTCCAGCTCACCCGGAGAACCGCAGTGGCCGCACCCGTACCGCAGCCACTGCGGTTCTCCCGTCTCCCGGTCCCTCCGGAGACTCCCGGGCGGCACCGTCCGTGTCAGTCCGGGTCGGCGGTGCCGAGGTTGAGAATCGCCTCCGTCATGCTGGTGCGTTGCCGGGCGGTCATGGTGCGGTGGTCGAGGGCGTCGTGGAGCCACAGCCCCTCCGCCGCGAGCACCTTCAGATAGCGGAGACGACCGGCTTCGGTGTCGGTGTCGGAGACGTCGGGGGCCCAGCGGGAGAGGACCGGTTGCCAGGCGTCCCCCAGGTCCGGGTTCTGTGTGGTCTCCAGGGTGAGCATGAGTTCCGCCCGGGTGACGGACGTCGCCATGGACAGCACGTACGCACGGAGCCGGGTGTCCGCGTCGACGCTGTCGGCCGTCCCACCGGCGAGTTCCCGGAGCTGCTCCTCCCAGTCGTCGGCGAGGGATCCGACGATCCCGAGGAGCAGTTCCTGCCGGGTGGGGAAGTGGTACATCAGCCCACCCTTGCTGATCCCGGCCCGTTCGGCGACCGATTCGAGGGACACCGCGTTGAGTCCGTGTTCCTCGATGAGTGCGATCGCCGATGTCAGGATGTGGTCGCGTCTGCTCGGACGCATCAGTGCCGGATCTCCTTCACACTGTCGACGGTACGCCCGGTGAAGATCCGGGCCATACCCACGGTACCGAGTGCGCTCAAGACGGTGACAATCACCATGATCAGGTTGAAACCGTGTTCGAAGGCGACACGCGCGGCATCGATGACGGTCTGTGATCCCGTCGCAAGTGCCTGTTCGACGCCTTCCCCGGCCGCGGAGGGGGCACGTGCGGCGTAGAAGGCGGCCTGCAGACTGCCGAGCACGGCGACGGAGAGGAGCGCACCGAATTCGTAGGACACCTCCTCGATCGCGGAAGCCATGCCCGCCCGGGACGGGCCCGCACCGCCGAGAATCGCGATGGAGGCGACCGGGAGTGTCGCGCCGGCGCCGGCGCCCACGATCATCAGACCCGCGATGAACACCGCGGGAACCCCCAGTTGATGGCCCGCGAGGAACACTGTGAACCCTGTCGTGCAGGTGGCGAATCCGCCGACGATCAGGGTCCGGAACCCGAGGCGGCGGAGGAGGATTCCACCGGCCAGCGCCGTGGGAAAGGCCGAAATCGAGATTGCCGCGGCGAGGCCGCCCGCCTGGAGTGGACTGTAACCGGACACCAGCTGGAAACGTTGGGTTATCAGCAGTTCCGTGCCCGCCAGGAGAAAGGTCGCCGACCCGGCGGCCAGAACGCCGCCGCTGAAGGCCCGCTGCCGGAAGATCCGGAAATCGATCAGTGGTTCGGAGAGTGCGAGCTGTCGCCGTCGGAACGCAACGGCACCGACCGCCGCGGTCAGTGCCGCGGCGACGGCGATCGCAGGATCAGGGTGGGCTCCGATGGTGAGTTTGATGGCGAGCACGGATCCGGACAGTGTGACGAGTGCCAGCAGGGAGGACAGGGCGTCCCAGCGTCTGTCGGGGTTGACCCGGTTCGGTGGCGCGGTGAACGGCAGGGCGAACAGTGCGATGAGGGTGATCGGGATGTTGATGAGGAACACCGACCCCCACCAGAACCACTCCAGGAGCAGGCCCCCGAGGAGTGGTCCGGCGACGGTGCCGAGAACGGCCGTGGCGCCCCAGACACCGACGGCCGTGTTGCGCTCCCGGGGATCCGTGAATGTCACCCGGATCAGTGCCAGCGTCGCGGGCATCATCATCGCCGCGCCGACGGCGAGGCACGTCCGGGCGATGATGAGAACCGTCACCGTCGGTGCGAGGGCCGCCAGCAGTGAAGCCGCGCCGAACACCACCAGACCGCCGGTGAACAGTCGGCGGTGGCCGTACCGGTCCCCGAGTGCGCCGGTTCCGGGGAGGAGTCCGGCCATGACGAGGGGGTAGGCGTTGATGATCCAGAGGGCCTGGTGTGAGGTGGCGCCGAGATCCTGACGGAGACTCGGGAGGGCGGTGTAGAGGATCGAGTTGTCGATGCCGATCAGGAGGAGTCCGGCACTGATGACGGCGAGGAATGTCCAGCGGCGTGGAAGTGAGAAAGTGGATGGCACAACCGTAACTATACCATCCGGTCGGTAAAGTTTCTGATTTGTCGCCATGCCGGAGCGCCGACACGTCGGGAACTCGGGCCGTCGGAGTCCGGATCGGCCGCGTGGCGGCCGCACCGCCGACATCCGCCGTCGGTCCGGACCGGGTCGGTGCCTCCCCCGCGCGGAAGCCGGAGGGGCAGTACACCAGATACCTGGCGAGAACGCCCGTGGAGGTTCACCATGGGGGCAGACAGAGAATCAATCGGGTGCACACACAAGGAGCACAGCAGAACATGTCACAGAGTTTCGCCGAACAGATCGTCGCCACCCTCGAACGGCAGGGGGTCACCCGGATCTTCGGCCTCGTCGGGGACAGTCTCAACCCCATCGTCGATGCCGTCCGGCGCAGCAGCATCGAGTGGGTCCACGTGCGCAACGAGGAGGTGGGTGCCTTCGCCGCAGGCGCGCACTCCCTCGTCACCGGTGAACTCGCCGTGTGCGCCGGCTCCTGCGGGCCCGGAAACACGCACCTCATCCAGGGGCTCTACGATTCGCACCGCAACGGAGCCAAGGTGCTGGCGATCGCGAGCCACATCCCGTCCCTCCAGATCGGCTCCGATTTCTTCCAGGAGACCCACCCGACGCAGATCTTCGGGGAGTGCTCCGGCTACTGCGAGCTGATCAACTCCCCGTCCCAGGGAGCCCGTGTGCTGCACAACGCGATCCAGTCCACGATGGCGGGTCGGGGTGTCAGCGTCATCGTCGTCCCCGGGGACATCACCACCGAGGACGCCGTGCCCACCCCGGAGCTGAACAGCGTCATCTCCGCGCACCGCCCGATCGTCTTCCCCCACCCCGAACAGGCCGCGAAACTGGTTCAGGCGATCAACGAGGCGAAAACCGTGACCCTGTTCTGCGGTGTCGGCTGTGCCGACGCACGGGAGCAGGTGTTCGCGCTCGCCGAGAAGATCAAGGCCCCCGTCGGCCACGCGCTGGGCGGCAAGATGTTCATCCAGCACGACAACCCCTACGAGGTCGGCATGTCCGGTCTCCTCGGATACGGGGCCTGCTTCGACGCCTGCGACGAGGCGGACCTGCTGATCCTGCTGGGCACCGATTTCCCCTACAACGACTTCCTGCCCGGCGGGAACGTCGCACAGGTCGACATCAACGGCGCCCACATCGGCAGGCGCACCGAGGTGAAGTACCCCGTCGTCGGCGACGTGAAGGCCACCATCGAGAACATCCTCCCCTCGATCGAGGAGAAGAACGACCGATCCTTCCTGGACAAGATGCTCAAGGAGCACGCCAAGAAGATCGAGCACGTCGTCGAGGCGTACACCAGCAACATCGAGCACCACACCCCGATCCACCCCGAGTACGCCGCCGACATCATCGACGAACTCGCCGCGGAGGACGCGATCTTCACCGTCGACACCGGCATGTGCAACGTGTGGGCCGCCCGCTACATCAACAACCCCACCGGCAACCGCACGATGCTCGGCTCCTTCCGTCACGGCACGATGGCCAACGCCCTCCCGCAGGCCATCGGAGCCCAGGCCGCGGCCCCCGAACGCCAGGTGATCTCCATGTCCGGTGACGGTGGGCTGGCGATGCTCATGGGCGAGCTGCTCACCGTGAAGCTGCACCAGCTGCCGGTCAAGACCATCGTGTTCAACAACTCCTCGCTGGGCATGGTGAAACTGGAGATGCTCGTCGAGGGCATCCCCGAATTCGCCACCGACCACGAGGAGGTCAACTTCGCGGCCATCGCCGAAGCCTGCGGCATCCGCTCGGTGCGGATCACCGACCCGGGCAGGCTCCGGAGCGAACTCGGCGCGGCCCTCGCCCTCGACGAGCCGGTGCTCATCGACATCGTCACCGACCCGAACGCGCTGTCCATCCCGCCGGACATCACCCTCGAGCAGGTCATGGGCTTCTCCAAGGCGGCCGCCCGCACGGTCCTCGACGGCGGCGTGGGCCGGATGTACGACCTCGCGATGAGCAACCTCCGGAACATCCCGCGCCCCTGACCACCGGCCGGTCTTGACCTTCACGCCGCGGCAACCCCGAGAGTGGTGTCCGTGACCGACTACACGATTGGACGGGCCGCGGAGGAACTGGGCGTGACCGCCCGGACCCTGCGGCACTGGGACGAGATCGGGCTGCTCAGCCCGGGTTGGCGCACGGAGACCGGCGACTACCGCCTGTACACCGACGCCGACCTGGACCGCGGCCTCGACATCCTCATCTACCGGCGGGCCGGTGTCCCGCTCCGGGACATCGCCGTTCTGCTGGCGGAACCCGGGGACAGGCGGGACCGGCTGCTCACCCAGCGGGAGCTCCTCGTCCGACGGATAGGTCACCTGCACCGGATGGTCCGGGCAGTGGATTCGATCCTGGAAGGGGACACCGTGACAATGCAGGACAAGAAGGCGATATTCGGCGAGGATTACCCTGCCCGGCAGGCCGAGGCGGAGGAGCGTTGGGGCGACACCGGGGACTGGTCGCACGCCCGGGACGCGATGAAGACGATGGACGCCGAGGGCTTCCGCAGGGTGAAGGCGGAGACCGACGCCTTCGCGGCGGCCCTGGTCGACGCCCGGGACCGTGGGGTGGCCCCGGGCGACGCCGAGGCGGACGCGCTCATCGAGCGCCACGCCGCGATGGTGGACACGTTCTACCCGTGCACCCGGGCGAAGCAGATTCTCCTCGCCCGGATGTACGCCGTGGACGGTCGTTTCGCCGCGTACACCGGCGACGCCGCCGATTACCTGGTCGAGCTCGTCGAGGCGAAGGCCCGCGCGGAGGGAATCGACCCGGACACCGTCGCCTGGGGGTGACATCCGCGCACGAGAAGGCGGGCCCCGGGGTGATGAACCGCCCCGGGGCCCGCCCGTGTTCGTCGGGTTTTCAGCGGATCACTTGATCGACCCCGCGGTCAGCCCGCCGACGAGCTGCTTCTCGATCAACCCGAACAGGATCAGCACCGGGATGATCGCGATCACCGACACTCCGAAGACGTACTGCCAGGACGTCTCGTACTGGCCGACGAACTTGGTCAGCGCGACCGACAGCGGCTGTTTCTCCGCGGAGGAGAGGATCACCAGGGACGCGGCGAACTCGTTCCACGCGGCGACGAAGGTGAAGATCACGGCGGTCACGATCCCGGGCCACACCAGCGGCAGGTTGATCCTGAACAGCACCGTCCACAGGCCGCAGCCGTCGATCTGCGCGGCCTCGTCGATCTCCTTCGGCACCGAGGCGAAGAAGGAGTGCATGATCCACGTCGAGAACGCGAGGTTGAACGCCGAGTTCACCAGGATCATCGCGATGTAGGTGTCGACGATGCCGAACAGCTGGAACTCACGGAACAGTCCCGCCACGACGAGCGCGGGAGGGCACATCTGGGTCAGCAGCACGACGAAGAGGAAGGCCCCGCGCCCCGGGAACCGGAACCGTGCGGTGTAGTACGCGGCGGGCATGGCCACGCACAGCACGATCAACGTGGAGACCCCGGCGATGAGCACCGTGGAGAACACGTTCATGCCCACGGGTGTCTCCGGGGTGGACCACATCGAGATGTAGTTGTCGAAGTGCCAGTTCTCCGGGATGTACGTCGGGGGTATCCCGAGAACCTCCGCCCGGGACTTCAGGGACCCGAGGAGCATCACCGCGTAGGGGAGGATGAACACCGCGAGGATCAGCAGTCCGCCGATGACACGGAGTGTCGTGTGCGGCCGCGCACCGGGGGCGGGCTGTTCGCTGTGCCGGGCGAACCACGACGCACGGTTCCGTTTCGGCGTGTTCGTGGATCCGGTGGAGCCGCTGACGGCTCCGTCTGGCACTGGCTTCTGGATGGCGCCGGGCATCAGTCGTCCACTCCCTTCATGGGTTTGGTGAAGTAAAGGTAGAAACCGATGAGCACGACCATGATGATCAGGTTGATCACCGACAGGGCGGAGGCCCAGTCGAGGTGGCCCCGGTTACGGATGTACTTGAACAGCAGCGTCGTCGTGGTGTCCGCGGCGTTGCCGGGGATCGACCCCGTCAGCACCTGGAGGATCGGCAGGTTGTTGAAGACGTTGATGATGTTGATCGTGGTCGCCACGGCGATCGCCGACTTCAGCTGGGGCAGGATGATCGAGAAGTAGATCCTGGTGCGGCTGGCTCCGTCGACACGGGCGGCCTCGATGACGTCGTGTCCGATGGCGGCGTGGCCCGCGAGGATCGTGTAGGTGGTGAAGGGCAGGGAGACGAACACCGCGACGAGGATGGCGATGGTGAACGCGGGAACCGGTTGCTTGGTGAATCCGTAGTCGGTGCTCTCCGTCAGGCCTATGTCGTGGAGGAACTGTTGCCCGATGCCGAGTTTCGGTTCCAGGGCGTAGTAGATGACCGTGGTCGTCATGACGACCGACGCCGCCCACGGGATGATCACCGCGAGGCGGACGAGTTGCCGTCCGGGGAAGACCTTGTTGAGGAAGTTCGCGAGGGCGAGGGAGATGAGGATCGTGAGGACCACCACGGACACGACCCAGATCACGGTGTTCAGCAGAACCCGGGGGAGCGCGGGGTCGCTCAGGACATGGGCGAAGTTGTCGAATCCGGCACTGCCCTTGTCGACGCCGATCCGGCTGATCGTCCGGGTCGAGTTGTAGACCATGAGACCCATCGGGTACACCACGATGCCGGCGAACAGGAGCAGGACGGGTGCCAGCCAGGGGAGGGCCCGCAGTGTGTCCCGGAAGGTCCGCTTGTCCTGTCGGAGACGAGCCATGAGAATCCAATCGCTGTAGGGACGGGTGTGGGGGCGACGGGCGACCGTCGCCCCCACGGAGGGCTTGTCGGGCGGTTAGCCCTGTTCGACCTGCGTCTGGATCGTCTCGAGGACCTCAGCGGGGTCCGTGGACTCGATCCGGCCGATGTTGGACTGGATCGCGCCCTGGGCGGCCTGCCAGTCGGGGTTGGTGAAGGGGTAGAAGCGGGCGTCCGGCAGCAGCGGGATGAATTCCTCGATGGTCTCGTCGGACTTCATCTTCTCGCCACCGGTGACGGTGACCGGGATGAAACCGAGGGTGCCGACGAAGTCGGTGTAGACGTCGTCGCTGTAGAAGTAGTCGAGGAACTCACGGACGGCCTCCTGCTTGGCGGCGTCCTCGTCGTTCCTGAACACCATGAGGTGATCGGCGACCCCGAGGGTCATGGAATTGCCGTCCTTGGTGGGGATCGGGGCGACACCGTAGTTGAGGTCGGGATTCTGCTCCTCGATGAGCTTCTTGTACTGGGGGAGGCCGATGACCATGCCGACCTTGCCCTGGAAGAAGGTCTTGCCGAGGGGGGTGCGCTGGGAGGACCCGGGGTTGGCCTGGGTGGCACCGGCGTCGATGAGTTCCTTCATGAAGGTGGCACCCTCGAGGTTCTTCGCGGAGTCGATGGTGATCTCCCCGTTCTCGGCGTAGCCGCCGCCGGCCCCGAAGAACCACACGGCCGTCTCACCCTGGGCCTCCTCGTTGCCGAGCGGCATGCCGTAGCCGTCGACACCGGGAAGTCCCAGTTCCTTGATGGCCAGTGCGTCGTCGCGGAGCTCATTCCAGTTCGCCGGGGGCTCGGAGATCCCGGCCTGTTCGAAGAGGTCCTTGTTGTAGAACAGTGCGCGTGCCGACGCGATGAGCGGCAGGCCCCACTGGGTGCCGTCCATGGAGGCGTTCTCCCGGAACGAGGGCTGGATGTTCTCGAGCGTCTCGGCGGACACGACATCCTCGGCCGGGTAGAGCAGGTCCTCGGATGCGTAGTCGGTGAAGGAGTCGATGTTGAGGATGTCCGGGGTCTTGTTGGCCTGGACGTTGTTCCGCATCACGTCGTTGATGTTCTCCCAGGACTCGACCTGGAGATCGACCGTGACATCCGGGTGATCGGCCTCGAATCCCGAGATGATGTTCTCCCACAGTGCCTTCGTGTCATCGGAGTAGGAGGGCACGAGGAGATTGATCTCGGTGGAGCCGTCCGCACCGCCTGAACCGGAGGAGCCTCCGCTGCCGCAGGCGGAGAGACCGGCGAGGGCCATGCCGGCGGCGACGGTGGTGGCCGCGACGCGGATGATGAATGGACGCATGAGTGTGTACCTTTCCTCGGTTCCGGCACGGTGCCGTACCGGAACATGAAACGAGTGTGGTGCGGCCCCGCACGGGACCGCTCCGCTCCTGTTGTTGTGAGTATCGGTGAGTTTCGTCCCGTGCTCAGCCGGGATCATCTTTTTGTAACCTTTTCGTTACGTACTTTTGGGGTGGTGGATGTTCAGTGGTACGGGGGTGGCGGGGGTGGTGCGGTGATTCAAGTTGGTCCAAACAATCACCATTGCAGACGGTATCGCCAGGTGGGGGTGATCGCTAAAAGATACTATCTTTGTGGGGTCGCAGCCCCGCTGCATGGGTGAAAAAGGGGGTGGGTGGGGGTGGACCTGATTTTTCGGCGGCTCCTGATGTGGATGGGGTGGCTGAGGTGCGGGCACCGCATTCACAGGACTGTCACAGCTGCACCACGGTGATTACACACGGCGTGCGTGTGTAGTGGACGGGAATGCACGCCGGTTGGCGGAGACCACGGAGAGAACGCACGATCGCGGGATCACGGGGATCATGGGATGGCAGAGAACGCGGAGAATGAGGGAGCGGTGAGAATGTTGGAGTCCACGAAGGACACACCGGTGACGGTCCTCGTCGTCGATGATGAGCCGAACATCGTCGAGTTGCTGGCGGTGAGCCTGAAATTCCAGGGCTTCGCGGTACTCACCGCAGGTTCCGGGCAGGAGGCGTTGCGGGTGGCCCGGGCCGGCACCCCGGACGCGTTCATTCTCGATGTCATGATGCCCGGAATGGACGGTTTCGAACTGCTGGGCAAACTCCGTTCCGAGGGGTTCGACGGCCCGGTCCTCTACCTCACGGCGAAGGACGCCGTGGAGCACCGCATCCACGGTCTGACCATCGGTGCGGACGACTACGTCACCAAACCGTTCTCCCTGGAGGAGGTCATCACACGGCTCCGCGTCATCCTCCGCCGGGGTCGACTCCTCGATGACGGATCCTCCGACGCCACCCTGGGCTACGCCGACCTCACCCTCAACGACGACACCCACGAGGTGACCAAGGCGGGACGGATCGTCGACCTGTCCCCGACGGAGTTCAATCTCCTGAGGTACCTGATGCTCAATGCGGAGGTGGTCCTCAGCAAGGCCAAGATACTGGACAACGTGTGGCACTACGACTTCGGCGGGGACGGGAATGTCGTCGAATCCTACATCTCCTACCTGCGGCGGAAGATCGACACCGAGGCACCCCACCTCATCCACACCGTTCGTGGTGTCGGCTACGTGCTGCGCACACCCCGGTCATGAGCGCGGCGGTCCCCGGTGGATGGCGGGCCAGGTTGCCGCTGCGGGTCCGTCTCATCATCATCGTCCTGCTCATGACGGCCACCGGCCTGGGCCTGTCCGCTGTGTTCGTCACCGGCGTCATGCGGGACTACATCTACGTCCAGATCGACGACCAGTTGGGCGGGGCACTCCACGGTTGGGCGGGGCGGGACATTCCCCGGCTCGACGTGGACGGTCCGCGTCTGCCCAGCGTCTACTACCTGGAGAAGATCTACCCGGACGGCACGACCCTGACCTTCAACGACAGTGACAGTGCCCCCCTCATCGACGGGGTCGTCCCCGGGCAGTATCCCGTCACGGTGGAGTCGGCGCCCGGTTCCGCCGAAGACATCAGGTGGCGGGTCGTCGCCGATTCCCGTGACGGTGTCACCACCGTCGTCGGATACTCCCTGGCCGTGGAGACGTCGATGCTCCGCTCGCTGCTCTTCTTCCAGCTCATCGTCGGCATGGTTGTTCTCGTCGCAGTGGGGGGAATCGCCCAGTGGATCGTCCGGCGGGCACTCCGACCGCTCCGGGAGGTGGAGACCACCGCCGTCGCCATCGCCGGTGGGGATCTGAGTCGTCGGGTGCCGGAATGGCCCACCTCGACGGAGGTGGGACAGCTCGCCTTCTCCCTGAACACCATGCTCACCCGGTTGCAGCAGTCCATCGACTCCGCCCGGCGGAAGGAGGAGCAGATGCGGCGTTTCGTGGGGGACGCCTCCCACGAACTCCGGACCCCGCTGACCGGTGTCCGGGGTTTCGCGGAGCTCTACAGGTCGGGCGCGACACGGGACGCGGACATGGTGCTCGACCGCATAGAACAGGAGGCGGGCCGCATGGGGGTCCTCGTCGAGGACCTGCTCGCACTCACCCGTGCGGAGCAGGCGCCGATGGACCCGGTGCCCGTCGACATGCGGCCCGTCTGCCTCGATGTCGTCACCTCCCTGCGTGCGGCCCACCCGCAACGGACGATCCGGGTGGTCGACACGACGACGGAAACACCGTTCGTCGCCGGTGACCGGCAGCGTCTGCACCGGATCATCGTGAACCTGGTGGGCAATGCACTGATCCACGGTGGCCCCGACGCCCGTGTCACCGTCGGCCTGTCCCTGAAGGAGGGGTCCGTTCTGGTGACGGTCGCCGACGACGGCGTCGGCATGAGCGAAGAGGACTCCCGCCACATCTTCGGGAGGTTCTACCGGACGGACGCCTCCCGGTCCCGGGCGTCCGGTGGCTCCGGACTCGGTCTCGCCATCGTGAAATCACTGACGGAGTCCCACGGTGGGACCGTCGAGGTGCGCAGCGCGCCGGGCGAAGGCGCGGTGTTCACCGTGACGCTTCCGGCGGTGTCCGGGCCGCCGGTGGCGGAACCCGGGCACTGACCGGGGCGGGCCGTCTGTGCCGTACGCAATGGTGCAACGGTCCGGCGGGGCACGTCCGGAGACGCGGTCGTGGGACCGGTACGGTCAGATGTTCTCCACGCGCCGGGACGTCTCGTGACCCGTCGCGCCCAGATCCTGGTCGATGTCGTCCGGGTCGGAGATCCCGTGCGGATCGGCGGCACCGTCCGCCAGCGCGCGGGCGACCTCCTCGGCGTGGAGGGTCAGGAGCGCGTGGGAGGTTCCCTCGACCCAACGGACCTCCCCGATCCGTGACGAACTCGGATCGACGATCCGGTCATTGTCCGAGATGATCGAGATGACCCGGACCCCCTCCGGAATCGGCGCGTCGATCTCGGCGTCACACATCAGCTGGACGAGGGACGGTCCGGTGACCGCCGTGACGAGCGCGCGGACGAGAGGATTCCACGCGACCGGCTGGCCCCGGAAACACGCCCCGAGCCCGACCAGTGTCCGGACCCGGCCGGCGAACTGCGGCAGGTGCGCGAGCCGGAGCCCCATGAGTCCACCGAGCGAATGACCCACGATGTCGAACCGTTGCCCCGGTTCGAGTTCCCGTTCCAGCGTGGTGACGATGTCCAGGAGGCACAGTTCGAGGCGGTCGGTCCCCCGGTGGCCGAACTCCACACCGATGACCCGTCGGCCCTCGTCCCTGAGTCTGGCCGCGATGAGCGCGAAGTTGCCCGGCGAACTCACCGTGCCGTGGAGGAGCACCACGGGAATGTCCCCGGGCGTCGCGGGAAGTGGCTCAGGCAGGATGCCCCGACGGGGGATGAGCAGGGCGAGGTTCACGGTGTCCCCTTCAGGCGGAGTGATCGGGCCGCAGAGCTTCGAGTGTCTCCGCGACGAGGGTGCGCACAATTCTGCTCCGCGGCATTTCCGTGTGCAAGACGACGGCGCGGGGATGGAGATCCTGCAGCCAGATGTTCTCGACGTCCGGGCCGTCGAGGAAGCAGGAGTCGGCCGGGACCACGGTGGCGTCGGTCCTGGTGGCGATGCAGGTGTACCCGACCCCGGGATCGGTGTCCCCGTCGGCGTTGAGGGCCGTGAGCAGTGCGGAACCGGTGAACTGCTGACGGCCGGCCGGGCCGAACACCGTCGTCGTCGCGCGGTTCGTCAGTTCGGCCTGCAGCTCGGTGTGCACCAGCGGCTTCAGCAGGCCCGCCTCCCGGATGCCGTGGTTCGGGCTCGCCAGGCACACGAGGTGCCGGACCCGGTGTGCGCCACCCAGCATCCGCATCCACCATCGGGCCAGGACCCCGCCCTGTGAGTGCCCGACGATGACGACCTGGTCCGCCCCGGTCGCGTGGAGGACCTGGTCGATGTAGGCCCCGACCTGTTCCGCCGAGTCCTCGATCCGATTCGTCGCCCGGTTCCCGTAGTCGGGGACGAACACCGCCCACCCCAGGGCACGGAGCTGCGCTGTCAGATCCTCGAAATCACCGCTGGTGACCGTGGTCCCGTGGATCAGGACGACCGGCCACGGGCGTTCCGGCGTGGGGCGGGCGCGCCAGTCATCCTCCACCCAGCCACGGACCCGCAGCCGGGCACCGACCGGAACCGAGACATCGAGCTCGGGGATCAGCCGGGGGAGTCGTGCGGCCATATCCCTCAAGCGGGCCGGCCGTCGTCGTCGGTGCCGAGGGCGACGCGGAGCTTCGCCGCCGCCTCATCCATCTTCGCGGGATCGGTCTGATCGGCGGGAATGACGCGTTTGAAGTCGTAGTCGGCCATTCCGGAGGTGGGGAAGACGTGGATGTGGGCGTGCGGAACCTCGAAACCGGCGATGATGTACCCGGCGCGGGGCACGTCGAAACACTCCGGGATCGCGGAGCCCACCATCTGGGCGACCTCGTTCAGGTGACCCCACGTGCGCTGGTCGAGATCGGTCCACCGGTCCACCTCCTCGACGGGGACGACCAGGACGTGTCCGTACGCCAGGGGCTCGATGGTCAGGAAGGCGACCGCCCTGTCATCCCGCCAGACGAACCTGCCGGGGATCTCGCCGTTGATGATCTTCGTGAATACGCTGCTCATACCTGTCCAGGGTAGCGGCCCGGGGGCATCGGCGCCGCCCCTCGGTAACGATGTTCCTCCCGAGGGGGACGACCTGCGGCGGTAGGATGGTGGGCATGCGAATCCTCGTCATCGGATCCGGCGCCCGCGAGCATGCACTGCTGCGTGGCCTGGCACAGGACCCCATCGGACCAGAACTTCACGTCGCCCCGGGAAACACCGGCATGGCCCCCCTGGCGACCCGACACACCGAGATCGACGGAAACCCCCTGAAGGTCGACGATCCGGCGCAGGTCACGGCCCTCGCACGTGGCATCGGCGCCGACCTCGTGGTCATCGGACCGGAGATACCGCTCGTCGCCGGCGTCGCGGACGCCCTGCGGGACGCGGGGATCGCGGTGTTCGGCCCCGGGCGTGAAGCCGCCCGCATCGAGGGATCCAAGGCCTTCGCCAAGGACGTCATGGCCGCGGCCGGTGTCGCCACAGCCCACGCCGAAGCTCTCGAACCCGGTGTCTCCGACGGGGAGATCGCCGCCGCCGTCGACCGCTTCGGCCCCGTCTGGGTGGTCAAGGATGACGGTCTCGCCGGTGGGAAGGGCGTCGTCGTGACCCCCGACCGCGAAGAAGCGGTCGCGCACGTCCGGGCCGTCCACGCCTCCGGCAACCCGGTGCTCCTCGAGAGTTTCCTCGACGGCCCCGAGGTCTCCCTGTTCTGTCTGGTCGACGGGACCACCGTCGTCCCCCTGCTGCCCGCCCAGGACCACAAGCGGGTGCGGGACAACGATGAGGGGCCGAACACCGGTGGCATGGGCGCGTACGCCCCGCTGCCGTGGCTGCCGGAGGGGGCCGTCGACCGGATCGTCCGGGAGGTCGTCACCCCCGTGGCCGAGGAGATGGCCCGGCGTGGCTGCCCCTACTCCGGACTGCTGTACGCGGGCCTCGCCTGGGGCGCGGACGGCCCGGCGGTCGTCGAGTTCAACTGCCGTTTCGGGGATCCGGAGACACAGGCCGTCCTCGCGCTCCTCGAGACCCCTCTCGCCGGGTTGCTGCGGTCCGTGGCCGAGGGCACTCTCGCGGAACAGCCACCGCTGACGTGGCGTGAGGGATACGCGCTCACGGTCGTTCTCGCCGCGCAGGGCTACCCCGCCTCCCCCCGCTCCGGTGACGTCATCACCGGAGCCGACACCGACGGTGTCCTCCACGCCGGAACCGCCCGGAACGCCGACGGGGAACTCGTCTCCGCAGGTGGGCGGGTACTTTCCATCGTGGGAACCGGCACCGATCTCGAGTCCGCGCGGGACGAGGCCTACGGCATTCTGCGGGGAATCTCGATGGACGGCGGCCACTACCGGTCGGACATCGCGGGTCCCGCGGTGGAGGGAAGCATCCGGATCTGACACGTTCGGGGCCTCAGGGGTCTAGAGTTCTACGGCGTGAGTAGAACACCCAAGGGCCGTCGGTCGGGTTCCCGCCGTCGGCCACTCAGCCCGGCCCGGCTCGTGGCCGGGGCATTCGCCGTCCTGATCACGTCCGGTACCCTCCTGCTCCTGCTCCCCGCCGCCCGCGCCGGGGACGGGGGCGCGGACATCGTGACGGCCCTGTTCACCGCGACCTCGGCGGTGTGCCTGACGGGCCTGATCGTCGTCGACACCGCCACCTACTGGTCCCATTTCGGGCAGGCGGTGATCGTCGTCCTGATCCAGCTCGGCGGTCTCGGGATCATGACCCTGGCCACGTTCACCTCGTGGGTGGTCGCCGGTCGGATCGGGGTGAAGTCCAGGCTCAACGCCGCCGCCGAGGGGCGGGGCATCCATCTGGGTGACGTCCGGACCCTCCTCGTCGCGACGGTCACGTTCACCTTCGTCGCCGAGTTCATCGTCGCCGTCGCCCTGACCCTCCGCTTCCACTCCTACGGTTTCGACTGGTTGGCGAGCATCTGGGAGGGCGGGTTCCACGCGGTCTCCGCATTCAACAACGCCGGTTTCGGTCTCCGCTCCGACAACCTCGTCCCCTACGCCCGGGACTCCGGGATCGTGCTGCCGGTCGCCGCGGCGATCGTCATCGGGGGCCTCGGGTACCCGGTGCTGCTCGAGATCGCGCTGCGGGTCCGGCGTCGCACGCAGGGGATCAGCAGGCTTCCCCAGATGTCCCTGACCGCCCGATTCGCCCTCACCGGTAGCGCGGTCCTCATTCTTTCCGGTTGGGTCGGCTACGCGGTCCTGGAATGGCGGGGTGTCTTCGCCGAGTTCAGTGTCGGGGACAAACTGCTGAACTCCTTCTTCCAGTCGGTGACCACCCGAACCGCCGGTTTCAACACCGTCGATGTCGGCGAGTTCCACCCCTCGAGTCTGCTGCTCACCGATGTCCTCATGTTCATCGGCGGCGGCTCCGGGGGCACGGCGGGCGGGGTCAAGGTGACCACCGTCGCGGTCCTGGTCGCCGTCGTCATCGCGGAGATCCGGGGTGCGGAGCACGTCTCCGCGTACAGCCGCAGGATTCCGCAGCGCACGATCAGGCAGGCACTCACCGTGACCGTGCTCGCCGGGGTGTCGGTGGCCGGTGCCATCGGGATCATGCTGGTCATCGCCCCGGGAATCACCACGAACCGCATCGTCTTCGAGGTGGTCAGCGCCTTCGCCACCGTCGGCCTGTCCACGGGTATCACCTCTGACCTGCCCGCCGCCGGGCAGCTTCTCCTCGTTCCACTCATGTACGCGGGCCGTATCGGCCCGATCACCCTCGTCGCCGCGCTCGCGGTCCGCAACCGCAACGGCATCCTCTACTCGCACCCCGTTGAAAGGCCCCACATTGGTTAGCTTCCTGCAACGCCGTTCCCTGCCCCCCGTCGTCATCCTCGGTCTCGGCCGTTTCGGCCTGGCGCTGGGGGAGGAACTCGTCGCCTCCGGCGTCGAGGTTCTCGGTGTCGACGACCGCGAGGACGTCGTCTCAGCGGCCGCCGGCGTCCTCACCCATGCGACGATCGCGAACACCACGAACATCGAGGCGCTGCGTCAGTTGTCGGTGCACGAGTGCCAGCGGGTCGTCGTCGGTATCGGATCAGACATGGCCGCTTCCCTGCTGACGGCGTCCGCGGTCATCGAACTGGGGGTACCCAACGTGTGGGCGAAGGCGGACGGTGACGCCCACGCGAAGATCCTCACCCAGATCGGGGTGCACCACGTCATCCGGCCCGAACGGGACACCGGTCGGCGTATCGCCCACCTCATGACCGGCAACGTCGAGGAGTACGCGGAGTTCGACCGGGATTTCGCCGTCGTCAAGCTCGCCCCGCCGATGTCGATGCTCGGAAAGAAGATCAGCGCCGTGCCCCGGGGAATCCACATCGTCGCCGTCCGGCATCCCGGTGCCCGGTTCGTCGCGGCCGGACCCGACGAGACGATCCGCTCCGGTGATCTCGTGATCGCGGCGGGTGATCCCGAGCTGCTGGAGGCGTTCGTCGAGGCGGGCTGATCCACCCGAAACCGGTCGATTCCCGGAGTCGGGGTTCCCCGGCGTGCGATAATGGTCCGGTGCCCGCAAAGAAGAAGATCGCCAACGTCCTGTCCACCCGCTACGCGTCCACCGAACTGACCAATCTGTGGAGCCCGGAAGCCAAGATCATCATGGAGCGTCAGCTCTGGATCGCGGTCATGAAGGCCCAGAAGGACCTCGGGGTGGACATCCCGGCAGATGCCATCACCGCCTATGAGCAGGTCATCGACAGCGTTGATCTGGAGTCGATCGCCGAACGTGAGCGGGTGACCCGCCACGACGTCAAGGCCCGCATCGAGGAGTTCAACGCCCTCGCCGGGCACGAGCAGATCCACAAGGGGATGACGAGCCGGGATCTGACCGAGAACGTCGAACAGCTCCAGATCCACCGCTCCCTGGAACTCGTCCGGGACAAGGCCGTCGCCGTCATCGCACGTATCGGTGAGCACGCCGCCGGATACCGGTCGGTCGTGATGGCCGGGCGTTCGCACAACGTCGCCGCACAGGCCACCACCCTGGGCAAGCGCTTCGCGTCGGCGGCGGATGAGATGCTGGTCGCCGTGGAACGCACGGAGGAACTCCTGGCGCGCTACCCGCTCCGCGGGATCAAGGGGCCGATGGGGACGGCGCAGGACATGCTCGATCTCATGGGCGGCAACGAGACCAAACTCGCGTCCCTGGAGACCCGTATCGCCGATCACCTCGGTTTCTCCCGGGTCTTCGACTCCGTCGGACAGGTCTATCCCCGTTCCCTCGACTTCGACGCCGTCTCCGCGCTCGTCCAGCTCGGAGCCGGCCCGTCGTCCCTGGCGCACACGATCCGCCTCATGGCGGGCAACGAGACCGTCACGGAGGGGTTCAGGGAGGGGCAGGTCGGTTCCTCCGCCATGCCCCACAAGATGAACGCCCGCTCGTGTGAGCGCGTCGGCGGTCTCCAGATCATTCTGCGCGGCTACCTCACCATGCTCGCGGACCTGTCCGGCCAGCAGTGGAACGAGGGTGACGTGTTCTGTTCCGTCGTCCGACGGGTCGCGCTGCCCGACGCCTTCTTCGCCCTCGACGGACAGTTCGAGACCTTCCTCACCGTCCTCGACGAGTTCGGTGCGTTCCCGGCGATGATCGACCGCGAGCTCGAGCGTTACCTGCCGTTCCTGGCGACCACCCGGATCCTCATGGCCGCCGTCCGCGCGGGCGTCGGCCGGGAGACCGCACACGAGGTGATCAAGGACAACGCCGTCGCCTGCGCGCTGAACATGCGGGAGAACGGCGGCGAGCAGGATCTGGTCGAGCGCCTCGCCGCCGATGACCGGCTCCCCCTCGACCGGGAGCAGCTCACCGAGGCACTGGCTGACCGCCACGCGTTCATCGGTGCGGCGGAGAGCCAGGTCTCCAGGGTGCTGACCCGGATCCAGGACCTGGTGAACCGGCACCCGGTCGCGGCGTCCTACCGTCCCGGCGAGATTCTCTGACGGTCCCCGCCACGCCGGTGCACAGCCGGCTGACAGGCTCCCGCAAGCACGGTGGTGGGTCGACGGGCTAGATTCATCGGCATGATCGAATTACCCGCCATACCGCTCACCGGTCCCGTCGCCGTCACGGTGACCGTTCTCGTGCTCACCTCCATCGGTGTTCTCGCCGCCGTCGGCGCACGGAGAACCGGGCTCAGACGGCGGACCCTGTGGGCGGTGGGCGCCGGGGTGGGACTCGCCGCCGTGTCCTGGCTCGTCATCGAGCACCTCTGGCGGCCGTTCCCGGACTCGCTGCCGTTCCGGATCTACGCCGCCGGAGCGGTGGCCTTCTTCGTCGTCGGCTGCCTGGTCCTGCAGAAGGGCAGGCGCCTGCTCCTGGTCGTGCCCTCGGTCCTCGGTCTGGTGGCCACCGCAGCGGTGGTCAACCAGATCTACCAGAGCTACCCCACTCTGCGTTCCCTGGACCCGACACCCGTCTCCGTCGAGATGAGCTACGCGGAATTCCGTGACAGGACCGTCGCCCCGCAGATCAACGGCCACGATGCCGCCTCCCTGGTGACGCTCCCGCTCGAGGCGACCGAGTCGGAGTTCACACACCGGGACGCGATCGCGTGGATCCCGCCGGCGTACTTCTCGGACCCGGACCTGGAACTGCCCGTCATCGTGCTTCTCGCGGGGAACCCCGGGTCCCCGGACCAGTGGTTCAACGCGGGTGGTGCCGGTGACACCCTCGCCGACTACCAGGCACGGCATGACGGTGTCAGCCCCATCGTCATCAGCGTCGACGGAACCGGGAGCTTCGGGGCGAACCCCTTGTGCATCGACAGTGACCGGGGGCAGGTCCAGACCTGGCTCGCCGTCGACGTGCCCGCTGGGATCAGGGAGAAACTCAGGGTCGATCCCGACCAGTCCCGCTGGACGATCGGCGGCCTGAGCTACGGGGGGACGTGTTCACTCCAGGTCCTGGTGAACCACCCCGACTCCTACGGCACGTTCCTCAACTACTCCGGACAGGCCGAGCTCGGGACCGGCGACCACAGGGAGACGGTCGACGACTATTTCGGCGGCAGTGAGCTCTCCTTCATCAGGGCGAATCCCGCCGACCAGCTCGCTGAGGCGATCAGGGAGGGCTCGACCGCCTACACCGGTATCGCCGGCCGGTTCGTCGCGGGGAAGGGGGACCACGAGGCGATCGGGGATCTCGAGTTCATGCAGAGGATCACCAGTGACGCCGGGATGCAGACGGAGTTCCTCACCGTCGACGGCAGCCACGACTACAAGACATGGCGCAACGCCTTCCGAGAGACCCTCGACTTCGCGGCACAACGGGGCGGTCTCAACCGATGACCGGAGTGAAACGGGAGGCACAACGGAGGAGCACCGTACCGGCCGTGGGACGCGGCGTCGTCACGACGGCGTCCGCGGGACTCCGTCGTCTCGGGGCGACACTCGCCGGTGCGCCGGTCACGCTCGCCGCGCTGGCCGTGAACTGGCTGCTGTTTCTCATCTGGCGGGGTGACGGCGACGCCCTGGAGGACGCCCTCGGGGCCGCCGCCCCGAATCTCCACCCCTGGGCCGTCCTCACCGCGGGGCTCACCGGATCGACGCTCTCCTCCGTTCTCCTCGGATCCCTCGCCCTGGTGACGCTCGGACTCCTAGCCGAACGCAGACTCGGCAGTCACAGGTACGCCATCGCCGCCGTCGTGGTCCAGGCTTTCGCGGTGATCACCGGGTTGACCGTGGCACAGGTGATCGTCGCGACGGGCAGTCACTGGGGGGAGATTCTCTCCGGCCAGCACACTCTCACGCCCGTGTCCTGGGTGTTCGGTACCGCGGCATTCGCCTCGGCGTCGATGAAGGCGCTCTGGCGTCGCCGTGTCCGCGCGATCGTCCTTGCCTTCTCCCTGACCCTGTTCCTCTACTCGGGGATCGTCGCCGACTTCGTCCGGTTGGCGGCCGTGGTCATCGGGCTGCTCATCGGGCAGTGGCTCGTGGAGCGGTCCCTCCGCCCGGGTGCCGTCTCCTTCCGGGAGGTGCGGACGCTGCTCGCCCTCGCGATGCTGGTCGTGGCGGTCGGGCCACTGGTCGCGGGCCTGAACCCCGACTCGGCCGGGCCCTTCTCCGGGGTCGCTGTGCTGACCTTCGATCCGGATTTCAGCCCCCGGAACGCCCTCGAGATCTGTGGTGCGGAGCCGAATTCCGTTGTCTGCGCCGAGGCGATGAATGAACTGCGGGAATCCGGACTCGGTCCGTTCCTGCTCAACCAGCTGCCCGTCATCCTCATGGCCGTCATCGCCCTGGGGATCGCCCGTGGGCGTCGTCTCGCGTTCGGGGCGGCCGTCGTCACCCAGGCCGTGACCGTCGTGATTCTCACCGCCGAGATGCTGAGCCTCCTCGGGGACCTCGGAGGCGGCGTGTACGCCTGGGCGAGCCTCGCCGGTGTCATCGCCCCCTGGGTGGTGACACTCGGGCTGCTCATCCGGTACCGACGTTTCTTCCGGGTCCGCGTGCACCACACGGCCCTGAGGACGCTGGCGGTCAGGGTCCTGATGCTGCTCGCCGGAACCGGGGCGCTGTGGATGATGGGCGCGATGGCGCTGCGGGACGACTTCCTCCCCCGGGCGGACCTTGCGGCGGTCTCCCGTTCCTGGCTGCTGCACTACATACCGCCGGTCCTCGGTGACAACATCGACCACCAGCTTGTCCCGGTCGGTGAACTGAGCTGGCTGCTCTCCGTCTGGATCGGAGTGATCTTCTGGGCCGGTGTGGCGGTCTGTCTGTTCGCCGCGATGATCTCCACCGCCGATCCCGAGGACGACCGGAACCGGAAGCTGGCGACGGAACTTCTCCGGGGTGGCGGGGGAGACCATCTCTCCGCCATGACGCTGTGGCCCGGGAACCGGTACTTCCTGACCGACGGAGGCTACGTCGCCTACCGGGTGCACGCCGATGTCGCGGTCACGGTCGGGGAGCCCGTCGTGTGCGGGGGCGCCGATCCGCAGGAGATCGCCCGCCGTTTCGAGGACTTCGCCGCGGGCAACGGCCGCAGGGTCGCCTGGTACTCGGTCCGCTCCGAGTTCGCCGCGGCCCGTGCGGAGGCGGACCACCGGTCTGTGCAGGTGGCCATGGAGGCCATCTGCGACACCACCGAGGTGGAGTTCCGGGGCAAGAGGTTCCAGGACGTCCGGACCGCGCGCAACCGCGCCGGGAAGGAGGGGATCCGGGCGCAGTGGACCTCGTGGAACGAACTCGACCCCGGCATCCGGGAACAGATCATCGAGTTGTCCGAGGAATGGGTCGCTGACAAGGCACTGCCGGAGATGGGGTTCACCCTCGGCGGGATCGACGAGATCGTCGCACCGGACGTCGCCCTGATGCTCGCTCTGGACGGGGAGAACAGGGTGCACGGGGTGACCAGCTGGCTTCCGGTGCGCCGGGACGGGCGGATCATCGGACGGATGCTCGACTTCATGCGCCGGGACACGGAGGGGTTCCGGCCGGTCGTGGAGTTCCTCATCGCGGAAACCATGCTGCGGGCCCAGGCGGACGGGCTCGAGTGGATCTCCCTGTCGGGTGCGCCTCTCGCCCATACGGGGGGAGCGGAGTCCGGTGGGGTCGCCGCCGTGCTGGACCGTGTCGGGTCGTTCCTGGAACCGCTCTACGGCTTCAAGTCCCTGGCCGCGTTCAAGTCGAAGTTCCATCCCCGACACGAATCCTGGTACCTCTGCTACCGGGATGAACTCGCTCTGCCGTCGATCGGTCTGGCGGTCGGGCGGTGCTATGTGCCACAGATGGAGGTCAGCCAGGCCGTTCACGTGGCGCGGGTATGGGCGCAGGGCTAGACTGTGTCGTCATGCGCCCCGAACTCTCCCAGTACAACCACCTCTCGGCGGGAAAAGTCCGCGAGATCTACGAGATCGACGAGGACAACCTGCTCATGGTCGTGTCTGACCGCATCTCCGCGTACGACCACATCCTCGACACCGAGATCCCCGACAAGGGCCGCATCCTGACGGCGATGAGCGTCTGGTTCTTCGACGCCATCGATTTCCCCAACCATCTCGCGGGCCCCATCGACGATGAACGTATCCCGGAGGAGGTTCTCGGTCGGGCTCTCGTGTGCCGGAAGCTGGAGATGATCCCCTTCGAGTGTGTCGCCCGCGGGTACCTCACCGGATCGGCTCTGGCGGAGTACCAGGAGACCGGGTCCGTCAGCGGGATCGAACTTCCCGACGGGCTGCGGGAGTCCTCGCGCCTCCCCCGGCCGATCTTCACCCCGGCGACGAAGGCCGAGCTCGGTGACCACGACGAGAACGTCACCTTCGAGGAGGTTGCCGAGCGTCTCGGGGAGGCGCGCGCGAAGGAGCTCCGTGACGCGACCCTCGCGATATACACCCGTGCGGCGGAGATCGCCCTCGAGCACGATCTGATCCTCGCGGACACCAAGTTCGAGTTCGGTGTCGACGGGGACGGCAACCTCGTGCTCGCCGACGAGGTCCTCACCCCGGACTCCTCCCGCTACTGGCCCGCCGACGAGTACGAGGAGGGCAAGGTCCAGCCCAGTTTCGACAAGCAGTTCGTCCGCAACTGGTTGACCGGCCCGAAATCAGGCTGGGACAAATCGTCGAACACCCAGCCTCCGCCGTTGCCGGGGGGTGTGGTCGAGGCCACCCGGGAACGTTACATCGAGGCGTACGAGCGGGTGTCCGGGGAGAAATTCGGCAACTGGATCGGTTGCTGCGTCTGACCCCTGGTTTCTCCCCCCTCCCCGTTGTGGTCGCGTCCGGGGCGCGGCTGCGGCGGGGTTTCGCCGTGTCGGGGGAATCACGGGTGAAGCACCCCAAACGGGGTAATTAGGCACGCCTGCACTTATGTAGGCGAGGCTTACGGACTTAGCATGGCTGTGCACCCGGCCCCGGGGTCGACCGCATCAGCGGTCGACACACCCGTGGCCCTCTTTCTTGAGCACAGGAGAAAAATGAAGACCCGACACACGGCCGCAGGCACCGCACTGTTCGCCACCGCACTCGTCCTCACCGCATGCAGCGGAGCAGGCGACGGTGACGCGGCCGGAACGACCGAGAACGCCGCGACGGAAAGCGGCACGACCGCCGCCACGTCAGCCACCCGCGCCGCCGCGGACGGTCAGATCACGATCACCGACGTCGAGGGCCGTACCGTCACCTTCGACAGCCTGCCCGAACGCATCATCCTCGGTGAGGGGCGCGGCATCTTCGCGACCGCCATCCTCGACAGGGAGGATCCGCTGGACAAGGTCGTCGCCATGGGGTCGGACCTCCGCGCGGCCGCCCCCGCCTACTTCGACAACCTCGTCGCGGCCTACCCGAAGGCGGGCGAGGTCCCGGAGATCGGCAACATCGCCAAGGGCGACGTCACGGTCGAGAACCTCATCTCCCACGACCCCGATGCCCTCGTCATCACCGCCGACCACTACGACGCCGCGAAGACCACCGGCATGCTGGACAAGCTCGACGCCGCCGGAATCACCTACATCGTCACCGACTTCCGCCAGCACCCCATGACGAACACCACCGTCTCGGTCACCGCACTCGGTGAACTGTTCGGAAGGAAGGACGCCGCGGAGTCCTTCAACGAGGAATGGAACGGTGTCGTCGAACGCGTGAAGGAACGGGTCGCCGACGTCGACCGGAAACCCTCCACCTTCCTCTGGCGCGCGGCCGGGCTGAAGGACTGCTGCAACACCGTCGCCAAGGCGAACCTCGGTGAGATGATCAGTCTCGCCGGCGGCGACAACCTCGCCGACCACATCATCGACACGGAATCCGGCGACATCACCGCCGAGAAGCTCATCGACGAACAGCCCGAGATCATCATCGCCACCGGCGGAACCTGGGCCAAGCAGAACGACAAGCCCCAGGCCGTCCCCCACGTGGATCTCGGCTACGGTGTCAGCCCGGACACCTCCCGCGACACCCTGAAGGGCCTGCTCGACACACCCGGCCTCAACGAGCTCAACGCCCCCGGAGAGGGCCGGTTCTACGGTGTGTGGCACCAGTTCTACGACTCACCGTTCAACTACATCGCGCTCGAACAGTTCGGCAAGTGGATCCACCCCGACAAGTTCAGCGACATCGACCCGGTGGCGGATCTGAGGGACGCGAACAGCCGCTACCTCCCCTTCACGGCCGACGGCACCTTCTTCATCGGCGTCAACTGAGCCGGAGGAACCACCGAACAGTGAGCTCACGCAGCCGCACCGCCGCCCCGTCGGAGACCGCGTCCGACGGGGCGGCGGTCTCCAGAACCCCTCAACCGTCCCCGACCGTCCCCCGCCTCATCGCCGATCACCGCAGAGTCACCAGGATCCGCTGGTTCACCATCGCGGTACTCACGCTCCTCGCCCTCGCGGCGTTCATCGTCTCCACCGTCGTCGGGCCCATCGACCTCGGACCCCGGGACGTCGTCACCGGACTCATCAGTCCCGACTCCCTCACCCCCACCCAACGCACCGTCCTCTGGGACCTGCGGCTCCCGATGTCCGTCATGGCGCTGCTCGTCGGTATGGGGCTCTCCCTCGCGGGTGCCCAGATGCAGACCATTCTGGGTAACCCCCTCGCGGAACCCTTCACCCTCGGGGTGTCGGCGGCGGCCGCATTCGGTGGCGCCGCCGCCATCGTCCTCGGCATCGTCGTCATCGACCAGCCCCAGTTCAACCTCGCGGCGACCGCCTGGGTCGCCGCCATCGCCGCCACCGGCCTGATCGTCGTCGCCAGTGTCGTGCGCGGAGCCAGCGCGGAGAGCATGATCCTCCTCGGGATCGCCCTGGTGTTCCTGTTCCAGGCGCTGCTCGCCCTCATGCAGTACCGGGCGACGACCGAGGCGCTCCAGCAGATCGTGTTCTGGACGATGGGTTCCCTGACCCGTGCGACCTGGGCGGGAAATCTCATCATGGCCGTCGTTCTGGGGATCTCCCTCCCCATCTTCGCCGTTCTCTCCTGGCGGTTGACCGCGCTCCGTCTCGGCGACGCCCGCGCCAGCGCGATGGGTGTCAACGTCGCCCGGCTCCGCGTCGTGGTTCTGGTGATCGTCTCGCTGATCGCCGCGACCACGGTGGCGTTCTCCGGGGTGATCGGTTTCGTCGGTCTGGTCGGACCCCACATCGCGCGCACCCTGGTCGGGGAGGACCAGCGCTACTTCGTTCCCGCGTCACTGGCCTCCGGGGCGCTCATGCTCTCCGCGGCCCACGCCGTCAGTCTGCTGATCGTCCCGGGGGTGGCGATCCCGATCGGCATCATCACCGCACTGGTCGGTGTGCCCGGGTTCATCGCCATCGTCATGTCACGCAGGAGGTCGGTGTGGTGACGCGACAAAATCCCCGTTCGACCCCCCGCGTCACGCTCGAACTCGACGATGTGACCGTCGGCTACCGGCGTCGCCGTGTCATCGAGAACTTCACCACGGAACCCGTCCACGGAGGCCACGTCGTCGGTCTGCTCGGCCCCAACGCATCCGGGAAATCAACCCTCATCAAGGCGATCGCCGGCGTTCACCGGACCACGGGTGGGCGTCTCCGGGCCACCGTGGAAGGTAGGGTCCACGAGGGACGGGATCTCCGTCGCGTCATCGGCTACGTTCCCCAGGATCTGCCGGACACCGCCGCGTTGACCGCCTTCGAGACGGTTCTCGTGGCGGCGCGACGGGCGTGTTCGGTGAAGATCACCGGGACACCCGCCGTGGAGCTGGCGAGTCGTGTGATGACGGAACTGTCCATCGGGGATCTTGCGGGACGCTACATCTCGGAACTCTCCGGCGGACAACGTCAGTTGACCGCCGTGGCCCAGATGATGGTCAGCGACCCGGACGTGATGCTCCTCGATGAACCGACCTCCGCACTCGATCTCCATCGGCAGCTGTTCCTCCTGGACGTCATCCGGAGACGTGCCCGGGAGACCGGTGCGGTCGCGCTCACCGCGATCCACGACATCAACCTCGCGGCGCGCTTCTGTGACGAACTCCTGGTCATGAGGGGCGGGCGGGTCATCGCGCAGGGGGCGCCCCGTACCGTCCTGACCCCCGGTCTCCTCTCTGAGGTGTACGGCGTCGACGCCGAGATCCTCGACCACGGCGGTGTCCCCGTCGTCGCCCCCGTCGCGGGCTGATTCCGTCCACGTTCCACCGCCGGAACGTGGACGGAAGAAAACGGCGCCCCTCCCCGGTCATCGGGGGAGGGGCGCCGTTTGCGGTCTGTTCGGGTCACCGTCAGCCGGCGGGTGCGGGGGCCGGGGGCAGCGGGGTGTTCAGGTCGAACACCGCGACACCGATGGTCATCACGAGAGCCGTGATGAGGACGAGCGCGATGATGTTCAACCAGACACCGGTCTTGACCATGTTGTTCATGGACACGTAGCCGGAACCGTAGGCGATGGCGTTCGGCGGCGTGGCCACGGGAAGCATGAAGGCGGAGGTGGCGGCCAGGGCGACGGGGATCGCCAGGTACATCTGGTTCATCCCGAGACCGACGGCGACACCGCCGACGACCGGGAGGAAGGTGGCCGCCGTCGCCGTGTTGGAGGTGAACTCCGTCAGGATCAGGACGATGCCGGCGACGACGAGGATCAGGAGGAAGATCGGCAGGTTGTCCAGGGAGCCGACACGGGTACCGATCCACTCCGACAGTCCGGTTCCGGAGAACTGCTTGGACAGCGCCAGACCACCACCGAAGAGCAGGAGGACGCCCCAGGGCAGTTCGAGGGCGGTGTGCCAGTCCAGCAGCGGAGTGCCCTTCTTCAGGTCCGCCGGAATGATGAACAGCAGGATGCCCACGACCATGGCGATCACCGCGGCGCTGAAGTTTCCGGCGAAGGTCGTGTCCTTGAAGAGGAGGGGGATGCCGATCCAGGAGACGGCGGCGAGGACGAAGATGACGCCGACGAGTTTCTCACCGGCGGACATCGACCCCATGGCCTTCAGCTCACGGTCCATCATCTCCCGGCCGCCGGGAATGTGGTCGACCTCGGGCTTGAACAGGACCTTCACGAGCACGAACCAGCAGACGAGCATGAGGACGACCGCGAGCGGCACACCGACCAGCATCCACTCGCCGAACCCGATGGGGTGCCCCTGGTCCGCCATGTAGCCGGCGAGCAGGGTGTTCGGCGGAGTGCCGATGATGGTGCCCAGTGAACCGATGGACGCGGCGTAGGCGATGCCGAGCATCAGGGCGATGCCGAAATTGGTCTTCGGCGGTTCCGCGGGGCCGCCCTCGGAATCGTCCAGGGCCGCGGGATCCTCGCCCAGCTCGCGGCGCTTGTCCGCGTCGAGGCTGTTGTTGATCAGCGTCAGGACGGAGACACCGATGGGGAGCATCATCACGGCGGTCGCGGTGTTGGACACCCACATCGACAGGAATCCGGTGGCGATCATGAATCCCAGGATGATCGTGGCGGAGGACGTTCCCATCGCCTTCACGATGTGCAGGGAGATCCTCCGGTGCAGGTTCCACCGCTGCATCGCCAGCGCGAGCATGAACCCGCCCATGAAGAGGAAGATCACCGAGGAGGTGTAGGCCCCGGAGAACTCCTTGATCTTGGCGACGTTGAACGCCGGGAACAGGACCAGGGGAAGGAGGGCCGTGATCGGGATCGGGATGGCCTCGGTCATCCACCACACGCCCATGAGCGCGGCGATCGCGGCGGTGGAACGCATCTCGTGGGTCGTGGAATCCTGCGGCATGATCCAGTAGACCAGGGCCGCGACCAGCACACCGGCGACGAGGCCGATCCGCTGCCGGACCAGTTCCCGCGGATCGGAGGCCTCGGCCTCCTGTCCCGGGGATTTCTCGGGTGCGCCGGGTCCGATGTCGTGGTGCTCGAACGGGTCGACGTCACCGTGCGACTTCGCCGAAAGATAGGGGTGCGACACGATGGACTCGTGGTCACCGATGTTGTCGATCTGTTTGGACATGGCGCCTCTTTCAACTGTGGGTGTCACAGGGGATACCCGCGGTGTCGGTGTCCACGACGGGACGGTGACCGACGGAACCGGACATTCCGCAGGTCGCCCCCTGTCCGGTTCTGTCACTTCGCTGCGGGTATTCCGTCTGCGTCCTTGCTAGACGGTGTTCGAAATAAATGTATCGTGAGCGCGTGTTTGACAGTTAACAGTCGATGTTGCAGTATGGCGCAGGTCTCAAAAGTGCTGCGAAAGTGGTGGTCAGTCCCAATTGCAGCGGAAAGGGAGGGGGTGGCGTGAGGGGGTGGAGGCTTTCTGAGCCGACACTGTTCCGGAGCTGAGAAACGGGCATCCGTCGGGCCTGTGTCCGGACTCTTCCTCCGGTGACGTACGCCCGGTGGACACGGGTAGCATCGACGGAATGGACAACGCTGATTCCGGAGCAAGAGGATCGAACGAGACGAACACCGGAGGCGCCCCGCTGCGGCCACCGCTGGCGGCCCGGCACCCGGTCATCCGGGAGCACCACGGACACCGCCTCGTGGACGACTACGAGTGGCTGCGGGACAAGGACTCGGAGGAGACCCTCGACCATCTGCGTGCGGAGAACGCCTACACCGACGCGATGACCGCCGACCTGGAGAAACTGCGGGAAAACATCTTCACCGAGATAAAGTCCCGGGTGAAGGAGACGGACATGTCCGTCCCCACACGTGCCGGCGGCTGGTGGTACTTCGGTCGGACCGTCGAGGGATCGAGCTACGGCATCTCCTGCCGGGTGCCCGCCGAACCCGGGGCCGACGCCTGGGTGCCACCGGCGATCCCCGAGGGCGGCACGCTCGACGGGGAGGAGGTCATCCTCGACTGCAACGAACTCGCCGAGGGGCACGATTTCTTCGCCCTCGGGGCGTCGAGCGTGACCCGCTCCGGCCGCTACCTCGCCTACTCGGTGGACACCGCGGGTGACGAGCGCTTCACCCTCCGGATCAAGGACCTGCAGACCGGTCAGCTCCTCGACGACCGGCTGGAGGGTATCTCCTACGGTGCGACCTGGGTGGGGGAGGACCACATCTTCTACCAGCGCGTCGACGAGGCCTGGCGGCCGGACTCCGTCTGGCGGCACCGGGTCGGTACCCCGATGGAGGACGACGTACGGGTGTTCCACGAGCCGGACGAACGGTTCTGGACGGGCGTCGGGACCTCCCGCAGCGAGAGGTTCGTGATCATCAGCACCGGATCCAAGACCACGAGCGAGACCTGGGTGCTGGACATGGACGACCCGACGGGGGAGTTCCGGTGTCTGCTGCCGCGTGAGAACGGCATCGAGTACGACGTCGACCACGCGGTCGTCGGCGGCGAGGACCGCTGGCTGGTCACCCACAACGCCGACGGCCCGAACTTCGCCGTCGGGGAGTGCGCCGTCGGGGAGCTCACGGACCTGCGCTCGCTGTGCCAGCTGGTGCCGCACCGTGACGACGTCCGGATCGAGGGTGTGGACACCTACCGTGACTTCATCGTCCTGGCCTACCGCGCCGGGGCCATCGGCCGGGTCGCGGTCATGCGGCTGGATGACGTCGACGGGTACGGCACCTTCGAGGAGATTCGCTTCGACGAGGAACTGAGCAGCGTCGGCGCAGGCGGGCAGCCCGAGTGGGATGCCCCCGTCATCCGGCTCAGCTACACCTCCTTCGTCACCCCGGCCCAGTTGTACAACCACACCGTCGCCACCGGCGAACGGGTGCTGCTGAAGGAGCAGGAGGTCCGCGGCGGCTACGACCCGCGGGACTACACGGCCACGCGCCTGTGGGTCACGGCCCGCGACGGTGCCCGCATCCCCGTGTCACTCCTGCACCGCACCGATCTCGACCTGACCCGCCCGAACCCGACGCTGCTCTACGGGTACGGGTCCTACGAATCCTCCATGGACCCCGGCTTCTCGGTGTCCTGGCTGTCGATGCTCGACCGCGGCATGATCACCGCCTTCGCCCACATCCGCGGCGGCGGGGAGATGGGCCGCCTCTGGTACGACAACGGCAAGACGATGTCGAAGAAGAACACCTTCACCGACTTCATCGACGTCGCGGACGACCTCCTGGACCGACGCGTGACCACCCGCGACCGGCTCGTCGCCCTCGGCGGGTCCGCGGGCGGTCTGCTCATGGGCGCGGTCGCGAACATGGGAGGTGACCGGTTCCGGGCGATCGAGGCCGTCGTGCCGTTCGTCGACCCCCTGACCAGCATGCTGATGCCGGAACTGCCGCTCACCGTCACCGAGTGGGAGGAGTGGGGGGACCCGCTGCACGACAAGGCCGCGTACGAGTACATGGCCTCCTACGCCCCCTACGAGAACATCGGCGCCAAGCCGTACCCGAACATCCTCGCCGTGACCTCGCTGAACGACACCCGGGTGCTCTACGTCGAACCGGCGAAGTGGATCGCGAAGCTCCGCGTCACCGCGACATCGGGTGATTTCCTGCTCCGCACGGAGATGTCGGCCGGGCACGGCGGGGTCTCCGGCCGCTACGAGCGCTGGCGGCAGACCGCGTTCGAGTACGCCTGGCTGATCCACCAGGCGACGGGCCGCACCGAGTAGTCCGGAGTGGCGCGTGCCGGCGTCCGTTCGTGCCCGGTTGGCGTGAGGGTGCCGGCCCCGCATGGGGGTGTGTGAGGGGGCTGTGGGGAAGGGGGTATTTTTCGTCATACCCCCTGGGTACAGCGTTTTTGCTGCCGGGTCTGAGCAGGTCGTGGACCGTGATGATCGGCTCTCCCCTCGTCGGGGTAGGGGATTCGGTTCCGGGGGCTTTGCCCCGGGGTGGTCGTGGGCGTACTGTCACGACATCGCCGGACGTGCTCCGGCCACGT
The DNA here is from genome assembly GCF_016595275.2 of Corynebacterium pygosceleis. Classification (GTDB taxonomy): domain Bacteria; phylum Actinomycetota; class Actinomycetes; order Mycobacteriales; family Mycobacteriaceae; genus Corynebacterium; species Corynebacterium pygosceleis. Next base: position 39,879 of record NZ_JAENIQ020000004.1, on the reverse strand, counting down.
ACCAACCCACCACGGGCCGGGGTCAGTCCCCGGCCCCGCTCATGAATGGACCTCCCATGACGCAATCCGGTTCCCTGCCCGTCGCGCAGGGGCCCACCGCCTCCGGCCCGCGTATCGCGGAACCGAAGACGAAGAAGGACAGCACCCACTGGCTCTACATCGCGGTCATCGTCGCCGTCGTCGCAGGCATCGCCTTCGGTCTGGTCGCCCCTGACGCCGCAGCCGGTTTCAAGGTCGTCGGCACGATGTTCGTGTCCCTGATCAAGATGATGATCTCCCCGGTGATCTTCTGCACCATCGTCCTCGGCATCGGTTCCGTCCGCGCGGCGGCCTCCGTCGGCAGGGCCGGTGGCATCGCGCTCACCTACTTCATCACGATGTCCACCTTCGCCCTCGGCATCGGTCTGGTCGTCGGAAACCTGATCCAGCCCGGTGACGGCCTGAACATCGAGGCCACCCGGGACGCCGGCCAGAGCTTCGCGTCCAAGGCCGAGCACGGCGGCGGCACCATCGGCTTCATCCAGTCGATCATCCCCGAGACGATCTTCTCCGCGCTGACCTCAGGCTCCGTCCTCCAGACCCTCTTCATCGCCCTCCTCGTCGGGTTCGCCCTCCAGTCCCTCGGACGCACCGGGGAGCCGATCCTCGCGGGCATCGCGCACCTGCAGAAGCTCGTTTTCAAGATGCTGACGATGATCCTGTGGCTCGCCCCGATCGGCGCGTTCGGTGCCATCGCCGGAGTCGTCGGCGCGACCGGCATCGACGCGGTCAAGCAGCTCGCGATCCTCATGATCGCCTTCTACATCACCTGCGTGATCTTCATCTTCGGTGTCCTCGGCGCCGTCCTCCGCGTCTTCGGCGGCTTCAACATCTTCAAGCTCGCGAAGTACCTGGCCCGCGAGTACCTGCTCATCGTCGCGACGTCGTCCTCCGAGTCCGCCCTGCCGAACCTCATGCGCAAGATGGAGCACATCGGTGTCGAGAAGCCCACCGTCGGCATCGTCGTCCCCACCGGTTACTCCTTCAACCTCGACGGCACCGCGATCTACCTCACCATGGCCTCGATCTTCATCTCCGACGCGATGAACAAGCCGCTCGCCATGGGCGAGCAGATCAGCCTGCTCGTCTTCATGATCATCGCGTCCAAGGGGGCAGCGGGCGTCTCCGGTGCGGGTATCGCCACCCTCGCCGCCGGCCTGCAGTCCCACCGCCCCGAGCTCCTCGACGGGGTCGGCATCATCGTCGGCATCGACCGGTTCATGTCCGAGGCCCGCGCCCTGACCAACTTCTCCGGCAACGCCGTGGCCACCCTGCTGGTCGGACGCTGGACCGGAACGATCGACAGTCAGCGCGTCCATGACGTGCTCGACGGGAAGATCCCCTACATCGAGTCCGAGGTGGACGACACCGTCGACCTGAAGAACCCGACCGTGGTCAACCCAGCCACGGAACGGCTCCAGCCCACCCCGCAGGTGGACCTGGACGCCTACCGGAACCACTAGACTCGGAGGACATGAGTTCCCTCCACGACATTCCCGTGACCACCCTCGACGGCCGTGACACCACCATGGCCGACTGGGCCGGTCACGTCCTGCTCATCGTCAACACCGCCAGCGAGTGCGGTCTGACCGGACAGTACGAGGGACTGCAGGACATCTACGACGAATTCCGCATGCGCGGCTTCTTCGTCATCGGTGTCCCCTGCAACCAGTTCGGCGCGCAGGAACCGGGCGACGCCGGGGAGATCGCAGGGTTCTGCTCCTCGACGTACGGGGTGTCCTTCCCGCTGCTCGCCAAGACGGACGTGAACGGGGAGAACGAGCACCCGCTGTACACCTTCCTCAAGAAGGAGACCGGTGGGGAGGACATCTCCTGGAACTTCGAGAAGTTCGTCGTCGATGAGGCGGGGGAGGTCCTCGGGCGCTTCGACCCCCGGACCGATCCGGAGGACGACGAGATCATCGAACTGATCGAGGCGAACCTCCCGATCTGATCCGTCGATGCGGGGCAGACGTGTGACGCCTCCTCCGGCGGGTCCGCCCACCCCCGTACAGTTACCCGGGACGAACGCCCGGGTGAATGTCCGGTGAAACATCGCCACCACCCGGGTGAAGCTCCCTGGGAAACGTTGGTGACCTGCAAAAAAGCGTGATTCTCGACCCCTCGGGATTGTTACCGTGCTGCGGTATCCCGGATGGACACGGTCCCCGGGACAAGCCACCCGACGGACCAGCCCAGGGGATCCGAGAATGCAGCACGCCACCCGACCTCAGTACAACCCGGACACCGCACGCGGTCTCGACCGCCGTGCCTTCCTCAGGGGCACGGCCTTCGCCGGTGCGGCCCTCGCGGGCGCCCGGCTCGCCGCGACCGGCGGAACCGCCCACGCGGACCCGGAATCCCCCGGGAATCCGGTCTTCCTGCATTCCGTCGCCTCCGGTGACCCCCTCCCGGACGCCGTCATCATCTGGACCCGTGTCACCCCCGTGCCCGAGGCGACACCCGGCTCCGGTCTCGGTGACACCACCGCCGTGCGGTGGGACGTCGCCCTCGACCCCGTGTTCACCCGCATCGTGCGCAGCGGGCGCGAGCACACCGGGACCGCCTTCGACCACACCGTCAAGGTCGACGTCACCGGACTGGAACCCGCCACGACATACTTCTACCGCTTCACCGTCCTCGACGGTCCCGCTGCGGGTGCGGTCTCCAGGACGGGACGAACCCGCACCGCCCCCGGGGCGTACACCCGGCCGCGCAACGTCCGTTTCGGTGTGACAAGCTGCGCCAACTACGAGGCCGGACACTTCCTCGGTTACCGCGACATGGCCGCGCGTGACGACATCGAGTTCGTCCTGCACCTGGGTGACTACACCTACGAGTACGAGAGCGGCGGGTACACCGGAACCTACGGCAGCGTCATACGGCCCGTGCAGCCACCGCACCGTACGGTGAGTCTCACGGACTACCGGATCCGTCAGGGCTGCTACCACCGCGATCCGCATCTCGCCGATCTGCACGCCGCGAAGCCGATGGTCTGCATCTGGGACGACCACGAATTCGCCGACAACACCTGGAGCGACGGAGCAACGGGGGACAACGCCTGGTCCGGTGCGGAGTTCGCCGCACTCAAGTCGGCCGCGACCCGCGCCTACTTCGAGTGGATGCCCGTCCGCACCCAGGGGTCCGCGGACCACCGGCACCTGTACCGCACCCTGCGGTGGGGTTCACTGATGGAGCTCATCATCCCCGACCTGCGCAGTTACCGGGACGTCCAGGTGGAGCAGAGCCTCTCGGGAATCACCGACCCGGACTTCCTCCGGGCGGTCGGCCGCGACGGTCGATCCATGCTCGGCCAGACCCAGTTCGACTGGCTCACCACCGCCGTCACCACATCGACCGCGCAGTGGCAGATGATCGGCAACGAGGTCATGTTCGCCCCCATGACCATCCCCGACACCCTCGACCCCACCATCCACGACTGGCTGGTCAACCAGCTCGGCATCCCCCCGAACGGACTGGCGGTGAACACCGACCAGTGGGACGGCTACATGGCTGAACGGCAGAAACTCATCGACGCCATCACCGCCGCCGGGCGCACCGACGTCGTGTTCCTCACCGGCGACATCCACACCTCCTGGGCCGCCGACATCCCCCGGGACGCCTTCACCTACCGCCGGATGCGCGGGGGAGACAGCGTCGCCGCGGAATTCATCGCGCCCTCGATCACCGGAGCGTCGGTGTTCGACACGGTCACGAAGAACCGGGAACTTGAGGCCGTGACCGGCCCCGCGATGGAACCGGCACAGCGGGCACTGCGCGACCTCTGCCCCTGGTTCAAGTGGATCGACCTGCGTTACCACGGGTATCTCTGCGTCGATGTCACACCCGAACGCACCCAGGCCGACTGGCACCACACCACCACCGTCCTCGACCCGCAGGCCGTGTCCTACTGGGCGCAGAGCTACGCCACCGCGGCGGGACGTCCCGGTGTGTATCCGGTGGGTGCACCGGTCGACGCCGCGTCGTCGGCGTTCGGGTGACGGGCGGGGAAGACGTCCGGTGCGCCCGGCACCACCGGAAGCACCCCCTCACAGCTGTGTGAACGCCCCGGTAGCCGGTAGTCTTGGTGCCGTTATCCCCGGCCCACGGCGCGTGGGCCGGAACCACCCCTGACACCAGTGAAATAGGGAGCTGACACACCGTGGCCCGTGTAGTTGTGAATGTGATGCCGAAGGCAGAGATCCTCGATCCCCAGGGACAGGCCGTGCACCGTGCCCTGGGCCGAATCGGAATCGACGGCGTCACGGACGTCCGACAGGGCAAGCGCTTCGAGCTCGAGGTGGACGACACCGTCACCGACGGGCAGCTGAACCACCTCGCGGAGACCCTGCTCGCGAACACCGTCATCGAGACGTTCACCATCGTCCGCGGGGAGGCGTGAGCCCGGTGGCTGCGAAAATCGGTGTCATCACCTTCCCCGGAACCCTCGACGACGTGGACGCCGCCCGCGCGGCCCGCATCGCCGGCGCCGAGGTCCACGAACTCTGGCACGCCGACGAGGACCTGAAGGGCGTCGACGCGGTCGTCGTCCCCGGCGGATTCTCCTACGGCGACTACCTGCGCAGCGGCGCCATCTCCGCGCTGGCGCCCGTCATGCGTGCGGTCGTCGACGCCGCGCACAAGGGCATGCCCGTCCTCGGTATCTGCAACGGCTTCCAGATCCTCACCGAGGCCCACCTCCTCCCCGGGGCGCTGACCCGCAACGAGGGCCTGCACTTCCACTGCGTGGACACCCACCTCGAGGTCGCCAACGCGGACACCGCCTGGACCAACACGCTGGCACAGGGCCAGAAGATCCTCATCCCCGCCAAACACGGCGAGGGCCGGTTCCAGGCCGACGCCGAGACCGTGAAGATGCTGGAGGACGAGGGGCGCGTGGTGTTCCGCTACACCGACAACTTCAACGGCTCCGTCAACGCCATCGCCGGCGTCAGCAGCGCCGACGGCCGTGTCGTCGGCCTGATGCCGCACCCGGAGCACGCCGTCGAGAAGCTCACCGGACCATCCACCGACGGCCTGGAACTGTTCCTGTCCGCCATCAGCCACATCGGTGCCTGACCGCGCCACCACGAGAAGGACACCGGAGAAAAACACCATGACTTTCAACGACACCGTCGACGCCGCCACCGCCGACCCGAACGCCGAACAGCCCTACGCCAGTCTCGGGCTCAAGGACGACGAGTACGCCCGGATCAAGGAGATCCTCGGCCGCCGCCCCACCGACGCCGAGCTCGCCATGTACTCCGTCATGTGGTCGGAACACTGCTCCTACAAATCCTCCAAGGTGCACCTCCGCTACTTCGGGGAGACCACCACCGACGAGATGAACTCCAAGATTCTCGCCGGCATCGGTGAGAACGCCGGCGTCGTCGACATCGGGAACGGCCACGCCGTCACCTTCCGCGTCGAATCCCACAACCACCCCTCCTACGTCGAGCCCCACCAGGGCGCGGCCACCGGCGTCGGCGGCATCGTGCGCGACATCATGGCCATGGGTGCCCGCCCCATCGCCGTCATGGACCAGCTGCGCTTCGGCCCCGCCGACGCCCCCGACACCGCCCGCGTCCTGCCCGGTGTCGTCGACGGCATCAGCTTCTACGGCAACTGCCTCGGCCTGCCGAACATCGGCGGCGAGACCGTCTTCGACGCCTCCTACGCCGGCAACCCCCTCGTCAACGCCCTGTGCGTGGGAACCCTGAAGACCGAGGACCTCAAACTCGCCTTCGCCTCCGGGCTGGGCAACAAGGTCATGCTCTTCGGCTCCCGCACCGGCCTCGACGGCATCGGCGGCGTCAGCGTGCTGGCCTCCGACACCTTCGAGGAGGGCGCCGAGCGCAAGCTCCCCGCCGTGCAGGTCGGCGACCCCTTCGCCGAGAAGGTCCTCATCGAGTGCTGCCTCGACCTCTACCGCGCCGGTGTCGTCGTCGGCATCCAGGACCTCGGCGGCGCGGGCCTGTCCTGCGCCACCAGTGAACTCGCCGCCGCCGGTGACGGCGGCATGCTCGTCAACCTCGACGCCGTGCCCCTGCGCGCCGAGAACATGACCGCAGCCGAGATCCTCGCCTCCGAGTCGCAGGAACGCATGTGCGCCGTCGTCGCACCCGAGAACGTCGAACGCTTCCTCGAGATCTGCGCCCACTGGGACGTCGCCTGCGCGGAGATCGGCGAGGTCACCGACAACGACCACCTCGTGATCACCCACCGCGGGGAGACCGTCGTCGACGCCCCCGCGCACACCATCGCCCACCAGGGCCCCGTCTACGAGCGCCCCTTCGCCCGCCCCGACTGGCAGGACGACCTCCAGCGGCCCGTCGAGGTGGACAGGCCCACCGACTCCGCCGCGATCCACGACGCCTGGATGCGGATGATCTCCTCCCCGGCGCTGTGCTCCCGCGCGTTCATCACCGAGCAGTACGACCGCTACGTCCGCGGCAACACGGTGCTCGCCCGCAACGCCGACTCCGGCGTGCTGCGCATCGACGAGAGTACCGGTCGCGGTGTCGCGGTCTCCGCGGACGCCTCCGGACGCTACACCAAGCTCGACCCGGAGACCGGTGCCCGCCTCGCGCTCGCCGAGGCGTACCGCAACGTCGCCGTCACCGGTGCCCGCCCCGTCGCCGTGACGAACTGCCTCAACTTCGGTTCCCCCGAGAACCCCGACGTCATGTGGCAGTTCCGCGAGGCCGTCCACGGCCTGGCCGACGGCTGCGTCGAACTCGGCATCCCGGTCTCCGGCGGCAACGTCAGCTTCTACAACCAGACCGGCACCGAGCCGATCCTCCCGACCCCCGTCGTCGGCGTCCTCGGCGTCATCGACGACGTGGAACGTCGCATCGGGCACGAGCTCGGCACCGTCGACGGCGGCGAGGTGCTCTACCTCCTCGGCGAGACCCGCGACGAGTTCGGCGGCTCCATCTGGCAGCAGGTCAACCACGACCAGCTCGCCGGCATGCCCCCGGCCGTGGATCTCGCCGACGAGGCCGCGCTATGCGCGCTCCTCTCCGCACAGACCGTCGACGGCGGCGAAACACCCGTCATCACCGCCGCGCACGACCTCTCCGAGGGCGGGCTCGCACAGGGGCTGGCCGAGCTCGCGATGACCGCCCGCCGGGACACCGGCATCGGCCTCGACATCGACCTCTCGGGCGTTCACGACAACCCCTTCGTGGCGCTGTTCTCCGAGTCCGCGTCCCGCGTCCTCGTCGCCTGCGCCCCGGAGGACGCCGAGGAACTCGAGCGCCGCGCCGGCGTCAGGGGTGTTCCGTTCACCAGGCTCGGCACCACCACCGAGCTCGGCGACGCCGCACTCATCCGCGTCAGCGGTGGAGTGGACCTCGAGGTCTCGGTCACCGAACTGCGCGAGGCATGGCAGGCGACCCTGCCCGGAATCTTCGGCCACGCCGTTGGAGCGAACTCCGTGGTGGAGTAGCCCCGGCATTCGATTTCAGGTGCGGGAGAGCGGGCCGGAACCACATCGGGTTCCGGCCCGCTCCGGCGTGTACGGGAACGACGTCTTCCGGCACGGTGAACATCCGCGTCCGTGACGCGGCGTTCCCGGCACGGGGCCCCGGAGCGGGAGCGACCGTGGGCGTGTCCGGATTACCTCATGCCATTCCTGCGGGCGGTGTCCGCCAGTCGTCCGGCGCACCGGAATACCGCGGCACCCACGGCACCCACACCCCCGTTCCATGGTCGAAGGAGGGCCGGGGAACAGGCCGACGGATGATCGGTCCGTCGCCGATACACTCACCCCATGAGTTTCCTCCGGCACCGTCTCGTCCGTGCGTTCGGTCTGTTCTGGTTCCTGCCCGCCGTCATGGTGCTGTTCTCGGTGGCGCTGGCCCAGGCGCTGATCGTCCTGGAGCGTCACCTCGGTGTCCCCGGGTCCCTGGCGTTCGTGTACGCGGGGGGTGAATCAGGTGCCCGGAGTCTGCTGTCGGCGATGACGGGAATGTCCATCGGCGTGGCGGGCACGCTGTTCTCCATCACCATCGCCGCTCTGTCGTCGGTGATCTCCACGATGGGGCCCAGGCTGCTGCACAGTTTCCTCGCGGACCGGGGCATCCAGGCGACCCTGGGAATCTTCCTCGCCACCTTCGCGTTCTCGCTGTTCAGCCTGCGGGCGGTGTCCGCGGGCACCGGAGACACGATCTTCATCCCGCACTACAACGTCAGCGCGGCGATGATCTACGCCGCGCTGTGCGTCGGGTTCCTCGTCTACTACATCAACCACATGGCCCAGTCCATCAACATGACCCGTGTGGTCAATCTCCTCACCGGGGATCTGTCCCGGGCACTCGAGAGGGGTACGGAGGCCGCCGAGGAACAGGGCGACGTCCCCCGTGCCGGGGACGGGTTCTTCGACGGCGCGGCGACGTCGGTGTTCACCGAACGGGGCGGTTACGTCCAGCAGGTCGACTATCCCCGCCTCGCCGACATCGCGGAGAAACACGATTGCGTCGTTCAGCTGCTCGTCCGTCCGGGAAACTATCTTCTCACCGGTTCGGAGATCGCCCGCGTCGTCCACGGGGGAGACGTGCCGGAGGGGATCACGGACTGCCTGCTTCTCGGTTCCAGCAGGGACGACTCACAGGACCTCGAGTTCTCGGTGAATCAGCTCCTGGAGGTCGGGGTCCGGGCGCTGAGCCCCGGCACGAATGATCCGTTCACCGCCATGGGCGTGATAGACCGCTTCGCGGAGTCGCTCGCCCGTCTGGAGAACCGTGAACTGCCCCGTGGGGTGATCTCCCGGAACGGGACCCTCCGCGTGGAGTTCGACGTGACCACCTTCGAAGGTCTCGTGGACACGATGTTCCACCAGTTGCGGCAGAATGCCACGGGATGCACGGCCGTGTACATCCGGCTGCTGGAGCGGCTGGGGGATGTCGCGGGCATCGTCACCGCGCGGAAACGTCTGGACCATCTGAGACGGCACGTCGATCTGGTGTGGGACGACGCCCGGCGGACCGTGACGAACGCCGGGGACCTGGAGGACATCCGGCTGCGGTACCGCAGGGCCCGGAAGGCCTGTGCGCGGCGGGCACGTGGGGCGGATGTCGTCGGGGACTAGCCGGTGGTGGTGCCGTCGTCCTCCGTGAGTGCCGCGTCCCTCAGGTCCCGCAGCTGTTCCCGCCGGTGGACGACGTACCAGATCAGGAAACCGATGCCCGGAAGCAGCGTGACCAGAGAAAAGACCAGGATCAACCGGAGCGGGTCTGAGTCGCGGCGGAGTTCCATCCTGAGCGCGGTCACGGGCATGGCGATGAACAGCAGCATCAGGACGAGGCCGGACAATCCGAGACCTCCGGCATCACGCAGCAGGCTCATCGCGTGGATCGACTGGTTCATCGGCCCCGTTCCTCGTCGGTGTGTCTCTTCTTTCCTGTCGCGGTGACTATAACCCACCGCCGGTGTCCCGGGATGTGGCCACCGGCGGTGAAACCGGTTGTTCATTCCGCCCTCACCGGACATTTACACGGGAGTGGAAGGATGGGCCGCATGAACCGGCCGATGCTCTCCCTGTCACTCTCATCCCTCCGGTCGGAGAACCTCGGTGACGCCCGCGCGCTGATCTCCGGGCTGGCCCGCCACGGTGTCCGTCCCGCACTACGGGTCGCGCCGCACTGCTCCCGGGACTGGGCTCTGCGCAGACACCCCGACGTGCTCGGGTTCATCCGGGAACAGCGGGACGCCGGTGCCGAGATCGTTCTCGCGGGGCTCGACCAGTCCGTCCGGGGGCGACGGTCCGAGTTCGCCGAGCTCCCCGCGCACGAGGCCAGGCTCCGGTTGACCGCCGCGTGCCGGCAGATGGCGGCGATGGACCTGACGACGGACATCTTCTCCCCGCCGAAATGGATCCTGTCCGACGGGACGCGCGAAGTCCTGCCGGAATTCGGGTTCACCGTCCTCTCCGATCTCAACGGCGTGCAGGACCTGCGGACCGGAGCGGTCTGCGCCGTCCCGGTCCTCGCGTTCGGCGAGGGGTTCGGTGCCGCCCGGTGGTGGCGACGCAGCGTCCGCAGGGTCAGTGCACGTCAGATAGCCACGGGACACAGTGTCCGGCTTTCCACCGCGGCCTGTCGGCTGGCGGAACCCGCGGTCCTGGACAGTCTGCTGTCGGTCGTGCACGCCGCCCTGGACGCCGGATACGCTCCGGCTGACTCGATCGGGGACCTGCTCGTCGACGCCCCGGTGCTGTGAGGACCGGGGAAGCACGTCTGGCACACCACCGGCGGATCAGCGTAGCGTTGTCACCGGATCGGTGCTCGTCGGGTGGACGGAGTCCATCCGGGTATCCGGGGGCCGTTCCGTGGACACGATGACGAGACCGGAAAAATGAGGAGCACTCACATGCACGGGGGCGGACGCCGTTCCACACTGCACGCGGAGAACAGCACCACGGAAGAAGAGATCATCGAGGTGAACGCCGCCTCCGTCCGTGCCGACGGGATGATCTCACGCACCGTCTGGCGCACCGACCGTGGGCCCCGGCCGGGGAGTCGTGGCTGGATCCACTTCTTCGCGGCGATCCTCGCCGTGTTCTCCGGCTCCGTGCTGGCCACCTACTCCTGGATCCGCCTGCCCTGGTGGCAGGCGCTCGGTGTGATGGTGTACGCCGTCGGTGTCATCATTCTCTTCGGTGTGTCCGCCGCCTATCATCTGGGCCCCTGGAAGCGGGCGTCCACCGTCCTCTGGTGGCGGCGTGCGGACCACTCCACCATCGCGGTGTTCATCGCCGCGACCTACACGCCGTTCTGCCTGATCGCCCTCCCGCCGGAAACCGCGAGGTGGATTCTCGCGGTCGCGTGGGGCGGTGCCGCCGTGTCCGTCATCATGAACCTCGCCTGGATCCACCATCCACGCTGGCTGGGGGTCCTCGTCTATCTCGCTCTCGGCTGGCTGATAGTCCCGCTCGTACCCCAGCTCTGGACCTCGGCCGGTGCAGCGGTCGTGTGGCTGCTGTTCGCGGGCGGCATCGTCTACACCGTCGGCGCCCTGATCTACGCCTTCCAGTGGCCGGGACGGGAGGCCCGGTGGATGGGGTACCACGAGTGGTTCCACCTGGCGACGGTCGTCGCGGCCGTCACGCACCTCGTCGCCGTGTGGATCGTCGTCACCCAGGCCACTGCGTCGTTCTAGCCCCCGTCGGACCTCGTCAGCGTTTGACCAGCGGCAGCGGACGGTACCGTGCGCGCAGTTCGCGGAGCTTCGCGGCGTGATCGGCCAACCGGAGGTCCTCCACCGTGCGCGGCGTGAACTGCCGTGCGGGCAACGGATTGCCGTCGATGTCCACACCGATGTACGTCACGGTCGCGTGGATGGCCGTCTCCAGGCTCCCCCGGCCCCCTCGCGGTGATCCCGCACGCAGGTGCACGGACGTCTGCATGGAACGGGCGTCGGTGCGCATCAGTCGGGTGTCCACCTCGATGAGGTCACCGATGTTGATCGGCCGGTAGAACCGGATGCCACCCGCGTACACCGCGACGGTGGACTCACCCGACCACTCCATCGTGCAGGCCGTCGCGGACTCGTTGATCCACTCCATCGCCGTACCACCGTGCACCTTCCCACCCCAGTTCACGTCCGTCGGCTTCGCCAGGAACCGGGTGACCAGGCGGGGTGCCTCACTCGGACCGTCGTAGGTCTGCTTCGCCATCTCCTCCTCGATGGCCTTGCGCAGTTCGATCCGCGACAACGCGGCCGCGTGAACCTGCTTCTCGTGCTCCGTGGAGGGCACGAACTCCGGCACCTTCTGGGATTTCCCGGTCGACACGTCACGGGCCACGAAGATGACCAGGCAGTCACACGCCCTGGTGTAGACCCCCTCGCGGGGGTCCGCGGAGTACACCTCGTTGATGATGTGCATCGAACTCCGCCCCGTCATCGCGATCCGGGACCGCACCTCGACCATGTGGCCGGAGGGGATCGGCCGTGAGAAGTGGATGTGTCCGACGTACGCGGTCACGCAGTAGGTCCGGGACCACCCGGTGGCGCACGCGTACGCCGCCTTGTCGATCCACTCGAGGACCCGCCCACCGTCCACGCCGTGCGCACCGGCGGTGATGATGTCCGTGGGGCTCGCCAGGAAACGGAGCGTGACTGCGGGGGAGGGGTGCGGCATCGGTTGTTCTCGTCCTCGGTTCGGGTGGCATGTACGACACCTGCACTCTAATCACCCCGACGGCTCCGGTGGGAATGTCGCACCACCGCCCGGGTCCCGGGCGCCGGCCCGCGGACACCCCGGAGAGCACCCCCGGGGCGCTAGAGTCGGGAGACATGAGCAAGACACCCGAACCTGCGGCGGTCCACGCCGCCGTCACCGCAGTGGCGGACTGGATCCGCAGCGGAAATCCCGTGGAGGACGGCATCACCCAACCGTCGCGCGGTGCCCTCGCCGACGCCGTGCGGCTCACCGCGCGGGCGTTGGCCGCGGACGCGCCGGGCAGGAGCGTGGAGGTGCGGGTCCCGCCGTTCGTCGCGGTCCAGTGCATCGAGGGGCCCCGGCACACGCGGGGTACCCCGCCGAATGTGGTGGAGTGTGACGCGCACACCTGGCTCCGGCTCGCCTGCGGACTGGTCACCCTCGATGAGCTGCGTGCGTGTCCGGGTGTGGAGGTGTCCGGGACGCGGGCCCGTGAGGTGGAACGGTGGTTGCCTGTGCTCCACCTGTCCCGACCGGGGGAATGACCAGCTGGGCGACCGCCCCCGATTGTTGGGGGATGCACGTCGCGGCGGCTACCATGATGCGATGTGGCAGCCAGTGAAAAGCCGGAGATGACAGACGAGCGGCCCAACGCCAACCGCCGGGTCGACCTCGATGACCACGGGGAGAACCCGCCCCGCGAGGAGTGCGGCGTGTTCGGGGTGTGGGCACCCGGTGAGGACGTCGCGAAACTCACCTACTACGGTCTCTACGCCCTTCAGCACCGTGGCCAGGAGGCGGCGGGCATCGCCGTCGGCGACGGTGACCAGATCGTGGTGTTCAAGGATCTCGGGCTCGTGTCCCAGGTGTTCGACGAGCAGTCCCTCGAGGCACTCAAGGGGGACCTGGCGATCGGTCACACCCGTTACTCCACCGCCGGTGGGGCCTGCTGGGAGAATGCGCAGCCCATGTTCCGCATGGCGCCCGATGACACGGACGTCGCTCTCGGTCACAACGGCAACATCGTCAACTACCTCCAGCTCCTCGACGAGGCGGCGGAGAAGAAGCTCGTCAATCCCGAGACCGCACCGAGTGATTCCGACGTGATGACGGCGCTGCTCGCGGACCGTATCGGCCACGGGCGCACCATGCTCGACTCCGCGCGTGAACTCCTTCCGCGCATCGAGGGGGCCTTCTGTCTGGTGTTCACCGACGGCAACACCCTCTACGCCGCGCGTGACCGTAACGGTGTCCGTCCCCTGTCGCTCGGGCGTCTGGACAACGGCTGGGTCGTGGCGAGCGAGACCGCCGCCCTCGACATCGTCGGCGCGTCGTTCGTCCGGGACATAGAACCGGGGGAGATGGTCACCATCGACGCCTCCGGTGTCCGTACGGAGCGATTCGCGCCGGTGGAACACAAGGGCTGCGTCTTCGAGTACGTCTACCTCGCGCGGCCCGACTCCACGATCCGGGGGCGCAACGTCAACGCCACCCGTGTCGAGATCGGTCGACTGCTGGCCGCCGACCATCCGGCCGAGGGGGCGGACATCGTGATGCCGGTCCCCGAATCCGGTACGCCGGCGGCCGTCGGTTACGCGGAGGCCTCCGGCATTCCCTTCGCCCAGGGGTTGATGAAGAACGCCTATGTCGGGCGGACCTTCATCCAGCCGTCCCAGACGATCCGTCAGCTCGGTATCCGGCTGAAGCTCAATCCACTGCGGGAGGTCATCGCGGGGCGTTCCCTCGTCGTCGTCGATGACTCCATCGTGCGCGGCAACACCCAGCGCGCGTTGATCCGGATGCTCCGGGAGGCGGGCGCCCGGGAGGTCCACGTCCGGATCGCCTCCCCTCCCGTCAAGTGGCCCTGCTTCTACGGAATCGACTTCGCCAGTCCGGGGGAACTCCTCGCGAACTGCGTGGAGGGGGACGACGAGGCGCAGATGATCGATTCCGTGCGGACGGCCATCGGCGCGGATTCCCTCGGCTACGTCTCCGTCGAACGCATGGTGGAGGCTTCGCGCCAGGACTACACGCAGCTCTGCTGCGCCTGTTTCGACGGTCATTATCCGCTCGGTATGCCCGAGGGGAACCCCAACGCGGATCTCGTCCGGAAGTTGCAGAACCCCGCAGGGGAACCCGCCCTGAACTGAGCCGCGTGCACCCGTCCGGGGTCGAGTGCTCTACGATCGGCTCCGGAACGGAAAAAACGTACGTCGCCGGACCGTGGACAGTTCCGGCGGTGACCTCCGGCCAGCCCCGGCGACGCCCAGCAATCCCAGTAAGCCCCATTGAGTCCAGGAGAAGACGAAGCACCATGAGCCCACATGACGAGCAAGGCACCTCCTATGCCGCAGCCGGTGTCGACATCGCCGCCGGCGATCGGGCGGTGGAGCTCATCGCCCCGCTGGCCCGTCGTGCCACCCGGCCCGAGGTACGCGGCGGAATCGGCGGATTCGCCGGACTGTTCGCACTCGGTAAATACGAGAACCCCCTCCTCGCGGCCGGATCCGACGGTGTCGGGACGAAACTGGCCGTCGCGCAGGCCATGGACGTCCACGACACCATCGGCATCGACCTCGTCGCCATGTGCGTCGACGATCTCGTGGTCTGCGGCGCCGAGCCCCTGTTCCTCCAGGACTACATCGCCATCGGCAAGGTCGTCCCCGAGCATGTCGCCCAGATCGTGTCGGGTATCGCGGAGGGGTGCGTCCAGGCCGGCTGCGCCCTGCTCGGGGGTGAGACCGCGGAACATCCCGGTGTGATGGAACCCGGGCACTACGACGTCTCCGCGACCGCCGTCGGTGTCGTCGAGGCCGATCGCGTCCTCGGCCCGGAGCGGGTCCGTACGGGTGACGTCGTCATCGCCATGGCGTCCTCCGGACTGCACTCCAACGGCTACTCCCTGGCGCGCCACGTCCTGCTGGAGAAGGCCGCACTCCCGCTCGACGGACACATCGAGGAACTGGGCCGTACCCTCGGGGAGGAGCTGCTGGAGCCCACCCGCATCTACGCCCGCGACTGTCTCGCCCTCGCGGCCGAATGCGACGTGCACACCTTCTGCCACGTCACGGGTGGCGGGCTGGCGGGCAACCTCGCCAGGGTCATACCCGAGGGGCTCACCGCGGAGCTGTCCCGGGGAACGTGGGCACCGCCGCAGATCTTCCGTACCATCGCGGATCTCGGCAAGGTCCCGCAGGAAGAGATGGAGAAGACCTTCAACATGGGTGTCGGCATGGTTGCCGTCGTGGCACCCCAGGACCGGGACCGGGCACTCGCCATGCTCACCGCGCGGCACATCGACTGCTGGGAACTCGGAACCGTCCGCTCCCGTACGGAGAACGACACCGAAGCGGTCGTCCTCAGGGGCAGCTACCAGTAGTAGGCCCCAACACGGAAACGGGCGCCCGCTCTTCTCCCCGGACGCAGGGGAGTCGCGGTGCGCCCGTTTCCGTGTTCACCAGGGAGAAGGCCCGGACACGGTCACACAGCCGAAAAGGGCGCGGACCGCCGAAAACCGCCCTCCACGTCACCTGCCGGTGTCTCTGGAGGGCGGAGTCGATTCAGATTCGCCCGGTGGGGAAAGAAAAGAGGGGGACCACCGGGGGTGGTGGTCCCGCATCATTCACTCAGCGCCATCGTGAGGCGCTGTCATCGTCAGCGCCGTCATCCTCGGACCAGTCCGACCACTGGTCGTACGGGTCTTCGGTTCGGTCCTCCTCGGAGTGGTGGCTCCCCTCATCCCTTCCGGACAGTTCACGCTGGAGCGAGTCCAGGTCCATGTCCGGGATGTTGTACTTCAGTTGACGAGCAACCTTGGCTTGTTTTGCCTTGGCACGGCCGCGACCCATGGTCTGACCCCCTTGGAGTGATCGGGGCGCACGCTCATGCGTCGCCCCAGGGCGTGTTTCTAGTTCAGTGTATTCCTGTTAGACAGGATAGCCGGAACCGGGTGATTTTTCCGCTTTTGCCCCGTGACCTCGGATTCTCCCCGACCCCGCTCGAGACGGGCACGCCGGGGGCGTCGGGCGGGCGGGTCCTCCCGTCCGCCCGACGCGTCAGTCCTTCAGCCCCTTGAGCCGGTTGATGGCGGCCCTGCCCGGCTGGATGCCCCGGTCGCCCTCGATGGAGTCCGGATCCACGGAGACCGCGACATCCCCACCGACGGTGAGCCCGGACGAACGCTGTGCGCTCCGCTTGACCAGTGCGAGCGCGATGGGGCCGTAGTCGCAGTCGTGGACCACGGTGCCGAGCCTGCCGACGGTACGTCCCCGATCGGTGACCACCGATCCGGGCTCGGGGAGCTCGGGGGCTGAACCGTCGAGATGGAGCAGAACCAGGGACCGGGGGGAACGGCCGAGGTTGTGTACCCGGGAGACGGTCTCCTGGCCCCGGTAGCAGCCCTTCACCAGATGGACGGCACCGGCACGCCCGTCCGCTCCGATCCAGTGGGGGATCTCGTGCGGGATCGCCCGGGGATCGAGATCCGCCGCGACCTCCGGCTCGAGTGCCCGGACACGTTCCGCCGTCCAGGCCATGAGGCCGGCGAGCCGGAGTCCACCGCCGTCAGGGGCACAGAGTCCGTCGACGACCTCCCCGATCAGGGCCCGGGGTACCGCGACATCCCGACGAAGGGGCCCCCGCCAGTCGACGTCGCGGACATAGACCGCCTGCGGCGGTGCGGGGGGAGCGGCTCCGAGGACAGTGAGGACCGCGAGATCGGTCATCCCGATCTCGACCTCGGACCAGAACTTCATCCGCTCGAGGTAGTCCACCAGGGTCACGGCTGACGTGGCGGGTAGATCGAGGTGGAACACACCTCCGGTCACCGTGAGATCCGCGTGATGGAGGATCCGCCCCTGCGCGTCGAGGTCGAGTGCCGCGGCGCTGTACCCGTCCACGACGTCATCGAGTTTCTGGGACAGCAGCTTGTTGAGGTAGTCGGCCGCGTCGGGGCCACCGACCGACACCACGGCGCGGTGGGAACGGTCTATCACGACACCGGGGCCCTCCACCGCGCGTTGTTCGACCAGTGGAGCGCCGTAGTGCCAGGCGACCCCCGCGGTGTCCGCCGCGGCATCGGGGCCGAGTGCGGGCTGAGCCCCCGGACGGTCGAGGAGCATGGATCGGTACGTGCTGTTGTCGGAGTCCACACCACGCATGCTAGTCGCTGCACCCGGTCGGGTGCCCGCGGCGGGAAAACGCCGTTTCAGCTATAGGCTGGGCTCATGAGCAGCACTCGCCGCAGTCCCGTCATCCTCATCGTGGAGCCCTCTGGTGGCTCGAACCGGAGACACAACCCCGAGCTCGCGATGATCTACGCCGATGACCTTGGGGTGACCAGGGGGGACGGTATCTTCGAGACCCTTCTCGTCCGGGACGGCGCCGCCCGGAACCTGGAACGCCACCTCGACCGGTTCGTGGGTTCCGCGCGGATGCTCGGGCTGCCGGTGCCGGACACCGGACAGTGGTCGCGGGCGACGGCGGAGGCGGTCGCCGAATGGGAGGACGCCGGCGGCGGTGAGGCGTCGTGCGTGTGGACGTACACCCGGGGCCGCGAGTCGACGGGACGTCCCACCGGGTGGATAACGGTGAAACCGGTCCCGGAGAAGGTCCTCCGGCAACGGGAGGAGGGGATCTCCGTCCTGACGACGCCGCGCGGGTACTCGGTCACCCCGGCGCTCCCGGTGCAGGGCGCGACGGGTGGACAGGAACCGCCACCGTGGCTGGTGACCGGCGCGAAGACGCTGAACTACGCGGCGAACATGGCGGCGCTCCGGTACGCGGTGGCCAAGGGCTTCGACGACGTCATCTTCACCGACGACGGTCGTGTCCTCGAGGGGGCGACCTCGACGGTGGTCACCGTCACCGGGTCGACGCTGCGTACCCCGCCGCCGGGGCGGGACCTTCTGCCGGGAACCACGCAGGCCGCCCTCTTCAGCCACGCCACGGCCCACGGCTGGACCTGCCTCGAGGAGGACATGGACGTGACCGACCTCCTGGCCGCCGACAGCGTGTGGCTGTGCAGCTCCGTGCGGCTCGCGGTCCGGGTGGTCCGCATCAACGACAGGAAGCTCCCGGACACGACCGACGGGGTCGTGATCCGGGAGCTTCTCACGGCCGCCCTGGGCTGAACCAGGCTCAGCCCATGAAGCGCTTGAGTTGAGCTGACATCCGGGGGTGCAGCGCGCCGTCGACGAGACGCTCGTCGACCCACCCGAGGTCGTTGTTGGGGAGCAGACCGTAGAGACGCTTGCCGGGGCCCAGCGTCGACGGACCGGTCGCGGTCACCATCGTCGAGGCGCTCTCCAGCTGCCAGGCACGCTCGGTGATCGGCTCACCGTAGAGGATCTCCACGACGCCCGTCGAGTGGCAGCAGATGAGTTCGATCTCGTCCTTCTCGCTGATCCGCAGGAATCCGGTCTCCCGGTGGTCGGCACCGGCGGGCTCACCCTCGTCATCGAGCTTCCAGATCCTCGATTCATAGGAGATGTAGTTCTCCCCGTCGTGCGCGAAGACCAGCTGCTGACCGAAGTTGTACTGACCGTCGGTGGCGGTGTCGGCCTGACCCTCACCGCGCCACACGCCGATCAAAGGGAGCAACGCCAGCAGACCGTCATGCAGACTCGGGCCCTGGCGCAGATTGGCGGTGTCATCCGGGACCGGAAGATCACCGAGACCCGGGATGTTCCGCCCCGCGGTCGTCTGCGACTGCTCGGCGGCGAGATTCACCGCGTCATTTCCGCTCAGGGGCCCGCCGGTGGCGGGCGTCCCCGCCACCGCGGCGTCAGCGGGGGTGTCGGAACGGGGGCTTTCCGGAATGGGGTTCGTCGAGTCATCCATGGGGTACAAGCCTAGCGGCCCGGGCGCGGACATGTCCCGCCGGTGTCCTCCTCACCCACGCCGATGTACCGAACCGGGTAGCGCGTCGGGGTCCGACCCCACCGGCAGAATCGGTGTCTCGCCGACCACGACGGCGCGCTGCCTGGATTCAAGGTAGATCGAACCACCGGAACAGAAGACCTTGTCGATCCGCGTCGGCAGGGGAAGATCCTCCGTCCGCAGTCGCCAGGTGAAGACGGACCGGACCTCGTCCTCCCGATCCGCGGGAACCCCCACGAGCCGGTACGGGACCATCGTCATCTCCGGCCCCCTGATCCGGAGACGGACATAGACCGTCACGGGGCGGTCGAATCCCGGGGGAGTGCCCGTCAGACGGGCTTCCGTGGCGGGACGCGCCGACGGCGAGATGTCGGTGGGGTGTGCGATGTCCAGATCGGTGACCCCTATCTGCGTGCCCAGGGCCACCCCGTCGAGGCGCACCGTCCTCGCGATGATCGACGCCGGTGCCCCGAGAATGTCCCCGTCCAGCACCTGCCTCCCGTCGAGACGGAGATCCCGGATCTCCGCACGGAGGTTGGCGGTACCGATCCCCTCCACAGACACATCACCCGCCTCCACCACGACCGTCGGAACAGTGTGCGTGAACAGTGCCGCGAGATAGGGCACACCACCGACCGTCACCCCCGGATTCTGGTCCATTCCCTCACCGTCCCGGATCTCGCCGGAGATCCGGCTCTCGGCGTGCACCGCCGCAACGGTGTCGACGATCCAGGGGGCGGTGAGCACGACCACCGCTGACAGCAGCAGCCGACGGGGAGATGAGGGTTTCACACCTCCAAGGTTTACCGCACGTGGGCGCGCCGGGTTTTCACTAGCCTGGGATTCCATGGAGATCCGTACGACGACACCCACCGATCCGGCAGCACCGACACCCGCCCGGAAGATCCGTGACCTCGCTGCGGCCGCCGCCGACCACGACGGCGTCGAACCGTTCTCGGAGCAGTTCCTCCTCGGCCTCGACGACGGAGGTGCCCGTGGACACCGGCACGTCATCGCCCTGACGGACAGCGGGGAACTCATCGGTGCGGCGGCCTCGGACGGGGCCACCGCCGAACTGTTCGTGGCCCCGGAGCGGCGCCGACGGGGCGTCGGAACCGCGCTGTTCCGGGAGCTGGCCGGGCGCCACGGGACGGACACCGTCTGGGCCCACGGCGATCTCCCCGCGGCCGTGTCCTTCTGCCGCTCGCAGGGGCTGACACCCGTCCGCGAACTACTCGTCATGGCGGTGACCGGTGCAGACCTCGCCACGGCGGCGGAGGTACCCGAGCACACCGGCACCCGGATTCTGGATCTGACGGAGTCACGCCGGCGCTACGGTGCCGACACGGTGGACGCCGAGTGGTTGCGCGTCAACAACGAGGCCTTCGACTGGCACCCCGAACAGGGCGGCTGGGACAGGGACGCACTCACCCGTGGGAGGGACACCGACTGGTTCGATCCGGGTGGGGTCCTGCTGCTCTGGTCCTGCGGGGAGGGGCGGGAGGACGGTGCGGGGCATCCGGAGCTCGCGGGGTTCCACTGGACGAAGTGGCACGGGGACGACGGGTCCGGAACGGCGGTCGGGGAGGTCTACGTCGTCGGTCTCGCCGATGATTCCCGGGGGCGGGGGCTCGGCGGGCCGCTGATCGCCGCCGGACTCCGGCACCTGCACCGGAGGGGAGCGGATGAGGTCATTCTCTACGTCGAGGCAGACAACACCGCAGCCGTGACCGCGTATGAGCGCCTGGGCTTCGGGGTGAAGGAGAGGCATGTCGCCTACGGCTCCCCGAAATCCTCGGGGGAGGGGTGATCACGATGGTGGTGAGCTGGGAATGATGGGGGCGCCCCGGGGTGGTTCGCGCACCTTTCCGTCCGAATTAACCTGTTGTTCACCGACAGGGCCCGACCGGGACACCTCCGCCCTCTAGCTTCTGGGATGAGGCAAGCGGACCACGCCCCGGCCCCGTCTGGATGGTGTGGTTCATTTTTCCGCCGCGGAACCTCTTCCGGTTTCGCGGCGTTGCCACGGAAAAACAGCTGCCACGTACAGCCCAACCACACCCATGGAGGAATTCCGAAGTGATCCGCAACCGTTCCCGTCGCGCCGCCCTTCTCGGTGGTATCGCCGCCGTCTCTCTCGCCGCCACCGCCTGCTCCGAGTCCGCCGACACCACCGCAGGTGGCGGTGAAGGTGGAAGCTCCATCGACGGGCTCTCCGGCACCACCGGAACGCTGTCCGCCGAGGGTGCGTCATCTCAGCAGAAGGCGATGGACCTCTTCGGTACCGTTTACCAGCAGCAGGTTTCCGGTGCGCAGTTCAACTACACCGCGTCCGGTTCCGGGTCCGGCCAGAAGCAGTTCATCGCCGGCCAGGTCGCCTTCGGTGGTTCGGACTCCCCGCTCTCCGAGGAGCAGATCCCGGACGCCGAGAAGCGTTGCGGCGGCAACGAGGTCTGGCACCTGCCCCTCGTCATCGGCCCGGTGGCCGTGGCCTACAACCTGGAGGGACTGAGCGACGACATCGTTCTCTCCCCCGAGGTCATCGCCCAGATCTTCGCGGGCAAGATCAACTCCTGGAACGACGACGCCATCGCGGCACTGAATGACGGCGTGGATCTCCCGGACACCGCCATCAACGTCATCTACCGTTCCGAGGAGTCGGGTACCTCCGACAACTTCCAGAAGTTCCTGAAGGCGTCCGCCCCGAACGAGTGGACCACCACCGGCAAGTCCTTCCCGTCCGCCACCGGTGCGGGCGCCAACGGCTCCAACGGCGTCGTCTCCGAGGTCTCCAAGACCAACGGCGGCATCACCTACGTCGAGGCCGGTTTCGCCACCGAGCAGGGGCTCAGCATCGCCCAGATCGACTTCGGCGAGGGGGCCGTCGAGCTCAACGACAAGACCGTCGGCGAGGCCCTCGACAACCTCAGCTACAAGACCGAGGGCCACAACATGGTCGTCGATTCCACCAAGCTGTTCGAGATGAAGCAGGAGGGCGCCTACCCGCTCGTCCTGACCACCTACGAGATCGTCTGCTCCGCAGGCTACGACGAGGAGACCTCCAAGATGGTCAAGGACTTCCTCACCGTCGCCCTCGGCACCCAGAACGAGCGCCTCGAGAAGCAGGGCTACATCCCGGTCTCCGGTGACTACGCCCAGAAGCTCAAGGACGCGGTCGACGCGATCCAGTAACACCCCACGTGCCCCGGTCCCGGGGCACGTCTCCCGTATCTCCGCATCTCACGAGGACACACACCAGACATGACGAAGCCACTCTCCACATCGGGGCGTAGCCAACCGGACACCCAGGGTGACCTGGCCCAGCCGGCCATCGCCGACACCCCGGTCGGTACCGGCCCCGGGGGTATCCACGCCACCGGAACCGCACACCGGCGCAACGACCGGATCTTCAAGGGAATCGCCACGACATCGGCGGCCACCATCACCGTTCTGATCGCGGCCATCGGTTTCTTCCTGCTCTGGCGTGCGGCCCCCGCACTGATGAACAACGCCGAGGGCCTGACCGGGTTCTTCACCTACGGTGGCGACTGGAACACCAGTGACACCAGCGCGATGCTGTTCGGTATCCCGAACCTCCTCGCCGTGACCGTCACGATCTCCCTGGTCGCCCTCGCCCTGGCGATGCCCATCGCCCTCGGCGTCGCCATCTACCTCTCCTCCTACGCACCGCAGCGCCTGAGGAAGCCGCTCGGGTTCCTCGTCGATCTCCTCGCTGCGGTCCCCTCCATCGTCTACGGCCTCTGGGGTGCCGCGGTCCTCGGCCCGGCGCTCGGAGGGGTGTTCGCCTGGATCAACGAACACGCCGACACCTTCTTCCTCTTCCGCCACTACGCCAACTCACCGGCGTTCTCCACCTCCCGCAACGTTCTCACCGGTGGCGTCGTCCTCGCCATCATGATCCTCCCGGTCATCGCGGCCACCGCGCGTGAGGTGTTCGTCCAGACCCCCGTCGGACACAAGGAATCGGCGCTCGCCCTCGGTGCGACCCGCTGGGAGGTCGTCAAGATGACCGTCCTGCCGTTCGGTTTCTCCGGGTACATCTCCGGTTCGATGCTCGGACTCGGTCGCGCCCTCGGCGAGACGATGGCGCTCTACCTGGTCGTCTCCCCCTCCTCCGCCTTCCGCGCCTCCCTCTTCGACGGCGGCACGACCTTCGCCACCGCCATCGCGAACGCGGCACCGGAATTCAACGACAATCTCAAGGCCGGTGCCTACATCGCGGCGGGCCTGGTGCTCTTCCTCCTGACCTTCGTGGTCAACGCAGGTGCCCGCGCCGTCATCAAGAACAGGAGCAAGGCCTGATGAACGCAACCTCCCTCTCCCAGGAAACCGGAAGCGGGCACGACGTCATCGGCGGTGCCCCGACCTTCCCCAAGCTCTCCTCATCCAGGCGCAACGCCAACCTGGCCTCCAAGTGGATCATCCGGACCTGCATGGTCATCGCCCTGATCCCGCTCGTGTGGATCCTCGCGGATGTCATCATCAAGGGCATCGGGGTCACGCTCAACGCGGACTGGTGGACGAAGTCCCAGCTCGGGGTGCTCTACACGGAACCCGGCGGCGGCATGGTCCACGCCATCATCGGCACCCTCGTCCAGTGTGGCGTCGCCTCGCTCCTGTCGATCCCGGTCGGCGTCTTCACCGCCGTCTACCTCGTTGAATACGGCGGAAACAACCGACTGTCCAAGGTCACCACGTTCATGGTCGACATCCTCACCGGTGTCCCGTCCATCGTCGCGGCCCTGTTCATCTACTCGGTCTGGATCGCCCTGTTCGGGTTCAACCGCTCCGGCTTCGCCGTGTCCCTCGCCCTCGTGCTCCTCATGGTGCCCGTGGTCGTCCGGACCACCGAGGAAATGCTGCGCATCGTTCCCCAGGATCTGCGTGAAGCGTCCTACGCACTGGGCGTCCCGAGGTGGAAGACCATCGTCAAGATCGTCCTCCCCACCGCCTGGTCCGGCATCGTCACCGGCATCATGCTCGCCATCGCCCGCATCATGGGGGAGTCCGCCCCGGTCCTGATTCTCGTGGGATCGACGCAGGGCATCAACTGGGATCCCACCGGAAACTCCCAGTCCTCACTGCCGCTGATGATGCTCGACATGTACCGGGCCGGTACCTCCCCCGCGGTCGTCGACAAGATGTGGGGTGCCGCGTTGACCCTCGTCGTCCTCATCGCGGTCCTCACGATCACCGCCCGCATCCTCTCTCTCCGGGTCACCGGAAAGAAGAAGTGACCCGGGTCCCCTCCCGAACCAGCTCCGCACCAACCTGGAAACAGAAGGACACACAGCACATGGCCAAGCGCCTCGACCTCAAGGACGTCAACATCTACTACGGCGACTTCCACGCCGTACAGGATGTCTCCCTCAAAGTGCCGCCGAACGCGGTGACCGCATTCATCGGCCCCTCCGGCTGCGGAAAGTCCACCGTACTGCGCACCCTCAACCGGATGCACGAAGTCACCCCGGGTGCGACCGTCAAAGGCGAGATCCTCCTGGACGGCGAGGACATCTACGCACCGAACGTGGACCCGGTCGCGGTCCGCAGCACGATCGGAATGGTGTTCCAGAAGCCGAACCCGTTCCCGACGATGAGCATCGAGGAGAACGTCGTCGCCGGCCTCAAGCTCGCCGGTGAACGCAACAAGACGAAGCTCAAGGAGGTCGCCGAGCGGTCCCTCCGTGGCGCGAACCTCTGGGAAGAGGTCAAGGACCGGCTCGACAAGCCCGGCTCCGGTCTCTCCGGTGGTCAGCAGCAGCGGCTCTGCATCGCCCGCGCCATCGCCGTGGAACCCGCGGTCCTGCTCATGGACGAGCCCTGCTCGGCCCTCGACCCCATCTCCACCCTCGCGGTCGAGGAACTCATCGACGAGCTCAAGCGGGAGTTCACCATCGTCATCGTGACCCACAACATGCAGCAGGCCGCCCGCGTCTCCGACCAGACGGCGTTCTTCTCCCTCGAAGCCACCGGAAAGCCCGGCCGACTGGTCGAGGTCGGCCCGACCAACCGGATCTTCGAGAATCCGCAGAAGAAGGAGACCGAGGACTACATCTCCGGTCGTTTCGGATAAACCGGGGCACCCCGCCTCCGACCCGAAGACCCCGGGGCCGCACCGTCTATGGTGCGGCCCCGGGGTCTTCGCCGGTTATCCCGCTGACGCGGTCAGTGACCACCCCGGGAGAAACGACGCTCGATGTCGGCCTCCTCCTCATCCTCCCGGCGCTTCGCCATGTAGTCCCTCGGCATCAGGCCGGTGGTCAGGTAGACGATGCGGCTCGCCACGTTCACCGCGTGATCCGCGTAGCGTTCGTAGTAACGGCTCAACAGAGTGACATCCACGGCGGACGTGGTGGAGTACGGCCAGGCGCGTTTCGTCAGCACGGTGAAGAGATGCTCGTGCAGATCATCGACCGCGTCATCGTCCGCGCCGAACACCAGTGCCACATCCACATCGGGATCAATCAGGATCTCGCGGACCTTCGCGCTCATCTCCAGTGTGACCCGGGACATCTCCTCGAAGTAACCGGTCAACGGCCCCGGTACGGCCGGTTCCGGGTGCCGGCGCCTGGCGGTTCTGGCGACATGCTTCGCGAGGACACCCATCCGGTACATGTCCTCGACGATGTAGATGGAGGAGATGACCTGGCGGAGATCGCGCGCCAGAGGCCCCTCCAACGCGAGCAGCTGAACGGCGCGTTCCTCACAACGCAGACGGACGATCTCGAGCTCATCCACGAGGGACAGGGCCTTCTCCGCGGACTGGAGGTCCTGCCTCAGCAGCGCGTCAGATGCATTGCTCATGACAGAATGGACCTGGTCGCACATGATGATGAGATCATGGGCGAAGGCATCGAGATGTTCCCGGTATGAGGTACGCATAACTGCCACTATAGATGTACACGGATGCCCCTGTCCCCCCCACGGCGTCACTCCCCCGGAAGGGGAATCAACCCCCGGAGTTCTCGACATCCGCGTCGACCGGTGCGGTCTCGTCCTCCGGATCATCGAGCCACCCCTCAGGCAGGATCACCCGGCCCGGTGACCCCTGCCTCCCACGGGGACCGTCCGCGTCGTCGGGCAGTGCATCCGAGTCCCGGAGTGGTGCGAGATGCTCGTCCAGCTCCGCGAGGGACGCCACACCGGCGAGCGCCCGACGGACATCACCCCCGACGGGATAGCCGCGGAAATACCAGCCCATGTGCTTGCGCAGGTCCCGGCAGCCCTTGTCCTCCCCGTCGTGTTCGACGAGCAGTTCCGCGTGGCGACGGATGATTCCCGCGACCTCTCCGAGGGTCGGCTGCGGCGGTAACGGACGCCCGTTCAGCTCCGCGGACAGTTCCGCGAACAACCAGGGGCGACCCAGGCACCCCCGTCCGATGACGACACCGTCGCAACCGGTCTCATCCATCATTCTGCGGGCGTCGGATGCGGCGAAGATGTCCCCGTTGCCGAGCACCGGTACACCGGTGTCCGCGAGATGCTCCTTGAGTTCGGCGATACGTGACCAGTCCGCCTGCCCGGAGTACCGCTCGGCGGCGGTCCGTCCGTGGAGGGCCACCGCGCGGGCGCCCGAATCGACCGCGATCCGTCCGGCATCGAGATGGGTGAGATGCTCCGCGTCGATCCCCACGCGGAACTTCACGGTCACCGGAATGTCTGTTTCCTCGGTGGCGCGGACCGCGGCGGAGACGATGTTGCCGAACAGGCGGCGCTTGTAGGGGAGTGCGGCGCCACCACCACGCCTCGTCACCTTCGGGACCGGGCACCCGAAGTTGAGGTCGATGTGATCGGCCATGTCATTGTCCACGACCATCCGCGCCGCGCGGTAGGTGTACTCGGGGTCCGTGGTGAAGAGCTGGAGTGAACGCGGATCCTCGTCCGGGGCGAACGTCGTCATGTGGAGCGTCTTCTCGTTTCCCTCGACGAGAGCTCTGGCCGTGACCATCTCGCACACGTAGAGGCCGGCGACACTCCCCATCTTGGACCGTTCCTGTTCACGGCACAGCGTACGGAACGCGACATTGGTGACCCCCGCCATCGGGGCGAGAACCACCGGGGAACCGAGGGAGAGTGGGCCGATGGTCAGGGCGGGAGCGGTTGCGTCAGTCACGGGACCATTGTCCGGTGTACCGGCCGTCCGGGACAAACCAGGGAACCCCGGGCACGGGAGGCCGTCCGTCCGTCACCCGTGGGTGACGCGGCATACAGCACGATCGGAGGGGGCGCACGGGTGTAATCGTCCAGGTTGCCGGGGGAAAGTAGTGGAGTATGGGGGCAGAACGGGGGGCGGCGATGTATCGTGGTCCACGTAACTTGTATGCCGAAGGTACAGCTGGGTCACAACTCAGAGTCACCGTCCGGAGCTCCGGAGTTCCGGAATCCGGAGCCCTGGGACCGTGGCCCCTCAGGTTCCCCTCGGTAGACCGATTCCCTGGACGCCGTTCGTCGGCCGACAGGCACTCAGGAGGAAATTATATGTCTGACCGGATCGCCAACGCCCAGCTCAAGGGTAAGATCATGTCGGCCGAAGAGGCCGCCCAGTTCGTCAACGACGGAGACAAGGTCGGTATCTCCGGATTCACCGGTGCCGGCTACCCCAAGGCGCTGCCGAAGGCCATCGCCGAGCGCGCCAAGGAAGAGCACGCCAAGGGCAACAGCTACATGATCGACCTGTTCACCGGCGCCTCCACCGCCGATGACTGCGACGGTGTCCTGGCCGAGGCCGACGCTCTCCGGTTCCGCACCCCCTACCAGTCCGATCCGACGCTGCGCAGCAAGATCAACGACGGCACCACCTTCTACGCCGACTACCACCTCTCCGAGTCGGGCATGTACGTCGAGCAGGGTTTCTTCGGTCAGATGAACGTCGCCATCGTTGAGGCGACCCGCATCACCGATGAAGGACACATCGTTCCCTCATCCTCCGTCGGCAACAACGTCGAGTACCTGGACGCCGCCGAGAAGATCATCATCGAGGTCAACTCCTGGCAGTCCCCCGACCTCGAGGGAATGGCCGACATCTGGCGTATGCCGGCCCTGCCGAACCGCATCCCGATCCCGCTGACCGAGGCGGGGCAGCGTATCGGCAAGACCTACATCGACATCGACCCGAACAAGGTCGTCGCCGTGGTCGAGACCGACGCCCCCGACCGCAACGCACCCTTCAAGCCCGCTGACGAGATCTCCCAGAAGATCGCCGGCAACTTCCTCGACTTCCTCGAGGGCGAGGTCCGCGCGGGCCGCCTCACGTATGACGGCTACATCATGCAGTCCGGTGTCGGTAACGTCCCGAACGCCGTGATGGCGGGTCTCCTCGACTCGAAGTTCGAGAACATCAAGGCCTACACCGAGGTCATCCAGGACGGCATGGTCGACCTGATCGACGCAGGCAAGATGACCGTCGCATCCGCGACGTCGTTCTCTCTCTCCCCCGAGTACGCGGAGAAGATGAACGATGAGGCCAAGCGTTACCGCAACACCATCATCCTGCGTCCGCAGTCCGTCTCCAACCACCCCGAGGTCGTTCGCCGACTGGGTCTGATCTGCACCAACGGACTTGTCGAAGCCGACATCTACGGCAACGTCAACTCCACCAACGTCACCGGTTCCCGGATGATGAACGGTGTCGGCGGGTCCGCGGACTTCACCCGCAACGGCTACATCTCCTCCTTCATCACCCCGTCCGAGGCCAAGGGCGGCGACATCTCCGCCATCGTCCCCTTCGCCTCCCACATCGACCACACCGAGCAGGACGTCAAGGTCATCATCACCGAGTACGGTTACGCCGACCTGCGTGGTCTGGCTCCGCGCCAGCGCGTCGACAAGATGATCGCACTGGCACACCCGGACTACCGCCCGCTCCTCCAGGAGTACTACGACAAGGCCCTGCACCTGGCCAAGGAGAAGAAGATGATGCAGACCCCGCATCTCCTCGACGAGGCGCTCAGCTTCCACCAGCGTTTCCTGGAGACCGGTTCCATGAAGAAGACCCCGAAGAAGAAGTAGTTCCGCCTGAATACGGCCCCCGCCCGGTGGTGGGGGCCGTTTCGTGTGTCGGGGACACGGCCTGTGATGTGCCGGTGACGATGCCCGGGAACCCTGTGTCCGGTTTTGTCGTGTCGGTTGTGGTCCCGCAAGAGTCTCAACCACACCGTGAAGTCCCGGGAGTGTCCTGTGGCGCTCCGGATACCGTGTTTGAGGGGCGCGAATTTCTCCCTTGTCGGATCGGCCGCTACAATGAGCGATGACCCGATCTCCCTGATCGGGTGCCGGTCGTGAACCGGATGGGCCTTTAGCTCAGTTGGTAGAGCTACGGACTTTTAATCCGCAGGTCGTGGGTTCGAGCCCCACAGGGCCCACGTTCAACTCCCTTCCCGTCAACCGGGAAGGGAGTTTTCGTGTGCGGGGAGGGTCGGGCGACAGGGTCATCGGTTGGGCATGATTTCGCCGAGTCGGGGGGCGAGTTCTGCTCGGGGGCCGGTATTCGTCTCTATTACCCCTTTTGAACTGCTGGTTTTGTGTGTGAGGCCTTTGCCAAGTATATTCTGAACAAGCCGTTGAGGACAGTGCCCGCCACTGGATCTCAGCTGTGAGCTCCCATCGTCTAGGGGCCTAGGACACCGCCCTTTCACGGCGGCGACACGGGTTCGAATCCCGTTGGGAGTACCACGTTCCTCCGGTTTGCCGGGGTGCGTGCAAGAAGAGAATGAGGCCCTGTGGCGCAGTTGGTTAGCGCGCCGCCCTGTCACGGCGGAGGTCGCGGGTTCGAGTCCCGTCAGGGTCGCAACAGTCCCCGGAAGCTTGAGAGCTTCCGGGGATCTTCTCATTTCGGTACCGGTGTGTGCTCTCGACCGGTGTGTGCTCTCGACCGGTGTGTGCTCTCGCGTACGGTCGGGGCGCGGTCGCGGGGCGTTGTCACCTGGCCGCGAATTACTGTCTGTACTGTGGATTTGTCGAAAATCAGAGTGCTGTGTAAAGTTTCCTCTCGTGCAACGGGTACCGCTCGGAGCGCAAAAGTAAGGCCCTGTGGCGCAGTTGGTTAGCGCGCCGCCCTGTCACGGCGGAGGTCGCGGGTTCGAGTCCCGTCAGGGTCGCAAGATTGTCCAAGGACATTCTTGAGGCCAGATAGCTCAGTCGGTAGAGCGTCCGCCTGAAAAGTGGAAGGTCGCCAGTTCGATCCTGGCTCTGGCCACAATCACACCCCCGGTTAATACCCGGGGGTGTTTTTGCGTCTGCAACCGGGAAGTCCCTTTTCCTGCACAATGGAGGCATGAATTGGACGCGCGGAAAAATCACGGTACCGCTGGCGGCATTGACGGCCGCAGGGGCGCTCGCTGCCACGCTGGGGGCAGCTCCCGCCGTGTCGGAGGAGGGGCCGCCCGTCCGGGGTTTTCCGGGGCTGCCCGTCTCCTCGTCCCTGCCGGTGGCGGAGGGGGCTGAGCTTCCGCAGGTGCCGCAGCTCGATCTGGAGGGATACCAGGGGACCTGGCACCAGGTTGCGGCACTGCCGCACATCTTCAGTATCCAGTGCGCGCGTGACACGACCGCACGGTACACACTGACGGGGCCGGAGACGGTACGTGTGGTGAACTCGTGCACCGACTGGTTCGGCAACCCGTCCGGCATCGAGGGGCAGGCGCGGGTCACGGACCCGGGAACCGGGGCCTCACTCCGGGTCTGGTTCAACGGGGTTCCGTTCCAGTCCCCGGATGGGCCGACGAACTACCGGGTGGCGTGGATGTCGGGCGACGGAGGTGTCGTGCTGGTCGGGAGTCCGGACCGTACCACGGGGTTCGTGCTCTCCCGGGGCCCGTCCCTCAGTGCCCGGGAGTGGTCCGGGGTGCGGGCTGCCGTCGTCGCCGCCGGCTACGATCCCTGTACATTCCTCACGTCACCGGTTGGGGGAGGGCGTGAGGACCGTCAGCCGCTCTGCGTCCTCTGAGGACCACGTGGCGGGCATTTCAGTTTCCACGACAGATCAACCAGTGAGGAGTCACGTGTGACCGGTACCGGACGGCAGATCAGCCATGACGAACGAAACAACCGCTACATCATCAACGTCGATGGAGTGGAGGCCGGATACGCGGCCTACGCCGTCGAGACATCGGATCACGGCACACCGACGGTGCGGGACCTCAACCACACCGTCATCGACCCGCGTTTCCGGGGGCGGGGGCTGAGTGCCCCACTGATCCGGTTCGCGCTGGAGGACACCCGTGAAGCGGGTCTCGCCTACCGTGCCACCTGCTCCGCCGTGGAGCATTTCATCGCGAAGAACCCCGACTACGCGGAGGGGCTCGTCAAGGGGGCCCAGCGGACACGGTGACGGTGTCCGTCCAGGTGGATGCGGGGCGGGCACCGTCACCAGTTGTGCATGATCAGAACAACGGTGGTTCCTTGTCGACGTAGAGGTCCGGGTCGACGAGTTTCTTGCACTCGTTGGTTTTGCGGGGCCGGTTGACCGCGGGGATGCCGACCGCGATGTGGTTCGCCGGTACATCCTTGGTGACGACGGCATTCGCCCCGATGGCGCTTCCGCATCCGATGGTGATCGGGCCCAGAACCTTCGCCCCGGCGCCGACCGTGACGTTGTCCTCGAGTGTCGGGTGCCGTTTCGTCTGGGTGAGGACCTGTCCGCCGAGGGTGACCCCGTGGTAGAGCATGACACCGTCCCCGATCTCGGCGGTTTCGCCGATGACGATACCCATGCCGTGGTCGATGAAGAACCGGCGTCCGATGGTGGCGCCGGGGTGGATCTCGACACCGGTGAGGAAACGGGTGAACTGGGCGAGCACGCGGGCGGGGCCACGGAAGCCCCGGGTCCAGAGCGCGTGGGCGACGCGGTGCGACCAGACGGCGTGCAGACCGGAATAGACGATCGCGTTCTCTACATCACCGCGCGCGGCGGGGTCGTGCTCGCGGGCGTTGGCAAGGTCTTCTCTGATCATCCTCAGCAGCCGGTACATGGACGCCAATCCTATCAGCGGAAACAGGGCGCTCCCCGCCGTGCCCGCACCGGGAAGATGCGGGCACGGCGGGGAGCGGAGGGGGATTCCGGGGTGCCCGGCCGGGGTCAGCTCCGGATGTCGTCGAACAGGACGGTCGAGACGTAGCGCTCGCCGTAGTCGCAGACCGTGGTCACGATGGTCTTGCCGGCGTTTTCGGGGCGGGCGGCGAGATCGAGTGCCGCGCGGACGTTCGCGCCGGTGGAGATGCCGCCCAGGATTCCCTCGCTGCGGGCGAGTTCACGGGCTGTGGCGATGGCGTCGGCGTTGCTGACGGTGAGGACGTCGCTGAGTACGCGGCGGTCGAGGACCTCGGGTACGAAGTTTGCGCCGAGGCCCTGGATCTTGTGGGGGCCGGCCTTCCCGGTGGACAGGAGTGCGGATTCGGCGGGTTCGACGGCGTAGATCTCGATGTCCTCCCTGCGCTCCTTCAGGACGGTACCGACACCGGTGACCGTTCCACCGGTACCGACGCCGGTGACGAAGATGTCGATGTTCCCGTCGGTGTCGTTCCAGATCTCCTCCGCGGTGGTGGAACGGTGGATCGCGGGGTTCGCGGGGTTCGCGAACTGGCGGGCGAGGATCGCCCCCTCGTTCTCGGAGACGATCTCGTTGGCCTTGTCGACCGCTCCCTGCATGCCGGCGGCGCCCGGGGTGAGGACGATCTCCGCACCGTAGGCGCGGAGCATGACGCGGCGTTCCATCGACATGGTCTCGGGCATGGTGAGGATGACGTTGTATCCGCGGGCGGCGGCGACCATGGTGAGCGCGATACCGGTGTTGCCGGAGGTCGCCTCGACGATCGTTCCTCCCGGTTTCAGGGAGCCGTCGGCCTCCGCGGCGTTGATGATGGCCAGCCCGATGCGGTCCTTGACACTGTTGGCGGGATTGAAGGACTCCAGTTTGACCAGGATCTCGGCGTCGAGATCCCCCGTCATTCTGTTGAGGCGTACCAGGGGGGTGTTTCCGATGGTGTCGGTGATGTTGTCGTGGATGTTCGTCATCGTTGTGGAGCTCCTCGAAGATGTGCTCGGTCCTGTCCGGCCGTGGCGCTTCCACCCGGCCTTTCATCGCCACGCTACACCATGGATAGACCGCACTATAGACAGAATTGTCTATGTTGTGTATGAGGGTGGGCCTCGGGCCGCTGGTGCGGGCCGGGAAGTGGCAACCAGTTTCACCAGGGGAAATCTGAACCCTGAATGAGGGTAGTTGTTGTCGTGGAGGGTCCCTCCTGCGGTGGGATCGTGTTACCGTTCCACACGTCGCAGTGCTCGGGAATGCCGGTGTGAATCCGGCAGCGGCCCTCGCCACTGTATGACTGTCGCCGGTGACGAACGACAGAACCCGACATGAGCCGGACCGCATCCGTGGTCCGTCACGGAGGGATTTCATCACCGGGGCGCCCACACCGCATGACGCCACTGTCCGCGCACTTTCCCCGGGGAAGACGTGGGTGGGAAGGCACGGGGTCGGAGCTTTGTCGGCGGAACCGGACGATCCTGTTCCCCCGTGACGGCTGTCAGAGCCAGGAGACCGGCTGCGACCGTGAGTTGACCAGCCGGTCCGCGAGGTGTCGGACCCGTCCCAGAAAGAGAAGTACAGTCATGCACATCGCCGAAGGCTTTCTACCCGCGGGGCAGGCACTGGCCTGGACCGCGGCAGCGGCCCCGTTCGTCGCCCACGGTGCGTGGGCGGTGAAGAAACAGCTCGCCAAAGCCCCGGAAACCGGGCTTCTTCTCGCTGCCGCGGGGGCGTTCACCTTTGTTCTCTCCGCCATCAAGATCCCGTCCGTCACGGGCTCCAGTTCCCACCCGACGGGCACCGGGCTCGGGGCCGTCCTGTTCAAACCTCCGGTGATGGCGTTCATGGGGGGCGTGGTCCTGCTCTTCCAGGCTCTTCTCCTCGCCCACGGGGGCATCAGCACCCTCGGGGCCAACATCTTCTCGATGGCCGTTCTCGGCCCCTGGGTCGCCTACGGCGTGTGGATCCTGCTCCGCCGACTCGGTGCGGGCATCGACGTCGCGGTTTTCTTCGCCGCGTTCGCGGCCGATCTGTCTACCTACACCGTCACCTCGGTGCAGCTGGCTCTCGCCCATCACGCCGGTGGCTTCGCGAATTCGCTCCTCACCTTCCTCGGTCTGTTCGCGACGACGCAGATTCCGCTCGCGATCGTCGAGGGCATCGTCACGGTCCTGATCTTCCGCAGTCTCCGTGTGATCGCAGCCAGGGAACTCGATCTCCTCGGTGTCTTCTCCGGATTCCGGAGGAACACCGCAGCCACACCCGTACCCGCGTCCTGACCCCGGTCAATCGAAGCAGTGAGGAGACAACCATGAGGAACACGACCGAGAAGAAGACCACGACCACCATCAGCCGCAGGGGAAACGGGGTGGTCGTCACGATCGCCCTGATCGTTCTCGCCGCGGCGATCGCGGTGTTCCCGATGTTCTACAACTTCGGTGACCCCGACGCCGAGGAACAGTTCGGCGGATCGGACGGTGCCGCCGAGGAGATCGTCGCTGAACAGAACCCGGACTACGAGCCCTGGGCGAGCCCGTTGATCGGGGAACTGCCGGGGGAGGTCGAATCAGGACTGTTCGCCCTCCAGGCGGCACTCGGCGCCGGGATCCTCGGGTTCGCCATCGGGAACTACCGTGGTCGGACCCGTGCCGAGGAACGCGCCTCGCGTACCTCGGGGGCCGTCGGAACGACGACGGCCGCGGGGGCGGACCCGGACGATGACGCCTGAGATGATCCGGGTCTGACGCCGTGAACGCCCTGGAGACCGCTGCGGCAGACTCCCCGTGGGCTCGGGTGAACGTCGGGGAGAAGGCTCTTCTGATGCTGGGTCTTCTCGTCCTGACCATCTCACTGCCCCCGCTGCCCGCGCTTCCCCTCATCGGGCTCGTCCTGTGTGCGCTCGCTCTTCGCGCGAAGGTTCCGCTCGGTCTGTACACGACCCTGGTGCTCGCGCCGGCGACCTTCGTGCTTCTCGGACTCGGGCCGCTCGTGTTCACGCTGACGACCTCCGGCCTGAGATGGGTCGACGGAGGGCTCGTCAACGCCGCGACGGTGCTCGCGCGTACCGTCGTCGGGATGTCGGCCACGATGCTCTTCGCGTTGACCACCCCGATGTCCGAACAGCTGGTGTGGCTGCGTTCCATCGGCGTCCCCGCTCCGTTGGTGCACATCACGATGCTGACCTACCGGATGATCGGCACCCTCATCACCACGGCACGGACGATGTGGGAGGCACAGGCGGCCCGGCTCGGGCACAGCAGTCGACGGCGGTGGTTGCACTCCGTCGCGTCGCAGGCCGCCACTCTCTTCGTGCTCTCCTTCTCCCGGGCCCGGGCGCTCCAGGAGGGGATGGAACTCCGCGCGGATGTCTCGGCGGTCTCCACGCTCCACGCCGGTCGGCCGGTCAGGTGGTGGTCGACGGGAGCGTCCGCCGTGCTCCTCGCCGCCATCACCGTGATCGGTGTCGTGTTCCACTGAATCAGTTCCCCGGCCCGGTGCCGGGCTACCCCATGGAGGATCCGTGTCCCCTTCGCAACACCCACTCGTTGAACTCGTCGACGTCAGTTTCTCCCACGGTCCGGATCTGCCGGTGCTCCGTTCCGTGGATCTGCGGATCGGCGCGGGGGACAGGACAGTGGTGCTCGGTGCGAACGGCTCCGGGAAATCCACGCTGTTCCGTCTGCTCGCCGCAGCGTGGAGACCCGACCGGGGTGAACTGCGCCTCGACGGTGAGCCGGTGCAGTACAACCGTGCGGGCCGGGACCGGGTCCGTCGGCGGGTTCAGCTTGTACTGCAGGAACCCGACGACCAGATCTTCGCCACCTCGGTTTTCGCGGACATCGCCTACGGCCCCGTGAACATGGGGCTCGGGCGTGAGGAGGTGACACGCCGTGTCGAATCGGCGATGGAGGCGGCCGAGGTCACTGATCTCGCTGAGCGGGTTCCGCACCAGCTGTCCTACGGTCAGCGGAAAAGGGTCGCACTGGCCGGTGCACTCGCCATGGACCCGTCGGTGCTGCTTCTCGACGAACCCACAGCCGGACTTGATCCGGCGGGGGGTCGGAAGCTTCTGCGTACCCTCGACGCACTGAATGAGAGGGGAACCGCGGTGGTGCTGTCCACCCACGACGTCGATCTCGCCCACGCCTTCGCGGACACTGCGGTGGTGTTGATCCGTGGGGGGATGGTCACGGGCGACGTCGGGGAGATACTGACCGATCGTGCGTTGATGGAGCGGGCGCGGCTGGACCTTCCCTGGGCACCGTTCGTGAGTCGGGCGCTGGGCCGGCCTATCAGTGCCCCACAGGATCTTCTCTGACCCGCCGGTACCCCTGCGGTGGGGGAGCGGGTGGAGCGGAAGGTGGCGGGAAAAACGTGATGTTTCTTACGCCGGATGTCTGAACATGAACGGAGTCGGGGGTATTGGTCGGGGGCCATCAATTTCGAGGGGTGGTGAAGTCGGAATGTTCCCGCAGTGAAGTTTCCGTATTTTCCCAGGCCTCCGAAAGTATTTTCGAACACTGTTCGTCAGCATCTGTGTGGCCCAGCTGAGCGGTGTAAACGGGTGTGTGCGCACCTCTGTCCGTGTCGCCGTTTGAGGTGTCAAACGCCTTATCGGGGATGGGTGTCGGGTCGTGTGCGGCCCCCGCTTCAGCGGCGTGGAGCCCGGGGGGATGCGGAGGGGGCTGCGGAAGAGACCACATCACCCCTTAGCCGGACGCCCGTTTTCCTGATTCTGCGAAAAATAACCGGTATTGGGAGGTTCAGCACCCCCTGGGGAGTGGTTATACTGCACCTTAGAAAGATGTTGGCTCACCCGACGGGGGCACCTGACCGGGTGGATGCGCAGGAGGTACATGTGGACTCACAACGTACAAAGGACGACGAAGAAGCGATCCGTACCGCACTCTCGTCGTTGAGAACGGCCACCGGAATCCCGGTGACGATGTTCGCGACGGTGCTCCCGGACAACAGGCTCCAGATCAGTGCCTGGGTCGGCCTCCGGACCCCCGCCCTCCAGAACCTCATCATCGACCACGGCTGTGGCGTCGGGGGAAGGGTCGTCACCACGCGACGCCCCGTCGGTGTCAGTGACTACACCAGGGCGAACGTCATCTCCCACGAGTACGACAACGTCATCCAGGACGAGGGGTTGTTCTCCCTGGTGGCGGTTCCCGTGATCGTTCACCGCGAGATCCGTGGCGTCCTCTACGTGGGGGTCCATTCCCCGGTGCGTCTCGGGGACAAGGTCATCGAGGAGGTCACGATGACCGCCCGGACCCTGGAACAGGAACTGGCCATCAACTGTGCCGTCCGCAGGAGCGAGGGCGGGCGTGCAGGGGCAAAGTCCGGGCGCATCATGAACGGCGCAGAGTGGGAGCAGATCCGCTCGACCCACTCGAAGCTCCGCATGCTGGCGAACCGGGTCGAGGACGAGTCGCTCCGGCTCGAACTCGAGGAACTGTGCGACCAGATGGTCACGCCCGTCCGAGTCAAGCAGACCACCAAGCTCTCGGCCCGTGAACTCGACGTCCTCGCCTGCGTCGCCCTCGGCCACACGAATGTCGAGGCCGCGGAGGAGATGGGGATCGGTGCGGAAACCGTGAAGTCCTATCTGCGCAGCGTCATGCGCAAGCTCGGCGCGCACACCCGCTACGAGGCCGTCAACGCGGCACGTCGGATCGGTGCACTGCCCTGATCCGTGACGTCCGGATGATCCCCGGGTGGGCCCCACCCGGGGATCATCCGCGTCCCACCGTTCTCCGTTTCACACGGGATGGCGTCCCGACCCCGGGACCCACGGCACATCGTCGCCGTCATTCGCCACCCGACCGAGGATGAACAGGAGATCGGACAGCCGGTTGAGATAGCGTGCGGGCAGGGCCGACGTCGTCTCCGGATACGCTTCGACCGCAGCCCAGGCCGCACGTTCCGCCCGTCTGGCGATGACCCGGGCGGTGTGTAGCAGTGCGGCTGTGGGGGTTCCACCGGGGAGGATGAATGAATCGAGCGCGGGCAGATCGGCGTTGAACCGGTCGCAGTCGTTCTCGAGCCCGTCGATGTAGGACTGTGCGACGCGGAGCGGCGGGTATTTCGGGGACTCCTCGACGGGGGTGGCCAGATCCGCTCCGGCGTCGAAAAGCTCATTCTGGATCCGCCGCAGTACCCCGGCGACGCTGTCGCCCGGTGCGCCGAGTGCGAGAACCTGCCCGATCGCACAGTTCGTCTCGTCGCATTCGGCGTACGCGACCAGCCGGGGATCGTTCTTCGGCACTCTCTCGAAGTTCGAGAGTCCGGTCGTCCCGTCGTCTCCGGTGCGGGTGTAGATCTTCGTCAGGTGGACAGCCATGAGCCCACGCTAGACAAAAATGTCCTGTCGCGGGTATCGGAGCAGCGGTCCGTGCACATGTGTTCCCGTGAACCGTTAGGCTGGGTCACTGTGAAAGAGAGATTCTTGGTGACAGGTGGTACACGCCTCTCGGGTTCCGTGAAGGTGACGGGCGCGAAGAACAGTGTGCTCAAACTCATGGCTGCGGCATTGCTCGCGGAGGGGACGACGGTCCTCCGCAACTGTCCGGAGATCCTCGACGTGCCCCTGATGGGCGATGTCCTGCGGGGTCTCGGCTGCGAGGTGGAGATCAACGGTCCGGATGTGCGCATCACGACCCCCGCCGAACTGCGCAGCAGCGCGGACTTCGACGCGGTACGGCAGTTCCGTGCCTCGGTCTGTGTGCTGGGGCCCCTGACCGCGCGGTGCGGTGAAGCCGTGGTCGCGCTGCCCGGCGGGGACGCGATCGGGTCCCGTCCGCTCGACATGCACCAGAGTGGTCTCGAACGGCTCGGGGCGCGGACCGAGATCCGGCACGGTTGTCTCGTCACGAGCGCCCCGAAGCTCACCGGTACGACTGTCGAGTTCGATTTCCCGTCGGTCGGTGCGACGGAGAACATTCTCACGGCGGCCGTCCTCGCGGAGGGCGTCACCGTCCTCGACAACGCGGCGCGTGAGCCGGAGATCGTCGATCTGTGCAACCTCCTGAACAACATGGGGGCGAAGATCGAGGGGGCCGGAACCAACACCCTGACCATCACCGGTGTCGAGAAGCTCCATCCCACGGAACACACCGTCGTGGCGGACCGTATCGTCGCGGGCACCTGGGCGTATGCCGCGGCAATGACTCAGGGGGACATCACGGTCGGAGGCATCTCTCCGCAGCTGCTGCATCTGCCGCTCGCCAAACTCAAGCTCGCGGGCGCGGACATCGAGACCTACGAGAACGGATTCCGTGTCCGGATGGACCGGCGGCCCACCGCCGTCGACTACCAGACACTGCCGTTCCCGGGTTTCCCGACGGAC
Source organism: Corynebacterium pygosceleis (assembly GCF_016595275.2). Taxonomy (GTDB): domain Bacteria; phylum Actinomycetota; class Actinomycetes; order Mycobacteriales; family Mycobacteriaceae; genus Corynebacterium; species Corynebacterium pygosceleis. Next base: position 392 of record NZ_JAENIQ020000004.1, on the reverse strand, counting down.
CTCCAGCCGATGGCCATCGGCATGGCGGCCATCGCCGACGGTATGTCGATGATCACCGAGAACGTCTTTGAATCCCGGTTCAAGTTCGTCGGTGAGATGCTCCGGCTGGGTGCCACCGCGTCGGTGGACGGACACCACGTCGCGGTCCGTGGCGTTCCCCGGTTGTCGTCCACGACCGTCTGGTCCAGTGACATCCGTGCGGGTGCGGCACTCGTCCTCGCGGCACTCTGCGCCGAGGGGCAGAGTGAGATCCGGGAGGTGTTCCACATCGATCGGGGATACCCGAACTTCGTGGAGTCGCTGAACGCCCTCGGGGCAGATGTCCGTCGGGTTCCGGAGTCCTCCTGAACCACTCGGTCAATAGTCCGTGAACACCCCGTAAAGGACGGATG
>NZ_JAENIQ020000003.1 GCF_016595275.2 Corynebacterium pygosceleis | reverse complement strand
CGCGTTTTTCGGGATTGCCTTCAAGAACCTTCCCGGAGGCACGGGCCTCCGGCGACGTCCCCCGTCGAAACCAGGGAAAGACACGACGCCCCTCGCTCCACCGCAGCCGGCGGAGAGAGGGGCGTCGTGTCGTGAGGTGAACTGTCCGTTAATCGGTGGCCGTGAAGTGTGCTCCGGCGAAGTTCTTCTTGCCCCGGCGCAGCACGATCCAACTGCCGTGGAGCAGATCAGATTCGGCGGGTTCCCACTCCTCGTCCACGATACGGACGTTGTTGGCGTAGGCACCGCCCTCCTTGATCGAGCGGCGGGCCGCTCCCTTGGACTCCGCGAGTCCGGTGGCGACCAGGAGATCGACGATCGTGCGCGGGGAATCCGGACCGATCTCGGCGACGGTCGTCTCGGAGACCGCTCCCTCGAGTGTGCGTTCGTCGAGATCGTCGAGCTCGGCACGCCCGAACAGTGCCTGCGCCGCGAGTTCCACCGCTTCGGTGGCCTCGGCACCGTGGACGAGGGTCGTCATCTCGCGGGCGAGACGCCTCTGCGCCTCACGCTTGTGCGGGCGTTCGGCCACCTCGACCCCGAGAGCGTCGAGCTCATCCCTATCGAGGAACGTGAACCAGCGCAGGAACTTGATGACATCCGCGTCGTTGGTGTTGAAGAAGTACTGGTACCAGCTGTAGGGGCTGGTCATCTCCGGATCGAGCCAGAGCTTGCCACCACCGGTCGACTTACCGAACTTGTTTCCCTCACTGTCGGTGACCAGCGGAACGGTCAACGCGTGGACGGTGACGCCGTTGACGCGTCGGTTGAGATCCACGCCCGAGACGATGTTGCCCCACTGGTCACCGCCGCCGATCTGGAGGACGCAGTCGTGTGTCCGGTTCAGTCGCACGTAGTCGTTCGCCTGGAGAAGCATGTAGGAGAACTCCGTGTAGGAGATACCGTCCGAATCGAGGCGACGCTTGACGGTGTCGCGGTTCAGCATGGTGTTCAGGGAGAAGTGCTTGCCGACGTCCCGGAGGAAGTCGATGACGCTGAGGTTGCTGGTCCACTCGGCGTTGTTGACCATGACCGCGGCGTTCTCGCCCTCGAAGTCGATGAAACGGGCGAGCTGTTTCTGGATCCGCTCGAGGTTGCCCGCGACAGCGTCCTCGGTGAGCATGGAACGTTCCCCGACGTCCCTGGGATCACCGATCATGCCCGTCGCACCACCGGCCAGGGCGACCGGACGGTGACCGGCCCGCTGGAAGCGGCGCAGGAGCAGGAGCGGGACCAGATGCCCGGCGTGCAGCGACGGACCGGTCGGATCGAAACCACAGTAGAGGGAGATCGGGGAATCGGTTTCCTCGCGGAGCTTGTCGAGGTCGGTCGACTGGTTGATCAGACCTCTCCAGCTCAGTTCGTCAATGATGTTCATCATCAGTTCCTCATTCGTTGAAAGACTGCTCGGTTGGGGGTTCACGGGTGGTTCAGTCGACGGGCGGCCAGGTTACCGCTTCGTCGATGAGAAGCACGGGGATGTCATCGTCGATGCGATAGGCGAGTCCGAGCCTCTCGTTGACCAGAAGCTGGTCTTCCTCGTGATACTTCAGCGGCCCCTTGTCCTTCGGGCAGGCGAGCACATCAAGCAACTGTGGATCGATACTCATGGCCACCGATCCTACCCGGTGGCCCCGCACCGCCCTCCCCCGGCCCGGTGCCCCGTAACCCCGACACATCCTGGGGCCCGCCGTCTGGGGGCGGTCGCCCCGCCATGCCGGGAAATCGTCCACGTCCAGTCCCGCCACCGCTCCCCCGCATCCAGGTTCCCGACCACGGGAGCGGTCCGGTGCACACCGTGCACGGCTAGACTTGGCGCCCATGTCACGCCTCGTATCCAGACTCGACCACTTCCCCGAGACCATCTTCGCCACGATGACCAATCTGGCCGTCGAGAGGGGGGCGGTGAACCTCGGTCAGGGCTTCCCCGACGAGGACGGGCCCCGGTCGATGCTCGATGAGGCCGCCCGTCAGATCCGGGAAGGCAACAACCAGTACCCTCCCGGACGCGGTTTCGCCGGGTTACGGGCGGCGATCGCCACGGATCGACAGAAGAATCTCGGGCACCACCTCGACCCGGAGAATGAGGTTCTGGTCACCGTCGGTGCCACGGAGGCGATCTCCGCGACGGTGCTCGCGCTGGTGGAGCCGGGCAGCGAAGTTGTGGTGATCGAGCCGTACTACGACGCCTATGCGGCGGCGGTCGCGCTCGCGGGTGCGACCCTCGTCCCGGTTCCGCTGCTTCCCGACGGGGACACCGACACCGGTTGGCGGTTGGACCACGCCGCGCTCCGCGCGGCCGTGGGGCCGGCTACCGCGATGATCATCATCAACACACCGCACAACCCGACCGGGCACGTGTTCGGTGCTGACGATCTGGAGGTCGTCGCGGATCTCGCACGACGGCACGACCTGCTGGTCCTGTCGGACGAGGTCTACGAGAAACTCCTCTACGACGGCCGTCATCACGCCCCCATCGCCCTGCTCCCGGGGATGCGGGAACGCACGGTGACCGTCTCCTCCGCCGCGAAATGCCTCAACGTCACCGGCTGGAAGACCGGCTGGGCGCTGTCCACGCCGGAGATCATCGACGCCGTGACCAAGGCGAAGCAGTTCCTGACGTTCGTCGGGGTCGGCCATGTCCAGCCCGCTGTCGCACACGCCCTGGACAATGAACAGGCCTGGATCGGAGGGCTCCGTGATGAGATGCAACGACGCCGTGATCTGCTCATGGACGGGCTCGACCGTGCGGGCTTCGACGTCAAGGCCTGCGCCGGTGGCTACTTCGTCATCGCCGACGCCACTCCGCTCGGCGTCACGGACGCCGCGGACTTCTGCACCGGGGACCTCATCGACCGGGGAGTCGTCGGGATTCCGGTGTCCGCGTTCGCCACGAGCCCGGACACCGGGCACCTCGATCCCCTGGTCCGTTTCGCCTTCTGCAAACGTGAGCACCTGATCCGGGACGCCGTCGCGCGTCTCATCTGAGCCTGCGGCGGAGACGCCCCGGTCGCTCGGCGGGACTGATCAGGCGCGAACTGGGGTCTGCGCCCAGGTGCGGAAGTCGGCCGACCGGTCGGCGACCCGTTCCCGCTGCTCGACGACGCGGACGCCCGCGGTACCGCCGCGCGTCGCGCGTGAGGCCACCGCGCCCTCGACGGTGAGCACCTCCCGGACCTCGGGGGTGAGACGCGGATCGACACCGGCGAGCTCGTCGTCGGTCAGCTCGTCCAGGCCGACACCGCGGGCCTCGGCGATCCGGACGCAGGCGCCGGACGCCTCGTGGGCCTCACGGAACGGAACGCCCTGGCGGACCATCCACTCGGCCAGATCGGTGGCGAGGGTGAACCCCGCGGGGGCCAGCTCCGCCATCCGCTCCGGGTGGAAGGTGAGGGTGGAGACGAGGCCCGTCATGGCGGGGAGCAGGAGGTTGAGCTGCGCGACGGAGTCGACGATGGGCTCCTTGTCCTCCTGCAGGTCGCGGTTGTAGGCGAGCGGCTGCGCCTTGAGTGTCGCCATCAGTCCGGTGAGGTTGCCGATGAGACGACCGGTCTTGCCCCGGGTCAGCTCGGCGACATCGGGGTTCTTCTTCTGCGGCATGATCGACGAACCGGTGGACCAGGCGTCATCGAGCGTGACGTAACCGTATTCCGGAGTGCACCAGTAGATGATCTCCTCGGCCAACCGGGACATGTCGACGGAGATCTGCGCGAGCACGAACGCCGTCTCGGCGGCGAAATCGCGGGAGGACGTGCCGTCGATGGAGTTGTCCGCCGCCGAGTCGAAGCCGAGCTCCTCGGCGATCGCCTCCGGGTTGAGGGTCAGGGAGGACCCGGCGAGGGCGCCGGAGCCGTAGGGGGAGACCGCGAGACGCTTGTCGAGATCCCGGATGCGGTCGACGTCGCGGAGAAGGGGCTGTGCGTGGGCGAGCAGCTGGTGCGCGAGGAGCACCGGCTGCGCGGCCTGGGAGTGGGTCTTGCCCGGCATGATGGCGTCGGGGTGCGCCTCGGCCTGTCCCACGAGGGCGTCGACGAGATCGGTGACACCGAGGGCGATGTCGCGGACGGCGTCCCGGACCCACATCCGGAAGAGTGTCGCGACCTGGTCGTTGCGTGAACGACCGGCACGGAGTCGCCCGCCGACACCGGGACCGACGATGTCGATGAGTCCCCGTTCCATGGCGCCGTGCACGTCCTCGTCGGTCGGCTCGGGACCGAACTCCCCCGAGGCGACCTTCTCCCCCAGCTCGTCGAGACCGGTGAGCATCGTCTCCAGGTCGGCGTCCGACAGGAGTCCCGCCGCATTCAGGACCTTCGCGTGGGCCTTGCTGGCCAGCACGTCATAGGGGGCGAGGACCCAGTCGAAGTGGGTGGACACGCTCAGGGCGAACATCGCCTCGGAGGGGCCTCCGGAGAAACGGCCGCCCCAGAGGGCACCCTCGTTTGTCTTGTGCTGTTCCACGGTTGTCATCGGCTCCTTCGGGAGATGTGCTGTTTCATTCAGGTTCGTCTTGTGGCACCGCGCGGTGCGGCACCGGTCACGGCGAAAACCCCTCCGCCGATGGCATCCGACCCGGTCGGGGCGGGGTCACCGGTGGAAGGGCTGCTGCATGACCGTGGATTCTACTTGCCGGCCTCACGGTCGCGGCGGCACGCGATCTTCGAGGACAGGCCGTGCAGCTCGACGAAGCCACGGGCGAGGGTCTGGTCGAAGGTGTCGCCCGTGTCGTAGGTGGCGAGGTTGAAGTCGTAGAGACTCGACTCGGAGCGGCGGCCGTTGACGGTCACGCGCCCGCCGTGCAGGACGACCCGGATGTCACCGGTGACGTTCTCCTGGGTGGATTCGATGAAGGCGTCGAGGGAGCGCTTCAGCGGAGCGAACCAGAGACCGTCGTAGACCTCCTCGGACCAGCGGGCGTCGATGAGGCGCTTGTAGCGGGCGAGCTCACGCTCGACGGTGACGTCCTCGAGTGCCTGGTGCGCCGTGATGAGGACCATCGCGCCGGGAGCCTCGTAGACCTCACGGGACTTGATGCCGACGAGCCGGTCCTCGACCATGTCGAGTCGACCGACGCCCTGGGCGCCGCCGCGCCGGTTCAGTTCCTCGATGGCCTCGAGAACGCTGACCTTCCTACCGTCGATGGCGACCGGGACACCGTTCTCGAAGGAGATGATGAGTTCGTCGGGGGCGTTGCCCATCGCCGGGTCCTCGGTGTAGGCGTAGAGGTCCTTCGTCGGCGGGTTCCAGAGATCCTCCAGGAACCCGGTCTCGACGGCGCGGCCCCAGACGTTCTGGTCGATGGAGAACGGGGACTTGGTGGACTGCTCGATCGGGAGGTTGATCTCCTCGGCGAAGGCGATGGCCTTGTCCCGGGTCCAGGCGAAGTCACGTGCGGGGGCGATGATCTTCAGGTCGGGGTTCGTGTCGGCGAAGCCGACCTCGAAACGGACCTGGTCGTTGCCTTTACCGGTGCAACCGTGGGCGACGTGTGTTCCACCGTGTTCCTCGGCGGCCTCGACGAGGTGCTTGACGATGAGCGGCCGGGAGATGGCGGACACCAGCGGATACTGCTTCATGTACATGCCGTTGGCCTTGATCGTCGGCAGGCAGTACTCCTCGGCGAACTCGTCCTTGGCGTCGACGACGACGGCCTCGACGGCGCCGCAGTCGAGGGCACGCTGACGCACGCTCTCCATGTCCTCGCCGCCCTGGCCGAGATCGAGGGCGACGGCAACGACCTCGCCACCGGTCATCTTGGCCAGGTAGGGAATGGCCACCGAGGTGTCGAGACCGCCGGAATAGGCGAGAACTACGCGATCAGTCATGTCTTCTCCTTGAGAGGTGCTTCATCGTTTGTTATGTGGGTTCCACCAGCGGCAATCACGGTGCCCCGGACAACTCACGCGTGCACCACACACTAACAGTGCAGGTGGTGCAGGTGCAGCCGGGCTCCGGTACGTGAGATCCGGGTGCCACTGTGCGACAACCGCAACTCTAGACGGTTTATTCATGAATATGCAAATTATGCAATGCTCGACGGTTCAGGTTCCCCATGCGGGCCCGGGGCCGGGACGCCCCGCGACGGTCCCGGCCGCCCGGGGACCCCCGTGCGGGTGACTACTGTCGTCCGGACCGGCCCCCGGCACATCGCCGAGGTCTCCGCGCCCCAGGCCCTTCCCCCTTTTCCCGGGATCGGGACCGGAACGACACGACCCCCACCGGTGACGGTGCGGCTACCGCCGCTCGAACATCTCACCGAGCTGTTTTCCCGTGAGAGGTTCGCGAGCGATGACGAAGATCGTGTCGTCACCCGCGATGCATCCCACGACCTCGTCCATCTGGACCCGGTCGATGAAGCTGGCCAGGTACTGCGCGGCCCCCGGCGGGGTCCGCAGCACGGCGGTGTTCCCGGAGGAGTCGACGCTGACGAGGAGATCGTCGAGCATCCGACGGAGCTTCTCCGCAGGCCCGCGCATCTGCTCGGTGAGCGGTGCCTCGGCGGGGCCGATGGTGTAGAACGCCCGTCCCCCGTCGGGCCGGACCTTCTTCGCACCGAGCTCATCGAGGTCACGTGACAGGGTGGCCTGCGTGATGTCGATGCCCTCGTCGAGCAGCAGCTCGGAGAGCTGGACCTGGGAGGAGACCCGGTACTTCTCCAGGATCTCCACGATCCGCCCCTGCCTCGCTGCGCGGGTCACCGGTGCGGGCCGACTCATCGTGCCGCACCACCGGGCTGGTTCTCCAGCAGCCAGGCCATGAGCGCCTTCTGGGCGTGCAGGCGGTTCTCCGCTTCATCGAACACGACGGACTGCGGTCCGTCGATGACCTCGGCGGTGACCTCGTTTCCCCGGTAGGCGGGCAGACAGTGGAGGAAGATCGCGTCGGCGGCCGCGCGGGCCATGACGGCGTCGTCGACCTGGTAGGGGCGGAACACCGCGGCGCGGTCGATGCCGTCGTTCTCCTGCCCCATGGACACCCAGGTGTCCGTGATGACGATGTCCGCGCCGTCCACACCGTCGAGGCTGTCGGTGACGGTGATCTCCGCACCGGTCTCCGCACCGACGGCGCGTGCGCGCTCGACGAAGCGTCGTTCGGGCTGGAAGCCCTCGGGCGCGACGATGGTCATGTTCACCCCGGCCGTCGCGAAGCCGATGAGGTAGGAGTTGGCCATGTTGTTGGCCCCGTCCCCTATGTACACGGCGCTCCTGCCGCGGATACCGGCCGGCCCCTGTTCGGGTGCGAGCTTCTCGATGCAGGTCTGGAGGTCGGCGAGGATCTGGCAGGGGTGCAGATCATCGGAGAGCCCGTTGATGATCGGGACCGTCGCGGTCTCCGCCATGGCGAGGAGGTTGTCGTGGGCGTAGGTGCGCCACACGATCATGGAGACGAACCTGGAGAGAACCGCTCCGGTGTCCTGGTAGGTCTCCCCCTTCCCCATCTGCGTCTTGTCGGCCACGGCGACGATGGCGTTCCCGCCGAGTGCGGCGATACCGGCGTCGAAGGAGAACCGGGTGCGGGTCGACGTCTTGTCGAAGAGGACGGCGACCGACTGCGGACCGGCCAGCGGCTTGCGTGAGTACGGGTCAGCCTTGAGCTCGGCGGCGAGGGTGAGGACCTCGGCCTGTTCCGCCGGGGTGAGGTCGTCGTCGGCGAGGAAGTGCCGGACGTTCGGTGTGGTGGTCATGTGTCTCCTACCCTTCGTTGTTCTGTTTGGTCGCCGCGGCCCGGTCCCGGACCTCGGCGAGAACGGCGCCGATGCGTTCGACGGCTGAGTCCAGCTGCTCCGTGGTGATGACGAGCGGCGGGGTGATGCGGATGACGGTGTCGGAGGGGGCGTTGAGGATCAGGCCGTGTTCGAGCCCGACGGTCACGGCCTTCTTCGCCACCGGTTCGTCGAGGACGAGCCCCAGCATGAGTCCGCGCCCCCGGACCTCGGTGACACCGTCGACGGCCTTCATGGCCGCCGTGAAGTGCTCACCCTTGGCCCGGACCCCGGAGATGAAGTCCTCGTCGATCGTGTCGAGGACCGCTGAGGCGGCGGCACAGGCGACGGGGTTGCCGCCGAAGGTCGTGCCGTGACTGCCGACACCGAACAGCGAGGCGGCCCTGCCGTGGGCGAGACAGGCGCCGATGGGCAGGCCGGCACCCAGCCCCTTGGCCATCGTCACCACGTCGGGGAGAATCCCCTCGTGGGCGTGGGCGAAGAAGTCCCCGGTCCGGCCGACGCCGGTCTGCACCTCGTCGACGATGAACAGGATGTCGTGTTCGTCGCAGAGCTCTCTCACGGCGGCGAGAAAACCGTCCGGGGCGGGGATCACGCCCGTCTCGCCCTGGATCGGTTCCAGGATGATCGCCGCGGTGTCCGTCGGGTTGATGTCCACGAGTTTCCGCAGATAGTCGATGTCACCGTAGGGGAAGAACTCCACTCCTCCGGGCAGGGGCTCGAACGCGGCCCGCTTGTCGGGCTGCCCGGTGAGCGCCAGTGACCCCATGGTCCTGCCGTGGAATCCGTGTTCGGCGGCCAGCACCCGGCGTTTCCCGGTGAGTCGCGCGAGTTTGAAGGCGGCCTCGTTCGCCTCGGCACCCGAGTTGCAGAAGAAAACGCGGGTCGACTCCGCGACGGCCGCGTCCCCGTGGGCGAACCGTTCCCCGAGTTTCTCGGCGACGTCGACGACGGGACGGGAGGCGAAGAGGTTGGAGACGTGGGCGAACCTGCGGATCTGGTCGTCGACGGCCTCGATCACGGCCGGGTGCGCATGTCCGAGGGAATTCACCGCGATACCGGCGAGGAGGTCGAGATACACCGTGCCGTCGGCGGCGGTGACCTCGGCCCCGTCACCGGAGACGAGGTCGAGTGCCGGGGCGTAGGTGTTCATCAGCGCACCCGACCACCGGGCGAGGGTGTCGTGGTCGTCTGTCCGGGTTTCGTTCATGGTTTCACCTTCTGGAACTGTGTCGGGGCCGGGTAGTCGTCACGGTCGTAGGTGTCCGGCAGCACCATCGTGCCGATGCCGCCTTCCGTGAGGAGTTCGAGGATCACGGAGTGCGCGACCCGCCCGTCGATGACGTGCGCGGCGTGCACCCCCTGGCGAACGGCGTTGAGGCAGGACTCCATCTTGGGGATCATGCCGGCGTCGAGGGACGGGAGGAGCGCCGAGAGATCCCCGACGGAGATCTTGCTGACCATCGACGAGGTGTCGGGCCAGTCGGTGTAGAGACCGGACACGTTCGTGAGGATGATGAGACGTTCGGCGCCGATGGCGCTGGCCAGCGCGCCCGCTGCGGTGTCCGCGTTGATGTTGTGTATCTGACCGTCCTCGTCCGGGGCGATCGTCGAGACGACGGGGATCCGCCCGGCGTCGATGATGTCCATGAGCGAGGAGGCGTCGACGTGCGTGATGTCGCCGACGAGACCGATGTCGGTGGGTTCACCGCCAACCTCGACGAGTCGTCGCTCCGCGGTGAACAGACCCGCGTCCTCCCCCGAGCAACCGACGGCGTACGGGCCGTGGCAGTTGATCAGTCCGACGAGATCACGGCCGACCTGTCCGAAGAGAACCATGCGGACGATCTCCATGACCTCGGGGGTGGTGACCCGGAATCCACCGCGGAACTCCCCCTCGATACCGAGCTTCTGGAGCATCGCGTTGATCTGCGGACCACCGCCGTGCACGACGACGGGTTTCGCGCCGACCGTCCGGAGGAAGACCATGTCGGCGGCGAAGGCCGCCCGGAGGTCCTCGTCGACCATGGCGTTCCCGCCGTACTTGACGACGACGATCTTGTCGCGGAAGTGCTTGAGCCAGGGCAGCGCCTCGGCGAGGACGTTCGCCCGCACCTCTGGCGTGATGTCCTTCATCATGTCGTTCATGTCTCGTCCCGGTTTCTGGGTCTCGTGGGGATTCTCGGTGGTCGTGGAGGGAGATCGCCCGCTAGGTGGAGTAGGCGGAGTTGATCTCGACGTAGGCGTGGGACAGGTCGGTCGTGCGCAGTGTGGCGGTGCCGGGACCACCGGTACCGAGATCGACGGTCACGTCGATGTCACGACCGGAGAGATCGACGTCGCGGGCACCGGGGGCACCACAGGAGTCAAGGCAGACGGGTTGACCGTTGAAGTGAACGGAGATGTGTTCGGGATCCATGTCGGCGTCCGCCATGCCGACGGCGGCGAGCACCCTCCCCCAGTTCGGGTCGGAACCGAACATGGCGCACTTGAACAGCGGATCACGGCAGAGTGTCCGTGCGGCGTTGGCCGCCTGCGCGTCGTCGGTGGTACCGGTGACGGTGACGGCCACGCGTTTGGTCACCCCCTCGGCGTCCGACTGGAGCTGCTTGGACAGGTCGGTGCACACCCTGAGCACCACCTCGTTCAGGTCGTCCTGGTCCGGGGTCGCACCGGAGGCGCCGGACGCGAGGAGGAGGACGGTGTCGTTGGTGGAGGTGGAGCCGTCGATGTCGAGACAGTCGAAGGTCACCGCGGTGGCGGCACGCAGTGCGGTGTCGGCCATCTCGCGGGTGATCACCGCGTCCGTGGTGAGGCAGACGAGCATCGTGGCCAGTGACGGTGCCATCATGCCGACGCCCTTCGCCATCCCACCCACCGTGTACCCGGCGCCGTGCGCGACGGACTGCTTCATGACGGTGTCGGTGGTCATGATCGCCTCGGCTGCGGCGGCACCGTTGTCACCGTCATTCACCGCGAGTCCCTCGACGAGTTTGTCGACACCGGGGAGAACGAGGTCCATCGGCAGTGGTTCACCGATGAGACCGGTGGAGCAGACGGCGACGTCGGTGGCCGTGACCCCGAGCAACTCCGCGACACGTTCGACGGTGTCCGTCGCATCCGATTCCCCACGGGAACCGTTGCAGGCGTTGGCGTTCCCGGAGTTGTAGACGACCGCCCGGAGTTGACCGTCGGCGACGCTCCGACGGCTGATCTTCACGGGAGCCGCGACGATCCGGTTCCGGGTGAACAGGGCGGTTGCGGTCTGTTCGGGTCCCTGATTGACCACGAGGGCCATGTCGGGGTTCCCCGACGCCTTGATTCCCGCGGTCGTGGCGGCGGCGGCGAAGCCTCTGGGGGCGGTGATTCCGGTGTCAGACATGGGGCACTTCCTTGGGGTGTGGTCTCGATGGTGTCTCTGGTCGGTGTCGGCGGATCAGGGGGCCACCCCGCATCGGGGAAGACCGGCGGTCTCGTCGAGACCGAGGGCGAGATTCATGCACTGGACCGCGGCCCCGGCGGTACCCTTCGTCAGGTTGTCGATGACGCTGGTGACGAGCAACCGCCCGGCGTCGGCGTCGATCTCGACCTGTATCTGACACATGTTCGACCCCAGGACGTTCTGGGTCTGCGGCTGGACACCGGCCGGAAGCAGCTGGACGAAGGGTTCCCCCGAGTAGGCCTCCCGGTAGAGTGCCCGGACCCCGTCCTCCGTGACGCCGCCGAGCAGTGGGGCGGACGCCGTGGTGAGGATACCGCGCGGCAGAGGCGCGAGCACCGGGGTGAAGGACACCGTGACCGGGGATTGACTGTGGAGACGCAGGTTCCGGGCGATCTCCGGGGTGTGCCGGTGCCTGCCTGCGGTGTTGTAGGCCTTGAGCGATCCCATCGTCTCACTGCCGAGGAGTCCCACACTGGCTTTCTTCCCCCCTCCGGAGACGCCGGTGACGGACACGATGGAGATGTCCGGGACGATGACCCCCGCAGCGACCGCCGGAAGCAGGGCCAGGGTGGCACCGGTGGGGAAACAACCGGGCACGGCGACACGTTTGGACCCCCGCAGCGTCTCCCTGTTACCGGGCATCTCCGGGATGCCGTAGGGCCAGGTGCCGGCGTGCTCCGATCCGTACCACCGTTCCCAGTCGGCGGCGTCGTCGAGACGGAAGTCGGCGGCACAGTCGATGACGACCGTGTCCGGTCCGAGCTGTTCCGCGATCGCGGCGGAGTGCCCGTGGGGCAGACCGAGGAACACCACGTCATGGCCGGCCAGTTCGTCGGCGGTCGTCGGTCCGATGACCCGGTCCGCGAGCTCGGGAAGGTGGGGCATGAGCTCGCCGACGGTACTTCCCGCCGTGGACGCACCGGTCAGTGCGCCGATGCTCAACTCACCGCTCCGGTATGCGGGATGTCCGAGGAGGATCCTCAGGATCTCCCCTCCGGCATATCCGCTGGCCCCTGCGACTGCAACTGTGACTGACATGGACGACAGCATATCATTTATGCGCGATTCTGCAAATTATGCATACGACGTGTCCCGCCCGCACTCCCGGGCCCCGGACCGGGACGCGCCGGGCCGAACGGTCCATGAATCGTGACGACTACCCGCCGGTTCCGGGAGACGCGGACACCGCGGCGCCACCGGCGGGGGCGGATTCCCGGCTGTCACCGTCCACCGACTCCGGTCGTGCCAGTGCCATGTCCCCCGGGCGGATCCAGCCCCTGCGACGCATCCCCTCCGAGACCGCGAGAACGAGGACCGCCGGTCCGACGATGTTGAGCCCGAGGATCATCAGTGCGAGCGGCAGCGCCTCATGATCCGGGGACATGACGCTCCAGGTCATGAGCTGCCCCACCAGACCTGAGGTGCCCATGCCGGAACCTGCCGGATTGTTCTCCATACCGAACACCGTCGTCGCGACCGGGCCGAGGATCGCGGAGGCGATGATGGACGGCAACCAGATGACCGGGCGGCGGATGATGTTCGGCATCTGCAGCATCGATGTGCCGAGCCCCTGGGAGATCAGACCGGCCCACCGGTTCTCCCGCCAGCCCGCCACGGCGAAGCCGACCATCTGGCAGCAGCAGCCGACCGTGGCGGCTCCCGCCGCGAGTCCCGACAATCCGAGGATGATTCCCAGCGCGGCGGAGGATATCGGCAGGGTCAGGCAGATTCCCATGATGACCGCCACGAGAATGCCCATGAGAAACGGCTGTTGCTGCGCCGACCAGTTGATGATCTCCCCCAGTCGTGTCATGAACCCGGAGATGGTCGGGCCGATCAGCAGCCCCACCGCAGATCCCGAACAGATCGTCACGAACGGTGTGACGAGAATGTCGACCGGTGTCTTCCCGGAGACGAACAGACCGCATTCCACCGCGATGAACGCCGCGATGAACGCACCGAGCGGCTCACCGGGACCGAGGAGCTGGAACGACAGGCCCTCGACGACGTCTCCCCCGAGGATCTTGCCCGCGTGGGCGCCGACCATCCCCGCGACGCCCGTCCCCGCGATCACGAACGTGGAGGCGGACAGTCGGTGGGCGACGCCGATCCCGATGCCGAAACCGGTCAGCACGGAGGCCACGGATCCGGTGACGACGAGGAACTCGCCGACGGTACCCGGTACGTAGCGCCCCAACTGGACCATGATGGTTCCGACGATGAGCGTGGCGAACAGGCCGAAGGCCATACCGGTGAGCGCGTCGATGAAGAAGAGTGACGCCCATTTGCGTAGTAGTCGATTCACAGATCGTGACTCTAGCGACTCCACCCCGGCATCAGTGGCATACGGACGGGACCGACCGGACGTCCACCCCTGTTCACCACCCCTGCACGTGGAACGGAGAAGCGGTCCGGAGTCCCCCTCGGGAACCCGGACCGCCGTATTCGTCGGGAATCAGCTACGGATCCGCGCCCCGTGCCGCTGTGCCGCGGCTTCCGCGGCCGCCAGACGTGCGGCGGAGCACTCGTCATCGGTCAGCGTACGGTCCGGAGCCCGGAACCGCAGGGCGAACGCCAGCGACTTCCGGTTCTCGCCGAGACTCTCCGAGCGGTAGACGTCGAAGAGGTCCACGGCCTCGACGAGGTCGCCCGCGGCCGACAGCAGCGTGCGGCGTACCGCCTCGGCGGGAACCTCTTCGTCGACGACGAGCGCGATGTCCTGCATCAGGGCCGGGAACGGGGACAGGACGGGCGCGGGTGCGGACGGAGTGAACGGCAGCGCTGTGACGTCCAGTTCCATCGCACAGGTACGGGCGGGGAGTCCCGCGCGTTCCAGGACCTGCGGGTGAAGTTCACCGGCGTATCCGACGACGGTACCGTCGACGCTCAGGGCGGCGCAGCGTCCCGGATGCCACGGCAGGTGTTCCGCGGCCGAGACCTCGAGTTCGACGTCGGCGGCCCGGGCCACGGTCCGTGCGGATTCCACCGCGTCCGCCCAGGTGTAGGGACGGGTCTCAACCAGGGGTCCCGCGGCTTCGACGTCACCGGTGCCGACCGTCGCCACGTGGAGCGGCTGTGCCGGCAGGGACGCCAGAAGTTCCTCGATGTCCCGGCCGGAGGGCCTGGCACGGACGTCCGGCATCGGGGAGCGATCGACGTCGCCGGCGACCGTGACCTGTTCGACACCGTAGAGCGACACATCGCGTTGTCCCCGGGAGACGTTCCTGCGCACGGCGTCCAGCATGTTCGGCAGGAGTGTCGTACCGAGAACCGACCGCTCGGCCTCGAGCGGGTTCAGGACCCCGACGGTCTTCCGGCGGGGGTCGTCGGCGTCGAGTCCCCAGACATCGAAGACATCGGCCGCGATGAACGGACTCGGGAGGATCTCCGTGTAGCCGTTGTACGCGAGGGCGTGACCGATGGCACGACGGCGACGCTGCGCCGGTGTCAGGCCACGACCCGCCGGTGCGGTGGGAACGACGGAGGGGATGTCCTCCAGGCCCTCCAGTCGCAGCACCTCCTCCACGAGATCCGCGTCCATCGTGATGTCGGGGCGCCAGGTGGGCGGAGTGACGGTCAGTGCGTCGCCGTTCCGCTCAACGCCGCACCCGACCTCTTCGAGCCGTCCGATGACCGCGTCCGCGTCGATCTCCATCCCGGCGATCCGCGTGGGACGTCGGACGTCCATCTGCACCGTGGGCATGACAGGAACATCCCCGACGAGGGTTCGGCCCGGATCCACGGTTCCGCCACCGATACGCGCGAGCAGGTGGGCCGCCACATCGAGGGCGACCTCGACGAGGACGGGGTCGACACCGCGCTCGAAGCGGCGTGACGCCTCACTCGAGAGTTTGTGTCTGCGGCTGGTCCGGGCGACGGTGATCGGGTCCCAGTTCGCGGCCTCGAGGTAGACGTCGGTGGTCTCTGCGTTGATCTCCGAGGAGGCGCCGCCCATGACGCCCGCCAGTGACAGAACACCCGAATCATCGGCGATCACGACGTCCTCGGGGTCCAGGGGACGGCTGACCCCGTCGAGGGTCTCCAGTTTCTCGCCCTCCGTCGCCCGACGCACGACGAGCGTGTCGCCGGTGATACGGGCCGCGTCGAAGGCGTGCATCGGCTGTCCGAACAGCATCATCACGTAGTTGGTGACGTCGGTGGCGGCGTTGACGGGCCGTTGACCGCAGAGCATCAGTTCCCGCTGCATCCACAGCGGGGATTCCGCCCCTGCCGTGACACCGGTGACGCGGCGCAGTCCGAAGCGCACCGCCTTCGTGTCCGGTGCGACATCGACGTCCAGGAGGGGACCGTCGATCTCGGGAACCTCGACCTCGATGCCGGCGATCGACGGATCGGTGGCGGGGTCCGTGAACGGTATCCCGAAGGCGCTCGCGATCTCCCGGGACAACCCGCGGGCCGAGAGCGCGTAACCCCGGTCCGGAGTGACGTTGACGTCGAAGATCGTGTCATCCAGCCCCATGATCGCGCGGGCGTCAGAGCCCAGCTCGTACCCGACGTCACCGGGGAGGGTGATGATCCCCTTGTTCTGCTGGGTCGTCAGCCCGAGTTCCGCTGCGGAACAGATCATCCCCGCGGACATCCGGCCGTAGGTCTCACGCGCCGCGATCTCGAAATCACCGGGAAGTACGCAGCCGGGAAGGGAGACGACGACATGGTCCCCTTCGCTGAAGTTGCGGGCGCCGCAGACGATCGACTGGAGTTCGCCGGTGCCGTTGGCGTCACCGACGTTGACGTGACAGTGCCGGATGGGCTTCTTGAAGCCGGTGAGTTCCTCGATCGACTCGACACGTCCGATCACCAGTGGGCCCGTGGTCTCCGGGATACGGGAGAAACCTTCGGTCTCGAAACCGACACGGACGAATCCGCTGTCGAGTTCGGGATCGGTGACCGACCAGTCTGACCGGGATCCGTCGGCGGAACGCAGCAGGCGGGTGACCCAGTTCTTGGCGATGAGCATGTGGGGATTCTCCTGGGGTTGGAAAGAGGTGGTGAAGAGACGAGGAATGTGGGTTCGGACTAGGCCCGGACACCGAACGGCTGGGTGAAGCGGATGTCACCCTCGACCATGTCGCGCATGTCGGACAGCCCGTTGCGGAACTGAAGTGTGCGCTCGAGTCCCATTCCGAAGGCGAAACCGGTGAACTCCCCGGGGTCGATGCCGGCGGCACGCAGAACGTTGGGGTTGACCATGCCGCAGCCGCCCCACTCGATCCAACCCGCCCCGCCCTTCTTGTTCGGGAACCACACGTCGACTTCGGCGGACGGCTCGGTGAAGGGGAAGTAGTTCGCCCGCATGCGGGTGCGTGTGTCGGGACCGAACAGTGTCTGCGCGAGATGATCGAGGGTTCCGCGCAGGTGCGCCATGGTCAGGCCACGGTCGACGGCGAGCCCCTCGATCTGGTGGAACACCGGGGTGTGTGTCGCGTCGAGTTCGTCCGTCCGGAACACCCGGCCCGGGCAGGCGATGTAGATCGGCACATCCCTGGAGAGCATGGTCCGCATCTGGACCGGTGAGGTGTGTGTCCTCAGTACCCGGGAGGAGCCCTCGGGCGCGATGTGGAACGTGTCCTGAAGGGTCCGGGCGGGGTGGTCGGGGAGGAAGTTCAGTGAGTCGAAGTTGAAGTACTCCGCCTCGACCTCCGGGCCGTCCGCGATCTCCCAGCCCATCCCGACGAAGATGTCGGCGATGTTCTCGCTCAGAGTGGTGATCGGGTGCATCGCACCCGCCTGCGTCCGGGAGGTGGGCAGGGTGACGTCGACCCGTTCCGCGACGAGCACCTCGGCGTTGCGCTTCTCCTCGAGTCTGCTCTTCGCCTCGGCGAACGCCTTCTCCACCCGGCCGCGCGCCATGTTGACGAGACGTCCGGCCTCCTTGCGCTGTTCCTTCGGAATCGACCCCAGGGAACGACGCGCCTGCGGAATCGGCGCCTCGTCACCGAGGTGCGAACGCCGTAGGACGGCGAGTTCATCGAGGGAGTCGGCGGCGGCGAAAGCTGCGAGCGCCTCCTCCGCTGCGTGGTTGAGGCTGGCTTCGGTCAGCTGACTGTCGGTCACCGCGACTCTGACTCCTTCTTCGTCGGTTGCATCAGGGGATTCTCACGGCGGGGAGAGCGGCCCGGAAAATGCGCCGCCACCACACCCACCGCCGGCCGGTCAGGGGGTGGACCGACTCATGGTGCTCTCGAGGATCATACCCGTTCGGGTCGCCGGTGCAGTGCTCCGGGGATCCTACCCGGGTTTCGCTCAGTGCCGATGTTGTGCACGTGCGGACTCGTAGAGGCAGATGGCCGCCGCTGTCGCCAGGTTCAGGGACTCGGCACGGCCCCTGATCGGAATGTGGATCCGGTGGTCGGCGGTTTCGAGCAGTTCGTCCGGGAGACCGTGCGCCTCATTGCCGAAGAGCCATGCCGTGGGTTGCGCGAGTATCCCCCCGGCCTCGTCGAGACTCAGTTCCCCGTCGGCCGCTGTGGCGATGATGGTCAGGCCACGTTTCCGGAGGCCGTCGATCACATCCCCCTGCTCATGGTGCCGGACGACCGGGAGATGGAAGAGGGAGCCCGCCGAGGCCCGGGCGGACTTTCCGTTCTGCGGGTCGACCGTGTCGCCGGTGAAGATGACGGAGTCGGCGCCGACGGCGTCCGCGACGCGAATGAGGGTGCCGGCATTGCCGGGTTCGGAGGTCTGCACGGGCACGGACACCAGGCGAGTGTCCGCGTTCAGGGCTCCGTCCAGATCGACGAGCACCGGCCGACAGACCGCGACCAGGCCTGTCGGGGTCACGGTATCGGCCAGCTGCCGTCCGGCTCTGTCGGTCACCGGGTGGATGTGCACACCCGCGGACGCGGCCCCGTTGAGCAGCGCGGGGAAGCGTCCCGCCGCGGATTCGGTGACGAAGATGTCGGTGGCCGCACCACGGGCGACGGCGGCCTCGACGCAGTTGCTCCCCTCGACGAGGAACAGTCCGGCTTTCCGTCGTCCGGCACTGCGGTGGAGCTTGACGGCGGAAACCACCCTGGGGGTGCGTTCCGTCGCGGGTTCGGTGAAATCGAGGTGCATGCGATCCAACCTAGCAGCCGGCCTCGCTCCCCCGTCCCTCCGCCGGCACGGACGCCGCCCGCCGGAGGATGACACGGCTGTGAACGGGAAACGCCCCCGCTCCCGGGTGACGGGAGGAGGGGCGATTGGCCGGGATCACCCGGAGGTGTCACGGACCATCATGTCCTGCGGGCCCTGTTCAGGCTGCCTTCGGTGCGTTGACGTCCTCGGGGAGGGCGGCCTTCGCGGCTTCACAGATTGCGGAGAAGGCGGCGAAGTCGTTGACGGCGAGTTCCGCGAGGATCTTGCGGTCGACCTCGATCTCGGCGAGACGGAGTCCCTGGATGAGGCGGTTGTAGGTGATGCCGTTCATCCGGGCGGCGGCGTTGATGCGCTGGATCCAGAGGCGACGGAACTGGCCCTTGCGTGCGCGACGATCGCGGTACGCGTAGGTCATCGAGTGGAGCATCTGCTCCTTGGCCTTGCGGTACAGGCGCGAGCGCTGTCCACGGTAGCCCTTGGCGGAATTGAGGATGACGCGACGCTTCTTCTTGGCGTTCACTGACCGCTTGACACGTGCCACGGTAAAACTTCCTTACGAATCTTGGGGATAAATTACTTGTGAGGGGGAGCCTGCCGCCGATTCCGGCGGCGTGGCATCACGCCCGGCCGAGGAGACGCTTGATGCGCTTGTTGTCGGCCTTCGAGACGTCCGTGGTGCCCTTCAGGCGACGGGTCCGGGTGGAGGGCTTGCCCTCGAGGAGGTGGCGACGGTTGGCCTTCTCGCGGCGCAGCTTGCCGGAGCCGGTGACCTTGATTCGCTTTGCGGTGCCCTTGTGGGTCTTCTGCTTCATGAGTGATGTCCTTAAAAAGCTAGTGTGTTTACTTCTTGCCCTTGCGGAGCGGACCGATGACCATGGTCATGTTGCGGCCGTCCTGCTTCGGCTTGGTCTCGACGACACCGTATTCGGCAACGTCCTGCGCCAGTCGATCCAGCAGCCGGTAACCGAGCTCGGGCCGGGACTGCTCTCGGCCACGGAACATGATGGTCACCTTGACCTTGGAACCCTTTTCAAGGAACCGGACCACATTACCCTTCTTCGTCTCGTAATCGTGGTCGTCGATCTTGGGACGAAGCTTCTGCTCCTTGACAACAGTCTGCTGCTGGTTCTTCCGGGACTCACGCGCCTTCTGCGCGGTCTCGTACTTGAACTTGCCGTAGTCCATGATCTTGCAGACCGGAGGCTTGGCGTTGGGGGCGACCTCGACCAGATCCAGGTCAGCTTCATACGCGAGCTTGCGGGCGTCCTCGATGCGGACGATGCCCACCTGCTCACCACCGGGTCCGACGAGCCGGACCTCAGGAACTCGAATTCGCTCATTGATGCGAGCTTCAGCGCTGATGTGTACTCCTAGGGTTGCAGTGAATAATGCGTGATACCGCACCGCAACCTGGATGTCCCCCGTACACCGCGATGAACGGTGAACCCGGAAACGACGAAACCCGCTGACCCGTCACGACGTGACGGAGACAACGGGAGATCCGGGCGTTCGGTCGATGACGCGGAATACCACCGACGTTCCGACATCCACCGAATTCTGACTTGGGCGGGCGGACCGCCGGACGAACCGGACGATCGACACTACGCGACAACCACTGTCCAACCTGACTCTGGGTCAGGCGGCGTATGGTGGGAGGGACCTCCACTTTGCGGCCCTGTGCGCTTTCCCGTATCGAGATCATCGGGACCATCGACACCGACAGACGGCGTGGATGCTGTTCGATGATGTTGAACACGGGAAAAGCCCACACTGGGCGGTAGTGTCTGAACTGTATCACGGTCACCCGCCACGTCCAAACCCGATGGCCTCTCCCCCGTTCCACGTACCGGCGCGGTTCCGAGCCGGGTCAGGGGCTGACGTAGACCACGGCGTTGTCACCGCCCCTGCAGACCCAGGCGCCGGCCCCCTTCGGTGAACACTTCATCCGGTAACTCTTTCCGGTGACCGGTGACACGGCGGAGATCGACCGGGACGAATTACCGCCCTGACCAGCGATCTGCTTACCGACGTTCATCGCGAAACCGCAGCTGGTCACGTCGGTTCCCGCGTACACGCCGGATCCGCCGGAGTCACCGCACCCTGTCGCACCGTCAGGAACCGAGAACCTCGGTTTCTTCGTCGTGGTCTTCGTGGTCTTCGTGGTCGTCCTCTCCGCCGACGACCTCTCCGTCGTCTCCTTCGTCGACGACCTCTCGGTCGTGGACTCCGATGACGTCGTCTTCTCCGCCTCATCCGTCACGGATTCCGTGGACGGGGACGGCGACGGGGACGAGGTGGACCTGTCCTTCTCTTCGGCGGTGGTCGATGACGGGGATGAGGTCTCCCTCGTCTTCTCCCCGGACGGAGTGGTCGTCACGGTGCCGGTGTCAACCACCGCCGGCGTCTCCGGGGACTTCGGGGCACCGCCACCGGTGTCCCCCCATCCGAGCACGGTGAAACCGAGTGCCACGACGGAGAGTGCGGCGATGATGACGACGACGAGAAAACCGATCACGACCCCCGCCGCCCCCCGTTTCCGGGGACCCACGGTCGTGTATCCGGCCGGTGGTACATGCTGCGGGGCGCGGGCCCCGGCCGCAGCCGGTCCGACGGAGGTCATGTACCGGGTCGGTTCCGGGTCGGAGCCGGGGTTCCGACCGGATCCGGTGTCGTGCGCGAACACGTCACTCTCCGGGGGAACGTCACCCCACGGGTCCCGTCCCCCACCGGTGCCGCCCGGAAGCTGATCGCCCCGACCGTTGGAACCGTCGCGTCCGTTCGTGTCAGTCACGGGTACACCTCACAATTCATCGTCTCTGTGCCATTCATGCCGTTCATCGTCCCCGGGGTGTGGACGACCCACGTTCACCGTGTTCACCGTGTGCACGTACCGGGGTGGTCGGGGCCGGTTCAGGGCCGCACCCACGAGGATAGTGCGCCCGGCCCGGTTCACACACCGCCCGCGACCGCCGGAGGCTCTCCGCGGCGCACCTAACCGGGCATGTTCCGGGCAAACCACCACGGATGGTACCGGTTACGCTACCCGGAGCCGGGGTTGTTTTCCGGGGCTGACGGTCTTCCGTGGCACGACCTAGACTCTGGAGACATGCCGACCGACAACAGGAAACGGGAGACTCTGGCGGAAGCGCTCCGGAGTCTCGATGCCGCCGAACAGGCACTCACGGAGGCCCGTCACCGGGTGCTCCGGGCGCTCGACGGGGAGGTGCGGCCGAACCACGTTCTCCCGACGGAACACGGACGGACGGTTCCACCGGAACCGCCCCGTCACCCCTCACTCGACTGGGGACCGCCTCCCGCGGAAGCACCGACGACGGAAGAGAAGACCGCGCCCGTCGGCGGCACAGGAGCACACGCCGCGCCCGCCGATCCACGGCGTGCCGGGGCGGCGCCCCGGACGGCAACCCCCACTCCGGATGAGCCGTGGTGGCACTCGGAGAACGTCGTCATCAGGCTCCTCGCCGTCGGCGGCGCGCTGATCACCCTCGGTGGTGTCGCTCTGCTCGTGGTTCTCGCTGCGCAGAGCGGGCTGCTCGGCCCCGTCGGCCGGGTGGTCCTCGCCTACCTCCTGGCCGCCGTGCTCGGCGCCGGGGCGGTGGTGGTGCACCACCGCTTCAGTGAACGGGCCTCGAACACTCCGACGATCATCACCTCTTTGCTGTTCACGGCGCTGCTCACCGGTCTGACGACGACCTGGTTCGTGGTCTTCGACTACGGATGGTTGCCGGTGTGGGTGGGGTCGACCCTCGGTCTGGTCCTGTTCGGCCTGTGTCTCTCCCGTGTACGCAGGTGGAGGATGGAACTTCCCGGGCTGGTGCTCACCGTCGGCGTGACCCTGTTCATGATCGTGTGGAACTGGTCTCTCGTCGGGAACGACGTCACCGGGTTGGACCGGGCGTGGCCCGCAGGCGTCCCGGGTCTGCTCCTCCTCGTCACGACCGCAGGTCTCGGTTGGCGGCGGTCGAGGATCGTCGCCGCCGGATCGGCACTCGTCGCCACTGCACTCGTCTCGTGGACCCTCGTGTTGAGCCCGGAGAGTGTCGCGCTGGAATTCGCGGGGGCCGTCATCGTCGCGGTGATGTTCACGGCGGTGATCGTCAGGGACCCGGTGCCGACATCGGCCGGGGCCGAGAAGCTGGCTGCGGCGTGGGCTCCGGCACTGACCGTGCTCGTCATATTCATGAACCCGGTCGAGCACATGCCGCAGGTGGTGTACATGCTCCCCCTTCTCCTGGCGGTCGTGATGATGGCCGTCGGGCACAGGATCCGTTCGACCGGAGACACCGGGGCGGGCGTGTCCCCGGCCCGCTTCGTCGCACCGACGTTGATCGAGGTCGGCGCGGCTGCGGCCCCGCTGTCTTTCTTCATCATCACGGACATACTGCGGATTTCGTCGACGACGCCGTACGTCCCGTTCCTCCCCGCGTTCTTCCTGGCCGCCACCGTCCTCGCCGTCACCGTTCTGCCCCGGATTCTCCCCTCCCCCTGGCCGTGGATCACCTGGACGTTGGCGGTGCTGCTCTACACCCTGAACGTCTCGTTCATGGTGTGGTACCGGGACATCGCGGGGCTGCGGGAGAATCCACCGGCCGTCATGGGGTTGCTCATCATCGTCCTGATCGTCACGGTGCTGCTCACCCGGTCCCGTTTCACCGGGATACCGGTTCCGGGGAAGATCGTGCTCGCGGTGGTGGCTCTGCACCTGTCGGCTACCGCGGTGGTCGCCGTGTTCACCCGTGCCGGTGCCCTCACGGGGTCCCCCGAACTCGGTTTCCTGCTCGGACACGCCACGGTGTCGGTCCTCTGGATCGCACTCGCGGCCCACGTGCTCCTCCGTGCACGCGATCTCAGTCCACAGGCGTCACTGGGGGCGGGAACGCTCCTCGCCGCCGCAGGTACGGCGAAACTGATCCTCGTCGATCTGGGGACCATCAGTGGGGTACCCCGGGTGCTCGCGTTCCTGATTTCGGGCGTGGCCCTGCTCACCATCGCGACACTCCGTGCCCGTCGTGACCGGCCGGAACCGGTCGGTGACACCACCGTGCGGACGGAGCCACCGGTGCCGTCGTCCCGACCGGAGACGACCGGCGGTGACGGGGACGCGACGGGCCGGTGACCGGGTCACCGGCCGCCTGTCACCCGGAGGTGGTGAGCAGCGGGCGGAGGAACTGTCCGGTGTAGGACCCCTCCACCCCGGCGACGTCCTCCGGGGTTCCCTCCGCGACGACACGCCCGCCGCCGGCGCCTCCCTCGGGCCCCATGTCGACGATCCAGTCCGCCGCCTTGATCACGTCGAGATTGTGCTCGATGATCAGCACACTGTTGCCCTTGTCCACGAGGCCCTGGATCACCAGCATGAGCTTGCGGATGTCCTCGAAGTGCAGGCCGGTTGTCGGCTCGTCGAGGATGTAGATCGTCCGGCCGTTGGAACGCTTCTGCAGTTCACTCGCCAGTTTCACCCGCTGCGCCTCACCACCGGAGAGCGTCGTCGCGGACTGCCCGAGACGAACGTAACCGAGCCCGACATCGACCAGGGTGTTCAGGTACCGGTGGATCGAGGTGATCGGCCGGAAGAACTCCGCGGCCTCGCTGATCGGCATGTCGAGCACCTCCGCGATCGACCTGCCCTTGTATTTCACCTCGAGGGTCTCACGGTTGTACCGTGCCCCCTCGCACACCTCGCACGGGACGTACACGTCCGGGAGGAAGTTCATCTCGATCTTCAGGGTTCCGTCACCACGACACGCCTCACAGCGTCCCCCCTTGACGTTGAAGGAGAAACGGCCGGGCTTGTACCCGCGCACCTTGGCCTCGTTGGTTTCGGCGAACAGGGTCCGGATCTTGTCGAACACGCCGGTGTAGGTCGCGGGATTCGAGCGCGGCGTACGCCCGATCGGTGACTGGTCGACCTGCACGAGTTTGTCCAGGTGCTCGATACCGTCAACCCGCCTGGCTTTACCGGGCACCTGGCGGGCCTTGTTCAGCCGGTTCGCCAGAACCCTGGCGAGGATCTGGTTGATGAGTGTGGACTTGCCCGAACCCGACACTCCGGTGACACAGCACAGGACGCCGAGCGGCAGGCTCACGTCGACGTTGTCGAGGTTGTTCTCCCGCGCACCGACGACGGTGAGCATCCGTTCCCGGTCGATCGACCGACGTTCGTCCGGTACCCCGAGGACCCGCTCACCGGAGAGGTACTGACCGGTGAGGGATTCGGCGCAGGTCCGGATGCCGGCGGGTTCACCCTGGTAGACGATCTCGCCCCCGTACTCCCCGGCACGGGGACCGATGTCGACGAGCCAGTCCGCGGCGTTGATGGTGTCCTCGTCGTGCTCGACGACGATGAGGGTGTTGCCGATGTCCCGGAGGTGTTCGAGTGTGGTGATCAACCGTTGGTTGTCGCGCTGGTGGAGACCGATCGACGGTTCATCGAGGACGTAGAGGACGCCCGCCAGCCCGGATCCGATCTGGGTGGCCAACCGGATCCGCTGTGCCTCCCCGCCGGAGAGTGTCCCCGCGGCACGGTTGAGCGACAGGTAGTTCAGGCCCACGTCCAGGAGGAACTTCAGGCGTGCCTGGATCTCCCTCAGCACGGCCCCGGCGATCATCTGTTCCCTCTTTCCGAGGGTGAGTGTGTCGAGGAACTCGGCCGCGTCGGCGACCGACAGCTGGGTGAGTCCAGCGATGGACTGTTCGCCGTGACTGTCCGACGCCAACCTCACCGCGAGGATCTCGGGCTTGAGCCGGGTTCCGGAGCACGTCGGGCACGGGACCTCGCGCATGTAGGAGAGGATCCGGTCCTTCTGGCTGTCGGAATCCGTCTGGTCCAGCTTGCGCTGGAGGTACGGGAGCACGCCCTCGAAGGGGGCGGTGAAGTTCCGGATCCGACCGTAGCGGTTCTTGTAGCGGACACTCACCTGGTGTTTGCTGCCGTGCAGCACGGCGCGACGCTGCGCCGCCGTCAGTTCACTGAACGGTGTGTTCTCGCTGAAGTCCATCACCTGGGCGAGACCGGTGAGGAGTTTCCCGAAGTACTTGGTGTTGAAACCCGTGCTCCACGGCTGGATCGCCTCGATCAGGGGCACATCGGGATCCGGGACGACGAGGTCGATGTCGACCTCGAGTTTCGTCCCGAGGCCGTCGCAGGCGGGGCAGGCACCGTACGGGGAGTTGAAGGAGAAACTGCGGGGTTCGAGTTCATCGACACCGAGCGGATGCCCGTTCGGGCAGGCCATCTTCTCGGAGAACCGACGCGTCCGGTTCTCGTCCGCCTCGTCCAGCCCCACGAAGTCGAGGATGACGACCCCGTCGGCCAACCCGAGGGCCGTCTCCACCGAGTCGGTGAGACGTTGCTTCTGGCTCGACTTGACCTGCAGCCGGTCGACGACGACCTCGATGTCGTGTTTGACCTGCTTCTCCAGTTTCGGCGGATCGGAGAGCTGGTGCACCTCACCGTCGACGCGGACACGTGAGTACCCCTGGGCCGCGAGGTCCGCGAACAGGTCGACGAACTCGCCCTTGCGGGTACGGACCACCGGTGCGAGCACCTGGAACTTCAGTCCCTGCTCCATGTCGAGGACCTGATCGACGATCTGCTGCGGCGTCTGCCGCTCGATGACCGCGTCACACTCCGGGCAGTGGGCCGTTCCGGCCCGGGCGTAGAGCAGTCGGAGGTAGTCGTAGACCTCGGTGATGGTGCCGACGGTGGAACGGGGGTTCCGGTTCGTCGACTTCTGGTCGATGGACACGGCCGGGGACAACCCCTCGATGAAGTCCACATCGGGTTTGTCCATCTGCCCGAGGAACTGTCGGGCGTAGCTGGAGAGCGATTCGACGTAGCGCCGCTGTCCCTCCGCGAAGATCGTGTCGAAGGCCAGTGATGATTTCCCGGACCCCGACAGACCGGTGAACACGACCATGGTGTCCCGGGGCAGATCGATGTCGACCCCTTTGAGATTGTGTTCGCGCGCTCCGCGCACGATGAGCCGATCAGCCACTGGCTTCGGTACCTTCCGGTTGGGCGTGTAGAGGGCAAACTGTATCGAACATATCAACGACTGGGGTGTTTAGCTACTCTGGTCGGCATGTCCCACGATGTCACTCTGCGCTCCCTGTCCGTCTCCGAGATGGACAACAACTGCTACTTCCTCTTCGCCGGCGACCGGGCCCTGCTCATCGACGCGGCGGACGACGCCGACCGGTTGATCTCCTTCGCCGCCGACCACGGGGCGACGATCACCGGGGTCGTCACAACCCACCGGCACTGGGACCACGTCCGGGCACTCCCGGATGTCCTCGGGAAGACCGGCGCCACGCACTACTCATCCTCCCTCGACGCCCCGGCGCTACCCGCCGATGTGGACGTGGAACTCGAACACGGTGGAACGCTCGACTGGGAGGGACGGACGTTCTCGGTGGTGGTCCTGCGCGGGCACACCCCGGGGGGCCTCTGCGTCGAGGCGACCATCGACGGCACCACGCACCTGTTCGTCGGCGACAGTCTGTTCCCCGGCGGTGTCGGGAAGACCAACGGGGACGACGACTTCCGTCGCCTGCTCTGTGACGTGTCCACCCGTGTCTTCGACGTCTATCCCGATGACACGGTGATCCACCCGGGGCACGGCAAGGGGACGACCGTCGGCGAGGAACGTCCGAAGCTGCAGGAATGGAGCGAACGCGGCTGGTGACGGTCGTCTCCGGCATGTGCACGCACCAGCGGGAAACCGGTAGGATTGTCGGACAGTCGCACGTCTGGTCCCACCGGCCGATTTCTCCGGGCCCGGGACACGACGTGCCGGACCCGGTACTCAACCAAGGAGCCAGTAACCCATGATCCGCAAGCTCGCCCGACCGATGCTCGCTTCCGTGTACATCGCGGACGGCGTCGACACCCTCGCCAACACCGAGGCACACGTGGAAGGCACCGAGTCGGTCATCGACCGCCTGCGTACCGTTCTGCCCCGGCAGTACGCCTCTTTCGTCCCCACCGACCCGGAGCTCGTCGCCCGGGGCCTCGGCGCCACCAAGGTCGGTGCAGGCAGCATGCTGGCACTCGGCAAGTTCCCGCGTCTGTCCGCTCTGACCCTCGCGCTCGCATCCATCCCGACGATCCTCGCCCGCCACGCCTTCTGGGACGCCGAGGACGGTCAGGAGAAGAGCGCCCGCCGTTCCGGTTTCCTCACCTCGATCGCGCTGCTCGGCGGCCTGTTCATCACCACCGCCGACACCCAGGGTAAGCCCGGTATCGCCTGGCGGACGAAGCACGCCGCCAAGGTGACGAACAAGAAGGTCCAGAAGGCGCTGCCGACGAAGTCCGAGACCGAGAAGTTCGCCGAGAGCGCCTCCGAGCAGGCCTCCGCACTCGCCGAGTCCACCCGTGGTTTCCTCGGTGACGCGACCGAGAAGGCGTCCGGTTACCTGGAGGCCGCCCAGGACTACTTCGAGGACAACAAGGACGACTGGCTCAAGGCCGCGGAGTCCAACGCCCAGACGGCCCGGAAGCGCGCCGTGAAGCTCGCCAGCCAGGCCCAGGACCGCGCCGACGAGGCCCGCAAGAACGCGTCCAAGAACGCCGCGAAGTACCAGAAGCAGGCGGACAAGGCCGCGAAGAAGGCCAAGAAGAAGTGGGGCAAGAAACTGGACATCTGATCCGGTGTCACCCTCTTGACGCCCCGCCCACCGGTCACCGGTCGGCGGGGCTTCGTGTGTCCGTGTGTCCCCCGCGGCGCGGGACGTGGATGGACCCGTCCCGCACCGTGTCACTAGAGTTGGCCCCTACCGTTCTTTCACCGAGTTCCTTTCCCGAGCCACCGAGCGGATGTCCGCGGACGGCGCCTCGGGTTTCTCTCCAGGAGTGACCATCGTGCAGCATCATCCTCTCCCCCCGTCCCGTCCAGGCACCGGGGAAACGGAGATCGCCGCCGAGCAGGAGTACACGGACATGCTCTTCGCGCGGCTCGACGCGGAGGTCTCACAGTCCAATGAACGGTTGCGTCGGGTGATGAAGCGGGTCGATGCCGCGAATCCGGACGCCGAGGCGCTGGTGGAACGTGAAACCGAATACCACGCGCTCAACGCCCGCCTCGACCGGCTGAATCTCGCTCAGCTGGGACTGGTCTTCGGCCGCATCGATGTCGGGGATGCGGAGGCCGAGAACCCGGTCCCCGGGAACCCCGGTCTGGACCGTCGGTACATCGGACGAATGGGACTCGACGCGCGGGAGGAGGGGTACCGCACACTGCTGCTGGACTGGAGGGCCCCGATGGCCCGCCCCTTCTACCTGGCGACCACCGCCCAACCCGAGGGGGTGACGGTCCGCCGCCACATCCGGACCAGCGGCAGAACGGTCACGGGCATCGACGACGAGCACCTCTCCGTGTCCCCCGGTGACACCGACTCCGGGGCACCCCGGAGCGGCGTCGGGGGCGAATCCGCACTGTTGTCCGTCCTCACCGCCCCCCGCACCGGGCACATGGTCGACATCGTCGAGACGATCCAACGGGAGCAGGACGAGATCATCCGGGACCGGACCCGGGGCGTCATGGTCGTGGAGGGTGGGCCCGGTACCGGGAAAACGGCCGTGGCACTGCACCGGGTCGCGTGGCTGCTCTACACCTGGCGGGAGCAGTTGGCGGCGACCGGTGTCCTCATCATCGGTCCGAACCGGACCTTCCTCGACTACATCTCCCGGGTTCTTCCCGAGCTCGGTGAGACCGGGGTCGTGCTCTCCACCGTCGGCGAACTGTACCCGGGGGTCACCCCACGAGCCGTCGATCCGCTGCTCACGAGGGAGATCAAGGGCTCTGAGGAGATGGTCGTGATCCTCGCCGAAGCCGTCAAGGCGCGTCAGACGCTGCCCGATACCCCCGTGTCACTGAAGGTGGAGGGAATCGAACTCACCCTCACCCCCGCGATGGTGAAGAAGTCCAGGACGCGGGCCCGCCGGTCCCGCAGGCCGCACAATCTCGCGCAACCGGTGTTCCGGGATCATCTCATCGCTCAACTCGCCGACCAGATGGCGGAACGGATCGGGGCGGATCCTCTCGGGGGCCGGAATCTTCTCGGCGGCGGGGACGTGGCCCAGCTCCACGAGGACCTCACGGAGGAGAGGTCCGTGGTCGAGGCGGTGGACGCGTTCTGGCCCACGCTCGATCCGGAGTCGGTTCTGGAGGACCTGCTCACCGATGAGTCAGCCATAGCCCGGGCCGCCGCCGACTACGATGACGAGACCCGCTGTGCACTCCTCCGGGATCCGGGATCCCCGTGGACCACGTCGGATGCCGCGCTTCTCGATGAACTCGCGGAGCGACTCGGGATGCCGGACCCGGAGACCGCCCGTGAGGCCGCCGACCGGAAGTGGCGGGAACAGGTCGAGGACGCCCAGGAGGCCCTCGACATCCTCAGCTCCTCGGCGTCCTCCGATCTGGACGACGGCTTCGAGGCGGAGATCCTCTCCGCCCACGACGTCATCGACGCGGAGACCCTCGCCGAGCGTCAGCGCTTCCGGGACACCCGCACGACCGCGGAGCGCGCCCGCGCGGACCACACGTGGGCCTACGGCCACGTCATCGTCGACGAGGCACAGGAACTGTCACCGATGGAGTGGAGGATGGTCATGCGCCGGTGTCCGTCCCGGTGGATGACACTCGTCGGCGACACGGCGCAGACGGGTTCCCCGACGGGCGTGGATTCCTGGGCGGACACACTCGCGCCGTACGTCCGGGGCCGGTTCCACCGGCATGAGCTGACGGTGAACTACCGGACGCCCGGAGACATCGCGGAGGTGGCGAACCGCCTGCTGCCGATGATCGCGCCGGACCACGCACCCGCGACAGCGATCCGGGACACGGGACAGGGTGTGCGTGTCCTCCCCGCCGACACGGACCCCGAGGTGGTGCTCGGGGAACTCATGGAACGGGATCCGGAACGGACCGCGGTCATCATCGCCCCCGATGACGGCCAGGTACCGGGGAGTGTCACGGTGGACGGGATCAAGGGACTCGAGTTCGACCACGTCATCATCCTCAACCCGGACAACATCGTCGGACAGTCTCCCCAGGGATGGCAGGACCTCTATGTCGCGTACACCCGCGCCACCCAGTCCCTGACGGTGATCGGGCGGCCACCCCACGGTGACCCCGTGGAATGACCTCCCGCCGGCCGTCCGCCCCGCCGACCCCCGTCAGCTGACGGTGTGCACGATCATGACGTCACACTGGGACTGACGTGCGACATCCGCCGGAACGGAGCCGAGCAGTCGACCGGTGAGGGAATTGATGCCCCGGTTACCGACGACGAGCAGGTCCGCGTCGTGCTCGTTGACGATCGCCATGAGCGCCTCCACCGGGGTTCCGGGCTTGATGGCGGTCTCGACCTTCGAGCAACCGATCCCGCGCGCGGCCTCGGCGGCGGCATCGAGATTGCGCTGTGCCGGATCGTCACCGAGAACGGTGACGGAATCCTTGCGCAGGGTCTTCGAGGCCTGCTCCTCGGATTCGTAGTACGCGCAACCGACGATCAGAGTGGCGTCGAAGGCGGCGGCGATCGCCGCCGCCCGCTGGACCGCCAGCATCGACGACTTCGAGCCGTCCGTTCCGACGACGATCTTGGTGTAGTCACTCATGGTGAACCTTCCGGTGGGGTATCAGGGGTTGTGCTCCGGCCGGCCGCGTCCGGGGAACTCCTGGGAGCGCACCACGGATCGACCGGAACAGGGTCGTTCTCCGCGTCCATTGTAGGCAAAAGAACGCCGCCCCCGTGAACACCACCACGCGCACGGGCGGAAACCGTCAGATCCCGGCCTCCCTCATCCCCCGGAGTTCCTTCTTCAGGTCCGCGATCTCGTCACGGAGCCGTCCGGCGAGCTCGAACTTCAGCTCACGGGCTGCGGCCGACATCTGCGCGGTCAGGTCGTCGATGAGCGTCTGCACCTCCTGCCGTGGCATCGACGAGACATCGGGTCTGTCCACCAGTGCCGCGTCCCCGGTCGCGGAGGCACCCCGCTCCCCGTCGTCACCGGCGTTCTCGTACACCTGGTCCAGAATGTCGGCGATCTTCTTGCGCAGCGGCTGCGGATCGACACCGTGTTCCTCGTTGTACGCGATCTGCTTCTCCCGGCGACGTTCCGTCTCGTCGATCGCCCGTTGCATGGATTCGGTGACGCTGTCGGCGTACATGTGCACCTCACCGGCGACGTTACGGGCGGCACGCCCGATGGTCTGGATCAGGGACGTCGTCGAGCGGAGGAAGCCCTGCTTGTCGGCGTCGAGAATCGCCACCAGTGACACCTCGGGCAGGTCGAGTCCCTCCCGCAGGAGGTTGATGCCCACGAGAACGTCGTACTCCCCCAGCCGGAGCTGGCGCAGCAGTTCGACCCGTTGGAGGGTGTCGATGTCACTGTGCAGGTACCGGACGCGGATACCGTGCTCCAGGAGGTAGTCGGTGAGATCCTCCGCCATCCGTTTCGTCAGGGTGGTCACGAGCACCCGCTCCCGCCTCGCCGTGCGCTGGTTGACCTCGTCGATGAGATCGTCGATCTGTCCCCGCGTCGGTTTGACGACGATCTTCGGGTCCACCAGTCCGGTCGGGCGGATCACCTGCTCGACGAACTCACCGCCGGAGGCGGTCAGCTCGTAGGTGCCCGGTGTGGCGGACATGTAGACGCACTGGCCTTTCCGGGCGTCGAATTCCTCCCACGTCAGCGGTCGGTTGTCCAGGGCGCTGGGAAGCCGGAAGCCGAAGTCGACGAGGTTACGTTTCCGGGACATGTCGCCCTCGAACATGCCACCGATCTGCGGGACCGTGACGTGCGACTCGTCGATGATGGTGAGGAAGTCCTCCGGGAAGTAGTCGATCAGGGTGGCCGGTGCGGATCCCGCCGCGCGGCTGTCGATGTGCCTCGAGTAGTTCTCGATACCGGAACAGAACCCGACCTGCTCGATCATCTCCAGGTCGTACTCGGTGCGCATCCGCAGTCGCTGCGCCTCCAGCAGCTTGCCGCGGTTCTCCAGATCGGCGAGCCGCTCGGCGAGCTCCGCCTTGATCGCGGCGACCGCCTTCTCCATGCGTTCGGGGCCCGCCACGTAGTGCGTCGCCGGGAAGATCCGCAGTTCCCCGACGTTCCGCACCACATCTCCCGTCAGGGGGTGGATGTAGTACAGCGCGTCGATCTCGTCGCCGAAGAACTCGACCCGCACGGCGAGTTCCTCGTAGGCGGGGATGATGTCGACGGTGTCCCCCTTTGCCCGGAAGGTTCCCCGGGTGAAGGCGACGTCGTTGCGCGCGTACTGGATGTCGACCAGCAGCCGCAGGAAACGGTCACGGTCGATCTCGTCGCCCACCTTCAGGACCACGGACCGGTCCAGGTAGCTCTGCGGCGTACCCAGACCGTAGATGCACGACACCGAGCTCACCACGACGACGTCACGGCGCGACAGCAGGGCCGATGTCGCGGAGTGACGGAGACGTTCCACGTCCTCGTTGATGGACGAGTCCTTCTCGATGTAGGTGTCCGTCTGCGCGATGTACGCCTCGGGCTGGTAGTAGTCGTAGTAACTGACGAAGTACTCGACCGCGTTGTTCGGCAGCAGCTGCCGGAGCTCATTCGCCAACTGCGCCGCCAGGGTCTTGTTCGGGGCCATCACGAGGGTCGGCCGCTGCACCTGTTCGATCAACCACGCGGCCGTGGCCGATTTACCTGTACCGGTCGCACCCAGCAGCACGACATCGCGTTCCCCGTCCTCCAACCGTTTCTTCAGGGCGGCGATCGCCGCAGGCTGATCCCCGGCCGGTTCATAGTCCGAGATCACCTCGAAGGTGGCGGCGGTCCGCTCGATCTCCCCGACGGGTCGATGCTCGGAGTGGGACAGGACGGGTTGTTCAGCAGCGAAAGCCATGGTCACGATTCTACCCGGCGGGCCGATCCCGGCCCCGGACCGGAGGCTCCGACGAACGGGTCCGCACCTGGTGCGGGATTAGCGGGGTGCGCCGACACAGGCTAACTTGTAGTCATGAGTGAAGCTGCAGCCAGCCGCCGCCGACGGTATCTCGTGCCCCTGGCCCTGCTCGCGGTGACCGGCCCGTTCCTGGTTTTCGCCGCACCGGCGGCCGATGCGGCCGGCGGCCCCTGCGTGAACAACCACCGGCAGGAACCTCTGCGTCCGAGGTCCCCGGGGCTCCTCGGGGCCCTCTCCTCGGGATCATCCGGCGCGGAGGCTTCCCCGGGTGACGGGTCCCCGGACGAGGATGGCGCTGCACCACCGTGGATGAAGGGGCACCCGGGCCAGCTGCCGATCATCAGGGGCCACACCGAGGCCCTCCACCTGGTGACGGGCCCCGGTTCCCCAGGACGGACGGACCGTACCTTCGGTATCGCGGGAACGGATCTCGGTGTCGCTCTGCGGGGCACCGACGGCGGCCTCATGCTCGTCTTCGGTGACACCATGGCCTGTGACAGCACCTCGGACAACTGGCGCAGCAACACGATCGTGCGCACGGACGACGTGGATTACACGGACGGTCTGGAGATCCGGGAGGCACTCACCCGGCGGGGCTGGTCCACCCGTGGCCGTGCTGTCGAGTTCATTCCTTCACTCAAGCAGCCGGGCTACGAGCACACCACGATCCCGACCGCGGCGATCACCGTGAACGGTGTGCACTACGTCGACTACATGTCGGTCCGTTCCTGGGGTGCTCCCGGCGATTGGACGACGAACTACGCGGGGACGGTACGTTCACGGGACGGCGTCACGTGGACACCCGTGGAGGGGTCGGTCCGCACGAACAGCGGGGCGTCGTCACTGACCCGCCTGCACAATCTTCCCCGCTACCGGGAGGGGAACGAGAACCTTCAGATGTCCTCGTTCATCGAGCACGACGGTTTCGTCTACCGTTTCAGCACCCCCTCCGGCCGTGGCGGTGCCGCGGTCCTGGGGCGGGCACCGGTGGCCGATTTCCCCGACGAGGACGCCTTCACGTTCTTCGACGGTGAGAACTGGTTCTCCCCCGGGGACGCGAAGCCGCATTCCGGGGACGGTGCGTCCGCTCGATACGACGTCGGTGACGCGGTGCCCGTTCTCGAGCGACCGGTCTCCGAACTGTCCGTCACCTGGAACGGGTATCTCGGGAAGTTCATCACGCTGTACACCACCGACGGTGGGTTGGTGCTCCGCACGGCTGACGCGCTCACCGGCCCGTGGTCCGAGGAGCGCATGGTGGTCGACACCGGGACGGTCGGTGATCTCTACGGAGGGTTCGTCCTGCCCGGCGACACCGGGCGTGACCTCTATTTCGTCGCCACGACGTGGAGCAACTACAACGTCCTGTTGATGCGAACCAACCTGGACGAGCTTCTGGGCGTCCCGGGGAGAGCCGGGACCGGCGACGACCGTGTCGCACGCACGGATCCACGGCCCGCCGCGGGAGCCGGCTACGATCCCTCCGGTGACGACGGCCTCGAGGTCGTCGGGGTCGTCGACTACCGGGATCAGTGAACCGGGGAGCGTCGTCGTTCCGCGTCGATGAGTGGCCCGACGATGCTCTTCACCTGGGGTGCGAGGGCCGACAGGGGGCCGTTGTTGTCGATGATGATGTCCGCCCCGTTCCGTCGTTCCTCGTCCCCGATCTGCGCGGCCATCCTGCGTCGGGCGTCCGCGGCATCGATGCCACGGTGTTCGGTCAGTCTCCTGACGCGTTCCTCACTGTCGACGTCGACGACGATGACGGTGTCGAACTTGTCCGCCTGTCCCGTCTCGAAGAGCAGGGGCATGTCGTAGACCCCGGCGAGGGCGCCGTTCTCCTCGGCGGTGTCCAGCCGGTGCGCGGCTTCGGTGATGATCCGGGGGTGCATGATCGCGTTGAGTCGTTCGGTTGCGGCCGCATCACGAAACGCTCTCTCCGCCAGGAGTCCCCTGTCGAGGTGTCCGTCCTCCGAGACGATGTCGGAACCGAACTCGAGCGCCAGTTCGCCGAGTGCCGGCTGTCCCGGTCGAACGATGTCACGGGCGATCGCGTCGGCGTCGATGACGGTCACGCCGTCGATGTCAGCGAGTGCGGCGGCGACGGTGGACTTGCCGCTCCCGATTCCACCTGTTAATCCGATCCTCAACATATTCTCAAGTGTATCGGTGTCGCTCGTCCCGCCCGCAGGCGGGTCATACCGGGGTCACCCGACGGACGCGGAACGAGCCCCGTCGCTCCTGTTCCCAGGTGCGCGGGGCTCGTTCTCTCAGCCGGTCGTTGAATCCGACCGACGGGTGTTACTTCGCTGTCACGGTGATGATCGTCGAGTTGGCGTCGACGGAATCAGCGGTGTGCGCCTCGACGGAGGCGAACTTCCGGTGGTTCTGGACGACGACCGGGGTGATGATCGGCTTACCGGCGGCGGCGATGACCTCGGGATCGAAGGAGAGCAACGGGTCGCCTGCGCGGACGCGCTGCTTCTTCTCGACGTGGGAGGTGAAGCCCTTGCCCTCGAGCTCGACGGTGTCGAGGCCGACGTGGACCAGCAGTTCGATGCCGTTGTCCAGGCGGATGCCCACGGCGTGCGGGAACAGGGCGAGGATCTGACCGTCGCCGGGGGCGGTGACGGTGGTGCCGGTCGGGATGACGGCGAGCCCCTGTCCGACGTTGCCGCCGGAGAACATCGGGTCCGGGACCTCACTCAGCGGCACCGCACGGCCGGCCAGCGGTGAGCTGACCGTGGTGACGGCGCCGGGACGCAGGGCGGTCTTCTCGGTGGTGGCGGGAGCCGGTGCATCGGCGACCGCGACGGAACCGGCGGTACCGGCGGCTGCTGCGGCTGCGGGGGCAGCGGAGACGGTGGCGTCCGCCGCCGCTTCCTCGGCCATGCTGCGCTCGTACTCGGCGGACGCCTCGCGGGCGCTGATCTTCTCCTCGTCGGAGCGGTAGTCGAAGAAGACCACCAGGAAGAAGGAGGTGAAGAAGGCGACGGCGATACCGGCGACGTAGAGGCCGACGGAGTTGAAGGCCGGGATGGTCAGCAGTGAGGTGAACACGAAGGCGCTCGCGGTGACGGCGTCGACCGAGGGGATGATCATGGGTACGAGACCCATGACGAGGCCACCGGCGAAACAGCCCGGGAGCAGGCGGAGGTAAGACTTCTTGAACCGGAGCATCACGCCGTAGAGCGAGGGCTCGGAGATACCACCGAGCAGCCCTGCCATCATGCCGCCCAGGGAGACCTGACGCATCTGGCGGTCACGCTCCCGCATGGCGACGAACATGACACCGGTGACGGTGCCGAAGCAGGCGAAGTTCCAGGCACCCATGGGGCCCTGGATGATGTCGTAGCCCAGGGTCGCGATGTTCTGGATCATGATGGCGTTCAGCGGCCAGTGCAGACCCAGCGGCACGAGGAAGGGGTACAGCATCGGGATGATGATGGCGAGGATCAGCGGCGAGAACTCATTGACGGAGTTCAGCAGGTTCGAGATGCCGTTGCCGATGCCGATGCCGAAGGGGCCGAAGACGAAAGCCGTCGCCGGGATCATGATCAACAGCGAGAAGAACGGCACAAAGACCATGTGTACGGCGGAGGGGATGATCTTCTTCAGACCCTTCTCGACCCAGAACAGGGCGATCGCGGCGATCAGCGGCGGGAACACCTGGCCGGAGTAGCCGTTGAGGACCATCGGCAGGCCGAAGACCTGGACGACGTCGCCCGGCTCACCCATACCGATGAAGGTGGGGGTGAGGAGCGCACAGGGGATGGCCGCGCCGACCCACTCGTTCGCGCCGAGTTTACGGGCGGCACACGCACCGACCATGACGGGCAGGAAGTAGAACACCGACTGCCACATCGCGTGCATGAAGATGAAGGTGGAATCCGTGGGCTCACGGAAATCCTGGATATCGAAGGTATCGAAGAGCACCAGGAGGGTGATGATCAGCGACGCACCGAGCAGGGCCCAGAGGACCGGTCGGAAGGTGTCGGAGAGGAACTCGAAGCAGTAGTCGACCCAGGAGTACTTACCTCGGACGCCGTCGTACTGCTTCTTACCGTTGGAGGCCTTGGCACTCTCTCCCATACCCGGTTGGGTGATCAGAGCCTGGTAGTAGTCGGCGACGCCGCCGCCCATGACGACCTGGAGACCGGTCGTTCCCTGGGGAACGACTCCGAGAACGTCGGGGTTGGAGTCCAGCGCCTTCTGATCAGCCTTGGACTGGTCGTGCAGCTGGAAACGCAACCGTGTCGCGCAGTGGGTGAGGTTGGCGACGTTTTCAGCGCCGCCCACCTTCTCCAGGATGAACTCTGATGTCGTCATCGTTTTAGACGCCATGTACGAACCTTTCATACATCACCACC
Organism: Corynebacterium pygosceleis; assembly: GCF_016595275.2. Lineage (GTDB taxonomy): Bacteria > Actinomycetota > Actinomycetes > Mycobacteriales > Mycobacteriaceae > Corynebacterium > Corynebacterium pygosceleis. Next base: position 445,868 of record NZ_JAENIQ020000003.1, on the reverse strand, counting down.
ACGTGGTTTACACGGTGGTGAATCCTCATCCGGTTCAGGCTTATTCCTGACCGGCTCAACCGCGGTCATGCACCCGGTCCCCGACCGGAGAACCGCCACATGGCGATTGACCGAATCTGTGGGAAACCTGGGAGGCGGTGATATGTCTGCACAGTTTTTACTGTGTGGTGCAACAGTGATCGGGGCCATACATGTCCGAGTTTGCGGTGAGTCCCCACAATCATATGTCCATTGTCGTGGGCACTCCAACTTTCAATTGCCCGAACGGGACGGAAGTTCGCCCGTTTGCCGCTTATTTAAGTGGCATTTTGCCCGCTACGGGCGTTAACGCACCGCAGGGGCCAAACATTTGTAAGCTAGCTCACATCTTACCCGATTCCGGACCCGAAACACCAGAAAGCTGTGATTCCGTGCAGAATCCCGCACGGAGATCCCTCAGATTGCACACAGCTTGACACCGCACAAGCCGGACGGGAGCCCCCACCCGGACACACCGGTCCCGTGTGCCACCGACCGGAGGGACGCACCGCCACATCACAGGGGCGACCTGGGATGCCTCCACGTTCCCCGGAACACCGGGTTCTTCTCCCGGAGGATCGGGAGACGGACCCGTCAGACCCGACCCGTGACAGACGGAGAGGACCCGCACAACCACCCGAAAAGTGGTCGTGCGGGTCCTCTCCCTCGCTTACCCGGTACGTGGTGTTCCGGAGGGAACAGCCACGCCCCGTGTCCGTTTACCGGGGCCGAGGTTGATCCCCTTCAGCCCAGGTGCATGGGCGAACTAGTTACCGGCGAGCTTCTCGCGCAGTGCGGCGAGCTGCTCATCGGAGGCGAGTGAACCACCGGTGCTCTCGGCCTCGCCCGCCGCGGCAGCGGCCGGAGCGGCGTCGGAGGACTCGGAGGAGTAGTTCGTGGCACCGGCGACTGCGGCCTCCTCGGCGGCGGCACGGTGACGCTCGATCTGAGCGGTGTGCAGCTGGAAGCGACGCTCGGACTCCGCGTAGCGGGCCTCCCATGCCTGACGCTGCTCGTCGAAGCCCTCGAGCCACTCGTTCGTCTCCGGGTCGAAGCCCTCGGGGAAGATGTAGTTGCCCTGCTCGTCGTAGGAGTCGGCCATGCCGTACTTCGACGGGTCGAACTCCTCGGTGTAATCCTCGTCCGCCTGCTTCAGGGACAGGGAGATGCGGCGACGCTCGAGGTCGATGTCGATGACCTTGACCATGGCCTCTTCACCCACGGTGACGACCTGGTCCGGAACCTCGACGTGGCGCTCGGCCAGCTCGGAGATGTGGACGAGACCCTCGATGCCCTCTTCGACGCGGACGAACGCACCGAAGGGAACGAGCTTGGTGACCTTGCCCGGAACGATCTGGCCGACCGCGTGGGTACGGGCGAAGACGCGCCACGGATCCTCCATGGTGGCCTTCAGCGACAGAGAGACGCGCTCGCGGTCCAGATCGACGTCGAGAACCTCGACGGTGACCTCGTCACCGACGGTGACGACCTCGGACGGATGGTCGATGTGCTTCCAGGACAGCTCGGAGACGTGGACGAGTCCGTCGACGCCACCGAGATCCACGAAGGCACCGAAGTTGACGATCGAGGAGACGACGCCCTTGCGGACCTGGCCCTTCTGGAGCTGGTGCAGGAACTCGGAGCGAACCTCGGACTGGGTCTGCTCGAGCCAGGCACGACGGGACAGCACGACGTTGTTGCGGTGCTTGTCCAGCTCGATGATCTTGGCCTCGATCTCCTGGCCGATGTACGGATCCAGGTCCCGGACGCGACGCATCTCGACGAGGGAGGCGGGAAGGAAGCCACGCAGGCCGATGTCCAGGATGAGACCACCCTTGACGACCTCGATGACGGTACCGGTGACGGGCTCGTCCTTCTCCTTGAGCGCCTCGATGGCACCCCAGGCACGCTCGTACTGGGCGCGCTTCTTGGACAGGATCAGACGGCCTTCCTTGTCCTCCTTGGTGAGGACAAGTGCGTCGATTTCATCGCCGACGGCGACGACCTCGCCCGGATCGACATCATGCTTGATGGACAGCTCACGGGAGGGGATGACACCTTCCGTCTTGTAGCCGATGTCGAGCAGAACCTCGTCGCGATCGACCTTGACGACGGTACCTTCGACGATGTCACCGTCGTTGAAGTACTTGATGGTTGCGTCGACTGCGGCGAGGAAGTCCTCAGCGGAGCCGATGTCGTTGACGGCAACCTGAGGGGCGTTGTTGGTGGGCATATGTTTGAGTGCTCCGAAATGGATAGGAATCGAAAGTGGACAGGGAATGTGCGCCGCCCCTCTCCCCCGAACCCTGGACAGGGCCTCACGGTGTCCGCACCGGATGCGGACCGCCGCGAATCATGGACACGGCCGACGTACGAGGCGTTCCACGGGAGAACCGGGTGTTAACCGGAGGGGCCCGTAAGGACGTTTTCCCGACACCACCCTCCTATTGTGAGCGGTGTCCTGTCGTCTTTACAGACACACGAGACCAACAATAACGGTGATTGCAGGTCCAGGCAACCGGAGCCTCTACCATGACGGAATGGATGATTTCGAAACGGATCCGACGCCCGCCCCCGACGCCCGGAACGACACCCGGAACGTGAGCCCCGATCCACTCGCCTCGGCAGTGGTGACGGACGCCGAGTCAGCGGCCGCGAACCGCGCGTGGTGGGACTCGGACGCCGCGAACTACCACCGGGAGCACGCCACGTATCTGGGCACGGATTCCCCCGCCGGGGAGTTCCACTGGTGCCCGGAGATGCTCCACGAACGCAACGTCAGACTGCTCGGTGACGTCCGTTCATCCAGGGTCCTGGAGATCGGGTGCGGATCCGCCCCCTGCTCCCGATGGTTGGCCGCGGACGGTGTCGGTTTCATCACCGCCTTCGACCTCTCCCGGGGCATGCTCGACCGGTGCGGCTCCGGCGGCTCCGACGGTCACGGGGTCGCACTCGTCCAGGCCGACGCGATGCATCTGCCCTACCGGGACTCCTCCTTCGATGTGGCGTTCAGCGCCTTCGGTGCGATCCCGTTCGTCAGCGACAGCGCGGGACTCATGCGCGAGGTCGCCCGGGTGCTCACCCCCGGTGGACGGTTCGTGTTCGCGGTCAACCACCCGATGCGCTGGATCTTCCCCGATGACCCCGGTGAGGACGGGTTGACCGCCTACATCAGCTACTTCGACCGGTCCGGTTACGTCGAGCGCGACCCGGACACCCGCCGCGTGACCTACGCGGAACAGCACCGGACCATCGGCGACCGGATCAGGGAACTGGTCGGCGCCGGGTTCGTCCTGGATGACCTGATCGAACCTGAGTGGCCCGGGGACCTCACCGAGAACTGGGGACAGTGGTCCCCGCTGCGGGGGAGACTCTTCCCCGGCACCGCGATCTTCGTCGCACACCTTCCGGGGTAGGTCCGGCGGAATCAGTGCGCCGCGGCGTCCCAGTTCTCCCCTGAACCCGCCGAGACCTCGAGCGGGACATCGAGGGTGATGGCGCCGTCCATCTCCCGTTCGAGGATCTCCCGAACCCGGTCCAGTTCACCGTCCGCGATCTCGACGACGAGTTCGTCGTGCACCTGGAGCAGGACCCGGCTACGGACCCCCGCCCCACGGAGCGCCGCGTCGACACGCAGCATGGCCACCTTGATGATGTCGGCGGCCGTTCCCTGGATCGGCGCATTGAGGGCGGCACGCTCGGCGTTCTCCCGGGCGACACGGTTCGTGGAGGACAGCTCGGGGAGGTAGCGCCGCCGTCCGAAGAGGGTCGCGGTGTATCCGTCACGGCGGGCCGTGTCGACGACGGTGTCCAGGTACCGCTTCACCCCGCCGAAACGTTCGAAGTAGTTGCCCATGATGTGCTTCGCCTCACCCGCGGAGATGTCCAGCTGCTGGGAGAGACCGAATGCGCTGAGTCCGTACACCAGGCCGTAGGACATCGCCTTCACCCGCCGCCGGAGCTCCGGGGTGACCCGGTCCACGGGAACATCGAAGACCCGGGATCCGACGAAGTTGTGCAGGTCCTCCCCGTCCCGGTACGCCTGGATGAGCCCCGCATCGCCGGACAGATGGGCCATCACGCGCATCTCGATCTGTGAGTAGTCGGCGGTGAGCAGCGTGTCGTACCCGTCACCGACGACGAAGGCGCCACGGATCTCCCGACCCGCCGCCGTCCGCACGGGGATGTTCTGGAGGTTCGGTTCCGTCGAACTCAGTCGGCCGGTGGAGGTCACCGTCTGGTTGAACGTCGTGTGGATGCGACCGTCATCCCCGACGGCCTTGATCAGCCCGTCGAGGGTGGTCTTCATCTTCTGGTACTCACGGTGCGCGAGCAGATGGTCCAGGAACGGATGCGGATGCTTGACCGCCAGCGACTCGATCTCCTTCGCGGCGGTCGAGTAGCCGGTCTTGGTCTTCTTCGTCTTCGGCATGTCCAGCGTCTCGAAGAGCACGACCTGGAGCTGCTTGGGGCTGGACAGGTTCAGGGTGTCGTCGCCGGCGATCTCGCGTGCCGCGGTCTCCTCCGCCTCGACCTTCGCGATGAACCCGTCCCGCTGCTGTTCCAGTTTGTCGGTGTCCACGGCGATACCGACGTGCTCCATCCTCGCGAGAACCGGGATCAACGGCAGTTCCAGCTCACGGTACAGCGCGAAGGAGTTGATCTCCTCCAGCGCTGAGGTGAGGGCGACGGCGAGATCCGCGATGGCCTCCGCCTCCGCCAGCAGACCCGTGTGGTCCTCGTTCACGTCGAGGAGCGAGAGCTGGCCGGAACCGGTTGCCGCGTCACCGCCGTCATCGAGCTGGCGCTGCAGATGACGCTGCAGGACGTCGCCGAGGGCGTAGGTCCGCTGGCCGGGCCGCAGCAGGTAGGCCGCGATCGCCGTGTCATGTGCGATACCGGAAAGCTCCATGTTCCGACCCGCGAACATGTGCCACGCACTCTTGGCGTTGTGCAGGTACTTCGGTGCGTCTGAGCCGATCCACCCGGCCAGGGCCTTCTCCTCGGCGGGGGTCAGGTCCGCGACCTCGACCACCAGTGCGTGCCTCGCGGAATCGACGAACGCGACCGCCTCGACGTCCCCGCCACCCGGGGTCCCGGTACCGGCGACAGCCACCGCGAGACCACGGCCGGACCGCTCCCGGAGCCACGTGTCGAGGGGTTCCGCGTCGACGGTGAGTTCCGGACGGTCCCCGGCCGGGACGGAGTCCCCGGCGGGGACACCACCGTCGTGTTTCACCGCGCCGAGAATACGTTCGCGGAGATTCGTCCCGAACTGGAGCTCATCGAAACGCTCCGCGAGTCCGGAGACGTCCGCCGGCGCGAGTTCCAGCTGATCCGGACCGTAGGGCAGCTCCATGTCCTTGACCATCTCGGTCAATTCACGGTTCATCCGCACCTGGTCGAGCCGCTCACGGAAGTTGTCGCCGGCCTTCCCCCTGATCTCGTCCGCGTGGTCCAGCAGTTCGTCGAGGCTGCCGTACTGGGTGATCCACTTCGTCGCCGTCTTCTCCCCCACACCGGGGATGTTCGGGAGGTTGTCACTGGGATCCCCGCGCAGCGCGGCGAAATCGGGGTACTGGGCCGGGGTGAGGCCGTACTTCTCCTCCACCGCCGCGGGCGTGAACCGGTGCAGGTTGGAGACGCCACGCATCGGGTAGAGGACCGTCGTCGTCTCGTTGACCAACTGGAAGGAATCCCTGTCGCCCGTGACGATCGACGTCTCGAACCCGAGTGGCCGGGCCGCGACGGACAGCGTCGCGATGATGTCGTCCGCCTCGAAGTTCTCCTTTTCGATGGTGACGATCCCGAGCGTCTCCATGACCTGCTTGATCAGCCCCACCTGCCCCTTGAACTCCTCCGGGGTTGCGTCCCGCTGCGCCTTGTAGTCGGGGAACATCTCGCTCCGGAACGTCTGACGTCCCACGTCGAACGCGACGGCCACGTGCGTCGGCCGCTCCTCCTTCAGGAGGTTCGCCAGCATGGAGATGAAACCGTACACCGCGTTCGTGTGCTGTCCGCCCGTGGTGGAGAAATTCTCCGCGGGCAGGGCGAAGAACGCCCGGAACGCCATCGAGTGTCCGTCGATGAGCATCAGTCGCTTGGTCTGTCGGGGGGTATCTTCAGAGGCACTCACGGGATACGAGTGTACTGGTTGACGAACTCCCGCCGGTGCCCCGGACACCCGCCTCCACCGGGCCCGGTGACCGGACCCGGCCGGGCCGTTGTGAGCTCCCCACCACCGTCAGGTATCATCGTCACGCACGCCCCCGTAGCCCAATTGGCAGAGGCAACGGATTCAAAACCCGTCCAGTGTGAGTTCGAGTCTCACCGGGGGCACCACGACGGATCCACCGGACCGCACCCCGTGCGTCCGTGGAAAAGCAGAGGGAACGACCACCCGCACGGGTGGTCGTTCCCTTTTCACCGGTTACCCCCCGGACAGTGGACGTCCGTTCCGTCGTTGAGGTCACTGCGTTCGACTTCCACCGGTGACCGAATCCACCGTCCCCGGGGCAGACACTCTCCCCGTCGGTCACCGCCGCCACCTCTCTCCCGCCGCGACGGAAATCCGGACACGTCCACCGACGGACCTCAGGGAAAACACGTCCGACGCGTGTAGTCTTTCCCCGGACACCGCTCCCCCAGGGACCGGTCGACACGACCGTCCAACTCTCCTAAGGAACAACGAGAACCATGAGTCAGCTCTCCTCCACCGAACGCACCAGGCCGGGTGTCGGCGAAATCCTGCTCAACGTGATCCGCGGCGGCCTCATCGCCCTCGCCGAACTCGTCCCCGGTATCTCCGGGGGGACCGTCGCACTCGTCGTCGGCGTCTACGAGCGTGCCCTCGACGCGGGCAACGACCTCATCACCCTGGCGCGGTCCGTCGTCACCGACCGGGGAAACGTCCGCAAGAACGCACGGGCGGTCGACTGGGGTCTCATCCTCCCGGTCGGTATCGGCATGCTGGTCACCGTCTTCGCACTCGCCGGCGTGATGAAGAGCTTCGTCGAGAATCAGCCGCAGATCTCCCGCGCGCTGTTCCTCGGCATGGTCGCCGCGTCCATCGTGGTCCCGCTCCAGATGGTCGACAGGGTGGACCTGAGGAACAGGCGGGTGACGGCCGGAGCGTTGTTCGCCGTCGCCGCCGTCTGCACGTTCTTCCTCACCGGATTCACCGCCGCGGAGAACACCTCCCCCGCGCTCCCCGTGATCTTCATCGCCGCCGCTTTCGCGGTCTGCGCACTCGTCCTGCCCGGGGTGTCCGGATCCTTCCTCCTCCTGGCTCTCGGTCTCTACGGTTTCGTCCTCGGTGCCGTCCATGACCGGAATCTGACGGTCATCGCGGTGTTCGTGGCCGGCGCCGGAACGGGAATCATCCTGTTCATCCGTCTGCTCGGATATCTCATGCACCACCACCGCACGCTCACCCTGGTGACCATGGCGGGACTGATGCTGGGTTCCCTGCGCGCCCTGTGGCCCTGGCAGACGGAGGACGCCGAACTGCTCGCACCGTCGGGACATGTCGTCCTTTCAGTTCTGTTCACGGTCCTCGGGATCGGTGCCGTGGCCGCCACCCTGTGGGCCGAGAGCATGACCCGGCGCCGGGAGCGCCAGATCAGGGCGATCCGGAACCTGAACTGAGTTTCCGCACCGCGGAACTAAGCAACCGTTAAGCATGGGTTAGAATCGCTTCATGCTTTCCCTTTTTCTCCGCTCCGGACGTACCCGGGCCGGTGTCGTCACGGTTCTGACGGCCTCTGCCATGGTGCTCACGGCCTGCGTGACCAACGAAGAGACCGGCCATCCCGACGGATGGGAGGAGCTCGACATCGCCGCCGTCCCCGAGATCGCGGCGATGGTGCCCCCGCAGATATCCGAACGGGGCACGATCACGGTCGGAACGAACGTTCCCTACGCCCCCGCCGAGTTCAAGGACTCCGACGGTGAGATCATCGGCTTCGACATCGATCTCGCGCGCGCCGTCGCGCAGGTCATGGGTCTGGAACTAGAACTGGCGGACCAGGACTTCTCGCTGATCCTGCCCTCGGTGAGTGCGGGAACGGTGGACTTCGGTGCATCCAGCTTCACCGACAACGAGGAACGCCGTGAGAGCTACGACTTCGTCGACTACCTCTACGCCGGAATCCAGTGGACCGCTCAGACCGGGCACCCCGTGGACCCGGATGATCCGTGTGGCCTGACCGTCTCCGTGCAGAGAACCACCGTCAGCGAAACCGACGACATCAACCCCAAGTCGGAGGCCTGTGTCCGGGCCGGCCGTGAACCCATCACTAAACTCGCCTACGATTCCTCCGACGGAGCGGCGACCGCTCTCGTCCTCGGCCGGGCGGACGCCATGTCGAGTGACTCCCCTGTCGCAGCCTTCGCCGTCGCGCGCGCCGACGGAAAGATCGAGACCGCCGGGGAACTCTTCGACGCCTCGCCCTACGGTTGGCCCGTCCCGAAGGAATCCCCGCTAGGCCCCGCACTCGCCGCGGCCCTCCAGCATCTGATCGATTCCGGCGACTACGCCCGGATCCTCGGTTTCTGGGGGATCGAGCACGGCCTCATCGAGACCGCCCAGATCAACGGCGAGCCGTACCGTCCCTGACACACCCGTCACCGCACCCGTCCCACTTCTCACGGACCCCAGAGAGACACAGAGGATCCACATGTCACACACCACCGCCACGGCGCCGAAGCCGATCGAGGCGAAGCAGCTGCGCCATCCGGGCCGCTGGATCGCATCCGCCCTCCTACTCCTCCTCGCCGCAGGTGTCCTGTACTCGGTAGCCACCAACGAGGCGTTCTCCTGGGACGTCTACCGCAGTTACGTCTTCGACACGCGCATTCTCACCGCCGCGGGACGGACCATCCTCCTGACGGTCCTCGCCATGATCATCGGTGTCGTCCTCGGCGCGATCACGGCCGTTCTCCGGATGTCGCCGAACCCGGTCATGCGCTACGTGTCCTGGCTCTACCTCTGGATCTTCCGGGGGACCCCGGTGTACGTTCAGCTGGTGTTCTGGGGGCTCCTCGGCACGCTGTACCAGACGGTGAACGTCGGTTTCACCGAGATCGACGTCGCGACGCTCCTCCAGAACACGTTCTTCCTGGCCGTCATCGGCCTCGGACTCAACGAATCCGCGTACATGGCGGAGATCGTCCGTGCCGGTATCCAGGCGGTGCCAGAGGGACAGACCGAGGCCTCGAAGGCGCTCGGCATGAGCTGGTGGCAGACGATCCGACGGACGATCCTCCCGCAGGCGATGCGCATCATCATCCCGCCGACGGGCAACGAACTCATCTCCATGCTGAAGACGACGTCACTCGTCGTCGCGGTGCCCTACACGCTGGAGCTCTTCGGCCGCTCCATGGACATCGCCAACAGTCTCTTCCAGCCGGTCCCCATGCTCATGGTCGCGGCGACCTGGTACCTCGTCATCACCTCGGTGCTCATGGTCGGCCAGTACTACCTCGAGCGGCATTTCGCCCGGGGATCCTCGCGGGAACTGTCGTCCCGTCAGCTCGCGGCACTCGCCGACGCCGAGGGCGTCCCGCCCAGCAACATCACCGTCTCCCCGAACACGAAGTAGGACTACCCCATGACTGACCTCATGATCGACGCGCAGCAGGTGTGCAAGAGCTTCGGACAGCTCCAGGTGCTCAAGGGCATTGATCTCCAGGTACCCAGAGGATCCGTGACCTGCCTCATCGGCCCCTCCGGCTCCGGTAAATCAACGATGCTGCGGTGTGTGAACCACCTGGAGAAGTTCAACGCGGGTCGCCTCTACGTCGACGGTGAACTCATCGGCTACCGCGAACGGGACGGTGTCCTCCACGAGATCTCCGAGAAGGAGGCCGCCCGCCAACGTGCCGACATCGGTATGGTGTTCCAGAGCTTCAACCTCTTCCCCCACCGCACCGTCATCGAGAACATCATCGAGGCTCCCATCCAGGTCAAGGGCGTCCCTGCGGCGCAGGCCCGGAAGAAGGCACTCGAACTGCTCGATCAGGTGGGCCTCGTCCACAAGGCCGACGCCTACCCCGTCCAGCTCTCCGGTGGACAGCAGCAGCGGGTCGCCATCGCCCGTGCGGTCGCGATGGATCCGAAGCTGATGCTCTTCGACGAGCCGACCTCCGCGCTCGACCCCGAACTCGTCGGTGAGGTTCTCGGGGTGATGAAACAGCTCGCCGCCGACGGCATGACCATGCTCGTCGTCACACACGAGATGGGATTCGCCCGCGAGGTGGCCGATCAGGTCGCGTTCATGGACGCGGGTGTCGTCGTCGAGGCCGGGCCGCCCTCCCAGGTGATCTCGAACCCGCAGCACGAACGTACGCAGGCTTTCCTCTCCTCACTTCTCTGATCGACCGGGGCCGCGTTCGGCCCGGCACGGGCGAGGGCCCCACGAAAACGTTCGACGGGGTCAGACACGGGCCCCACCAGGTCCCGTGGTGCCCCTCTCCCGTGTGTTCCCCCGGATGCCTCCGTCGGTCAACCTCGGATTCGGTGCACGGGGCACTCCCGCACCGGCTTCCCGGCGTGGCCCCGCCCGACAGACACCGCCCCGTCCGTGTGGTCACGGAGCCCGGGCCCGGACACCGGCCCGGCGGCCATCGGGATCAGGACCCCAGAGAGGTGATTCCCTGGATGATCGCGGTGACTCCCCCGAGACCGGCGACGGTCAACGCGATCCGACGGGCGACCTCACGGGGAATGACCCGGGACAGCATCGTCCCGCCGAAAATGCCGACGAGCATACCGACGAAGGCCACCGGCCAGAGAACCGGGGGAACCGCGGTGACGGAACTCGCCCCGAGGATGATCTTCAGGATGAAGGACAGTCCGCCCGAGATCACGAAAATCGGTTGCAGGGTCGCAGCGAGCATCTGGTGCTGCCACCGGGCCGCCTGTGCGTAGACGGTGACCGCAGGGCCCGCCGCGCCTGCGAGGGTGTTCATGAAACCGGCGATGACACCCGCACCGAAAAGGCTCCCGTTCCCGGAGACCTCGGGGATGCGCCGACCTCCCCCGAGCACCACGGCGAGTGCCACGAGGAGGAGAACACCGACGATGATCTGCAACGGTGCGGCGTTGATCGCCCGGATGAGGAACACACCCGGGAACGCACCGAGGAGAAGCGGGAGAGCCAGGAGCCTGACCCTCCTCCAGTCGACGTATTCCCGCACCGTCCAGGTCGTCAGCGCGGCGTTCACCGCGGCGAGTGCGTTGACCACGAGGACACCGTCGGCGGGTCCGAGGAGCATCGCGAGGACGGGGACGACGAGCAGACCGAATCCCATGCCCGAGATCCGCTGCAGACAGGACCCCAGGATCACAATGGTCACCGTGATCGAGACGGTGGCGAGAACACTCATGCGGGGAATGCTACAGCCACGCCGGTGAATCTCCGCGTCCGGCACCGGACCGAACCCTCTTACACCGTTGTGCAGCCCCCGTACGCTGCGACTATTCCTCGGAGTCCGATACCGGGAACGGCGTCCGGCGGCACCGGCGATTCCCCCATCAGGGGTGGAACCCAGGCCCCCGCGCCACTGATTCAACGGAGAAACGCCCGTTCCTGTCCGGTCTCACGGCGCACGACCGGAGATCCGCACCCCCGGTCCGGATGAGATCCTCCGGACGCGACCCGACACCACCGCCACCGGTCCACACAGCCGTGACACAGCATGAGGAGGCCTCCGACGATCCGTTCCGTCGGCAGCGCGCCGGGGAGACCTCACGAGCGACACCGTGACCTCCGGAGTCGGGACGGTCCCCACCGGACCGTTGACGGCAACCCGGGCACACCGGCCCCGGACGTCCGCTCAGCTCACGTCGCCGGCGAACTTCGCCCGGATCTCGGTGGCGACGTTCGGCGGGAGGATGCCCGAGACGTCACCTCCGTGGCGCGCCACCTCCTTGCAGAGGGTGGAGGAGATGTAACCGTACTTCGGGTCGGTGAGGAGGAAGAAGGTGTCCACGCCGGACAACCGGCGGTTGATCTGCGCCATCGGCAGCTCGTACTCGTAGTCGATCCCGGAACGCAGGCCCTTGACCAGGGCCGTGACACCGTTTCGGGTGGTGTAGTCGACGAGCAGACCGGACCAGGTGTCCACCGTGATGCCGGGCATCCCGTCCACGGCTTCCTCGATGAGCCGGACGCGTTCCTCCATGCTGAACAGACCCTGTTTCTTCGGGTTGACGGTGACGAGCACCGTCACCTCACCGAACTGGTCCGCGGCACGACGGAAGATGTCCAGGTGGCCCATGGTGACCGGATCGAAGGAGCCGGGGCAGACGACACGCACGGTCACTCGCCCTCCCCGTGGTCCACGGCCTCCGCACCGGTGCCGGCCCCCGGCGCGCCCGCGGAACCGTCGGCGCCGGTGCCGGTGTCGACGAGATCGGCGTGGAACACCGCCATGTCCATTCTCGCCCGACCGTAGGTCCTCTTCTTCAGTTTCTGCGTCGTGGGCACGTAGCAGTCCGGCCAGGCGGTCTCCGGAGAATCGGTGTGCCGTTCGACGACGACGGCGGCACCGTCGGCGAGCGCGGGAACCAGAGCGGTCAGCATCTCCACGACCGCTTCATCGGCGAGATCGTAGGGGGGATCCGCGAGAACCATGTCGAAGTGACCCCGCGGAGCGCCGGAGACGTACACGGACGCCTTCATCTCCGCGACGGTGACGTTCGGGTGACCGACCACCGTCGCGTTGTGCCGGATCGTGTCCGCTGCGGCCCGGTTGTTCTCGACGAGGACGACCTCCTCCGCACCGCGTGAGGCGGCTTCGAGCCCCAGCGCACCCGAGCCCGCGAACAGGTCCAGGACCCGTTTCCCGGCGAAACCGAATCTCACCTGCAACGAGGAGAAGAGCCCCTCCCGGGCCCGGTCACTGGTCGGCCGTGTCCCGGCCGGCGGTACCTTGATCCTGCGTCCCCGGGCTTCGCCGGAAATGATGCGGGTCAGACCCATGTCAGTTCTCCTCCAGTTCGAGTAGCACGTCCCCGCCGGTCACGTCCGCGAAGTCAGGGAACCTCCGCGCACGCACGACACCGGGCCCCGGGGCCACGACGGGTGCCTCAAGTTTGACCGTCTCGACGACGGCGACGGGATGCCCGGTGTCCACGCGGTCACCGTCCGCGACCGTGTAACGGACGATCCCGGCGAACGGAGCACAGATTCTCATGGCGTTCAGCCTATCGCACCCCGGGAGACGGATGATCGGGTGTGAGTCGATCTGCGGTGTGGTCGGGTCCGAGGCCCCTCCGGCGGGGAGCGGACGGCACGCGGGTTCCCTCCCCCGCCCCGTCCCACCGTGGACGGTTTCACGCTCACCCGCACACGGGGGATCCCCGGGGAGCGCTCACCGGAACGATGTTCGGACCCCCTTGAACAGGGGTGGTCAGCTGCGTCACAGGTCACCATCTCCGGTGATGACCACCACAGGTGAACGGTCACACCGCCAGGAAAAAAGGGCTCCACAGGCCATCTGCCTGCCGTTTTCCCGGTGTGACAGGTACAGGAGAAGCACGCACCGTATCCGCACCTCCGACACGGCCTGCGTCGCATCCCGTCCCGGCGTAGCGTCGACGATGAGGACGCGATGAGCTCACCATTGGCGGATCGTGGTCCGCTCCCACCGCGCAGTCGGGGGGACGGACACGGTCGAACGTGACGGAACGGTCACCAGCTGTGCACCAACTGGATGGGGCTCGTTCGCGTGAGTGAACCTGATACCCGGATCATTGCGGATCCACCAGTCATGGAAAGGTCTGAAGCGATCGTGACCACCTTCGCCCCGGCAAGCACCGACACCGATTCCGCCTGGGAGGGCTTCGAGCCCGGTCCCTGGTGTGACACCATCGACATCCGCGACTTCGTCCAGCGGAACTACACCCCCTACACCGGTGACGCCGGATTTCTGTCCGGTCCCACCGCCAAGACACTGCGGATCTGGGACACCCTGGAGAAGGACTACCTCGCCGAGGAACGCAGGCGGCGGGTGTACGACGTCGACACGCACACCCCCGCCGACATCGACGCCTTCCCCGCCGGCTACATCTCCGACGACGACGATGTCGTCGTCGGCCTGCAGACGGACGTCCCGCTCAAACGCGCGATGATGCCCAACGGCGGCTGGCGGATGGTGGAACAGGCCATCCGTGAGGCGGGCAAGGAACCCGACGAGCGGATCAGGGAGATCTTCACCCGCTACCGCAAGACCCACAACGACGCCGTCTTCGAGATCTACACCCCGCGTATCCGCGCGGCCCGGTCCTCCCACATCGTCACCGGGCTCCCGGACGCCTACGGGCGCGGCCGCATCATCGGTGACTACCGTCGTGTCGCTCTCTACGGGGTCGACCGCCTCATCGAGGACAAGGAGGCCGCGAAGCACGCGGTGGGATCGAACCCGTTCAGCGAGCACTGGTGCCGCTACCGCGAGGAACACTCCGAACAGATCAAGGCCCTGAAGAAGCTGAAGAAGATGGCGGCGGACTACGGGTTCGACATCTCCCGGCCCGCCACCACGGCACAGGAGGCCGTGCAGTGGACCTACTTCGGCTACCTCGCCTCGGTGAAGAGCCAGGACGGTGCCGCGATGTCCTTCGGTCGCCTGTCGCCGTTCTTCGACATCTACGTCGAACGTGACCTGGCCGCGGGTCGGATCACCGAGGAGGACGCGCAGGAGCTCATCGACCAGCTCGTCCTGAAACTGCGGATCGTCCGGTTCCTGCGCACCATCGACTACGACCAGATCTTCTCCGGCGACCCCTACTGGGCCACCTGGTCCGACGCCGGGTTCGGTGAGGACGGTCGGCCCCTGGTCACGAAGACCGCGTTCCGTCTGCTCCAGACCCTGCGCAATCTCGGCCCGGCACCCGAGCCGAACATCACGGTGTTCTGGGATCCGGCACTGCCTGAGGGGTACAAGGAGTTCTGCGCGGCGATCTCCATCGAGACCTCCTCGATCCAGTACGAGTCGGACGAACAGATCCGCTCCCACTGGGGTGACGACGCCGCGATCGCCTGCTGCGTGTCCCCCATGACCGTCGGCAAGCAGATGCAGTTCTTCGGAGCCCGCGTCAACGCCGCCAAGGCACTGCTCTACGCCATGAACGGCGGCCGGGACGAGGTCTCCGGCAAACAGATCGTCGACGGTTTCTCCCCCGTCGAAGGTGACGGACCGCTCGATTTCGACGAGGTGTGGCACAAGTACGAGGACATGCTGGACTGGGTGATCGGCACCTACGTCGAGGCCCTGAACATCATCCACTACTGCCACGACCGCTACGCCTACGAGGCGGTGGAGATGGCCCTGCACGACTCGGACATCCAGCGCACGATGGGTTGCGGCATCGCCGGCCTGTCCATCGTCGCGGACTCACTCTCCGCGATCAGGTACGCGAAGGTCTACCCCGTCCGGGACGAGACCGGGCTGATCGTCGACTACCGCACCGAGGGAGACTTCCCGATCTACGGCAACGACGACGACCGGGCCGACGACATCGCGGCGACGATCGTGCACACCGTCATGGCGAAGATCAAGGAGATCCCGATGTACCGGGACGCCATCCCGACCCAGTCGGTGCTGACGATCACCTCGAACGTCGTGTACGGCAAGGCGACGGGTTCCTTCCCCTCCGGGCACAAGGCCGGTACGCCGTTCTCCCCGGGAGCGAACCCGGAGAACGCCCTCGACTCGCACGGCATGGTCGCCTCGATGCTGTCGGTCGGCAAGCTCGACTACAACGACGCCCTGGACGGCATCTCCCTGACCAACACCATCACGCCCTCCGGTCTCGGCCGGACCCCCGATGAACGCATCCGGAATCTCGTCGGTGTCCTCGACGCCGGATTCATCATCGATGACAACGACTGACCCACAGCCCCCCCCAACCACCACAACGTAAAGGAGCACCACCCATGTCCTCACTCTCCTTCGACGAACGTCTCGCCGACATGAAGTCCAACCGGGCCGCGACCCACTCCGGTTCCGGTCTCTACCACGCCAACATCAACGTCCTCGACCGCTCGACCCTCGAGGACGCGGTGGAGAACCCCGAGAAGTACCCGAACCTCACCGTCCGGGTGTCCGGATACGCCGTGAACTTCGTGAAGTTGACGAAGGAGCAGCAGCTCGACGTCATCTCCCGGACGTTCCACGAGGGCGCCTGACGCACCACAACCCGCTGAGGAACGGACGTACGGAAAGGAGCACCATGTCCGACGGCATCAACTCCCCCGTCGTCGTCGCCCCCTCCGAGGGGCCGAGGATACGGGGAACCGCCGAGGGCATCGGTGGTGACCATTCCGTTCTGCCCGACGACGCCGAGGGCCGCGGCAAGCTGTTCGCGGCCCGGCGCACGGGTGATGTCGGCCTGGTCCACTCCTGGGAGCTGGTGACCGCGGTCGACGGTCCGGGAACCCGGATGACGCTGTTCCTCTCCGGTTGCCCGTTGCGGTGCCGGTACTGCCACAATCCGGACACGATGGAGATGCGGACCGGCACCCTGGAGACCGCCGAGGACATCATCGCCAAGGTGAAGCGCTACCGGGCGGTGTTCCGGGCCTCCGGCGGTGGGCTGACCATCTCGGGCGGCGAACCGCTGTTCCAGATCGCGTTCGCCCGGCGGGTGTTCACAGCCTGTCACGACGCCGGGATCCACGTCGCCGTGGACACCTCCGGATACCTCGGTTCACGGTTGACCGACACCGACCTCGACTCGATCGACCTGTTCCTCCTCGACGTGAAGTCGGGGGACCCGGACACCTACCGTCGCGTGACCGGCCGGGAACTTCAGCCGACCATCGACTTCGGTGACCGCCTCGCGGCACACGGAAAGAAGATCTGGATCCGGTTCGTTCTCGTGCCCGGACTCACCGACGACCCCGACAACGTGGACAAGGTGTGCGACATCGTCTCCCGGTGGAGTGACTCGGTGGAGCGGGTCGAGGTGCTGCCGTTCCACAACATGGGCCGGGACAAGTGGCACGAACTCGGCATGCACTACAGCCTGGAGGACACGAAACCCCCGTCCCCCGAAGCGACGGAGGCCGTGCGGGAGAAGTTCCGGGCCCGTGGTCTGACCGTGTACTAGACCGCCACCGGGTGCACCGCCGTGCGGGCCGCCCTATGTCTTGTCGATGAATTCCTGTTCCTCGATCTCGACGTCACTGACCAGCTGTTCGGCGAGCACACGGTTCCGGGCGACGATGTCCGTCGCATCCTGCGCCGCACGTTCGATCATCGGGGCGTCGTCGATGAGGTCGAGGAGCCGGACGTGGCGTCGCCCGCCGGACTGCGCCGTCCCCAGGACGTCACCCTCCCGGCGGGACCGCAGATCGAGTTCCGCCAACCGGAATCCGTCGGTCGTCGCCGCGACGGCACGGACCCTCGCGAAGGAATCGGAGTCCTCGGGTTGGTCCGTGTGCAGGAGACAGAGTGAGGCGTGTCCGCCACGTCCGACCCGGCCCCGCAGCTGGTGCAGCTGACTCACACCGAAGTTCTCGGCCTCACGGATGTACATGACCGTGGCGTTGGGTACGTCGATACCGACCTCGATGACGGTGGTGGACACGAGGATGTCGACGCCCCCTGCGGCGAAGTCGGACATCACCCGGTCCTTCTCCTCGGCGTGCATCCGGCCGTGGAGCAGTCCGACGGTGAGTTCGGGGAAGATCCGGTCCCGGAGGATCCCGAAGGTCTCGGTGACACCGCCCTCGCCATCGATCCGTGGGCAGACGACGAACGCCTGACGCCCCGCCCCCACCTCCTCACGGATGCGTTCCCACGCCCGCTTCACCCACGCGGGCCGGGCACCCGGCACCACCGCACTGGTGATCGGGCGTCTGCCACCCGGGAGTTCGCGGAGGGTGGAGACCCTGAGATCACCGAATGCGGTCATCGCCACGGTGCGGGGAATGGGTGTGGCCGTCATGACGAGGAGATGGGGGGTCATGCCGTCGCGGCCCGCGCCACGCAGACGATCACGCTGTTCGACACCGAATCGGTGCTGCTCGTCGACGACAACCAGGCCGAGGTCGAAGAACTCCACTCCGTCCTGGATCAGGGCGTGGGTGCCGACGACGATGTCCGTCTGACCGGACACGGTGTCGAGGAGTGCCCGTCGACGCGCTGCCGTGGTCATCGATCCGGTCAGGACGGTCACGGTGGCGGGCACGCCGGCCGCCATGAGGGTTGCGGTGATGCTGCGGGCGTGTTGGACGGCGAGCACCTCGGTGGGGGCGAGCAGCGCGCACTGCCTGCCGGAGTCGACGACCTGGAGCATGGCCAGAAGTGCGACGATCGTCTTACCGGAACCGACCTCCCCCTGGAGCAGCCTGCTCATCGGCACAGGGGCCGCGAGTTCCCCGGTGATGTCGGCACCGACCCCCCGCTGGCCGTCCGTCAGCGGGAACGGCAGGTTGGCGAGCATCGTCGCCTTCTGTCCGTCCGGATCCTCGGGGCAGGCGGGTGCGACGCGGGCGGCGGCGTCCGCCCGCCGCAGGGCCATGACGAGCGCCAACGACAGTGCCTCGTTGTATTTCAGACGCTCGATGAAGGGCTCCGGGCCACGCCCGTCCGGTTGGTGGATTCCGCGGATCGCCTCATCGAATCCGACCATGTCGTCGGGCACGGTGTCGAGGGGCTCGGGAATCACCGGGGTCTCGGCGAGCACGGCGTTCACGGCACCGAGCAGCGCCCAACTGGTCACCCCCTTCTTCCCGGGGTAGACCGCGAGGTACTCCAGCTGGGACAGCAGTTCCTCGAGTTCCTCCGGGGAACCGAAGTCTCCGAGGGTACGCAGGGAACCGGTGGCGAACTGTCTCCGACCGGGTTCCGGGAGGATGACGTACGCGGGGTGGGAGATCTCGGCCTGACCGCGGAACACCCGGAGTTTGCCGGAGAACATGGCGCGGACCCCGGCCTTCAGCTGTCTGGCGGGGAGTCTGGCCTGGAAGAAGGTGGCCGAGAGCGTGTTCGCACCGTCGCTGATCGTGATGCGGTGCATCTGTTTACCCGTGGAGGTGTACCCCGTTTTCGCCGTGATGACGGTACCCACGCAGGTGACCGTGTCGCCGGGTTCCGCATCGTCGACGTTGACCCCGGCACCGTGGTGCGACCAGGCCCGGGGGAAGTGCAGCAGCAGTTCATCGACGGTGGTGTACCCGAAGGCCTTCTTCAACGCTGTGGCGTTCTTCTTGGGGATCAGATCGTCGATTCTCCGGGGGTCACGCCAACCGAGCATCGCCCTACTCCACCCCGATCTCGGCGAGGTGGGCGAGCCCTTCCGCCGGGTAGACCATCACCTCGACATCCGCACCGCCCTCGATGGAACCGGTGGCCCCGGGAAGATGGTCGGTGAACCGGGCGAGATCGATCTCGGAGGCCGCCTCGTCGGTCAACAGGAGGGTGACGAGTTCGCCTCCCCTGCCGAGCAACCGGGTACAGGTCTGTTCGAGTGCCGTCTGGAGGTCATCGGCGACGAGGAGGACACCGGTTCCGCTGGTGACGAGGACGTCCCCCCTGGAACACGGACCGGCGAGGGTGAGTGCCGCCTTCTCCGCGCGCTGGAGGACGGCGGTGCGCATGGAACCGGCGGCTTCGGCCATGGCGTAGGAGTCCACCGCGACCGGCTGATCGGGGTCGTGGACGGCGAGTGCGGCGATTCCGCTGACGAGTCGGGCGGTGGGAAGGATCGTCATCGTGCGTTCGGCTGCGTGGGCCGCGAGTTCGGCGGAGACCATCTCCCTGCGGCTGAGCAGACCGTTCGGGAGGAGGATGACCTCGCCGATGCCGTGGGTACGGAGTTCCGCGAGGATCTTGGAGACGGTGTCGGTGTCGTCGGGGCGGTCCCCGGAGGGCACCGGGGTGACGACGATCGCGCCGGCCTGGCGGTAGAGTTCCGCGAGCGGACCGTCGGGGGCGACGGCCATCACCGCACGGTGACGTGTCTCGACCTGCGGACTTCCGGGCAGGACCTCCAGGCGGAGGTCCGTGACCTCACCGGCGTGGAACAGTTCCTCGATCACCGGCCCGGGGGTGGCACTGTGGATGTGGACCGTCACGGCGCGGACCGGCCCGTCGGGGTCGGTGTCGACGGGGGCGAGCACGAGACTGTCGCCCCCGTCCGCCAGCGAGTCGCGCAGGGTCTCCAGGGTCGTGTCTCCGGTGAGCCGGAGGAAGCACATGATCTCGAGCTGGTTGGTGCGCCCGTGCCGGGTCTCACAGCCGGTGCTCCCCAGGCTGGCGGCGGGACGTGCGCCCGGTTCCCCGAAGGAATCGACGACACCGTCCTCCCTGGAGATTCCCTCGATCTCGTCGAGCAGGGACTGGAGCAGGACGACGAGTCCGGCCCCTCCCGCGTCGACGACGCCGGCGGATCTCAGCACCTCGAGCTGGGAGGGGGTCTTCATCAGCGCGGTACGGGCCGCTTCGACGGCGGCGGCCGCGGTCTCCCGTAGTCCGTCACCGGCCTGCCCCGCAGCCACGGCGGTCGCCCGCAGAACGGTCACGACCGTTCCCTCGACAGGTTCGGTGATGGCCCTGTCGACGAGCCGCACGGCGATGGACAGGGAGTTCTTCAGGCAACCGCCGTCCAGACTGCCGCTGGCGGCCGCCTGCGCCATGCCGCTGATGACCTGGCTGAGGACCACTCCCGAGTTTCCCCTGGCCCCACGAACGGAACCGGCGGCGAGGGCTGCGGCGACCGCGTGCGCGCTCTTCTTCTCCCCGTCATCCAGTTTGGCGGCCTCCGCGAGCGCGGCCTCCATCGTGTAGGTCATGTTCGATCCGGTGTCCGCGTCCGGGACCGGGAAGACGTTCAGCCCGTTGATCTCCTCCCTCCGGGTGGAGAGAGCGTCCACCGCCCGTTCCGCCCAGGAGAGGAGGGCGGTTCCGTCGAGGGATACGTCAGAGGCCATGGTCGACAAGTCTACAGCCGCCAGTCCACGGGCTGCGCGCCCTGTGCCTCGAGCATCTCGTTGGCGCGACTGAACGGCCGGGAGCCGAAGAAACCACGGTGGGCGGAGAGCGGTGAGGGGTGCGGCGAACAGATGCAGGGCGTGTCACCGAGGAACCGCTGCGTGTTCTGCGCGTCGCGGCCCCACAGTATCGCGACCAGCGGGCGGTTCCGCTGCGCCAGGGCGGTGATGGCGGCCTCGGTGATCTCCTCCCATCCCTTACCCCGGTGTGAGGCGGCGGCTCCGGGACGCACGGTGAGCACCCGGTTGAACAGGGCCACCCCCTGCTCCGACCACGGGGTGAGATCACCGTCGACGGGCGCCGGGAGTCCGAGGTCACCGGAGTATTCACGGAAGATGTTGGCCAGGGACTTCGGGAGGGGACGAACCCCCGGCTGGGTGGAGAAGGACAGCCCCATCGCGTGTCCCGGGGTCGGATACGGATCCTGTCCGACGATGAGCACCTTCACCCGGTCGAAAGGGTAGGTGAACGCCCTCAGCACGTCGGTTCCGGCGGGTAGATAGCCGCGACCTGCGGCGTTCTCGGCCCGGAGGAAGTCACCCATGCGGTGGATGGCGGGCGTGACCGGGTCGAGGACCCGGCGCCAGCCCTCCTCCACGGGGAGTGGCCCGGTGTGGTCGGCGGACATCTGTACGGGGTTGTCTGTGTCACTCATGGCGCCTCCGAGTCTAGGGTGACGGCACCCGGCGCGGGAAACTGTCCCAGCCCGTGCTGTGGGCGGGAGGTTCGGAATCGACGGTGACCGCCGGTCCGGTTCCGGGGCGGTTGCGGTGGACCGCCCCGATCACCCGGAATCCGCTGGGGGCGTCCTTCGAGGTGGTTCCCATGAGCGTGTGGTCCTCTCCCCCGGTGAGGACCCAGGTCCAGGGGTCGATTCCGAGGTGCCTGCCGGCCGCGGTGAGGAGCTCGTCGGGGGCGATGGCGACTCCGGCGAGGTCGATGCCGACGCCGCTGCGGCGTGCGAGGGTCTCCAGGTCGGTGATGAGGCCGTCGGAGTTGTCGGTCATCGATGACGCACCGGCCGCCCGGGCGATCACTCCCCTGCCCGGTGCGGTGGCGGGGATGAGGTGGGCCCGGACCAGCTCCGTGAACTCGGCCGGGACGTCGTCTCTGCCGTATCTCCGGAGAAGGGCGAGCCCGGCTGCGGAGTATCCGATGCGTCCGGCGGCGACGACCGCCTGGCCGGGGCGGGCGCCGTCGAGGGTGAGGGCGGGCATGCTGCCGCCGAGGTGGCCGATGGCGCTGACGCTCACCACGAGGTGTTCGCCCCCGGTGAGGTCGCCTCCCGCGAGATCCGCGCTGTAGTCGGCGACGCGTTCTCCGATACCCCGGGCCAGTTCGGTGATGAAGTCGACCGGGGTGTGTCCCGGGGCGGAGAGGGCGAGGACGACGGCGACGGGGCGGGCGCCCATGGCCTCGATGTCGGCGAAGTTCTGGACCACGGCCTTGTGTCCGATCTCCGCGGCGCGGGACCAGTCGAGGCGGAAATGCCGACCTTCGACGAGCATGTCCGTGGTGACGACGGTACGGGTGTTGGGGTTCGGCATCGGGAGTACCGCCGCGTCATCCCCGTTGCGGTGCGAGGGGGCTGCGTCGAGGATCGCGCGGATCGTGGCGTGCTCCCCGATCTCGGCGACGGTCAGACCTGTGTAGCGGTCGGGGTATTCGGTGGCCACGGCGTCGATCACTCTTTTTCCGGTGGGTGGGTGCGGGCGGGGGCGGGCCGCCCGGTGGCTAGGATGGGGTCCCATGACCACCGAGCAGTCCACTCCATTTAACCGTGTTCCGTTGTACATCGCCCTCGGGCTCTCCGTGACACTGGTGATCGGGACGCTGATCGGGGCGAAGATCGTCTACCGGAAAGCCGCGCTCCAGCCGGTCTCCATGGCGACGATCGATTCTCCGGACGCCGGTTCACCGGAGTGCGGGCGTTTCCTCGGGGCTCTCCCGGGGGAGCTGCTCGGGCATCCCCGCGCGGAATTGGCCGACCCGGCCCCGGAGGGGGCCGCGGCGTGGCGTTCGGATTCGTTGAGCCGGATCACCCTGCGTTGCGGGGTCTCGCTCCCGTTGCAGTACACGACGCTGTCCGGTGTGACGGAGGTCGACGGTACGTCCTGGATCCGCGTGGACGACGCGACAACGGGTTCCAGTCTGCGGACCTGGTTCGCGGTGAACCGCTTCCCCGTGGTCGCGGTGACCGCGGACGACCGCTCCGTGGACGGGGACGACTCCCCGGTGGGGGAACTCTCCGGGGCTCTCGGTTCCCTGGACCGCACGGAGAACACCCCGGCCCCGGCACCGCTCGCGGATCTGGTGCCGGGGGATTCCGATGAGGGCTGTGACAGGTTGCTCCCCGCGCTTCCGGAGACGCTCGGGGGCACGGCGGGGTACACCCGGGTCAGTGCGGAGCGGATCGGTGCCGCCGGCCTCCCCGCCGGATCGGCGGCGTGGACCGCCGAAGGTGCGGAGCCCGTGGTTCTCCGGTGCGGGGTCGCGGACGCCCCCTCCTATGAACCTGGTGTGCAGGTTCAGCAGGTCAATGACGTCGCCTGGTTCAATGACACCGCTCTCGCCAACGGGACGACGTCCGGCACCTGGTACGCCCTCGGTCGGACGTCCACTGTCGCGGTGTCGATGCCGCAGGCCGCGGGAAACACCGCGATCGTCACCCTCGGTGACGCGATCGCACGTAACATCCCGGGGAAACCGGGCGCCCGGTGAGGTACGCCGTCACCGCTGTCCGTGCCTCACCCAGTCAGTCCCAGGAAGGACCACCATGACCATCGTCCACGGCGGGACTCCGGATCTCCCCGGTTTCGACCGCGTCGCCGGCATCTGCTCCGGCGCAGACTGGTGTCGGTTCGTCGATTCGGACGCACGGTCCGAACCACGGTACCTCTCCGACGGGAACGGGGCGTTCCTCGTGGCGCACCATTGCCCGGGTGAACCGGAACCCCACTACCCGGCCGGACTGGTCCTCGGAGGGCGGGCGGGGCGTGTGTCCCGGTTGCTTCTCGACGACGGTGCGTCCCCGGAGCAGTTGCCCGCGCTGATCGACGCTGCGGTGGAGATGTTCCCGTCCTCGTGCGGCGGGTGGTCGTGGCCGTTCCTCACCGGGGACGACTCCCGGCGGTTGATCCGGGCGCTCGGCGTGGGTGCCTCGGGTCTCCGGCTCGCCGGCGCGGACTGCACCGTGGAGGTCACCGGGGGCGGTGTCGAGGCGCACGTCGCCACCTCCCTCCAGTCACGTGAGCGCAGGGCGGACGTCCGGGAGGAGCTCGCGTCCTTCAGCCGGGGCCGTGTGCGGGTCACCGCGACGTCCGCCGCGTCCGGTGACTGCCCCTCCCCGGAGCTGCTGGGGCCTCTCCTCGCCACCGTCGAACGCGCCCACGGACGCTCCGTCACCGATGCCGGGGCGATCGATCTGCTGCACCGTCGGAACCGTTTCCTGGCGGATTCGTCGACGGTGTTCACGGCGACGGATCCGGGTGGCCGGATCACCGGTTTCAGTGTGCTCCGGCGGGTCGGTGACGAGGCCACCGTCGACGTGGTCGGTCTCCGTGATCCGTCGCGGGACTCCGTGACGGGTCCTCTCCACGCGCATCTCGCACTGTGGGAGCCGCTGGCGTGGTGCGCCGGACCGGGTCGTGGTGTCAGGACGCTGCACCTCGGGATGCAGGCGTTCGAGGCGAAGACCCGGCGGGGTGCGGCGATGCGGTCCCTGTGGACGGTCACCGTACCCGCACGGGTCAGCTGAGCGGTGTCCTTCCGCGCAGTGCACGGGCGACGAGAATGTCGAGCAGTTCACCGTAGGCGACCCCGGACGCGGCCAGTACCTGCGGATACATGGAGATAGGCGTGAATCCGGGCAGGGTGTTCACCTCGTTGATGACGGGGCCGTCGGCGGTGGCGAAGAAATCCACGCGGGCGAGACCGTCGGCGTTGACGGCGCGGAACGCCTCGATCGCCATCCGGCGTATCTCCTCCGTCGTCGCCTCGTCGAGGGG
Organism: Corynebacterium pygosceleis; assembly: GCF_016595275.2. Taxonomy (GTDB): domain Bacteria; phylum Actinomycetota; class Actinomycetes; order Mycobacteriales; family Mycobacteriaceae; genus Corynebacterium; species Corynebacterium pygosceleis. The sequence continues at coordinate 420,840 of NZ_JAENIQ020000003.1, read as the reverse complement.
CGCAGGGATCTGCGGGGTGACGGCGTCGTCGAGGTACTTCGTGTCGAAACCGTAGAACCCCTCGTCGCCGGAATCCGTTCCCTGGAGCTGCGCCGGAACGGAGGCGAACAGGGTCCCGTCCGGGTACTGGAGGACCCCCACCTCGACCTCCGGACCGGAGATCTGCGATTCGACGATGACCTTGTCGTCCTCGGAGAAGGCGGTGTCGAGGGCGTCCGCGAAGTCGGCCCAGTCGGTCACCCGGGACACCCCGATCGAGGACCCTCCCTGTGCGGGTTTCACGAACACCGGCAGCCCGAGACGGTCCCGCTCGGCGGGGTCGAGGTCCCTGTGTTCCCGGAGGATGATCTCCGGTGCGACGGCGAGACCTGACGCGGCGAGCAGTTTCTTCGTGTATTCCTTGTCCATGCAGCACGCGGAAGCCAGGACACCGCAACCGACGTAGGGCACACCGGACAGCTCGAACATCCCCTGGATGGTGCCGTCCTCGCCGAACCGCCCGTGCAGCGCGGGGAGGATCACATCGACCTCGGCGTGCATCTGTCCGGCGCGCTCCCCGTCCAGGATGAGGAACCGACCCCGGTGTTCCGGGTCGATCGACAGCTGGAGACGCTCGCGCGGTGTCACCTCCGGCATCGTGCGCCCCGAGATGGTCAGCCGGCCCGGGTCTGATTCCCCGACGGTCCACACACCGTCACGGGTGATCCCGACGGGCAGGATCTCGTAGCGTCCCGGATCGAGGTGGGACATGATCGCCCCGGCGGTCACACAGGACACGGAGTGCTCGGAGCTGCGGCCACCGTAGACGACCGCGACGCGGAGACGGTGTCCGGGGGCGGGGACGGTGGGGACGGCGGGGACGGTACTGGGGTCAACGGGTGAAGTCACGACCGTCATCGTACCGAGCGTACCGCCCGACGTGTCATTCAGCTTTCGTGGAGCGCCCCATCAGAGCCCGGATCATCGTGTCGACGTCCATCCCGCCGTGACACACCCCGACGACGGCCTGGGTGATGGGCATCTCGACGCCGTGTTCCTGTGCGAGCTGCCAGACGGACTGCGAGGAGATGACCCCCTCAGCGACCTGACCGTGGGTCGCCCGGGCGGCGTCGGCGAGGGAGTCCCCCCTGCCGAGGCACTTGCCGAAGGACCGGTTCCGGGACAGCGGTGAGGAGCAGGTGGCGATGAGGTCCCCGATCCCGGCGAGCCCCGCGAAGGTCCGGGCGTCGGCCCCGAGCGCCTCCCCGAGCCGTGATATCTCCGCCAGCCCCCGGGTCATCAACGACGCCAACGAGTTCTCCCCCAGCCCCTTGCCGGTGGCCATGCCGCAGGCCAGTGCGATGACGTTCTTGCAGGCGCCGCCGATCTCGCACCCGATGACGTCATCATTGGTGTACGGCCGGAAGTACGGGGCCGCGAGCGCCGCCTGAACGGCCTGTGCCCGGTCTTCATCGGTGCACGCGATGACCGTCGCCGCGGGTTGTTCGAGGGCGATCTCGCGGGCGAGGTTGGGCCCGGAGAGGACCGCGATGCGGCTCGGGTCAACTCCGGCGACCTCAGAGATCACCTCCGTCATCCGCAGGTGCGTCCCCTTCTCGATACCCTTCGCCAGGCTCAGGAGTGTGGCGTCCGCCGGGATCAGGTCCCGCCACTCGGACAGGTTCTCCCGGAGAGTCTGGCTGGGCACGGCGAGAACCACGATGTCGGCGTCCTGCATCGCCCTCGCCGGTTCCGGAGTCGCCCAGATCTCCCTCGGGAGCACGAGACCGGGAAGATAGTCGGTGTTCTCCCGGCTGATCTGGATGGTGCGGGCGACCTCACTGCGGCGGGCCCACAGGGTGACCGCACTGCCCGCGTCCGCGAACACCTTGGCGAGGGTGGTGCCCCAGGAACCGGCCCCCATGACTGCGACTCTGACCATCATCGTTCTCCTCGTCGTCGGTGTCCGGTGAGGCGACCCTCTCCACCCGGTGGTCACCGGAGTTGTTCCGGGGACGTTTCCCCGATTCTAACGTGTGTGACCTGATCCCCTCCCACCCCCACCGGTGGACGCGGGCACACCCGTGCCGGGAACCGACGCGGTTTCCGCACCCCCGGTTTCACCCCACCCACCCGCCACGGTGGACAATGATGGTGACAAGACCCCGTCGAACCAGCCAAGGAGAGTGGGCGCCAGATGGCCAGAAGATCGAGCGAGTCCGACAAGGACCGCAGCAACGCGCTGAACGTCACGGGGCGCTTCCAGTCCATCCCCACCCGTCCCGCCGACGAGTTCCGCCGCTGCACACTCGCGGCGGGAGCCGTCCTGTGGCGTGGTGATCCCGCCGAACCCGACTCCGTCGAGGTGGCGCTCATCCACAGGCCCCGCTACGACGACTGGTCACTGGCGAAGGGCAAGGTCGATCCGGGTGAGTCACTTCCACAGACGGCGGCACGTGAGATCCTCGAGGAAACCGGCCACGAGGTTCGCCTGGGCAAGCTCCTCGGCCGGGTGACGTACCCGGTCACGGACCGCACGAAGGTCGTGTACTACTTCACCGCGAAGGTCACCGGCGGTGAATTCACCGCCAACGACGAGGTGGATGAGATCCGCTGGCTGCCGTTCACCGATGCGCGTGGTCTGCTCAGTTACGACGTCGACCGGCAGGTGCTGGACAAGGCCGCGAAGCGACTGGCGGTTCCGGTGGGCACCCGACTGCTCCTGGTCCGGCACGCACACGCCTTCGCCCGCCGCACCTGGTCCGGCAACGATGACGTCCGGCCACTGGACAAGAAGGGCCGTCGCCAGGCGACCGCACTGACGGATCTGCTCGCACCGTATCGTCCCGACCGCATCTATTCGGCGAAACCCGACCGGTGCGTCGCCACCGCCGAACCTCTCGCGGCACGCCTGGGACTGGGCATCGAATCCGATGTGCTGCTCGGGGACGAGGGCTGGACCTCCGCGATGAAGGAATCGAAGAAGAAGTACCGGGGGATCATCGCCGACGGCGGTACCCCGGTGGTGGTCTCCCAGGGGTTGACGATCCCCGATGTCATCGCCTGGTTGTCCGCCGAGGGCCGGTTGCCGCTGCACGAGCCGGAGGCGAAGAAGGCGTCGGTGTGGGTACTGACCTTCACCACCGACGGTGAACTCACCGGAGCGGACTATCTGGCCAGCCCGCTGCCGGTGAAGTAGCTTCCTCCGTACCACCCCGTTCCTCCCCGGCGGGGAGACTCCGGGTGGCCGCCGTGGTCACCTCCGGCGGGTCACCGGGCGGAAGGTCGGACGTGCCGCCTCGAAACGACTGATGGCGGGCTCGTCCCGCAGGGTCAGACCGATGTCATCCAGCCCCTCGAGCAGCCGCCAGCGCGTGTAGTCGTCGACGGTGAAGGGCAGGACGTGGGATCCTGCGGTCACGGTTCGCCCGAACAGGTCGACGGTGAGCTCCATACCGGGATCGGCGTCCATGAGTTTCCAGAGCAGCTCGATGTCGCTCTGTTCCATCTGGGCGGCGAGCAGACCGGATTTACCGGCGTTACCACGGAAGATGTCGGCGAACCGGGAGGAGAACACGACGCGGAACCCGTAGTCGATAAGCGCCCACACGGCATGTTCCCGGGACGAGCCGGTGCCGAAGTCCGGGCCGGCGACGAGGATCGACCCGTCCCGGAACGCGTCCTGGTTGAGAACGAACTCCGGGTCCCTGCGCCAGCCCTCGAACAGTGCGTCCTCGAACCCGGTGCGGGTGACCCGTTTCAGGTAGACGGCGGGCAGGATCTGGTCGGTGTCGACGTTGGACCGTTTCAGTGGGACACCGACACCGGTGAACTCGGTGAACTTCTCCACGGTTTCTCTCCTCCTGCGCCGCTCAGGCGCTCACGAGTGCGGACACGGGGCCGAGGTCGGACGGTGCCGCGAGGTGCCCCGACACGGCGGTCGCCGCGGCGACCTGCGGAGACACGAGATGGGTGCGCCCACCGGGGCCCTGCCTGCCCTCGAAGTTCCGGTTCGAGGTCGATGCGGCGCGCTCGCCGGGTTGCAGTTTGTCCGGGTTCATGGCCAGGCACATCGAACATCCGGGCTGACGCCAGTCGGCGCCCGCCGCTCGGATGATGGCGTCCAGTCCCTCGGCCTCCGCCTGGGCCCGGACCGCCGCAGAACCGGGGACGACGAGCATGCGGACGCCGTCGGCGACACGCCGCCCCTCGAGCACCCCGGCGACGGCCCGGATGTCCTCAATCCTGCCGTTGGTGCAGGACCCGACGAACACGGTGTCCACGGTGATCTCCCGCAGCGGTGTGCCGGGCACGAGATCCATGTAGGACAACGCCTTCTCCGCCGCGATACGTTCGGTCTCGTCGGTGAAGTCCTCCGGGGACGGGACACGGCCGTCGAGCGGCAGCCCCTGCCCCGGGTTGGTGCCCCAGGTGACGTAGGGGGTGAGCGCGGAACCGTCGATCTCGACGACGGTGTCGAACTCGGCGCCGTCATCGGTCCGGAGGCTGCGCCAGTAGTCGACGGCGGCGTCCCAGTCCGCACCGGTCGGCGCGTGCCGGCGGCCCTTCAGGTATTCGAAGGTGACGTCATCGGGGGCGATCATGCCGGCCCGGGCGCCCGCCTCGATGGACATGTTGCACACCGTCATGCGTGCCTCCATCGAGAGGTTCCCGATGGCTTCACCGCGGTACTCGATGATGTGTCCCTGCCCACCACCGGTACCTATCCGCGCGATGATCGCGAGGATCAGGTCCTTGGCGGTGACATCCTCCCGCAGGGTCCCCGAGACGTTGACGGCCATGGTCTTGAACGGCCTCAGTGAGAGCGTCTGCGTCGCCATGACGTGCTCGACCTCGGAGGTTCCGATTCCGAATGCGATCGCACCGAACGCTCCGTGGGTCGCGGTGTGACTGTCACCGCAGACCACCGTCATCCCGGGCTGCGTGAGCCCCAGTTGAGGACCGGCCACGTGCACGATCCCCTGTTCCTCGGTGCCCATGGGGTAGATGGGCACCCCGAACTCCGCGCAGTTCCTCCGCAGGGTGTCCACCTGGGTACGGGAGATGAGATCGGCGATCTCGATGACCGCGCCGGTGGTGATTCCGGAGGTGGGGACGTTGTGGTCCTCCGTCGCGAGGGTGAGGTCCGGCCGGCGGAGGGAGCGACCGGCGAGCCTGAGGCCGTCGAAGGCCTGGGGGGAGGTCACCTCGTGCAGCAGGTGCAGATCGATGTAGACCAGATCCGGGTCGTCCCCGTCACCTTTCGCGACGATGTGGTCCGACCAGACCTTCTCCGCGAGCGTGCGGGGTCCGTCCGCTGCGACACCGGTGTCGGCGACATCGTTCGGGCCGGTCATGGTTGAACTCCTCCGTGTGCGGATCAACTGCGGGAACTCACAGGGGAAGGCGTCACGCAACGCCCTCGCTTTCCCACAACATGGGATGTTAATATCAGAATATGGGACAGTATAGCTCACCGGACGCGAACGAAGGAAGCGGGATCAAGGTCCTCGACCGTGCCGTGCTCATCCTCTCCACGGTCGCGGAACAACCCCGCTCACTGGCGGAACTCTGCGAGTCGACCGGACTCCCCCGGGCCACGGCCCACCGGCTCGCCACCGCCCTTGAGGTGCACAACATGCTCACCCGCACCGGTGACGGCCGGTGGTGCGTCGGCCGGACCCTGACCACGCTCGGCGCGGGCGCCTCCGACAAACTCATCGACGCCGCACGCCCCGTGATGGGCACCCTGATGGAGACCACCGGCGAATCCGTCCAGTTGTACCGCCTGACCGGAACGACCCGCACCTGCATCGCCTCCCTCGAACCACCATCCGGCCTCCAGAACACCGTGCCGGTGGGGTCCCGGATGTCGCTCACCGCGGGTTCCGCCGCCCGGGTCTTCATGGCCTACGCCTCCCCGCAGCTCCGTGGGGTGATCCTGCCCGATGCCGCGTTCACCACCGACGACCTCGAGCGGGTCCGGCGGCTGGGTTACGCGGAGTCCGTGAGCGAGCGCGAGGCGGGCCTCGCCTCACTGAGCGCCCCGGTGTTCGAGGACGCGGCCATGGTGGCGGCCCTGTCCGTCTCCGGGCCCGCGGAGCGCCTGCGCCCCCACCCCGGGCAGAAGTGGGGTGTGGAGCTCGCCCGCGCCGCCCGCGAACTGTCCGCGATGCTCTGATCCGGGACAGCGCACGAAAAAGCGCCCGAACCTTGACGGTTCGGGCGCTTTCCTCGTACCCCGTACGGGATTTGAACCCGTGTTACCGCCGTGAGAGGGCGGCGTCCTAGGCCCCTAGACGAACGGGGCATGCCTTGCGGACTCGCATCACTTTATGCGACCGGAACGGGACGGACAAATCGCCTGCTCACAGTGCCTGTTACGACGCCGGGAAACACGTGATCCGAATATCCGACGGCCGGAAAACGAAAAAGGTTCCGGACCGCCCTTGCCCCAATATAGAACGGAATGCTAAATTGACGTCACTGATACACAAGGGTCAACTAACCGAAGGATTCGCACATGGCTCCCCCAGGTCACATCCCCGTCCCTCCGAGCATCCTCGATGTCCGGGACCTCCACTGCCGACGGGGTGGCAATGATGTCCTCAGGGGCGTCGATCTGACGATCCCGCCCGGCGGGATCCTCGCCGTTCTCGGCGCCAACGGTGCCGGCAAGACGACCCTCATCAACGTCCTGAGCACACTGATCCCCTTCACCTCCGGGTCCGTGACCGTCGCCGGCCGTGATCTGGCCACCGATGCCGCGGGCGTCCGGAGTTCCATCTCACTCACGGGCCAGTTCGCCGCGGTCGACAATGATCTGACGGGCATGGAGAACCTCGTCTTCTTCGGCCGTCTCGCCGGACTGTCCGGACGTGCCGCACGGGACCGTGCGGTGGAGTTGCTCGACGAGTTCAATCTCCGTGACGCAGCGGACAAACGCCTGTCCGACTACTCCGGGGGCATGCGCCGCAGGTTGGACATCGCCGTCTCACTCGTCGTTCCACCGGCACTGCTGTTCCTCGACGAGCCGTCGACCGGACTCGATCCGGAATCCAGGGAGGCCCTGTGGTCACAGATCCTCGATCTGCGCAACCACGGGACATCCATACTCCTGACGACCCAGTATCTCGAGGAGGCGGATCGCCTGGCGGACCGTGTCGCCGTCCTCCGGGACGGTCGGATCATAGCGGTGGACACACCCCGGAACCTGAAATCGGAGTACGGACGGTACCGGTGCTCCGTCACCTTCCAGGACCATGCCTCGGCCACCACCGCAGGGGAACTTCTCGCGGATCACGGGTACACCACCCGGGACGACGATCTCGCCGTCCGCGACGGCGGTGTCGTGGAGCTGCTCGTCCGTGGGGGATTCACCGAGCTGAACCCCCTCCTCCAGGCGATCGACCGGGCGGGGCTCAGCATCACCGACGTCGGTATGACACCCCCCTCGCTCGATGACGTGTACTTCGCGCTCGCGCGTGCGGACGGGGATCCCGCCTCCGATAGCGACGGGGGACGCCGGTGAACACGCTCACGGCATTGTGGAACCGGGGTACCGTGCGGTTCCTCCGGAATCGCGCGGCGTTGATCTCGGCGCTGTTCGTCCCGGGCATCTTCCTCACCTGCTTCTACAGCGTCTTCTCCGACGCGACGGCCATTTTCGGCGTCGATTACGCCACCTTCCTCTATCCTGCCGCGATGATGCAGGTCATCGTGTTCGCGGCCGGGGGCTCGGCACTCGATGTGGCACTCGACCGGGAGAACGGCATCCATTCACGTCTCGCGACACTGTCCGTCAGCCCGGGCCGGATCGTCGCGGGCCGGCTCCTCGCCGATATCACCCGGATCCTCATCTCCGGTGGTGTCGTCACCGTCATCGGGGTTCTCCTCGGCACCCGCGTCCACGACGGAATATGGCGGTTCGGTGCGGTGGCCCTGATATTCCTGCTGCTGTCGCTGACCTTCTGCGCCGGGTTCTGCGGCCTGAGCCTGCTCGGCCGGAAACCGACGTCCACGGCGTTGCTGATCCAGTCCCTGGTCATGCCCTTCATTCTGTTCTCCACGGCATTCATCCCCGCCGAGGCGATGTCCTCCACCGTCCGGCCCGTCATCACCCACATGCCGTTGTCCCCGATCCTCGACACCGTCCGCGCACTCATGACCGGGTCCGGGTTCGACCGGGGTACGGCCATCGAGGCCGCGGCCTGGCTGATCGCACTCACGGTCGCCGCCATCGCCGGTTTCTCGGCCGCATTCTCCAGGGAGCGCACATGACCACGACCATCATCTCCCCCGCCCTCACACACGCCCGCAGGCTCCTCCTCGACTGGCGGCGCAACTCCTCCGCCATCGTCAACACCCTCGGTGTACCGATCTTCATGACGCTGATCACCCGGGCCATGTTCGGTGATCTCATCCGCGCCGTCCATCCGGACGGTGAACTCGACCTCCTGCCGTTGACGGTCATGATGATCTTCGCCGTGGAATTCATGATCGCGATCCCGGCCGCAGCGGAGATGATCCGCGAGAAACGCCTCGGGATGGCAGCCAGATTCGCCACCACACCGGCCGGGACAGGTGCCTACGTCACCGGAACCCTGCTCTTCACCACGGCCCGGATGATCGCCGGCGGGATACTCGTCGTCGCGGTGGCGATCCCCTGTGGACTGCGGATCCACACCGTCGCCGCCGGTCTCTGGCTGGCGTCGTTCATCGTGCTCGCCGCACTCACCGCAGGGGCACTGTCCATTCTCATCGGCTCCGCGTTCAGCACCCCCGAATCGGCGATGGTCGCGGCCCCTCTGGTGATGATCATGCAGTTCTTCAACGAGGGACTCATGCCGGCGGACAGATTCGTGACGGCGGTCCGCCCCCTCGCCGTGAACTCGCCGGTCAGCCACGCCGTCCGGACGGCGACCGGCCTGAATGACGGAACCGGTACCGGGGACTCACTGGTGTTCAGCCTCCTCTGGTTCGGTGGACTGCTGGTCGTCTTCGCGTGGGGGGCACTGAGAGCCTCGAAACGGAGTACCTGACAGCTGCCGCTCAACCACCGCCACCCCCTGAACGTGGTGGCACCGTGTTCCCCCGGCTGGCCGTGCCGGTAGCCTCGGCACCATGTTGACCTACCCCTTCGAACATTTCCTCTGGATCACGTTCATCTTCGCGGCCGTCCCGTCGGCCGTGTGGGTCACGATTCTCGCGGTCCTCGCCCGGCGGTTCCCCAATGACCGTTCCACGTCCGGACCGGGGCTGTGGCTGACCGGGCTCATCGGGTTCGTCTTCGGCGTTCTGGCGGCCGTCGGCTGGTTGAGCTGGTCGGCGGACGACCACGGAGGAATCACGGCCCCCGGGTTCCCGCCGCCGACCAACTTCCCCTCCTGGCAGATCGCGGCCTGCGCCCTCACGGTCGGTGTCTTCTGGTTCCTGGTTGCCCGGTTGTCCGCGTGGCGGAAGCTCGGCGGGTTCAGCGCCGCGATCGGGGTGACCGCAGGGCTCGTCACCGCGTTCTGCATCGCGGCCGCGACCGACACCACGGGCCAGTCGGGGGTCGGTGCCCTGTTCCTCGGCGCCGGCGCCAGTGTCTCACTGGCGTTCTGCGCCGGCATCCGGGCAACCTTTTCGGGCAGGTCGCGGGATACCTCAGCGTAGCGTCAGACTTGCCGGATCAGCGTAGTTCGACGATCTTCTCCGGGTCGCCGAGGCGGTCCCCGAGCCCCACGAGCACGAGGAACACGGCTCCGAGGAGGAACGACAGGCCGACCCACCATCTGTGGAACCTCGGTCCGCAGAGCCGGGCGAACCCTGCGCCGAGAAACGCACCCAGCGTGTTGAACAGGATGTCGGTGACGTCGGAGTGCCCGAGGGCGAAAACGTACTGCAGCATCTCGATGCCCAGGCTCACCGCCGCACCCACGAGGGTCACCCTGCGAAGCGGGTTCGACTCCGATCCGACGACGATGTACAGCAGCACGCCGAAAGGAACGAAGAACGCGACGTTACCGATCCCGTCGAACAACGGCGCGAACCAGCTCGATCCCCGGAACGCCTCCGCGAAGGGCACGAGTTCCAGGGACCGGATGCGTTGATTCTCCGGACGCCAGAGGTGACCGATGACGAAGAACGCCTTGAGCATGGTCAGTGTGAGCATCACCCCGGTGTAGACGAACAAGGCGACCCACGCGCTTCTTCCCACGAATCCTGCACCGTCCATTCCGCCACCTCCGACACCCGCTCACATTCGGGGAAGATGCCACCAGATGTACCATACTCACCACACGGCAAAGGACCGGTGCGCCATTCCGTGACGGATTGGCGCACCGGTCCTTCAGCCGGAACTGGAGCACTCCTGCCCGGGGCAGGTGATCGCTATCAGTTGGTGAGTGAGGACCACTCGTCAGCGGGGATCCGGGTCAGGACCTCGAAGCTGTCACCGCCCTCGGGCTTGACGATGTACGCGGTGCCCTGCGGCTCCGGGTAGATACCGGTGGCGGCGTCGAAGACGTCATCATGACCGACGACCACATTGTTCATGCCTTCAGCAGGCATGGTGGCGAGGAACGGCGTGATGTTGTTCTTCATCGTCTCGATCTGCTCAGCCGTGTACTCCTCAGCGGGCTGGAAGTTCAGCTTCGCGGTCTTCTCGTAGCGCCCGAACGCCAGGTCCGCGGTATTGTACGCGCGGCAGTACTCACTGGAGACGACCTCGCCGACCGGGATCTCGAGCTTCTTGAAGGCCTCGCCGATCTCCTTGGCCTGCTTCTTGCCCAGGTCATCGAGCTGACGCTGGGTCGAGCAGTCATCGAGCTTCATGTTGGGGTCGGCCTGATCGGCGTAGTCCTTGGCGGTGTGGCCGTGACGGATGAACACGACGTAGCCACCACCCTTCAGGTCCTCGACGATCTCCTCGGCGGACACGACGTTCTCGAACTTCGCCTCATCGTCGGAGTCATCATCACTCTCGGCCGCTGCACTGGCCGTGGTGGACGATTCCTTCGTGGACTCCTTGGTGGACTCCTTCGCCTCATCCACTGCGGACTCAGCGGCGGAGGTCGCCTCCGACGCCTTCTCTTCAACCTTGTCGGAGCTACAGCCCGACAGTGAACCGGCGGCGACCATGACGCTCGCGGCGGTGATCAGGGTGAGACGACGAATTTTGGAAATCTTCATGTTTTACTGCTCCTTGATTTAGTGAATGCTCATTTAGCCTAGCCTATCCCCTTGGCTAAAGCACAGGGGTCAGCACGCCACACACGTCCACCCTGCCGTGAAGCAGCGGACCGGAAGAGACCGGTGAGCGGAGAAAAGTCGGCCATGGGGCCCGAAAATAGGCGTCAAGCAGTGACTATAAAACGAAACGAAATCCGCGGACGAACCTGAACACCATTAAGTGAACGACTAAAAGAGAGATGCATCACTCATACTTTCGGAGGGGGCCATCACAGGAATGAACCAGACCCGACCCAGCCGTAGGGTGCCTCTCTCACGGCGGACGACCGCGGCCACGGGGAACACACCCCCCAGCCAGCACCGGCACACCGCACCGGGCCACGACCACCCCGGAGAACGTGCGCAACCGACAAGTCGCCGCACCATTCACAATGAGTTCTCCACGACCCGGTAACCGGACTCTCACGACCGACGGGACGGCATCGGACTCCGCACCATCCCCCTCTCCCCAAGAAGCACCCCGGGACACAACAGAGGGCTCCCGTTCCCGTAGCCCGCAACCACCGTCCCGTCCCCAGAAGCCGGGGACAGCTCCGCGAAAGAACCCCGGACAGAGAACCTGCGCGCATCCCGCGACACCGGGCTCCCCCACCCGGCACGACTGACACTGCCGCGAATGAACGGACACCAGAAACCAGGCGGGGCATCAGTGGATCTTTCACTGATGCCCCGCCTGGTTTCACACGTGGTACGTGACCACTTATTTGTACCCCGTACGGGATTTGAACCCGTGCTACCGCCGTGAGAGGGCGGCGTCCTAGGCCGCTAGACGAACGGGGCATAAAGGACGCGGAATGTATCCGCTGCTGGCCTACCAGGACTCGAACCTAGAACGACGGTACCAGAAACCGCTGTGTTGCCAATTACACCATAGGCCATCGTCCCACATGCAGCGGAACGGCTTTTCACCGCAGCCCGCGCTGTGCAACGAGGAATACTATAACCTCATTCTCCGATTTCGGACAAATCAGCAGGTGGAACACGCTTCCCGCAGGTCGCCCACCTGCCTCCCACCTGTCTCCGCGTGCCCGGGAACCTACTGTGCGGCCGGTGCCACCGGGGTGATCGCACGGGCGGCACGCAGACGTGCCAGGGTGGAGTCCCTCCCGAGGAGCTCCATGGACTCGAACAACGGCGGGGAGACCTGGCGGCCCGACACCGCGACCCGCAGCGGCGTGAACGCCTTGCGGGGCTTGAGTTCGAGCTCCTCGATCAGGGCCTTCTGGAGTGTCTCCTCGATGGCCGGGGTCGTCCAGTCCCCGACGGCGTCGAGGGCACCGATCGCGGCGTCGAGCGGTGCGACCGCGTCGTCCTTGAGGTTCTTCCGTGCGGCCTTCTCGTCCAGCTCAAGCTCATCGTCGGAGACCACGAGGAATTCGAGCAGATCCCAGGCGTCACCCAGGGTCTTGATACGGGTCTGCACCTGCTCGGCGGCGAAGGCGAACTTGTCCGCCGGGTAGTCGGCCGGGAAACCCTTGTACTCCTCCAGGTAGTTGCGCAGCCGGTCCCGGAAGTCCTCCGGGTCGAGCAGACGGATGTGGTCGGCGTTGATGGCCTCCAGCTTCTTCTGGTCGAAGCGGGCCGGGTTGGCGAGGACGTCGGTGACGTCGAAGTTTGCGATGAGGTCGTCGACACCGAAGATGTCGCGGTCCTTGGACAGTGACCAGCCGAGCAGCGCCAGGTAGTTGAGCATCCCCTCGGGGATGATGCCCGCGTCCCGGTGGTTGAAGAGGTTGGACTGCGGGTCCCGCTTGGACAGCTTCTTGTTGCCCTCCCCCATCACGAAGGGCAGGTGGCCGAACTCGGGCGTCCGTTCGGCCACACCGATGCGCTCGAGCGCGGCGTAGAGCGCGAGCTGACGCGGGGTCGAGGGCAGCAGGTCCTCACCGCGCAGGACGTGGGTGATGCCCATGAGCGCGTCGTCGACGGGGTTGACCAGCGTGTAGAGGGGCGCTCCGTTGGAGCGGGCGACGACGAAGTCGGGCTGGGTCGATCCCTTGAACTCGATTTCACCGCGCACGAGGTCGTTCCAGGACCAGTCCCGATCGGGCATCCGCAGCCGCCAGACGGGCTTGCGTCCCTCGGCCTCGAACGCGGCGATCTGCTCCTCGGTGAGGTCCCGGTCGTAGTTGTCGTAGCCGAGCTTCGGGTCGCGGCCCGCCGCACGGTGACGCTCCTCGACCTCCTCGGCGGTGGAGTACGCCGGGTAGATCTCACCGGCCTCCTTCAGCTTCTCCAGCACGTCGAGGTAGATGTCCATCCGTCGGCTCTGCCGGTAGGGCTCGTGGGGACCGCCGACGACAACGCCCTCATCCCAGCCGAGTCCGAGCCATTCGAGGGAGTCGATGATCGCCTGGTACGACTCCTCGGAGTCGCGGGCGGCATCGGTGTCCTCGATGCGGAAGATCAGTTTTCCGCCCGTGTGCCGGGCGTGCGCCCAGTTGAACAGGGCGGTGCGGACCATACCGACGTGCGGGGTCCCGGTGGGCGATGGGCAGAAGCGAACGCGTACATCAGACATGGTTCCCCATGGTAGTCCAGAGCCGCCACAGCTCCCCGGTAGACTGTTGCCCCATGCCCACTTCCCGCCCGGTGACCGCCCCAGACTTCCTGCTCTCCCGGGCGCACGGTTCGGTTCGCACCCAGGGCAGCCGCGACATCTTCGATGATCCGTGGGATGCGGTCTCCGCGCTCCGCGCAGGCCGCCACGACATAATCGTCGGTGCGCTCCCCTTCGACCCCGAGGCGCCGTGCGCGCTCACCGTCCCGAAATCGGCCATCCGTTCGGATTCCCCACTGGAACCGCACTCCCACTACCGTTTCGGCCCGGGCAGCGAACTGAACGCCCGACTCATCGGCGTCGACCCGGACGAGAAGACGCACCTGTCCCGGGTGTCGGCTGCGGTACGCACCATCGCCCGCACCCCCTTGGAGAAGGTCGTTCTGGCCAGGGCGGTCGACATCGCCTTCGATCCCCCGGTCGATCCTCTCCTGGTGGCGGCGAGGCTCATCGACCACTCCGCGAACCGGGACGGATTCATCGCCGATCTGACTCCGGCGGGAGGCCGGTTCACCGGTCGGATGCTCGTCGGTTCGTCACCGGAGGTGCTCATCCGCAGACACGGATCCACGGTGAGCGCCTACCCGTTGGCCGGTTCGGCGGCGCGGGTCCCCGACCGTGACCGGGACAGTCTCGCCGGGCAGCAGCTGCGGTCGTCGAGGAAGGATCTCGAGGAACACCGTTTCGTGGTGGACGCGATCACCGCCGCACTGACCCCGCTGTGTTCCTCACTCTCGGTGCCCGCACACCCGGAGCTGACACGCACGAACGAGATGTGGCACCTGGCGACACCGATCACGGGTGAGCTGAGGGACGCGCGCACGACCGCTCTGGAACTCGCCCTGTCGGTGCATCCGACACCCGCGATCTGCGGCACACCGGAGGAGGCGGCGCGCGCAGTCATCGAGTCCGCGGAGGCGGACCGCGGATTCTATGCCGGTGCCGTCGGGTGGTGCGACTCCACCGGCGACGGCGAGTACATGGTCGCGATCCGGTGCGCGGAGGTCTCCGCCGACGGGGCGACGGCTCGCGCGTGGGCCGGCGGGGGCATCGTCGGTGACTCCAATCCGCGGGCGGAACTCGAGGAGACCACCGCGAAACTGCGGACCGTCCTCCGGGCCCTCGGGATCAGTTGAGCGTCCGACGCGCCCTGAGCACCTGATCGGGATTGTCGGCGTGTGCCCCGCCACCGGGGACGGTGCCGGATTCCTCCACCGTGAAACAGCAGTCCGACAGCAGCTGCACGATCTCCGGAGGACGGAGCAGATCCGACACATCGACACCCAACCGGGCCGCCTGTTTCGAGGCGTCGGTGTGGTGTACGACGATGAGCGTCCCCTCGGGCGCGACGAGCGCGAGGAGATCGTCGAGGTCGTCGGTACCGCGCCGCAGCGGCACGTAGAAGCAGGTCACCAGGTCGAACACCCGACCGGTCACCGCCCGCATGCCACCGGTGATCACCTCCACCTCGACTCCCGCGGCCGCCGCGGCTCCTGCGGCACGACGGGTGGCGGTGGGCACGACGTCGACACCGGTGACCCGCCACCCGTGCTCGGCGAGCCAGACGCAGTCCGCGCCCTCCCCGCAGCCGACGTCGAGGGCCGTCCCCGGGCGTAGTCCGGCGGCGAGATGGGTCAGGGCGTAGTTCGGGCGTCCGCTCCAGCGGCGGGCCCGACCGGTGTAGAGGTGTTCCTCCCCCGAGTTGGCGTTGGGGTGGTCGGCCATTCGTGGATCCTTCTCAGTTTGTCGCGGGCAGCCGCTTGCGCCGCTGCACGACGGGGACGTACACCGCGATCGCCACCGCGGCGTCGACGACGTTGACGATGAAACGGCTCAGGGCGTCGTCGATGAACCCGGACCAGGTCACTGCGGTGAGCGCCAGCATCACGAGGGTGACCAGGACGGGTGTCCGCATACCGCGGTGCGGGAAGTGCATCTCGACGCAGATCCCGGAGAACACCGCCGACACGACCGCCAGCACCAGAAACACAAGATGCAGCCCGGAGAACGACGGCGCGTGATCGGGGCTGAAGAAGGGACCGAATGCTCCGGCGTACCAGAAGATCGGGGTGAGGCTGATCACGAGCGCCTGCCAGCCCGACAGACGGAGAACCGGGAAGAATCGACGTTGAGTTTCAGTCATGAACGTCAAGAGTAACGGGGACGGGAAGACCCCGCCCCTTCATGCGGAGGCGGGGCCGGGAGGACGGTGGATCAGGCCCGTTCGACGGGGTTCCCGAGCCGCCCGATACCGGGTATCTCGATCTCGATGAAGTCGCCCGGTTCCATCGGTGCGGTACCGGCCGGGGAACCCGTGCAGATCACGTCGCCGGGCAGCAGCGTGATGGACGCGGTGATGAACTCGATGATCTCACCGATGTTCATGATCATCTGGTTGGAGTTGGAGTCCTGCTTGGTCTCCGTCGACCCGTCACGGGTGAGGTGCGCCTTGATCGGCAGGTTGGTGGTGTCGATGGAGTCGAGGTCCGTCTCCATCCAGGGGCCGAGCGGGCAGAAGGTGTCGATGCCCTTGGCGCGGGCCCACTGGCCGTCGGCGAACTGGAGGTCACGGGAGGACACGTCATTGACGATGGTGAATCCGCGGATCACGGACTTCCAGTCGTCCGCACTGATGTTCTTGCAGGGCTTGCCGACGACGAGAGCCAGCTCACCCTCGAACTCGACGTTGGTGGCGAACTCGGGGATACGGATGGGGGCACCCGGGCCGATGACGGCGGTGTTCGGCTTGATGAACAGGGTCGGCGGCAGCGATTCCGCGGACTTCTTGAACACCTCGGCGACGTGGTCGGCGTAGTTGCGGCCGATGGCCACGACCTTCGACGGGAGCGAGGGTGCCAGCAGACGGACCTCCTTCAGGGGCCACTGGCGGCCGGTAAAGGAGGGCTCGGTGAATGGGGTGCCCTCGATCTCGCGGCACACCGTTGCATCGCCGTCGCCCTCCACGACCGCGAAGCACAGACCATCAGGGGTGGCAATTCGTCCAAAACGCATGCGGACGATTCTAGCCTTACGGACAACGGGGGGAGATATCGGGGCCGCACCCGTGCTGTCCACGGTTCCCCGGGCCCGCGACAACGGATCACCGCACCCGTGACATATGACAGTGTCCGTACGGTGCGACCTACCGTTTAGTGGGTGCATGAACGATACGGATCCGTGCGCCACCCAGACTGTCCCCCACTCACCGGAGGCCACCCCCGTGACGACAACAGATGAACGTGCCCGATCGAACGCGATCACCGCCGCGCCGGCACTGCTGACGCTCATACCGGGCGTCGTCTACGGTCCGGAATATCGCCCGTACACGCTCAGTCCCTGGATCCTCCATCCCTGCGTCATCGCGCTCCTGGTTGCTTACGGCGGGTTGTTCCTCTGGCTGTTCCACCGTGGCGAACGCCGTCTCACACTCCGCCGGCGGGTGTGGGGCACGGGAGGACTGGCGGCCATCGCCGGACTGATGCTGCCGCTGAACCCGGATTCGTCGGCGGCGGGATTCTTCCTCTCCGCGCTCTGGCTCGTCTGTTCCTGTCCGTGGCGTGTCTGGTTGCCTGGCTGGGCCCTCTTCGTCGTTCTCGAGATCGTCGCCCAATTGTTGACGGCCGTCGGGATAGGGATTATCTTTCTCTACCCCGGTGCACCGCTCATCCTCATCATCGGGGCCATCCGGGTGTTCACGGGAAGGCAGCGCCGGGGAAGCCTGGAGATCGCGGGAGCGGTGACCTCCGAGCGCTCCAGATTGGCGCTCGACATCCACGACACGGTGGGACAGACACTGACCGCCGCGGTGGTGAAACTGCAGGTCGCCGGGCAGCTCTTCGATTCCGCGTCCTCGAATGGAGAGAGTGCGGATGACCTCGGCGCTCGTGCCCGCAGGGAGATGGATGAATCGGAGGAACTCGTCCGCCGCGCACTGACGGAGCTGCGGGCGCTCATCGGTGATCTCCACGATTCCGGTCTCGCCCGGGAACTCGATCACGCGGAAGACATCCTCACCGCCGCCGGAATCACCCCGGTGATCCCTCGGCGCGGTGTGGAGCTGGTCCCGGAGTCGTTGAGCCCCGTGATGGGGTGGGTCGTGCGGGAGGCCGTGACCAACGTGGTCCGGCATTCCGGTGCGGATGAATGCCGGATCCGGGTTGAGTCGGACCGGATCATCGTCACGGACGACGGGCGGGGCCCGGCGCGACGGATGCCCCCGGCACCGGGACAGCGTCGATGACGAAACGTTTCCGGCAGTCCGGTGGGACACTGCGGATCACCGCAACCGAACCAACCGGAACCCGCGTCGAGGCACGGTGGTCATGACCGGGCGGATACGGATCATCATCGCCGACGATCAGGCACTCGTCCGGGGCGCGGTCGCCGCGCTGCTGTCCCTGCAGGCCGACATCGAGGTCGTCGCCGAATGCGCGGACGGCGCCGAAACCGTTGACGCCGCGCGACGTCTGGAACCCCACGTGTGCCTGCTCGACATCGAGATGCCCGGCATGGACGGACTCACCGCGACGCAGGCGATCCGTGCGCTCCCGAACCCGCCGAAGGTACTCATCGTCACCACCTTCGGGCGGATCGGGTACCTGAAGCGGGCTCTCGACGCCGGTGCCTCCGGGTTCACCGTGAAGACGGCACCCGCGGGCGAACTCGCGGAGGCGGTCCGCCGGGTCCACCGGGGGCTCCGGGCGATCGACCCCGTGCTCGCCCGGGAGTCACTGTCCTCCGGAACCAGTCCCCTGACCGCACGCGAGTGCGACGTCCTCCGACTGAGCCTGACCGGAGACACCATCGCGGGAATCGCCGGGCGTCTGGGTCTCTCCCCCGGTACCGTGCGCAACCACATCAGTCACGCGATGGCGAAAACCCACGCCGTCACCCGGACAGAAGCCGCCGTCACCGCCCGCGAACACGGCTGGATCTAGTTCCGCACCCGATCAACGGGCCATGACATCTGTCACCTCCGGGTGGTGACATTTCCGGGATCCGGGACACCCGGCGCGCGGACGACACTGGGACCATGAGAAGCACAGACCCCACCACACCAGTCATCTCGGTCTCCGGAGTGACGAGGGCCTTCGGATCGGGCGACCGCACGGTCCGGGCCGTCGACGACGTCACCCTGGAGATCAACGCCGGCGAGATCGTCGCCCTGCTCGGCCCCAACGGCGCGGGCAAGACGACCCTCATCGACATGATCTGCGGGTTCTCCACGCCCGGGAGCGGATCCATCCGGGTGTTCGGACAGCAGCCGTCCGCGGTCATCGGCAGCGGGCGGATCGCCTGCGTCCCCCAGTCGGGCGGGCTCAATCCCTACCTGACGGTGCAGAGGACCCTGCTGCTCATCGCCGCCGCCCAGGGCGTGGAGACGGGGCGCGTCGACGAGGTCGCCGAACGGGCGGGGATCACCGGGCTGATGAAGCGCCGGGTGAAGAACTGCTCGGGCGGGGAACAGCAGCGCATCAAGTTCGCGGTCTCCCTGATCGCGGATCCCGACCTGATCATCCTCGACGAGCCGACCACGGGCATGGACGCCGGTGCCCGGCGCGAGTTCTGGGCCGCCATCTCCCGGGACGCGGACGCCGGACGGACCATCATCTTCGCCACGCACTACCTCGCCGAGGCGGAGGAACACGCCGAACGGATCGTGGTGATGGCACACGGGGCGATCATCTCCGACGGATCGGTGCGCGACCTCCTGGGTACCCGGGCACGGACGGTGACGATCGCGGGTGTGCCCCCGGAGGACACGGCCCGCGCGTGCACCGGTCTGGACGCCCGGGTGGACGGCGACCGCATCACCGTCACACCCGGCCACTCCGATGAACTCGCCCGCCGGCTCCTCCGGATCCCGGACGCCCGGGACCTGATCATCCACCAGCCGTCCCTCGAACAGGTCTTCCTCGAGCTCACCGCCGAACCCACGGCGCATCCGACGGCTCCGGGCGTCGACACGCACAGCACACACTGAAAGGCAGCCGACCATGACAACGACCTTCCTCAACCGTCTCCTCCGCTCCACCCTCACCGACGTCTCCGTCATGCTCGCCGCGGTGTTCCTCCCCGTGGCGGTGTACCTGGGCGTCACCTTCGACACCGGACAGTGGAACGTCCCGGCCGGGCCGGTCGCCAACCTGCACTTCATCGTCGCCATGTCCATCGCGCTCTACGGCACCGCGACCGTCGCCGCGAACGAGGGCGCGACGATCACGGCGGAACGGGACACGAACTGGCTGCGGACCATCGCACTCACCCGCCTCGGGATGAACCGCTACGTGGCCGTGAAGCTGCTCATCACGCTGGTGGTGTCCGTCGTGCCGATCCTCGCGATCGCGGCGGTCTCCCCGCTGCGGGGCGCCGAGGCCCCGGTCGGCATGTGGCTCGCGGTCGGCGCCTGCTGCCTCGTCGGCGCCGTGATCTTCGGTCTCTTCGGCCTCATGATGGGGCTCTGGTTCTCCGGGTCCACGGTCACCCGCTACATGGGTCTGATCATGATGCTCATCGCGTTCACGGGCAACCTCTTTCTTCCGCTCGAGGGCGTGCTGCTGGACATCGCGCGCTTCACCCCGATGTTCGGCCCGGGCATGCTCACCCGCTCGGTGATCTGGCATCTGAGTCCCGGCACCGGCGGCGGGGCGGACGACCAGCTGTTCCCGCTGTGGCAGCTCATCCTTAACATGGGGGCATGGACGCTCATCTTCGTCGCGCTCGCGTGGCTCGGCCACCGGAGGGGACTGCGCAGGTGAGCCCCCGGACCGTGACCGGCGGGCGGGACCGGATCTCCGTCCCGGCGGCGCTGACCACCGCCCTCTGGCTGGTGTTCCTCGCCCCGGCCGTCGGGGAGGCTCTCACAGGGAATCACCCGGTGTGGGTGCGGGTGGCGTCCGTGACCACCGTCCTCGTGTTCGGTGGTCTCTACGTCGCCCTGTACGGGTTCCTCCTGACGAAGCGGGCGTCCCCGATGACCCGGCGCTGTTCGCTCATGGGTCTGGCCGGTCTGCTCGGGCTCACGGTGCTCAACTGCCTCCTCATCGGACACACCGCGGTCGGCATGCTCTACTACCCGGTCGCGTGGGCCGGGATCGCCCTGCCGATCCTGGTGAGTGCACCCCTGATCGGTGGGTCCGTCGTGGTGTTCCTCCTGGCTGGGATGGAGAACCCGGTGCCGATGTCCATAGGGATCGTCATCCTCGGCTGGGCGATGATCCTCACCCAGCACTACCGGTACCTCGGTCTGCGGGAGGCCGAGACGCAGAACAAGATCGCGATCCTCACGGAGCGGGAGCGCCTCGCCCGGGACATGCACGACACCGTCGGGCAGACGCTGACCGCCGTCACCGTCAAACTCCAGCTCGCCGAGCGTCTCATTGACGCGGCACCGGAAGATGCGCGCGACGAGATCGCGGAATCCCGTGAGTTGACCCGGCGGGCGCTGAACGAACTCCGCAGTGTCGTGGCGGGACTGCGGGAGTCGTCGCTGGAGTTCGAGCTGTCCTGTGCCGCGGACATTCTCGGGGCCGCCGGTATCCGGGCCGACCTGCCCGCGGACCCGCCGGTCGACGAGGACGTGGAGAAACCGATGGCCTGGATCGTCCGGGAGGCCACAACGAACGTCGTCCGCCACTCCCGGGCACGGACCTGCCGGATCACCGTCACCCCACGCAGGCTCGTGGTCGCCGACGACGGCACCGGGTTCCGGGCCCACACGGAGCAGGGCGGCAACGGGCTGCGCTCGATGCGGAGCCGCGTCGAATCATCCGGCGGGACATTCACCGTGGACAGCGGGGAGAACTCGGGGACGACGGTGGAGGTGACATGGCCGTGACAGACAGCATCCGCGTCCTCATCGCCGAAGACCAGGCGCTCGTCCGGGGAGCACTCGTGGCCCTGCTCAACCTCGAACGCGACATCGACGTCATCGCCGACTGCGGCGACGGCGCCACCGCCGTCGATCTCACCGCCGGACACCGGCCCGACGTGTGCCTTCTCGACATAGAAATGCCCGTGACGGACGGGATCACCGCGACCCGGAAGATCCGCGCGCTGGATGATCCACCGCGCGTGCTGATGCTCACCACCTTCGGGCGCGCCGGGTACCTGCGGCGCGCGATGGACTCCGGGGCCAGCGGCTTCATGGTGAAGGACTCCCCGGCGGAGGAACTCGCCGAGGCGATCCGCCGCATCCACGCCGGGCTCACCGTGATCGACCCCGCACTCGCCCGGGACTCCCTCGCCGCCGGGCGCAGCCCGTTGACCGACCGTGAGGCAGAGCTTCTCCGGCTGGCGCTCACCGGGGCGACGGTGGCCGACATCGCCGCAAGCGTGCACCTGACCCAGGGGACGGTGCGCAACCACCTGAGCCGCGCGATAACCAAGACCCACACCGCCAACCGGATGGAGGCCGCCGTCACCGCGCGGGACCTGGGGTGGATCTAGGAAGGGATACTACA
Source organism: Corynebacterium pygosceleis (assembly GCF_016595275.2). Classification (GTDB taxonomy): domain Bacteria; phylum Actinomycetota; class Actinomycetes; order Mycobacteriales; family Mycobacteriaceae; genus Corynebacterium; species Corynebacterium pygosceleis. The sequence continues at coordinate 398,604 of NZ_JAENIQ020000003.1, read as the reverse complement.
TCTGCAAATACCTGTAGTGGAATTTCAGAATATTCACAGAGAATAGCACCCCGTAGGCAGCTATCTATATCCAAAGACACGATCCAGATATTTAATTCTCCCTATAAACTGTGGAGGAGTGGGGGAATCATCGACACGCCCCCGCATTTCCAATGCAAGCTCAGAGAAAAAAGCACGCTTATAGGAATACGCATCTTTGAAAAGAACTTCAAATAGCGCGTTTTCCAACATTCCATTCTCGTGAAAAACCGCCAATTGCGACCATTTATACAGGAGGAGTGTTAAAGCCTGATGCTCAGTCAAAAACTCCCCGCCGGAGGGAGTCCGAAAGTGCCACTCCCCATAATCCACAGAGACCTGTGGATCACCACAATACGCTGAAAAATAGTCCTCGTCGGATAGCCTTTTCCAACCATCCAACACAGTAGAACGATATATTTCCCGAACCGCGACAGGGAGATGGTTCCACTGCATCTGCACCTTCCATCCGGGCGCAATTATTTTGAGATAGTTCTCAATACTCCAGTAATCGCGATGTAAATCAATGGTCAATCTCCTCTTTTCAATCCTACGGCCATGCATCCAAAAAGCTAAAGATATAGCAATCTGCACTAGAGCCAAGAAAGAAACCGAAACCGCCGTAATATCATCAATTTTCATAGCGAAGATTTTCAACCCCAATGACGTCGGTTTGTCACAATCTTACATCTGCGCTCACGGCTGCATCGTCTTCATCGTGTCGCCCCGGGCGTTCGCCGCGAGCGCCAGATACAGCTCTGCGCACGCCAGTGCGTCGGTGAGTGCGTTGTGACTGCGGTAGAACGGCAGGCCGTAGCGCCCGCGTACCCGGGGCAGGCGCAGATCCTCACCCCGTGGATAGGTGCCCATGCGTTCCATGTGGCGGCGTTCGACGGCGAAGGTGTCGACGATCGGGACCATCAGGTCGGCACCGAACAGCTGCCTGCACGCGTACCCGAGGAATCCCTGCTCCATGTGCGCGTAGTGGACGAGCATGGCCCGCCCCGCGAGTGCGTCCAGCAGCCGCTCCACCGCCACCGCCGGGTCCTCACCTGCGGCGACGGCGTCGTCCGTCAGACCGTGGACGGTGGCGGACTTCCCCACCGAATCGTCCCCCTCGCCGCTGCGGAGCACGACATGTCCGGCTCCGGCGAGGTCGATGGACCTGCCGTTGACCGGAACCCAACCGATGGACAGCAGCCGGTCCTTTCCCGGGGTCAGTCCGGTGGTCTCCACGTCGACGGCGAGCAGCGGAAGAGTGTCCAACTTGTCGGAGGGAACCGGGAAACTGCTCCGGTAGAACTCCGCGAGTGGCCCGGTCGCGGCGCGTACCGTGCGGGAGCGTTTGTCCAGGCCGAACATCAGATGCTCCTGACCGGGTATTTCGTGGCCAGGGCGTTCTGCATGTTCTTGATGATCTGGAACGCGTCGCGCAGGTGCTCGGAATCGAGCTTGCCCAGCGACTTCGGGTTGATGTGGTAGTTCGGTTCCTCGCCCCGCCGCACCTGCTCCGCCTGTTGCTTGAGGGCGATGGTGTTGAGGAAGTCGAAGGCGTCGATGAGTTCCTCGGCACCGCCCGTGGACACCGCCCCCTGCCCGGCGGCGAGCTTGAGGCGTGGACGGGTACCCACGGCGTCGATTCCGCTGGCGAGCGCGAACAACCGGGCCATCTGGACGATCGCGGCGGTACCGCCCTTCTTCACGTCGAGGGTGTTGGCGTACTCCCCGGAGCGGTCCACCACCAGACCCCGGAAGAGCCCGAGCGGTGGTTCGCGGCGGGCGGCGAGCGCGCCGAGGTGCGCGTGCATCCGCTGTGCACCCTTCGCCTGTTGGACGGCGAAGTCGTGGACCTGTTCAGCGAGGCTCTCCTCGCCGTGGATCGCCCGGAAATCGAAGAACGTCTGCGCGTGGAGCAGCGCATCCGGTTCGGGTGCGGTGATCCAGTTGTGGAACGTGGAGATCCAGGTGGAGACGGTCATCCGCCAGTCCGGGTTCATCGCCATCATGTTGCCCGGGCAGAGCACCTGTCCGGCGGCGGCCAGGCCCTCACACACGTAGGTGGCGAGGTCCGCGAAGTACCGTCCGTGCTCCGCCTCATCGTAGGAGTCGTCGAGCACCATCGCGTTGTCCTGGTCACTCGCCAGCCCCATGCCGCGCCGCCCCTGCGAACCGACGACGACGAAGGCGTACGGGACGGGCGGCTCGCCGAACTTCTCCTCGCCGAGCTGGAGCAGCCGTCGGGCGAGACCGTCGGCGGCGACGGTGAGCAACCCCGTGACCTCCTCCGAACTCGCCCCACGTTCGATGAACCGGACGGCGACATCGTGGGCGTTGTCATAGACCTCACCCAACTCCTCCGGCGTGTTCCTCCTGGACAGGTCAGCCGTGAGATAGATCGGGTCATGGCGCAGTAACCGCATGATGTCCGAGGAACTGACCAGCCCGACGAGGCGTCCGGCGTCGACGACCGGAAGATGGTGGACGCGGCGTTCCGCCATGCGGAGCATCGCCTCGAACGCCGGCATGTCCGAGGTCGCCGTCTTCGGGCCGGCGGTCATGACGGCGGTGATCGGCCCGTCCAGATCGGTGCCGGTGGCGATTCCGCCCCGCATGTCCCGGTCGGTGACGATTCCGGCGAGGTCTCCGCCCCGGGTGATGAGGAGAGAGGAGACACGGTTGTCCTCCATCGTCCGGGCCGCTTCCCTGATGGAGACCCCATCCTCCACCGACACCGGCCCGGTCACCATGAAATCCTCCACGAGGGTTCTCAGAACATCGGAGGCGGACTCCTGACGCAACGATGACGCGGCTGCGGCGATGCGTGCGGACTGCCCCGAGTAGTAGCGCTGGACCTGCGGGTGCTGCTCCGCGAGCTCCGCGAACGCCGTTCGGGGCAGGACCAGGAGCAGCGTGTCCTCGACGGCGATCATGTCGTAGCGGGATGCGGCGCTGTCGCCCACGAGCGTCGAATAGCCGAAGGTACGACCCGCCCCACGCCGATCCAGGAGAATCCCGTCCGAGTCCGTGATGTCCACCGCGCCCGAGCGGATCACGTGGAGGGTGTCGTTGGTGTCCCCCGTCCCCACGATCGTCTCCCCACGACGGACATACCGCATGTCCATCCGCGCCGGCAGATCATCCAGTGCGTCCTCCGGCAACTGCGCGAAAGGATCGGTGGTGGCGAGAAAATCCCGGACCTCATCGAGTTCAACAGACATGAAGCAAGTGTATCCGGTGACCACGGACACAGAGTTCACTTTTCTGTGAGATGGGACATGTTCCGGCGGTCTCCGGTTGTCCCGTGCGACGATCCCGTCAGTCACCGTTCACCGTGAATTCCCTGATCGACCCTGGTGTCCGGCGCCCGCCTTTTGTACGCTTACCGCCACCGGCCCCTGAACAGGCCCGAACCGGTGTCCGACCGATTTTCCGCCCCCGCCCCAGTACCCCAGGCGACCCCCGAGGTGATCCACTTGTCCACCGAACGCGTCCAACCGGGAACCCGCCCCTTCCCCATCAGGGACAACGCACTGCCCCCGGACACCGTTCCGGACGACGTGCTCTGCGCCACCGCCTGCACCAACACCCCGCGATTCGTGCCCCACGGCGACGGATGGGCTCTGGTCCTGGCGACGACCCAGGGGGCACCGGGCAGAAGCCTGTACGCCGATGTCTCGGGAATCACCGACAGATCCCGCCTGGAAGCAGGGCTCATGCGGCCCCACCCCACGGTCCCGAAGGTGAGGGCCTGCGTACTCGCCGTACCGCCCGGATGGCGCGGCAGCGTCCGGTATCTGCCCGTCGACGGAGACGATCCCACCGTCCCCAAAGGTCCGGCGCAGCGCACCTGGTGGAAGAACCTCGTCCGGGGTGCCTTCCTCCCGGAGGGTGAGGAGATACACCACTCGATCGGCCCCGCGACGGTGCTCTCGACCCCCGACGCCGCCACGGACCACGCCACCGGCGAAGGCCCCGACTGGACGTCCCGGACAGCCGCCGTCCCAGCCGTTGAACCACGCTCCGTGCGGCTCGTCGAGACGGGCGGCACGGGGACCCCGCTCGTCGTGTTCGACGGCCCCCTGTTCCACAACTCCGGCGCGATGACCGCGCTCTCGATCCTCGACGTGATCCCCTCCCACATCGCGTTCATCATCCACGGCGACGGCGTCGAGGGGCGCAACCGCGATCTGCTGCGCAACGACGACTTCACCACCGCGGTCCTCGACACCGTGTCCCGGGAGACCGGCGCACCACGGGTCGTCGTCGCGGGTTCCTCCTACGGCGGACTGGGTGCCCTCTACGCCGCCGCGACACACCCAGACAGTGTCGCAGGAGCCATCGCACTGTCCACCCCGTTCTCCCGCTTCGAGGACTGGGAACCGCTCCGCACACTCCCCGACGATATCCGGATCGTCATCGACGGCGGTGAACTCGAATGGCTCATGATGCACGGCTTCGACCACGCGGAAGATCGCCTCCGTGAACTCGGCGTGAACCACATCGCCCGACGGTTCGTCGGCGGCCACGACATCGCCTGCTGGCGCGGACGCATCGCCGAGGACTACGCACTGATCGTCGGGTAGAACACCGGGGCCGGGGTACCGGATAGCATTCCACACATGATGGACACACCACCCGACCCCACACTCCCCGTCAGCGAGTTCGCGTTTCCGGGACCGTTACGCGATGCACTGGTCGCGGCGATTCTCAGCGGAGACAAGACCGCCACCTCCGCCCTGCTGCGCGAACACGAGGCCGAAGGCACCGACCCCCGGACGCTACCGGGCACGCGTGAGGTCGTGGTCGACAGCGACAACCGGCCGGTGTGCGTCATCGAGACAACGGATGTGGTGATCCGCCCGTTCGGCGACGTCGACGATGAGTTCGCCCGCGCAGAGGGTGAGGGGTACACGACCGCACGGGAATGGGCGTCCGCACACCTCGAGTTCTGGCACAGCACCGAATACCGCGGGGCAATCGGCGACCCCCACTTCACCGTCAGCGACGAAACTCCCGTTGTGTGCACCCGTTTCCGGGTGGTGCAGCGGTGAGAGTGGCCCGCTCACACCGCTCACGAACCGGAAGACGTCCACGGACGAAAAACACGGGCCACCGTGTGCCCGGAACGGGACCGGAGAGCACCGGTTCACCGGATTGATCTCCCATGGTCCGGGCAGAGGCCGCAGAGGAATCAGAGCCGCCCCAGCGCTCCGCGCCGCTGGAACTACCCCAGCGCTGCGACGATCCGGTCCCCCACCTCGCCGGTGACGACACCACCGGCGCCGCGGGAGGCGACGTCCTCCGCGACGGCCTTCTCGATGCGTGCGGCGTTGTCCCCGTCGCCCAGGTGGCGCAGGAGGAGTGCGGCGGACAGGATCGCGGCAGACGGGTCGGCGACGCCCTTTCCGGCGATGTCCGGTGCGGAGCCGTGGACCGGTTCGAACATGGAGGGGTTGACGCCCGAGGCGTCGATGTTGCCGGAGGCGGCCAGCCCGATTCCGCCGGTGACCGCGCCGGCGAGGTCGGTGAGGATGTCGCCGAAGAGGTTGTCGGTGACGATGACGTCGTAGCGGGAGGGGTCGGTGACCATGTAGATGGTGGCGGCGTCGATGTGGTTGTAGTCGACGGTGACGTCCGGGTACTCGGTGGCGACGGCGTCGACGGTGCGCTGCCACAGGCCACCGGCGTGGACGAGGACGTTGGTCTTGTGCACGAGGGTCAGGTGCCCACGGCGGGCGCGGGCACGCTCGAAGGCGTCGCGGACGACGCGCTCCGCGCCGAAGCGGGTGTTCTGGCTGACCTCGCTGGCGACCTCGTGCTCGGTTCCCTCGCGGAGAAGGCCGCCGTTGCCCGCGTAGAGACCTTCGGTGCCCTCGCGGACGACGACGAAGTCGATCTCGCCCAGGTCGGCGAGGGGGCTGGCGGATCCCGGGTAGAGCTTCGCGGGCCGCAGGTTCACGTGGTGGTCGAGGGCGAAGCGCATCCTGAGCAGCAGTCCGCGCTCGAGGACACCGGGCGGGACCTCGCCCGGGGCGCCGACGGCACCGAGGAGGATCGCGTCGTGTTCCCTCAGGCTGGCGAGATCCTCGTCGGTGATGGTTTCACCGGTGGCGAGGTAGCGGCGTGCACCGAGGTCGAAGTCGGTGGTCTCGATGTCGTCACGTACCGCGTGGAGGACCTTGAGTGCCTCCGCCGTGACCTCCGGGCCGATTCCGTCGCCGCCGATAACCGCCAGTTTCATTTGATGAGACTCCATTCCCACATAGTGAACTCTTGTGGGTGAGTCTAACACTTGTCCGGCGGTGCCACAGCCCCCGGCCGGGGCCGGATCAGACCTGCCGGAGCACGGACTTCAGTTGCGAACCGGCACCGATGACACCGGTCCTGATCACGGCGTCGACCTGTGTGTCACTGAGACCCGCCGCCACCGGGACACCGACACGTGAGACGAGCCACCAGTCACCGGACTGCTGGACCGCGCACACGGCGGCGGTGGCGGACAACGTGTTGGCGTGGTTGCACAGGTGCAGCAACTGCCCGGGGTCGGGTTCGCCGGTCGCCGGCACCCGCGCGGCGACACGGATGACCACCTGCCCGGGATCGGCGAGGATGATGTCGACGGGGGTTCCGTCCATGGACAGGCACACGGTTTCCGTCTCGTCGTCGAAGGGCACCTCCTCGACGCCACGTGCCGCGAACCACGCGGTGATCCGTTCCCGGGTCAGGGGCGGAAGTTCCGCGACGGTCGGGCGGACGACCCGGCGACCCGGGGTTCTTCCGGTCTCGGGTACGGAGTCCGGGATCGCCGTCGCCATCGCCTCGGCCAGTTCATCGCCGGTGCGGAGGGCCGCCCGGATGAGATCGGCGACCTGCCCCCGGGTGACGCCGTCGCCGACGGGCAGGACGAGCCGGGCGGTGGCGTCGAGCGGGGCGGCATCCGCCGTGGCCGGGGCCTCTCCCGCGGTGAGGACGGTACGCAGCGGTTCCCCTCCGGGTGCCGAGAGGTAGACATGGGGCGCCGGGGGCGCGGAGTTGACCGCGTTCACCGCGACGAGAGCGGTCACGTAGTCGGCTGCCGTGAGGGTGCCGTTGTACCGGAGCAGGGCCACGATCCGGGGATCGTCGGTCCCCGCCTCGACGCTGACGGTGAGGGTGACGGGGCCGTGGTCGACGGTGACGTCGGCACCGGGAGCCGCCGCCCTGGGTTCGAGGCCGATGCTGCGGGCCGCCGACTGTACGAGTGCGGTGTCGGGCCGGGTGGGTTCGTTCATGGAGCTGGGAGGGTCACTTCCTCGGTTCTTGCGTGGTTCTCGCGGTGTTCTCGTGTGGTCCGGTCGGCCGTGGCCGTCCTCTTCCCCGTCCAACCTACGCCACGGGCGTGCAGGCCCCCGGGACCGGTGGCGCCACCGTTTCCTTTTGTGCCGCAACACCGCTAGGATGGGGCACCTGTGTGCCCGATCGGATAGCGCAACGCGCCCGGTCGGGCTTTTTCTTCCTCAGCCGCACCCTCCCCGGTGACCCCGGGGAGCGTCGTGCACCTGACCCGCGGATCGCGCCGAGAAGCGTCGTGAAGCGTCACGGCTGATCCCCCATGATCCATCTGAAAGGCCCCCATGCCACTTGAGCGCTCCGCCGTGAACGACACCCACGGTGACATCAGTATCCCCGCTTCCTTCCGTGCCGCCTTCTCCTCCCCGCGCCGACTGCGCATCGAGGTCCTCGCGGGGCTCGTCGTCGCTCTCGCCCTGATCCCGGAGGCGATCAGCTTCTCCATTCTCGCGGGTGTCGATCCGCGCGTCGGCCTGTTCTCCTCCTTCATCATGGCGGTGACCATCGCCTTCGCCGGTGGCCGCCCGGCGATGATCAGTGCCGCGACGGGTGCGGTGGCGCTCGTCATCGCCCCGCTCGTCGCCTCCCACGGGCTGGACTACCTCATCGCGGCGGTGATTCTCGCCGGTGCCCTCCAGATTCTGCTCGCGGCGACAGGTGTGGCGAAGCTCATGCGTTTCATCCCCCGCTCCGTGATGGTCGGATTCGTCAACGCCCTGGCGATCCTCATCTTCATGGCGCAGATCCCGCACCTGTTCAACGTTCCGTGGGTGGTGTACCCGCTGATGGCGGTCGCCATCGCGATCATGGTGTTCCTGCCCCGCGTGACGACGGCCGTCCCCGCACCACTCATCGCGATCATCGTGCTCACCGCGGTGGCGGTGCTCGGTGGCCTCGATCTCCCCGATGTCGCCGACCAGGGTGAACTGCCCTCCAGCCTGCCGCACTTCCTCATCCCCGATGTCCCGTTCACCCTGGAGACGCTGACGATCATCGCACCGTTCTCCCTCGCGATGGCACTCGTCGGACTGATGGAGTCGCTGATGACGGCGAAGCTGGTCGACGATCTCACCGAGACCCGTTCCGACAAGACCCGTGAGGCCTGGGGCCAGGGTGCGGCGAACATCGCCTCCGGTTTCATCGGTGGCATGGGTGGCTGCGCGATGATCGGCCAGACGATGATCAACGTCAAGGAGTCCCGCGCCCGCACCCGCCTGTCCACCCTCCTCGCCGGCGTCTTCCTCCTGATCCTCGTGGTCACCCTCGGCGACATCGTCGGCCGGATCCCCATGGCCGCACTCGTGGCCATCATGATCATGGTGTCCGTCGGCACCTTCGACTGGCACTCCATCGCACCCCGCACCCTCACCCTCATGCCCTGGTCCGAGACGACGGTCATGCTCGTCACCGTCGCGGCGACCCTCGCCACGCACAACCTCGCCGTCGGCGTGGTCACCGGCGTCATCATGGCTATGGTCATGTTCGCCCGCCGCGTCGCCCACCTGACCACGGTGGAGAAGATCGCCGACGTCGACACCGACGACGACGGGCGGGTCAATCTGCGCACCTACCGCGTCGTCGGCCAGCTGTTCTTCGCCTCGTCGAACGATCTGGTCTACCAGTTCGACTACGACAACGACCCCCCGCAGGTCGTCATCGATCTCACCGACGCCGAGGTGTGGGACGCCTCGACCGTCGCCACCCTCGACGCCATCACCCGCAAGTACGCGGCGAAGGGCACGGAGGTGCAGATCATCGGCCTCGACGGCGCATCGAAGCGGCGCCTGGACAGGCTCACCGGCGAACTCGTCTGACCCGGTGGCCGTGGGTTCCCCGGTCTCCCGTCCTGTTACCCTGTCGGTGACCGGACACCGTTCCCCCGCGCGTACAGGGGCCGACTTTTTCGAGGAACCGGATGCGCACCAGCGACGACCCCACCGCCGCAGGGGACACCACCGGTGGATTCTCCATTCGCCGCTGCCTGAACACGGCCCGCGACACCTTCCTCACGAACACCTGGGGATGGCTCGGATACGGGATCCTCGCGATCCTGTTCCCACCGTTGTTCCTCCGGCACGGGGATTCCGGGGGATCCAGCCCGACCGCCGGGGCGGTCACCGGCGCAGTCATCAACGGTTCAGTGTTCACGGTCTTGTTCGCGCTCGCGTACACCTTCATCATCCGGGCAGCGCTCCGCGACACCGCAGGCGACGGGGGCACCAAGGACGGGAGCACCGGGAACGCCTTCCCGGCGCTCCTGCTGATCGGCGCCGCGTTTCTCACGGTCCAGGCGGCCGCGATCCACGTCGCGGGCCTTTTGGGGCCGGAGTGGGCGCTCATCGACGGGCCGTGGTACTTCCGCCTGCGGCTCACCGCCCTGATCATCACGGCCGTGAGCGTTCTGCTGCTGCCCTTCGTGCTGTTCACCCCGTTCCTCTACACCGCGGGCGCGACGGTCCGTGGGTCCCTCGCACGAGGTCTCGTCATGGGCCGGGCGCACTACCTCAGGCTCGTCGCACTGCTGCTCGTCTGCATCGGGGTCATCACGGCCGGTGTGCTCGCGCTCGGGGTCGGGATCGTGGTCTCGGTCCCCGTGGCGATCCTCACCGTCACCGCCGCCTACCGGCAGCTGACAGACCGGGACGCCTCCACCGGCACACACTCCCGGGCATCCGCGTACACCCGGAAACCCTGATCCCCCGGATGCAGCCACGCGGGCACGCGGGCAGGTCACCGCGGCGCCACGACGCAGGCGACCCGGGAAAGAGTTGAGGGGTGTCCAGCAACACACCCCCACCGCCTGCACACAACAATTAACACCGTTAGTTTGGGAGGCATGAAACCGCGGACGATCGGCGTGACAGAAGTAGCACTACGCGATGCACACCAGTCCCTCATGGCCACCCGCATGGCTCTGGAGGACATGACGGGCATCTGCGAGGACATCGACAACGCGGGCTACTGGTCCGTCGAATGCTGGGGCGGAGCGACCTTCGACGCCTGCATCCGCTTCCTCAACGAGGACCCCTGGGAACGGCTGCGCACCTTCCGGAAACTGATGCCCAACTCGAAACTCCAGATGCTGCTGCGCGGCCAGAACCTCCTCGGATACCGCCACTACGAGGACATGGTGGTGGACAAGTTCGTGGAACTGTCCGCCGAGAACGGCATGGACGTCTTCCGCGTGTTCGACGCCCTCAACGACCCCCGGAACCTCGAGCACGCCATGGCCGCCGTGAAGAACGTCGGCAGACACGCCCAGGGGACGATCTGCTACACCGTCTCCCCGCTGCACACCGTGGAGGGCTACATCGAACAGGCGGGACGCCTGCTCGACATGGGCGCGGACTCCATCGCGCTGAAGGACATGGCCGCACTGCTCAAGCCGCAGCCCGCCCACGACATCATCCGGGGCATCAAGGACACCTACGGCGAGGACACGCAGATCAACGTCCACTGCCACGCCACCACCGGCGTCACACTCGTCACCCTCATGAAGGCGATCGAGGCGGGCGCCGACGTCGTCGACACCGCCATCTCCTCGATGTCCCTCGGCCCGGGCCACAACCCCACCGAGTCCCTCGTCGAGATGCTCGAGGGCACCGGATACACCACCGACCTCGACATGGAACGGCTCATCACCATCCGCGACCACTTCAGGAAGGTCCGCCCCAGGTACGCCGAGTTCGAGTCGAAGACACTGGTGGACACCAACATCTTCCTCTCCCAGATCCCCGGCGGCATGTTGTCCAACATGGAGTCCCAGCTCAGGGCACAGGGCGCGGGCGACCGCATCGACGAGGTCATGCGGGAGGTCCCCGTGGTCCGCAAGGACGCCGGATACCCGCCGCTGGTGACCCCGAGCTCCCAGATCGTCGGCACGCAGGCCGTGTTCAACGTGCTCATGGGCCGGTACAAGGTCCTGACCGCCGAGTTCGCCGACCTCATGCTCGGCTACTACGGCGAGTGCATCGGTGAGCGCAACCCGGAGCTCATCGAGCAGGCGAAGAAACAGACCAGGAAGGAACCCATCACCTGCCGCCCGGCGGACCTCCTCGACCCCGAGTGGGACGAACTCGTCGAGCAGGCCGCGGCCCTCGAGGGAGCCGACGGCTCCGACGAGGACGTGATGACCAACGCCCTGTTCCCCGGCGTCGCCCCCGGATTCTTCACCACCCGCGACGAGGGTCCAAAGTCCGTCGGGAAAACAGCCGGACAACCCACGGAGGAGAAAAACGGGACGGGCACACACAACGCCCCGATCCGGGAACCCGTCACCTACCGCGTCAGTCTCGGCGGACGCAGTCAGACCGTCCGCGTCGAACCCGCCTAGACCAGCCCAACCACCTCACCGAAGGAACGGCCACCACCCATGGCACACGACAGCATGGACGCCCGACTCGCCGAACTCGCCGAACGCCGCGCGACGATCTTCGCCGGCGGCGGCGAGAAGAAGATCGCCGCACAACACGAACGCGGCAAACTCACCGCCAGGGAACGCATCGACCTCCTCGTCGACCCCGACACCTTCCAGGAGACCGGTGCCTTCACCACCCACCGCTCCACCCGCTTCGGAATGGACAAGGCGGCACTGCCCGCCGACGGCGTCGTCACCGGATCCGGCGCCGTCTTCGGCAGGCCCGTGCACATCGCATCCCAGGACTTCACCGTCATGGGCGGCTCAGCCGGCGAAGAACAGTCCATCAAGGTCGCCGCGATGATGCAGGCCTCCGCCACCACCGGAACCCCCTTCGTCCTCATCAACGACTCCGGCGGCGCCCGCGTCCAGGAGGGCATCGACTCACTCTCCGGCTACGGCAAGGTCTTCTACAACAACGTCCTGCTGTCCGGGGTGGTCCCGCAGATCTCCATCATCGCCGGCCCCTGCGCCGGAGGTGCCGCCTACTCCCCCGCACTGACGGACTTCGTGATCCAGACCCGCCGCGCCACCATGTTCATCACCGGCCCCGGCGTCATCAAAACGGTCACCGGCGAAGAGGTCACCGCCGACGAACTCGGCGGCGCCGACGCACACATGACCAGATCCGGAAACATCGACTTCATCGCCGACGATGACGAACAGGCCATCCTCCTCGCCCAGAAACTCCTGAGCTTCCTGCCGCAGAACAACACCGAGGAACCGCCGATCGTCGACCCCGACGACATCGTCGAGGACGACCCCGAACTCCGCGACATCGTCCCCGTCGACAACCGCCGTGGCTACGACGTCCGCGACGTCATCGGACACATCATCGACCACGGCGACTTCCTCGAGGTCCAGTCCGGATTCGCCCGTTCCCTCGTCGTCGGTTTCGGCCGCATCGTCGGCCGCACCGTAGGGTTCATCGCCAACCAACCCAGCGTCATGTCCGGCGTACTCGACATCGACTCCTCCGACAAGGCCTGCAAATTCATCCGCTTCTGCAACGCCTTCAACATCCCCCTCGTCACCCTCGTCGACGTCCCCGGCTTCATGCCCGGCGTCTCCCAGGAACACGGCGGCATCATCCGCCACGGCGCCAAGGTCCTCTACGCCTACTCCTCCGCCAGCGTCCCCAAGATCACCGTCGTCCTGCGCAAAGCCTACGGCGGCGCCTACGTCGCGATGTGCTCCAAGGACCTCGGCGCGGACAAGGTCTTCGCCTGGCCCACAGCCGAAATCGCCGTCATGGGTGCCGAGGGAGCAGTCAACGTCGTCTTCCGGCGCGAAATCGCCGAAGCCGACGACCCCGAAGCCCGCCGCGCGGAACTCGTCGAGGAATACCGCGACACCTTCTCCACCCCCTACATGGCCGCCAGCCGCGGCCTCGTCGACGAGATCATCGACCCCGCCACCACCCGCAGGGAAGTCGCCTACGCACTCGAACTACTCGCCGCCAAGCGCGTCCACCGTCCCGCGAAGAAACACGGGTTGGGGCCGGTGTAACTGGACCGACCCCCACGCACCACGGACACCGACAGGCCCCAGGAGAACACAGTGAACCGCACGACACATCCATCAGAACAGCCACCGGAACGAGAAAAACAGCTCGCCGACCTCGCCTCCCGACTGGCAGCCACCGACGACACCATCAGAGCCATGAGCGCACGCATCGACACCCTCGAACGTGAACTCGAGGAGCTGCGCCACCGCTCGGACGTGGAGATACCGGAGGACATCCTCATGGCCATCTCCGCCGCGGTATCGGCCTACCTCGGCAACTCCGGCAAGGTTCGCGCCGTCCGGTTCCACCGCCACCAGACCTGGGCGCAACAGGGACGCCGCGCCGTCCAGGTCCACCACGGAAACCAGATCTAACCCAACCAGCCCGTTTTCCCGTTGACCGCACCGCGCGCCGACACCGCCACCGCCCCCATCCGATCGCCCCGAAGGAGCACACCGCACATGAAACTCAAGGTAACCGTCAACGGCGTCGCCTACTCCGTGGACGTGGAGGTCGAGGAGGAGCAGCGTCCACGCGGAGCACTGCTCTCCACGGGCTCAGCTTCCGGCGCCGTCAACACCCCGGCGGCACCGACCACCGCATCCGTCCAGGGTGTGTCCTCCAACGCGGTCGTCGCTCCCCTCGCAGGAAGCGTGTCCAAGGTCCTCGTGGAAGAAGGCAGCGTCATCGAGGAGGGGCAGGTTCTCCTCCTGTTGGAAGCAATGAAGATGGAAACCGAGATCACCGCCCCCGCAGGCGGAACCGTCGCGACCCTGACTGTCAGCGTCGGCGAATCCGTCCAGGGTGGGCAGGTACTGGTGGAGATTGGTTAGAAACCGAAGAACATCTATCTGCACGCGCCGATAGCTTGGAATCCTTGACCGGAAAACCGCAGAGTCAGTTGCCCCCCGCCCACACAAGGAACCCAAAGAATTGGTCATGATCAGACTCAGCTACCGAGCACTGCCACCCCAACAGCATTTTTGAGGGACACAATACGGTCCCTTATTTTTGCACCAGTTTTTATCGATGCCGACGCTTCAACCCGAAACGGTAAGATTTAACGACAATTCCTCAATCGCATCAGACAGGACTTACGAAAATAAACCGCTAAGAACTGAAGCAGAAGATCGACGAGCTCATGCGCAAGTATCAGGATCGCGAGATTGACGGCGAAACATATGCGACAGAGATCATGAATCCGACCGCATCCGCCCAAGAAACGGAATGACAATTCCACAGGAGGGTCCCCCACTGCCGAAACTGGAAAATGAAGGAGACAGGATCAACTTGAACAGTCTGTGTCACACTCGGTGCAATGCCAACCGTTGACCTCTTAACACCAGAGTCAAGCATTAGACCCACACATCACACATGCATCGTGGGGAATATCCTCAACGCCCATGACGTCATGGATACCTGAGTAATCGGTAGTGAAAACCACAATGAGGTGGCTGCACTCATGTACCAGAGTGTGAGCTTTCAGAGAGGCGTCCCCGATCGAATGGAAAACGGAAAAATACGGACCGGGTCACAGACATTCACATGTTCCCTCCCGATAATTTTCCCCGGCAGTACCTCAACGGTTCCCTTTCTTCATCGCTTCCGCACGCCAGCACGTTCACCGTAATTATCGCGTGGTCCCCTCCTTCGTGCCATTCATGCACAGTTCCCCGAAACCATGCGACAGCACCTGAGATAAAGGGCACACCAAGTTCGCCGCGCCGCTCGATCTCCACCCCCGCGAAACGGTCCTCAACATGACGGGCGAACTGCACCGCCAGTTCGAGCTGATCAGACGCGAGCACGGAGATTCCGACCTCACGGCCTACAGCCAGGTGCGGCAACGACTTGGACCTGTTCTCGATACAAACGACCACCATCGCAGGTTCCAGGGACAGTGACGCGAAGGCACTGACCGTCAGCCCGATATCCATCCCTTCGGAATGGGTGGTCACCACCGTCACCCCGGAAGGGAACGATCCAACAGCGGTCCGTAGTTCGAGGCCCGTTACCGTTTCAGTCATGGTCACCTACTCTACCCCCTGACTTTCGCATTCGAAGGGCGCAGAAACTGGTTCAGTCGCCGAGAACGGATAGCTAGAGGGTGCTTTGCACGCGTGAGGTTCCCCGACATCAACGATGCAGGCACCGGACACAAGAAGAACCGCCACCCCACCGGCACTCCCCCATCATGGGGAGAGGACAGTGGTGTGGCGGTTCGTGGAACCAGCGGGAGATCAGGCCCCGAAGTCCACCTGGAAGGCGGTTGCGTCGAGGTCAGCGCTGATGGCTTCGACGATCTTCTCGGGTACCTCGGCGTCGACGCGGAGGATCAGTGTGGCACCGGTGCCGGAGGCGTCCTGCGACAGGGCTGCGGCGACGATGTTGATTCCTTCGCCACCGAGGTGGGTGCCGACCTTGCCCAGTGCACCGGGCTGGTCGGTGTAGTGGAGGAACAGGTTGCGGCCTTCGGCGCGCATGTCGAGTCCGCGTCCCTTGAGTCGGACGATCTTCTCCACGCGGTCGAGTCCGGCGAGGGTACCGACGACGGTGGCGGTGGTGCCGTCGGAGGCGATGGCCTTGACCTCTACGGCGGAGCGGTGGCTGACGGCTTCGCTTTCGGTGGTGACGGTGACCTCGACGCCGCGTTCCTCGGCGATGCGGGGGGCATTGACGAAGGTGACCTGTTCCTCGATCATCGAGGAGAACAGGCCGCGCATGGCGGAGAGTCCGAGGGAGTCGACCTTCTCGGTGGACAGTTCGCCGCGTGCGGTGACCTCGAGGGCTACGGGGGCGGTGTCGAGGAGTTCGCCGGCGACGAGGCCGAGTTTGCGGGAGAGGTCGAGCCAGAGGGCGACCTCTTCGCCGACGCGGCCGCCGGAGACGTTCACGGCGTCGGGGACGAACTCGCCGGCGAGTGCCTTGAGCACGCTGTCGGCGACGTCGGTGCCTGCACGGTCCTGCGCTTCGACGGTCGATGCACCGAGGTGCGGGGTGACGACGACCTCCTTGAGGCCGAACAGCGGCGAGTCGGTGCAGGGCTCGGAGGAGTAGACGTCGAAGCCTGCACCCCTGATGTGGCCGGAGGTGATCGCGTCGGCGAGCGCCTGCTCGTCGACGAGGCCGCCACGGGCGGCGTTGATGATGATCTGTCCCTTTTTGGCCTTGGCGAGCAGCTCGGCGTCGAACATGCCGGCGGTCTCCTTGGTCTTGGGGAGGTGGATCGTGACGAAGTCGCTGCGGCCCATGAGTTCGTCGAGTTCGACGAGTTCGACGCCGAGCTGCGCGGCGCGCGCGGGGTTGGCGTAGGGGTCGTGGGCGATGACGGTGGTCTCGAACGCGGCGAGGCGCTGGGCGAAGAGCTGGCCGATGTGGCCGAAGCCGACGATGCCGACGGTCTTGCCGAAGATCTCGACGCCCTGGAAGGAGGAGCGCTTCCATTCACCGTCGCGCAGGGTGGCGTCGGCGGCGGGGATCTGGCGGGCGGTGGACAGCAGCAGCGAGATGGCGTGCTCGCAGGCGGAGTGGATGTTGGAGGTCGGGGCGTTGGCCACCATGACGCCGCGTTCGGTGGCGGCGGCGATGTCGACGTTGTCGAGGCCGACGCCGGCACGGCCGACGATGGTCAGCTTCTTCGCCGCTTCGAGGACCTCACGGTCGACGGTGGTCGCGGAACGGACGAGCAGGGCGTCGGCGTCGCCGACTGCGGCGAGGAGCTCGGGGCGGTTGGGTCCGTCGACCCAACGCACCTCCACGCCGTCGCCGAGGGCGTCGACGGTGGACTGTGCGAGCTTGTCTGCGATGAGTACTACCGGGCGGCCATTCTGGCTCACGTTCTTACTCCTGGAGTGCTGGTTGCGTCCGCGTCCGGGCAGGCACGACCGCGTCGGCCCGGGGCGGGTCCACGCCGGCAAAAGGTGGCGTGCGACTGCGCTTCAGTCTAGACCGTGCTGTCCGTGTGTCCACCGTGGGCACCCGAGACGGATGATTTGGTGGTGCACACCACAGTTCGGTGCCCCGGAACCGGGGTTGCGGTGGGGTGCGGCGGATGGGGTTCTACTGGTAGCTGACAAACCACGGGTGGGGTTCGATGTCCATCGTCTGCTCCGGGGTGAACATCGGGGTGTCTTCGTCGATGAAGTTCTTCCACGCGATGAAGTAGCGGGGGTCGAGGTCCTGGCGGAGGGTGTCGAAGGTGGCGAACTTGTCGCCCGCCGAACCGTGTCCGTCGGCGTGGAGGACGAAGGCGAGTTCGGGGTGTCCGAGGTTGATGTTCTCGCGGTCGCGGATCATCTGGAGCTGGAACTGGTGCAGGATGAAGGCCTTCTGCGGGAGGTTGTTGTCTGCGGTGAGTTCGGCGAGCCAGTCGGCGACCTCGTTGACCTCCTCCGCCCGGACGTGTCCCACCTGCTGGAGCGGAACCTCGTCGGGTCCGAGTTTCCATTCGGCGTCCAGCGCCAGGCCGACGTTGGGGAGCTTGAGCAGATCGGTGTAGATCTTCGCCTGGTCGATCAGGCGGGCGCGTCCGGGTTGGAGGTCGAGGACGGCGTAGCCGCCGGCCTCGGTCACGGCGTCGATGTAGGGGCGGAGTTCCTCCGGGTCGGCTTCGTTGGAGTAGTCGCCGTCGGGTCCGGGTGAGGATGAGGCGACTGTGGCGATGATCTCGAAGGCGGGGATGACCGGTTCCTCGGCGAGGGGCGCGTACTGCGCGACGAGCTCATCCAGGTGCGCGACGGATTCTTCGGGGTTCCGCTCCCCCATGATGCCGAGTGCGCCGCCGGAGGGGTGCCCGTAGTAGGCGACCATGCGTCGCCCGGGGAACACGAGTTGTCCGCCGCCGGGCTGTTCGGCGGTGACCGTGGTGGCGAGTTCGGTGGCGCGGGTGAACTGCTCCGTTGTTCCGAAGACCTCACCGAGGGCGATGACGGGGCCGCCGTCGAGACTGCGGACAAGTTCTACGGAGTGATCGCTGATGCGGGGGTCCGCGTGGTCCAGGATCTCGACGTCGGCGCCTGCGGCACGGGCCGTGGCGACGGCGGCGACACCGGTACCGGGGGCCGCGAGAACGAGTGGTGCGCGGTCGTTGTCGTCACTGCTGCGGGTGGGGAGTTTTCCGGTGTCCGTGGTGTCGGCGGCGTCACCGTCGGCGGGTTGTCCAGGGTCCGACCCGAGGAGGTCACCGGCGTTGAGGGCGGTGACCTGACGGAGCAGTCCTGCGGGGGTGTGCTCCGGTGCGACCGGCTCGGGTGCGGTACCGGTGAGTGCCCGGAAAGCGGCGGGTGTGCCGTCGTCGGTGTGGACGGTGAGCGTGTCGGGGAGGTCCGGTGCGGTGTCTCCGACGGTGAGGACATCCCCAGCACCGAGGCGTCCGATCTCGGTCGCGAGTGCGGCGTCGTTGGTTCCGGTGGCGGTGAGCATGGGGAGCCCTGTCGTGACGGCGATACTGGCGGCGCGCTGCTGGCTGACCGGATCGGGGGCCGCGATGACGGCGGCGGGGGCGGCGGTGAAGAACAGTTCACTGATGTCGGTGCCGGAGAGGTCCTTGTCGGCTATGACCTGCGGGGTGGTTCCGTAGCGTTCGGCGATCGCCGGGGTCGCCGGGTCCGTTGCGGACCGCCCGGCGCGTTGACCGGGGGGCGTCCCCCCGGTGTCACCGGATGAGCAGGCGACGAGTGCACTTCCGGTGATCACCGTTCCGCAGAGCAGCGCGAGGACGCGTCGGCGGTTCGGGGTCATGGGTCTGTGGTTACGGGACATGCGGCTGGATCGCCTCTCTCATCGGATCGGTGCGGGGATCTGACGGTACTAGGAGCGGTAGTGTGCGCCGGCGACCACCCCTGGTGCCGTCACTACTGTTCGTGTGTCAGGAACCGTTGTCCTGCATGTCCGTCTCGTTCCCGGTTCCGTCGGGGCCCTCGTCCGTGTTCCCGGTTTCGACGCCGGTCGGGGTGGGGGCGAAGGCGTCGGGACCCTCCTCGCCGCCACCGAGGTTGGTTTCATCGACGTCGCGGATGACGTCCTTGCCCATGGCTTCCTCGATCATGCGGCGTAGTCGGGCGCGGCGGTCGATGAAGAAACCGTCGGAACCGGTCTGACGGAGCAGTTCCGGGTCGAGGAGGTGGCTGGCGAGCACCGCGTCGAATTCGTCGTCGTCCATGAGGGACTTGGACTGCACGCGGGTGAGGTAGCGGGCGGGTTCGGAGCCGTCCATGACCATCTCGGTACGGAGACTGAGCGGGGTGCGGTTGAGGACGCTGTCGGCGAGCATCCGGTTGACGCCGGTGCGTCGGCAGTACTGGGGCGGGAAGATCGGGTGGAACCCCTCCTCCCCTTCGACGAGGTTCGTGGCGTTGAAGGTTCCTCCGGTGCGCCAGTCGCGTGCACCGCGCCCCATGAGCAGTGCGTGGGTCCCCTTCCAGACGCCTGAGTCGGGGCCGACGCTGAGGAGTCGGGATTCGACGAAGCGGGCGTCGGCGATGGAGTCGGGTTCGGGGGTGTCACCGTCACCGGTGACCGCGTCACGGACCCACGGGGTGACCTGGTTGACGTCACGTCCGGTCCGGACGATGACGGAGGCGGAGCCGTAGAGTTCACCGAACACACCGGACCAGAACCAGCGGTTGAGTCGGTCGGTCGCGGTACCGTCGGTCAGGGCGCCGGGAGTGTCGCCGAGAAGTGCGAGGATCACGGCGAGGGGGATGATCTGGGCGTTGTAGGGGATCCGGGAGGCGTCGGTGATGCACTTGTCCTCCAGGAACGCGGCGGCCGCGATGAAGGCGTCGAGGGTGCGTCGGGCGGCTGAGGCGTAGTCGGCGAGGGTGAGCCGCAGAATGTCCTCCCGGTGTCCGCTGGCGTGTCCTCGGGCGGCGGTGACCAGGAGTGTGACGGCGGTGAAGAAGGCGGTTCTGTCGATACCGTCGAGAACGGGATGTGTCCGCAGGGTCTTCTCGATGTCACTCCACGAGTCGGAGAGCCGGAAATCCGGGTCCTCGCTGGCGAACACGGCGGTGAGGAGGTCGACGACGTCCATCTGGAGCCCGGCGGAGTTCGCCTGGGAGAAGATGGATCCGACGCCGCCCTGTGCGGTCTCCCGGTCGAGGCGGATGATCGGGACGGAGTAGCGCACAAGCGGTTTCGCGACGGTGTTGTTGAAGCGTTTCACCCGTTCCCGGGTGACCGCGTCGGCGCCGTCGAGGAAGTCGAAGAGCATGTCGGTGCCCTCGTCCTCAAGCAGTGCGGACACGGGGACCAGTCCGTGGGCGCGTGCGCTCGCGTGGTCGGGGATGCCGCCGGGGATCCGCGGGCCGTAGTGGGACTTGACCTCACCGTCGGCGTCGACGGAGATCACCGCCTCGTCGGGCATGATGTCCTCGGACACGGCCTTGTCCACGTCGACGTAGAACCGGCGCTGGATGCGCATGCTGCGGAAGTCGACGGTGTCGACGAGTCCGTTGCCGCGCAGGCAGTGGTAGAGGGTGGTGAGTCGCTGCTGCCCGTCGAGGATCAGCATGCCGGGGTTCCGTCCGGTGTCCGGCGCGCCGGACAGCGGGCGGGGCCGGAAACGCATCGGCTCGTTACGGGTGTCCAGCGCCATGAGGCAGCCGATCGGGTAGCCACGCAGGACCGTCACGATCAGGGACCGGATTCGGTCGACGTTCCAGCTGTAGTCCCGCTGGAAGTCGGGGAGTTGGACGTCGCCACGGTCGATGCGGGCGAAGAGATCGGTGAGGTCGTAGCTCGGTGTGGTGAAACCCATGCCGATGACTCTATCGGGCTTCGTCAACATCTGCGCTACCGGCACATGAAACCCCGGTGACCTCAGTGTCACGGTCACCGGGGTGCGGGGTGTCAGGGAGCGTCAGTCGTGAACCTCGGCCTCGTGTTCGGCGTGGTCGGCGGTCTCGATCTGGATGGTGGCGTGGGAGACACCGATCTTCTCGAGCCGGTGGTTGGCGACGTCGAGGATGTTGCAGCCGGATTCGACACGGTCCGGTTCGATGACGAGGTGACAGGTGGCGATGAGCTCGTTCCCGTCCATGGTCCACACATGGAGGTCGTGGACGGTCTCCACCCCGGGGATCTCCTCGAGCGCCACGCGGATCTCGTTCAGATCGACGTGCCCGGGGACACGTTCCATCAGGACCCGCATGGCGTCCAGGAGCAGCCTCATGGACCTGGGCAGGATGATCGCGGCGATGACGATGGAGGCGATGGTGTCGGCGAGGATGAATCCGGTGGCACGGACGATGAGTCCGGCGATGATGACGGCGACGGATCCGAGCATGTCGGAGAGGACGTGGAGGTAGGCTCCGCGCATGTTCATGCTGTCGTGCTGACGGCGTACGAGCAGCAGCGCGGATCCCCCGTTGGCGATCAGACCGATGACGGCGACGACGAGCATCATCGTCGTGTCGATCTCCCCGTGTCCACCGAGTCTCTTGATCGCCTCGATGACGATCCAGATGGAGATGGCGCCGACGGACAACGCGTTGACGGCTGCGGCGATGACCTCGATTCGTCGGTATCCGAAGGTCGCGGAGGTGTTGGCCGCACGCCGACCTATGAGGATGGCTACGAGCGCGATGACCAGTCCCGCGGAGTCGGAGAGCATGTGGGCGGCGTCCGCGAGGAGCGCGAGCGAACCGGAGAGCAGACCGAAGATGACCTCCGCGAGGAAGATCGTCGTGGTCAGGATGATGACGCCGATCAGAGCCTTCAGCGATTTCGGGGCATGCGAGTGGGCGTGCCCGCCATGGTCATGGTCGTGACCATGCCCGTGCCCGCCATGGTCATGGTCGTGGACGTGGGCGCTGTGGGAGTGGTCGTGCTCGTGATGCTCCCCGATTCTCGTGGTGTCGCTCATGGGCTAGACCCTATCCCAGCCAACCCCTTATTGAAACCTTATTGAAAACGTGTGGGGGTTACGCTGCGGTAACACATGAAGAATCCCCTCCATTATCGACTGCGGTGCACCGTAAAACCCCTCACCACAAGGGCAAAGAACTAAGCACCGCCTTACCTGAAACGATTGCCGGTTTCATCGACTCCCCGACCTGCATCACCCCCATCCACCCCCGGGAACACCGTGTCCGGGGCGGTCGCCCCAGCACCGGCGCGCGCGGCGGCGCCGGTGCTCCGGGCGGAAAAGCCGCCGCACCACCGTCGGGTGGTGACACGACGGTGGTGCGGCGGAGCCCGTGAGCTTCAGATGTTTTCCCGTGACATCAGTGGGGGTTGATCACGCGACCCCAGGTGGACTTGTTGCCCCAGATGTTCTGGCGCAGTCCCTCGAGCTGGAGCACCTGGGAGTGGTCGACGAAGAGGTTGCACTCGTTGCCGTAGTTCTTGACGTACCACTCGAAGACGGGTCCGTCCGCGGCCTCGAACATGACGTTCTCGAGGCCGAGTCCGTTGATGATGGACGCCGCGGCGCCGGTGTTCCATTCCCTGACGTTCTCGGTGATGCCCTCCGACTCGATCATGATGATCGAGGCGCCCGCGTCCAGGGCGCGCTTGCCCCGGTCGACGAGGTCCCCGATGTCCTTGGCGGATTCCGCGGCGAGTTCGGCCTCGGAGGAGTCACCGCCGGAACCGATCTGGATGCCGAGCTCCGGCTTCGCCTTCAGGCCGGCCTTGACGACCTTCTCCACGAGGCGCTCGAGGCCGGAGGTCGGGAGCATGATGAAGCCGGTGGAGATCTCGATGACGTCGAAACCGACCTCCTTGGCCTCCTTGAGGTAGTGGTCGACGGCGTCGTCACCGTAGCGCAGGACGGTCTCGATCCAGCCACCCGAGCTGACGTAGGCGTCATATTCGTGGGCTATGTCGGAGAATCTGCGGACCTGCTCCGGCGGGCACAGGGCGAAGGAGCCGCCGGCCCATTTGATGCCGTCGACCCACTGCCCGGCCATGTCGAACACGTCCTGGAGATGGCGTGTCCCGAAGGTGTCGTAGTAGGGGGCGCGGATCTCGGTCATGCCGTAGGAGCGCGGCTTCGCGGGACGCTTGGCGCGGGGGACGAAGTTGAAGGAGACATCGAAGTCGATGGCGTTGGACATGGTGGTGATTTCCTTTCTGTTTCCGGTGCGGGATCAGGAGCGGGTCGTGGAGACCCGGGCGAGGAGGTCGGTGAGTTCGGAGATCCGGGCGACGTCGTCGAGGCGGTGGACGGTGTCGCAGATCTCGGTGCGCAGTGCCTCATCGGCGAAGGGGGCGGCCAGTGCGGTGAACTTCGCGACGGCACCGTCCCAGTCGAGCGGCTGCGAGTGGAAACCGTCGTAGGCGGCTTCCACGGCGTGATACTCGGTGCCGTCGTTCATGACGATGACGAGATCCGCCGGCATCTCGTTCGGGAACCGGTCGGAGAACTCGTCCGACGGGGTGATGGTGACCTTGCCCATGAGCGTCTGCACGTCATCGGCGACGATGCGCTCCGGCTCGTACTGCGCCGGGTTGAGTTCACCGTCGAGGATCGTCACGGCCAGCATCCACGGCAGGGAGTGATCGGCCTCCTCCTTGGTCCGGATGGAGCGCTTGTCCCCCTCTTCCCCACCACCGATGATCGAGTAGGCGACGTCGAAGGTGGTCAGGCGCACCTCCCTGATCTCGGCCGGATCGAAGTCATGCTTCCCCTTGAGCTCCAGCGCCGCCTCGAGGGCGGACTGGGAGTGGATCTCGGCGTTGTATTTCTTGATGATGGTGCGGGTGACGGACTCGAGGTCCTCCTTCGACCAGTCGAGTTCGTAGTCGCCGGCGAGCGCCTTGAATCCCTTGTTCCCCTCGAAGACCTCCTCGGGGCCGGTGATTCCCTTCCCCGCGAGAAGTGCGTAGAACATGCCCTCCTTTGAGGTGTGCGGGTAGGCCAGGCCCTTCCAGTGGGACAGGTTGCCGGTGCGGGTGACACGGAGCGCGACGTTGGCGGTCGCCGTCATCGCGGCGGCGTTGGCGATGGCGTCGGCGTCCAGGCCGAGGGCGAGTGCGGCCGACGCACCGGCGGCGAAGGCGCCCTGGGTGGTGTGGTCGAAACCGAGCGCACGCACGGGTGCGACATCGGAGAGCCGGGTGTGGATCTGGTAGGCGACGGCGAAGGCCGTGAGGAAGTCCCGTCCCGACGCGTCGGCAACCTCGGCGGCGGCGAGAACCGCGCCCATGTTGTCGGAGGGGTGGTTGGTCTCCCCCTTGGCGAGGTAGGCGTCCATGAAGTCGAGGTAGCGGGATGCCGCGGAGTTGTGGAACGCGGCGAGGTCGGCGGAGGTCTTTCCGCCGCCGATGAGAGTGGCCTGTCCGTTGCCGCCGAGATCCCCGTTGAGCGATCTGATGGCGACGAGGACGTCGGAGTCGAGTGCGCCGATGGCGACGCCGAGAGTGTCGAGGACGCGGATCTTCAGCTGCTCGAGTGCCTCCGGCGACATCTGTTCGAGCCTGGCGTTCGCGGCGAAGTCGGCCATCCGCTGCACTTCGGTGCGGGTCGTGGTCACGGGGTACATACCTTTCCGGTGGGGCAGCCTCGGAAGGTACGGCGTCCGCCGTCCCACACCCCACACTGTTGACGAAGGCTGGCCCCAACAGTACGAGCGTCCTGTTTTGTGTCAATACCTTCCGTACCTCGGTTTCAGCACGGTTCCACACCGGAACCGCTCCCCGCCGTCACCCTGCGCACGGGGTCCCACCGGAGCGCCTCACTCCCCCACCCCACCCGTTTTTCCTCCCCCGCCCCGACACCTCATCCGGGAACCGTCACCGCCCCACCGACAGTCGTCGTCGCTGGGACAGACACTGCGGCGGTCCACAGGTCGAAGTGACCCCTGTCAGGTTCCGCGCCGCAAACCCCGTGAACGCCTCACCCGGGGAACGATGCGGAACACGTCACCCCAACCACCCCTCAACACCCCCACACGCCATTTACACCAGAAATCGACGGAGAAGAAATTTCCCAACCCCCAATCACCCCCGCAAACCCCCCGACGCCGCCCCGGCACCCCGACCCGCAACCACAGCGGGACAGCTCCCGGACAGACGGACACCCGCCGGGTGGTCGTCCGTGGACGACCACCCGGCGGGTGTCCGGCGATGTACCGCGGAAGTCGGATCAGGCGGTGGCGTCGAGCGGGTTCTTGACCCAGCTCATCAGGTCACGCAGCTTGACACCGGTCTTCTCGATCGGGTGCTCGGCGATCTTCGCGCGCATGCCCTCGAGTTCCTTGTTGCCACCCTCGACGTTGGCGATGAGGCGCTTGACGAAGGTGCCGTCCTGGATGTCCGTGAGGACCTCCTTCATGCGCTCCTTGGTTCCGGCGTCGATGATGCGCGGGCCCGCGACGTAGCCGCCGAACTCGGCGGTGTCGGAGATGGAGTAGTTCATGTTCTCCAGGCCGCCCTCCCAGATGAGGTCGACGATGAGTTTCATCTCGTGGAGAACCTCGAAGTAGGCCATCTCGGGGGCGTAACCGGCCTCGGTCAGCACCTCGAAGCCCTGCATCATCAGGGACTCGAGTCCACCACAGAGCACGACCTGCTCACCGAAGAGATCGGTCTCCGTCTCCTCGCGGAAGGTGGTCGGAATGACACCCGCGCGGGCGCCACCGATGGCTGCGGCGTAGGACAGGGCGAGATCCCGGCCCTCTCCCTTCGGATCCTGGTCGACGGCGATGAGGCAGGGAACTCCCTTGCCGTCGACGAACTGACGGCGGACCAGGTGTCCGGGACCCTTCGGGGCGACCATGGCGACGGTGATGTCGTCGGCCGGCTCGATGAGGTCGAAGTGGATGTTCAGGCCGTGACCGAAGAAGAGGGCGTTGCCGGCGACGAGGTTCGGTGCGA
This sequence comes from Corynebacterium pygosceleis, assembly GCF_016595275.2. Classification (GTDB taxonomy): domain Bacteria; phylum Actinomycetota; class Actinomycetes; order Mycobacteriales; family Mycobacteriaceae; genus Corynebacterium; species Corynebacterium pygosceleis. The sequence continues at coordinate 372,511 of NZ_JAENIQ020000003.1, read as the reverse complement.
TCTCCTCGGTGAAGATCTGCGCCTGGGAGGTGTCGGGGGCGAGGAGCATGATGACGTCGGCCCACTTCGCGGCCTCGGCGTTGGATTTGACCTCGAAACCGGCCTCACGGGCCTTGTCCGCGGACTTCGAGCCGTCACGGAGGCCGATGCAGACCTCGACGCCCGAGTCCCGGAGACACTGTGCGTGTGCGTGTCCCTGGGAACCGTAGCCGATGATCGCGACCTTACGGTCCTGGATGATCGACAGGTCGGCGTCGTCGTCGTAGAGCACTTCAATGGCCATGGTGTTGTGTGTTCCTTTTCTACGGGATTGAGATGTACGGGTTGAACGCACCGGATGCGGTGTGTTCCAGCTTAGATGGTGATTCCCCGTGCCATCCGGCGGGTGTGCCGGAGAAGCGGTGGAGTACGGTGCCTCGTGGGCGCGGTGCGGATACCGGGTGTGGGACGGGGTGCGTGCCGACGCCCGGTGATACCGGTGGGGTGAACGGGTGTCAGCGGGCGTTGGAGGGAGCCATGGTCTTCGGCCCGCGACAGAGCGCGATCTCCCCGGACTGGATCATCTCCCGGATACCGAAGGGCTCGAGGACGTCGAGGAGCGCGCTGAGCTTGCCGGGGGTTCCCGTGGCCTCGATGACGACGGCGTCCGGCGAGACGTCGACGACGCGGGCCCGGAAGATGTTGGCTGCGTCGACGATCTGCGGGCGGTTCCCGGCGTCCGCGGAGACCTTGACCATCATCAGGGCCCTGGCGACGGTGTTCTCGTCGGGGAGCCGGACGACCTTGAGCACCGGGATGAGCTTGTTGAGCTGTTTGGTGATCTGTTCGATGGTGTGTTCGTCCGCCAGATCACCATCGATGACGATGGTGATCCGGTTGATGCCGTCGATGTCCGTGATCGCTGAAACGATGGATGCGATCGGGTACCCGCGGCGGGTGAACAGTCCCGCGATCCGCGAGACGATTCCGTCGACGTCCTCGACGAGGACGGACAGGATGTAGCGGTTCTTCGGGAACATCAGTTCTTCTCCTCGGTGTGCTTGGCGGCGTCGTGCGCGTTGCCTTCGATGGCCTTGTCGACGTCGGCCAGTGCCGTCGCCGCCGAGTCCTCGTCGAACAGGGGACGCAGGCCCTTGGCGTACTGGATGTCACTGTTCGAGTGACCGGCCGCCACCATGGGCCAGACCTGGGCGTCCTCACCGACGATGAAGTCGATGACGACGGGGCGGTCGTTGATCTCCCGGGCACGGCGGATGGCGGGGACCACGTCCTCCTCACGGGTGACACGGATCGCCTCGCAGCCGAGAGCCTCGGCGAGCTTGACGAAGTCGGGCACGTATTCACCCTGGTTGCGCAGTCGGGTATTGGAGTAGCGGCCCTCGTAGAAGAGGGTCTGCCACTGGCGGACCATACCGAGGTTGCCGTTGTTGATCAGCGCGACCTTGATGGGGAAACCCTCGACGGCGCAGGTCACCAGTTCCTGGTTGGTCATCTGGAAACAGCCGTCCCCGTCGATCGCCCAGACCTCCTTGTCCGGCATGCCCGCTTTCGCCCCCATCGCTGCGGGAACGGCGTAACCCATGGTTCCGAGCCCGCCGGAGTTGAGCCAGGTACGGGGATTCTCGTAGTCGATGAACTGGGCGGACCACATCTGGTGCTGACCGACGCCCGCACAGTAGATGGCGTCGGGTCCGACCTCCTCGGAGAGGGTGTTGATGACGTACTGGGGCGAGATCATCCCGTCGTCGTTGCCCGACCAACCACGGGGGAACCGTTCCCGGAGCCCGTTGAGATAGGAGACCCAGCGGCCGATGTCCGGCCGGTCCAGGTCGAGCTTGCGGTACATGGTCAGCAGCGCGTCCAGGACCTCCCGGGCGTCACCGACGATCGGGACGTCAGCGTGACGGATCTTGGAGATCTCCGCGGGGTCGATGTCCGCGTGGATGACCTTGGCGTCCGGGGCGAAACTGTCGAGGTCACCCGTGACCCGGTCATCGAACCGCGCACCGATGGTGATGAGGAGATCGGAGCGCTGCATGGCGGCGACGGCCGAGACGGTACCGTGCATGCCGGGCATACCCATGTGCTGCGGATGACTGTCGGGGAAGGACCCCAACCCCATCAGGGTGGTGACGACGGGAATTCCCGTGTACTCGGCGAACGCGAGCAGTTCGGCGTGGGCGTCGGCCTTGATGACACCGCCGCCGATGTAGAGACAGGGGCGCTCGGACCCGGCTATCATCCGCACGGCCTCCTCGACACGCCGGTGGTGCGGGGTGGTGACCGGTTTGTACCCGGCGAGTGGGGTGTCCGGCGGCCAGACGAAGTCGCACATGGCGTTCTGGACGTCCTTCGGGACGTCGATGAGGACGGGGCCGGGGCGCCCGGTGGATGCGAGATGGAAGGCTGCGGCGACGGCCGCGGGGATCCGGTTCGGATCGGTGACCATGTAGTTGTGCTTCGTCACCGGCATCGTGATGCCCCGGATGTCCGCCTCCTGGAAGGCGTCGGTACCCAGCAGCGTGTGCCCGACCTGCCCGGTGATCGCGACAACCGGGACCGAGTCCAGGTGCGCGTCAGCGAGTGGCGTGACCAGGTTCGTCGCACCGGGGCCGGAGGTGGCGATGCAGACTCCGACCTCACCGGACGCCTGAGCGTAACCTTCGGCGGCGTGCCCGGCCCCCTGTTCGTGCCGCACGAGAACGTGCCGGACCTTCTCCGAGGAGTAGAGGGGGTCGTAGAGCGGGAGGATCGCACCGCCCGGAATGCCGAATACGACGTCCACCCCGAGTTCCTCGAGCGAGCGGACGATTGCCTGGGCTCCGGTCATACGCTCGGGGGCGGACGGTTGCGCATCCTTCGCCAGCATGGCGGGACTGGGGTGTTGACGAGCTGCCACGTTCACGACGTCGGGCTCCTTTTTGGGATGGTCTCGGTGAAAAACGATCAGTGGGAATTACTGGGACGAACGGGCGACCCCTCCCCGTTCCACCACCCGGACACCGGCGGTGGATGGTGCGGAGGAATCCGGCCGAACCAGGTCGAGAATGAACAAAACCCCCGTTCACTCACCATTTCATGTGGTGGTGCCGAGGGCGTTTGACTTCACGACTTGTACGGCCGCTATGGCAAACGCCGGCTGCTTACGAGTACAAGTCGAATGTTGTTCATGCCACGAGATGTTACACAGGAGCACCCCGCGCCCGACAATTCACACCACCCGTCCCATACCCCCGTCCACCCTGTGGGACAGGGGGCCGGGTATCCGTACCGCCCCTGAAGTGACATGGAGCACATCGATGGACCTGTCCGGGCATCCCCCACTGCGGAATCCGGGGGTGGGAACCGGTCGGACCCCACCCCGTGAAGTGACCCCCTCCGGCACGTTACCCTGTTCCCCATGCCGTCCTTACCCATCTCCTACATCCTGTCCAGCTGGTGGCAGTGGATCGTCGATCCAGGTATCGATCTCGCCATCTCCATCGTCATCGCCTTCCTGGTGCCGAGGATCGGTCGCCTCGTCATCAGACTGATCACCGGGCACCTCGATCCGAATGAACAGGAGTCGAAGCAACGCCTCGCCATCGTCGGCACAGCGGTCTACCTGATCCAGTTGATCGCCTACTTCCTCCTCTCCATCGCCACACTGAAGCAACTCGGCGTTCCGCTCGCCGGGGCCGCGATCCCCGCGACGGTCATCTCCGCCGCTGTCGGCCTGGGCGCGCAGTCGATCATCGCCGACTTCCTCGCCGGATTCTTCATCATCTCTGAGAAACAGTACGGTGTGGGCGACTGGGTCCGGTTCCAGGGTTCCGGGATAGATGTCGAGGGTGACGTCATCCAGATCACGATGCGCGCCACCCGGGTCCGTACGCTCGCCGGTGAAACCGTGAACATCCCCAACTCGACGGCCCGGGTGTGCATCAACCACTCCAACTACTGGGCCCGGGCCGTCGTCGTCATGCCCATCCCGCTGCTCGGCTCCGATTCAATCGACGACGCCGTCAAACGGTCCACCGACGCCACCCTCCGGGCACTGGAGCAACCCGATATCGCCAGGGACGTCACCGGTGAACTCGATGTCCACCCGTCGGTCGGGGTCGAGGAACCGAACACCGTCGGGATGCCCTGGATGGTGAACATGCGTTTCATCGTGCAGGTGAACCCGGCACGCCAGTGGGCCGTGGAGCGTGCCGTGCGGACGAAGATCATCGAGGAGTTCTGGAAGGAGTACGGCTCGGCCACCACCATCTCGGGTGCGGTCAGGGACACCCTCGACGCGGATGCTCCACTGCTCGAACGGGCGCTCACCCGTGCACCGCTCATCGACGTCGACTATGACACCCCCGACGGCACACGCCGCACCGGAGCGGGGGAGGCGGGGAAGGTCTCGGACAGTGGCGAGGGGCACACCCCGGTGCGGGGATCCGGCGCCGCCGCAGCTGCTGCGGCGTCCGGTTCCGGTGGACTCTCACCGAGACCCCGGGATCGTGCCACGGACGGTACCGCGACCGACAGTGACCGGTCCCGTTCCGATGTGTCCACCACCGACCCGTCCGACACCGAGAGCCCGTCCGAACCCGGCGAAGAGGTCTATTCGGCGGTCTCCGGGGACAGCATCGCCTCAACGGGCTGGCGGAGGGCCGTCTCCTTCGGTGGCCGTGTCCGCCCCTCCACCTCCGGGCTCTGCGTCGTACTCGTCGCACTGCTCTTCTTCAAGGGGTTCACCCTCGACCCGAGTGACATCGAGGAGGCCGAGGACATCCTCACCACGACCCCTCAGGAGGTCCTCTCCCCCGAGAAGACGACAACGACGCCCTCCCCCACATCCTCGACAACGCCCTCATCGTCACCCCAGGAGACCTCACCGACGGACGACGACCCCGGAACGGGGAACGGATCACCGTCACCGACCGGCACCACCCCGGAGTCCGGTTCCACGTCCCCCGGGACAACAGTCCCGGACGCCCCCCGCGGGTGACGGCGGAGCCGATTCCGCGACCAACCCCTGACCCCGAGGTGACTCGGCTACCGGCCATTCAATAGAATCAGCGGGTATGTCCTCCACGAGCCCTGACGCTGACCCCGATTCCGGCGGCACCGACGCCTACGGCGCCACCGGAACATCACCGGTCACCACCACCGTGTTCCGGCCGGACCGGACACACGTCCTGGGTGCCGGCCTGATGCTGCTGACCAGTCTGCTCACCGTGGGAGCCGCACCGCAGTGGTTGTTCTGGATTCTGTTCCTTCCCCTCATCTACGCCTACTGGGCGCTGAGGTCGCACACCACCATCACCGAGAACGGCATCACCGCCACCTACGCGTTCTCACGGGAACGCAGCGTCAGCTGGGGGGACTTCGCCGGGATCCGTTTCGGTTCGGGCAGTTCCCACGCCCGTTTCCACGACGGGCGGGAGTTCCCGCTCCCCGGCGTGTCCTTCAACAGCGTCCCGGACCTCGCCGCAGCGTCGGCCGGACGGATCCCCGATGTCATCGCCGCCGGTCGTTCCGCTGCGGATGACAGAGTCGTGGTGATGCGCCGCGACGGACACCAGGTGGCGAAGTCCCGGGAGGAGGCCACCCGGGAGATCCTCGCGGCCCAGGAGGAGATCGAACGGGCGAAGCGGGAACGTGCCGCCGCGAAACGACACAGCGGCATGGAACCCGGCGGCTGGTACCAGGCGGACGCAGAGGGCAACCCCGTCATCCGGGAACAGGGCGCGTCCCGCCCCGGTGACGGCGACAACCGACGCGACGAACCCTGACACATAGGCCGACGTCCGTTTCCACGGACACCACTCACCCCCCATGACAAGTAGAAGACAGCCCCCATGATCCCCTTACGTTCAAGAGTCACCACAGTCGGTCGCAACGCCTCCGGTGCCCGCGCACTCTGGCGCGCCACCGGAATGAAGGACAACGACTTCGGCAAGCCGATCGTCGCCATCGCGAATTCCTACACCCAGTTCGTGCCCGGGCACGTGCACCTGAAGAATGTCGGTGACATCGTCGCCGAAGCCGTGACGGCGGCGGGCGGTGTCCCGAAGGAGTTCAACACCATCGCCGTCGACGACGGCATCGCCATGGGCCACGGCGGCATGCTCTACTCCCTGCCCAGCCGCGAGATCATCGCGGACGCCGTCGAGTACATGGTCAACGCGCACACCGCCGACGCTCTGGTGTGCATCTCCAACTGCGACAAGATCACCCCGGGTATGCTCAACACCGCACTGCGGCTGAACATCCCGACGGTCTTCGTCTCCGGCGGCCCGATGGAGGCCGGCAAAGCCGTCGTCGTCGACGGCATCGCCCACGCCCCCACGGATCTCGTCACCGCGATCTCCGCGTCGGCGAACGAGGGCGTCGACGCACCCGGGCTGTCCAGGATCGAGGCCTCCGCCTGCCCCACCTGCGGTTCCTGCTCAGGTATGTTCACCGCCAACTCGATGAACTGTCTCACCGAGGCTCTCGGGCTCTCCCTGCCGGGCAACGGCTCGACGCTGGCCACGCACAAGGCCCGGCGGCAGCTGTTCACACGAGCCGGTGAGACTGTCGTCGAACTGTGCCGCCGTTACTACGGCGAGGAGGACACCTCCGTCCTCCCGAGGTCCATCGCGACGAAGCACGCCTTCGACAATGCGATGGCTCTCGACATGGCCATGGGTGGCTCGACGAACACCGTGCTGCACATTCTCGCGGCGGCGCAAGAAGGCGAGGTCGACTTCGACCTCGACGACATCGACGGCCTCTCCCGCCGGGTCGGCTGTCTGTCGAAGGTGTCCCCCAACTCGAACTACCACATGGAGGACGTGCACCGGGCCGGCGGGATTCCCGCCATCCTGGGCGAGCTCCACCGTGGCGGGCTGCTCCACGACGACGTCCACTCGGTGCACTCCCCCGATCTCCAGTCCTGGCTCGACGCCTGGGACATCCGTAGCGGGAAGGCCAGCGACGAGGCGGTCGAGCTATTCCACGCCGCCCCCGGTGGGGTACGGACGACCGAGCCCTTCTCCACGGAGAACCGCTGGGATTCCCTCGACACCGACGCGGTCAACGGCTGCATCCACGACGTGGAGCACGCACACACGGTCGACGGTGGCCTGGCCGTCCTCCGTGGCAACATCGCCCCGGACGGCGCGATCATCAAGGCCGCCGGCATCGACGAGGAACTGTGGCACTTCTCCGGCCCCGCCCGGGTGGTGGAATCGCAGGAGGAGGCGGTCTCCGTCATCCTCAAACGCGAGATCCAGCCCGGTGAAGTCCTGATCGTCCGGTACGAGGGTCCCTCAGGTGGCCCCGGCATGCAGGAGATGCTGCACCCGACCGCGTTCCTCAAGGGTGCGGGCCTGGGACGGAAGTGCGCGCTGATCACCGACGGCCGCTTCTCCGGGGGATCCTCGGGTATCTCGGTCGGTCACGTCTCCCCCGAGGCCGCGCACGGTGGTCTGATCGGTCTGATCCGGGACGGGGACACCGTCACCATCGACATCCACAACCGACTTCTCCAGCTCGAGGTCGATGACGCGGAGATCGAACGTCGCCGCGGGGAGATGGACGCCTCCGAGAAGCCGTGGCAGCCGGTCAACCGTCAGCGCACGGTGAGTAAGGCACTGCGGGCCTACGCCAAGATGGCGACATCCGCCGACAAGGGCGCGGTGCGTCAGGTCGACTGACCGGACCGACTCCGGACACGGAAGGGGGGGTGGGCACCCCTCTACGGGTGCCCACCCCCCCTTCCGTGTCGTACGGGAAACGGTGCAGCCGGCCTACCCGGCCACTACTCCACCCGGTCACCGTATCGACGGGAAGAGGCGCCCACGGTGGTGGACGACGCCTCTGTGGGTGCTGTCCCGGTCAACTACTGAACGGGTAGGCACCGCCGGTGACCAGCCACCACAGGCCGACCGCACAGCCGATGCCGATGAGGGTGAAGACGATGGAACTCCACAGTGGGCGACGTGCCCAGCTGCGCGCGAAGTCCAGGGAGACACGACCGGGGCCGGTGAGCTGGAGCCCGACCGCGACGACGGTCATCAGGACGGAGAAACGGACCCCGTCACCCCACTGGAAGGGGTTGACCGGGGTGTCGGCGATGTTGATCTGGTGGAGCGCGAGGAACGCCGTCACCACGGTGGCCAGCGCCGCCGCGAGCGGGGTTACCAGGCCGAGAACCAGGAGGACACCGGCGGCGAGTTCAACGCCGGGGACGGCGACGGCGAGGACACCCGCGAAGTCGTAGCCTGCGAACTGCTCCTCCAGACCGGAAATGCCGCCACCGTTGCCTAGCCGGAAGAACACCGACACCGAGTGGAGGATGAGCAGGGCGCCGAAGAAGAGCCGGATCAGGAAGAGACCGAAATCCATCGTGCCGCGCCTGGTCTCGAGCTCGTTCTCCCCGGACGGTTCCCCGGCGTAACCGTGATCGGTGACCTGAACCTGGGACGCCTGCTGTGCCGGGACCGCGGAGCCGGTCATCACGGGCATCGTGGTCGTGGGCTGTCCGGGACCGAAATCGGTGTCGGCGTAGGTGTCCTCGGGCGGTGCGGCATACGTGTCCACGGGCTGCGCGGCGTTCTGCCCGGGGGCCGGGAACGTGGCGGTGGCTGCGGTGTCATCGGTGGTGGCGCCGATGGACCGGGGAGCGGCACGGCCAGCGCGGTCATAGACCGAGTCACGGGGCACCCCGGTGTCGGGGGCGCCGTCCGCGTCCGCCTGCGGCGCGTAGGTGGGGATGTCGGTGTCATCGAAGTCTCCGGGCACAGCCCGGTCGGGACGGGAATCATTGTTGGCGGTCATACACAGCACAGTATGTGAGCCGCAGCATTTTTCCGAGATACACCCCGGGCGCGTCGGCAATTCGACTCAAAATCGTTACGGAGAACTCCGTGTCAGCCACACGCCGACAGTTGGGCGGTGAGTGCGTCACGCTCCGCAGGAGTCACCCACAGGTGGTAGCGGTGCTTCACGGTGATCTGTCTCTTCACGTACTCGCACCGGAAGTCCGGATTCGGGGGCAGCCACGTCGCGGCGTCCGCAGCCCCCTTTTCCTGGTTCATCGGCCCGGAGACGGTGATGAGGTTGTCGGGATCGTTCGCGAACGCACGGCGCAACTCCGGGTCCAGGCCCTGTGCGCCCTTCATCCAGGCGTCGGCGAGTGGCACGATGTGGTCGATCTGGACGGCGTTACTCGTATTCGGGCCCCGGACGAAGTCGATCTGGGTGCCGGTGTAGTAGTCGTTGAGCAGTCCCGACTGGACGACGCAGTCCCGGGTTCCGGGCCGGAACTCCACCCGGATCAGATCCCTGGCGAGTATGTCGTTCCGGGTGTCACAGCCGTTGTGCCCGAACTCGACCTCGACGTCATCGCTCCACCGCTGCCCGAACGCCTCACGTGCGTAGCCTGTCAACGGTGCCCGCTCACGGACGTCGAGTTCCGCGAGCATGTCACGGTAGAGCTGGGGACCGGGCCACTCTCCGGGATCCGGTTCACCGGCGGCGGTGACGGCGCCGGAACCACCCGATCCCCCACCCCGGGCGTCCTCGACCGCACCCCACAGGGCGGACACCAGGACGATGGCGCCCGTGACCAGGAAAACGGCGACGGCCGCAGCCGGAATGAAGCCACGTCGACGGGGTCTCGGGATGTTCACAACCGGCTACCGTAGCACTGTCCCGCCGTAAACGGGAGGTCAGGCCACTGGTTGGAGTCTTCTCCGTGCCGCCGCGATCACGGAATCGGTGAGCTTCTGGAGGAGTGGCGACTCCAGACGCCAGTGCTGCCAGTAGAGCGGCACGACGGACACCCGTTCATCGAGCAGCACCAGCTCCCCGGCGTCGAGCAGATCCTCGGTCTGGATCTCCGGAACGAGCCCCCATCCGAGACCGGCCCGCGCGGCCTCCACGAACCCCTCGGAGGACGGTATCTGTGAGATTCTCCGGTGCCGGGGCGGTTGGGCGACCCGTCCGGCCAGGTCCGAGTCCTGGATCTTGTCATTGGGGCCGTACCTGAGCGCCGGCATCGCCGCCCAGTCGAGCCGACCGTTGACGGTGTAGGCGTCCCGGAGTGCGGGACTGGCGACGGCCCGGTAACGCATGACACCGAGGGGACTGACAGTACAGCCGGAAACCGGGGCGTGTTCCCGGGTCACCGCCCCGAGGCAGTCTCCCCGACGCAGGAGTTTCAGGGAGTGCGCCTCGTCCTCGACGCGGAGCTGAAGGGTGGCCGAGTCCCAGGAGGCGACGTCACCGAACACCGGGGTGAACCAGGTCGCCAGTGAGTCGGCGTTGATCGCGACGCTGAGCGGGACCCGGGCGATCCGGCCACGCAACTGTGCGTCGGTTTCCGCCTGGAGCAGCGCCATCCGGCGGGCCGCCTGGGCGAGAACCTCCCCTGCCGCGGTCGCGGTCGTCGGGTTGGTCCGTCGGACCAGGACCCGTCCCGCCTGGGACTCGAGTGCCTTGATCCGCTGACTGACCGCAGACGGGGTGAGGGAGAGCGAATCGGCCGCGCCCTCGAAGGAACCTTCGTCGAGTACGGCGAGGAGGGTGGCCAGGTGAATCGGGTTCATGAAGTGATTCTAACGTACATTGAAAAACTTTAACTTTTCTTAATTACGCCGGGGTGTCATCATCGACGTCATGAACATCGCACTCCACGGATTCCTCATGGGACTGTCCCTCATCATCGCCATCGGACCGCAGAACACCCTCCTGCTCCGCCAGGGGATCCGCCGGACCGCCGTGGGTGCCGTCGTCGCCGTGTGCCTGATCTCCGAGTACATCCTCATCCTCGGTTCGACCGCCGGGGTGGCGGTCCTCATCGACCGGGCGCCGGTGATCCTCGACGTGATGAAGTACCTCGGTTTCGCCTACCTCATATGGTTCGCCTTCACCTCCTTCCGGGACGCCTTCCGCCCCACGGTCGACACCTTCGGGTCCGACGGTGCCGCCCCCGGCACGCCCGATGAACCGGCTCCGACGTCACCTTCCGGTGCCGCACCGACGGGCGGCACCGGAGCGGTGGCCGTCGCCGAGCGGACGACCCGGGCCAGCCGGACCGCCCCTCAGCGCGCATGGGTGAAGCCCGTCCTCGCGGCGCTCGCGATGACCTGGCTGAACCCCGCCGCCTACGTTGACATCGTGGTGATGCTCGGCGGCATCGCGAACCAGTACGGGGAGATCGGCCGCTGGTACTTCGCGGCCGGCGCACTGGCGGCATCGACCGTGTGGATGCCCACCATCGGCTACGGAGCGAAGAAACTCGCGGGCCCGCTCTCCCGCCCCGATGTCGCACGCATCGTCAACATCGCCATCGGTATCGTCATGGTCGCTATCGCCTTCCGCCTCCTCCTCCACTGACGGCGGAACCGTCCGACACCGTGGCGACGGTGAACGAAAACCCCGGCCCGTGCAGCGACGGGACGGGGTTTTCCGTGTTCCGGTACCCGGTCGGCTACTTCTCCCGGGTCTTCGACTTCGTCGCCTGGGCCCAGATGTTGATCCCGGCGTCGGAGGCGATCTCGTCGATCGCCGACAGCTCCGCGTCCGTGAACGACAGATTCTGCGCCGCATCGATGTTCTGGTCGAGTTGTTCGACCGAGGAGGCGCCGACGAGCGCGGAGGTCACCGTCTGTTCCCCGTACCGGCCCTGGTCCCGCAGAACCCAGGACACCGCCATCTGGGCAAGGGTCTGGCCGCGTTCACGGGCGATGTCGTTCAGGCTCCGCATCATTTCGATGTTCTCCTCACTGAGCATGTCACCCGACAGGGACTTGCGGGCCGCCGCCCGGGAGTCCTCCGGAACGCCGTCCAGGTAACGGTCGGTCAGCAGCCCCTGGGCCAGCGGGGAGAAGGCGATGGTGCCGACACCGTTGTCGGCGGCGGCCTCGAGCAGCGTGTCACCGTCGTCACCGGGCTCCTCCACCCAACGGTTGACGATGGAGTAGCTGGGCTGGTTGATCAGCAGCGGACACCCCTCCTCCGCCATCATCTCGGCGGCTTCCGTGAGCAGCTCGGGCCCGTAGCTGGAGACACCGACGTAGAGCGCCTTTCCGCTGGAGACGATGTCCCGCAGCGCGTACATCGTCTCCTCCAGCGGGGTCTCCGGATCGGGTCGGTGATGGTAGAAGATGTCGACGTAATCGAGCCCCATGCGCCGGAGCGACTGGTCCAGGGAGGCCGTCAGGTACTTGCGTGACCCACCGAAACCGTAGGGCCCGGGCCACATGTCCCAGCCCGCCTTCGACGAGATGATCATCTCGTCGCGCAGTCCCCGGAAGTCCTCGTCGAGGATTCGACCGAAGTTAATCTCGGCGGAACCGTTGGGTGGGCCGTAGTTGTTGGCCAGATCGAAGTGGGTGACGCCACGGTCGAACGCGCGCCGGATGATGGACCGCTGGGTCTCCATCGGCTTGTCGTCACCGAAGTTGTGCCACATCCCGAGGGAGACCACGGGCAGCTTCAGACCGGAGTGTCCGACGGTCCGGTAGGGCACGCCGTCATGGTATCGCTGCGGGTCGGGCTGATAGGTGGGCTGGGGGTCCGGATTGAAGGGCATGCCCACCAGTCTGCCCCGGGGAGATTCACTTGTCGACGTCCGATCCCGACGCGTCCCCTCCCCGGTGTCCGTTGGGTGTCGATTCCGCCACACACGGATCACCGGGATCGACCGGGCGATAACCTCCCGCGGACACCGACCACCGACTTCACGACTGAACGGGGGTGACGGAACCGGTGAAACACACGGACAGCGGAACCGGGACCCCGACAACACCGACCGCATGTGACCGACATTGCATGTAACACCGTTAGACAGACCTCGTCACAACTTATGGTGGTGTTACCAGGGGCCCGTCCCCGGGCATGAGAAAACCGGACCGGACGATTCCGGATCCCGGCCCGTGACGTGTCGTCATGACGGAAACAACAGCACCGTCGTGGCACGGCACATGGATCACCAAGGAGCATCTATGAATCTGAACCGCCGAACATTCCTGAAGGCGTCCGCCACAGCCGGCGTGATCGCCGCTCTGGGGAGCGTGTTCCGGGAGGCTGCCGCAGCGGAGATCCCCGCACCCCTCTTCCGCGAGTTACGCGAACGCTGGATCGACATCATCACCTCGCGACATCTCTTCGATCCCTCCGACGCCGCGTTCACTCCCCTCCTCGCGTCACTGGACCGGTCCGTTGACCGGGCACTCGATGATCTGGCCACCGGACCGGAGGCCGAGACAACAGTGTTCAGGAGCAAAAACCTCGCGGACGAGAAAGCCCCCGACATCACCTCCACGGCGCGCAGCATCCTCACACTCGCCAACGGCTGGTCGATCCCGGGTTCCCGGCACCACAAGAGCCCGGAGGTACTCGAGGCGGCGGTCACCGCACTGGACAGGTTCCTGGACCTGCGTTACAACCCGGGCCAGTTCGAGTACGGGAACTGGTGGGACTGGGAGTCCGGTGCGGCCCGTGCCGTCGGCGACGTCATGTGTCTGCTGGGGGACGAAATCCCCGCCGACACCATGGCGAAGGCCGCCGCGGGAATCGCCCACTTCATTCCGGACCCGACCGAACAGGAGATCAACAAGGGGGCGTCACGCAAGACGTCCACCGGTGCCAACCGACTGGATCTCTGCCGTGCGGTGGCATGCGCCGCGATCGCGGCGGAGGACGAGACGCGACTCCGCGATGCCCTCAACGGCCTGTCCGACACCTGGCGGTACGTCGAGACCGGAGACGGTTTCTACCGGGACGGTTCCTTCGTCCAGCACACCCACATCCCGTACACCGGTGCATACGGCAACGTGCTCATCTCGGGGCTCTCCCTCATGTTCGATCTGGTCGCCGGCACCACATTCGACATCAGCGAGGAAGGGAAGCAACGTGTCTACTACCTCGTGGACCAGGCCTACATCCCGATCATCGTGGAGGGACAGGCCATCGACGGGGTCCGTGGTCGATCCATCTCCCGCAAGATCGAGCCCGGGTCATCCCACGGCATATCCATTCTGACCTCGATCATCCGTCTCGCGGAGCGCGCACCCGCCGAGTACGCGGAGCGCTGGCGCGGACTCTGCTCCGGGTGGCTGCACCGAAACACCTACAACGATTTCACGGACACGGGCAGCATGTCGCAGCTCGCACTCGTGAACCGTGCGATGAGTTTCCCCGCGGCACCAGCACTCTCCGAACCGAAGATGTTCACGTCGATGGACAGACTCGTCCACCGCAGTGCGGACTGGACCGTCGCGGTGTCGATGTGTTCGAAGCGGATCTCCTGGTACGAGTACGGCAATCGGGAGAACGAACTCGGTTCCCGTACCGGCAGCGGCATGCGCTATCTCATGCTCCCGGAGAACATGGGCCAGTACGAGGACGGTTTCTGGTGCACCGTCGACTATTCGGCACCGACCGGGACGACGGTCGACCACCGGGAACTCGAACGGGGCGTCGGCGACTCCTGGGGTGTCGACACCCCGCAGAACGAATGGACGGGTGGATTGACCAGTGGTCCGCTCAGTCTCGCCGGTATGCACCTGATCGGGCCCGATCTCAATGGCCTCGAAGCCCGACGACTCTGGTTCGGAACACCCGATTCCGTCGTGGAGCTGGTCGGTGGTGTCACCGCACCCGACAGCCCGGCGATGACGGTCGTCGAGCACCGCAACATGGGCGAGAACGGCGATCCGGTGCTCACCGTCGACGGTAACCGGGTCACCGGGGAATCAACCGTCACGAATCCGACCTGGGCGCACCTGGACGGTGTCGCCGGCTACGTCTTCCTCACCCCGGGAACGGTCCGGGCGAGCGTCACCGAACGCACCAACACGTGGTTGAACGTCAACCCGTTCCGCACCGGGTACCCGGGGGCCGACGAACCCGTCACCCGTACCTGGGCGACCATCCAGTTCGACCATGTCGGTGAGTCCGAGAACGCGGGCGGATGGATCCTGCTCCCCCGTGCCAGCGCCGGGGAGACCCGCCGGATCGCGGAGGCGCTGAGCGGCCCCGCCGCCGCCGCGAAAATCGAGCGGAACGACCGGAGCGCACAGGTCGTCCAGGTCGGTTCGACCACCGGCTTCGCGGTCTGGGAACCGGGGACCTACGCGAACTGGGAGTTCGGGCAGCCTTCGATCGTTCTCGCCGAGTACGGCACAGACACGGTGACCGTCACAGCGGCGGACCCCACCCAGGAAGCGGCGAACGTGACGATCACGGTGCCCGGTGAATGGCCGGTTTCCACCGGCGAAGGCGTCAGTGTGACGGCGACCCCCACCGCCACCACCCTCGTCGTCGACACCGCCGGCCGCGAAGGTGCCTCCCGTACGGTCGTCCTCCGTAGGAGGGGGACGACGCCGCCACCTAGCGGCGAGTCGTCCACCGGGGGCCTGAGTTTCGGGAGCGTCACCGGCGGCAGCTCCTTCTTCTCGTCCTAGTGACACGCCGGACGGCCCGACACCACCGAGGCCCCGCTTCCCGTCTGTCACGGGGAGCGGGGCCTCGGCCCGGACATGCGTCACCTCACGCGGGGTGAACCGTCCCCGGAGTTTTCGTCGATGGAGAAGTCGACCGATTCATCCTCGTCGAGCTGACGTGCGACCTTCTCCCGGACGGTCGCGGCCATCTCCTCCTCGTCGATGTTCGAGGCCTTCAGACGGCGGGTCAGTTCACGCTGGTGGCCCGCCGTGAACTTCCGCTTGGGGTCGAGCTTACGGGTGACGAGCTCACGGATACGCTGACGCCGCTTGACCTCGTTGACGATCATGCCGCGATCGCGCACCCAGGCGTACACCAGGACGAACATCAGGGCGACACCGACATAACCGAGCAACGGGTACAGGTAGGTGACCAGGGTCTGGAACCCGAAGAAGCTGAGGGCGAAACCGACGAGCACCGCGACGACGAACGTGGAGTTGAAGTTCTGCGGCTTGTTCACCGTCAGGCGACGGGTCAGGGCGTAGAACATGCCCAGCGCGGAGTTGAAGATCATGCCGTAGATCGCCACCGACATCAGTGTGCCCATGACCGGGTGCATGAGGCCCACGAGGGTCAGCATCGGCATCGCGTCGTCCTTGAGCATGTCCACCTTGAGGAACAGCGAGGAGGCGACGAGGCACAGCATCAGCCCGAAGATTCCGCCACCGAGGAGCCCGCCGACACCCGCGATACGGGCGTTGAGGTAGTAACCGCCGATGACGATCGACATGGAGACGACGACGATCAGGGAGAAGCCGAGGTAGTTCAGGGAGGCGACCCAGACGTTCGGCAGGGTGGTGTAGATCGTCGAGGCGGAGGCCTCGAGGTGTGACCAGTCATCGGGGGCTGTCGCGAAGGCGTAGAGCGCGGCGATGATGATGAAGAGAATGATGCCCGGGGTGATCGCCCCGATGATGTTGCTCACCTTGTCAACGTCGAGTCGACCGAGCACCAGGACGAGTACGAGAAGGATGACGGCCCCGACCCACACGGGGAGGCCGAACTGCTGGTTGAGGTTCGCACCCGCACCGGCGAACATGACCATGCCCAGTGAGAAGATGGTCAGCATCACGGAGCCGTCGAGGAACTTCGCGGCGACCGGGTGCGCCACCTGGTCGAACACGGCGGTGTGTTCGGTGGCCTGGTAGTAGCTGCCGAGTTGCAGGATGACGAGGCCGACGACGCACATCATGAGCGCGACGGTGACGGCACCCCAGAGACCGGCGTGGCCGAAGACGACGAAGAACTGGAGCACCTCCTGACCGGATGCGAATCCGGCGCCGACGCTCAGGCCGACGAAGGCCATCGCGATTGCCATTACTCGTTTCAACATGTGGGTGTCTCCCTCTCCGGAGAATCGTCGAACACTGTATTCGGGTGGCGGGTCCCCGCTCCGGGGATCGCCAGAGGAGATTCTAACGATGTCCGGGCCGATTGCCTGCATTGATCTGATCTGTCTCACGGATTCATTCGCGTGGCGCTCCTGTCCGGCGGACCCGGCCGGGCCGCATTCCCACTGCAAGAACCACCTGAATCCGTCCCTGGAGGACCTGGGCGGCACGCTCCCGTGGCGTCCCGGGACCGCTCACCCGTATCAGGGGAACGGAGGGGTTCGCCTCCGTCCGGGGAATGTCCGGGGTGGATCGAAACGGTTCACGCGGAGGATCCGGGAGACACCGGCAAAAGACGGGGACGGGGGGACGGTTTTTCCGTCCCCCCGTCCCCGCGATCCGGTCACCGCGCGGGTGTCAGCGGCACTTCTCCGCGATGAGCTTGTTCACCAGGGCGGGATCGGCTTTGCCCCGGGTGGCCTTCATGACGGCACCGACGATGGCACCGCCGGCCTTGGCGTTGCCGCCCCGGATCTTCTCCACGATGTCCGGGTTGGCGGCGAGCGCCTCGTCGACGGCCTTCTCGATGGCTCCGTCGTCGCGGACGACCTCCAGGCCACGGGCGGCGACGACCTCGTCGACGTCCCCCTCACCCGCGAGAACACCGTCGACCGCCTGCCGGGCGAGCTTATTGGTCAACTTCCCTTCCTTGACCAGTGCTGCGACGTGGGCGACCTGCGCCGGGGTGATGGTGAGCTGTTCCAGTTCGACCCCGGACTCGTTGGCCTTCTGCGTGAGGTAGGAGACCCACCAGGACCGTGCCTCGGCGGGGGTCGCCCCCTCCTCCACGGTGGAGATGATGAGATCCAGGGCCCCGGCGTTGACGAGATCACGCATCTCGGCGTCGGAGAGATTCCACTCCTCCCGGATCCGGGCCTTGCGCACCCAGGGCAGCTCCGGAAGGGTCGCCCGGATCTCCTCGACCCACTCGCGGGGGGCGATGACCGGCGGAAGGTCCGGGTCATTGAAGTAGCGGTACTCCTCGGCGGTCTCCTTGATGCGTCCGGCCGTCGTGGAGCCGTCCGTCTCGTGGTAGTGCCGGGTCTCCTGGCGGATGGAGCCACCGTCGGTGATGACGCGTGCCTGACGCTGCATCTCGTAGCGCACGGCCTGTTCGACGGATTTCAGGGAGTTGATGTTCTTGGTCTCGGTGCGGGTGCCGAACTCGGTCTGACCGACGGGCCGGAGGGAGAGATTCGAGTCGACGCGCATCGAGCCCTGATCCATGCGGGCGTCCGACACACCGAGAGCCTTGACCAGGTCCCGGAGTGCACTGACGTAGGCGCGGGCGACCTCCGGAGCGCGTTCACCGGCCCCCTCGATCGGCTTGGTCACGATCTCGATGAGCGGAACACCGGCCCGGTTGCAGTCCACCAGGGACGACGTGGCGCCCTGGATGCGTCCCTCCGAGCCACCGAGGTGGGTGAGCTTGCCGGTGTCCTCCTCCATGTGGGCGCGCTCGATCTCGACGCGCCACGTGGTCCCGTCGTCGAGGACGACGTCGAGGTACCCGTCGTACGCGATGGGTTCGTCGTACTGGGAGATCTGGTAGTTCTTCGGCTGGTCCGGGTAGAAGTAGTTCTTCCGGGCGAAGCGCGAGGATTCCGCGATGGAGCAGTTCAGTGCGAGACCGATCTTGATCGCCCACTCGACGCCCTTCGCGTTGACGACGGGCAGCGCCCCCGGGAGCCCGAGGCTGACGGGGTCGACGTTCGAGTTCGGTGCGGAACCGAAGTTCGCGGAGGACGCCGAGAACATCTTCGTCTCGGTCGCCAGCTCGACGTGCACCTCGAGCCCCATCACCGGGTCGAAGCGCGTGAGTACCTCATCGAAATCCATCAGATCATTTACCGGAGCAGTCATGTCCGACAGTCTAACGGCTCCCGGTCCGGTACCGCGCGTCCACTCCCCGACTCGCCCGGACGACGGTGGGATCCGGGTGACGGTCAGACACGTGCGTGTCTCGGACCGAGGGCCAGCAGAAGGAAGATGACGAGCACGAACACCACGGAGACACCGATGATGAGGCCCTCCCTGTGGGGACTGTTGCGGTCCGCGAACCACGCGCCGACGGCGGCACCGGCGGTGTTGAGCATGAGATCGTCGATGTCCGAGTAGCCGACCGCGAAGACGAACTGGAGGGTCTCGATGAGCAGACTGACACCGAGCCCCGTCAGCGCCGTCCGGCGTATCCGGTCTCCGTGGTTCCGGTACAGGAGACAGACCAGGGCCCCGAAGGGGAGGAACAGGGCGATGTTGCCCATGATGTTGAGGGGCGGGCCGTACCAGACGTGGGCCGTGGACAACTCACCGAAGGGGATCAGACGGATGTCCCTGGTCCGATGTGCCGCGGTCGACCAGAGACCGGCGATGACGAAGATGAACTTGAACAGGGTCAGTGCCGTGATGACGGCGATGTTGAGCACCAGCGCGACAACGATGTGACGACGTTCGACCGGCGAACTCTCTGGAGGTGTCACGGTACGCATGCGCTCACAGTGTAGACGCCGTACCTGGGTGCTCCCTGTGGACGTCAAAGAGGACCACCCCGGAAGAACCGTCGGTTCTTCCGGGGTGGTGACCGGCTCGTGTGGCGCGGTGGGGGTCAGCCGAACAACGCCTGTGCGGTCCGGTAGCGGCCCTCGGGCACGCTCTTGAGCTGTCCGACGGCCTCCTCGAGACCGATGAGGTTGATGTGCTCCCCCTTGAGGGCGACGACCTTCCCGAAGTCCCCGGTGTGGCAGGCCCGTGCGGCGTGCACACCGTAACGGGTCGCCAGGACCCGGTCGTAGGCGGTCGGGGTGCCGCCGCGCTGGATGTGGCCGAGGACCGTGGTACGGACGTCGTGCCCGGCGCGTGCCTGGATCTCGTCGGCGATCTGCTGTCCCATTCCGGTGAAGATCTCGTGACCGAACTGGTCCACTCCCCCGGACTTGAGTTCCATGGTGCCCTCCTTGGGCATGGCCCCCTCTGCGACGACGACGATGCCGTACTTCTCGCCCATCTGGAAACGACGCTCCATGGCCTTGCAGATCTCAGCGATGTCGAAGGGCTGCTCGGGGATCACGATGTAGTGCGCGCCACCGGCCATGCCGGCGTGCAGTGCGATCCAGCCGACGTGACGGCCCATGACCTCGACGATCATGACACGGTTGTGGGACTCGGCGGTGGTGTGCAGCCGGTCGATGGCGTCGGTCGCCACGGAGACGGCGGTGTCGAAACCGAAGGTGTAGTCCGTGCCGTTGACGTCGTTGTCGATTGTCTTCGGGACGCCGACGACCGGAATGCCGTTGTCGGAGAGCCACTTCGCACCCTTGAGCGTGCCCTCGCCGCCGATCGGGATGAGCGCGTCGATGCCGGCGTCGGCGAGATTCGCCTTGATCTGGTCCAGTCCGTTCTTGAAACGGTCCGGGTGCAGACGACCGGTCCCGAGAATCGTTCCGCCGCGGAGGAGAATCCGGTCGATGGATTCGTCGTCGTAGAGCTGGACACGGCGGTCCTCCATGAGACCGACCCAACCGTCCTGGTAACCGACGACGGTCGATCCGTAATCCGAACTGGCGGTGCGGACGATTCCGCGGATGACAGCGTTGAGGCCGGGGCAGTCGCCGCCGGAGGTCAGTGTCGCAATTCGCATGCCCCCCATCCTAGTCCGCCACGCTGCCGGATGCCCGTTCGGAAGAGGATCTGAAGAAGGAAACGGACACAAAACCAAGGAACAGTACGCAGGCGGTGATGATGACGGCGTTGCCCATGGCGTTCCCGAGGGAGGTTCTCGCAGCTCCGATCTGCATCGCGGCGCCCACGGCGGCCGCACCGATGACGGATCCGACCTGCCGTGTGGTGTTGTACACACCTGAGGCGGCGCCGAGTCGTTGCGGTGGAAGATCCCGCATCGTGGTCGCCGAATTGGGCGACCAGATGAACCCGTGCCCGACACCCATGAGCACGACCGGCACCAGGATCCACCAGACGGACACCCCGTCGCGCATGACCGCCGCGAGCAGTCCGACGGCCACCGTCATCGCCCCGAATCCGATCATCGACAGGACCCGGGGGTGCACACGGTCGGCGAGTCTGCCGACGAACGGTGAGAGGACACCCGAGATCACGGCGGTGGGAACGAGCATGAGACCCGCCTTCTCCGCGCTCATCCCGAGACCGTCCTGGAGGTAGATCATCATCGGCAGCGCGATCGAGGCGACGGCGAAGCCCATGGTCGCGATGGAGAACGCCCCGATGGAGAAGTTCCGGTCGTGGAAGATGCCCAGCGGGACGAGGGGGTCCGCACCTCTCTCCCCTGTGGTGTGCTGCCGACGGAGGAACAGCAGCAGGGCCACCACCCCGCCGAGGAACACGAACCAGATCCACGTCGGCCAGTGCAGCTTCGGCCCCTGCTGCATCGCGTAGACCACACCGAAGACCGCCAGGAGGGACAGCAGGACGCTGAGTCCGTCCACCCGGCGCGTGACCGTGGGCATCGACGGTACCCATTTCACCACCATGACCAGGCTCAGGACACCGAAGGGGATGTTGATGAAGAAGATCCACTGCCAGCCGAGGGTCCCGGTGATCAGGCCACCGAGCAACGGCCCGGCGAGTGAGGCGAAACCGGCGACGGCACCCCAGATCCCCATGGCCGCACCACGTCGTTCCCGGGCGAAGATCCGGTTGATGACACTCATCGTCTGCGGGGTGAGTATCGACGCCCCGAGTCCCTGGAGTGCACGGGCGACGATCAGCCACTCGACCCCCGGCGCGAGCCCGCAGGCCAGCGAGGAGAGGGTGAAGATGACCATGCCGACGAGGTAGACGTTGCGCTGCCCGTACCGGTCGCCGAGACGTCCGGTGACGAGCAGCGGGACAGCGAAGGTGATGAGGTAGATGGAGGTGACCCAGACGACGGCGTTGAGTGAGGCACCGAGTTCGGTCTGGAACTGGGGTGTCGCCACGGCCACGACCGTCTGGTCGAGGAGGATCATGAAGAATCCGATGCACAGCGCGGCGAGTGCACGCCAGGCCTGTTTCTCGGGCAGGACGGGGGATGCGGGTCGGGTGTCGGTCACCGGCCCATCCTACGACGGCGGCTGTTCCGCGTCCTCCGCTGTCGCTGCATCCCGGCCGTCCCCGGTCGTCGGCTCCGGGTCGGGTTCCGACCGCGCCGGTGGCACGGTACGGACACCCCGGACCCCGGACCAGACGCCGAAGGGGAGGAAACTGAGCCCGATACCGAGGGCCGTGCGGTAGACGCCGAAGGCGGCGATCAGCGGTGCGGTCACGGTGAGTCCGATCGGTTGACTGAGGCCCCCGGCCGCGGTGAACAGGGACAGTGTCCGCCCGCGCACCCGGTCGGGCACGGTCTCGGTGACCAGGACGAGATGCAGTGGCCCGAAGAGACCGGCTCCGATCCCGGCGAGCACCATGCCGGTGAACACCAGCGGATCACGGCCGAGTCCGCCCAGGAAGAGGAACGCCAGGATGAACAGAATCACGGTGCCCGCCCAGAGTGTCCGTCTGCGACGGGTGCCGAGCAGTGTGGCCAGGCCACCGCCGATGACAAAGCCGACGGCGTAGGCGGCGAGCACGGCCCCCATCACGGCCGGGGCATCGACGGCCTGGTAGTGGGCGGGCAGGAGGATCACCAGATACGGGACGACGAGCATCGTGGACACCAGTTCCATGATGAGCAGCAGGCGCACGATGGGATGGGTGAGGATCTCCCGCCACTGACGCACGATGCCCATGTCGGGCACCCCGGCGTCGGTGTCACGTGCACAGCCGCCGGTGTGCGTGACCCGCACGACGGTGGTCGACGCCGCTGCTGCGAATGAACAGCCCGCGGTGATCCACAGCACCGTGATCACCGGCTGCGCCGCCATCAGCGCGCCTCCGAGTGCGGGGCCGATCAGTGCGGCGACACCCACGAGTGTCTGCATGATCCCGGCGAGTCTGTCCCGGGACACCCCGGAGGTGGCCGAGACATCGCCGAGCAGTGACTGTCTGGCGGCCATTCCCGGCACGTCACCGACCGCGCCGAACACGGCGAGCCCGATGAACCAGGCGAGTGTCAGTTCCAGGGAGGCGTCGACGGCGATGAGGGCGACGACGGAGAGCCCGCTGATCACGTCGGAGATCACGCTCATGGGTTTGCGCCCCAGTGTGTCGATCAGCTGACCCCCGATGAACGACACGACCAGTGCGGCGAGCGCGGTGACCGCGACGACGGTGCCCGCCGCGGCGGGGTCCCCGGTGCGTTCGAGGATCAGCCACGGCCAGGCGATCAGCGCGATGGAGTTGCCGAACTGCGAGAGCCCGGCGGAGGAGAGGTAGAGCCACGCGGAGGCGCGGTGACGCACCGGGGTGCCGGTCGTCATCGTGCGACCTCCGTGCCCGTGAGCTGTCCGACCGGTTCGTTGAACCGGACGACGGCCGGAGGGATGTCCCCGGTCGCGGAGTCGAGCACCACCGATGCGGGGAATTCCCCGCTCGGGAGTTCCTCCTCGTCGAGCCGCCTGCGCTGGCCGGAGATCACCGTCGCCTCCTCCGCGAGATGCTCGGCGACCCGTGTCCGGCCCCGGGTGAAGACCCCGGCGTCCACCTCTGTGACGCCGACGGGGAGCATCTCGAGGATGTCCGTCAAGGTGAATCCGGCCTCGGCGAGGGACCTGACCCGGGCGAGCCGTACGGCGTCGGCCGGGTCGCAGATCCGTCGCCCCGCGCTGTCCCGACCTGGGGGCGGCATGAGCCCGATGTCGTGGTGGTACCGGATCGTCCGTGCCGAGACCCCCGCGAAGGCGGCCATTTCGCTGATGGTGAGCATCGTCATGGTTGGGACGCTAGTTGCTTCCGTTGGGGCAACCGCAAGAGATCCGGGGGAACGGTTCCGTCAGTCGATCGCCCGACCTGTTCACTGTCCCGCATCATCGACGTACAACCGGTAAACGAGTTGGTTGAACCGCACGAGTGCGGGCGGATAGAACTCGATCACGGAGTCGACGACGGCGGAGTCCGGGGTCACGAACTGCGTCCTGTCCGGGCCGTACGTGGCACGGAGATAGGCGGCCAGTCTGCGGGCGGTGTGCTCGACCGCGGGGTCGTCCGGGTCCGCGTCCCACAGGCCGGAGACCGCTGTGAGCAGTTGCCGGTACTCCGGGTCCGCCAGGTCGGCGGCGCCGTAGCGGAGTCGTTCATGGAACCGGTCGGGGAAGACCACCGCGCACACCGTCCACGTCGCCCGGGTCGCCGCGATCAGTTCATCGCGGACACCGATCCTGCGCCATTCCCCGAGTAGTCCCGTGGCTTCGGTGGGCAGCCCGATGCGGTCGGGGTCGGCGAGTTCCCCCAGTCTTCTCCGCCGTGCCCGCAGTGCCTTCTCCTCGGCGTCGAGACGTCTGCCGACCCGCCGCCGTGTCGCCCCGTAGACGTCCCGGTCGATCTCCCCGGCCCCGGGGGGAAGGACATCGAGGATGTCATTCAGGCTGAACCCGGCCTCGAGGAGGTTCCGGATCCGGACCAGTCGCACCGCGTCCGCCGGTACGTAGATGCGCTGTCCGGATCCGTCCCGACCGGCGGGCGGCATGAGGCCGATGTCGTGGTAGTGCCGGATCGTGCGGGTGGTGACCTCCGCGAACGCGGCGAGGTCACGGATGGTGAGCGTCATGGGCATGACGCCGAGGTTAGGCGTTGCCCCTGCGGCACCCGCAACGACGCCGAGTCACCGATGTCAGCTGAAGTACTCCTGTCCCGGGACGGAGGCCGGCAGCTTCAGCTCGGGGACGATGTCGGACGCGGGGACGAGTTCGAGGTGCTCCAGGCCCTTTCGGACGTGCTCGGCGGCGTCGATGTTCAACGGTCCGGCGGTCCACATCGCGTAGGGCAGGTTGATGAACCGGTTCTCCTTCACTGCGGGCAGGTCACGGGTCACCGGGTTGGTGCGCAGGAGTTCGATCTTCTCGTCCAGTTCCTGCCCCGGGTACTCGACGAACACGAAGGCGTCGGGTGCGGAATCGGCGAGCTTCTCCCAGCCGACCTGCACCCAGGTGTCCTCGACATCGTGGGTGGCGTTCTCCGCGCCGGCGGCGGTGAGGATCGCGTCCGGTGCGCCGAAACTCCCGGAGGTGAACACGGCGTCCGTGCCGGAGTCGAAGAGGAACACGACGGGGCGGTTCCCGGGCTGCGGGGCCTCCTCCAGTGCCTTCAGGCGTTCGTTCTGGTCCCGGATCACGGCCCGGGCGGTGTCGGGCGCGCCCACGATCTCACCCACGTTGGCCAGGTCGGTCTCCACCGAGGTCCACGGGTCGACGATTCCCCGGGCGGTGGTGCCGGTCTGGCGGCAGGCCTCGGTGAGGATGTAGGTGCCGATTCCCCTGTCGGCGAGGGAATCGGGGGTGATGTTCTTCTCGTCGGACAGTCCGTAGCTCCAGCCCGCGACGTAGATGTCCGGCTGTTCGGCGACGATCTGCTCGAGCGAGGGGTACTTCTCGGAGACGTCCCTCAACCCGTCGACGACGTCGGCACCGTACTTGGCGGCGAGGATGTCACGGTCGCGCTGGAGGGAACTGACCTCGGCGATGCTGTCCCGGCCGCCGGCGGACAGGACGGTGGCGATGATGTTGCCGTCGTTGACGAAGAGCTTGTCGGTGGCGTCGAAGGTGACCTCGGTGCCGCAGTTCTCGACGGTCACCGGCCCCTGCGCGGACCCGGTGCCGGCCGTGTCAGTGGTTGTCGCGTCTCCGGCTGTCGTGCCGGTTGGGTCGGTCGTGCCGGAGTCGCCGCCTGAGCATCCGGCGAGCAGTGTCGAGGTGGCCAGCAGGGCGATGAGCGCCCGGGTCGTGTTCTTCATGGTGTTCTCCTTGGTTGGGTGGTGGGTGGTGTCCGGACGGTCAGAGGGTGTCGACGATCAGGTGCGGGTTGCGCGCCTGATCCGGTTCCGCGATGAGGGCCCCGACGTCGAAGGCGGTCCGCATCCGGTCCGGGGTGAGCACCCGCCCGGACGGCCCGGCGGCGAGGACGCCGCCGTCGTGGAGCAGAATGACACTGTCGAAGTGGACCATCGCGAGATCGAGGTCGTGGACGGTGGCGATGACGGTGCGGCCCGTCGAACGGAGTACCTCGAGCAGGTGCAGCTGATGGTGGACGTCGAGGTGGTTGGTCGGCTCGTCGAGCAGGATCACCGGGGTCTCCTGCGCCAGTCCCCGGGCGAGCAGGACCCGTCGGCGCTGTCCGCCCGACAGTCGGTCGCACGGGCGGTCGATCTCGGATTCCATTCCGACGAGAGCGAGACCGCTCCGGACGATCTCGTTCTCCCGGCGGCCGCCGAACTCCCAGGGTCGCCGGTGCGGCAACCTGCCGAGGGCGACCGTTTCACCGACCGTGAGATCCCCGGGCGGGGTCTCCTCCTGCCCGACGAACGTCACCAGCTTCGCCCGTTTCCGGGGCGGCAGGCGGTGCACGTCCCTACCGTCGACGTGGACCTCGCCGGAGTGGGGGCGGGTGATCCCGGCCAGGCACCGCAGCAGGGTCGACTTCCCGACACCGTTGACTCCGACGATGGCCGTCATGGTGCCCGGCTCGGCGGCCCAGGTGACGTCCCGCAGGATCGTCGTCCGCCCGATACCGCAGTCCAGCGCCTGAATCTTCATGCCCGCCATCAGCTGTGCCCCTCGTAGCGGTACCTGTTGCGCCCCATGAGCAGCAGGAACAGTGGTGCGCCGAGAATCCCGGTGACGACGCCGAGCGGTATCTCCTGCGGTGCGGCCGCGACCCGGGACAACACGTCCACCCACAGGAGGAACACCGCCCCGGTCGCGGCGGCGATGGGCAGCAACCGGATGTGCAGGGAACCGACCATGAGTCGGGCCAGATGCGGGATCACGAGGCCGACGAAACCGATCCCCCCGGAGACCGCGACCATCGCCCCGACCAGGAGCGCCTGGATGAAGAACAGTGCCTGACGGAGCAGCCCCACCCGTACCCCGAGCGCGGCGGCGGTGTCCGGTCCGGCGGCGAGGGCGTCGAGCCGGGAGGACAGCGACATGAGGACCACGACACCCACGACGACGACACCGAGGGGCAGGACCACGCGGTTCCACTGGGCGCCTGCGACGGAACCGAGCATCCAGAACATCACCGACTGCGCCGCCCGGGATTCCGGGGAACGGAACACCAGGAAGCTCGCGATCGCGGAGAACGCCGACGACAGCACCACGCCGGAGAGGATCAGCCGCAGGGGCGTGATGCCGCCCTGGATCACGGTGACGGCGTACACCGTGGCGGTCGCCCCGAGCGCACCGACGAGGGCACCACCGGACAGCGCCCACACGCCGAAGGAACTGAACATCCCGAGGGTGATCACCGCGGTGGCCCCGACGCTCGCACCCGCGGACACACCCAGCAGGTAGGGGTCGGCGAGGGGGTTGCGCACGAGGGTCTGCATGGCGACCCCCGAGACCGCGAGCCCGGCGCCGACGATCAGGGCGAGGATCCCCCGGGGTGCACGGAGCTGCCAGACGACGGCGTCGACGGCCGGATCGGGTCCGACGCCTCCACCGAGATGCGCGCGGACCACGGTCCACACCTCGTCACGGCTGTACTCGACGGACCCGAAGGTCAGGGAGATGACGAAGCTGACGGCTCCGGCGGTGAGCAGGAGGACGAGAAGAACCGGCGTCTTCAGATGTACGGACACACGGCCCCCTCACCGGGGCGCCTGCGGCTGGTGTGGCGTGAAAGACCCACGACGACGCTCCTCACCCGGAGCACCCGGGCGATCGGGGTCCGCCGGATCGCGCGGCACGGACCTCTGGACTCGCTGAGCCGGCAGGTATTCGGACTCGGGGATCACGGCCCCACGGAACCGGCCTTCCCGGCGGTCCGGACCGCCAGTGACCCCGACGCCCCTTCGGGACCGTCGGTCATGTTCCGTGGAACTACCCTCTCACCGCTGCGCGCCAGTTCCGGATTCACACCGGATTCCCTCTTCGATCGCGGGCGTCACCGCCCGACCGGCTCACTGGAAGAATCCCCGAAATCCTAACAGGGGTGGCCCCTGACCGCAGCAGATTCACTTGCGTCGCCCCCGCTCGAGCGCGCACGTTCTAAGGTGTGGGGCATGGACATGACACTGAAGAAGGCCGAAGACGTCAACACAGCGGCGGTGGTCACCACCGGACTCATCGGTGGGTGGCTCACCGCCCGCGAAACCGGGATCCGCCCACTCGGAGGGGTACTGCTCGGTGCCGCCGGTATCTGGGCGGCACGCAGCTGGACCGCGAAGAAGGGCCCGCTCACGGCTGCGGCGCTCACCGCACTCTACGTCGGCGCGTTCGGCGCCTCACATCCGCTGGCCAAGAAGATCGGCTCCTGGCCTGCGGTTCTCACGGTGACCGGTGCCGCAGCGGCCACCGCGTACGCCGTGAGCGACCGGGACTAGGGGCCGTCGGCCGATTTCCCGCGGACACGAAAAGTGGGCCCGCCCCGGACACTCCGGGCGGGCCCACTTTTCGTCTGCCGGTGTAGGTTACCCGCGTCCGGCCTCGAACGCGGCGCCGACGCGGTAGAGCCGGTCATCGGCGAACGCCGGGGCCATGATCTGGAGGCCGACCGGCAATCCGGTGTCCGCGGCGGTGGCGGAGGGCAGCGACATGCCGCACACACCGGCGAGATTCAGCGGCAGCGTGCACAGGTCGAAGTTGTACATCGCCATCGGGTCGGAGACCTTCTCCCCCAGCTTGAACGCCGTGGTCGGCGTCGTCGGGGAGATCAGCACGTCGCAGCGCTCATAGGCGCGGGTGAAGTCCCGGGCGATGAGCGAGCGCACCCGCTGCGCCTGCAGATAATAGGCGTCGTAGTAGCCGACGGACAGGGCGTAGGTTCCGAGCAGGATCCTGCGCTTGACCTCGGGGCCGAATCCTGCGGCGCGGGACAGCGACATGACCTCCTCGGCGGAGCGCTGACCGTCATCGCCCTCACGGAGGCCGTAACGCATACCGTCGAAACGGGCGAGGTTGGAGGACACCTCGCACGGGAGAATCAGGTAGTAGGCTCCGAGTGCCTCATCGAAGTGCGGGCAGTCGACCTCGACGATCTCCGCCCCCTGGCTCTTCAGCTGTTCGACGGCAGCATGGAAGGAGTCGAGGACACCGGGCTGGAAGCCCTCGCGGTCGAACTGCTTGACCAGGCCGATCCGCACGCCGCTCAGATCCCCGGAGGCACCGGCGCGGGCGGCACCGACGACATCGGCGACGGGTCGGTTGACACTGGTCGCGTCGAAGGGGTCGTGTCCGGCGATGACCTCGTGCAGCAGCGCGGTGTCGAGGACGGTGCGGGCCGTCGGGCCGCCCTGGTCCAGGGAGGACGCACAGGCCACGAGCCCGTAGCGGGACACGGTGCCGTAGGTCGGCTTCACACCGACGGTGTCGGTGAGCGCCGCCGGCTGGCGGATCGAACCGCCGGTGTCGGTGCCGATGGCGAGCGGTGCCTCACCGGAGGCGAGGGCTGCGGCGCTGCCGCCACCGGAACCGCCGGCGGTACGCTCCGGGTCCCAGGGGTTGCGGGTCGGGCCGTAGGCGGAGTTCTCGGTGGAGGAACCCATGGCGAACTCGTCCATGTTGGTCTTGCCGAGGATCGGGATGCCCGCGGCACGGATCCGTCCCGTGACCGTGGCGTCGTAGGGGCTCATGTAGCCCTCGAGCATCTTAGAACCGCAGGTGGTCGGCGCGTCGGTCGTCGTGAAGACGTCCTTGAGTGCGAGCGGGACACCGGCCAGTGCGGACGCCGGTTCCTCGCCCGCGTCGAGGGCGCGGTCCACCTCGGCGGCGGCGGCCAGGGCCGCCTCCTCACCGACGTGGAGGAAGGCGTGGATCTCACCGTCGACGGCACTGATGCGGTCGAGATGGGCCCTGGTCACCTCAACGGAGGTGACCTCACGGGAGTGGATCTTCCCCGCGAGCTCAGCGGCGGACAGTGTGGTCAGTTCATCGCCGGAGGCGGTGTAGCGCAGATCGGTTGTCATCTAGTCTTCCTCCCCGAGGATGTGCGGAACCCGGAAACGCTGCTCTTCGACGGCGGGCGCCTGATCGAGCGCCTGCTCGGCGGAGAGGGTCGGCAGAACGGCGTCCTCGCGCATCGGGGTCTGGATGGCGTGCGGGTGGCTCATCGGCTCGACGTCCGAGGCGTCGACGCTCCGGACCGCACTGACGTTGGCGATGATGTCGTCGATCTGTTCGACGAAGGCGTCGAGCTCTTCGTCTGTGAGGGCCAACCGGGACAGTTTGCCGAGGTGTGCCACCTCTTCACGGGAAATCTGGGACACGTCTGTGCTTCCTCTTTTCGCGTCATTGTCACGTCGGAACGCACCTTCCCGGATCAGCCCCACCGCCGGTCGGTGACCGGACGGGGTGACGGGGTCGGTGCGTCACGTTGTCTGTGTTTCCACCACTTTAACGCACCGCACGGTGACGCCCGCCGGTCAGGCACCCGGGGGCGGGGAACGCACCACCGTCGGCCACGGTCGACCCCGGCCGGTACCGGTGCCGCCGTCCCCGGACGTCATCTTCCGGGGGCGGTGTCCCACGACGAGGCGAGTTCACGGATTGTCCGGACGACGACATCGACGGCCGGAGCGAGCGGCTCCCGTCCCCTGCTGACGAGCCGGACGTCCCGCTCCCGCCCCCTGAGGCGGAGCACCGAGACACCCGGGTCCCGGTGTGCGGCGAGAGCCAGGTCCGGGAGCAGCGCGACTCCGTGTCCGGCCGCGACGAGGGCCTGGACCGCGACGTAGTCGTCACTGGAGTACCCGGTTTCCGGGGTGAACCCGATCTCCTCGCAGAGCCCCATCAGGTGGACCCGGCAGCTCGGGCACCCGGTGTGCCACCGCCGGTCGGCGAACTCCGCGAGGTCCGCGGGAAGGATCGACGTCGTCCCGGCGGGTAGCGCCGCAGGCAGCGGGTCACCGGCGGGCAGGACGAGGTTGAGGTTCTCCCGGAACAGGACGGTACCGGGTTCGGCGGGGCCGGCACAGTAGGTGAAGGTGAGCGCGAGATCGGCGGTGCCCTCGGCGAGTGCCGTCGCGGCGGCCGGGGGTTCGGCCGCGGTGACCCCGAGGAGAAGACCCGGGAACCGCTCCGCCAACCGGGTGAGCACACCGGGGATCAGGGTCGCCGTCGCGGAGGGGAAGGACGCCAGACGGACGGTGCCGCTCTCCATCCGGTTCATCGCCGCGAGGTCCCGGTCCAGACGGTCGAGTTCCGCCAGTACACCCCGCCCCCGGCGCGCCAGCTCCTCCCCTTCGGCGGTGAGCACGAGGGTACGTCCCCGGCGGGTCACCAGGGTGGAGCCCGTCTCCGCCGCCAGACGGTGCAGATGGTGGGTGGCCGTGGGTTGGCTCATCCAGAGGGCCTTCGCCGCGCGGGTCAGTGTCCCGTGTTCGGCGAAGGCGACGAGCACCCGGAGTCTCCCGACATCGATCATCACCCCAATATAGATCTTGTCGATGCTTATCAGGTAAACAATCGTTTGGACACATGATTCACTTCCGCCGACACTGGAACCATGCTCCACTTCGACGACATCCTCACGGCACACCGGCACTACACGGACCTCCTCCCCGAGACCCCGGCGTTCAGCTACCCCACCCTCGACGCAGCCTGCGGAGGGGCGGTGACGGTCGTGGTCAAACACGAGAACACGCAGCCGACCGGCGCCTTCAAGATACGCGGGGGGATCTCCTACTTCGCCGCACAGGCGGAGAAGGGGACCCTGTCTCCCCGGGGGGTCGTCACCGCGTCGACGGGAAACCACGCGCAGTCGATCGCGTGGAGCGCCGCCCGACACGGTGTCGACGCGCTCATCGTCGTCCCCGAGTCCACCCCGGAGACGAAGGTCGCGGCGATCGGCGCCTGGGGTGCACGGGTCATCCGACACGGTGCGACGATGTCGGATTCCCTCGCCCACGCCCGTGACGACCACCCCGACAGGACGTTCATCAGCCCGGACCACCCCGACATCATCGCGGGACACGGCGGCATCTACCTGGAGCTGCTGCGGCGGCACCCGGATCTGGAGGTGATCTACGTTCCGGTCGGCAGTGGCACCGGTGCCTGCGGGGCGCTCACCGTCCGCGACGCCCTCGCACCGGGGTGCCGGATCGTCGGTGTGCAGTCGGCCCAGGCTCCGGCCGCACACCGGGCGTGGTCCACCGGTGAACCGGCGACCGTCACCCCGGCGACGCGGGCGGCGGGACTGGCCACCGGGTCCAGTTTCCGGGACACGCAGGAGATCATGCGCGGTCTGGATGACTTCATCCTCGTCGACGACAGCGGGATCGACGAGGCCCGGGCACTGCTGGCCACGACGGCCCACACGCTGGCGGAGGGGGCGGGAGCTGCGGCCCTCGCCGGACTGCTCGCCGACCAACGGGCCGGAAAACTCGTTTCCCGACGCTGTGCGGTGCCGGTGACCGGGGGAAACGCCGACCCTGATGAGCTGGCGTCACTCGTCCGCTGACACGCACGGGAACTTCGGGGGCCCCTCGGGCGTTGTCCGGGTGAACCGGTGCCCGCCGCACCGGACCACCGGCACCGTGCCGGTGTCCCCCGATTCCTCCCGGCGGCACCCTCCCCCACCGGGGAGAACGACGACAACCCGCGAAAGGTCACCTGCCGACGATGTCCTACCTCCTCCGCGTGATCCTGCCCGACATCCCGGGAAGTCTCGGCCAACTGGCGGAGGCACTCGGCCTGGTGGAGGGGAACATCCAGTCCGTCGATGTGGTGTCCACGTTCCCGGACGGAACCGCGATGGACGACATCGTCGTCTCCCTCCCCCCGACGCTGCTCCCGGACTCGTTGATCAGTGCCGCCGAGCAGGTCGAGGGGGTCCAGGTCGACTCGATCCGACCGTTCTCCGGGACGGTCGACCGACGCGGCCAGATCGAGATGCTCGCTCTGGTGGCCCGGCACCGCAGGAACGTCAACCGCGCGATGACGGAACTGGTCACCGTCCTTCCCCGGACGATGACGTCAGGCTGGGGTGTCGTGGTGGAGACGGAACCGCGACTGGACCGGATCGCCGCGTCCCAGGCGGCACCGGAGGACGACGGATCGAATCCCGTGGCCGACATCGGTGCCGCCCGGATCCTCGACCCCGACCGGGACACCTGGATCCCCGAGTCCTGGACCCTGCTGGATTCGGCTCTGGCCGCGACCCCGATCCGGGGTACGAACCTGGCGCTGGTCGTCGGGCGTCCCGGCGGCCCCGATTTCCTCGCCAGCGAGGTCGAGCACCTGGGGCACCTGGGGGACATCATCGGTTCGATCCTGAAATAGGGGGACGCGCCCCCAAGGGCTCAGTCGCCGGTGGAGACCGCCTGCGGGCCGCCCTCCAGGAGCCTGTCGAATCCGGCTTCATCGAGGATCCTCAGGCCCAGTTCCCTGGCTTTCGTCTCCTTCGACCCGGCGTTCTCCCCGACGACCACGAAATCGGTCTTCTTCGACACCGAACCGGAGGCCTTTCCTCCCCTGGAGATGATGGCCTCCTTCGCACTGTCCCGCGTGTGGTTCTCGAGTGAACCCGTGACGACGACGGTCACCCCCTCCAGCGTCTGCTCCGGAAGATCGTCCGTGGAGTCCTCCATGGTGACCCCGGCGGCCGCCCAGGCGTCCACGATGGCACGGTGCCAGTCGACCTCGAACCATCCGAGGAAACTCCGGGCGATGACCTCACCCACGCCCTCGGTTTCGGCGAGTGCGGTGACATCCGCCGCGCGCATGGCGTCGAGCGAACGGAACCGGCCTGCGAGTGCCCGCGCGGCCGTCGGTCCGACGTGCCGGATGGACAGGGCCACCAGTACGCGCCACAGCTCGACCCTTTCCGCGGCCTCCCGCAGATTGTTGAGCAGTTTCTTCCCCTGGGCGTTCACCTTCCCAGTCTTCGTGGTGTAGACCGACGATCGCGCCAGTGATCCCTCGGTGAGCGCGAAGATACCGGCCTCGTCGGTGAGGATCCCGCTGCGGATGAGATCGATCGCCCCTTTCTCCCCGAGTGCCTCGATGTCGAACGCCCCCCGGCCTGCGAGATACGTCAGCCGGGCGGACAGCTGGCCCGGGCAGCTGCGGGCGTTGGGACAGCGCCAGTCGGCGTCCTCGGCGCGGGTCGGGGCGAGCCGGGTCCCGCATTCGGGGCAGAGTGTGGGGAACACGAAGGTGCGCTCGGTTCCGTCGCGTTTCTCGACGACCGGGCCGAGGACCTCGGGGATGACCTCCCCGGCCTTCCGGATGACCACGGTGTCACCGATCAGCACCCCCTTGCGGCGTACCTCCGTCTGGTTGTGGAGGGTCGCCATGGAGACCGTGGACCCGGCGACGAAGACGGGTTCCATCACGGCGAAGGGCGTGACCCGCCCGGTGCGTCCGACACCGACCTGGATGTCGACCAGTCGGGTCGTGACCTCCTCCGGAGGGTACTTGTAGGCGATCGCCCAGCGGGGCGCACGTGAGGTGGATCCGAGGGCGCGCTGCGCGGCGAGATCATCGACCTTGATGACCACGCCGTCCATCTCGTGGGTGGCGTCGTGGCGGTGTTCCGCCCAGTACCGGACCCGCTCGTGGACCTCGGCCACGGACCCGACGGCCGTCGTGTAGGGCGAGACCGGCAGACCCCAGTCCGCGAGCGCGAGATAGGCGTCGTGCTGCGACCGTGGGGTGAACCCCTCCACCGCCCCGATACCGTGGCAGATCATCCGCAGCCGGCGTTTACGGACGTCATCGGTGTTCTTCTGCCGCAGGGAACCCGCCGCGGCGTTGCGGGGATTGGCGAAGGGCTTACCGCCTTCGGCGATCCGGCGGGCGTTCACCTCGGCGAAGTCCCCGATGGCGATGAACACCTCACCCCGCACCTCCAGGAGATCCGGGACAGGGTAGCCGGGGGTTCCGGTGAGTTCGTGCGGGATGTCGTCGATGACCCGGGCGTTGGCGGTGATGTCCTCGCCGATCCGGCCGTCGCCCCGGGTCGCGGCCCGCTCCAGGCGCCCCCGCCGGTAGACGAGATCGATGGAGAGTCCGTCGATCTTGAGCTCGGTGAGGTACCTGGTTGCGGGTGTCCGGGTCAGCCAGTCATCGAGTTCCCCGGTGTCGAAGACGTTGTCGAGGCTCAGCATCCGCTCCGGGTGCTCGACGTTGGCGAAGCTGGATGTCTCAGGTACCGGTGCCCCGACCTCCATCGTGGGACTGTCCGGCACGGCGAGTCCGGGGTGCTCGGCCTCGAGCCGCTGCAACTCCCGGAAGAGGGCGTCGAAGTCCGCGTCGGGAATGGAGGGCCGGTCGTTGTAGTAGAGGTCCCGGTGGTGGCGGACCTTCTCCGCGAGTTCGGACCACCGTCTCCGGAGCTCGGTGTCGTCACCGTCCGCCGTGGAGCCGGACCGTTCTTCGGCAATGCTGTCGCTCTGAGTCACGGCTGCCAGTCTAACGGCCCGTCGGAACTCCCCGCCGCCCCATCGGTCACGCGCTGACGGTGTCTTGTCTAGGGTTGTGGCATGACGAACTTCGATCCCTCCGCGATGCTGTCCTTCGATCTGGAGACCACATCGGCGAACCCCGTCGAGGCCCGCATCGTCACCTCCGCGATGGTGCACATCAAGGGCGGGAACGTCGATCCCGTCGAGCTGCTGGCCGACCCCGGGGTGGAGATCCCGGCGCAGGCCTCGGAGATCCACGGGATCACCACGGAATACGCCCGGGAGCACGGGCGTCCGCACGACGAGGTTCTCGCGGAGACCGTCGAACGTATCCGCAGGGGCTGGGCGGAGGGTCTGACCCTGATCGTCTTCAACGCCGCCTACGATCTGACGGTGCTGCGCACCCTCACCGGTGACTTCACCGTCACCGGTCCGGTGTTCGACCCGTACGTGATCGACCGGGCGAAGGACCCCTACCGGAAGGGCCGCCGAACGCTCGGTTCCCTGTGTGAGCACTACAAGGTCCGGCTGGACAACGCGCACGAGGCCACGTCCGATGCGGTGGCGGCGGCACGCGTCGCCTGGATGCAGGCACGGAAGTGGCCGGAACTGGTGTCGATGGACTCGGATGAGCTGATGGAGAACCAGGCCGTCTGGCACCACACCTCCCAGACCAGTCTCCGCCGCTACTTCGAGGGACGCGGACGGGACGCCTCGGACATCAGTACCTCCTGGCCGATGCGGGGCTGATCCCCGCCCGTCAGAGACGCGTCCCGATGTGGAGGGTGTCCCACACCCCCGCCAGCAGCGCACCGGCGTCGGTTGACCCGACGGCGGGTCCGGCGTCGATGACCGCGCCACAGTCACGGGCACGGTCCACGGCGGCGTCGGAGATCCTGCGGGCGTCCGCCTCCGGATAGCGGAACATGCGGGAGAACATGTCGTACGTCCCACGCCGGAGCAGGTCGGTGGTGACCCACCCGGTGAACATCGCGTCGGCCCGCATCTGGGCGCAGTCCGTTCCCCTGAGCTGCATCACGGCGTCATCGGCGCTACGCAGGCCGTGGGCGGGCGCGGTGTCTGCTGCGGCGGTACCGGTGGTGGCGGTGAACCCCACGACAGCGGCCACCGCGATCACGGGGATACGACGGAAAGCTCTCATGTTCGTCCTTCGTGTGGTGCGTCGGTTCACCCCGGACGGCCGGGGTGACGGATGCCTCCAGTCTAGGGGGTGCCCCCGGCATCTCTCCGTACCGCCCCGGCGCCGGCGTGTGGCGGGGATGAGGCCGGGGCGTCCCGCACGGACACCGGCGGAGAGTGACGGTCGGCGTCGACACCGCCACCGGTGATCCCGTTCCGCTCCCACCGTTCCGGGACACGCGGCCACCCCCATCCCCCACAAAATTATGGGTTGGCTCCGGCTTCCCCGGGTGCCACGATCAAGGGGGGATCGACGGAAACCTCCGGATCCCCGGTGCACCGACCAGACCCATCCATCCACCGACGTCGGAAAAGAGCAGTCAGGGGACACCTGACCGCCACCGTTCGACGTCCCGCACGACGGGGAAGAGACCATGACCCAGATGCTAGGCGACACCCGCGAGACCGCTTCCCCGGTACCCCGGCTGACTGGGAGGGAGATCGAGGTCGCCCGGGTCTGGTTCACGTCGCGGTCGAAGGCGGTCGCGGCTGACATCCTCACCATCCGCGAGGACACCGTCCGCAGCCACATCACCAACGTGCGGAACAAGTATCACGCGTTGGGCAGGGATGCACGGACGAAACCGGCGATGAGGGCCCGGATGTCCGAGGACGGGTTCCTGGACGTCACCGCCTAGAGGTCCCCGGCGTCCCGGTTCAGCATCGAGGACACGGTCCTCGACATCGCCAGTGCCCGCGCCGCCACGGCACCCGGCACCCGGGACAGGCCCGCCCGGGGATGGACGTCAACCACGGTGGTCAACAGATTTCGCGGAAGCCCCAGTTCATCCCAGAGCCGGGCCAGATCGACGGCGGTGTCCCGCGAGCGCTCGTTCAGGTCCGCGGAAGCAGGGAGCGCGGCCGGGTCGACCGGGACCGCACCGAGCCCCACCCTGGTGCCCTCCGACACGGCGGCCCCGAGACCGTCCAGCTGCGCGCGCCCGACGATGTGGCCGGTGTCGACGAGGACGGTGTCCGCACCGCAGACCCCCGCCACGTCCCACGGTGGCGGCGAGGCGGTGAGATTGAGCAGTACCTCCCGCACACCGGAGTCCCGCAGTGAATCGGCCAATTCACGCAGACGTTCCCCGGCCTCGGGGGCCGGGACGGGACGGATGATCTCGTAGTCCGAGGTTCCCGGGAGGTCGCCCCCGCACACCGCACCGATCAGTGGTTCATCCACCTGCACCGCGACCTCCGAACCGAACCGCCCACGGATGTCCGCGACATGACCGAGAACACCGTGGAGCAGCGCCCCGGAGATGTCCCGCAGCGCACCCCGGTCCGTGATCGCCCGGTGTCCGTCGGGCAGCTCGATGGCCGCAGCCAGTGTCCACGGACCCGCGACCTGGATCTTCAGTTCCCCCGTCCCCCGCCCGGACCACATCTCACCGCACACGTCCAGATCGGACTCGATACCGTCCACGGCACGTCGTGTGAGCAGCTGGGGTCGGGCGCACAGTCGCCAGCCGCGCGGCCCCGGCTCGATGTTCAGCCCCTCGAGGAGTGCCCCGGTCCGACCGATCGCGTCGGCGCCGACCCCACGGCACGGCAGCTCGGGGAACGCCGGGAAATCCCCGGTCTCCCCCATCACGATCTCGGCCGCCGCGGCGATGTCCGTACCGGGCATGGGACCGAGTCCGAACCCCCGACCGCCGGTCATCCGGCCGACTCCGTCCGGCAGATCGTGCCCGAGCCGATGACGATGTCCCCACCGGGGTCCGGGAGGTAGAGCACGGCCGCCTGCCCGCGCGCCACACCGGACAGCGGGGTACGCAGCGTGAGTTCCATGCCGTCGCCCGCGACATCGACGCGGGCACGACAGGGCACGACCCCACCGTGTGCCCGCACCTGCACCTCGCAGTCGAATTCCCCGGTCATGCCGGGGTGCAGGACCTTCAGCCGGTCGGCGTGGATCACCGAGACCGCGAGCTTCTCCCGGGGGCCGACCGTCACGGTCCCGGTCGCGGCATCGATGTCGGTGACGTATCTCGGGCGGCCGTCCGCCGCGGGTTCACCGAGCTTGAGTCCCTTACGCTGACCGATCGTGAACCCGTGGACCCCCTCATGGTCACGGAGTTCCCGCCCGGTCTCGTCCACGACCATGCCCGGCCGCAGTCCGATGTGGCGTCCGAGGAAGGCCTGTGTGTCACCGTCGGGGATGAAGCAGATGTCGTAGGAGTCAGGCTTCTTCGCCACCGCGAACCCCATCTCGGCGGCCTCGGCCCGGATCTCCGGTTTGACGGTGTCCCCCACCGGGAACATGCAGCGGCTGATCTCCCCGGCCCCGAGGACACCGAGGACGTAGGACTGGTCCTTGTTCGGGTCGACCGCCCGCCGCAGATAACCGTCCCCGCCGTCGCACGGTTGGGTCAGTCTGGCGTAGTGCCCCGTCGCCACCGCATCGAAACCGAGCGCGACACCACGTTCCAGCAGGGCGGTGAACTTGATCTTCTCGTTGCACCGGAGGCAGGGGTTCGGGGTCTCACCGTGTGCGTAGGAGTCGATGAAGTCGTCGATGACCTCGGCGCGGAACCGCTCGGAGAAGTCCCAGACGTAGAAGGGGATGCCGAGTGCGTCACAGACGCGCCGGGCGTCGGCGGAGTCCTCCAGCGAGCAGCAGCCGCGGGCGGACTCTCGGACGGTCTGCGGATCCCGGGACAGGGCGAGGTGAACTCCGGTGACGTCGTGCCCGGCGGCCTTCGCCCGCGCCGCGGCGACGGCGGAATCGACGCCGCCGCTCATCGCCGCAAGTACTCGCATCGTCACAGTCCTCCAGTGCTTCCCGGTTTCCGTTCACGGCCCTCGGCCACGCTCCCCGCGTGGCGAACCGTGCCCCAGGGTAGCGGGCGGTGGGGGGATCATCCCAACCGGGTGAGACTCACCGACCGCAGGACGGTTCCACCGTCCCCTGGACCGTCGCGGCGAGCACGGTGGTGTCCCCGGGGAGCACGACCGTACCGAGTTCCACGGCGCATTCCGGGTCCGTCGGATCGAACATCGTCGCCGTCACGGGGGCACCGGCGGACACCCCGTCCGACCACGCCACGCCGACGGGTCGGGTCACACCACCACCGGTGACCGTCGCACCGGCGATACCGGTGAAGCCGGCGGTCGCGGTGTGGAACCCGGGCTCCGGGGTGAAGGTGTAGCTCTCGACGAGCCCGTCCCCGCTGATGCCGTAGACCGCCCCGTCGGAGGTGGTGCCCTCCCCGACGTTGACGTCCGGGCCCTCTGCCGCGGGCCTGGGGGTGTCGATGGTCGTCCGGCTCGCCTCACCGCCTTCGACGGTCACGGCGGTGCCGTCACCGGCGACCCAGCTGACCGTGTCTCCGCACCCGGCGTGCCCCCACACCGGTGCCGGGCCGGCGGGCAGGACGTCCGCTTCCGGACCCGTCGACGCCGAGGCGTTGATCCTCGACACCGCGACGTCGACCCCCAGTTCGCCACCGTCGAAACTGGCGGCGGGTGATTTGGCCTCCAACCAGGAGACGTGTCCGTCGTCGCACCTCGTCAGCCCGACCGGAACCGAGTTCGAGAACGTGCTGGAGGTCTCCCCGTCGACGGTGACATCGACGATGAGGTGCCGGTCCGGGTGTTCACCGTCACCGACCGCGTAGGCGAAGGTGGCGCCGCGGCCGTCCGGGGAGCTGACCGCGTGTGTGATGAAACCCGTGGCGTCCCCCTCGGCGTGTGCCGTGTCGCGGAGGTCGGGACCGAAGACCGTGACCCCGGAGGAGTCTCCGACCGCGACCGAACCGTCGGCCAGCCTGACGACCGCGGGCCGGACGGACCCCGGGGCGGAGGCCAGGGTGGTGACGGTTCCGTCGGGGCCGACGACCCCGGTCTCGGTCGAGTTCCCCGTCCCGGTGACCAGGATCAGCCGGGAATCATCCGCACCCGGTTCCCCGGATCCGTCACCGGGTGCAGCTGCGGAGGTGTCCACCGTCGTGGTGTCCGTCCGGGATGCACCGGTGTCGACGTCTCCCGTGGAGCACGCAGCCACGAATGCCAGTGGCAGGGTGGCTGTCGTGAGGAGTCGGAGGAGGTTTCGTCTGCTGCTCGGGACTGACACTGGTGGTCTCCGTTCGTCGGGGTGTTGAACGGGACCATGCTACAACCACGGCCGGCGCCACTCACGCCATTCCGGCGATCCGCGCCCGGGAGACGACGTCGGTGATGACCTCCAGCACCCGGTCGACGTCGGCGTCCGTGGTCGTCGGGCCGAGCGTGAAACGGACGGCACCACGGGCGTCATGCTCACTGACGCCCATCGCCAGCAGCACGTCGCTCGCCCGGTTGACCCCGGCGGAACAGGCGGAACCGGTGGAACACGCTATTCCGGCGTTGTCGAGCAGCATGATGAGACTGTCGCCCTCCGCACCGGGGAACGAGAGATGGAGGTGTCCGGGCAGGCGGTGTGCGTCCGCACCGTGCACCAGGACGTCATCGACACGGTCGAGGATCCCGGCCTGCAGTCGGTCACGCAGGTCGGTGATCCGGGGGGTGGACCCCGGTATCTCGGCGACCGCCTCGGTGAGGGCTGCGGCCGTCGCGACCGCCCCGGCGACGTTCGCGGTTCCCGGCCGGATGCCGCGTTCCTGGCCCCCGCCGAACAGGACGGGAGTGGGGGCGGGTGAACGTTTCGCGATGAGCAGCCCCACGCCCCGGGGGCCACCGAACTTGTGGGCACCGGCGGCGAGGGTGGTCGCTCCGAGCGCGACGAAGTCCACGGGCAGATGGCCGACGACCTGGGTCGCGTCCACGTGCACCGGGGTCCCGGCGGTCGCTGCACGGGCGCAGATCCCGGCCACGGGCTGGATCGCGCCGGTTTCGTTGTTCGCCCACATGCAGGTGACCAGGGAGGCCCTGGCGTCGAGGACGGGGCCCGGGACGGTCACGCCGTCGGCGCCGACGGGGAGCAGGTCGATTTCCGCACCGGCGGCGGCCAGGGCGGTGACGGTCTCGGCGACGGCGGGGTGCTCGATCGGGGTGGAGATGATCCGCCCCCGACCACCGGCGCGCCAGAGTCCCTGCACGGCGATGTTGCAGCTCTCCGTGCCGGAACCGGTGAAGATGACCTCCACCGGTTCACAGCCGAGCGCTGCGGCGATCTGTTCCCTCGCTTCCTCGAGGGCCGCCCGCGCGAGACGCCCGGAGGCGTACTGTCCACCGGGGTTGAGCAGCCGGGCGGTGTCCGCCCAGGCGTCGACGGCGCACCGGCGGATCGGTGCGGTCGCCGCGTGGTCGAGGTAGTGCGGGGATTCCGGCACGGATCAGCCCCTCCTGCGGCGCGCGATCTCCTCGGTGAGTGCCGGGGCGATCGTGAACAGGTCGCCGACGACGCCGAGATCGGCGATCTCGAACAGGGGTGCGTCCTCGTCGTTGTTGACGACGACGATGGTCTTCGATGTCTGCATGCCGGCCTTGTGCTGGATCGCACCGGAGATACCGAGGCCGATGTAGAGGTCCGGGGAGACGGACACACCCGTCTGGCCGATCTGGTACTGGCCGCCGTACCAGTCGTGGTCGATGGCGTCACGCGTGGCACCGACGGCTCCGCCGAACGCGTCGGCGAGGGGTTCGACGATGTCGGTGAAGCCCTCGGCGGATCCGACGCCACGACCACCTGCGACGACGATCTTCGCCTGGGCGAGGGCGGGCCGCTCGCCACGTTCGGCGGGGGTGAATCCGGTGACACGGACGTCCTTCTCCCCCGCCCCGGGGAGTTCGAGGCTCACGAGTTCACCAGCACCGGGACGCGGTTCCGCGTCGACGGCTCCGGCACGCACGGCGTAGACGGGGCATTCGCCGCCGACTGCGGCGGTGACGGAGATCGTGTCACCGAAGATGGACTGCTGTGCGGTGCGGTCGGCGTTCACCCCGACGACGTCGCACAGGACCCCGGAACCCAGGCGTACGGCGAGGCGGGCGGCGATCTCGTCACCGGCGGGTGACGAGGGGACGAGGACGGGGGCGGGGTTCGAGGAGGCGAGGATGGACAGAGCGTCGACCGCGGGCAGGACGAGACGCTCACCGACATCCGCCCCCTCGGCGGCGACGATCTGATCGGCTCCGGCGGCGGCCAGCGCCTCGGCGAGTGGCGCCGAGGTTCCCGGGGCACCGACGACGACGGCACTCACGGCGCCGAACGCCCGGGCTGCGGTGATGAGTTCTGCGGTGACTTCATCGAGCACGCCGTCGGTGTGCTCGACCAGTACGTATGCGTGGGACATTGCGGGTTCTACTCCTGGGTTGCGTGGATCTGCGTGGCGGCGTGCGACTAGATGAGGTTGCGGGACTCGAGGAAGTCGGCGATGGCGACGGCGGCCCGGCCGTTGTCGCGGATGATCTCGCCCTGCCCGCGCTCGGGACGTTCGGTGGCGGCGGTGACGGCGGTCGCCGCGTGGGAGCCCCCCACCTGTTCCGGGGAGGCTGCGGTGTCCGCCAGGGACAGGCGGGTGATCTGAGCCTTCTTCGCGGCCATGATGCCCTTGAAGTTGGGGAACCTCGGTCGGTCCGCCTGATCGGTGACGGAGATGACCGCCGGCAGCGCGGCGGCGAGCTCGAACTCGCCCTTCGGGGTCTCCCGGACACCGGTGACGGTCCCCTCGGCGGCGTTGACCGTGGCGCTGCGCAGGTGGGTGAGCGCCGGGATGGTGCGGTACTCGGAGAGGATGCCCGCCATGCCCCCCATCAGTCCGTCGGAGGAACGGTTGCCGGTGACGATCAGCTTGAGTTCGTCCAGTCCGAGGGCGGACATCGCGGCGTCGATTCCGCAGGTGAGCGACCAGGCGGTCCCGGGCAGGTCCGAGCCCGCGATCCCCTCGTCGGACAGCAGCACCGCGTCATCCACCCCCATGGCGAGAGCCTTGCGCAGCGCCTCCTCCGCCCGACCGGTACCCGCGGTGAGGGCGACGACCCGCCAGCCGGCCTCGGCGTCGGTTTCACGGATCTTCAGGGCCTGTTCGACGGCGTACTCGTTGATCTCGTCGATGACCTCGTCGACGTTGTCGCGGTCGAGGGTGAAGTCCCCGGACAGTTTCTTCTGTGACCAGGTGTCGGGGACGTGCTTGACCAGTACCACGATCGTGGGCATGCGGTGTGGGCCTTCCTTGTTGGCGGCTGTGACGGACTCATGGTCGCCCGTGGGTCACCCCTCCGGTGGTGGCGGGGGCATCACGGACTCCAGGCTGGCCGCCAGTCTAGCCTTCCGCGGCACCTCCGTCGCCACCGGGCGAACACTGTGTCAGCTGCGGTCAACACCATCGGTGCGGGGTCCGCAGACCAGGGCGACGCCGGCGGAACCGATCCGGGTGACGACCACGGTCATCGGCCGTTCACCGGCCTGTTTGAGGTCACGGCGGAGTCTGTCCGGGTCGATGTCGACACCCCGTACGAGTATCTCCAGAGACCCGCACCCGTGTTTCCGGAGAGCTGCCTTCAGCTTCTTCAGCGGCACCTTTTCGATGAATCGAAATCCTGTTGTCCCGACCGGGACACGGTCCCCGGTGAGGTGCGCGATCCGGTCATCGAGCATCCAGAGCCCCTCGCGGAGCGCGTAGTGCCGGACCAGTCCCGCCCGGACCACGGCCCCGTCGGGATCGATGATGTAGCGGCCGGGTGGCCCGGCGATGCTCTCCTCCCCCGCGCCGCCGCCGTCCCGGTCCGTGATCCGGTCGATCCGGGGGCCACCGCGACCGGTGGTGGAGATCATCACCGCTTCTCGTCGTTCGCCGGCACCGAGTTCCGGCGAGTAGAGACAGGCCTCCTTGACACCGCCGTCGACGCTGACGAGACTGACCGGCCCCTCCCAGTCGCTGAAGTCCAGGCCCGGAGCACATTTCACGGCGACGGGCGTACCTTCGTGCGCACCGATGAGATCCGGTAGCGGCGGGAGCAGCCGGTCGGGACGGGTGATGCGGCGCCCTCCGGCACGACGCGCGGGATCCGCGACGACGACATCGACGGCGCCGGGTCTCAGGGGTGGCGTGAGAGCGTCGGCGACCGCCACCGCCGCTCCGGTGTTGATGCGCGCCATCCGCGCCCGGACGGGGTCGAGGTCGGAGCCGGTGACGGTGAGCCCGGCGTCGGCGAGTACCGGGAGTTCGGTACCGATGGAGCAGGTCACGTCGTGGACGTGTGCGCCGGTGCCGAGGTGTGAGGCGATGCGGTGCGCACGGACCTCGGCGACGGCGGGTGCGGTCGCCTGTTGTGCCGAATCCCCGCACATGAGCCAGTCCGACGGGAGCTTGCCGACGCTCGCCCGGCGTGCGGCGGCGAGTTCGGAGACGGCCCGTGCGTGGTCACCGAACTGTTTCCGCAGTGCCTGTGTGTCGGCGATGAGACTGGTCCGGGTCAGTGCGAGTCCCGCGGTCGCCCCGGCGATCTCCGCGCGGTGGTCCCGGAGGAAATCGA
Organism: Corynebacterium pygosceleis; assembly: GCF_016595275.2. Lineage (GTDB taxonomy): Bacteria > Actinomycetota > Actinomycetes > Mycobacteriales > Mycobacteriaceae > Corynebacterium > Corynebacterium pygosceleis. The sequence continues at coordinate 327,577 of NZ_JAENIQ020000003.1, read as the reverse complement.
CCTCCCCTCGTGTGTACGCCATCTACCTGCGGTGGCTCCCCCGCCCGGCGCGGGGTGCCCGCCGGGCGAAGTAGCGGCCGTCGATCCGGTCGATCCGGATGGGCTGGTGGAAGGCGCGGGTGAGATTCTCGCTCGTCAGCACGTCGTCGATGAGGCCCTGGGCCACGACGGACCCTTCGTCGAGGAGCATGGCGTGGGTGAAGCCGTCGGGGATCTCCTCGACGTGGTGGGTGATCATGACGATGGCGGGTGCGTCGGGGTCGAGGGCCAGCCGGCCCAGGTGGCCGACGAGATCCTCCCGACCACCGAGGTCCAACCCGGCCCCGGGCTCGTCCAGGAGCAGGAGTTCGGGGTTCGTCATGAGCGCGCGGGCGATGAGGACACGCTTGCGCTCCCCTTCGGAGAGGGTTCCCCAGGTCCGCCCCTGGAGGTGGTAGGCACCGACCTGTTCGAGGATGTCCCGCGCCTGATCGAGGTCGGTTTCGTCGTATTCCTCCCGCCACCGACCGAGGATGGCGTAGCCGGCGGAGACCACGAGGTCCCCGACCTCCTCGTTCGCGGGGATACGGCTGCCGAGAGCCGCGGAGGACACCCCGATCATGGCCCGCAGATCGCGCATGTCGGTGCGCCCGATCCGTTCACCCATGATGAACGCCGTACCACCGGAGGGGTACTCCTCTGCGGCGGCCATGCGGATGAGGGTGGTCTTACCGGCGCCGTTGGGGCCGATGATGACCCACCGTTCATCCAGTTCGACCTGCCAGTTGACGCCGCCGACGAGCGTCGCCCCGTCACGGACGAAGGACACGTCGCGGAAGTCGATGAGGAGGTCCGGGTCGGTTTCGGTCTCATTCACAGTCACCCCTCCATCATGACCCATCGACCGCCGCGGTGGTGACTGCCACGGCGGTGGCGGCCGATCCGCCCCGTGCCCTTCCCGGTGTCGGGGCGACCGTGGCCCCCTTTCCCGGTGAACGACCGGGATTCGGTGGCCGGGAGCCCGGTGTGCCGGGGTTTCCTCCGTTAGAGTGGGGGCTGTACGGGTGCCGTTCCCGGATCAGGGGACGCCACCGTCCAGCACCGGACAGGACCGACCGGAAACACGAATGAGGAAACAGTGACGAATCGCCTTGGCCTAGATGATGTCCGCCCCGTGATCTCCGGGGGACGCCACCCCACGAAGGCTGTGGTGGGTGAGGTGGTGCCGATCTCGGGCCTGGCGTGGCGCGAGGGACACGACGCACTCTCCGCCACCCTCAATGTCCGTGGGCCGGAGGACTCCCCCGCGTTCCGGCGCACCGTCAAGATTCCCATGCGCCGCAGCCCGCATGACGAGGACCAGGTCAACGGGGTCGTCATCCCGGATGCCCCGGGCCTGTGGACGTTCCGCATCGATGTCTGGTCGGACCCGGTCGCCACGTGGCGTCATGCCGTGACCTCCAAGATCGACGCCGGGCAGACCCGGGCGGAACTCGCCAACGATCTCGAGACCGGTGCCCGGCTCTTCCTGCGTGCGGCCGAGGGGGTGCCGAAGAAACACCGCCCCGAGGTGGCGTCCGTGGCGGAGAGTCTCCGCCGGGAGGATCTCGGCCCCGCGGAGGCGGTCGCCCCGGCGTTCACCGCCGACATCGTCGCACTGCTCGACGAGCACCCGGTACGGGAACTGCTCACCCGGGGCATTCCCCGCAAGATCAGGGTGGAGCGGCCCAGAGCGCTGTTCAGTTCCTGGTACGAGTTCTTCCCCCGTTCGACCGGTGGCGTCGACACGGACGGCCGCCCGGTGCACGGCACCTTCGCCACCGCGACCGCCGAACTGGACCGCGTCGCCGCCATGGGCTTCGACACCGTCTATTTCCCGCCCATCCATCCGATCGGTGAGATCAACCGCAAGGGACGCAACAACACCCTGACCCCCGGGCCGGAGGACGTCGGTTCACCGTGGGCGATCGGGTCCACCGCCGGAGGCCACGACGCGGTGCACCCCGCACTGGGAACCATCGATGACTTCGACGCGCTCGTGTCCCGCGCGGGTGAACTCGGGCTCGAGATCGCACTCGATCTCGCCCTCCAGTGCGCACCCGACCACCCCTGGGCCGCCGAACACCCCGAGTGGTTCACCGTGCTGCCCGACGGCACGATCGCCTACGCCGAGAACCCGCCGAAGAAGTACCAGGACATCTACCCCCTCAACTTCGACAATGACCCCGAGGGACTCTACAACGAGATTCTCCGTGTCGTGTTGTTCTGGGTGGACCACGGCATCACCACGTTCCGTGTGGACAACCCGCACACCAAGCCCGCGAACTTCTGGGAGTGGCTCATCGGCACCGTCCACGAGAAACACCCGGACGTCATCTTCCTCGCGGAGGCCTTCACCCGTCGCCCCCGCCTGTACGGTCTCGCCAAAGCCGGATTCAGCCAGTCGTACACCTACTTCACCTGGCAGACCACCAAACACGAGCTCACCGAGTTCGGTCGGGAAATCTCCCGGATGGCGGACGTCTGCCGCCCCAATCTCTTCGTCAACACGCCGGACATCCTGCACGCGTCCCTGCAGTACGGCGGACGCGGAATGTTCGCGCTGCGCGCCGTACTCGCATCGACCATGTCCCCGCTGTGGGGCGTGTACTCGGGATACGAACTCTACGAGCACCGGGCGCTCAAGCCCGGCAGCGAGGAGTACCTCGACAGCGAGAAGTTCGAGCTCCGTCCCCGGGACTACGCCGCGGCCGACGCCAGCGGCGACTCCCTCTCCGTGTTCCTCGGGACCCTCAACCGGGTCCGCCGCGAACACCCGGCCCTGCAGCAGCTGCGGGTCCTCGATTTCCACACCACCGACTCGGACCAGGTGATCGCCTACTCCAAGGTGGACCCGACGACCGGTGACACGGTGCTGGTCGTCGTCAACCTCGACCCGTACAACGCCGTCGAGACGACGGTCCACCTGGACCTCGAACGGCTCGGCATGGACCCGGGCGCGATGTTCGACGTCCACGACGAGATCAGCGGCGCCGACTACCTCTGGGGCGAACACAACTACGTCCGTCTCGAACCGTGGAACAACGTCGCGCACATCCTCATCCTGCCGACGGTGACCCCCGGGCGCCGGGAACAACTCGCCTGGCGCCGGATCGACCGCTACCGGGCTTAACCCCAACCCCGGGACACGCGCCCCGCACCGACGACGACGGCGGCCGTGCCCCGGGGCGACGACACGCAGACCCGCGCCACAGTCAACCCCACGAAGGACACCACCATGAACTCCCCGAACGTCCCCGAACGACTCCTCATCGCCGACGGCGACTGGCGGCTCCTCGCCGCCTGCCGCCACCACGACCCGCACGGGATCTACGGCTGGCACCACACCGAGTCGGGGTCGGTGGTCCGGACCCGCCAGATCGGTGCCGACCGGGTCCAGCTGCACGTGGAGGGACGCCAGCCCGTCGACATGCAACCCGTCGGCGACGACGTCTACGTGGCCGCACTCCCCGACACCAGCTCCGTCGCCTACGAACTGATCATCACCTGGCCCGGGGGAACCACGGTGACCAGGGCCGACGGCTACTGCTTCCTCCCCACCCTCGGCGAGACCGACATACACCTGATCAACGAAGGGCGCCACGAACGCCTCTGGGAGGTCCTCGGTGCGCGGGTCCGCCGCTACGACACCGTCCTCGGCACCGTCACCGGCACGTCCTTCGCGGTGTGGGCCCCGAACGCGGCCGGCGTCGCCGTCATCGGCGACTTCAACGGCTGGAATCCCTCCCAGACCCCGATGCGCGCCCTCGGGTCCTCCGGGGTGTGGGAGGTCTTCGTCCCGGGGGTGTGCGCCGGCGAAGTGTACAAGTTCGCGATCCACACCCACGACGGCACGCGCCTCGACAAGGCCGACCCGATGGCACGCCTCACCGAGGCGCCACCCGCCACCGGTTCCATCGTCGCCGAATCCGACTACCGGTGGCGGGACACCGACTGGCTGGCCCACCGTGACCGCACCGACTGGAACGCCTCCCCGATGAGCATCTACGAGGTTCATCTGGGGTCCTGGAAGTACGGACTGACCTACGCCGAACTCGCCGATGAGCTCGTCGACTACGTCGCCGACATGGGCTACACCCACGTCGAGTTCATGCCCGTCGCCGAGCACCCCTTCGGTGGTTCCTGGGGCTACCAGGTCACCGGCTACTACGCCCCCTCCTCACGCTGGGGTACGGCGGACGAGTTCCGCGCACTCGTCGACGCCTTCCACGCCCGCGGCATCGGGGTCCTCGTCGACTGGGTCCCCGCCCACTTCCCCAAGGACGAATGGGCCCTCGCCCGATTCGACGGCCAGCCGCTCTACGAACACCCCGACTGGCGTCGCGGTGAACAACTCGACTGGGGCACCTGTGTCTTCGACTTCGGCCGCCCCGAGGTCCGCAACTTCCTGGTGGCCAACGCCCTCTACTGGCTCGAGGAATTCCACATCGACGGCCTGCGGGTCGACGCCGTCGCCTCGATGCTCTACCTCGACTACTCCCGTAAGGAGGGCGAGTGGCTGCCGAACGTCCACGGCGGACGCGAACACCTCGAGGCCGTGCAGTTCCTCCAGGAGATGAACGCGACGGTGCACCGCCACCACCCGGGTGCACTGACCATCGCCGAGGAGTCGACCTCCTGGCCGGGGGTGACCGCCCCCACCACCGAGGGCGGGCTCGGGTTCTCCATGAAATGGAACATGGGCTGGATGAACGACACCCTGCGCTACTTCGGGGAGGACCCGATCAACCGCAGCTGGCACCACAACGAGATCACGTTCTCCCTGGTGTACGCCTTCTCCGAGAAGTTCATCCTGCCGATCAGCCACGACGAGGTCGTCCACGGCAAGGGCTCCCTGTGGGAGCGGATGCCCGGTGATTCCTGGAACAAGGCCGCCGGCGCCCGGACGCTGCTCGCCTACATGTGGGCGCACCCGGGTAAGCAGCTGCTGTTCCAGGGACTCGAATGGGCACAGACCTCCGAGTGGTCCGAGAGCCGCTCCCTCGACTGGGGCGATCTCTTCGGGTGGGAGGGCGAGTACCACACCGGTGTCCGTGACCTCGTGCGGGACATGAATCACCGCTACGTCGACGAGCCGGCCCTCTACACCCGGGACTTCACCGGCGACGGGTTCGACTGGGTCAAGGCCGACGACGCGGAGAACAACATTCTCGCGTTCCTCCGTCACGGTGCGGGCGGGGAGAAACTGCTCTGCGTCAGCAATCTCGGGGGCGGCAGTCAGCCGTCCTACACCTTCGGTCTGCCCCTCGGCGGTGCCTGGGAACTCGTCCTCAACACCGATTCCGGTGACTACGCCGGTGCCGGCAATGATCTTCAGCGTGTCGTGCACGCCGACGACTACGGGTGGGACGGTCAGCCGCACTCCGTACGCCTGCACGTCCCGGCGATGTCGACCCAGTGGTACCGCCACCGCGACTGATCAACCGGCTCCACCACATGACGCGGTGCCCCGTGCGGTCCCCTGATGACAGGGGTCGCACGGGGCACCGTTTCGTTGACCGGCCGGTCAGAACAGGGCGCTGGCCATTCGGCCCCGCGCGGCGATCACCCGGGGATCGTCGGTGGCGAACAGGGCGAAGAGCTCCAGCAGTCTCTCCTTCACCGCGGCCCTCCGGTCGCCCTGGCTCGACGCGAGCAGTGTGATGAGCCGGTTGAAGGCCGGCTCCGGGTCCCCTGCCGCAACCGCCGCGTCCGCAGCGGCGAAAGCCTTGTCGACGTCCGTGGGATCTGCGTCGGCCTCGGCGACCGCGTCCACTGCGGGATCCGCCTCCGACAGCCGCTTGAGGAGGCGGGCGTTGTCGCGGGCGAGCTTCGCGTCGGTGTTGGCGGGTTCCCTCGCGAGGATGCCGTCGTAGACGGCGATGGCCGCATCGAAGTCACCCTCCGCCATGGCATCCTCGGCGGGGGCGAAGCGGGGATCCCCGGGAACCTCATCCCCGGGTTCCCCGGAATCGGCCTGCTGCGGCAGTCCCTGGAGCTTCCCCGCGCAGGCCCCCACCACGGCCGCGGTCCACTCCTGCAAAGCGGACTGTGGCTGCCCGCCCTGGAAGTCCGCGAGTGGTCGTCCACCGGCGAGAGCGACCACGGTCGGCAGCGCCGTCACACCGAAGATCTGCGCCAGTTCGGGGGCTGACTGTGCGTCGACGTACCCGAACAACCAGTCGTGGCCGGCGGCGGCCGCGAGGTCCGTCAGATCGCTTCGGAGCTGACGGGATGACTCAACCTCGTCCGAGCCGATGAGCAGGACGACCGGGACCTGCATGGACCGTTCAATGACCTCGGACTCGATGTTCGACCGGGTGACGGTGAAGGAGGTGGGTACCCCTCCCCCGGCGTTCCCTCCCCGGGACTGCGCCTGCGCCCGGGCTTCCGCCCGGGCCTTGATCTCGCCCAGATCCACGGCTCCGGCGGTGAAACGTTCGGGAGTGGTCATAGTCCGTTCTCCTTTTCCTCGGCTGCGGCCAGGCGCCGGTTGACGGCGTCGACCTTGGCGGTCAGCTGCCCAGTGTAGCCGGGCCGGATGTCGGCCTTGAGAACCAGCCCGACCCGCGGAGAGACGGCGACGACGGCCTCGGTGGCGCGCTTGACCACGTCCATGACTTCGTCCCACTCACCCTCGATGAGGGTGAACATGGCGTTGGTCTCGTTGGGCAGGCCGGAGGCGCGGACGACGCGGACGGCCTCGGCGACGGCGTCGGCCATCTCGGCGTTGGCACCGGGGGTCTCGGTGGGGGCGACTGAGAATGCGACGATCATGCAACACAGACTACCGAAAGACGTTCGGCGTTCCGTTCAACCCGCTCCCGCCCGCGGTTGGCGGGGTAAAATCAGTGAGCATGAACCACTCCATCGACATTCCCCACGAATACGTCACCTGCCTCGACCACGTCGGCATCGCGGTCCCCGATCTCGATGCGGCCGTCGAGTTCTACCGGAGTGCCTTCGGCTGGGTGAACCTCCACCAGGAGACGAACGAGGAGCAGGGCGTCGTCGAGGCGATGGTCGGCCCCGCCGACACCGACGCCACCGCCCCGACGGCCGGGGTGATCCAGCTGCTCGCGCCCCTGAACGAAGACTCGACCATCGCGACGTTCCTGGAGAAGAAGGGGCCGGGGCTCCAGCAGATGTGTCTGCGCACCGACAACATGGACGCGCTGTGTGAACATCTCCGGGGTCTCGGGGTCCGTCTCCTCTACCCGGAGCCGAAACGCGGCACCGGTGGAGCCAGGATCAATTTCGTGCACCCCAGGGACGCCGGTGGTGTCCTGCTCGAACTGACGGAGCCCGTCGCGGCGGACTAGCGCCTGTCCCAGCAGTGACGGTGCCAGTGCCTCCGGTCATCGGCACCCCGTCCGAAGTCTTTCGGCCATGCGACGATGTGGGCGACGCCCGGAGGAATGTTCTGGTTGCACCCGGGGCACACGTAGAACTTCGTGGCGCGTCCCGCCCCGATCCTCCGCACGAGGTGCGGGGCACCACCGGTGTACGACGGTCCGGGCATCTCCTGGGTGCCGTAGTAGACCGCGCCGTCGCGGGGCAGAGGGGCCACCGTCGGTTCACTCCGCCGCCCACCGGAACGGCGACCGCCTCTGGAACGGTTGCGGCGCGGCATCAGAACAGACGGAGTTCAGCTGACTCCGTGCCCCGGAGCGCCTGATAGTCGAGGACGACACACCTGATCCCCCGGTCCTCGGCCAGGGTACGTGCCTGGGGTTTGATCTGCTGTGCGGCGAAGACCCCCTGAACCGGGGCGAGAAGCTCATCCCGGTTCAACAGGTCGAGGTATCGTGTCAGCTGCTCGACGCCGTCGATCTCCCCCCGTCGTTTGATCTCCACGGCGACGGCGGCCCCGTCGGCGTCACGGCACAGGATGTCGACCGGTCCGATCGCGGTGGGGTACTCCCTGCGGACGAGTGTGTAGCCGTCACCGAGAGTGGTGATCTGTTCGGCGAGAAGTTCCTGGAGATGCGCCTCGACACCGTCCTTGATCAACCCCGGATCCTGACCGAACTCATGGGTGACGTCGGAATGGATCTTCTCGATGGTGATCCGGAGTTGCTCCCCCTTGGAGTTCTCCACGATCCAGAGGGTGTTGCGGGGTGCGTCAGCCTCGGGGTCCACCTCCCCACCGCCACCGGTGCCGCCCTCGATCTCCACCTCCACGTTCTCCTCGCGGAGGGTGCAGGGTGGCGTCATCCAGTTCAGGGGCTTGTAGGCGCGGTCGTCGGCGTGCACCGACACGGAACCGTCGGCCTTGACGAGCAGCAGCCTGTCGGCGGACGGGAGGTGCGCCTCCAGCCGTCCGACGTAATCAACGGAACAACGGGCAATGACAAGTCGCATTCCACGAAGTCTAGCGTGTCCGTCCCCGGTGACCGGACGGTACCCGTCTAGCGGTCGAGCGGCCGGAAACGCCGTTCCTGCCGGGCGCTGGGCGCGGATTCGATCCAGGCGGTCAGCGCGGTCTCGCTCTGGGCGTCGAGCGCGAGTTCGTAGCGCCGGTCCCTGACGGCCAGTTCCACGATCCGGACGCCCGCCGGCATGAAGGCCGTTTCCGCGGCACCGGGTTCCCTGCGACCCGTGACCTCCGCACCGGTACGCGGGAAACGGAGATCCGGGGCCGGAGCGACGGACCTGAGCTTGTAGAACTCGATGCCGTCCCCCGAGTAGCGCAGCGCCCCGTGCCGCCAGCCGTGCGCACCGTCGGCGGGCAGGCGTCTGAGGAGAATCCCGGATCCGGTGGCCCGTACGCGCAGAAAGCGCCAGCCCGCGAGCACGACGAACACACACAATGACGTGGACAGTCCGTACCAGAGAAACTCCACCGATCACTCCCTCATCATCAAGGTACGGCGGCGCGTCGTCGGTTCAGGCCAGCGACGCTGACACCCGGCGCACCGCTTTTCTGTGATCCTACTCCTGGCACGTCTGATCAACGAACTTATTGCAACGGGGGTCCCCAACTCCGCGAAACTGCTGGTGAGCGGGGCTGAATTGGTGCTTCGTCCGGCTCAGCCACCGTGGTCTGGGTGATACGACAGCAAAATGGATCGCCGATGCCCGTGACGACGACGTGCCCCGAGAGGAAACCGTGGTGGTTCCTCCCGGGGCACGTCGTCGTGGGGAGATGAGCCGGTGGCTCGGAGCCTCCCGGGCTCAGCCTTCCTGACTCCGTCGGACGGCGCGCAGTCCGGCTTCAGCGCGTGCCCTGGAGTCCCGGTCGCCCTCGTTGAGGGCGGCCTCCGCGGCGGCGGTGTCGACCTCGGACGCCCATTCGGCGTGGTCCGCGAGGATGGTGACCTTGTCCTTGGACACGGAGATGAATCCACCCTGGACGGCGGCGACCAGACGGTCCCCCTCGGCCGGGCGGATGGTCACGACACCGTTCTCGATCAGCTGACCGAGCATCGGCTCGTGACCGGCGAGTACGCCGATCTCACCCTCGGTGGTCTGGGCCGTGACGATCGTGGCGTTGCCGGACCACAACTTACGTTCCACGGCGACCAGTTCAGCGGCGATTTCAGCCATGAGACCCGCCCTTCTACTTTTCGTTCATCTTCTGGTACGCGGCCTCGACGTCGTCCAGCCCGCCCAGGCCGTTGAACGCCTGCTCCGGGTAGTGGTCGAAGTCGCCCCGGCAGATGCGCTCGAAGGCCACGATGGTGTCCTCCAGCGGCACGTAGGAACCGGGGATACCGGTGAACTTCTCCGCGACGAAGAAGTTCTGGCCGAGGAAGCGTTCCAGACGACGGGCGCGCTGGACGGTGATCTTGTCCTCCTCGGACAGCTCGTCCATACCGAGGATGGCGATGATGTCCTGGAGTTCCTTGTTCTTCTGCAGGATGTTGATCACGCGCTGCGCGACGTTGTAGTGGCGCTCACCGACGATACCGGGCTCGAGGATCCGTGACGTGGAGGTCAGCGGGTTCACGGCCGGGTAGATGCCCTTCGAGGCGATCGAGCGGTCGAGCTCGGTGGTCGCGTCGAGGTGGGCGAAGGTGGTCGCCGGAGCCGGGTCGGTGTAGTCGTCCGCGGGCACGTAGACGGCCTGCAGGGACGTGATCGAGCGGCCCTTCGTCGAGGTGATGCGCTCCTGGAGCACACCCATCTCGTCAGCCAGGGTGGGCTGGTAGCCCACGGCGGAGGGCATACGACCCAGCAGGGTCGAGACCTCGGAACCGGCCTGGGTGAAACGGAAGATGTTGTCGATGAACAGCAGCACGTCCTGGTGCTGGACGTCACGGAAGTACTCCGCCATCGTCAGACCGGACAGCGCGACGCGCATGCGGACTCCCGGCGGCTCGTCCATCTGGCCGAAGACGAGTGCGGTGTCCTGGAGAACCCCCATCTCCTCCATCTCGAGGAAGAGGTCGGTGCCCTCACGGGTACGCTCACCGACACCCGCGAACACGGACGTACCGGAGAACTCACGCGCGATACGGGTGATCATCTCCTGGATGAGAACGGTCTTACCGACACCGGCGCCGCCGAACAGGCCGATCTTTCCGCCCTTGACGTACGGGGTCAGCAGGTCGATGACCTTGATGCCGGTCTCGAGGATCTCGGTCTTGCCCTCGAGCTGGTCGAAGGGCGGCGGGTCGCGGTGGATGCCCCACTGCTCGCCGTCACGGCCGAGGCCGGGCTCGTCGAGGCAGTCGCCGAGGGCGTTGAAGACGTGGCCCTTGACGACGTCGCCGACGGGCACGGAGATCGGACGACCGAGGTCGGTGACCTCCTGGCCACGGACGAGACCGTCCGTGGGAGCCATCGAGATGGTGCGCAGGAGGTTGTCACCCAGGTACTGGGCGACCTCGAGCGTGATGGTCTTGGCGACTGCCTCGAGCTTGATCTCGACAGTCAGTGCGTTGTACAGGGCCGGAAGCTCGCCGCGCGGGAATTCCACGTCGACGACCGGACCGATGACGCGCACGACACGGCCGGCGGTGGACGCCTGCTGTGTGTTCTGCTCCTGGAGAGCTGTAGTCATAATCTAGTCACTTTCTCCGCTTTCGGCGAGCGCTCCCGCGCCACCGACGATCTCTGTGATTTCCTGGGTGATCTGTGCCTGACGGGCCTGGTTGGCCACGCGCGAGAGGTCCTTGACCAGCTCGTTGGCGTTGTCGGTCGCAGACTTCATCGCGGTACGTCGGGACGCGGACTCACTGGCCGCGGCTTCGAGGAGCATGGCGTAGAGGCCACGCGACACGTACTGCGGAAGCAGGGCGTCGAGCAGTTCCTCCGCACTGGGCTCGAAGTCGTAGTCCGCCTCGATATCGTTGGACGACGAGGCGAGCATGTCTTCCCCGGTCTCGATCTGGTCGAGCTCGATGATCGGCTCGATCGGAAGGAGCTGGTGCGCCCGGGCGTTCTGGGTCAGCATGGACTCGAACTCGGTGTACACGACGTGCAACTGGTCGAAGCCCCGGATGGGTTCACCCTCCGGCGTCGCCAGTCCCTCACGCCACTTCGCGGTACCGGTGGATCCTGCGACGAAACCGTCGATCAGGTGCCTGCGCATACCGTGGGTCTCCTTGTATCCCGGGTCCTGGGAGAACCCGGTCCACGCGCCGGCGATGTCCTCGCCGCGGAAACGGTAGTAGCTCAGTCCCTTGTTGCCGGAGACGTACAGGACCACTTCGTAGCCCTTGTCCTCGAGCATGCCGCGCAGTTCGGCGGTTTTCTTGAAGACGTTGTAGTTGTAGCCGCCGCACATGCCACGGTCACTGGTCACCACGAGAATCGCGGCCCGACGTCCGTTCTCACGTTCACGGAGCATCGCGTGGTCGAGTTCGGTGGCGGACGCGAGGCGTTCGATCACACGGTGGATCTCCTCGGCGTACGGCATCGAAGCCTCGACCCGCTGCTGGGCCTTCGTGATTCGCGAGGTGGCGATGAGCTCCTGGGCCTTGGTGATCTTCTTGGTCGAGTTCACCGACTTGATGCGGGAACGTAGTTCTCGAAGATTGGCCATGATCTATCGCCTCCCTTCTTTTCCTAGGACGGTCATGGTGCGTGTCACGACCCTACTTCTTGGCTGACTTGCGGGAGACCGTGATCTTGTTCTTCTTCAGATCGCCCTCCGCCATTGCCTCGACCTCGGGTTCGTTGATCACCGGGGTGCCGTCCGTGGTCTGGAAGGTGCGCTTGAAGTCCTCCGTCGCGGACACCAGGATCTCCTTCGACTCGTCGGAGAACGCTGCACCACCGGCGATCTGGTCGTAGACCTCGCTGGCGTTGCCGTGCAGGTACTCGTGGAGTTCGGTCTCGAAGCGACGGACATCCTCGACGGGAACGTTGTCGAGGTGGCCTTCGCCCGCGAGCCAGATGGACACCATCTGATCTTCGACCGCCATCGGGTTGTTCTCGGACTGCTTGAGCAGCTCGACGAGACGCTGACCGCGTTCCAGCTGACGCTTGGACGCCGGATCCAGATCGGACGCGAAGGCCGCGAAGGCCTCCAGGTCACGGTAGGAGGCGAGGTCCAGACGCAGTGAACCGGACACCTTCTTCATGCCCTTGGTCTGTGCGGCACCACCGACACGGGAGACGGAGACACCGACGTTGATGGCGGGGCGAACGCCCTGGTTGAACAGATCGGACTCCAGGAAGACCTGGCCGTCGGTGATGGAGATGACGTTGGTCGGGATGAAGGCCGAGACGTCGTTGGCCTTGGTCTCGATGATCGGCAGAGCGGTCATCGAACCGGCACCCATGTCATCGGACAGCTTCGCGGCACGCTCCAGCAGACGGGAGTGCAGGTAGAAGACGTCACCCGGGTAGGCCTCGCGGCCCGGCGGGCGGCGCAGCAGCAGGGAGATGGCACGGTATGCCTCAGCCTGCTTGGTCAGGTCATCGTAGATGACCAGGACGTGCTTGTTCTTGTACATCCAGTGCTGTCCCAGGGCGGCACCGGCGAAGGGTGCGAGCCACTTGAAACCGGCGGAGTCGGATGCGGGAGCCGCGACGATCGTCGTGTACTCCAGGGCACCGTGCTCCTCCAGGGTCTTCCGGATTCCGGCGATGGTGGAACCCTTCTGTCCGATGGCGACGTAGATGCAGCGGACCTGCTTCTTCTCGTCGCCGGACCCCCAGTTGGCCTTCTGGTTCAGGATCGTGTCCAGGCAGACCGCGGTCTTGCCGGTCTTACGGTCACCGATGATCAGCTGACGCTGACCACGGCCGATCGGGGTCATCGCATCAATGGCCTTGATGCCGGTCTGGAGGGGCTCCTCGACGGGCTGACGCTGCAGCACGGAGGGGGCCTGAAGCTCGAGGACACGGTCCTCTTCTGCTTCGATGGCACCCATGCCGTCGATGGGCTCACCCAGGGGGTTGATAACGCGGCCGAGGAACTTGTCGCCGACCGGGATGGACAGGACCTCTCCGGTCCGCTTAACTTCGTCGCCCTCTTTGAGACTTTCGTAGTTACCCAGGACAACCACGCCGACGCGGTCGGTGTCGAGGTTCTGTGCGACGCCGATGACGCCGCCCGGGAACTCGAGCAGCTCATTCGTCATCACTGACGGGAGGCCCGAAACCTGGGCGATACCGTCAGCCGCCGAAATGACCACGCCGACCTCCTCACGGGAGGCCTCCGGGGAGTAGCTCGAGGTGTAATTCTCAATCGCGCTACGGATCTCGTCGGAGGAGATCGTCAGCTCCGCCATGTTCTTCCTGCTCTCGGTTGTTTCTTCCAGCATTATTTGTCTAGTTCTCCTGGTCGTAGTCGGCGCCGGTCACGGCAGTTTCGACCGCAGGCGCTGAAGCTTGCCTGAAGTGGAACCGTCGATGACTTCCGAACCGACGCGGACGACCACACCACCGAGGAGGCTGGGGTCAACCTCAGAGTGGATGGACATCTCACGACCGTAGATCGTGCCCAACTTGTCCTTCAGACCCTGCTCCTGCTCCGCAGTGAGCCGGGTCGCGGCGACCACGTGGGCGACCGTCCGGTTCTGCATGTCGGCGGCCAGCGCGCTCAGTGCCGCGATGTCCTGGACGGGACCGTGGTCACGTCGGGTGATCGCCTGCAGCGCGAGTGCCTCGGTCACCGGGGTGACCTTGCCGTACAGAACACCCGCCAGCAGTCCCCGCTTCGCGTCGGCTGTCGCCGTACGGTCGTCGAGGAGCTGGGTGAGCCGGGGCTGATCGGTCAGGATGCGGGACAGCCGGAAAAGCTCGTCCTCCACCTGCTCCAACTGCCCCTGGCTCCGGGCGGCCTCCAGCAGTGCGCGACGGCCCAGTTCGACAAGGCCCTCCCGCATCTCACGGGGGGTGGACCAGTTCAGTTCAACCGCATCTCCGAGGACCTTGAGGGTGGTGTCGGAGACCTTGCCGCCGAACACCTCCCGAACCAGGCCCACGCGCTGCTCAGCGGGGTTCGAGACCTCCGCGGCAGCGACACGCAGGGCGCGGTCTCCGTCGAGGATCTCCACGACGTCGAAAAGCTCGGTTCCGGTCTGTGCGGCGGTGGCCACGGCGTTACCCTGGCCGGACAGGATCGTGTCCAGATTGCGCGTCGCCTTCGCCAATGCCTCGCGGCTCGCTGCGTGCATGTCGCTCACTTTCCTGCCGGGGCCACGGTGTCGAGATCGGAGAGGAACGCGTCGATCGTCCCGGAGCGCTTGACGTTGTCGCCGAGCTGCTCACCGAGCAGACGCTCGGCCAGGTTGATCGAGTTCTGTCCCATCTCGCGGCGCAGCTCGGTGATGACCTGCTCACGCTGAGCCATCAGCTGCTTCTCACCGGACTCGATGATTCGGTTGCTTTCTTCGGTGGCCTGGGTCTTCATGTCTTCGATGATCTGCTTGCCCTTGGTGCGCGCATCCTCACGGATCTGCGCCGCTTCAGCACGTGCCTCAGCGAGCTGGGCGTTGTACTTCTCGAGGGCGGCCTTGGCTTCCGCCTGCGCGGCCTCGGCGCGCTGGATGCCGCCCTTGATGCGGTCCTCGCGCTCGACGAGCACTTCGCGGGCCTTCGGAAGAACGAACTTCCAGAAGCCGATCAGGATGACAATGAAGCACAGCGCCGACCAGACCATGTCGTAGGTGAACGGGAGCAGCGGCGAAATCTGGCCGCTCAGCGGCAGATTACCGTGCTCCGCGCCACCTTCGGCAAGGTGGTAAAGGTGGTTAGTCATAGGTCCTCACAGCTTTCGTTGTCGGCGTGGTTCTTCGCTGTTCAGTGGATCAGAACAAGAAGCCGGCGACGAGGCCGATGAGGGCGAGGGCCTCCACGAAGGCGATACCCAGGAACATGGTGGTACGCAGCTGGCCGGCCATCTCGGGCTGGCGGGCCATGCCCTCGAGGGTCTTGCCGACCAGGATGCCGATGCCGATGCCGGGGCCGATCGCGGCGAGGCCGTAGCCGATGGCGCCGAAACCGGAGAAGGAGGTGGCGGCGGCTTCCTGCGCGAGGATGATCTCGTTCATTGGTGTGTCGTTCCCTTTCTTGAGCCCGGAAGGTTCATGTTCTTCCGGGCGAGGTGATGATTGTGGGGTATTCAGTTGACCGTTTTTTCGCCCCGGCCTGGGCCGGTGCCGGTCCGTCGTGCCGGATACCCGGAACCACGGACCACCCGCCGCCCGAGGGCGGCGGGATTGTCAGTGTTCGTCCGCGTGCAACGACAGTTCGATGTAGACGGCACAGAGGAGCGCGAAGATGTACGCCTGCAGGAAGATGACCAGCAGCTCGAACAACGTGAAAGCGACTCCGGCAAGGAGGGTCACACCACTCAGGACGGTCCAGCCGTTCAGCTGCCAGAAGAAGAAGTTCGTGGCGGAGAACAGCAGAACCAGAATGAGGTGACCAGCGAGCATGTTGGCCATGAGACGCAGTGTCAGCGTGGCCGGCCGCATGACGAACGTCGAGAAGAACTCGATCGGGATCGTCAGTGCGTGGAGTAACGGCGGAAGATTAGGAACCACCGTCGAGCACTTCACGTACTTGAAGAAGCCGTAACGCTTCACACCGGCGTAGATGAACGCGATGTAGCCGACGATCGCCAGCGTCAGCGGCATACCGATTCGAGCATTCGGAGAGATGTTCAGACCCGGGACCACCGACGGGAGGTTCATCGCGAAGACGGTGAAGAAGATGGCCGTCAGCAACGGCAGAAAGCGACGGCCCTCCCGCTTACCGAGGATCTCCTCGGCGATGTGGATCCGGACGAAATCAAGGCCCATCTCCCCCACGCTCTGCAGCCGGGACGGAATCAGCTTGGGATTCCGCATGGCAACCGCGAAGAAGACGACGAGCAGGACCGCCATGAGCAGGCGGACGAACATCAGACGGTCGAGTGCGAATGCGCCGTTGAGGAAGTCGTGGAACCAGAGGTTCACGACGTCCCCGTGCTCATTCACGTACCCCGGGAAAAATTCTTGGTCCAGGTCGGGTTTGTGGAACTCACCCTTCATGGACAGTGTCATAACGCTCAGCGTTCTCTCCCGTGTTCGGGCCGCACCCGACGTTTCTGCCTCTGGGTGCGGTGCGATGGACGTCTGAAAAGTACCTGGATCGACCGCGGACTCCGTCGCACATCATCGCGGTGATCACTGGGGCCCGCGTCAGTGGACACGCCGCCCGGAGAGCGGCGCGACCGTGCGGACGAAAGCATGTCGGCACAGTGGCTCCGTGGACCCGGGGATCAGACTATCAGGTGCCGGGTACGTTTACCGAAGAATGCCCCGGGGGTGCCCACCACACCCGCGAAACAGCGGCAGCAGACACCCGTTCAACGGGGAAAATACTCACCTGTAAGCTCTGTCACATGACCGCTGCGGAAGGCTGACGGGGGTACCTGACGCCGCGCCACGATGTGACGTACGGTACCCGTTCGGACGGACCCGCTTCCCCCGATCGCGAACCCCTCCACGGGTGGAACGGACCGGAGCGGAACACCGTCCGGGCAGCCGTGGGGTGTACCGGGCCGGTCAGGAGACGTACGTCGTCCGGCTCCGCACTATTCCCCAGGTCTCCGAGCCGATCACCGCGATGATCGCCACGACGATCATCGCGAACAGTGCACGCCGGGAATAGAAGTCCAGGTCCCGCAGGACAAACAGCACCACGAGGAGGACCACGAGCTTCAGCAGCCAACTCCCGAGCACCACGGCGACCGTCGTCGACGGCGAGGTGCCGCTCGTGACCAGGACGCTGACGACGGTCATCAGCAGGAACCCACCCCCGACAACGGCACCGAGCAGAACACCCCACACACCGGGGGTTCCGTCGACCACGCCCCACAGTGCCGCGAACAGAAACGTGGTCCCGGTCAGAGCCGCCGCCCCCAGTCTCGCGGCCCGGACGAGCGGGGCGCGCTGGTCGTCGTACTGCGATTCGGGGGACACCTTCTTTTCACTCACGGACCGAATCCTACGCCACCCGGGACGGCGGTTCAGTCGTGACATCCCGGTCCCGCTGACGTTTGTCCAGGACGGGTGCCACCGTCGCGATGAACGCCAGGGTCAGCGCGAAGAGGAAACCGATGACCGCGTCCCGCACCGGGAACACGGTGAACGCAACCGCCCCGAAGGCCACCGCGAACGTCCACAGATAGATCGCCAGCGCGACCTGCCGCGGAGTGTGCCCGTGCCGCATCAGCTGGTGATGCAGATGGTTCTTGTCCGGCACAGCCATGGACTGGCCGGTCAGCAGTCGCCGGAACACGGTGATGCTGAGTTCCGCGAGCGGGACCCCGACGCAACCGGCCGCGACGATCACCGGTGCCATGACGGCGAACACGTCGGCGACACCGTACAACGAGAGATTGATCTTGCCCGAGGCCGAGGTCGAGGCGGCGGCCAGCAGCAGACCGATCAACATGCTCCCGGTGTCCCCCATGAAGATCCGGGCCGGTGCGAAGTTGTGGGGGAGGAATCCGAGACACATGCCCACGAGTCCGGCCCCGATGATCGCGGGCGGGTAGGCGGACACCGCGCCACCCTGATCGTGGAGAATGGTCAGGGCGAACGTGAGGATCGCACCACCTGTGATGAGTCCGACCCCAGCCGCCAGACCGTCGCTGCCGTCGACGAAATTCAACGCGTTGATCAACGACACCGTGACGAAAGCCGTCAGTACCGTGGACAGCACCTGATCGAGCACGACGGTGGTTCCGCCACCGAACGGAAGATAGATGAGTGTCCAGGTGAGGCCCATCAGACTCATCACGACCGCCCCCAGGGTCTGACCGATGAGCTTCGTCAGGGCGTCGAGTTCCAGGAAGTCATCGAGGATTCCCACCATCACGATGACGAATCCCGCGCAGACCACCGCCCCCATCTCCGGGGTGATCGGCTGGAACCCCCGGTTGAGGGCGGGCAGCTGCTGCGCGACGAACACCGCCGCCAGAAAACCCGAGAACATGGCGATACCGCCCATCTGGGGCGTGGGATGCTTGTGCACGTCCCGGTCCCGGACCGGATCCACCTTGCCCGCGCGGACGAGGACATGCCGGATGACCCCCGTCGTCAGGTACGTCACCGCGCAGGCGACCAGCAGAACCAGACCGAGTTCACGCAGGGGTACGCCCGCCCCTCCGGACCCCATGTCAGCTGAGACTCTCCGGAGCGACACCCAGTGCGTCCGCGATCCGGGCGGCGGGGACCGCCCCCTCACGGAGCAACCGGGGCCGATGCCCCGAGAGGTCGACGATGCTCGACGGCTGACCGGAGGGACAGGTTCCACCGTCGAGATACACCGAGACGGTGGTGCCCAGCTGTCGTCGCGCCTCCTCCGCCGTCGTGGCCGGGGCCTGTCCCGAGATGTTCGCGCTCGACACGGCCATCGGTCCGGTCTCCCGGAGAAGTTCGATCGCGACAGGGTGCAGCGGCATGCGGAGCATCACCGTCCCCCTGGTGTCCCCGAGGTTCCACGGCAGGCTCGGTGCCTGTGCGACGACGATCGACAGCCCACCGGGCCAGAACGCCTCGATCAGGGTCCGGGCGGCCGGCTGATTGTCCCGCACGAGTCCGTGGACCGTGTCCCAGCTGCCGACCAGGACCGGGACCGGCATGTCCGGACCCCGGTGTTTCGCCCGGAGCAGGTCGGCCACGGCGCGGTTGTCGAAGGCGTCGCATCCGATTCCGTAGAGGGTGTCCGTCGGTAACACGACGAGACCACCACCCTTGACCGAACTCACGGCCGCGGTCAGGCCGTGGACTCGGTCATCGGGATTCAGGCAGTTGTAGATCCGGCTCACTGGTCTGTTCTCTCTTTCCGGGTGGAACCTCGTTCAGCTCTGATCGAGTCTACCCGCGGTGGTGAACCGCTCCCGACCGGCCAGGTCCCGGTGTGTACGGATGTCTCCGAAACCACCGTGACCGGCGAGGGCTTCCCGCACGGTACCGCCCGTGGAATCGTCGTGCTCGATTCCGCAGCGTCCACCGGTGCGCAGCAGTACGTGCACGGTGTCCAGCATAGGGACGATGACGGACATTCCGTCCGCTCCCCCGAACACGGCGTGGTGGGGATCGTGTTCCACCTCAGGCGGGACGGTGCCGGCCCCGTTCTCCGGCACATAGGGCGGATTCGACAGAACCAGGTCCACCCTGCCGTGGAGATCGGGGAGGATGTCGGGGTCGGTGGCGTCACCCTCGACGAGCTGCACCCGGGGTGCGTACGTGGCGATGTTGCGCCGCGTCCACCTCAGTGCCGCCGGATCGATCTCCACGGCCGTGACCTCTGCGTCCGGTATCGAGGTGGCGACGGAGAGCGCCAGGGTTCCGGATCCGGCGCAGAGATCGACGACGACGGGACGGGACAGGTCGGCGAGCACACCCGTCCCCCACTCCGCGAGCAGTTCGGTCTCCGGACGGGGGATGAACACCCCGGGACCGACCGCGAGGTCGAGGGCGCCGACGGGTGCGGTGCCGGTGAGATACTGGAGCGGTTCCCGCCGTGCCCGCCGTACGACGAGATCGTCGAAGCCGTCCGGTACCGGGTCGTCACCCCGGAGAAAGAGATCCATGCGCCCACAGCCGAGCAGGTGCGCCGCGATGAGCTGCGCATCGACGAGCGGGGTCTCGACGCCTGATGCGGCGAGGACCGCCGCAGCGTCCCGCACTGCGACGGTCACCGTTCTCCGCACCTCGAGGTCCTCTACTCAGCTTCCAGACGGGCGTTGCGTTCCGCGGTCTGGAGCGCGGTGAACAGGTCCTCGAGATCACCGTTGAGGACGGTGTCGAGGTTGTTGGACTTGTACCCGATCCGGTGATCGCTGATCCGGTTCTCCGGCCAGTTGTAGGTGCGGATCCGCTCCGAGCGGTCCATGGTGCGGATCTGCGCGGCGCGCCCCTCGGCGGCTTCCGCGTCAGCGGCCTCCTCCATCTGCTGCTGCAGACGGGCGGCGAGGACCTGCATGGCACGGGCCTTGTTCTGGATCTGGGAGCGTTCCTTCTGACACGTCACCACGATGCCGGTGGGCAGGTGGGTGATGCGGACGGCGGAGTCGGTGGTGTTGACGCCCTGCCCGCCCTTGCCCGAGGAGCGGTAGACGTCGACGCGGAGGTCCTTGTCGTCGATCTCGACGGCCTCCACCTCGTCCGGTTCCGGGTAGACCAGGACACCGGCCGCCGAGGTCTGGATGCGCCCCTGGGATTCGGTGACGGGGACACGCTGGACACGGTGGACACCGCCCTCGAACTTGAACACGCTCCACGCGCCGTCCGCGGAAGGCTGCTTCGACTTGATGGACAAGGTCATGTCCTTGACTCCGCCCAGGTCGGACTCACTGAGTCCGAGGATCTCGGTGACGAAGCCGTGCTTCTCGGCGTAGCGCTGGTACATCCTGGCGAGCTCGCCGGCGAAGAGGGCCGCTTCCTCACCGCCTGCACCGGACTTGATCTCCATGACGATGTCATCGGCGTCGTGGGGGTCACGGGGTGCGAGGAGATCGGCGAGCTTCTCCTCGAGTTCAACCTGACGCTCCGCGAGCCGCTCAGCCTCGGCGGCGAACTCGGAGTCCTCGTGCGCCATCTCACGCGCGGCCTCCAGGTCACCCCGGACGGCGGACAGTTCATCGTGGACCCGGATGATCGGCTGCAGCTGGGAATAGCGCTTGCCGACCCTGCGGGCGGCCGACGGATCGTTGTGGAGCTCAGGGTCGGCGAGCTGAGCCTCGAGGCCCTGGTACTCGGACAGAATGTCGTCGACGGCGGAAATCTGGTTCGACATCTTAGGAGTACTCCTCCTCGCCGTCGGACGCCATCGGCGCCGAGGAGGCGATCTGCATCATGAACTCCGCGTTGGACTTCGTCTTCTTCAACTGCTTGATCAGCAGGTCGATGGCCTGCTGATTGTCCAGGGCCGACAGGATCCGACGCAGTTTGTGCATCAGACGTGCCTCTTCCGGGGCGAGCAGCAGCTCATCCTTACGGGTGCCGGACGGGTTGACGTCCACCGCCGGGAACACCCGACGCTCGGAGATCTTCCGGTCCAGTTTGAGCTCGGCGTTGCCCGTGCCCTTGAACTCCTCGAAGATGACGGTATCGCCGGCGGAACCGGTCTCGACCATGGCGGTCGCGATGATCGTGAGCGATCCACCCTGTTCGATGTTCCGCGCCGCACCGAGGAAACGCTTCGGCGGGTAGAGCGCGTTCGAATCGACGCCACCGGAGAGGATGCGCCCGGACGCCGGGGAGCTGTTGTTGTAGGCACGCCCCAGTCGGGTGATCGAGTCGAGCAGGACGACGACGTCCTTGCCTTCCTCGACGAGCCGCTTCGCACGCTCGATGGCGAGCTCCGCGACGGCGGTGTGCTCGCTCGGCGGGCGGTCGAAGGTGGAGGCGATGACCTCACCCTTCACCGAACGCTGCATGTCGGTGACCTCCTCGGGCCGCTCGTCGACGAGGACGATCATGCAGTGGCATTCCGGGTTGTTGGTCGCGATCGCGTTGGCGATGTTCTGCATGATCGTCGTCTTACCGGCCTTCGGCGGGGAGACGATCAGCGCACGCTGCCCCTTGCCGATGGGCATGATCAGGTCGATCAGACGCGTGGTCAGGATCTTCGGATCCGTCTCGAGGCGCAGTCGCTTGTTCGGGTAGAGCGGGGTGAGCTTGTAGAAGTCGGGGCGCTTGCGGGCCTCCTCGGGGCTCATCTGGTTGACGGTGTCGACCCGGACGAGCGAGTTGTACTTCTGTCGGTTCCGACCGCCACCGCTGTGCTGGTTGGCGGGCTGACCGTCGGCACGCATCTTCACCTGGCCGGTGATCGCGTCACCGGCACGCAGGCCGAACTTGCGCACCATCTGCTGCGGGACGAAGACGTCCGCCGGGCCCGCGTGGTAGCCGGTCGTCCGGACGAAGGCGAGGTTGTTGTCGACGATGTCCAGGATCCCGCCGACGGGTGAGAACACGTCGTCGTCCCGGGAATCGTCGTTGCCGTGGTTGTGACCGTGATTGTCGTTGTTGCCGCGGTTGCGGTCCCGACGGTTGCGGCGGTTGCGGCGGTTGCCCCGACCACCCCCGTCACTGTCGTCCCGGTTGCGGTCCCGACGGTTGCCGGTCCCGCCCTGGTTGTCGGAGTCACGGTCGTCGTTGTTTCCGCCGTTGCCGCGGTTGCGGTCCCGACGGTTGCCGCCACGACCGTTGCCGTTGTCGGAGTCCCGGTCGTCATTGTTTCCGCGCCGGTTGTTACGGCCGTTGCCGTTGTCACCGTCCCGGTCGTCGTGGCCGTTGTTTCGACGGTTGCCGCCACGACCGCCGTCATCGTCGTCATGCTGCTGGGAACCGTCACCGTTGTTGTCACGGCCCCCCTTGCGCTGCTGGCGGGCACGGTTGCGCCGTGCCCGACGGGCTGCGGCACGTGACTCGTAGTGCCCGTCATCGTCACCGTCCCCGCCGTTGTCCCCGGAAGCCTCGTCCCCGCGTCCGGTGTCCCGGGAACGGGCCCGGTCATCCTGACCGCGCGCATCCTGCTCCGGGGTGTTTCCCCCCTGCTCCGCCGACTCCGCCGTGGTGTCCCCGGGAGTTATCGTCGGGGTCGTGACCCGACGGCGGCGACGGGCGCCCTCGGACGCCTCCGGGCTCTCCTCCCCCTGTTCGACGGCCGGTGCGGCCGCCACCGGGGCCCGGTTCTGTCCACCCGCGCCACGGATGGCCTCGATGAGGTCCCCCTTGCGCTTGCCGGAGATACCCCGGATACCGAGTTTCTGGGCCATCTGGCGCAACTCGGTCAGTTTGAACGAGGCGAGATCCTTGTTGGCGTTGTCCGTATCGGTCACGAAAGTCCTTTCAATCGCTGTACCGGCACAGGTCAGGTGGTGTCACACACCACTGGGCAGAAGTTGCTGCCGGCAGCTTTTCACGGAAAATGTCAGTCCTCGCAGAACCGGCGACGGCCCCGGGCACCGAACGGGATGCCCGCGGACACACCGGGAACGGATGAAGCTCTGCTTCGGACTTGTCTGGGTGCTTCGCCCGGATTGCCCCGCGTGCGTGCCGCCGGGCCCCGTCATGGAAGCTGTGTTACCGGGCCCGGATCACTGTTCCGGCCCCATGAGTGTGCGGCCCTGGGAGGGAGTGCGGAGAAGCAGTTGTCTCAACCGACGATTCTGCTCTGTTCCCCGTCAACTCGTTGACCCTGGCGGTCACACTTCTCTAACCTGTCGGTTCAATCCACCACTTTAGCGCATCCGGCGCAGATACGCCCACACCGGCCACCGCACCCGTCGTTCCGGTCGTCGCGATGACGCCGGGGTGGTCTCCCCCTCCCCGCGCACACCGTGCGCCCCCCGCCGCACGTCGGCCCCGGTTAAGGTGGTGACCATGCTGAGTACGATGCACGACATCCCGATGTCGCTGGCCAGGATCCTGCGGTACGGTTCCACCGTCCACGGCTCGTCGACGGTGACGAGCTGGGACAACGGTGAACCCACCTCGGTGACGTTCCGCGACATCGGTGCCCGGTCCGCGGCGCTCGCCAACGCCCTCCGCGACGAGATCGGCATCGATTCGGACCAGCGCATCGGCACATTCATGTACAACTGCGCGGAGCACCTCGAGTCGCTGTTCGCGGTCAGCTGCATGGGAGCGGTCTTCAATCCGCTGAACAAGCAGCTGATGGAGGACCAGATCGCGCACATCATCAATCACGCCGATGACCGGGTCATCATCTCCGACCCCCGGCTCATCCCCAAACTGGGCCGGATCCTGGCCGACTGTCCCCGGGTGACCGACGTCATCGTGACCGGACTCCAGGACACCGACCCCCTCGCACGGCATCTCCCCGGTCACATACGGCTCCACTCCTACGAGTCACTCATCGACGGACGCCCGACGTTCTTCGACTGGCCGGTGCTCGATGAGCACACCGCCGCGGCGATCTGCTACTCGACGGGGACGACCGGGGCACCGAAGGGCGTCGTCTACTCGCACAGGTCCATCTACCTGCATTCCATGAGCCTGCGGACCACCGACAGCTTCGCGGTCAGCCACGGTATCCCCTTCCTCTGCTGTGTCCCCATCTACCACGTGCTGTCCTGGGGGGTCCCGGTCTCCGCGTTCATGTCGGGGGCCCCGATGATCCTCCCGGGGCCGGATCTCTCGGCCCCGACCCTCGCGAAGATCATCTCGACCACGCACCCGCGCGCCGCATCCGGTGTCCCCACGCTGTGGATCTCACTCATGGTGCACTATCTCTCCAATCCCCCGGAGCGCATGAGTCTCCAGGAGATCTTCGCCGGCGGTTCCCCCGTCCCGCCCATCCTCATCAAGATGTGGGAGGAACGCTACGGTGTCGACGTCATCCACATCTGGGGCATGACCGAGACCTCCCCCATCGGGACCGTCGCCCGCCCGCCCATGGGCGCCTCGGGCCAGGCCAGGTGGACCTACCGGATCAGTCAGGGCAGATTTCCCGCCTCCCTCGAGTACCGGGTGGTCAGTGACGGCCGTGAGGTCACGGGAACCGACCGTAACCAGGGCGAGATCCAGGTTCGCGGTAACTGGGTCACCGCCTCCTACTACCATTCACCCGAGGAGGACCGGGGCGGTCTCGCACAGAGTTTCCGTGGTGCGGACGTCGGCCACGCCGCCGACAAGTTCACCGATGACGGATGGCTCCGCACCGGCGACGTCGGATCGGTCACGAAGGACGGGTTCCTGACCATCGAGGACCGGGCCCGGGACGTGATCCGGTCGGGCGGGGAATGGATCTACTCCGTTCAGCTCGAGAACATGGTCATGGAGTCGGAGGAGGTCGTCGAGGCCGCCGTCATCGGATACCCGGACGACAAGTGGGGGGAACGTCCCCTGGCGGTCACCGTGCTGTACCCGGGGGTCACCCCGGACAGGGGCACCGCCGAACGCCTCCGGGACACCCTCCGCGAGAAACTGCCCGCGTGGATGCTCCCCGAGTACTGGACGTTCGTCGAACAGATCGACCGCACCAGCGTGGACAAGTTCGACAAGAAGGATCTGCGGAAACACCTCGCGGACGGCGACTTCGAGGTCATCCGGCTCAGGGGCCCGGGCGAGAACTGACGTCGGAACCTCGCGCCCCCGACACGCCCGGCCGTCACCGGCGCACAGCACACCGGTGGCGGCCGGGCGACCCGGGGTTACCATACGTGGTGGGACACACGCAGCTCCACGGGAAGGACCACGATGCACCCAAGGGAAGAACTACCCCTCACGGAGAAAACCGGCTCCTGCGGCTGCGGTGACGGGGACGTCCCAGTCCCGGAGCTCGACGCCGCAGCGATCCCCCACGCCATCCGCCACGGAGCGATCCACGGTGCACTGGGGACCCTCGCGGTCGGAGGCGCCCTGATCCTCGTCGCCCCGCACAATCCCGTTCCCCTGCTCAACGAGATCGCCGCGCGGGAGGAGTCCTTCGACATGAGGTTCCTCCGGCAGGGACCGGACGAATGGCGGATCAGGTTCACCCGCGTGTCCTGATCCCGGTACCCCCGGTACCACCGGGTCACACCTGTACACATCCCCGTACGGACAGGCCTGTGGCATCATGAGGTGATCCGCACGACACCGTGCGGTCGGTGCATCCCCGGTCACACTGCCGGGGCGGTACTCCACTCGGATCGTCCGGCACGTACCTGCCGGTGGAGGGATTGAGAACCATGGCTACAGTGACCTTCGACAAGGCCAGTCGCATCTACCCGGGGGCCGACCATCCGGCGGTCGACGGGCTTGATCTGCACATCGAGGACGGTGAGTTCCTCGTTCTCGTCGGCCCGTCCGGCTGCGGGAAATCCACGTCGCTGCGGATGCTGGCGGGGCTGGAGGAGGTGAATTCCGGCCGTATCCTCATCGGCGACCGCGATGTCACGTCGGTACTGCCGAAGGACCGGGACATCGCGATGGTGTTCCAGAACTACGCGCTCTATCCGCACATGACCGTCCGGGAGAACATGGGGTTCGCCCTGAAGATCTCCAAGACCCCGAAGGACGAGATCGCCCGACGGGTGAACGAGGCCGCCGGGATCCTCGGTCTGGAACCGTTTTTGGACCGGAAGCCGAAGGCGCTGTCCGGTGGGCAGCGGCAGCGGGTGGCCATGGGGCGGGCCATCGTCCGGAAACCCCAGGTCTTCCTGATGGACGAACCACTGTCCAACCTCGACGCCAAACTCCGTGTACAGACCCGTACCCAGATCGCGTCGCTGCAACGCAATCTCGGTGTCACCACCGTGTACGTGACGCACGACCAGACCGAGGCACTGACGATGGGTGACCGGATCGCCGTGCTGAAGGATGGTGTCCTCCAGCAGTGCGGGACGCCGCAGGAGATGTACGACCGCCCGGCCAACCGGTTCGTCGCCGGGTTCATCGGATCGCCGGCGATGAACCTCGGGACCTTCCGAGTCGACGGCGACGAGGTGATTCTCGGTTCAGCTTCGGTGCGGCTGCCCCGGACGACGGTCGCGGCGATCACCGGGGCGGATGAGGGCCGGATCACCGTCGGTTTCCGGCCGGAGAGCCTCGAGGTCGTCGCCGAGCGGCCGGGCAGCACCATTCCCGTCGTCGTGGATCTGGTGGAGGAACTGGGATCGGACGCCTACGTCTACGGTCACCTCGCGGGAGCCGCTGATCCGGCGGTCGGGGCCGGAGGGGAATCCGCAGACTCCCCCATCATCGTCCGGATCCCCCCGCGTACCGCCCCCAACCGGGGCGAGACGATCCATGTCCGGATCCGGGAGGACCAGCAGCACTGCTTCAGCGCGGCAACCGGCGAACGCATCGGCTGACGGTGGCCGGTCCCACCGGCCCGGAAAACGGGTGGGGCGAAGAGACACCGTCTCTTCGCCCCACCCGTTTCTTCTCCCCGGACGGTCGCCCGATCAGTCGACCGTCACCTCGACGGGACCGGCGACCTCGAGTTCATGGACGACCAGTCCATCGGCTCTGGCCTGATCGAGGATCGCGGGGTCGACCGGTTCCGTCGACAGCACCATCACGGTGGGACCCGCGCCGGAGAGGTAGGCCGCCCAACCACGGTTGCGGAGCCGGTTGACCCACTCCGCCGTCACCGGGAGGACATCCGCCCGGTAGGGCTGGTGCAGCCGGTCCCGGGTCCCCTCCCAGAGGAGTTCCGGGTGATGCTGGATGGCGACGGTCATCACCGCGCACCGGGAGACGTTGAACCGTGCGTCCATGTGCGTCACATCGCTGGGGAGCACCTGTCGGACGGCCTGCGTCGACGCCCGGAAGTCCGGAACCAGTGCGGTGGCCCGGATCCGCGCGTCAGCGGGGATACGGACAGCCCGGTACTGGGGCTTCGTCGTTCCGTCGACGGGCACCTCTGTCCAGCCGACTATCGCGCTGCCGAGAACACTGGCCGCGGCGTTGTCGGGATGCCCCTCGAAGTCACTGGCGAGTTGGACGACGGTGGCGTCATCCAGGACGAAACCCGCGAGGCCGTTCGCTGCGGCGACACCGGCGACGGCCGCGGAAGCGGAGGAACCGAGCCCCCGCGACTGCGGAATGGAGTTGCGGCAGGTCACCCTGAGACCGGGGGCCGTGACCCCCGCGGCGTCGAGACCGGCACGAACCGCCCGCACGACGAGGTGCCGTTCATCGAGGGGGACCTCCCCCGCCCCCTGTCCCTCGACGGTGACCTCGAGTCCGGAGTCGGTGACCTCGACGTCGACGTGGTCGTAGAGAGCCACCGCGAGTCCGAGGGTGTCGAATCCCGGCCCCAGGTTGGCGGAGGACGCCGGGACGGTGACGTGTGCGGTCCTGCCGACGGGAAGTGCGGTGCCCACAGGGATCACGCCCTCAGACCGAGCGCCTCGACCACGGCGGCGGGGTCGACGTCGATGGGGGTCGGCTCCGGCATCTGGAGCAGCGCGGTCGTGGGATCCTTGAGGCCGTTGCCGGTGACGGTGCAGACGACGGTCTGACCGGGCTCGAGCCACCCCTCCTCGTGCGCGGCGAGAACACCTGCGGCGGAGGAGGCGGAGGCGGGTTCGACGAAGACGCCTTCTTTTCCGGCGATGAGGCGGTAGGCCTCGAGGATCTTCTCGTCGGTGGCGGACCGGAACACTCCGTCGGACTCGTCGCGGGCGGCGACGGCCGAGTGCCAGGACGCCGGGTTGCCGATCCGGATGGCGGTCGCGATGGTCTCCGGGTTGGTGACGGGCTCACCGTTGACCAGCGGTGCGGCACCGGCGGCCTGGACCCCGAGCATCCGGGGACGGCGGGTGGTCACTCCGTCGTTGAAGTACTCGGTGTAGCCCTTCCAGTAGGCGGTGATGTTGCCGGCGTTGCCGACGGGCAGGGCGTGGATGTGCGGCGCGTCGCCGAGGACGTCGGCGATCTCGAAGGCCGCGGTCTTCTGTCCCTCGATGCGCATGGGGTTGACGGAGTTGACCAGGGCGATCTCGGGGTACTCGGTGGTGGTCTTCTGGACGAGTTCGAGGCAGTCGTCGAAGTTTCCGCGCACCTGGATGATCTCCGCACCGTGCATGACCGCCTGGGCGAGCTTGCCCTGGGCGATCTTGCCCTCGGGGATGAGCACGGAGCACTTGATGCCCGCGCGGGTGGCGTAGGCGGCCGCGGAGGCGGAGGTGTTTCCGGTGGAGGCGCACATGAGCACCTTCTTGCCGTTGGCCACGGCGTCGGTGACGGCGACGGTCATGCCGCGGTCCTTGAACGAACCCGTCGGGTTGAGTCCCTCGACCTTGAGGTAGACGTCACAGCCGGTGATCTCCGAGATGTGGTGGGCCTTCAGCAGCGGGGTGCCGCCCTCCTGGAGGGTGACCGCCTTCCACTCCGGGGCCACCGGCATGCGGTCGCGGTACGCCTCGATCAGGCCGGGCCAACCACGGTGGACAGGATTGTTGGAGCTCATTGGATCATTCACCTTCCAGTCTAAGAACACTGTTGACGGTTTTCACTGCGTCGAGCTTCTTGAGCGTCTCGACTGTTTCGGACAGATCGGCCTCGCGCGCGGAGTGCGTCACGACGACGAGGCGGGCCGCGTCCCCGCTCTCCTCCTGCCGGACCGTACGCAGGGAGATCCCCGCGTCGGAGAAGACCCGTGAGACATCGGCGAGCACACCGACACGGTCCTCGACCTCCATGTCGACGTGGTACCTGGTGGTCACCTCGCCGAACTGCGCGACGGGGAGGTTCGCGTAGGTGGACTCACCCGGTGCACGTCCACCGTGGACCTTGTTCCGGGCCGCACCGACGAGATCGCCGAGTACGGCGGACGCGGTCGGGGAACCCCCCGCACCGTTGCCGTAGAACATCAGTCGCCCGGCGGCCTCCGCCTCGACGAACACGGCGTTGAAGCTCTTGGTGACACTCGCCAGCGGATGATCCCGGGGTACGAGGGTGGGGTGGACACGCGCGGACACCTTCGTGGTGCCGCCGTCGCCGGTGATCCGCTCGCAGATCGCCAGCAGCTTGATCGTGTAACCGGCGGAGCGGGCGGCCTCGATGTCACGGGCGGTGATCGACGAGATCCCCTCGCAGTGGACGTCCTCGTAGGTGACCCGGGTGTGGAAGGCCAGGGACGCCAGGATGGCGGCCTTGGACGCCGCGTCGTGCCCCTCGACGTCGGCGGTGGGGTCAGCCTCCGCGTAGCCGAGCCTGGTGGCCTCCGCGAGCATGTCATCGTAGGAGGCACCGGTGGAATCCATGGCGTCCAGGATGAAGTTCGTGGTGCCGTTGACGATTCCGGCGACGGATTCGACCCGGTCACCGGCGAGGGAACGCCGGAGCGGTCCGACGACGGGGATCGCGGCGGCGACCGCAGCCTCGAAGTAGAGGTCGACGCCCGCCGCATCGGCGGCTTCCGCGAGTTCCGCGGAATGCGCCGCGACGAGCGCCTTGTTCGCGGTGACCACCGATTTTCCGGCCTTGAGCGCAGCCAGGACGAGTTCACGCGGGTAGTCGATGCCACCGATCACCTCGACGACGATATCGACGTCATCCCGCTGAATCAGGCCCATGGCGTCTGTGGTGAGCAGTTCCTCGCCGACCGAATCGCGGTGCTTGTCGAGGTCGCCGACCGCGACGCCCTTGATCTCGAGTGGGCCGCCGACCCGGTGGGTGAACTCGTCCGAGTTGTCCCGGAGAAGCCGGAACACCTCGCTACCGACGGTTCCGTGGCCGAGGAGAGCCACGCCCACCGGGCTGCCCTCCCCCTTGCCTGGGTTGTAGCTTGGCTGATCTTTGACGGTCATGGTGCTCCATGTGGGTTCTCGTGAGTGTGCTGTGCCGGCACCCTACCGACGCACTCTTTTCGGTCCGCCGGGAGAGAACGCTCCCGGCGGACCGGGACGCGTCAAGGCGTACCCCGCCATCATAGACAGACCCCACCGGGCCATTCACCGCCGGACCACCGTCACCCCGCCCCCACCATTCAGATGATCTTTCGGTTGGGCCCGTCTACGTCACCGACCCCTGAAGCGGGCACACCGCCGGCCGGACACCCGACCACGCCACCCGTTCTCCGGAAAAATCACCGTACCTGAAATCCGGAGAGCCCGGAACCACACCCGAACGTGTGCCATAAGTTCCTATGGTTATGCGCTCAAAATAGGTGCCGAATCAGCACATGAGACCTTAATTAAACCACTCCGACCTGCATTTATTCCAAAAAGGGAAAAGAATGAAAAAGTCGGCCACGAAGAACCACGGAACATCGCCTATTTTCCGTGTCAAAACCCGTTAAAATGCGAAATACCCGTACATCACCCAGTGGATCACCTGTTTTCCGCCCTGTCCCTCCGGATACACGTGCACACCCACCGGACATGTTTCTGCGGGCCCCGTTCCGACGGGGACACACCGGTCAACACCCTGAATCGAGGAGTCTCTCATGAATGCAAACCGTCTCCGCCGTGGCATCATCGCGACCGCCACGTCTCTCGCCCTGATCACCGGCGGCACCTCGGTGGCGGCCGCTGACGCCAACACCAGCGCCGAAACGAGCACCATCGGTGCCCTGACCAGTGCCGCAACCAATCCTGAAGCCGCAGGCTCGGCCCTCCAGGGTTCGGCCGTCGGGGCCGGCCTCATCGGAACCGTCATCCACGTCGCCATCTGGGGCGCGGTCATCGCCGGCGTCTACAACTTCGCGGTCTCCCAGAATCTCATCCAGGGACAGCCGATCACACTGCCCGCTCCCCGCTGATCCACGGCACCCCGCAGGGCCCGGCTCCGGAACACGAGAGTGTCGTCCCGGAGCCGGGCCCTTCCGTGTCCCCGTCCCGGGGGAGCGGGAACCAGCTTGCATCAGGGACGGCACGTCACCTGGTATTTCGGGGATTTTTTCGAGAAAATCCGGATTTTTCCCCGGTTCACGTAATACTCCCGCCGTTCGACCGATAGTCTCCCTGTACGTGCTGCAACTGTTCTTTTTCCGGTTGTTCGCCGACACCCGTCCGGCCATCCAGCCGGTACCGCACTTTCGTATCCGTCGGGTCCACCCGCCGGGTCTGATGCACCCGAAACTTCTACAGGAGATTTTCTTCATGATGAACCGTCGCTTCACCTCCGCTGCCGTCGCAGCCGCCGCCTCCCTAGCACTGCTCGCAGGCACCGGTTCCGCCGTCGCCGCCGAAGCCGATGCCAACGTCAATGCCACCACCAACAGCAGCGGATCCTCCGTGAAGGCTGACGCCGAGGTTGAGGGCGGCAACAAGTCCGGCTCCTCCGTCGACGACATCACCGCCAAGATCAAGGATGCCCTGGGCTCCTCCAAGGACGAGGACGGCACGTCCGGTTCCTCCGTCAAGGGTGGACTCGACAAGGCCAAGGGCGCCTTCGGTTCCTCCGCGACCGCCGGCGAGCCCGCCGACGGTGACGCCGAGCAGCCCGCACACGAGGGTTCCTCCGTCGACGACATCACCGCCAAGATCAAGAAGACCTTCGGTTCCTCCGAGGGCAACACCGGTTCCAGCGTGAAGGGTGACAACAACTCCTCCAAGGACATGAAGTCTTCCGACAGCAAGAACAGCTCCGACGCCAACGCACAGGGCGGCTTCAAGCTGGTTCTGGGCCTCGGTGCTCTCGCCATGGTCTTCAGCTTCGCCTACAACTGGGCCGTTCAGAACCACCTGATCGCTCCCCTGTTCCGCTAGGAAACAGACGGGCACCCGCCATCGGGCGGGTGCCGTGACACGAAGCTCACGGCAAGGACCGTCCCCGCACCTGATGATGTGCGGGGACGGTCCTTTTTCCGTCGGGTCCAGAGTCTGCCGGTACAGGGCCCACGAGACCCGTCCCGGGCACTTCCCCCGGTCTCCCCGGGGGACAGGTCGCCGCCGGTGACCTGTCCGTTGCATCCGGGAGAATCCGGGACCGGTGTCCGTGCCGGACACGCAGAAACCCGGGCGGGAACCGGTGAAAGGTTCCGCCCGGGTTTCTGTGTGACACCGCCCCGGCCGTCAGATCTGGTTTCCGACCGGGGATGGCACCTCCCGCGGCACTCAGTTCGTGGACGTCGTGGCGTTCTCTTCCTCGAAGATCTCGTTTCCGATCTTCTCGATGCACTCATCGCGCTCCTCGGCGGTCGGGAGGGCGTTGCACTCCTGGATCCGCTGGAGGTTCTCCTCACCGACGAATTCCTCGGCCGCCTTGAAGACGAGCATTCCGAGAACGATGCTCGCGACGATGGCCACGACGGAGATCACGACGGCCGCGATGGACATGCCCTTCCCGTTCTTGGCGCTGACGATCTTCCCGGCCTTGACGATGCCGATGACGCCCAGCACGATGCCCGCGAGTGCCAGGAGCCAGTTGAGCAGCGGAACCCAGCAGAGCACGATGGCGAAGATGGAGACCCCCAGAGCCCACGGTGCGATGGCGTTCTTCGCGGGGGCGGAGGAAGCTGCGGGGTATCCGCCGTAGGCTGCGCCCTGCTGCGGGTAGCCGTCACCGGAGGGGACGTTGTTTCCGGGGTTGTTCGGTGTCGTCATGGAGATAACCACTTTCTTCTGTTTCCGTGGACTATGTACTAAATCTATCCGCACAAACCGCTCCGTATCCGCGGTCGGCCGGTTCACGGAGGACAATCTCCCCCGGAAAACAACGGCGGTGCCCGGTCAGTTTACGTAACCGCCCTCCCGCGGACAACAACGGAAGGTGCGTCAGAACTGCCCGTCCTCGAGGGACAGCAGGTCGTCGAGGGTCTCCCGGCGCAGCATGAGTCGGGTTCGCCCCGCGCGGACCGTGACGACGGCCGGGCGGGTGAACATGTTGTACCGGGAACTCATCGCGTAGCAGTACGCACCGGTTCCGGCGATCGCGAGCAGATCCCCGGCGGTGATGTCGTCCGGGTAGATGACGTCACTGAGGAGGATGTCCCCGGATTCACAGTGGGAACCGACGACCCTGGTCGAGATGCCCTCACCGTCGACGAAACGGTTGACCACCCGCCCCTCGTATTCCGCCTGGTAGAGCGCGGGACGGATGTTGTCGCTCATTCCCCCGTCGACGGAGAGGTAGCGACGGGTGGAGTCCTGGGCGGTGTGGACGTCCTTGACGGTACCGACCGTGTAGACGGTCACCGTTGACGGGCCGGCGATCGCACGACCGGGTTCGACGAGCAGCTCCGGAGGGGTGAGTCCCAGGGACTCGGCGTGCGTGGTGACCTCCCGCAGCAGGGTCGCGGCGACCTCCGGGACGTCGAGCGGGTCCTGTCCCTCCGTGTAGGCGATGCCGTATCCGCCGCCGAGGTCGAGGATCGACACCGCCGCGGATGCGTCCTCCGGATCGAGGTCGCGCTTCAGCTCCCCCATCAGACCGAGCAGGCGCTCCGCGGCGAGGGAGAACCCCTGGGCGTCGAAGACCTGTGAACCGACATGGCAGTGGAGCCCGACCAGTTTCAGGTTTTCCGCGTCGACGGCGGCGAGGCATGCGGCGTGCGCGGAGCCGGAGGCCAGGGAGAACCCGAACTTCTGGTCCTCGTGGCTGGTCGCGATGAATTCGTGGGTGTGCGCCTCGATACCCGGCTTGACCCGGACGAGGACCTCCTGGACGACACCCTCCTCCACCGCGATGGCGGAGAGTCGGCCGATCTCCTCGGCGCAGTCGAGGACGACGTGTCCGACACCGGCTGTGACACTCGCTCGGAGGAGCGTGTCGGTCTTGTTGTTGCCGTGCACGGTGATGCGGGACGCCGGGAACCCGGCGGCCAGTGCCACCTGCAGTTCCCCCAGGGACGCGACGTCGAGGGAGAGCCCCTCTTCATCGATCCAACGGGCGATCGTGCGGGTGAGGAACGCCTTGGAGGCGTAGTGGACGTTGTGCCCGCCGCCGAAGGCCTCGGCCATGTCGCGGCACCGGGAACGGAAGTCGTCCTCGTCGACGACGAACACGGGCGTACCGTAGGTTTCCGCGATCTCCGGGAGTGGGACGCCCGCGACGGTCACGACACCGTCATCCTGGCGTCGGGCGTTCCGCGGCCAGACGTGTCCGGGTAACCCGTTGAAGCTGTCGGCGAGCGCGGAGGTGGCGGGGGTCGACGATGCCGATGCCGCGGCACGCTTCTCGACGGAGTCGAATCCGCCGTCGGAGATTCCCGCGATGGCGCGGCGTTCGAGCGAAGGTTCGGTCCGGCGGTTCATCTACATCCGCTCCGGTGCCGTGACGCCGACGAGCCGCAGTGCGTTGGCGACGGTCTGACGGGTGGCGGCGGCGAGTGCGAGTCGGGCGGCATGCACGGGCTCCGTCTCCTCTCCACCACGCGGCAGGATCTGGCAGGTGTCGTAGAAACGGTGGAAGGTTCCCGCGAGCTGCTCCGCGTAGCGGGCGACGCGGTGGGGTTCACGGAGTTCCGCCGCAGCGGTGACCACGGCCGGGAACTCCCCGAGGGTACGGATCAGGTCACCTTCCCGGGGTTCGGTCAGCAGGGAGAGATCGGCTCCGGTGTACCCGACGCCGAGCTCCGCGGCCTTCCTCGCGATGGAGCAGAGTCGGGCGTGTCCGTACTGGACGTAGTAGACGGGATTGTCGCTCGACTGGGACGACCAGAGGTCCATGTCGATGTCGAGGGTGGAATCGACGGAGGAACGGATCAGGGCGTAGCGGGCGGCGTCGACGCCGATGGCCTCGACGAGATCGTCGAGGGTGATGACGGTGCCCGCGCGTTTGGACATCTTCTTCACCTCGCCGTCCTTGACCAGGCTGACCATCTGGCCGATCATCACCTCGACACTGTCCGGATCGTATCCGAGTGCCGCCGCGGAGGCCTTGAGCCGGGCGATGTACCCGTGGTGGTCGGCGCCCAGCATGTAGATGCACAGATCGTGTCCGCGCTCGATCTTGTCCACCACGTAGGCGATGTCACCGGCGATGTAGGCGGCGTCACCGTCCGATTTGATGACGACGCGGTCCTTGTCGTCCCCGAAGGCGGAGGACCTGAGCCACCAGGCACCGTCCGCCTCGTAGAGGTTGCCGTTCTCCTTGAGCATCTCGACGGCCCGTGACACGGCACCGGAGTCGAACAGGGAGTTCTCGTGGAAGAAAACGTCGAAGTCGGTGCCGAACTCGTGGAGCGAGCTCTTGATGTGGGCGAACATCATCTCCACTCCGTGGGCGCGGAAGGTCTCCTGCACGGTGGCGGGATCCTGTTCGAGGATTCCCGGGACCTCCTTCTTCACGGCGTCCGCGATCTCGGTGATGTAGGCACCGCCGTATCCGTCCTCGGGGGTGGGTTCCCCCTTGGCCGCGGCGACGAGGGAACGGGCGAAGCGGTCGATCTGGGTGCCGTGGTCATTGAAGTAGTACTCGCGGGTGACGGTGGCGCCACAGGCCGTGAGGACCCTCCCCAGTGAGTCTCCGACCGCGGCCCAGCGGGTACCACCGAGGTGAATGGGGCCGGTCGGGTTGGCGGAGACGAATTCGAGGTTGATGCGACGCCCGGCGACGATGTCGCCGTTACCGTAGTTCTCCCCCGCGGCGAGGATCTCCTCGACGATCCTGCCCTGCGCGTCAGCGGCGAGACGGATGTTGATGAAGCCGGGGCCCGCGACGTCGGCTTCATCGATCGCGTCCGACTCGACGAGCGCGGCGACGAGCCAGGTGGCGAACTCCCGCGGGTTCGTCCCCACCTTCTTCGCCGTCTGCATCGCCACGTTCGTGGCGTAATCACCGTGCTCGGGATTGCGCGGACGCTCGACGGTGATCTGCTCGGGAAGCAGTGAGGAGTCGAGGCCACGGGCGTCCAGCACGTCGGTGGCCGTGGTCTTTATGAGGGCGGCGAGATCTGATGGAGTCACGGTCAGTCATGCTATCAGTCCACTCCGCACCATCGACGCACCATCATCCACCCACCACCGGAGCCACCGGAAGGGGAACCGGACGCCGGAGACCGCCGGAGGGGCGGGGAACGGGGCCGCGCGTCCGGGCGGCGCAACGGCCGACGCACCGGCGACGCAACGGCACACAGCTGTCACCTGACGCACCCACAGGGGGTGTCAAAACAACGACAAACGACCGACAGGTCCGTCACCGGACGCGAAAAAGGCGGTTTAACACCCCCTAAAAAGAGGTGTCGAGGGCGGAATATTCACAGCTTTCACACACGCTGAGTACACGTTAAGCACCCGTTATCACCCCCGTGCAACCGGCAAACTCCACGAGTGTAACGCAGTTAACTTCAAGCCCTCCCCGGAAGGTACTTTCATCCAACCCGCTCCCGACCCCGGGCCGGGACCGGCCGGACACACCGACGACCGGACCCCACCCCTTTCATTAGACCGCCAAAAAGATGCACGTCATCGCTCCACCCACCCAAATCACCCCCGGGGGTTCACGGTCGCGCACACTCCCCCGCCTCCGAAGCAGGGCACGCGAACACGCTTCGATAAGTGATCTCAGTGCACAGATGCAGCACCGGGCGCCGCGACACTCCCCCGACACAGACATCAGAGGGAAGGAGAATTTCTGATTCGACACAATTTTCCCTCCGATTCCCCGGAATCGACGGGAGCACCCCCATAAGATTCGAAATGAACACACCGTGACGGAGCCCCGCTCCACGGGCTTGATCGATTCCGCATCCCGGCCCGTCACGTAACCACGACGACAACAAGGAGGTCCCGATGAGGGATTTCACCATCCTGACCAATGCGGTGGGAGGAAGCCTCGGCCTCTCGGCGGCCGTCGCGACCATTCCGCTCCTGACGTTCTTCGCGATGCTGATATTCGTCAAGGCCCGGGCCCACAACGCCGCACTCGTCGCCCTGGCGGCCTCACTGCTCGTCGCGGTCCTCGGATTCAAGATGCCGGTGCTCCTGGCCGTGGCCTCCGCGTTCCGGGGCGGCGTTTTCGGCCTCTTCCCGATCGTCTGGGTCATCGTCATGGCCCTGTGGTTCTACGAGGTCACGGTCGTCTCCGGGCGATTCGAGGATCTCCGGAGGACATTCGACCGCCTGGGGTCGGGTGACATCCGGATCCAGGCGATACTCATCGCGTTCTGCTTCGGTGGACTCCTCGAGGCACTGGCGGGCTTCGGGGCCCCCGTGGCGATCACCGCGACCATGATCCTCGCCCTCGGCGTGAAACCGCTGAAAGCGGCGGTCGTCGTCCTTCTCGCCAACACCGCACCGGTCGCCTTCGGTGCCGTCGCGATCCCGATCACCACCGCCGGAGCGGTCGCGGGGAGGACCACCGAACAGACGGAGAACATCGCCGCGATCGTCGGTCACCAGGCACCGTTCCTGGCGTTCTTCGTGCCGCTCATCCTCCTGTTCATCCTCGACGGCGTCCGGGGCATCCGTGACGCCTGGCTCCCCGCCATCATCATCGGTTTCTCCTTCGGCATCGCCCAGTGGGCGACGTCCAATTTCTTCGCCTACCAGCTCACGGACATCGTCGCGTGCATCTTCTCCCTCGGTGTCGCCGTCGCGTTCCTCCGCTTCTGGACCCCGCGCGGGGTGCCCGCCATGCGGGAACGTCTCGGTGTCGGCGAAGTCCGTGCCGCCGAGGAGCTGCCCGCCCGGCGCGTCTGGATGGCACTCATGCCCTACGCCGTCGTGACGTTGATCTTCGGTGTCGCGAACCTCGGCCGGACCATCCCCGACGCACTGAGCTCCGCCTCGGTCACCATCGACTGGCCGCTGCTCTCCGACAGGCTCGTCACCGCGGACGGTTCACCGGTGAAGTCCGCCTACACCTTCGCCTGGCTCTCCAACCCGGGCACACTTCTGTTGATCTCCGGACTCGTCGTCACCCTCCTGTACTCGATCTTCAACGAGAACGGCAGGTACCGGATCACGTTCGCCGGGGCCTTCGCGGCGATGGGTCACTGCATGGTGAAGATGCGGTGGGCCGCCCTGACCATCGCCGCCGTCCTGGCGCTGGCCTACGTGATGAACTTCTCCGGACAGACCGTCGCGATCGGTCAGTTCGTCGCCTCCCTCGGTGCCGTCTACGGGTTCCTGGCACCGACTCTCGGCTGGGTCGGCACCGCGGTGACGGGTTCCGACACCTCAGCCAACGCCCTGTTCGGAAAGATGCAGGTCACCGCCACTGAAGGCGCAGGTTACAACCCTGACCTCATGCTGGCCGCCAACACCACCGGCGGCGTCGTGGGCAAGATGATCTCGCCGCAGTCCCTCGCCATCGCGGCGACGGCGGTGTCGATCGACGGTGACGAAGCCGCCAGCCCCAAGGAATCCGACATCTTCAAGGCGGTCGTCCCCTGGTCGATCATCATGCTCTTCGTCGTCTGCTGCCTGGTGTTCCTCCAGACGAACGTGCTGAGCTTCCTCGTCGCGGCAGTCGGGTAGCCCCCGGCCCCCCCCCCGGTACACCCCACCCCGGGGTGTACCGGAAGGGACGCATCCCTCCACCCCGTTTCCACGACAGGGGTACCGGGGAAGGAAAGCCGGACGCTTTTTCGACGGTGGTCACATTCCCGCGAATACAAAACAGGAAAGACGTACCGGAGATGGAAAAACCTGTCACAGATCCATTACCGGCCTGAATCAACAGGCATAAGTGACAAATACTTGAAAGACACGGAAAACCGAACCAAAACACCTTTCCCACCTGCGGATTGATGTTTTTGTCAAATACCGTGAAAAACAGAAGATGAATTCATTTAACCGTTTCGGTTCGAGGTGCCCGGCACATGCGTGAAGGGGTAACATCGTAACCATCAGTCCTGCCACGAGATTCACCCTAAACGGTTTAGGCAAGGCTTCATTCAATTAAACAGCCCAACGACAGCGAGGAGCACCCATGCGTGTCGCTCTCTTCTCCACCTGCATCGGGGACGCGATGTTCCCGGATGCGGTCAAGGCCACCGCTGTGGTCATCTCACGCCTCGGACACGAGGTGGTGTTTCCCCCGGAGCAGACCTGCTGCGGCCAGATGCACGTTAACACCGGCTACCAGAGACAGGCGGTGCCCCAGATCGAGAACTACGTCGACGCGTTCTCGGACCCGTCGATCGACTGCGTCGTCGCCCCCTCGGGTTCCTGTACGGGCGCCGTCCGGGAACAGCACGTGCACGTCGCCGAGCGCTACGGCGGAAAGGGACTGGCGGACGCCGCCCGGAAGACCGCCGACAAGACCTACGACCTGTCCGAGTTCCTCATCGACGTCGCCGGAGTCGATCAACTCGGGGCCTTCTTCCCCCACCGGGTGACCTATCACTCGACGTGCCACTCACTCCGGTTCCTGAAGGTCGGTGACCGTCCTCTCCGCCTGCTGCGCAACGTCGAGGGCATCGATCTCGTGGAACTTCCGCACGCGGACGAATGCTGCGGCTTCGGTGGAACGTTCTCCGTGAAGAACGCCCACACCTCGGCGGCCATGGTCGCGGACAAGGTCCGGAACATCCGTGACACCGGAGCGGAGTACGTCACCGCAGGTGACGCATCCTGCCTCATGAACATCGGTGGGTCGCTCTCCCGGCAGCAGTCGGGTGTGCGGGCCCTCCACATGGCGGAGATCCTCGCCTCCACGAAGCAGCATCCGTGGCAGCCCGACTCCGCGATCTACTCGAAGGAGGCCATGCTGTGACCACTCTCCTGGGAACCCCGAAGATGCCGCCCCGCGCCCCGAAGGGCGTCGGCCATCTACGCGGCACACAGAGTTTCACCCGGGCGGCGGTGACCGAGCTGGACAACGCCACCCAGCGCCGCAACCTGCACAACGCCACCCACACCATCCGCGACAAGCGGATGCAGGTCATCACCGAGATCGACGACTGGGAACGCCTCCGCGAGGCCGGTTCCCACATCAAACGTGATGTCATGGCGCGGATGCCGGAACTGCTCGAGCAGTTCGAGCAGGCGGTGACCGCCCGGGGCGGCCACGTCCACTGGGCGCGGGACGCCAACGAGGCCGGCGCCATCGTCACCGATCTGGTCAGGCAGACCGGCGAAACCAACGTCGTCAAGATCAAGTCGATGGCGACGATGGAGATCGGCCTGAACGACCAGCTCCGCGAGGCGGGGATCTCCGCACGGGAGACCGACCTCGCCGAGTTAATCGTGCAGCTCGGACATGACACCCCGAGCCACATCCTCGTTCCGGCGATCCACCGGAACCGCGCCGAGATCCGGGACATCTTCGTCCGGGAGATGCCCACCACCGACGAGACCCTGTCCACGGAACCCGCCGAACTGGCCGAGGCGTCGCGACTCTTCCTCCGGGAACAGTTCATGCGCGCCAAGGTCGCCATCTCCGGGGCGAACTTCGGGGTCGCGGAGACCGGAACCGTGGCCATCGTCGAGTCCGAGGGCAACGGCCGGATGTGCCTCACTCTGCCCGAGACCCTCATCAGCGTCATGGGCATCGAGAAGCTCCTGCCGACCTTCCGCGACTTCGAGGTGTTCCTGCAGCTGCTCCCCCGGTCCTCCACCGGCGAGCGGATGAACCCCTACACCTCCCTGTGGTCGGGTGTCACCGAGGGCGATGGACCGCAGAACTATCACATCGTGCTCATCGACAACGGTCGGACCGCGGCACTGGCCAACGAGATCGGTCGCGAGGCCCTCAAGTGCATCCGCTGCTCGGCCTGCCTCAACGTCTGCCCCGTCTACGAGCGCGCGGGTGGACACGCCTACGGTTCGACCTATCCGGGGCCGATCGGCGCGATTCTCACCCCGCAGCTCACGGGGATCGACTCCTCCGATGACCCGAACGCCTCCCTGCCCTACGCGTCGTCACTGTGCGGCGCCTGTTACGAGGCATGCCCCGTGAAGATCGACATCCCCTCGGCACTGCTGGAGCTGCGGCACCAGAAGATCGAGGGACACAAGCCGAAGATCGAGGGCGTCATCATGGGGGCCATGGGCCTCGCCTTCGGCAACCGCCGCATCTGGA
Organism: Corynebacterium pygosceleis; assembly: GCF_016595275.2. Lineage (GTDB taxonomy): Bacteria > Actinomycetota > Actinomycetes > Mycobacteriales > Mycobacteriaceae > Corynebacterium > Corynebacterium pygosceleis. The sequence goes on along the minus strand of NZ_JAENIQ020000003.1, from coordinate 285,782 downwards.
ACGCGGCGACCCACATGGTCTTCCTCGGCCGGATTCTCGGCGGCTTCGACGGCCGGATCACGCACCTGCCGAGTTTCCTCGCGGGATGGACGGACGTCCGCGACACCTGCGTCCCACCGAAGAAGTCCTTCCGTCAGTGGTTCGACACCGATGAAGCCAGGGAACTGCTCGCCGAGGCGCGACGCACCGGCATCCCCGGCTCCGGGAACACCGCCGCGGGTAACGGGAACGGAGAGGAGAACTGATGTCCACCGACACCGGCAGTGCACTGGACCGCGCGAGGAACGCGGCCGCGAAGAAGGAGATCCTGAAACGGATCCGGAACGCCCACAAACTGGCGAACACGCCGCCCGGACCGGTCGAGGTCCCGCGGGAATACAATCTCGAACCGGAGATGGACTGGCCGGAGCTCAAGGAGATCCTGGTCGACAGGCTCCTCGACTACAAGGCCATCGTCGAGGAGACCACACCGGACGGGGTCGGCGACACCATCACCTCGATCCTCAGGGACAGGGGTGCCCGCACGGTCCGCTACGCCGAGGGCCTCGACGCCGAGCTGTTCTCGGGTTTCGACGGTGACGCCGGACCCGACGACCGCGACACCGATCCCCGACTGCTCAACGACGTCGACGTCGTCGTCACCGACAGCAGGGTCACCTCGGCGCAGACCGGCACGATCTGTCTCGAGACCGGCCCCGAATGCGGGCGCCGTGCGCTGACCCTCGTACCCGACTGCCACATCTGCATCGTGCGCCGGGACAGCGTCGTCCACGGTGTCCCCGCGATGGTCGAGCGCCTCGACCGTCGCCAGCCGATCACCATGATCTCCGGTCCGTCGGCGACCTCGGACATCGAGCTGAGCCGTGTCGAGGGGGTCCACGGCCCCCGCACACTGATCGTCGTGATCGTCGACTGATCTCCCCCGTGCCGGGGATACGACACCGGGTGGTCCAGCTGACCGGGGACACCCCGGTGTCGCTTTCCGGTGCCACGACACCGGGGTGTCCCCGGTCCCCCGTCGCGCCGGGGTGCACCCGACCGACCCGGTTGAGGGACACGGAGCCGGGGCCGGGGAGACGCGTTTCCCCGGTGCCGTACAGGATGCCCTCCGCACGGCTCTCCACGGGGAGGCACCGCCTGCCGGTGGCAGGTGCTCCCTCCGGTCACCGTCCGACAGCGGGGCGTTTGGTGGCTGACACCCCCGTGGTGCTAAAGTCGTATTCGTTGCACGATCAACGGGGTGGTTCCACCGCCCCGATCACGTCGTGTCAGCCCCGCCTCCGTAGCTCAGGGGATAGAGCATTGGTTTCCGGTACCAAAGGTCGCACGTTCGATTCGTGTCGGGGGCACCACAGTCGAAGAAAGCCCCACCGCACATCAGCGGTGGGGCTTTCTTTCTCGTCGTCGCACAGGAAATCAGGATGCGGTTCCGGGGCGGGGCATGATGAACCACATGACGAAGTAGAACAGCATCTGGGGGCCGGGGAGCAGGAACGACGCGACGAAGAGGATGCGCAGCAGGGTGCTGTTGATCCCGTAGGTTTCCCCGATTCCGCCGATGACGCCGGCGATCAGTTTGTCGGTTCCGCTGCGCCGCAGTTTCCGCTGCAGAAGAGGGCCTGCAGGCTCATTGCGCCGCTCGTTTCCGGGGTTTCCGTATTCCATGATCACGCCTTTCTCGAACTGTGCCGGGGACGGGCCGGTCTGTCATCTCCCCTACAGATCCGATTATCCCGGGACACCCCGTGGGGTCGCATCAGGGGTTTCCCCGATCTTCCCCTGATTTCCCCGACCCGGCGGAGTCCGTGACGGGGCGTTCGGGAACACCGTTCCCCGCGTCAGGGAAGGCGTGTTCCCCGGGGTCGAATCCGTTCGCCCCCGGAACATTGTCGACGGCAAGGACAGCCCGGAGAAAGCGGTTCAGGGCGGGGATGTCGTCGGGGTCAATGACATCGAAGATGAGGCGCTGCACCGATTCGACATGCCGGGGAACGGCGGCATCGAGACTTTCCGCCCCTTCGGGGGTGATCTGCACAACCACTCCTCGCGCATCCCCCGCGCACCTGGTCTTGCGGACGAGCCCACGGCGTTCCATACGTGTGATCTGGTGTGACGCCCGTGACCTGTCCCAGTCCAGGTCGATGCAGAGGTCCCTGAGCCGCATCTGCCGTTCCGGGTTCTCGGAGAGACTCACGAGGACGGCGAACTCCGAGGTGGACAGCCCATTTCCGGTGAACAGTGTTTCTTCGATGCACCGGTTCGCTTTGCGCACCGTGGCGAGGAGCAGACGCCAGAGGTTCTGCTCCTCCGGGGACAGCCAACGTGGTGCCGACGACGGATCCGTATTCATGACATCAACTTTATCGGGCGTTCGCCCCGTACCGAAATTCCGCAATCCCGGGACCCGGAGGAAGTCGGTGTTTCCGACCGTGGAGGATATGCACTGTTCCGACACGGTAAAACCCAAGGGTAATACCATTTCCCGCACCCCTCACCCCACCCCTGTCTGACAAATGGAGCTACAGGTCGACACCCCCTAATATTAGGGGTTCGGTGACGTGTCACGTCGGTTCCGGAGTTCCGACATGGTGAGGTGGGTGCGTCCGGGGACGCGATCATAACGGGAGGGTACGCAGGTGAGAACGAACACCTGACCGTTCTCACCGGCATCGGCGAGAACGGTGGCCATACGGCGGAGACGTTCACTGTCGGTGCTCCCCAGCGCATCGTCGATGAACACCGGAACTCCGCCGTCCTGTCCGACGAGTTCCGCGATAGACAGTCGCACGAGGACGCCGATCTGCTCGCGGGCTCCTCCCGAGAGTGAATCGACGTCGACGGTGGCCCGGCCGAGGGTACGGTCCGCGACGGCGAGTTCCTCCGTCAGCCCGAACCGGACGTCCGGGCCGAACACGGCCGCCGCCATCGTCGTCAGACGTCGGGAGAAAGGCTCCGCGTAGCGGCGCCGCGCATCATCCCGGTGCCGGTGCAGCACCTCCCGTAGTCTCCGGACGGCTTCGGCCCGCCGGAGGGTCGAAGCGAGGTTCTCCCGGGCTCTCCGCTCGGCGGAGGTCGCCTTCTCCAGCCGTTCCTCCGCGCCGGTGGCCTGTTCGATCCGGCCCCGGTTCTCCGCGACCGCCCGTTCCGCCAGGCGGATGGTCTCGTCGATGGACGAGACCTGGGTTTCCGCGCCCCGCAGCAGTTTCCCGGTCAGTTCCGGGTTGGTCTTCTCGAGTTCCCCGACTGCCGTGGCGAGTTCCGCCGCCGCCGATTCCCTGGCCTCCGTCTGCGCGGCGATGAGCGCATCCAGGTCCGCGTCGTCCGCCGTCCCGGCATGATCCTCCGGGTCAGCGCCACCGAGCGCGTCTTCCGCCCGGCGGAGCGCCGCACGGGCCGACTCCATCTTCGCGTCGTGGACGGCCAGCGCGCCTCGGGCACGTCGTTCCGACTGCGCGGACAACCGGGCCCTGAGGACGTCGACCCGGTTGCCCGCCTCATCCCTGGCGGTTTTCGCCGCCTCGATGTCCGCCCCCGAGGCGTCCGTGTCGGGCTCCGGTTCCGTGTCGGGTTCCGCCGGTGCACCGAGAGCGGTCATCTCGTGTCTCAGGGCCTGTTCGTCCCGGCCCGCGAGGGTGGCCTGGCGTTCCCGGCGGAGAGTGTCGAGTTCCCGTTGGCGCGTCCGGTGTTCCTCCAGGCGTTTTCTGGCGGTGTCCACATCGGGACAGTCCATCGCCCGGAGCAGGGCGTCGAGTGCCTGCCGCGCGGAGTTGACGTCGGCGTTCGCTCCCTCTATTCCGGCCCCCGGGGTGATGACGGCGGTGACTCCGCCCGTGGTCAGTGTCACCGGTTCGGTGACGTCGTAGGACCGCTCCTCACCGTCGACGGTGACGGTTTCTCCGTCGACGGTGACCGGGGTCGCTTCGACGGCGGTGAGTGCAACCGTGGCGGAGGCGGCGTCCCTCCTGCCGAGGGCGAGCTTCAGTTCGAGTTCGGCGTTCTCCGCGTCCGTGACTTCCGGTTCGGTGACCGTGTTCCCGGCGAGGTACTCGCGGAGCGTCGCCGTGCGGCCGTCGAGGTCGTCGAGTTCGCCGAGTATCCCGGCCAGTTCTCTCCGGCGTGCCGAGGCGACCGTCTCCCGGTGACGACGTTCCCTCGATTCCACCAGTTCCGTGGCCCGGGACAGATCGTCCTCCGCTGCGGCGAGGTCGACCTGGAGCTCGTCGATCCTGCTCTGTTCACGTGTCGCGGCATCGGCGAGGTCGACACGCGCGCGGGTGAGATCGCCGACCTCCTCCTCCATGGCGGCGACCTGGGCCACGAGTTCCTTCCGCCTGCGCATCCTGCCCAGTGACGCCTCGAGGGTGGCGGTGGCGGCGGTGAGCGTGTTCTCCGCCGCGGTGACCCGGGATTCGGCGCGTTCCGCCCGCTTCGCGGTCTCCCGCAGTTCGGCACGTTCCCTGACGGCGTCGGGTCGACGTGCCCGTGCCGCGGCCTCCTCCGCGGAGCGGCGACGCACCTCCTCGACGTATCCGGCGAGTCTCTCGACCTCTGCGGTGGCCTCGTCGAGTTCCGTCGAGGCACTGGCCGCGACCTCCCGTGCCGCTCTGAGTTCGCCGGTCTCCGTCCCACGGGCGGCGGTGTAGTACCGCTCGTACTCCTGTTCAACCCGACGCAGGAGCTGTTCCTCCTCCCCCACCTGTGGATCCTCTCCGGTGTCCGGGGCCCCGGAGTCGCCCAGTGCCCTGGCGAGGGACGGGACACCCGCCGCCGACACCGCCGCATCCAGTTCCCCCTGCCGGACGAAGAGCACGTCCATGAGCGCGGTGTCGAGGTACTCGTCGAGGATCGCCGTGAGCCGGTCCTCGGCCTCCCGTCCGGTGAGGTTCTCCGGACGGGGGCACCGCACGGTGAGGACCGCCGACTTCTGGCGGAGGTACGTTTTCGTGACCGTGAACGAGCAGGGACCGACCGTGGCGGCGAGTTCGATTCTGGGGGCGACGTCCTGCCCGACGGGCTGGAGTGCACGGACCTCACGCCGTCCGCTCGAGTGGGGGACGGTGAGAACCGTCCGCACGGATTCGAGAACCGTCGACTTTCCCTGTTCATTGTCACCGCTGATGACGATGAGTCCGGTGTCCGGCAGGTCCGTGAGCTCGAGATGGTCGATTCCACGGACGTTGTCGATGATGATCGAGTGGATGCGCATGTCAGTGGTCCTTGTCGGCGAATCGGTGGAGCAGCCGGAGGGCGTCCCTGGCGACGGGATCAGCGGAGGTCGTGTCCGTGCCGAGCGCGGCGGCGAGAAGTTCGTCCCATGCTCCCGCCGCATACCCGGACAGGCGGAGCTCCCGCAGTTCATCGTCCCCGGGTGACACGGTGAGGTCCATCAGTCGGGGCCGCTCCCGCAGCGACGCGAACCGGGGTTGGAGCCTGGCGAGCTCACTTTCGAGTCGCTGCCACGTGGACAGGTCCACCGAACCACGCAGCGCGTACTTGATGACGGTACGGGCCTTCTCGGGGTACGCCTCGAGTCGGGCGATGAACGCCGCGACATCATCGGCGGAGTTGATCTCCGCCCCGACGGCCTCGAAGGTCCACGTCCCGACGTCGATCTGCTCCACGGTGACCTCCGCCGGCGAATCGGGGGCGTCGTCATCGACACTCACCGTGACCACCAGCGCGGTACCCGAATTGTCCTCCCCGCCGCCGGCGGAATCCAGATCGTGGTAGTCCGTGGTCTCCGGCGCCCCGGAGAACCGGATCCGCCCGGTCTCCCCGACCGACTGCGCCGAGTGCGTGTCCCCGAGCGCCACGTAGTCGATGACCCGGCGCGCCAGGGCGTCCTCCAGTGTGCCCAGGTCCATCAGCCCCGGGGCAGGTTCCCCTCCCCGGTGCAGAACCTGACCGTGGGCGGCGAGTATCCGGATTCCCGGTGTGGGATCCAGTGCGGACAGCGCGCGGGCCGCGAGGTCCTCACTCGCGTACCTGGCGGTGAGCGGCGCGCCGACGAGTTCGACGCCGGGGGCGATCTCCACCGGTCTGTCGTCGGCCAGGACACCGACCCCGGGGATGGTGCACGCACCGTAGAAGGGGTTCGCCGCGGTGAGGGGGTCGTGGTTGCCGGGCAGGAGCCAGACGGGTGTCCGCAGTGACGCCAGCGCCTCGAGAGCACGCCCGGTGGTGTGTTCGGCGAGACTGTTGTGTTCGAAGACGTCTCCGGCGACGAGGATGAACGAGCACCCGTGGTCGACCGCTGCGGCGTCGAGGGTCCGGATGGCGTCGATGCGCGCCTGGTCGAAGCGCGCCTGTGCCTCGGGCGGGAGGAACCAGCGTTCCATCCCGAGCTGCCAGTCGGAGGTGTGGAGGAAGGTGATCGTGGTCATGTGCTGCTCCGGTTTCCGCGGGTCAGGTGTCTGTAGAGCTCGGTGATGTCGGCTGCGGCCGAGCGCGACTCGATCCGCGTGTAGGAGACGGTGAACAGTGCGTCTGCGAGTTTGTCGGGGTCCGTGTCGTCGATGAGCGGGGCCACGGCCGGCTCCGGTAGCGGCGGTAGCTCGCCACCGTCCCAGAACTCCTCTGAACTCACCGTGGTTGATTCGTTCCGCTCGGTCACCGCACCGCTCATGCTGCGCTGCACGGAGACGGGGTCGACGCCGCGCAGCGCGTAGAGGAGGTGCGGCCCGGCCTCCAGTTTCCGCGATGCGGTGTGCGCGACAGCCACGGAGTGTTTGCACACGGGTGCCGGGTCCGGGCAGGTGCAGTGGAACCTGAGTTCGTCCGCGTCGGCGCAGAGCAGGACGTCGAGGACGTCATCGGGGATGCTGCCCCGCCGGACGGCGTCGATGCCGCGCGGATCACCGGCCAGTACCTTTATCGCCTCCTGCAGGTCCTCGGCGGCACGGTAGGCGAGCCCCACGGTGACGGTGAAGGGTTCATTCTGACTCCCCGCGACCGTTCCGGTGATGCGGTCCCTGTCGACCACGACCGACAGGACGTTCCCGTTGTCGGCGTAGGCGCGACCCCGTTTCCGACGTCCCTCCTCGGCAAGCTCCGCGACCCCCTCACCGAGCCTGCGCATGACGGGGCTGACGGGGGCGGCCGCTTTCCGGGTCCTCCCGCGACGAGGGGTCTCGGTGACCCTGGTCGTTCGCCCGAAGTTGGCGTAGATGACGTTGTCCGCCCCGACCACGTGTCCCCTGCGGGTTCTGCCGGTGCCGCTCATTCGTCCTCCTCCTTCAGTGTGACAGGACCCGTGGGAGGGTCGGCCGCCCGGGATCCCCGTGCCCCGACCCGGCCCCGGTAGCTGAACAGCTCCGCGAGTTCCTCGTCGGACAGCTCGGTGATCCATCCCTCGCCGCCGCCGATGACGCTGCCCGCCAGTCGGCGTTTACCCTCGAGAACCTCCTGGATCGACTCCTCGACCGTTCCCTCCGTGACCATCATGTAGACGCGGACGTCCCTGAGCTGACCGATCCGGTAGGCACGGTCGGTGGCCTGGTTCTCCACCGCAGGGTTCCACCACCTGTCCATGTGGACGACGACGTTCGCCGCCGTGAGATTGAGTCCCGTACCCCCCGCCTTCAGCGAGACGATCATCACCGGGGGGCCTTCCGGGGACTGGAAGTCGGTGACCATGCGGTCCCGTCTGGCCCGGGTCAGTCCTCCGTGCAGGAACGGAATTTCCCGGTCGAGCCGGGAGGACAGATAGGGGGCGAGGATGGTGCCGAAGGCCCGGTACTGGGTGAACACGATGGTGCGCTCCCCCGCGGCGGTGGTGCGGTCGAGCAGATCCATCAGCGCGGCGACCTTACCGGACCTGTGCCCGCCCCGGAGCGAGACCGGTGAACCGTCCGCGAGATAGTGCGCGGGGTGGTTGCAGATCTGTTTGGTCCTGGTGATCGCCGCGAGAACGAGACCCCGGCGCGCGGTGGCTTCCGCACCGGCGAGTTTCTCCTTCACGTTGTTGACGTAGCTCTGGTACAGGGCCGCCTGCTCGGCGGTCATGGGCACCCGGAGGATGGTCTCGTTCTTCTCCGGGAGATCGTCGATGACGGCCGGGTCCGTCTTGACCCTGCGGAGGATGAACGGGGCGGTGAAGGTCCGGAGGCGTTCGGACATCTCCTCGTCACCGTATTTCTCGATGGCGTTCGCGTAGTGGTTGCGGAAGAAGTTCGCGCTGCCGAGTACGCCGGGATTGCAGTAGTCCATGATCGAACGCAGCTCGGACAACCTGTTCTCCACGGGGGTCCCGGTCAGGGCGACGCGGTGCCGGGAGGCGAGGGAACGGACCGCCCTCGACACGGCCGTCGCCGAGTTCTTGATGTGCTGCGCCTCATCGAGAACCACCCGCCACCACTCGACTCCGCCGAGAAGTTCCCTGTCACGGTTCACCGTTCCGTAACTGGTGACGACGATGTCTGCGTCAGCCACGGCACCGATGAAGGCGTCCCCCTTCAACCGGGACCCACCGTGGTGGACGATCACCTTCAGGGAGGGCACGAAACGGTGCGCCTCAGCGGCCCAGTTGGCGAGGACCGCGTTCGGGGCGACGATCAGTGTCGGGCCGAACTCTCCGCCGCACTCCCGCCCCTGCGCCGACTCCGCCTCCGTCTTCTCCACGGCGGTGAGGGTCAGCAGCTGGAGGGTCTTCCCCAGCCCCATGTCATCGGCGAGCACCGCCCCGAGCCCCGCCCGCGACATCCAGTGAAGCCAGTCCACGCCCCGCCGCTGGTAGGGACGGAGCTCCGCGTGAACGGTGTCCGGCACCGGGACACGGACGGGCGCGGGCTGCTCGGGCACGGCGGGCTCCGTGTCACGGTCTCCGGTGCCGACGGTGTCCCCCATCAACCGGGCGTGCCACCCGGTCGCGGTGAACTCCACGGGAGTGTCGTCCTCCGCGGAGTTCTCCAGGGCGAGCTTCCGGAGTTCCGCCGCGGAGAGCACACCGGAGGTGCCGTTTTCCTCCGCGAGAGCCCGCTCGGCTTCCGCCAGTGCCTTCTCGAGCTCCGGGATGTTCCCGGTTCCGGACATCTTCGCGGTGGCCAGCGCCTCGCGGTGACGCTCGACCTCCTCGCGCAGGTGTCCCTCGCCGGCCCGGACCAGCTGACTGACGTACTTCGCCACCCTGGCGACACTCTTGCCGTCGGCGACGACCCAGTTCCCGCGGAGCTTGATCAGGCCGTCACGCGAGTTGACCAGTTCGGCCATCTCCTCCGGCTCGAGGACCGTGTCGCCCAGACTGAGACGCCAGTCGTACCCGACGATCTGGTCGAGGCCGAACCGTCGGTGGGTGCTGCCCACCACCCCCGGGTCCTGGGGTGAGGAGGTGGAGACCTTCAGTCCGACCTCCTGCCGGGACCACGAGGCGGGCAGCATGACGAGGAACCCCTCCTTCCGCAGCGCCTCCGCGTCCTTCTCGATGAAGGTGAGGATCTGGCCGCCCGTCAGCGCCACATCCCAGTCCCCGTCGTCCTCGCCGGGTGCGCCCCCCCGGAGACCGGTCCCGAACCGGGAGTCATCGAGCAGTTCGCTGATCCGGACGGCCCGCCGGTACCGGTCGCTCAGTTTCTGCCAGATCTCCACGGGCCAGATCCCCCGCCGGAACGGTTCCGGTGTCCCGCCGTCCTTGCGCACGCACACCCGGATGCGCCAGGGGGCACCGACCGGTTCCTCCCCGGCAGGTGTCCGGTCCGTGGTGTCCGCGAGCCCCCGGAGGGCGGTGACGGTGCGTCGGGCCGCCGGTGCCCGCGACAATCCGGTGCCCCGCACATCCCCCTGGCCCGACCGTGGAACATTCCCGTGATCCCGGTCCGTGGTCACGGGTTCCTCCACGACGAAGACCAACTCGATCCGTTCGCTGTCCAGGGAACCACGCCACTCCGTCAGTCCGGCCACCAGGCGTGCGTTACCTCTGTGGAACGCCTCACCCGCCAGCAGCGCACGGACGAACGGGTGCGGTTCCCGGTCGGGGCTCCCCGGGGTGACACCGTCGAGGTAGGCGAGAGCTATCCAGTGCGGAAGGACCCCCGCGATCTCCTCGGCGACCGCCGCCGAGGCGTTGACCGTCAGAATCCTCGGCGCAGCTGCGGCCATCGCCGTCAGCCACATCGCCTCATCGGCCCCCATCACCAGCTGCCACTCGGGCCACCACTGACCGTCATCCCACCGGCACCGCAGAGACACCCGCCCGGCGCGGACGAAGCGCTCGAGCCCCAGATACAACCGGATCAACCAGAGCAGATCAGGGGCGACCGCCGCGCGCTGCCTCCGCCCGACCGCAGGGCCCGGCTGATCCAGCGGCCCCAACTGCGCCAGCAGTTCCACAGCCTGTTCCGGGGTGAACGCCGCCGTCGGGACAGTGAGACTCACCCTCCGTTGTTTCGGGGTCTGGAGGATGACCGGCACCCTGTGCCGGAACGACCGGCCGGTGAGAGCGACCTCGAGAACAGCGGGCAGTGTCCCGGAGGGAACCGCGTCCGGACCGACCACCCGATGTCCCTCGACCTGTTCGATCCACAGATGGAGACCCGAGTCACGACACCACAATCCGTGAACGAGATGGGTGGGCGTCGGTGTCATGCTGTCTTTTCTACCACCGGCACCGGACAATCCACCCACCACGGATGAACGGATGTTCGACGGACCACGGACCCCGGCCACCCCTGTGGGCCCGTACCCGACCACCCCCAAACCGGGCACCGGACCCCGGCTACCGGCCACACCGTGGAATCAGAGCGCCCCTGCATCCCCACAACGTTCTCACCACCGGTTTTACCGTACAAGCGGAACGATCCGAACAGAACCTTCAGCCACTGCCCCCGGAAACCACACACCCGCAGGTTGCCACCTCTAAGCTGGTGTGAAACCGTCGTTAAGGCCTGTCTCACGACCCGGGTACCCGCCGCACGACGAGGGGCACCCCCGTGAAGAGACCCCGACGCACGAAACGAAGCCACCGCACGACCACCACACCGCCGTCAAGCAAACTAGGAGGACACATGGCCGAACAAACATGGTTCGTGATCGCCATTGTCATATACATGCTCGTGATGCTCGCCATCGGATTCTGGGGATTCGGCAAGACCGATGAATACGATGACTACGTTCTGGCGGGCCGGGGCCTGAACCCGTTCGTCGCAGCCCTCTCCGCCGGTGCCTCCGACATGTCGGGATGGCTCCTCATGGGCCTCCCCGGAGCCCTGTTCGTCACCGGGTTCTCGGAGTTGTGGATCGCCATCGGCCTACTTGTCGGCTGCTGGGCCAACTGGTTCTGGGTCGCCCCACGACTCCGCAGTTACACGGAGGTCGCGAACAACTCGATCACCATCCCGTCCTTCGTCGAGAACCGGCTGCGCGACAAGTCACACACGCTGCGCATCATCTGCTCCCTCATCATCCTGGTGTTCTTCACCTTCTACGTCTCCGCGGGCATGGTCGCGGGCGGCAAGTACTTCCAGGCGACCTTCGACGGTGACTACCACACCGGTCTCCTCATCGTCGCCGTCGTCACCGTCATCTACACCGTCATCGGCGGTTTCCTCGCGGTCTGCTACACCGACGCCGTGCAGGGCATGATCATGTTCGCCGCGCTGCTCATCGTTCCCGTGATGGCACTGTTCGTGATGAACGATCCGGGCTCCATCTTCACCTGGGCCACCACCAGGGAGTACGGCCCCTGGACCGACGGTGAACTCAACACCCACTACTTCTCGATGATCACCGGCGTCTCCTTCGCCGCCATCATCGGCAACCTCGCCTGGGGCCTCGGCTACTTCGGACAGCCCCACATCATCGTGCGATTCATGGCGCTGAGCTCCCCGAAGGAGGCCAAGTCCGGCCGCCGCATCGGCATCGGCTGGATGCTGCTCTGCGTCATCGGCGCCGCCGCCGTCGCACTGATCGGCACGTCCTTCTTCGGACAGGACCCGAACATCGCGATCACCGACCGCGACTCCTACGAGACGATCTTCCTCGACATGGCGCGCATCCTGTTCCACCCGTTGATCGCCGGCCTGGTGCTCACCGCGGTTCTGGCGGCCATCATGTCGACCATCTCCTCACAGCTGCTGGTCACGTCCTCCGCACTCATCGAGGACCTGCTGCGCCTGTTCCACAAGCGTCCCATCACCAACCAGAAGCTCGTGTACTACTCCCGTACCGCCGTGGTCGGTGTCGCCGTCATCGCCACCCTCCTCGCGTGGAACCCCGACGCCTCCATCCTCGGGCTCGTCGGCTTCGCCTGGGCCGGCTTCGGATCCGCCTTCGGTCCCGTCGTGATCGCGTCGCTCTACTGGCGTCGCCTGAACACCCCGGGTGCCATCGCCGGTATGGCCTCCGGTGCTCTGGTCTCCTTCTTCTGGGGCCGGTCGCCCCTGGGCGACGTCCTCTACGAGATGGTTCCCGGCTTCCTCGTCGCGACCGTCGTCATGGTCGTCGTCTCCCTCCTGACCGCTCCCCCGTCCCGGGGCGTCACCAGGGAGTTCGATGAGGCCGCACGCCTCGCGAAGCTCGCGGACGAGAACCCGGAACTGGCCGTGGAAGAGGTCCAGGCCAAGGCCGAGAAGGGCGAGATCTGACCGACCCGGATTCCCTCCGGAGATCCGTGATCCACACCGGATGCCCGTCCCACCGCCACGGTGGGGCGGGCATTTCCGCGTTCCGTCCCCGGAACCCGGGCCTCCCGCCGCCGGTCGTACCGTCCATGACAACCACGCCCGCCCCCGCACCGCCACCACCACCGTGGACGATCCGCGCACTCGTACTGGTGACCCTGCTGCTGGGGGTGTACACGCTCGCCCCGACGGTCGGACGCGTGCCACCGGGACAGACGCCGCCACCACGGTTGGCCGACACGTTGCCCCTCATTCCCCGCACGGACAGCCGCGTCACGGTCCCCGGCTACCAGCGGGATCAGTTCGGTGCGGGCTGGGGCCCCGCGCACATCGGCCCTCTCGCCTGCACGACCCACGACCTCATGCTGGCCCTGTCGCTCCCCGGAGCAACCGTCGCCCCCGACTGCACCGTCTCCGCGTCGCCCGGTCAGGACCCCTACTCGGGATCGGTGATGTCTCTCCACCCTCCGGACCGGGATCAGCGGATCGAGGTCGATCACATCTACCCGCTCTCAGCGGCCTGGGACATGGGTGCCGCAGAGTGGGACCGGGACACCCGGATACGGTTCGCCAATGATCCGGCGAACCTCGTCGTCGTCTCGGCACGGGAGAACCGGAGGAAGTCCGATTCGCTGCCTTCCGACTGGTTACCGGGTGACCGTTGGTCCAGGTGCTGGTACGTGCGACGGTTGGCCGCGGTCGCCCGTGACTACCGTCTCCGGCTCACGCCCACCGATGTGGCGACGATGCGCCGGCAGTGTCTGCTCGCCGTCCACGCGCCACACTGAACGTCACACCATCCGGTTCCCCGGGAACGCGCTTTGTCCCGGGCACGGGTCGGCGGGTTATGGTGGTCGGTGACATTCTTTCCCCGACCTTCGAGAGGCCGATCCCCGACGTGGACAATCTCATCAGCATTCTGCATGTTCTTGCAGCAATCGTTTTTCTGGGCCCGGTGACCATCGCCGTCTCCATGTTCCAGGGACGTGCCCGCGCCGCCCACGACGGTGACCGGGCGGCGACCGGTTCCGCCGCGCTGCTCCACCGCATCACCAAGACCTACGGTTTCCTGTCCCTCCTCGTTCCGTTGCTGGGCCTCGGACTGTTCTTCACCGACACGGCTTTTCTGAAGGACGGCCGTTTCCACGCGTCCATCCTGCTCTCGGTCATCGCATGGGGCATCCTGTTCTTCCTCATCATCCCCCGCCAGAAGGTGCTGATGGCGGACCTCGGGGTCGCCACCGACGACGATGACCCCGCAGCTGCCCTCAACGTGGGGAAGGACACGGGAGCCGGGACCTCCACGACGGTGGACTGGACCGCCACGACGAAGAAGCTCTCCATGTTCGGCGGCATCTTCTCGCTCCTGTGGTTCATCGTCGCGGTTCTGATGATGATCTAGATCCGTACCTCGGACAAAGAGACCCGCCCCGATCCTGGTCTGAACCAGATCGGGGCGGGTCTCTTTTTCGTTCCGTGTCCCCCACCGACAACGAGGTCAGGAGGGATGCACGGGGTCAGGGGGCGGGCTGCGGCAGAATCTGCGAGGACAGTCCCTGCAGGGCGTCCGCCGAGGGGGAAAGATCGATCGGGAGCTTCGGGAGAATGTTGCCCTGCCGCGCGATGATGAACGCGAACATGAACAACCAGCCGAGTCCGATGATCCCCGTGGTTCCCAGTTTCGTGCTGAGGCTGATGCTCTTGCCGGACAGCGACTCGGTGCTGTTCAGGACATTGAATCCGGAGGACAGTTGCGCCGCTGAACCGTTCGGTGCCGGCGGGGTGTAGTCATCCGGAGGAGTGGGGCGCGGCAACGGCTTCGGGGTGAACTTCCCGTCTTCCTGGGTGGCGGCTTCGTTCTCCGCGTTCTCCACCGGGACAGTTGTCTCCTCGACGGCGGTGCCTGTTCCGGTTTCCCCGGCGGTGGCGACCGGGACGAGAACGGTCGAGGACAGGGACAGGGCGATGGCTGCGGCGACACCCGATCGGATGACGGAGCGACGGAACGAGGTATGCATGGATTGTTCTTTCCGGAGAATGTGGGGTACACGCCCCTGGGACCGTGCACCGTACGAGGACATTGATTCTGCCGTCGGCCCCTGAACACGTCCGGGGCACCGGGAGATACGTGGGAGCGACTCCACGTGTTACCGCCGGAGCCGACCTCCTGTTGATCCTATCCACCCGCCGCCCGTTTTCGTTAGCTCCACGGGAAGAGCGTGAGGGGCGACGGGGGAAGAAGGGGCCACCGTGGCACCGGGCCGTGGTCCCGGCCGCTACCACGGTGGCCGCAGTGGTTTCTTCGGTTGTTCGTTTCCGGTCTAGCGGGGCAGACCGGGAATCTGCATCGGGTGGGTCAGGAAGTGGATGATCGCGGCGAACAGGGCCAGCAGGGCGCCGATTCCGAGCAGAGGCAGCGCAGACGCCGATCCGGAGTTCCCGGCGGGATCCGGGGTCGTACTCGTGGACGGTGCACTGGTCTCCGTCGGCTCGGTCGGCTCGGTCGGCGCGCTGGTCTCACTCGGTGCCGTGGTTTCGGTCGGCTCGGTCGGCGCGCTGGTTTCGGTGGTGTCGTCCTGGACGGGGGCCACGTAGTCCATGTGAACCTGGTTGATGCCGGAGTCCTGCTGACTGGTGCCCGATGTCGGCGAGAGGCGGACCACTCCGACGAAGAACTTCTTTCCGGAGGAGTCCTGTGGCCGGTCGATGATGTAGAGCGAACCGTCGCTGAATTCCGTGATTCCCTCGTTGTAGGGAAGTCGGGTGTCCTTCACGTGCTGGCTGTAGCCGATCTGATCGCTGATTCCGTCGAGTCCGGCGGAGGCGGGATCG
This sequence comes from Corynebacterium pygosceleis, assembly GCF_016595275.2. Taxonomy (GTDB): domain Bacteria; phylum Actinomycetota; class Actinomycetes; order Mycobacteriales; family Mycobacteriaceae; genus Corynebacterium; species Corynebacterium pygosceleis. The sequence continues at coordinate 270,339 of NZ_JAENIQ020000003.1, read as the reverse complement.
ACGACGGCGATCTCGCCGGAGCGTCCGGAGGCGACGGCGGCCTTACCGTCGGTGAGGAAGCCGACACCGGCGTACTCATCGAACTTATCTCCCACGACTCCCGCCCCGACACGGGCAAAGGTGTGATCGGCCTCGTTGTAGCGGAAGAACGCGATCAGGGGCCTGGTCTGATCCTTCTGGGGCTCCGGGCTCTCGGTCCAGGAGAAGTTGTTCCAGATGGCGACGAGGTCACCACGTACCGCGACGCCTCTGGTGCCGTTGGAGCCGAGGCGGACACCGTGGATCTCGTCCTGGAGGTCCACCATGTTCATGATCGGGGTGACGGTCTCTGCTGTGGGATTGATGTGCACGGGTACGCCACCGGAGACGGTGCCGTCCTCGTAGAGGTGGTTGCCGTCCCGCACGTTGAGGAAGGTACCGTCCGGCAGTGCCCGGAGACCGGTGCGGTAACCCGCGTTGTAGGTGTCTCCGTAGATGTAGACGCTGTAGTCGTCGTTCAGTTCCTTGCCGAGGACATCGGAGGCACGGGGCAGGGCCCAGTTCTTCACCGTTCCCGCACGATCCACGGAGATGAATCCACCGTGTTGGCGTCCGGTCTTGTACAGCACACCGAGTGTGCCCGTCTCCTCCCCGAACGCGACACCGGTGACCTTGTTCGTGGCCTCCTGAGTCTGTCCCTGCACCGTGATGGTGGAGGTCCCGGGTACGGTGACGGCGACGGTGTCCCCGGAGAGCCCGCTCTCCGTCACGGTGACCTTGTGGACCGAGAGCTCATCGGAACCGGAGTAGTAGAGCGTGTCGGTCCGCTTGTCCCATGCGGCGTCGGAGCTGGCACGACTGTCGATCTCTTGACTGAACAGGCGGGTCTTCAGGTCGGCCGAGTAGCCCTGGACATAGCCTTTTCCGTCGTAGTTGGCGACGACGATCACGGCACCGGAGCTGTGCTCGAACACGGAGACCGCGTTGTCCCACGGAATGTCCGTGATGACGTCACTGGTGGCACGGTAGGCGGGGCCTTCGACCGCTCCGGTGAAGTCACCGGGGTAGCTGAAGTTCAGGGGAGCGAGGTTGCCGCCCGCGGTGTAGAAGTTCGAGAAGGCGGCGTTGCCCTCCTCGGTCAGCGTGGCTGTGACGTGATCCCACGTGACCACACCGTCCGCGCTGTTGAACCGACCGGCATCGACGTTGAGGTCGCCGAGGAGGACCTCTTCGGGGCCGAACCAGCCCCCGTTGTACTGCTTGGTGTGCCGGTTGATGAACAGTTCCCCCTCCCCTGTCGCCGGATCGAAGACGATGCGGGGATCAGCGAAGGTCAGGTCGAGATCGCACTGGCCACGGACGTAGCCGGTTCCGTCCTGGGGGCAGTATTGCATGAAGTTCACGGTTCCGCCGTACTGCACCTGGATCCGACCGTCGGCGAGTGTCGACGTCGAGATGTAGGGCCACTGGACGGAACCGTTGAGGAAACGGGCACCGTCGAGAACATGCTGGGGTTTGTGCCCGTCGACGTAGTTCATGAATGAGGAACGGATACCCCAGGCGAGGGCGAGGTGGTCGTCCGGATAGGACTGTTCCTTCCCCGGGGTCGGTTCGAGACCGATGGTCGAGGTGACGTCAGCACCGGCGACAGCGGAACCGATGGTCGAGGTGAGCGGGCAGACGATTGCGAGTGCCGCGAGCGCCGCGACCGCCGTCCGGGGCAACGCTCTGAATGTGGAGGTCATCGTGTATGTGTGTCCTAGTTTTCTCCGACGGACAGAAAATGTGCGGGTGATGGCGCCACACGGGAATCTACGGTCCGCCTCATGATTGTTTCAGGTTTTACTCACCATAAAACTAGCACGTCCGAAGTGAGGCTCCCCTTTTCATCATGCGGATCAACCCCGCTCCGGGATGCCGAAACCCCCTGTCGGGGCCCGGTCATCCGGACCCCGACAGGGGGTTCACTGTCTCCACCGCCCGTTGGGACGGGGGAACCTGGTGGGGTGGCTAGTTGCGCCAACCGCCACGGTCGTTGTTGCGGTCTCCCCCACGGAAACCGCCACGGCCGCCACGATCCTCACGGTCACCACCACGGAAACCACCGCGGTCGTTGTTGCGGTCACCGCCACGGAAACCGCCACGGCCGCCACGATCCTCACGGTCACCACCACGGAAACCACCGCGACCGCCACGGTCGTTGCGGTCACCGCCACGGAAACCACCGCCGGACTGACGTCCGATGGGGGCGTCCGGGGTGTGCTCGAGATGGATGAGCTGTCCGGAGATGCGGGTGTCGGAGAGGTTGTCCCACACCTCGCGGGGAAGATCCTTCGGCAGTTCGACGAGGGTGTGGTCGACGTTGATGGTGATGCGTCCGACGTCCTGGGACGTGAGACCACCTTCGTTGGCCAGGGCACCGACGATGGCGCCCGGGCGGACGTGCTGACGCTTGCCCACCGCGACGCGGTAGACGGACAGGTTCTTGTCGCCACGGTCGAAGCGGGCGTTTCCGCCGCGCTCACCCCGGTCGGGACGGTCTCCCCTATCGAAACGTCCGCCGCGATCACCTCGGTCGCCACGGTCACGGTCGAAACGTTCACGTTCCCGCTTCGGCTGCTCCTTGAGCAGGAAGTCATTGCCGGCCTGAGCCTGGGTGGCGAGTGCCGCAGCGACATCCTCGAGCGGCACGTCGTGCTCCTCGGCGTAGGCCTTCACCAGGTGACGGAACAGGTTGACCTGCTTGTCCTCGAGGGCGGTCGTGATCGAGTCGGCGAACTTCGCCTTACGGGACTCGTTGACCTCCTCGACGCTGGGCAGTTCCATCTCGTTGAGCGGGGCGTTGGTCGCCCTCTCGATGGACTTCAGCATACGGCGCTCACGGGGGGTGACGAACAGGATCGCCTCACCGGAGCGGCCCGCACGACCGGTACGGCCGATACGGTGCACGTAGCTCTCGGTGTCGTGGGGGATGTCGAAGTTGAGGACATGGCTGATGCGGTCCACGTCGAGGCCGCGGGCGGCGACGTCGGTGGCGACGAGAATGTCGAGACGACCGTCCTTGAGCTGGTCGACGGTACGCTCACGCTGAGCCTGGGCGATGTCACCGTTGATGGCGGCAGCGGAGAAACCACGGGCGCGCAGCTTTTCGGCGACTTCCTCGGTCTCGTGCTTGGTGCGCACGAACACGATCATGGCCTCGATCTCGGTGACCTCGAGGATGCGGGTCAGAGCGTCGATCTTGTTGCGGTGCGCGACCGAGAGGTAGCGCTGCGTGATGTTGGTGTTGGTGCGGGTCTTCGACTTGACGGTGATCTCCGCCGGGTCGTTGAGGTACTGCTTGGAGATCCGGCGGATACCGTTGGGCATCGTCGCGGAGAACAGTGCGACCTGCTTCTCCGCCGGGGTGTCGGCGAGAATCGTCTCGACGTCCTCCTGGAATCCCATGTTCAGCATCTCGTCGGCCTCATCGAGCACGAGGTAACGCAGACCGGAGATGTCCAGTGAACCCTTCTGCAGGTGATCGATGACACGGCCGGGGGTGCCGACGACGATCTGCGCGCCACGACGCAGCCCACTGAGCTGCACACCGTAGGCCTGACCACCGTAGATGGGCAGAATGCTGATGCGGTTCCCGATGTGATCGGCGAAACTCTGGAACGCGTCCGCGACCTGGAGCGCGAGCTCACGGGTCGGGGCGAGCACGAGCGCCTGGGGTGCCTTCACCGACGGGTCGATGCGGGAGAGGATGGGCAGCGCGAATGCGGCGGTCTTGCCGGTACCGGTCTGCGCGAGACCGACGACGTCACGGCCATCCATGAGGAGCGGGATGGTCTGGGTCTGGATCGGCGAGGGGGACTCGTAGCCGATCTTCCGGACGGCGTCGAGGGTACGGTCCGGAAGTCCGAGCCCGGCGAAACCGTTCTCCTCCTTCTCCTCGGTCTTTTCCTCGGCCTTGTCACCGGAGGTGTTCTCGGCGGCCGGTTCCGGCTTCGAGGCAGCTGATTCGGGGGCCTCCGGAGCTTCCTCGGTGACAGCCTCTTCGGAGACGGGGGTCTCGGCTGCGGGAGCCGCCGCGTCGGAGGTGGTGTCCCGGTCATCGGCGACGGTCACGACGCCGGTGTCACTGTCGGGGGTTTCGGTGTTCTGCTCGGGGGAACCGTTCTCGGTACCCGCATTCACCACATCATCCAGGGTGATGATCTCATTCGCATCACCGGTGGTGTTCACATTGTTGTCGTTCTGGGCGTTCACTGCGCCATCCTCATTCTTCTGCGCGACTTCATATTTCGCGCTGCTCATGTCATTCCGCACGCTGTTCGCGCGGCTCACACATTATTTTCCTGATGTTGTATCGGTGCATGACGTTATGAAGGCCGCACCGACGGGCACCCACCCGACGTTGACGCCACGGGATGCCATGTCCTGCTCGCCACACCTGAGCCTTGCCGGTCCACATCTAACAGACTGACCCCTTCCGGGGTGTCTGACTCGTCGATGGGAGATGGTGTCTACGCGGACAGATCCGTCGCAGTCAGCTTCCAGCGACTGACGACGGTCTCGCGGACACGACACAACCAGCATCCCTATGCTGCGGGGACACCGTTGCGGCGACCACCCAGAGCAGGTGTACTGACACCGGGAATGCCGGCTGGTGAAAAGCAGTACTCCCCCACGGTACGCGTAAAAGTCCTAGTTGGCTAATCCATCACTACGGCTTCTCTTGGCCTTATCTACGTATGTCAGAGAAACTCAACTCCCCAGATTCACTGAGTGTCACACGTTCCTAAGCGACGGTCCGTGAGTACTGTCTTCCAATCTGATTCAGAAGGTAGTGAGCCGGCCTCGGCATATGGCGAAAGATAGCGGATCGACGACTAGCCAAAACTCAAGACAATGGTGAAAACAGATACCTGGCCCAGACAGGATCTTCTCTGCCTTGAAGCCAGATATGTAACCACAAAAGAGGTACACAGTGTCTCAGTACCGGCTGATCACCATCGACTGGCCCTGACCTCCCGCGCCGCAGAGGGCGACGGCGGCGGTTCCCCCTCCTCGTCGGATGAGTTCATGCACCGCCGTAACCAGGACCCGGACTCCGGAGGCGCCGAGTGGGTGTCCCAGTGCGATCGCCCCCCCCCGTTGGGTTGCACCTGTTCATGTCCAGGTCGAGGTCCTTAAGGGATTGCACGACCACGACGGCGGACGCTTCGTTGATCTCGATGAAGTCGATGTCCTCGAGGCGTACCCTGCTGTCCGCCAGTGTTTTTTCAGGGCGTCGGCCGGTTTGGAGTGCAGGTAGTGGTCCGGCCCCCGGTGCTTCCGGCGCCTTCTACTCCATACAATAAATAAATCAGTTCCGGATCAATGCCCGTTCACAGATTGCGAACACTGCCAATTTATTCATGCACAGACCCGCGACATATTCCCGGAAGATCCGGGAAAAGAAACAGCTGGTCCGGAATCAGGCGAACCCCCACCACGCCCCCACGCGGTTAACCACCTTTAACTCCACAGTTTCTTCCGGGCGGACATCGGCCCCACCCCCCGGCAGAAGCGGATCCGGCCCGGATTCAGCGTGTCGGAACCGGTGTCACCGTCCGTCGGGTGTCAAGGGTCTCCCGCCCGAGAAGCCACGCGCACGCGGCCAGGAGACTCACCGCACCACAGGCCGCGAACGCGGCACGGTACCCGAAGGCGTCCGCGAGTGCACCGACGATGACCGGACCCGCGATCGCGCCCAGATCCTGCGCCATCTGGAAATTGGCGAGAACCCTGCCCCCGGAACGGTGATTGCCGATGATGTCCGCCAGTGTCGCCTGCTGCGAGGGAAGGAAGAGTCCCGCCCCGGCCCCGGCCCCCACCGACACCGCCAGCAACGTCCACGGCAGTGAGGTCAGACCTATCGCCGCGGTGAACAGACCGTTGACGACCAGCCCCGTCACGATGAGGGGTTTCCGTCCGATCCGGTCCGCGAACCTCCCCGAGACCTGGAGAGCACAGGCGTTGCCCACCGCAAAGGCGGCGAGCGCGATTCCCGCCACCGCCCCGCCGGTGTGGAACGCGGCCGCGGCGAACAGCGGCAGCAACGCGATACGCACCCCCAGGTTCGCCCACCCGTTCGCGAAACCGCCGATCAGGGCACTGCGGTACGCGGAGTCACGGATCGCCTCGGAGAAACGCATGGGAGGTGCCGACGTGTCATGGTCGTAGCCGTGCACCTTCGCCGCACTGAGCTTCCACCACACGATGAACGACGCGAGGAACAGTGCGGCACCGTAGATCAGGAAGGGTGTCCGCATACCCAGCACGGAGAGCCCCGCACCGATCACCGGACCGACGATCGACCCGGTGAGGAAAGCTGTGGCGTAGACGGAGGATGCTCGCCCACGGATCTCGGGCGGCGAGATCCTGACGATGAGACCCATCGCGGACACGGTGAACATCGTCGATCCGATCCCACCGAGGGCACGGAGCGCGACGATGTGCCAGTATTCCCGGGCGAAAGCGATCAGCCCCGTGGTCACCGCGACGGTGAGCAGGCCTGTGAGGTAGACCCTCCGCGACCCGATGAGGTCGACGAGTCGACCGGAGACGGGGGCGAAAAAGAGTCTGGAGGCGGCGAACACCGACACGACCATCCCTGCCGCCGCCATCGACACCCCGAAGCTCCGCGCGAACTGCGGGAGGATGGGCGCGATGAGACCGAATCCCACGGCGATGATGAATGCCGCACAGACGAGCACCCAGATCTCCTGGGGTATGCGGATCGCCGCCGCCTGTCGATCTGTCCCGGTGTTCTCTCTGGTCACCCATTCAGGCTAACCCCGATCCCCATGCGACACACAGTCGGACCCGGCCCGGACACGGGGAGGCCGACACCCGCGGATTCGAACAGCTTTTCGAACATCCGGTTGTCGTGTCCCTCCCCCGTTCTACGGTCGGACCATGATCACCTCACGGAACATGCCCTCTCTGTCCATCTCCGCCACGGTACGGAACCCCACGTCCGGGACGGTACCGGTACCGTCACCGGGGAAGCGGTCCAGCCGTGGTGCGGAACCTCCCTCGGGTACCGCACCACGGGCCGGTGCACGACCCCGGCTGGAGGCCGTGCACTCGATGATGCGGCATCCACGGTCGCTCGCCCGCCCGTCGGCGACCTGGCGGCCGCCGTCGACGGTGGTACCGGCGACGGGCGGACACCCCCGGATGAACGTCACCGTGCACCGCTATCTGGTGGGTGAAGCCGTACGCGCCCGACTCTTCGCACAGGGGGTTCACCGCTCCCCCGCCTATCTGGTCACCCTGCGACTGACCGCTCCGACGGGTGAGAGGATCGTCCCGTCCGTGGCCCGGGACTGGGCTCTGGCCGTCGCGGGACCCGACAGCGGGGACTGCGTCTTCGAGCTGACCGCGGAACCCGCACCCACGTTCTGCTGGCTGGTGGAGCAGAGTTTCCGCCCTGTCCCCGCACCGGACCACTTCTTCGACGGTCACCCCTGTGCGGCGTGACCGGAACCGATGTCGGGGAGATGGGACCGTCGGTCACCCCTGCGGAGCGGGCCCGTCCTCGTCGTCACCGTCGAGATCGAAATCCTCGATGTCGTCGTCATCGTCTTCGGTGTCACCGTCACGGGAGTCACCGAAGAGGACGTCGTAATCGTCGGCGGTGCTGGTGAGCTCCTCCTCCCAGTCCGCGACATGCTCGGCGATGAAGGGCATCACCGTCAGCAGGCGACCGAAGTCCGTGTACGTCCCGAGTCCCATGGTCTGCTCCGGGAGGATGAGTCCCTCGGCGAGGAAACACCCGATGAGTTCCGCCACCGTCTCGTCATCGACCGGGCCGTCGGTTCCGTCGAGCTGATCGTCGAGCAGGGCCTCGAGATCAGGGTCGAATGTCGTGAGCGTGACCGTGGCCGTCGGTTCACCGTCGACGATGTCTATGACGATGTCGAGTTCCGAGTTCTCCGCCGCCGGGGACCGGACCGTGATCGGTTCCCCCTCGACGGCGGTGAACTGGAGGTCACCGAAGCGCCCGTCCGGATCGGTGACCAGCTCATCCACCAGATCCACGATGGCGTCGGTCGCCATGTGATCGAGAACGGCGTCGACCGCCGCGTCGACGGAGAAGACCGCGGACACCAGGACCGCCTCGAACTCCTCCTCGTCCGCGTCGGGGCCCGTGCCACCGTCACAGGACTCCGGGGCGGCGGCTATGTAGATGTTCGCCGCCGGGAGCAGTTCATTGGTCACGTCGAACTGAATCTCGACACCCGACGAGATCGGCACGAAGAGGGTCTCATCGTTGACGCGTGATTCAATCCCCTCTGCGTCCAAGGCGGCAGCAAGATCCTCGTAGAAGCTCATGTCGTGGTTCACCCTTCCGGTGGTGACGTGCGGTTGTGTCGGTGAAGTGAGGGAACATCGGTGTCGTGCCCGGACCCGATCCAGGTGCGGGCACCGGGACACCTGACAGCCTAGTGCCGCCGCGTCCACTGTGCCGTCCACTGTCACTGAGGATGCGGAACAGGACCCCCGGACCGGAACCACCGGGCTACGGAACGAGCCCCGAAACCAGCTTCCGCTCCCGTTCCTCCGGCTTCTGCTTCGGACAGGACAGACACTTTCCGGCGGTGGGCGACCGGTAGATCATGCAGCATGACGCACGTTTGACGACGGTGTGCACCCCGTCCGGCTCCTCTTCCGCGAAGACGGCCTCCATGTCCGTCGGGGTCACCGTGCCACCGGTGACGGAGATGTCGAGAAAACGCGGCTGCGGTACCACGACACCGTCCCCGGGACCGGCCGCCCCCAACCCGGACACGAGCGCCACGGCGGTCCGCACACCCAGATACGGGTCGAATGCCTCGTTACCGGCCTCGACGGCGGCCTGCGCCACCCCGTCAGACACCACCGCCCACAACGGAGCCGGTTTCACCCCGGTGACCAGGGAGAGCGACTCCACCACCGGCGCGACCGACCGGGTGAAACCTTCCCCGGACCTCCGCTGCGGATTCCGGGGATCCGCGTCCGACGATCCGGACACGAATGATCCGGGTGTGAACCCGATCCAGTAACCCGCACCCGGATCACCGCACCCGTCCTCCGGGTCACGGACGAAGAGCTCCCCGGTGCCGAGATCCAGGTCGGGAACCCGGCCGTACTCGACCATCGCGGTCACCGACGGTGCGACGAGAGCATTCACGGCCGAGAACCACCACAGTTGTCCGGCATGGCGCGGGTCCGTGACACCGAAGAGCTCCCCGGCGGCGACCACCGCCCGCTCAATGACCGCCGGGGCCGCGAGTTCCGCCACCGTCAGGACACGACTGTGGGCCGCCGGTTCGAGTGCCGTCCGGAACCGGGGATACTCCGCCAGCAGTTGTCCGAACACGGGGTCCACCCGCCACCTCCTCACCCGGCCATCTTTCCCCCACGAGTCTAGTGGTTCTCACCGGGGAACTCCCCCGTCACCGTGTCCCCGTCCGGGAAGCTACCCCGGATCTCCAGGATGTCCGGGCGCCCGGCGCCCCACTCCCTCATGTCGTAGTTCCGCCACACCCGTCTCAGGTGGGGGCGCGGGTCGTAGACGACGGTGGACTCGGAGTCGAAGATCCGGGTCGCGCGTCCCGGGAGTGTGTCCCCGGCGAGCCGGTAACGCGGCCACCCGGACCCCGGTATCGAGTGGTAGATGAAATTCCCCCAGTACGCCTGCATCTCCGCGGTGACCTCACTGAGATCGTCGATTCCGCCGAATCGCGTGAGGGTGTGCGTCCGTGACTCCCTGTGTGCGGCGAACACCGCCGTCAGTTCGAACGAGTGCATGGCGCCGAGTCCGATCCACCGGAGTGCCGCCGGGGCGTAGTCGAACCGGTACATCCAGGTGTCGGCGCTCCGGGAGTGTGCCTCGGCGATACGGAGCGACGGTGCCCAGAAGACGGCGTCGGTGAGCATCCGTGCGAAATCCGTGCGTTCGACGGCACCGTCGTACGCGTCCAGCAGCGCGGCGGAATTCGAGTGGTCGTAGGCGTCGAGCATGCGGGCGGCGGCACGACTGCGTGCGGTCTGCCGGAGGTAGAGAAGCTTCGTCACCGACGCCTCATCGTTGTTCGTGCCGATGAGCAACGGGACCTTGGCCTGTCTGCCCGCGTCGAAGGCGTCGAACGGATGCTCCGGCAGGAGGTCACCGTCAACTGTGGGGCCGTAGCAGGAGTTGAGCTGGAGAAGTTCCCGGGAGCGCCACATCATCGACTGTCCGGCGCGGACGAGATCGGCGGCGTCTTCGCCACGGAGTTCGGCGCACGTGGTCTCCAGCGGAAGGGCCATCGCACCGAGAAGCTGCTGCACCCAGTACTCCGACTGCACCGGGGCGTGGAGTGTCGCTGCGGGGGCCGACTGCGCTATCGCCTTGTGGAACAGCCCCTCCGCCGACGGGACGCACATCAGGGTGGTGACCGCCGCACCTCCGGCGGACTCCCCCATGAGGGTCACGTTGCCGGGGTCGCCGCCGAACGCCCGGATGTTCTCGTTGACCCACCGGAGTGCGAGAAGCTGATCCCGGACGGCGGGATTGGCGACGCAGTCGCCGTCACCGAGACTCCGCAGGTCGAGATAACCCAGCACCCCCAGCCGGAAGTTGACGGACACGTAGACGACGTTGAGGTTCCGGACGAAGTTGTACCCGCGCAGCATCGTCTCGTGTGAGGAACCGACGATGAACGAACCTCCGTGGAGATAAACGACGACGGGGAGATCACCGTCGTCGGTGTCGGGTCGGACGATGTCGAGGTTGAGGCAGTCCTCGTCTCCCCGAACGGAGTCCTTGTAGGAGTAGACGGGCTGCGGTGCGACCGCACCGAACTCGTGGCAGTCCCGGACACCGTCCCACGGTTCCGGGACGGACGGGGCCCGCCAGCGGTTCGGGCCGGAGGTGTCGGCACCGTAGGGGACGCCACGCCAGGTCCGGATGCCGGAGACGACCGTGCCGCGTACGGGGCCGGCGGTGGTTGCTGTGATATCGTCCATTGCCTTACACCGTAGTGCCCAACGGGTGTCCGGGTACCGGGACATGTCCCGGACGCCGGGCGACGGTGGTGCGGTTCACCCGGTCACGCGGGTCACCGACGACGCCGTTCGACCGGTGGGTGTCCCGCACGGATCACCGGGGGCCTCTACGATGTAGCGCAGCACCGTCGCCGGGTATCCGGCACCCCCGGCGAGACCTCGACCGGGGCCACCCACGAGAATGAGAAATGAGTGAGTGACACCCATGGGTCTCTTTGACGGACTCTTCGGAGACGACAGCAACGACAAGCGAAACGACCGCCCCATCACCGACGCCGTGGGCTCTGACCCGAAGGCGCTCGAGGGACGTACCGGGGCGACGGGCCGGATGCTGATCTCCGGTCTGGACAAGGCCGTGCGCATTCAGGCCGGAACGATCTCGAGGTACGTGGACTGGATGCGGGCGAAGAACCCTGAGCTCAGCCCCCGGGAACTGCAGAAGGCCATCGACCAGCACTTCTCCGTGATGGCGACCGGATCCGGCGGAGCAGCGGGAATCGCCGCCGCCGTACCGGGTGTCGGCCTGATCACCGGTGCCGCGGCCATCGGCGTGGAGTCGCTGGTCTTCCTGGATCTCGCGGCGTTCTACACGATGGCGTCGGCGAAACTCCGCGGCGTGGACATCCACGACCCGGAGCGGCGTCGTGCACTGATTCTGGTCGCCCTCACCGGCTCATCGGGAACGGCGATCGTCGATGCGGCGGTGGGTGATATCTCCGCCGGTGCCGGCGGCCGTTCGGTGGCGACGACCCTGTCGAGTTTCTCCGGCTCGAAATTGACGAACGTGAACAACCGGATGCTCAATCTCGCGGTGAAGACGGTGGGCAAGAAGTTCCGTCGTGCCTGGTTCGGGAAGATCCTCCCGCTGGGCCTCGGCGCTGTCGCCGGATCGTTCGCGAACCACCGCCTCGCGGACAAGGTCGTGTCGAATGTCAGCGAGTCGCTCGGCGGACTGCCCGCCGAGTTCGCCACCCCGGTGCCGAAGGATGTCCCCGAGGACATCGACGTCCCCGCGGAGATCGCGCGTGACGTCGCGGAGGCGAACGTCGAGCAGAAGGACGGGGACAACTAGCCCGCACCTCCCCGGCGCACCCGTCTCCCCCGACACCGTCCCCGCGTCCCGGGGGCGGTGTCCTTTTTCCGGTGCCGCCACCACCCCGCACGGCTAACCCTGTGAGCTGATCTGGGATGATCGGGACAGGTACGCCGGGAACGAAAGGAACGGGATGACGTCCGCCGGATCAACGGAGAGCACCGGATCCGGTATCCGGGACGCCCTGCTGCGGCTCGTCCGTACGGCGGCCCGCCGCCGGTTCCCCGCCGTGTCCGCCCTGGCGGCGACCATCCTGGTCACCCTGTTCGAGACCGCCACCCCGCTGCTCACACGGGATGCGGTCGACATCGCCCTCGGTCTGCACGAGGGAGGTCGGCTCACCGGTCTGCTCCCGATGTATCCGCCGCTGACCACGGTCGTCATCATTCTCTGCGTCATCGCGGTCCTCCGCTTCCTCTTCCAGTTCATCCGACGGCTCACCGCGGGCGTGATCTCACTGGACACCCAGCAACGGCTCCGGGTTCAACTGCTGGATTCGCTGCAGGGGCTGGACGGGCCGGGACAGGATGAACTCCGGACGGGACAGGTGGTGAGCAGGTCGATCTCCGACATCACCACGGTCCAGGGAATGCTCGCGATTCTCCCCCTGACCGTCGGAAATCTCCTGAAACTGCTGCTGACCATGATCGTCATGCTGTGGTTGTCTCCGTTTCTCGCTGTCGTCGCACTCGTGACACTTCCGGTGATCCTCCTGCTCGGTGCCCGTGGCAGGAGAAGCCTCTTCGCCTCCACCTGGTCGGCACAGCAGAAGGCCGCCGATCTGGCGACCCGGGTGGAGGAGACCGTCACCGGGGTACGGGTGGTCAAGGCGTTCGCCCAGGAGGAGAACGAGATCACACGGATGGAGGAGGCCGGGCGCGAGCTCTACGCCCACCGCATGCGGGCCGCCCGGATCAACGCCCGGTTCCAGCCCGCCCTGGATCAGTTGCCGATGCTCACTCTGGTGGTCAATATCGCTCTCGGCGGTTGGCTCGCACTGAACGGCGACATCACCGTCGGCACATTCGTCGCCTTCTCCACCTACCTGACGACACTCACCTCCGTCTCCCGCATCCTCGCCGCGACGATGGTGCGACTGCAGATGGGGGCCAGCTCCGTGCAGCGGGTCTTCGAGGTGATCGATCTCCGCCCGGCTTCCCCGGTGGCGGACACCGGAGGGGATTTCTCCCCGGGGATACCGACAGGACCGCTGGGAATCCGGATGGAGGAGGTCACCTTCTCCCGGGACGACCGCACGATCCTGTCCGGTGTGTCGCTGGATGTCGCCGCCGGTTCCACTGTGGCACTGGTGGGTCCCCCCGGTTCCGGGAAGACGATGCTGGTGCAGTTGCTCGGCAGGTTCTACACCCCTGACTCTGGTCGGATCCTGCTCACCGCACGGGACGGTACCGGGATCGACTACGGGGAGCTTTCCGCGGAGGACATCCGCGGTGCCGTCATCTGCGCCTTCGATGAGGCGTTCCTCTTCTCCGGGAGCGTCAGGGAGAACATCGCGGCGGGCGCGGGCGGCCGGGACGTCGACGACGGGCAGGTGGTGGCGGCGGCCAGGGTCGCCCAGGCGCACGGTTTCATCACCGGGCTGGAGCACGGCTACGACACCCCGGTCGGTGAACGGGGACTCACGCTCTCCGGGGGACAACGCCAACGGATAGCACTGGCCCGGGCACTGCTCGCGCACCCGCGTGTGCTGGTTCTCGATGACGCGGCGTCCGCTGTCGACGCCGTCACGGAGGCCGCGATCTACCGGGGACTGAAGCGGCACCACCCCGATCTCACGGTGCTCACCGTCGCCCACAGACGGTCCACCCTGGAGCTGGCGGACCGGGTGGCGCTGATGGTCGACGGAAGAATCGGGGAGGTCGGTGCCCTCGACGAGATCGGACGAACCCCACGTTTCGCACGTCTGATGGACCCCGCTCCCGGTGCCGACCCCGCTGAGGAGGCACACGGGACCGACCGTGAACCGGACGAGGGGGAACTCTGGCCGGCGATCACCACCCCGGCGCCCGGACCACGGTGGAGACCGGAGGCCGGGGCCAGCCGTGCCGTACCTGTCGCCGGTGGACGTGGGCGGGGTATCGGCTCCGTCCCGCCGAGCCCCGCGTTGCTGGCCCAGGTGGATGCACTCCCCCCGGCGACCGAGGATCCCGGTGTCGACACCCGTGCGGCACGCTCCGATACCGGCACCTTCTCACTGCGGGCGTTGTTCCGCCAGGTCCGTGGCCTCACCGCGGCGGTGGTGGCGCTGCTGCTCCTCGGCGTCGTGACGGATCTCGTCTTCCCCGGCCTGGTGCGTGTCGCGATCGACCGGGGTGTCACCGACGGTGAATCCCGCGCGCTGTGGTCCGCGGCCGCCGCGGGTGTCATGGTGGTTCTCGTCGCCTGGATCGCGGCGGTCGCCCGGACCATCCTCACCGCACGGACCGGTGAACGGCTGCTGTTCGGTCTACGCCTGCGGTCCTACGCGCATCTGCAACGGCTCGGACTGTCGTACTTCGAGTCCACGATGTCCGGGCGGATCATGACCAGGATGACCACCGACATCGACGCCCTGAGTTCCTTCCTCCAGACGGGACTCGCGCAGGCGGTGGTGGCGATGGGCACGATGCTCGGCATCGCCGGTGTCCTGGTGGCGACGGACCCCGTCCTCGCGATGTGGGCGTTCTGGGCGGTACCGGTGATCGTCCTCGCCACCGTCGTGTTCCGGAGGATCTCCTCACGTCTCTATGCACTGGCACGGGAACAGGTGAGCGCCGTCAACGCGGACTTCCAGGAGTCGGTGGCCGGGCTCCGGACGTTCCAGATGCACCGCACGGAGGCGGCCCGACTGGCGTCGTTCGGGAGGAAGGCCGCCGCCTACCGCCGGACCCGGGTCCGGGCACAGACGGCGGTGGCACTGTACTTCCCCGGTATCGCGTTCGTCTCCGAACTGTCCCAGGCACTCGTCCTCGGTGTCGGGGCGGGGCTCGTGACGGACGGCCGGATCAGTGCGGGGGTCCTGGTTGCCTTCATCATGTACCTCGGCCAGCTCTTCGGCCCGATCCAGCAGCTGAGCCAGATCTTCGACGGTTACCAGCAGGCGTCGGTGGGCCTGACCCGGATCACCGACCTGCTGGCGACGGAGTCCCGGGTCCCCGACCGGGGGACGCGGGATGGTGCGGACACAGCCGTGGCCGGACACATCGCACTCGACTCCGTGTCCTTCTCCTATCCCGGTGCCGCGCACCGCACCGTCACCGAGGGGCTCGATCTGCGGCTGGAACCCGGGACCACGGTCGCGGTCGTCGGCCCCACGGGCGCCGGGAAATCCACGCTGATCAAACTTCTGGCCCGGTTCTACGATCCGGTCACGGGATGCGTGCGCGCCTCCGGTACCGACATCCGGGAGTTCCCTCTCGACGACTGGCACCGCCGGATCGGCCTGGTGCCGCAGGAACCGCACCTGTTCACGGGGACCGTCGCCGAGAACATCGCCTACGGGCGGCCCGGTGCCGACCGCGCCGCCGTCACCGCGGCGGCGCGTCGGGTGGGTGCGCTGCCGGCGATCGCGCGGATTCCGGGAGGCTTCAACCACCCCGTCGGCGAACGGGGACGTGGATTGAGCTCCGGGCAGCGGCAGCTGATCGCGTTGGCGAGGGCGGAGCTCGTGGAACCGGGACTCCTGCTCCTCGACGAGGCGACGGCGACCCTGGACCCGTCCACGGAGGCTGCGGTGCTCTCCGCCGCCGAACGCATCACCGGTGGGCGTACCGCCGTCGTCGTGGCGCACCGGCTGGCGACCGCCGCCAGGGCGGACAGGATCCTCGTGTTCGACGGCGGCCGCATCGTCGAGGACGGCAGCCACGGTGAACTGGTGGGAGGCGACACCCGGTACAGCGCGATGTGGAACGCACATGCGCGGGTCACCGGCGACGGGCGCCGGAGCGTTGACCTGTCACCGGACACGGGAAACCGGTAACGTGAGCGCGGTGCGGTGTCCGTATTGATGTGTCCCCGCTACCCACCGCAGCACGATGCGGCACTAAGCGGCACGGCCCCCGTGTCGTCACGATGAGACAGAACGGGGTCGCGGCAACTAGCCTGTAGTCGACGACTACAGTGGACATACTGACATAGGTTAACCAAGGAAATGAGGCGAGCACCTGCCGTGAGCAGCGCTAGTACTTTCGGCCAGAACCAGTGGCTGGTGGACGAGATGTTCCAGCAGTTCCAGGAGGACCCCGCGTCCGTGGACAAGGAATGGCGGGACTATTTCGAGACACAGGGCGCCCCTTCAGGCACCCCCGAAAAATCCCCCGCTGCCGCTGTGCGGAAGCCCGCTGAACCCGCCTCCGGGAAGAACACCGGGGACGGGGTTCGGAGCGCGGCGGCTTCCCGGCCGACCGCCCCTGAAAAGGGGATCGGAATCGAGGCCGAGAAGGAGAAGCCGGAGACTCCCGCAGCGAAGGCCCGCGATCACGCCCCGAAACGTGAGGGCGAGAGCAACCGGAGGCGGGACGCTGCCGCCGAACGGTTCGCGAAGTCTCCGTTGAGCCGTATCGAGGATCTCCCGGAGTCGGGCAAGAAGCAGCTGACCGGCATCTCGAAGGCCATCGCCAAGAACATGGATCTCTCCCTCGAGGTCCCCACCGCCACCTCTGTGCGCGACATGCCCGCACGGCTCATGTTCGAGAACCGGGCGATGGTCAACGACCAGTTGCGCCGCACCCGTGGCGGGAAGATCTCCTTCACCCACATCATCGGCTACGCCATGGTCAAGGCGACCATGGCGCATCCGGCGATGAACAACTCCTACGACGTGATCGACGGTAAGCCGACCATGGTGGTCCACGACCACATCAACCTCGGTCTGGCCATCGACCTTCCGCAGAAGGACGGCTCCCGTGCGCTCGTCGTCGCGGCGATCCGCGAGTGCGAGACCCTTTCCTTCTCCGAGTTCGTCGAGGCGTACGAGGACATCGTCGCCCGGGGCAGGAAGGGAAAGCTGACCGGCAAGGATTTCTCCGGTGTGACCATCACCCTGACGAACCCGGGCGGTATCGGCACCCGTCACTCGGTGCCCCGTCTGACCAAGGGCCAGGGCGCGATCATCGGTGTCGGGTCGATGGATTACCCGGCGGAGTTCGCGGGCGCCTCCGAGGATCGTCTCGCTGAACTGGGTGTCGGCAAGCTCGTCACCATCACCTCGACCTACGACCACCGCATCATCCAGGGTGCGGAGTCCGGTGAGTTCCTGCGCACGATGAGCCAGCTGCTCACCGACGACGCGTTCTGGGACCACATCTTCGACTGCATGCAGGTGCCCTACACCCCGATGCGCTGGCGTCAGGACATCCCGAACACCGGGGTGGACAAGAACACCCGCGTCATGCAGCTCATCGAGGCCTACCGTTCACGCGGTCACCTCATCGCGGACACCAACCCGCTGCACTGGACCCAGCCGGGTGTCCCGATCCCGGATCACCGGGACCTCGACATCGCGACCCACGGTCTGACCCTGTGGGACCTGGACCGGAAGTTCTCCGTCGGCGGTTTCGCGGGCCGTGAGCAGATGACCCTCCGCGAGGTCCTGACGACGCTGCGCCAGGCGTACACCCTGAAGGTCGGCTCCGAGTACTCGCACATCCTCGACCGGGACGAGCGCACCTGGCTCCAGGACCGGCTCGAGGCCGGCATCGAGAAGCCGACCGGCGCGGAGCAGAAGTACATCCTGCAGAAGCTCAACGCGGCCGAGGCCTTCGAGAACTTCCTGCAGACCAAGTACGTCGGCCAGAAGCGCTTCTCCCTGGAGGGTGCGGAGAGCCTCATCCCGCTCATGGACGCCTGCATTGACACGGCGGCCGGGCAGGGCCTCGACGAGGTCGTCATCGGTATGCCGCACCGTGGTCGCCTCAACGTCCTCGCCAACATCGTCGGCAAGCCGTTGCGCAACCTGTTCAACGAGTTCGAGGGCAACTTCGATCCCGCCCAGGCCGGCGGCTCCGGTGACGTGAAGTACCACCTCGGCGCCGAGGGTCAGCATCTCCAGATGTTCGGCGACGGTGAGATCAAGGTCTCCCTGACGGCCAACCCCTCCCACCTTGAGGCCGTCAACCCGGTCATGGAGGGCATCGCCCGCGCCAAGCAGGACATCCTGGACAAGGGCGAGGACGGCTACTCCGTCGTTCCGCTGCTGCTCCACGGGGACGCCGCCTTCGCCGGTCTCGGTATCGTCCCCGAGACGATCAACCTGGCCCAGCTGCGCGGCTACACCGTCGGCGGCACCATCCACGTCGTGGTGAACAACCAGATCGGATTCACCACGACCCCGGACGCCGCCCGTTCGATGCACTACGCCACCGACATCGCCAAGGGCTTCGGCTGCCCGGTGTTCCACGTCAACGGTGACGATCCCGAGGCCGTCGTGTGGGTCGGACGTCTCGCCACCGAGTACCGTCGCCGCTTCGGCAAGGACGTCTTCATCGACCTGGTCTGCTACCGCCGTCGCGGCCACAACGAGGCCGATGACCCGTCGATGACCCAGCCGCAGATGTACGAGATCATCGACAACCGCGACACCGTCCGTACCCGCTACACCGAGGACCTCCTCGGCCGTGGCGACCTGTCCTCCGAGGACGCCGAGGCCGTCATCCGCGACTTCCACGACCAGATGGAATCGGTGTTCAACGAGGTCAAGCAGGCGGGCAAGAAGCAGGCCTCCGCGCAGGAGGGGATCACCAGTTCCCAGGAACTCCCGCACGGCCTGGACACCTCCATCTCGAAGGCGGATCTCGTCGAGATCGGGGAGGCCTACGCGAACACCCCGGAGGGCTTCACCATCCACCCGCGCGTCCAACCGGTGGCGAAGAAGCGTGTCGAGAGCGTCCACGAGGGTGGCATCGACTGGGGCTGGGGCGAACTCATCGCCTTCTCCTCCCTGGCGAACTCCGGCAAGCTCGTGCGGCTCGCGGGAGAGGACTCCCGACGCGGCACCTTCACCCAGCGCCACGCCGTCCTCGTCGACCCGAAGACCTCGGACGACTTCAACCCGCTCAATGAGCTGGCCCAGTCGAAGGGCGACGGCAAGTTCCTCGTCTACAACTCCGCACTCACCGAGTACGCGGGCATGGGCTTCGAGTACGGCTACTCCGTGGGCAACCCGGACGCCGTCGTCGCCTGGGAGGCGCAGTTCGGTGACTTCGCCAACGGTGCGCAGACCATCATCGACGAGTACGTCTCCTCCGGTGAGGCCAAGTGGGGCCAGACCTCCGGTGTCATCCTGCTCCTGCCGCACGGCTACGAGGGCATGGGCCCGGACCACTCCTCCGCACGCATCGAGCGCTACCTGCAGCTGTGCGCAGAGGGTTCCATGACCGTCGCACAGCCGTCGACGCCGGCGAACTACTTCCACCTGCTGCGCCGTCACGCTCTCAGTGAACTGCACCGTCCGCTGGTCGTCTTCACCCCGAAGTCGATGCTGCGCATGAAGGACGCCGCCAGCCCGGTGGAGGACTTCACCGAGGTGCGCAAGTTCCGCTCGGTGATCAACGATCCGCGCCTCGTCGACCGCGACAACAACGTCATCGGCGACGTGGACAAGGTCACCACGATCCTCCTGGTCTCCGGAAAGCTCTACTACGAGCTGGAGAAGCGCCGGAAGAAGGACGGCCGCGAGGACGTCGCGATCATCCGCCTGGAGATGTACCACCCGATCCCGCACAACCGCCTCAGGGAGGCCTTCGGGTTCTACCCGAACGCCACGGAGGTCCGGTTCTGCCAGGATGAGCCGGCGAACCAGGGTGCCTGGCCGTTCCTGGCGCTCAACCTGCCGGAGCGCATCCCGGAGATGCCGCCGCTCAAGCGGATCTCCCGCCGTGCGCAGTCCTCCACCTCGACGGGCATCTCGAAGGTGCACCAGTTCGAGCAGCAGCAGCTGATCGACTCGGCCTTCGCCCCGGACGCCTGACCGGGGACGACCTGACGGCGGGAGCCCTGCACCACCGGGATAATCCGGTGGTGCAGGGCTCCCGCCGTCTTTCCGGGGATCTCCCGGGACCGGTCTACAGGCCCTCGCTGTGCAGGTACGGGACCACGGCGGCGGAGACGGAATTCGAGTCCAGGGCCGTGCGGGTCAGTTCACGGATGTCCGCCGTGGAGATCGTTCCACCGACCGAGTTCAGGATGAGCCGGTCACGACGGTCGAGCATCGGTTTGCGGTACACCGGCACGATGTTCTGCGGTAGTTCCGGACCGTCGTAGTCCTCGCATCCGAGGGCGTTGGAGGGATCCGTCGCCATCATGTTCCCGGGCAGTGAACCGACCAACGCGGAATAGACCTTCTCCCGCCACTCCCCCGAGTTCCGGTCGACGTCCCCGGACGCCACTGCGGCGGTGTACTGCGCCGACAGTTCCTCGGCCGCCACGGGATTGAGCTGGTGCAGAAGTTCACCGGTGCACCCCACGACGAGATCCGCCCGCCGCTCATTGAGCCGTTCGATGCGTTGATTGTCGTTCGATGTGGTTTCCAGGGTGAGATAGGCGTCCCGGTCGTGGGAGCGGAGGGTCCGCTGGTACATCTCCCCGAGGATCCGCTGTTCGATGGACGAGGAATTGACCGATATCTGGACGGGGCGGAACTCCGATTCCCCCGGTTCACCAGCCGGTTCCGGTGCACATCCCGAGAGCAGGGGCACACCGATCACCGTGCCGAGCACGACGCGGCACAGACGCCGCAGCGTCAGCGGGGTGTCAGTGGTTCTCATGTCGTGGTGCCTCCTGGATACGTGTACCTGTGGCCGGGGAACGGCGCGGTTCGGTGGGAACCGGTGGGACGGACGGCGGCGAATCTGGCGCGTCCCACCGCTCCGGGACCACTTTACGTCGCGGTCGTACGGGAGCGTGTCTTTCGACGATGGTGTCCACGGGCCGGAACTCGGTAGACTCACTGCCGGTCCGCCGTCCCGGGGTTCTCCGGGACCCGGCCGCCGACCACCGACCACCAGCCGTCCTCCCCCGAAAAGGAGCGTCACCGCCCGATGCCCAGTATCCGTCGTGTCCTCAAGCCCCGGACCTCCCTCACCGACAAGGTCACCCCTTCCCCGATGGATCCGGACGCCCCCGTCGAGGACGCCATCGAGCGCTGCACGGTCTATGTCGACGGGGTCGACGACGGACGGGAACACACGTATCTCAGTGCCCTGCGGCATGTCCGGGCCGAGGGCCGTGGCTGGGTGTGGCTCGGGCTCCTCGAACCCAACGAGCGGCAGATGATGGAGATAGCGGACGCCTTCAACATCCATGAGCTCATCGTCGAGGACGCGGTCAACGCCCATCAGCGCCCGAAGGTCGAACGCTACGACCAGCAGCTGTTCATGGTCGTCCGCTCGGTGATGTTCAAGGAGCACGAGTCGGTGAACAACGCCTCGGAGATCATCGAGACCGGTGAGATCCAGATGATTCTCGGGCCCGATTTCATCATCACCGTCCGCCACGGCAAACCCTCGAACATCAAGGGCCTGCGGAAACGCGTCGAGGAGGATCCCGAGCAGACCGCCCTCGGTCCGGCGTCCGTCGCTTGGATGATCACCGATGCCGCCGTCGATGAATACGTCCGGATCAGCGGTGAACTCACCACCGACGTCGACGAACTGGAGGCCGAGGTCTTCACCCCGAACGAGCGCTTCGACATCCAGACGATCTACATGCTCAAGCGGGAGATCCTCGAGATGCGGCACTCGATCGATCCTCTCGCCGCCGCGTTGCGGCTGCTGCTGGAGCGCAACGGGGACATGCTGCCCGGTGAACTCGTCCGCTATTTCCGGGACGTCCTCGATCACGAACTGATCGCCGTCGACAGTGTCCGGGGCCTCGATGAGCGTCTCTCGGCGCTCATCGACGCCGGCGTCGCGAAGATCACCCTGCAGGAGAACGACGACATGAGGAAGATCTCCTCCGTCGCGATCATGGCCGCGGTGCCCACCGTCATCGCGGGAATCTACGGCATGAACTTCGAGTTCATGCCCGAACTCCAGCTCCGGTACGGCTACTACATGGCGCTTCTGCTCATGCTCGGCTCCGTGGTGTTCCTGTGGTGGCTGCTCCGGCGCAGGAACTGGCTCTGAGTCTCCGGGGCCGTCACCGGCCGGTGGAGTGCCTGCCGCCGAGGTTCGCCCGGGCGATCTCGTCCCGGGCGCGGCGGGCGTGCTCGGGGGAACAGAGCACGTCGTACCTGCCGGCGACGATCTGCGTCGTCGTCGCGAAATCCCTCCGCCCCTTCGACGCCGCGTAGGGCACGGCTGCGGCGATCAGGCCGAAGATGACCCCCATGACGATGCCGTAGATCATCGGTGCCACGAGACCGTCGTTGAACAGACTCATCAGGACACCGACGAAAAGCCCCAGCCAGGCACCTGAGGCGGCACCCGCGGCGAGAACCCTGCCCCACGTCAGCCTGCCGACGACCCGTTCGACCTCCATGAGGTCGACACCGACGATGGTGAGCTCGTTGACGGGGAAGTCCCCGCTGTCACTGAGCATGTCGACCGCGGCCTGCGCGGAGGAGTAGTCCCCGAAACTACCGACGGGCCAGCCCTCGGGCCGTCGGCGTTCCCCCGGCTGGTTCTTCGCCTGCGGGGTCCCGAACGGTGCCATGCTCATGATCTCCTCCTGGGGTGCGGTGGAGAATACACCCACCCGGCTCTTCCGGTGGTCTTTCCTCCACCCGGTACAACGGTGCGCCCCGGCGGAATGTTCCCCCGGGGCGCACACAGTAAAGTGGATCCCCATGAGCCCTATCACCCGTGTGTACGCAGGCCGTCTCTCCGGCATGGTCGTCCGTGGCCCGGACACCGACGCCATCGGTCGTGTCCGTGACATCGTCATCGCGGTTCGCCCGAACGGCCAGACCTCCCGGGCCCTCGGCCTCGTCGTCGAGATGCTGAACAAACGCCGGATCTTCCTGCCGATGCTCCGGATCGCCGAGATCGAGCCGCAGGAGATCATGCTCGCGACCGGTTCGGTGTCGCTCCGGGCCTTCCAGTCGAGGACGGGTGAACTCAGCGTTCTGTCGGACATCGTCGGGTCGAAGATCGAGGTGGATGACCCGGAACTCGATCATCTCCACGGCAGGGCCCTCGAGATCGCGGACGTCGAACTGGAACGTACCCGCACCCGTGACTGGGTGATCTCCCGGGTCGCGGTGTTCCACGAGAAGGCGAAGTTCGGGCGGCGCCCGAAGCTGGACGTGGTGCCGTGGGCCCACGTCCACGGCATCTCCGCGAGCGGAACCGGGGACCCGGACGCGACGGCCGAGATGATCGCCCAGTTCGATGACATGCGCCCGGCGGACATCGCGACGCAGTTGTACACGATGCCGGCCCAGCAGCGGGAGCAGATCGCCGTCGAACTCGACGACGAGCGGCTCGCCGACGTCATGCAGGAGCTGCCCGAGGACCGGCAGGCGGAACTCCTCGACGCGCTCGACTTCGAGCGTGCCGCCGACGTCCTCGAGGAGATGGACCCGGACGACGCCGCCGACCTCCTCGGCGAGCTGCCGGACGCCAAGGCCGCCGCCCTGCTGGAGGAGATGAATCCGGAGGAGTCCGCTCCGGTCCGCCGCCTGATGAGCTTCTCCCCCGACACCGTGGGCGCCCTGATGACCCCGGAGCCCCTGGTGCTGACACCCCAGACGACGGTCGCCGAGGCACTCGCGTTCGCCCGTGACCCGGAGCTCCCCACATCACTGTCATCCATGGTCTTCGTCGTGCGTCCGCCCACAGCGACCCCCACCGGCAAGTACCTCGGGTGCGTGCACCTCCAGCGTCTCCTGCGGGAACCTCCGGGATCGCTGATCGGCGGCTGCCTCGATCCCGATCTCCCCCCGCTGTACGCGGACGACGACCAGGAGACCGCGGCCCGGTATTTTGCCACCTACAACCTCGTGTGCGGTCCCGTTCTCGACGCGGACAAGCATCTTCTCGGTGCCGTGGCCGTCGATGACCTCCTGGACCACATGCTTCCCGATGACTGGCGGGAACGGGGTCTGCGCCCCGATCCGGAGCTGGGGGGCAGGCGCCCCCTGTTGCATCCCGGGCCACGGACATCACTGTGACCCACCCGCACCACCCTCCCCTACGACTCCCCCAGATCCCCGTGAAGGAGCACACCCGTGGCTGATTACCAGCGCAGCGACCTCGACACACCGGTCGCCGGACAGCGTCGAAAGCTGATCAACATCGACGGTGATTCGGTCGGCGCTTTCGCTGAGAAGGTCGCACGATTCTTCGGCACCGGTGAGTACCTCTTCTGGCAGACGGTGTTCGTGATCATCTGGATCGCGCTCAATGTCGGTGCCTGGAAGTTCAGTTGGGACCCGTACCCCTTCATCCTGCTCAACCTGGCGTTCTCCACGCAGGCGGCGTACGCGGCGCCGCTGATTCTGCTCGCCCAGAACCGCCAGGAGGACCGGGACCGTGTCGTCATCGCCGAGGACCGGCGACGTAGTGAACAGACCAAGGCCGACACGGAGTTCCTCGCCCGGGAACTCGCCGGTGTCCGGATCGCCGTCGGTGAAACGGTCACCCGCGACTACCTCCGGCGCGAACTGGAGGAACTGACCGACGTTCTCGAGCGTCTCGAGGCGAAGATCGACGATGAGTCGGCGGCACGCCAGGCCCGGGACCATCTCGAGCACCGTGAGCGTGACGGGAAGGATCTCCTGTCGGAGCCGACGATGGGCGAGATCAACGACCGCGAGGACGGCGGCAGGTGACACAGCCCGCCACCACCTCCGGATGGCCGGTACGCCCCGCACGACGGTTCCCGGTGTCCGCGCGCTAGGATCGGTGGGTGATGACTACCGTGACTGAATCCGACGTCCGCGCCGCGCTCTCCCGGGTGATCGACCCGGAGATCGGGCGCCCCATCACCGAGCTCGGCATGGTGAAGTCCATCGCCGTCGATGGCTCGTCCGTGCAGGTGGAGATCTATCTCACCATCGCCGGATGTCCGATGAAATCGACGCTGACGGAGAACTCCCGTGCCGCTGTCGCGGAGATCGACGGTGTCACCGAGGTCACCGTCACCACCGACGTGATGAGTGATGAGCAGCGTCGTGAACTCCGGACCAGTCTCCGTGGCGGTGCCGCCGAGGTCGTCAACCCGTTCGCCCAGCCGGGGTGCACGACCCGGGTCTACGCGGTGGCGAGTGGCAAAGGCGGTGTGGGGAAGTCCTCCATGACCGTGAACCTCGCCACGGCGCTGGCCGCCCGGGGACTCACCGTCGGTGTCCTCGACGCCGACATCTACGGGCACTCGATCCCGCACATGCTCGGTTCGGACGAACGCCCGCACCAGGTCGACGACATGATCATGCCGCCCATGGCGCACGGTGTGAAGATGATCTCCATCGGGCATTTCGTGGAGGGAAACTCCCCCGTCGTGTGGCGGGGACCGATGCTGCACCGGGCGATCACGCAGTTCCTCACCGACGTGTTCTGGGGTGATCTGGATGTGCTCCTCCTCGATCTTCCCCCCGGTACCGGTGATGTCGCGATCTCCGTCGCCCAGCTGGTGCCCAATGCCGAGCTGCTCATCGTCACGACCCCCCAGGCCGCCGCCGCCGAGGTCGCCGAACGTGCGGGGTCCATCAGTCAGCAGACCAGGCAACGGATCGCCGGCGTCATCGAGAACATGGGTGCGATGGTGATGCCCGACGGCACCACCGTCGACGTGTTCGGGGCCGGTGGCGGTCAGACCGTCGCGGACAGGTTGTCCATCCTGACGGGAACCGAGATCGACCTCCTCGGTGAGGTGCCCCTCGATCCCGCGCTCCGTGCCGGCGGTGACGTCGGTGTGCCCGTCGTCATATCCCATCCGGAGTCCCCCACGTCGAAGGCCATCGGGGGTATCGCGGACAAGATCGCCGTACGGCGGGAGTCACTGGCGGGCAGGTCACTGAACCTGGGGGTCACCACCAACAGGTGACCGGACCTTCGAACCGCACACGGGAAACGGGCCCCGGGAGAATCTTCTCTCCCGGGGCCCGTTTTCCACTGTCGTCGTCCGTTCCGCCTAGGTGACGTCCGCCCAGTCGCCGGACCCCCGGGATCCCGCCGGCGGGTCCGTCCGTGGTGACGGCTCCCCTTCAGAGGGCCGCTCCACACGCACGGTCTCCTCTGCCGCCCGTTCGACGGTGGTGTTCCGCTCCGCCGCGCGTTGGCGGTGTGCACGCCCCGCGGTGTCACCGGACATGATCTTCTTCGGATCGAAGGCGTCGAGCACACTGTCGTCACCGTCGAAGAGGGTCTTGGTCAGGACCGCGCGGGGCCCCATCCGCTGCATCGCGGCGAGTTCCCCGAGGGAACCGGAGATGTCCTCGAACTCGGGACCGAACTCCTCGTTCATCGAGCGCTTGGCGTTGTCGATGGCGGTCCTGGCCGCGAGAATCGCCGCACGGACATCCTCGATGACACGGGGAAGACGCTCAGGGCCGATGACGATGAGACCGACAACGAAAAGGACGAATATCTCGAACCAACCGACATTGGAGAACACCTCTCCATCCTAACTGAAGAGGCCCCCGGGACAACGGGCTCCGGGGTTCACCTCCCCCGGGAACGCCGTACCGCACGGTAGAGGATGTCCACCTTGTCGAGCAGTGTCTCCGGCGGCGAGTAGACGGTGTCCTCGATCCCGGGCCCCGCCGGGCAGGACTGCGCGATAGAGGTCAACCGTTCCATCAGCGAACTGGGGACCCGGATGCCGTCGTTCTCCGTGCAGGTGCGGAGCCGCTCAGCGGCGCGACGCTGCTGATCGACCTCATCCCTGCACTCGACGCAGTGCACCATGTGCACCCGCGCACGGTGTGCGGCACCGGATGTCAGTTCCCCGTCGACGAACGCGGCGACGGCCTCGGGACTCAGGTGTTCGACGGACGCGAACTCACGCGGCCTCCGTTCCCTGCCCGCCATCCTTCCACCGTCGGGCTGCTGTTCACCCATGTGGAACCGCCTCCCTGAAATCTCCGTCCGGAGCCGGGGCGCATCCCGGTCGAGGACCCGGACATCCCGGCGAATCTGACGCCAAGAATACGCCGTCCGACGCGACACCGCCCGTTTCCGTGCACCCGTGAACCGGGGGGACGGTCAGTTTCCCGGCCCCACAGGAAGCAGAAGCCGCGCATCGGAGTCGGTGCGCGCGGCATCCTCGAGACTGGCCCGGAGCTGGCTCCGCCCGCGGTGGATACGCGAACGGACGGTACCCATCTTCACTCCCAGGGTGTCGGCGATCTCGTCGTAGGTCATGCCGAGCACGTCACAGAGAACGACCGCGACGCGGAACTCGGGGCTCAGGGCATCGAGGGCGTTCTGGAGAACAGGGTCAAGGTTCGCGAAACTGTACGCCTGCTCCGGCGTCATCTCGGTCCCGGGGACACGGTCGTAGTCCTCGGGCAACGCCTCCATGCGGATACGACTGCGGTGACGCACCATGTCGAGGAAGAGATTCGTGGTGATGCGGTGGAGCCACCCCTCGAAGGTGCCGGGCCGGTAGTTCCGGAGAGACCGGAAGACCCGCATGAAGGTCTCCTGGGTGAGGTCCTCCGCATCGTGCCGGTTACCGGACAGCCGGTACGCGAGACGATAGACACCATCGGCGTGTTCCGCGACCAGTTCCGCCCATGAGGGCATCTCCGCCTCGCCCGCGTCGAATGCGGCGGTTCCGCGCAGCTCCGCAGCCTCGTCGACACCGACGGCGGCCTCTGCGGTACCGGAGGGACGGTTCGTTCCGGAGGGATCGGACATCATGGTTTGATTCTCCATCAGTGAGTTATCCTACAGCGAAGCAGCCCCTGAGAACATCCTGATTTTCGCGCCTCAGTTCCGTAACGTACCCCCGCCCCTCCCCCAAATCACCGACCCGGGGAGTCACTCGCGCCACAGCGATCACATCCGGCGGGTTTCCCCCGTTTTCGACGCGATCCACCATAGACTCGGTTCCGTGAGTGACACCGCCTTCAGCACCCTCAGTTCCTACATCACCGGAACCACCGACGAGGACCCCGTACTCGTCGACGCCCGCAATGACGCGGGCGAGTTCGGACTCGCCGTACCGGACGAGATGACCGGATCCCTCCTCTCGACCCTCGCGGCCGGTGCCGCCTCCGGAGGGTCGGCGGGCGCCATCGCCGTCACACCGGCGGCCGGTGTCGTCGGCCTCTACCTCCTCGCGGGACTCGGTGAGCGCGGCCACCTCACGTGCATCGACCCGGAGGCCGAGCACCAGAAACAGGCCCGGGCGACCTTCACGGCCGCCGGTTACCGGCCCGGACGGTTCCGTTTCCTCCCGTCCCGCCCGCTCGAGGTGATGGGCCGTCTCGCGCACGGGTCGTACCAGCTCGTCTACGGGGACATGCGGCCGAGTGATCTGAGGGCGTTCATCAACGCGGCGTGGCCGCTGCTCGGTGACAACGGCGTGCTCGTGCTCGCCGACTGTCTCCTCGACGGAACACTGACGGACGAGACCCGCCGGGACCGTGACACCACGGCCGCACGGGAGGCCGATGAACATGTCCGGCAGATGGAGGACGCCCTCGTGACACGGCTGCCCCTCGGTGCCGGCATGACGATCCTCACCAAGCGTCCCGCCCCCGGCTCCTGACCTGTGAGGCACGAAAGCGCGTCCACGGTTCTCCCGTGAACGCGCTTTCTGCCGTTGTTGCCTCATCTGCCGGTGTCACCGCGACGAGCGTGGCGACCAGTGCAACCTGTCCAGCACGCTAGACGACGACGTTTTTTCCGATGCAGACGACCCCGCCGGCGCTCACGGTGAAGCGCCCCGAGTCCCGCTCGTGGTCGACCCCGATGAACTCCCCCTCGGAGATCACCACATTCTTGTCGAGGATCGCGTGACGGACCACTGCGTTCTTCCCGACGCGGACGCCGGGCATGAGCACGGATCCCTCGACGGTCGCCCCCTCCTCGATGACGACGTTCGCGGAGAGCACCGAGTTCCGGACCGTTCCGCCGGAGATGATCGAACCGGACGCCACCATCGACGACTGGGCGATACCCCCCTGCACGAACTTCGCCGGCGGGTAGTTGCCGGTGTCGGTGTTGTGGATCGGCCAACGACGGTTGTACAGGTTGAACACGGGGTGCACGGAGATGAGATCCATGTGCGCCTCATAGAACGCGTCGATGGTACCGACGTCGCGCCAGTAACCCCGGTCACGGTCGGTTGCGCCGGGCACCTGGTTCGAGGAGAAGTCGTAGACGTGCGCCTCGTTCTTCCGGACGAAGAACGGGATGATGTCCCCGCCCATGTCATGATCGGAGTTCTCGTTCTCCGCGTCCCGCTTCAACGCGTCGATGAGCGCCTCCGTGGTGAAGACGTAGTTGCCCATGGACGCGAAGGTCATCTCGGGGTCGTCCGGGGTCGCGGGTGGATCGGCGGGCTTCTCCAGGAACTCGGTGATCTCCCCCTCGTCGTTCGACTGGATGCAGCCGAACGCGGTCGCCTCGGAGCGGGGGACACGGATGCCCGCGACGGAGACCGAGGCTCCGGAGGCGATGTGCTCCTCGACCATCTGGCGGGGATCCATCCGGTAGACGTGGTCGGCGCCGAAGACGATGACGTACTCCGGGGCCTCGTCGTAGATGAGGTTCAGGGACTGGAGAATGGCGTCCGCTGAACCGGTGAACCACCGCTTACCCAGACGCTGCTGTGCGGGGACCGGGGTGATGTACTGGCCAGCGAGTCCCGCCAACTGCCATGACTGGGAGATGTGCCGGTCGAGGGAGTGGGATTTGTACTGTGTCAGGACACAGACTTTCATGTACCCGGCGTTGACCAGGTTGGAAAGAACGAAGTCGATCAGCCGGTAGGTGCCTCCGAAAGGCACAGCGGGTTTCGCGCGGTCCTCCGTCAGGGGGGACAGACGCTTACCCTCACCGCCGGCGAGGACGATGGCTAGGACATGTGGTTGGCTCCTCACGAAACCCACTGTATAAGACATTCGTCACTCATGGTGGGGTTCCGGCGAATTGTTTGCCGCAGACATGCGGACGAGGTCGCCACGGGATCTCTCCGGGACCCCGCACCATGCCCCCGGAACCCCGCCCCCCCCCGGGACGACCGTCGGCGACGGTGGATGCAGCGGTGTCCGTACATCGCACAGGCCCCCGCACCCCGCCCCCGCACGCGCACGCACCTCACCGACACCCGTTCCCCCGGAGACCGCAGTGCCCCCGAACAGCCACGATGGACCACAGATCACCTACGGGGTGCGGAGGTGCGGGGCCGGGGCCGGGTACACCCGCCCCTCCCCCGACCTCACCTCCCTGCGGGTTGTCGCGGGCACAGCTATCGTCGTTGGCATGCGAGTAGGAATGATGACCAAGGAATACCCGCCGGAGATCTACGGCGGCGCCGGCGTCCACGTGACCGAGCTGACGCGCTACATGCGCGAGCTCGTCGAGGTCGACGTGCACTGCATGGGGGCCGAACGGGACGAGCCCCGGACCTGGGCCCACGGCGTCGATCCGGCTCTGGCGGACGCGAACCCGGCCATCAGGACCCTGTCCACGGGACTCCGCATGGCGGACGCCGCCTCGGGCGTCGATGTCGTGCACTCCCACACCTGGTACGCCGGTCTCGGTGGGCACCTGGCCGCCCGCCTGTACGGCATCCCGCACGTCGCCACGGCACACTCCCTCGAACCGCACCGTCCGTGGAAGCGGGAGCAGCTCGGCGGCGGATACGACGTCTCCGGCTGGTCCGAGAGAAACACCATGGAGTACGCGGACGCCGTCATCGCGGTGAGCGAGAAGATGAAGGGCGCCATCCTCGAGGCGTACCCCCGGATCGATCCCAGCCGGATCCACGTCGTCCTGAACGGCATCGACTGTGACCTGTGGCAGCCCCGTCCGACATTCGACGCCGCCGTCGAGGCCCGTGGATCATCGGTCTTCACCGAACTCGGCGTCGATCCCGACAAGCCGATCGTCGCCTTCGTCGGACGGATCACCCGGCAGAAGGGCGTCGGGCATCTGGTGAAGGCGGCGAAGATGTTCGACCCGGACGTCCAGCTGGTCCTCTGCGCGGGTGCACCCGATACCGAGGAGATCGCGGCCGAGACCACCGCTCTCGTCGACGACCTCCGTGCCGCACGGGGCGGCGGGGTCTTCTGGGTCACGGAGATGCTGCCGAAGGAGAAGATCCAGGAGATCCTCACCGCCG
The DNA here is from genome assembly GCF_016595275.2 of Corynebacterium pygosceleis. Classification (GTDB taxonomy): domain Bacteria; phylum Actinomycetota; class Actinomycetes; order Mycobacteriales; family Mycobacteriaceae; genus Corynebacterium; species Corynebacterium pygosceleis. The sequence goes on along the minus strand of NZ_JAENIQ020000003.1, from coordinate 238,964 downwards.
CGGACACGTTCGCCTGCCCGTCGATCTATGAGCCCCTGGGCATCGTCAATCTCGAGGCGATGGCCTGCGGCACCGCGGTCGTGGCCTCCGATGTCGGCGGCATCCCCGAGGTCGTGGTCGACGGTGAGACCGGCACCCTGGTGCACTATGACGAGAATGATCCCGGGGCATTCGAACGTGATCTCGCCTCAGCGGTCAACGAGATGGTCTCCGACCGTGACCGTGCCCGCCGGATCGGGGAGGCCGGACGCCGTCGTGCGGTCGGGGATTTCTCCTGGGCCACGATCGCGGAACAGACCATCGACGTCTACCGCTCCCTGATGTGACCGCCGTCCATCCCGTCCCCCGTACGTCCGACAGTCCCCGACCGACACCGATTCCGGAGTCCGATCACCGATGACCTACACCACACACCGCCCTGAACTGCACGTGACCGCCGAGCAGGGGGTCCTCAACGCCCCTGCGGGAGCGATCCGGGACGCCGACATCTGGCACGTCTTCCTCCAGTACCAGCCGAGTCAGGGTGCACCGGCACGCTGGGCGCACCAGACCCTCGACGTCACCAACCCCTACGACTGGGACATCTGTGACGATGTCCTCGCCCCGGAGGGCGACGAGATACAGGTCCGTGCGGGATCCGTCGTGGCGGTCGGTGACACCGGCTCCGTGGATCTCTTCTTCACCTCCGTCACCCCGGAAGGCACGGAGGTCCACGTCGCCTCCGTACCCGCTCTCGCGGAGACCGTCACCGACCTCGACGACAACGCCCTGACACTGGACGCGTCCGTGTCCCGTGTCGGCCGGGTCCTGGGCGACCGTGACGGATGGCGCAACTTCCGCTCCCCCTGCGTCCTCACGGACGGCCCGGGACGGTGGTTGATGCTGGCTGTGACGGGTGACGTCGAGGAACCCCGCCTGGTGATCCTCGACTCCACGGACCTGCGCAGCTGGACGGTACGTGGACCGATGAGCTTCGAGGGCGACCCCGGGGTCAGTGGTGGTCACTGCATGGTGAGCCCCCGGCTCCTCCGGCTCCGCGACGAGGTCGACGGTGAGCTGCATGACGTCCTGCTGACCACGATCGAACAGGACGGTGGCCCGGACATCTCGGGATATCTCGTCGGGTCGCTGAACGGATCCCGGTTCACCGTCCGCACCCCGTTCACGCGGATGGATTTCGGCCATGACTTCACCCGGCCGCGCAACACCAATTTCACCGGTACCGGAACCGGTGAGAAACACAGTGACAGTGCCCTGGTGTTCGGTCTCATGAACGGTGTCGGCCGCAAGGACGACCCGGGGCGGCACAAGAGTCTCACCGATGAGAAATGGGCGAACTGTCTGTCCATGCCACGCCTGGTCACACTCCAGGGGGGGCGTCTGTTCCAGACACCGACCCCCGGGCTCCCGAGGGTGATTCCCGGCACCACCGCCGCCCGGATGATCACGACGATGCTCGAGGTCGGTGAGGGATCCGTCAGCATCGACGTCCTCGACGGCGACGGCGAACCGGCGGTGACCGTCAGCCACCACGGTGACCGCGTGGATCTGGACCGTTCCATGAACCCCGTGCACCGCGGCGATGCGGTGGCGTCCGGCCCGCTCGCGGACGCGGACACCGATTCACTCACCGTCATCGTCGACGGCTCGACGGTCGAGGTCTTCGTCGACGGAGGCGTCGCCGCGCTCGCCAGCCGCGTCTACTTCACCGGTGGGTGCGGTGGTTTCACCGTCCGTACCGACGGTGACGCACGGGTGCTGCGGACCATGGACCTCGGCCCGCTGCCCCATGACTCCACCGGCCTCGGTGAGGTCGAGGACGGGTTCGACCCGGACTCCACCCGGCGGCACTGAGAACAGGGAGAAGGGGAGGGACGCCTCACGGCCGTCCCTCCCCTTTCGTGTGCCCGCCGGGGCTCAGCGAACGCGGAGTCGCGTCACGGTCGCACGCGCGGTGAGACTCATGTGGTCCGGGAGCTGCGCGGCACGTTCGGCGAGGAGATCCGACGGGATGTGCCGTGCAGACGGGCTCATACCGGTCTGCGTCGCAATCGACTCCTGGTCGAGCCGCATCGTGAACTCGACGAGCTCCGGTTCCCCGACCGGTTCGAACCAACCCGAGGAACTCTCGACGAGCTGCTCCGCCTTTCCCTCCGGCACGTCGAGAATGCCCAGCGGCTCCCTGAGTTCGGTCAGATGTCCCGCTTCGGCGGTGAGGACCACGACCTGCCCTCCGGGCCTGAGCACCCGGGCGAACTCCGCAGGGTTGGACGGCGAGAACACCACCGTGATGACGTCGACCGAGGAATCCCGCAGCGGGAGCCGGTGCCTGGCGTCCGCCACGACGGCACCGACACGGGGATGACACGTCGCGAGGCGTTCGGCGGCCGGCACGGAGAGATCGATGCCGACCCCCCGTGCACCATCGACATCATCGAGCGTGTGTGAGAGGTAGTACCCGGTGCCCGCTCCGATCTCACAGATCACCGGGCGCTCGTCATCGGCGACACCGGCGTCATCGAGAGCGAGCTGCACCGCCCCGGTCACGGCCTCGACGAAAGGTGCGTAGTGCCCCCTGGACAGGAACGTCTCACGGGCGGTGACCATGCCGTCATCATCGGCACGGTCGGCGTGGACCTCATCGACGGTCAACGTCGCATACCCCGGACCGGCGACGTCGTAGTACCGGCCCGAAGAACTCTCCAGCCGGGAGCTGTCACTGTCGAGGTTCAGGGGACTTCCGTCCACCGGATCCGCCAGGACATCGGAGATATCTGTGAGCACGTCGGGAAGACTCCTTCTAGCGTTGATGAGTTGGGACACGGGCCGGTACCGATCGGTACCGGCCCAGGTCCACGGCACGGTGACTCCACCGGACCCCACCGGCCGACTGCCGGTCAGCGCGGTTCATGATACCCGCATGCCGGTCCGGGATGTGGAACGAGCCGGTCACCGTGGCCCCGTTCCCACCGACGCACCGGTAAACCACCGGGACCACGGGAGGGACACGGGAAAAGGGAAAACAGGAAGGACCGCCCCCGGTTCACGACAGGGAACGGTCCGGGGCCTCCGGGGAACGGGATCAGCCCGCGGCCTCAACGAGCAGGGCCCCCAGCTCAGCGGCCTCCTCCTTGTTGAGTTCCACGACGAGACGTCCACCGCCGTCGGTGGGAATGCGCATGACAATCTTGCGTCCCTCTTCGGCCGCTTCCATCGGGCCGTTGCCCGTCCGGGGCTTCATAGCTGCCATTACGTCCCAGCTCCTTCACAAGCTTGTCTTTTCGGAGGTATCGCTCCCCAGCCTAGTCGTTTTCGTGTTCCGGGGACGGTGGGCGCCGCACACCCGACGCAGTCAGTCGACCGGAGAGCCCTGCCTCTCGAGTCTGGCCGTGAGCTCCGCGACCTTCGCCTCATAGGCCCCGATCACCCGGTCGACCTCATCCATCCGGTACCCGCGCAACACGGTCCGGAAACGGATGTCGTCGACCCGACCGTCCCGGATCGCCGCATCATTGTGCGCGGCCACGTCGGGGATCTGTTCCTCGAACGGCGGAAGAGACTCCCCGCGACCGAACAACGCACCGAACACGACGGTGAACACCGCGATCAACACCAGCAGGATGCAGATGTAGATAATCCAGGTCAACAAAGGTATGACTCCTCGGGGCAGGCCGCTCGTCGCGGTGGCGGACACTTCTTCAACCACGACAAGGTTACCCCTCGAGGAGGGCGGGGTACAGCACGGACAGCGGAGGCCGCTCCGGCACGGAATCCCCTGCCGCACCACCGACACCGTGACGCGAGAGAATGGCCGCGGCAACCGCATCGGCGACCGGTTCGAGGTCCCCCGTCGGCTTGTTGCGGTGCCGACGGACCCCGAGATCGACGGAGGTGACGGCGTCGGGTCCGAACCGGGAAGCGACATCGAGCAGCAGAGCGGATTCCACACCCCATCCGGTGACGAACGGGAGACCGAGTGCGGTGCCCCGTCGAATCGCGTACTCACCGGTCAGCGGTTGCCGGATGTGGGTGAGTTCCGGATTGAGCACACGGAGCAGCGGCAACGCGGTCAACCTGGTGACCCGTCCCCCACCGTCGGCGTCATCACCGAGAGGGCGTCTGTGGTCCCCTTTGACGAGCTGAATCATCGGATCCGTGAAAGGGGCGGTCAGCGCACGCACCATCCCCGGCGCGGGATCCGTCAGGTCCGCGTCGATGAAGACGACCAGTGCACCCCGGGCGGCGGCGACACCGCGCCACAGCACCTCCCCCTTACCAGGATGCACGGGTACACCGGGCAGAGCCTCTTCCCTGCTCAGCACCCGGGCACCGGCGGCACGGGCACGTTCCGCCGTCGCGTCCCCGGACCCGGAGTCGATGACGAGCACCTCGGACGGGGAGTCGGCGAGCGCGGCACCGACGACACCGGCGACGGTGTCCTCCTCGTTGAGCGCGGGAATCACCACGCTGACGTCACCGCCGGCCCCCCGTTCACCCCGACCCCGGTTCACACCAACCCCCGTACCGGGGCGAGGGGGCGGACATCCCCACGGATCGCCGCCGTCATACGGAGTACGTCGACGGTGTCCCCGACCTCGTGCACCCGGAACGCGGCGACCCCGCGGTCGGCCGCCCAGGCCGTCGCGGCGAGTGTTCCCGCGACCCGACGTTCGAGGGGTCTGCCGACGGTCTCACCGATGAAGTCCTTGTTCGACAACGCCATCAGGACCGGCCACCCGGTGTCGACGAGTTCGTCGACGCGGCGGAGGAGCTCCAGCCCGTGGAAGGTGTTCTTCCCGAAATCGTGGGTGGGGTCGATCAGGATGAGGTCCTCGGGAACCCCGCACGCGACGGCGCGTTCCGCCAGTGCCGTGGTCTCGGCGATCACGTCGGCGACCACATCGTCGTAGTGGACACGGTGGGGTCGGGTACGGGGCACCGCTCCCCCGGTGTGGGAGCAGACGTATCCGACACGGTGGGCGCCCGCCACTTCCACGAGCTCGGGGTCGTGACCGGACCAGGTGTCGTTGACCAGGCTCGCCCCGGCACCGATCGCCGCATCCGCGACCCCGGAACGCCAGGTGTCCACGGAGACCGTCACACCCGGGTGACGCCGTGCGGCGGCCTCGATCAGGGGGATCACGCGGTCCGCCTCCTCGGCCTCGCTGACGTCCTCGCCCGGACCGGCCTTGACTCCACCGATGTCGACGATGCGTGCCCCCGCGCCGACCGCCGCGTCCACACGGTCGAGCGCGTCGTCGAGTGCGAAGGTCGCCCCACGGTCGTAGAAGGAGTCCGGCGTGCGGTTGATGATCGCCATGACGGCGGGCAGTGCGTCATCTCCCCGGTATCCGGAGTGGATCTGCTTCACGGTGTCAGGCCCGGGCGTCGTCCGCCGCGTCCCGGGCCGCCCTCTCGTCGGCTTCCCTCGCCATTCCCCGGTGCGCCGCACGGATGTGCTCCACGGCCTCCTCCGGGGAGTCGGTGACCATGACGAGGTCGAGGTCCTCGGGTGAGATCATGCCCTCGGCGAGGAGCCGCTCCCGGATCCAGTCGACGAGTCCGGACCAGAACGACGTACCGAGGAGGACGATCGGGTAGTTGGTGATCTTGCCCGTCTGGACGAGACACAGCGCCTCGAAGAGTTCATCGAGGGTGCCGAACCCGCCGGGGAGACAGACGAAGGCCTGGCTGTACTTGAGGAACATCGTCTTGCGGACGAAGAAGTACCGGAAATTGAGACCGAGGTCGATGTAGGGGTTGAGTCGTTCCTCGTGGGGCAGTTCGATACCGAGGCCGACGCTCATCCCGCCGCCCTCCGTCGCTCCACGGTTGCCGGCTTCCATCAGCCCGGGCCCACCACCGGTGATGACCGCGTAGTCGGCCGCGGCGAGACGCTCACCGAGCTCACGTCCGAGTGCGTAGTATCCGGTGTCCTCGCCCTGGCGGGCGGAACCGAACACCGTGACGGCGGGAGGCATCTCGGCCAGCGCGCCGAAACCGTTGACGAACTCGCTCTGGATACGCAGGACCCGCCACGGGTCCTCGTGGAGCCAGTCGGTGGAGTTCTGCGTGTCGAGGAGTCGCTGGTCCGTGGTGGACTCCTGTCTTCCACCGTGCCGTACGAGCACGGGGCCCCGCATGTAGCGGTCGTGGTCTGTGGTCTTGTCGCTCATCGGTGTCCCTCGTGTCCTTCGTGTCTCTGTCGGTGTCTTCTCGTGGTGTGTCGGTGGCGGAACCGGTACCGCACCACGAGGGTAGCCTCCGGCACCGGTTCGTGGCACCGGTCGGCGCCCCTGCGACGGATGTCCCGTCCGGTGGTCAGTGCCGCAGGTAGGCCAGGAGTGTCTCGGAGACGTCGGTGATCATGTGCACCGGACACTGTTCGTCGCGTTTGTGGCAGAAGGAGGGGTCTCCGGGCCCGAAGTTCACCGCGGGGATACCGAGTTCGGCGAAACGTGCCACATCGGTCCAGCCGAACTTCGCCCGGAATTCCCCGCCGGTCGCTTCAACGAGTTCCGCTGCGGCCGGCTGCCCGAGACCGGGGAGCGCGCCCGGGGAGATGTCGTCGGTGTCGACGGTGAAGCGGCTGTCACCCCGGACCCCGAGCACGCCGTGGAGGTGGTCCATCGCCTCCTCGACGGTCTTGTCGGGGGCGAACCGGTAGTTGACGTAGAGCACGGCCTCGTCGGGGATGGTGTTGGTGGCGACGAAGGATTCGCAGCGGACGACGTTGATCCCCTCACGGTAGGTGCAGCCGTCGATGGGAACCTCCGCGGGCTGATATTCGGCGACGCGGCCGATCACCGGGGCGAGGAGGTGCATGGCGTTGACCCCGAGCCAGGCGCGGGCGGAGTGGGCGCGGACACCGTGTGCGGTGATCTTCAGGCGGATGGACCCCTGGCAACCGGCCTCGATCACGGAACCGGACGGCTCACCGAGGATGGCCACGTCACCGGCGAGCCACTCCGGATGGTCCTTGGCGAGATGGGTGAGACCGTTGAACTCGGCGGCGATCTCCTCGCACTCGTAACAGATCAGGGTCAGGTCCCGGGACAGGTCGGGGCTGTCCGCGAGGCGTGCGAACGCGTTGAGGAACACCGCGTCACCGCTCTTCATGTCGACGGTTCCGCAGCCGAAGAGGGTGTCCCGTCCGTCGGAATCGGTACCTCGTGTGGAGGGGACGTTGTCGGCCACCGGAACGGTGTCGATGTGTCCGGCGAGGATGGCCCGTTCGGGCAGTCCCCGGTTGGTGCGGGCGAGAACGTTGTTGCGGTGGCGGAGGACCTCGATCCCCGTCCCCTCCGCCAGTTCCCTGAGTGCGGCCTCGATGGCGTCGGCGATCCGTTCCTCGTGGCGGGACGGGCTGGCTATGTCGACGAGCTGTGCGGTCAGGTCGACGGGGTCGGCGGTGAGGTCCAGTCTGATGTCGGTCACGTCACCACCCTAGCGTCCCGGTGTGTCCCTCCCCGCGCCGCTCCCCGGGCATGGTGTCGAGGTAGGGGTACTCCTGTCGGACAGCTTCACCGTCATCGGGATGTCGGCGGTTAGAATCTGGGGTGATGATTACTTCGGGAGCAAGCGCAGTCGGTATCGCCAACATCGCCATGGACGGCACGGTGCTCGACACCTGGTACCCCCAGCCGGAACTCCTGCCTGAGCCTGCGGGGCGGGACTCCGGGGCGGTGACGGTCCGGCTGGGGGCGGCGAAGTTGAGCAGGAAGCTCCTGTCCCTGGTCAAGCTCGACGAGGACCGGATGGTGGAGCAGGTCGCGGTGCACACCACCATCCCGGACCTGTCCGTGCCACCGGTGGATGCACACGATGTCTACCTGCGGCTTCACCTGTTGAGCCACCGTATGGCACGTCCGCACGACATCAACCTGGAGGGGCTCGAGCCGCTGCTCGCCACCGTCGTCTGGACCAACAAGGGACCGTGCCTCCCGAAGAATTTCGAGTTCGTCCGCACGTCACTCCGGTCCAGGGGACTGATCCACGTCTACGCCATCGACATCCTCCCCCGGATGGTGGACTACGTGGTGCCCACCGGCGTCCGGATCGCGGAGGCGGAGCGCGTCCGTCTCGGTGCCCATCTCGCGGAGGGGACGCAGGTCCTACGGGAGGGCTTCGTGTCCTACAACTCCGGGTCCGTGGGCCCGGCACACATCGAGGGGCTCATGTCCGCCGGAACGGTCATCGGGGCGGGTACCCACATCGGACTGTCCGCGACGGTCCTCACCGACGATGCGAGCGGCACCGACATCCCGCACCCCGTGCGAGTGGGCGACAACTGCCGCATAGGGGTCGGAGCCGGAGTCATCGGCATCGACCTGGGCGATGACTGCGTCATCGGCAACAACGTCGTCATCGACCGGACGACGACACTCAGGTTCCCCGACGGCGGGGACACGGCTCCCGCCGCACAGCTCAGCGGCCAGTCGGGGTGGCGGATCGACCGGGAACCGGGGTCCGCGGAACCCGTCGCACGGAGGTGCTGAAGGAGCGGCGACACACCACACCCGCACCACGGGGGTGGCGAACGCTCAAAAACACCCCCGGTAGCCACATTTCCGGAACCCCCGGCGACGCAAGGTCGCACCAACCCTGAACGTCGCATATGCACCGCACAACCCCACACCGGACACGGGTGACCGGAACAATTCCGTCCCCGACATGACCCCGGAAGACAATCACCTCAGCACGACGACAGGTTTTAAGCATTTACACAGGAGAATCTGCGGCTATTGTTTAGCCATGACATCTACTGAGAACACCGGGACCGAACTCGGTACCGGACTGAAAACACGACACCTGACCATGATGGGGCTGGGGTCCGCGATCGGCGCGGGGCTCTTCCTGGGCACCGGCGTGGGAATCCAGATCGCCGGCCCCGCCGTTCTCCTGGCCTACATCTTCGCGGGCATCATGGTGGTGTTCGTCATGCAGATGCTCGGCGAGATGGCTGCGGCACGGCCTGCGTCGGGTTCCTTCTCCAACTACGCCGAGATGGCGTTCGGCCACTGGGCCGGATTCTCCACGGGGTGGCTGTACTGGTACCTCCTCGTGATGGTCATGGGCGCGGAGATGACGGGTGCCGCCGGAATCATGTCGCAGTGGTTCGGGGTGGACCCGTGGATCCCGGCACTGGTCTGTGTCGTGATCTTCGCCGTGATCAACCTCTGGAAGGTCTCCGGATTCGGTGAGTTCGAGTTCTGGTTCGCGTTCATCAAGGTCGCGGTCATCATCATCTTCCTCGTCATCGGTGCCCTGCTGATCTTCGGTGTCTTCCCGGGCACCGACGCCGTCGGCTTCAGCAACTTCATCGGTGAGCACGGTTTCATGCCGAACGGTGTCTCCGGTGTCGCCGCGGGTCTGCTCGCGGTGGCGTTCGCCTTCGGTGGCATCGAGATCGTCACCATCGCCGCCGCAGAGTCCGACAACCCGGCGAGGAACATCGCCACGGCCGTCCGCTCGGTCATCTGGCGCATCGTGGTCTTCTACCTCGGCGCCGTTCTCGTGATCACCTTCCTCCTCCCCTACGACGAGATCAGTGGCGCGGATTCCGCCGCCGAGTCCCCCTTCACCCGGGTACTCGAGATGGCCCACGTCCCGGGCATCGTGGGGATCATGGAACTCGTGATCGTTCTCGCGCTGTTGAGCGCGTTCAACGCCCAGATCTACGGAACCTCCCGTTTCGCCTACTCACTCGCGACCCGGGGCAACGCACCGAAGCTGCTCAGCCGGACGAACAACGACGGCGTCCCGATGAACGCGGTCCTGCTCAGCATGTTCTTCGCGTTCGTCTCCGTCGCCCTCCAGTACTGGAATCCCGCCGGACTGCTGACCTTCCTGTTCAACGCCGTCGGCGGATCACTGCTCCTCATCTGGGGATTCACCATCCTGAGCTACCTCAGGCTGCATCCGGAGATGGAGCGCAGGGGAGAGATCTCGGTCCGCATGTGGGGCTTCCCGTGGCTGGGATGGGTCACCCTCGGGATGCTCATCGTCCTCACCCTGCTCATGCTCTCCGATGGTGCGGCGAGGTACCAGGTCCTGTCGGTGATCATCGTCTTCGGTGCGCTCATCGGACTGTCGTTCCTGGCCCCCGGGGCCCGCACGGCGAAGGCGGACAAAGCGGCCCGCACCAGGGAACTGAAGTAGCCGCCGGGGGCGTTCGCCCCTCTCGACAACGACCGTCGGGGCCCACCGTCGGGTGGACCCGGCGGTCGCTTCGGCTTCCGGTAGGTTGGAGTCCATGACTGCAGCAATAGCAACCGGACTCGCCACCATCCAACCCGACGGAACCGTTCTCGACTGCTGGTTCCCCGCACCCGAACTCACCGACACGGAGCAGACCGCCGGCACGACCCGCCTCGACGCTGACGAGCTCCCCGAACACCTGGCCCCTCTGACCGGCGCCGACGGGGACCGTGGTGTCGAGCGGGTCGGTGTCCGGACGGTCATCGCCGATCTGGGGGACGCACCGGTGGACGCCAATGACGTCTACCTGCGCCTCCACCTGCTCTCCACCAGGAAGGTCGTTCCCCACGGCCTGAACATGGACGGTGTCTTCGGCCTGCTGACCAACGTCGTGTGGACCAACTTCGGCCCCTGCCCGGTCGCCGATTTCGAGATCACCCGGGCGAAGCTCTCCCGGCACGGCAAGGTCACCGTCCATCTGGTGGACAAGTTCCCCCGGATGATCGACTACACCGTGCCCACCGGTGTCCGCATCGGTGACGCCGACCGGGTCCGTCTCGGTGCCCACCTCGCCGAGGGAACCACCGTCATGCACGAGGGTTTCGTCAACTTCAACGCCGGTACGCTGGGTTCCTCCATGGTCGAGGGACGAATCTCCGCGGGGGTCGTCGTCGGCGACGGCACCGACATCGGCGGTGGCGCGTCGATCATGGGGACGCTCTCCGGTGGGGGCAAGCAGGTCATCTCCCTCGGCGAGCGCTGCCTGCTGGGGGCCAACGCCGGTTGCGGCATCTCACTCGGCGACGACTGTGTCATCGAGGCCGGCCTGTACGTCACCGCCGGCACGAAGGTGAAGGTCTCGGGCGATGTCGCGACCGCCGTCGGTGTCTCCGACGGAGAGTCCGTCAAGGCCGTCGAGCTGTCGGGGGCGTCGAACATCCTCTTCCGCCGCAACTCCCTCACCGGTGCGGTCGAGGCCACCGCATGGGGATCCGCCCGCGTCGAGCTCAACGCGGATCTGCACGCGAACTGAACCGGTCGATCATTCAGAAGGGGCCCGCCGGGGCCACACACCTCCGGCGGGCCCCACGTGTACCGCCGACCGGCTATCCTGGACTTTTCACGTGACCGCCCCATCCGGGGATCCCGACGACGAGGAACCGACCGTGCCCTGGATCACCACTCCCCCCACCCTCACCGGCCGTATCGTCGAACTGTCGCCGCTCCGCAAGGACGACGCCGGGGAGCTCGCGGAGGCAGTCACCGACGGTGAACTGCACCGGGAGTGGTGGACATCGACACCCGCTCCCGGGGACATGGCGGATGATCTCGCGGACAAACTGGACAGGGCCGCCGCAGGAACCATGGTGCCGTTCATCATCCGCTCGGCGGGCGACGGAACCGCGCTCGGGGTGACCTGCTACTACGACCTTGATCCGACGGTCCCCCGGCTCGAGATCGGGTACACCTGGCTGCGCGCCTCGGCGCAGGGAAAGGGCGCGAACCCGGAGACGAAACTGCTGCTGCTGGGGTATGCGTTCGACGCGTTGAACTGCGCCCGGGTGGGCATCCGGACGAAATTCTCCAACACCGTCTCCCGGACCGCCATCGAACGCCTCGGACTGAAACGCGACGGGATCCTCCGCTCGCACGCGAGACTCCGCAACGGTGTCCTCGATGACGCCGTGCTGTATTCGGCGCTGGCGCACGAGTGGCCGGTGATCCGGGCCCGTCTCAGCGACCGGGTGGCCCGCCACACGTCGACGGACTGAACTCCCGGGCTGGTACCGACGACGGGGAACCAACGGCGTATTCTGCTGATGGGAACCCTTTTTAACCGTCGACATTCCGCAGGAGATGGCACCGCCGTGACCACGACCACCACAACACTCGGATCCGGGCTGAAGGTCCGGCACCTGACCATGATGGGCCTCGGCTCGACCATCGGCGCGGGACTCTTCCTCGGTACCGGCGTCGGCATCCGGGCCGCCGGCCCGGCCGTGCTGCTGGCCTACATCGCCGCCGGGGCGATCGCCGTGATGGTGATGCGGATGCTCGGCGAGATGGGCTCGGTCGTCCCGGCGTCTGGTTCCTTCTCCGAGTACGCGGAATTGGGCATCGGTCGGTGGGCGGGCTTCACGCAGGGGTGGATCTACTGGCTCGCCACCGTCGCGGTCCTCGGGGCGGAGATGACCGGTGCCGCGGCGATCATCGGTTCCTGGTTGTCGGTCCCGCAGTGGATACCGGCACTCGTGTTCGTCGTCTTCTTCGGCGTCGTCAACCTGCTGCGGGTGCGGGCGTTCGGGGAATTCGAGTTCTGGTTCGCACTGATCAAGGTCCTCGCCCTCGTCGGATTCCTGGTCCTCGGCGTCCTCCTCATCTTCGGTCTGCTCCCCGGGCACCCCTACATCGGGACCTCGGTGTTCACCGCTGACGGCTTCATACCCAACGGACTCGGCGGTGTCGCCGCAGGCATGCTGGCGGTCGCGTTCGCGTTCGGTGGTATCGAGGTCGTGGCCATCGCCGCGGCCGAGTCGGAGGACCCGGGCCGGTCCCTGGTCAACGCCGTCCGTACGACGATCACGAGGATCAGCGTGTTCTATCTGGGCAGTGTCCTGGTGATCACCTTCCTCCTGCCCTACTCCACACTGGGGGCCGCGAACTCCGCCGCCGACAGTCCGTTCGCCCTCGTTCTGGGGCTCGCCGGCCTGCCCGGGGTCGTGGGACTGATGGAGACGCTGATCGTGCTCGCGCTGCTCTCCGCGTTCAACGCACAGCTGTTCGCCTCCTCCCGGATGATGTTCTCCCTGGCCGGACGCGGCGACGCGCCGGCGATCTTCTCGCGGGTGAACGCCAGAAGGGTCCCGGTCCCCGCCATCGTCCTGTCGATCGTCCTCGCCGTCGTGATGGTGGCGCTGAACTACGCGGACACGGGTTGGCTGCTCGGGTTCATGCTCAATGCCGCGGGTGGTTCCCTGCTCATCGTCTGGGGGTTCATCACCGTTTCCGAGCTGAAACTCCGGCGTCGACTGGAGCGGGTGACGGAGCTGTCGATCCGGATGTGGGCGTGGCCGGTGTGCACGTGGGCGACCCTCGCCGTCCTCGTCGCCCTCGGCCTGCTGATGCTCGCGGATCCCGGCGCGCGCATCCAGCTGACGTCCGGTGCCGTCATGTTCCTCCTGCTGTTCATCGCGGCCCTGGTCAATTCGCGCGTCCGCGGTGTCAGTCCGTGGCAGAAGGCGCTCCTGCCCGGTGAGGACCGGGTTCTGCGGTAGTCACGCGCCGTCCCCGTTCTCCGGTGCGCGGGCGCCGTCCGTCCCCCCTCCCGGCACGGGAGGGGGGACGGACTTTTCAGTTTTCAGTCCCCTCCGCTCCCTTGCCGTCCGGCCATGCAGGAAACAATCCTTGACCCTAGGGTAATTATTTTTTACATTATGACCATGGATCCGGATACGACAGAGAACCTGGTGCGCAAGCTCCGCCGATGGACGGAGCTGTCCCAGGCCGATCTCGCGGCGCGGGTCGGCGTCACCAGACAGACGATCGCGAACATCGAGAAGGGCAACTACTCACCGTCCGTCCACCTGGCGCTGGCGATCTGCCGCGAACTCGGAGCCACCGTCGAACAGGTCTTCGGCGCCGAACAGAACACGACAGCCCCCGGCATCACCCACGAAAGGAACCGATGATGACCATCACCCGACACCTGGACACCGCGATCCGCTGGTCGGAGAACCAGTTCGAGGACGAGTTCCAGATCAGGACGTTCCACAGGTCGCAGACACTGGGACGGATACTCTGCGGTCAGCTGTCCGTACTCACGGCGGGTGTTCTCGCCTGGGCCCTCCCACCCGGATATGCGCTGCTGTCCTTTCTCGCCGTACTCCCGTTCGCCGGCTCCGAGCTGATCGCCAACGCATGGTTGACCCGCCGGGTACCGCGCCCCGCACCGCCGCGGATACCGGCACCGGTGATCGCGGTGACGGGTGTCCTCACCGCGTTCTGGTTGGCCGGAATCTGGCGGAACGGTCCGGAGTGGGGCGCGGACTGGCACCAAGGATTGATCGTCGGCGCCTGCGCCGGACTCATCACCCTGATCGTGGCGGGCCCCAGACTGATCCGTCGTGCCCGGCGCCGGGACATCCGGCGCATCGACGCACGACTGGGGGCCGACTGATCAGGCCTCCGGGACGGTGGGCTCCCGGACGGCCACGACACGGCTCGAGCGGAACGTCCAGAACTTGTTGATGACGAAGTTCACCGGCATCGCCACCATGATCGAGATCAGCGTCGCCCAGTAGAAACGGGTCCGGATCCCGGAGGAATCGTCGAAGATGTGCGCGGGCAGCGCGAACGGTGATTCCGGGTTCATCAGGGCCGTCACCACCACCAGACTCACCACGAGTGCCGCCAGGCCCGTGAGCAGGAACGGAACGAACTCCCGGAACCAGCTCAGATGCGTGGACGACCGGAACGTCCAGGACCTGTTGAGCTGGAAGTTCCACACGTTGGCGACGAGAAAGGCGATCGTCAGGAACACGTGGTACCAGCGGATGTTGTAGTCCGAACCGAGGAGGTTCAGGAAGGGGTCGTGCTCCGTTATCCCGTGCCACCACCAGGCGATCTTCTTGCCCACGGCGACCGCGATGAGGTTGACGATGACACCCGAACCGCCGACGAGACCGAACTTGATGAACTGCCGGAGACTGTTGGCGTAGCGGCCGGTGGTTGACGTCATGGTGCGCACGGGTGTCCTTATCGATCCAGTACAACGGGGCACGGTGTCCGTCCGTCGGACGACCCCTGGGCATCCCGCATCGCGGATACCCGATAACTGGGACATTCTACTTCCTACGCCCCACCGGTCCCGCATTCCGGGGACCGATGCCACACCCGCGTGACGACCGTCACCGTCGACACGGTTCACGGTCGGTGCGTGCTCCGCCAGTCCCGGGCTCTTCCGTCGACCGGATCAGTCAGCTGCAGGCGGGTTGCGACCAGACCCAACGGTCCGGTGAAGTCCAGGAGATCCAGGCCTCTGTCCACGGGGTAGGTGTCATCGCCGACGATCGGGCACCCGAGGTGCGCGAGCAGGACACGGAGCTGATGCGTGTGCCCGGTGACCGGCCGCAGCTCGACCAGCCGGTCGCTCACCCGACGGATCCGGGTCCGCGTCGGGGTACCACCGCCGGTGACCCTCACGGCCCGCTCACCGGAGATCTTCCGCATCGGCAGGTCGACCGTCATCCACTCCTCCCCCACCGGCGGTTCCGCCGCCACCCGGGCCAGATAGGTCTTTGTCACCTGCCTGCGCTGGAACAGCGTCTGGTAGGCGGCCCGGGTCCCCGGGTCCGTCGAGCAGAGCAGGACACCCGCCGTCAGCCGGTCCAGGCGGTGCAGGGGAACGATGTCCGGGTTGTCCAGTTCCACCCGCAGCCGTGTCTGGACGGTCTCCCGGATGATCCGCCCGTTCGTCGTGGCGGGCAGGAAGTGCGGCTTGTCCACGACCACGTACCGGTCGCCCGTCTCCAGCACCTCATGGGTGAAGGGGATCGGTGGCTCGGGAGGGATCTCGGGGGCGAACCACGCGGGCACAGGGCGTTCGAGGACCGTGCCCGCGGGAATCGTCTCACCGAACCGGAAGGGGGAGTCACCCGCGTCACCGGCAACATAGGTACGGTCGGCGGGCACCACCCCGCGGAGGATGACCCGGCGCGGTGAGACACCGTCGACGACGGGGAGGGGACGGCGGCTCACGCCAGCCGCGCCACCGCGGCATCGATACGCTCGTCCGTACCGGTCAGCGCCATGCGGACGTGGCGGGCTCCCCTGGGACCGTAGAAGTCACCGGGGGCGACGAGAATCCCGCGTTCGGCGAACCAGTCGAGGGTGGTCCGGCAGTCCTCGCCGCGGGTGGCCCAGAGGTAGAGCCCGGCCTCCGAGTGGTCGACGGTGAAGCCTGCGCCCGTCAGAGCGGCGAACAGCTTGTCCCGGCGCGCCCGGTAGCGTTCCTTCTGGGCGGCCTCCTGGGCGTCATCGTCGAGTGCCGCGACCGTGGCCGCCTGAATCGGCCCCGGCATCATGAGACCGCAGTGCTTGCGCACCTCGAGCAGCTGACCGATCAGTTCCCCGTCGCCGGCGAGCACCCCGGCGCGGTAGCTGGCCATGTTCGAGGACTTGGACAGCGAGTGGATCGCGATGAGACCGGTGTGGTCCCCTCCGCAGACGCGCTCGTCCAGGATGGACAGCGGCGGGTTCTCCTCGTCCCAGCCCAGGCCGATGTAGCACTCGTCGCTGCACAGGATCACGCCGCGGTCCTGGGCCCACCCGACGACCTTACGCAGGTGCTCGATGCCGAGTACCTTGCCGGTCGGATTCGACGGCGAATTGATGAACATCATCGTCGGAGTGGCGGGACCGATCTGCGTCAGGGAATCCGCCCGTTGTGGTCGGGCACCGGACATGAGTGCGGCGACCTCGTAGGTGGGATAGGCGACCTCGGGGATGATCACCGTGTGCCCCGCACCGACGCCCAGCAGCATCGGCAGCAGCGCGATGGCCTCCTTGGTGCCGATGACCGGCAGGACACACTCCGGTGTCAGTCCCGTCATGTTGTAGCGACGGGCAAGTCCCTCAACCAACGCCCGGTTCAGTTCCGGGGTGCCGGTCGTCTGCGGATAGCCCGGCTCGGCGGCGGCTGCGGAGAGCGCGTCGCGGATCGGTTCCGCCACATCGTCGACGGGGGTGCCCACGGAGAGATTGACGATGCCGTCCGGATGCTGCGCCGCCCTGTTCTTCACGTCGGCGATGGTGTCCCACGGAAAGTCGGGGAGGGTGTTTCCGGGAGGTGTGCGGGTGAGAGATGCCATACCACCGTTTATACCCGCCCACTGACGGAGGATAGCCCGGCGGGTCACACGGACCCGCCGGGCTGTCACACCGCTCAGACGTCAGGCCTGCGGGGGCAGCTTGTCCACCAGCGGCGGGTCGAAGTCCTGCTGACCGAGGCGTGCGGCGCCACCGGGCGAACCGAGATCGTCGAAGAACGCGGCGTTGGCGTCGGTGTAGTCGATCCACTCGTCCGGGACGTCATCCTCGTAGAAGATCGCCTCGGTCGGGCACACGGGCTCGCAGGCACCACAGTCGACGCACTCGTCGGGGTGGATGTACAGCGAGCGCTTTCCCTCGTAGATGCAGTCGACAGGGCATTCTTCGACACATGCCTTGTCCATGACGTCGACGCAGGGCTGCGCAATTACGTAGGTCATCGTGGTTCGGTTGCTCCAGGTGGAAACGGTTCGGGTGGTCGGACGACAGGGGCTGGTCCGTCGCCGGACCCCATTGTGTCACTTACCCCGTATCAACGGCCAACCGCCACCGGTCGCCCCCGCCAGCAGAAGGAGGACACCCCGCAGAGTTTCGGCGACGATGACGTCCCCCGTGACCGACGGCCAGATCAGCAGAGCGAGGTATCCGGCCAGCCAGACCCCCAGAGGGACACCTGCGGCCAGGCGGTTCTCCGTCCACAACAGTGCCGTCCGGGAGAGCACGAGGGTGAACCCGAAGGCGATGAGGATGGTGAATGGAAAAGCGACGGTCTGTCCCGTCGGCAACGTGATCCGGGCACCGACGTACACCACCTCGAGCAGGACGGACAGGAGGGCGCCGACCGAGAGCCAGGCGAGTCCGACGGCCTTCTCCCCCGTCGTGTGCTCGCGGTAGGTGTAGCGTCCGGCCGGGGTGTCAACGGTCACGGGAACTCCAGCCCTTCCAGCGGATCGACCGACGTCCCGGGCAGGGCGCTCCCCCACCCGATCCGGTAGTGCTCGTTACGCAGCAGCGGCTGCGCGATGAGATTACTCAGGGCGAAGACCCCGGGGGCGACCGTCGGATCGGTGACGGCGGCGAATGCGGCGACGGGGTTGACGCGACTGACGGTTCCGTCGGCGAACCAGATCTGTGTCGCGTGCGCCGCCATCGCGGCCTTCTTCGCTGCGAGGCACCGGTCATCCAGCCGGATCACGGCGTCGTGGGTGTCGACGGAGGCGAGTTCCCCGTCCTCCGCCCTCCGCCAGCCGTCCGGGATCACGGAGATGGCGTCGAGCCCGGCCCGCTGCTCCGTGCGGTCCGTCACCGCCCAGAGGATCCGCTGGGGGGCCGCCCCCTCCGACCCCTGCACCACCACCCTCTCCACGGCGGCGTGGGTGATCTCGTGCGCACGTATGTGATCCGGATGCCCGTAACCACCGTCCGGCCCGTAGGTGACGATCAGCTGCGGCCGGAGGCTGCACAGGACGTCGACGAGCTGGTCGACCGCGGCATCACCGGAATTGACGAACGCCCGGGGGTGGTCGTTCGCCGGATCACCGACCATCCCCGAATCCCGCCAGCACCCGGCACCGCCGAGGTGGACCCCGGCGGTGCCGAGGTGCGCCAGTGAAGCGTCCAGTTCCGCGATCCGGAACCCGCCGAGCTGATCGGCGGCGTCCGCGACGAGCCCCTGGTAGGGGGCTCCGATAACCTCACCTTGTTCACCGAGGGTGCAGGTGACGACGGTGACGTCGGCACCACGGTGGGCCAGGTGCGCGAGCAGCCCGCCCGTCCAGATCGCCTCATCGTCCGGGTGGGCGTGAACGGCGCACACCGTCAGCCCACCGAGGTCCCCGTGGTCATGTGTCACTTCTGTTCCTCCTCGGCGGTCCACCCGGCGGCCGTCGACAGCAGACTCGTCGCCTCACCCGGATGCGCCGCCCATTCCTCGATGTCACGGTCGGGGACAACGATACCGGGCCCCCGGACGATGATGCGGGTCTCGGCGAGCAGCGGCACGGTGAGCACCTCACCGTCCTCGATCCCGCGGAGTTCCGGGAGCACCTCGGCGAGCGGTACCTCACCGGCGAGCACGGACAACAGCGTGGCGTCCAGTTTCCGGGAGCAGATCCCGGAGAGGTTCCCCGAACGGATCATCGGCAACCTCCGTGCGCGGGACATCGAGGAGACGTCGTTGGTGCGCCCCGCCGTCGATGCCGTCACATCCGTCGGATCGACGGCCACGGGGCAGAGGAACCTGTCCGCCACAGACACCGCATCCGTCGCGGTCCGTCGCCTGCCGACGACGGCGTCGGCGTCTCCGGACGGGAGAAGCTCACCGGCTATCTCGGTGAACGGCGCGAACACGACCTCGGCGTCGACCCCCTTCCTGGCGAGAAGATCGACGATGGTGGTCGCCGCAGCGGTCGCGGTCCGGTCCGACGGGTCGGCGGCGACACGGAGCGGACGGTTGCGGATGGCGGATTCGAGTGTCGGACCGGGAGGCACCGGCGCCCCACCGGATTCCGTCGTCTCCCCGGTTCCGGCACCACCCGGCCCGTCCGGGGGCCCGGACACCCCGGAATCCGCCGTCCGGTTCTCCGTCGGGGTTTCCCCCGCGCCCACCCCGGAGGAATCCACGCCGGGCCCGGCACCGAGAACGGTCTCCGGGATCACCAGATCGGTGCTCCGCCCGGTCGCGAGCCGGGCCACGAGGTCCCGGTCGACGAGAGCGGCGAACTCCTTCCGGAGCGCCGCCGTCGAGAGGATCGGTGACGTGACGGACATGGTCAGCTCGAGCGCCGCCGCCCGCTCCCGCACCGACACCTCCGTGTCGGGGAGGAGACTGAAGGCGTCGTAGGTCGTTTCCACGGGGGTGATGTCGAGGTAGCCGACCTGCCCGGAACGGAGCATCTGCACGCCCTGCTGGACGGAGCGGACCTCCCGGAAAACCAGGGTCTCGGTTCTGGCCGGTTCCGTCCCCCAGAAGCGGTCGTTGCGCACGAGGGTCACCACTCCACGTTGGCGGTCCACCAGGTCCACCGTGTAACGGCCGCCCGCCGCCGGGATCCCCTCGTTCAGCCCGGTGGTGAATCCGTCCGTCATGTCCCGGAGCAGATGACTCGGCAGGAGATGGTCGAACAGGCCGCTGATGTCGGCGACACGGCGCCGGAAATCCACGTCGACGGTACGCCCGCCACCGGACGTCCGTATCGCACTGATCTGTTCGTACCCCGCGGCACCGATGACGCCGGGGGTGGAAACCATGGCGTCCCGGAGATAGCTGAAGTCGGCGCCGGTGATCGGGGTACCGTCGGACCACTGCGCAGCGGGATTCAGCTGATAACGCACGGTCTGCGCGACACCGGGCGCTGACGGATCGACGAACTCCACCGACTCCACGAGATCGGGGTCCGGTTCGCCGTCGGTGTACGCACCGGGAAGCACCAGATCGGCGAGCGCCTGGACGAAGGCCGAGTCCCGGGCGATGAGGTGCGGGTTGAATCCGCCGTCGAGGGGGTCGATCCCGATGGTGATCTCCTGCGCCAGGGTCTCCGGGGTCACCGGACCGGACCGGTCCGGCTTCGACTCCGGTGGCACCGTCGAACTTCCCGCCGCAGGATCCACGGGCAGCGGGGTGGGCTCACCGGTGGAACAGGCCGTGAGCACCGTGGCGATGACGGTGCAGAGAGCGCACACCACCGTGGTACGGGACCGGTGGGGTCGGGGCCCCCGCACCGTGGACGCGCCGCCCCGATCCCGGTGCGGGGTTCCGGTCACCGGGACGTAACTCGAGAGAACAGACACACGCCCATCCTAGTCCGTGGGACACTCCCCACGCCCCGCACACGACCGCGCCCCCTCCCCGTCCGTGGTGTCAATCGGAGAGGGGGCGCCTGTCGTCGGTGCCCGGATCAGCCCTTGTTGCGCTGCTTGTCGCGGGACCGGGCGCGGCCGCGCTCCGTGGCGTTGAGGATGGTCTTGCGCACACGGATGATCTCCGGGGTGACCTCCACGCACTCATCCTGACCACAGAACTCCATCGCCTCGTCGAGGGTCAGGTTCCGGGCCTTCGCGAGGGTGACCGTGGCGTCGGCGTTGGCCGAACGCATGTTGGTCAGCTTCTTCTCACGGGTGATGTTGATGTCCATGTCCTCGTCGCGGTTGTTCGCTCCGACGACCATCCCCTCGTAGGCCTGGGTACCGGGCTCGACGAAGAAGGAACCACGGTCGGCCAGCTGCTGGAGGGCGTAGGCGGTGATCTGACCGGTACGGTCGGCGACGAGGGAACCGGAGGCACGGCCCTTGATCTCGCCGGCCCAGGGCTTGTACCCCTCGGAGTAGTGGTTCGCGATACCGGTGCCGCGGGTCTCGGTCATGAACGTGGTGCGGAAACCGATCAGGCCACGGGCGGGGACGGAGAACTCCATGCGGACCCAGTCGGTGCCGGTGTTGTCCATGGACAGCATCTGGCCCTTGCGGGCGGCGAGCAGCTGGGTGATCGCCCCCTGGAACTCGGTGGGGACGTCGATCACGATGTGCTCGAAAGGTTCGTGCAGCTTACCGTCGATCGTGCGGGTGACCACCTGCGGCTTACCCACGGTCAGCTCGAAGCCCTCGCGACGCATGGTCTCGACCAGGATGGACAGCGCCATCTCACCACGGCCCTGGACCTCCCAGGCGTCGGGACGCTCGGTCGGGAGGACCTTGATGGAGACGTTGCCGATGAGCTCCTGGTCGAGACGCGCCTTGACCACGCGGGCGGTGAGCTTGTCGCCCCCGCCACGACCGGCCATCGGGGAGGTGTTGACACCGATGGTCATCGCGATGGCGGGCTCGTCGACGGTGATCCGGGGCAGCGCGACCGGGTTCTCCGGATCGGCGAGGGTGTCACCGATCATGATCTCCTCGATACCGGAGATGGCGGCGATGTCACCCGCGATGACCTCATCGGTGGGCACGCGGTTGACGCCGACGGTGCGGAGCAGTTCCGCGATCTTCGCCGTCTTCGTGTGCTGGTTGCCCTCGGAGTCGTAGTGGATCCAGGCGACCTGCTGGCCCTTCTTCAGACGTCCCGCGTGGACGCGCACCAGGCCGATACGACCGAGGAAGGAACTCGAGTCGAGGTTGGTGACGTGCGCCTGCAGCGGGCCGTCGAGGTCCGCGCTGGGCTCGGGGAGAACGTTGTAGAGGACGTCGAAGAGGTCCTGGAGGTTCTCGGTGTCCGGGGCGTTGCCGTTGCCCGGGTTGACCGTCGAGGCCTTGCCCTCACGGCCCGAGGCGTAGAGGACCGGGAGGTCGAGGAGACTCTCGGCGGCCTCGGCGGCCTCCGGGTCCTCGATGGTGGAGGCGAGTTCGAGAAGCAGATCCTGGCTCTCGTCGACGACCTCCTCGATGCGGGCGTCGGGGCGGTCCGTCTTGTTCACGACGATGATGACCGGCATCTTCGCCGCGAGCGCCTTACCCAGCACGAAGCGGGTCTGGGGCAGCGGCCCCTCCGAGGCGTCGACGAGCAGGACGACACCGTCGACCATGGACAGTGCACGCTCGACCTCGCCACCGAAGTCGGCGTGACCGGGGGTGTCGATGACGTTGATGACGAGATCTCCGCCGTCCCTGCCGACACCCCTGCGACGGATCGCGGTGTTCTTGGCCAGGATGGTGATGCCCTTTTCCTTTTCCAGGTCCCCGGAGTCCATGACACGGTCGACGGGTTCGGCGCGCTCCTCGAAGGCGCCGGACTGACGCAGCATGGCGTCGACAAGGGTGGTCTTTCCGTGGTCGACGTGCGCGACGATCGCGACGTTACGGAACTCTGTGGTACTCACTGGTGGTTTCTCTCCTGGCGGAATGCGAACGGAGGGACTGAAGCGCCCTCCGCTGTGTTAATCGGTGGTTCAGCGTACCCGCATCGACACCACCACCGCACCTTTCACCTTTTTCGGGTGCGTCGTCGGGAGGCCACCACGCCCCCGTGGTCCGGCGCGGTGCCGTCCGGGGTGTAACGAACCTCCCCCCGCCGCCGACACAGGAGACATCACCGGTGGCGGAGCACCGGCGGCCCCGACCCCGCACGCATCGGGCACCGTTCGACCATCAACCGCGACCGGCCACGGCACGGGACATCATCCCCCGGGGCCCCGGCACCCCGCACCACCCCGTTGTCACTGGTGCAAAACTAAATGAAAGGGGCTAGAGTAACGCATGTTACGCGTGTGAATGATGTACCGCCCGCCGGATCCGATCCGTCGACGACGTACCATTCACCGTGCCCCACCCCAGCGACAGACAGACAGATGGAGCCCGTCACCGTGCCAGAGAATCCCGGAGGCATCACCCGCCGCCTCGCCACCACCGCCGCAGCACTGCTCGTCTCCACGGCGGCACTCGGCACGACTCCCGCGACAGCGGCCCCCGCACCGGCCGGTTCCGCCCCCGTCAGCTCCAGCACCCCCGGACTCCCCCAGCTGCCCCCGCCGCCGCTGGACCATCTCGGCCGGCCCGCCCCGCACATCCTCCGGCAGATCCGCGATTTCGCCGCACAGGACTTCATCCCGGAGAAGGTCCGGGACATGCTCCTCGCGGCGGTCGGATTCTTCGAGGGCGGCGACAAGCCCGGAGTTCCCCTCCCCGAGGACGCACCCGTGTTCGCCCAGTTCGGTTGGCCGACGGTCGCGGACAACTGCATCGGCGGTGAGAGCAGGGCCACCGGCACGGCGATCGCGGTCCCGGGCCCCGCCGATCTCCCCCTCCCCGGCGTCCCCGCAGGGCACGCGACCTTCGTGTTCACCGCACTGGGCACGGACCGTGTCGCCGAGGAACAGCGTACGTCCATGCAGGTCCGCTGGTTCAACATCAGCAACCTCCGGACCGGGGTGACCCCCCTCGGATACACGGGGATCAACCCCGACGGACCCGCCACTGTCGCCGGAACCGCGGACACCGGCCCCGGGACCGTCGTCGCCCTCCTCGACGGCGGCATCACCACCACCGACACGCACGGCGACACCGCCACCTGCAACTTCCTCCCGACCACCGGCATCTTCGACGTGAGGTGACCAGCCATGACCGATCTGCACCCCGTGAAGCACGAGAGCTTCAACATCGACGGCGGAACCAACATCGACCCCAAGGGTTTCATCCGGGACGTCGACACCTACCGCACGACCGATTTCGGGCTCTACATGGCCCGGGGCGCCGATCATCCGAGATTCGGCTATCTCGAGACCTGGCTGCTGCCCGAACTGGGACTAAGAGTCAACATCTTCCACTTCCGTGACGGTGTCGACGTCCACCAGGACTACTACGTCGACGTCGCGGAGATCACCGTCACCCCGGACGGCGTGTGGAGGACCCGGGATCTCTACGTCGACCTCGTCTCCGTCACCGGAGAACCCGTCGAGGTCATGGACATCGACGAACTGGCCGCAGCCACCTCCGCCGGCCTGATCTCCGCCGAGGACGCGGAAACCGCGATAGACACGACCCTGACCGCCGTCGAGGGAATCACCCGCAACGACGACGACCTGATGGCCTGGCTCCGTGGCAAGGGAATCGAACTCGACTGGGCCGATCCCACGACCATCACCCTCACCCCGACCGGATAGAACTTCCCGGGCCCCCGCCGTCTCCCCGCGCTTTCCCCGGCGGTGCACCGGCTGGCTACACTGACTCCCCACCACCGGCCGGGAACCGCCCGACCGACTCCACCCGCGCAACACCGCCCCTGTCCCCGAACGGGACGAGGGAACGTTGTCACGCGCCGACACGGCCAAGGAGTCCCCCATGTCCGACGACCACGACCCACACGAGAACATCCCGTCCGACGCCCCGGGGAACGGGCACAGCGGTACAGACACCGACGGCCTGTCGGAGACGATGATCAAACAGATCAACGAAGGCACCGAACGCCTCTCGCGCCCACCGGCCGCACTCGTCGTCACCGGCGTCATGGGCTCCCTCGAGGTCGGGGTCGGGCTCCTCGCCGAATACATCGTGACCACCTCAACCGGCAGCGAGATGCTCGGGTCACTCGCGTTCGCCATCGGCCTCGTCATCATCCTCCTCGCACACTCGGAACTGTTCACCGAGGGATTCCTCGTTCCGGTGTCCTCGGTGGTCGCGGGAAAGATGCCGCTGCACAGACTCCTCAGGTTCTGGGCGGCCACGTTCACCGGGAACATCATCGGCGCAGCGGTCATCATGGAACTCCTCGTCACCGCCTACCCCGACATGCACCCGTACCTCATCGAGAAGGCGCTGCACTACGCCCTCATGCCGATCGACCCGCAGCACGTCGTCCTCGCCGCGCTCGGCGGCATGTTCCTCACACTGGTCACACGCATGCACCAGTTCAGCGACGAGGTCTTCCCCATGATCGTGGCCAGCACCATCGGCGGATTCCTCCTGTCGGCCACGGGCATCGTCCACTCGATCCTGGACACCCTGTTCATCTTCGGTGGACTGTTCACCGGGGAATCGGGACTCACGTTCACCGACTGGCTCACCTTCGTCTGGTGGGTCGCCCTGGCGAATCTCGTCGGTGGACTCGTCCTCGTCTCGGCACTGCGCTTCGTGCAGGCACGCCGGGTCGTTCTCGACCAGAAGAACGGTTCCGTCAGGACCCGGGGACAGGCACCCGCCGACGCCGGACGGTAGAGTGGCCCGAAAAGACCCATGAAGAACACGGGTCACTCCAGAAACATTTCGCCGTCACCCACCTCCAGAGGAACCCGACGCCCATGGCCCACCGCATCCGCCGCGTAGTCGCAACCACCGCGCTAGGCACCGCCCTGCTCTCCCCCGTCGTCGCAGCCGCCCCCGCGGGTGCGATCATCGGTGCCCACAACGCCCATCCCTCCCGTGCCGCGTCCGCCGTCCGCCTCGAACTCGGCGACATGAGCTGCACCGGGACCCTCATCGCCCCGGAGTGGGTCCTCACGGCGAAACACTGTGTCGGACAGGGCAACACCTCGCGGATCTCCGTCGGACCGGCCTACCGCTCAGAACACCACTTCGCCACCGAAGTCATCATGCACCCGACGGTGGATCTCACCCTGGTGAAGCTCGACCGCCCCTCCGGGGCACCGGTCGTACCGCTCTCCGGTCACCACATGCAGCCGGGTGACGTCGGACGGGCCGTCGGCTGGGGCGGTGTCCGGGGCAGCGTCGCACCTCCCGTGCAGGAGTCCTCCGTGACCGTCCAACGGCGCGTCACGAATGTTCCGAGCCCCGACCGGGGAGCGACGATGGTGGAGACCTGGGTCGACGGCGGGCGCATTCAACGCGGCGACTCCGGAGGCCCGGTGTTCATGGACGGGGCGGTCACCGGTGTCATCGCGATGTCGAACGCCGGGGCGGAACACACCGTCGAAGGCACGGTCGCCTGGTACGTCCCCGTGGCGGAGAACCTCGACTGGATCAGCCGTCACTCCGGTGCCCCGCGTCCGGCTGTCACCGGTTCCCCGGCACCACTCGTCGACGCCACCGCGTACCCGACGGTCGCTCCGGTGCTTCCCCCCGTACCGGCGGTGTTCGGCAGCAGTATGCCGCAGCTTCCGCCGGAACTGTCCTTCCTCACCGCCGGAATCCCGCTGGGTGTGCCGCCTGCCGGTTCCTCCTAGAAGCGACGCGCGCACTGAGGTAGTCCCCGGAAAGCCGAAAAAGGCCCGGCTCCATTCGTGTGGAGCCGGGCCTTCGTCGTACGGAGACCTGTCGAACGTCCCCTAGATCGACACGCCCAGTTCGATCCCGAGACCGGGAACGGAGTCGATGAGGTCCCGGGTGTAGGCCTCCTTCGCACCGGCGAAGATTTCGTCGGCGGTACCGGACTCGACGACCTGTCCCTGTTTCATCACGACGATGTCGTCGGCGGTCTGCCGCACGACGGCGAGGTCGTGGGTGATGAAGAGGTAGCTGAGGTCGAGTTCCTCCTGGAGGTCCGCCATCAGCTGGAGGATCTGGTTCTGCACCAGCACGTCCAGTGCGGAGACGGCCTCGTCGAGGACGATGACCTCCGGGTTGAGCGCGAGTGCGCGGGCGACGGCGATGCGCTGGCGCTGGCCACCGGAGAGCTCGTTGGTGTACCTGCGCATCGTCGACCGTGGCATGGCGACCATGTCGAGGAGCTCGGCGACGCGGTTCTCGCGTTCCTTGCGGTTGCCCACCTTGTGCACCTTGAGGGGCTCCTCGATGCACCGGTAGATGGAGTACATCGGGTCCAGGGAACCGTAGGGGTTCTGGAACACGACCTGGAGCTTGCGGCGCATCGCGAAGAGTTCGCGACGGTTCAGCGTCGACAGGTCGGTACCCTTGTAGTACACCTTGCCGGAGGTGGGGTCCAGGAGATTGAGCACCATGTTCGCGACGGTTGATTTGCCCGAACCGGATTCGCCCACGAGCGCGAGCGTCGTTCCCTTCCGGAGCCCGAAGCTCACGTCGTCGACGGCCTTGAACTTCTTCTTGGCGCCCTTCGCACCACGGATGTCGAAGACCTTGGTGAGGTTCTCGACCCGGATGACCTCCTCCGCGACCTCCGCGGAGGAGTGGTTCAGCAGTTCCGGGGCCTCCACACCCTGTTCCTGTGCGGAACGGATACGTGCACTCGCCAGGGACGGAGCTGCCTTCACGAGACGCTGGGTGTAGGGGTGCCGCGGGTTCCGCAGGATGTCCAGCGACGGACC
Organism: Corynebacterium pygosceleis; assembly: GCF_016595275.2. Classification (GTDB taxonomy): domain Bacteria; phylum Actinomycetota; class Actinomycetes; order Mycobacteriales; family Mycobacteriaceae; genus Corynebacterium; species Corynebacterium pygosceleis. The sequence goes on along the minus strand of NZ_JAENIQ020000003.1, from coordinate 211,272 downwards.
GGACTCGACGACGCGACCACGGTGCATCACCACGAGGTGTTCCGCGCGTTCCGCCGCGAGACCTAGGTCGTGGGTGATGAACAGGACGGCGTTGCCGAGCTCATCGGCGAGGGTACCGAGGTGGTCCAGGATCTGCTTCTGCACCGTGACATCGAGCGCGGAGGTCGGCTCATCGGCGATGAGCAGGTTCGGCCGGGCGGCGAGCCCCATACCGATGAGGGCCCGCTGGCGCATGCCGCCGGAGAACTCGTGCGGGTACTGCTTCGCACGACGCTCGGCGTCCGGCAGGCCGGCCTCCTCGAGCAGTTCGGTGACCCGCTTGTCGGCCTCGGAACCGGTGGCGATGTTGTTGGCCCTGAGTGATTCCTTGATCTGGGTGCCGATGCGCCACACCGGGTTCAGGTTGCTCATCGGGTCCTGGGGCACGAGACCGATCTCCGAGCCCCGGTAGGCCTCCATCTCCTTCGAGGAGAGCGTCGAGATGTCCTTCCCCTTGTACAGGATCTCGCCACCGGTGACCTTGCCGGTTCCGGGCAGGAGACCGATGACCGCCATGGCGGTGGTCGACTTGCCGGAACCGGATTCACCGACGATGGCGACGGACTGCCCCGGGTAGATGGTGAGGTTGACGTTCCGCACGGCTTCGACGGTTCCGGTGGAAGAGGTGAAGGAGACACAGAGGTCCTTCAGTTCGAGCAGCGGTTCGTCGCCGTGACGGTGCCCCATGGGGCGGGTTCCCTCCGCGTCCGGGTTTGTCGGGTTCACTGGTTGACTCATCGCTTCCTCGCCTTCGGGTCCAGGGCGTCACGGACCGCGTCGCCCATCATGATGAAGCTCAGCACCGTCAGTGCCAGAGCCATGGCCGGGTAGAAGAGGACCATCGGCTGGGTGCGCAGGGAACTCTGCGCCTTCGAGATGTCCCCGCCCCAGCTGACGATCGTCGTCGGCAGGCCGATGCCCAGGAACGACAGCGTGGCCTCAGCCACGATGAAGATACCGAGTGCGACGGTGGCGTAGACGATGATCGGTGCGGCCGCGTTGGGCAGCACGTGACTGGTGAGGATCTTCGTGGGGGACGCACCGACCGCGCGGGCCGCGGTGACGTACTCCTCGTTCTTGACACTCATCACGGCGCCACGGGTGATACGGGCGATCGAGGTCCAGCCGAACAGTCCGAGGACGAGGACGACGGTGATGATGGTGCGCTGTTCCTTGAACATCTGCATGACGACGATCGCGGCGAGCACGAGCGGGACGGCGAAGAAGGTGTCCGTGATACGGGAGAGGATCGCGTCGACCCATCCACCGATGTATCCGGCGAGTGAACCGATCAGCGTACCGATGAGGACGACGAGCGCCGTGGTGAGGATACCGACCGTCACCGACGCGCGGGCACCGTAGATCGTGCGGGCGAAGATGTCGCAGCCCTGTCGGTCGAAACCGAAGGGGTGTCCCTCACGCGGGCCCTCCAGGGAGTTCGACAGTTCACACAGCGTCGGGTCGGTCGACGTGAACAGGCCGGGGAACGCGGCGAGGAGCACGGCCACGAGAATCAGGACCGCGGAGGCCCAGAAGAGCGGGCGGCGACGCAGGTAGCGCCAGGATTCACCCCACACACTCGTCGGAGCGGACTCGTCGGCGACGGCGTCGACGGCACCGAGACCGGTTTCGTCGGTCTCCGCGATGAAGTGGTTCTGTCCGCGACGGGTCGAGGGGAACAGTGTGCCGGTGGCGTCATCGACGGTCGGGCTGGGCAATGGCTTGTCAATGTTGTCATGCATAGCGGATCCTCGGGTCGAGTACGGCGTAGAACAGGTCCACGAGCAGGTTCGCCACGATGTAGACGACCACCAGGACCGTCGTGAAGCTCACCACCGTGGTCGGTTCGCCCTTCAGGATGGCGTTGAACATGGTGCCTCCGACACCGTTGATGCCGAAGATTCCCTCGGTGACGATCGCACCACCCATCAGAGCACCGAGGTCGGCGCCGAGGAACGTGGTCACCGGGATCATCGAGTTCCGCATCACGTGGCGGACCATGACGGAGTTGTTGCTCAGTCCCTTGGCCCGTGCGGTGCGGACGTAGTCGGCGGTGAGGTTCTCGGACACGGACTGGCGTGTCAGTCGGAGTACATAGGCCAGAGAGACGGCACCGAGCACGGCGGCGGGCATGAGCAGATTCTTGACCGTGTCATGGGGCCCGACGGTCGACGGCAGCAGGCTGAACTTCACACCGACGACGTACTGGAAGACGAAACCGATGACGAAACTCGGCACGGCGATGACGATGAGGGAGATGACCAGGACGGTCGAGTCGAAGACGCCCCCGCGACGGATACCCGCGATGAAACCGAACCCGACACCGATGACGGTCTCGAAGATCAGGGCCATCAGCGCCAGTTTGATGGTCACGGGGAACGCGGTGGCCATGACGGAACTGACGGGCTGGCCGGAGAAGGTGGTGCCGAAGTCGAGGGACAGGATGCCCTTGAGGTAGAGCAGATACTGGATGATGAACGGCTTGTCCAGGTTGTATTCGGCCCGGATTCGCTCGGCGGTGGCCTCGGTGAGTCCACGGTCACCTCCGAGTGCCTGAACCGGGTCACCGGGCATGAGGAAGACGAGCGCATAGATGAGGAATGTCGCACCGAAGAAGACCGGAATCATCTGGAGCAGACGGCGCCCTACGTAACGCAGCATGGGGGTTCCTTCTGTCGAGGGAGGTGGGGCGGAACATACCCGGACCGGGAGGGGACCGGGGTACCGCGCCAGGCCCCGGGTCGCCGAAAACGGAGACCCGGGGCCTGGCGTAAACCCAGCTCACCTGGGAACGGAACTCATCCGGCGGTCGGGCGCTGGGCCCGTACCGACCGGATGAGATCTACGGTCGGTGAGGAGTCGGTGGTACCGGTGGAGCCGGTACCGTCGATTACTTCTTGGTGATCTGGTAGTAGATCGGCTGCGAGTTCCAGCCGAACTGGACGTCATCGACCTCGGAGGACCAGCCGGCCGTGACGTTGGAGTACCACAGCGGGATGACCGGGAGGTCCTTCAGCAGGATCTCCTGCGCCTCGTTGTAGAGGTCGGTGGCCTCCTCCACGCTGGAGGCGCCGGCGGCCTGGCTCAGCTTGTCGTCGAAGTCCTTGGAGGAGTAGTCGCCGTCGTTGGAACCGGCACCGGTGCCGTAGATCGGGGCGAGGAAGTTACCCACGGACGGGTAGTCGGCCTGCCAACCGGTACGGAACGCACCGGAGATGGTGCGGTTGGTCACGTCGTCACGCAGGGACTTGAAGTCCGGGTAGGGGTTACCCACGGCATCGATGCCGAGCGTGTTCTTGATGGAGTTGGCGACGGCGTCAACCCACGCCTGGTGTCCACCGTCTGCGTTGTAGGAGATGGTGAACTGGCCGGTCCACGGGGAGATCTCGTCGGCCTTCTGCCACAGCTCCTTGGCCTTCTCCGGGTTGTACTCGAGGACCTCGGCACCGTTCAGGGAGTCACTGTGGCCGTCGATCACCGGGGAGGAGAAGTCGGTCGCCGGGGTACGCGTGCCGTCGAAGATCTTGTCGGTGATCTCATCACGGTTGATGGACATGGAGATCGCCTCACGGCGCAGGTGTCCCTCTTCACCGTTGAAGTGCTCGAGCTTCTCCGGGATGGTGAAGGACTGGAAGATGGCGGCGGGCTCATTGACCCAGCGACCGTCGAGCTCATCCTTGTAGTTGGCGAAGGCCGAGTCCGGGATCGTGTCCAGGACATCGAGGTTGCCGTCCAGCAGCGCGACGTAGGCGGCGTCCGGCTTCGGGTAGAAGACGAACTCGATGCCGTCGTTCTGTGCCTTGCGTCCACCGTCGTAGCTCTCATTCGGGACCATCGTCAGGGACTCATTGTGCGCCCACTCGGCGACCTTGTAGGGGCCGTTACCGACGGGGTCCTGACCGAAGGCGTCCATGTCGTCGAACGCGGACTCGGGCAGCGGGTAGAAGGCGGAGTAACCGAGACGCAACGGGAAGTCCGCCTCAGGCTGCTTCAGGGTCACGGTGAAGGTGTGGTCGTCGTTGACCTCGAGACCCGTCAGCGGCTTGCCCTCCTCGAAGCCCTCGATGGGCTCGAAGAAGTAGCTGGACAGGGTCTCATTCTCGACGGCGTAGTTCCAGGCGTCGACGAAGTTCTTCGCCGTGACCGGGGAACCGTCGGAGAAGGTCTCCCCCTCCTTGATCTTGATGACGAACTTCTTGTTGCCGTCCTCCGGAGTGATGGACTCGGCGAGATCATTGTGGACCTTGCCCTCACCGTCGTAGTACACGAGGCCCGCGAAAATGCTCTCGACGATGCGGCCGCCACCGGTCTCGTTGGTGTTCTGCGGGACCAGCGGGTTCTGCGGCTCGGAACCCCAGGCCGTGATGTAGTTGCTGCCGCCCGAACCGCTGTCGGAGCCGCTGCCGCCCTCGGAATCGGACGAACAGGCGGACACGGAAACGGCGAGCGCGGCCGCGGTCATCGCGGCGATGGTCTTCTTCAAAGTCATGCGGGGGACCTCCAGTATGAGTGAACGGGAACCCGACAGTTGCGTTGTTTTGTTGTCAACTGCCTGTTTCACTGTGGGTCATCTTAACTGTGACCCACCTCAATTATCGAGACAGGGCCCCAGCACTGTCACATCGCCCCTCCGCGACCGACTCCCCCATTTTCGCCACCACCGCACAGGACCAGCAGATTTAGGGGTCAGACCTCCGGAACGACCCCGCGACCCGTTATTGAATCGTTACTGGACGGACCGTAAACGTGCCGTGAGTTGCCCCTGACAGCATCTGAGATACCCACACCGTCCCGGTGCCCCGGTTCCGGGACGGCACCGTCCGGGAACCGGGGCACCGCCGGAAACACCACATCCCGGCTCAACGGTGCGAGCACCGGATCAACGGAGTCCGCCCGGAAGAAGCGCGCCTCCTCTATCTCGGCCCGTACCTCCGGAAGCTGATCCAGCGGCGACGGATACAGGAAGACGTCACAGTCGACGCTGCATCCCGCCTCATTCGCGGCGGGGGCACCGAACCTGCCGAGGGGCACGAGTAGCTCCGGATCCAGGTCGACTCCGAGTTCCTCGGAGATTTCGCGCACAGCCGTCTGCCGGCCCGTCTCCCCCGCTTCGAGCTTCCCACCAGGCAACATGAACGCCACGGTTCCCCGCTTGCGCACACTGAGGATGTCCCCTCCCGCGTTGCGGATGACGACGGCGGCGATCCTGATGACACTCATGTGGACAGATACTATCCGCACACCATCCCTCACCCACTCAGGACGGTGAGATCGACGGTGCCCAGCACATTGCCCGGATCAGCCGCGTGACGTTCCTCCTGCTCCGCCCAGTACCCCCACCATTCGGCGAATCCCGGGTCCCGGGCCAGCGCACGTTTCCTGCGCTCGGTCCCGTCGAGGTCGACCCGTACGGTGAAACAGCGACCACGACGCCGCGCCGCCCGGAGGTTCGCCGGGGTCAACGATCCCACCCCCTCGATGATCAGGACCTCCCGGGGGTCGAGTGCGACCCATTCACCCGGGCGGTCATTGACCCAGTCCCAGCGTGTGTACCCGGGGCGCTCCGGGGCGAGAACGTCCCGGGCCACCATCATGCTCCCTTCCGCGAGGCCTCCCCACCCGGGGTAGAAGTCGTCGAGGTGCACGACCCGGTGTCCCGTCCGTGACCCCGCCATGCGGGCCAGCGTCGTCTTCCCGGAACCGGAACGCCCACCGATGAGGACCGTCCGGACACCGGAGGCACAGGCGTCGGCGAGAATGCCCACCGCGGCGTCGGGTCGGACCGGCCCCTCCATCACACCCCCAGGAAACGGAAGTCGCCGGTCGCCACCGAAATCCCCAGGGAGAGCAGGGAGACGGTGAGACAGACACCCATCAGCACCCAGTCGCGCGGATGCAGTCGGGTGGGACGGGCCCAGGTCCGGGCGATGTCGGCCCCGAACGCACGGGCCTCCATCGCGGTGGCGAGTTTCGCCCCACGACGCAGCGCGAGAACGAGGAGGCCGAAGAGCATCGTCACCCCACGGACCACCCGGCCGTCATCGGCCAGTCCCCTGGACCGACGGGCCCGCCCCATCGCCTGCCAGTCCCGTCTGAAGAGAGTCGCCAGTCGGACCCCGGCCACGGTGCCGATGACGAATTTCGCGGGGAGGTGCCAGATCTGCGCCAGACCGTCACCGAGGTCCGTCGGATCCGTTCGCCCGATCATGACGATGGCGGGGAGTCCGACCGCGAAGATGCGGACCATGATCGCCAACGCGAGCTGGATGGAGTTGTCCGTCACGTGGATCCAGCCGTAGGAGAAGTGCTCGGTTCCCTCCGGTCTGCCGTAGAGGACCATGGAGACACCGGAGAGCGGGGCGGCGAGAAACAGCGGCCAGGCCCGCACCGGCAGCCGTCTGATGTCCGTTCCGGTGAACGGTAGGACGATGAGGATGAACGCCAGGCAGCACGCCGCTGACACGATGTCCACGGACAGCAGCAGCGGTGTGGTCAACAGAACGAGACCGCCGATCCGGGCCACGGGGTTCGTGCGGGCCAGAAGATCAGGCATCGGTCTCCACCTCTATCCGGTGGTCACCGAGCGCCCCGGCGAACAGGTGGTCATGGGTGATCGACGCCAGTGTCACGCCCCCGTCGACGAGTTCGCGCAGCAGGAGCACGAGTTCGGTGAAGGTCCGCCGGTCCTGCCCGAAGGTCGGCTCATCGAGGATGAGCACGGACGGTGCGGTCACCAGTGCGGTGGCCACACTCAGACGACGTTTCTGGCCGCCGGAGAGGGAGAACGGGTTGGCGTCGGCGAGATGGTCGAGCCGCAGCCGCACGAGGAGTTCGTCGACCCGCCGCCGGTCGGCTGCGGTGACGGCGTCCGCGGGTGTGTGGCCGGTGAGTCGCCTCCACAGTCCGACACGTCCACGCCGTCCCGCGGTGACGGCGGGCCCGATCAGCAGTTCCGAGCGGACGCTCCGGGCGACGAACTGGTGCTCGGGATCCTGGAAGACGAAACCGATCCGGGTCGCGAGGTCACGGGAGGACCAGCGGTGGGGGCCTCCGGACAGACCTCCGGAGACCCTCTCCCCCGCGTGGACGGTTCCGCCGAGTGGAGGGAGCAGACCCGCGAGGGTGAGCGCGAGGGTGGATTTTCCGGCACCGTTCGGCCCCGTGACCACGGTGGATCGACCGTCGGGAAGAACGAGGTTCCGGGGTGGTCCCACAGGCCTCCCCTCCGCCCATCCGACGGTGAGGTCATCGGCGCGGAGCGCCGGTTCGGTCGCCGTTCCGGCGAAGGGGTTCGCCTCCGGCAGGTCCGGTGGTATCCCGGGAACCCAGACGCCGTTCGCCGCGAGGTGCCGCCCCTCGGTCGCGATGATCTCGTCGAGGGGGCCCGCAGCGATCAGACCACGGTCGGCGGTACCGAGCACGAGGGCGTGATCGACGACACCGGACCAGATCTCGACACGGTGCTCGACGACGATGAGGGTCGCGCCGGTCTCCCGGACCACCCGGTCGACGGCGTCCCGTACCTCCGCGACGCCGTCGGGGTCGAGGTTCGCGGTCGGCTCATCGAGCAGGATCAGCCGCGCCCCCATGGCGATGACCCCGGCGAGGGCCAGCCGCTGCTTCTGCCCTCCGGACAGTTCGGAGGTCGGGTGGTCCAGTGGGAGGTCGAGTCCGACCATCTCCAGCGCGTGGGCGACACGGCGCCAGATCTCCGTGCGTTCGACACCGAGATTCTCGCAGCCGAAGGCGACGTCGTCACCGACCCGGGATGAGATGACCTGGGAGTCGGGGTCCTGGAGAACCATGCCCACCAGGCCACGTGCCTGCTCCGGTGGACGGCCGTCGACGAGGAGCGTGCCCTGCCGGTCCCCCTCGTCATCACCACCGAGGACGCCGGCGATCGCGGCGAGGAGCGTGGATTTTCCGGAGCCGGATTCACCGAGCAGCAGGATGCGCTGGCCCGGTTCGACGTCCAGATCGAGGTCGGCGATGGTGGGGTGCAGGCGACCTGCGTGCCGCCAACCGAAGCCGGTCGCACGGATCGCCGCTCCCCGGTGGCCCGCACCGGTCGACGGATCCGGTGCCACGGTCTAGACCTGCCGCTGGCGTTCACGCCCGGCGGCGAAGCGGTCCAGTGCACCGGTGGCCGCGAGTGCGCGGACGAGGAACCAGGAGCAGATACCGGCGATGACCGCACCGGAGACAAGGAGTGTGGCGAGGTAGGTGACCTGGAATTCGGTCGACTTACCGAAGTTCCCGGAGAGGAACCCCTCGAGGATCCAGGCGCCGGCGCCCGCTCCGGCACCGGCGAGGGCGGCGACGACCGGTCCGAAGCGGCGGTAGAGGAAGATGGCGAGGATGATCTCCGCGCCGAGACCCTGTGCGATACCCGAGTAGAGGGTGCTGATCCCCCACTGGTTGCCGAGGCCCGCGGACACCGAGGCCGCGATGACCTCACACAGGAGGGCGGCACCCGGCTTACGGATCACCAGGCCCCCGAGGACACCGGCGAAGAGCCAGGGACCGACGGCGAGTCCGCCGAATCCCGGGGTGACGGCGCTGATCGATTCGTAGAAGGCGCCGCCGGGTCCGTTGTAGGCCCAGAAGACCAGACCAGCGGCCACGCCGAGGACAGCGAGTGCGATGATGTCGATGACCCGCCAGCTCTTTCCCGACGATGCGGTGACGGTGATCGGTGTACGGGTTTCAGGCACGGATGTGCTCATGGTTTTTCCTCATCTCCCTAGCGCCGGCATTACCCGGATCAGGTTGTTACGGTCACCGGTGCGCCGCGTGGTGCACACCTCGCGGTCAACCGACGTCTCAGCCCGATTCACGCTCGGACACCCGTGGGACCGGGCCAATGATACAGATCGTCCCCGACGGACGCGAGGGGCGGTCGGGTCTCCCCGCATCCACCGACGCCCGTACGGGTGCCGCATTCCGGGCCCACGGGGATTCGGACTATCCTGAGAAGATGAGCAGTCACACCAGTCACACCGGAAGCGGTGGCACCGTCCACGATCTGCCGGGTGCGCCGGAATCCCGGATCAGCCGGACCGGAGCGGCGACAGCATTCACGTCCCTGGTCATCGGCGCCATCCTCCTCACCGGCTGCACCGACCACAACCGGTCCGAGGTCACCCTGGCCGGGAGTGCGGGGGTGGAGGACGGCACCGGGGACGGGAACAGCCCCACCGACCGGTCCACACCCCCCGACCTCTCCGCCCCGTGTCCCGCCGCACAGCTCACCGCGGCGGTCGATTCGACCAACGCCGGGGCCGGGCACACCTTCTACACCGTCCGGCTGACCAACAACGGAAGTCCGTGCACCCTGTCCGGCTACCCGGGGGTGTCCCTCATCGACGCCGCGGGAAACCAGGTGGGCGCGGCGGCCGACCGGGAGATCGGGGCCAAAGGCCACCCCACCAGACTCGACACCGGTTCATCGGCGACCTTCTCCACGAGATTCAGTCAACCCCACGCCTACAATCCCGAAGCCTGCGAACCGACCGAGCGGGCCCAGCACATGAAGATCTACCCGCCCAACGACACCGGGTGGCTCACCATCCCGGTGAGCCAGTCGACCTGCGGTTCGGACCGGATCAGCACGATCACGGTCACCGGGGTCGGTGCGGACTGATCACCGGGGCCCCGCACCGGCGTCGGCCATCGCACGGCGTACCGCCGACGCCGAAACCCCGAGCAGTTCCCGTTCCGTGGCGTCGAGCGGTGGGGTCACCCGACGCCGCACACCGCCCCGGCCGATGACACACGGGAGGGAGAGCGACACACCGCTCAACCCGTATTCACCCTCCAACGGACCGGAGGTGGGGTACACCGCGCGTTCGTCGAGGAGGGCGGCCCGGGCCAACACGATCGCCGACTGCGCGACACCGGCGCTGGTCCAACCTTTGGCGTTGAGCACGTCGTAGGCCGACTGAACCACGTCCTCCGCGAGCTCCCCCAGTTCATAGGGGACACCACCGAACGCGTCCCCGAGCCCGGCGTTCGGCACACCCGCCACAGAGACCAGACTCAACGCCGGGACGGCGGACAGGCCGTGTTCCCCGACCATCAGCCCGTGCACGGAACCCGGGTCGATGCCGTGGCGGTCGGCGATGAGCCGGCGCATCCGTGCCGAATCCAGCATCGTCCCGGTACCGAACACCCGGCCACGGGGGAACCCGAACTCCGTCGCCGCGACATGGGTCATCGTGTCGCAGGGGTTGGTGATCACGATGACGACGGGGTCGTGCGTCACCGCGGCGATGTCCCCCATCACCTGACGGATCACCGCCGCATTCGTCCTCGCCAACGCGGCCCGGTCCGGGGCCTTCTCCTCCTCCGAGGGGATGATCGAGGGACCGGCGGCGATGATGACGATGTCGGCGTCCGCGCAGTCGTCGTAGTCACCGGCGTGAACAGTGACGTTGACCCGCGTATCCAGTGCGGTCGCGTGATGCTGGTCCAGCGCCTCACCGACGGCGACGCCGTCGGCGGTGTCGATGAGCGCGATCTCGCCGTAGAGCCCGGACGCGACCGCGTCCGCGAGGACACAGGAGCCGACGTGTCCCAGTCCGACGATGACGAGTTTGTTCACGTGTGTGTTCATGTCTCCAACCCCCCGGGTGTCAGGTCTTCGGGAGGAGATCGGGTGGACGGGGTGGCGCCACAGCGGATCTCCATTTGTGCAATTCCGACGGTACCGTCGAACACTCCGCGAGGGTAGGTTCTTCAGACATGGCCAGTGGACTTCTCGACGCAGCGGTACTCCTCGGTACCGGGCTGTCCGGAATCGTCGTCGCCGCAGGCCTCGTCTTCCGCCGCGTGCGGGTGCGACGGAGCTGGTACCGGACCGAGGGCACCGTCATCGACGCGATCCCGCGTCCCGGCGCGCCCGCCGATGATCCGTTCCGGTGTGCGGTGATCACCTTCACGGGCCCCGACGGCGGTCTCCACCAGTGGATCGACCCGCACCACACCTCCTTCGCACGGGAACAGGTCGGCCAGCGGGTCGATCTGTTCATCACGAGACACGGCAGCGGTGACGTCCGCAGGCCCCCGACCGTCGACCCCTTCTTCTTCGTCGTCATGTTTCTCGCGGTCGGAGGACTGGCGCTCATCATGGCGGGGGTCGTCCTCGGCACCGAGGCCACACTGCGGTAGCCGGGTGCCCGACACGTACCATGGCGTGCCATGAAGGCAACCATGATCCACGCCCCCGGTGACATCCGTCTCGAGACCCGCACCGACCCGACCATCGTGGAACCGACCGACGCCATCATCCGCACGGTCGCCACCTGTGTCTGCGGGTCCGACCTCTGGCCGTACCGTGGCGACAACGACATCCCGGAACCGAACCCCATCGGCCACGAGTACGTCGGGATCGTCGAGGAGGTCGGCGCAGCCGTGTCCACGGTCTCCCCCGGCGACTTCGTCGTGGGTGGGTTCCTCTACTCGTGTAACGACTGCCCGACCTGTCGCGCCGGCATGCACGCCAACTGTCCCCGGGGCGGCGGATACGACGGCTGCCAGGCCGAGCTGATCCGGGTACCGCTGGCGGACGGCACCCTCGTGGCGACACCGGGGGCTCCGGACCGCGATCTCATCCCCTCGCTGCTGACGCTGTCCGACGTGATGTGCACCGGGTGGCACGCCGCGGTCTCCGCGGGTGTCGGTGCCGGGGATTCGGTGGTGGTCGTCGGTGACGGTGCGGTGGGACTGTGCGGCGTCATCGCCGCGAAACAGCTCGGGGCGGGACGCATCATCGCGATGTCCCGGCACGCCGACCGGCAGGAACTCGCCCGTCGCTTCGGTGCGACCGACATCATCGCCGAGCGCGGTGACGGGGGTGTGGCGGCGGTCAGGGCCCTCACCGACGGCATCGGCGCCGACCGTGCACTCGAGTGCGTCGGCTCCGAGGGGGCACGCCGCCAGGCCGTCGACGCCGTCCGGCCCGGTGGGATGGTCGGGCTGGTCGGACTGCCGCACGGAGGGCTCGAGGCGGAGCGACTGTTCTGGAGGAACAAGGGGATCCGGGGCGGGGTCGCGCCGGTACGGGCCTACCTCGACGAGCTCCTGCCCCTCGTGTGGAACCGGGAGATCGATCCCGGCGCGGTGTTCACGGACCACTACCCGCTGGACGAGGTGTCCGACGCGTACGCAGCGATGGATCAGCGACGGACGGTCAAGGCACTGCTGTGGACCTGACGCATTCGCCGGTGGCGGCGTGCATCAGTAATACTGTGCCCATGCATGCACAACTGACTGACCGACCGCGGGTCCTCTGATGGCCGGCGGACTGGCGGCCCTCCTCGACGATGTGGCCCTCATCGCCCGGACGGCCGCGGCCAGTGTCGACGACGTCGCGGCCGCGGCCGGCCGCACCAGCGCGAAGGCGGCGGGTGTCGTCGTCGACGATGCCGCGGTGACCCCGCGCTTCGTCCAGGGGGTGCGGCCGGCGAGGGAACTGCCCATCATCTGGCGGATCACCAAGGGATCGCTGTTCAACAAACTCGTCATCATCCTTCCGCTGGCACTGCTGCTCAGCGCGGTGGCCCCCTGGGTGCTCACCCCCATCCTGATGCTCGGCGGCACCTACCTCTGCTACGAGGGCGCGGAGAAGGTGTGGGAGAAGTTCTCCGGTTCCGGTGGGGGCCACGACACCCCGGTCCGCGAATCCGGTCCGGACGCCGAGGACCGCCTGGTGAAGGGCGCGATCACCACGGACCTCATTCTCAGCGCGGAGATCATGGTGATCTCCCTCAACGAGGTCGCGACCGAACCGTTCTGGACCCGCACCGCCGTACTCGTCATCGTCGCCCTGTTCATCACGGCCCTCGTCTACGGGGCGGTGGCCGTCCTGATCAAGATGGACGACGTCGGGCTGAAGCTGGCGAAACGCCCCAGCCGCCGTTCGAAGAAGTTCGGCCGGGCGCTGGTCTCCGCCATGCCGAAGGCCCTGGACCTCATCGCCGTGATCGGCACCTTCGCGATGCTCTGGGTCGGCGGGCACATCATCCTCGTCGGCATCGACGAGTTCGGGCTCCACGCACCCTATGGGTTCGTGCACCACCTGGAGGAGTCCGTACGCGGCTGGTCCGGCATCGGTGGCGCCGCGGCATGGATCGTCAACACGTTCTTCTCCATGGTCATCGGCGTCATCTGGGGCGCGATCGTCCTCGGTGTGATCCACAACCTGCCGTTCGGGAGGAAGAAACACTGACACGAACACGGAGAGGGCTCCGTATCCCGGTACCGGGATACGGCCCCCTCTCCGACACGCGAAAAACTAGCGGGCGGAACCGAGTCGGCGGTAGAGGATGTAGCAGCCGACGAGGAGGAGCAGGATCGGCAGGAACTTGAAGAATCCGACGACCGCGCCGACGAAGGCCAGGATCAGGGCGATCGAGGAAAGAACGATCGTCGCTCCCCCGAGAAGGAACGACAGCCCCTTGTTGCGCTCCCAGGTGAAGAAACCGGCGACAGCCGTGCAGACGGCGAGGACGGTGAAGGTGACGGTGGCACCGAACATGGTGTGTTTTCTCCTGTGTTTTCAGTCGGCCCGTGACGGGCCGGTCAACGTGGCGGCCGGTTGACCTCCGACCGCGGAACTCCGATGATACGTCACTTCCGCAGGGCGCTCCCGCACTGTGATGCCGGCTCGGTCTACTGCACGAACGTCAGGTAGATGAGCAGGAAGTTGAGGGCCACGATAGCCACCGAGATCGCGGCCATCGCCGAACGCACCCACACGTTGTCCCGCCACTGCCCCATCAACTCCCGCCCGGAGGTCATCCGCGCCAATGGGATGATCGCGAAGGGGATACCGAAGGACAGCGCGACCTGGGAGAGAACCAGCGCCCAGCTCGGGTCCGGGTAGAGCCAGAGGATCAGCAGGGCGGGAATCAGAGTGATCGCCCGGCGGAAGACCAGCGGAACCCGGACGTGCAGGAGACCGGCCATGATCTCCGAACCCGCGTAGGCACCGACGGAGGTCGACGCCAGACCGGAGGCGAGGAGCCCGATGGCGAAGATGGCACCGATCACCGGGCCCAGCGCCTGTTCGATGGCGTGGTGCGCGCCCTCGATGCTGTCGGTTCCGGGAACCCCACCGAGTGCCGACGCCGCCAGCAGCAGGAGAGCGATGTTGATAGTTCCGGCGAGAACCAGGGCCCACACCACATCGTGCTTCGTGGCCTTCAGCAGTCTCGGCAGATCCCGCCCGAGTTTCGGGAACCGGTGGTTGACCAGGCTGGAATGCAGATAGATGGCGTGCGGCATTACGGTGGCTCCCAGCATGGAGGCGGCCAGCAGAACCGAGTTGGTGTCCGCGAAACGCGGCACCAGACCGCCGAGAACCCCGGTAGCGGACGGCGGACTGATGACCAGACCACTCAGGAACCCGACCGTGATGATGAGCAGCAGACCGATGATGATGAACTCGAAGTGCCGCTGGTGTTCAGGGTTCTGGAACAGCAGCAGCCCCATGGAGATGGCGCCGACGATGGCCCCGCCGACGACGAGTGGCAGATCGAACATGAGATTCAGCGCGATCGCCCCACCGACGACCTCCGCGAGATCGGTCGCGGCGGCGACGAGCTCCGCCTGTCCCCAGAACGCCAGCCGCTGCCGCTTTCCGAGCCGGTCCCCCAGCAGCTCAGGGAGGGATTTCCCCGTGACCAGACCGAGCTTGGCGCTCTGGTACTGGATCAGCACCGCCATCGCGTTGGACAACACGAGCACCCAGACGAGCAGATAGGCGTAGGTCGCCCCGGCGGAGATGTTCGCCGCGACATTGCCCGGATCGACGTAGGCGACCGCGGCGACGAACGCCGGCCCCAGAAGCGTTATGAGCGGACGCTTCACCACACCATCTGTCGGTGCACCGAATTCCGCAGTTTTGTTGGACGACATACCTGAATCATGCTCCTCCGGTCCTCTGTCCGCAACGCCGCGTTGCCTTAGGTAACTGGCGGAACCATGGCAGGACAACCCCCTCACAGAACTATTCACCGGCACGGTGAGAAGGATGATCGAACCGCAGGTGAATGATGCCGTATTACACGGATCCCCGGTGGGCGGGATCACACGAGGCACCCGTCCACGGGAGACGCTGCCCCACCACCTCACGGAGCGGGGTCCACAGGATCTGTCACCCCAGTCGCACCGGAGAAGGGGGCGAGTACACCGGCCTCTTCCGGTTCCCTGTCCGGCGGGGTGAGTTCGAGCCGGGGATCGGTTCTGCGTTCCTCCACCGGAACGTTCATCGCGGCCATGAGCAGTTCAGCCAGACGGCGGGCGGCATCCAGCTTCCCGCCTCCGGCGGCCCATTTACCGAAGGTGAGCACGATGTTCCTGTCCCGGGTGATGATGTCCAGCATCGGTCCATCCGTTTCCCTTTCCCGGAATCGGACGTACCGGATGTCCGCCAATGGAATCCGCTGGTCCACCACACCGTTCCTCAGCACACTGTCACGCGAGGCCAGGAAAAGACCGGAGACGGTCACCACCATGAATCCGGCGGAAGTCCGGAATCCACCCGGGAGATTCACGTCGGCGAGTGCGATCACCGTTTCGCCCGCGGGCAGTATCCACCGGAGGATTCCGAGCACCTCACCCGGTGTCTCATGCTCGAACACGGCGATGTCCGGGCGCACCGGTAGCGGGCCGACGTGGTCTCCGAAACGGAGACGCGCGACATGATCCGCCAACCTTCCCACCAGCGCGGCGGTCTCCTCGTATCTCCCCCGCTTTCCGGGCAGGGGCAGGGATCGCTCGGGAGGCAGCAGTACGAGGAGCCTGCACTGACGTTCACACTCGTCGAGAATGTCCGCTACCCGATCCATCGTCACGGTGTGTTCCCTCCGTGTCACCATGACTATCTCATCGAACAGGCTGCGATTCTCCGACAGCTCCGGATCGGAGTGAAGGATAGTGCAGGCCCGGAGCACTCTGGACGCGAGCCAGGTCTGTTCCGCGAGGATCATCCCGTTGATGTCCTCGAGGATCCTCTGCGCGTTTTCCCGGATGTACCCCCTACGTTCCGGGGGTGAGGCGTCCAAGGACCGAACGTGTTTGTCCATGCGGTCGTGGAAAATATGCCGGTGTTTGCGTACATCCGTCTGCCGGGACCTGATCGGATCATAGACGTGGTCACTGACACCACCTGCCGCCCGCGCCTCGGACACCGCACCGTCAACGACCTGCTTCAGGCTGCGGAGCTCAGCGATCTGTTCGGTACGCAGCTCATCCAGAACTCTGTCCGTCAGTTCGATGTTCCGGTCCAGGCGGCCGGAAATCGACGCCAGCTGGATCTGCAGGGCGAGCAGTGGCGCCTGCGCACCGAGAGCTGTGAGCATGCCCGACGCCTGCAGTCCGGTCTCGACGAGAAATCTAGCCTGTCCGATGATCCGGCCGTTGTCGTTGACGATCGCCCCCAGAGCCTTACCACCGGACTCCATGAGGTGGCCGGTCTCCAGCAGTGCGCGGGTAGCGGAATCGAAACGGACGACCCCAGCGGACAACTCCTGAACCTGCAGCCCCAGACCACCGAGAGTCAACGCCGTCGCCAACTCCCCGGTCAGTTCACGTTCGGTCGATTCATCGAGCAACGCGAAAGGCATGACCTCGAGATCATCGGGGACATCTTCACCGAAGAACACACCGATACCTGGTTCCACCTCGATCAACGCCGACAAAGGTGCGGGCGCGGACTGCAGTTCGACATCGGGTTTTTGCGGGGACGACATGGGATTCTCCTCCATCAGGTTCGCCATCAACTCTAGAAGAGAATCCGCTCACACCACCCCCCGGTCACGGATCACCGGAAGATCCCGCTCGTTCAGCGGAACACGATCATCTCGCCGTGGGTCATCGTGAAACACGAATCCGGGTGGTCAGCCCAGCTCCGCCACGCCCTCACCATCTCGTCCATGTCCGTTTCGGTCGTCCCCAAAACGGTGGCGACCCGATCACGGAATACCGCTCCTGAGATGCGGTCGGCCTGGCTGTTGCTGGACGGTTCCCAATCTCAGGTGCAGCTACAGATCCGATACGACAGTTCTAAAACCATATCTGAAGATGCTCCGGAAATGACATTCCCACCCTCCCCAGATCGAACTCAGTCAGTATACTTTGGTAATAAAATGATAACTCGAAGAATACAACCGTGCTCGAGCGCGGATGCCCGACACATTTCCATCTGGACCTGCAGGACCCAAAACTTGTCTAAGAAACCGTAATAGCTATGACCCCCCATTCCGAGAATCACCAAAACAACTGGGACACGACCTTCGCATTCTCGTGATCCTACTGTTCGTCTACTTCCTTGGGGCCTTCACCCACGATCCGACAAGTTATTCATCTCCGCCTACTTACACCTCATCACCGCAGCCCCTCGGCGTTCACCTCTGAATCTGCGGTGATCTTGGGTCACCACATTCGTCGCCGCAGTAGCCATGATTATTGCGTGCTCGTAAGGAACGGTCATCGATCCCAATAAGGTCTATCTGCCCTGTAATTCACATACCCGGATGGTGTTGACACAGAGAATCGGAGACAACCACTGACCACTATAATGATGCGGCCGAACTAGAAGTCACTTCGCAACGTGGGAACCTGCCATCAGGACCAAAGAGTCAAGAACTAGCTCCGAATAAAGACACCATCACAGTCCTAACCGCCTCCTCCGACATCATCATCGAACGGGAAATGACGTAGTCACCAACCAAGCACGTACACTGCCAACCTCCGGCAAAAAGATTTACAAGACTGCCGATATCGCAACAATAGATACGTTTTCCCAAACGTATTCCGCTCTATACGGGTCTTGGGTACGGTACTCATGGTCGTCGACTAACTCAACTCCATTGGCACCTACTAACCGCGCTGTATCGTAATCATGGGTACGTGGTCGGCTAATTTCCCGACTTGCCGATGCGGTAAGTAATAGGCCACAACTCCAGGCACTCCAAAACCGCCCAGTGTGATGACTGTAACCAATCATCACCGACATCAACGCCAATCGTTCATCCACACTCCAGGCGGTTAATCACGACGACGATACTCCGCCAATATTGAAGCTCCTTTCACTAGTCGAGGACGACCTCACCACAGCCCTACGAACAAACGATTGCGGAGCGCCTTGACTTAGCCAAATCCCGGCACTTGACTTGAGCAGTTTTTAGCGAAGGAAGCGGCCCCGCCCCGGGAAATTGGCTTTGCCGACCTGCTACGGCGGTCCACAAAACTGCCACGGATGCGATATGAACATTTTTCAAGAGGTTTTACAAGTCGTCGCGAGCCACCGAAGCGCTGGTCAATCCGTTCTTCTACATCACGGTTTTCAGGTTACTGTTCGGCCTAGGCATTAAAACTCTCTCGAACACAGTGCTCCACCGGCACTTTCTCGGCTTCACCCAAGGCCCCCATATAGCCACTACCACGACGTCCAGAGCCCTGAGGAAACAATTCTGCAAAATTCCGCTTATGTGGGCTATAAATTAACAGAAAAGCGCGACCTTCTTGTCAGCATGGTGGGGCCACCGACATCCGGATACCTGCGGCAGCCAGCTACAAGAATGAAGCGCAAGACGGCCGAGCTACTCTCCGCCAAACGCCACTGCGCAATCATCCTGCCACACTGAGCACAGGAAATACTGCAACAATCCGCGTTCGCTGTTGACAGACATCAACAGACCGCCACTACCGATTCACGGCCAATAAACTTGTAGGAAGCGGCCGATCAGACAGGAACGTAGCCAAGCCCACCCGAATCCACACGACCCTACCGCAGTATTGACAGCCTGGACAAGGGTGCCAACCATTCCAGGACCTGGATAATCCAGAACTCATTAAAACAATTCCGAAAAAACGAACCGCGAGATATACCCTGCCACAGCCCCTCTGCCCGATGGCAAAAATGAGCAAACCAATAAACGGGCAACTTAACTTGTAAAACTTTATCATTCCCATTAGACACTTTTAAAACCACCAATATTAAGGAATTTCCCGTAGGTAAACTTCTCATTTCCGATCTATAAAGTACCCCTAACCTTACTAAAGCAAAACACGAGTTAGTAGAATCCATTTCACAATATAAAACATCTCACCAATCTATAATGATCAAAAAGCAACGAAAGCAAGCGCCGAGCAGCTCTGTTGGCCCGTAGCGAAATAACAAAGTAGCCCAACTAGTCAAAACCAATGATTCGGCAATCACGAAATCAGCAGCAAGAAAAACTAATAACGCCTCACAGAGATGCCGGATCAGTGAACCCCCTGCCTACGCCGAACTCAAAGGCTATCCTGTCAAGCTTCCCAGTCGTACAACGACCTCCAAGGAGAACAGCGACTTTCCCTACCGAATGGCAATAACCGACAGGCAAGAGGCATTAATACCACGAAGTTCGGCAAGCTTCAATCCCCTCGCCTAGTCCGGCCACTAGCTGCGCCGGAGTATGACCCCATACCCCAGAAATACACCGTGCTGCGGTGCGGTAAATGTGACAATTCCAATACCAAAAATCCAAGGGTCTTCACCTAAAATGGTATTTCAATGCAGCAAACCGGACATATACTGATGTCGCCATCGCCAGAAAAGTCGATCAAACCAGCAATAAAAATACCTTCGAACGATAAATTAATTACCCGAAGAAAGCGACCCCCATACCGAGAAATCAAACCGCCGACCGTCTCCACTGAACGAGTACGCTCAATACGCCAAACTACCGACCAAACGCGAGTAGAACAAAGTACCTTTAATACTCTTCATTTTTCCAAATACGTCAACCGGCAAAAAACAAGGTCGAGAGTGGGAAAAAGGACACCACTACCATACAAAATGAAAGTAATTTAGCTGGCAGCTGCCAGAACTGGGATCACAGAGTGCCACCCACCAGCAATCTCACCGAAGCATAAAACAAGCTACAATAGTCCGTCTAACCTGCGCTAGAGTCGGCACCTTTAAAAAGTAACCATTAAGGGCGCTAAAGCGCTCGCAGGAAAAGCGTAGGAATGGGATGAGTTGCCACCAGATCAACAAGAGAGAATAGCATAGAAGAATGTCCCAGTACCCGCGACGGGTACTGGGACATTCTTCTATCTTTCTTTTTCTATTTTCGCGCAGTCCTACCTATCCGGTCAGATCCAGAAGAGACGAAGCCAAAGTTGATTCGACGCTTGTTCTCGAAATACCGATCTGGATCCTCCTGAAGAAGACGAATTCGATGGACCTTATGGGCATCAGTTAATTTATCCTTACTGTGGCTCACCCTAAATCCCCTTTCTGTAGGAATGTTCCTAAAACGATTATATGCCAACAACAACGTAAGAACGATATATCGTGACTTATATCACTCATCTTGGCTAGTGTGACCTATTTCGAGAGCCATTTCCCGGGAGTCTTCGGAGGAAAAAGTAAGAGCAAGTTCGGACGCAAAAAGGTTTAGCAAATCCTTCGCCTCAAAGTCGGTAATATCACCTTTTTTGGGAGAGTCTATAGTCAGCATTCCATAAAGGAATTTTTCTGAACTGACTGGCATCGTTGCGAAGGTCTGATACGAGGGCGGACAGGTTAGCTCCTGAGAATATGCATCTTCCACAAACCTACCTGTATTACATTGCAGTGCAAGCTTGAAGGATTCGTCTTTAAACGTAAATACTCTTGCAGAACGATGATTGTGACGACCCTCATGTCCATAAGAGGAGGCCTCAAGTTTAGGGGGTGAACCTGGTACTACTTCAAAAAAATTAACCCTTACCCCTGTGTCAGGCCCTATCGAACGGCGGACAGTGGAGAGAATTGCTCTCCGTGCAGCAGCAAGAGCTTTATCTCTCGACTTTTTATCCCCGGCAGTTAAAGCATCACATGTCCCCTGTAAAGTATCAATGACTGTATGAACTAAATCTTTGACGGCCTCTTTCTCGATTTCCTGCCGATTTTGAAAGACGACCTGGACCCGGCTCTCGCGGAGATGATCTAAAATAAGGCCGAAAGCGATAATTACAGAACAAATAGTAGCGAACCACCACTCTCGATTACTGAGAAAGGCACCAGCGGCCAAACAGCCAAACACGATAAAAGCATTGCTGACAGAAGGCCTTAATGAAGCCAGATTAGCTACCCATCGAGGTTCCCTAAGCTCAGCTTTTCGCTCTTCTATTAAAAGAATTTCAGAAGCGAGAGATTTAATATTGTGAAAATTTTTTAAAAATTTTTTTCCCACAGAAGCCCCTAAATTGACGGTCACCTAAAAGTATGGTCTGCGACTTCCCCTTCTACAGCTAGTGTTAACACGGTAAGTTCGTCACTCACCCCAATTTCTCCACTTCATATCTGCGGTATGGAGGTTATGTACGAGTTTCCGCGAAGAATGTTGATAGGTTCCAAGACTATAAAGTTGGTCGCAATCCTACACGAAGTCTCCAGCTAAGTCAAATAGTTGAATCGATGCTTAATTTCCACCCCATCAACCCAACCCTGCTTGCAATGATATTTATATTATTTCGAGCGCTTTTTCCACTGGGTCTGGCCAAAGAGAGCCGGGTCCGCCGCAGGAACGTGTGACAGTAGTTGACCACGGTCCACGACACGTCACGTGTGCCTCGCCAGTACCGGCTAAATACGTTGTTGCGTAACAGCCAAACAAGCTCTTCATGGCGGCGTCCTCCCTGGGCGCGCTGACCTCAGAACTTTGATCCGATCATGTGGTGACGATTGATCGCGTGCTGTAATTTCTTCGAGCGGAATTGCCCCTGTCTGAATGCAGGACGCAACCGGCTACCGTCTGGCCCTCGACACGTTGCCTGATAGCGACATTGTCCAAGCCGCCGCCCGCGAGGCAGGCATTGAGTCGCGGGTTGATCGAGTAATCGAATGGCCCACAATCCGGCCCAAGAACATGTCGTTAACCGCCCACAGGAACCACGTTCGTCCTGCGGCCTGGTAGTCAAGTGTCGGTGATCCACACCCGCTTCTTCGGCACGTCCGCGGTCAACAAACGCCGCAAGATGTCGTCATGGACCGGCAGACCAAGGGTTTTGTGGGTTCCGTGCCCACGGATTCGCGAGCACCGACCCCACCGGTTGACCTTGCAGAGCCGCCACGGCTGCTGTCTCGGCCATCGGCTGACCGGCGACTCAGGTCTCGTCGACCGAGGACCGGTAGTCGAACTCCGGATCGTCACGGTAGGCGTCGAGCAACGGGTCGGCGCGGTGAGCTTTCACCCATTGGATCGGATTCTGGACAGGTACGTCAGTGTTCGTGGTAGTGACTCGGCCAGCTTAACCACCTGACAACGTCGCCACCACCGGAATCCGGTCGGTACTAACCTCGCTCCCGAGTGGGTGGAGCCCTGTCTCGGCAGGTTCGCCCAGGATAAGTACGTCGCAGAGCGTCCCAATACTTCGTTTTCCTGCTCCATCAGGTGGATCCATCGGTTGGCCCCACACCAGGCTACCGGCTTCAGGGCGGTGGTTTCCGGACTACTCGCCTTTATCGATGCGGTCCCAGTGCCGCCACGTGGCCGGTGTCATCGGATGGACCTCAAGGTCATGGGTAACCTGCTCCACCGTGACTCCTGAGGTCACGATAGCAGGCTTGGTGCATCACAACGTCACTGTCTGGGTTGGTTCTGGGCATACTGCCACTTCGCAGTCAGCATCTTCGAGCCCGTCACCTCGGGTATCACCTATCCCTGTGACAGACCCAGCGATTCGCTTTCGATTTGTCACCTTTACTCATAAAAGAGGGACATATTTTCGAAGAAAGGTGTAGCCAACAAATCTCCGGAACTCGTCAAAATACCACAACTGGAGGACTAACCTACAAATATCCTATACATAGTCACGACGATATATAGCCAGATCCTCGGATGAGATGTTCTGTGCAGGAACCAGCTGGTAGTGAGCTTCGTGGCGCACACGCATCTCGCCGTCCTGAAGGTCGAGTTCAAACAAAGCGATTAACCCATCAGATGCAAACTGAGCCGCAACAGGTCGTGTGATCATATTAGGCCATTTCTGCGCGCATACAACCAGATCCTGTTCGGCTTGGGTGATCCCAATCTCGTCCTTGCCCCCCTTGGCTTGAACAGGGATAACAAACTGGCGACCCGCTGCATCGACTGCGACATAGATCTCATCGACCTCAACTTGTCCAATTCCAGTGGCAGTTGTACGCAGGTGATTCTGCAGTGAATAAGCGGTAACACCCAAGAATGTATCGATTAGTCGATTATAACGGACCAGCGCTAGAAGCGCTTGCTCATCTCCTAAAGCTGACGCGGCGATAATCTCGGGAGTTGAGTCAGGTAGCTTCGTACGCATGAGTGAAGAGTTCGGTTTGATACGCACCTGCGCCTTGATCATTTCGAAAGCATATTTTCCGTGCCCTTTTCCACGGATCACCCATTCGCAACCATCGAGGGCTTTTTCCGTGATCGACTGAGGCAATTCGGAACGATACCGGAAGGAATACACAAGATCGCCTAGGTTTTTAGGCAGCTCGATGCCCAACTCCACGGCAGCCTTTTCGAGATCTTCACGACTCCAGAGCACAACAGTAGCCCCTTCGAAGTAGTACCGAGCGAAAACCCACTCGAGTAACGCGACATAGCGGTTCTTTTTCGCACTTCCCATAGCCCTTAGCCTCGTTTCCGATTTCGTTGCGGGATGACCCTCTCAGAGAGCCCAAAGTAATCGTGTGCTTGACCCGCATTGAAATAAAGCAGCGCGGGATCACCAAGACTGGTTTTCTTACCCTTGATCGGAGTCACGCCATCAGTTTGGAGCAATGCAGCACCAACCGCCCTTCCGAGCGGAATGGGGACGGAGTTGCCGATCTGGCGGAAACCGTTCCACTTAGTTACGTGGAAACGGAACCAGTCTGGGTAGCCGTGCAAACGCGCGGCCTCACGGACAGTGATGACGCGTGGCAGCAAAGGATGGATCGGGCGGGGCGCTGTGTACGCACCTCTATCTGAAGCCGTTCCTGCACGCAAAGTGTTGCAGATACCGTCACTGTGCAACCGAAGGTAACGGGAGATAGACTCTGTAGTCCCAGGTAAAGTTGAGGAAAATCGGGCGATAGACTCTGCCGTATGAACAGTACGTGTTGATGAGGTAAGCATGTTGGGATCGAAGGGGCGCCGGTGCGAAAAGTCGGCGGGATCTATCTTCTTACAGCGCAGGCGCTGAGCATAGATCGATCCAGCTTCCGGCCATGTGACCGAAACATGGTCATCGTGGAGCAGCGCTTCATAGCGATCCGCATCTGGCAAGTCACCGATGGCATCAATAACACTCGGCCCAACCGGTAAATCGCTATACAACGGTGCAGTGCCACGAAGGTTCCTTGGACGTACCGTAGCCTCTGGGTACCTCGGAAGCGGTACACCACGTCGAGCTCCAAGCAGTATTAACCTTCGCCGAGATTGCGGAGTCCCGTAATCGGCAGCTTGGAGAACCTTATACGGAAGTACGATTTTATATCCACCCATTTCGAGCAGTTCGACAACCTCTGCGAGAAGCTGACGATGATTGCCTACAGTGAGGCCCGCTACGTTCTCCATCAAGAAGAATCTCGGTTGTAATTCAACAACCAATCGTACATATTCGTTGAGGAGGGCGTTGCGCGGATCATCAATCATGCGTCGACCGATCATCGATACGCCCTGACAGGGAGGTCCACCGGCCACCAAGGAGATCTCACGGTCTCCGATCTCTGACTTCTCGCGGATCTCCCGCCCTGTCATGGTCGAAACATCGCGAGCAAAAGTTTTACCATAAGTGAAATTAAACTCGTGCACGGCAGCGTGGACTGGGTCATATTCGACAGACGCTGCAATCTCATATCCAGCTTGCTCGAGGCCCATTGATAACCCACCCGCCCCAGCGAACAGGTCAACGGCCAGCGGGCGGCGAACGTCAATCTTCATTCAAACCACTCTAGCGGACCCGCCCCTAGCCCGCGTCTTGAGGTTTCGGGCCATTCTGGTTCCCCTACCCCACTTTGCCTACTCCCAAAAGCAGTCCCACTAAACGTTGAACTTGAAGTCCACCACGTCGCCGTCTGCCATGACGTAGTCCTTGCCCTCCTGGCGGACCTTGCCGCGGGCCTTGGCCTCCGCCATGGAGCCGGCTTCGTCGAGGTCGGTGAAGGCGACGATCTCGGCCTTGATGAAGCCGCGTTCGAAGTCGGAGTGAATGACGCCGGCGGCCTGGGGGGCGGTGTCGCCCTTGTGGATGGTCCAGGCGCGGGATTCCTTGGGTCCTGCGGTGAGGTAGGTCTGCAGGCCTAGGGTGTCGAAGCCGGCGCGGGCGAGGGAGTGCAGGCCGGGTTCGTGCTGGCCGACGGATTCGAGGAGTTCGGCGGCTTCCTCTTCGTCGAGTTCGAGGAGTTCGGTCTCGGTCTTGGCGTCGAGGAAGACGCAGTCGGCGGGGGCGACGAGTTCGCGGAGTTCCTGCTTGCGGTCCTCGTCGGTGAGGACGGTTTCGTCGGCGTTGAAGACGTAGAGGAAGGGCTTCGCGGTCAGCAGGTGGAGTTCGCGCAGCGTTCCGAGGTCGATCTCGTCCTTGGCCTTGAACAGGGTGCGGTCGTCCTCGAGGATCGTCTGCGCCTTCTTGACGGCGTCGACCTCGGCGGCCCTGGACTTGTCCTTGCGGGCTTCCTTCTCGAGGCGCGGGATGGCTTTCTCGATGGTCTCGAGGTCGGCGAGGATGAGTTCGGACTCGATGACGGCCATGTCGCTGACGGGGTCGACGCGTCCGTCGACGTGGATGACGTCGTCGTCGCTGAAGACGCGGACGACCTGGCAGATGGCGTCGGATTCGCGGATGTTGGCGAGGAACTTGTTGCCCATGCCCTCACCCTGGGACGCGCCCTTGACGATGCCGGCGATGTCGACGAAGGACACGGTGGCGGGCAGGATGCGCTCGGACCCGAAGATCTCGGCGAGACGCTTCAGGCGCGCGTCCGGCAGCTCGACCAGCCCGACGTTGGGCTCGATGGTGGCGAACGGGTAGTTCGCCGCCAGCACATCGTTGCGGGTCAGTGCGTTGAACAGGGTTGACTTGCCGACGTTGGGCAGTCCGACGATTCCAAGAGTAAGGCTCACAGTCGCACATCCTATCAACCTCGCCCGTACGGGCCGGACACCGCCGGAACGACCGTCACCCACACCGGCGTGGATCTGTCGTGACCGGCTCACCCCGGATCCACCCGTCGTCCCACCCGTCGGACACCGTGTTCCGTGCGGTGAAATGAGCTGCTAGAGTCATGTCCGGTTAAGAAAACCCGTAGAACGCGCTGAAGGTAATCGGCACGGCGCCACCCCTGCCACCGACGCCTGCGCCGGACACATACTTAGAGCGTGTAGTTCACTGTCACCACCCCGACGCCCACCGACTACCGCAGAACTTCCACATCCGACTTGATTCGAAAGGCCGGCAATGGCTGCTGACACTTCTCAAGGTCGCGAAGTATTCTCCACCCGCATTGCGTTCCTGCTTGCGGCGATCGGTTCCGCAGTGGGCCTGGGTAATATTTGGCGTTTCCCCTACGTCGCCTATGAAAACGGCGGCGGCGCGTTCCTGATTCCCTACATGGTGGCTCTGATCACCGCGGGTATCCCCCTCCTCTTCCTCGATTACGCGATGGGCCACCGTTTCCGTGGCTCCGCTCCCCTGGCCTACCGCCGTCTGCGGACGTGGGCGGAGCCGGTCGGCTGGGTGCAGGTCGGTGTCTGTTTCATCATCACCATCTACTACGCGGCGATCATCGGCTGGGCGGCGCTCTACACGCTGAAGTCCTTCAACACGGCGTGGGGCAGCGACCCCAACACCTACTTCTTCGAGGACTTCCTCAAGTTCGACAGTTCGCAGATGATGTCGATGGACATCGTCCCGCAGATCGCTCTCGCGCTGGCGTTCGTCTGGATCCTGGCGATCATCGTGCTCGCGATGGGTGTGGACGAGGGTATCGGCCGCATCTCGAAGGTGTTCATGCCGATCCTGACGGTGCTGTTCATCCTCGTGGTCGGGTACTCCGTCACCCTGGAGGGTGCGGCTGAGGGCCTGAATGCCTTCTTCACCCCGAACTGGGCCGCGCTGAGCGATCCGGGTGTGTGGGTCGCGGCCTACGGCCAGATCTTCTTCTCCCTGTCGATCTGCTTCGGCATCATGCTGACGTACTCCTCCTACCTGAAGCCGCGCACCAACCTGACCGGCACCGGCCTGGTCACCGCGTTCGCGAACTCCTCCTTCGAGGTTCTCGCCGGCATCGGCGTCTTCTCCGCTCTCGGTTACATGGCCGTGCAGCAGAACGTGGCCGTCGATGAGGTCGCCACCTCCGGCATCGGTCTGGCGTTCATCGCCTTCCCGACGATCATCAACCAGATGCCCCTGGGCCCGATTTTCGGTGTCATGTTCTTCGGCTGCCTCACGGTCGCCGGTTTCACGTCCCTGTTCTCCCTCCTCGAGGTCGTCGTCTCCGCGGTGAAGGACAAGCTCAACCTTCCGCGTAAGGCGACCGCTCTCAGTGTGGGTGTCGTCATGACCCTGATCTCGCTGACGCTGTTCGCAACGACCTCCGGTCTCGCGACGCTCGACATCATGGACAAGTTCGTCAACAACATCGGCATCGTCGGTATCGCGCTGGTCGCCATCATCATCCTCGACTGGATTCTCCGCCGCGCGGACGAGATGGCGCTGCACCTCAACGCCGTCTCCAGCTTCCGGGTGGGCAACCTGTGGCGGGTCTGCGTCGTGAACATCACCACCATCGTCCTCGGCTACACCCTCCTCCAGGAGCTCATCAGCCTCGTCAAGGAGAACTACGGCGGTTACACCGACCTCCAGATCAACGTCTGGGGCTGGGGTGTCGTCGGGCTGATCCTGGCGGCTGCGGTCGTCATGAGTCTCGTTCCGTGGCGCGGCAACATCGCCCTGGTCGGGCCCCCCGGCTCCGATTTCGGCGTCGACCCCGATCTGCAGCTCGAGATCACCACACCGCAGAAGTACGATCCGGAACGCCCCCGTCACGCGGGCTTCGCGGTCGAACAGTTAGGAGCCCGCAAATGAGTGGCATCGCAATCATGATGATGATTCTGTTCATGGTGGTCATCTGGGGTGGCCTCCTCGTCAGCATCCTCGCCCTGCGCAAGCACCCCGATGATTCATCCGGGGTTCTCGGAACCTCCGATCTCGCGACGGACGACGTCCTGATCGAACAGGAGAAGGCCGGCCCACCGGCCCGATCCACCGAATAGCCCCCGGCCCGACACCGGAAGCGAAGCGCCCGCCCCGACCGTGTCACACGGTCGGGGCGGGCGTGTTTTTACGCATGTATCGCCTCTGTGGCCCACAAACGGGACACGGTGTTCGGGGCCACACCGTTTTAGGGCAATATAGGGGCTGTGACCGACCCCCGCGAACTTCCCGACCGCGACTCCGGACCGGAACCCGGAGACAGTTCCGCACTGTCCGGGTCCTTCGACTCGGCGGCCTCTCCCCCGCTCCCGGACGGGGAATCCCCGGACACCGCGGAGACCCTCGCGGACGAGGCGTCCCGGACATTCGAGGAATTCCAGCCCGACGCCCCGATCGACCGCTCGGAGATCATCGCCGACGGACTGCGTGAGTTCGCGGCGTGGTGCCTCCGCCTCCTGATCGTGTCCGCGGCGACCTACATGGTGGGATTCGTCCTGCTGAAGTTCTGGCAGGGCGTTCTACCCGTCGTCCTCGCACTGATCGTCTCCTCCGTGCTCTACCAGCCGACGAACTGGCTCCGTCGGCGTGGTCTCCCTGCGGCCCCGGCGGCGATCATCACGATTCTCGGCACCCTGGCGGTGTTCGGAGGGGTCATCGCACTCATGGCCCCCAGCGTCGCCCGCCAGTCACAGGCCCTCTACTACCAGGCTTTCGAGGGGGTCCAACGGGTCCAGTTGTGGCTCCAGAATCCCCCCGTGCAGTTCCAGGGCAATGACCTGGGTGACTGGCTGGCGGAGGGGGCGACCTGGTTGCAGCAGCAGGCGTCGACGATCGCCGGGGAGATCTTCGCCGGTCTCGGTGTCGCCTCGACGATTCTCATCATGCTCGGCATCGTGCTCGTGCTGACGTTCTTCTTCCTCAAGGACGGCGACCGGTTCCTTCCCTGGCTGCGTGAGGTGACGGGCCCGAGGATCGGGTGGCACCTCACGGAACTCCTGACCCGGTCCTGGATCACCCTCTCCGGGTTCATCCGCGCGCAGGCTGTCGTGGCGATGATGGACGCGATGTTCATCGGTTTCGGTCTGGTGCTGATCGGGGTGCCCATGGCGCTGGTGCTCGCGGTACTCACCTTCATCGCCGGATTCATCCCCATCGTCGGTGCCGTCGTCGCCGGTGCGTTGGCGGTTCTCATCGCCTTCGTCTCCCTGGGACTGACGGAGGCGGTTCTGGTGCTTGTCCTCGTGATCGCGGTACAGCAGATCGAGGGCTACGTGCTCTCCCCCTGGCTCCAGTCGAAGGCGATGAACCTGCATCCGGTGATCGTGCTCGTCTCCGTCACCGTCGGCGGTGGCCTGTTCGGCATCATGGGGGCTTTTCTCGCCGTACCGACCGCGGCGATGGTCGCGGTGCTCTTCCGTTATCTCTCGGACATGGTCGCGCTGCGTGCCGGGGAGAAGACGGCGGACCAGATCGTGTTCGCGACCGTCGCCGGTTCACTCACCGCCAGGCACGGCGAGGAGGTCGGACGGCGGATGCGGGCGGCCAGGCGTTCGGTCGGTGGGGACACGGAAGGTCTGCGCACCCCGGAGGACGGCACCGACATGGGTGCGTCCCCGGAGCGTCGGGCCGGTGGTGTCCCGGGGAGAAGGATCCAGGACCTCACCGCCAGATTCGCACATCTTTTCGACACGCCGCGCTAGAACCCTCCCCGGTGTCCGGGGCACGTGGCACAGTGGTCCCCATGAGCCCGTCCGTCACCCTTCTCCTGACCCTGATCCTCGGCATCGCCATCGGAGCGGCACTCGGGTGGCTGGCCCGTGAGCGGTCCGCCGGGGCGGCCGGCGGCGACGTCGAGAAACTCGCGGAACTCGCATCCGCACGGTTGCGGGCGGACACCGCCGAGCGGACGTCCGCGGCCGCGGAGCAGTTGACGGGTCGCGTCAGCACGTCCCTCGCCCCGCTGCAGCAGGCGGTCGCCCAGTTGAGTCAGCAGGTGCGGGCGCTGGAACAGGAGCGGGTCGAGGCGTACGCGGCACTCAGCAGTCAGATGCAGTCCATGACCCGGACCTCGACGATGCTGTCGGACCGGACGGGGAAGCTCGTGACCGCGCTACGGGCACCGCAGGTCCGTGGCCGGTGGGGTGAGATGCAGCTGGAACGTGTCGTGGAGATGGCGGGAATGGTGCGGTACTGCGATTTCGACACGCAGGTCCATGTACGGGGGCCGGAGGGGCCACTCCGCCCCGACCTCGTGGTCCGCCTCTCCGAAGGGAGGACGATCGTGGTGGACTCCAAGGTGCCGTTCTCCGCGTACCTGGATGCACTCGACACCGAGGACCCGGAGGAACATGCGGCGCATCTGCGGCGACACGCGCACCAGTTGCGCAACCACGTCAATCAGCTGTCATCGAAGAACTACGCGGCGGCCTTCGACCGGACCCCTGAGTTCACGGTGCTGTTCGTCCCCGCCGACCCCTTCCTCGACGCGGCACTCACCACGGATCCGGAACTTCTGGAGCACGCGTTCTCCAGGAACATCATTCTCGCGACACCGACGACACTGGTCGCGCTTCTCCGTACCGTCGGGCTCGGGTGGCAGCAGGAGGCCGTGAACGAACAGGCCGAGACGATCCACCGGCTGGGTCGACAGCTCCATTCGAGGCTGAACACCATGGCGGAGCACTACAACAGGGTCGGTGCGGCCCTCGACCGCGCCACGGACGCCTACAACTCGACTCTCGGGTCCCTGGAGTCACGGGTGATGGTCACCGCGAGGACCCTCAACGAGATGGACGCGGGACCTGTCGGCAACGCCCGTCCGGTTCCACTCCGTCCGGCGACGGGCAGGTCCCGGCGGATCGCACCGGAGGACCGGTCCGGGGACCCCGGGGACGGAAACGGAGGAGAATGAGGGGCCCTGTCCGGCGTCGCCACGGGGTGACGGTACCGAAATTCAGCGCCGGAGTCGGTAACATAGCGTCCCGTGCCCCAGCAGTCCACGAATCGATCGAGTAACCGACGTCCCGGTCCTCCCGTCCGGCGTGTCGGCGCCCCGACGTGGTCCTGCCCCCTGATCCTCCTTCTCGCCCTGATCGTGGGCATGGTCATCAGCATTGATCAGCAGCAGATAAGCGGCGCCTATCTGTGGCTCTTCGCCGTGACGTCCCTCGCCTGCACACTGTTCGTGGTGCCGAGGGGACTCTGGTTGACGGTGTCCTCCGTTCCCCTCCTGTTCGGTGCCGCCACCCCCGTCGCCGCGTGGACGATCGCCCGTTCCTCCGCGGCGGAGGGCAGTGACGCTTTCTCCGCGACAGGCATCGCGACAGCCATCTACCCTCTCGCGCAGCACTTCCCGGTTCTCGCGGCGACCACGGTCGGTTGTGTCCTGATCGCCGTCCTCCGTCTCACCCGGGTCAGGCAGCTGCAGATCACCGCGGAACGCAACCACCGTCAGGTCCGCCGTCAGATCAGCGACGCGGAGGAACGCAACATCTCCACCGCGTCCCGGGCACGGAGTGTCAGTTCCCGGGCCCGGCGTGAGAAGGTCGAGGGCGACACGCGCCCCACCGTCGCCGAACTCCGCCGGAAGACCCTCGAGGAGGAGGCCGCCCGCCGCCGGGCCGCGCGTCCCGCCCCGGGCGACCCCCGCGGCGGTGGCGGACAGCGTGTCCGCAGGCGCCCCGTCGACGACCGACGCAGGAGCACCGCCGAGCACGCGACGGATCATCCCTCCGGCCGGTCCCGGTTGCGGCGGCCCGAACAGGACCTGGACGTGACCCCACGTGCACGGCGCGTATCTCGCCCCGGAGAGCCTGTGCAGCCCGGAAACACCCGGGCGGAGGCGGGACGCCCGACCCCCGCCCCGGGTGTGCGCCGCCCCCGCCCCGAGGTCCGTCGCGACCGCTACTCCGTCGGGGAACCCGCCCGAGGCCGGGTGCGGGATCCCCGGGACCAACGGCAGGGGGAGGATTCCTCCGCGTATCCGCGTGCTCCCCGCCGGAGGCCCGTCTCCGAACCGCAGCGTCCCCGTGGGGAACGGAACCCCACCGGAAACGACGTTGCACCTGAGGTTCCCCTGTCCGGGCGCGTCCGGGACAACGCCCCCCGTCGCTCCCCCACCCCGGAGAACACGCCACAGAAGCCCTCGAAGCCCCGGCACCGGTGGCTGGACGACGACCTCTACAGCTGACCGTCCCGGCGCCCGCCGGGTGCTCGCCCCGACGTCGAAAACATTCGCGCCCCGCATCCCGGGCGGAAGCCACGGGGGAATGAACCCGTGAGACCACGGACACGAGTCGGAGCACGTGCAACGGAACCACTCGACCAGTCGGTGTTCAGCCACTCCCGGAAAGATCCGCGGGGCGGGCCACCGAAACGGGAGGCGACCTCACCTCACCGTCGGGGTTTTCCTTCGCCCGCCCACGACATCAGCGCCCACCCGGTTCCGGTGATCCACCCCGGGGTCTCCGGGGGTTCACCGGTACACATCGCAGGGTGGTGGCCGTCCGGCCGGTGCCGGTCAGCGACGTCCGACCGCATCCTTCGGCCGCAGGTCACGGGGCAGGGCGAAGACGAGTTTCTCCGCTGCGGTGGTGACCTCCTCGACCGTAGTGTAGCCGTGTTCGGCGAGGAGTTCGAGGACGTCCCGGACGAGGATCTCCGGCACCGAGGCGCCGGAGGTCACCCCGACGCAACTGACACCCTCGAACCAGGCGGTGTCGACCTGGGAGGCGTAGTCGACGAGATAGCTCGCGTCGGTACCCGCCTGGAGGGCGACCTCAACCAGTCGCTTGGAGTTCGAGGAGTTCTGGGAACCGACGACGATCATCAGCTGGCACTGTTCGGCGATGGCCTTCACCGCGACCTGACGGTTCTGCGTCGCGTAGCAGATGTCGTCGGAGGGAGGATCCTGCAGCTGCGGATACTTCTGCTTCAGCAGGTTGACGATGGTCATGGTCTCGTCGACGGAGAGGGTGGTCTGGGACAGCCAGATGAGTTTCTCACTGCCGTCGAAGTCGAGCTTCTCGACGCCTTCGACACCGTCGACGAGGTGAACCACGTCAGGGGCCTCACCGGCCGTCCCCTCGACCTCCTCGTGCCCCTCGTGTCCGATGAGGAGGATCTGGTAGCCCTGCTTCGCGAACCGCTTCACCTCGTTGTGGACCTTGGTCACGAGGGGGCAGGTGGCGTCCAGCGTCTTGAGGTCGAGTGTCCTGGCCTCCGCGTGCACGGCGGGGCTGACGCCGTGCGCGGAGAACACGAGGTGCGAGCCCTCGGGTACCTGGAAGGTCTCGTCGACGAAGATCGCCCCGCGTTCGGCGAGGGTGTCGACGACATATCGGTTGTGCACGATTTCCTTACGCACGTACACCGGGGCGCCGTACTTCTCCAGGGCCCGCTCGACGGTCTCGACCGCACGGTCGACTCCGGCGCAGTAGCCGCGCGGGGCGGCGAGCAGGACCTTTTTTTCTGTGGCAACGGGTGACGTCATGGGCTACAGCGTAACCAACGGACCGGTTAAACGCCTACAATCGGGGTTTCGGAACCGGTTGACCGTCCGGTTACCTCCATCCGCGATCCCGAGCCCCTGATGAGGAGAGGTGCGTCTGTGACTCCCGCAGCTCCGTCCGCCGACAATCCATGGCCGGTCCGCGAGGTGAACGCGAAGGTGAAGGCATGGATCGAGCGTCTCGGGCACATCTGGGTCGAGGGACAGCTCACGCAGATCAACGCCAAACCGACGTGGAAGCTGTCGTATCTCACCCTGCGGGACACGGAGGCGGACGCGAGTGTCCAGTTGACCTGCTACACCTCCCTGCTCCGCAACTCCCCGGCCCCGCTCCGTGACGGGGAGCGTGTGATCGTCCACGGCAAACCCGCGTTCTACCCGGGACGGGGCAGTTTCTCACTGTGGGTCACCGAGATCCGTCCGGTGGGGATCGGTGAACTGCTCGCCCGGATCGAGATGCTGCGCCGGACACTGGCTGCGGAGGGGTTGTTCGACCCGGGGCGGAAGAAACGACTGCCCTACCTGCCGAACTGTGTCGGCCTGATCACCGGCCGCGGTTCCGCCGCGGAACGGGATGTGCTCTCGGTCGCGAGGGATCGGTGGCCGGAGGTGCGTTTCCGGGTCATCAACACCCCGGTGCAGGGGGCGACCGCCGCACCCGAGATCATCCGGGCGCTGACGACGCTCGATGACGATCCGGAGGTCGATGTCATCATCATCGCGCGCGGTGGTGGTTCGGTGGAGGATCTCCTGCCGTTCTCGGAGGAGTCGCTGCAACGCGCGGTCGCTGCGGCGTCGACGCCGGTGGTCAGCGCGATCGGTCACGAGCCGGACACACCGGTGCTGGACAACGTCGCGGATCTGCGGGCGGCGACACCGACGGACGCCGCGAAACGTGTCGTGCCCGATGTCGCGGAACAGCGGGTACTCATCCGGGAGCTGCGGGCACGGGGCGCACAGGCGCTGCGCGGATGGGTGGAACGCCAGTCACAGGGGCTGCGGGATCTGCGCAGCCGGCCCGTACTGGCAGATCCGATGCTCCCGATCACCCGGAGATCGGATGAGCTCGCCCAGTTCGTCCGGCACCTGCGGGTTCAGGTGACCCACGACCTGGATCAGCAGGAGACCCGTGTGCAGGCCCTCCGGTCGAGGGTCTCCACCCTGGGACCGTCGGCGACGTTGGCCCGTGGTTACGCCGTCGTCCAGGTGGGCCCCGCCGGGGCGGAGCCTGAGGTGGTCACCTCGATAGCGCAGACCCCGCCGGGGAGCCAGTTGCGGATCCGGGTCGCCGACGGTGCGATCACCGCGGCGACGATGGCGACCCGTTCCGCTGATTGACCGACATCTTTTCCCACCTGACACCGATACGAGGAGTTTCCACGCCGTGAACAGTGATGCAGTAGGTACGGGGCAGCCGAATCAGAACGCCTTTCCCCCGGTCTCCGATCTGAGCTACGAGGCCGCCCGGGATGAGCTGGTCGAGATCGTCAAGATCCTCGAGCACGGCCAGATGCCGTTGGACGAGTCCCTGAGGTTCTGGGAACGGGGAGAGGCCCTCGCGAAACGCTGTGAGGAGCATCTCGACGGCGCACGCGGCAGGGTCGAGGCCATCCTGCGCTCCGGTTCCGACGCCCCGCCGGAGGACGCGGGGACGGACACCGAATAGGGGCTCCCCACTCCTCTCGTCGGCCGCGCCGCGGGCGATCCGTCGTGTCCTCAGCTGCCGAGCGGTTCCGCGATGAGGGTGTTGTGGATGAGTTCCGTGAACTCCTCCTCGTCGGCGGTTCCCGCGAACACGAGGGTGACATCGCCGTAGGTGGTGGTCCAGGCGGTGTCGGCGGTGTCGTCGAAGGGGGTCCAGACGGTGAAACGCTGCCCGTCCACGTCGCGGGTGCCCGCGGTTTCACGGGGATGTGAGTCGAGCCCCTCGACGGCGTCCTCCTCGGGCTGATCGGTCTGGAGCAGCTGGAGGTATCCCCTGTCCGCGGTGACCCATCCGACGAGCAGCGCGGGGGTGTTGTTGACCGGGTGGCGGCGGGCGGAGTTGGGGATCCACCCCTCCGGACTCCCGGGCAGCCGGACGGGGAAGGTGACGGCGCGGGCCTGGAGGTCGAGGAAGGCGTGGGCGTCGACCTCACGGACCGGCCCGTCCTCCACGGGGTCCTTCCGGAGAGAACACATGCCGGTCAGGGTAACGACCATAGCCATAATGACGACGATGACCAGCAACGACATCATCATGTCCCTGCTGTCCTGGAAGATACGGGGTTTGTTATCGGCCACGGGGACCAGTATGTCAGAACCCGGCCCGTCCGCTGACGCCCGCCACCGGCCGTCCCGGGGCGGGGGTGGAGCACGTGCACCGGTGGTCCGGGTTGTCTCCCCACGCCGGTCAGAAAGTGCAACAATGGAGTGAGCGGACGCACGGACAGTGCCCGGACGTCGTACCGCGCGTGTAGCTCGTGCGGGGATGCGCCGGGTTCGCCCCTGGACGACCACGGCTGCGCGCCCGCGGCTAGAGACATCTAGAGACAATGACCTACGACGACAAGCAATGCGGTCATGCACCGTCCCGCCTGTGGTGCCGGGCACTCCCGGTCCGTGGCGGGCGGCCCGGGGCCGCGCATGAGCGCCTTACAGGAGGCACTGACATCATGAGCATCCAGAAACCCGAGCTTCCGGACCGCAACCTCGCGATGGAACTCGTCCGCGTCACCGAGGCAGGCGCACTCGCGTCCGGCCGCTGGGTCGGACGCGGCAGGAAGAACGAGGGGGACGGCGCTGCGGTCGATGCGATGCGGAAGCTCATCAACTCCGTGAACATGCGCGGTGTCATCGTGATCGGTGAGGGCGAGAAGGACGAGGCCCCGATGCTGTTCAACGGCGAGGAGGTCGGCACCGGCGAGGGGGCCGCCGTCGACATCGCCGTGGATCCGGTGGACGGCACGACGTTGATGGCGGAGGGCCGCCCCAACGCCATCTCCGTTCTCGCGGCGGCGGAACGCGGCTCGATGTACGATCCCTCAGCCGTCTTCTACATGGACAAGATCGCCTGCGGTCCCGAGGCCGCGGGCAAGATCGACATCCTCGCACCGGTGGAGCACAACATCCGGGCCGTCGCGAAGGGCAAGGGCATTCCCGTTCACGACGTGACCGTCGTCGTCCTGGACCGTCCGCGGCACCGTTCCCTGATCGCCGACATCCGTGAGGCGGGGGCGAAGATCCGCCTGATCCGCGACGGTGACGTCGCCGGCGCGGTCGCCGCCGCACAGGACACGAACTCCGTCGACCTGATGATGGGTATCGGCGGCACCCCCGAGGGGATCATCACCGCCTGCGCCATGAAGTGCATGGGCGGCGAGATCCAGGGCAAGCTGCACCCCACCAGTGACGAGGAGCGCCAGCGCGCCCTCGATGCCGGCCACGATCTCGACCGGGTGCTGTTCACCGACGACCTCGTGCGGTCGGACAACTGCTATTTCGTCGCGACCGGTGTGACCAAGGGTGACATGCTGCGCGGCGTGACGTACCGCGCCTCGTCCGCGACGACGCGTTCGCTGGTCATGCGGTCCCGCTCCGGCACGGTCCGCCACATCGAGTCGGTGCACCAGCTGGCGAAGCTCCAGGAGTACTCGGTCGTGGACTACGGTTCCTAGACCTTCACTCCGACCCGGTACCGGCACCCCCTCGACATGAGGTGGGTGCCGTCCCCTTTTTCCGGTGTCGCCGTCCGGGGAGCGTGGTGGCACGGACGGCCGGAACCACTGGACCACCCCCGAATGTGTGGTTGAGACACCGTCCGGTGTGTCATTGCGCTGCGATCTGTTTCACAGGTCCCCTATCGGGGTGACGGGAAACTGACGAACCCCTCTTTTTTCGGCCATACTTGGATCAGCTGCACCACGCGGTGCGCGGCTTTCGCCTGCGGGCGGTCCGCCACGGACGCGGTGTGACATCCACACAAACAATGAAGAGGTTGGTTATTCATGACTGAGCAGGAATTCCGCATCGAACATGACACCATGGGCGAGGTCAAGGTACCGGCGAAGGCCCTGTGGCGTGCCCAGACCCAGCGTGCGGTCGAGAACTTCCCGATC
This sequence comes from Corynebacterium pygosceleis, assembly GCF_016595275.2. Lineage (GTDB taxonomy): Bacteria > Actinomycetota > Actinomycetes > Mycobacteriales > Mycobacteriaceae > Corynebacterium > Corynebacterium pygosceleis. The sequence continues at coordinate 173,415 of NZ_JAENIQ020000003.1, read as the reverse complement.
TCCGGCCGGGGCCTGGAATCCGCGCAGATCCGGGCCATGGGCCTGCTGAAGGCGGCCTGTGCCCGGGTGAACCTGGATCGTGGCCTGCTCGACGAGGAAAGGGCCGACGCCATCATCGCCGCCGCGAAGGAGATCGCGGCGGGTGAGCACGACGCCGAATTCCCCATCGACGTCTTCCAGACCGGTTCCGGCACCTCGTCCAACATGAACACCAACGAGGTCATCGCCTCCATCGCGGGCCGCAACGGCGTTGAGGTGCACCCGAACGACCACGTCAACATGGGTCAGTCCTCGAACGACACCTTCCCCACCGCCACCCATGTCGCGGCCACCGAGGCCGCGGTCAAGGACCTGATCCCGGGACTCAGGGTGCTCCGGGAGTCCCTCGAGAAGAAGGCCCGTGAGTGGGAGAACGTCGTCAAGTCCGGTCGGACGCACCTGATGGACGCCGTCCCGGTCACCCTGGGCCAGGAGTTCTCGGGCTACGCCCGGCAGATCGAGGCCGGCATCGAACGTGTCGAGTCCACCCTCCCGCGTCTCGGCGAGCTGCCCATCGGCGGCACGGCGGTCGGTACCGGCCTGAACACGCCCGCCGACTTCGGAGCCAGGGTCACCGCGGAGCTCAAGGATCTGACCGGTGTCGGGGAACTGCGTGAGTGCGTCAACCACTTCGAGGCACAGGCCAACCGGGATGCGCTGGTCGAGTTCTCGGGCGCGATGCGCACCATCGCCGTGTCCCTGAACAAGATCGCCAACGACATCCGCTGGATGGGGTCCGGTCCGCTGACCGGCCTGGGCGAGATCCACCTGCCCGACCTCCAGCCCGGATCCTCCATCATGCCCGGCAAGGTCAACCCGGTCCTGTGCGAGACCGCGACCCAGGTTGCCGCACAGGTCATCGGCAACGATGCTGCCGTCGCCTTCGGTGGTTCACAGGGAGCGTTCGAGCTGAACGTGTTCATCCCGGTCATGGCCCGCAACGTGCTGGAATCCGCACGCCTGCTGGCGAACACCTCGCGCGTGTTCGCCGAGCGACTGGTCGACGGCATCGAGCCCAACGAGGAGCGCATGAAGACCCTGGCGGAGTCCTCCCCCTCCATCGTGACACCCCTGAACTCGGCGATCGGCTACGAGAACGCCGCCAAGGTCGCCAAGACCGCCCTGAAGGAGGGCAAGACCATCCGGCAGACGGTCATCGATCTCGGTTTCGTCGACGGTGAGAAGCTCACCGAGGAGGAGCTCGACAAGCGCCTCGACGTTCTCGACATGTGCAACACGGACCGCGACGCGAAGTAGGTCCCCGTCACCTCCCCTCCGCCGGGAGGGAATCAGCCCCCGCAGCACGCCCGTGCTGCGGGGGCTGTCGTGTTCCCCACCCGAACACCGACCTCGCGGATGGTCCGTCTCACGGTGCCCGTCCACGGCACATCTTCACCGTGTGCATTTTTGCACTCCGTGCATTTTCGGGCGTAGGGTCAGGTTCATGCCCAACGACAATCTCCCGTTACGTGAGGCCAAGCGGCTGGCCACCCGAGCGGCGATCGACGATCACGCCACCCGCCTGGTCCTGAAACACGGCTTCGACGCGGTGACCGTCGATGACATCTGCACCGCCGCAGGCATCTCCAGGCGCACGTTCTTCAACTACGTCGACTCCAAGGAGACGGCGGTCATCGGCGAGCAGCCCCGCCCCCTCACCGCTGCGGAGATCGAGGAGTTCACGTCCGAGCACCGGCCCGATCTCCCCCTGGCGGTCATGCGTTTCGCGTTCAGGACGAGCAACCTGTTCCACCCATGCACCGGGAGGAAGATCCCACCCGGTGGAATCGATCCCGGTGAACTCCTGCTCCGCAGGAGACGCATCTGCCGGGCGGAACCGCAGCTCTCCCTGCAGCGGACCGCCAGATACCCGGACATCCACGAGAGCCTCATCGACACCGTGACCTCCTATCTGACGACCTGGCCGGCAGACCGCCGGATCCCCTCCTCCACCCCGAGGGAAGAGGCGGCCACCGTCGTCGCCGTGGCCACCACCGCGATCCGCCTCGGATTCCATCTCTGGATGGAAGGCCCGCAACCGACCGCCGACGCCCTCCGTTCCCACTGCGTCACAGCTCTCGGGAACATGACCCTGCTACTCACGGAGGAGGAACGGAAACCGTGAGCTCCACCCTGACCACCACCCGTCCCGGGGCAGACACCCGGACAGCCCAGCCACGTCTTCCGTTGATCTTCACGGCCCTGATCCTGGCGATGCTCATGAGTTCCCTCGGCCAGATGATCTTCTCCGCCGCGTTACCGACGATCGTCGGTGAACTCGGTGGCGTCGAGCACATGACATGGGTCATCACCGCGTTCCTCCTCGGCCAGACGATCGCACTGCCGATCTTCGGCAAACTGGGTGATCAGTTCGGCCGGAAGTATCTGTTCATGTTCGCGGTGGTCCTCTTCATGGCGGGCTCCGCACTCGGTGGTTTCGCCGGATCGATGAATGTTCTCATCATCGCCCGTGCCGTCCAGGGGGTCGCCGGCGGCGGCCTGATGATCCTCTCCCAGGCCATCACCGCCGACGTCGTCTCCGCCCGCCGGCGGGGGAAATACATGGGGATCATGGGGTCCGTCTTCGGCCTGGCGTCGGTCCTCGGCCCGGTACTCGGCGGCTGGTTCACCGACGGCCCCGGTTGGCGCTGGGGACTCTGGCTGAACATACCGATGGGACTGCTGACCCTGATCGGCATCGCCCTGTTCCTCACCCTGCCGAACCATGCCCAGGGTGGACGTCTGGACTGGGCGGGAATGGCGACGATGACGTTGGCGACGGCCAGCTTCATCCTCACCGTCACCTGGGGAGGGCGGGACCATCCGTGGACGTCTCCGGTGATCCTGGGCCTGATCTGTTCCTCAACGGTGTTCACGGTCCTGTTCGTGGCGGTGGAGAAGCGGGCACAGGATCCCCTGGTCCCGATGTGGCTGTTCGGTAACCACAATTTCCGGTTGACCACGATCGCCGGTCTCATCGCGGGAATCTTCATGTTCGGTGCACTGGCGTACATGCCGACCTATCTCCAGATGGTGCACTCGATGAGCCCCACGGAGGCCGGGCTCATGATGGTCCCGATGATGCTCGGTCTGATGGGCACCTCCACCGTGGTCGGAGCCCTGGTCACCCGTACCGGCAGGTACAGGATCTACCCGATCGCGGGAATGGTGTGCACCGGGGCAGCCCTGTGGCTGTTGTCCCGCCTCTCCCACGAGTCCCCGCTCCCGGAGGTGGGCGGATACCTGTTCATCCTCGGTTTCGGCCTCGGTTGCGCGATGCAGATCCTCGTGCTCGTCGTGCAGAATTCATTCCCGATCGCTGTGGTGGGTACCGCGACAGCGGCGAACAACTTCTTCCGGCAGATCGGCGGAGCGACCGGTTCCGCCCTGGTCGGGGGAATTTTCGTCAGTAACCTGTCCGGGCTCCTCGGTGACCGGCTTCCCGGGGCACTGGCGGAGCTCGGGGACGACGCAGCGGAAACCGGGGCGAAGATATCGGGCCATGGCGCGAACCTCACCCCGTCGCTGGTTCAGGCGCTGCCGGAACCCGTCCGCGTGGCCATCGACGCAGCCTACAATGATGCGCTCACCCCGGTGTTCGCGCTTCTCGCGCCACTCGCCGTCGTGTGCGCGGCGATCCTGTTCTTCGTCCGCGAGGAGAAACTGAGGGAAACCATCGACTGACACACATGAGAGAGGCGCTCCACCTGACGGGTGGGGCGCCTCTCTTTTTCGTTCCCGCACACGGAAAACGCGTTTCCCAGGTCCGCCTCAGACGGATTCGGGCTTCGGCAGGAGCTTCTCCCAGATGACGGTGTCACGCCACTGTCCCGCGAGTTCACCGTAGGGCATCTTCGCGAGGTGGCTGAGCGTGCCCGCCTTCTCGAAGCCCCGGGACTGGTGGAGTTTCGTCGATCCGGTGTTCTCCGGGAAGATCCACGAGTGGATGGCCCATTTCTCCAGTTCGATGCACTTCTCGATCAGGGTGTCCAGCAGTGCACCGGCGACACCACGGCCCTGCGCCTTCGGGTCGATGTAGATGGAATCCTCGACCACACCGTGGAAGACCTCGCGCTGTGAGATCGGCGCCGCGGACACCCATCCGAGAACGGTCTCGTTGTCGGAACGTTCGACCGCCACGAAAGCGCAGTCCATGATCTTCCGGCTGTTGAACTCCTCCCAGGTCAACGCGTGACGTTCATAGCTGGCGTGGCCGGTGTCCAGGCCACGTTCGTAGATGTACCGGACCTGGCCGTAGTCGTCCTCGGTCAGCGGTCGGATGATGAAGTCGCGTTCAGACATGTCCCGAAGAATATTGTGCGGGACCGGCCACGGCAACCTGAGAAAAACTCATGCGTCGTGACCAGGGTCATTTCCCCGCCGTTCCCGGACTCCACCGGACCGGTGCACGAAAAAATCCCCGGAGGTTCCGGGGATTCTTTCATCGGCCTTTCATTTCCCCATCAGGTTGACCGGGGCGGACCGGGGTGACCGACTAGTTCTTCTCGATCGTCGGGCCCCAGGTTCCGTCGGTCTGGGACCAGATGATGTCCCCGTGCTCGAAGTTCTGGGTCCAGCCGTTGCCGTCCTGGCGTTCAACCTCGTATGCGGTGGGCATACCCAGCTCGGAACCGAGTCCACCCTCGGACATCCAGGTCTCGGCGATCTTGCCGTTCAGACGCTGCGCACCGGTCGCCTCGGAGTAGGCGATGTAGTAGCCCTCGTTGAAGGCGGCGAGGTAGCGGCCGTCCTTCTCCTGCAGGTCGGTCAGCTGACCGAGGTGGCCGGCGGTGCCGCCCATGGACTCGTACATCTCGACGATCGGGGTCGGAACAGCGACATTGTTACCTGCGGCGTCGGTGACGTCGGTCTTGTTGCCTGCACCATCCACCGCGTCCTTGGCACCTTCCTTGGCATCCTCGGCGGCCTCCTCAGCCTTGTCGGCGCCGTCCTTGGCGGCGTCCTTGGCCTTGTCGGCACCGTCCTTGGCGGCGTCCTTGGCCTTGTCGGCGCCATCCTTGGCGGCGTCCTTGGCGTCCTCGGCACCGTCCTTCACGGCGTCCTTGGCGTCTTCCGCACCTTCCTTGACCGCGTCTCCGGCGTCAGCCGCAGCATCCGAGACCTTGTCGGCGGCTGCGTCCAGGTCATCCTTGGCTTCCTGCGAGCAGGCCACTGCGCTGAAAGAGATGCCCAGTGCTGCAACACCGGCGAGGATACGGGTACGGGTTTTCTTGGTCATTTAGAATCAGATCCTAAGTATGTAGATGGTCAGTGCCAATTACATACTATGACACCGCACAGGTTTCGGCGCCAATCCTGATACATCCTGATGCGGACCCGTCACCTTCCCGTCACACGCTTGTGATCACACCTTTCACGAACATCGAGCCGGAACGCCGTTCACTTCCTGCCCCGACGGCGTGCCGATCCGGCACCACCACGTCCCGCCCGTTTCTGGCCCGCCGACCTCCTCCGTACCTCGCCGCCGGCGGCCGCCCGCCGGGCCTTCTTCGCGGCCGCCTTCTCGGACGCGCTCCGCTTCGGTTGCACCGTTCTCGAGCTGGCACCCGTTCGTCCCCTCGCGATACCGACGAAGTCCTGGATCATGTCGCAGTCGTCGGCGACCCGCCACACCAGCGCGATCTTCGTCGGGGTCCCGTTCCGGTACCCCCGGTTCTCGGTCCGCCGCGAGCCCAGACGTCGCAGCAACGGCCGGGGTGCGATCACCACGCCGACGCCGGTTGCGACGATGTCCACCGCCTGTTCCACCTCAGCCACGTCGACCACCCCACCCGTCCCCGGACCGTAGAACACCTTCTGGTCGGCGATGTCCTCATCACCCAGTGTGTCGACGAGGGTGAGTTCACTGTCCTTGGGGACCGCGATACCGGGCTGTTCCTCATACAGACGCACGAGGTGGAACGTCTCGTCGATCCGGGCGTCCGGGAGCCGGACCAGCGCCAGGTCCGCTTCCCCGTTGATGAGCAGGGACACGGGATCACCGCTTTCCCGGGTCACGGGCTCGCGGTGACCGGTCCGTTCCGCGAAGCGTTCGAACCACTTCCCCGGCGCCGTTCCGGTGACGAAGGCGATGGACAGGACGGAGCCGACACTACGGGGAATCATGCCGGGAATGTTACCGTGAACGGATGACAGAGTCTGAAGCACGCCAGCCGTCGAGCACCGCCATGAAGCCGCTCACCGCAGCGAAGAAACTCGGGATCTACCTCCCCGCCGCACCGGAGGAGTTCCAGAACAACGCACTCACCCATGCCGAGTTCACCGAACTTCAGCACAATCCGCCGCAGTGGTTGACCGATCTCCGTGCCTCGGGCCCGCACCCCCGACCCGAGGTCGCCCGGAAACTGGGGATCACCGTTGCGGCACTCAAACGCAACGACATGGACCGGCCGCTGACGACCGCGGAAATCAAGGCACTCCTCGCCGATCAACCGGAGTGGCTGAGCAGGGCCCGGACCTCTCTCGCAGAGGAGCGTGAGGCTGCCGCGGCCCGCGAGGCGGCCGCAGCGGAGATCACCGGGGCGGACAACCCGGACGCCCCCGACGCCGGATAACCCCGTTTCACCCCGTTCCGGGGGCTGATGAGGGTGTGGAACGGGTGACGATTCGATGAATTCACGGCAAGCGGCGGTGAAATTCCCAGGGGAGCGGGACGTCACCTCCGACATTTCTCCGTTCAGGGCGTTTTTCGTTGATTAACTGCTGGGGACAGTAATCCGCACTTCCAGCCCTCCGGAGCCGCCCGCAATGAACATCCACCGCCACGCCCTCCTCTCCGCACTCACCGTCGGCACGCTGACCCTCAGCGGTCTGGCCGCACCGGTCGCAGGTGCGGAGGAGGCGACACCGGTCACCCTCAACATCCTGGCCACCAGCGACTTCCACGGACACATCTCCGCCGTACACGGCCGGGACGGCTCCGTGGTTGATCCCGGCGCCGCCGCACTGGCCTGCTTCATCGACGCCGAACGGGACCGCAACCCGGACACGAACTTCGTCGCCGCCGGTGATCTCATCAGCGGTTCCCCCTTCGTCTCCTCCATTCTCCGGGACAAGCCCACCCTGGACGTGTTCAACGCCATGGGACTGGACGTCTCCGCACTCGGAAACCACGAGTTCGACAACGGTTTCGGGGATGTCAGTGCCCGGGTCTCCTTCGACGGCACGGGACAGGCCCACTTCCCCTACATCGCGGCCAACATCAGCGGGGCCGACCCGGCCCCGGCCCCGAGCCACACCGTCACCACCGAATCCGGGATCCGGATCGCCTACGTCGGCGGAGTCACGGCCGAGACCCCCTCCATCGTCAACCCGGACGGTGTCGTCGGCCTGCGGTTCAGTGAACCCGTCGCCGCGATGAACGCCGAGGCCGAGCGCATCGCCGCCGCAGGTGACGCCGACGTCATCATCGGTCTCGTCCACGAGGGGGTCCACGTGAACTCCGGATTCAGCGACGTGTTCGACGCCGTCGTCGGTGGTCACACCCACCGGGAGACCCTCGAGACCGGGCCCGCACGCGACGGCCGTCAGCCCCTCGTCGTCGTCCAGCCCGGCGAATACGGTCGTCTGCTCTCCGACATCGACATCGTGATCGATCCCGCCACCCGGGAGATCCGCTCCGTCACCGCCGCGAACCACACCGCCGACGACATCTGGGCGGAGTGCGGCGAAACCCCCGACACCGAGGTGCAGGCGATCGTCACCGCAGCCGAGGAAGCGGCCGCCGAGGAAGGCCAGCGGGTCGTCGCGACGGTCCCGGGAGCCTTCCTGCGCGGTCGGGATTCCGCGGAGGGTGACACCGGTGGTAACCGGGGTGTGGAGTCCTCACTGAACAGCCTTCTCGCCGACGTGGCGCTCGAATCCATCAACACGAAGACCGCGTTGAACGCAGACATCGGCGTGATGAACGCCGGCGGTGTCCGGGCGGACCTCGCCGCCGGCGAGGTGACCTTCGCCGACGCGTACCAGGTCCAGCCCTTCGGCAACCCGATCGGCACGGTCGACATGACCGGGGCACAGTTCATCGAGCTGCTCGAGCAGCAGTGGAAGCCGGGCCAGTCCCGTCCCAGACTCGCCCTCGGACTCTCATCCAACGTCACCTACATCTACGACCCGACCGGTGAACAGGGCTCCCGGATCACCCGGGTCCTGGTCGACGGCGCCCCGATCGATCCCGCGGCCACCTACCGCGTCGCCGGCAACCGGTTCCTGCTCAACGAGGGCGACAGCTTCACCGCCTTCGGCACCCAGACCGGGTCGAACACCTTCACCGACACCGGCCTGATGGACGTCGATCTGTTCATCAGCTACCTCGCCGCCAATCCGGAGGTCGCACCGCGTGAGCAGCAGACCTCCGTCGGGGTCCACGTCGACGGAACCGCCGCCGACGGCTCCGTGGCTGCCGGGTCCGGGATCACGGTCAACCTGTCCTCACTCTCCTACACCGGCGGGGAACCGGTCCCGGAGAACGTCACCGTCACCCTCGGCGACGAGAAGGTGACCGTCCCGGTCGACAACACCATCGTCCCGGCCGGTGACGAGACCGGCCGCGCTTCCGCCACTCTCACCGTTCCGGGTGGTGCAGGGGAACTGACCCTCCACATCGAGACCGACACCGGTACCGTCGCGGAACTCCCGCTCACGGTCACCGACGGGGCGACGCCGCAGCCCCCCGCAACCGGAAGCGGCGCCGCCCTCAGCTCCGACATCGATGAACTGTCCGGCCCGCTCGGAAACTTCGGGTACATCATCGGTGGTGGACTCGCGGCACTGATCGCCCTGCTGCTGACCTGGCTGCACGCACGGTAGGCCCCGGTGGAGAAGGACGAAGGCATGACACGACGACACTCTCTCACCGTTCTCGCGCTGGCCACCGCAGGTTCGGTCATCATCTCCGGCACGGCCCCCGCCACAGCCGCCCCCGGCGGTGACAACATCGTCATCAGCCAGGTCTACGGCGGCGGCGGGAACAAGGGCGCGGAGCTCACCTCCGACTTCATCGAACTGTACAACCCGACAGATTCCCCCGTCAGCGTCGACGGGTGGACCCTCCAGTACCTCTCGGCGAAGAACACCTCGGCGAACCCGGGACAGATCCGGGAACTGGCGGGCACGGTGGCCCCACGTTCCCATCTGCTCGTCCGCGGTGCACGGGGCAACGGCGGCTCCGTCGAGTTCACGGCGGACATCGACGCCCCCGAGCTCACACTGAGTGGCCGCGCCGGTACGGTGGTTCTGGCCGCAGACGCGACACCCTTCAACGCCGATGCGGCCGACGCTTCCGCCGTCGACATCGTCGGTTACGGCGGAGCAGCGGTGGCCGAGGGCACTCCGGTGCAGCCCCTGGACAACACCCTCGCCGCGATCCGCGGGGACAACGGGGCGGACACCGACGACAACGCCTCCGATTTCACCACCGCCGCACCGTCACCGAGATACTCCGGTGGTCCGGCCGTCGGCGGTGCGATCCCGGAACCCGACCCCACCCCGTCACCCGCCCCGGTGGGCCCCCTCGAGGTGTCGATCGCGGAGGTCCAGGGAACCGGTGACGTCTCCCCGCTCGTCGATGAGGAGGTACGCACGACGGGAATCGTCACCGCCACCTGGCCGGACGGCGGACTCGGCGGCTTCGCACTGCAGACCGGCGGTACCGGCCGGCTCCACGGCACGGATGCGCCGTCCACGGGTGTCTTCATCTACACCGGGCGGGGTTCCGAGCCCTCCCCGGACCTCATCGGATCCTGCGTGAGTGTCACCGGAAAAGTGTCGGAGTTCCACGGGCAGACCCAGATCGCGGGGCGGTTCACTCCGGTTGAGGCGGCGACGACACCCGACTGCGCGGAGCCGGTCACACCGATCACCGACACGATCCCCGAGGATCCGGCACTACGGGAGGCCCACGAGGGCATGCTCTTCCAGCCGACGGGCGTCCACACGGTGACGGAGAACTACAACCTCAACAGGTACGGCAGTTTCGGGGTGGTCGCGGGCGACACCCCGCTGTACCAGGCGACCGACGTCGTCGAACCCGGCGCGGCCGCTGTCGCGTACGAACGGGACAACGGTCGCCGTCTGCTCACCATCGACGACGGCAGTTCCCGTGATTTCCTCCGCAACAGTGAGGCCCGCGACGTTCCGCTGCCGTACCTGAAGACCGACGGGGAGATCCGTTCCCTGCGCACCGGCGATCACGTGACCGTCACCCGCCCGATGGTCCTGGGCTACTCGTTCGGTTCATGGACCCTCCAGCCGACGACTCCGGTGGACGGCACGACCCCGGCTGCTGAACTGCCGGTCTCGTGGACCTCCGGCCGGGACGCCGAACGCGGCGGCCCGGACGAGGTGGGCGGAGACACGAGTCTCGCCAGTTTCAACGTCCTCAACTTCTTCACCGATCTCGGCCGGGACGAACCGGGGTGCACCCCTGTGACGGACCGCTCCGGTACCCCGGTGACCGGTGACCGGTGCACGGTCCGTGGCGCGTACACACCGGAGGCGCTGGCCGATCAGCGGGCGAAGATCGTCTCCGCGATCAACACCCTGGACACCGACATTCTCGGGCTGGAGGAGATCGAGGACAGTTCCCGTTTCGGGCACGACCGTGACGCCACGCTCAATCACCTGGTCGACGCCCTCAACGCGGCCGGTGGAAACTGGGCCGCTGTCCCCTCCCCCGCCGAGGTTCCGGGCGGGACCGACGCGGGTGACGTGATCCGTACCGCGTTCATCTACGATCCGGCGCGCGTCCGCCCGGTCGGTGAGTCCCGGATCCTCACGGACGACGCCTTCACGGGCATCGCCCGGGAGCCGCTCGCCCAGGAGTTCGCGCCGGTGGACGGTGGCACGCACGTCGTGGCGGTGGTCAACCACTTCAAGTCCAAGGGATCTGTCGCGCGCGGTGACGCGGACACCGGTGACGGGCAGGGCAACAACGCCAGGCTCCGTACCGCCCAGTCCCTCGCCCTGTTGTCCTGGCTCGCCGGCCAGGAGGACTGGACGGATCTCCCGCAGTTCATCATCGGCGACCTCAACTCCTACTCCCGTGAGGACGCGGTGCGGGTCATCGAGGACGCCGGGTTCACCAACATCGGCCGGCACTTCGACGCGGGGACGAGTTACCAGTACGGGGGTCGTCTCGGTTCCCTCGACCACGTCCTGGCCAACCGGCGGGGTGTGGAGGTGACCACGGGAGCCGATGTGTGGGACATCAACTCCGACGAGTCCACCGCCTTCGAGTACTCGAGACGGAACACCAACGCGGTCGATTTCTTCGCCCCCGACCCGTTCCGCGCCTCGGACCACGACCCGATCAAGGTCGGACTCACCCTGGGGGCCCCGGACCCCGGTGACGGTGGGACACCCCCGGAAACCCCCGACCCGGGTGACCACGGACCGGTGGGTTCCTCCCGGGGAACGTCACTCTGGTCGATCCTGACCGGAGTGCTCACGGCGGTGGGGCTCGGTGCGCTCATAGCCTGGCTCGCCCAGCATCCTGCGGTACAGGGGTTCCTGAGGCACTGACACCACTCCACGAGTGGTGCGACGACCCCCGTGGTTCCGGTTCACGGACCACGGGGGTCGTCGGTGTCTCCGCACCGTGTCCGTCCCGGCGCGGCACACGGGAGTCCTCCACCTCCATTCCCCTTGCCCCAATATACCCCCCGGGGTATATTGGGGCTTCGCTCCACTTCCCGCGAAAGGACGGACACCGTGCCCGATTTCAACCCGGAGGACAAGAAACGCATCCTCAACCGGCTGCGGCGGGCCCGGGGCCAGCTGAACGCCGTCATCGAGGCCGCCGAATCAGGTGCGCCCTGCCGGGACGTCGTCATCCAGCTCGCGGCACTCAGCGCAGCCCTCGACCGCGCCGGATACGCCGTCATCGCCGGAGCGATGAAGAACTGCATCCGGGACGAGGACTCCCGGGAGGACGGCGATCTGACCCCCGAGGAACTGGAGAAGCTGTTCCTCATGCTCGCCTGAGCCGCACCACCCGGCAACCACCACCCGCAACAACCCAACCCCACACGGAGGAAACTATGTGCCGAGCAGTCACCTGCCGCAGATGCGGAAAAACCACCTGGGCCGGATGCGGCCAACACGTCGAACAGGTCATGCGCGGCGTCCCGAAGGCCGAGCGCTGCCCGGGGCACGCCGATGAACCCGCGACCGGATTCCTCTCCCGGCTCTTCGGACGGAGTTGACCCACCCCCACGCGGTGACACACCACTACACTCGGCGGTGATCCGAGTACGACCAGACACACCGAGACCACACCACCGGTCGCCCGGTCGGTGACGGAAGGATGATCCGCTCCATGTCCGAGAACAACCACACCGGCGGGAGCCCCGCCGTCCGACTCGACGTGAAACTCACCGGGGAAACCGCCGACGCCATTCCCGTCGTCCTCATCGGTTCGCTCGGCTCCGACCGCTCGATGTGGGAGGAGCAGACCGGCCCGCTGTCGGAGAAGTGGCCGCTGGTGGCCGTCGATCTGCGTGGGCACGGCGCCTCCCCCGTCCCGGACGGCCCCTACTCCATGCCGGAACTCGCGGCGGACGTCCTCAACACCCTCGACGACCTGCGGGTCCGGCGCGCGCACATCGTCGGCCTGTCACTCGGCGGCGCAATCGCCCAGCAGATCGCCCTCGACGCCCCGGAACGGGTCACCAGCCTGACGCTGTTGTCCACCGCGGCGAAGTTCGGCGAGGAGAAGACGTGGCGGGACAAGGCCGCCACCGTCCGTTCGGAGGGAACGGAGGCACTGGCGCACACCGTCGCGCACAACTGGTTCACCCCGACGTTCGGTGAGGCGGGGGCCTTCGCCGACTACGAAGCCATGGTGTCCGCCTGTCCGGACGAGGGCTACGCCGCGTGCTGCGAGGCACTCGCCGAGTTCGACTCCCGTTCCCGGCTGGGCGAGATCAGCGCCCCGACGCTGGTCGTCTCCGCCGCCGACGACCCCTCCACCCCGCCGGACATGGTGCGCGTCCTCGCCGACGGGATACCCGGTGCCCGCCTCGAATCCATCTCACCGGCCGCGCACCTCGTCAACGTGGAACAGGCGGCCGCGGTGAACCAGCTGCTGGCGGATCACTTCACCGCAGCGGTCTGATACTGCCGGGACGGGAAACAGAAGAGAAACCGCCCGCCCCACCGGGTGCAAACGGTGGGGCGGGCGGTTTTCCGTGTCACAGAGCGGACCGGTCATCCGGCCCTGGTACGGCAGGGATCAGAGCATCTTCCACTCTTCGAGGCCCTCGTACAGCGGGTAGGACTCGGCGAGCTTCGCGGTGCGGGCACGCAGCGCGTCGACATCGGCGTTCTTCCCGTTCGCCAGGGCGGTGCCGATGATGTCGGCGACCTCGGTGAACGCGGCGTCGTCGAAGCCACGGGTGGCCAGCGCCGGGGTGCCGATGCGCAGGCCGGAGGTGACCATCGGCGGGCGCGGGTCGAAGGGCACGGCGTTGCGGTTGACGGTGATGCCGACCCGGTGCAGCAGGTCCTCGGCCTCCTGGCCGTTGAGCTCGCTGTTGCGGAGATCCGCGAGCACGAGGTGGACGTCGGTGCCGCCGGTGAGGACGTCGACACCGGCGGCGGTGCAGTCGGAGCCGGTGAGGCGCTCAGCGAGGATGCGGGCGCCGTCGAGGGTGCGCTGCTGGCGGGCGGCGAACTCCTCGGAGCCGGCGATCTTCATGGCGACGGCCTTCGCGGCGACGACGTGCATGAGCGGGCCACCCTGCTGGCCGGGGAACACGGAGGAGTTGAGCTTCTTCGCCCACTCCTGCTTCGCCAGGATCATGCCGGAACGGGGTCCGCCGAGGGTCTTGTGGACGGTGGTGGACACGACGTCGGCGTGCGGGACCGGGGAGGGGTGCACGCCACCGGCGACGAGACCGGCGAAGTGGGCCATGTCGACCCACAGCTTCGCGCCGACCTCGTCGGCGATGGACCGGAACGCGGCGAAGTCCTGGTGGCGCGGGTATGCGGACCAGCCGGCGATGAGGACCTGCGGCTTCTCCTTGATGGCCTGCTCACGGACGCGGTCCATGTCGATGCGGAACGTGTCCTCCTCGACACCGTAGGCGGCGACCTCGTAGAGCTTGCCGGAGAAGTTGAGCTTCATGCCGTGGGTGAGGTGGCCACCGTGGGCCAGCGAGAGCCCCATGATCTTGTCGCCGGGGTTGGCCAGTGCCATGAGAACGGCGGCGTTCGCCTGCGCACCGGAGTGCGGCTGGACGTTCGCGAACTCGGCGCCGAAGACCTCCTTGGCCCGGTCACGGGCGAGATCCTCGACGACGTCGACGTGTTCGCAGCCGCCGTAGTAGCGGCGGCCGGGGTAGCCTTCCGCGTACTTGTTCGTCAGGACGGAGCCCTGCGCCTGCAGCACTCCGCGCGGGACGAAGTTCTCGGACGCGATCATCTCGAGGGTGTCCCGCTGACGTGCGAGTTCGTCCCGGAGAACCTGGTCGACGGCGGGGTCGAGTTCAGTCAGTGGAAGCCATCGTGAGTCGGCGTTCGGGGTGGAGGTGGATTCGGTCATGTGTGCCCGGTTTCCCTTCGTGTCAGCACCTCCCGGGACAAGACCACGCCCCGGGATATTCAAATGCTCCGCCAGTCTATCCCGCACGGCCGGGAATGTGGACAGAGAGGTCTGTTCCCGGGCGCACCCGGCCCCCGTGTCGGGGTGGCGCCGGGGATTGTGCACAATGGACGCATGGCACGCCCACGGGAGATCAGCCCGTACCTGGACTTCGACCGGACCGAATGGCGGCATCTGCGTAAGTCGATGCCGCAGGTTCTGACGGCCGATGAAGTTGTCCGGCTGCGCGGTATCGGCGAGAACATCGACCTCGATGAGGTCGCGGACGTCTATCTCCCGTTGTCCCGCCTCATCCATCTGCGGGTGAAGGCCCGTAAGAAGCTGATCGGTACGACCTCGACGTTCGTGGACAAGCCCGTCGAGCACGTTCCCTTCATCATCGGCGTCGCGGGGTCCGTCGCGGTCGGTAAGTCGACGACGGCGCGTCTGCTCCAGGTTCTGTTGCAGCGGTGGGAGTCCCATCCGCGGGTCGATCTGGTGACCACGGACGGTTTCCTCTACCCCACCGCCGAACTGGAGCGCCGGGGGTTGACCACACGGAAGGGCTTCCCGGAGAGCTACGACCAGCGCGCCCTGATGCGCTTCGTCACGGACGTGAAGTCGGGTAGCCCGGTCTGTCAGGCGCCGGTGTACTCGCACGAGCTGTATGACCGGGTGCCAGGTGAGGTGATCGAGGTCCGGCAGCCGGACATCCTCATCCTGGAGGGCCTGAACGTCCTGCAGACGGGGCCGACACTGATGGTCAGTGACCTGTTCGATTTCTCCGTCTACGTGGACGCGCACACGGACGACATCGAGGAGTGGTTCATCCGGCGGTTCATGGCGTTGCGGGCGACGTCGTTCAGCAAGCCAGGTTCGCATTTCGCGCACTTCGCGGACCTGGATGACGAGGAGTCACGCCGGATCGCCCGGGAGATCTGGCAGTCCGTGAATCTGCCGAACCTGGTGGAGAACATCCTCCCGACCCGTGTGCGGGCGTCGCTGGTGCTCCTGAAGGGCCGGGACCACCTGGTTCAGCGGGTCCGGATGCGGAAGATCTAGCTCACCGGCACGCACCGTACGTCCGGTTCAGGTGAGGTTTCCCCGGACCCACCGCTCCACGGGATCGAGCTCCGTGTCATCGACGCGGTCGATGTCGCGCCCGTACTGGCGGACGATCTCCTCCTCGTTCTCGTTGCGGTTGGACTTGCGGCGCAGCATCTGGTTGAGCGACCACAGTGTCCCCCTGTGTATGCGGCTGAGTTGTGAGTGGTTGAGCCGTCCGGGGAGGTAGAACCGGGTCACGTGGTCGGCGTTTCCGCCCAACGCCCTGGCCGCCCCGTCCTTCTCCCGGGCCCAGGAACTGACGCTCATGCCGATCACCACCAGTGCGACGGGACGATCACCGTCGTCCGCGTCCCGGAGCCATTTCGCGCCGCTGATCTGGCCCGCGTAGTTCGGGGAGAACACCACCACGGGCCCGGTTCCCGGGAGCTGTCCGACGGAGGAGGGGACGTCCGACAGGGCGATCGGGGCGACCCCCAGGCGTTCGGCGAAGGTCCGGGCGTAGTGTTCGGTCGATCCGTAGACGGAGTCGAAGATGACGGTCAACGCGGGCGTGTTCATCGGTGGGTCCTCCCTGGGAAAGGGTTATTTTCCGAAGCGCCTGCTCCGGAACGCGTAGGAGCGCAGTGCCCGGAGGAAATCGATCCTCCGGAACGCCGGCCAGTAGGTGTCCGTGAACCAGATCTCGGAGTAGGCGGCCTGCCACAGCAGAAATCCGGAGAGGCGTTGTTCCCCGGATGTCCGGATGACCAGGTCGGGATCCGGTTGCCCGGAGGTGTAGAGATGCCTGGAGATCGAGTCGACGCTGATCTCCCCCACCATCTGTTCCGGGGTGAGGCCTTCGCCGGCCTTCTCCGCGACGAGATCCCGGACCGCGTCGACGATCTCCTGCCGCCCGCCGTAGCCGACGGCCACGTTCACGGTGACACCGGTGTGTTCCCCGGTCTTCCGGGTGGCGGCACGCAACCGTTCCGCGAAGTGGTCCGGGAGCAGGTCGAGGTGGCCGACGAGCCGGACCCGGCAGTTGGTCTCGGGATCCGCGAGTTCATCGACGACGTCGCCGATGATGTCGAACAGCAGCTGCAGCTCATCTTCCGCCCGCCCGAGGTTCTCGGTGGACAGCAGGTAGACGGTGACGAGTTCGACGCCGGTCTCATCACACCAGCGGACCATCTCACCGATCTTCTTCGCACCGACACGGTGCCCGTGACTGACGTCGGCGAAACCCGCCTCGCGGGCCCATCTCCGGTTGCCGTCGCACATCACCGCAACGTGCTTCGGTCGCCGACGTCCGCGGATCTCACGGCGCAGCCGGTTCTCGTAGAGCGGATAAAGCAGTTGCGGAATAAGTTTCACGCACCCGATTCTAGTAGCCTTCCGGCCACGGGAGGGGCACAGGGTGGAGCGCGGGGCGACTCCCCCGGTCAACCCGGCGGTTCCGCCGGAGCGGACCGTCAGAACCAGCGGCGTTTCGGTGAGGTCAACCCGGCGTCGGCCATCGCCCTGTCCACGGCCTCCTGGTCGAAGGGGTCGATACCGTGCGCCTCGGCGAACTCCCTTCTCCGGGCCATGCCGCGGACGCGTCGACTCAGGGCCCACCCGATGTAGAGCACGATGGCCCCGAGGAGCACGAGCACGAACAACCCCACGGGTGACGCCTTGCCGAACTCCGGCCCCAGCGGTCCGGACCGTTCCGCCTGCGCGAGAATGACACCCGCGATGCCCTGGATGTCCATCTAGTTCTCCTCTGTTCCGATACCCGCGAACAGATCCGTTTCCGGGAGGGTCGTCTGCACCCTGGTCCGCGCGAGTTCAAATTCTTCCGTCGGCCACAGTTTACGCTGCACGTCGACCGGCGTGGCGAAGAACATCCCCGCGGGATCGATCTGCGTCGCGTGCGCCCGGAGAGCATCATCGCGACTGTCGAAGTGGTCGGCGCACGGCACCTGCGTCGTGACCCTCGCCATGATGTCCGCACGGTCACTGCTCCACCGTTCCAGCATCGGCCCGAACGGACTGGGGCGACCTGCGGCGACGAGCTCATCGTGGAACAGCTGCATCCGCTGCCGGATGAAGCCGTGGGTGTAGTAGAGCTTCAGGGGCGTGTACGGTTCCCCGAGCTCCGGATGGTAGCCCGGGTCCCCGGCGACGTCCCAGGCGATCATCGACACCTCGTGGACCTTCAGATGGTCCGGGTGCGGGTATCCGCCGTTCTCGTCGTAGGTGATGATGACCTGCGGGCGGAACTCCCGGATGATCCGGACGAGTTTCCGCACGACGTGGTCGTTGTCCTCGAGGGCGAAACATCCCTCCGGCAGCGGTGGCGGCGGATCCCCCTCGGGGAGCCCGGAATCGACGTACCCGAGCCAGGCGTGCCGGCAGCCGAGGGCACGCGCCGCGGCGGCCATCTCCCCGCGCCGGATCTGGTCCATGTTCTCCAGCACGCCGGGCCGGTTCATGGCCGGATTGAGGATCGAGCCACGTTCGCCGCCGGTGCAGGTGACCACCATGGTGTCGACGCCTTCGGCGGAGTAGCGGGCGAGTGTCGCCGCCCCTTTGCTGGCCTCATCATCCGGGTGTGCGTGGATGGCGAGTAGGCGCTGCTGGCTCACGGTGTCGTCGTCCTTCTTCCTGGGGTCCGGTGCGCCGGAGGACGTCCCCACCGGCGGCTGCGTCCCCTCATCCTAGACAACCCCGGAACCGGTCCGCACCGCCACCCCGGGGCCGGTCTATCATGGTGCCGTGCACCCCGATGAGGTGCGCCGGCACCGGTCACGCCCGGGGTCGGACGTTCGGACAGACAGGAAACCGCCACCGTGGAGAACCGGCCCCACCGCCCATCCCTCCCGTCGGACCGCTACGCCGTCACCGCCGACGGTAGCCGGGGAAACCTCTCGGGCCGGATCATCGCGATCGGGTCGGTCCTGTTCCTCGTCGCGGCGGTGGTGGTCACCGTCCAGTATTTCCAGAAGACGGCCGCCGCGACGGTGAGCGCGACCACCTCCGGTTTCGAACGCACTGAGGATGAGTCGACCCTGCGGATGTTCGTCGACGTCACCAGGAAGAACACGGACACCGACAGTTACTGCGTCATCCAGGCCCTGGACTACGACAAGATCGAGGTCGGGCGCCGGGAGTTCCTCATTCCGCCGGGCGGGGAGTCCACTGAGCGGTACACCGTGGAGATCCCGACGCGCGGGTTGCCCGTCGCCGGAAAGGTTTACGGCTGCCACGAGAAGGTTCCGGCCTATCTGACGGAGTCGGAGCCCCGCTGAACGGGTCCGTCCCGACGTCCCGTGTGTTAGAATCCATCGCGAAACAGCCCTGACGACACTCGTGTGTCCGGTGGCGTTGTTCCCCGATCCGTGGGTGCCGTTCACCGGCGTCCACGCAGAAGGCACCACAGTCACGCCCCGTGGGCCGCACCCGGACACCTCGGTGTCTTTCGCGTGCGGGCACCCGGGGCACTGTCAGCTGTCGGGGAACAGTCGCCGTCGGCGACGTGCGTGTGTTCCGGTACCTCATCGGCGCAGGGCAGGTCGGACGGTGTGCACCCGCCGCCGTTCGGCCACGACGACGAAAACTGGGAAGGCACCGACACCATGGCTGACATTCAGAAGCAGTACATCACCCCGGAAACCAAGAAGAAGCTCGAGGCGGAGCTCAATGAGCTCATCGCCCACCGGCCGGTGGTCGCTGCGGAGATCAACGAGCGTCGTGAAGAGGGTGACCTCAAGGAGAACGCCGGTTACGACGCGGCCCGCGAGATGCAGGTCGAGGAGGAGGCCCGCATCCAGCAGATCTCCCAGATCCTGGCGAACTCCACCACGGAGCGCGCCGCCGTCGAGGAGGGTGTGGCGCACGTCGGTTCCGTCGTTCACGTCTACTACGACGGTGACGAGTCCCAGAAGGAGACCTTCCTGATCGGTACCCGTGCTGCGGCGAGTGACAACAAGGACCTGGAGACCTACTCGGAGCAGGCTCCGCTGGGTGCCGCCGTACTGGGCGCCCGCGAAGGTGAGACCCGCGAGTACACCGCACCGAACGGTCGGGTCATCACCGTCACGGTCGTCTCCGCGGAGCCGTACAACTCCGAGAAGTACGCGACGTTGCGCGCCCAGAACCAGTAGACCAGCCCCTACACGAAAGGCCCGGACACGATCATGACCACCCGTACCCGTTCCCTCGCCGCGCTCGCCGCGGCTGCCCTGGCACTCGCGGCCTGTTCCCCTCCCCACGAGGTTCCGACCGATGAGCGTGTCGTCACCGCCGGGGAGCTGTCCTCTCCGGCGAGCATCGAGATGGACGAGACCACCGCGATGACGACCTCCCCCGCACACAGCGGGTCGGCGCACGACTCGACGTCGGAGACGTCATCGACCACCACGACGAGCGGCACGGCGGAGCCCGAGACCCTTCCCGGGGTCATCAACTGCGTCAGTGCACCGACCCAGCGTCCGTCGACGCTGAACCTCGCGTGCTCCGGCAATGATGACCGTCTCGTGGACATCGTCTGGACCAGGTGGGATGAGGAGCAGGCCGTCGGTACCGCCAGCCGTGTGACCAACACCTGCGAGCCGAACTGTGCCGAGGGTGAGGAGAAGACCGTCCTCGACGTCGATGTGGTTCTGAGCCTGCCGCGCAACACACCGCAGGGCCCGGCGTTCACCCAGATCACCGTCGACGGGGAGACCGTCGCCCTGTAGGGTCTCTTTCCCCTTTCCCGCAGAGAACCGGCGGCCACTGAGCATGTGGTCGCCGGTTTTCCTCTGTCGGTCATCTGACCGCGCCTCCGTGCACCGCGCGCCCGGGTGTCCCGGATCCGTGGGTCGGGGGCGGTGCGGACATGACGGAACCCCCGCTCCCCTTTTCCGCCGGTTCGTGACGGAGGGGAGGCGGGGGTTCGTGGTCGTGCTCCCGGTTTTCCGGGTCAGCGGTTGTTGAAGTAGCTGAGCAGTCGGAGGATCTCGGTGTAGAGCCAGACCAGGGTGACCGCGAGGCCGAGGGCGACACCCCAGGCCATGTTGGCGGGTGCACCGGCGCGGACGAGCTTGTCGGCGGAGTCGAAGTCGACGAGGAAGCTCATGGCTGCGAGGACGATGCAGACGAGCGAGAAGATGATGGCGATCGGGCCACCGTCACGCAGGACGTTGAAGTCCGAGAACATGGACATCACCATGTTGCCGATGGCGAGGACGAGCACACCGAATATGCAGCCGACGAGGATCCGGGTGAACTTCGGGGTGACCTTCACCGCACCTGACTTGTAGACGTACAGCATTCCGAGGAACACACCCACGGTACCGAGCACGGCCTGGCCGATGAGGGCACCCGCGTTGGCGCCACCGACGAGGGCTCCGGAGAACGTCAGGGAGATGCCTCCGACGAACAGCCCCTCGAAGGCGGCGTAGGTCAGGGCGATCGGCGCGGAACCGAACTTCCTGCCGAAGGTGAAGATCAGGACGGTGATGAGCCCACCGATCGCACCGACGATGGTCAGCAGCATCGACAGGCCGGGGTTGACCATCACTCCGATGAAGAAGTTGACCACCGCGAGCGCGACGATGATCCCCAACATGATGCCCGTCTTGGTGACGATGTCATCGACGGTGATCGGTCGCTGGGCACCGGAGGGGTCGCCCTGCTGGGCGAGGTACGGGTCCTGGTAGCCGGCCTGCGGGTAGCCCGTCTGGTAGGGGTTCTGCTGGGGCTGGTTCCGATTGCCCGTCAGTGAACTGAGAACAGGGTTGCTACTACGCACGTCGTCCCTGGTCCTTTCTTTTGTGTTCTGGTTGCGTTCTGGTTCAGTCATGAAGACGTCTACATCCCCTACAACGCGTCCCCCCGCGGAAAAGTTCCCGGTTCCCCGCGACACAAAGATGAAGTCGGGGACCCGGCGTGCGATCCGGGGCCCCGACAGGGACGGTACCGGCTATCCGGTGGTGGAGCGTGCGGTGAGTTCCGCGAACTGTTCGTTCTGGAAATCCCTCGGCGACATGCCGTGCATGCCCTTGAACGCCCGGGAGAAGGCGGCGGTCGAACGGTAGCCGACCGTGCGGGACACGTCCTTGGGGCGCAGTCCGGCGCGGAGCAGCTGCCGCGCCTCCTCCATCTTCTGCGTGAACGTGAACACGGACGGTGCGGAGGCGGTGTCACGCCGGGTGACCACCCCGAGGGCACTGCGGTAACAGTCCACGACCCCGGCGAGGTCCGGGGTGGAGTCGAGATCACCGGCGGCGTTCAGCGGCAGCGCGATGGATCCGGCCGCGATGTCGAGACGGGTGTTGGTGCCGGCGGGGATCGTCGCACTGTCACCGTTGCCGAGGAAGCGGCAGTACCCGGGCGTGGTGAGGGTGGCGGTACCGCGGTAGACCCACAGGACCACGTCCGAACCGGTCGAACGGTGCCAGGTGCTCGACGAGGGGATCTCCGGTGGCGTCCCGGCGGGGGCCATCCCGACCGAACCCGGCGTGTACGCGGACGGCGTGCATCCCGTGTGACGGCGGAAGGCCCGGGTGAGCGACGAGGTGGCGGCGAAACCCACGAGATTCGCGACGACGGCGACGGAGAAGTCCCGAGCGAGGAGTTCCGCTGCGGAAGACACACGGTAGGCGGTGCGCCACTCGGAGAACGTCAGGCCCGTTGAGGCGAGGAACTGGCGCTGCAGCGTCCGCGCCGACACCCGGTACTGTTCGGCGAAGTCCTCGAGCGACGTCTGATCCCCCGGATTGACACGCAGCCTCTGCGCGACGGCGTTCGCCTCCTCGGCCTCCGGGGCCGGCGGCGGCGCGGCGGGATCGTCGAAGAGCCTGGAGATCTCCGGGGACAGTGTCCGTGCGCCACGCAGGTAACCCAGGGAGCGGGAGAATTCGTAGACCATGAAATCGCCCCACTCGACACCGAGATGCACACGGCGTGACGGGCCCGAGATTCCGAGGTTCGGGAAGACGATCGGGATGACCAGACCAGTGCCGGACACCGTGGACGGGCCCGCGGCGAAGCAGAGTTCACCGGCGGGAAGATCACACTCCCAGGTGCCGACACTGATCGTCGCGGAACCCGAGTGGCACCACAGGAGAGCCGGGTGGGGGTAGGAGACAACCATGTCGTACCTCAATCATCTTTAGGCGACGCTAACCTAAACGATAGTAACGGTACGGCAACGCCCCGGCACCTTTCACCCAGCCGGCAATCATTGCCGATTGTCGCTAGCGCAACCATTCAGTGAGGTCAACCTATCCTTCTTTCGGCCACCCCCAGTCGGCCATCCACCCCCATCACGGGGTGTCGTGCGAAAAATCACAGCACCCGACCCCCGTCCCCGCGAACCACCGCACCGCCGATGACGGGCACGGTGCGGAGCACGGAAAACACCGACAGGTCCGGATGAAACAGCGCACTTCCGACACACCCGCCCACGGTGCCCCCAGTGGGACTCGAACCCACACTGCGCGGATTTTAAGTCCGCTGCCTCTGCCAATTGGGCTATAGGGGCGTACCGGCACAGTTTAACGCACCGGTGGGGCGTTCCTCACACCCGTTCCGTCACCGGTCCAGTTCGTCGGCGAGGCCGGCGATGATGCCGTCGAGGATGTCCTTCTCGGAGATGACCATGGAGTCGGCACCGGTGGCCTCGCGGGCGAGGTCGATGATCCCCTGGACGACGACGGATCCGCCGCCGAGGACGTCCGCGCGGCCGGGGTGGATGACGGGGTTGGTGGCGCGTTGTTCGGAGGTTTCCGCGATGAGGTGGTCGGTGAGGACCCTGAGTGCCTCGAAGCGGAGGACGGAGCCGTGGATGGCGCTGGCGTCGTAGTGTTCGAGCCCGAGGGCGAGTGCGGAGAGGGTGGTGAATGTTCCGGCGCAGCCGACGAAGGTTTTCGTGCGGTCGACGGGGACGATGGCGCGGACCTGTTCGAGCCGTTCCGCGACGTATTCGCGGGCGATCTCGATCTCGGTGTCGGTGGCGGGGTTGGAGCGCATGATGCGTTCGGTCACGCGAACGCAGCCCATCTGTGCGGAGTGGCTGCCGAGGATTCCGTCGTCGACGGTGCCGACGACGAATTCCGTGGATCCTCCGCCGAGGTCGATGACGCAGAACGGGCCGGTCTCCGGGGGGAGGTCGGCGACGGCCCCCCGGAAACTGAGGGCGGCCTCCTCCTCGCCGGTGATGACCTCCGCGACGGCGCCGGGTTTGATCCGGCCGAGGAGTTGGCGGGTCATCCGGAAGAAGTCCTCGCGGTTGTGGGCGTCGCGGGTGGCGGAGGTGGCCACCATGCGGACGTCGGCGACGCGTTCGATCTCCATGATCTCGACGTAGCGTTCGAGGGCGGCCCGGGTGCGTTCGAGGGCGGCCGGGGCGAGTTCACCGTTGGCGTCGACGCCTTCGCCGAGCCTGACGAGTTCCATCGCGCGGTGGATCTCCCGGGTCTGTCCCCCGCCGACCTCGCAGATCAGCAGCCGGATGGAGTTGGTGCCGCAGTCGACCGCCGCGAGCCGGGTCATTTCCGGACCTCAGCGTGGGTGAAGTCGAACTGGTCGATGTCGATGCCGAGGTCTGCGCAGGTGGGCCAGTCGGCGGGGATGGCGGTGCCGCGTAGCCCGGCGTGTTCGGCGGCCAGCGCCACGGCCTCGTCGCCGAGCCGGAAGTGTCCGGCGCCCTCGGCGAGGGCGTAGGCGATGAGGACGTGGAGGCATTTGACCCGTTCGGGCATGCCGCCGCCGGAGAAGTCGGTGCCGAGGTCCTCGAGTGCGTTGCGGCGGTCGAGGTAGTGGCGGTGTGCGGCGTCGTAGTCGGCGGCGAGCTCCAGGTCGTCCCTCAGTCGCTCGCTCATCCACTTCATGACGTGGGCGACCTCGAGGCGTGACGCCTCGGCCGTGAGCCGGGGGTCGGTGAGGTAGTACAGCGTCGGGAACGGGGTTCCGTCGGGCAGACGGGGGGCGGTCAGGACCACGCCGGGCGCGCCGTCCGGGCAGCGGTAGGCGATCTCGATGACTCCGCGGGGTTCGCGGCCGAGTTGTTCGGTGACCCGGGCGATGTCGGCGTCGTCGACTGTCATGGGTGTGTCCTCCTTGTCGCCCCGGGCTGCGGGGTGGTCATCTTCTGGTCATTCCGCGGGTGCGGGTGCGGGTTGTTCTTCCGCTGGTGGTGGTACCGCCGTCGGCAGGTGACCTTTCCCCACCTCGTCGGCGGGGTCCGGCTCCGGGTCCGTGCCGGGCAGACTGACTCCGGTGTCCGGGGACGCGACCGAGCTCCACAGGATGTCCCACCAGGGGGCGCTCACCCCCGGGGTGGTGTCGTCCCCGCCACCGGTGGTCGCCGTGGAGGTGGTGATCTCCGGGTCGATGATACGGAAGGGGGTCTCCCCCGGTTCGATCACCCCGAGCCGTTGCCGGGCCTGTTCCCTGATGTACGCCTCGGAACGGTACTTCTCGATCTCCCCGAGGAGGGTGTCTCGGCGTTCGGTGCGTTCGTCGATGGAGGCGCTGAGCCGCGCTATCTCCGCCCGCTGCTGGAAGTAGTTGCGCACGGGGACCGCGATCATGACGAGCACGAGAATGAGAACGACGATCAGGATGCCGACCTGGAACGCGCTGAACCGCCCCCGTCCGGTGCGTGCGCGCGCCTCCGACGCCGCCGACCCCCCGGGCCTTTTGCCGGGGCGTTTCCCTGATGTTCCGCGGTTGGTCACGGGAACCCGTTTCCGCCGCATGTGCCCTTGATTCATCATTGTCCGTCGATCCTACCGCGCCGGCGTACGGGCGGGCGAGCTCCGACACACGAACGGGCCCGGACCTCCCCGTCGTGGGGAGGTCCGGGCCCGTGCCCGTGATTCCTGCCGGATGTTACTTGGCGGCGAAACGCGGGAACGCGGAACGGCCGGCGTAGCGTGCGGCCGGGCCGAGCAGTTCCTCGATGCGGAGGAGCTGGTTGTACTTGGCGACGCGCTCGGAGCGGGCCGGGGCACCGGTCTTGATCTGGCCGCAGGAGAGGGCGACGGCGAGATCGGCGATGGTGGTGTCCTCGGTCTCACCGGAGCGGTGGCTCATCATGCAGCGGTAGCCGTTGCGGTGGGCCAGCTCGACGGCGTCGAAGGTCTCGGTGAGGGTACCGATCTGGTTGACCTTGACCAGCAGTGCGTTGGCGACGTCGTTGTCGATGCCCTGCTGGAGGCGCTCCGGGTTGGTGACGAAGAGGTCGTCGCCGACGATCTGGACCTTGTCGCCGATTTCGGCGGTGAGGGTCTTCCAGCCCTCCCAGTCATCCTCGTTCAGCGGGTCCTCGATGGAGACGATCGGGTACTTGGCGACGAGCTCGGCGTAGACCTTGCACATCTCCTCGGCGGTGCGCTCGCCGCCCTCGAAGTGGTACTTGCCGTCCTTGTGGAACTCGGAGGCTGCGACGTCGAGGGCCAGGGCGACGTCCTCGCCCGGGGTGAAGCCGGCCTTCTCGATGGCCTCGATGATGAGGTCGATGGCCTCGGCGGTGGAACCGACGGAGGGGGCGAAACCGCCCTCGTCACCCAGGCCGGTGGACAGGCCCTTCTCCTTGATGACGCCCTTGAGCGTGTGGTAGACCTGCGCGCCCATGCGCAGGGCCTCGCTGAAGCTGGCTGCACCGACGGGGGCGATCATGAACTCCTGGCAGTCGACGCCGGAGTCGGCGTGCGCGCCACCGTTGACGATGTTCATCATCGGGACGGGCAGGAGGTGGGCGTTGGGGCCGCCGATGTAACGGAAGAGCGGGAGTGCGGCGGCGTCGGCGGCGGCGTGGGCCACGGCCATGGAGACACCGAGGATCGCGTTCGCGCCGAGCTTGGACTTGTTGGGGGTGCCGTCGGCGTCGATCATGACCTGATCGATCTCGCGCTGGTCGTCGGCCTCCATGCCCGCCAGTTCGTCGACGATGGTCTCGTTGACGGCCTCGACGGCCTTGAGCACGCCCTTGCCGAGGTAGCGGTCACCGCCGTCGCGCAGCTCATGTGCCTCGTGGACGCCGGTGGACGCGCCGGACGGGACGGCCGCCTTGCCTGCGGAGCCGTCGGAGAGGACGACCTCACACTCGACGGTCGGGTTGCCGCGGGAATCCAGGATCTCGCGGGCGAATACGTGCATGATCTCAGCCACAATGGCCTCCTATGCCTTATTAGGGTGCTGCTTCGATTGTCGTTCTACGTGGCGCCGCGCAGGCCCTCAACCGGAACACACCACCCGGGCAGTACCTCACACAACCGGAAATAACCGGGCATTTTAGGGAGATGCACCCCGGAGGGATCTGATGGTCGGCGACCATGCGGAACGCTCGACATCAATTGTTCCATGAAATGTCCGGGCGCGCCGCCGGACCACACATCCGGGCACCCTGCCACACCGATGTCACACCGGTGGCTGCCTGAGGGCGTAGGCGGCTGCGGCGTCCCGCACCTTCATCAGGTAGTCGGTGGAGTTGTTGTAGGACCGGATGGCCTGCGTCCACCCTTCCGGGGTGGCGAGATCGCGGTCGTGCGCGCAGAGCAGCCGCGCGGAGGCGAGCGCGGCGTCGTCGATCTGCTGCGGGTCCGGGTTCCCGTCGCCGTCGGCGTCCCGTCCGTAGATCCGCCAGGACGAGGGGATGAACTGCATGGGGCCGACCGCGCGATCGAACTCGGTGTCGCCGTCCAGTGCGCCACCGTCGGTGTCCGGCACCCGCGCGAGGCCCGGGCCGCCGTCGAGGGGGACACCGATGATGGGTGGATCGACGACGCCGTCGTCCCCGATCCTGGATCCGCCGAAGAGCTTTCCCGAATAGGTCCCGTGCCGGGTCTCGACGTAGCCGATTCCGGCGAGGGTGTTCCAGGAGAGGTGGCAGTCGGGCCAGCTCTGCCGGGCGATGAGCGCGGCGTTTCCGTACGCCTGCACGGCGGCGACCGGGATGCCGGTGTCGGCGGCGAGCGGCTGCGCCCAGAATCCGAGCTTGAGTGAGGTTCTGCCCGGGGCGTTCACGTCGATCTGCGGAACCTGCTCCCCCACGGCGGGCGGGACGTTGTCCGGGACGGGCTGCAGTTGCCGGATCGGTGCCGGGCCGTCGAGGAAGGACAGGACCCAGCCGACGAACGCGACGACCATCACCACGGCCAGCACCGAGGTGACGCCTGCGACAAAGGTACGGCGGACTGCGGAACTCATAGCGGCGAAGTCTACCCGTGCCATTCCCCCGGAACGCCAGCCATCCGGACCATTCACACCACCCGCCCCAATAACCCCTCCGATTATTTCCCTTCACTTCAGAAACAGGTGGGACTACAGTTCCAACGAGACCCCGTCCGCCGCACGGACCCCACCGAAGAGGATCCAGGAGAACCATGTCCCTCAAACGCACCCTCACCGCAGCCGTCACCACCGCCGCCATCGCCACCGGATTCGCGGCCCCCGCCACCGCAGCCCCGCTCGGCGCCATCGGCCTGCTCCTCGGCACGAACACCGCCGCCGAGGTCCCGTGCACCGATCTCGGGGTCCTGCTCCGCAACACGAACATGATCAACGACACGACCACCGCACGTGAACTCACCGGAAGCCTGACCGCCGCCGGCGACCGACTCGCCGAATCCCTGGGGCTCCGGGGGACCGCGAACCTCATCACCGCCAAGACCGCCGGCGACATCACGGACCGGGCACGGGAATGCGGACTC
This sequence comes from Corynebacterium pygosceleis, assembly GCF_016595275.2. Lineage (GTDB taxonomy): Bacteria > Actinomycetota > Actinomycetes > Mycobacteriales > Mycobacteriaceae > Corynebacterium > Corynebacterium pygosceleis. The sequence goes on along the minus strand of NZ_JAENIQ020000003.1, from coordinate 145,041 downwards.
GTCAGGACCGACCCGATCGATGACGCGCTCGCCGCGATCGGCAGCTCGGAGCTCTCCCGTCAGCTACCGGTACTGAGTTCCGCCGTCAAACTGGCCGACTGACTGTCCGTGATCCGTTACCCGGATGGCACGAGACGGGACGGGTTTTTGGGATAGGGTGGCAGCAAGTCACCGAATAGCCCTCATGAGGAGCACCATGTTCAGCAAACGTCTTGTCACGGCAGCCGCCACGGTCGCCATCGCGACCGCCGGGCTGGCGGCACCCGCATCCGCCGATGAAACCGAGTTCCGGGGTTTCCTCTTCGGGGATCTCCTGGCGTCGGCCATACCCTGCGACGATGTCGAGAGCGTACTCACCGACGCGGGCATCCTGAAGAAGAACATGACCGAGGCCGGCCTGCGGAAGGCGATCAACGACAAAAACACCGCGATCGTCCAGCAGCTCTACGGTTCCCCGGACGCGACCGCACCGGTCTCCGAGGCCCAGGCCAGGGAGCTGGCCAAGCGCGCCAAGAAGTGCGACCTGGTGAAGAAGGAGGACACGGACACCGTCATCGGTGGCGCCGGTTTCGGCAGCTCCGAGATCACCAGGATCATCCAGTCCCTGGTGAAACTGCTCAATGCACTGAACCCGACCAACTTCCGCCTGGACAAGATCCTCGAGCTCACGGCCCCCGCCGGCAACGCCCCCGCGCTGAGTTCCGGCCTGCCGCGCTGACCGCGCGCACCTCAGAAGCCGGGGCGGTGACAAACGTTCACCCGCCCCGGCTTTTCGCCGCCTGCCACAGCTTCTCCTGCTCTTCGACGGGGACCGTGACGTCCGTTCCGTCGAACAGGTAGGGCGCCCGGCGGCGCAGCTTCGAGGTGAAGGAGTCGGCGACGTCGTCGAGATCGAAATCTCCCCGCCGCGCGGCGATCTCCGCGTGGAAGAGCACCTGGAGCAGGACGTCCGCCAGCTCCCCCCGGAGCTCGATCGCGGTGCCCGTGCCTCCGGCGTGGGCCCGCACGGCGTCGGCGAGCTCCTCGGTCTCCTCCAGCAGATACGGAAGCAGACTGACATGGTCCTGGTTCCGCTCCCACTCGCCGACGTCGAGAGCCCGGGTCATCACCGCCCGGGCCGCGGCGACACCGGACGCACCGGGCCCCCGGAACTCCTCGCCCGCGTCCGATCGCCGCAGGACCTCCGGAGAACCGGGCTCGGTGTCCACCCAGACCGTCGCCGACCCCGTGGTCGACTCCCGGAGTCCGCACCCCAGCACGAGTTTCCGCACCGCTTCGGGAACGGACCCGCTGAAGGCAACCGTGTGCCCCGCCGCCGCGGCGGTGGTGATGACCTCCGCCGGGATCAGCGTGGGTGATGCGGGGTCGAGCAGCAGAACCGTCATGCGGTCATCCTAGCGACGCGGGTCATCCCCCGATCGAGATGACCCCGGGCTTCCGTCCGCCTTTTTCCGCCTTCCCACCGGTGACGTCCAGGGCGGGGACGTCGAACATCGCGGTGAGGAAGTCCGCGCACCACTGGATGAGGGCGACGTCGCGCAACTGCGGATCGGTGACCTTCCTGCCCGCCTTCGGGAAACTCAGCTGGATGGCCTTCGCCGCCGCCCGGTAGTTCGACCCCGCGTAGAGACGTTTCAGCCGGACCTGCTTGGAGTCCGGCAGGTCAACCGGGTGCACCTTGATCCTGGTGCCCTGCACCCCGATGTCGGTGATTCCCGCGGCGCGGCACCGGTGCCTCAGCCGCGCGACGGACAGCAGCCGCTCGACCTCGACGGGAACGGGCCCGTAGCGGTCCTCCATCTCCTCCACCGCGAGCCGCAGGTCCGTCTCTGACTGGGACTGGGCGAGCTTCCGGTAGACCTCGAGGCGCAGCCGCTCGGAGTTGATGTAGCTCTCCGGGATGTGTGCGTCGACGGGGAGGTCGACCCGGATCTCCTTCGGGGTCTTGTCCGTCGCGTCCAACGGTTTCCCGTCGGCGATGGCGCGGTACATCTCGACGGCCTCACCGACCAGCCGGACGTACAGGTCGAACCCGACGCCCGCGATGTGCCCGGACTGTTCCGCCCCCAGCACGTTGCCCGCGCCGCGCATCTCCAGGTCCTTCATGGCGACGGCCATACCTGCACCGAGGTCGTTGTTCTGCGCGATCGTCGCCAGCCGGTCGTAGGAGGTCTCCGTGAGCATCTGGCCCTTCGGGTACAGGAAGTAGGCGTAACCCCGTTCCCGGGAGCGTCCCACCCGGCCGCGCAGCTGGTGCAGCTGACTCAGACCCATGTGGTGGGCGTTCTCGACGATGAGGGTGTTGGCGTTGGCGATGTCGAGGCCGGTTTCGACGATGGTGGTGCACACCAGTACGTCGTACTCACGGTTCCAGAACCCCTGGACCGTCTGTTCGAGCTGTTCCTCGCCCATCTGTCCGTGGGCGACGACGACCCTGGCCTCGGGGATGAGTTCACGGAGCTGGGCGGCCCGCTTGTCGATGGTCTTGACCTTGTTGTGCACGTAGAAGACCTGGCCGTCGCGCAGCAGCTCCCGGCGGATCGCCGCGCCGATCTGCTTGTCCTCCTGCGCGCCGACGTAGGTGAGCACCGGATGCCGGTCCTCGGGAGGGGTGAGGATCGTCGACATCTCCCGGATGCCGGCCATCGACATCTCCAGGGTGCGCGGGATCGGGGTCGCCGACATCGTCAGGACGTCGACGTGGGTGCGCAGGGCCTTGATGTGCTCCTTGTGCTCCACGCCGAAACGCTGTTCCTCGTCCACGATGACGAGGCCGAGGTTCTTCCAGTGCACCCCGGTCTGGAGCAGCCGGTGGGTACCGATGACGATGTCGATCGTCCCGTCCTTCAGCCCCCGGAGGACCCGCTTCGAGTCGGCCCCGGAGGTGAACCGGGACAGTCCCTCGATGGTGACCGGGAAACCGTCCATCCGTTCGGCGAAGGTCGCCAGGTGCTGCTGGGCGAGCAGTGTCGTGGGGACGAGGACCGCGACCTGCCGGCCATCCTGCACCGCCTTGAACGCCGCCCTCACCGCGACCTCCGTCTTGCCGTAGCCGACGTCACCGACGACGACACGGTCCATGGGCACGGGCTTCTCCATGTCCTCCTTGACCGCGTCGATGGCGAGCATCTGGTCCTCGGTCTCGACGTAGGGGAAGTTGTCCTCCATCTCCCGCTGCCAGGGACTGTCCGGCGCGAACGGGTGCCCCGGGGACCCCTGCCGCTTCGCGTACAGCTCGATGAGTTCGCCGGCGATCTCCCGGACGGCGGACCGGGCCTTCTTCTTCGTGTTCTTCCAGTCCGAACCGCCCATCTTCGACAGGGCCGGTTTCTCCCCGCCGACGTAGCGGGACAGCAGGTCGAGGGCGTCCATCGGGACATAGAGCTGGTCACCGGGTCCACCCCGCCGTGACGGCGCGTACTCGATGACGAGATACTCCCGGCGCGACGTCCCGTCGCCCGTGGTGATGGTCCGTTCGGTCATCTCGACGAAACGGCCGATGCCGTGGGATTCGTGGACGACGAGATCACCGGGTTTCAGGGCCAGCGGGTCGACCTTGTGGCGGCGTTTCGCGGGCCGGCGTTTGGCACCCGCGATGTCGCCGACGCGGTTGCCGGTCAGATCGGTCTCGGTGATGACGACCAGCGGCAGGGCCGCGGCGTCCTTCAGTTTACGGACCCTGGGGAACACGAGCCCGGCGTGGCTCAGTGCCCGGTAGAGCGTGATCTCACCGGGGGACGGTTCCCACCCCGGTGTCGCCACGTGGACGGGGATTCCCTTCTCCCGGAACCTCTCGGTCATCCGTTTGACCGGCCCGGCGCCCGGGGCGATGAACGCGGCACGGCCACCCGCCCGGGTGTGCTCCAGGAGCAGCGCCATCATGGCGTCGATCTCCCCCAGATCCCCGCGCGGGGTCGGGCCGGGATCGAAACCGAGCGGGAGTGTCTCGGATTCGGTGGCGTCCCCGAGCATCCCGTCGGGTCCGAAGGTCCACCACGGTGAGCCGACGGTGCGGGCCGAGACCTCGAGTGATTCCCAGGAACGGTAGGACCCGGCGGACAGGTCGATGCCCTCCGCCGCGACCGGCCCGGTCGCCCCCATGGCGGCGGCTTCCCAACCAGCGGCGAGGAACTCGTCGTCGGTGGTGATCAGGTCATCGATGCGGGTGCGGATCTTCTCCGGTGCACAGGCGAGGACGTGGGTGCCCTCGGGCATCAGTTCCGGGAGGCTGACCAGGGGGGTGTCGGTGAGCACCGGGATCAGGGCCTCCATGCCGTCGGCGGGCTGCCCCTCCCCCAGTGCGGTGAGCAGTTCGACCAGGGTGGCGTTGCCGGGGTGGCTGACCGCGAGTTTCCGGGCCCGGTCGGACACCGCGTCGTCGACGAGCAGCTCGCGGCAGGGGTAGATCTCCACCTCCCCGACCTCGAGTTCGGAGATGGTGCGCTGGTCGGCGACGGAGAACTGGCGGACGTCGGTGATCTCGTCGCCCCAGAACTCCACGCGCACCGGGTAGTTCAGGGTGGTGGGGAAGATGTCGATGATGCCGCCACGGGTGGCGAACTCACCCCGCCGCGCGACCATGTCCACGTGCCGGTACGCCCGACCGACCAGTTCCCGCACCAGGGAGTCGAAGTCGTACTCGCGTTCCTCGGCGAGGATCACCGGATCACGGCCGGGAGCGGTCTCGAGCACCGGTTGGCAGAATCCACGCGCGGCGGTCACGATGACCCGGAGGCGTCCAGCGGCCAGATCGTGCAGGACCTTCGCCCGACGCCCGACGGTGTCCACCCCGGGACTCAGACGCTCGTGGGGCAGGGTCTCCCAGGAAGGGAACCACGCGACCTTCTCCCCCAGCATCGCACCGAGTTCGGCGGAGAGATCCTCCGCCTCCCGTCCGGTGGCGGTGACGACCAGCAGCGGTGCATGGTGCGCGAGAGCGCCGATCATCCAGGGGCGGACCTGGTCGATTCCCGTCACGTGGAGTCGCGGGGCACCGACCTGCCCGATCAGTCCCTTGAGCTTCGGATCGGTGGCCGCGACCTTCAGCAGGCCTGCGAGCACGGGGGTCGACGCGGAGGGTTTCTCGGGCAAGGTGGCTCCTGATCTGACGTTTCCGGGGGCCGTCGGACCCCGGTGATGATGATTGTGGTGATGGGCGTCTCGGATCAACCGACCACGGTGTCTCCCGGGGCCGTCGGATTCTCCGGGACACCCGCCGCCCGTAGCGTGGGCGCCGCCTCCATTCCCGCCAGTCCGTTCCAGCAGAGATTGACGATGTGCGCCGCGACCTCCTCCTTCGGGGGCTCGCGGACGTCCAGCCACCACTGGGCGGTCGTCGACACCATACCCACCAGCGCCTGACCGTACAGCACCGCGTAGTCGGGATTGAGCCCCGACCTGGTGAACGCGTGGGCGAGAATGTGCGCGACCTGCCCCACCGCGTCATTGAGCATCGTGGAGTAACTGCGCTCCGCGCCGGGGGTCAGGTCCCGGACGAGGATCTGGAAGCCGTCGGTGTGTTCCTCCACGTAACTGAAGAGCGCGAGCACCACCCGCTCGATGCGTTCCCGGGATCTACCCGTGGACAGCGATCCGGTGATCAGTGCCTCGAGGCGCAGCATCTCCCGGTCCACGACCACGGCGTACAGCCCTTCCTTTCCCCCGAAATGCTCGTAGACGACCGGTTTGGACACCCCCGCCCTGGCGGCGATCTCCTCGACGCTGGTTGCCTCGAATCCGCGTTCAGCGAACACTTCCCGGCCGACGTTGATCAACTGCTCACGACGTTGCTTACCGGTCATCCGCTGTCTCACCATGCCGACGATCCTACCGCCTGACCCGAATCGAAAACCCGCCGTCCCATGCGGTAGAGTCTCAAGCGCCGTGAACGTTTCGACGGCGTTTCCCCGTGGTGTAATTGGCAACACTCTGGTTTTTGGTACCAGCTTTCCAGGTTCGAGTCCTGGCGGGGAAGCTCTTCTTTTTTTTCCGGGGGTGTCGGGGCGGCACCAGGGGCCGGGGCCCACCCGCGACGGGTGGAACCGCAGGTGTGACGGGGCACCCGCCACCCGGACACCGGAACACTGCGGGAGGGTCCGGTAGCGTGGAGCGGAGAACTGTAGCTTCCACCCGCTTCCCCATGATCGGAGACCCATGACAGAGACCTCCTCTGACAATGTGGCCGTCATCATTCTCGCCGCCGGAGCCGGCACCAGGATGAAGTCCGCCACCCCGAAGATGCTGCACCGCGTCGCCGGACGCACGATGCTCGCCCACGCCCTGCACGCGGCTGCCGGGTTGAAACCGGCCAACGTCATCACGGTGGTCGGACACCAGCGCGACAAGGTGATTCCGGCGGTGTCGGAGGAGGTTCCCGTCCTCGAGGCGGCCTACGGCACCACATCCGTCGGGATCGCCCACCAGGAGGAGCAGAACGGCACCGGGCACGCCGTCGCCTGCGGCCTGGAGGAGCTCTTCCCCGACTTCGCGGGCACCGTCGTGGTCACCACCTCCGATGTCCCGATGATCAACTCGGAAACCCTGCGCGCCCTCGTCGAGGAGCACAACACCAAGCCGCGGGCCGCGGTCACCGTCCTCACCGCGACCCTCGACGATCCGACGGGGTACGGCAGAATCGTGCGCACCCCGGACGGGGAGGTCACCCGGATCGTCGAGCAGAAGGACGCCACCGAGGACGAGCTCGAGATCACCGAGATCAATTCGGGTGTCTACGCCTTCGACGCGGAACTTCTCCGTACCGCCGTCACGCAGCTCGACACCGACAACGCACAGGGCGAGTTCTACCTCACCGACGTCATCGGCATCGCCCGGGACAACGACCGGTCCGTGCGGGGACACCGCCTGGACGACGCCGCCATCATCGCAGGCGTCAACGACCGGGTGCAGCTCGCCACCATCGGCGCCGAGTTCAACCGCCGCCTGTGCGAGGCGGCGATGCGCGGCGGGGCGACCATCGTCGATCCCGCATCCACGTTCATCGACGTGGACGTGCGTATCGGCCGTGACGTCGTCATCGAACCGGGTACCCAGCTCCGTGGACACACCGTCATCGGCGACGACTGCACCATCGGCCCCGACACGACGTTGACCGACATGGTCGTCGGCGACGGTGCCTCCGTCATCCGCACCCACGGATCGGAGTCCACGATCGGACCGCGCGCCACCGTCGGCCCGTTCACGTTCATCCGGCCGGGAACCTCCCTCGGTGAGGAGGGCAAGCTCGGTGGTTTCGTGGAGACGAAGAAGGCGACGATCGGCCGCGGTTCCAAGATCCCGCACCTCACCTATGTGGGGGACGCGACCATCGGCGAGGAGTCGAACATCGGCGCGTCGAGTGTCTTCGTCAACTATGACGGGGTCAACAAACACCACACCACGATCGGCGACCATGTCCGCACCGGCAGTGACACGATGTTCATCGCACCGGTGACCGTGGGTGACGGGGCCTATTCCGGGGCGGGTACAGTGATCAAGGATGACGTCCCGCCCGGGGCACTGGCCGTCTCCGGCGGCCGTCAGCGCAACATCGAAGGTTGGGTGCAGCGCCGCAGGCCCGGTACTCCGGCGGCCGACGCCGCCGAACGCGCAGCAGCGCAGCTCAGCGTCAACAATCAGGAAGGCGAAGCAGAATAGACATGTCTGCCCAGTGGATCGACAACCAGAAGAACCTCATGCTGTTCAGCGGGCGGGGAAACCCGGCGCTCGGTGAGGCGGTGGCCCGGGAGCTCGGGGTCAAGCTGACCCCGACGACGGCGCGTGACTTCGCCAACGGCGAGATTTTCGTCCGCTTCGAGGAGTCCGTCCGCGGATGTGACGCCTTCGTGCTTCAGTCCCACACCCAGCCGCTCAACAAGTGGCTGATGGAGCAGCTCATCATGATCGACGCGCTCAAGCGTGGTTCCGCGAAGCGGATCACCGCGATCCTGCCGTTCTACCCCTACGCCCGCCAGGACAAGAAGCACCGTGGCCGTGAGCCGATCTCCGCGCGTCTCGTCGCGGACATGCTCAAAACCGCCGGCGCCGACCGCATCGTGTCCGTGGATCTGCACACCGACCAGATCCAGGGGTTCTTCGACGGCCCGGTCGACCACATGCACGCCATGCCGATCCTGACCGAGCACATCAAGAAGAACTACAGCCTGGAGAACATCTGTGTCGTCTCCCCGGACGCGGGGCGCGTGAAGGTCGCCGAGAAGTGGGCCAACACCCTCGGTGGCGCACCGATGGCCTTCGTCCACAAGACCCGCAGCGTCGACGTCGCCAACCAGGTCACCGCGAACCGTGTCGTCGGTGACGTCGCGGGCCGCACCTGCGTGCTCCTCGATGACATGATCGACACCGGTGGAACGATCTCCGGTGCCGTCGGGGTGCTGCGTGAGGCCGGTGCCGGTGACGTCATCATCGCCACCACGCACGGTGTGTTCTCCGGTCCCGCCCGCGAGCGGCTGTCCCGCTGCGGCGCCCGTGAGGTCATCGCCACCGACACCCTGCCACAGAACACCGACGGGTGGGACAACCTCACGGTTCTGTCCATCGCCCCGCTGCTGGCCAAGACGATCCACGAGATCTTCGAGAACGGCTCGGTGACGACCCTCTTCGAGGGCCAGGCCTGATCCATCTCCCACGCCCCCGGAACCGCCGCGCATTGTGCCCGGTTCCGGGGGCGTGGTACTGTCAGCGGAGTCTCGGCGAGGGCCGATCCACCGGATCAGCCGTTATCGACGCGATGTGACGCATGAAGCGCCCCCTCCCTCCGTACGCGGAAGGACGGACAGCCTGCGATGACTCGACGAGAAGCCGGGTTTCGCGGGCTTTTGTTGTGTCTGCGGCCCGGGACCACACATAACTGTCCAACCAACGCATCAGGAGAAACACCATGGCCATCAACAAGGCTATCCCGCTCGAGGCGACCCCCCGTACCGAGTTCGGCAAGGGCGCCGCCCGCCGTGCCCGCCGTGACGGTCTGATCCCCGTCGTGATCTACAGCAAGACGATCGACGCGCCGCTGCACGTCACCGTCGACCGCCTCGACTTCACCGCGATCATCCGCAACAACGGCGTCAACGCCGTCGTCGACGTCGACATCGAGGGCGAGAAGCAGCTCGCCATGGTCAAGCACCTCGACCAGAACGTCCTGACCTTCAACATCGATCACGTCGATCTCCTCGCCATCTCCCGTGGCGAGAAGGTCGAGGTCGAGGTCCCGGTCGTCTACACCGGTGAGCCCGCACCGGGTGCCATGGTCATCCAGGACGCCGACGTCCTCGCCGTCGAGGCTCCCGTCCTCTCCATTCCGGAAGAGTTCGAGATCAACATCGAGGGCCTGGAGATCGGCACCCAGATCTCCGCCGCCGACGTCAAGCTGGACGAGGACATCACCCTGGTCTCCGATCCCGAGATGCTGATCATCAACATCCTCGAGCCCGAGGAAGAGGAACTGCCCGAGCCCGGTGAAGAGGGCGAAGGCGACGCCGAGGGCGAGTCCGTCGAGGCCACCGAGGAGGGCCCGACCAACGACAGCGACAGCGAGTAACGTCCCTGTCCGGGAGTTCCCGACCGGGGACTCCCCGCAGAACCGCACCCGCCCCGGGATTCCGCCGAGCATTCGCCCGGACGGTCTCCCGGGGCGGGTGTCTCTTTTCCCGCACCTTCAGTACCGTGTGCGACAATGTTCGGCGTGAGTTCATCTGACGTCACCTCCCGGAACACCGCCGCCGTCACCACCGGCCCACTTCTCGTCGTCGGTCTGGGCAACCCCGGCCCGAAATACGCCGCCACCCGCCACAATGTCGGGTTCATGGTCGTTGACGAGCTCGCCGAACGGGCGCTGCCCGCGCCCGCGAATTTCAGTGTGCACAAGCGCTCGAACGCGGAGATCGCTCAGATCCGGATCGGTGGGCGCCCGGTGATCCTGGCGAAACCCCGTAGTTTCATGAACCTGTCCGGAGGTCCGGTGAAGGCGCTCGCGGGCTACTTCGGTGTCGCACCGGGAGACATCGTCGTCATACATGATGAGCTGGACCTGGAGCCGGGGATCGTCCGTCTCAAGATCGGTGGCGGGGAGAACGGCCACAACGGACTGAAGTCCACCAGTAAATCCCTGGGAACGAGGGACTACATCCGGGTCCGCATGGGCATCGGTCGTCCCCCGGGGCGGATGGATCCCGCGGACTACGTGCTGCGTCCCATCCCCCAGTCGCAGTGCGCGGACCTCGCGGTCCAGTGTGCGGAAGCGGCGGACGGTGTGGAACTGATCGCGACGTCCGGGCTCGTCATCGCGCAGAACACGATCCACTCCCGGTGACGGGGTGACGACCGCGGGCGGTTCCCACCACCCACGGACTCCGCCATTCCCCGTCCGTCCCGGTCATCCGGGTCCCGTCAGCGTACGGTGTCCCCGGACGGAGCCGACCCGGTGTCCGGTTCGACGTGGGTGATCCCCTGTTCCGCGTACAGCTCGGTGGTGAATCGGGCGAGTTGTCCGGGGTCCAGCCCGCCGTCCACGGTCACGACCACGGACAGTTCACCGGTGTGGTCGACGGTCCTGGTGTCCGTCCCCGCCGAGGTGACACCGGCACGGTGTGCGGCGTCCGTGATGATCGTGTCCCGCAGGTGCGTGTTCCCGGTGGCCGGTGACTCCGGGGAGAAGTAGACGACGACTCCCCTTGCTTCACCGGTGTCGCGTGGCGCCGGTCGGTGGGTGGCGGTGAGGATCGGCGCATCGGTGGTTCCTGTTGCCGGTGACGTGCCCGCGGGTGTGCAGGCGGCCGTGCACACGAGCACCGTTCCCGCGATCAGAGCCGTCGGTGATCTCCGGTGCGTCGTCGTCACTGTCGTGTCCCTCCCCCATCCGTGTCTCTCGGTCACCGCCGGAATCCCCCGAGGCCGTAGTAGCTCAGCCAGTACAGCGTCCGGAGCCAGTCCATGTAGCTGACCCGACGGTCCGGATCGGGTGTGGGCCGGGTCCCGTCGTCGCCGGGTTCACGATCGGAGTCGTCCCGGGGATCATCGGCGGGGGCGGACACGGGTTCCGGTTCCACCGGAGCCGGAGCACCCGGTGCGGACTCCACCGGTTCCGGTTCCACCGGGTCCGTGTCCCCGGTCGGCTCGTCGACGGGGATGTCACCGGGGTCGGTGTCCCGGGGTGAACGGTTTTCCCCGGCACCGACCGCTGCGGCGGCGTCGATCAGACCGGCTCCGCAGCCTGCCCAGCAGTTGCGGGTGAGCGGTCGGGCGGTGTCGGTGATCCGCGTCCTGATCTGGTCGGGGGTCAGCCCGGGTTCCGCGTGGTGCAGCAGTGCCGCGACCCCGGAGACCAGCGGGGTGGCCATGGAGGTGCCCTCGTAGTAGGCGTAGGCCGGGGAACCGGGGGTCCTGGTGCCGGTGTTCAGGGTGGACAGGACACCCGCACCGTTGGTCATGTCACCGCCGGGGGCGGTGATGTCGAGGACGTGGCCGTGGTTCGAGTAGCCGGCCAACGAGCCGGATTCGCCCGAGGCCCCGACCGTGATCACGTTGTCGCAATTGGCGGGCTGCACCCGGCTGGCGTCGATGGCGTCGTTACCCGCGGCGACGACGACGGTGACTCCGCGTTCCACGGCGAAGTCGATGGCCCGCTGGTAGGTCCGGGAGCAGCGCCCCTGTCCACCCAGGGAAAGGTTGATGACCGATGCCGGGGTGGTGTTCTCCGGTACCCCGTTGACCCGTCCACCTGCGGACCAGATGATGGCGTCGGCGATGTCGGAGGTCAGTCCGCCGCACTTGCCCAGGGCGCGGACGGGCAGGATCCGCGAGCCGGGGGCGGTCGCCGCCACACCGATGCCGTTGTCCGTGGCGGCACCGATGATGCCCGCGACGTGGGTGCCGTGCCACGAGGAGTCCGCTCCATCCCGGTTGTTGCATTCGCCGGGGAGGAACCAGTCCCCGTTGTCCTGCGGGTCACCGTCCCGGCCGTCGCCGTCCCGGTAGGCGACGATGAACCGGTCCATGCCGTCGGCGTCGGGCGAGACCTCGTCGTGCGGGTCGAGCCGGGTGTTGTCGTCCGGACTGTTGATGACGGTGGGGATGTGGTCGGCGTCGATGTCCTGCGCGACGGCGGGCGAAACGGCGACGAGGATTCCGGAGGCGAGCCCCGGTGCCGACGGTCAGGGCCGCGACGACGGAGCGTCGGCGGACCGTCGGAACCGGGGGTCGTCGGTGAGGAAGCGGAAGCCGACGAGGCGGACTCCAGGTGAAAGGGGCATTGGCAGATGCCTTTCAGGTTGGGTGCAGCAACCGGTCAGTTGATGCAAATGTTTTCTAATTGACACCGCAACGTTACATTTGCCACCGCTCCCCCGACAGGTCACGGACACCCCGCGAAGCCCACGGAGAGCCAACCTGTGAACGTTGTCCCCCGACTTCCGCTGGCCAGCCATCCCAAAGGAATCAACCTGGGAATTCCATGGGACTTTGAACTTCCCCCGGATGAACACCCCGCCACCGGACCGACCCGGCCCCGACCGACGTCAACGGATGCGGGCCTTGGCCCAGACCTTCTCCAACGCGACATCGTCGAGATCGAAGGCACGGGCCTTCTCCAGACGCTTCACCACGACCGGACACAGCTTGCAGCGCTGCCGCGACCGACAGCACTTCTTCTTTCCCCCATTGGCGGCCTTACGCCGCAGCTTCGCCATGTCCACACCCCGAGCCTATTACCGACCGCCCCCCATTGACATCCCACGCTGCCGAATCCGGAGATTCAACACCCCCACACAGGACGAAACCCGCCCGGGACGGACATCCGGGGCGGGCCGTACACGGACACGAGGGCGATCAGAGTTCGTCGAGTTCCCTACGACGCGGGAGGACGACCGGACGTGCGTGCGCGATCTCCTCGACGATCCGGACGACCTGACTGGAGTAACCGAATTCGTTGTCGTACCAGACGTAGAGCACGAGGTGATTGCCCTGCGCGATCGTCGCCAGCCCGTCGACGATACCCGCCTGAGTCGTTCCGACGAAGTCCGTGGACACGACCTCCGGGGAACGGATGTACCCGATCTGCTGCCGCAGCACCGACTTCAGGGACACGTCACGGAGATAGGCGTTCACCTCATCCACGGTGGTCCCCCTGTCCAGGGTGAGGTTCAGCACCGCCATCGACACATCCGGGGTGGGGACACGGATCGCGTTACCCGTGAGTTTTCCCCCGAGTTCCGGCAACGCCTTGGCCACGGCCTTCGCGGCCCCGGTTTCGGTGAGCACCATGTTCAACGTCGCGGCCCGCCCACGCCGCTCACCCTTGTGGAAGTTGTCGATGAGGTTCTGGTCGTTGGTGAAGGAATGGACCGTCTCGACGTGTCCGAAACTCACGCCGAAACGATCATTGACGGCCTTGAGTACGGGGGTGATCGCATTGGTGGTGCAGCTCGCGGCGGACAGGATGCGGTCCCCATCCGTGATATCGGAGTGGTTGATCCCGTAGACGATGTTCTTCAGATCCCCCTTACCCGGTGCGGTCAGCAGAACCCGGGCCACACCCTTCGACTTCAGGTGCTGTTCCAGGCCCGCACGGTCGCGCCACCGCCCGGTGTTGTCCACCACGACGGCGTCGTCGATGCCGTATTCCGTGTAGTCGACGGTCGCCGGATCGGATGAGTAGATCACCTGGATGGGAGTGCCGTTCGCCCAGATGATGTTCTTCTCCCGGTCGATGCTGATGGTGCCGTCGAACTGGCCGTGGACGGAGTCGCGGCGCAGCAGTGAGGCGCGCTTCTCCAGGTCGATGTCGCCGTTCCTCCGGACGACCACGGCCCGGAGCCGTACTCCGAGGCCACGCCCCTCGCGGGCGACGAGGATGCGGGCCAGAAGACGTCCGATGCGCCCGAACCCGTAGAGCACGACGTCGGTCTCGGGGGTCTCCGCCGCAGTGCCGATGACCTCGGACAGCTCCTCCTCGAGGAACCCCCTGAGATCGTCCGACCCGTCCTCCCGGAAGCGGGTGGCGAGACGTCCGATGTCGATGGACGCGGTACCGAGGTCCATCTCGACCAGTTCCCGGACGATGGGGAGCGTCGCGGACAGTGACATCTCCCGTTCGGTTATCCGGCGCGCGAAGCGGTGCGACTTCACGATGTCGATGGCGGTGACATTCTCGAGGAGCCGCCCGTAGATCGAGGTGACCACATTGCGTTCCCGGTGCAGTTTCCCGAGGAGCGGGACCATCTCCTCAGCCAGGGCGAGACGTTCATGGAAATTACGGTGCGTAGCGATCGAATCCGTCATGGAAATACGGTGTCCTCTTTCGGGTCGGGGCGGAACCGGGTTCCGGGAAATCCTTGTCCAGGGGTGAAAAATTCTCCGGCACCCCAAGATAGCAACACCGTGCCAGCCGAAGTTGTGGTTCCACCCCTATTTGATCACCCCCGATGGGGCGGCAGTCGACTGGCCACGGGAACGTTCCCCCCCCTCCCACCACAATCCGGCACCCGTCACACGCACAGATCCGGAGCACCCCCGCAGAGATCACCGGGGGCCGACGACGGGCGACTGGCGACGGGCGACTGTGACCGGAATCACCCCAACCGATAACCGGAGCCCACAGCCCCCGCACACCACCGAGGAACCGCGACCACACCACCGCACTCCGGAACGGGCCGATCTCCGGGCGATTCAGCGCGAACCTTAAGATAAGGTTAGACTCACCTTTACTCTCGGACGTGCGCCGGCCCCGACGGGACCCCGGTACGCGTCCCCACGTTCTCAAGGATGTGCCCCCGGTGAATAATTCACTACGTCGCTTCACGCGCCTGAGCCTGGCCGCCGCCGTCTCCGCGTCGCTCATGATCCCCCTGTCCACCCCGGCGTACGCCGGTGTCGACTCCACGCTGGGCGTCACAGCCCGCGAAGACGTCGACGCGACCCCGTCCGCAGACACCCCCGCACTGTCCTGGGCGATCCGCGACTCCTTCGACAACTATGTCAGCGGTGCCACCAGCGTCATCGACGGCGCACGTCAGGACGGTGAAACCTTCCTGTGGCCCTACCGCTCCTCCACGACCACCCCGGAAGGCGCCGTGAGCGTCCAGTACGGCGGAACCGTCAACTACATGCTCTACTGCAGTGGCGACACCCCGGTGCGCGGCGAATGCCAGCTGGATGTCACCATCGCCGATCCCCGCGTCGTCATCGATCCGGACACCGGCGAGGGAACCCTGTTCGCACTGGTCAACTACGTCCGCTACAGCGACGGATCCTGGTCCGAGGAGAAGGAGGTCCCCTTCGGGAGACTGGACGTCTCCTCCGGCCGCTACAACACCGCTGACGGGGTGACCACCTGGAGGAACATCGGCGCCGAACTCACGGAGGCCGGACAGGACGTCTTCTCCAACTTCTACGACGACAACCCCTACCTGAATTCGCTCACGTTCAGCTACCCCGGTGAATCCGGTGTCCCTCAGTCGCCCGCCGACGGCGACGGCTGGTACCGGCTCGCCGACGCGAGCATCATCGACACCGATCCGGGCACGCGGACCGGAGGGGCCGTCCGTCTGCACGAGATGTCGAACGGCGACCTCCTCTACATCAACCGACCCCCTGAGGGGAGCAACGTGGCGGTCGTGCCGCGTTCCCTCCGGGGCGCGGTGGCGCTGCCACGACTGAACATGCTCAACAGCGCCGAGTCCACGTTCGATCCAGCCACCGACACAATGACCTGGATCGAACCCGCGGCCTCCACCGGTGAATTCACCGTGAAGTCCGCGCACGTGACCCGCGACGGATTCGACGGGGAGAAGACCCTGTTCACGGCGGACGGTGTCCCGACCGCGCTGGCACGCTCCTTCGACGGCAGCCGTACCGCCCTGATCTATCTGGAGAATCCGCCTGCCGGCGCACCCTGGAACTATCTGCGCGGCGCCACATTCGTGGAGATCACCCCGGACGGTGAATCGACGAGCACAGGGCTTCCGGCGACCTCGGACCTCTACCCCGATGTCCTGATCGATGACGAGCACCTGTCGAACGACACCTTCGGGAATCCCTACGGTTTCAGCGACAATGACGGCCTCCGTGCACTCGCCGACGGAACGTACATCTACGTCAACGACTACAACCTCACCGTCACCGGCGGTGAGACCCGTCCGGCGCTCCCCGTTCACATCACCCCGGCCGGTGATGTGAAGGCGTCGCTGATCGAGGCGTTCACACCGGCGAATCCCGTCACCGCGCGCGGTTACAAGGGCGTCGCGACCGACGGTTCACGTATCGCCGTCTACAACGACCGCCAGAACAACAACACCTACGCGTTCATGGACTACACCGACGGTGAATTCACCCTCCTGTACTGGGCCGACAACCCCTACGAGACCCCCGGTCCGTACAGTGCCATCTCATCGGTCGTCTTCGACGCCGACGGCAACGCCATCATCGCCACCGGCCTGAACAAACTCTTCCTCGTCGACCCGAGCAACGGAGACGTCCTCAGGGAATCCACCCTGTCCGGAAAGACGAAGGGGACGAACAGCAACTACCCGGAGCTGATGGTGCGCAGCGGAGAAGAGCTGTTCATCGCCGACCGCCGCGAGGTCGATTACGTCGACTATGCCGGCATCCAGCGCCTGACGCTCCCCGATGAAGCGGGGCAGCACGACGAGAGTATCCGACCGGTCCACATGGGCGGGTCGGCCACGGCTCCGATCGCCGACACGGTGGAGCTCACCTATCCGGAGTCCACGGTGCAGGCCGGCGGGGAAGTAACGCTCACCCCGGTCATCACCGGAGGAACCCCGGACGGGACCGGATTCTCACTGAGGGAACCCGTGGTGGGACTGTCCGTGAACACCTCGACCGGGGCCGTCACCTACACCGCCCCCGCAGACGCCACTGCGGGCACGGTCACGGCGGAGGTCGTCGCCACGTACGCCGATTCCTCCGTCGACACCGCGCCTGTGACCATCACCGTCACCCCCGCAGCGGAGATTCCCGGAGACGGTTCCACCGGGTCTGCGTCCGCTCCACGGATCATCCGCGTCCTGGCACTGTTCGCCGCACTAGCCGGCGGTATCGGATGGCTCATCCACACCGGTGTGTTCGGTCCCCTGCAACAGATGTTCACCGAAGGCCTGGCCCGCTTCACCCGCTGACGCCCCGTTCAACACGGTGACCGGCCGGCCCGGCCGGTCACGCTTCCCCGGTTCCCGCCAGCCAGCGCAGAATGTCCACCGCCGGACCGGAACGGATGTGCGGTACGCCGGTACCCACCCAAGCCGCCACGAGATCGTGGTCCCCGCTCCGTGCGGCGGCGGAGCGTACCGGCCCCATCACAGCGTTGACGTACGGATACACGGCGGGGGCATCCGTACGTTCCGTCATGAACCCGGTACGCACACCCCGCGCGGGACGACCCGAGTACGCCCGCGTCACAGCGGTGTCGGGGCACTCCCGCGCACCCCTGACCATGTCCCGGTGGGGCTGCGAGGTTCCCGCCTCATCCGCGAGGAGGAGAGCACTCCCACACGACACCGCGCAGACCCCGGGCCACCGCAGTGCGGCGGCGACCTCCGCAGGCGTCCCCAGTCCCCCGGCGACGACGAGAGGTAGATCGACGACGTCCGCCACCTCACCCGCGAGGACCTCCAGTGGGACGTCAGAGGGTGTCTCCTCCACGGTCCGGGTCGCCCGGTGTCCCCCCGCACCGGGTCCCTGGACGACAATCACGTCGACCCCGGCGGACACCGCAGGCGGCACCGCACGGACATCAGCCACCGTCGCCCACACCTCGATCCCGTGACCGTGGAGCCGCTCGACCTCCGCATCGTTCCAGACACCGAACGTGCACGAGACAACGGCCGGTCCGTATCCGCCGGCCCGGGCCGCACACACCGCCTCCAGCTTGGCGGCGAATGCGTCGGTGGGGTCCACGGTCCCGAGCCGTCCGATGAGGTCCGCCGCCGTGATCCCGTATCTGCTGAGAGACGGCCCGAGCTGTTCCACGTAGGTGCGCACGGCGGCAAGCTCCACGGATGACGCCGCCCGCTGCGGACAGAACAGGTTGACCCCGTACGCACCACCGTGCACGCTCCGCATCTGTCCATCGAGTTCCCCCGCACCCAGGTAACCACCCGCGAGAAATCC
The DNA here is from genome assembly GCF_016595275.2 of Corynebacterium pygosceleis. Lineage (GTDB taxonomy): Bacteria > Actinomycetota > Actinomycetes > Mycobacteriales > Mycobacteriaceae > Corynebacterium > Corynebacterium pygosceleis. The sequence continues at coordinate 126,903 of NZ_JAENIQ020000003.1, read as the reverse complement.
GAGCGAACCGGCTGCGGCCGCGGCGTCGACGAGCGCCGGGGTCGATGGACCGCCCGCCATCGGGGCGACGATGACCGGCGATGAGAGGGTGCGGACGATACTCATGGCGCCGAGAATAACGAACACCGGAGCATGGCGTACCCTGACGGGAGTCACAGTTCCCACCCCTGTCCGGCCGTTTGTCTGAAAGTTGCACCGAAACATGAGCGAGAGCACCCCCCACAACGATCCGGCGTCCGAGGCAACCCGCCGCCGCACCTTCGCGGTGATCGCCCACCCGGACGCCGGTAAATCCACCCTGACCGAGGCACTCGCGCTGCACGCCCACGTCATCAGTGAGGCGGGTGCGGTGCACGGGAAGGCCGGACGTAAAGCCACCGTCTCCGACTGGATGGAGATGGAGAAGGACCGGGGTATCTCCATCGCCTCGTCGGCACTCCAGTTCGAGTACGCCCCCGCCGGTCACGGGGGCGAACCGTACATGATCAATCTCGTCGACACCCCGGGACACTCAGACTTCTCCGAGGACACCTACCGGGTGCTCACCGCCGTCGACGCCGCCGTCATGCTCATCGACGGCGCCAAGGGCCTCGAACCGCAGACGCTGAAGTTGTTCCGTGTGTGCAAGGCCCGCGGCCTGCCGATCGTCACCGTCGTCAACAAGTGGGACCGGCCCGGCAAGTCCCCGCTGGAACTGATGGACGAGATCGTGTCCGAGATCGGTCTCCAGCCCACCCCCCTGTTCTGGCCCGTCGGAGAGGCCGGTGACTTCCGCGGGCTCGCACGCCTGGACACCGGGGGCGAGATCGAGGAATACATCCACTTCATCCGTACCGCCGGTGGCTCGACCATCGCCCCGGAGGAACACTTCACCCCGGATGAGGCCGCAGGAAAAGAGGACACCGCCTGGGAGACCGCCGTCGAGGAGGTCGAACTGATGACCGCCGACGGTGCTGTGCACGAACAGGATCTCTTCCTCGACTGCACCACCTCACCGGTGATCTTCGCCTCCGCGATGCTCAACTTCGGTGTCCACCAGATCCTCGATGCACTCTGCGAGCTCGCCCCCGGCCCCGCCCCCCGGTACACCGATCCGAAGGTACTGGAGGGCGCCTCCTCGGCGGTCGACGAATCCCGGGCACCGGGAGACGAGTTCTCCGGCGTCGTGTTCAAGGTGCAGGCGGGCATGGATCGCAACCACCGCGACTCACTCGCCTTCATGCGCGTCGTCTCCGGTGAATTCACCCGTGGAATGCAGGTCACCCACGCGCAGAGCGGGCGCAGTTTCTCCACGAAGTACGCGCTCACCGTCTTCGGCCGGACCCGCTCCACCGTCGAGGCCGCCTACCCGGGCGACATCGTCGGTCTGGTCAACGCCGGCTCCCTCGCCCCTGGGGACACCATCTACGCGGGACGCAAGGTCCAGTTCCCGCCGATGCCGCAGTTCGCCCCCGAGCACTTCCGTACCCTGCGGGCGAAGTCACTGGGCAAGTACAAGCAGTTCCGCAAGGCTCTCGAACAGCTCGATTCCGAGGGTGTCGTCCAGGTGCTCAAGAACGACGCCCGTGGCGACGCGGCTCCGGTCATGGCGGCCGTCGGCCCGATGCAGTTCGAGGTCATGCAGGCCCGGATGCTCGCCGAGTACAACGTCGAGACCGTCACCGACGCCGTCCCCTACACCGTGGCCCGGCGCACCGACGCCACGACCGTTCCGGAGCTGGCGAAACAGCGCGGTGTCGAGGTGTTCACCCGCACGGACGGCGAACTGATCGCCCTGTTCGGCGACAAGTGGCGGCTCCAGTTCATCGAGAAGGAACACCCGGAGTTCACGCTCGAGGCACTCGTCGCTGACTGATCCCGGCCCAAACGTGACCGGTCCAGCCTCCCGGACGTTCGGAACGGCGGGACCATCCGCGCACCACCGCCCCCGCCCACGAGACACGTTTTCCACCGGCACCGTCCGGGGGAACACCGTCTCCGCGTGTCCGGGGACGACGTCGAGGTCCGGTGCCACGTCAGGTCAATCGGTGTCGAGCTCCGACTCCACCAGTGCGCGGACCGTGGACCCGTCGATTCCCTGGCACCGGGCCCGGGACAGGAGCGCCCGAAGCTCCGCAGCCAGGCGCTCCTCCGCCCCGGGAACGGGCCGCTCCGGGGAGAGCACCACACTTCCGGAACGGTGGCCCGTGGTGATGATGCCCTCCGACCGCAACAGGTCATAGGCCTTCTTCACCGTCGCCGGATTGATGTCCAGGTCCGCGGCCACCGACCTCACCGAGTCCAGGCGGGTACCCGGCGCCGTCTCCCCACGGGAAATGGACCGGACGATTCCGTCATGGAGCTGAAGGAAAATCGGGATGTCGGAGAGCGGATCGAGACGGATGTCCATCAGGGTTGGTTCCTCCACGGCTGCGGCCACGACGACGGCGGCGGCGATGATGATGACTTGGCGACAACTGCGCCACACAGACTAATACACGCTGATACACGGGTGGACATCGGTATCCGCGGGGGCACTGCCGTTAGAGTGGACGCACACCCTCCCGAAGGAGAATCCCATGGAACATCCCCCACCGCGATCTCTCGCGGAGATCGTCACGGACGGAGCGATCGCCCGCGCCGACGCCGACGCCGCGTTCGCGGCGGCTCTCGGAGACCACGCGGGCATCGAGTTCAACCGTGACGGGAACCGCATGCAGGTCCGTGCGGTGCGCAACCGGGACCGGGACATCGACACCACGGGGACCGTCGTCGCGGAGATCCGGGACGGTCTCTGGACCTGGTGCAGTGACACCGCAGCCGCGGCCGCGGAGAGATTCGGGATACCCGAACTCACCGGGGCACAACCGGTCAGTGACGATCTCGTCGCCGCGGCCCGCACCCTCCACTACTGCACACCGTGTTTCCTCGCCCCGATGCCCGACGGCTGCACGGCCGTCGTGTGTCTTGATCCGCCGCAACCGACCGGAGACACGCGGACGGCCATGATCACCGCAGCGACCGTCCCCGGATGCACCGGTGATCTCCCCCGTTCCCTTTCCGGGTTCGCCGCGATCCGCGGACTGGACGTCACGTCGGACGGTTCGGTGTGGCGATTCTCCGACGGCACCGCGGTACGTGTCCGGGACGGGCGGCTCCGCGACATCTCGGGGGGTCTCGACATCGACGAGATCCGGGCGGACGCCCTGCTCCCCTCCGTCGAGTCCCAGATGTACCTCGACGCCAGGGTCCCCGGGGCCACCGCCGCCGTGGATCCCCACCGGGGACTCGTCACGCTACGCGACGTGGACGGCGCGGAGACGCACGCCCGGGGTGTCATTCTGGCGACCGTCACCGGGGACACCTGGTGCTGGGGATGGGCGGACAGACACATCGGCAGATCTCCGTCGACCTCCGCCTGCCACAGGATCCGGGACTTCGGTCGGCGTGAGGGGGTACCGGCTTTCGTGTCCCCCACGGTCCCCCTGGCGCTGGCACGTGAACTCGACCTCGTGTCCGCGGCGAAACCGGTTCTCGGCATGTGGTACCACGCGACGGTCCAGCTCAACAGTGACACCTGGGCGGTCGTGGTCTTCGCGGACGCCGCCCTCGCGCTGCCGCCCCCGACGGTCCGTGCCGTCGAGGCGGTCATCGACGTGGTCCGTGACGCCGTCCCCGACGGTGTCGACGGACACCGGGCCATCGCGGGCTACGCACGCTTCCGGGGGCTCCGTCCACTCCCGACCGGGGACCCCGGTTCCGTCTCACTGCCGGTGACCGACGGTACAGTGACCGTCCGGTTCTCCCCCGGTGGCGGGATGACGGGCACGACGGCCCGTTGACAGGCTAAGCTGGTTCCTGTTCTCAGGGCGGGGTGGAAGTCCCCACCGGCGGTAGACACCTCCATGGTGAAGCCCGCGAGCGCCATCACACGGATGTTCCGCGTGATGGGTCAGCAGATCCGGTGTGATTCCGGAGCCGACGGTCACAGTCCGGATGAGAGAGAACCTGCACGACCGGCACTCCCGGACGTCGGCGACCCGTATCCACGGTCCGTTCCGGCACCGGGGTACGACCGGGCAGTTTTTCAGCCCCGAGGATCCATGTCCGCACCCCTCTTTCACATCAGGGAGAACCATGAATCCTTTCACCGAATTACTCGATGCCACGATCTCCGTCGGCGGCGTCCCCATCCTCTGGCGCGAGATCATCGGCAACGCCTTCGGTCTCGCCAGCGCCTACGGCGGAATGAAACGCGTCGTCTGGGCCTGGCCCGTCGGCATCGTCGGAAACCTGCTCCTGTTCACCGTGTTCCTCGGCGGGGTGTTCAACACCCCGCAGGCGCTGGACCTCTACGGCCAGGCGGGCCGCCAGGTCATGTTCCTCATCGTCTCCGTCTACGGCTGGTACCAGTGGTCCCGGGCCCGGAAGCGGGGCCTGCGGGAATCACCGGAAACCGACCCCTCCCGGTCCATCGTCACCGAACCCCACGAGGACACCGCCGCGGTGCAACCGCGCTGGGCGACCGGGCGTGAACGTCTCGGACTCGTCATCGCCGGGATCGTCGGAACCGTCGGTTGCGCGATGATCTTCTCCGCCCTCGGGTCCTGGGGCCCGTGGGCCGACGCCTGGATCTTCACCGGTTCCGTGCTCGCCACCTACGGCATGGCCCGCGGCTGGACCGAGTTCTGGCTGATCTGGATCGGTGTCGACATCGTCGGTGTCCCCCTGCTCCTCACCGCCGGCTACTACCCCTCCGCCGTGCTGTACATCGTGTACGGGGTGTTCGTCATCTGGGGCTTCACCGTCTGGATGAAGGTGCACACGAAGTCCGGTGGGACGCCCGAACCGGAACGGCTGCACGCCACGGTCTGACCGTCACCCCGGAGACCTCCGAGGGCCCGCACGCGGTACGCGTGCGGGCCCTTCACCGTCAGGACGGACACGCCCGATCTAACGGTGCTTCAGTATCGTCCGGTAGAAATCGACGTCGACGTCCCCGGTGGCGGACGGATCGAAGGTGGGGCTGCGGTCCTTGTCCACGAGAACGGCGCGCACGCCTTCGGGGAAGTCGTGTTCCCTCCGGAGCACCGACCCCACCGCGAACTCGTTGTCGAGGGCGTGTACGATGTCCCGCGCCGCACGGTTCGCCGTGTAGAGTTCCACTGCCGCGACGACGGAGGTCGGACTCGCCTTCTCCGTCAGGTCCCGGACACGGGCGACGAAATCGGCGTTGCCGTGCCCCTCCAGGGCCCCGTCGATCGCGGCCCAGGAATCATGCCCGAAGGTGGCCCGGATGTCGGGGAGGAACCCCTCGAGCTCACCCCCATCCACGAAGTCGACGGGACGGGCGTACTGTTCGAGCGCGTCGTCGAGGGACTCGGCGATGACGGCGTCGATGAACCGGTCGACGTCCTCCGAGGCGATGAGATCGGTGGCGAGACCCGACCAGAGCATGTCCGCGGGAGTCATCCTCCACCCGGTGACGCCGAGGAAGGTGGCGAGTTCCGGCAGTGCTTCACCACTCTCCCCGATCATGCGCTGCATCATCCAGGTCGTGCCGACGTCGGGGATGAAACCGATCGCCATCTCGGGCATCGCGGCGAAGGCCTTCTCGGTGATGACCCGGTGGGAACCGTGTACGGACACACCGAGCCCGCCACCCATCGCCACACCGTCGATGACCGACACGATGGCCTTCGGGAAGTCTGCGAGCTGCCGGTTCATCTCGTACTCCGCGCGGAAGAACCGGTCACCCGAGTCGAAGTCCCCCGCCAACCCCTCCTCCCTGCAGGTGCGGACGTCACCACCGGCACAGAAACCGCGTTCGGAGGAGGAGCAGATGACGACCCGGTGCACTGAGTCATCGTCGCGCCACGTGTCCAGCGCCTCCGAGATGATCTCCACCATCTCATGGTTGAGGGAGTTCAGTGCCTTCGGCCGATTCAGTTCGAGCACACCGGTGGTGTGTCGGACGAAAGCGTTGACGAGGTTCCGGGTGGGACGTTGTCTCATGTCCGAAGTCTGTCATATACCGCCACATCCGCGCCACGGTTTCCGCACGGAAAAATCCCCGGGGCACACCCCGGGGACCACGCGGTCACGGGAGGGGAACTACTTCTTGCCCTTCCCCTTCTTCGCGTCCCCGGACGCGTCCTTCTTCCGCTTTCCCCGGGCGAGTTCCAGTTCCGCCGCGACATCCGGGACGTAGCGGAAATCACTGCGCGGGGGTCGTTCGTAGTCGTTGGTCGACTGCGGGCGTTTCGGGATCTCGGGGAGTTCGCGGTCGATCTTCTCGTAGGGGATCGTCGACAACAGGTGGCTGATGACGTTGATCCGGGACCGCTTCTTGTCCTCGCTCTCGACCGTGTACCAGGGGGCGGAGGGGATGTCGGTGTGGATGAACATCTCGTCCTTCGCCCGGGAGTAGTCCTCCCACCGGGTGATCGACTGGAGATCCATCGGAGAGAGCTTCCAGCGACGCAGCGGATCCTCCCGACGGGAGGTGAAGCGTTTCACCTGCTCTTCATCCGAGACACTGAACCAGTACTTGCGCAGCATGATCCCGTCCTCGACGAGCAGCCGCTCGAAGATCGGTGCCTGATGGAGGAACCGACGGTACTCCTGGGAGGTGCAGAAGCCCATCACCCGTTCGACGCCCGCGCGGTTGTACCAGGACCGGTCGAAGATCACGATCTCACCGGCGGTGGGGAGCCTCTCGACGTAGCGCTGGAAGTACCACTGCCCCTGTTCCCGGGAACTGGGCGCGGGCAGCGCCTCGATGCGGCAGGTCCGGGGGTTGAGGTACTGGGTGATCCGCTTGATCGCGGAGCCCTTTCCCGCCGCGTCGCGCCCCTCCATCACGACAACCACCCGGGCTCCGGTCTCGACGACCCACTGCTGCATGTCGACGAGTTCCGCCTGAAGTCTCTTCAGCTCGGACTCGTAGTGCTTCTTGGACAGCTTCGGCGGTTTCTTGGATTCCTTTTTACCCATGATGACCAGCCTACCCTCGGCCGTTCGACCGGTCGGCGGGTTTCCGACCACCGTTCGACCGGCGGGGGTGGTGGTTCAGTCGACGCTGAACTCGGCCATCCGGTCCCACTCGGTCTTCCCCTCGATGAGGGTGTTGATGATCTGCGGGGTCTCGACGAGGACCGTCGGGAAGAGCTCACAGGCCTTCTTGAAGTGCTCGGAGTTGACGTGCGCCTCGGCGGCGTCATCCTTGAAGCCCTCGACGAGGATGTACTCGTTCGGGTTGTCGGTGGACCGGAACCAGTCGAAGAAGAGACAGCCGTCCTCGGCCCGCGTCGCCTCGGTGAACGGTGCGACGGTCTCCCGGAAGGTGTCGGCGTGCTCGGGCTGGACGGTGAAACGAACGTTGATGAGGATCATGCGCCCGATTCTAACGCAGCCCGACGGGTGTCATCTGTGCAGTTCCCCGCCGTTCGGAGGGATCGTACCGGCCCGTGTCACCCGGCCACCCGGGGACAGAGACTCTCACTGGTGTGGGGCTCATCGTCGAGGAGTGTCGCCCGGACCGATGTATCGAGACGCTCCCTGGTGTTCTTCAACGCCTGGCAGAGGTCATCCCTGCCGCCGAGCACCGGAAGATAGACCACGAAATACTCCGGTGTGTCGCTGTTCCCGCCGAGGGAACCACACGCCCTCGACGTCGTGTAGGTCGCACCGAGGGTTGTCGTCGTCGCCTTCCCGACGTCCTCGACGGAGGCGTAGTCCCCGAGGAGCAGGACACCCGAACCGTCACAGGCGGGGAGCGAGTACGGCAGGCGACCGTTCGTGGAGACGTCCCGTCCGTCGACGGTCCCGGGGGCCGACATCTGCTCGATCGACAACCACTTCCCCTCCCTGGAGTGCATCAGGTCCGTTCCCACGAACACCCCGAGCGCGGCGAGCGAGAGAAGGGCGATGAGCACCCAGAGCAGACACGGCCCGCCCGCACGGCGACCACGTCCGGCCGAATCCGGGGAAGGTTCCGCCCCCCGAATTTCCTCCGAACCCACCCGGGTACCACCTTCCACAACACAGACCACCGTGGATATCCGCGAATACCCTTCAGCTTTTAGCTTTCTCTTATGTGGGTGTCAGTTTAACGCATTGTGCGGGCGGCGTGGAGTTCCGTTACGATTGCCCCCAATATGGGGGTAACATTGTTAGCCTTCGAGGGCTTCCGCAAGGCCCATCCACTGGGACTCCAGAGCATCTGTCTCCGCCTCCAGCTCCACCCTCCGCGCATCGAGTTCCACGAGTTTCGACTGGTCGAGCTGTTCCGCCGCCTGCGCCATCTCAGCGGCGAGCGACGCCTGCCGGGACTGGAGCTTGCCCATCTTCCGCTCGACCGACCGCATCTCCTTCGTCAGACGCTGCTCTTCCGCAGCCGACAGCCTCCGTTCCCCACCGTCCGAGGTGCCACCACCCGGAGCGGACTCACCGAGTTCATTGGCGGATCCGAGATCGAGGACACCGGTGGTGCCTTCCGCGGTCCGGGCCCGCCGTTCCAGATACTCCTCGATCCCCCCGGGCAGATTGGTCAGTTCCCCGTCACCGAACAGGGCCCATGTACTGTCGCAGACCCGCTCGATCAGATACCGGTCGTGGGAGATCACGACGAGGGTCCCCGGCCAGCCGTCGAGCAGACTCTCCAGTTCCTGGAGGGTGTCGATGTCGAGATCGTTGGTCGGCTCATCGAGGAGCAGCACGTTCGGTTCAGCCATGAGGACCCGGGTCAGCTGCAGTCGACGCCGCTCACCGCCGGACAGATCCCCCACCGGCGTACGCTGTCGCTTCGCGGAGAACCCCAACCTCTCGGCGAGCTGTGAAGCGCTCAGCTCACGTTTACCCATCTGTACGTAACTCGCCACGTCCTCCACGGCGTCGAGCAGGCGCTGGTTCGGGTCCAGGTCATCGAGTTCCTGCCGCAACCATCCGAGACGGACCGTCTTCCCCTCGATCCGACGTCCCCCGGCGAGTTCGTGTTCACCGGCGATGGTGCGCAGCAGGGTGGTTTTACCGGATCCGTTGACACCGACCAGTCCGATCCGCTCCCCGGGGTTCAACCTCCAGGTCAGGTCGCGGACGAGTTCCCGTCCGTCCGGGGTCGTGATCGTCGCGTCCTCGAGTTCGATGACCACCCGCCCCTGCCGTTTCCTGGAGAAGGCCATGAGTTCGACGGTGTCACGGGGTGCGGGAACGTTGCTGATGAGCGCCTCCGCGGCTTCGATCCGGTAGCGCGGTTTGGAGGTCCGGGCGGGTGCCCCCCGGCGCAGCCAGGCGAGCTCCTTGCGTGCGAGATTCTGTCTCCGCTGTTCGATCGCGTCAGCCTGTCGTGCCCGTTCGGCCCGGGCGAAGGTCCAGTCGTTGTAGCCGCCCTCGTAGGCGTCGACGGTGCCGTCGTGGACCTCCCAGGTACGGGTGGCTACGGTGTCCAGGAACCACCGGTCGTGGGTGACGACGACGAGTGCGCACCGGCGGGCGACGAGATGGGCGGCCAGCCACTGGACCCCCTCGATGTCCAGATGGTTGGTCGGCTCGTCGAGGATCAGCAGATCGAGATCGCGGACCATCGCCGCCGCGAGATTCGTCCGACGGCGTTCACCGCCGGACAGCTGACCGACGGGTGTGTCGAGCCCCAGGTCGACGATACCGAGCCCTCCGAGCACCTCCCGGACCCTGGCCTGGGACGCCCACTCGTAGGTGTCCAGCCCGAGGGGACGCAGGACGACGTCGGCGACGGTGTCGGTGTCGGTCAGGTTCGCCCGCTGTGTCACCACCGCCATGCGGAGGTCCCCGGTGTGGGAGACCCGACCGGAATCCGGCGGTTCGATCCCGGCGAGGATCTCGAGCAGGGTCGTCTTACCGCCACCGTTCAGACCGACGACACCGATCCGGTCGCCGGTCTGAACACCGATGCTCACCGAGTCGAGCAGTGTCTTCAGCCCGAAGGTCTTGGACACGTTCTCCAGATTGATCAGATTGGCCACAGCCGCTTACCTTTCATCGTGGAACAAGTTCGGCCCCGGGTGCGGGCCCGATGGCGGTCGCGGTCATGACGACACCGTCGGCCCCCGTCACGGAGTCGGCGACCACACGGGCGGTGGCCGCATCGGCACAGAGGAAACCACAGGTCGGTCCCGACCCGGACACGATTCCGGTGAGTGCACCGGCGTCCCGCCCACGGCGCAGGATCCCCGACAGTGTCGGGGACAGTCGCAGTGCGGGCCCCTCGAGATCGTTGACCAGCAACGGTGCGATCTCCCCGGGCCCGGCGCCGGCGAGAAGAGCCGAGCGGAGTGCACGGGTACCGGAGATCTCCACCGACCCCGTGGAGCGCGACTCATCGAGAGCGCGGAACACCGCCGGGGTCGACAATCCCCCCCTGTTGAAGGCGAGGACCCAGTGGTACCTCCGTGACACCGGGATCTCCTCCAGCCGTTCCCCGCGCCCGGTGCCGCGTCGGGTTCCACCGAGGAGCGTGAACGGGACATCCGATCCGAGTTCCGCCGCGTACCCCAGCAGACGCCCCCGTGAGGGAGCGGCACCGGTGACCGTACGGAGAACCTCTCCGGTGGCGAGCAGCGTCGCGGCGGCGTCCGCCGACCCTCCGGCCATGCCACCCGCGGTGGGGATGCCCTTCTCGATGTGGATGTCCACCGAGGGGGCCCCGGGCACTCCGTCGAGGAGCATCTCGGCGGCACGCCAGGCGAGGTTGGCCCGGTCGGTCGGAACACCGGTGGCACCGAGACCGGAGACGGTGAGCCGACGCACCCCCGCCGGGCCGTCGACGGGGGTCACGGTCACCCGGTCATGCAGGTCGAGGGACTGGAAGACGGTGTCCAGTTCGTGGAAGCCGTCCGCACGCAACGGACCGACCTCCAGCGCGAGATTGATCTTGGCGTGCCCGAGTGCGGTGACCGAGCCCACTACACGACCCCCGCCAGCCGGACGAAGTCGGCGACGCCGAGTTTCTCCCCCCGGAGCCCCGGCTCGATGCCCGCGTGACGCAGCGCCTCCTCCGCCGCGACCCCGGAACCGTAGTGCCCGGACAGGGCGGCACGGAGAGTCTTCCGCCGCTGGGCGAAGGCGGCGTCGACCAGAGGGAACACCGCGGCACGGCTCTCCGCCCCGATCGGCCAGGGTTCGCCCCCCGCCCGGAAACGGTCGATCCGGACCAGACCGGAATCTATCTTCGGGGCCGGCCAGAAGACATTGGTGCCGATGGCCCCCGCCCGACGGACGTCACCGTAGAACGCGGCCTTGACACTGGGGACACCGTAGATCTTCGACCCGGGGGCTGCAGCCAGTCTGTCGGCGACCTCCGCCTGGACCATGACCAGTACACGCCTGATGGAGGGAAACTCCGCCAGCAGGTGCAGGAGCACCGGTACGGAGACGTTGTACGGCAGGTTGGCGACGAGTGCCGTGGGCTCCGGGGCGCCGGCCGTACGGAGATCCGCCGGCATGACCGTCAACGCATCCTGGAGGATGAGTGTGAGCCGGTCGGCGTGATCCGGTGCGCGGTCGGCGACGGTCTGCGGCAATCGGCCCGCGAGGCGCGGATCAATCTCGACGGCGGTGACGGAACGGACGGTGTCCAGCAGCGCGAGGGTCAGGGAACCGAGTCCGGGTCCGACCTCGATGACGTCATCGTCCGCCCCCACGGACGCCGCCGACACGATCCTCCGGACGGTGTTCGGGTCGTGCACGAAATTCTGCCCGAGCTTCTTCGTCGGGGTGATGTCGAGTTCCTCGGCGAGCTGCCGGATCTCCACCGGTCCGAGCAGTGCGGCAGGTCGCGGGCCCGCGTGGGAGGTGTCCTGGGGTGTGTCCATGATGCCGCCAAATCTACCGCAGTGACGCACCGGCCCGACCATCCGGTCCGGGAAGGCCGGGTGATCCGTCAGCGGATACCCAGTTTCGCCGTGCAGGCGGGCCACGCTCCCCAGCCCTGACCGGCCCGGACCTTCTCGGCGACCGCGATCTGTTGTTCACGGGTCGCCTGCCACGCCATCGGCGCGTACTGTCCACCGCCGAAGGCCAACCAGGTCGACGGGGTGAACTGGAGACCGCCGGAGAATCCGTTGCCGGTGTTGATCGACCAGTTGCCGGTGGACTCGCACTGTGCGATGGCGTCCCAGACGGAACCGTTCGCCACGGCGGGCGCGGCGGGTCGGGTACCCCGGGCTATGGTCGCGGGCACGGCGGGGGTGAGTTCGGTTTCCTCGATGACGGTACTCGCGACCTCCCGTCCGTTGACCCAGCGGACGTCCCTGACCACCCGGCGCGTACCGTCGACACCCGGAGCGGTGACCGTCTCCGTCCCCTGTTCGGCCTCCGGATCATCGACGTAGACGGGCGGGACACTGAACGGCACGGTGTCGGTCAGGGTGTCCGTGCGGATCCGGTCGATGACGATGTTCATGCCGTCCCGCACGGGAGCGTCCACCGCCGGGGAGACCGTGTCGAGATCCCCCAGGACGACACCCTCGTGATCGAGCAGATCACCGACGGTCACCGCCGGGACGGTGGCGGTACGCCGCGCGCCCCCGTCGAACAGGCCGACGGTTTTCGGGGTGGTGATCTCCAGGGTGAACCCGGACACCGGGAGCGCGGTGTCCGACGGGGCGCTGAGTCTGTCGTCGGGGCCGACGGTTCCGAGTTCCCCGACGAGATCACCGACGGTCAGGGCCGTGGTCTCGACGGTACGGGACTCCCCGTCGACGGAGACGGTGACGGGACGGACGGTACGGACGGTGATCCGCGCGTCCTGCCCGTCCAACCGGGCCCCCAGCGCCGGCGTGACGACGGCCTCCGTGGACCCCAGATCAACCCCGGCCTCGTCGAGGACGTCGTCGACGGTGGTGGACAGGGTGGCGAGCTGGATCATCTCACCGTCGACGTCGAGGGACACGTCCTTCTTCGCGATGACCGCCAATCCGCCACCGACCATGAGGGTCGCGAGCATGCCGCCGGTGGCCATCCTCAGGGGGACGCTGCGACTGCCGTTGAGACGGTTGATGCGGGACTGACGGTGTTGTGCTGTCATGGTGGTGAAGGGGCTACCTGTCTGCCTGAACGAAGTGTGACGAACCGTGTGTCCGGAGCCGGTCTCATCCGCCGACCCCGACACGATCACCGTCACGATACGGTAACAACGCCAGGGTTGTCGACATTTCAGGGGACGTTAAGTCACAACAGTCACAGCAGGTGACAGGCGTTTTTTGAGCACCGTACGTTTCAGGTCCGGTACCGTGCCCGTCACCCCAGAACGAGCAGTCCGGCGACGGCCGCGACCACGATGACGGTGGGGAGCACCCAGTGCACCGGTCGGAGTTCGATCGCGTGGTGCAGGGTCCGCCGCCGGTACGCGCCGAAGGCACGCCCGTCGACGGCCACGGCGAGCTGCTCCCCCTGACGCATCGACGCGGCGAGGACCGGAACGGTCGCCGCGACCGTCACCCGGGGCCGGGCGACCCTGCTCCCCCGCGCCCGCAGCACGGACATCCGACCGACGGTGACGAGGTCCCGACCGATGATACGGAGGTAGCGCATGCCCAACCCGAGGATGTCCACCACCCGGTAGCTGACGGGGAGATAGCGGAGCACGGTGTCGGTGAACTCGCGCCAGGTGACCATCAGCAGCAGCGGCGCGGCGACCGTACCTGCGGCGGTCGTCCGCAGACCACCGGTCAGGCCCTGCAGCACCTTCTCCCGGGGCGGATCGCCGGGCAACCAGTCCACCGGTGGTGAGTACACCGCGGGGTCGGGCAACCAGAACAGGAAACTGAGACCGACGACAACCACGAGCACCGGCAGCGACAGTGTGGCCGCCAATCCCCACCGGGGGTTGAGCACCCAGATGGCGATGAGAGTGGCGGCCATGACGACCGCGGGCAGTTCCGGCCCCCTGGCCATGAGGGTGACCACCATGGGAACCGGTACGGCCGCACTGACGAGCAGTGGATGCGCCCACCTGCTCCTCGGGGTGCGACGGTCGTAGGCGCGGACCGCCTCCGTCCGTTCCCTCTCGGTCAGCGTCCGCATCTTCTCCGGGACGGAACTCATGCCGGGGTCACTCCTTCGGTCCTGCCGCCGACCAGCCGCATCCGGTGGGTCGCCACCGCATCGGCGAAATCGGGGTCATGGGTGGCGATGACCGTCACACGGTCGGCCGCATGGGTCGAGATGATGTCCGCTATCTGACGCGCACCGGTGCCGTCCTGGGAACTCGTCGGTTCATCGAGAAGGACCAGTTCCGGGCCACCGATCATCGCGACGAGAACGGCGAGCCGCTGCCGTTGTCCCCCGGAGAGCTTCAGGGGGTGTTTGCCACCGGCGTCGGACAGTCCGATCATGTCGCGCCACCGGGTGAGGTCGTCATCGGTGACGGTGAGTCCGGCGGCTTTCGCCGCTGCGGTCAGCTCGGAGTCGACGGTGCCGCTGAGGATGAGGTCACCGCTACGTTGCGGAGCCCACCCGATCCCGGCGCGGATCCGGTCACGACGGCCCGGGGTCACCCGCCCACGGAGCCCCCGGCGCACACCGGACAGTACCCGGATCAGCGTCGTCTTCCCGGATCCGTTCGGGCCCCTGAGTGCGAGAACCGCCCCCTCGGGGATCTCGGCGTCGACGCCGTCGAGAAGCTCTCTGCCGTGACCGTGGACACCGACCCCCTCGAGCCGGAGCCCCGTGTCCGTGTCCGCCGACGGCCCCGTGGACGCCGTCGCGCAGCGCCGGCCTGAGCCGGTGAAGGTCTCGTCGTCGGCCCAGGGTGCCGGTACACGGAGGCCCAGTTCCCGACACTCCCGCGCATGCCGTCCGTACACCTCCTCCGGGGTGCCGTCGACCGCGACGGAGCCTCCCGGCGCGATGACGACGACCCGGTCCGCCAGATCCATGTGCGCCTCCGCGTGATGGTCGACCGCGAGGACCGTGATGTCCCGGCTGGCACGGATCCTCCGGAGGACCTCGGTGAACCGTTCCGTCGCCTCGTCATCGAGCTGGCTGGTCACCTCGTCGAGCACGAGAACCGGCGTGTCGAGCACCAGGGCCGCCGCGAGAACGAGCCGCTGCTGCTCACCACCGGACAGGGTCCAGGGGTCCCGCAGCGGGTGAATGTGGGACAACCCCACGTCATCGAGGGCGGCCAGCGCCCGCCGGGTCCCCTCCTCCGCCGGGACGCACAGGTGGTCGAGCCCCCTGCGGATCTCGTCGATGACAGTGGCGGCGAACAGCTGGCTCTCCGGATGCTGCCAGACCGCGGCCACCCGGCGACCGACCTCGGCAACCGGCGCCACCGTTCCCTCCGGTCCGGCGACCGTGGTTCCGTCGATGCGCACCGATCCCGTGGTGTCGGCGGGGAATCCCGCTCCGAGAACACCCGCGACAGAGAGGGCGACCGTGGATTTACCGGACCCGGTCGGCCCCGACACGAGGGTGTAGCTGCCTGCGGCGAGCGTGATGTCCACGTCGTCGACCGCCGGCGCGGGGGCACCCGGATACGTGACGCTCAGGTGGTCGATGACGACCTCCGCGGAACGCGGAGCCACGTCCCCGCTGCCCGGAACCCGGGTGATCCGCCCGGCCTCCCGCGACCGTGCCCTGTCCAGCGCGATGCCGCGCAGGTCGAATCCGGCGTTGATCAGACGTTCAGCCAGGAGCCAGGCCAGCCAGCCGTACACCGCACCGAGACCGATGCGTACGACCCCCGCCATCACGATCCAGACGGTGTCCAGCAGGAGGAACTCGCGGTAGAAGAACATGGAGATCCAGTTGACCGTGCCGACCGCCATGCTGGAGAGAACGGCCGCGAGGAGCCAGCCTCCGCTGGAATCACGGTTCCGACGCAGGGTCCACGGCGCGAGAACCGCGTCGATGATCAGACCCGAGATCGGGGAGAAGGGGTTGAAGCCGACGATTCCGGCGACGACCGAGGTCATCGTGGCCACCCCTGGGCGGCGCAGCAGCAGGGCCGCGGTGATCATCGGGAGCATCCACGGGAACGGCGTGGGGAACGCGAGCCACGGGACCGTGACCTTCAGCACCCACCCCACCGGGCGTGCGATCTGGATGATGAGACCGGACGCGGCACCGAGAACGCAGCAGACGATGAGTGCCCGGGTGGTCAGTCTCGGCAGCCGGAACCGGTCCCGGAGAGTTGTGCCGTCCGGGTTCTCCGTCGCGCTCACAGTGGCATCGGTGCGCTCAGGCGCACCCCGACCCCGCCGGAGACGTCGGCGAATTGCGGACCCGACTGCGGGCGCGACCGCAGGAGCATCTGCCGGGGTGACTGCGGGGACGAATGGGGGGACGCCTGTGAGGGCACAGCGGACCATCCTCTCGACGGTTTCGGGTTGCCGGACACGTCCGCCGGGTGCGGACGACACCCGGCGGAACACACCATGAGGCTAACCTTATCTCATCCCGACCTCAGGTGCGCCCACGCCGGACGGCGCCGGATCAGGCGGGGAGGTCCAGCCCGTAGACCCTGTCGAACGTGGCGTTGACCTCATCCGCGAGCTCCCTGACGTCCACTCCGCGGATCTGGGCGATCCGTGCGTAGGAGTGGCCGATGAGTGCGGGTTCGTTCTTCGACCCGCGGTACGGGACGGGCGTCATGTAGGGGGCGTCGGTCTCCACGAGAAGCTGGCCCGCGGGGGCGATCCGCGCGGCCTCCCGCAGATGGTCGTTCGCGTTGAAGGTGACGTTGCCGCTGAAGGAGAGGACGTATCCGCGGGACAGTGCCTCCTCCGCCACGTCCAGCGGGGAGGAGAAGCAGTGCAGCATCACCTCGCGGGGCGCCGGTGAATCGGCGAGGATCCGCAGGAGATCGGCGTCGGCCTCCCGGTTGTGGATCATCAGGGTTCGCCCCGAACTGACGGCGAGGTCGATGTGCCAGCGGAGCGCCTCCTCCTGGGCGTCCATCGACGCACAGGTGTCGGAGCGGGTGATCCAGTAGGCGTCCAGACCGGTCTCCCCGATCGCGACGCAGCGCGGATCTCGGGCCATCTCGGTGAGCCGGGCGCGGACGACGTCATCCATCTGATCCGCCCGCGTGGGGTGCACGGCGCACGCGGCGTAGACCCGCTCATGGGTGTTGGCCGCCTCGAGTGCGGCGCACGCCTCCTCCAGCCCGTCGCCGACGGTGCAGAGCTTTTCGACACCGGCGTCCACGGCACGGGCGACGATGGCGTCGATCTCCTCCGGGGTACGGGCACCGCAGCTCGCGAGATGCGTGTGGGCGTCGACCAGTCCCGCGACTCGGTCCGCGGGGACAGGTGTTGGACGGGGCTTCTTGTTCTTGGCCATGTCGGTCGATTCTAACGGCCCCGGGCGGGGCGTCCACGGAGGACCGTGAATCCGGCGCGGGCTTCCGGTCGGACGCCACCCGACCACGGGGAAGGTCCCCGCGGATCAACCCGTCCCCCCTGTCGGAAAGGGTAAGCCTATGCTATTACTGAATAGCGATCACAGTTATGGGGGCCGATCCGAGGTATCCCATCCGCAAACGGCACGAGAGATCAAAAGACCAGGAAGTCGCGCCGCGACTCTCATCACCCAAGGAGCACCGAGTGGCATCCCGACTCGACACCAGAGATTTCATCAATGTCGGAATCTTCACCGTCATCTACTTCCTCATCCTCTTCGCCACCGGCATGCTCGGGATGATCGGACCCCTGATCATGTTCGTCGGGTTCGGACTGGGGCTACTGCTCAACGGCACCGTCATAGCCCTGTATCTCGCGCGCACCCCGAAGATGGGCGCACTGACCCTGATGAGCCTGATCGTCGGAATCCTCTTCGTCCTCACCGGGCATCCCTGGATCACCCCGATCGTCTCCACCCTCGCCGGGTTCGGCGGCGACATCGCCTTCGCCCGGCTCCGCGGCGGCTGGCGCATGCCCGTCGCCTACGCGATCTTCTCCCAGCTCTACATGGCACCGTGGGTACCCCTGCTGTACAACTCGACCCGGTACGTCGACGACATCGCCGGGACCATGGGCCAGGACTACATCGATGCACTGGAGTTCTTCCTGCAGCCCCGGTCCATGATCGTCTGGATGATCCTCGTCTTCGTCCTCGCGCTGATCGGGGGACGGATCGGGGTGCGCGTCGGACGGCGGAACTTCGCACGGGCGGGGCTGGCGTGAGACGCGCCGATCCACGCACCCTCATTCTGCTGCTGCTGACCGTCAACGCCCTGATGATGGGCCGGACCGATCAACTCGTGGCCGTCGCAGGTGCACTGCTCACGGTCACGGCCCTCCTGGTCACGGGACGGGTCCGGTGGGCGATCCTGCTCCTGGTGTCGGTCGTCCTCCTGACGGCCGCCGCCTACTGGATCCCGGCCCACTGGTCGAACTCACCTGCGGCGCTGGTGGGGGTGCTGGCCTACTGGATCTCCCGGTTCACGGTCGCCGTCGGTATCGCCGCGTTCGTCCTCACGCAGCTGCGTCCGACCGAGTTGAATGCGGCGCTGCGCAGGATGCACGCCCCGAACTGGCTCATCATCCCGCTGGCCGTGGTCGTACGGTTTCTCCCCGCGCTACTGGCGGAGACCCGTGCGATCAACGAGGCCATGAGCCTGCGAGGGATCCGGCCCGGCGCGCTCGGTCTGCTTTTACACCCGGTGCGCTACGGCATCTACGTCGTCATCCCGCTGCTGTCCTCGGCGATCCGGATCAGTGACGAGCTCGCGGCCGCCGCGTTGATCCGGGGGTTGGGGGTCACCACCCTGCGTGACGGCTCAACCGTCCGGCCGACCACGGTGACCCGGGTCGGGTTCGGGCCGACCGATCTGGTGCTGCTGCTCGCCGTCGCCGCGCTCGTGGGCCTGCACGTCAGTGGATGGGAGCTGCAGCGATGACCGGCACGGGACGGATCACCCTCGACGGCGTCAGTTTCAGCTACCGCGCCGACCGCGCAGCCGGAGCCGACGAGGTCTTCGGGGTCGTCGAGACGGACACAACGACGCCGGTGGAGCCCGGGCGTGGGGTCAGCGACATCACCCTGAGCTGTCCACCGGGAAGCCTCACAGTGTTGTGCGGCCCCTCCGGCTCCGGGAAATCGACCGTGCTCCGTCTCATCAACGGACTCGCCCCGAACTTCCACCCGGGCGACATCAGCGGAACGGTCCGCGTCAGCGGAGCCGACATGCCGACGACCCCTCTGTCCGAGGTAGGGGGATTGAGCGCAACCGTGTTCCAGAATCCCCGCACGCAGTTCTTCACCTCGACGGTGACCACGGAACTCGCCTTCACCCCGGAGAACTTCGGGGCCGCTCCCCCGGAGATCCGTGCCCGGGTCACCGAGGCAGCCGAACGGTGCGGAATCTCCGGACTGCTCGGGCGGAAACTGTCGACCCTGTCCGGTGGGCAGCTCCAACGGGTCGCGTGCACCTGCGCGGTCGTCGCCGGGGTACCGGTCCTGCTCCTGGACGAGGCCACATCGAACCTCTCGCCGACCGCCGTCGACGAGCTCGCGACACTGCTCGCCGAACTCAAGTCCGAGGGTACGACGATCATCACCGCCGAGCACCGCCTCCACCACCTGCGGGATCTGGCCGACACGGTGCACTACCTGCGCGACGGCCGTATCGAACGCAGCTTCACCGGGCGGGAGTTCTTCACCCTCGACGACGACACGCGACGACGCCTCGGGCTCAGATCCCTCACCCGTCCGGTGGCACCGGTCCCCACGGCGGACCCCGGAGCCCCCGCAGACACCGACGGCCTGGAACTGAGGGACATCCGTTTCTCCTACGGGTCACGGACCGTACTGGACATCCCCCACATGGTCTTCCCGGCAGGAACCGTCACCGGACTGACCGGACCGAACGGAGCCGGGAAAACCACCCTCGCCCGACTGATCTGCGGGCTCGGGAACCCGGCCGGGGGTGGTCGCGTCTCACTCGCGGGCCGTCCCCTCTCGGCCCGGGACCGGGCGGCGAACGGGTACATCGTCATGCAGGACACGGGGCGGCAGCTGTTCGCGGACACCGTCATCGGTGAGGTCACCCTCGGCACGGACGGCGACCACGGCGGTGAGCACGCCGCCGAGCTGCTGGCGGCACTGGGGCTGGCCGACACGGCCACCCGCCACCCGCTGTCACTGTCCGGGGGACAACGCCAACGTCTGGTCATCGCCACAGCGCTCGCGCAGAACAAGCGGATCTACGTCTTCGACGAACCCACCTCCGGGGTCGATCTCGCGCATCTGGACGCGATCGCGGCCAAGCTCCGGGAGCTCGCGGAGGGCGGCGCGGTGGTGATCGTCATCAGCCACGACGCCGAACTGATCTCCGCCTGCTGCGACCGTGTCATCGAACTCACACCACACCTAACAGAAAACGAATCCGAGGAATGACATGACAACCAACCGCACGAAACCGGACGATGAGAGAATCACCGATGCCGCCGAACGCTCCGCCGCGGAGAAGGCGGCGCTCAAGGAACTGCTCTCCCCCGTCGCGGGGGCACTGAACATCGGGCGGGTGTTCGGTGTGCTCTCCGGCGTCGCCGCCATCGCCCCCTACATCGCCCTCGTCCGGCTCGGTGAGATCTTCCTCACGGCACGGGCGTCCGGGGTGTCACCCGACCGCGGCGAGGTGACCACCGTGACCGCATGGCTCATCGGCGCCTTCGCCGCCCAGGCGATGCTGATGCTCACGGGACTCGGGATCACCCACTACGCGGACCTGAAACTGGGCACCCTCGTCCGCAACCGACTGGTCGCCCGCGTCGCCACCGCCCCGCTGGCGTGGTTCAGCGACACCAACTCGGGACGGGTGCGCAAGGCCGTGCAGGACGACATCCGTACCCTGCACACACTCATCGCCCATGCACCCGTGGAGTCGGCCGCGGCGTCGGCGGCCCCCGTCGCACTCATCGTCTACGCGTTCTTCGTGGACTGGCGGCTGGGTCTGCTCGCCGTGGCGAACCTGCCCGTGTACATCCTGATCATGATCCTGTCGATGCGCGGCATGGCGGAGAAGACCACGGAGATGGATGTCCTGCTCGGCGACGTCTCCGCGACCGCGGTCGAGTTCGCCGACGGCATCGAGGTGGTCAAGGCGTTCGGGCAGACCGGCCGTGCCCACCGGCGGTACGCCGATGCCGCGGACCGGTTCTCCTCCTTCTTCTACGACTGGTGCGGACCGCAGATGCGCCGCTCCGCGATCGCGGAGGCGATCATCAGCGTCCCCCTGCTGATCCTGGTCAACTTCGCCGGTGGCTCACTGCTCGTGCGCAACGGAACCGTCTCCATCGCGGACGTCCTCGCCACGACCCTGATCTCCCTCGTCATTCCGACGGCCGTCGTCGTCATGGCCAACTCGTCCTGGGGCTATCTCACGGCCGGAGCCGCGGCGAAACGACTGCAGGAGACCCTCAACGCCCCGTCACTCCCGGTGGGTTCCGGCGGAACACCCGACGGGCACACCGTCCACTTCGAGGACGTCAGCTTCTCCTACGGTGACGGCACCGGGAACACCGCCCTCGATCATGTCGACCTGACCTGCCCGGAGGGGACGGTGACCGCACTGGTCGGTCCGTCCGGTTCCGGCAAGTCGACTCTCGCGACGATGCTCGCGCGATTCACGGACCCCGATTCCGGACGCGTCCTCATCGGCGGCGTGGACATCCGTGAACTCACCACCCGGCAGCTCTACGGCGAGGTCAGCTTCGTCCTCCAGAATCCCAAGCTCCTCCAGCTGACGATCCGGGACAACATCCGCCTCGCCACTCCGGAGGCGACCGACGAGGAGGTCTGGGCCGCGGCTCGGTCAGCCCGTATAGCCGAGGAGATCGAGGCGCTGCCGGACGGGCTCGACACCGTCATCGGCGGCGAATCCGGGACGGATCTCTCCGGCGGTCAGGCGCAGCGCATCGCCATCGCCCGTGCGCTGCTGGCCGACGCCCCGATACTCATCCTCGACGAGGCCCTGGCCGCGACCGATCCGGACGCCGAGTCCGAGATCCAGCTCGCACTGAACAGGCTCGTCGCCGGACGCACGGTGCTGGTCATCGCGCACCGCCCGGAGTCTGTCCGGGGCGCGGACCAGATCATCCGCCTCGAATCGGGCCGGATCACCGGCCGACTCACCGGCGACGCGGTCACCGACCACGCCATCGACGCCCTCATGGGCCTGACCACCGAAGGGAAGTGACCGTCATGGCCACACACGGAATCGATCCACTGCAGCTCGGGATCCTGCGCCGGCAGATGAGCGACAGCGGCATCCGCCAACTCAACAAGCACCTGTTCGCGAACGTCGCCAACGGCGCACTCGAGGGGATCTCCCTCCTCGCGCTCCTGCCCGCGGCGACCACGCTCGCCACCGGGTCCGACGCCCTCGGAATACCCTTCACCGGTTGGCTGATCATCCTCGCCGTCCTCGCCGCGATCACCTTCTACTTCCGCTACACCCAGGCGGTGACCGGGTTCACGGCCACCACCGACTACATGCGGCACACGCACCACGCACTCGGCGACCACCTGGCGACACTGCCGCTGGGATGGTTCAGTTCACTGTCCACCGGGGGATTGTCCAGACTCGTCTCCACCAGCTTCGTCCTCATCTGCCAGATCCTCGCCCACATGCTCCAGATGGTCATCTCGCAGGCGGTGTCGGTGTTCGTCATCCTCATCGGCTGCTGGCTGTGGGACTGGCGCATCGGCCTGACGATGACCGTCGCGACGCCGTTCATCTTCATCTCCCTGGCCGGACTCCGGGCGGTCAAGATCCGCAGCGATGAACGGGTGAGCGCCACCGACGCGGTTCTCGCCGACCGCCTGGTCGAGTTCGCGGTGTGCCAACCCGAACTTCGCGCGGCGGGTCTCACGGACGACTTCACCCCGCTGGTCGAGGCGGGTGAACGCAACGACTCCGAACGGCTCCGCGACTTCTTCATCTCCGCGGTGGTCCTGGGGATCAACGGTCTGCTCATCCAGCTGGTGTCCGTCGCGCTGATCACCACCGCGGCGATCCTGGCGACGGACGGCGCACTGGGACCGATCGAGACCATCGCATTCATCGGCATGGTCCTCCGCTTCACGCAGAACCTGCAGGCACTCGGCGAGGGCTACGCCGGAATCAGCGTCGTCCGGACCCCGATGAAGGAGATGCGGGAGATCCTGGACGCCCCCGTGTACGAGACCCCGGAGAACCCGGCCGGTGTGACGGACCCCGGGGAGGTCGTGCTCGACGACGTCACCTTCGGATACGAGCCCGGTTCGCCCGTCCTGGAGGGTGTCTCCTTCACCGCGGGTCCCGGAACCCTGACCGCACTCGTCGGCCCCTCGGGCTCCGGGAAGACCACGATCGCGAGACTGATCTGCCGTTTCTACGACGCCGATTCCGGATCCGTGCGCGTGGGCGGGGCCGATGTCCGGGACCAGTCGACCGAGCAGCTGATGGAACAGGTCTCGATGGTGTTCCAGGATGTCTACCTCTTCGACGACACACTCGAGGCGAACATCCGGATCGGACGTCCCGACGCCACCGACGAGGAGATCCGGGACGCCGCGCGCCTCGCCGGGGTCGACGACATCGCGGACCGTCTCGGCTGGGACACCAGGGTCGGTGAGGGCGGCCGTTCCCTGTCGGGCGGCGAACGCCAGCGTGTGTCGGTCGCACGGGCGTTGATGAAGAAGGCACCGATCGTGCTGCTCGATGAGGC
This sequence comes from Corynebacterium pygosceleis, assembly GCF_016595275.2. Lineage (GTDB taxonomy): Bacteria > Actinomycetota > Actinomycetes > Mycobacteriales > Mycobacteriaceae > Corynebacterium > Corynebacterium pygosceleis. The sequence continues at coordinate 103,228 of NZ_JAENIQ020000003.1, read as the reverse complement.
CACCGCCGCTCTCGACGCGGAGAACGAGGCCAACATCGTCGCGTCCGTCGCGGAGCTGTCCAGGCGTTCCACCGTGATCGCGATCGCCCACAAGCTCAACACCGTGAGGGCCGCGGACCAGATCATCGTCCTGGATGATTCAGGTTCCGTCGTGCAACGGGGAACCCACGGGGAGCTCATCTCCGTGGACGGTCCCTACCGGCAGTTCTGCGGGCGGCGCGAAGCCGCCGCAGGGTGGCGTCTGACACATTCCTGATACTCTTGTGACCCATGGAACCATGTCAGACCCCACGCCGGAAGACTGGCCCCAAACCGGTATTCACACTTGACCAGGCCGTGGATGCCGCCATTTCCCAGGGAATCGACCGTTTCACCCTGACCGGGGTGGCGAAGACCCTCGGGGTCGCCGCCCCGAGTCTCTACCGGGTGGTGAATTCCCGGGACGACCTGCTCATGCACTGTTTCCTCCGTGTGACCGGAGAACTCAATCTCCCGGACCCGGAGGCGACGTGGCAGGACCAGCTCCGCGAGTACACGGATGCGCTGTGGAACCTGTGCGGCACCTATCCGGGAATCGCCCACTCACTGCTGACGTTCCCCGGTTCCCACTTCGCCATCCAGGACTACCTCGATGACCTCACCCGGGGCCTCACGCGGGCGAGTTTTCCCGGCGGGGACGACGACATGCACTTCATCGTGGACATGTTGAGCGACAACGTCCTCGTGGCGAGCATGGTCACCCAGTCACTGCGTGACGGTGACGGATTCGAACTGGCCAGACAACGCCTCGGGTCGGTCCGCAGTGAGGAACGGCAGCACTTCCCGATCCGGGAGAATCTGTGGGACCACGACTGGCTGCAACGCAAGACCGAGTTCGTGATACGCGGCATGGAGCTGCAGCTGCGCCCCTGACCCCGGGAACAGTCCCTCACCGTCGAATCACTTCTTCGGTAAACCCTTCCCGGGTTTCAGCAGCTGGTTCACACCGTCGAGCATCTCGTTGGCCTGGAACGGGAACTCCCGGACGGAGTCCTTCGACGAGATCCCCGACAACACGAGGACGGTGTACAGACCCGCCTCCATGCCCGCGACGATGTCGGTGTCCATCCTGTCACCGATCATCCCCGTGTGTTCACTGTGGGCACCGATCTTGTTCAGCGCCGAACGGAACATCATCGGATTGGGTTTACCGACCACGTAGGGTTCCCTCTTCGTGGCCTTGGTGATCAGCGCGGTGATCGCACCGGTCGCCGGGATGATCCCCTCGGAGCTGGGCCCCGTCGGATCGGGATTGGTCGCGATGAACCGCGCCCCCTCGTCGATCAAGCGGATCGCCGTGGTGATCGCCTCGAAGGAGTAGTTGCGGGTCTCCCCCACGACGACAAAATCCGGGTCCCGGTCCGTGAGCACAAACCCCGCCTCGTGCAGGGCGGTGATGATACCGGCCTCACCGATGACATAGGCGGTCCCGCCTGCGGCCTGTTCCTTCAGGAAGGTCGCGGTCGCGAGCGCCGATGTCCAGATGCGTTCCTCCGGGACGTCGAGCCCCGAATCCTGGAGACGCGCGGCCAGATCCCTCGGGGTGTAGATGGAGTTGTTGGTGAGGACCAGGAAGGGAGTCTCCTCCTTCTTCCAGTGCTCGATGAGATCCTGGGCGCCGGGCAGGGCCTTCTCTTCATGTACGAGGACACCGTCCATGTCGGTGAGCCAACTGGATACGTCTGATCGGGTTCGCATGCCCTCCACGGTAGTCCAAACCGTCAGGCCACCGGTGCCCGGCTACCCGGCCCCGACCACGTCCCGTGGCCTACCCGGGACGCACGGGTTGCCGGCCTCACCGGACCGGCGCCCACTCCGGACCGGTCTCCCCCAGCTCGGGATCCAGCTTCGCGATGAGCGGCTTCGGCTTCGTCAGTGCCGTACCCGGGACGACGTCGACGCGTTCCCAACGGGCCTGCTGACCGGCGTAGTCACCCATGATGACGGGATAGCTCCGCCCCTTCTCCGGTACACCGGCACCCACCGGATCAACCGGCATGTCGTCGGTCACCTCGTGGATCTCGGGCATCGCGGCCCAGACCCCGTCACGCCCGAGGGTCTCGTGGACCTTCTGCGCGGTGTGGGGCAGGTACGGGGTGAGGAGGGTGTTGCAGTCACTCACCACCTGCAGAGCGGTGTGCAGCACGGTGCCCAGCCGTTCACGCTGCGACTCATCCTTGGCGAGCTTCCACGGCTCCTGCTCGGCGATGTAGGCGTTGGCCTCACCGACGACGTGCATCGCGTGGGTGATGCCCGCCTTGAACTTCGACTGTCCCAGTGCCCCGCCGACGACGTCGAAGGCCTCGGATGCGAGGGTGAGGATCCGCTGGTCCGCCTCGGTGAGTTCACCCGGGGTCGGGACCTGACCGAAGTTCTTGTGCGCCATCGACACCGTCCGGTTGACCAGGTTCCCCCAGCCGTTCGCGAGTTCGTTGTTCACCCGGCGGACGAACTCGTCCCACGTGAAGTCCGTGTCGGTGTTCTCCGGGCCGGCGACGGCGATGAAGTAGCGCAGCGGGTCCGGGCCGAACTCCTTCAGGAAGTCCTTCACGTAGATGACCACGCCCTTGGACGACGAGAACTTGGAGCCCGACATGGTGAGGTACTCGGAGGACACGACCTCCGTGGGGAGCTGGAGGGCACCGAACTCGCCCTGCTGTCCGCCCCTGGCACCCAGGCCACGGTAGCCCAGGAGCTCTCCCGGCCAGATCTGGGAGTGGAACGTGATGTTGTCCTTGCCCATGAAGTAGTAGGAGAGGGCCTCGGGGTCCGTCCAGAACCTCCGCCACGCCTCCGGCTGCCCGGTGCGCCACGCCCACTCGATGGAGGAGGACAGGTAACCGACGACGGCGTCGAACCAGACGTACAGCTTCTTCGCGCCGTTCTCGGACCAACCGTCGATCGGGACCGGCACGCCCCAGTCGATGTCACGGGTCATCGCGCGCGGACGGAGATCCCCCAGCAGATTCAGCGAGAACTTCAGGACGTTGGGACGCCAGTCGGTGCGTCCCTTCAGCCACTCTTCGAGTGCCCCGGCGAGGGCGGGAAGATCGAGCAGGAAGTGTTCGGTCTCGACGAACTCGGGTGTCTCCCCGTTGATCTTGCTGACCGGGTCGATGAGGTCTGCCGGATCCAGCTGATTCCCACAGGCGTCACACTGGTCGCCACGGGCCCCGGCGGCGCCGCAGAGCGGGCAGGTCCCCTCGATGTAACGGTCCGGCAGTGTCCGACCCGTGGACGGGCTGATGGCACCCATGGTGGTCTCCGCGACCATGTACCCGTTGTCGTGCAGCCCCCGGAAGAGCTCCTGCACCACGGCGTAGTGGTTGCGGGTCGTGGTGCGGGTGAACAGATCGTACGACAGCCCCAGGCCCGCGAGGTCCTCGACGATCTGGCGGTTGTACCGGTCCGCGAGCTCCTGGACGCTGACGCCCTCCTTCTCCGCCTGCACGAGCAGCGGGGTGCCGTGCTCGTCGGTGCCTGAGATCATCAGCACATCTGACCCCGACATTCGTTGGAAACGGGAGAACACGTCGGAGGGGACACCGAACCCCGCCACATGCCCGATGTGGCGGGGACCGTTGGCGTAAGGCCAGGCAACAGCAGTGAGCACAGACTTCGTCATGCCCACCAGCCTAATTTATCGCCCCCGACGGTGCCGACCCCGGGTACCCGGGAAAAGACGGAACCCCGCCACCGGACTGTCCGGTGGCGGGGTTCCGCAAACGAAGCGGGAACGCTGTTACTCCTTGTTGCCCTTCTTCGCCGACTTCGTGGCGTTCTTGATCTTGGGTGTCTTGCCCGCCGCGCGCGCGGCCTTCTTCGCCGCACGCTTCTGGTGCTCGGCGTGGAGACGTGCCTCACGGGCGAGATTCATCGCGAACTCACGCTGCGCCTTGTGATCCAGGTAGAGCTGATCGTTGCGCAGATCCTTCACCAGAGCGAACATCAGCAGGAAGATCACGAGCAGGAACGGGCTGGCGACGATGATGGTCACGTTCTGGAGGTTGCTCAGAACATCCGCGCCACCACTCATCAGCAGGGTCAGACCGATGGCGGCCGTACCGACTCCCCATCCGGCGGTGACGAAACGGTTGGCTTCCAATCGGCCGTTCTGGCTCATGGAACCCATCACCGTGGACGCGGAGTCCGCGGAGGTGATGAAGAAGGTGGCCAGCAGCAGCATCGCGACGAAGGCCGCGATGGATCCACCCGGCAGGGTGTAGAGCAGGTCGAACAGCTGACGCTTGGCGTCGCCGTCACCGTAGATGGATTCACCGATCTGCTCGAGGTGGATGGCGGTGCCGCCGAAGATGCAGAACCAGACGACGGACACGGCGGTCGGAACGGCGATCACACCGATGACGAACTCACGGATCGTACGACCACGGGAGATGCGCGCCAGGAACATGCCGACGAAGGGGCTCCAAGAGATCCACCACGCCCAGTAGAAGATGGTCCAACCGGAGAGCCAGTCACCCGCGGTACCGTTCGCGGAATCTGCGGTGCGCGCCGCCATCTCGAAGAACTCGAGAAGGTAGTTGCCGGTCGCGGTCGGGATCATGTTCAGGATGTGAACCGTCGGTCCGAGCACGAACACGAAGATCGCGAGAAGGCCGGCCAGGATCATGTTGACGTTGGAGATGTACTGGATGCCCTTGCCGACACCGGACATCGCGGAGATGACGAAGGCGAGGGTCAGGACGAGCACGATCATGAGGATCGTGGAATCCTGGGCATCGGGGATCAGGCCGGTCTTGTCGAGGCCGGCGGAGATCTGGACGGCACCGATGCCGAGCGAGGCCGCGGTACCGAACACCGTGGCGATGATGGCGAGGATGTCGATGATCTTGCCGAGCACGCCTTCCGCCCCCTTCACGCCGATGAGCGGGGTGAAGGCGGAACTGAGCAGCTGCTTGCGGCCAACGCGGAACGTGGAGTAGGCGATGCCCAACCCGACGATGGCGTACACGGACCAGGGGTGGAGCGTCCAGTGGAACAGGGTCGTCGCGAATGCGGTTCCGACCTCCTGCTCCTCATGACCGGGAACTCCGGCACGGTAGTGGCCGAGCGGCTCGGAGGTTCCGTAGAACATCAGACCGATGCCCATGCCCGCGGCGAACATCATCGCGATCCAGCTCACCGTGGAGAACTCCGGTGCCTCGTTGTCCCGACCCAACTTGATGTGGCCGAACTTCGTGGCGGCGAGGATGACGATGAACGCGACGAAGACCGTCCCGAACAGGGCGAAGGCCCAACCGAAGTTGTTGACGACGACGGAGAGGGCATCCGAGGCGAAGGCCGAGAAGGAATCGGGGCCGAGCAGGCCCCAGAGAACGACCGAGATGACGATGGCCATCGCGGGGAGGATCACGGGCCAGCAGAGCCGGTGGAACTCGGCGTCTGCCTCCGAGACGATGTCGTCGGTGTCCTCGGTGTGATGCAGGGGGGCCGGCGACTCCAGCATGGACGCCAGGGTCTGCGTCGCCGACCGGGGCTCGATTTCAGTCAGACCGTCCTTCGGTCCGCACTGATGTGTGTGGTGCGCGTCTAGTTCATTCGGGTCAGAGTTGGTCATGGTTCCAACATGGTGCCAAAGCCCTGATTAATCAAATGACCAGCATTTTTTACCGCCGTCTTAAGGTGAAAGCACGGTGGATCGCACCTCTGCTCATCCGGCATCTCCCCTGACCAGAGCGGATGCCGGCCGAAACGGGTAACAACTCGGCAACATTTCAGTCACGGAGTGCCACAACTCCGTCGTAGATCTGTTTCTTGGAGACCCCGTGCGCAGCGGCGAGTTCCGCGCAGACCGTCTTCAGGCGTTCACCGGAGGCAGCCCTGCCCTCCGCCTCCTCCACGAGATCGGCGACATCTCTGGTGACGGGTCGCGCACCCTCTATGACCACGGAAATCTCACCCCTTACACCCCCGTCGGCCCACTCGGCGAGCTCGTCCAGTGTACCCCGTCTCACTTCTTCATAGGTCTTGGTGAGTTCCCGGCAGACCGCCGCCCGACGGGCACCACCGAGCACCACCGCCGCGTCCGCCAGTGTCTGCGCGAGCCGGTGCGGCGACTCGAAGAAACACACGGCACGCCGCTCGGCGACGAGTTCCTCCAACCAGGCGACCCGTGCCCCGTGTTTCCGGGGCGCGAACCCCTCGAAGCAGAACCTGCCCACGGGGATACCCGACAACGCCAGCGCCGTCGGTACGGCGGAGGGACCGGGGAAACACGTCACCGGGATACCCGCGTCATGCGCCGCGTCAACCAACGGGAACCCCGGATCCGAGACACTGGGCATACCTGCGTCACTGACGACGACAACGGTCCCCGTCCGTGCGACATCGAGGAGCTGCCGCACACGACCGACCTCGTTGTGGTCGAAATTCGAGAGGATCCGCCCTCGCGGCCGGACATCGAGAGCCGCCGCCAGCGCGGAGGTCCGCCGGGTGTCCTCCGCCGCGATCACATCGGCGAACTCGAGCGCGGCGGCGAGCCGGGGGGACGCATCCGCGACGTTCCCCAACGGGGTCGCGGCCACGATCACACCTGTCGGTAACTGACGCTGCTGGGATTCAGACTGCATGCGGCCAGTCTCCCACACCCCGCCCCGGCACGCCGTCGACACGGTGCCGGGCCTCCGCACTGTCGTGGCGGCAGCACAACCAATAGACTCGGTCGGGTGACCGATGCACCCACCTCCCCACCGACCACCGAAACCGGGGCCACGCCACCTACGGCGGAGCCCACGGAACGGCGTTTCCGGCTCCCGGATCCCACCGGGCCGGCGCCCCGTCCATGGACGCGGACCGACACCTGGACGTTCCTGGGCATAGGGATTCTCGCCCTCCTGACCCGTTTCTTCCGGTTGTCCTTCGCCACCGGAAACGGGACCCCGGTCTTCGACGAGAAGCACTACGTACCCCAGGCGTGGGACATGGTCCGCTCCGCCGGGAATCCTGTCACCGGCGGTATTGAATCGAATCCCGGTTTCGGTCTGGTGGTGCATCCGCCGCTCGCGAAGCAGCTCCTCGCCTACGGTGAGATGATCTTCGGGTACACCCCCCTGGGGTGGCGGTTGAGTACGGCGCTCTTCGGTGTCGCGACGGTCCTGACGGTGATGGCGCTGACCCGCCGTCTCACCGGTTCCCCCGTCGCCACCGCCGCCGCGGGCGTGCTGGCGTTGGTCGAGGGCGTACTTCTCGTGTCCTCCCGGTTCGGCATGCTGGACATCTTCCAGGCGTTCTTCGTCACCGCAGCGGCGTACTGTCTCGCCAGGGATTTCGATGAGGTGTGGCGCAGGTACCACCGTGCGTGGGCCGACGGGACGCTCCGGGAGGTCTCCCGGGGGATCGGACCGAGGGTCGGGTTCCGGTGGTGGCGTTTCGGCTGCGGCATCCTGCTCGGTCTGACACTGTCGGTCAAATGGTCCGGCCTGTACTACATGGCCTTCTTCGGTGTCCTGACGGTGTGTCTCGACATCTGGCTGCGCCACCACTACCGCATCGCCCGGCCGTTCTCGGGGATGCTCCTCCGCGACGCTTTCCCGGCGTTCGCCTCGATCGTCATCGTTCCGGTCCTCGTGTACGCGTGGAGCTGGCGGGCGTGGTTCGCCTCGGAGACCGGCGTGTACCGTCATTCAGCCGTCAACGGCGACATCGCCCCGGATTCACCGCTGAGTGCGCTTCCCGACGCACTGGCCGGGTGGGTCTACTACCACCAGCGTGTCCTCACCTTCCACGCCTCCCTGACCAGTTCCGGTGGGCACAGCCACCCGTGGGACTCGAAACCCTGGTCCTGGTTGGCCGCGACCCGACCGATCCTCTACTTCTCGGAAACGGGGTTGGAATGCGGCGACGACACCTGCCGCCGCATGATCATGCTCTTCGGCAACCCGGCGGTCTGGTGGCTGACGGTACCCGTCGTCCTGTGGGGGATCTGGTGCCTCGTCATCCGGCGTGACCTCCGTTTCGCGGTACCCGTCACCGGCTTCACGGCGGGATGGCTCCCGTGGCTCATCGCCTACGACCGCCAGATGTACTTCTTCTACGCCACCGCGATGGTGCCCTTCACCGTCGTACTGCTGGCGATCACACTCGCCCAGATCGCCCGGACCGGCGGTCCCGCACGGATCAGGTTCCCCCGGGTACCGTTCCCACGGAAGCTCACCACCGGTGGCCTCGGCGTCATCTGTTATCTGGCGCTCACCGTGACACTGTTCTGCTATTTCCTGCCGATCTTCTACGGGTTCCGCATCACCGACGACCACTTCAACTCACTGATGTGGCTGCGCAGCTGGAAGTAGCCGCGCCGCAGTCGCCGCCGCGCCCACCGGCCGCCAGCGACTGCGGCGTCGTCTCATTCCCCGTGGCCGTAGATCTCTTCCCCGTCACGGGTGATCCGCACCGCCGGAGACGGTTCGAGGACCAGTGCGACCCGCAACCGTTCTCCCCCCTCCCCGACACAGTCGTAGCTGTAGGTGGTGTTCGACAGCTCGACGGTCTCCACACGGGCGCGGACCAACCACGGATGGTTCCGGCGGAGCGCGATCAGATCATGATGCACACCACGCAACCACGCCCCTTCCTCCCCGAGTTCGTCCGGTGTCGCGGGGAACGCCGGCCGGATCTCGTCGTCCCCACCGACCCGCTCGTACTTCTCCCCCTCGATCCCGGACTCGTCTCCGTAGTAGACCGCGGGAACACCACCGACGGTGAACAACACGGCAGCGGCGACCGCGGCTTTCTCCGGCCCCACCTTCGTGGCGATCCGGGTCACGTCGTGGTTGCCGACGAACGTGTACGGGGTGAACGTGTCCAGCAACTCGTCGTGCCTGCGCAGACACCACTCCAGTTCGAAGAAGTTCTCGTCCCTGAGTGAGCTCCACGTCGCCTTCCACAGCTCATAGGCCGTGATCGAGTCGACCCCGGACCTCCGCACGTAATCCGCGTAGTCACCGTGGATCATCTCACCGTAGATGTAGCAGTCGGGGAACTCCTCCCGCACACGGGGGAGAACGGAGCGCCAGAACTCGGCCGGGACGGCGTAGACCGCGTCCAGCCGCCACCCGGCGATCCCCCGCCGCAACCAGTGCAGCATCACCTCCACGACCAGATCCGCGACCCGCGGATCCTCGTGGTTGAACTCGACCAGGCCCTCATGCCCCTCGAAGGTACCCACCGTGGCGTCGTCTCCGTCGAAGGAGATCCGGAACATGCCGGCGTATTCACCCTCGGGCCCCTCGTCGAGTGCCTGACGCACCAGCGGATGCTCACTGCCGACATGGTTGAACACACCGTCGAGAAGGATCCCGATCCCACGGTCGGTGGCGGCGTCGATCAACTCATCGAAATCCCCGTCGTCCCCGAGTCGCGGGTCGATGCGCAGGAAATCCAGGGTGTCGTACCCGTGGGACGTCGACTCGAACACGGGCCCCAGCTGGATCACGTTGAAGCCCAGCCCGACGGCGTGATCGAGCCAGTTGACCAGCGCCGGAAGCCGGTGGGTGAGTTCGCGCTCCCCGGGCCCGGAGGGCCGTACCGGGGCCGCGGTGAACCCCAACGGATAGACGTGCCAGATGATGGCGTGATCGACGAAACTCATGACGCGTTCAGCTCCCGGAATCGATTTCAGAAAACGGGTCCCGAAACGGGCACGGTCCCCGCCCCAGTCTGCCACGGTCACCGGTGAGGCACACAGCCGCTGCGCACGGGCCGCGGCGGCGTTCAGTCCGGCTGCGCCGTCACCGCACGCCAGGCCCGCCCCATGGCCGCCAGACCGAAACCCGACAGCCAGGTCCACAGCAGAACAAGGGTGGACACGAGCAGCAGAACCAGACCGAAGACATCCGACGCACTCGCGTACCCGAGCACCACCTCCCGGGTCGCGAAACCGAAGCTGAACGCCCACAGTGCCCCGTACACCGGCAGCATTCCGGCGGCGTTCCGGGGGCGCCACGCCGCGAAGAACAGGCCGACACCGAGCGCCAGCCGCACCGCTGCGGCATCGACGAACAACCCCGCCGTGACCGAGGTGTCGATCAACGGATCAGCCGGCGGAGCCGACACCGCCGCCGACGACCCCAGCAGCACGATCGCCCAGATGACGTAGGCGACACCGAGCCCGACGAGAGCCACACGCGACAACGCCAGACCGAAAGCCCGGGTCGCGGCACGACGCCGCATCTCCGGCTCGATACCGGCGAGAATCGACGCGGACAGATCCGGTGGGACCATCGGCCCCGACTCAGACGCCGTCGACAGCTTCAGCTGACGGTTCAGTGCCGCAGCTGAATCGAGGAAGGCACGGCACTCCCCGCACGCCGCGACATGTGCGTCGACGACATCATCGTCGATACCGGCGGGTTCCCCGTCCAACCGGGCCGACAACGCCCGCTGGACCTCGACGCAGTCGATCATCTACCCAGGACCCCGTCGATGCTCGCCCGCCCCGGACCGAACACCACGATCATGAGGAGTGCCACGACGAGCACGACGACGTACTCGAAACCCCCCTCGGCGACGAACACCGTCGAACCGAGGTGAACGAAATAGAACGCGCAGGCCATCAGGAGGGCGAGGCCCACCGCGGCGAAGGTCGCGAGCAACCCGACGACCAGCATCCCGCCACCGACGAGCTCCGCGAGCGCGGCGATCCACGCCGACAGTTTCGGCTGCGGCACCCCCGCCGCGCTGAACTGTCCGGTGGTCTCGGTGATACCGGTGAAGAAGAGTTTGTCCCAGCCGTGCGCCACGAACACCAGACCGAGAACCACCCGAAACACCAGCAGCATGCCGTCCCTGACAACCGGTTTATCCATGATGGACAGACTACCCGGTGGATCCCCGCCCCCCGGGGGACGCCCCTAGAACCCCTCGAGAATGCCCCCGCGGACCTCGAACCACCTCAGGGTGTCGGCGATCCCCTCGTCAATGGAATGCTCGGCCACCCAGCCCAACTCGTCCTTCGCCCGGCGCGACCGGGTGAACGCACCCGCGACATCCCCCGGACGCGGCGGCCCGGTGACGACCTCCAGCTTCTCACCCGAGACCCGGGAGAAGGCGTCGGTCAGCTCGAACACCGTGGTTCCGTCGCCGGTGCCCAGGTTGATGACACGGTAGGAGCTTTCGGCGTCGGTGCCCGGGACCACGTCGTCGAAACGCTCCACGGCCCGGCAGTGCGCCTGGGCGAGGTCCCAGACGTGGATGTAGTCGCGGATCCCGGATCCGTCCCGGGTGGGCCACTCGACACCTGTCACCGTGAACGGCCTGCCCGCGTTCCTCGCCTCGATCATCTTGCCCATGGCGTGGGAGGGGAACTCCAGCTGGAGACCGGTGCGCATCTTCGGGTCGGAGCCGATCGGGTTGAAGTAACGCAGGGACAGGACCTTCAGGTCGGTGCCGTGGGCGATGTCCCGCAGCATGCCCTCGACGTGGGCCTTGGTGCGTGCGTAGGGACTGGTCGGCGAGATGTCACAGTCCTCGTCCACCGCGAAATCCTCCCGGACCGCGTAGATGGACGCCGACGAGGAGAAGATGATCCGTCGGCAGCCGTTGGCGAGCAGCGCATCGACGAGCTCGAGCGTTCCCCCGACATTGTTCCGGTAGTACCTGATCGGCTCCGCGACGGACTCGGGGACGACGATCGACGCCGCACAGTGGATCGTGACCGCGATGTCCGGGTGCTCGGCGAAGATACGGTCCACCACGGACCGGTCCGCGATGTCGCCCTCGTACACGGTGCGGTCGGTGACGAACTCCCGCCTGCCGGTGGAGAAGTTGTCCAGCACGATGACGTTGTGGCCGAGCTCCATCAACGCGGAGCCGACCGTCGATCCGATGAAGCCTGCGCCGCCGGTGATGAGAATGTCCATGTGGGTTCCTTGCCTGGGTTCGTCTGCCGCGGGGCAGGTTCGGGGTCGTGGACGCCGCCCCCTGTCCGCGGTAACGGAACGGTCTCGTTTCCACCGAACCTATCACTGCCTGACCGACATCAGGCGGGACACCGCCGGGGAACCGGATGATTCACCGGCATCTTCCGGATTCAGCTTCTGTGCTGCGGGATCGTCATCCCACGACACACGGGCCGGGAGCATCATCTTCACCCCGGACGTTCCGGGACCGGTCCCCTGTCCCGTTCTCTGGCGCTGGTGCGGGGCACCCCGTTACCCTGGCATCACCGGGACTCCCGCCCCGGACCGGCCGACAACGCGAAGGAACCGCCCCCAGATGCTCGAACTTCCACCGATCACCTGGCAGGCGGTCCTCCTCGGACTCACCGTCGCCCTGTGCGGCTACGTACTGTCCCGCGCGTTGAACTGGGCGACCTCCCGATTCCTGCACTGGCGGGGCCGCAGCGACTCCTCCCGCCGGGTGTTCGCGGGTCTGGTCCAGGCAGCCGTGATCGTCATCTCCCTCGGCGCGGCCCTGACCATCGTCTTCCCCAGCGTCAAACCCGTCGACATCCTCGGCGGGATCGGACTGTTCTCCCTGGCGATCGGCATCGCCTTCCAGACGGTGCTGGGCAACATGTTCGCCGGAATGGTCATCCTCGCCCGGGACCGGTTCCGAGTCGGAGACCAGATATCCCTGAAGGACCACGCGGGCACCGTCGTGGAGATGCAGTTGTCCCACACCGCGATCCGAACCTTCGACGGACGACTGGTGCTCATCCCGAACTCCGCGCTGCACTCCGAGATCGTCACCGTGCAGACGGGCTTCGAGTACGTCCGCACGACCGTCACCTTCGATCTGACATCGGGAACAGACCTGCCGGCGGCCCGGACCGTGGCACTCAACGCCATCCGCGAACTCCCTAGCGTGCTCTCCGACCCACCCGCCCAGGCACTCTTCTCGCGGATCGACGGCACCGGGACGATACAGCTGGACCTGAGATTCTGGACCAGCGCCCGACAACTCGACACCAAGGAAGCCCAGGACGCGGTGATCGAGCACGTCCTGGGCTCCTTCGCCGAAAACGGAATCACCATCGGGACCCCGCCGTTGGCCGTCCGGCTGGTGGAACGCCCGGGTACGGACAAGTGACCCGGTACTTCGGGAACCACCTCCCCCGAAGAAATGAAGAGAACCCCCTGCTGTGCAGGGGGTTCAGTGGTGGAGCTAAGGGGAATCGAACCCCTGACCTCCTCGATGCGAACGAGGCGCGCTACCAACTGCGCTATAGCCCCTTGTGGTGTTTCCCTCGGGATTCACCTGGGTACCGAAGCCCGGTGTAGACCGGACCGCTCGGTGCTGGTGGACATGTTACGCCGACAGGCCCGACGACACAATTTGGGTGCGGCGCTCCCGGCACGAGGCCTCTGACCGGCCCGGACGGAGGACGCTCCGGTCGCCCGGTCAGCCCGCCCGGCGCGGGTGGTAGGTCGACAGGTCGATCACCGTGTCCTCGTCCGGTCCGGCCGCCGCGTGGCCCTCGCGGAGTTCGAGTTCGTGGAAGTCGGGGCTCTCGTCGTCGATCTCCAGGACGATGGCACCGGGGCGCCGCAGGCGTGCGGGGACCCCGAGTTCGGCGTCGGCGGCGTTGCGTACCCCGAGCCGGGCGCGGCGGATCTGGCGGATTCGGCGGGCACGGAGTTCCTGTTCCGCCATGACCTGGGTGCGCAGTGCGTAGAGGTACATGCCGAGCAGCAGCCCGACGGCCGCCGGGGCGAGCCAGTACGGTCCACCGAACAGGAAACCGATCCCGAGGCCCACCGGCAGGAGCACCGCGAGGATGATCAGGGTGCGCTGACGACGCCGGAACCGTGCCGCCGCGTAGGCGTCGTGGGTTTCGGGGTCGAATCCGCCCCGCCCGCGGCGGCTGGCGGCGAAGGCGATGTCCTCGTCGGTGAGTTCCGGTTCGGTGTCCTCCGCCTCTGCGATGTCGACGACCCGGGGTTCGTCGCCGTAGTCGTATTCCTCGCCGGTGTCGTCGGCGGGGCGGTAGTCGCCCGCCGGGTGCAGGAGATCCGCGGGATCGGTGTACGCGTCATCGTGACGGAAGGCTTCTTCGTCGTCTTCGTCGAAGTCGGCGGCGGAGACCACCACGGTGTCCACGGTTTCGGACTGGGCGGCGAGCGCCGGCAGTTCCGGGACCACTTCCCCCTCGAGGATCTCGATGGTGTCCTGTTCGGTGGTACGGGTGCGGCTGCGCATCCTGCTGCGGATCTCCTCTGCGGCGGCCCGCCTGCGGTCACTGACGGCTGCGGCTCCGGTGTCCCCGTCGGTCTCCTCCGTACCGGGGAACCCGTCGTCTTCCCCGGTACCCGTGTCACGTCCGAGAAGAGTGGCGAGGAAACGCCCGATGACGGAGCGGCCGTGTTCCCGCTGTTCCTCCCGGTATCCGTCCCCGTCACGGGGGTCCGGGACATCGGGCTCACCGGCTTCTGCGGTGTCGGACTCCGCGTTGTCGAGGAGTTCATACTCACCGACGGTGTCGCGGGGTGAGGTGTCCGTCTCCGGACCGTCACCGTGTGTGTCGATCGGGCCGAGTCGCGGTCGACGACGGGGCGCCGGTGTGGCACTGTCCCCGGCGAAGACGATGCGGGTGTCGTCGAGTCCCTCGCCCGCGTGGCGGATGGGCCTGCGGTTGCGCAGCACGAGTGGAAGGAGCACGAACAGCCAGACCACCACGATCAGGCCGATGACGAATGTTCCGAACATGAGCGTCCGCCCACCTTCCACTTGGGTACAACAGAATGCCGGGCAGGGGTGACCTGCCACTTCTTCCCCACACTATCCGTGCCCGCCGGCCTCGACGTGTAGGCACGCCGGATGTGTTCCCGCCGCAGGTTCCCGGGTCAGTGGTCTCTGCGGAGGAGTCTGCCGCTGTTTCTCAGTCGGTCGACGCAGGAGTCGAGGAACTCCCCTTCTGTCAGTGCGACGAGATGGTGGTCCCGCCAGTCGCCGTCGATGTGGAGGCAGCGCACCAGATAGCCTTCCTCGCGGAATCCGTTGATCGCGAGGACCCTGCCCGATGCCGGGTTCGCCGGAAGGTAGGTTGCCGTGACCCGGTGGACGCCGACCCGGGTGAAGGCGTGGTCGGTGCCGAGCGCGACGGCCGCCGTCGCCACGCCCCGGCCGGTGTAGCGGCTGGAGACCCAGTAGCCGATCCAGCAGTCGGAGACGACACCGTGCTGGATGTTCCCGAGGGTGAGCTGACCGGCGAAACGTCCGTCGCATTCGATCGCCATGGGGACCACTCCCCCGGCGTTCGCCGTGTTGTGGAGAGTCAGGAGCAGCTGCCACCAGGCGGAACGGTCGTGTGCACGTTCCCAGTTTCCGGCGACGGTGGGTTCCACGGGCCGGAGTGCATCGACGTCCTCGTTCCGCATGGCGGACCACGCCCCGGCGTCGCGCCGCAGCAGGGGACGCAGTCGGACGGTGGTGCCGTCGGGTGTCTCGACGTGGTCGGTGGTCTCCGGCCATCCGGGGTGTTCGGGGTGGGGGGCGCGGACGGCACGGCGTTGTGCCCTGCCGAGTGCGAAACCGAAGGGATCAATCATGGGTGGACGGTCTTCCCGTGGATCCGTTCACTGACTCTGGGAGAGGAAGAGAACGTCGACGACATCTCCCGGTCGGATGGCGGTGACCTCCTCCGGGATCCGGATCATGGCGTTCGCGGTCCCCATTCCGGCGAGCAGGTGGGCCGGCGCGCCACCGGCCCCGCCGAGTCCCTCCACGAGGTAGTCACGGGTTTCCGCGTCACGCATGAGCTGGGCCCGGATGAGCCCCCTGCGCCCTTCGCGGGAGGTGATGCGGTTGAGTGCGCGTGCTCTGACGGTCCGGCGGGTGGCGTTGCGTTTGCCGAGGGAGAGCCGTACGACGGGGCGGATGAAGGTCTCGAAGATGACGAGTGCGGACACGGGGTTCGAGGGCAGGAGGAACACGGGTATCCCCTCGTCGCCGAGGAGTCCGAAGCCCTGGACGGATCCGGGGTGCATGGCGACGCGGGTGGTGTCGATGTCGCCGAGCTCGGAGAGCACCCTGCGGATGGTCTCCGAGCCTGCGCCCCCGACGGCGCCGGAGATCACGATGATCTCGCTGCGCAGCATCTGCCCCTCGATGATCTCCCTCAGTCGTCGGGGTTCCCCGGCCGCGATACCGACACGGTGGACGTCCGCACCGGCTTCCCTGCCTGCCGCGGCGAGGGCGTAGGAGTTGACGTCGTAGACCTGGCCCCGGCCCGGGTCACGGTCGATGTCGACGAGTTCCGCGCCTGCCGAGATCACCGACATGCGTGGGCGGGGATAGACGAGGACCTTCGGGTGTCCGACGGCGGCGAGGAGGCCGATCTGCGCGGGCCCGAGGACACTGCCCGGCGATACCGCCACGTCACCTTCACGGATGTCGTCGCCGACCCTACGGACGAATTCACCGGAGCGGACGGGCCGTTCCGCGGTCATTCTCTTGTGCCCGCGGTCGGACCAGGCGAGTGGCAGAACCGCGTCGGCGAGTGTGGGCAGGGGTGCGCCGGTGTGCACCCGGACCGCCTGCCGGGGTTGCAGCCTGAGGGGTTGCTGGGAGCCCGCGGGAACTTCACCGACGACAGGCAGTGAGGTGGTGGAACCAGCTGCGGGATCCCCGCTGCGGGTCTCTGCGGCGGTTGTCAGGTCGGGGACACCGATCCCCTTTTCACCCCCGACGTCCACGGCACGGACCGCGTAGCCGTCGATCGCGGCCTGGGTGAATCCGGGCAGGGGGCGGGTTGCCTGGACCTCCTCCGCGCACATCAGGCCGAGCGCCTCGGAGATGGCGATGCGAACCGGTTCCGGTGTCACCGCTGCGCGGGTCACCAGGGACAGCTGCTGTTCGACGGAACGCACTCGCTTCGTCTCCTTCCCGACGGACACGGACCTGGACACCGCGTCGTTCCGCCGTCATTGTAGTGCGGTGGAGGGGTTCGCGGGTGCTATCCGGTGGGTGTTACCGGGGTGTCGTGCCACCCGTCCCGCGTGTCACCGCCGTGTCTGCGTTACTCGGATTCGAGGAGTTCGGCGACCCATCTGCGGAGGGAGGGGCCGTATTCGGGGTGGTGGATCCCGTAGTCCACGCAGGCGCGGATGTATCCTCCCGGGTTACCGAGGTCATGGCGGCGGCCCTCGTGGACGACGATGTGCACGGGGTGTCCCTCGGTGATCAGGAGCTCGATCGCGTCGGTGAGTTGGAGTTCACCCCCCTTACCCGGTTCGATGCGGCGCAGCGCGTCGAAGATCGCCCTGTCGAGCAGGTACCGGCCCGTGGCCACGTACGTCGAGGGGGCGTCCTCGCGTGCTGGTTTCTCCACCATCCCGAGGACACGTTTCACGTCCCGTGTGTCTCCGTCGATCTCCTCGATGTCGAACACACCGTAGTTGCTGACCTGTTCCGGTTCGACCCGGAAGGCACAGAGAACACTGCCGCCGAGTTCGGAACGGACCTGCGCCATTCTCTCCATCACCCCGGTCGGGAGAACGAGATCGTCGGGGAGCATCACGGCGACGACATCCTCGTCCTCGTCAAGGACATCCTCGGCGAGTCCGACCGCGTGCCCGAGGCCGAGCGGTTCCTCCTGTTCGACGGGCACGGCCCGGATCAGGGACGGCGCCCGACGTACCTTGGCGAGCTGTTCTTCCTTCCCCCGCCCCTCGAGAGTGCTTTCCAGCTCCGGGTGTTCCCGGAAGTGCGCGAGCACACCCTGTTTGTTCGGTGCCGTGATCACCGCAAGCCGGGTCGCCCCCAACTCCGCCGCTTCTTCGGCGATCAGCTCGATCCCCGGAGTGTCCACCACAGGAAGCAGCTCCTTCGGGACGGTCTTCGTCGCGGGCAGGAAACGGGTGCCCAGGCCCGCTGCGGGGACAACGACCGTCTTCACCGCATGCTTGTGCAACTTCATCGGCTTGCTCATACCTTGAGCCTACCGGCCCCGCGTACCGGTACGGGCAAGGCGTACCCGGTGGGCGCGCCTCAGGGGAGGGTTAGAATCGGATGACATGGACAGTCAGCCGTCACCACCGGAATCCCCGCTCTGTGGCCCCCGGGAACGGAAGAAGGGTCTCCGCGGGGCGGTCCTGGAGGCGCGGGCGGCACTTCCCTCGGCGCAGCGCCACGCGCGGGATCAGGCACTGGTGACGGAGGTGCTCCGGCTCGTCGATTCCCGGGGGCCGCGTGCGGTCGCCGCATATTCACCGGTGCAGGGGGAGCCCGGTGGTGGATACCTGGTCCGGTCCCTGTTGTCCGTGGTCCCCGAGGTCTGGCTCCCCGTGAGCGGGGCCGACGGCCGGCTCAGGTGGGCGTCCTGCACATCCACCGGTGAGCTACGGCGCGGCCGTTTCGGCATCGATGAGCCGACGGGCCCCGGGACGGATTCCCTTCCCGGTGACGTGGAGCTGTTGTTGTGTCCCGCACTGGCGTGCTCCCTCGACGGGGTGCGGTTGGGCAGGGGCGCCGGATACTTCGACAGGACGTTGGCGTCGGTGAACCGGGACAGGTGCGGGATCGTCGCGCTGGTCTACGCCTCCGAGCTGCTCCCGGAGCTTCCCGCTGAAAACCATGATGAACCTGTGGACGGTGTCCTCACCCAGGAGGGATTCCACATCTGTCTCCCGGATTCCGGGGTTCCGGGAACCTAGACCGGTGGGTGGGTGTCTCATCGGGCATGAGACTCCCCGACACACGCAGATCAGTTTCCCGGTCAGTTTCCCGGACGGCCCGGACGGCTGAGGGCCCGTCACGGCTGGATTCCCTCATCACCCGGATCCGGACCCCGGGTTGGCGCCGCAACCGTGCGGTGCGTCAGCTGCTGGCACTGGCTCTGGTGGTGACGGCCGCCGTCATCGCCCTGTCGTCGACACGGAACACGGATCCGTGGGCCGTCGTACTCAACCGGAGTGTCACGGCCGGGACGGAACTCACTGGGGAGGACCTGGACCTGGTCCGGGTTCCCGCCCGTCTGCTCCCCGAGGGTGCCCTCGACTCGGTGGACGGCGGTGTGGGCAGGATCATCGTGACCTCGGCTGATCCCGGACAGATTCTCACCGAGACGCTCCTGGTGGGACCGGGGATGACGGCACGACTGATCGACGTACCGGAGTCCGCACCGTCGCGGGGCGGGCCGACCCTCGTCCCTCTCCGACTCGCGGACCCGACGGTCATCCCGTTCCTGATGCACGGGGACACGGTCACCGTCCTCACGGCTGCGGGGGGCGATGCACCGGCACCGGACACCCCGGGGCCGGGGGTGGAGCCAGGTTTCCGGGTCATCGCGGAGGGTGCTCGGGTGGTGTTGGCGGGCGCTCCCGGTGACGGACGTGGTCAGGGCGCTGCGACGGTTCTCCTGGCACTACCTGAACAGGACGCCGGAAAGGTCGCCGCGCTGTCGCTGGGGTCCCCCGTCACGGTTGTCCTGACGGGTTCCCGGGCCCGGGGTCTCGGCTAAACCGGTTGCAGCGTCTAAAGTGTTGTCGTCGTTGCTGCGCGATTGATGCGGAGTCGACGGCCGTACATCACGTGATACTCACTATCCAGGAGCTACAGACCTTCATGCTTAACGGTTTCAAGAATTTCATCATGCGGGGAAACGTCGTCGACCTCGCCGTCGCCGTCGTGATCGGTGCCGCGTTCACCTCGATCGTCACCGCGTTCACCGACAACCTCATCAACCCGATTCTCGCCGTGTTCGGCGGCGCCGACTACGCCGGACTCGGTTTCTACCTGCGCTCGGGCAATGACGCCACGTTCGTCGACATCGGAGCGATCATCACCGCGGCGATCAACTTCCTGATCATCGCCGCCGTGATCTACTTCGTTCTCGTCGCCCCGATGAACCGCGTAAAGGAGATGCAGGCCGCACGCGCCGGCCAGGAGGAGGAAGAGACCCCCGCCCCCGTCGAGGTGGAACTGCTCACGGAGATCCGCGATCTGCTCAAGGAGCAGGGCCAGGGTCCCGCTGCCGGACGCCTGGGCTAACCCCAGTGCGGCGGGCGCTCGTTCCGCCAGTATGTTTCATCGAAGCCCTCGGACACGGAGGCACCGGAAGATCCCCCGTGTCCGGGGGTTCCGGCTATTCTGCGGGTCATCGAGGCCCGATCCACCGAGCGGTCGATGTGTGACGCGGTCGACGGACGCACCACACGGCGCCGCCCCGGGCGTGTTCCACCCATCTGCCCGATCACTCCCCTAGTCCACCGACCAGGCCTGGAGTTGATCGATCACGTGGTGGACCAGTGGACCGAGGGTCGCCATTCCGTCACGGATCGCGGCACGGGAGGAGGCGAGGTTCACGATGACCGTGGACCCCGAGACACCGGCGATCCCCCTGGAGGTTCCGGCGTCGATCGCACCGCAGGCCAGCCCCGAGGAGCGCAACGCCTGGGCCACACCCGGGAGAATCTGGTCGAGGACGGCGCGCGTCGCGTCCGGGGCCTTGTCCCGGGGCCCGACACCCGTTCCCCCGACGGTGATGACGAGATCCGCACCCCCGACCACCGCCGTTTCTATGGCTTTGCGGATGTCGCCCTTCGTCGAGGTCACCTTGACCACCGCATCGACGGTGAAATGATCCTCCTGGAGCAGCTCGGTGACCAACCGGTCCGTGTCATCGCGGTCATCGGCGATCTGATCGGTGACCAGGACCACGAGTGCCCGCCGGGGCGCCGGTAGCGGCCGGTTCCCCTCGGCCGCCTTCAGGAACTCCGGATCCGGCTCGCCGAAATCGTCGAGAACGCTACTGTCGGGGGCCAGGTTCTTGTCCATGTCCAGGAGTGTACTTTCTCCGCACCGGCGGCGTCGACTGATCTTTTCTCTGCGGTGTTCGGCACCCGGGAGGCACCCGTCAGTTGCCGGTCAGCGTGACGTCGACGTCCCGGGCGGTGCCGTTCTCCGGATCGGCCACCTTCAGTGTGACAGTTTCACCGAACTCATGCGACCGGATCGCGGCGATCAGGGCGTCATTGCTGTCGATCACCCGGTCGTCGACCTTGACCACCAGCTCACCCGGCCGGATGCCGGCGTTCTCTGCGGGACCGCCCGGCGTGAGGGACTCGACGAGCCCACCCCTGTAGCGTGACTTCGGTGCGAGCAGCACACCGAGAAGTGGATGGGTCACCTCGCCGGTGTCGATGAGCTGCTGCGCGATTCTCCGAGCCTGGTTGACGGGGATGGCGAATCCGAGTCCGATGGATCCCGCCTCACCACTCGCGGTGGACGCGATGACGGAGTTCATGCCGATCAGCTGCCCCTCCATGTTCACGAGAGGGCCACCCGAGTTGCCCGGGTTGATCGCCGCATCGGTCTGGATCGCGTCGATGAGGGATGACTCACCACGGTCACCTCCGGCACGGACCGGACGGTCGAGCGCGGAGACGATGCCCGTCGTCACCGTCGCACTCAGACCGAGGGGCGATCCCACCGCGACAACCTGCTCCCCGACGGTCAGGTCATCCGAATTGCCGAACGTCATGACGGGGAGATCGCGGGCGTCCCGGAGTTTGATGACGGCGATGTCGGTCTGCGCGTCAGTGGCGACGATGTCGGCGAGATAGGAACGGTCGTCGTTCAGGATGACCCGGATCTCCGCGGGTTCCCCCACCCCGGTCACGACGTGATTGTTCGTCAGGATCATGCCGTCGTCGGAGATGATCGACCCTGACCCTTCGCCCGCTTTCAGCGGCCCCGTGACCTCGATCGACACCACGGCGGGCAGGACGCTGGCCGCGACCTCCTCCACGCTCCCGGCAGCGGGCAGACTGGTCCGGTGCGCGGCGGGTTCGTTGAGGGCGTTGACCTGCTGCACCGGGGGAGCGTCCTGGTGCCCGGTGCGACCGACCACGACCCCGGTGACGGTTCCCGTGAGGATCGCGGTGGCCAGCATGAGCGCGGTGACAGGGACGATCCCGAGCCCTTTTCTCCTGTCCGCACGGTGCTGCGGTACCTGTCGGGGCGTCCCGCCCGCCACCTCCCGCGGGTAGCCGCCGTACAGCGGAGACGTCTGCGGGTTCCCCGGATGCCGCCGGTAGGGCGCACCGGGGTTGACCGTGTCCGATCCGCTACCGGCGTCCCGCTGTGTTCCCTCGGCGCCGGAGACGCGGCCGGCACCGGATGGACCGTGGGGATCCCCCGCGGGGATGGCTCCGGTCCCGTTGTTGTCTACGCTCTCGTCATTCATGGATCCGATTATCGTCCTTGCTTCTGTACGTTACCTGTGAGTCGACTGCACACCTGTTGTGTGACGGCGGTCGCACGGACCGCGGGCACCGAGGCTCTTCAGTTGTCCCGTTCATCGGCGACGGAAGGGGCACCGGGCAGTGTGACACGCATCATCGCTCCACCGTCATCAGATTCCTCGGCGACGATGGTACCTGCGTGGCGCGCGATGACCTGTGCGACGATCGCGAGCCCCAGACCGGAACCGGGCATGCTGCGGGCGGCGATGGAACGGTAGAAGCGTTCGAACACCTTCTGCCGGTCCTCCACCGGGATACCTGGCCCGGAATCGGAGAAACGCAGCTCCATGACTCCGTCCCTCACCTGTTCCATGTCTATCCGGACCTCGCCCTCCTCCGGCGACCATTTCGCGGCGTTGTCCATCAGGTTGAGTGTCGCGCGTCCCAGTGCGAACGGATCACCGTAGAGGAACCACGGTGTCGAGTTGAACGTGAACGTCACATCCGGACGTCGGCGGCGAACCCGTTCAAGGGAGGTCTCCATGCACTCGACCAGGTCGATGCACTCCACGATCTGCTGGGGCCCGTCCTCACGGGCTAGGTCGACGAGATCTCCGATGAGCGTGGACAGTTCCTCGATCTGCGCGATGACGTCGCGTTCCAGATCGCGCCGGTCCTGCTGACTGATCGACGCACCACCCTGGCGGTCGACCATCATGAGCAGTTCCACATTGGTGCGCAGACTGGTGAGCGGTGTCTTCAGTTCATGACCGGCGTCGGCGACGAGTTCCGCCTGTCTGCGGCGGGACGCCGAGAGGGCGGCGAGCATACCGTTGAAACTCCGGGTCAGCTGTGCGAGTTCGTCGTTGCCGACGACGGTGATCGGCCGAAGATCATCGGTCCGCGCGACATGGTCGACCGCGTGCCGGAGGCGACTCACCGGGCGGAGTCCGGTGGTCGCCACCACCATTCCCGCCGCGATCGCTATGAGGACGCCGATCCCGCCGATCAGGAGCAGCACGAGCCCCAGGGAGGAGATCAGCTGATGGGTACCACGCATGTCCTGGGCGAGGATCACGGTTGCACCGATCTTGTTCTGCTCGGCGAAGATACGCTCGTCTCCGCTGCTCCGGACGGAGTTGTCCCGCGTGCCCTGGAGAACCTCGACCTCGTTGAGGATCGGGATGCTGTCGCCGATCGGCCGGACGGATCCGGGCGGATAGTAGGCGACCCGGATGTCCGGGTTGTAGGTCTTGAACGTCGCGACCTCGACCGCGGGATTGTAGACGAACGCCGGATCGAAGCTGTTCTGCAACAACGAGGAGGCCTTGTCCTCGAGTTCCCGGTCCACGTGCTGGGTCAGGGACGTGGAGACCGTCCAGTAGGCGACGACCGTCATCACCCCGACAGCCACCGCGACCATGACGGCGGTGACCAGTGACAGCTGCCAACGCAGCGGCGCACGCCGGGACCACCCGACGTGCGTCTGTTCTAGCGGGTCCGGAGCGTCGTCCCCCACCGCCGGGCCGGAATCCGGCGTCGGCGTACGGAGAATCACGGAGCGGTCTCCCGGAGGACGTAGCCGACGCCGCGCACGGTGTGGATCAGGCGGGGCTCACCGTCCGCCTCGGTCTTGCGCCGCAGATAACCGATATAGACCTCGAGTGCGTTGCCCGAGGTCGGGAAATCGTAGCCCCAGACCTCCTCGAGGATCGAGGCCCGCGACAACACCCTGCGGGGGTTGCCCATCAGGAGTTCGAGGAGTGCGAACTCGGTGCGGGTCAGGCTGATGGACCGTTCACCACGGGTGACGTCCCGGGTGTCCGGATCGAGCCGGAGATCCTGGAACTCGAGTTCCTGGGATCCGGAACTGTTCACCGCATCCGCGGCCGCGCGGCGCAGCAGCGAACGCACGCGGGCGAGAAGCTCCTCCAGCGCGAAGGGCTTCGGGAGGTAGTCATCCGCTCCCGCGTCAAGTCCCGCCACCCGATCCGAGACACCGTCCCGGGCTGTCAACACGAGGATGGGACGGTCATCCCCCGTGGAACGCAGGCTACGACAGACTTCGAGGCCGTCGATCTTGGGCATCATCACGTCAAGAATCACGAGATCGGGCTGTTCCTTGGCGATCAGATCGAGTGCGGATTCACCGTCCTCAGCGAGCACGACATCGTAACCGTTGAAGGAAAGCGAACGTCGCAGCGATTCGCGGACCGCCTGTTCATCATCTACAACCAGAATCTTCATGTCCCCCATTGTGCCCTCACCAGATGTGTTTTCGCTGAATGTCTCCCACACACGACATGTGACAGTTTCTGACGTGCGGAAACACGGTGGAGACAACACGCCGGTCCCGTTGTTCCGCACGCGACGGACGGTATCCGACGTCGCCGCACATCAACTCCCGCCGTCCCGGGCACGAGAAAACCCACCCGGACACGGTGTGTCCGGGTGGGTTTTCTCGTGTTGATCCCTCAACCGGAAGACCGGTTCAGTGAATCAGAACTGCTCGACCTCGACGAGACCCAGCTGCGCGGCCTTGACCAGGCGGCGCGGGATCAGGTGCTCGCGGCCGTCGATCTTCACCTGCTGGAGGGCGACATTGTCGGCCTTCCACTGAGAACGACGGTGGTGCGTGTTGGCACGGGACATACGACGCTTCGGAACTGCCATTTTCTATTCCCTCCTCAAGCCTTCTTGGCGCGACGGGTACGGGACCCGTAGCGACGCTGGAACTTCTCGACACGACCGGCGGTGTCCATGACGCGCTGAGCACCGGTCCAGAACGGGTGCGACTCGCTGGTGACGTCGACGACGATGAGCGGGTACTCATTGCCGTCCTCCCACTCAACGGTGCGCTGGCTCTTTGCGGTGGAACGGGTCAGGAACTTGTGACCCGTGCCCGCATCCTGGAAGACCACCGGGTGGTAGTCGGGGTGGATATCCTTCTTCATTCTCATCCCTTTAAGATCACGTACGTGTGCTGATCGGCGTACTGCGCTACTGGGAGCGCGGTGTGCAGCCGCTAACAGATACTGGTACTAACGGTGCCCGCAGGCCTGCCACGCCACCTCGACGAGCGACGTCATCCGGATGAACCGGCGCCGTACCCGCCCACGCTGGCGTCCCCTCGGCCAAGCCGTCAGCGGCTTTTCCGGGGACACACCTCGACGTAGCCGTGTATGCATCGGTGAATCCTACAACGCAGAACGCCGAATACCGAAATCCCGGGAAATGGCCGCACCCCACCTCCCCGTGCGGGGAAGTGGCGGACGGACCGTCTCCTGCGGTTCCTCCGGAACAACTCCCGGCGCCCGTCGGACATCTCCCGATGCCGGACGGGCACCTCACGGACATCCCGGGAAAACTGAACCATGGATTCAATTCGACCTTTCCATACTAGTGGTAGAAGCGGACATATGACAAGGCCACACCACATGGGCAACATCGGCCACACGGGCCACGGGAACATCCGCACGCGGGAAAACACGCGGGAAAACATGTCGCGAGCCAACCCCATCCGCTTCCATCCACCACCCCACCACGTCATCAGACCGTGACCCGGAAAAGGGCCCGGTGGGGCCATCGACGTGGACGCGCCCGACGGAACGGCGTCATCCGCGATCCGTGCCCACCGACGACCGCAGAGCCGATCCGGCACGTCCGCATCCGCCGACATCCACCGCGCCCACCCGGACGATCCGCCATGACCCGACCCCTCCACGACGCCGCACCGGGGGGCGCGCCGCAGTGGGCGAGGCACGGCACACGGGGCCGGGGAACCCCGCGCACGACCCACGACCACCACGGTCATCGACCCCGTCCGCCACAGACACCGGCGGAGCTCCGTGAATCACGGCGACGGACACCGCCAGATTAGGCAAATGTTCATCTTGGCGGTATGGTTGTCCCTTGCTGTTGTCGAAATATTCGTTATCGCCCGCGCATCTGTCATGGCCGCGCCCCGTTTCCGCCCTGTTAACGCAGGTCACAGAGACGGTGCGGCTGCGGTCAGCGTTGTAGTCGGGCGGCTAGGAGAAAGAAACCCATGTCGGCTATTTGCCAGGTCACGGGACGCAAGCCGGGTTTCGGCAAGTCCGTCTCGCACTCGCACCGGCGCACCAACCGCCGTTGGAACCCCAACGTGCAGCGTCGCAAGTACTACCTGCCCTCTGAGGGCCGGACCATCACGCTCAACGTGTCCACCAAGGGCATCAAGGTCATTGACCGCGACGGCATCGAGGTCGTCGTCGCCCGTATCCGAGCTCGCGGAGAGAAGGTCTAGAGATGGCACGTAATGATATCCGTCCGATCATCAAGCTGAAGTCCACCGCGGGCACCGGCTACACCTATGTGACGCGCAAGAACAAGCGCAACAACCCCGATCGCATCACGCTGAAGAAGTTCGATCCGATCGTCCGCAAGCACGTCGAATTCCGCGAGGAGCGATAATTCATGGCCAAGAAGTCGAAGATCGCCAAGAACGAGAAGCGCAAGGAAATCGTCGCCCGCTTCGCGGAGCGTCGCAACGAGCTCAAGGCCATCATCAAGAACCCGAACTCCTCCGATGAGGAGCGTATGGATGCGCAGTACGAGCTGAACCGCCAGCCGCGTGACGCGTCTCCGGTCCGCGTTCGTAACCGTGACGCCGCTGACGGCCGTCCCCGCGGTTACCTCCGCAAGTTCGGTCTGTCCCGTGTTCGCGTCCGTGAAATGGCTCACCGCGGTGAGCTCCCGGGCGTCCGTAAGTCCAGCTGGTAAGGGAGTAGCTAAATGAAGCGCACCAACATGAAGAAGGCGCGGATGGAGCAGTCCCGCCGCCCCAAGAAGAACCCGCTCAAGGCCGCCAAGATCGACCGCGTCGATTACAAGGACATTGACACCCTGCGGCTGTTCATCTCCGACCGTCACAAGATCCGGTCCCGCCGGGTCACCGGTCTGACCCCGCAGCAGCAGCGTCAGGTCGCCACCGCGGTCAAGAACGCCCGTGAAATGGCTCTCCTGCCTTTCACCAGCCGCTAGATCGAGATTCATCGGGGGCCTCCGCGAGGATCTCCTTCCGCAGCCGCCTGAGAGGGCGTCTATGCGATGACAGCGAACTTTCGCCGCTGACACTCGTGACACGGCCAAAGTAACGGCGTTCACCGAACACCGTGAACAACCGGCCCGCAACAACCACCCCTTCACCGGGTAGTGGCGCTTGCGGGCCGGTTTTCGTGTGTCCGGGGTCCGGTTCCCCCTTTTCCCCGGCCTTCGCGCCGGTCACGGATCCGGGGGACGGTGCTGGTAAATTGGACCGGAAGATCCTCACACACCATCTTTCCGGAGGGCACCACCGTGCTGCATGATTCGCTGACCGACCTGGCTGAGCAGGCACCCCTGTGCGCCTCCGCGGCCACCGTGCGGGGTGTCCTCACGGAATCCCACGACCTTCTGCGCAACGCCCTGAACCACAGCGCCGACGCCGTGGAGGTCACCCGCTGGTACACCGCGCTCGTGACCGACGCTCTCCACAGTCCGGGGGCCCGGGCACTGGCCGGCGACGCGGACATCGTCGTCACCGGCGCCTACGGACGTGGTTCCGGCACCCCCACGGCGCCGCTGCACTGGCTGACGGTTCTCCCACCGGACACGGAGGGTCCCACCGCCGATCCCGCGGGGGAACTCGCGGCTCTGGTCTCCGAATCCGGGATACTCCTCGGGGGGACACCCACCGCCCTCTCCCCCGCGGACCGCTCGACGTGGTCGAACCGGATCGATGCCGCCGTGGATTCCCGTGACGGTACCGCCCTGGGATGGTTCGTTGACGCGGGAAGCTGGTTCACCCCCGCTGTCATCGACCGGACCTCTGATTTCACCCCTCTCCTCGTCGAAGCGGTGGAGAACCGGCCGCCGGCGGTGCGGTCGAGGGAGGGACTGCCCCGGAAGGACGTCCCGATCGATGTCACGGGGCAGCTGCTCACCCCTCTCGGGCAGATCGCCCGGTGGGCGGGGACGGCTGCGGGATGCGCACGGACCGGGGTCGTCGAACGGATCGGTGCCGCCCGCTCGGCGGGTGTCCTCCTCGATTCGGAGGCGGACTACCTTCTCGAGGCCTGGGAGGCCGGACTCGAGTTGACGCTGACGAGGTGGCTCGAACGTGTCCAGGATGAGCCGACCACGCTCGACATGCTCCCGCAGCTGCAGCGCTCCACATTCGGTGCCGCATGCAGGATGCTGGCCGATGTGACCCGCTCAACCGCGGAACGCCACGGAATCGACACGCGGAAGTGCGGTACCCGGATATGAGCATGTGTTCCGACAGTCGCAGGGGGAAGGTCCCCGCACCGGATAGACTCCGGGGGTCCGTGGTGGTTGAACGAGGAAGGCGGGTGAGCTAGATGGCCGGCACTGTCGGGCGTCCACGCAAGAACAGTCCCCGCCGCAGGGGAAGTACCGCGAGGGAGGAGATCCTCGACGCCGCAGCGGAGTTGTTCACGACCCAGGGATTCGCGACCACGTCGACGCACCAGATCGCTGACGCCGTGGGCATCCGGCAGGCGTCGCTGTACTATCACTTCCCCTCCAAGACCGAGATCTTCCTGACGCTCCTCCAGTCCACCGTCGATCCGTCCCTGGAGCTGGCCGGGAGACTCGAGGCCTCCGATGCCGGGCCGGCGCTGAAACTCTGGGCGCTCGTCGCCGTGGAGGCGCGTCTGCTGCTGTCCACACGGTGGAACGTCGGGCGGTTGTACCAGCTGCCCATCGCCGCATCCGATGAATTCACGGATTTCCATGCGCAGCACCGGGAGCTGAAGGAGATCTTCCGTTCGATGGCCGCGGAGCTCACGGGTCGCGACGATCAGCGCATCGAGCTCCCCTTCTACCTCGCGCAGTCCGCGACGGAGATGCGGAGCAACGACGGCGTCGTCCCCTCCCCCCTGTCATCGGAGAGTCTCCCGCCCACCGCGGTCATGCTCGCCGACGCGGCACTCACGGTCCTCGGCGGTGTCCCCCCGGAGGACCGGGTCGCCCGCACGCTGGAACTGCTCACGGTGAACTGAGTTCCTCCCGGGGCCGTGGGGTCTGTCGTGGCCCGTCAGCCGGCCCGCGCCACCAGGCGCCGGGCCTGGGCGATCAGGGGGGCGTCGATCATCTCACCGTCGATCTTGAACGCACCGGGGTGTCTCCGTGCCTCCTCGACGATCCGTCGGGCGCGATCCAGCTGGCCGGGTTCAGGGGTGTAGGCGCGGCGGACGACCTCGATCTGCCGGGGGTGGATGCAGGCGGTCGCGGCGAACCCCGAACGAGCCGCATCGGCGGCCTCCTCGTACAGTCCCCTGTCATCGGTGAAGTCCGCGTGCACGGCATCGACCGTGAACTTGCCCACCGCAGCCGCATGCATGTGCATGAGCGAACGGGCCATCAGCATGATGTCCCGGTAGCGTCCGGGACGGTCCTCCGGGGCCCCTTCGTCCGGTTGGAGCCGGGAGTGTGTCCCTCCCAGGTAGGCACAGAGATCCTCGGCTCCCCAGTAGAGCCCGACGACATCGGGATCCGCCGCGAGTGCACCGAGGCCGAGGACGGCCTGTGGCGTCTCGATGAGCGCGATGACCCGGAATCCGCGCACCTCGTCCGGGATGCGGTCGGTCACCTTCGGGACGATGACGGTGCGGTAGCCGGTTTCCCGGATCGCGCTGACATCGTCGGCGAAACCGGGATCCTGCGGGCCGCAGACCCTGACCATCGTCCGCCGTGGGTCCAGGCCGGAGGCGACGATGTTGCGCCGCCCCTCCTCACGGGAGACCGAACCCGCACCGTCCTCGAGATCGAGGATGACCATGTCCGAGCACTCCGCCGCACGGGCGAAACGTTCGGGGCGGGTGGCGGGGGCGAACAGAAGTGCAGGTCCGGTGATGACCGGATCCGTCGTACCGTCGTCGTTCTTTCCGGTCATGTCCGTCCTCTCACGCCCTGCGGCACGACCGGGACCGGACGTACCCGCGCCGTTCCGCCCGGCCACCCGGAGCGACGGCGTCTCGGTGCCCATTATGCCGGAGTTGCTCCACCCGCACGGGACAACGGGTGCTGCGGATCAGTGCGCGAAGTGCCGTGACCCGGTGAGGTACATCGTGACGCCCGCCCTGTTCGCGGCCTCGATGACCTCGGCGTCGCGGATGGATCCACCGGGTTGGACGACGGCGGTCACGCCGGCTTCGGCGAGCACCTCGAAGCCGTCGGCGAAGGGGAAGAAGGCGTCCGATGCCGCGACCGCACCACGGGCCCGGTCCGCCCCCGCCCGCTGGACGGCGAGGCGGGCGGAGTCGACGCGGTTGACCTGCCCCATGCCGACACCGACCGTCGCACCGTCGGCGGCGAGCAGGATCGCGTTGGATTTCACGGCACGGACACTACGCCACGCGAAGACGAGATCGGCGAGGGTGTCCGCGTCGGCGGCGTCCCCCGCGGCGAGGGTCCAGTTGTCGGGGTCGTCACCGTCGGCGTGGACGAGGTCGCGTTCCTGGACGAGGACGCCACCGGAGATCTGACGCTCCTCGAAGCCGCCACGGACGGGTTCCGCGGCGACCAGGATGCGGATGTTCTTCTTCCGGGAGAGGACGTCCACGGCGCCGTCAGCGTAGGACGGCGCGATGATGACCTCGGTGAAGATCTCGGCGACCTGTTCCGCCATCTCGACGCTGATCTCACGGTTGGCGGCGATCACGCCTCCGAACGCGGAGACGGGGTCACAGGCGTGGGCCGCCCTGTGCGCCGCCGCGATGGATTCGTCGGAGACCGCGATACCGCAGGGGTTCGCGTGTTTGATGATGGCGACACAGGGACGGTCATGGTCCCAGGCGGCACGCCAGGCGGCGTCGGAGTCGGTGTAGTTGTTGTAGCTCATCTCCTTGCCGTGGAACTGCTCGGCCTGCGCGAGACCCGCACCCGCCCGGTCCGCGTAGAGCGCCGCGGTCTGGTGGGGGTTCTCGCCGTAACGCAGTGTCGCGGAACGGACGTGGGTGGATCCGATCCAGGACGGGAAGGAGTCACCGGCCTCGGTCTGTCCCGTGATCCAGCCCGCGACGGCGACGTCATAGTCGGCGGTGTGCCGGAATGCCGCGGCGGCCAGACGTGCACGTTCCCCGCGGGTGAAACCCCCGTCGGTGACCGCGCGGGCGACATCCTCATAACGGGAGGGGTCGACGACGACGGCGACGGAGGGATGGTTTTTCGCTGCGGCACGAACCATCGACGGCCCCCCGATGTCGATCTGCTCGACGCAGGCGTCGAAATCCGCGCCGGAGGCGACGGTCTCGCTGAACGGGTAGAGGTTGACCACCACGAGTTCGAAGGGGGCGACGCCGAGCTCACTGAGCTGGTTGAGGTGCTCGGGGCGGCGGGTGTCGGCGAGGATGCCCGCGTGGACGCGGGGATGGAGGGTCTTGACACGACCGTCGAGACATTCGGGGAATCCGGTGAGTTCCTCGACACGGGTGACCTTGACACCCGCCCCGGCGATACGGGTGGCGGTGGAACCGGTGGAGACGATCTCCACGCCTGCGGCGTCGAGGGACCGTGCCAGTTCCTCCAGACCGGTTTTGTCGTAGACGCTGATGAGTGCGCGGGTGATTGCCTTGCGGTCGTCGCTCATGGCTGCTGTGGGGGCCTTTCGTCGGTCGTTCGGGGTCGTGTCTTCGGTCGTCATGCCCAGCGTAGGTGCCGGGGGTGGTGCGTGGTGGAGCTCAGGGGGTTCCGGAGCGGTTGGCCGCCCGGCGGACGTCGTCGGGATCGACCGCGTCGAGCAGGTCGACGATGAGTCTGCGTTCCTCCGCCTTGATGCGCTCATGGAGGGTGTCCACGTCATCGTCCGGGAGGACGGGGACCGCGGCCTGCGCGAGGATGGGGCCGGTGTCGACACCCTCGTCGACGATGTGGACGGTGCATCCGCTGACCTTCACACCGTGCGCCAGGGCGTCGGGAACCGCGTGGGCCCCGGGAAAGGACGGGAGGAGTGCCGGATGGGTGTTGATGACCCGCTCGGGGAACGCCTCCAGGAAGCGGGGCCCCAGGATCTTCATGAACCCGGCGGAGACCACCAGATCGGGCCGCATCGAGGAAACGGTGTCCCGGAGTTCGTCATCCCAGTCGGTCCGGGGGCGACCCCGGTCGAGATGGACCACGCGGACCGGTATGCCCGCGGCCTCCGCCCGACGGCCCGCGCCACACGGCTGGTCGGTGACGACACCGACGACGGTGTAGTGCCTGTCGGCGGCGGTGATGATCGCCTGCAGCAGGGTTCCCGTCCCTGACGCGAGAACCACCACCCTGGTCAGTTGTCTGTCTTCGGTCACCGGGACAATGTTAGTACCCGGCGTGGGGCACCGCAGGCAACCGTCACCCCACGACGCCCGCGCGGGTGCACCTCACCCCGTCGCGGACACCGCCCGGGTCACTGCTCCGGATCGCGGTCCCCGGCCTCCGGGTCCGTGCTCGTCTCGACGGAAGCGTCACGCGCGTCGCGTTCCGGTCCCTGCGTCTCCGGCTCATCGGGGTCCGCCGGAGTTCCCGTGGCCACCGCCTCATCGGGGTCCTCCGGCACCGGGGTCCCCCCGGTCTCCACGGGGTCCCCGCCCCGCTCTTCCGCGTCCGCGGCCGATTCCGGGACGGAGTGCCCGGATTCGTCCCCGGTGGCGGCGAGGACGGCGGCCGTGTCCGCATCTCCGTCCGTGGGGCCGTCGACGGAGTCCGGGCCGGGTGCGTCGGATTCCCCGGCGGCGATCAGATCCTCCTCATCGACGGTCTCCCCGGGCGAACCTTCCCCGGTGACGGTTCCGTCCACATCCGACCCCTCACCGTCGACACCCGGCCCGGCACCGTCGTCCGTTTCCCCGTCGTCCACCGCGTCCGTCGGGGGTTCAGTGTCCCCGTCCACGGACCGACGCTGGAGGAGTATTCCCGTGACCGTGTTCACCACGGCCCCCACGACGGCGAGTTCCACGGCGACGAGAGCGGCCGTGAGAATGACGGCCACCCCGCTGGATCCGTAGACACCGACGGTTCCACCGGTCAGTGCCCCGACGATGACGGTGAACACCCCGGCCCAGAGCCCCGCGAGCCCCATCTCCCGCCACGTCCTGGTGCCTGCTCGGCAGTACCCGTGGGCGACGATGCCCGCCAGGACGGGCGGAATGACGATGAGCACGAGGGCCCAGCCGGGAACGGAGGTCGGAACGGCGGCCAGGAGCGGCAGGGGTGGCAGCGGGACGACGGTCACGTCGTGGAGGGACACGGAGGCGCCACCGAGATGGAACTCGGAACCGACCAGCACCGCGGCACCGGCGACGGCGGCATCAGGGAGGTAGAGCAGACTGACGCCGACGAGACCTGCGGTGGCCGTGCCACCGCCGAAGGTGTCCAGCAGTTCCGCCAGCACCCGCCAGTGCACCACGAGAGACACCAGCACGAGCAGCAGTCCCGCGACCGTGAGGGCCAGGAGGAATCTCACCGCCGGAGCCACCGCGTCGACCACCGACGGGGGCACGGTGAATCTTCTGGCCAGCGCCCGCCACAGTTTCGGCCCCATGCCGATCACGAGTGCACCGAGGTGCAGGAGCAGGACCCGTCCGAGAACCACCGCGAGCGGTGGAACCTCGACGGGAAGGACCGGACGGGCGTCGAGGAGCATCGCCGTGGCGGTCAACGCCAGCACCACGGGGGTCAGAAGCACACAACCGGTGAGCACGGTCAGGTCCAGGATGGAGATGCGGTGCCGGACGGCCACCCTCACCCGGTGCGACACCAGCCACACCACGCCGAGGGCGGGCAGCATCGGGAGCTGTGACAGGACAGCCGTGTCCGAGGCGACGGGGGCCAGATTCACCGCGAGCCAGAGCTGCGCCACGGTCGCCGCGAGCGGGACGAACCCGGAGTCCGTGAGCATCAACGCACACAGTGCGACAAGAACGACGACCGCGACGACCACGGCGTTCGGGATCAGTGCGACCGGGAGAAACGCCCGCAGCCGCCGGCGGAGGTTGTCGCGCACCGGAGGGGTCCGTGCTTCCGTCTCCGCGGCACCGGCGGAACGGGTCCGCCCCGCGGCCGGGGCCGCGCCCCTCCGCGATCCCGGACCCGGTCGGTTGCGTGACGCCGGGGGACGGTTCGGACGGGGATTCTGTCGTGTCTTTCTGCTCACCGGTCCAACTGTGCCACCTCCCCTGCCCAACGGGGTGCTGACACGACCGGATCCCGGCCCACGACACCGACCGCCCCTCCCCGGACGCCCCGGGGACCGGCGCACGGGAGGCACGGAGGCCGCTCCGCACCGTGGTGTCCGGAACACGGAGATGTCGGACCTGTGGTGCGGTCCCGCCGCTCTGCGCGCACGATCGGTGGCCGCCGTGTACTGTTACCGGAGTCCGATTCCGCATGGATCGGCGTCAGGGTGTCCGACAGGTCATTTCCAGGCGTTTCAAACTCCCCCACCCCAACCGGGAGTGACAATCATCACAACAGATGTGCGGGAATGACTTGCCAGGTTTGTAACAAACCGTTATCGTTGTGAAGCGTTAGGTAACGGGACGATCACACCGGCGGCCACGCCGCACGGTCCCGGCACCGGCGCCTGCATCAATGATCGTCACCCCGTCGAACGGGGGATGACGTCGAATGGTGTCGCACGGCGCATCACGGCTCAAGAGTTAACGAGATGGAAGAAGGCTTCATGCACAAGCAGGCTCAGCGGAGGACCGCAGGCGCGCACCGCAAGCAGTCCGTCTCATCCAACGCCAAGAGCCGCATCGCTCTCGTCGCGGTGGCGACCGGAGCGGTCTCGACCGCAGGTGCCGGCGGCGCAGCCGCAGCACACGCCACCCATCCGGCGGCGGCATCGACCGAAGCCCGGGATGAAGCCCCCGATTACACCCTCGTCGCCGATTCGGTGGCCCCGGTCATCGGAAGTTCGGAAGCTCCGCAGATCCTCAACATCGCGGAGTTCAAGCCGATCGACAATCTCGCGGAACAGCTCAACAAAGCCATCCAGTACAACGCGGAGCGTATCGCCGCGGATCTCGCCGCTCGTGCGCCGAAGAGCTCCGCCCCGGCGGAGGGAACCCTGACGTCGACGTTCGGTGCTCGGTGGGGAACACTGCACGCAGGCGTCGACATCGCCAACGCTCTCGGCACCGCGATCACGGCGGTCGAGGACGGCACGGTGATCGATGCGGGACCGGCCTCCGGTTTCGGCCAGTGGGTCCGTATCAAGCACGCTGACGGGACCGTCACCGTCTACGGACACATGGAGACCGTCGAGGTTTCCGTCGGACAGCAGGTCACCGCCGGTCAGCGTATCGCGGGAATGGGTTCACGCGGTTTCTCGACCGGTGTCCACGTCCACTTCGAGGTTCACCCCAACGGTGGCGGAGCCATCGACCCCCTCCCCTGGCTCGCCGAGCGCGGTGTGTTCCTCTAGGCGGAACCGCCCGCTCTGACACCCGGCACGCTCACGGTCAACACCGTGTGGCGTGTCTTTCCTTTTTCCTGCACCGGGTCATCCGCGTCAACGGATCAAGCCGGCGGGTGCCCGAAACCGGTGGTCAGTTTTCCGGTCGAGATGCACCCGTCGGCTTCACCGGTCTGTCAGAGCTTCTCCATGGGCAACCCGGCCATCAGCATGAGCCGTACCGTTCCGGAGGATCCGAAGTCAATCGTCGCTGAGTCGTAGGCTCCCACCGGGGTCACCTCCTGCACGGTGCCGAGACCGTATTTGTCGTGGTTGACCCTGTCCCCCACCGCCAGCTTGAGGGCCGGCCGACCGGAACCACCCGATCTCGGACGGGTGGCGGGACCGGAGGAACGGCCGTTGTACCCTCCGGCACCACTGCCCCGTGGGTGATGGGTCCCCCGGCTACCGGAACCGCCCCAGGCACCACCGGAGGACCCCGCCGGTTCCTCACGACGCCAGTCGATGAGTTCTCCGGGGATCTCGGTGAGGAACCGGGACGGTGGATTCGTCATGGGGTTTCCCCATGAACTCCGCAGCACCGCCCGTGTCAGGTAGAGGCGTTCACGGGCACGGGTGATGCCGACGTAGGCGAGGCGTCGCTCCTCCGCCAGCTCCCCCGGATCACCGAGGGAACGCAGGTGCGGGAACTGCCCGTCCTCCCAGCCGGTGACGAACACGACGGGGAACTCCAGTCCCTTCGCGGTGTGGAGGGTCATGAGGGTGACCACCCCCTGTCCGTCATCGGGGATCTGGTCGGCGTCCGCGACGAGGGACACACGTTCGAGGAACGCCTGGAGGCTACCCGGCTCCGGTTCCCCCGGCTCCGGCGCGTAGTCGCCACCGTCCATCTCCTCGTAGGCGACCCGCATCGCGGCGTCACTGGAGAACTCGCGCGCGACGGCGAT
Organism: Corynebacterium pygosceleis; assembly: GCF_016595275.2. GTDB lineage: Bacteria > Actinomycetota > Actinomycetes > Mycobacteriales > Mycobacteriaceae > Corynebacterium > Corynebacterium pygosceleis. The sequence continues at coordinate 66,659 of NZ_JAENIQ020000003.1, read as the reverse complement.
GAGCTCCTTCAGGTTGTCCAGCCGGGTAGCATCCTGCGGATCGTTCGATTTCTCCAGTTCCGCGAAGTATCCCGTACGGGTACAGACCTCGGTGATGAGCTCCCCCAGGTCAGGCATGCGGGTGTCGTCGTCGACCGTGTTCGCCGCCACGTCACGGAGTTCCGCGAGAAGAGCGACGAATCCCGTGATGGCGTTGCGCCCCCGACCGCCCAGCATGTCGACCTCACCGGCGGCGGCGTCGAGCAGTGCCCGGTGGAAACTGATGCGGTTGGTGTCGGCGTGCAACGCGACGAACGCCTGTGCCCGGTCGCCGATTCCCCGACGCGGGGTGTTGATGATCCTGCGCAGGCTCACCGTGTCATCGGGATTGTCCAGCACCTTGAGGTAGGCGATGATGTCCCGGATCTCCCTGCGTTCGTAGAACCGGGTACCCCCGACGACGCGGTAGGGCACACCGGAACGGATGAACACCTCCTCCAACGCGCGGGAGGCGTTGTTCGTGCGGTACATCACCGCAATGTCGGAGTAGTGCACCCCCCGGTCGGACAGGGCGTCGATCTCCGAGGCGACGAAGCGCGCCTCGTCATGTTCGTTGTCGGCGACGTAACCGACGATGGGATCCCCCTCCCCGAGGGCCGTCCACAGTTTCTTCTCACGCCTGCCCGCGTTCCTGGCTATGACGGCGTTCGCGGCGGAGAGGATCTTCTGCGTCGAACGGTAGTTCTGTTCGAGGAGAATCGTCCGCGCCTCCGGGTAGTCCCGTTCAAACTCCTCGATGTTCCTGATCGTCGCACCACGGAAAGCGTAGATCGACTGATCGGCGTCACCGACGACGCACAGTTCACTCGGCGGAACCGAATGCGCACCGTCCGGCTGCGGGCGCCCGACGAGTTCCGCCACCAACCGGTACTGGGCGTGGTTGGTGTCCTGGTACTCGTCGATGAGGACGTGACGGAACCTGCGCCGGTAGTGTTCGGCGACATCCGGATGTGCGGCGAGCAGCCCCACGACCTCACCGATCAGGTCATCGAAGTCGACGGCGTTGGAACGGCGGAGCCGGACCTGGTACTCGGCGTAGACCTCCGCGACCGTCATCCCGAACCTGTCGGACGAGCGTGACGCCTGTGCCGCGGCATCCGACGGATCGACGAGTTCGTTCTTCAGGTTGGAGATCGCGTTCGCCAGCGCTCTCGGCGTGAACTTCTTCGCGTCCAGGCCCATGTCCTTGGCGATCATCCCGAGCAGACGCCGGGAATCGTCGGAGTCGTAGATGCTGAAGTTGGTCTTGAGCCCGTCGATCAGCGCCGCCTGCTGACGCAGAATGCGCACACAGGTGGAGTGGAAGGTCGACACCCACATCCGCTCCGCGGAGGGACCGACCAGCCCCCGGACACGCTCCCGCATCTCGGACGCGGCCTTGTTGGTGAAGGTGATGGCGAGGACCTGCCCCGGATGCACACCACGATGGGCCAGCAGGTGGGCGATACGTCGCGTCAGGACGGCGGTCTTACCGGAACCTGCGCCCGCGACGATGAGCAACGGCCCACCGGTGTGCTCGACGGCGGCACGCTGCTGGTCGTTGAGGCCCTCCACGAGGTCCGCCGGGGCCCCGGGGACATCGGCGGCGCCGTGTGCGGCACCGGTGCGGAACGGGGCGAGAGGTGTTTTTCCACCGGATGCCCCATCAGGCGTTCCGGCGGGTGTTCCATCGGGCAAGATACTCATAGTTCCTCCAACTTACAGTTCCCCGGGACATCCCCGGATCCAGCTTCCGCCGTACCCGCTCAGCTCCACGCCCCACGGGGCGGGACGGCGGGGAGACGTGGCAGAATACGGGTCATGAACGCCGATGCCGAACACTTCGAGATCCGCAGCCCCTCCGGGACCGACGATCCCCTGTCCGACGCCGAGATCCGGCGGTACCGGCAGGAGATAGACAGACTCGACAGGGAGATCATCGCGGCGGTGCAGCGCCGACGTGAGATCTCGCAGGCGATCGGCAAGACCCGGATGGGGTCCGGTGGAACGAGACTGGTTCACGGTCGGGAGGTCGCCATCATCAACCAGTTCCGTGATGAGATCGGCGAGGAGGGACCCGCCCTCGCGGCGATCCTGCTCCGGATGGGCCGCGGCAAACTCGGCTGATCCGGTCGCATCCACCGGACATCATCAACGGCGTCCGGGGTCCCCGGTCCGACGGTACGGCACATCGAGCTGCTCACGCCACGAGGTGAAGTCCCGGCCGCCACCACCCGAACGGAACCTGAGTTCGGCGATCCGTTCGAGGCGCACATATTCCCGCAGGACGTGCCCCGCCAGTTCGTCCACGGCGACGCCGTGGCGCCGGGCGCACTCCCCGAGATCAGCCAGAAGAGCCGCGTCAATGCCGATGTGATGCGCGTGTCCCTCACTCATGCCCCCACTCTCCCGCCACCGTTCCCACGTGTCAACGTTCCGTCCCACCCGTCGACACCACGACGTTTCGCGGGAATCGAACTCCGCGGTGCACGGAGCCCCCGGACCACGCACGTTCACGCGTACGGTACGTTCGTCGACACCGGAATCCCGTGGGACAACTCCATCGGCCCCTGGACAGGAACGGTGCACGCCGGCCGGGAACCGGGCCGCAGCCGTGCATTCCGTCACGGAAGAAGCGACACCGACGGGGGCGCCGATCCCCGCCGCAACTGGCCGGCAGGTCAGGCGCACCCGCCCCGCCACGGACCGGAGAGCGGCGGGGCGGCGGCACCCCGGCCCCGGTGCATCGGAATGCACCGGGGCCGGGGTGTTCTCCACCGGTGGTCTAGACCGGCAGTGAGATCAGTTTCGTCTCCAGGAACTCATCGATCCCCTCGAAACCGCCCTCACGTCCGAGACCGGACTGCTTGACCCCTCCGAAGGGGGCCGCCGGGTCGGACAGTGCACCCTTGTTCACGGCGACCATGCCCGCCTGGATCTTCTCCGCCGCCCCCAGTGCCCGGGTGAGGTTCTCGGAGAACACGTAGGCGGCCAGACCGAAGGGGGTGTCGTTGGCCATGCGGACGGCCTCCTCGTCGGTGTCGAACGTGGTCACGGAGACGACCGGACCGAAGATCTCGGCATCGCGGATCTCCGCCGATTCGGGGGCGTCGGTGAGAACGGTGGGCGGGTAGAAACTACCGCCATCCGGAACACCGGGAAGTTCGGAGCGGTCCCCGCCGAGCAGCACCTTCGCCCCCTTCGCCTTCGCGTCCTCCACGAGACCGGAGACCGTCTCCATTTGGTCGTCCCCGGAGAGCGGACCGACGGTGGTGTCCGGGTCGGTGCCCCGCCCGACGGTGAACTGACGCATCTTCTCGACGACGCCGGCGACGAACTCGTCCTTGATCGACGAGTGCACGAGGAACCGGTTCGCCGCGATGCAGACCTGTCCCGCACCACGCATCTTCGCGGTGGCCACCGCCTCGACGGCGGACTCCAGGTCCGCGTCATCGAAGACGACGTAGGGGGCGTTTCCACCGAGTTCCAGAGACACCCGCATGGTGTTCTCCGCGGCCTTCGCGGCGAGCATCTGACCGACCTCGGTGGAACCGGTGAACGTGAGTTTCCGCAGTCGCGGGTCCTCCAGCAGAGAGGACACGTTCGATGCCCTGGCGGTGGGCAGCACCGAGACGACCCCGGCCGGGACACCGGCCTCAGCCAGGAGTTTCGCCAGGTAGAGCATGGTCAGTGGGGTTTTCGAGGCGGGCTTGATGATCATCGTGCATCCGGCGGCCAGCGCCGGGCCGAGCTTCCGGGTCCCCATCGCGAGGGGAAAGTTCCACGGTGTCACGGCGAGACTCGGTCCGACCGGCTGCCGGGTGACCACCAGTCGGGCGTTACCCGACGGACTGTGCCTGTAGTCCCCCGTGATGCGCACCGCCTCCTCGGCGAACCACCGGAAGAACTCCGCACCGTAGGCGACCTCACCGCGTGAATCGGGCAGCGCCCGACCGAGTTCAGCGGACTGGAGGTAGGCGAGCTCCTCGGCGTGCTCCAGCACGAGACGGTTCGCCCGGTAGAGGATCTCGGATCGTTCCCGGGCCGGGGTGGCGGCCCAGTCGTCCTGGGCGGCCACTGCGGCGTCCAGCGCCCGGCGGGCGTCGCCGCCGGTGGCGGAGGCGACGGTGGCGAGGACGGTACCGTCGGCCGGGTCGATGACGTCAAGGGTACCACCGTCCGACGCGTCGACGAATTCGCCGCCGATGAACAGTTGCTTCGGGGCGCCCTCGATGAGCGCGGCCAGGTTGATCGTGGAATCAGTCATGCCCCCACTATGCCCGTTTTCCCACCGGCGTGCGACACCCCTCATCCGACTCGGGGTAGCAGTACCGACAGCACCGACACCCCCGCCACAGAGAGGGTGGTTTCCCTGATGCGTCCGGCACTCCTTCAGCCGGGACACAGCCCCGGCCCACCGGCGGGATAACGGCTAACGTGGGGGTGTAAAGACGACACCGGAACCGGTACGCGGACCCCGGGCCACAAGCCCGGCCGGAATCCGCGCGCCGTCCCGGCGACCGACATCCCTTGTAAGGAGACGTCCATGGCCAACGACATCACCACCACCCCGCAGTGGAAGGCGCTCGCGGAGCACTACCGGCACTTCGCCGGAACCACGCTCCGGAGCCTGTTCAGCGAAACCCCCGACCGGGCGGAGCGTTACACGATCGACGCCGCCGGGTTGCGTGTCGACCTGTCGAAGAACCTCGTCTCCGACGAGACCCTCGATCTCCTGGTGGACCTCGCCGACGCCGCCGACCTCAAGGGACGCACGGAGGCGATGTTCACCGGCGAACACATCAACAACACCGAGGACCGGGCCGTCCTCCACACCGCCCTGCGCATGCCCGTCGAAGATGAACTCACCGTCGACGGACAGGACATCGCCGCCGACGTCCACGAGGTCCTGGGACGTATGCGGGACTTCTGCCACGCACTGCGGTCCGGTGACTGGCTCGGGCACACCGGTCACACCATCAAGACCGTGGTCAACATCGGTATCGGTGGTTCCGATCTCGGCCCCGCGATGGCCGTGAAGGCGCTTCGTTCCTACGCGACCGCAGGCATCGACGCGAAGTTCGTCTCCAACGTCGACCCCGCCGACATGAGCGCAACCCTCGAAGACCTCGACCCAGGTTCAACCCTGTTCATCGTCGCGTCCAAGACGTTCACCACCCAGGAGACACTGGCCAACGCACACGCCGCGAAACGCTGGCTGCTCGAAGCCTTCGACGGCGACGGGTCGGCGGTCGCCAAGCATTTCGTCGCCGTGTCCACCAATGCGGAGAAGGTCGCGGAATTCGGCATCGACACGAACAACATGTTCGGGTTCTGGGACTGGGTCGGCGGCCGGTACTCCGTGGACTCCGCCATCGGGCTGTCCCTCATGGCGGTCATCGGCCCGCAGGACTTCATGCGCTTCCTCCAGGGCTTCCACGACATGGACGTCCATTTCCGCACCGCACCCGTCCGCGAGAACATCCCGGCGCTGATGGGGCTGTTCGGTGTCTGGTACGGCGACTTCCACCGCGCGGGCACACACGCTGTGCTACCCTACTCGGAGGACATGTCCCGGTTCCCGGCCTACCTCCAGCAGTTGACGATGGAGTCCAACGGCAAGTCCGTCCGGGTCGACGGATCAGCGGTGAACTGCCCCACGGGCGAGATCTACTGGGGTGAGCCCGGAACCAACGGACAGCACGCCTTCTACCAGCTCATGCACCAGGGGACCCGCATGGTCCCGGCCGATTTCATCGGTTTCGCCCGCCCGAAGCGGGATCTGCCCACCGCCGACGGCACGGGCAGCATGCACGACCTGTTGATGAGCAACTTCTTCGCCCAGTCCAAGGTCCTGGCGTTCGGCAAAACCAGGGAGGAGATCGCGGCAGAGGGCGTGCCGGAGCACCTGGTCACCCACAAGGTGATGCCCGGCAACCGTCCCTCGACGACGATTCTCGCCGAGGAACTCACCCCCTACGTCCTCGGCTCCCTCATCGCGCTCTACGAACACATCACCTTCACCCAGGGCGTCATCTGGGACATCAACAGCTTCGACCAGTGGGGCGTCGAGCTCGGCAAAAAGCAGGCCGGTGACCTTCTCCCCGCCGTTACCGGCGCCGAGAAGCCCGAATCCGGGGATTCCTCGACCGATGCACTGATCGGCTGGTACCGCTCGAACAGGTAGCGGCGATGCACCGATGGACCCCTGACGGGGACTGACGGAGACGCCCCCTCCGGCAAGTACCGCCGGAGGGGGCGTCGTCTCGTCTGCGCGGACCGGGATATGGAGGGCCCGGCCACGTCCCCGCGGCCGGGCCCTCGAATCACATCACGTGTCCCGTCGTCAGGCCCGCGGGAACACGCCGTCCTCCCCCAGCCGGACATCGGGGTCGAGGATCAGGTTGATCTCCGCCTCGTGTCCGCCTTTCTCGGGGAGCCTGCGTCCGACGGGCACCTCATAGAGCGGTGCGCGGCCGATCATGCCGGCCTCCAGCCTGCGGACACCGGCCTGCAGTCGGGCGCTGGCCCGCCGCCGCCATTCGTCGACGTCGTGGCCGGCGTTCGCCAGGGCCTTCTCGAAGCAGGTCGGGTGTGCGAGCACCACGACCGCCGAGACGTGCCCGAACCCGAGCGAGGTGAGTACGCCGGCCTTCACTCCCCCGACCCCGAGGTCGAGCGGTTCCCGCAGCCACACGAGGTTCGTGGCCTTCGGTGCGATCGCGGGATCGACGCAGTCGAGGGCGGCGTTGGCGGGCAGCTCACCGGTGGCGAGGATGTGGGTCAGGCCGCCGATCTGGAAGAGAGCGGCACCGCCCTTGGCGTGACCGGTGAGCGTCTTCTGGGAGACCACGAACATGGGGTTGTCCGTGCCGCGGCCGACAGTCGTCCACAGCTGCGAGTGCAGCTCGGACTCGTTGGGGTCGTTCGCGTTGGTGGAGGTGTCGTGCTTGGACACCACGCGGACGTCGTCCGGGGTGAGGCCCAGGCCCTTCAGGTTGCGGGCCAGGGCGGAGCGTTCCCCGCCGCGCGCCGCGCCCAGGGCACCGAGGCCCGGGGCGGGGATCGAGGTGTGTGCACCGTCGGCGTAGCTCTGGGCGTGGGCGACGACGGCGAGCACGGGCAGGCCGAGCTTCGCCGCGACATCGCCGCGGGCGATGATGACGGTGCCGCCGCCCTCGGCCTCGACGAAGCCGCCGCGGCGACGGTCGTTGGCGCGGGAGTAGAAGCGCTCGTCGATTCCCTTGTCGGCCATCGCCTGCGAGCGGGCGGTGGCGTTCATGTCGCCGAAGCCGGTGAGCGATTCGACGCTGATGTCGTCGATGCCGCCGGTGACCACGACCTCCGCCTTCCCGACCCGGATCTTGTCCACGCCCTCTTCCAGGGAGACCGCGGCGGTGGCGCAGGCGGCGACGGGGTGGATCATCGCGCCGTAGCCGCCGACCCAGGACTGCATGACGTGTGCGGCGACGACGTTGGGCAGGGCCTCCTGCAGGATGTCGCTGGGGCGGTCCTCACCGAGGAAGCGGGAGACGAACACCTTGTGCAGGGACTCCATGCCGCCGATGCCGGTGCCCTGGGTGCAGGCGACGTCACCGGGGTGCACGGCGGTGAGCAGTTCCGCCGGGGTGAAGCCGCTGGCGAGGAACGCGTCCACGGCGGTGACGAGGTTCCAGCAGGCGATCCGGTCGAGACCGTCGATCATGGAGGCGGGGATGCCCCAGTGGGCGGGGTCGAAGCCGGTGGGCATCTGGCCGCCGACGGTACGTGTGAGGCACGCCCTGCGCGGGATCGAGGCGCGGGCGCCCTTCGCCTTGTGCACCGTCCACTCGCCGTCGTCGCCCTGCCAGATCCGGGTGGTCGCCGGGTCGGCGTCGAGGTAGTCGCGGGCCTCGGATTCGCCCGCGACGGTGAATTCGATGTCGCGGTCGAGGTACACGGTCGCGAGGTCGATCGATCCCTGGTCGACGAGGGTGAAGTCGTCGACGAAGGTGCGGATGCCGGAGCGGGCGACGACCTCGTCGCGGAAGCGGTCGTGGATGTCCTCCTCGGCGACGGCGGCCCCGGAGTCGTCGTACCAGCCGGGTGTGGGGTCCTCCGCCCACGTGATCAGACCCATCATCCAGGCGAGTTCCATGACACCGGCCGCGGTGAGATCGACGCTGCCGTCGCGGTGGATCCCGTACTCGGCCTCGGTGCGGGTGCGCCCGGAGCCCCAGGACGAGACCTCACCGACACCGACGACGACGATGAGGTCCTCGAGGTCGGTGGTCACCTCGCCGATGTCGACGGGCTGCGGCTGTGCGCGGCGGGCCGGGGTGGGCAGGGCGCGGATCGTGGCACCTGTGTCCCCGGCATCGTCGGTGCCGGCCGCGGCCGCGGCCAGCGCGTCGCGGTCGATGCCGCGGGCGAGTTCGGGCAGGGACACCTCGGAGTCGGCGAGGCCACCGGTCAGGTCGGCGTCGATCGGGGCATCCGCCGCGCGGCGGCGGGCGTCCGGGGTGGCCAGTCCGAGCAGGTCGGCGGTGATCTCGTCGGGGGTGTAGACGTGGATGCCTGCCTTCTCCGCGGCGGGCACGAGCAGGTCGTTGCCGCCCATGAGGTTGGTGCCGGACACCCAGCCGATGCGGGCCTGGGCGAAGCTGATGTGCTCGGGCCAGCCGGTCTCGGAGTGCCACTTGGCGAGGATCGCGTCGAACGCTGCCTTGACCTCGCCGTAGGCCCCGTCTCCGCCGAAGGTGCCGCGGTTCGGGGAGCCGGGCAGGACGACGTGGGCGCGGGTGCCGACGGAGCCGGTGGCCGCGAGTCGGGCGAGTCCGGCGATGGTGCGTTCGACGGACCAGAGCAGCAGGCGGGCCTGGTTCTCTGCGGCGCCGCCGGCGTCGGCGAGCGACCCGGAGACCCGCGGTGCGGCGAACGGGAACGCGAGGGTCGGGATGAGCGCGGGCTTGGTCACGGTGACCTTCTCCCCGACGGTGACCTTCTCCTCGGTGCCGATCCAGTCGATCAGGGAATCGACGTCCCGGAAGGAGGACATGTTGGCGGGCACGAGCCAGAGCCGGGCGCCGGCGGTGGCGTGCGCCGCGTAGAGGCCGCGCGCGTACTCCTTGCGGGCCTGGCTGATGCGGGAGGCGGTCATGATGACCGTCGCTCCGCGCTCGAGCAGGCCGGCGACGACGGAACCGGCGATGGAGCCGGGCGCCGCGCCGGTGACCAGCGCGACCTCCCCGTCGAACTCGGGGGTGGAATCGCCCGTGGCGGCCTCGGCGATGCGGGCGAGCACCCCGCGACGGGTCTCGTCGTCGGTGCGTTCCGACCACCAGCGGGCCTGACCTGCCACGGTCTCCCCGGTACCCGCGAAGCGGGCGATGGTGACGGTGTCGTCGGTGGCCGCGTCGGCACCGGTGGCGATGCGGGCGAGTTCCTCACGGGCGATCGCCCAGCGGTCGTCGAAGAGCACGGCCCGCTCCGCGTCGAACACCGGGGTGACGAGTTTCAGCCACTGGGGGCCGAGCTCCGACTCGACGGCCTCGAGCAGGGCCCCGTCCGCGGAACCGCCGTCGGTCTCCTCGGGCGACGGGGTGAGCCCCAGGGTGTCGAGGATGGTGCGGGCGGTTTCCGCGAGGACACCGTCCGGTCCGGTGACGGTGTCGGCGTAGGCGTCGAGGGCCGCGGAATCGACCACTCCCCCGCCACCACCGGTCGACCCGCCGCCGAGGGAGACCTCGGTGCCGTTCGCCGCGGCGACGGCACGGACGGCGGCATCGATGAGGGTGTCGAAGTCGGCCGTCGACGTCGGCTGCGCGCCGGGCAGGGTACCCAGCTCGCCGCCCCGCACCGATTCCTCGGTGCGGGTGCCGAGGACGAGTTCCACCTCGACGGGGGCGACCCAGCTGGTCGGCAGACCCCAGGTTCCGGTGACCCGGTCGCCGATGTGGGCCGCCTTGGACCCCGCCTGCGCTGCGAGGGTGCGCAGGCGGGCGCCGGTCAGTTCGGAGAGCACCGGGCCGAAGGGCGTGTAGCCGGGGGCGGCGGTGGTCACCCGGGACTTCAGCGTGGTGACGTCCGCCTCGGCGGCACCGTCGATCGTGGGGACGCCGAGTTCGGCGGCCATGTCCATCAGCAGCTGGTTCCGCCTCGATGAGACGCCGTTGGTCAGTGTCTCGGTGGTGTCGGTGCCGGTGATCTGCTCGGTGCGCAGCTTGTTCTGCACCGCGAACAGGGTGATGATCGCGTCGGCCGCGGTGAAGTTCAGTTCGGGCGCGGGTCCCGCGGCCTGCCCACCTGAGGGGGCGGGAGTGGCGGGGGTAGCCGCGATCTCCGCCGTGGCGGGAACGGGGTCCGGGGTGGCGGTCGCGGTCCCGGGATCGACGGCGGCGGGTTCGTCAGCGGCCGCGTCGACATGGTCCTCGTCGGCGGTGTCCGTGGCGGGGGCGTCCTGCTGATCGGTCAGGTACACCACCGGTTCGTCGCGCTCCAGGTTGTGGACCGTCGTGGTCGCGGTCGCGAACTGCGGCAGTTCGAGGGTGCGGGCCATGAGGTTCGCCAGCGTCGGGGAGGACGCCAGGCCGACCTCGACGACGTGCTCCACGCCCCGGTCGCCGAGCAGCAGCGCCTGGGTCTCGATCCACCGGACCGGGGAGGCGAACTGCCAGGACAGCAGCTCGATGAGCAGCCGCCGGGCGAGTGCCGCCGGGTCATCGGAGGCGAGCTTGTCGAACGCGCCGTCCGCACCGAGCAGCTCCCGCAGGGGCTCGGCGGGGACGACGGCGAGAATGGACTCAGCGAAGTCGCGGGTCAGCTCGAAGGGGCGGGCGACGAGGTTCGGGATGTAGCGGTCGACCAGGGCGTCGACGTCGAGGTCGGTGGGCAGCAGGGCGTCGAGCTTCTCCGCGAACGCGGCGACACCGGGGCGCAGCACCGAGGAGTGGAAGGGGACGTCGATGCCGGGGATCGGGATGAACGCGCGACGTCCGCCCGCGGCCTCCGCACGATCGGCGGCGTCGGCCTCGAGTGCCTTCAGCCCGGCGAGGGTTCCGGCCACGGCGTACTGCTGGCCTGCGACGTTGAAGTTCACGATCTCCAGGAACTCGCCCGAGGCTTCCGCGATGGAGCGGACGTACTCCACCACGCCGTCGTCGTCCACGCCGAACTGGTTCGGCCGCAGCGCGCCGAGGCCGTAGTTGGAACGGCCCCGGTCGTCGCGCGGGACGAGGGAGTGCATGGCCGAGCCGCGGGAGAAGACGATGTCGATGACGCCCTCGAGCTCGAAGATCCCGGCCGTCGACGCGAGCGAGGTGTACTCGCCCAGCGAGTGCCCGGCGTACATCGAGCCGGGGACGAGCAGTCCCTCGTGCCGCAGGCGCTCGGTCTGACCGTAGGCGACGACGGCGAGAGCGACCTGGGTGAACTGCGTGAGGTAGAGGACACCCTTCGGGTGCCGGTAGACGGTCTCCCCCACCCTCAGCTCGACGGGGTTGTCGTCGACGACCTGGATGATGGAGAACCCGAGCGCGGCGCGGGTGTGTTCGTCGGCCCGCCGCCAGACGGCGCGGGACGCCGCGGAGGCGGCGCGGTCCGCGCTCGCCATGCCCTGTGCCTGGATTCCCTGGCCGGGGTAGACGTAGGCGGTGGTCGGTGCCTCGAGGAGCGCCTGGCCGCGGGAGACGACGACCCCGTCGATACGGCAGGTGATCTCCACGGCCGGGTTCGGGCCGCTGCGTCCGACGCGCTCGACGGTGATCTCCACGACGTCATCGAGCTGCACCATGCCGTACATGGAGTAGGTCCAGCCGAGCAGTCGGGCCGGGCGGCTGCCGGGCTCCGCTGCGGTGGCGAGGTGCTGGGCGGTGGCCGACAGCCACATGCCGTGCACCAGCGGTGCGTCGAGGCCGACGAGGCGGGCCGCGTTGGTGGAGGTGTGGATCGGGTTGTAGTCACCCGACACCACGGCGAAGGGGGTCATGTCGCCCGGCGCGGTGACCGTCGCGCGGCGGATGAAGCTGCGCGGGGTGTCGTCGATCGCGGCCTCGACGCCACCGAACTCGGGTGCCGCCGGTGCGGGGTCGGTGGTGGTGACGCGGCCGCGGATGGCGAAGCGTTCCACCATCGTGGCGATCACGTCACCGTCGTGGTGCAGGACGAGGTCCACGGTGACGATGCGGCCCGATGCGGATTCGTCGAAGGGGCGGGTGCGGGCCTCGACGTCGATGTGCCGGTCGGTGCCGTCGCGCAGTTCGGCGAGCGGGACCCGGAGGTCCACGCAGTGGTCGAGGTGCACGGCGTTGAGCAGACCCTCGATGACGGGGTAGCCGTCGGAGAGTTTGCCGGAGCCGAGGGCGGTGTAGATGGCGGGCCAGCAGGGCCCGACGAGGGCGTCTGCGGTGCCGGGCGCGGTGCGTACCCCGGTGAGTGCGGCGCCGGTGACCGCGGTGTGCGCGGTGAACAGGTGGGCGGGCAGGGTGAAGGAGTCGCGGACGACGCCGAACACCGAGCCCTCGTCATCGTGGACGCGGGGCAGGTCGGTGATGTCGTCACCGGCCGCCGAGGTGGACCCGACGCCGGCCACGCCGGCGAGCAGCGCGTAGACGCTGTCGGGGAGGTGTTCCCGGGAGACGACCGGCACGGCGCCGGTGGCGCAGGGCTCCCCCAGCAGGACGGGGATGTCGACGTGCTCGATGACGAAGGGGTGCTCACCCTCGAGTCCGTCCCAGTAGGAGTCGCAGAGGATCCGGATCGTCCACGGGTCGCCGTCCGTGTCGGGTTCGAGGAGTTCGAAGGCCTCGGGGTCGAGGACGTGGGCGGGGTTGTCGATGAGGTGACCGTGCCACACGATGTGCGGGGCGGCCAGCAGGAAGTCCCGTTCGGTGACGGCGGAGGCCAGTCGGGAGAACACCTCGTGGACCGGGGCGTCGTGTTCCCGCAGTTCCTCGACGCAGGCGGCCTCGAAGCGGCCGAGGAGCTCCGCGACGGGTTCGTCGACGCGGTCGATGCCCGCGACGGAGACCGGTCCGGGGATGCAGCGGACCTTGTCGGCGTCGTAGCGCTCGTCGTGTGCCTGCCAGAGTGTGTCCAGTCCCCACCAGCGGGCGATGTCGGCGTCGATGGCCGGTACCCAGGGCATGGGCTTGTGGTGCTTGCGGTTGAGCCCGATGAACCAGGCGGCGTCCCGGGCGCCGACGATGGTGTCGGTGGCCTCCGGGTAGCGGGCGATCAGCTTCTCGACGGCTGCGGGGCCGTCGGTGATGGAGTCGATGTCGGGGAACAGGGTGGGGATCTCGCCGTGGTCGACGGGCGCGAGGCGGGCCTCGATGCGGTGGACGAGGTCGAGGAAGCGGTCGGACCAGCTCGGGTCGGTCCAGGGCCAGGCGAGTTCGACGAAGCGCCGCAGCCACTGCGCGTAGGTCATCTCGGAGACCTCACCGAAGTAGGGCTTCGCGGTGGCGTCGAGGGCCGCGATGATCTCGTCGCGGCGCGCGGCGACGGCCTCGTCGGAGGAGGTGTCCAGGGAGCTGAGCAGTCGGGAGCAGCGGGCCGAGGAGTTGTCCACCTCGTACATGTCGGCGTGCAGGTGGGAGAGACCCGAGGTCACTCCGCCACGGGAGCTCCCGCGGCCGACCCAGCCGCCGGCGTCATCCGGGTCGACGCCGGGTGTGTCGACGAGGAGCTGCTTGACCTGCGGTGAGGTGGTGGCCTCCTTCGTGGTCATCGCCGCGGTGCCGACGAGGACCCCGTCGACGGGCATGGCCGGCATGCCGTGGCGGGTCGCCCAGGAGCCGGTGATCCACTGCGCGGCCTTGTCCGGGGTGCCGATGCCGCCGCCGACGAGGACGACGACGTTGTCGTGGGCGCGGATCTCCGCGTAGGTGGTCAGCAGCAGGTCGTCGAGGTTGACCCAGGAGTGGTGGCCACCCGCGTGCCCGTCCTCGATCTGCATGATGACCGGGGTGTCCGGGTTGGCCTCCGCGATGGCGAGGCAGGCCCGGATCTGCTCCACGGTGCCGGGCTTGAAGCAGACGTAGGGGAATCCGTCGGCGTTGAGGCCGGTGATGAGCTCGGTGGCCTCCTCGACCTCGGGGATGCCCGCGGAGATGGTCACGCCGTTGAGCGAGACACCCGTGGCGCGGGCCCGGGAGACGATGCGCTGCGCCCCGAACTGGAGGTTCCACATGTAGCGGTCGAAGAACATCGAGTTGAACTGGGCGCAGCGGCCCTGGTCGAGCTGCGCGACGAGTCCGTCCCGGTTCTTGGCGAAGACCTCCTCGGAGTACTGTCCGCCGCCGGCCATCTCCGCCCAGAATCCGGCGTTCGCCGCGGCGGCGACGATGCCCGGATCGACGGTGGTCGGCGTCATGCCCGCGAGGATCACCGGCGAGTTGCCGGTGAGGGTGGTGAACTTCGTCTCCACGCTGAACGAGCCGTCGGAGAGATGCAGCAGCTTCGGGGCGAAACGGGAGAAGTCACTGGCCTGCGGCAGTTCGGTGCCCGGTGTCGCCAGCCGGTCACGCTCGGCGACGGTGGAGGCGTCGATGACGGCGATTCCCCGACCCTGCAGGAGTGGGCGGGTCATCCGGTCCAGTGCCCCGCCCGGATCGATGACCAGCAGGTGCGAGCAGTTGTCCAGACAGTCGGCGAGTTCGGTGGCCCAGTCGTGGTGGTCGACGAGGATCGACCGGGCGAGATCGGTCGCGGGGACGTCCCCCAGGTCACACCGGGTGGACAGCGCCACGGCGCGGTCGACGGCGGGAACCATCGACGAGTGGTGGAAGGGGGCCGCGACCTCGAGGACGTTGAACACGGGCTCGATCAGTGAACCGCCCCGTTTCTTGTCCACGATCCCCTCGTTGTGGCGTTCAGCGGCGGCGGTCAGTGTGGCCCGGACGCGGGCCAGCCCCTCGGATCCTCCGGCGAGCACGAAGTGGCGGGGACTGTTGCACAGTGCGACCTCCACCCCGGATTCGGTGACGTCGGCCAGTGCGGCGTCGATTCCCTCATGGCAGAAGCCGCGGACACTCAGCATGCAGGATTCGTCCGGGCTGAGGCCGAGCTCCCGTGCGCGGGCGGAGGTCACGGCCCCGAGGACGAGAGCGAAGGCGACCACGTCGACGAGCCGGGAGCGGTCCCCGTCCGCGATGGCCCCGGCTGCGGCGACTCCGATACCGCCCTGGGAGTGACCGGCGAAGCGCCAGGAACCGAGATCGACCCCGGCGTCGGTGAGCTGGTGGAGGGCACCGATCTGCGCGAGCGTGATACCCGCGACGGAGACCGCGGGCTCCCGGTCGATGGGCAGCCGGTGCGGAGCCGCCCCGCCGATCAGGGAGTGCAGACGTTCGCGGGCACCGGGGACGATGATCGAGATGTCACGGGCGACCGGGGCGCAACGGTGCCAGGCGGCGTCGAGAAGCTCATCGAGGAGTCGGCCGGTCGACGTGTCCGTCACGCTGTCGGCGAGCGCCTCGACCCACTGTGACGCCTGTCCGGCGAACAGTATCCCGGGGTGCGGAATCCGGTGCAGCGGGGTCTCACCGGCGGTGAAGCTGGTGATGTCGTTGGTGTCGGCGTGCGTGGTGGTCACTGGTGGGACTCCTCGGGAAAGACATCGACGGCGGTACGCCGTGCCGTTCCCCTCCCCGACACCGGGGTGTGGGGAGAACTGCCGGTCACGGTCACCTGCCGTCGTGTTCGGATTGACGGTGCTGACTGTTCTTCGGCGACCCGGTCCCCTCCCCCGTGTCCACGGTTGCCCCGGGACACGGGGAAACCGGGAGACCGGCGGAGAACGGATCAACCTGCACCCGGAGCGTATGAGCGTTAGGTTAGCCTGTCGAATACATTTCTGTATCAAAGCGATACATTCGTGTATCGCAGCCGCTCACGCCGCCCGCAACCGTCGATGTGTTCTTTCCCGCATCCGGTACCGTGCCGGACGGGCACCACACGGCACTGTCGCCGGAACGGTTGCCCCCGCAGCGCCCAGACACCAGCGGGACATGACAGACACCCGGCCCGGTACGGACCGGATCACTCCGACGCCGGCCCACCGGCGGGCGCCGACGAAGCCATCAGCAGGGTGAGCAGCAGATCGAGAATGTCGTCGAGTTCCAGCATCGTCCCCCGGCGACGGTGCTCCCCCTCGACGTTCTCCAGCCGGTCCCGCCACACCGACACCCCCGTGTAGCGCATCGTGATGCCGATGACGGCCTGCGCGATCGCCTCGGTGCGCTTGACCGGGACCCGGTCGACCTCCGCGAGCATCAGCTCCAGCGCCCGCCCGACACCCATGACGAAATCGCGGTTGATCTCCATGAACTGCATCGCCCACTCCGGTTCCCGGGCGGCGCGGGCGAGAAGTTCGTTGTGCAGGACGAGGAAATCCCGGTCCAGCCCCAACCGCTCCCTGGTCCGCAGCAGCGCATCGGTGAGCTTCTCGGCCGCCACCTCGTCCGAACACGAGGTGTGGCGCGCACCGGGATGGAACGCTGCGACCCACTCACGGGTCACGGCGTCGAGAAGCTCGATGACCCGCGCGTACTCATCCCGGACAACCAGGGTGAACAGTGCGTCCTTGTCCGCGAAATTGGAGTAGAACGCACCCCGGGTGAAGCCGGCGGTCCGACAGATACGTTCCAGGGTGCAACCCTCGAAACCGTGGGCGACGATGACCTCCCGGGTCGCCGAAACCAGTTTCGCCCGGGTCTCCGGATTACTGCGCACCGTGCTCATCTCCTCGGCAAGTCTCACCGGCGCCAGCGGCGGCCGGGACGGGGATGCCGGGACGGCACCCGCGTCACTGTCAGTGGGTCACATCCGCACCATCGGGTGATACCCGACCGGGATCCGGTTGTTGTCGACGATCTGCTTACCGAAGGGGAAACAGGTCACCGGGATCATCTTGAGGTTCGCCAGCGCGAGCGGGATACCGATGATGGTCACCGCCTGGGTCACCGCCGTGGTCAGGTGCCCGAGAGCCAACCAGAAACCGGCGACGACGAACCAGATCACGTTGCTGACGGCGCTGAGCCCACCGATGCCGGTGTCCGGGACGATGACCGAGCGACCGAACGGCCACAGGGCGTAGTTGGCCATCCGGAAGGAGGCGACGCCCGCGGGAATGGTGACGATGAAGAGGCACGCCACGACCCCGAAGATCACGTAGGCCAGAGCCAGCCACACACCGCCGAATACGAACCAGATGATGTTCAGGAGGAGCTTCATGCCCCCATTCTATGGCCACTTTCCGGGCGTTTCCTGTGCTTCGCCCCCGAGTACGACACGGATCACCGACCGTTCCCGGCCACACCGCCCGACACCGGCTGGCAGTGGGAACACCACCAGATGACCCGCTCCAGCTCGCCGTCGTCCCCGCCCCCGTCGACGCCACCGAGGGAACTCTGCTCGATCAGGGTTCCGCACCTGCGGCACGGGCGGTGGTTTCGTCCGAAGACGTAGGTCGTCTCCCCCGCACGTTTCACACCTGTGGTGACCCGCACCGGTTCAGCGCGGTTCGCCCACATCAGCCGGCGGGTCACATCGAGGACCCGGTCCACGTCCACCTCCGAAACAGGCGTCGCGGGGTGGACACCGCACAGGAAACAGATCTCCGCGCGGTACTCGTTACCCACACCCGCCAGATTCCTCTGGTCGAGCAGCGCGGCGCCGATGGCCCGGTCCGGGCGGGCCAGAATGCGGCGCCGCGCCTCGTCCCGCCCCCATTCAACCCAGTCGTCGTAGAGCACGTCCGGGCCGAGATACCCCATCCGCTCCCGGTACCCGGATGCGGGGAACACCCGCACGAGCCCCAGGTCGAAGCCGACGACCTCGATCGGCACACGGCCGGGGCCGTCACCGAGCTGAAGAACCACCCGCGCCGCGTGCCCGGGTTTCCGCCACCGGGTCCCCCTCCGGTGCACGGACCAGGTGCCCTCCATCTTCAGGTGGGTGTGCAGGATCCGGTCGCCGAAGGACATGAACAGGTGCTTGCCGAGCGGCCACACCGCGCCCACGCTCTCCCCGGTGAAGGAGACGGTGGCGTACCGGGGCACGCGTATCGACGTCGAGGTCACCTCGCGTCCGCACATGAACTGCATCCGCGCGGACAGCTGGTGGACGGAATCACCCTCGGGCACGGGGCTCCTTTCAGGGTTGCGGGATTGCCTGATCAACCGGGGCGGCTGATCGTCGAACGCAGTGAACACGGATACCCTTCATCAAGCGATCACCAGCTGTGGGCCCCGGCACCGACCCCTGTGCCGGTCAGGTCGGACAAGGCCTGAGTCCTCTCCTTCAAAACCTGCGGTGTCACCACCGGAGTGCCACGATCATCTTTCGGGCGGTGCACCCGTTCGCCACAACGTATCGACGATGTCGATTATGCGTCCTCCTCAGATCCTCCCGTGACATCGACCGGCTTCGATACCGGCACCGCGCCGAAAATAACCTGTGCAACACGACGATCGTGCTGGCACGTATCCGTCCGGAACAACCCAGCATCATTGTGTGCAACTTGTACAGGTTGCACACTGCGGCCACGGCATCCGTGACGCTGTCCCAGCTCCGCAATCGCCAGAGTGACTACATCGCCACCGCGCAGAGCGAGCCGGTGGAGATCACTTCCCGAGGTGCCGGACGCCGGGCAGTCCTCGTCTCGCCCGAGTTCTTCGACCGCGCGGTGAAGGCGATGGAAGATCTGGCGGACATCCCCGCCGCAGACGAGGCACGGAAGGAAACCGGACGAGTGTCCCAGGAGGAACTTGAACGCGAACTCGGGCTCTGATCCGGACTCATGCCCCATACGATCAGTTACGTACCATCAGTGGCGAAAGCCCTGCGCAAACTCGACGGAAGCGCCGCCCGCCGGTTGGTCGCCGCGATCCGGGAATTGGCGTCGGAACCGGGTTCACTCTGCTCCACGAGCCGGGAACCCACACATCCACGAACAATGTTATTCTCGGCGGCACATCCGTCGGCTTCCACGGGCGGATCACGATAACCACGGACGCGGTGAGGGGAGAACCGGAATGATCCTCAGGACAGTCGTCGCGCTCACCGGAACAGCCGCGATCTTCTTCGTCTTTCTCGGTGTGCTGCAGGACTGGGACATGAATTCCGCGGCGAAAAGCATCTTCGCCCTGCTGTTCAGTGCGGTGTTCGCCTATCTCATCTTCCGCGATCACCGGAAGAGGCGATCGCAGGTCCCCGGCCGAACTGCGCCGGCACCGCACTGACCCCCTTCCCCGTGCGTCCGGAACCCGGATCCCTCACCGCCCCGGCTGCCTCGGCCTGCGGAACCCGCCGCCGGGCGGTGGGTCGTCGAAGGTGAGGTCGATGTCGGCGGTGTCGGCATCGGCCGCGGCCTCGGACAGTGACCGTCCCCGTCGGGTACGTGCCACCCGGGGCATGACGGTGCCGGTGGTTCCGGCCAGCCGCAGTCCCTTCGGGGTGATCGCGGCACCCGCCGAGCGGAAGTCCCCGACCAGCGGCGATTCGAGGGCCGGTTCCCCGCCGATCTTCTCCACGGTGAACCGGGCCATCCGCCCCGTCGCGACCGCGTCCACCAGGGCGGCGACCACGAGGGCCACCATCTCCGACTCCCCGACGGGGCAGATTCCGGTGAACAGGGTGAGGCTGCGGCCTCCCCGGGTGAGGTACGCCAGCGGCAGTCCGTCGGCCAGGATCACCACGGCACCGGCGCCACGGGTCGGTCGCGCCCCCGGGCAGTCGGGCCACGGTAGAGCGGCTCCGTAGGGGTTCGCCGGATCAGCGGCGGCGAGCAGGACCACGTCCGGATCGGTGGTGCCCGACGGCCAGCCCTCGACGTCCGGGGTGTCGGCCAGTCCCCGGAGCCGGTCGATGACGGCGGTGGTGGAGAACTGTGCGGCGCCGAGGCCGTCGATGACGTAGCCGCGCATCGCCCTGCCGGTCTCCTCGAAGGAGGACAGTACCTTGTAGGCGAGCGCGAACCCGCCGGTGACGTCCTCGGCGACGACACTGCCCCGGGTGACCACGCCGTACCGGTCCAGCCACGCCTCGCCGTGCGCGACGGAGCGGGTCGTCGGGTCGGTGGCCGGGGTCACGGCGGCGGCCCACCGGCCCACCATGTCCGGCGGGACGGAGACCGCCGTCGTGTTCGCCCGTTCGGCCTGTGCGAAGCGGGTGCGTCCCATGCGCAGGCGGTTGCGGGCGGGTCTGCGTTTCGCCCGGTGCGCCGTGGCGCCGGAGGTCGTTCCCGCGAGGCGGGCCCGCAGCGGTGCGAAGCTGTCCGGGCTGACCAGTCCCAGTTCGACGAGTTCCCGGAGGGCGTCCGCCAGATCGCGGGCCTCGACCGTACGTGGCACGGCGATGTCGAGGTCGTCCTGCACGAGGGTGGACACTTCCCCGAGCAGCTCGGCGAAGTGGAAACCGCCGCCGCGGCGCAGCACGGTGAGCACCGCCTCCTGCAGTCCGGTGAGCGTGGGCGGGTCGGTCCGCGGGGCGAGCTGTGCGGCGTAGTCGGTGGGCAGCAGCATGATCCACGGGTCCCGGGTACCGGCGGAGCCCGCGCCCAGGATGAGCACCTCTCCGGTGGCGGTCAGCTCGTCGAGCAGGCGCGGGGTGTAGTCACCGACGCGGGCCGGCAGGACGAGGGTCTCCCAGGCACTCGCGGGCAGGCGGACACCGGCGAGCTGTTCGATGACCGTGTACACGCCGTCCGCACCGCGCAGTACCGGGCGACGACCGACGCCGGCGATCTGGTGCCAGTCGGTGAGGAAACGCGCGAAGGTCGAACCGCTGACGGGCTCGGCCTGGGAACGGGCGAGCGCCAGTGATCTGCCGCGGATGGTGCGCAGGACCTCGACGGCGCAGTACTCGGGCCCCTCGACCCCGGCACGGTAGTGCCCCTCGATGACGGTTCCGTCGGTGACGGCCTGGCGGAGCGCGGTGTGCGCGGCGGCGGGCGCGAGCCCGAAGGTCTCCGCCAGGTCCCCGAGGGTGAACGGGCCGCGGGTTCGGGCGAAGCGGTTCACGAGCTGGGCCAGTGCGTCGGTGACGGTGGCCGGTTGCGCCGCAACGCCGGCGGGTACCGGCACGCCGAGGGCGTCGCGGAGCAGCGGGGCGTCGAGGGACTGCGCCAGGTGCTCGGTTCCGGCGATGCGCACGAGCATGACCCGGTCGCGGAGGTGGTCGAGGGCGAGGTCGACGACGGTGCCGGGCTCACCGAAGGTGCAGTGTTCGTGGACACCGGTGACGGGGACGGGGCCGATGATGCGCAGCACGTCGGCGAGTTCCTCCGGACCTCGGGCCTTCCGGCCGTCGGCGGTGCGCTGCAGCTGGGCGTGGACCTCGGTGATGACCCCGGCGTCGAGGAGTTCCCTGAGTTCCACGGTTCCGAGCAGTTTCGCCAGGAGCGCGGGGTCGAGGGCGAGGGCCGCCGCACGTTTCTCCGCGAGCGGGGTGTCGCCCTCATACATGAACGCACCGGTGTAGTTGAACAGCAGCGAGGAGGCGAAGGGGCTGGGTTGGTCGGTGGTGATCTCCGCGATGCGGACGCGACGTGCACCGAGATCGGCGCACAGCTGCTTCAGCGCCGGGAGGTCGTAGACGTCCTGGAGGCACTCGCGCACCGTCTCCAGGATGACGGGGAACGACGGGTATTTCCGGGCGACGTCGAGGAGCTGCGCGGAGCGCTGGCGCTGCTGCCACAGCGGCGCCCGTTTGCCGGGGGTGCGGCGCGGCAGGAGCAGCGCGCGGGCCGCGCACTCCCGGAACCGGGAGGCGAACAACGCCGAGTTGCCGACCTCCCGGGTGACCAGGTCCTCGATGTCGTCGGCGTCGAAGGTGAACAGGTCGGCGCCGGGTTCACCGTCCATGTCGGGCAGGCGGAGGACGATGCCGTCGTCACCCGCGACCGCCTGGGCGTCCATGCCGGTGTTCTCCGCGATCCGTGCTCCGACGGCGA
Source organism: Corynebacterium pygosceleis (assembly GCF_016595275.2). Classification (GTDB taxonomy): domain Bacteria; phylum Actinomycetota; class Actinomycetes; order Mycobacteriales; family Mycobacteriaceae; genus Corynebacterium; species Corynebacterium pygosceleis. The sequence goes on along the minus strand of NZ_JAENIQ020000003.1, from coordinate 44,707 downwards.
GCGCCCACGCCGCGTTCACCCCACGCCCGTAGGGGCTGTGCAGGATGATGCGCCAGTCCCCCAGCTCGTCGGTGAAGCGTTCCAGCACCAGCGTCCTCTCGTCCGGGACGATTCCGGTGGCGTCGGCCTGCTCCGCGAGATAGCGCGTGAGATTGTCGTGCGCCCAGGTGTCCAGGCCGAGCCCCGCCGCGCGTGCCGGGTCGGCGGCGACCTCGCGGCGGAACGCCCCGAGTGCGGCTCCGAGTTCGGCGGGACGGCCCGCCTGGTCCCCGTTCCAGAACGGCAGTCTGCCGGTGTGCCCGGGGGCCGGGGTGACGATGACCCGGTCGCGGGTGATCTCCTCGACCCGCCAGCTCGACGCCCCGAGGGTGAACACGTCGCCCACCCGGGTCTCGTAGACCATCTCCTCGTCGAGGTCACCGACCCGGCGGGGTGCCCCTCCGTTCTCACCGGTGGCACCCGCGAGGAACACGCCGAACATGCCCCGGTCCGGAATGGTGCCGCCGGAGGTGACGGCCACGCGCTGGGCTCCGGGCCGGGTGGTGAGCATTCCCGTGACCCGGTCGTAGACGACGCGGGGCCGCAGTTCCGCGAAGTCGGTGGACGGGTACACGCCGGAGGCCAGGTCGATGACGGCGTCGAACACCTCGCGCGCGAGGGTGGCGTACGGGTGGGCCCGGCGGACGGCCCCGTACCACTCGGCGACGTGGATGTCGCGGGCTGCGACGGTGGCGACGGTCTGCTGGGTCAGCACGTCGAGGGGGTTACGGGGGACGGTCAGTTCCTCGATCGCCCCGGCCCGCATCCGTTCGACCGTGACCGCGCTCTGGACGAGATCGGAACGGTGCTGCGGGTAGAACGAACCCCTGGAGACCGCGCCGACGGTGTGTCCGGCGCGGCCGACGCGCTGCAGTCCGGCGGCGACCGACGGCGGCGAGGCCACCTGGATGACGAGGTCGACGGCGCCCATGTCGATGCCGAGTTCCAGGGACGAGGTGGCCACCACGCAGGTGAGCTCGCCGGACTTGAGCTGCTCCTCGATGCGGGCGCGTTCCTCCTTGCTCACCGACCCGTGGTGGGCGCGGGCGAGGATCGTGTCGGCCCTCCCGGCGACGTCGACGGATTTCATCAGCTGCGCCGGTGGCCTCCGGGTCGGTGCGGAGAGCGCACCCGGGTCGTGTTTCTCGGCGTGGATCTCGTTGAGTCTGCTGGTCAGTCGCTCTGCGGTGCGGCGTGAATTGACGAAGACGAGGGTGGAACGCGCCCGGGTGATCTCCTCGTGGAGCTCGGTCTCGATGAACGGCCAGATGGAGCCCGCGGTGGGCAACGCCGATTCCCGCGGAGCACCTGTCGACGCCGCGGGCCCACCGGTTCCGTCCAGCGACGCGGTCAGACCGAGGGGATCGTCGACGACGGCGCCGCCGATGGTGGAGGAGTGTTCCGGGGTGGGCAGGTCGGACATGTCGGGGACGGGGACGTGGACGTCGAGTTCCCACCGTTTCTCGCTGCCCGGCGCGATGATCGCGACGTCGCGGTCGGTTCCGCCGAGGAACGCGGCGACCCGTTCGAGGGGCCGGACGGTGGCCGAGAGTCCGATGCGCTGCACCGGCCGCTCGGTGAGCAGTTCCAGGCGTTCGAGGGACAGCGTGAGGTGCACACCGCGTTTCGTGCCCGCGAGGGCGTGGATCTCGTCGATGATGACGGTGCGCACGCCGGCGAGTGTGCCCGCCGCCTTCGAGGTGAGCATGAGGTAGAGCGATTCGGGTGTGGTGATGAGGATGTCCGGCGGGTTGCGCTGCTGGCGGGCCCGTTCCTTCGCCGGGGTGTCCCCGGAGCGGACGCCGACGGTGATGTCCGGCGCCGCGACGCCGAGGCGGTCGGCGGCACGGGCGATCCCGGTCAACGGGGCGCGGAGGTTGTTCTCCACGTCGACGCCGAGTGCCTTGAGCGGGGAGATGTAGAGGACCTTCACCCCGGCGCCGTCGGTGCCGGTGGATGCGGGCGCCGGCTCGGCGCCTTCCGGGGCGGGCAGCCGGGTCTGCCCGGGGCGTGCGGTGAGCGAGTTCAGGGCCCAGAGGAACGCCGCGAGGGTCTTGCCGGAGCCGGTGGGGGCGACGACGAGCGCGTGTCCGCCGGTGGAGATCTCGGCCCACGCCTGTTCCTGTACGGCGGTGGGTCGGGCGAAGACGTCCGTGAACCAGGTCCTGACCTCCGGTCGGAAGCGGTCGAGTGTGGACGTCGGCATGCTCCCCATTCAACCAAATGTTCGCATCGACGGGTGCCGGTGACACCGGTGCCGGTTTTCCGGATGTGCCCGACCGTGTGACGGGTATGACCCCTCGTGCCCGGGCGGATGCCCGTTCCAACAACTAGAGTGGGGACCATGACCGCGAACATTGATGATGCCATTCTCACCGCCCGACTCGCCCAGGGAACCGGCGACATCCTGAAGGGGGTGCGTGACGTCGGACTGTTGCGGGGCCGGGGCCTCGGCGACGCCGGTGACGAGCTGGCCCAGAGCTGGATCTCACGGGTGCTGGCGCAGCACCGCCCGGATGACGGTGTTCTGAGTGAGGAGGCCGCCGACAATCCGGCGCGCCTCGGCAAGGACCGCGTCTGGATCATCGACCCTTTGGACGGAACCCGCGAGTTCGCCACCGGTCGACAGGACTGGGCGGTGCACATCGCGCTGGTCGACAACGGCAAGCCGCTGTCAGCGGCCGTCGCGCTCCCCGACCTCGGTGTCGTGTTCAGTTCGCATGATGCGCGTGCCGTGAACGGGCCGTTCGCCCGGAAGATCATCATGTCCCACAACCGGCCCCCGAAGGTCGCCTTCCACGTCGCGGAGAAGCTCGGCTTCGAACCGATGGACATGGGTTCCGCGGGTGCGAAGGCCATGCACGTCCTGTTGGGTGACGCCGACGCCTACGTCCACGCCGGAGGGCAGTACGAGTGGGACTCCGCCGCACCTGTCGGGGTCTGCCAGGCGGCCGGTCTGCACTGCTCCCGACTGGACGGCAGTGAGCTGACCTACAACAACAAGGACACCTACATGCCGGATCTGCTGATCTGCCGCAAGGATCTCGCCGACGAGATCCTCGCGATCGCGGCCGGCTTCCTGGATGAGAACGGCTCCTACACCTAGGCCCCACGGTCGTCCGGAACACAGCCCCGCCATCACGGCCCGGGGCTGTGTTCCGTTAGTCTGGACGCCATGAGCACCACCGCCGTCCCCACCCCCTACGAGGATCTTCTCGCGCAGATCATGCGCGAGGGAACCCACAAGGACGACCGCACGGGAACGGGCACGACCAGCCTGTTCGCCCGCCAGATGCGGTTCAACCTCGCCGATTCCTTCCCTCTGATCACCACGAAGAAGGTGTATCTGAAGGGCGTCGTCGGCGAGCTGCTCTGGTTCCTGCGGGGAGAGTCGAACATCGGGTTCCTGAAGGATCACGGGATCCGGATCTGGGACGAGTGGGCCTCCCCGGAGGGGGATCTGGGCCCCGTCTACGGGGTGCAGTGGCGCAGCTGGCCGACCCCGGACGGCCGGCACATCGACCAGATCTCCCAGGTCCTGGACCAGCTGCGGAACAACCCGGATTCCCGCCGGATCCTCGTCTCGGCGTGGAACGTCTCGGATCTGGGGAAGATGGCGCTGCCGCCGTGCCACCTGCTGTTCCAGCTGTATGTCGCTGACGGTCGTCTGTCCTGTCAGCTCTACCAGCGCAGCGCGGACATGTTCCTCGGCGTCCCCTTCAACATCGCCTCCTATTCACTGCTCACGCACATGTTCGCGCAGCAGGCGGGGCTCGACGTCGGTGAGTTCATCTGGACCGGCGGCGACTGCCACGTCTACGACAACCACCGGGAACAGGTGGAGCTGCAACTCTCCCGCGAACCACGGGCCTACCCGCAGCTTCAGCTGAGGAAGGCGAACTCCATGTTCGACTACACCTTCGACGACATCTCCGTGACCGGGTACGACCCCCATCCCGCGATCCGGGGGAAAGTGGCGGTCTGAGCGGTGGGTTACCGGGCGATCTGGGCCCAGTCGGTCGACGGGGTCATCGGCGACGGTGGGGACATGCCGTGGCATCTCCCCGAGGATCTCGCGCACTTCAGGGAGACGACCACCGGTGCGCCCGTCCTGATGGGGCGACGGACATGGGAGACGATCCCCGAACGGTTCCGTCCCCTTCCCGGCCGTGACAACTACGTCCTGAGCGGTCGACCGGGCGGCGCCTGGTCCGAGGGCGCCACCGTGATCGGTGACCCGTCCCGGGCCCCGGGGGACGCGTGGATCATGGGGGGCGGACGCGTCTACGCCGACACCCTCCCGCTGGTGGATGAGGTTCAGATGACGCTCGTCGACGCCGAGTTGCGCGATGTTCTCGGCTCCGTCGCGGTACTCGCACCGGAGCTCGGGGACGCGTTCACGTGCACGGGCGACAGCGGCTGGATCGAATCGGCGAAGGGCCGGCTGACCGGTGCGGCCGCCGCGGCTCGGCGGGAGGGGCCACTCCGTTTCCGGATCCGGGTCTACCGACGCTCCCCCGGGGAATAAAACGCACGGCCGGTGTCGTTGCACCGGACATGAGCGACAATCACATCACAGTGTTCCTGACCGACTGGTGCCCGTACTGCAACCGCCTGGTGAAGGCCCTCAACCGCACGGAGACACCGTTCACCGCCGTCAACGTCGAAGAGGACGCCGAGGCCTCGGCCTGGGTTGAATCGGTGAACGACGGCAACCGGATCGTACCCACCGTGAGGTACTCGGACGGTACGCACGCCACCAACCCCCCGGCTTCCGAGGTACGGCGCAAGCTGGAGGAACTGCAGGGCTGACCCCGTCCCTCGGACACGACCGGAAAACGCCCCGGGCGGCTGATGCCGTCCGGGGCGTTCGTCACGGGTACGGTCTCAGTCGTCGCCACCCCGCCAGAGGTGCAGTCCCCCTCCCGTACGGCGGGGTGCGGAGGTCCGCAGGAGTGCCACGACGAGCCAGGGGACACCGGCGAACAGGGCGAGGATGAACCACCAGCTGAAGGTGACGGCGACCGTGCCGGAGAGGATCAGGGACACCGGGCACGCGAGGCCCGCCACGGAACGCAGTTCCGGGATGACGGTCACACCGGAGGCGGTCATCGCGGTGAGGAACGCACTGACACCGAATCCCCAGACGAGTACGCCGTCGTCCGCGTGGTGGGCCAGCGACGCCAGTGCGACGAAGACACCCGCCAGCGCCCACGTCACGATGATCCACGGGCTGAACGGCACCTTCTGTCGCTTCCGTTTCACTGCCACTGTTCCGTCACCTTCTCTCGTTCCCGGGGTCTCCGACGGCCGCACACCCGGGGGCGACCGTCCACCGGAGTCAACCTACCCCGGCTCGCGGTGGCCGCCAACCGCCGGGCGGGGCCCGTCACTCCCTGTCGAGTTCCCGGAGGAGGTAGGTGTCCATGATCCAGCCGTGGCTCTCCCGGAGCGTGTATTTCAGTGCGGCGATCTCGCCGCCGATGTTCTCGACGTATCCGGCACGGAGGACCTGATCCGCGGTTCCCAGGTAGGCGCCCCAGTAGATGTAGGTGTCGGGACCCGCGACATCGTTCCAGGCGGTTCCGCCGTCGAGCATGACGAAGCAGTTGCGCCGGTCCGCCGGGGAGGTCTCCGGTAGCAGCCTGCCGGTGGTGACGTGAATGGGTTCCCCGACACGGTTCGCGGTGACGGTGTGCGCCGCGGTGAGCGCCTGGAGCGCCGTGATCCCGGGAATGACCTTCACCACGCACTCGAGTCCGGTCTCCTCCTGCATGCGGTCGATGATGCGGAGGGTCGAATCGTAGAGGGCGGGATCACCCCAGACGAGAAAGGCGACCGTGCCCTCCGCTCCGGTCGCGGCGGTGATCGCGGCGGAGATGCGGCGGGCACGTTCGCCGTGCCAGCGGTGGACCTCGGCGCGGTAGTCGGACGGCCGCCTGTCCCGTTCCGGATCGGACACGGTGACGACGGGGGTTCCCGGCGCGTGGGTGTCGATCACCCTGTGTCGGGCCCGGAGGAGGTCCGCCTTCTGTTCCCCCTTGTCCAGGGTGATCACGACGTCAGCGGAGCGGAGTGCGTCGACGGCACCGAGGGTGAGGTGACGGGGGTCCCCCGCCCCGATACCGATGACCAGTAGTGTCCGCATCCCGGGCCCGTCCCTTCCGTCCGCCTGCGTCTGTCTCCCGTACCGATGGTACCGGGTGGGCGGTACCCATCCCCGGCTAGTCGTCGCCGTGGATGTCCTCGTGGTCCTTGGCGGACAGGCCGGAGGTGAAGCCGTCGAAGTTGGCGATGAACGCCTGGCTACGATAGCGGGTGCACGCTTCAGAGAGGTGTTTGGCGTCGTAGATGTTCAGCAGGAGGAGATTCGTCCGCGATCCGTCCGCCTCGAGTCTGTCCAGGGACAGTACGGGACCCCGGTCACTGTTGACGACATCAGCGCTGACCTCAACTCGATTGACGTCCGTGAACAGGGGCTTCTTACCTGGCATGATCGACCTTTCTGACTGGGTACGGGACTTCCGCAGTCCCAAGGATAACAATGTCAGCCTATGTCGCTTCGGCCACCGTTGACATGACGGCGGCGGTATTGTCCCGGATCTCACAGCCCACGCCACCCCCGGCGTCCCCACGCCATCCACCTACCTCCCCACCATCCGGTTTCCGCGACCGGGACCTGATGCGTTAATCTGACAGCGTCCTCCGGATGCACCAGATGCCGGAGATCACGCCCCAGTAGCTCAGTGGATAGAGCACGGCTCTCCTAAAGCCGGTGTCGGAGGTTCGATTCCTCTCTGGGGCACGTCACAAAAACACCCCGTGAACAGGATGAACACTGCTCCACGGGGTGTTTTTTCAGCGCTCCGTCCGGAACCATCGCCCCAGGCCACCGGACCACCACCCGCGTCACTGTCGTAGAAATGTCGTGGGCCCCTCCCCGATCCACGCGAAGGAGCAGCCGTGTCCACCTCCCCACTCGCCCGCCACGTCATCCCCTGCGGTGCAGGCGCGGGCACGTTCATCAGTTTCCACGGGATCACGGACAGCGGTGCCGCGAACCCGGATCTGGCCCGCAGGATGTCGGCGCTGTTCCGGGTCGTCCTCCCGGATGCACGCGGACACGGACTCTCCCCGGACTTCACGGCGGAACAGCTCGTGGACCCGTTCCGGACCCTCGTGGACGACGCCGAACAGCTCCTGGTGGAGGAGACGGACGGGGACGGCGGGGCGGTCCCCGTGATCCTGCACGGTCATTCGATGGGTGGTGCGACAGCGGCTGCGGTGGCCCGTCGTCGCCCCGACCTGGTGACGGCCCTCATCCTGGAGGATCCGGCTCTCTTCACAGAACCGCAGCGGAGACGTTTCGCCACCTCCCCGGGAGACCGTATCGGGTGTTCCCTCCGTGCGCGGTCGGATCCGGGCACCGCACTGGGGCAGCTCCGTGAGGCCTTTCCCGGGTGGCCGGTGGCGGACAGTGCGGGCTGGCTGCTCTCCCAGATCCAGGTCCGGGAGGATTTCCTGTCGACGGGGGTCGCGGACGGTGGTGAACCACCGGAGACGGTGCTGTCCGCGCTGGAGGTTCCGACGTTGCTCGTCACCGGCGACGTGGACTGCCTCATCGGGGCGGAGGGGCTCGACCGGGCGTCACTGCTCGGCAACCGGCGTCTCCGGTCGGCACTGATTCCCGGGGCCCGGCACAGTGTACGGCGGGACAGGCCGGACGAGTTCCACAGCGTGATCTCCGACTTCCTCGATGACGTCCTGGACCGGCACTGATCCGGACACGGATCCGGCGGGCAGTTGCTACTGTTACGCATGTGGCCCGTGGTAATCCCGGGCCCTCCCGACCCACCAGGAAGCTCAGCATGACGTCGCAACGCCCCCTCGTCCACCGCCGTACACTGCTCAAGGCGACGGCACTCGCCGTCGCCGGCGGCACCATCGCCTCCTCGACCGGGGCACTCCCCCGGGCCCACGCCTCACGCCCGGTACTGGGAACCGTCCTGGACTACGCCGCAGGGGTCCCGGACGCCCGCGCCATCGCCGCAGCCGGCCATCTCGGCGCGGTCAGGTACGTGTCCCGCCGCCGCCCGGGCACGGAGAACTGGATGCTGGGGAAGCCGGTCACCGCCACGGAGACGCTCGCGTTCAGGGCCGCGGGACTCGCCACCGCCAGCGTCTACCAGTTCGGCAGGGCGGAGACCGCCGACTGGCTCAGGGGCGCGGCGGGGGCCGCCGTCCACGCGCCCCAGGCCATCGCCCTCCACGCCGCAGCGGGCGGACCGACGGGCCGACCGGTGTACGTCGCCATCGACGACAACCCGACCCGGGCGCAGTACGACGGTCAGATCCGTCCCTACCTCGGGGCATTCGACACCGCGCTCGGGGCGGCCGGACTCCGGCTGGGTGTCTACGGCAACCACAACGTCATCTCGTGGGCCCTCGCCGACGGTCTGGGAGAGTTCTTCTGGCAGCATGACTGGGGATCAGGCGGTCGGCTGCACCCGCGCGCTGATCTCCATCAGGTGGCGAGACGCACCGCCTGGATCTCCGGCGTCCAGGTGGACGTGAATGACGTCCACTCCCGGGACTGGGGCCAGTGGACGGCCACGGCCCCCGGCGCTGCCACGCCGCCCCCCGTCGAGATCCCGGCCCCCGTTCCGTCCGCACCCGTGGACGACCCGGTGCAGGCGCTGGGCCAGCTGCTGAAACAGCTGAACAGCCTGTCCGGCTAGAGCGACCCGGACCTCCGTCAGTCCTCGTCCGAGTCGATCGTGATCTCGTCGTCGGAGACGGTCGTGCTCTTGGGACGCGGCCTGGAGCGTACGGCCACCTGCTCGGCGGTGTCGGCGATCTTTTCGTTCCGGTATTCGACGGCCTCCGCCTCGATGTCGCTCTCCGTCCGACGACGCTCCTCCTCGGCCTCCGGTTCCTCAGGCGCCGGAACGCGTGCGTGCACATTCGCCGCCAGCATCGGGAACAGCAGGACCGTCGCGGCTCCCGCGGCCACCATCACCGACGCGGGCCCCTCGCCGATGAGGTCCCTGTCGACGGCGATCTCCGTGACCGCCACGATGATCGGCAGACCGGTGGCCGAGTAGAGCGAGAGCTCCACCTGGTCCCGGAATCCCCGGATCCCGGACCCGGTGTCGGTGAAGCGCTCCGCCAGGAGGATCGGCAGGCCACGCGCGATGTAGATGACGATGATCCCGACGACCACCGCCCCGGGCGAGTGCAGGACCTCCCGGACGTTGATCGACATGCCGGACGTGATGAAGAAGACCGGGATGAGCAGACCGTAGCCCATGACGTCGAGACGGGCCTCAACCGTCCTGCGCGCGCGGACGGGAACCAGTCCACGCAGGATGATGCCCGCGGCGAATGCGCCGAGAACGACGTCGAGTTCGAACACCGCCGCCATCGCCATCAGGGTGGTGAGCAGAACGATGACCATCCGCATCACGGTCTGGCTCGTGTGACTCGCCCCGTCCCGGACGGCGTGGCCGACCCAGGGAACCAGCCGGGAGACCGTCTTCGGGAGGAACGCCACCATCATCGCGCCGCCCATGAAGAGAACGAGAATGATCAGCGTGAGCCACGTCGTGCGCGTCGACAGCAGCAGTGCCATGGCGAAGACGGGACCCAGCTCACCGACCGCGCCATGGACCAGAACACCCCGCCCGACGGGTGAATCCGCACGCCCGGAGTTCTTGATCACCGGCAGCAGGGTTCCCATGGCGGTGGAGGACACGGCGATGGCGAGGACGATGCTGCGGAGCAGGTCGTCGGTGCCCAGCAGGAGCAGTGCCGCCCCGACGGCCAGACCCAGGCTGAGCGCCCAGGTCGCGGTGGCACGGCGTCCCTGTCTGCCCCGCATCACGTCAGGGTCGATCTCCCAGCCCGCGAGGAGGAACAGCATTCCGAGACCGAGCTCCCGCAGCAGGGCGTTCGATCCGTCCAGCTGCGCGAGGTCGAGGACCTCCGGCCCGATGACGACACCGAGCAGAAGCATGAAAACGACCCCGGGGATCCTTTTGCCGGTGATGAAGGACAGGAGCGGCGATGCCAGAGCGGCGATCGCGATCCACATCATGGAGACGATGACGCCGGGCGCGACGGCCGCGCCGGAGGCGAGCACAGTGATCGTATTCAACTTCTACCTTCGTGTGATCGGGCCCCCGGACGGGGCGACTGGTGCACGCGTTGACCGCACCAATGATAGGGCACCGGATGGCGGACCCCGACGCACACCCGGGATCCGCTACCCGTCGATCTCCAGCCGGTGTCCGGAGATCCGTGCGGCACCGTCGGCGTCTTCCCGGACGAGACCGTCCAACTGTGTGTCCACCAGCGCGGTGAGATCCTCAGCGGATCCGTAGACGGCGGCGGCCGCGACGAAATCGTCACCGAATGTCACCGACGAGTGCAGGAGGTGGTCGTTCGACCATCCCCACTTGGTCCCGACGGCACCGGGGAGAACCGCCGTCCCGAAATCCTGCGGGTACCCGTCGGCGGCGTAGTCGTCGGCCTGGATCATCGCGGTGAGGATGGGTGACATGCGGTCGGTCTCCAGCTTCTGCCGGATGAACGAGACGACGTCGTAGGTGGAGGTGACGCTGTAACCCCATTTCTCGTCGGAACGGGTCGACAGCAGACCGTAGTCCCTGGCGGTGACGTCGATGGCGCGGGGATACCGTTCCCAGAGTTCGTCGGCGAGATCATCGTCGGAGGAGCGGATCATCTCCACCGCCGCCAGCTTGTCGGTGGGTCTTCCGTACCGGAGAACGTAGTCGGCGATGTAGAGCTTGATCAGGCTGAGTGCGGGACGGGCGTACCGCTCCGTCGCTGTGCCTGTGTGCCATCCGTCGGACAGCCGGGTGAACGACACCTGCGAGCCCGTCGCATTCTCGGTGAAACCCCCGAGATCCTCCATGGAGAGGCTCACGTTCGAGGTCTGTGCACCGTCGGGGGCGACCGCTGATTCCCGGCCACGCTGACCTCCGGCGTGTCCCCCGTCGTCACCGACGGCCGGGAGGAAGGGAAGTGAGAGAAGACAGCCCACTGCGACGATGACCGGCATCATGCGTCCTGTCCGCCGCCAACGGTCGCGCCGTCCGCTCGGACCGTTCGGGGGTCCGACGGGATGATCAACCATGTCGGACATGATACCGACGGCCCCGTCCACCCCCAATTTCTCGGGTTCAGGTGGACGGGGCCGCCGTCTTGTTCTACTGCCGTGATGTGTTGTGCTCACCCGCCGTCACGGGTGGCAACCGGGCAGCGTGCGAAGTGGAGACGATGTCAGTGATCGACCGCGGCTTCCACACCGACACCGGTGAGCGAACGGACCTCCATCTCAGCCTGGAGATCATCCAGGTTGTCCGGCTTACCGAAGATGGTGCCGAGGTAACCCGCGAGGAACGCGGCCGGGATGGAGACCAGACCCGGGTTGCGCAGCGGGAACCAGGACCAGTCGGCGTCGGGGACCATCGAGGACGGGGTACCGGACACGGCCGGGGAGAAGACGATGAGAACCAGCGCCAGGATGAGGCCGGTGTACATCGAGCACAGGGCGCCCGTGGTGTTGAACTTCTTCCAGTACAGCGAGTACAGGATGGTCGGCAGGTTGGCCGAGGCGGCGATGGCGAAGGCCAGGGCCACCAGGAAGGCGACGTTCTGGCTCATGGCCAGGATGCCGAGGATGATCGCGGTGACGCCGATGACGACCACGGTGATCCGGGAGACCCGGACCTGCTCCGCTTCGGTGGACTCACCGTTGCGGATGATCGAGTGGTAGATGTCGTGGGCGACGGAGGCGGACGCGGTGATGGCGAGACCCGCGACAACCGCGAGCACGGTGGCGAACGCCACGGCCGAGATGGCGGCCATGAAGAAGGACCCACCGAGTTCGAGGGCGAGCAGCGGCGCAGCGGAGTTCTGTCCACCGGGGGCACCGAGGATGCGGTCCGGGCCGACCATGGCGGCTGCGGCGTAGCCCAGCATCAGGGTCATGAGGTAGAACGCACCGATGAGGACGATGGCCCAGGTGACGGAGCGGCGGGCTTCACGGGCGGTCGGAACCGTGTAGAAGCGCATGAGCACGTGCGGGAGACCGGCCGTACCGAGGACCAGGGTCAGACCCAGGGAGATGAAGTCGATCTTGGTGATGCTGTCCTTGCCGAACTTGAGGCCGGGCTCCAGGATCGCGTGGGCGTCGTAGCCCTTGCTGGCCAGGTAGTCGGACTCGGCGTGCTTCTGCACGGCGGCGTCGAGCAGCGTCGGGAAGGAACCGACCTTGATGAAGATCAGCGCGGTCATGATACCGACGCCACCGACCAGGAGGACGGCCTTGATCATCTGGACGTAGGTCGTGCCCTTCATTCCGCCGAAGAGGACGTAGGCGATCATGATGACACCGACGACGGCGACGACGATGGCCTGGTGCGACTTCTCGTGGACATCGAGCAGGACGGCGACCAGGGAACCGGCACCGGCCATCTGCGCGATGAGGTAGAAGAGCGAGACGAAGAGGGTGCCGAGCGCGGCCGCCATGCGGACGGGCTTCTGGTTCAACCGGAACGACAGAACGTCGGCCATGGTGAACTTACCGGTGTTACGCAGCGGCTCCGCGACGAGGAGGAGCGCGACCAACCAGGCGACGAAGAAGCCGATGGAGTAGAGGAAGCCGTCGTAGCCCGCGAGGGCGACGGCACCGACGATACCGAGGAAGGAGGCGGCGGACAGGTAATCGCCTGCGATGGCCAGACCGTTCTGCTTACCGGAGAACTTGGCGCCACCGGTGTAGAAGTCGGAGGCCTCGCTGGTGGACTTGCCCACCTTGATGACGACACCCATCGTGACGACGATGAAGATGACGAAGACGGTGATGTTCAGGAGCGGATTACCGGCCTGCCCGCCCACTTCCTGTGCGGAGTAACTGATGAGGTTATGCATGAGAGTTATTAGCCTTCCATTCTCTCACGGATCGCCGCCGCCTTGGGCTCGATCTTCTTGTTGGCAAAGTTGATGTAGATCCAGGTGATGGCGAAGGTGGTGACGAACTGGAGAAGACCCATGATCACGCCCCAGTTGACGTTGCCGAACACCGGAGTGCCCATCCAGTCCTTCGCGTAGACCGCGAGGAGGACGTAGAACATGTACCAGAGGAAGAACGCGATGCTCATGGGGAAGGCGAACCCACGGAACGTCTTCTTGAGGTCGAGAAACTCGGGATCCTTCTGCATTGCCCGGAATTCTGCGGCGCCGGGCTCCCGGCGCCGCAGCGGGGCGGACGAGGCTGCACTCATGTGAGGGTCATCTCGCTTTCTGTAATTTATTTTGACGGAGATACTGTTCAGGTTGAGGGGCCCCGGAAAGGGCTCCACTCTCCCACTTCGCACACCACTGTCGGAGACCCACCCGTGGTGACGGAACTGGCCCGTCAGCCACCGATGTGCACGCGATCACAAAAATAGGTGTAGGTGTGAAGTTACCTAGCTCACGTTGCAATGTGAAAGCCGTTCCCCCGAATTACCGCCTTCACACCTTTCACCCCACCCCCATAAATGTTTCTCACCAGGAATTTCCCCGTTTGGCAACGACCCCCCACCGTCCGCACGTTCAGGCGTGGCAAAGTTTGCGAATTTGAGTTCCAGGCCGACCCCGGCCCGTTTTTCACCCTGAATCGACCCTGGGGAGGATCCGGGACGGGTCACCGGGACACGGGACGTTCCCCGAAGGCGAAGACCTCCGGCCGCACCCCCGACCGCTTCCTCCCGATCCACCAGGACGCCTCGATCAGGGCGGCGCCGACACCACCGACGATGAGAGCGCGAACCAGCAGCTCAGGATTCGAGGCGTCGAGGAAGAGAAGACGTGCGAGCGGTTGCACCGCGAAAATCACGACGTAGGCGACGGCACCGCTGACGATCAGAGCGATCTTCCACCACTGGTAGGGACGGGCGACGACGGCGAGCACCCAGAGTGCCATCACGAGGGTCACCGTGAGCGTCGCGGTCCCGGCCTGACGGATCAGCGGTTCAGGTGCGTGGGTACCGGGATTCACCAGGATCCAGAAGACGACGGTGAACACCCCGATCAACAACCCGGAGGGCAGTGCGAGCCGGAGGACCCGGGAGACGAAACCAGGTCGGGCGCGTTCATGGTTCGGCGCGAGCGACAGGATGAAAGCCGGTATCCCGATGGTGAACCAGCCGATCATCGTCACATGGATCGGCTGGAACGGGAAGGTGATCCCGAACAGTCCGACCACCAGGGCCAGCACGATCGAGTAGATGGTCTTGGTCAGGAAGAGATTGGCCACCCGTTCGATGTTTCCGATGACCCGGCGTCCTTCGGCGACGACATGCGGCAGGGTGGCGAAACGGTTGTCAAGGAGGACCACCTGTGCGACCGATCTGGTCGCGGGGGAACCCGATCCCATGGCGACACCGATGGAGGCGTCCTTCAACGCGAGCACGTCGTTGACGCCGTCACCGGTCATCGCGACCGTGTGCCCCGCGGACTGGAGGGCACCGACCATGTCCCGTTTCTGTTCCGGGGTGACGCGCCCGAACACGGTCCCCTCTGCGACCATCCGAACGAAGTCGGGATCGTCAGCCGCGGGCAGTTCCCGCGCATCGACGACCTTGCCGTCCAGTCCGAGCGACGCGGCGACGGCACCGACGGAGACGGCGTTGTCACCGGATATGACCTTCACCTCCACCCCCTCACGCGCGAAGTAGCCCAGTGTCTCCTCGGCGTCCTCCCGGATCTTCTGCCTCAGCACCACCAGGGCACACGGGGTCAGTGAGGCACAGCCCGGTGCAGCGGGGGACGCCGAGACGTCCCCGAGCGCGGTCGCCCGGCAGAGCATCAGGACCCGCAGACCCCGGTCGATGTGGGGATCCACGGCGGCGAGGACCGGATCCCCGTCGGCGACGAGGACATCGGGGGCACCGAGGACCCAGTCCCCCGACTCCGCGGTTGAGACTCCGGACCATTTCCGCGCGGAATCGAAGGACACCGTCGAGGTCACCTCGTCGGGATCGATGTCCCGGACAGCGTCCGCGATGGCCTGCATGGTGTCGTTCCGGTGCCCGTCCGCCGCCGCGATGGTGGCGAGAACCCGGCGCGCCAGCTCCGTCCCCCCGTCCTCCCCCACGGGCACGATCTCGTCGAGCTCCATACGGTTCTCGGTCAGCGTGCCGGTCTTGTCGGCGCAGACGAGGTCGACGCGGGCGAGTCCCTCGATGGCCGGAAGCTCGTTGATCAGCGCCTTTCGCTTACCCAGTCGGACGACCCCCACCGCGAACGCGATGGAGGTCATCAGCACGAGCCCCTCGGGGACCATGGGGACGAGAGCCGCGACCATCGACAGCACGGCTTCCTTCCAGGGGGCGCCCGTCCGCCCGAGCTGGGTCCAGACGGTGAGGATGCCCGTGGGGACGAGCAGCCAGGTGATGATCCGGAGGATCCGGTTGATTCCGTCCAGCAGCTGCGAGTTGGTCAGGGTGAAGCGCCCGGCCTCCGCGATGAGTTTCGCCTGGTAGGAATCTTCCCCGATGGCGGTGGCCTGGAAGGTCCCGGATCCCGCCGTCACGTAGGAGCCCGACCGGATCTCATCACCGTCCCGTTTGGCCACGGCATCGGATTCCCCGGTGAGCATGGACTCGTCGACCTCGAGGCCGTCGGCGGAACGCACGTAGCCGTCCACGACGATCTGGTCCCCCGGCCCGATGTCGATGAGGTCGTCGAGGACGATCCCGTCGCGGACGATCTCGGTGGCCTTCCCGTCACGGATGACCCGGGGCTTCGATTCCCCGAGGATCGTCAGTTTGTCCAGGGTGCGCTTGGCACGCAGTTCCTGGATGATGCCGATCGCCGAGTTGGCGATGATCAGCAGACCGAAGGCCGCGTTGATGATCGAACCGGTCGACAGCACGATGACCAGCAGAACACCGAGAATCGCGTTGATCCGGGTGAACACGTTGCTCCGTACGATGTCCGCGACGCTGCGTCCGGTTCGCCGTACCGCGTGATTGACCTGGCCTGATTCCTTCCGCGCCCGGACGGTCGCGGAGTCGAGCCCCTCCGGGCCGGTGGTGTAGCCGGTCGTGGCGACAGCGGGGGCCGCTGGATCCATATTCATGGCGCCAACTCTAATCCGGCGGAATCGTGTTGAGTGCATTCACCGTCGACGCCCCGGTCCGGATGCCCGACCCACGGGGCCGCGGTCCCCGCGGGCGGCAACCGGGCCACCACCGGTCACGGTCCCGTCGCCGAGTCCGGTGCGGGGTCACCGACCGGTGAACACCGGGACCCGTCCCTCCGCCCGGGCAGCCCGCGCCTCTTCGGCGTCGGAACTCGCCCAGCAGGCGTCGTAGAGTTCACGGGCGGCTGCACCTGTTCCGGCCGGCACCGATCCGGTGTCGTTGAGCGCGAGTTTCAGTTGGCGCACCGACAACGGCGCGAGAGCGGCGACCCGCCCGGCGAGGTCCTCTGCGTCCCGGGAGTCGCCGGAGACGGTGGCGAAGCCGCAGTCGGCAGCCTCGGCGGCGGACATCCGTAGCCCGCCGAGCATGAGCCCACGGGCCCGGGAACCACCGATGAGATCGACGCACCGTCCGACCGTCCACTCATCCAGGGCGATCCCGAGTGAAGCGGGCGGGAGTCCGAACCAGGCGTCCGGACCGACGACGCGCAGATCACTCGCCAACGCGAGTTGCAGACCGGCACCGATGCAGGGGCCCTGGATGTCGGCGACCACCGGGATCGGACAGGTGACGATTCCACCCAGGAGCGCACCGAGGGCGTCGAGGAACTCGGGTGAGTGCGCCTGCGTGAGGTCCGCACCGGCGCAGAAAACCGGTGGGGTGCCGCGGAGCAGCAGGGTCCGGGGCCCGACCCCGTGTCCCGGACGTATCCCCTCTTCGCCCGCGGTGCGGATGGTTTCGGTCAGTGCCGCGCAGAGAACGGCGTCGAGGGCATTTCTTACCCGGGGCCGGTCCAGTGTGATGACTCTGACCGCACCGCGGTCCTCGACATGGAGTGGACGGGTGCCGGGGTCCTGTGCGGGGCTCACTCTTCGGGGAACGTCAGCGGGTCAGGGCCGATCCGTCCCGCGATGGCCGAATCATCCAACGACGTGATGCACTCCATGTCACGGTCCCCGAGATGGAAGTCGAAGATGTCGAAGTTCTCGCTGATCCGCTTCGGGTGCGCGGACTTCGGGATGACTGTGTTGCCCAGCTGGAGGTGCCAACGGAGCATCACCTGCGCGGGGGTCCGGTCGTGTTCCTCGGCGATCCGCCTGATCACCGGGTTGTCGAGCCCCCTGCCACGGCCGATCGGGGACCATGCCTCGGTGGCGATCCCCCGCTCGCGGTTGACCTCACGGAGTTCCGACTGGGAGAAACCCGGGTGCAGTTCGATCTGGTTGAGCACGGGGGTGATGCCGGTCCCGGAGATGATCTCGTCGAGGGTCTCGGCGTAGAAGTTCGAGACGCCGATGGAACGGATGGCACCGAGCCCCTGGATCTTCGCCATCGCGTTGAAGGTCTCCACCGCGAGCCCCTTCCGGGGGCAGGGCCAGTGGATGAGATAGCAGTCCACGTAGTCGAGTCCGAGCCTGGACAGTGAGCCCTGGAAGGCGCGGGTCGTCTCATCCGTGCCCTGGCGGTCATTCCATACCTTGGTGGTGATGAACAGATCCTCACGGGTGACGTCACCGGCGGCGATGGCGTCACGGATGGCGTTGCCGACCTGCTCCTCGTTGCCGTAGATGGCTGCGGTGTCGATGTGCCGGTACCCGACCTCGATGGCGTGCCGGACCGCGGTGACACACTCCTCCTCCTTCAGTTTGTAGACACCGAAACCGAGCTGGGGTATCTCATTGCCGTCGTTCAGGGTCACGGTCGTGGGGAAGGTCTTCTCAGTCATGCGCCCCATTGAACACCGATGTCCGGTGACGCGCACGGGATCGCGGACGCGGGGGCGGTGGAACCGTGTCCCCGTCCAGACATCATCACGCAGTGAAATCTTGACATATTGCTGTGTTTATACAACACTTCATTTCATGTCCCCATCGAAAAAACCGACGCGGCCAATCTACAACCGCGTCAAAGTCCTCCGCACTGAGCGTGGGATGTCACGTGCCGATCTGGCAGCGGTCATCGAGGTCAATCCACAGACCGTCGGCGCCCTCGAGCGGGGGGACCACTACCCCAGCCTCGACCTGGCGATGCGCATCGCCGAGACCTTCCGGCTACCGGTCGAGGCGGTGTTCTCCCGCGAGGAGTTCAGCCCCATGTCCCACGACCTCTACCCAGCACCGGTGACACGGTGAGCGCACGGAAAGGAGCACGACGATGACCACCTCCCGGACAATCGCACCGACCGTCCCCCAGCGCGCGCGACGTCTCCTGGTCGGCGTGTTCACGGCGGCCACCGCCGTCGCGGCGCTGATCGGGGTCGGGATCGGCACGGGCACCGTCCCCACGTATCCGTTCGCCGCCGCCTGCGTCCTTCTCGCCGTACTGTCCAACCGGCTCGCCGCGGTGACCGGGATGAACGACCGGTCCCGCGACCTGGACGAATACGAGCACGCGCAGAGATCACACCGTCGGGAGCAGGCCCTGTGGATACTGTCGGCCTGCGCCGGAATCTGTGCGCTGGTCATCGGGATCTCCGCGGAATCCGGTTCGGTGGATCTGATCCGTGCCACCACCGCGTTCCTCCTCCTGGCGGTCCTGTTTTCCCTGACCTGGCCGAACCTCGTGACCGCGTGGACCACACCGGACACGGAGGAAGAATGACCGGCCACAGGCCCTCCCCGGTGACCCGCTACAGACGGCACCGCCTGAACAGTTTCGAACGTCGCCGGGACGTCCTGGACTCCCGGATGCACCGCTGGCGGACGCTCCGCCACCGACGCACCCTGGTCCTGCTGTTCTGCGGGATCTATCTCGCCGGGGTGGCACTCGGTGTCGTGGCGGTGCTCCACGAACAGGCGACCCTGCTCGCCCTCACCGCGGCCCTGTCCCTGGCGGCCTGCGTCCTCTGGGTCATGATCCGAACCCTGATCCGGATGGAGGACATGGCACCTCCGGAGTTCCTGGACGAATACGAGTTGGCGAGGCAGCTTCGGCTGCGCGCCGCAACCACCCACTTCTACTACGCGATCGGACTGGTCTACGCCGGAATCATCACCTTCGGATCGGTCTGGGCGCTGGACAGAGGATGGGCGATGCGCGACCTGTACGACCTGACGTACACGACCGGGATGACGATGTTCCTCATCATCGGCCTCATCGGCGCCATCCCCGGACTCGTGCTCGCCTGGACCCTTCCCGACCCCACCGACCCCGATCTGCTGCTCCCCGACACCGACTGAAAACCAGTAAGGAAGACACACCCCATGACCCACTCCCCCGCCCCGCTCGTCATCGACGGGATATCCAAGAGATACGGTGATCTCACCGCCCTCGACGGCATGAGTTTCACCGTCCACCCCGGCGAGATCTACGGCTTCGTCGGCTCCAACGGGGCCGGCAAGTCAACCACCATGCGCATCGCTCTCGGGGTCATCTCAGCCGACTCCGGAGAGGTCCGGCTCGGTGGAAGACCCCTCACCGAATCCTCACGTCGACGCATCGGCTACATGCCCGAGGAGCGTGGCCTCTACCCGAAGGAGAGGGTCGGGGCGCAACTGACCTACCTCGCCCGCCTCCACGGCGTCGACAAACGCCCGGCGACGTCCCGCACCAGTGAGCTCCTCGAACAACTCGGACTCAGCGACCGCGCGAACGACCAGCTGGAGTCACTCTCCCTCGGTAACCAGCAGCGCGTGCAGCTGGCCGCCGCCCTCGTCCACGACCCGGATGTCCTCGTCCTGGATGAACCGTTCTCGGGGCTCGACCCCGTGGCGGTGAACGTGATGAGCGACATGCTCGTCGAGCGGGCGGGGGCGGGTGTCCCGGTCCTGTTCTCCTCCCACCAGCTCGACCTCGTCCAACGTCTCTGCCACCGCGTCGGGATCGTCGCCGCCGGCCGGATGCGCGCGGAAGGCACCGTCGACGAACTCCGGGACACCGGTGAGGACACCTACGAGGTGCACGTCGACGCCTCCGGTGACTGGTGGGGGGACCTGTCCGGTGTCCGTCGGGTCGGGGGCGACGGCACGGTGTCCCTGTTCACCGTCGACCCCGGATCACCCACCACCGACCAGGACATCCTGCGCACCGCCCTCGGGGCCGGGCCCGTCCACCATTTCACCCGCCGTCGCCCCGATCTGTCCGACCTGTTCCAGGAAGTAGTGAAACCATGAGCCATCCGACCGACACCTATTCCTCGCCTGCGGCGATCCGTCTCATCGCGGCACGCGAGGCACGCACCGTCCTCACCCGGAAATCCGTGTGGGTGACCCTGGCCATCATGCTCGCCGCCGTACTCGGCGGTCTCGGCTGGGGCGCCTGGCAGGGATCGAAGGAGAACGCACCCCAGGTCATCGGCTACGTCGGCGCGGAACCCGCGGCACTCGCCGCCGTAGCCGGCGGCGACGGCGACGGGCCCGCGGTGGAATCCGCCGGGTACCCGGACCGGGACACCGCACTCGCGGCACTCTCCGACGGGGACATCGACGCCCTCTACCGGCCCGCGGAATCGGGTACGGGATGGGAACTGGTCTCCGAGTCCTCCGCCGACACGGACTCCCTCACCGCTCTCCGGGCCGCGCAGGCCGCGATCGCGCGGGACGAGCTGCTCACCGAGTTCGGGATCAGCGGTGAACAGGTCACCGAGATCACCTCCGCCGGTGCCGTGACGACCGTCCGCGTCGACGGTGGATCGGACGACGGGGCCTTCGGTGACCCGCGCACGGCGGGCACGGTCATGGTCACCCTGATCGGTCTCGGCGTACTGGTGATGTCGGTGATGATGTTCGCCATCACCATCGGTTCCGCGGTCATCGAGGAGAAGTCCTCCCGCGTCGTCGAACTCATGGTCGCCACCGTCCGCCCCCTGGACCTGTTGTGGGGCAAGATCATCGGCGTCGGCGGCGTGGGACTGGCGTTCGTCGCCACCTTGTTCGCCGTCACCGCCACGGGGCTCGGTGTCACCGGGATCGGCGAGCGTTTCGACGTAGAGATCGACCTCACGGTTCTGCCCGTCCTGCTGCTGTTCTACGTCCTCGGCTACCTCTTCTTCTCGGTGCTCTACGCGGCGGCCGGTTCCCTGGTGTCCCGGATGGAGGATTTCCAGGGCGTTCAGACACCGGTGATCCTGCTGCTGATGGCCGTGATGTACCTGCCCTTCTTCGGACTGACCGAGGTGGATTCGACGTTCATGCGGGTAGCCGCCTGGATCCCACCGTTCTCGTCGTCGACGATCCCCCTCCAGTACGCGTTCGGCAACGTCGGCGTCGGGGGCGTTCTGGGGGCCGCCGCCATCCTCGCTGCGGCGACCGCCGCGACCAGCTGGTTGGCCGCCCGCATCTACCTCTCCTCGATCCTGCACACGGGTTCATCGGTGGGGTGGCTGAAGGCACTGCGCAGGGTGCGGCGGGGCTGAGCGGGATCCGGCCCGGAGACCTGCGCCGGCGGCTACAGTGTCAGCCATGACGAACACCACCTCCCGCGACCTCATCGACCAGGTTCTCGACCCCGGTTCCTTCATCTCCTGGGACACCCCTCCGGTCTACGGGGACATCGGTGACGACTACCGTGCCACCCTCGCCCGGGCCCGGGAGAGGTCCGGGGTCGATGAGGCGGTGATCACCGGGGAAGGGACCGTCAACGGTGCACGTGTCGCGTTCATCCTCAGCGAGTTCGGTTTTCTCGGTGGCTCCATCGGCGCGGCGACCGCCCGCCGGATCATCGACGGAATCCACCGGGCGACGGACGGCGGGCTGCCGCTGCTGATCTCACCGGCGTCCGGCGGGACACGGATGCAGGAGGGCACCCCGGCGTTCGCGCTGATGGTCTCCATCACGACCGCGGTCTACCGCCACAAGGACGCCCATCTGCCGTTCCTGGTGTACCTCCGCAATCCCACCACCGGCGGGGTGATGGCGTCCTGGGGCTCCGCGGGGCACTTCACCTTCGCGGAGCCCGGCGCCCTGCTGGGTTTTCTCGGCCCCAGGGTCGTCGAACTGACCACGGGCACCCCGATGCCGGAGGGCGTGCAGCGGGCGGAGAATCTCGCGGCCCGCGGCGTCATCGACGGGGTCGTCTCACCGGGTCAGCTGCGGGAGGCCGTGGTCAAGATCGTCGATGTCCTGCGTCCCCCGACCACGGACGCCCACCCGATCGACGCCGCGGCGACGGCGGCCCCGGAGGAACCACGGGTCGACGTGTGGGACGCGATCACCGCCACCCGCCGCACCGACAGACCCGGGCTGCGGAACCTGGTCGGCCGGCTCTCCGAGCACCTCATCCAGTTGTCCGGGACCGGCGACGGCCGCATCTCCCCCGCCGTCACCGTCGCCCTCACGAGGATCAAGGGGCACCCCTGCGTGCTCATCGGGCAGGACCGGCACGCCCAGCCACCCCATGCGCACACCGAACTCGGTCCGGCGGCGCTCCGTTTCGCGCGGCGCGGCGTGGCGCTCGCCCAGGGCCTCGGGCTCCCGCTGGTCAGCGTCATCGACACCCCCGGCGCCGAGCTGTCCGCCGACGCCGAGGAGGCGGGGATGGCGGGGTCCATCGCCCGCACCCTCGGTGAGCTCGTGGACGTCGACGTCCCGACGGTCTCGGTCATCCTCGGCCAGGGATGCGGCGGCGGGGCGCTGGCGATGCTGCCCGCGGACACCGTCCTGGCGGCGGAGCACGCCTGGCTCTCCCCGCTCCCCCCGGAGGGGGCTTCCGCCATCATCCACCGGGACACGAGCCACGCCCCGGAGATGATGCGCGAGCAGCGGGTCTCGGCGTTCGCCCTGCGGGAGGCCGGCATCGTCGACGCCGTCATCCCGGAGATCCCGGACGCGGCGGAGGAACCGGAGGATTTCACGACCCGGGTTCTCTGCACCGTCGCCTCCGCCCTCCGGGATCTGGCCTCCGATCCGGCGAAGGTCGGACGTGAACACAGGTTCCGGCACTATGAACGGTGGGCCGTCGAGCAGGGATGAGCGTAAACGACAGGCCGCCACCCGGCCGGATTCGGTCGGGTGGCGGCCTTCGGTGTTTCCGTGTCCGGGTCCGCCGATCAGCCGACGCTGATGAGGTCGATCACGAAGACCAGGGTGCGCCCGGACAGCGGGTGCCCTCCGCCGGCGGGGCCGTAGGCCGCCTCCGGGGGGATGGTCAGCTGTCGACGACCGCCGACCTTCATGCCCGGGATACCTTCCTGCCATCCGGCGATGAGACCGGACAGCGGGAACTCGATGGTCTGTCCGCGGTCCCACGAGGAATCGAATTCCGCGCCCGATTCGAAGTCGACGCCGACGTAGTGCACCTCCACGAGTCCGTTGGGCTGTGCTTCCGGACCGTCTCCCTCGATGAGGTCGACGATGACGATGTCCTCCGGGGCGGGGCCGGTCTGTGCTTCGATCGTGGGCTTGTCCATGAACGCTCCTTTGGGCTTTAGACGTGATGGGCGATGGCGGGGCGGGTGCCGGGGTGGATTCCCGGACGCCGGACCGTCGACATCGGGGGCCACTTTACGTGGGATTTCTTCACCGAAAAAATTCTCGGGTGCACCGGACACGGAAAAACCCGCGGCACACCGCGGGTTTTTCCTACCGTGATCAGCGTCCCGGTCTGGGGTTAACGCTGCGGGCGCGGGACGAACTCGCGCAGGGTTTCACCGGTGTAGATCTGGCGCGGGCGGTAGATCTTCGAACCGGGGTTCTCGATGAGCTCGCGGTACTGGGCGATCCAGCCCGGCAGGCGGCCCATGGCGAAGAGCACGGTGAAGAAGTCCGTCGGGAAGCCCATGGCCCGGTAGATGAGACCGGTGTAGAAGTCGACGTTCGGGTACAGCTTACGGGAGATGAAGTAGTCGTCCGCGAGGGCGATCTCCTCCAGGTTGAGGGCGAGATCGAGCAGCTCGTCGCCGCCCATCTTCTCCAGAACCTCGTGTGCGGTCGACTTGATGATCGCCGCACGCGGGTCGTAGTTCTTGTACACGCGGTGTCCGAAGCCCATGAGGCGGACACCGGCCTCCTTGTTCTTGACACGGGTCATGAAGTCGGTGGCGTCACCGCCGTTGGCCTTGATCTCGTCGAGCATCTCGAACACCGCCTGGTTCGCACCGCCGTGCAGCGGGCCGGACAGCGCGTTGATGCCGGCGGCGATGGAGACGAACATGTTCGCCTGCGCGGAGGCGACCATGCGGACGGTGGAGGTGGAGCAGTTCTGCTCATGGTCCGCGTGGAGGATGAGCAGCTGATCGAGGGCCTTGGACATGACCGGGTCGACCTCGTAGTCCTCGGTCGGGAAACCGAACATCATCCGGAGGAAGTTCTCCCGGGTGTTGAGCTTGTTGTCCGGGTACATCCACGGCTCGCCGTGACGGGCACGGTGCGCCATCGCGGCCAGCATCGGCACCTTGGCCATCAGTCGGACGGTCGCCTTGTCACGGTGCTCGGCGTTCAGCGGATCCAGGGAATCCTGGTAGTAGGTGGAGAGGATGTTCAGGGACGAAGCCAGAACGGACATGGGGTGGGCGTCACGGGGGAACACCCGGAACTGGCTCTTGAAGTCCTCGTCGATGAGGGTGTGGTGGCGGATCTCCGCGTTGAACTTCTCCAGCTGCTCCTGCGTCGGGAGTTCACCGTGGATCAGCAGGTAGGACACCTCGTTGAAGGTGGCCTTCTCCGCGAGATCCTCGATGGCGTAGCCACGGTAACGCAGAATGCCCTCATCACCGTCGATGAAGGTGATGGCGGATTCCGTGGAGCCGGTGCTGACGTAGCCCGGATCGTAGGTCACGAGCCCGGTCTCGGCGAGCATCTTGCCCAGGACGATGCCGTCCTGGCCCTCGGAAGCCCGCTTGATGTCCATCTCGAACTCACCACCGGGGTAGTGGAGTACGGCCTTGTCCTTGTTGTCAGTTGCCACAATGTACCTTTCAAGCTTTGTCAAGTGTCGCCCTCCCGGGTCTGGGACGGCCATTGCACCGCAGCGTGTCACGCCACGTTCGACTTCCACGCCTCACCGAGGGGTGTCTCCCGAACCGGAGTCAGGATAATCACCTCCACGCTATACGGTTTGCCACGCGCAGGCATCAACTCCGGATGTACCCGCAGCATCATGCCCGTTCAACGACGGTGACACCCGGATCCGGCGGTCACCGTCACCTCAGCCCACTCACCGACCGACGGCACCGGACGACCCTCAGCACGTGACGATCTCTGTGAAGTTGTCTATGTCGCACAGGGTTCCGCGAGGTGACGCCCCTTTTCGGAGGCGGACCCCGGAGAACCGGCGGCACCGGCACGAAATCTCCGGCAGGTCATGATTTCACGGCTCCACACCAAAACACAACGGAGTGGGGTGAGGCACAGTTTATCAAACGGTGTGACCGCAAAGACACACGAAGTCCACCGTGCACAGCCCCGCTACACCCGCTCCGTCCGACCAGGCCACCCCCACCCACCCCCACTCCCCCGTTCCATGCGGTCCGGACGACGTCGCCGCCGCGCCCCGCGCTCCGACCAACCCCACCACCGGCGTCGACCGGACGCCCCGGGATTACGTCCCCCCTCCCCGTCCCGGGGACTAGAGTTGTCCGTGCACGGTTCTCGCGTCATCCCGCCCCCTCCCCGGGCCCGCGCCGGATGACCGTGAGATCAGTCGAGAGCAGACACAGCCCCAGTACCCAACGAGGAAGAACACACTTCGCCATGACCGATCAGTTCCCCACCCTCCCCGCGAATCTGTTGCCCGCTGACGGACGATTCGGCTGCGGCCCCTCCAAGGTCCGGCCCGCACAGATCCAGGCGATCGTCGACGGTGCGACCGGAGTCGTGGGAACCTCCCACCGCCAGGCCGCCGTCCGCGACGTCGTGGGATCCCTCCGTGAGGGACTGTCCGATCTGTTCAGTCTCCCCGAGGGCTACGAGATCGTGCTCTCCCTCGGTGGGGCGACCGCTTTCTGGGATGCGGCCACCTACGGCCTGATCCGGGAGCGCTCGGGACACCTGACCTTCGGCGAATTCTCCGGCAAGTTCGCCTCCGCCGCCAAGAAGGCCCCGTGGCTCGCGGATCCGGCGGTCGTCGCCGCCGAGCCGGGGGACGCCCCCGCACCGCGGGCGTTCGAGGGCTGTGACGTCATCGCGTGGGCGCACAACGAGACATCGACCGGCGCCATGGTCCCCGTCACCCGTCCCGCGGACTCCGGAGACTCGCTGGTCGTCATCGACGCGACCTCCGGTGCCGGTGGACTCCCCGTGGAGATGGATCAGGCCGACGTCTACTACTTCTCACCGCAGAAGTGCTTCGCCTCCGACGGTGGCCTGTGGTTCGCCGCGATGAGTCCGGCCGCCATCGAGCGGATCGCGGAGATCAACGCCACCGACCGGTTCATCCCGGCCTTCCTGAACCTCCAGACGGCCGTCGACAACTCCCGGAAGAACCAGACCTACAACACTCCCGCCGTCGGCACCCTGCTCATGATGGACGACCAGGTGCGGTGGATGAACGCCAACGGCGGCCTCCCGGGAATGGTCGAACGCACCACCGCGAACTCCCGTGTCCTCTACGGCTGGGCCGACGCCCGCCCCGAGGCCCGGTGCTTCGTCTCCGACCCCGCCAACCGTTCACTGGTCGTCGGCACCATCGACTTCGACGACTCCATCGACGCCGCCCGCATCGCGAAGATCCTGCGGGCAAACGGGATCCTGGACGTCGAGCCCTACCGCAAGCTGGGACGCAACCAGCTGCGGGTCGGGATGTTCCCCGCCATCGACACCACCGACGTCGAGAAGCTGACGGCAGCCGTCGACCACATCCTCGACGAGGGTCTCGCCGGGGTGTAGGCCCCGTCTCCCCGGGAGCACCCCGGCACACACCACCGCGACCGGCGCCTTCCGCCCGGTGCCTCGGTGGTGTGTGCGTTAGAGTGGAGCCACAGGCCACCGTGACCGGCGGCATGAACCGGTTCCAACAGATCACGTCCATCAGAGCACACAGGGAGATCGCATGCGGGAGCTCAAAGTCGTCCCCGAGGAGTCCACACCCGGGTCGCTGGTGCTCCGCTCCACCGACCCCGCCACGGATTCCACCGGCGAGGAGCAGTTCTTCCTCGTGGTCGACGATGCCCTCCGGGCGGCGATCACCGGGGACGACGGACATGGGGGGGAGCCGGACTCCACGGCCGGGGAGGCCGATGACACTCCCCCTCCCCGGACCGCCCGTGAACCGGATCCCCGACTCTCGGCGCCGCTGACCATGAGCCCCAGGGACATCCAGGCCCGGATCAGGGGCGGCGCGACCATCCCTGAACTCGCCGGGGAGTGCGGGGTCCCGGACAGCCGCATCGAACCCTTCGCCCATCCGGTGCTCCTCGAACGGGGCCGGATCGCGGACATGGCGAAACAGGCCCATCCCGTCCGTGACGACGGCCCCGCACCCCTCACCCTGTGGGAGGTTCTCGCGACGGCACTCGCCGCCCGGGGCAACGATCTCGGAGGCAGCGAATGGGACGCCTACCGCGAACCCGGCGGCCAATGGGTGATCCTGGTGACCTGGCTCGAGGGCCAGACCCGCACCACCGCCGAGTGGTCCTACCACCGTCAGGGGATCAGCAACGCCACGGTGGTCGCCCGGAACTCCGTGGCCGCGGCCCTCCTCGACCCGAACTTCGGCCGCCCCACCCGCACACTGAGTTCCGTCCGGGACCGGCGGGACGACGGGGTCGACGATCACGGTTCCGATCCCGGGGCCCCGGGGGACGAGGCTTCCACCGCTCCGGTCGACGGGTCACACGGGGAAGAGGACACCGGGGATTTTCTCCGGCACCCCGACGAGGAGCAGTCCACGCGTCCCCGCCGCAGGGCGATAACCCCCCACTGGGAGGATGTCCTGCTGGGTGTCCGCACCAACACCAAGCGACCGAGGAACTGAACCCAAGGTGAGCACCACAGCCAACACCGGCACCGTCGTCACCGTCTGGTTCGTCACCACCACAGACCCGGCCGCCGTCATAGCCAGCGAACCACGTTCCGACCGGGGGTTCGGGCGTAAGTACCTCGCCCAGCTCAACCCGGCCTGGCCGATCACCCCGATCGGGCAGTTCGCGTTGAACCGCAGTGTCCCCGCATCGACCGACGAGTACTACATCGCCGGATACCCCGGGCTCACCCTCGTCCAGACCGTCATCGAGGACGTCAGCCTTCTCTCCGAGCTCGATCCCCGGCTCCTCAATTCCCTGCCCGCGAACGACGTCTACGTGTTCGCCACCGACCCGGCCACTGGCTTCGGCGGTATCGCCCACTTCCGGAACGGCGAGGTGGTCCGCTCACTGTGCGCCCGCCGTGACCGGCTCTACGAGGACATCGGTCTCCCGGCCCCCTTCGAACTTCCCTTCTGGGCGGGCGACCACGATGACGGGAACGGCACGGGCATCGATCTCCCGTTCCACCCGGTGGATCTGGTTCCAGCGGCGCAGCGCGCCTGGTTGGGTTTCGATCTCGCGGCCGACGGCCCCGACGTCCACGTCACCGCGTTCGCGGTCGACGGCAGGCCGGAGCCCCGGTTCCTCGGAGAACCCGACCGTTCCACGCCGGACCTGGACACCGTCGTCGGCCGTGCCTCCTCGAAACTGGGGATATCGGTCCGCGACCCCGGGTACGACGACTACGAGAGCCACGACGGGGACGACGGCGACGGGGACGAGTTCCGGCGGCTCGCGGAGGCCGGAACCGCCGCGGCCCGCAGGATCGGGAGGATCATCACACGGCGTGGTCGGACGCTCGCCGCAACCGTGGGACAGAAACTACGTCACACCGACCGTCCCTGACGCCCCTTTCCCCACGGGCAGTCCCCGGTCCGGACGTTCCCGTGACGTTCAGCGCAGACTGCGCTGGCGTTCGTAGAAGGCGACGGCCGCCGCCGTGGCCAGGTTGAGTGAATCCGTACCGGGGGCCATGGGTATCCGCGCCCGCACATCGGTCGCCCGCATGGCGTGCTCCGAGAGCCCCGGCCCCTCCGCCCCGACGAGGAGGGCGAGCCGGCCCACCGGACCACCGTCCGCTCCCCTCATCGCATCGGCGAGATGCTCCGCACGCGGATCCGGGGTGAGGGACAGCAGTGTGAATCCGTCCTCCCGGAGGTCGGCCAATCCCCGCTGCCATGTCGTCGGGGTTCCGGGCAGGTGGGCGAACGGTGTCCGCAGGACATGCCCCATCGACACCCGCACGACCCTGCGGTAGAGCGGATCCGCGCAGCCCGGGCCGAAGAGCACGGCATCCACTCCGAGCCCGGCGGCGTTGCGGAACAGGGAGCCGATGTTCTCGTGGTCCCCGACGCCCTCGAGAACCGCGATGGTCCGGGCGCCGTCGAGCGCGGCACCGACGCTCATTCCCGACACCCGGTCCGCGGCGGCCAGCAACCCCCGGTGCATGTCGAAGCCCACGGTCTCCGCCAGGGTACGACGTTCAACCTCGTAGACGGGGACACCCGCGTCAGCGACCGTGCGGGCCGTACCGGGGTCGGCGAGGAACTCGTCGAGCCGGTTGCCGAAACCGACGATGGAACGCACGGGGAACCGGGAGTCCAGAAGCCTACCGACGACAAGAGGCCCCTCGGCGATCACCAGGCCCTTGCCTCCCGGAAGATCGGGACGGTTGTCGGAGTGGTTGAGGTCCCGGTAGTCGAGGAGCCGTGGGTCATCGGCGGAGGTGACGGTTATACGCAGCACGTTGCCATCGTAGGACACCGACCCCGTGGCACACGCAAACGGCACCGGCCCCTCTCCGCGTCGGGCGGTGGAGGGGCCGGTGCCGGTCGGTCGGCGCCGGATGGGTCAGCCGATGGCGTGCATCACCGGATCGATGGTGAAGTAGACCATGAACAGCGCGGAGATCAGCCACAGGAGCCAGTGGACCTTCTTCGCCTGGCCGCCTGCCACCGCCATCAGCACGTAGGCGATGAAGCCCACGCCGATGCCGTTGGCGATCGAGTACGTGAACGGCATGATGACGATGGTGAGGAACGCGGGCAGCGCGATGTGGAAACTGGTGAAGTCGATGTCCACGACCTGCCCCATCATCATGGCCCCGACGACGACGAGCACGGGCGCCGCGGCCTCGATCGGGACGACCTCGTAGAGCGGGGTGAGGAACATCGCGGCGAGGAACAGGACACCGGTGACGACGTTCGCGAGTCCGGTGCGGGCGCCGTCGGCGATACCGGCGGCGGAGTCGATGTAGACCGTGTTCGACGACGCGGAGACGCCACCGCCGACGATCGCGCCGGCGCCCTCCACGATCAGGGCGCGCTTCATGTCCGGGAGATTGCCGTCCCCATCGACCAGACGCCCCTGCTTGCCCAGAGCGGTCATGGTGCCCATGGCGTCGAAGAAGTTCGCCAGCACGAGGGTGAACACGAGCAGCGAGGCCGCGAGGACACCGATGCGGCTGAAGGCGCCGATGAGATCGACCGCACCGACGAGGGACAGGTCCGGTGCACCGCCGACGGTGTCGGGGAGTTTGGGTACGGCCAGGGACCAGCCGGTGGGAACCGGCTTTCCGTCGACGAAGGAGGGGCCGGAGTCGGTGAGCGCCTCGACGATCATGGCGATGACCGTCGTCGCGACGATACCGATGAACAGGCCGCCGCGGACCCTGCGGGTGACGAGAACTCCGCAGATGATGAGCCCGGCGCAGAACACGAACGTCGGCCAGGAGCCGATCGAGCCGTTGATGCCGAGACCGACCGGGACCGTGGTGCCCGCGGCGTCGGGGATGCGACGCACGAAACCGGCGTCGACGAGTCCGATGAGTGCGATGAACAGGCCGATGCCGACCCCCATCGCGGCTTTCAGGGAATGCGGGATGGCCTCGAACACCGCGACCCGGAAGCCGGACACCGCGAGAATCACGATGATGATGCCGTCGATGACCACCAGGCCCATGGCCTCCGGCCAGGTCAGTCCCTCGGTGGCGACCAGGGTCACCGCGACGAGGGTGTTGATGCCGAGGCCGGTGGCGATGCCGAAGGGGTACCGCGCGATCACACCGAAGGCGATGGTCATCACGCCGGCGGCGAGTGCCGTCACCGCCGCGACCTGGGGAATCCCCAGGGTGTCGCCGTTGATGTCGGCGGTCGTGCCGATGATCAGCGGGTTCAGGATGATGATGTAGGCCATGGCGAAGAAGGTGACCACGCCGGCCCGGATCTCGGTTCCCACGGAGGAACCGCGGGCGCTGATGTGGAAGAAGCGGTCGAGTGCGCCATCGGGCTGTCGCGTCGTCGGCGCCGCAGCGGGAACGCTGCCGTTGCTCTCGGTCATGAGTGTGAGGTGTCTTTCCGTGCGTACGGTCGGGGGATGCCACACGCCCTCCCGTCCAACCGGGCAAGAGGAATGCTGTGCCACGGATACAATGGCACCGGCACACACCTGTGGGCAACCGGACTTCCCGCAGGACCGGACCTGATTCGGTGTCATCACCATCCCCGACGGACCACCCACCGGACACCTCCGGTGGATGCGTCCCAACCTCCCGGACCTGACTGTGACAACAATTCTGCTGATAGACAACCACGATTCATTCACGCACCTGCTCGGCGACCTGATCCACCGGGCGACGGGAATCATTCCGCGGATCCTGCCGAATGATTCCCCCCGTATCACCCCCGGGCTGGTGCGCTCCGCCGACGTGGTCATCATCTCCCCCGGACCGGGCTCCCCCCACCACCCGGAGGACCTCGGGGCGTCGGCGACGGCGATAGCCCAGTCCGTGGTTCCGGTGATCGGCATCTGCCTCGGGCATCAGGCGATCGCCCTCGCCGCCGGAGCGACCGTCAGCCGGGCCGGTCATCCACGTCACGGACTCGCGAGCCGGGTCACCCATGCCGGTACCGGAATCTTCGCCGGTGTCCCCTCCCCCATGGAGGTCGTGCGCTACCACTCGCTGGACGTCACCGATCCCCCTCCCGTCGTCGAGGTCCTCGCCAGGGCCGACGACGGAACGATCATGGCGCTCCGACGCACCGACGCACCGCAGTGGGGGCTCCAGTTCCATCCCGAATCCATCGGCACGGACCACGGCGAAACCCTCCTGCGGAACATCGTCTCGGCGGCACTCCGCCACAACGGGCGCACCGGGGAACCCGGTGCGCCCCGGTGGCGGCGAATCACCGTGCCCGAATCAGACGCCCCCGCACCACTCCGCGTCGCCGATTTCTGGCGGAGCAGGTATCCGGCGCTGATCTGGCTCGACGGCTCCTGGACCGGGGGCGACACGGAGACGGGACGGCCGTCGAAGACCGTTCCGCCGGGCACGGGGATCGTCGCCGCCGGACGGCGTCTGGTCCATCCCTCGGATGTCCCCACGGGGAGACTCACCGAGGACAGCGCCGTCGCCGCACCGGACATCGTGCCCGGGGCGTTCGGGACACTGACCTATGGGGCGTCGGGGGGCCGTGACGGCACAACCCTCGCACAGGTCGGCGCGGATGAGCGCCTGCTCGTACCCGAGGTGATCTATCAGGGCGGCCCCTCGGGCCATCACCTGACCTTTCCCGCCGGGTGGCCGGCGGACGTGGCACTCGGCCTGCTGCCCGGGGCGGCCCCGGAGCCGGTGACGGATCCTCCACCCGCGCCGGTTCCCGCGGGGGAGATGGAGTTGCGCCATGATGCCGCCACCTACCGCGACCTCGTCGAACGGTGCCGGGACTTCATCGGAGAGGGGGAATCCTACGAGTTGTGTCTGACCACCACCGCCTCCGTGGAGCTCGCCGACGACCCGGATCCGTTCGTCCTGTTCCTGCGGCTGCGTCAGCTCGCCCCGGCTCCCCGGGCCGGACTGTTCATCACCCCGGAACGGTCGGTGCTGTCCGTCTCCCCGGAACGTTTCATGACGGTGACCTCCGGTACGGTGTCCGCCTCCCCGATCAAGGGGACACGTCCCCGGGGCGCGACACCGGAACAGGATGCGTTGCTCGCGCGGGACCTTGCGTCGAGCGTGAAGGACCGGGCGGAGAACATGATGATCGTCGATCTCCTGCGCAATGACCTGGCGCGCAGCTGCATCCCCGGATCGGTGACCGTCCCCGAACTGTGCGCCGTCCACACCTTCGACCGGGTGCACCAGCTGATCTCCACGGTGGCGGGCCGGTTGCCGGTCACGACCCGCGGTATCGACGCCGCGCTGGCCGCCTTCCCCCCGGGATCGATGACGGGCGCCCCGAAACAGCGCAGCATGGACATTCTCGCGGAACTGGAGGGCACTCCCCGTGGGGTGTACTCCGGATGCATGGGCTGGTTCTCGGGAAACGGCGACGTGGATCTGTCGGTGCTCATCCGCACCGTGGTGGTCTCCGGGAGAACGCTGACCTACGGGGCCGGCGGGGCCGTGACGAGGCTGTCGGATCCCGCCGGGGAATGGGCCGAGGTGCTGGTGAAGATGCTCCCCTTCCGACTTCTCCTGGGAACGGACACCTCCGGGGTGGTCCGGTGAGCGGGACACCCCGGTTGGTGACGTCGTTCCGGATGATCGACGGCCGCGTGCGGTGCTGGGGGGAGCACATCAGGAGGCTCGGTCCCCTGTTGCGGGACGGGGACGAGGCGTTGATCCGGGCACGGTTGCGGGACGCGGGACCGGGTTCCTTCAATCCGCTGGTGTCCGTGGGGGCAGGCGGGCCGCAGGTGCTCATACGTCCGGACCGCGAGGTGGACGACCGGGTGGTGGTCGATGCGGTGGGACACCGGGACCTGCGCCGTCACCCCACGGTGAAGGGACCGGACCTGGACTGGTTGGCCGGACGTCTCGGGGTGTCACGTGGCCGGGGCGCCGGCGAGGGGCTCCTGCTCGACGACGCCGGTTGCGTCATCGAGGCGGTCTATTCGGCGGTCCTGATGCTCGGACAGGGAACGGCGACACTCCTCCGGCACCACCGTTCACTGGACTCCACGACGGCCGCCGGAGTGGTCGGGTGTCTCCGGGAAGCGGGGTGGGAGGTCACCGAGCGGGGGACGGTGCGGAGGGAGGAGCTCATGTGTTCCCCGGTGTGGCTGCTCAACGCGTTCTCCGGGGTGCGTGCGGTGACGGGGTGGGTCACGGCGGACGGTCGCGGCACGGCTCCGGATGCCGTCGCCGCGGGGCCGGCGGGGATCTCCGGGGTCTCCGGGTGGCTCATGGACCACGCGACCGAGATCTAGAGTTCGACGGTGGACTCGTCGTCGAATGCCCTTCCCTCCGGCTGACCGAGGGTGTCCGCCGGAGGGGTGTCCGAATGCGCGCCGCATCCGTACCCGCTGTGTGCGACATGCCCGTCAGCGGCGTATTCGTTGGTGCAGACGCCGAAATTACCCACGACGTTCTCGGGCAGCGGAATCCAGAACGCGCAGCTTCCGCAGTGCAGTGCGGCGTGTCGGGCGAATTCACTGGTCGGGCCGAAATCACTGCCGCGCCATCTGTGCAGGGCCTCGTCGAGTCCCCGGCGGGTGAGCCGCTTCTCGGTGTGCTGACACGGGATCGCGGGACGGTCGGCCCCGGAGGTCTGTTCGAGTTCGGCGGCGTCGACGAGACGCTCATCGTCGGGTCTCGGCGGCATGACGTCACCCGGACCGAGGTCACCGGGCCGAACCCTGTCCGCGTAGGGCACCCAGTCCGGCGCCCTGAGGGCGTCGCTCCCCGGTTGAAGAGCCACCTCGTTGACGGTCACGCGATCCGAGCCCGGCGCGCAGGCGACCACGGCGACCCATTCCCATCCCCCGTATCCGGGGACGTCCGCGGCGAAGCGGTGGGTGGCGGAATGGTCCCCGGTACGGGTCGCACCGAGGTGGGCACCGACCCCGCCTTCACCGAGTTCGACGACGGCGTCACGCGCGACGGCGATCGCCCCGGCGGTCAGCAGGGGATTTCCCGCCGACTTCTGCCGTTGTCCGGCGGTCCGGTTTCGTCTGTTGTTTGTCTTCGGCACCCGGCCATTATCCCGTACCTGATGCATGATGGACGAATGCCCCCCGTCGTGTCCCGGAGAATCCGTCCCGTCCTGTCCACGGTCCTGGCCGGTCTGCTCCTCTCCGGATGTGTCCCGGAGCGGGTCCCCGTTCCGTCGGACACCGGGGTGGACCGTCTCGGGGTGAAGGTCGTGGCGGAGTATCCGATGGACCCGGGGAGCTTCACCCAGGGCTTCGAGTACGACGGTGAACGACTGCTGGTCGGAACGGGACTCCACGGCGACTCCCGGGTCTACACGTCGGAACTGGGTGGTGCGGAGATCCGGTCGGAGACACTGCCCGACGATCTCTTCGGTGAGGGTGTCACCGACACCGGATCGGACATCTGGCAGTTGACGTGGAAGAGCGGGACCGCCATCAGACGGGACCGGGAGACCCTCCGGGAGACCGGACGTGTCCCCTACCCCGGTGAGGGGTGGGGTCTGTGTTCCTTCGCCGACACCGTGGTGATGTCGGACGGCACGGACCAGCTCCGCCTGCTCGATCCCCGTGATCTCCGGGAACGATCCAGGATCGGGGTGACCGTCGAGGGGGAACCGCTGGACAGGCTCAACGAACTGGAGTGCGTCGAGGGGACCGACGGTCGGAGAACCGTCCTGGCCAACGTGTGGATGAGTGAAACCATCGTGCGGGTGGACACCGGGACGGGGGTCGTCGATGCCCTGGTGGACGCCTCGGGGCTGCACGCCCCGGGTTCCGGGGACCCGGACGACACGTTGAACGGGATCGCCCGGATCCCGGGAACGGACCGGCTTCTGCTCACCGGGAAACGTTGGGGTGTCATCTACGAGGTCCGCCTGACGGACCGGCCCGATCCGGCCGGTTAGACTGCGGGCATGGCTGAACGCAGGAACAAAGGCAGGAACCTCAGGCAGTTCGTCACGTTGATCGTCGCCGTGGTCATCGTCGTGGCGGTGTCGGTGCTGTTCCAACGTTGGTGGAACGATCGTCCGGGGACACCACCCGGGGAGATCTCGGTCGAGGCGTCGGCGGGCGGCCGCACCGTGACGGTACCCCCGTACAGTGCCTGCGAGATCGACGTCGAGTGCCCCGAGGGGGAGATCACCGATCTCGAGGTCGGTGCGGAGGACACGCTCACCGTCACGCTGCCCCGTGAAGTCTACGACCGCGATTTCTCACTGCTGATGATCTACGACAATCCGGCCGCGAACGACCAGCGCCTCTACCCCGGCAACAGCACCAGGGAGGTGGAGGTGCCGGGGTCCGTGGAGATCAGGGCGGAGGGCGACGGCGAGGAGACCAGTGCCAGACTGCTGGTGGTCGAGATCCGTTCCCCCCAGATCGGCGTCGACGCCGAGGGCAACGAAAGCCCCGTCCGCGTCATCTGGTCCATCAACGCCCAGCCCTAGACGCCCCTCACGTCAGGGGCCGGACGACGCGACGTCAGGAGTCGAGTTCCCGTGCCACGGCGCGAAGGATCTCGGCGACCTGACGTCCCGTCTTACGGTCCGGTCGACGTCCCGA
Source organism: Corynebacterium pygosceleis (assembly GCF_016595275.2). GTDB lineage: Bacteria > Actinomycetota > Actinomycetes > Mycobacteriales > Mycobacteriaceae > Corynebacterium > Corynebacterium pygosceleis. The sequence goes on along the minus strand of NZ_JAENIQ020000003.1, from coordinate 8,056 downwards.
ACGGAGATCGGGCTGGACCTTCGCCTCCAGGAACGTCACAAGATCGGAGATCATGCCGTGGAGCTGCTCCGGCTCGTACCTGTGCTGGGTGCGCCTGGCGGCCCGGGGAGCGTCGAGGAGTTTCACCCTCAGCGCCTGCGGCCCCCGCCTGCCGGCGGCGAAATCGAACTCGATGCGTTGACCCTGGTGGAGTTCCTCGACGCCTTCCGGAAGTACCTGCCTGCCCACGAAGCAGTCCTCGTCGCCGGGATTGGAGACAAAGCCGAAGCCTCGCTCCGGGTCATACCACTTGACCTTGCCGATAGGCATTGGACGTCACCCTTTCATTGAGCACCGTGCGGGAGACACGCGGGGGGCGCACGGGCACCGACGTTCCTCCGCCCGTTCACCCGTGCATCGCGTGAAACAGTCAATATACCCCGGCAGAGCAGGGTATCGACATCACTGCCGAACCCGGGGTGCCGCGCACCCGGGACGGGGGACCCCACCCCGCACCATCGACCTTCCGGTGGTCCGGAACCGGCACCGGGAGCGGATGTCGACGCAGAAAAGTGACTTTTCCCCATCACACCCCCGACCAGCTGTTTTACCGTCATTCAACGCCGGGGAACGGCTTTTCTCCTCCACAGAACGTGACAGTTTCGTTATAAACCAGTACGGTTGCCAGACGTGGACCCCACCATCGTGTCCGCCGGTCCCATCGCACCCCTGTCCGGGACATCCGGCGACACGACACCCAGAACCGGGGTCCGTGGATTCCCACGCAACAACCGAACATCTTCATGCCACGGCCGGCCCAGCCCGGACACGGCACGTGGACAGCCGAACACCGACAGCCGGGACAGGGGCGGCGTCACCGGAAGACACCGGATCCACTCCGGTGTCGGCCACCGGGAGACCGGAGGGTTCCGGCAGACACCGACACGCGATGACCGAGAGGAAACAGAACACTTCATGGCCCGTCACGCAAAGAAGACGCATTCCCGCATGACCCGACTCGCGGCCTCCGCCGTGACCGTCGGAGCCGCGGCATCCATCATGGCGCCCACCGCCGGTGCGGCCCCCTACTCCGACTGGGACCGGCTCGCGCAGTGCGAGGCGGGCGGAAACTGGAGCATCAACACCGGCAACGGGTTCTACGGTGGACTCCAGTTCACCCCCGGAACCTGGCGTGCCTACGGTGGCACGGAGTACGCCCCGATGCCCCACATGGCCACCCGTGAGCAGCAGATCGCCATCGCCGAGAAGACCCTCGCCGGCCAGGGCTGGGGAGCATGGCCCGCCTGCTCCGCACGTCTCGGCCTGAATTCCGCACCGAACACCAACCGTGGTGTTCCCGCCCCGGCCCCCAGCTCGGCACCGCAGACGGAGGATGTCCTGTCCGCCCCCGCCAGGTTCGATGCCGCAGTGGACGGAGCTGAGGGCACCGCCGCCGGTTCCAGCGATTTCGCCGCCGTCGACGCGCTCTACAACGCCCTGACCACCGCGCTGCGCGACCGTGGTCTTCCGGTGCCCCGCGAACTCACCGCCTTCTACCAGGCCAACCGCGACAACTTCCAGGCGTTCTACAGCGCCAACCGGGAGAACATCGACTTCCTCCTGGGTAACTAGCCGGTACCCCGCCGCCGACCACCGACGGGACGGTGGCACAGGGAAGAGGGGCCCGCCGCGTGTTGTACGCGGCGGGCCCCTCTCTTCGGTTGCGGTCCGAAACCCGGACTGATCCGGTTCTGAGTCAGAACGACGGAACGTCGACGGTCGGGCAGGGCACAGGACCCCGCCCGTCGACGTGGGCCGAACGGAACGTTCCTAGCGGTTGATCCGCGTGTAGGGGTGGACGTAACCGAGTTCCTCGACGGGGCGCGGGAACACGGTTTCATCACCGAACGGACTCGACGCGCCATCGACCTTGGAGATCAGCTCGGTCACCGGATGTCCGCCACCGGGAACATGGTCCGGCCAACCGGGATCAACATAGGATTTCTTCTCGATTTTCGACATGTCCCCATTCTCTCAAACGTGGCCGAGAAAAGTCACCTTATGACCCTCTAAACTTGGCGGTACCATGAAAAAATCCGCCGCCGCACCCGATACCGGCCCCACGTTCCGCCAGTGGCTCTCCGGGGTCGACGATGACCGTCTCTCCCGGATCATCGACCACCGTCCCGACACCGCATGGCCGTTACCTCCCGGAATCGGTGCACTCGCGGCGCGTCTCCAGCTCCGCGCGTCCGTGGCCCGCTCGACCGCGGAACTCAACGCACTCCAGCTCGTCGTCCTGGAGGCGGCCGCCGCACTGGGCGGTGAACTCCACCCGGTGACCGCCCCCGATGTGGTGGAACTGGTCACGGAACGACTCAATTCGACGGAGGGTACCGCCGCTCTCGACCCGGAGGTCGTGAACCGCACCCTGGATGAACTCATGGACCGCGCTCTGGTCTACGGGAACGCCGATCGGCTGCGGGTCACCACGGAGGCCATGTCCTCGCTGCCGGCGAACTGGCAGCTCCTCCCGGATCCCGGTGGCCGTTCGGCCCAACTCGACGGGGACACCGCACGGACACGCATCGAGGGATTGTCCCCCAGGGAACGTCGTATCCTCGACACCCTCGTGTCCTCCGGTGGTTTCGGACTGTCCAAGGACGCCGCCCCGGACGCCGATCCGGAACGTCCGGTCCCGAAGCTGATCGCCGCGGGACTGCTCCTGCGGGTGGACAACCGTACCGTCAAGATGCCCGCCACGGTCCGTGGGATCCTCGACGGAACCGGGGTGGCACCGCAGCCGCTCCTCCCGTCACCACGCTGCGCCGGAGACCCCGCACTCACCGCCGATCCGGCGGCCCAACGTCGCGTGGACGACGAGGGGACGGCATCCGGGCTCGAGGTCACCCGGCTCATGCGAAGGCTGATCACCGTGCTCGGGGACCGGCCGGTCCCCTGTCTGAAGGAAGGTGGGATCGGGGTTCGTGCCCTGACGAAGCTCACACGGGATCTCGACTGCGACGACACCACCGTCAACCGGTTGATCTGCCTCGGGATCTCCGCCGGACTGCTCGGGAGGGGGGAACCCGATCCCGCCCCGGCCAATGATCCGGGGGGTGATCTCCTCGCGCCGACCGTCGATGCGGACACCTGGCTCGCCAAGGGCCTGGCGTCCCGGTGGGCGGTGCTCCTCGAGGGATGGTCACGGTCGACCTGGGCGCACTGGCGTGTCGGCCGCACCGACACCCGCGGACGACCCATCCACCTGCTCTCCTCCGCCACCGAGCATCCCGGGCTCCCGGACATCCGTGCACTCGTCGTCGACCAGTTCGTCCGTCCTCCGGAAGGTACACCGCTGGGACACACCGAACTCGACGAGGACCTCCGTTTCACCGCCCCCGTCCCCGTCAGCCGCATCCGCCCCGGCACCGTCGACGACATCGTCGACGAGGCGGCCTGGATCGGGGCCCTCGCCCACGACACCGCGACCACTCCCCTGCGTGCACTGCGCCAGAGGCCCGCGCCCCGGGACAGCCCGGGACCGGAACTCCTGGCGGCGGTGGAGTCGGTCACCCCACCGCCCGTCGACACGCTGATCGCGCAGGGGGACATGACGGTCCTCGCCCCCGGCCCGCTCGAACCTGAACTCGAATCGGAACTGGCGCTCACGGCGGACATCGAATCCTCCGGGCTCGCGAGCGTCTACCGCATCACCGAGGGATCGATCCGTCGGGCACTGGATGCGGGGCGCGGCGGCACCGACATCCACTCACTTCTGGAGCGGCACACACTCGGGGAACTCCCGCAGAACATCAGCTACCTCATCAGCGACGTCTCCCGTCGCCACGGGACGCTGCGCGGTGGTCCGGCCCTCTGCTATCTGCGTTGCGACGATGAGGCACTTCTCCTCCAGGTCTCCCAGTCCCCCGGGACACAGAAGGTCGCGCTGCGACTGATCGCCCCGACCGTGGCCGTCGCCCAGGCACCACTCGTCCAGGTCATCGACGCTCTCCGCGCGGACGGTTTCCAGCCGGTCGCGGAGTCCGCCACCGGAGCCAGTCTCGATCTCCGGGAACGCCCCTCCCGGGTGGCGGCGGAACCGGACGCGTCCCGACCGTCGACGCCGGCGGATCCGGCACGCACCCGGGAGGTGGTCGCCGCCGTCCGGAGGGGTGAAGCCGCCCAGGACGCGGCACGCAACGGCCGTACCGCCACCGACAACACCGGCAGGGCCGTCCAGGGTGCACGCACCCTCGGGGTCCTGCAGGCCGCGGCGAGAGCCAACCGGACGGTGACGCTCGGGTTCGTCGACGGTCACGGCCAGGCCGGTTATCGCCGGGTCACCCCGGTGATGGTGTCCGGGGGCCAGGTCGACGCAGTCGACGAGACCACAGGGGAAACCCGTGGATTCCTGCTGCACCGCATCACCGAGGTCATCCTCGACGACGACTGATCCCCCGCACCGGGCACCGGACAGTGCCATAATGGTGGTTTGTCCCCGATCCGGGGAACATCCGCCAACCCCTGGAGAGGACGTGGTCCCCGTGCCCATCGGCGACGGACCGTTGATCGTGCAGTCCGACAAGACCGTGCTGCTGGAGACGGGACACGAGAATGCCGACGCCGCCCGGGCGGCACTGGCCCCCTTCGCGGAACTGGAACGGGCTCCCGAGCACGTGCACACCTACCGCATCACCCCTCTGGCACTGTGGAACGCCCGCGCCGCGGGGCACGATGCGGAACAGGTCGTCGACATGCTCGAGACACACTCCCGCTTCCCCGTCCCCCAGGCCCTCCTCATCGACGTCGCGGAGACCATGAGCCGCTACGGGAGGGTCCGGCTGCACAAGGACCCCGCCCACGGCCTGATCCTCGAATCCGAGGAGGCCGCGATCCTGGCGGAGCTGATCCGGCACCGGAAGATCGCCCCGATGCTCGGGCAGAGGATCGACGACACCACCTACGCGGTCCACCCGAGTGAACGTGGCCGACTGAAACAGGAACTGCTCAAGGTCGGCTGGCCGGCCGAGGACCTCGCCGGATACGTCGACGGGGAGGCCCACCCCATCGAACTGTCCACCGAGAACGAGCAGTGGGAGCTGCGGGACTACCAGTCCCAGGCCGCCGAGGCGTTCTGGGCGGGTGGAAGCGGTGTGATCGTGCTCCCCTGCGGTGCCGGGAAGACGATGGTCGGTGCCGCGGCGATGGCGAAGGCGAAGGCGACGACCCTCATTCTCGTCACCAACACCGTCGCGGGGCGCCAGTGGCGTGACGAACTGATCCGCAGGACGTCCCTCACCGCCGACGAGATCGGGGAGTACTCGGGGGAGGTCAAGGAGATCCGCCCGGTGACGATCGCCACGTACCAGGTGGTCACCCGACGGACGAAGGGTGAGTTCCGGGCTCTGGAGTTGTTCGATTCCCGCGACTGGGGGCTGATCATCTACGACGAGGTCCACCTCCTCCCCGCCCCGGTGTTCCGGATGACCTCGGATCTCCAGTCCCGGCGGAGACTCGGCCTCACCGCGACCCTCGTCCGCGAGGACGGCCGCGAGGGGGACGTGTTCTCCCTCATCGGACCGAAACGCTTCGACGCACCGTGGAAGGACATCGAGGCACGCGGCTACATCGCCACCGCCGACTGTGTCGAGGTCCGGGTCACCATGACCGATGCGGAACGCATGGCGTACGCGACGGCGGAGACGGCGGACCGGTACCGCCTCGCGGCATGCGCGGGATCGAAGATGCGGGTCATCCGGAAACTCCTGGCGAAGCACGCGGGCCAACCGACCCTCGTCATCGGCGCGTACCTGGATCAGTTGGAGGAGATCGGACAGACCATCGACGCACCGGTCATCGAGGGCAGCACACCGAACAGGCAACGGGAGAAACTGTTCGCCGCGTTCCGGTCCGGGGAGATCGACGTCCTCGTCGTCAGCAAGGTCGCGAACTTCTCCATCGACCTACCGGAGGCGGCCGTCGCCATCCAGGTGTCCGGAACATTCGGATCCAGGCAGGAGGAGGCACAGCGCCTCGGCAGGCTGCTGCGCCCGAAAGCCGACGGCGGCGAGGCGCACTTCTACTCGGTGGTGTCCCGCGACAGCCTGGACACCGACTACGCGGCACACCGGCAACGGTTCCTCGCCGAACAGGGCTACGCCTACCGCATCGTCGACGCCGCCGACCTACCTGGATCCGGCATCTAGACTGACAGATGGCACCAGCCGCAGACACACACCACGGAAGGCACACCCCAACGATGAGCTCAACCGATTTCCCCTTCACCGTCGACGAGACCCACAACAAGGCGAACAACGAACTCATCCGGGATTCCCGACGTCTCGTGCTCTCAGCGGGGGTCTTCGGCCTGATCCAGCTCGCCGTCGCCGCCGGGGTCCTGTGGTACTTCGGCGGGCAGCCCTGGGTCTGGATGATGGCGATCGCCCTGACCGTGATGGCACTGGTGAGTTTCGGCATGATGTTCGTCCTCCCCCGGAAGGTCGGCACCGCGCAGGAACTCTACGACCGCTATCCTCTCGTTCCCGCGGTCGTCGCAGCGGTCAACGAGAGGGATCTCGTGCTGCTCGCTCTGGTCGACACGACCGTCGACGGAAACGAGGAATCCCGCTGGGCGCTCGCCGCCCGGACGGTCACCCGACTCGCGGGACATCCACGGAAGGTCGGTGAGCGGGTCCCGTCGGTGGCCGTGGCCGGACAGCGGAACCTCTCGGACCGGGAGCACTGGAGCGAGGTCACCCCGATGCCGATAGCCTGGGCAACCCCGGACCGGAGCGTGATCGACCGCGCCTCCGACACCATCCCGGCGGCTCAGTGGAAACGCCTGGAGAAGTCCGTCAGTCGCCTCGCCGAGGTCCGCGAGACCCCCGAAGACCTGCTCGTTCTCGACTGAGCTCCAGGCCCGGATTCAATCAGCCGTCTCCCTGCAACCGGGGCACGGTGGTCTCACATCCCGAAGACCGCCCCTCCGCATCCGGAATCGACCACTTGGCGGGAAGGACACTCCGGCAGGTTCGCGTCATGCCGTCCCCGTGGATCCCCCTCGCACGCCGAACCGCTGAGCCGACGTTGTTCAGCGAAAACTCTCTCCCGGAATGCCGGAACAATCCCTCCCCAGGGGTCCACTTCTTCAGCGCTGAGGGGTGCTAGACCGGGCCTTGTTTTGCGTACCTGCTCAGAACCACACGCATAGGTCGGGGGCCGGTCCCTGCGCGATACGCTCCCGCAACCCGAGTCAGAGCGAACCATCGTGTGGGAGGCACGAAGACGACAGTGCGGTAAGGACCCCATTCCCTCCCCCGAAGCCGAACAGAGGCAACCTCCTCCCCGCCGGTAGACAACGGAACCTGGTTACCGTGGACCGGCCTGTCGCGCGGAACACGGACGCCTTTCCGGTGAACGACCACCGACGGGGTGGCACAGCAAGGCCGTCACGATCTTCCACCTCTCGCAGAAGACGCCCGACGGTGTCGGGAAGGTGTCCCCGGCCGGACATGGATCGTTCTCGGTGGGGTGTTGCTGGCTGGTGTGTGCCCGGTCCCGGGTCGGCCGGTCCACCACACCCCCGGGCCGGCAGGCATCCGTCGTAGCCGGCCCCGTCACCTACGCGAAAAACACCCCACCCAGACACAAACAATACCGGTGACCGGATCCTTTTTCAGGGGTGCAGGTACTCGCCGCGCCTGGTTTGTCTACGACCCCGGGGCCTGAACCGCCTGCACACACGCGCACCGTTGCCGACAGACAGCCCGCACCGGTACCAACGGCGCGGCCCCCGCCACGGGCGGCTCACGCCCCCCCCCGGGGGCGTGAGGACTGTCCGTGTGCCCCAACAGCCCCGCCCGTGACACACACACCGCTGGTCGGGCGTTGGTGTCCCCCACTCCGGGCCGCCCCCCCGGCGTTTCCATGCCCCCCCGGGGCCGGGGGTTTCAAGCAAGGGGCACCCACAACGCCCTGCCGGCCCAGGGCCGGGACAAGCGGCAGCACACCCCGGGCGCTATCCACGGCGGGATTGGCTCACAGGCACAACAAAAAAACGGGGCACCACCCCGGG
>NZ_JAENIQ020000002.1 GCF_016595275.2 Corynebacterium pygosceleis | reverse complement strand
ACGGATGTCACCCGGATCGATGGCAAAAACAGAGGGAAAACCCGTCCTGATCTGTATGTTGTTGACGGTTTCCGTTGCCGAGAACGTTTCTTTCATTGAGTGCATCGCCAGAACCAGCCACTCAGCCTGCTCACGGAAAGCCATGAGCACCTCCCGGGCAGAGCCGACGGCACCGGTGAACACCTGTGCGTGCTGCTGTCCAAGCTCAGACAACCCGGGGGCGAGTGAGTAAAGCTCAATCCGTGGACGGAATATGATCTGGTTGTGAATTGAAGAGGATTTTTTCTGCTGCTCACGCAACGACTCAATAATTTGTTCCAATTGTTCTAGGTCAAAATGAAGGGTCATTATATCTCCTTTGATTTACTGTTCCAGCCACTTGAAGCCATCGGTGATTTCGTATGTTTTGTCAAAATATTTCAGCGCTGATGTGCAGGAATCATCCAGGGTCCAGTGGGTGGGGCCGGTTACCAGCATCCCAATTCTTCCTCGAAAAGTGTCCGCACCAATACAACAACTGCTTTGGTCAGCGGAAGAGAAAGTGTAGAAGTATGCGTTTGGGACGATGGATTCCGGAGCATCTCGAATAAACATTCCTGATTCTTTGAGATGTTCTTTACTTAAGTTCTCGTTGTAGAATCCCGGGGCAATGACATCTTTCTCGTACTTGATAAGGTCCAGGTCGCATCCAATGCCTTTTCCGTCCAGTGTGTCATCCAATCCAATCGTGAATCGTTCGTAGTCACTTTTGAATCCGATTTCATTGAGGGTTGCGGCAGGCAGTTCCGTGCACGGGTCGGGAAGGTTCTTTCCCGCTTCCACCGGGTCGAAGACGATGGGACTGCCGTCGGGGTTGGACGTCGCCGAGGACAGATCCGAGACCGCCTCCGCCCCCACAGACGGCGTGCCGGATGTATCGGTCGGTGCTGTTTCCCGCCCGGCCGGCCCCGTGCCGGGTTCCGGTGCCTGACATGAGGCCAGCATCAGGCAGCTGCACGCGATGAGGAACGCGGTCGAGGCCGTGGTTCTGGTCAACGGGTACCCGTCTTTCTTCTCCGGTTGCGCCGCCATGTGCGGCGCCGTTCATCAGAATCAGACCGGTCCCGACCCCGCTCCGGTTCCGGAAGTCGGGAGCTTTCCCCCGTTCGGGGGTGTGGGGTCTTTTTCGCGCGCTGAGGTTCATCACGTTGTGCGTTTTGTACCGCCACACTTCTTCTCGGGGCTGTACCGGCGGCGGGAATCTTTCGGGTCTTCTCACCCGCTTTGCCGGGCCTCGGAGGCACCGGTGTTGTTCGTGTCGATTGCGTTCGCTCCGGCCCCGGTAGCCCGGGTGGTGCCATCTCCCGGCGTCCCCGGGGATGGTGGCGGACAGGTTGTGATTCCCGGTGGTCGGCCGGTATCGGATTCATGCGGAGACGGGAAGGGGTCGACGGTGGGTGCGGTGGTCCCCGTGAACGATGAGTGCCCGACACCTGTGAAAAGGTGTCGGGCACTCATCGTCGTGGTTGCTCATCCGGTTTCTCCGGATGTGCCGGGTCAGTTGTCGGTGACCTCGCGGAGGTCCTCGACGTGTTTCTCGGCGAGTTCCTTTGCCTCGTCGAGTGCCTCGAGGCGGGCGGCGGCTTCGGCGCGTTCCCGTTCGATGGCGTCGATGCGGTGGTCGAGTGCCTCGATGGCTTCCTCGGCGTCGGAGGCCCGCACATCGGCGATGGCCTCGGGGGCGTGGGTGATGACGGCTTCCTCGAGTGCCTCGGAATCACGGTGGCCGCTGCGGAGCTCCGCTTCGAGCTGGTGCTCGCCGCCGACGGGGACGGCCCTGACCGGGCGGATGACGAGGTCCGCGATGTAGCCGATGCCGATGGCGATGAGTGTGGGGACGACCCAGCCGAGCTGCTGATCGTGCATCGGGGACCAGTCGATCAGGGGCTGGAGCAAGGTTGTTCCCCAGCCCAGGGATGTGGCGCTCATGAGTGCCGCCCAGATGACGGCGACGGCGAGGGAGAACAGGAACGCGTAGTGGAGCTTCCGTCGGAAGACCGGTTCGATCAGTGTCAGGAAGACGAGGGTGATCGCTGCGGGGTAGAGGAAACCGATGATCGGTGCCGCGATCGCCAGTACGGTCTCGAGCCCCAGGGTGGACACCGCGAGGGAGATCACGGCGAACAGGACCGCCCAGAACCGGTAGGAGATGCCGGGCATGATGCGGTGGAAGAATTCACTCGTGGCACCGATGAGCCCGGCGGCGGTCGACAGGCACGCGAGAAGAACGATGAGCCCGAAGACGACCATTCCGGCGAATCCCATCGTGGATTCCGCAGCGTTGGTGAGCAGTGCAGCGCCGTCCTCGTAGCTCAGGGCCTCCGGGATCCGTCGTCCGACGATTCCCAGTCCGACGTAGATGACCGCGAGGAGGGCCCCCGCACCGATGGCGGCCGCGCCCACACCACGGACGAGTTTGGGCCCGTTGGGGATTCCCTTGTAGCGGAGGGATGAGACGACCATGATTCCGAAGGCGAGGGCCGCGAGGGAGTCCATCGTCAGGTAGCCCTCGATGAGTCCCGCCGAGAGCGGGTGTCCGGCGTACTTCTCCGTAGCCGGGGCCGGGGTGGAGTGGAGCATCAGAACGGACAGGACCACGAGCACGAGCAGCAGAACGAGGAGCAGCGGGGTGAGGTATTTCCCGAGCTTGTCCACGAGGCCGGACGGGTCGAAGGCCAGTGCCAGTGAGACCCCGAAGAACAGGGCGGAGAACACTGCGGCGGCGGTGGTGGAATCGAGCCCGGTGAGTGGGGTGACCGCGGTCGAGAAACTCACCACAGCGGTTCGCGGCAGGGCGTAGAACGCGCCGATGGCGAGGTAGACGAGGACGGGGAAGAGGAGTCCGAACACCCTGCCGCCGCGTTGCGCGAGATCGTAGATGTCGTCGCCGGTGATGGCGACGGCGATGACGCTGAGTACGGGTAGGAGCACACCTGCCGCCAGGAAACCCGCGATGGCGAAGGGGAAGCCGTCGCCGGATTCCGCGCCGAGCATGGGAGGGAAGATGAGGTTCCCGGCTCCGAAGAACATCGAGAACAGCATCAGTGTCGCGACTGCGATGGCGCCGGTGGCGCCCGCCGTGCGGGTGGGGGCTGGTGTGCTCATTGCTACCTTTCACACAGGTGCACCCGACGTGGATGCGTGGTGCACGGAAAATGGTGGGCACCTGCCCGGAAGTGAACGGAACGGGTCGGGCCGGTTCCCACACGGAAACATTAGTGTCTGTCCTCCGGTGGACCGTAGCCGTGAGCGTGGTCTGCGCGGGTCCAGTGGTGAAGATCACGCCTGTGCGCAGGCGCGGGCCATCCGGTCGACGGCTTCGGTGAGGGTGTCACGGGAACACGCGAAATTGAGGCGGGCGTGGCCCGCACCTCCCGGGCCGAAGGTGGTCCCCTCGTTGAGGGCGACCCGCGCGTGGTCGAGAAGCCATGCGGCGGGGGCCTCCGGGATGACCGTGTCCCGGAAGTCGAGCCACATCAGGTAGGTGGCGTCGGGGACCGTCGTCCGGAGCCCCGGGACACGGGCCGGCAGTTGTTCCGCGAGCCAGTCCCGGTTGTCCCGGAGATAGGCGATCTCCGCGTCCAGGAAAGACTGTTCCGCCAGGTAGCAGGCTTCGCTGGCGACCAGTCCGAGGGTTGAGTACCCGCCCCGGAGGAGATGGTTGAGTCCCCGCCATGTGGCGATGTCGGCGGGGTTGGTGAAGATCATCTGTGCACATTTCAGGCCCGCGACGTTCCATGCCTTGGATGCGGCGGTGACCGTGATGCAGACCTGTGCCGCAGCGTCACTGACCGTGGCCGCCATCGTGTGTGTGCCGTCGTACACGAGGTGGGAGTGGATCTCGTCGACGATGATCCGACCGTCGTGACGTGCCGCGACATCCACCAGTGAGCGGAGGACGTCGGCGTCGAGGGTGTGACCCAGCGGATTGTTCGGGCTGCACAGCAGCAGTGATCCCGCCCCTGAGGCGAACGCCCTCTCGATCTCCTCCGGGTCGGGCCCGTCCTCCGCGTCGACGTGGATGACGTCCCGTCCGGTGACGTCGGGGAGATCGAGGAACGGGGGATAGCACGGGACCGGGATGATGACCGGTGAATCCGGTCGGGTGAAATGGGTGATCGCGAGCCCCAGTCCCCGGACGACATCGGGAATCGCGAAGATTCCCTCCGGATCGAGGTCCACGCCGTAGCGGGAACCGTAGAAGGAGACCATCGCGGAGCGTAGGGCCGATGGTTCGGGTGGGTAGCCGAAGGCCTCTCTCCGCACGGCGTCGGCGAGCGCCTGCTTCACCTCCGGGCAGGTGCCGAAATCGGATTCCGCGACCCAGAGCGGGAGAACGTCATCCGGGTAGCGCGCCCACTTCTCTGTGCCACGGTCGCGGAGGTCATTCAAAGGGGGAAGATGCATGCCTCCGAATCTAGTCACCGGGAAACTCCCGCAGGGTCGACGGCCCCGGTGGCGTGGCCGGATACTAGAATGGTGGTTCATGTGACCGCCGGCCCGGCGGGACGCCCATCAGGAACCCCGCGAAGGTGTGGTGCAAGAAGTGACAATCAGGACCCGGTCCGCCGCCCGAATCGTTGCGGCATCTCTGGCTGTGATGGCACTTGTCGCCTGCTCCGGCGACGACACAACTGCCCCGGCCCCCGTCCCGGAGCAGGAGACCACGAGCGCAGCTCCGGTCGTCGAGGAGAAGACCCCGTTCGTGCCGCAACAGGTCGATCCGGTTCTCGTCGATCAGAACCTCAACACGCCGGCCCATGATCCGGGGTTGAACGTGGACTGGCAGATCATGTCGGTGAACTACGGCAACTACGGTGGGACCGTCATCCATGTTCTCGTCACCAACCGCAACGATGTGGCACTGCCCGTCGACGCCTTCGCTCCACCGACGCTGGCGATCTCCGACTACGCGGGTAATCTCACCGAGATCCAGCGGATGAGCGAGGAACAGTATCCGGGGCTCGTGTCAGCGCTCGATCTTCCCCTCGGGCCGGGCGCATCGACGAACCTGGCGTACGCGTTCCAGACCTCCTACGGCGCGCTGTACAACGCCGAGTTCCGGATCGGGAACGTCATCTTCAAGGGATCGTTGCCGCGTAACTGACCTCAGGGACGCATGCGGGCGGCCATGAGCAGTGCGCGTGCGGGGATCCCCGCCTTCACCCGGGACGGTACCGAGACGCGGCGCCGCGTGATCTCCGCCGCCGGTGTCGCCGCGAGCCGGTCCGTGAGTTCCCGGTAGAGCAGAAGCGCCGCCAGCACCCCGGCCCGTGCCCGCACCGGCAGCGGCCCCACCGTCTCCAGTGCCGCATCGAGGTCGGTGCGGACGTCGGCGATGATCTCGTCACGTCTGTGGTCGGTCAACGTCCCGCGGCCGCCCAGGTAACTGCGGCCGAGTTCGGTGTCCTCATGGAGGTCCCGCAGGAAGTTGATCTTCTGGAACGCCGCCCCGAGCCTGCGCGCCCCCGCCGAGCAGCGCTCTTGTTCCGTGTCCGGGAGCGCACGGCCGGCTGTGAAGACCGCCAGACACATCAAGCCGATGACCTCGGCGGAGCCGTAGATGTAGGAGTCGAGTCCGGCCTCGTCGTAGACCGTCGAATCGGACAGGTCCCGGCGCATCGAGGTGAAGAACGCCGTCAGATGATCGGGGTCGATGTGCGTGCGTCGGGCGGTGCCGGCGAACGCGTGGAGCACCGGGTTGGTGGAGAATCCGGTGTCGACCGCCCGGCGCACCTCCCGCTCGAAGGTGTCGAGTTCCTCCCGGACGGCACCGGCACGGAGTCCGGCGTCGGTCGCGGTACCGTCGACGATCTCGTCGGCGATGCGTACCACGGCGTAGAGGTTCCTGATGTCCGTCCGGGTACGTGGATCGAGGAGACGGGTGGCCAGGGAGAAGGACGTGGAGTACGTCCCGATGACCCGGGCAGCGGCACCGGCGGACATGGCGTCGTAGTCGGACAGGGAGGTGCGGCGCTCAGACACGGAGACTCTCCCCGATACCGTCGAGGACAGCGGAGAAACCCGCCCGCGCCTCCGTTGACGGCAACGCGCCGGTCTCATCGAGGAGAGCCCGTGCGGCGGCGAGGTCACCGCGCGCCCTGGTGACCACCTCATCCACTGCGCCGCAGGCGCGCAGCAGTTCCCGGATACGGGGGAGACCGGCCTGGTTGTCACCGGCGAGTGTCTCCTCCAGTTCCGTGCGCGCGCCGGTCTGCCGGGCGGCGGTCAACAGGGGTGTCGCGCGGCCGAGGAACAGGTCACCGGCGGTGCTCTTACCCGTCCGGGAACTCGGTGAGAACACGGACTGGAGATCGTTGGCCAGCTGGAAGGCCGCACCGGCGTGCCGGCCGATGTCCCGCAGCGCGGAGATGTCCCCGTCGCGTCCCGCGAGCGTCGCACCCGCGATGAGCGGGGCGTCGAAGGAGTACGGGGAGGTCTTCAGACAACTTGCGGTCCGTACCGAGTCGGCATCGGCGACGACACCGGGCAGGGAGTAGTGGACGTCCAGGAACTCACCCGTCATCGACAGTCCCGCTGCGTCGGTGAGCAGGCGGATCAGGGCGACGGTGGTGGCGTCGTCCGCTCCGGAATCCGCCACCAGACGTATCGCCCCGGTGAGTGCCGCGGCACCGGAGAGGACGGCGACCGACCGTCCGTAGTGCTCCGCATCACCGGCGCCCCGGACACCGTACTCCCCGACCGCCCGGTTCCTCGCGGCGGCGTGCACGGTGAGCCGCCCCCGGCGTGTCTCGTCCTCGTCGATGACGTCATCGAGAATCAGGAAGGAGCCGTGCAGCAGATCGAAGGCGGCCGCCACGGAGATGTCACAGTGGGGGACCGGTCCGGCCGGCCTGTCGGCGGCGATGTGCACGAGGAGGGAACGCAGGTGTTTCCCGCCGGTGCAGATGTCCCGCACGTCACGGAGCGGAGCGGCCGTGTGGGGGTCGGTGTCCACGAGGAGCCCGGAGATCCCGGTGAACCCCGAACGGAGGAAGTCGACGGACCGACCGCTGCGTTCCCGGAACATCGGGGCGGTGGTCGGGTGGTTCATGAGTCCCATTGTCTCATGGTGCCGGTGCCGGTGGTTAAGCTGGTCGCATGATCAAGGGACGTGAACTCGTGGTTCTGGCCGATGACGGGGGCAAGCCGACCGGCACGGCCCCCAAAGCCACGGTGCACACCACCGACACCCCGCTCCACCTCGCGTTTTCCTGCTATCTGATCGGGGGAGCGGGGGAGGTGCTGCTCACGCGGCGGGCACTCGGGAAGAGGACGTGGCCCGGTGTCTGGACCAACAGCATGTGCGGTCATCCCGGCCCCGGTGAGGACACCGTCGGGGCACTGCTGCGGCGCGGTACCCAGGAACTCGGGCTGAAACCGGAGGACCTCACCGACGTCACCTGCGTGCTCCCTGACTTCCGGTACCGGGCCGTCGACTCCTCCGGGATCGTCGAGTTCGAGATCTGCCCGGTGTACACGGCCCGCCTCGCCCCCGGAGCGACGGTCGCCCCGCTTCCCGACGAGGTCGACCAGATGGCGTGGAGCACGCCGTCCAGGCTCGTCGACGCCGTACGCTGCGCACCGTTCGCGTTCAGCCCCTGGATGGGGGAGCAGCTCGCGCACGCTGAACTGCGCGCCGCACTCGGCCTCAGTTGATCCCGGTCAACCTCTTGACCGCCGAGAGCGGGATGTCCAGCCAGTCCGGTCGGTTGTTGGCCTCGTAGGCCACCTCGTAGAGCGCCTTGTCGAGGCGGTACGCCTCCAGCAGCGGTGTGTTGTCCGTGCCGTACCCGTCCAGGAAGGCGTCGACGCAGTCCCGCGCCCACGCCGCCGGGTCCTCCGGGCCGGGAGCGGTCGAGTCGCTCTGCGCGTGGAAGTGCGCGGCGTAGTCGAAGGAACGGATCACGCCGGCCAGATCCTTGAGCGGGCTGTCCGGCTGGCGCCGTTCCCCGAGCGGGCGGGCGGGTTCGCCCTCGAAGTCGATGAGCAGCCAGCCGGCGTCCGTGCGCAGCACCTGCCCGAGGTGGAGATCCCCGTGGACCCGCTGCACCGGGGTCGTCGCCGTCGTGTCGAGACCGTCGTAGACGGCGAGTGCCGCGTCCCGGTAGTCGCCGATGAGCGGAACATCGCCGACGAGTTCGCCCAGCCGTTCCGTGAGATGACCCCGGACCTCGTCGATCCCGGTGGTCGCGGTGTCGAAGGCGGTGGAGAGATCGGCGTGCACCCGGCGGACCGCCGCACCCAGCTCCCGGGCCTCGGCGGTGAAGGGCCTGCCCTCGGCGGCGTACTCCAGTGCGAGTTCCCAGCCGTCCGTCGCTCCCCGGGCGAAGTCCTGGACCATCGCGGTGGTGAACTCCCACCCGTCGATGTCGACGGTGACCCAGCCCCGCAGCGGTGCGATGTTCGGACACCCGACACGGGAAAGGCCTGCGAGCAGTTCGACATCGGGGTTGACACCGGGCTGCAGCTTACGGAAGTACTTCACCATCAGGCTGTCCTCCGCGCCGTCGCCGAACACCAGTGAGGTGTTGGACTGCTCCCCGGCGATCCGGCGACCCCGGAGACCCCGGGGCATGACGGCACCGGCGAGTTCACCCGGTTCCCGGACCCCGTCGGCACCTCCGTCGGGGTGATCCCCCACGGCGTGGAGGGTCCCGCCGCCCGCCGGCCTGCCCTCGGCGATCGCTGCACCGAGTGCCGTCGCGACCTCCGGGGTGCCCAGCACATCGGGGAGCGTCTCATCGGTGTCGTCGACGAGCATCTGGTACAGACCGTCGGGGGTCCGGGCCACGAGCCAGCGCCCACCGGCGGCCTCCCCGGTCGCGATGACCTCGACGGTGTCGATCGGATGGGACTTCGCGCCGTAGTAACGGCTGGTGGACAGGGTCGTCGCCAGGGTCGCGGGGTTCACGTCGGGGCTCCTACTTGTTGTTTCGGGAGGACAGGTCGAACCAGAAGAAACCGTGGGGCGCGAGGGTGACCACCCAGTCGCGGTCAGCCCCGACGGCGGGGAATTCCTCGCCACCGGTGAGCTCCACGGGAACGGCACCGGCGAACTCGGACAGATCGAGGGACACGGCCTGCGGGCGGTTGGACAGGTTGTTCACGCACAGGATCACGTCGTCACCGTTCTCCCGCAGGTAGCTGAGCACCGCATCGTTGGCGGAGTCGACCTCGCGGTAACCGCCGATGCCGAAAGCGGGGTGCTGTTTGCGGCAGTGGATCAACCGGCGGTTCCACTGGAGCAGGGAGTTCTCCTGTGCCAGCTGGTTCTCCACGTTGACCACCGAGTAGCCGTACTGCGCGTTCTGGATCGCGGGAAGGTAGAGACGTTCGGGTGCGGCGGTGGAGAAACCGCCGTTGCGGTCGTCGGACCACTGCATCGGTGTGCGGACGCCGTCACGGTCACCGAGCCAGATGTTGTCGCCCATGCCGATCTCGTCGCCGTAGTACAGCACCGGTGAACCCGGCAGACTGAGCAGCATGCCGGTCAGCAGTTCCAGCTGGTTGCGGTCCCCGTCGAGGAGCGGGGCGAGGCGGCGCCGGATTCCGACGTTCGCGCGCATCCGGGGATCCTTCGCGAACTCCGCGTACATGTAGTCGCGTTCGTCGTCGGTGACCATCTCCAGGGTCAGCTCATCGTGGTTGCGCAGGAAGATGCCCCACTGGGCGGTGTCCGGGATGTCCGGGGTCGCGGCCAGGATGTCACTGATCGGGGTGCGGGACTCCTGGCGCACCGACATGAAGATCCGGGGCATCAGCGGGAAGTGGAACGCCATGTGGCACTCGTCGCCGGCGGTCTTCTCACCGAAGTACTCGACGACGTCCTCCGGCCACTGGTTGGCCTCCGCGAGCAGCACCCGGCCCGGGTACTCCTTCTCGACGAGGGCACGGCACCGCTTGAGGAATTCGTGCGTCTCCGGCAGATTCTCGCAGTTGGTGCCCTCCCTCTCGTAGAGGTAGGGGACCGCGTCCAGGCGGAAACCGTCAAGCCCGAGATCCAGCCAGAAGCGGAGGACATCGAGCATCGCCTCGCACACCTCCGGATTGTCGTAGTTCAGATCCGGCTGGTGGCTGAAGAAACGGTGCCAGTAGTACTGGCCGCGCTCCGCGTCCCACGACCAGTTCGACGTCTCGGTGTCGACGAAGATGATCCGGGTGTCGGAGTATTTCTTGTCCGAGTCGCTCCACACGTAGAAATCACCGTAGGGACCCTCCGGGTCGCGCTTCGACTCGATGAACCACGGATGCTGGTCGCTGGTGTGGTTGAGCACCAGGTCCGTGATCACGCGGATGCCGCGACGGTGCGCCTGGTCGATGAGTTCGACGAAATCGTCCACCGTGCCGAACTCGGGGAGGACCTCACGGAAGTTCCGGATGTCGTAGCCCCCGTCCCGCAGGGGGGAGTCGTAGAACGGCGGGAGCCAGAGGCAGTCCACACCCAGCCACTGGAGATAGTCGAGTTTCTCCGTCAGCCCCTTGAGATCACCGGATCCGGTGTTCGTCGAGTCATTGAACGCCCGGACGAGGACCTCGTAGAACACGGCCTGCTTGTACCACTCGGGTTCGGACCGCTCGTCCGGTGCATCACCCGGGGCGGGGGCAGGGGTGTCGAACTCATCGGAGGTGGGTTCTATGACATGCCCCTCCGCATCGATCTCCGGTTCGGGGGCTTCTTCGGTCGTGTGCAGTTTCAGGGGATCGTCAGCCATGCCCACCAGACTAGAAAAAACGGTGCCCGCCGTGCAGAACCGGGGTCAGGGAAACGCCCTCCGGACATACCCCAGGGGGTCCGTCGTCCCGCCGATGTCACCGGTGGTGACGTCGATGGTGCGGCTGAACCGGTCCCCGTCGGTGTCGAACATCCGCCACCCCGGTCGCCGACCGGTGGCGAAATCGAGGACCGTCCGGTGCACCCGGTCCGCCAGGGGTTGCAGGCGTCCCGCGGCGTCGTCCCCCAGCAGGGCGTCGACACGCGCCGGCAGCGTGTCCAGGCAGTCGAACACCAGCGGCAACTCGGCGCAGTGCAGGGCCGGTTGCCCACCTGCCCCCGTGAACTGGAGCATCCACAGGGGACCCGGTGCGCTCTCCGCGATGGAACTCACCCACCGCCGGATCGTCGAATCACCGACCAGCCGGCCCGCGACCCGTGCCGGATCGATGTCCCGGCACGCGGCGATGTACGAGGCCGGATCGATCGTCGCCCCCAGACTCCGGGCGAACAACCGGGCGAATCCCGCGCCCGTGCCCCGGGCGTCGCACCAGGCACCGACGGGCTCCAGATAGAACTCGTCGGTCGTGTGGGTCAGCAGGATGGGGACATCGACCAGCTGCGATCCGTCGAACGGGTTGGGACCGACCGCGGAATCCGTGATGTAGCGCGCCCGGTAACGACGGTAGAGCGCGTCCCGGCGCCCCGGAGACAGGGACGCCAGCTTCTCCCGCGAGGTCGACCCACCGATGAACGGCAGGACACGGCGCCGCCGGTCGAACGACTGACGCGGGTATCCGGGGGAGAGCGCGACGATCCGGCGGAACGCACCCCGGTAGTGGTCCCTGCGGGCCAGCCACACGGCCATCCCGCCACCCGCGGACTGCCCCATCAGGGTCACGTTCGTCGGGTCACCGCCGAAGGACTCGATGTTGCGCTGTATCCACTCCAGGGCCGTGACGGCATCGTCGGTGCCCCGGTAGTGCGCCGGGTCCTCGTCGTCGAAGTGCGCGAACCCCTCGAACGCCATCCGGTACCCGACGGAGACGAACACCGCCCCGTCCCGGGCGAACGCCTGACCGCCGTACCAGGAACCGTCGTGGTGCCCTGACTCGTAACGCCCACCGTGGAGGAAGGCGATCACGGGCAGATCCGGCGGCGGTGATGCGGCGTCAGCGGCCGCCCGGACAGCGGACACCGGGGCACTGACCGTCAGCCCCACCTGGCGCGCCTTCGGGACCGTCGCATCGACCGAGACCCGCTCCCGCAGCGGCTCCGGGGAGACGAAGGGCGAAGGGATGTGCGAGTAGGGCAGTGAGTAAAAGGTGACGGTGTCCCCGTCCCCGTCCCCATCTCTCCGTCGCCCCTCACCGGAGGACACACCGATGACACCGGTGGCGACGACATCCGGTGCCCGGACCTGTAGCTTCGGGGAGGAATCCATGCTCCACAGGCTAGCAACCCGTTCCACCGCCGACACCGGGGCAGGCGGCTAGGATGGCATGCCATGTGCGCCAACTCCACCAGCCATCCGCTCCTCGACCGGCCCACCCTCGAACACGGCCTGCCCCGTTTCGCGGACATCGACGACGGGGTCGTCCGTGAGGCATTCCCCGAGGCGCTGCGCAGGCACCGCGAACAGATCAGGGCGATCGCCGACAACCCCGCGGAACCGACCTGGGAGAACACCGTCGAGGCGCTGGAGGCTTCGGGACGGGAGCTCGGACGGTGCACCGCGTGGCTGTTCAACATGCTCGGCACCGACTCCACCGACGCCCGGCAGGGGATAGCCGAAGAGATCATCCCGGAGCTCTCGGCGCACAGTGACGCCCTCTACACCGATGCCGCCCTGCACGCGCGGATCAAGGCGGTCACCGCACCCGAGGGCGACGGGGAGGGCGCGCGGCTCCACGCACACCTGCTGCGCCGGTTCACCCGTCGCGGCGCAGACCTTCCCCCGGACGCCCAGCGGGAACTCGCGGAGATCAACCGACGGCTCTCCGTGCTCTCCGACGCCTTCGGGAACAACCTGCTCGCCGACACCCGCACACACGCACTCCACGTCACCGACGTGAACGAGCTCGACGGTCTGTCCCCGGCCCGGATCAGCGCCGCCCGCAGTGCAGCTGAAGCCGAGGGGCGGGACGGCTACCTGATCCCCCTCGAACTGCCGACCGTGCAGTCCGCCCTGACGGATCTCACCGATCCCGGGACGCGTGCGGCGCTCCACGCCGCCAGCCAGCGACGCGGCGCGGAGAAGAATCCCGCTGTGCTGGTGGAGATGGTGAAGCTCCGTGCACGACGGGCGGCACTTCTGGGGTACGACACCCACGCCGACTACGTCATCGAGGAGGAGACCGCACGCACCGCTGACGCCGCGCGCCGCATGCTCACCGACCTCGCTCCGGCTGCGGCGGCGAACGCGGCAGCCGAACACAAACTCCTCGTTGAACTCGCCGACACGGAGGTCACGGGCGCGGACTGGCCCTACTGGGAGGCGAAACTGAAGGCCCGTGACTACGATCTCGATGAAGATGAACTGCGTCGTCACTTCCCGCTGGGCCGGGTCCTGCGTGACGGGGTCTTCTTCGCCGCGAACCGCCTCTACGGCATCACCGTCACCGAGCGCCCCGACCTGGAGGCCTACCACCCGGACGCCGATGTCTGGGAGGTCCGGGACACCGACGGAACCGCTCTCGGTCTGCTCATCACCGACTATTTCGCCCGTCCCGGGAAACGCGGCGGCGCGTGGATGACCAGCTTCACGGAGCAGTCCCGGCTGCTCGGGACCACCCCCGTCGTCGCCAACGTCATGTCCATCGTCCGACCCACCGACGGCTCCGAACCACTGCTCACCCTCGACGAGGTCACCACCGTGTTCCACGAGTTCGGGCACGGCCTGCACGGGCTGCTCTCGGATGTCCGCTACCCGACGTTCTCCGGAACGAACGTGCCCCGCGACTGGGTCGAGTTCCCGTCGCAGATCAACGAGAACTGGGCCTTCGACCCGGAGGTGATCCGCAACTACGCCCGCCACGTCGACACCGGTGAGGTGATACCGGATCACCTTCTCACCGCCGTCGCCGACGCCCGGCAGTTCGGCCAGGGGTTCGCGGCGGGGGAATACCTCGGCGCCGCCGTGATCGACCTCGCCTGGCACTCACTCACCCCGGAGCAGGCGGATCAACTCGGTGACGGTGCGGAGGACATCGAGGCATTCGAGAACCGTGCCCTGGAGGACGCGGGCCTGACCGTGGAGCATCTGCGGCCCCGCTACCGGTCGACGTACTTCAACCACGTCTTCGCCGGCGGGTACTCCGCCGGCTACTACTCCTATCTCTGGGCCGAGGTGCTCGACGCCGACGGCTTCGACGGATTCGCCGAACAGGGGGCCGCCGGTGAAGCGGCGTCCCCCGAGGCGGTGCGTGCCGCCGGTCAGAGGTTCCGTGACCTCATTCTGTCCCGTGGCGGTGCCGATGACTTCGGCACCGCATTCGCCGCCTTCCGTGGACGCGGGAAGGACGTCGCACCGCTTCTGTCCCGCCGTGGCCTGGCGGGGGCGGTGTGACCATGAACAGCATCACCCCGGTACTCGACCGGATCGGACAGTGGCTGACCGGTGCGCCGTTGTGGGTGCAGACGCCCCTGGTGATGGTTGTCGTCCTGTTGATCTGCGTCCCGCTTGCGGCGGTGCTGCTGAAGATCGTGAACACGGCCGGAAATCTGGTCGAGCGGGCCACCGGAGGGGGAGACGGCGGACATGCGCCGACGCAGCTGATCCCGCGTTCCGGGGAGGGCACCTCCGCCGGGGTCCGTGTCGTGTCCAGATCCGAGCCGGAGATACCGGGGGACTAGACTGGTGCCCGGCGACACCGCCTGACGGCGGACGGACGCACCGCGAGGTCCTGAAAAGCACGCCGAGACGCACCGACAAGAAAGCAGTGGCCGAGAATCCGTATGAGTAACCAGGCACCGAAGAAGAAACGTGACTACGGCCGTTCCCGGGTGAAGCTCGCCCTGATCGCGCTGCTGCTCCTCGTCGTCGTCGGCTGGCTGTTGACGCTGATCTAGCCGGAAGCGGCACCGGCCGGTGGCCGGGGTCGGGAGAAACGGGAGAATCCGGCGGTCGGGGAGGTGCGGGACATCTCCCCGACCGCCGGATTCCTCTGTCAGCGGTGCCGCCCGGTACCCGGCGGTGTCCGTCAGCGACGGGAGGCGTCAGCCACGGCCCGGAACCACGGATTCTCCGGGAGATCCTCGATGAGGACGACGTCCCCGGCGCCGTCGCAGAGCGGTACACACCAGTTCGGGTACAGCTCGTGTGTCGTTCCCGGCTGGTTCTGCGCACGGACGTCCCCGACCATGTCGACCAGTGAGGTGCACGCGAGTGCGGACGGGGTGCCCGCGATGTACCGGTGCATGCCGACGAGCAGGTCCCGGATCGCGCCCCGCTCACCCCGGGCCGCGTCCCCGAAGGAACGGTCCGCGACGGAGGTGCCGGCGAAACAACCGTGTTCGCCGATACGGGTGAGGACCTCGTTCTGCCACGCGAGATCGCCGCGGTCCTCCTCCTCCGGGTCGGTGGTGAACAGTCCGAGCCGCTCGCGGAGCTTGATGTGCTCGCCCCGGAGCATTCCGGCGGTGGGCGGCAGATCGTGGGTGGTCACCGATGTCAGCGCGAGTTCGCGGTAGCTCTCCTGACGACGTGGGCCGGAGACCTCGGGGTCGTGTTCGAACCACAGGATCGACGTCCCCATGATTCCACGGCTGGCCAGGACCTCCTGGACCCACGGTTCGAAGGTCCCCAGGTCTTCGCCGATGACGACGGCGCCGGCGCGCTCGGCCTCGAGCGCGAGGATGCCGACGAGCGCCGCGTAGTCGTAGTGGACATAGGTGCCGGTGGTCGGCGGCTGCATGCGCGGGATCCACCAGAGCCGGAACAGGCCGAGAACATGGTCGACCCGGATCCCGCCCGAGTGGCGCAGCACCGTGCGCAGCATGTCCCGCCAGGGGGCGTAGCCGCACTCGGCGAGGCGCTCGGGGTGCCACGGAGGCTGCGACCAGTCCTGTCCCTGCTGGTTGTAGTCGTCCGGTGGTGCGCCGACGGACGCGGCCTGCACGAGAACACCGGAGAGGTTCTCGGCGTCCGCGCCACCGGGGTGGACGCCGACGGCGAGGTCCGCCATCACGCCGATGGACATGCCGGCGTCCGTCGCCGCCTTCTGGGCTGATTCGAGCTGGTGATCGCAGATCCACTGCAACCAGCGGTAGAAGCCCGCGGCCTCCTCCACGGTGCGGTTCCGGTCGGCGCGGACACCGGGTACGGTTCCGCCCGCTGCGAGGGTGTCGAGTTCACGGCGTGCGCACCACGCGGCGAAATCGTCGAGGCCCGCGCCCTCCTTCTCCAGGTAGGCGCTGAACGCCTCTGCGCGGGAGGGGGTCATCGGGAGTTCGTAGATCTCCCTCAGTGCGGCCAGCTTCGCGTCGTAGATCGGATTCCGGTTGATCTCTCCGGCGGAGGTGTTGTCCGCCTTGAGCTTCGACGCCGTGTCCTCGATGCGGACGCGGGCGGCAGGGGAGAGGAGTTCGTACTCCTCGATGTCCTCGACACGGATGTAGAGCGGGTTGGTGAAGCGGCGTGTCGTCGGGAGGTAGGGCGAGTCCTCGACCGGTGGGAACGGTTCCGCGGCGTGGAGGGGGTTGATGAGCAGGAAGTCGGCGTCGGCGTTCGTGGCCAGGGTGGTGCCGAGGTCGCGGAGATCACCGAAGTCACCGACCCCCCAGCTGTCCCGTGATCTGGTGGAGTAGAGCTGGGCCATCACACCGGTGACGGGGCGACGCAGGTACCTGTCGGCGGTGGTGAGCCGGTCCGGGGTGACGATGAGCCGGCACGAACCGCTGACCCCGCCGGTGGATTCCATCGACAGGGTGTGCCAGCCGAGGGGGAGATCGGTGGGGACGGCGAAGCTCGCCTCACCCCAGGTGACGCCGTCGATGGTGCGGGCCTCGACGAAGTTGTCCACCTGCCGCGGTGTGACCGTGTCGCCGTCCTCGAGGGTGATGGTCACGGTGACCGGTGCACCGTCGTGGACGTGCACGGTGAAGTCGTGGGGTTGTCCCGCCGTCGTCACGACACAGGGTGGGAGTGGCCGGGTGAAGCGCGAGTCCAGGTGGGCCTGACGTGCGGCGGCGAGGGACCCGGCGGTGGGTTCGTCCCCTCCCCGGAGGATGTCCACCCCGAGTGCGGTGAGGGTCTTGGTCAGGGTGTCCTCCGACACCTCGACGAGTTCTCCTGCCGCAGTGTGGTAGCTGGTGGCCACGCTGTACAGGTCTGCCAGGAACTTCAGCTCATTGATGTAGGTCACGGGCACCCATCTTGCCATTCTCCGCCACCTGTCCGCACCCTCCGCCCGTCGCTGGACGCGCCCGGGCGTGCGGCCCGCAGCCCCCTTCGGGGGTTCGGGGGGTAAATTTGTCGGGAAAGACAGTCAATCGACGGCGGTTCCCGCCACGGGGTCAACCGTGCTCCCGGGTGCACCGCCGCGGAAGGATCATCAGTGCAGGAATTCTCAGTCCCCGCGAAGTACGAGGTCGGCCCCGGTGAGACATGTCTGACGGCATTGATCGACCAGGTGAAGACACGCCCGTACGGGGTGATGTTCACCCGGCCGCAGAATTTCGAGTGGGTCAGCGTCACCGCCAGGGAGTTTCTCGACGAGGTCTACGAGGTGGCCAAGGGGTTCATCGCGAACGGGGTGCAGCAGGGGGACCGGGTCGCGCTGCTGAGCGAGACCCGTTATGAGTGGGCGCTGCTGGACTTCGCCATCTGGGCCGCCGGGGCGGTGAGTGTCCCGATCTACGGTTCCTCGTCGTTGAGCCAGGTCCAGTGGATCATCGAGGACTCGGGTGCGGTGTTCGCCGTGACCGAGACCCGGGACCACACCGACCTGATGCGGCACCTGGAGCTGGGGGCGGACGGTTCGCCGTCGTTGAAGGGCTCCACGTCACAGTTGCGGCGGATCCTGGAGATCAACGCCTCGGCGATCAACACCCTGAAGTTCGAGGGGCGTCCGATCGACGACGCCGAGGTGGAGGAACGGATCGCGGCGACGCGGGCCGATGATCTCGCGTCACTGGTCTACACGTCGGGGACGACGGGCCGCCCGAAGGGGTGCAGGCTGACGCACCGTAACTGGCTGTCGGAGGCCCGTGCCCTGATCACTCATCCGGTGGGCGCGATCGCGGTGCCCGGTACCCGGGTTCTGACGTTCCTGCCACTGGCGCACGTGTTCTCCCGTGCGGTGAGTCTCGCGATCACGATCTCCGGGGCGACCCAGTCGCACTGGTCCGATTTCTCGATGCTGTCGGTCGAGTTCCAGCGGGCGCGTCCGAACCTGATTCTCGGTGTTCCGCGTGTGTTCGAGAAGGTGCGCAACGGTGCCGCCGCGAACGCACAGGACAACGGGCCGGTCCAGGGGGCGTTGTTCCTCAAGGCGGAGAAGGTCGCGCAGGACTACTCCAAGGCGCTGGACACGGAGGAGGGGCCGTCGCGGGCGTTGCGGCTGAAGCACAGGGCCTTCGACAGGCTCGTCTACTCGAAGATCCGCGATGCCATGGGTGCGAGCGTGAAGTACTGCATCTCCGGCGGTTCGGCGATGACCCCGGATCTGGCCCACTTCTTCCGGGGCATCGGTGTGACCGTCTACGAGGGGTACGGCCTGACCGAGACGACCGCCGCCGTGGCGGTGAACTTCGACGACAACGTCATCGGGTCGGTCGGTCGCCCGATCGGTGGCATGGCCGCCCGGGTCAACGGGGAGGGGGAGATCCTCGTCAGGGGCGAGATGGTCTTCGACGGGTACTGGCACAACGAGGAGGCCACCGCCGAGTCCTTCGTCGACGGCTGGTTCAACACCGGTGACCTCGGTGAGCTGCTGGAGTCAGGGCACCTGGTGATCACGGGGCGGAAGAAGGACCTCATCGTCACCGCGAGCGGGAAGAACGTGTCCCCGGGGCCGATGGAGGACCGGCTGCGCAGTCATCCGCTGATCAGCCAGGCGCTCGTCGTGGGTGACGGTAAACCGTTCGTCGGGGTGCTGATCGCGCTCGACGAGGAGGCGTTCCGCCGGTGGAAGCTGACCCGCAATTTCCCGGAGTCGAGGTCTGTGGCGGACATGGTGACGGACCCGGTGCTGCGTGCCGAGATCCAGGACGCGATCAACGACTGCAACTCGACGGTGAGCCACGCCGAGGCGATCAAGAAGTTCTACATTCTGGACCGGGATCTGTCGGAGGAGGAGAATGAGCTGACGCCGACGATGAAGATCAAGCGGAACATCGTGGCGCAGCGTTTCAATGAGGAGATCCGTCAGCTGTACAAGCGCTGACCGCCCTGTCGGGTACGTACCCCCGAAACCACACCCGTCACACCAGTAACATTGGTGTGGTGGGCGTGTCATCGGCGGGGCACCCACAAGAAACCGAAGAATGCGCTTAGAGTTCTGTAACCGGAGCACCCGCCACGGGCGGGCAACCACCGATCACGACCGACCCTCCCGACTATCCGGGCAGACCCACCAAGGAGCAGCCTTGCCACACTCTGACGCCCTGCTGCGCCACCGTGAGCTGACCCAGGAGATCTACAACATCGGTGATGAGGTCGCGGAGTACATCGAGCACCTCGCCCAGGCGATCGCGGACTACGACGACGAACTCGTCAACGACTGCCGTGCGGAACTGGAACTCATCATCGACGAGGCCCGTACCGACTCCAGGCGCACCGTCGCCGAACTCATCGGCCTCCGCCAGGCGCTGACCTCGGGTATCCGGTCCGGATCCGTCAGTGTGCGTGGTCCCGTCGCCCGGACCCCCGAGGTCGAGCGCCCCGACCTGGTCGATGCGACGACCCTGACGACGTTCCACCCGTTGTCCGGTACACCGGTGATCGTCAGGGAACTCAGTGACTCCCTCTCCTCCCGTACCCGGGACGTCGTCACGCAGCTCGAGGACATCGTCGAGTGGGTGCTCGATCAGACGGCCGTCGCCGCCGATGATCTCGATGCCGTCAGCCTGCCCCTGATGTTCGCCCACACCCGGACCCTGGTCGATGCCGCCGCCGACGGCTGGCTCACCACGGTCGCCCGTCAGCACCCGGCGTACTGCCGCACGATGCGGGGCAGCAATCCCCCGACGTTCCTGCTCGAACGTGCGCGTGTCGACGCCGTCGTGGCCAAGGTCGCGCGCAAACTGGCGCGGAACCGTGGAGCGCACGGTGGTGGCTTCGCCTCGTGACCGGAGCTGACCCGGCGGCACCCTTCGGGGTGTACGTCCACGTACCCTTCTGCGCCAGCCGCTGCGGGTACTGCGACTTCAACACCTACACCCCCGGGGAACTCGGAACCGGGGCCGACCCGGAGAGCTACCTCGCCGCCCTCGACATCGAGCTCCGGCTCGCCGCGCGGCGGATGGACGGTGACGGGACGCTCCGTCCGGCGCAGACGGTCTTCGTCGGTGGCGGCACCCCCTCCATGCTCGGCGCTGAGGGGCTGACCCGGTTGCTCGGCTCCGTGCGTGAGCACATCGGGCTGGCCCCCGGTGCGGAGGTCACCACCGAATCCAACCCGGAGTCGACGTCACCGGAGTTCTTCGACCGGTTGCGCACCGCGGGATTCACCCGCGTCTCGCTGGGCATGCAGTCCGCGGCGGGCAACGTACTCGCCGTCCTCGAACGCCGTCACACCCCCGGGCGCCCCGTCGCCGCCGCGCGTGAGGCCCGCGCCGCGGGTTTCGGACACGTCAACCTCGACATGATCTACGGCACCCCCACCGAAACCGACGACGACGTGCGCGCCACCCTCGACGCGATTCTCTCGGCCGATGTCGACCACGTCTCCGCCTACTCGCTGATCGTCGAGGACGGCACAGCCATGGCCCGCAAGGTGAACAAGGGACTGCTGCCCGCACCCGACGAGGATGTGCTCGCCGACCGCTACCAGCTCATCGATGACGCACTGCGGGGGGCGGGATTCGACTGGTACGAGGTGTCGAACTGGGCCCGCCCCGGTGGGGAGTGCCGCCACAACATCGGCTACTGGCGCGACGGCGACTGGTGGGGAGCCGGCCCCGGTGCACACTCCCACCTGGGTGGTGTCCGTTTCTTCAACGTCAAGCACCCGCGGACCTACGCGGCCGCGTGCGCCCGCGGGGAGCTTCCGGTGAAGGACTCGGAGCGGCTCTCCGACGCCGACCGGCACACGGAGAAACTGATGCTCGGTCTCCGACTGCGCGACGGGATCGGCGAAACCGATCTGCGGCCCGGCTCCGAGCGGGTCATCGCCGGGTACGTCGACTCCGGTCTGCTCCGGTGGTCCGACGGTGGGGCCGGCGCTCCCCGTCGTCTGGCGCTCACCGACCCCGGTCGACTGCTCGCCGACGGCATCATCGCCGACATTCTCGTCGCCGAGGACTGAACCGCCCCGCGGTCACTCGTGGCGCAGTGCCTCGATGGGGTTGAGCCGGGCGGCACGGGCGGCCGGGTAGTACCCGAAGAAGCCGCCGATCGCGACGGAGAAACCCAGCGAGAACAGCACGCCGGCGACGGGCGGGAACACCATCGTCCCCATCAGCTTCGCCCCCGTCACACCGAGCGCCGTGCCGAGCAGCACCCCGATCACGCCGCCGAACAGGCAGATGATCATGGCCTCCACCAGGAACTGCATCCGGATGTCGCGGTTCCGGGCGCCGAGGGCCTTCCGGACACCGATCTCCCGGGTCCTCTCCGTGACGGTGACCAGCATGATGTTCATGACGCCGATACCGCCGACGAGCAGGGAGATGCCGGCGATGACGGACAGTCCGATGCTCAGGGAGTCGATGACCTGGCGGAAGGAGTCGATGTCCTTCTTCATGTCGGTGACCTTCGCCGTGAAGTCCGGGTCCGCCGCGTACTCGGCGGCCGCGAACTCCGACAGCTCCCTGCGGAACGACTCCTCGTCGATCCCGGAGACCGGACGCACCGACACCCGGTTCCAGGAACCGGAGTCACCGCCGAGGCGATCCTCCACGGACCAGGGGATGTAGATCACCGGTGATTCACCTCCACCGGCGCCGAACAGTCCGCCACCGGAAGCTCGGCCGGTGACACCGACGACCGTCAGCGAGATGATTTGCCCGTTCGTGGTCTCGACGTCGACGGATTTCCCGGGCACCCCGGCCGTGTCCCCGGCGAACAGCGCCGTGACGAGCTCCGGGGAGACCACCGCGACGGGCCGGGCACCGGTGACGTCGTCGTCCGTGATGGACCGTCCCGCGGTGACACCGGTGGTCTTCATGGTGATGAAGTCGGGGTTCACCCCGTGGATCCGGGCGCGCTTCGCGGTCGTGGGGGCACCGGTGGGACTGACGGTCCCGGAGATTTCGGAGCCCTCACCGATCGGGACGCCGACGAGCCGACCGGAGAACCTGGTCCGCAGGCGGTCGAGCAGCTCGGGGGTGAGTTTCGACGCGGTGGGGACCGGGGTGGGGGAGAGCAGCTGATCACCGTCCTCGGCGGTCCGTGACTCCACCTGCAGCGAGTAGTCGTTCGCCCCGGAATCCGCGAGGCTCTTCACCAGCTGCGTCTTCAACGAGGAACCGAGGGTCAGGACGATGATGACCGAGGTGATGCCGATGATCACACCGAGGAGTGTGAGCAGGGCACGCAGCTTGTTGCCGGCGATGCTGCCGACCGCGAGGCGGAGGGCTTCGTTGAAGTTCACTGGAGCA
Source organism: Corynebacterium pygosceleis (assembly GCF_016595275.2). Taxonomy (GTDB): domain Bacteria; phylum Actinomycetota; class Actinomycetes; order Mycobacteriales; family Mycobacteriaceae; genus Corynebacterium; species Corynebacterium pygosceleis. The sequence continues at coordinate 707,841 of NZ_JAENIQ020000002.1, read as the reverse complement.
GGTCCCCTTCGGAGATGCGGCCGTCACGCATGGTGACCACACGGGTGGTCTCCGCGGCGAGTTCGGGATTGTGGGTGATGAACACGATGGTCTTGCCCTGGTTTCGGTTCAGGTCGTGGAACATGTCCATGACCAGGCGCCCGGTGTGCGAGTCCAGGGCGCCGGTCGGTTCGTCGGCGAGGATGAACTCCGGGTCGTTGGCCAGGGCGCGGGCGATCGCGACGCGCTGTTTCTGCCCGCCCGACAGTTCATTCGGGCGGTGGTCCATGCGCTGCCCCATGCCGACCATCTCCAGGAGTTCGGCCGCCCGCTCCGTACGCCGTGCCCGGGGCACACCGGCGTACATCATCGGCATCTCGACGTTGCGCCGTGCACTGATCCTGCCGATGAGGTTGAAGTTCTGGAACACGAAACCGATCGACCTGCTGCGGTGCTCCGACAGGGCGTCGCTGTCCAGCTCCCGAGTGTCGACGCCCGCGAGACTGTAGCTGCCGGACGTGGGCCGGTCGAGCAGCCCGATGATGTTCATCAGTGTCGACTTACCCGAACCCGAGGCACCCACCACGGAGACGAATTCACCGTGTTCGACGGTGAAGTCGCACCCCGGGAGCACCGTCAGTTCCCCCTCGGTGCCGATGTTGTACGTCTTGACGATGTCCCGCATCTCCACCAGCGGGCTCATGCCGCGTCCCCGAGAGTCACCGTGGTGCCCAGCAGGTCGCGACGGGTCGAACCCTGGCTGATCACCGTCTCACCCTTCTTCAGCTCGCCACCGGTCACGGCGACGGTGACGTCCCCCTCGGTACCGGTCTCCACGCGACGCTCCTCCACGGTGCCCCTCGACCCCGGCCCCTCGGCTCCGGCGACCACGAGAACCGCCTTCGTGCCGTCGTTCCGCTCGAACACGGCCTCCCGGGGCACCGCGAGTCCACCCTTGTCCGCGGCCAGCACGATCCGGGCACGGGCACTGCCGCCGATCCGCAGATCCCTCGTGTCCCCGTCGATCGTGATCTCCACCGGGAAGGTCGGACGCTGCGCACCGGAGGACTGTTGAGTCCCCGCCGCACCCGGCTGCTGTGCGCCGGGTGCACCTGCCGGAGCGCCGGCAACGGGGGACACCCGCGACACCTTCCCGTGGAACGTCTTTCCACCGGTCGCGGCGGTCGTGAACGTGACCTCCGCGCCGGGTTTCAGATCGGCGACATCGACCTCCGGAACCTCGGTGCGCAGAATCATCCCGGAATCATCCGCGAGCGTCACGACGGACCCTGCGACGGGGCGACCGACCTCGGCACCCACGGTCACCACGACACCGGTGAACGGTGCCCGGATCTCACTGGCGTTGATGTCCCGCGTCAGATGATCGGTGCCCCGACCCACCGACTGCCGGGCCACGTCGGCGGCACGTCTCGCCTGTTCGACACCGCTGGCCAACGACTCCAGCTGCTGCCGGGCCGTCAGTTTCGCCGACTCCACGGACACGGCGGCCTCCTTCTTCGCCGCGAAGGTCGACGCGACCTGCCTCTGGGCCTCGGCCAGATCACGGTCCACCGACTGGAGGGCGGACGTGTACGCCTCCTGGCGGTTGTTCAGGTCCTTCACCGAGTTCTGCAGCGCGGTGGCCGCCTCGACCGTGCCGATGTGCGTGGTCACCGACTGCTGGACCCCGTCAACGGAGGGGTCCGTCTGAAGCGCCGCAGCGGCGGACGCGACACCCGCCCGCGCCAGGTTGATCTCCCCGTTGAGGACCTGTTGGCGGGCCTGATCGAGTGCACGCTCCTGCTCCACGAGGCGCGGATCCCGTCCCGTGGCGGCATCGGACTTCCTCGCCTCGAAGGCACGAACCGCGTCCTCGTGCGCCGTCGTCGCCGTCCGCAGGGCCGCTTCGGCGGTGTTCACCTCGGGGTTCAGGGACTGGTCCAGTCCCTCCCGGTACTGGCGGTGCTTCTGCTCCGCCTGTTCGAGGGAGTTGAGTTCCGTGGTCAACGCCGTGGCCTGCTGAGACCTCTGGTTCGCCAGTTCCCGCTCCACCTGGGACACGTCGACCGTCGCCAGCAACTGCCCCTCCTCGACCCGGTCCCCGGAACTCACCGACAGGGAGGTCAGCGGTCCCGTGAGCGCCGTGGTCACCGCCTCGGTCTTCGCGGCCGCCACCGTCGCGGTGGTCTGGACGGCCCGGCTCACGTCCTCCACCTCCGCGGTCCGGTACTCGTGCGCCGCCAGGACGGTGCCGTCGCCGCCACCGGAGCAGCCCGTGGCGGCCAGACACAACGCTGCGGCAGCTCCGGTGAACAGGCGGCGTCGGCGGGCGGAGCGGAACAGGGAAGGTAGTGACATCGGAAACCAGGGCCTTTCGGTCTTCATCGGATACTGCGACCCGCACAGGTCGACTGGGATGTCACGCTAGGGGGTGTTCCCGGGACGTTCCGGGGAGGATCCTGGGGGAAAGCTGTACACCTGTACCGGGCCCTATACTGGGGACGGACCGAGGAACACGAACGGGGAGAGGAGCGGACATGGCCGGATCGACCGACCAGAGGCGCGCCGAGGTACTGCGCGCGATCGTCGCCGACTACATCGCCTCCCACGAACCCGTCGGTTCCAAGGCACTGGTCGAGCGTCACCGGCTCGGTGTCAGTTCCGCCACGATCCGCAACGACATGGCGGTCCTCGAGTCGGAGGGCTACATCGTGCAGCAGCACGCGAGCTCGGGACGGATCCCCACGGAGAAGGGCTACCGGCTCTTCGTCGACTCCCTCCACGAGGTCAAACCCCTCTCCCCGGTGGAGCGGCGTGCGATACAGAGCTTCCTCGAGGACGGCGTCGACCTGGAGGATGTGCTGCGCAGGGGAGTGCAGCTGCTCAGCCAGCTCACCAGACAGGCGGCCGTGGCCCAGCTCCCCACGCTGAACGTCTCCCGGGTCCGGCACTGCGAGGTCGTGCAGCTCACCCCCTCCCGCATCCTGCTCGTCCTCATCACCGACACCGGACGCGTCGATCAACGCAACGTCGAGACCGACACCGAACTCACCGCCGACCAGGTGGCCCGCCTGCGGGACGTGCTCAACCAGGCGCTGGTGGGAAAGACCCTGGGGGATGCGTCGGTGTCGATGGCGGACCTCGCGGCGAACGCCCCCTCCGACATCAGGACCGCCGTGATCCGTGCGTCGACCACGCTCATCGAGACCCTCGTCGAGGCCCCCAGTGAGCGGATGGTTCTCGCCGGTGCCTCGAACCTCTCCCGCATGACCGGGGACTTCCCGGCGGGTCTCCCCACGGTGCTCGATGCCCTGGAGGAACAGGTCGTCGTACTCCGGCTGCTGTCCGGGGTGACCGCGCACGGTGCGGTGCACGTGAGCATCGGCGAGGAGAACCAGGACGATCAGCTGCGTGGGGCGTCGATCGTCAGCACCGGTTACGGTGCGACCGGAGCGACCTTCGGTGGACTGGGGGTCGTCGGACCGACCTACATGGACTACCCCGGCACCATCGCCAAGGTCCAGGCCGTCGCCCGCTACGTCTCCCGCGTCCTCGGCGGCAACTGACCGCGGAGAATCCCGTGGCACCGTCACCCCGCCCGCATTTTGCCCGCAGGAGTCCGGGGAGGAGATGTCCGTGCCCGTTGCCGCCTGTCCGGGGCACCGGGTCGGGTCCGTTTCCGTCGTTACCGCCGTCGGGCGGGGAACAGGCGCCGTGAACCCGGCACCCGCTTGGGTGTGACACCGGGCGCTCACTACTATGGGAGGAATGCGGGGGAGTACCCCGTTCCCGAACACGCACCCAAGACCCTCATTCCGGCCCAGCTCGGCCGGTGACAGAAGGAAGTATCAGACAACGTGGCTCGTGACTACTACGGCATTCTCGGCGTCGACCGTTCCGCATCGGACTCGGAGATCAAGAAGGCCTACCGCAAGCTCGCCCGCAAGTACCACCCGGACGTCAATCCGGGTGAGGAGGCCGCGGAGAAGTTCCGGGAAGCATCCCTCGCCTACGAGATCCTGACCGACCCGGAGAAGCGTCGCATCGTCGATCTCGGCGGTGACCCGGCTGAGCAGGGCGGCGGCGGCGGCGGAGGCGGCGGTTTCGGCGGCTTCGGAGACATCTTCGACGCCTTCTTCGGCGGTGGCGGTGGGGGCCGGGGCCCCCAGTCCCGTGTCCAGCCCGGTGCCGACGCTCTGCTGCGTACCCGGATCACCCTGGAGGAGGCGTTCGTCGGCGTCCGCAAGGAGATCACCGTCGACACCGCGGTCCTCTGTGAGGAGTGCTCCGGTTCCGGTTCCGCATCCGGCGCCAAGCCCGTCCCGTGTCAGACCTGCTCGGGTTCCGGTGAGCTCCAGGAGATGCAGCGCAGTTTCCTCGGCAACGTGATGACGTCCCGCCCCTGTCCCACGTGCCAGGGCACCGGCGACGTCATCCAGGATCCCTGCAACCGGTGCCACGGTGAGGGCCGTTGCAAGGCCCGCCGTGATCTCGTGGTCACCGTGCCCGCGGGTATCGATGACGGGATGCGCATCCGCATGGCGGGGCAGGGTGAGGTCGGTCCCGGTGGTGGACCGGCCGGTGACCTCTACGTCGAGATCTCGGTCCAGCAGCACGCCGTGTTCAGCAGGCAGGGCGATGATCTCCACCTCACCGTCCGGGTTCCGATGGTCGATGCGGCTCTCGGCACGGAGGTGAACACGGAGTCCCTCACCGGTGAACCGCTGGGGATCACGCTGCCCGCGGGTTCCCAGCCGGGTGACCGGATCCGTCTCGCCGGTTCCGGAATGCCGCGCCTGCGTGCCGAAGGTGCGGGCGATCTCGTCGCGCACCTCGATGTCGTGGTGCCCCGTGAACTGGACGACCGGTCCCGGGCACTCCTGGAGAAACTGCGCGATCACAGGGATGACCTGACGGAGATCAACCGTGAGGGCGACGGTCAGGAGACCCTGTTCAGCCGCCTCCGCAACCGGTTCCGGCGATGACCCTCCCCGTCTTCCTCGCCGATCTCGACGCGGTCCTCGCGGGTACGGACCCGGCTCCGCTGCCCGGTCCCGGGGAGACGGTCACCGTGACGGGGCCCGAGGCCCGGCACGCGGTCGGTGTGCGGCGTCTCGTCGGTGGGGATGAGCTCGTCCTGGCTGACGGCCGCGGCGGCGCCGTGCGGTGCACCGTGCGGGAGACCGCGGGCAGGGACACCATGATCCTCACCGTCGATGAGACGCTGGCGCCCACGGTGCGGAACCCCCGCGTCACCGTCGTCCAGGCGATCCCGAAATCGGAGCGCGCCGAACTGGCCGTCGACCTGGCGTGCCAGGGCGGTGCGGACACCGTCGTCCCGTGGCAGGCCGAGCGTTGCATCGCACGCTGGACGGGAGCCAAACGCGACAAGGCGCTCGCCAAGTGGCGCTCCGCCGCCGTGGCCGCGGCCAAGCAGTCCCGGCGTTCCGATGTACCGCTGATCCCGGCCCTCGCGGACAGCGCCGACATCGAGAGACTCATCGGGGACACCGTGGCCGCAGGCGGGGAGGCGGTTCTGCTGCACGAGGAATCCTCCGTCCCGTTCGGTTCCGTCAACTGGGCCGATGCCGGAGAAGTCGTTCTCGTCATCGGACCCGAGGGCGGTATCTCACCGGCTGAGGTCGACCGTTTCACCGCCGCCGGGGCCCGTTCCGTCCGCCTCGGTCCGGAGGTTCTGCGCACCGCGACGGCGGCGCTGTCGGCGCTGTCCGCCATCGGGGTGTCCAGCTCCCGCTGGTAAGGTCCACCATGAGTCCGTCGGCCCACGCCGACGGTCGCAGATCCACCGATCATCCTCCCGAAAGTAGGCGAAGCCCCGCACGTGGCCATCTACAACACCACCGAGAGTGTCTCCGAGACCTTCGACATTGATCCGGCCCTCGTCCAGAGTGTGCTCGGTACGACCGACGGAAACCTGAAGACGCTGGAGAAGTACGTCGACTGCGATGTCTTCGTCCGGGGGAACACCGTCACGCTCACCGGGCCCGCCCACGAGGTGTCCCGTGCCCGCCGGGTGCTCGACGAACTGCAGGCCACCGCGCGCCGTGGCGGACACATCAGTCCGGCCGCCGTGAAACACGCCGTCACCCTCATCACCCGCGAGTCACCGCAGTCCGTCGCCACCGTTCTCGCCAGCGACATCATCGCCCGTCGCGGAAAGGTGATCCGGGCGAAGTCCCTGGGGCAGAAGGAGTACGTCGACGCGATCGACGACAACACCATCGTCTTCGGTCTCGGGCCCGCCGGTTCCGGCAAGACCTATCTCGCGATGGCGAAGGCCGTGCAGGCGTTGCAGACCAAGCAGGTGAGCCGCATCATCCTCACCCGGCCCGCGGTCGAGGCGGGGGAGAAACTCGGTTTCCTGCCCGGTACCCTCAACGAGAAGATCGACCCCTACCTCCGGCCGTTGCACGACGCCCTGCGGGACATGGTCGAGCCGGAGGTGATCCCGAAGCTCATGGAGGCCGGGGTCATCGAGGTCGCACCGCTGGCGTACATGCGCGGGCGCACGCTGAACGACGCCTTCGTCATCCTCGACGAGGCGCAGAACACCACTCCGGCGCAGATGAAGATGTTCCTCACCCGCCTCGGTTTCGGGTCGAAGATGGTGGTCACCGGCGACATCACCCAGGTCGATCTGCCCGGGGGGCAGCGGTCCGGGCTGCGTCTGGTCCGCCACATCCTCCGTGGTGTCGACGGTGTGCACTTCGCCGAACTGTCGAGCGAGGACGTCGTACGGCATCAGCTGGTCGCCCGTATCGTCGACGCGTACGAGGACTGGGAGAACACGGAGACGAAGGGACGGGAACAGTGACCGGTATCGAGGTCTTCAACGAGGCCGCCTACGGTGACGTGAACGAGGAGATGCTGATCGACGTCTGCGGCTACGCGCTGTCCCGCATGGACGTGCACCCGCAGGCGGAGTGCTCCCTGCACGTCGTCGATCCGGACATCATCGCCGAACTCCATGAACGGTGGCTGGATCTTCCCGGGCCGACGGACGTGATGAGTTTCCCGATGGACGAACTCACCCCCGGCTCGGGTCGCCCCGACGCCGCGGAACCGGGCCCCGCGATGCTCGGTGACATCGTTCTGTGCCCGGAGTTCGCCGAGGGGCAGGCCGCCCGCGCCGGGCACAGTCTCGACCACGAGCTCGCGCTCCTCACCGTCCACGGTGTCCTGCATCTCCTCGGTTACGACCACGTCGAACCGGATGAGGAACGTGAGATGTTCGCCCTCCAGAACGAGATCCTCGCCGACTGGTATGACGATCTCGCTGACCGGGGTGTCCGCTATCAACCCAAGCCGTCGGGCCCGTCGGCGTTCCCGACCGCCTCGGACCGGGAGGCCCTCGACCGCGTGAACGCGGACGGCACCGTTCCCGTGATCGCCGAACCGGCCGGGACGGAGAAGAACCGACCGTGAACCCAGTCGTACTGGCGCTCGGTGCAGGCTTCGCCCTGATCACCTCGGGGGCGCTCGGATCCGTCGAGTCCGCCGTCGCCTCCATCTCCCGCGCCCGCGTCGAGGAGCTCGTCAAGGATGAGCGCCCCGGTGCCGTGAAACTGCTGCGCGTCGTCGACCGTCGTGCCGACCACATCAACCTGCTCGTGTTCCTCCGGACACTGCTCGAGTCGACCGCGGCGGTGTGCGCCGGTGCTCTCGCGTTCCAGCTGATCTCCTCGCAGGGGTGGGCCCTCGTCGCGGCGATCGCCGCACTCACCCTGGTGACCTTCGTGGTGGTGGGCGTGTACTCGCGCACCATCGGCCGGCAGAACCCGTACACGGTGTCACTCAAATCGGCTCTCGTGCTCTCCGTCCTGGCTCACCTGCTCGGCCCGGTGACCAAGGTCCTCATCTGGATCGGCAACATCCTCGCCCCCGGGGCGGGTTTCCGCGACGGCCCGTTCAACACCGAAGTCGAGCTCCGGGAGATGGTCGACATCGCCCAGGAACACGGCATCGTGGAGATCGGCGAGCGTCGCATGATCCAGTCGGTGTTCGATCTCGCGTCGACCACGGCCCGCAGTGTCATGGTCCCGCGTCCGGAGATGATCTGGATCGAATCGGACAAGACCGCGGGCCAGGCGACCGCCCTGTGCGTCCGGTCCGGGCTCTCCCGTATCCCCGTTGTCGGGGAGAACGTCGACGACATCCTCGGTGTGGTCTACCTCAAGGATCTCGTGCAGAGGACCTATTCGTCGAGCGACAACGGCCGCAGCGTCAGTGTCGAGGAGGTGATGAGACCGGTGACGTTCGTCCCGGACTCCAGGAACCTCGACGAGCTCCTGCGTGAGATGCAGCTCAACCGGAACCACATCGCGCTTCTCGTCGACGAGTACGGCGGTATCGCCGGGCTCATCTCCATCGAGGACATCCTGGAGGAGATCGTCGGTGAGATCGCCGACGAGTACGACTCCGCGGAGATCGCCCCCATCGAGCGTCTCGCCCCGGGCCGTTACCGGGTCGTCTCACGCCTCACCCTGGAGGATCTCGCGGAAATCATCGACGAGGACCTCGGGGTCGAGCTGGAGTTCGGGGAGGACATCACAGACCAGGTGGAGACCGTCAGTGGTCTGATCGCCTACGATCTCGGCCGGGTCCCGCTGCCCGGGGCCTCGGTGCGCACCTGCGGCCTGGAACTCACCGCCGAGGGCGGCCGTGACCGCCGGGGTCGGATGCGGGTCCAGTCCGTCATCGTCACCGTCCTCGATCCGGAGACCGGCAGCGCCGACGTCCGCTGACCGCCCTCCCTCGGTCGCGGAGCCGCCACCGGTACGGGGTACGATGGGGGATCATCCGGGGACACCCGCTCCAGAACGGGGTGGAGGTGTCCCCTCCAGCACCACCCACCGACAATCCGGGGCCGTCCGGCTCCGTGGAGGACGAGAACAACGTTGACTTCATTCACCGACACCCCCGAGGGGTTCCGCTCCGGTTTCGTCAGCTTCGTGGGGAGGCCCAACACCGGCAAGTCCACCCTGACGAATGCACTGGTCGGCGAGAAGATCGCCATCACCGCGAACCAGCCGGAGACCACCCGTCACCCGATCCGGGGCATCGTGCACCGCCCGGATGCGCAGATCATCGTCGTGGACACCCCGGGCCTCCACCGGCCGCGCACACTGCTGGGCGAGCGGTTGAACGAGATGGTCAAGGAGACCTACTCGGACGTCGACGTCATCGGCATCACCGTGCCCGCGGACGAGAAGATCGGACCCGGTGACCGGTGGATCCTGGACGCGGTGAAGAAGGTCGCACCGAAGACCACGATCATCGGGATCGTCACGAAGGTGGACAAGGTCTCCCGGGACTCCGTCGCCGTCCAGCTGATGGCCCTGCACGAGATGCTCGGTGGTGACTGCGAGGTCATACCGGTCTCCGCCCAGTCCGGTGAGCAGCTCGACGTCCTGGTCGATGTCCTGACCGGTGTGCTGCCTGAGGGGCCGAAGTTCTACCCGGACGACCACGTCACCGACGATGACCGCGACACCCGCATGTCGGAGCTGATCCGGGAGGCCGCCCTGTCCGGGCTGAAGGATGAACTGCCGCACTCGGTCGCCGTCGAGATCGACGAGGTCCTGCCCAATGAGGAGCGTCCCGACGTCCTCGACATCCACGCGGTCCTCTACGTGGAACGTCCCGGCCAGAAGGACATCATCATCGGCAAGGACGGCCGTCGTCTGGGGCGGATCATCCACAACTCCCGCAGGGAGATCATGGAGATGATCGGCCGGAACATCTACCTCGATCTGCGGATCAAGGTGCTGAAGAACTGGCAGTCCGATCCGAAGGCCCTCGGCCGCCTCGGTTTCTAGGATGCGCGCCCCGAGCTTCCGCGACCGGGCGCTCGTGGTGCGGACCCATGACTTCGGTGAGGCGGACCGCGTCGTCGTGCTCCTCACCCGGGGGAGCGGCCTGGTGCGCTGTGTCGCCAAGGGGGTGCGGCGCACCCGCTCCCGGTTCGGGTCACGGTTGCAGCCCTTCGTCGAACTCGACGTGCAGCTCTACCCGGGGCGGAACCTGCACAGCATCACCGGCGCCGACACGGTGGCCTACCACGGATCCGGGCTCATCGAGGACTACACCCGCTACACCTGCGCGTGCGCCGTCCTCGAATCAGCGGAGCGCCTGGCCGTGGCCGAGTCCGGGGATGATCCGTGGTTGTTCGACGAGACGGCGTCGACGCTGGCACGTCTGCGTCTCGCACCCGAACCCACCGTGGAGCTCGATTCCTTCCTGCTCCGCGCCATGGCCCACGCCGGATGGGCCCCGAGTCTCTTCGACTGTGCGCAGTGCGGACGCCCGGGGCCGCACCACGCGTTTCACCCGGCGGCGGGCGGTGCGGTGTGCGGAACGTGTCGGCCACCGGGGGCCGCGACACCCGATGAGGCGGTGCTCCGCCTGATGTGGTGGCTGGCGCACGGTGCGTGGGCCGCCGTCGACCGGGCCCGGGTCTCATCCGAGGAGAACGGTGACGGGGTGTTCACCGATTTCGCCGGTCAGGCACACCAGCTCGTCCGTGCGCACCTGCACTGGCACCTGGAACACCGGGTGCGGTCCCTGGATCTGCTCGATCAGGGATGACCGGTGCGGGAACGTGCGGTGGTTTCCCGGGGCGGGGGAGGGTGGCACAATGGAACGGTGACTGTGAACACCACCCCGCCCGAGATCCCCGCCGAGTTCCTCCCGAAGCACATCGCCCTGGTGATGGACGGCAACGGTCGCTGGGCGACGGAACGGGGGATGAAGCGTACCGAGGGACACCGGAGGGGAGAGGCGGTCCTGCTCGACGTCGTGGACGCCTGCATCGCCCTCGGCGTTCCCTATCTCTCCGCGTACGCGTTCTCCACGGAGAACTGGCGGCGTTCCACCGATGAGGTCCGCTTTCTCATGGGGTTCAACCGTGACGTGCTGCGCAGGCAGCGCGACGGTCTGCACGCCAAGGGGGTCCGTGTCCGGTGGGTCGGCCGTCGACCGCGTCTGTGGCGCTCGGTGATCCGCGAGCTCGAGGCCGCCGAGGAGCTGACGAGGGACAACACGACCATGACACTCGCGATGTGCGTCAACTACGGCGGCCGCGCCGAGATCATCGACGCCGCCCGGCAGATCGCCGCGGACGCCGCCGCGGGTCGGCTCCGTCCCGAGCAGATCACCGAGGACACGTTCCCGAACTTCCTCGACGAACCCGACATGCCCGACGTCGACCTGTTTCTCCGCCCGTCGGGGGAGAAGCGGACGTCGAACTTCCTGCTGTGGCAGTCCGCCTACGCGGAGATGGTCTACCAGGACAAGCTCTTCCCGGACTTCACCCCGCAGGACCTCTATGACGCGGTCGTCGAGTACGCGCACCGGGACCGCCGGTTCGGAGGAGTCAGGTAGATGGCGGACAACGCCGGGGATCCGGTGGTCGGGCAACCGACCCGTGCACAGATCAGACGGTGGCAGCGTTATCTCGCCAATGAACGGGCGGAGGCCGCGGTGTACCGGGAACTCGCCCTGCACAAGACGGGGGAGGAACGTGACATCCTCCTCTCACTGGCCGACGCGGAGGCACGCCACGAGGAACACTGGCGGAATCTCCTGGGAAACCACGTCGGGATGCCCCGTCGCCCGGACTACTCCACCCTCCTGATGGGGTTCCTCGCACGTCGTTTCGGCAGCGTGTTCACCCTCGCCCTGATGCAGTCCGCGGAACAGCGCACGCCGTACCTCGACGATGAGGACGCCACCGACCAGATGACGGCGGACGAGTGCATCCACGCGGAGGTCGTCCGTGGGCTGGCGGCCCGGGGCAGGGAACAGATCTCGGGCAACTTCCGGGCGGCGGTGTTCGGGATGAACGACGGTCTGGTGAGCAACCTCGCACTCATCCTCGGTGTCGTGGGGGCGGCGACGGGCAACGGCGTCATCGTGATGACCGGGCTCACGGGCCTGCTCGCCGGAGCACTGTCCATGGCCGCCGGTGAATACATCTCGGTGTCCTCGCAACGTGATCTGCTCGATGCCTCGACCGCGGATCCGATGGCGTCGGCCCAGCTGCCGCAGCTGGACGTGAACTCCAATGAACTGGAACTCGTCTACCGGGCCCGTGGGATGAGCGGCGACGAGGCGAAGGCGAAGGCGGCGGCGGTGTTCGCCGGTATCCGGGCGAACCAGCCGGTGGAGAGGGAGGCGATCTCCACGGTGCCGGTCGGGGCGGCCCCCACCGATCCCGAGGTCGTCGGTTCCGGGATGTCGGCCGCGGTGTCCAGCTTCCTGTTCTTCGCCTCCGGCGCACTGATCCCGTGCATCCCGTTCTTCTTCGGCCTGCCGACGATGACGGCGGCGGTGATCGCCTGTGTCCTCGTCGGGATCGCCCTGCTGTGCACCGGATCCGTCGTCGGGCTGCTCTCCGGGGTGCAACCCGTCCGCAAGGCGTTCGTCCAGTTGGGGGTCGGACTCGGTGCGGCGGCCGTGACATTCGGCCTGGGCAACCTGCTCGGTGTCGTCGTCTGAGTGACGTGACACCGCTTCCGGCGCGGGTCAGTTGTCCGTGCCGGTGCTCTTTCCGGCGCGGCAGTCCGCGCACACACCGAAGACCTCGGCGGTGTGCCCGGTCAGCTCGAAGTCATTGCGCCGGGACTCCTCCAGAGCCCACTTCTCCACGGGGCCGCCCTCGATCTCGATGGTGTGGCCGCACTCGGTGCAGACCAGATGGTGATGGTGGGCCTCGGTGTCACAGTGCCGGTAGAGGGACTCCCCGGTCGCCATGTGCAGGACGTCGACCGCGTGGATGTCGGCGAGGGACTGGAGGGTCCGGTACACGGTGGTGAGCCCGACCTTGTGGTTACGTTCGCCGAGTTCACGGTGGATCGTCTTCGCGGAGGCGAAGGTGTCCAGATGACGCAGCACCTCGACCACGGAGGCGCGCTGGCGGGTGCTGCGAACACCCAGCTTCGGAATGGTCGAGTCCTGGTTGGCGGACATGTGCGGGGGTCCTTCCTGCAGGGTGCATGGTGTCCTGCCCCTGATTCGGGGGTGTCGGGAACCCCCTGTCACCGGAGCGTACGGCGGCGGGACAGCCTGTTTCCCACATGATAGCGCGTTCACGCTCCCCGTCACCTCCCCCCGGTGCCGGCGGACCCACCGGCACCGGGCGGGGTGGGTCGCAGGGGAAAACCCCGGGTGGAACCTGGGCTCCGGTCCCCGGGGGTTAGACTGTTCTGAGACCGGTGCGGGATGAGAACCCGACACCGGTGTGCTCCGGTCGTCACGGAGCCCACCGGCCGGGTGAACACCCCTCGCCGCTGTCACCGGGCGGCCGGTACACGACAGTGGTCCGACGGTGCCCGGTACCGGACGACACCGGGTACCAGTGAACAACAACGAACCGTATAACTTCCCTCTAGGAGTACTGAAGAACCGTGGCACAGAAAACCACCATCGAAACCGTCGTGAACCTCTGTAAACGACGTGGACTGGTCTACCCCTGCGGCGAGATCTACGGCGGTACCCGTTCCGCGTGGGATTACGGCCCGCTCGGTGTCGAGCTCAAGGAGAACATCAAGAAGCAGTGGTGGCGGTCCATGGTGACCTCGCGTCCCGACGTCGTCGGTCTTGATTCCTCGGTGATCCTGCCCCGTCAGGTGTGGGTCTCCTCCGGTCACCTCGAGGTGTTCACGGACCCGCTCGTGGAGTCGCTCCACACCCACAAGCGTTACCGCGCCGACCACCTGCTGGAGGCCTACGAGGAGAAGCACGGCCACCCCCCGGCAAACGGCCTCGCCGACATCAACGACCCCGAGACCGGCCAGCCCGGCAACTGGACCGAGCCCCGGGAGTTCTCCGGCATGCTCAAGACGTTCCTCGGCCCCGTCGATGACGAGGAGGGCCTGCACTACCTGCGGCCCGAGACCGCGCAGGGCATCTTCGTGAACTTCAAGAACGTCATGACGTCGGCCCGGATGAAGCCCCCGTTCGGTATCGCGCAGATCGGCAAGTCCTTCCGCAACGAGATCACGCCCGGCAACTTCATCTTCCGTACCCGCGAGTTCGAGCAGATGGAGATGGAGTTCTTCGTCAAGCCCGGCGAGGACGAGGAATGGCACCAGTACTGGATCGACCACCGTTTCAACTGGTACGTCGACCTGGGCATCGACCCGGAGAACCTGCGTCTCTACGAGCACCCGCAGGAGAAGCTCTCGCACTACTCCAAGCGCACCGTCGACGTGGAGTACGCGTTCCACTTCGCCAACGGCAAGTGGGGTGAGCTCGAGGGCGTGGCGAACCGCACCGACTTCGACCTGTCCACCCACGCCAAGGGCTCGGGCGAGGACCTCTCCTTCTTCGACCAGGAGAGCGGGGAGCGCTGGATCCCCTACGTCATCGAGCCCGCGGCCGGTCTCGGTCGTTCCATGATGGCGTTCCTCGTCGACGCCTACCACGAGGATGAGGCCCCGAACTCCAAGGGCGGCGTGGACAAGCGCGTCGTGCTGAAACTCGACCGCCGCCTCGCGCCGGTCAAGGTCGCCGTGCTGCCGCTGTCCAAGAAGGACACGCTCACCCCGACCGCTGAGAAGGTCGCCGAGACCCTCCGTCAGCACTGGAACATCGAGTACGACACCTCCGGGGCCATCGGACGCCGCTACCGCCGCCAGGACGAGATCGGAACCCCGTTCTGCGTCACCGTCGACTTCGACACGCTCGAGGACAACGCGGTCACCGTGCGTGAGCGGGACACGATGGAGCAGGAGCGGGTCGCCATCGACGAACTGGAGAGCTACCTCGCCGCCCGTCTCATCGGCTGCTGACACCTCCCGTACGGGAAACCCGGCCGCCCCGTCACCCCGGGGCGGCGTCCGTTCCACCGGAAGAAAGGCTGACACACCGCCATGGAGAATCTGACCTGGGGCCCCCGGGAGACGTCCGACGGGCACACGACCCTGTCCCTCTCACTCGGGGACCGGGACGTCGCCGTGTTCGGCACCGAGCCCGTGGACGATCACCGCGCCACGGTCGAGGGGGCCGAGTGGCGGTTGTCGGCCCCGAAATCCGGGCCGCTGCGCGCCACCCTCCCGGACGGCCGCGTGTTCACCGCGACACCCGACAAGCCCCGGCTGGCCCGTGCCAGGACGATCACGGTCGACTTCGCCGGTGAATCGGAGGCGGTCTTCGTCAACGAGGCCCGCACCGACTGGGTCATCGAGTCCTCCGACGGCACGAAACTCGGCCAGTTCTCCGGTGCGAACCACGGTGTCCGCAGGGTCGTCGTGGAGATGGAGCCCGACGCGGAGCTGCCCCTCGACCGGGCGGTGTTCTCCGCCTGGGTGTCGCGCACGGCACTCGAGGCGAAGATGATCAGCTCCACCGTCGTACTCACGGTGAGCCTGCTGCTCCTGACGCCGTTCATCATCTGGTTCTTCCTGAATTGAGCGGCGGCGGAGAAACGGGGGCGCCCGTCGGGGACGAGGACAGGGCGGGACTGTTCGTGGAGGAGCCGTCGGGGCACTGGATCTGGGCGGACGGCTACCTCCGTGACGGGCACGGGGACATCATCGCGATGATGTCCGCCGGGGTGATCCACACGGAGGACGACAACATACTGATCGAACGTTCCGCACCCGGGCTGAGGTTCCGGTGCCGTGCAACCCTGTCCGGCGGTGAGGTCTACACCGTCGTCCAGCAGGGGTTGACGGTGCGGCGTCTCACGGCCTACTGCGCCGGGACGCACTACACCCTGCGTCGCCGTTCACTGTTCGGGGTCGACAGGGACATCATCGGTCCGGGGGGAGTCATCGCCTCGACGCACCCCGACCTCCGCGGAGCTCTGGAGGTGCACGACGGCCCCCGGCACACGGACCTGACGATGCTCGAGGGAATCGTCCTGTCCTGGGCCTGCGTCCTGGTGGACGCAGTCGAGCACAACCTCAGGGTCTGACCGGCGGTATCAGAACTTCCCGCCGAAGGAACCGCCCAGGTTCCCGCCGCCGCCGAAGCCGCCTCCGCCACCACCGAAGCCGCCGCCACGTCCACCGTTGCTGAGGATGGAGTTGAGGACCATACCGGCGACGAACGCCCCGTTCCCACCGCCGTTGCGCCGGTTCATCCTGCGCTCGTAGTCACGGATGTCCCTCTGCGCCGCAGCGAGCGCGGCATTCGAGGCGGACACGCACTGTCCCGCAGCCCGGGTGGCCGCCCGCAGATCACCGTCACGCTCGTTGAGTGCCGTGGCGTGGAGCCGCTTCGCCGCCGCGAGGTGCGTCCGGGCGGTTCCCCCGATCACCCTGCCGCGTGTCGAGATGAGATCCTCCGCAGCCTGCAACGTGCTCGTGGCGGTTCCCATGGCCCGGTTGAACATGTCCCGACGTCGCCCGGCGTCAGCGGCCTCCGAACGGAACGCATCGAGATGCTCGTCGAGCTCGGCGTCGAGGGCGAGGAGCGTGTCCCATGCGCCCAGGGGATCCCCACCGGCACGCTCCACGGCCTCCGCGCTCTCTCGCTCGGCCCGTTCCGTGATCTCGGCCAGGGCGGAGTGATCGACGTCCAGGCCGTCCCTCTCGGCGTCGGAGATGATCCGACGGGCCTCGGAGATCTCGTCGCGGATCTCCTCCGCCAGCGGGCCGAGGTTGGCGCGGGCCGCACGGATGTTGGATTCACCGTGCTCCACCCCGTCCATGAGCTTCTCGGCCTGCTGGAGAGCGGACTCGATGTGCCGGATGTCATCCACCAGACCACCCTGTTGGCCGGCGGGCTTCGCCGCGAGTTCGCGTGCCCGCTCCATCGTCGACTCGGATTCGTCGAGGTGCGCCTCGGCGAGATCCGGGTTGTCGTCCAGCGCGGACACCCACTCCGTGTCGAAGCGGTCGTGCAACCGGGTCAGGGACTCGCGGGCCTCCGGAAGGCGGGTCCGCAGCGCGATGGTCTTCCGGGTGAGCTCATCCAGGCGGTCACCGGCGTTCAGCAGCAGGTTCCGCATGGAACCGAACTCCCCGGCCCGGGCCTCCAACGCCTGGTCCGCCCTCTTGCAGCTCGTGATGATGTCCAGCAGAATGCTGCGCCGCGTCGCGGGATCGTCCGAGACGGCATCATCCAGTCGCTTGCGCATCGCGAACGCACGTTGCAGGGTCCCCGTCGAGTCGTTCATCGCCCGGGTGAACGGTCGCGTGCGTTCCGCACCGAACTCCGCCACCGCGAGATCGAGTTCCTCACGCGCACCACGGATCGATTCATCGGTGCTCACCAGTTCCTCCCGGGCGAGCTCCTCCAGGACGTCGAGCGGCATGTCCTCCAGCCGGTCGGACTGCTCGGGTGGCAGCTCACGGGCGTCCGTGACCAGTGCGGCGCGCTTCTTCCGCGAGTTCTTCTTCGCGGAGCGTTTCACACCGACGAAGGTCGCCGCGGCGGCACCACCTCCACCGAGCAGGAACAACCACCCGGCGCCGGACATCCCGCCGCCGGAACCGGAGCCGGAGGCGGCGTCGACGAGAGCGAAGGCTGAACCGGCGAAGTCGGAGTCCACCAGCCGGTCGTACGCCGCGTCACGCATGCGTTCGGCCTCGGACGAGGAGAACTCCCTCCCGTAGCTCAGCCCGTAGTCCCGGGACTCCACCGCCACCGCGTACACGAGTACATTGGCGCCGTCATTCGCCCGGAACTCCCGTTCCGCCCATTCGGAGCCCTCGGTGCCGCCGAAGTCACGCTCGAAGACGACGTAGATCTTCTTCGCGGAGGACTTCTGGTAGTCCCGGATCTTCGCCTCCAGGTCCGCGGTCTGCCCGGCGTCCAGGACCCCGGCGTTGTCGGTCACCGTTGAAGTGAGTACCTCGGGCTGCTGTGCCGTGACGGACACCTCCTGATCCGCCCACGCGACCGGCGCCCCGATACCGAGAACCGCAAACAGTCCGACGGCGGCGGCCCCGGCGACACGCACGGGGAAACGGCGGGACGGGCGTCCCGGGAGTGTCGGAGCCGAGGGTCGGCGGGAAGGTCGCGGGCCGGGGGACTGTGCTGCGGAACTCATGTCCCAAGAGTACCGCGACCCCGTCCGGCACGGATGGCAGACTGTCACACATGAACCGCGTGACCACAGTCCGGACGGTGGCCGCCACGGCGACGGCGGTCGCGGTGGTGTCGGTGATCTGGCCGTTGCGGATCATCCTGCACGCGCACCGCCCCACCACCGTCCACCGGGACGCCCGCACCCTCATCATCCCCGGAACCGCCCAGTACGACGGCAGACCGGGGGCCCAGTTCGCGGCCCGCCTGGACCGTGCCGCCGGGCTCTGGCACGCGAACCCTTCCCTCCGGGTGGTCACCGTGGGGGGACGTCTCCCCGGTGACCGGTACACGGAGGCCGGGGTGGGGGCGGAGTACCTCCGGAACGCCGGTGTCGACGCCGCCGCGATCACGGAGTTTCCCGTCGGGAACGACACCCGGGGATCCCTCGCGGCGGTTGCGGAGGGACACGGTGAACCGGGGGAGACCATCATCGTCACCGACCCGAACCACTGCCTCCGTGCCGCATCGATCGCACGGGAGGTCGGCTTCCGGAGCGTCACGACGGTCCCGGCCTCCGGTACCCCGACCCGTTTCCCGGGGAGACACTGGGTCTGGACACTGCTCCACGAATCCGCCGGACTCGTCGTAGCTGACCTGCGTCGCGTCCCCGGATCCGCCGGGCTGGCCGATATGCTGGAGGGGACACTGCGCACTGTCGCGGGACGACTGCGGCCGTCGAGAAGCACTCGGTACCGTCATCTCGGCCGTGACAGGGCCTGAAGGACCCGCCCATCCCGCCGACCAGGAGACGCCGACCGACCGTGGACAGTCCCGCCCAGTACAGCTACACCGATGCCGACACCGCACGGTACTGCGACGAAGCCCCGAAGGGCAGTCAGATGGCCGCCACCTCGGTGGACGACCGCAGCGCCTTCTCACGGGACCGGGCCCGGGTACTCCACTCCGCCGCGCTCCGCCGACTCGCGGACAAGACCCAGGTCGTCGGCCCCCGGGACGGGGACACCCCGAGAACCCGTCTCACGCACTCCCTCGAGGTCGCGCAGATCGCCCGGGGAATCGCGTCGGGCATCGGCGTGAACCCGGATCTCGCGGACCTCGCGGGACTCTGCCACGACATCGGTCACCCGCCCTACGGGCACAACGGTGAAGTCGCGCTCGATGAACTGGCGGCGGACTGCGGCGGATTCGAGGGAAACGCCCAGACACTGCGGATCATCTCGCGGCTCGAGCCGAAGATCCTCGCACCGGACGGAACCCCGCACGGTCTCAATCTCACCCGGGCGTCCCTCGACGCCGCCTGCAAGTACCCGTGGACGAGGATCTCCCCCGACGGAACGGTCCGTCGTAAGTACGGCGCCTACCGGGAGGAGGCGGATCTGCTCGCCTGGATCCGCGAGGGGCACGGTCCGGACGATTCCAGGTCATCGGTCGAGGGGCAGGTGATGGACTGGTCCGACGACGTCGCCTATTCGGTGCACGACGTCGAGGACGGCATCTGCTCCGGCCGGATCAGCCTGAAGGTTCTGTGGGACCTCTTCGAACTCGCGGAACTCGCGGAGAAGGGGGCGGAGGCCTTCGGCGGTGACCCGGAGGAGATGATCGCGGCAGCGGATGCACTGCGCCAGCTGCCGGTCGTCGCGGCCGCCGCCGACTACGACGGTTCCCTGTCGTCGCTCGTCGCGCTCAAGGCACTGACCAGTGAACTCGTCGGACGGTATGTGGGGGTGACGGTCGGCGCGACGCTGGAGGCCGCCGGTGGGCGCCCGCTGGGAAGGATGCACGGGCGGCTCGTCGTCCCCCCCGCGGCGGCGGCCGAGGTCCAGATGCTCAAGACGATCGCGGTCCTCTACGTGATGGAGGAGAGCAGGCACCAGCAGCGCCAGGACAGGCAGCGCGAGCGGATCGCGCGGGTCCACGACTATCTCACCTTCGGGGCGCCGGGCACCCTGGACCCGATCTTCGCGGCGTGGTGGGCCGACGCCGACAGTGACGCCGCACGCTCCCGGGTGATCATCGACCAGATCGCGTCGATGACGGAATCCCGGCTGGAACGCACGGCCAAGCGGGCGAGTGGCGTGGTGGGCTACTACATCTGATGTCGCACGGGGGTTGTGCCGCACGGTGACAGCCCCTAATGTGTGGACCTGTGCGCACCTTTGCACATGTCCACATGTCGTCCGGCCCTGTTCCCCGGGCCTCCCCGCGATACCAGAAACGAGACCGGAGTGCCCGCACCCGCAGCCCCACCACTTCTGAGTGTGCTCCGGCACCGCACCTACCGGCGACTCTTCACCGCACAGGTCGTCGCCCTGGTGGGCACTGGTCTGCTCACCGTCGCCCTCGGGCTCCTCGCCTTCGACATCGCGGGCGGTGACGCCGGGCTCGTGCTCGGCACCGCGTTGACCATCAAGATCATCGTCTACGTGGTCGGTGCCCCGACCGTCACGGCGGTCGCGGCGAAACTCCCCGTCAAGCCCGTCCTGATCACGGCGGACCTCACCCGGGCCGCCGTCGCCGTGTGTCTGCCGTTCATCCACGCCGAATGGCAGCTCTACGCCGCGATCTTCCTGCTCCAGGCCGCATCCGCCACCTTCACCCCGACCTTCCAGTCGGTCATACCGCAGGTGCTCCCCGACGAGGACGAGTACACCAACGCCCTGTCCCTGTCCCGCATGGCCTACGACGTCGAACAGATCACCAGCCCCGCCGTCGCTGCGCTGTTCCTCGCGGTGATGAGCCACCACAATCTGTTCATCGGGACGATGATCGGTTTCCTCGTGTCCGCGGCGCTGGTGACAGGGACACGGCTGCCGGGCCGTCCCGAACCGGAATCGGAGCAGTCCGGGTTCCTGTCCCGGGTGTTCCGCGGGGCCCGGATCATGGCGGCCGAACCCGAACTGCGGGGAGTGCTCTGGCTGAACCTCGCGGTGGCCGCACCGATGGCGACGGTCATGATCAACACCGTCGTGATCGTCCGCGGGGAGATGGACAGGACCGACACCGCGCTCGCGATCACCCTCGCGGGATTCGGACTCGGGTCCATGCTGACCGCTCTCGCCCTTCCACGGGTCCTGGCCCTGGTGTCCGACCGCGCGGTGATGACGGCCGGTGCCCTCGCCGGAGCCGTGGCGCTGACCGGGCTCCTCCTGCTGTTGACCGCCGGGGGTCAGCTCGACGGCGTCGGCGTCTGGTTGACGGTCATCGCCCTGTGGCTCGTCCTCGGTTCCGCGACGTCGGCACTGCAGACCCCCATGTCCCGGGTGCTGCGGCGCAACGTCGGCCCCGGGAGCTACGGCCACATATTCGCGGCCCAGTTCTCCCTGTCCCACGCCTGTTACCTCGCGACGTATCCGGCGGCGGGCTTCCTCGGGGTCTGGTTCGGACTACCCGCGGCCACAGGGGTGCTTCTCGCGATGACCCTCCTGGCGACCGGTGCGGGGTTCAGGGCTTTCAGCTCCCGGCAACCGGTAGCGTGAGGGACCATGAAGATGAAACCGCGCGATCCCGCCGTCTCCCTGGCGCACGATCCGCCGGTGTCGGCCGAACTACTGGACACCGGCGCCGCCACCCTGAAACTCCTGGCCGAACCGACGCGTCTCCGCCTCCTGTGGCTGCTCAGCGGCGCCGAGTATTCGGTCGGCGATCTGGTGGAGGCCACGGGAATCTCCCGGACGGCCGTGTCCCAGCACCTGGCCAAACTCCGGTCCGGAAACCTGGTGCAGACCAGGAAGGACGGACGGCGGGTCATCTACCGGATGGATGACGGGCACCTCGTCCGGCTCGTGACCGAAGCCGTCAACCACGCCGACCACGTCATCAGCGGGGAACCCCGGCACCCCTAGAGGTGTTCCCCGGGAGCGCGGTGCAGCTGCAGATCGACCCCGGCGTCGAGGAACACCCGGCACAGCAGGATCCGTCGCTCCCGGGGCCAGTGTGCGAGATCCGGGCTCACCACCTTCCGCAGCCCGGTCCGTTCACCGAGGAAGTCCGCGAGGGCATCGAGATTCCTCGGGACGGGGGCACCGGGCCCTGCGCCGCAGGCATGGGACAGGGCGGCGAACCACGTGGTCTCGTCGGCTGCGGCGGACGCTCCGAGAGTCAGGGTACGGGCGGTCATCGGTTCTCCTCCGCGTCCGGGATCAGACAGAAGCTGTCGTAGTGGTCGTCCGTGTAGTACCAGACGTCCGGATCACCGTCAGTGCCGCCGCCGGTGATGATGCGACGCTCACCACGGTGCCTGAGGCCCGGCGTGTCCACCGTGTACTCACGGTAGTAGCCGTTGTGCTCCCGGGGCAGGCGCCGCTCGTAGTTGCCGAAGTGCTTTCCGTCGTGCGCCGGATGGTCGAACGGGCCACCGGCGAGGATGTCGGAGACCACCGTTTCGGCCTGGTCCGGGAGGGTGTCCAGGGGACAGGTCCCCTCCTCCGGTGCCGCGGACGGGCCGTCCGACGGGACGGATGACCGCGCGGCGGACGATGTGTCCCCCGTCCCGGATCCCGGGGCGGAAGAGGGGTCCCCGGTCAGGTCTATCCCCAGCCACGCGGCACAGGCCGCCAGGGCGACTGCCGCCGCAGTGCCGATCAAACGACGATTGTTCATTCCCCCATGATCGCACGTCGAGCGGACATCCGGTGCGGCCCCCGCCGCGATCGCCGCCAACGACCCGGACATCGAATCCGTCCGTCCACGGGTCCGGCACTACAGTGGAGGGCATGGCAAAGGGACGTATTCCGGAGAGTGACATCGCGGCGATCCGCGAACGCACCCCGATCGAGGAGATCGTCGGGGAATACGTCCAGCTCAAACCGGCCGGCAGTGACTCCATGAAAGGTCTTTCCCCGTTCAAGGACGAGAAGACCCCCTCCTTCCACGTCCGCCCGAACCGGGGCTACTTCCACTGCTTCTCCACCGGCGAAGGTGGGGACGTGTTCAGTTTCCTGATGAAGATGGAGCAGATCCCCTTCCCGGAGGCCGTCGAGATCTGCGCCGAGAAGATCGGCTACCACATCAACTACGAGGGCGGCGGCCCCGGACGCCGTGAGGAACCCGGGACCAGACAACGACTCGTCGCCGTGAACAAGGCGGCGCACGCCTTCTACCGGGAACAGCTCGAGACCCCGGAGGCCGCCACCGCCCGCGCATTCCTCACCGACCGGGGATTCTCCGCCGACCACGCCCGGAGCTTCGGGTGCGGCTACGCGCCCGGCGGCTGGGACACGACGACGAAGCACCTGCTGCGGAAGGGTTTCGACGTCAAGGAACTCACCGCCGCAGGAGTGACCACGATGGGCAAACGCGGCCCCATCGACCGTTTCCACCGCCGACTGCTCTGGCCCATCCGCAATCTCGCGGGCGACGTCATCGGCTTCGGGGCGCGCAAGCTCTTCGAGGATGACCAGATGGGCAAGTACATGAACACACCGGACACCCTCCTGTACCACAAGTCCAAGGTGCTGTTCGGGCTCGATCACGCGAAAAAGGCCATCGCCGCCGGGCACCAGGCCGTCGTCGTCGAGGGGTACACCGACGTCATGGCCATGCACGCCGCCGGGGTGACCACGGCCGTCGCCGCCTGCGGCACCGCGTTCGGTGAGGAGCACCTCCAGATACTGCGCCGCCTGATGCTGGACGACAACTACTTCCGCGGCGAGTTGATCTACACCTTCGACGGAGACGAGGCGGGCCAGAAAGCCGCGATGCGGGCCTTCGAGGGGGACCAGCAGTTCACCGGCCAGTCTTACGTCTCCGTGGCGCCCGACGGCATGGACCCGTGCGATCTCCGCCTCGAACGCGGTGACGCCGCCGTCCGCGACCTGGTCGCCAGGCGCGTACCCATGTTCGAGTTCGTCGTCCGGACGATGATCGCCGACCACCCGCTCGACTCCGCGGACGGTCGCCTCCAGGCGCTCCGGCGGGGAGTACCCGTCGTGGCGGGCATCAGGGACGAGACGCTCCGGAACGAATACGCCCGGCAACTCGCCGGGTGGGTCGGCTGGGCGGACCCGACCGAGGTGCTCGAGCAGGTCCGCGCGGAGGCCAGACGACCGAAGAAGAAGCAGGAACCGCGGCGCGCCCGCAGGTTCGACAACACGGAGACACCGCCCGCCGGCGCACCGTCGAAACCGGCGCTCGAGCTGCCTGACCAGCGCACGCCCCGGCTCTGGCCCGAGCGGGAGAGCCTCAAACTCGCGCTGCAGTACCCGGAATACGCCGGCGCCTACTTCGACGGCCTGCCGGTGGATGCGTTCACGCATCCCACCTATCAGGCGATCCGGCGCGCGATCAGCGAAGCTGGCGGATGCGGCAACGCCCACGACGGCGTCGACTGGCTGTCGAGGGTCGCCGGGGAAATGGATGACCTCGTCGGCCAGCATCTCGTCTCCGGACTCGCGGTGGAACCCATCCACTGCGAGGACGGGGAACTGGAACACTACACCGACAGCGTGCTCTCCAGGTTGCAGGAGGTCCGCGTCGGCAACCAGATCGCGCAGCTCAAGGGGCAGCTGCAGCGGATGCGTCCCTCGGATGACGAGATGGCGTACAACTCGATGTTCGCCGACCTCGTCGCACTCGAGCAGGCGCGCCGGGAGCTGCTGGACCGGGCGTTCAGGACCAACTGACGCCGGCACCGGGCGTCATCCCGTCAGCGGGGAGACAACTCGATGGTCTTGACCCCGTAGAGGACACCGCCGCGGAGCATCCGGAACACCCCGGACATGATCTTCATTCCGACACCGATCGGGCTGCACGTGTCGTCGTCCCCGACCGCCCGCCAGCCCGGTGCCAGCGCCGCCAGACGGCGGGAGTCCTCGATACCGAAGGTGTAGACGGCGCCGGTGCGCCTGGTGATCTGGGACCTGGTCGGACGCCGGATGAAGCTCGCGTGGTGGGAGTCGCAGATGAACCGCACCGGGGCTGACATGTGCCGCCCGATGTCGGTGAGAATCTGTGTGACATCGTCGCGGGTCAGGTACATGAGCAACCCCTCCGCGACGAACACGGTGGGTACCCCGGCGTCGACACCGTCGATCCACCCCGGTTCGGTGACGGAGGCGTCGATGAGCTGCGTCTCGTCCTCCGGGATCAGTCTGGACCGGAGCTCCAGCACCTTCGTCCTGTCGATTCCGAACCAGGACGCGTCGAGGTCCGCGAGCCGGGACGCGCGGTTGCACAGCCCGACGCCGAGCGAGACCACCTGGATCTTCGTCGCCCCGTGGTCGGCGGCGAACTGCCGGACGCGGGTGTCCATCGCCAACGACCGCCACACGGTTCCCGCGAGGTTCGACTTACCGGTCATTACGAGATCGTTGGGGTCGGATCCGGCGGCCCGGCCGACCTCGACCAGCCTCTCCCACACCTCTCGGGCCTGATCGTCGTGCCACCCGGGTATGCGGTAGCGCTCACCCGCCGTGGCGCGGGAGTACAGCGTGGTCGCCAGTGTCGCGCCGACGTTGTCCCCGTAGAGGTCCGCTGTCGAGGTCATTTGTCCGCCTTTCACCTGGTGTCGGTGGTTCCGGTGTGAGCCCGCCACAGCAGAAAGCCACCGTGTCCGCATCTTCGCACCAGCGAGAATACGCCGCTCTGCAGGAGTGGGGAACGGTGGCTCGAACGGTTTTCCGGACGGAAGGATCCGGGTCAGTCCTCGTCGGGTTCGAGGATCGTCTGACCGGACCCGGTGGTGCCCCTGCGGAGATCCTTGACCTCCTTCATCCGGGGTTCCGGATCAAGTTTGTTGGCGACGGCCTTCCGGGTGGCGGTGACGGCGGCGCGGGCCACCGGAGACTCGACCGCCATGGTGTACCCCTTCTTGAGCTGGTGGTACCGCTTTCGGCCGGCCTTCGTGCCGAAGACGTAACCTGCGGCCGCACCGACGACGAACTGGATCATGTGAGGGGGATGCTCCTTGATTGGGGGCTTGGGGTCGTTGTCCCCACTCTACCGAAGGTGCCGACCACGGGCAGCGGTCCGCGGTCGGCGGCCGTGGTCGGCGGGGGAGGAGGGGAAATGTTGTTAGTCTTGGGGCGGTTCCGCGCCCCGGGGACCGGTGGAGCGCGGGGGCGGTTCAGGCACACGAAGCTCCGCCGGTACCCGAGGAGGAAACGTGGGAGCGTCCCGTACCGACTGGTTCGACGCCGAACAACTACGTGCGGCGGTGAACATGCGCACCGTCGTCGATCATGTCCGCGAAGCACTGGTCGGCCTGCACGGCGGAGACTTCGAGATCCCGCTGAGATTCGCTCCCGGTGCAGGAAACTTCCTCGTGATGCCGGTCAGGCACATCGCGAGTGAGACACTGGTCGTCAAATCACTCTCCGCGAACTTCACGGGCAGAAAACCCGCGCTCTCCGGAACCATCACCTGGGAGGAGTGGCACACGGAACGACACGTCGGAACCGACGCCGCCGAAGCCACCGCCATGCGGACCGGAGCCGTCAGCGGCGTCGCCGCAGACCTGCTCGCAGCCCCCGACGCTGATTCGCTGACCGTTGTCGGTGCCGGGGGACAGGCCCCCGATCAGATCCGGGCCGTGCTCGCCGTCCGCGACATCAGCTCCGTCACGGTGGCGGCACTGAGACGGGAATCGGCCCAGGCGTGCATCGCGCGGGTCGCCGACGAATTCCCGCACGTCCGGTTCACCGCCTCCGACGATCCGCGCGCCGCCGTCGCCGGTGCGGACATCATCTGCTGCGCCACGCCGGCGAAGGAACCCCTGTTCACCCTCGACGATCTCAAACCCGGTGCACAGGTCAACCTCATCGGCTCCTACCGTCCGGAGATGCGGGAGATGTCCGGCGCCGATGTCGCCCGCACGGCGCTGTTCGTCGATGATGTCGAGGCCGTGACCGCCGAAGCGGGGGAGATCATCGAGGCGGTGGATGCCGGAGAACTGGAACCGGGCGATCTGCGGACCCTCGGCTCGGCTCTCGCGGCGGGGGACGTGGCCCACGATCCGGATCGGGTCACCGTCTTCAAATCCGTCGGTGTGGCCGTGCAGGACTGGGCGCTCATGCGTGCACTCGTCGACGCGACGACCACCGGAACGGATTCCTGACGGCGTGAAAAGAAAGGGGCCGGGCGGTTAAAAACCGCCCGGCCCCTTCGATGAGCTCCCCCAACTGGACTCGAACCAGTAACCCTTCGATTAACAGTCGAATGCTCTGCCAATTGAGCTATGGGGGAATGTGCCGTGCTTCCGGGGCGTAACCCCGGGCAACGAGAAGTTACTATATCGACGCCCGTCAGGGATGGCAAATTCCCACTTCAACGGGTTGTTCCGGGTCTCTCCCGTGATCCGGCCACACCGGTGTGACCGGAAGGTGTCCGCCCGGTTATACTGTCCCCCGACCGGAGATCGCCAGTAGAGGATCTCGGTCACCGGTAGGGGGCTGTAGCTCAGTCGGTTAGAGCCGCGGACTCATAATCCGCTGGTCCCGGGTTCGAGCCCCGGCGGCCCCACAGAGAAAAACCCCTGTTAAACAGGGGTTTTTCTCTATTTCAGAACCCTACGCCACGACAATCCCACGACATTTCACGAGAACCTTCACGCAGGTCGCGCCAGTGCACGGTCCATCGTCGACACGATGTCCTCAAGGGCACCGTCGAACAAATCGGCATAGGTGTCGAGCGTCATCGCTGCCGACGCGTGCCCCAACTGCCTCTGCACAACCTTCACGTTCGCCCCGTTCGACACCAGAAGCCCGGCCGCGACATGCCGCAACCCGTGAGGAGTGATCCTCGGGAAACCAGGATCCCTCGCCTGTACCCGCCGGACGGCCTGTGCAAACCACCCGTGCGAGTTAGCCTTCCTCATCGGATCCCCATCCACGGACGTCCAGATCCACTCGTCAGGGCCCTTGCCACGGGTGAGTGGCTCAAGCATGTCCAGGACGTGCCGAGTCACTGCAACCGTCCTCCGCTCGTGGGACTTCGGTGTACCGATGGTCATCGTGCCGCGGACCTACACCACGTTCCGCTTGATCGCGATCCTGCCCCGCAGGAAGTTGATGTCGGCGACCTGGAGGCCGGCGGCTTCACCCCACCGCAGCCCGACGGTTCCGAGTAGCCAGACCAGCGGGGCATGGTCACCGGACTCGTCGGCGAGCTCCCGGAGCTGATCGACGGTGAGGTAGACGCGGACGGCGGGGCCTCTGCGTGGGAGCTTGAGCCCACGGGCAGGGTTGGAGGGGATCATGCGGTCGGCGACCGCGGCATCGAGAATCTGCGCAAGGAGTGCATGGTGGTGTCGGATCGTCGCCGCGCTCATGTCCATCTCCGCGATCCAGGCTTGGACTTCGGACGGCCGGATGGTCGAGACCTGTCGATCTCCCCACACTGGCCGTACTGCGCGCCAGATTCCTTTCTCGCGTTCCCGTGTTGATGGTTTGAGGTGGGTGCGGTGCTGGATCCAGGTGTCTCCGATCTCGGCGACGGTGCGTTTCCCAGCCTGGGGGTCGATCCACGCTCCGGTGTCGGTCGCGACGGTATTCGCGGCGGCCCACGATGAGGCTTCTCCCTTAGTGCGGAAGCCCTGCTTTGTGCGGGCCCGCCCGTCGGGGGAGCGGTATTGGACACGCCATGCCGTGCCCTTGGCCGTCTTGTACTGCTTGATGGATGCCATTGGATAGACTTCTCCTGTCTGGCCGCTTGCGCGGCTGGTCTTTGTGCCCCGCCCCTGTGCCTGCAAGCTCTAGGGGGCGGGGCGCTTTGTGTTAGGTGTCTAACTAGATGGAATTCGGTTGCACCCTTGGCTGGGAATCAGGTGCTTGCGCAGTCCGATCCTTCAGGTTCTGGATGGAGCATCTGATTTGTTCTGCTCGGTTCGGATCCAGCCCAGATATTTTGATTTCACAACCTTGAAGATCAAACAACACGACGGATTTATCACCTTCGTCTTCCTTTTTAATAGTCAACTGGCAAAGATCTGGTGCGGAGGGATATTTTATCCCTTCGGTTTTCGTGATGAGTCTTCTATTCGTGCAGACAAAAACCACGTTGCAATTCTCTCCATTACGACAGATCGTGACGAGATCCACTTTCTCATCTAGCTCGACTAGTTCCAGGATTTGACCCACGGCTATGCGGCCGTGGGCTCTCTCGATCGGAGACAGTGCGGCCAGTGCAGCCTTGACTCCTTGGTCATCTATGACTTCTGCATCGACAAGGGCCTTGTCGATGCAGAGACTGAGGTTGTTGATGCAGAGACTGGTTTTTTTGGTAGTGGGTTTGTCACAGGTGAGGACGATCTTTAGGATTTTGCCCTCTGCATTGGCGGTTGCCCGCAGCGGTCCCCTCGAGGAACCTTCAGGTACCTCGAAAACTACTCCGCGTTTGTCTCTTTCGGTTACTGTTCCCAGTGGATACTCATTTTTGAGTACTGCGACAGTTGCGTTAATTGCTTGCTGCGGATCAGTGACGATACGTCTATTAGATTGTGATTTTTTCACTTTATTCTCCTAACATTAGGTGACTTTCCGCCTGCGTTCATGCAGGTTTTGTCACATTTGTAAAAATTCGAAAATAGCTCCGGGTTCGACTGTGGTCACGGTGTGGCTTGGGCCGGGCACCGTTTCGTTAGTGAATTGCTCGGAGGGGGAGATGGGTAGCTGTGCTGTTCATTGTTCGGCATGCCGCTCCTGGTGGTGTATATCCACCCTGGGGCATTGCTGGAATGATCTAGGACTGTTTGCCTGATCTCGTGTGCGAGTGTGCGGTTGGGTCGGGCCGTGTCAGATCGTGATGATCCAGGGGTTGCCGTACCAACGTCCGCGCTCGCTTCTGTGGCGCTCACTTATTCGGATTCCGAGTCCATCGGCAATCCGGTAAAAGCGACATTACTAAATGTACCACAATTTCTCCGGGACGAATTTGTCTGGATTAGTTGGAGGTAATTTCGCATGTGAGACGGGATAATCCCTTGTTATCGACGGTTCAGTCGCTTCTGGTCAGCAAGGATTTGTTGGTCGATGATTTTGAGCGCTGTGATCTGTTCTTCGAGCTGCTTTTCGTCGAGGTCAGCTCGGCGTGCCCGGTCGAAGACCGTGTAGCGTTCATGCACCTTGTCTAGGGCGCTTTTTCGAGTGATTCGACCTGCGTCCTCGAGCATGGGGTATTCGTTGAACTGGATGAACTTGTCTGTTTGTGTGATCCAGTCTTGCATGGTCATTTCGACTCGTCGTTCCGCTTGTTGTTCGGCGTAGTCGAGGTACATCGTGGTGAAGCGGTTGAGCTTCTTGAGTTCTTCTTCGACAAGATAGTTTTTAGCTACTGTGATGTCTTTCTTGCGGACCTTGGAGCCGGAGAAAGTCTGGAGCCCCATGTTGGGCTTCGAGGGGTCGGAGCGGGTGGCTAGGATCTCGGGTGCTGTTTGTCCGGCGATGGCGAAGTGAAGCTTGTTCTGGATTTTCTGGAACAGATGGAGTTTGTCTGCTGCTTCTGGTGAGTAGTCAACGGCGGTGGCTACGAGGTCGAGGATCTGTTGGTAGAACCGGGCTTCGGATGCTCGGATGTCCCGGATTCTCTCCAGGAGCTCACTGAAGTAGTCCTTGCCGGTGGGATCCTTGAGCTTTTCGTCGTTCATGGCGAAGCCCTTGATCAGGTACTCCTTGAGTACCTCGGTTGCCCAGCTGCGGAACTGTGCACCGCGTGGGCCCCGGACGCGGTAGCCGACGGCAATGATGAGGTCGAGGTTGTAGTGATCGACCCTGCGCCTGATGTCACGGTCTCCTTCGGATCGAACTATCAAATAATTTTTGATAGTTCGATCCCTGGTCAGGTCGCCATCTGCGTAGATATTCCTGATGTGGACGCTGGCGTTTTGCCGGCTGATGCCGAAGAGCTCTGCGATCTGGGCTTGGGTCATCCAGACGGAGCCGTCGATGAGTCGCAGGTGGACTTCGGTGCGGTCGTCCTCGGTGCGGTAGATGATGAACTCGCCGCTCTGGTCTCTGTCGAGCTCGGGTGGCTGGGGCTCGGTAGTCATGGGGATGAGGCCTTTCGTTAGCGCGGCTTGCGGACAGCGTTCGTAGATGTTTGGCCAGATGCTGATGGTGCCCCATGTTCACGGGAGGTTGCGGCGTAGTCGGGGCCGTACATCGTCTCGACGGTGGCGTACTCGGTGGGGGATGAGGAGAACGCGGGGCATTGGACAGTACGGTGCTCCTGGTGGAGCGCATCGAACCCGGGAGGTTATTGCTGGATCACTCGGTGACCAGGCCTCGGATGTTCATCGCTGTCATCGACAGGGCGGCTGCTGTTGGGAAGATTAGCCACCAGGGGGAGAGGTCGCTGATGAGGATGAAGAGCGTGAAGCCGATGGCGATGGCTGGTGTGCTCCAGAGTTTGTCTTTCATGGGGACTCCTTTGTTTCAGCATCCCTGCGCCTGCACCTTAAAGCACAAGCGTGGGCTTTCCGGCTATCTAGGAAGCTACCTTGTTACACAACATGTAGTCCGCCGCGTGCGGAGCGTGAAGGGATGAACGGGCTGGTTTGATCCGGCTGCATCCCAATGAGGTGGTATAGCTCGAAACGATCCAGACCGGCTTGTTGTAAGCGTTGCCCGATTGATCCGGTCAGCGCTGGGGTCTCGCGTGGAAGCTCATCACTACCTGGTTCTCGGGTCCTCCACCCGCGTTTACTCAACTGTTGATAGAAGCGGCTTCGATCCTGGGCAGATACTTTCCCCAACCTGTACGCGCGTTCGAACAACGCTTGCATAGAAACACCCCACTTCTTTTTTAGATCGGAGAGCCTTCCCAGTGTCAGGTTGTTCAGTTCGTAGATTATGTGTACTTCTGGCATGAGGAATGCTGCAGCGAATTCGTTGGCTTGTTCTTCTACGTCGCCATCGAGATAATCCGTATGGAGCACTAGGTGTCCGAGCTCATGAGCCAGAGTGAGCCGTTTTCTATCTGTAGGCATCGTGCTATTTATGAGGACCACGGCACATTCGCCTGCCCATTGCGACATCCCGTTGATGCGTGGTGTTCCGAAATCCTCTTCGATGATGATAATGCCAGATGATTCCATCCATCGGGTGAGGTTCTTGACTGGGCCGATTGGCATTCTCCAATTTGAGCGGCAGATTTCGGCAGCTTCCGTAGGAGTGTGCTCCGCCGGATCGAGACGAAAAATGTAATTTGAGGGCTTCAGTGGGACTTTCTCTAGTAGGAATGATGTGTGCATCCGGTGAACATTGATGCGTGCTTCGATTCGCTTCCAGTCGGTTGGCTTGGCGGTTTTTTGTCGGCGCATATGGGCATCGGATGCGATGGCACCCAGGTGCTTATATTCGTGGGTGAGGAACTTCGGGGTGACGCCAAGCGCTTTGCTGAGTGCGTGTAGCGTCTCGGTGTCAGGCTCACGAAGGTCGTTCTCATAACGAGATAGTGCGGCTTGTGTGATGTTGACGCGCTTCGCCAGTTCTTCCTGAGTGATCCCTGCGGAACGTCGGAGAACTACGAGAGCGTCACCGACGCTCGTGCTCATGACTCTTTTTCTTCCTTAAATTCTGCGACGATCGAGTTGATGTCCATGTCGGGGAGTTCGGGGACTTCCCCGGGCCACGAGACATAGCCAACAGATGCTTCTTCATCAGTTTTAAGCTTCACAGACCAGACAGGTTCATTGAACCTGTTATGGAATGATAGGGCGGGCTCACCAATGGCGTGTTGATCTTTAATCCAGTAGTAGCCCAATGCCAGGCACACTTCTTCCATGCCATCGAAAGTTGGCATGGCGTTTTCGAAGTAGTCTATTACCGTCTGAGTCGGCACGTTGGAGATCTTGTCATCGTATGTGTGTCGTTTGATGCGAAGCCGCAAGCCCAGACCAATGCGGATCTCCCGCGTTGGGTCTTTGTCTGTGATGGTGGTCTGTTCGGACTCGGCTATTTGGGAGCATAGGTGATACCAAATGCGGTCGTGGATAAAACATGCGATGGTGCGCTTTGCATAGCTGGGGAGCCAGTCTGGCTGCCAGGTCTGGAGGCTTTTATAGTCTTCTCTGGCGGCGTCAACCGCTTTGATGTATGCGTTGACGAACTCAGGTCCGAGGCGGTCGAGGATCTTTTTGGAGGTGGGGAAATCGGGGTAATTCATACCAGTTAATATGCCATCATGTGTCGTGACCTGCAAGTGAGGTTGCCGTCGCGCGGGTGACCTCCGGATCTCACGTCTTCGAAGAGTAAGGGGCAGGGTGCTACTACCGCTTCGAGAAGCTAACGCACTCGTAGATCGTCGGTCCGTCGCTGCCATCTGAGCTGCCATATATCGACGAGATGGCGGGTGACGTAGAGCTCCGACGCGATACCGCCCCGGTGGTTGCCGCGGAGTTCTTCTGCCGCGGCGTAGGCCTCCGGCGTGATGAGGAAACCGGTAGCCCACTGATCGGCGGCCCGCTCCTGCTTGCGCTGTATCCATGCGGGTGCGTTGGTGATGTGGTCCAGGATGGCGTGCCCGATCTCGTGTGCGAGTGTGCAGCGGTGCTCGATGTAGGTCAGTCCGCGCCGGATCGTGATGATTCGGGGGCCGTCGTACCAGCGTCCACGTTCGCCGCCCTCGTGTTCGCCGATACGGACGCCGAGATTATCGGCGATCCGGTAGAGCTTATGGTCCATCGTGATACCCCGGATCACCTGGTCCTGGCTCGTCGGGGGATGAGTCGGCCGCGTAGGGCAGGCCCTCGAGCTCCGCCGGGTCAACATCGCCAAAGATGTGCTCGACGGGAGCGACTTCCTCGGCTTCCTCCTGTGATTGGAGGCGTCGAAGAATATCCTCCGCTAACTCGATGTCGGAAAACTCAGACAGTGAAAGCTTCCGCGTATAGCCAGAAACATCACTCTGCTCGATAAATCCAAAGGCTAGAAGCCCATCGATGCGATTTGCACCATATGCATCTGCGAGTTCGACGGCCAGCTTCGGATCAGCGGCACCAACTCGCCTATTCACCGTGGGGTGGGTGGTGTTGAGGCGCTCTGCGATCTGTCGAAGCGAGGCTCCGTCGGTGATGTTATCGATCCATGCGGTCAGTTTGTCCATGTAGGGGATGGTACACAATCGAACCACAAAACTGGACATCACCTGCGATGGTTTGAAAATGAACCACCTCGAACGGGGGTGGATGGTTTGTAGTCTATCCACGATGGTTTACCATCGAGCCATGCCGGATAGAAA
Source organism: Corynebacterium pygosceleis (assembly GCF_016595275.2). Lineage (GTDB taxonomy): Bacteria > Actinomycetota > Actinomycetes > Mycobacteriales > Mycobacteriaceae > Corynebacterium > Corynebacterium pygosceleis. The sequence continues at coordinate 673,671 of NZ_JAENIQ020000002.1, read as the reverse complement.
GGAAACCGCCGTGCAGACCAGCATCAAGGTCAAGACCGACAAGATCAGGGACCTACAGAAGATCCTCGGATACTCGGATATCCGAATGGCAAAGGAGATCGGGGTCACCCGGGCAACGTATGACCGTGCAATCAATGGTGGCAGCATCTCTGCTCGCTTCATCGCCGGGGCGACCGTTGCATTCCGGACTCCGTTCGATGCGCTCTTTTACATCGAGACTGCTGAACAGGTACCCGCCGCCGCGTGACCGCGCCGGGCAACACGAAAGAGGAACATCATGCCCTGGATCAAACTAGGAGCCTCAACCACAGCACAGAAGAAAACCCCGGGCGATGCAACACCCGGGGAATCTGAAGAAACCACTGACAAGTCAGTCGGTGATGGAACCGTCCTCTCGAACCCGAGTGGCTGCATCTCCCATCTCTTTTACTCGCAGAGGATCACGAATCAGCGAACCGTCACGGTCGAAGGCGAGTCTGCCGTTCGTTTCATGCAGGAGTTCCAGGATCTCCTGCACAAGTACCGGGTCAATGACGGCCTCCGGATTGTCGCTCCGGGCGCAACCGAGACGACAGATCAACTCCCCGTCTGGGGACGCCTCGCCAAGATCACCGGGGGAGAGCACTCGTTTCTTTGCCGCCTCGACCTCGACATAGCGACCAGTACTGGGCTGCACGTCAATGACCGTGACCATGCCGACATCTTTGATGAAGTCGAACACAGCTTTAGCGACATTGATCGCGAGCTTGTCGTCGACCTCGATACCGATCCCCTGCCAGGGGCCTCCAATTCTGATGATTCCCATAACCCGGAATCTATCAGGATGAGCAGCGCCCATGATGTCGAAGCCGCGATGGATTCGTGTCGAGCGCAGGATGAGGAAGAACACCATGACTGATCGATCGACGATTGAGCAGGCCATTGCGAAGATCCGCGAGATACGAGGAACCGCCCATCTCTCATCGCAATGAACAACGTGACGATTGTCGCAAGAGACAAGGAGCGGTTCTGGATCTTCGCCGCGGACGGCGACGAACTCCACGGCCTAGAGCTCACGAACGGCGCAGCAGACGACCTCGTGCGGACCATCCAGTCTGTGAAGGAAGTTCCGATCAGACGGTCGTCGCCGAGCTTGGACTGTGATCCGGCCTCGTCTGTACAGACGGATTCTCCGGAGATCGACGAGTGCGCAGCGTCAAGGATCGAAAAGCTCAAAATTCGAAGCAACAAGTCCGGTGTGAACCTCGATGTTGATGGATCTCCGGAAGGAATCCACATCGAGTGGTCCGTACTGCCGGAAGTCATCACTGAAATCACCCGGCAGGACCTGACCTATGCAAACACGAGCCAGGGACTGAACTGGCTACTTCGTCCAAGATGAAGGGGAGATCTCCATGAATAGCGGTAGATGAAGTAATTCGTGAGTTATATCGAATAATGAAAATGGTGTTTCACAGGAAACTCCGAACTGGTGAGCTCTTTGTGGCGACGTAGTGGAGCCGGTGTCCACCGAACAAATAGGACGGCGGAGTCAAGAACCGATTTGGTGATATTCGTCTCGAATTCGACTGTTTCTCCGGGTTTCAGGAGCGGAGCGGTAGCGATCCGACGTGCATCGTGTTCGGGTGTTGTTCGAAGCCATACAGAAACGCAATGGGCATGGCCGTCTCCGAAATTTCCGAACTCCCCGCTGACTACCAAAAGCTCTGAGCCTACAAAAGTTTTTTCTATCAGACCTTCAGTTATCCAGTCGACTGTAGGTCGGCTCCACCAGGACCAAATGACTGCACCGCCGGCGGAGGCGAACGAGATTGCTGCAGCTACCCACGATGACACCGTTCCAAGATCCATGCCAAAACAATACGTCCCGTTTGAGCATGAAGGGAGATCTACATGAACAGCGATAGATCAGTGGAAGGTTTGACAATGCTCGTCGAACCGGCTGATCAAAGCAGCAACTTCGGACTCGAAGCTCTGGAGGCGATGATCAAAACGCCACCGGTATGTGGAGAAGCACCGCTCATACCAATCGCGTATATCGAGCTCAACCCGATAGTCGATATCTACGTGGCTTCCCGGGTGATCGTCAACGGATTGGAACGGGCTCTTGAGCCCCCTCGCGAGCTCGAGATCCTGGCCTGTTTCCAGGAAAGCGGCTTGTTGGCTACATACCGTCCCAGACCCGGCGAAGTAAGGGCCGCGAAAAGTTATCTCCAGGTCCACGATGCGCCACTGGAAGAAGTGCTCAGATCGGTGCCGGTCCATGCGGGCGAGCTCATGCAGCCACCACAAAGCACTGCCGGTTTTTCCACCTCGCATCTTGTACGGCTGAAAGTCCTCGATGATCGACCGGGCCTCGTCGCAGAATCCGCTCAGTCTGTTTCCTCCGAATTTGTTCGGATCGGCCACGAGCGGGAACTGGCGTCTCCCGTGGTTCGTCGGTGGATCCTGGCCGGTCTCGACGATAGCAAGTGTGTAGTAAGCGTTGTCCAGCGCTGTTCGCACAGCGTGTAGCCAGTCGCTGAAAACGAGCGCGATGTCCAGTGGCACCGGCTTGGCCGCCTTGATACAGAGGATTGCGGCGTCTCGCTCATTACGAATCCACTCGATGGGCGGGTGTTCCTTGAACTCGCGGCGCGCGATGGATCCCATCTCTTGTCGGTATCGGAGGGCTCTCTCGAGACGGGCGCGCGCGGAGTCGAACTGGGGATCGTTCATGACACCGATACTCCCATGCGCAAAGCCGCATCGGGGGTCAGCCAAGAACAGAAATTTTACGGAACGTCAGGAAAGAACTGAGGAATCCAATGTTGGTATGCATACCCCGCACCGTCGGGTCGGGGGAACTTCACCCGTTCGTATGGGTTGATACGCGTAGGAGCTCCGCGGAGGGCTTTTATCTTCAACGGATCTCGGATAAGTGCACCGTCTACATCAAAGGCGAAGCAGCCGTCGGTTTCTTTAAAGAGTTCGAGAAGCTCGTCAACCAGTTCGGGATCAGGTTCGGGGACGACATCGTCAACCGCTCGGGCGCGAATCCAGGTGATTCTCGGCATGGCGTTGTCTGCTGTGTTGGGTACGGCGGAGAAGGCGGTGGGAACGGTGAGCACTGTTCGGGAGAAGCTTCGGGACAACAAGAAGCGTGCTGTGGAGGCCACCCGGTTTGCTACGGAGTCACAGATCGGTGATCTTCGTGATGAGGTGGCCCGGCAGGGGCGGGTGATTGACCGGCAGGGGGAGCGGATTGATCACCTGGAGCGGATCAACTCGGATCAGCATGACTACATCCTCGACATTGTTGAGGGGTCGCGGGAGAACGAGCGGTGGGCGGCTGATCATGGGCATGAGTTGCCGTGGAAGTTGGTGACGTTTCAGGATTGGCGTGATCGGCGTGATCGACGGGCTCGGGAACAGGTTCGGTTGCATCGTCCGTGTGAGCACATTGGCCGCCGGGAGACCGGTGGCGAGGTTGGTGATGAGGAGCCGCCGTAGTGTGTGGTTGTAGGTGAACACCCCCATCTGGCTTTATGGCCGGGTGGGGGTGTTTTCGCATGTCTAGGCTCAATCTGTCCAGACGTCGCTTAGGTCGCGGCAGGAGATGATCCGGATCTGCTGTTCAAGCCGGAATTCAACCGTGCTTCGCATTTTATCGGTATTCCAGTCGCCGAGGGGGAGTATCTGCAGGCGATGGTGTCTCCACCGGATAACTCGGCCGTCCAGGTTCTTGTGGTCCATGTCGCCGACGATGGTGCCCTCCTTGGCGACTATCACTGCGCGGCTGGGAGCAGCGTCATCGCCTTCGGCAGCGCGCTTGTGAACTGCCAGTGCCCACCTCCGCAGGGCTGCCGAGTCTTTCTCTGGATGGGAGCTGAAGGGGAAGACTTTGAGTGTGTTGGTGCGGATGTTATCCGCGATGGGGTCCATCATGATGGGCCTTTCGACTTTGGATTTTTGGGACGCCGAGAGTGTGGAACACATGGCCTTGCGGTCAGTTTTAGGGCGCTGCCCCGGGGGTAGTTTCTTCGAAACCCGGCATTCTCTTCTCTATGGGGACGCTGATCTGTCGAGGCTTCGGAGCATGGTTGTGACTCCTGTCTGGGCCACGACAATCCCACGACAATCCCACGACAATCCCACGACATTTCCACGACATTTCCACGACAAACGGTAGTAAACGGTAGTGAACGACGGTGGGTCGGTAAGGGGGAAGATTAGGTCAAAACGCCTGCTAGCGATGTATATCGTTTACTCTCGTTTACTACCGTTTACGCCGTCGAATGGGGTTCGAGCCCCGGCGGCCCCACAGAGATGTACGCGGGGACCCCGTCACGACAGGTGGCGGGGTCCCCGCTTACGTCGTTGCGTGGGGTGTCGTCTCGACGGGGTCGGGGTGTCCGGATGGGGCCGTTCGGCCGTGTCGGGGGTGGGGTGTTCGACACCCCCGGTTGGTGGGGTGACATGAGGGGTGGATTCGTGGTCGGATAGAGCACATGCTCACTGTCGACCCCTCAATTCTGGGGATATACCGCAGTCTCGACCTGATCGGCGTCCTGCTGAACGGTGCCATCGGTGGGACCATAGCCCGGCAACGGAACTTCGACATCATCGGTTTCTCGGTGCTCGCCCTGCTCTCGGCCCTCGGTGGAGGTATGGTCCGGGACACCCTGCTCCAGCAGGGGCCTCCTGCGGCGATCGCGGAGCCGATGTACATGGGGGTCGCCGTCGCCGGTGGTGTGCTGGCCATGGTCATCCACCTGAAGGGGCGTGCGTGGGAGCTGTTCCGGGTGCACGGGGACGCGGTGATTCTCGGTGTGTGGGCGGTCACCGGTTCGACGAAGGCGCTCAGCTACGGTCTCCCGGCGGCCTCCGCCGTGTTCATGGGGGTTCTGACGGCTGTCGGTGGGGGGATGATCCGGGATGTGGCGTGCGGGGACATTCCGTCGATCTTCGGCGGGAACACGCTCTACGCCACCCCGGCGATCACCGCGGCGACGACGATGGTCCTGTTCAACTGGGCCGGCTATGACGGTGTGGGCATGATCGCGGCGACGGTCTGCGGGGCGGGGTTCGCGATTCTCGCGTACTGGCGTGGCTGGGTGTTGCCCGCCAATCCGGAGTGGGCGCCGGTGAACATGACGGCGGCACAGCTGGTGAAGGCGCTGAAGCGCGCCGAGCACAGGGGTGAGCGCGACGGTATCGCGGAAGGTCGCCGTGAGGGGCATGCGGAAGGTGTCGCCGAGGAGCGTAGGCGGTGGCGGGCCTCGGGGGCCGAGGATCCCGGTCCGGCGGAATGAGATTCACCGAAAATGTGCCGTGAACTGGGGTGAATCAACCATCCCAAAATAGACCGATCTGTACGTATTGACCGTACAGATCGGTTCGGAGTAGTGTCTTCGGCATGAGCCTCCGCCAGTCCGCGAACATCACCCCCGGAACCGTGACCGGCCCGGTCACGGGCTGCTGTCCGGGCATGTGGATGCCGCGCAACTGTCGCTGACCACCTCACGGGGCGCGGTGGGGGATCCGTCGCCACGATCGGCCCCACCGCACTGCACCGGTGCACCGTGAAGCCGGAGAACTCCGGCCACGCGCCGGCGTGTCAGGGACACGCGCCCCTCGAATCAACGCACCCCTCTTCATCAGCTAAGGACTATTTGACGTGTCTACTTCAATCTCCGGTTCCCGGACCCGCTCCGACGATGCGCGGGACCCCGACGCGGCCGCAGAATCCGGTAAGCGGTCCAATCCGCTGACGAGTTTCGGCGCCCAGATCATCTACGGTCTGATCATCGGTCTCATTCTCGGTCTCGTCTCCCGCCCGATGGGGGACGGCAACTGGCTGGCGGGCACCCTCACCGCCGTCGGCTCGGCCTACGTCGGGCTGCTCAAGGTACTCATTCCGCCGCTCGTCATCACCGCGGTGGTGACCTCGATCGCCAACCTCCGACAGGTCACCGACGCCGCCCGCCTCGCCTGGCAGACCCTGCTGTGGTTCGCGGTCACCGCCCTCGCCGCCGTTCTCGTCGGTATCGGCGTCGGGCTCCTGATCCACCCGGGACGGGGCGCCAGCATCGACGTGGCCTCGGCGGCGGATCCCGGCTTCGTGGGAAGCTGGTCCGCCTTCATCCAGTCCCTGGTGCCGAGCAACATCCTCGGACTCGATGTCCGTCTCTACGGTTCCGGAGAGGCGCTGGAGGCCAGCCCGAACTTCAACGTGCTGCAGCTGCTGCTCATCTCGATCGCCTTCGGTATCGCGGCGGTCAAGGTCGGCAGGGACGCTGAGCCGGTGATCGGATTCGCCCGTTCGCTGCTCGCCATCGTGCAGAAGGTCCTCTGGTGGATCATCCGCCTCGCCCCGATCGGCACCGCCGCGCTCATCGGTAAGGCCGTCGCCGTCTACGGTTGGGAGGCCATCGGTTCCCTCGGCAGCTTCGTGCTCGCGATCTACATCGGCCTGGCCATCGTCATCGGTGTCATCTACCCGCTGGTGCTGAAGGTCAACGGGCTGTCCGTCACACAGTTCTACCGCAAGGTCTGGCCCGCGACCTCGCTGGGCTTCGCCACCCGCTCCTCGATGGGTACCATGCCGGTCACGGAGCGCACCGCCGTCGGAGCGCTCGGTGTTCCACGCGCCTACGGTTCCTTCGCCGTCCCGCTCGGGGCGACGACGAAGATGGACGGCTGCGCCTCCATCTACCCCGCCATCGCGGCGATCTTCGTCGCCGAGTTCTACGGCATCGATCTCCAGCTGACCGACTACCTGCTCATCGTCTTCGTGTCGGTCATCGGTTCCGCCGCCACGGCCGGAACCACCGGAGCGATCGTGATGCTCACCCTGACGCTCTCCACCCTGGGACTCCCGCTCGAGGGCGTCGGACTGCTCCTCGCCGTCGATCCGATCCTCGACATGGGTCGCACCGCGGTGAACGTCACCGGACAGGCACTCGTTCCGACGATCGTGTCGAAGCGTGAGGGCATCCTCGACGAGGAGATCTTCTCCTCCGATCGGACGGCGGCCAGCGCCGAGCGCTGACGACCGGTACGAGCACGGAAGGCCCCGGGACACCCCGGGGCCTTCCGTGTGTTCTCCGGCATGACGCCGGCGTCACCCGTCCAGTTGTCCGACCAGCCAGTCGACGATCATCGGCACGTGTGTGACGGCCGGGTCCGGGTGCCCGGTCATCAGTGAGCGCGCCACGGGGGAATCGGGTGCCTCGATGACGGTGACCCCACGGCCGTCGCCGTGTTCCCGCCATGATTCCCCGAGGGCTCTTGAATCGGCACCGTTCACCAGGGGATCGGACATGTGGTAGGTCAGGAGGACGGGCACCTCCGGTGCGCGGGTCCCGAGTTCCTGTCTGCGGAACTCCGCCTGTATCCCGGGCATCCGGTCGATGACGTCGACGAGACTCTCGCCCGTGGTGGTCAGTGAGGAGGACCGTCGGAAAGCCGTCGGGAGGAAGACTCCGGGGGTGCAGGTCCGGCGCATGTCCGCGATCATCCGGCGACCTTCGTCGGTGAGGATCCGCTCCATCTCCGCCCGGATGCTCGGCGACTGACGCATCTGGGTGTCCGTCGCCATCAGCATCAGCCCCATGGCCAGACTGCCGTCGGCGTCCACGGTCAGTCGGCGAAAATTGTGGGGAGGTGAGGACACCGCGACGGCCCGGAGATTGAGCTGCGGTGTGTACCCGTGGGCGTTCTCCGCGACCCAGCCCGTCGCCGCTCCACCCTGCGAGTGTCCGGTGGCGACGACCGGGGCATCCGGACGGCCGAGCAGAGCCAGTGCGGCGACACCCGCGTCGGCGGTGGCACGCCCCGTGGCCACGTTGTCCATGTACGGGTGGAGTCCGGGGGAGCCGAGTCCCGGGTAGTCGGTCACCACGACATCGATACCCCGGTCGAGCAGCAGATGCGCACGGAAGTAGTCCGGGGCCGTCGCGGACAGTTCCGGGTGCACGGGGTCGAGGAGCGCGCCCGTCCGGACGACGCGGGAGAACGCACAGGCGTCGTCCATTCCCTGGGTGACGGGCGCGATCACGGCAAGGGGGCGCCCGCCCGTCCCCGTCCACGGCCGGTGCGACCGCATCAGCAGTGCCGTGGACGGAACCGGGGTGTTGTCCGACGTGAGCGTCGAGTAGGTGAAGATCGTGTCATCGCTGATGTCGAGTGGGGTGCCGTCGGTGAAGACACGGGTGGGGTGCTCCGGTCCCGGAACCCCGTGCTCGGGGAGTGGACCGGACCAGAGGACGGAATCCTGCCCCGGTTCCGGAGACGGATCCGGGGCCGCCGCGGTGGCCGGTGTCACGGTGGCCGCTACGGCGAGAACGGTGCCCGCGAGCACGGCCATCAGCGGAAGGCGGGGTTTAATTGCTGGCATGGGGACTCCCTGAACTCCGGTGCGGCCGGTGGGTCGTGGTTAGCGCATCCTGACCACCCGATAGAATCACAGATATGCAGAACAGCGTCCCCGACATTCTCGATTCCCTCGGCGATTGGCCCGTCGAACGGGTTTCCGCGGCGGTGATCGACGGTGGTTCCGTCCGTACCGTCGGTGACTCGGGGCGTCCCCATGCGCTGGCGAGTGTGACCAAACTGCTCTCGGCCTGGGGTGTCCTCATGGCTGTGGAGGAGGGGATCTTCGAGTTGGATTCGGAGGTCGGGCCACGCGGTGCGACGGTGCGGCAGCTGCTCTCCCACGCCGGGGGAGTGGGCTTCGCCTCCCGCGAACCCGAACGGGATCCCGGGACCCGACGGATCTACTCCTCCGCGGGTTTCGATGTTCTCGCCGATGTCGTCGCGGAGGAGTCCGGGATGGGTTTCCCGGAGTACCTCCGGGAGGGGATTTTCGGGCCGCTGGGAATGGATCGGACGGTGCTGAAGGGGTCCGCCGGTCACGGTGCGGAGTCCACCGTGGGTGATCTGGTCGTCTTCGCCCGGGAGATTCTCGATCCGACCCTGCTGCACCCCGACACCGTCGAGGAGGCCATGGAGGTGCAGTTCCCGGATCTGGACGGGATCGTGCCGGGTTACGGGATGCAGAAGCCGTGTCCGTGGGGGCTCGGTTTCGAGATCCGCGGCGGGAAGGACCCGCACTGGACGGGGGCCGGGATGCCGGCTGACACCGTTGGGCACTTCGGTCAGTCCGGAACCTACCTCTGGGCGCACCGACGGACGGGTCGGGCGATGGTCGTGCTGACGGACAGGGATTTCGGCGACTGGGCGAAACCCCTCTGGGCTGACACCAACGACGCGGTGTGGTCGGGGCTGGCTGAATCCTGAGCCTCAGGTTGAGGTTGATGAAACGGGGGGATCAAGTTGTCGTCGAGAGTTGCCGGTGTGATCTGTGGTGCCTGAAACTGGGGACAGGACAGCTCATCGTTATCCACCCGTTATTTTCACTCTCCCTGATCCTCCGGTCGTCCGGGGTTCGGACGGTGGACTTCGGGTGGAGGGTATGGGGCGCGGACCGAGGCCGTTGGGGAAGACGAACCTCGTCTTGCACCGTCCACCGTGAGGTACACGGCCGATGGAGACATCGGCGGCGTATCCGAACGGTGACACGGTGTTCCATCGTGCTGCCCATTGCGAGGACATCCGTGACACAGCGATCATCCTGCTCCACTGCGCCTGCCCTGCGTGACGGTTCCGGCACCGCACAACCGGGTCACCCCACGGTGAGCGCCGACACCGCCTACGCACGTCTCAGTGTCACCGGACTCCCGGTGGCGCTCCGCCCGGTGGTTGAATCCGCCATGGCGGTGTGCCTGGCGACACCCGGGGCACCGGTCCCGCCCGGAACCGACCCCCTCACAGCTGACTGGTGCACGAACTGGCGTCGGTCGACCGCCGTGCCGCGTGCGGTCGACTGCGATCAGCCGCTCAGCGGTGCCCGGAGAGAGTTTCTCAGGCTGTCCAGGCTGCTCGAAGGCCTCGGGGAAACCCACGGCTTCGAGGTCGAGCTGACCGTGTTCGACGGTGGTCCGTCGGACGGGCCGATCCTCCTCGACCGGATCTGACCACGGTGGGGCGGGCCGTCAGGCGCCGTCCGCGGTGCGCTCGTCGATGAGGGCCACGATGTCGGACACGGTGTTGAAACGGTCCATGTCGTTGTCGACGATACGGACACCGAACGCGTCCTCCAGACGCACCGCGATCTCCACGAGGGAGAGCGAGTCGATCGCGAGATCCGCGATCCGGGCGTCGGTGCCCACCTCGTCCGGTTCGAGACCGGACGCGGTCGCGATGATGTCCACGACGGTCGTCAGGGTTCCGGCACCCGGTTCGGCGGCGTGGGTGATGGGTTCGGTGAGTGACATCTCGTGTGGTGTCCTTCGGCGTTGATCGGCGGTGAACGGCGTTGATCGGCCGCACCCGGGGCGGTGTCGGCACCGCCCAGGTTACTGCCTGGGGACCGTATCGGACCAACAGCCCCACAAGCGGTATTGTGTCATCAATCATCTCCGTCCGCTCCTGTCACAGAAAGGCCGTCATGGTCCTGGATCCCGGCCGCGCAGTGAACGCGCTCCGCCGTATCTCCCACCGGATAACCCCGTGGGGACGCTCCGGTCTACGCACCGTCCGTGACGGTATCCAGACCGAGGGAATTCGGCCCGGTCTCACCGACATCGACCGTCGTGGAATCGTCGGCAACGACGGAATCGACGTGCACTACTACGAGATCGGCCCGGTCGACGCCGACACCGTCGTCGTCTTCGTGCACGGTTTCACCCTGACCGCCGAGTCCTGGTTCTTCCAGGTCGACCACCTCAGGCACACGCATCCGGAGGTCCGTTCGGTGCTTCTCGATCTCCGTGGACACGGCGCCACCGGGATGGTCGAGCCGGAACGCTGCACGGTCAACGGCGCCGCCGACGACGTCCTCGCGGTGATCGCGGAACGGGTCCCCACCGGCCGGATCATCCTCGTCGGCCATTCCATGGGGGGAATGATCCTGATGAGCGTCGTCCGACGCTGCGGGGACGCACTGCGGGGACGGATCGCGGGTGTCGTCACCGTGTCCACCGCGATGGAACCGATGGCCTCGGGCGGGATCGCCCAGATCATCGACAACCCGGTCGCGGACAAGGTGCACGGGGTGATCTCCAGGAATCCCGAGGAATCCGACAGGATCCGCAAGGAGATGATGGAGATGCTGGCCCCGCTCCTCGCGGTGACGATCTTCCAGCGCAACGGCACGGACTACGACGTCATCGAATTTCACGCCGACCAGATCCACACCACCCCGGCCGAGACGTACATCGGGTTCTTCTCCGAACTGCAGAGCCACCAGGAGCTCGCCGCAGTGGCCTACCTGAGTGAGGTCCCCGGTTACGTGGTCGTCGGTGACAAGGACAACGTCACCCCGGTGGAACAGGCGGAACGCACCGTGGAACTCTGGCCCGGGGCGAAACTCCGGGTCATCCCCGACGCCGGGCACATGGTGATCCTCGAGGCGCCCGAGGCGATCAACGAGATCATCGATGAGGCGATTCTCGCCACCCGACCGGCGGTCCCGCACACGAACTGACGGTCACGGGAACAGGCGCGATCAGCGTCCTGTCCCGGTGGCCCTCCCCCGGGTCGGGGTCTCCACGGTGGGGGCACCGTAGAAACGGTGCCCCGATCTCGCTCTCGGACCCGGTGGACCGACCCGACGGCTGTGGTGCGGGCATCCCCGATGAGTGTGCGGATCCGTGGTTCCCGGGACGGGACCGGACCCCCGGGCGTCGGCGCACGGATCCCCGGGGTCCCGGTCGCTCGTTTCGCGGCGGACAACCCGCGGAGCCCCGAGATCGAGCTGCCCCGTCCCACGACCCCGATCGGTTCCGTCCCGGTCTCGCCGTGCCGCCGGTGGAGTGGAATACCACCCGGAGCTCCGACTGGGACCGGCCCATCCGGTGCTCGAGCCCATGATCCCGGTACCGGCGGCACTCTTCCGTCTCCGAACCTGTCGACCGGCCGGGCCCGTCCGCACCGCATGGAGACGGATGAAAACGGGCCGTGTGCCCCGGAAAACAGGTTTCCGGGGCACACGGCCCGTCAGGGGAAGCGTCGATGATCGGGTCAGACGACCGTCGGATCGGTGATCTCGAACTTGGTGGCGGCGTTGTCGGCGACGGAGACGTCGATCGCCCCTTCGCGCGCCAGGCCGGCGAGGACCGCCACGACCACGGACTCGGCGTCCGTGTTGAAGTAGCGGCGTGCGGCCGGGCGGGTGTCGGAGAAACCGAAACCGTCGGTGCCGAGGGTGGTGTAGTCACCCGGGACCCACTTGCGGATCTGCTCCGGCAGCGCGGTCGCGAAGTCGGAGACCGCGACGAAGGGTCCGGAGACGTCGGAGAGTTTACGCTGCACGAACGGGTCCTCGAGCTCTTCCGCCGGGTGGCGCAGCTGCTCGAGATCCCGGGCCTGACCGTCGCGGGCTAGTTCGTTCCAGGAGGTGACGGAGAAGATGTTGGACCGGACACCGTACTCATCGGCGAGGATCTTCTTCGCCTTGAGCGCGGCCTGCATGCCGATACCGGACGCGAGGATGGAGGCCTCGTGGCCCTCGCCCTCACCGGCGGCCTCGTAGAGGTAGATACCCTTGTGGAGGCCCTCCAGATCCAGGTTCTCGGGTTCCTTCGGCTGCGGGGTCGGCTCGTTGTAGATCGTGATGTAGTAGATCACGTTCTCGCCGCGGCCCGGGCCGTACATCCGGTCGATGCCCTCGCGGATCAGGTGCGCGAGCTCGTACGCGAACGCCGGGTCGTAGGTGATCACGGCGGGGTTGGTGGACGCGAGGATCGGGGAGTGGCCGTCCATGTGCTGGAGGCCCTCACCGGTCAGGGTCGTGCGGCCCGCGGTGGCGCCGAGGAGGAAACCACGGGCCATCTGGTCGGCGGCGGCCCAGATGGAGTCACCGGTGCGCTGGAAGCCGAACATCGAGTAGAAGATGTAGAGGGGGATCATCGGTTCGCCGTGGGTCGCGTACGCGGTACCGGCGGCCATGAACTCGCCCATTGAACCGGCCTCGTTGATGCCCTCGTGCATGATCTGACCGTCGACGGCCTCACGGTAGGACAGCATCAGGTCATGGTCGACCGGGGTGTAGTTCTGGCCGTGCGGGTTGTAGATCTTCAGCGTCGGGAACCAGGAGTCCATGCCGAAGGTGCGTGCCTCGTCCGGGATGATCGGGACGAAACGACGGCGGAGCTCCTTGTCGCGCATGAGTTCCTTGAAGGTGCGCACGAGCGCCATCGTCGTGGCGACCTCCTGCTTGCCGGAACCCTTGCGCAGTGACTTGAGGGCATCCATGTCCGGGACCTCGAGCGGCGTGTAGGACGAGCGGCGCTCCGGAACGAAACCACCGAGCTCGCGGCGACGCTCCAGCATGTACCGGATCTCCTCGGAATCCTCGCCGGGGTGGTAGTACGGCGGGAGGTAGGGATCCTTCTCGAGTTCCTCATCGGAGATCGGGATCTGCTGCTTGTCGCGGAACAGCTTCAGGTCGTCGAGGGTGAGCTTCTTCATCTGGTGGGTCGCGTTACGGCCCTCGAAGTTGTGGCCCAGTCCGTAGCCCTTGATGGTGTGCGCCAGGATGACCGTCGGCCGGTCCCTGGTCTCCATCGCGCGCTGGTAGGCGGCGTAGATCTTGCGGTAGTCGTGGCCGCCACGCTTGAGCTTCCAGATCTCCTCGTCGGTCATGTCCTCGACGAGCTTCTTCGTCTCCGGGGTGCGGTTGAAGAACTCCTCGCGGACGAACTTCCCGTCGTTCGCGCGGAACGTCTGGAAGTCACCGTCGGGAGTGGTGTTCATCAGGTGGACGAGTTCACCGGTCTTGTCACGTTCGAACAGGTCGTCCCACTCGCGGCCCCAGACGACCTTGATGACGGACCAGCCGGCACCCCGGAAGAAGGACTCGAGTTCCTGGATGATCTTGGTGTTGCCGCGGACGGGCCCGTCGAGACGCTGCAGGTTGCAGTTGATGACGAAAGTGAGGTTGTCCAGGTTGTTCAGCGCCGCGAGCTGGATCAGGCCACGGGACTCCGGCTCATCCATCTCACCGTCGCCGAGGAACGCCCACACGTGCTGCTGTGAGGTGTCCTTGATGCCCCGGTTGTGGAGGTAACGGTTGAACCGCGCCTGGTAGATCGCGTCCATCGGGCCGAGCCCCATCGACACGGTCGGGAACTCCCAGAAGTCGGGCATGCCGTGCGGGTGCGGGTAGCTGGGCATGCCGCCCTGCGGACGGGATACCTCCTGACGGAAGCCGTCCATGTCATCTTCACTGAGCCGGCCCTCGAGGAACGCACGGGCGTACATTCCGGGGGAGGCGTGCCCCTGGAAGAAGATCTGGTCGCCGCCGCCGGGGTGGTCCTTGCCCCGGAAGAAGTAGTTGAACCCCACCTCGTACAGCGGAGCGGAGGAGGCGTAGGTGGAGATGTGTCCGCCGACGCCGATCCCCGGGCGCTGTGCCCGGTGCACCATGATCGCGGCGTTCCACCGCATCCACTTGCGGTAACGACGCTCGATGGCCTCGTCGCCGGGGAACTCGGGCTCCATGTCCGTGGGGATCGTGTTGACGTAGTCCGTCGAGGTCAGGGGAGGGAGGGGGACGCGCTTCGCCGTCGCGCGCTCCAACAGACGGAGCATGAGGAAGCGGGCCCGGTCAGGGGTGGCTTCGGCGAGGAGTCCGTCCAGGGACTCCATCCACTCACGGGTCTCCTCGGGGTCCGAGTCGTTCAGATACGAGGCGACACCGTCCCGGATGAGTGCGAAGTTGCTGTCATCTGGCGGGGTCGCCGTGGTGTCCTTCTGCTGGGACATACCGAATCCTCCTGTGGATCAATCATGTGGTGCCTGTGTTCGGGTTGCTCCGCATCCGGGGGCACCGGAGCCCCGTGTCGGGGGACTCCGCCCGGAAAGATGCACCCGTCCCGCGGTGAGCGGGAAAACGCACGTGTCCTCTCAAGGATACGGGTACAACCCGGATATGGGTGTTCCGGGCGGCGCCCGGCGGAGTGAACCCGCTGCGAGCACCGGTTTTGGGCGGTGTCCGTGTGCCGTCGCGACGCATCGGAATCGTTTCGTGGGCAAGATGGTCGACGTTCGAAAACCGGGAAAAACACCGTGTGATGGTCCACCGCGGGGAGAAACCCGGTAGCGTGTACTAGCGAGATCACATAAACCGGGGAATCTCCGGTACCCCTCTCCTGTTCCGCACGGTCCGGGAAAGAGGGGGACGGGGTGCATTCCCGGATCAATTTTAGGAGGAATCACACAGTGAGCGACGCTCCGGGCGCAGCCAAGGAAGGCGCCCAGGATTACGCCATGCTTCTCGGGGTCAAGCCGGACCACATCGTTCAGGAGGTCGGCTGGGACGAGGACTGCGACACGGACATCAGTGAAGCGGTCGAGGACGTCATCGGGGAGGCCCTCCTCGAGGAAGACACCGACGAGATCTGCGACATCGTTCTGCTGTGGTGGCGCGAGGAGGACGGTGACCTGGTCGACGGACTCGTCGACTCGATCCGCCCGCTCTCGGAGAACGGCCGTATCTGGCTGCTGACGCCGGGTGCCGGTAAGCCGGGCCACATTGAACCCGGACTCATCGCGGAGTCCGCGCAGCTCGCGGGCCTGGTGCAGACATCGGCCGAGCGTCTCGGCGCATGGCAGGGATCCTGCCTGGTGCAGAGCGGCAAGAAGCGGTAGCTTCGTCTTTTTCGCGGCGCTCGTGCTAGAGTTGCCGTCGTTGTTGACCGCGACCGTCGGCCGTTCACGTACCCGGTGAACGGTGTTGCCGGATGCGGTGCGCGCGCCTTTAGCTCAGCTGGAAGAGCAGCTGGTTTACACCCAGCAGGTCGGCGGTTCGAGCCCGTCAGGGCGCACCAGAGTGGGGGGTGACGAGGGAGGGCCCGTCCCGGCGGAAGTCGGACGGGCCCTCCCTCGTGTGTGCGTTGTTCATCGATGGTGTGGGAATGTGCAGGTCACCAGGTTTTCACAGCTGATGATAAGGGGGCCGGGGCGGCACTAGGATGGCGATCATGCTCCTCGATGTACCTCCCGTGACAGGGATCAGTGACCCGTTCCCGGTGCGTGTCTCGGATGTTCCACCCGGTGGAGCCGTCCGTGTCTCGGTGCGGGCGACCGATGCCGCGGGGGACCTGTGGTCCTCGACGACCGAGTTCACCGCGGACGGGGACGGATACGTCGACACGGGTTCAGCGCTTCCCGGAGCCGCCGAATGGAGCCCCGCGAACAGTCTCGGCCCGTTGTGGACCCTCCGGCCCGACCACGGCTCATCCGGTCACGTGTTCGCCCTGGAACCGGGTGGCGGCATAGCCCTGGACGTCCGCGTGCGGGCCAGGGGAGCGGCTCTCGGGGCGGGGGCGTCCCGGACGGTCGGTCGACGCGCCCGGGAGGTCGATGATCTCCCGGTCCCCGGAGCCCCCGGTGCACGACTCTTCGTCCCCGCGGACGGTGTCGCCCGCCCCGGTGTCGTGCTGCTCGGCGGTGCCGAGGGCGGGGTTCCCGCGGCCGCCGCCGCGGAACTCGCGGATCAGGGCTGGTCCGCGCTCGCCCTGGACTGGTTCCCCGGAGGTTCCCGTGGGGTCGATGTCGGGGAAATCCGGCGGGCGCTGCTGTCGTTCGTGCGGCATCCGTCGGTCAGCGGTGACCGTCTCGCACTGATCGGGAGGGGGCGGGGTGCCGAGCTGGCCCTGATTCTCGCCGTGGCGGAGCCCGACCTGGTCGGACCGGTGACGGCGCATTCCCCGAGTGACATCCGCACGACCGATCCGCACGCGGACCCCACCGCCACGACGTATCTCGGTGATGCGGGACCCGCCCGGGATCTCCCCGCCCCGGAAAAGGATTCCGCGTTGGGGAGACTGCGGGCCAGGTTCCGGCCCGCGGTGTCCCGCGGACCGCTGGAACTCGCCGACTACTACGCGCGGGCCCGCCGGAGGGCGGGGGAGGAGGCCGTCGCTGCGGCACGGATACCGGTTGAGCGGATCCGGGGACCACTGCTGGTGAGCGCGGGGACCGATGACGCGGTGTGGGACTCCCGCACGATGGCGGAGACGCTGGCCCATCGTGCGGCCGAGACCGGGATCGACGCCTACGGCATCGTCCATCAGGGGGCCGGTCACGGTGTGGGATGGCCCTTCACACCCGCCGGTGTTCCCGTGCCGGACACCATCGCCGCCTACGGTGGCACGGTCCTGCTCGGAGGTGACCGGACCTCCTCCGGTGCCGCAGCTGTCCGTTCCCGGGACGTCGTACTGGAGTTCCTCCGGGAGACCCACGGCGGCGGTGCGCGGTGACCGTCGGGATGCTCGCGGGTGCCGTCGCGGACCGGGTGATCCCGGATCCGCCACGCGGACACCCCGTAGCGGTGTTCGGGACGGGGGCCACCCGGCTCGAGAAACACTGCTACCGGGATTCGCGGGTCGCCGGATGCGTGTATCTGGTGGCGGCGGTCGCGCCCCTCGTCGCGGTGACGGCGGCCGCCTCCCGACGTGCCCCGGGTGTCACACTGGCGGTGTGCCTGTGGGGTGCGCTCGGCGGAACGATGCTGGAACGGACGGGAACCCGGATGGCGGACGCCCTGGAACGGGGGGACACGGACACCGCACGGGCCCTGGTCCCCTGGTTGTGTTCCCGTGATCCGGAGCTTCTCGACGCCGGGGGCATGACCCGGGCGGCGGTCGAGTCTCTCGCGGAGAACACGTCCGATGCGGCGATCGCTCCGCTGGTGTGGGCCGCGGTGGGCGGCGCCCCGGCCGTCGTGGCGCACCGTGCCGTCAACACACTCGATGCGATGGTCGGATACAGGAACACCCGCTACCGGAATTTCGGGTGGGCGGCCGCACGCGCCGACGACGTCCTGGCGTGGATTCCCGCGCGGGTGACGGCACTGGTCCACACGGGGCTGGCCGCCGCCGTCGGTCGCGGTGGGGAGGCGGTGCGCGCCTGGCGGGAGGACGCCCCGGCACACCCCAGTCCGAACGCGGGAATCGTCGAGGCGACCGCCGCAGCGGCGCTGGGGGTGAGACTGGGCGGACCGACGGTGTACGCGCACGGCACCGAGGACCGTCCGATCCTCGGTACCGGACGTGAACCGGACGTACGGGCGCTCCGGGACGCCGTCAGACTGTCCCGGAGAACGCAGGCGATCGTCGTCGCCGGGGCGTTTCTCGTGGCCGGGTGCCGGACACGGGGAGCGTGAGCCGGGTCTACGTCGGCATCCGGAGGACGGCGGTGTAGAAACCGTCCTCGCGTTTCCCGGAGTGAAGGAGACCGGTTCCGGGCCCCTCGAGGAAGGTCAGGTCGGAGTCGCCGGCGACCCGGTCGCCGGACATGGCGAGGGCCGCGAGGAGCGACTGCATGGAGTCGACACCGCCCGACGCGGATTCGACGTCGCCCTCCCGGAGACCGAGGATGCGCCAGCGGGTCTCCCAGAAATCCTCGCCGCGCTTGACGGGTGCCGCGATCTCCACGGTGACGGAACTTCCGTCCTCACGGTGCAGGGTGCGGCTGACCAGGGTCTGGATGGTGTTGTCCACGGCTAGAACCTCTCTTCATTCTTCTCGGCGATGGTGCGGTAGTAATCAGTGTGCCCGGAACCGTAGCGTGCGCGTCGGCGGGGACGGTTGTGCCGGGGGCGCTGCGGGGGAGCGGCATCCGGGGCATCGGTTGCCGGATCGCCGTCCACCGACGGTTCCTCCGGTTCCGGTCGAGGGGACGGATCCACGGCCGCGGAGGTGCCCGTACCCGTGTCGACGGCGGCGGTGGACGCCCTCTCCTCCCGCTCCCTGCGGCGTTCCCGGAGTTCCGCCCAGATGAAGTAGCCGAGTCCCAGCGGTGCCATCACACCGAACGCTATCCACTGGACCCCGTACGAAAGATACGGGCCGGCGTCGAGTTTCGGCAGTGGGATCGGGTCCAGGCCGCCGGGGGATCCCTCGGCGAGCTGGATGTAGTCCCGGCCGAGCTGAACCCCGGTGAGTTCCGAGATCTGGGCGGTGGAGATGCCGTGCACCTGGGTGTGTCCCTGCTCGGTGACGGGTGACCGTTCCGGTACCGCCTCATCCCGGCGGAGATACCCCGAGACTGTCACCTCTCCTCCGGGAGCCGGGGTGACCTCCGGGATCGTCCCCGCTGAGACCGGGAGCCAACCACGGTTGACCAGGACAACGGTGCCGTCGTCCAGTTCAAAGGGGACGAGTCCCTGGACCGCGGGCTGGTGGTCGACGGGACGCAGTCGCAGCAGAACCTCCTCGTCCGGGAGGTAACGTCCGGTGAGGGTCACCCGACGCCACTCGAGATCCGGATCGACGACGCCGTCCGTGCCCACCAGGGTCCCCAGGGGGACGGGATCCGTGTTGAAGGCTTCCTCGATGCGCTGGTTCCGGGCACTGGTGGCCTCATTCTTCCCCAGCTGCCACGGTGCCAGAACCGTGAAGGCGGTGTACGCGAAGACGATCACCACGACGGCGGTGATGACCCAACCCGGTGTGAGAAACCCCCGGAGCACCGACATCGGACCCTTGGATCCTCCGGGGCGTACGGCTTCGGCGTTCACACCGGCCAGTCTAGTGCCCGGCGGTGGAACAACAGAAAATCACCGATCCGACATATCGGCGCAGGTCTCCCGCACCCAGTCGATCAGACCGGGCACCGCGGCATCGATCTGCTCCCGGACCACGGTGAAATCGTCGGAGGTGCCGTAGTAGGGGTCCGCGCAGTCCACGTCACCGGCGGTCGGGTCGAAGCTGCGCAACAGGCGGATCCGTTCGCGCGGCACCCCTGCGCCACGCAGTGCACGCACGTGCCCGGAATCGAGGGCGATCAGGAGGTCGGCGTCCCGGTGCTCGTCACCGAACTGGCTGGCCCTGTGATCGGAACCGTCGTGCCCCGAGGACTTCAGTTCAGCCAGGGCCCGGTCATCGGCGGGCTGGCCGACATGCCAGCCGCCCATGCCGCAGGACCCCAGCAGCACCCGGTCGGTGAGACCGGCGTCCTCGACGGCATCACGCATGATGACCTCGGCCATCGGGGAGCGGCAGATGTTCCCGGTGCACACGAAGACGATATAGACGTCCTCGGTGCGTTCCCTAACCCTGCTCGTTCCACTCATCGACTATGTCCTCCAGATGTCGGGTGTTGGTGGCGGTCCAGCGTGCCCTGGCGTGTTCGTCGGCGTCACCGTAACCCCAGGCACAGGCGACTGCATCGATTCCGAAGGCGGCGGCTCCGTCGAAATCATGGATGCGGTCGCCGATCATGAGGATATCGGATTCGGTCCCGCGGAGATCCAGGGAGTCCAGCACGTACGCGATGACAGATTCCTTGGACCTGCGGGCGCCGTTCTCCTCGGCGGCACCGAGGAAGTCGATGGAATCTATCATCCCGTACCGTTCGAGGGACTTCCGTGCGAAGCGCTCACCCTTCGAGGTGGCGGTGCAGACCCGGAAACCCTTCTCCTTCCACCGTACGAGGAGCTCCCGCATGCCGGGGTACGGGTCGGCGTCGGCCCACGAGCCCGCGCCGTAGTGGCGGAGGTAGATCTCCACCGCCTTCCGGGCCTCGTCCGGGTCCATTCCGATGGAGCGCATCGTGAGTTCCATCGGGGGGCCCGCGATCCGGGAGAGGACGTCCTCTCCCGGGCGCGGATGCCCCATCTGGTCGAGGGAGTGGAGGAAGCTGGCCCGGATACCCGGGTACGAGTCGATGAGTGTGCCGTCTACGTCTATCAGCAGAGTTTTCACGTCCTCCAGTGTGGCAGAACGTAACCTGGGGTGCGTGACTGAGGATGATCTGCTGCGGTACCACGGTGATCTGGCGGGCGCAGGCGTCGGCGGTGACGTGGACGGGGTCGTGGACTTCGCCGTCAACGTCCGTGCCCCGGGGCCACCGGAGTGGCTGGCCGCGGAACTGCGGTCGGAGATCGCGGGGCTCGGGGCCTACCCGCCGGAAGCGGTCGTAGATTCCGCGCGTCAGGTCGTGGCGGAGCACCACGGAGTGGACCCGGGGTGCGTGCTGCTGTTGTCCGGTGCCGCCGAGGGATTCTCCCTCATCGCGGGGCTCGGTACGCGGAACCCGGTGGTGGTGCACCCCGGTTTCACCGAGCCGGAGGTGGCGTTGCGTGCGGCCGGCGCACCGGTGCGCCGCATGATCCTGGATGCCCCGTTCACCCTGGGCGGTGGAACACCCCCCGACGAGGCGGACCTGGTGGTCATCGGCAACCCCACCAACCCGACCGGTGTACTGCATCCGGCGGAGGTGATCCGCGGGTGGTGCAGACCGGGCCGGATCACCGTCGTCGACGAGGCGTTCATGGACCTGACGGATGAGACCCGTTCACTCGCCGGTGAGGTGCCGCGGCACCCGGGGCTGGTGGTGCTGCGCAGCCTCACCAAGACCTTCTCCCTGGCGGGGCTGAGATGCGGTTACCTGCTCGCCTCCCCGGACCTGGTGCGCAGACTCGCGTCCCGGCGGCCGCACTGGCCGTTGGGGACCCTCCAGGCGGTCGCGATCCGGGCGGCGCTACGGGACGGGGCGGAGTTCGTCGCGGAGGAACGCCGGACCGTGGAACGGCAGCGCACGGACATGGAACAAAAGCTCCGGGCAGCCGGGTTCACCGTCCGCACCCGGTCACGGGCACCCTACCTTCTGGTCACCCCACCCGGTGACGACCCGGAGCGCACCCGCTCCGCGCTCGCTGCGCGGGGTATCCTCGTCCGGCGCTGCGACACCTTCCCGGGACTGGACGACACCTACTGGCGGCTCGCCGTGCGCGGCGCCCGGGAAGTTGCCACACTGGTGAAGGCAGTCGCCGGACACACCGTGAACAACGCCGAGGAAAGAGGACGACAATGACCAGCACCGTCGCAGGGATCCGCCGGATCATGGACACCGCCTACCCGCCGCATCTCGCGGAGAGCTGGGACAGCGTCGGACTGATCTGCGGTGACCCGGACGCCCCCGTGAACCGGGTGGTCTTCGCCCTCGACTGCACCGACGAGGTCGCCCGGGCAGCGGTCGACGCGGGGGCGGACATGCTCATCGTCCACCACCCGTTGCTGCTGCGCGGCGTCGACAGTGTGGCGGCGGACACGCCGAAGGGCAGGGTGCTGCACACCCTGATCCGGGGTGGAGTGGCACTGTTCGCCGCCCACACCAACGCGGACTCCGCCCGTCCCGGAGTCAACGACGTGCTCGCGGAGACCATCGGCATCACCCCGGGGCCGGCGGTCGCCCCGAAGTACGGCACGGGTCCGGACAAGTGGGGCGTCCATGTCCCGGCGGCCGATGTCGAGGCGGTGAAGGAGGCACTGTTCGCGGCCGGTGCCGGGGCGATCGGGGACTACCGCGAATGCTCCTTCCAGTTTCCGGGAGAAGGCCAGTTCCGGCCCGTCGACGGCGCGAACCCGACGCTCGGCACCGTCGGGGATCTCGAGCACGTCGCGGAGGTGCGTGTGGAATTCGTCGCGCCCCGGTCCCGTCGTGCGGCGATCACCGCCGCACTGCGTGACGCGCACCCCTACGAGGAACCCGCCTTCGACATCACCGCGACCGAATCCGCCGATGACCCGGACACCGCGCCGGGGCTCGGCCGCATCGGTGATCTGCCGGAACCGATGAGGTTCTCGGAGTTCGTGCAGCAGGTCGCCGACCGGCTCCCCGTCACCGAGTGGGGTGTCCGTGCGGCCGGGGATCCGGATCGGATGGTGCAGCGGATCGCGGTCTGTTCCGGTTCCGGGGACAGTTTCCTCGACACGGTCTCCGCCAGGGGGGACATCGACGTGTTCCTCAGCTCCGATCTACGGCACCACCCGGTCGATGAGCACCTGCGGGCCGGGGGACCCGCCGTGATCGACACCGCACACTGGGCGAGTGAATCACCCTGGTGTTCGCAGGCCGCGCGTCTCATCGCGGACCGGGCCGGTGTCGAGACCCGTGTCCTCGACATCCGCACCGATCCGTGGACCATCTCCCGGCACGCACGCGAAGAAGGGTAACGTGAACTCTCCCGTACCGTGGTGACGGCCCGACACCGTGATCCGCCGCACCGACCGCAGAACAGAAAGCACCACCGTGAAACTCGCCCCCGACCATCAGCGTCTTCTTCTCGAGCTCGCCGACACCGATGCGGCACTCGTCGCCGACCGTGCAGAACCCATCCTGGACGAGCAGAAGGAACTCGATGCCCTCATCGCGGAGCGCGCGAAACTCCGCGATGGCGCGGCGGTGTCCAAGATGGGTGTCGAGGATCTGCGGCGTGATCTC
The DNA here is from genome assembly GCF_016595275.2 of Corynebacterium pygosceleis. Taxonomy (GTDB): domain Bacteria; phylum Actinomycetota; class Actinomycetes; order Mycobacteriales; family Mycobacteriaceae; genus Corynebacterium; species Corynebacterium pygosceleis. Next base: position 650,394 of record NZ_JAENIQ020000002.1, on the reverse strand, counting down.
GTGCGACTGGACAACGACCTCGCCAAACTCGAACGTCGGCAGAAGGCCGATCTCGACGGTCTCGGTGCCGCCACGGACAGGGAGGACCGTCGTGACCTCGAGCACGATCTCGCATCGACCCGCCGTCGGATCCGGGAGGTCACCGGCGAACGTGAGAGCATGCGCCGCCGCATCGAGGCCACGGACCTGAACCACGACACCGACGGGGCACTCTTCGACGAGATCGAGGAGCGCATCGCGGCGGCGACCCGTGCCCGTGACGCGGCACTCCACGGACGGGAATCCGTGTACACCGATCTCCGGACGAAGCGGGAGGATCTCCGCCGTCAACTGGCAGAGACCGTCCCCGGGGCCCTCGACGCCTACGACGAGCAGCACGGTTCCTTCGGGGTCGGTGCCGCCCGGTTCAAGGGTAACTCGTGCACGGCCTGCTACCTGGTGCTGCCCGCAGCCGGGATCTCCGGTATCCGTTCCACCCCGGAGGACCGTGTCCCACGCTGCCCCGAGTGCGGAACCTGGCTGATCCGCGGCTGACCCGACCCCGACGACGAAACGTAAGGACACGCCGTGAAGGTGACCATCGAAGCCGACGGGGGATCCCGGGGCAATCCCGGTATCGCCGGCAGCGGCACCCTGATCCTCGATGGACGGGGAGAGACGATCCTCCGCAGGGTCTCGGAGTACGTCGGGAAGACGACGAACAACGTCGCGGAGTACCGGGGACTCATCAACGGTCTCGTCGCGGCGCGTGAGCTCGGTGCCACGCACGTCGAGGTGCGGCTGGACTCGAAACTCGTCGTCGAGCAGATGTCCGGTCGCTGGAAGGTCAAGCACCCCGACATGAAGAAACTCGCCGTCGAGGCACGGGACCTGGCGGCCGGGTTCGAGGAGATCAACTACACCTGGATTCCCCGCCGGAAGAACAGCCGGGCCGATGAACTGGCGAACCTCGCGATGGACGCCGGTGCCGGCGGTGCGGAACCGGGGAAGATCGATCTCGGGGAGCGCTCCGGCGACATGCCGGTCGCCGCCGTACCCGCGGCCCCCGACGGGGGAGACACCACCGCCGTTCCCGCTGCGCCGACCTCCTGGAACGGGGCGACGACCCGGCCGACCCGGATGATCCTGCTCCGCCACGGGCAGACGGAGATGTCCGCACAGCGGCGCTACTCCGGCCGCAGCAACCCGGCACTCACCTCCGTCGGACGGAAACAGGCGGAACGTGCCGCCGCGATGCTCGCCGCAAGGGGAGGCATCGACGCCATCGTGTCCTCGCCGCTCGCCCGTACCCGGGAGACCGCGGAGGCGTGCGCCACCGCACTCGGGATGACCGTCGACATCCTCGACGATCTCACGGAACTCGATTTCGGTGCCTGGGACGGACTGACCTTCGGCCAGGCCCGTGAGGCGGACCCGGAGCTGCACGCGAAATGGATGGGGGACACCTCGGCCTCGCCGCCCGGCGGGGAGTCACTCCAGGCGGCGTACCGCCGCATCAAACGCGCGAAAAAGAACATCGTGGACACCTACGGTGAGGCGAATGTCCTCGTCGTCAGCCACGTCACCCCGATCAAGGGGATGCTCCGGCTCGCCCTGGACGCAGGGCCCGGGATCTTCCACCGCATGCATCTCGATCTCGCGTCGGTGTCGGTCGCGGAATTCTACGCGGACGGTCCGACGACCGTGCGACTCGTCAACGAGACCGCCCACCTGCGGTGATGCCGGCGGAAACCGGCCGTCTCCTGCGCCGGTGCCGCGACACGGTACAGTGACGGGTGCGAATGAGCCGACCGGGCGGTCGCGGCCGGTGAAACGGCGGGCGGGTTCACCCTGTCCGCGCTGACACCGCGCCGAGGAAAGTCCGGACTCCACAGTGGCAGGGTGGTTGTCAACGGCAACCCAGGGTGACCTGCGGGACAGTGCCACAGAAAACAAACCGCCCCGCGCTCCCGGGAAACCGGGCGCACGGGGTAAGGGTGAAACGGTGCGGTAAGAGCGCACCAGCACCGCAGGTGACTGCGGTGGCTAGGTAAACCCCACCCGGAGCAAGGTAAGAGGGCGCACCGCCCGGTCCCCACGGACCGGGCCGGTGTGCCTGCGCGGACGTTCGAGGGCTGCCCGCCCGAGTTCGCGGGTCAACCGCTCGAGGCGCCCAGTGATGGTGCGTCCAGATGGATGGCCGCCGCCGTGCCCGTCAGACGGCGCGGTACAGAATCCGGCTTACAGGTCGACTCATTCGCCCCATTCTTCCCGGGCCGGTGACCGCGCCCGCGGGGTGCGTCACCCGGCCGTCGCCGGTCCTCCCCGGTTGTTTCGCTGTCCACGGGAGCGCGGTGTGCCACAATCGGTGCACATGAGACTCTATGCGGCAGCCCTCGATTTCAGTGGTATCGCCGAGGAATTCGGGATCGTCCGTGGCTTCGACGACGACGTCAACCGGGAGGCGGCCGCCGCCACCGACCGCCACGCGGCGCAACGGGTCGACCGGCGCGACATCGAGCTGGTCACCATCGACCCGGAAGGGTCCATGGATCTCGACCAGGCTGTGTGCATTCTCCCCGACGGGGACGGATACCTGGTCCACTACGCCATCGCGGATGTCGCGGCCTTCGTCGACCCCGATGGTGCGGTCGCGGCGGAGTCGCTGCGCAGGGGCCAGACGATCTACCTTCCGGATGGTCCGGCGCGCCTGCATCCCCCGGTACTGTCCGAGGGATCGGCGAGCCTGCTCCCCGCCGTCGACAGGCCCGCCGTCCTCTGGAGCATGCGGCTCGACGCCCGTGGTGAGGTCACCGGATACGACCTCACGCGTGCACTCGTCCGCAGCCGGGCGAGATTCAATTACGTCGAGGCCACCGGGGACATGGAGAAAGGGACGCTGCACCCGTCGATCCGGCTCCTCCCCGAGGTGGGTGAACTGCGTTCCCGGACAGCGCTGCGCAGACGGGCGGTGTCTCTGAGCACCCCCGCCCAGAGCGTGGAGAGACAGGACGACGGACGCTATCGACTGGACATCGAGCCGCGTCTGGCCATGATGGACCACAACTCCGAGATCTCCCTGCTCACCGGCATGGTGGCCGGACAGATCATGGCGTCGGCCGGCGTCGGGATCCTACGGACCCTCACCCCCGCCGACCCCGCCGATCTCTGGGAGTTCGCCGCCGAGGTCGCGGCACTCGGGCACAGCTACGACCCGGACGAGCCCATCGGCACCTTCCTCGACGGTATCGACGCCACCGGTCCCCGGGGCATGGCGGTCATGCGTGAAGCCCAGAAACTGCTGCGCGGCGCAGGCTACGAACTTCTCACCGGTGAAGACGGTGAAACCATCCCGGAGGAGTACACGCACGCCGGCGTCGGTGGGTACTACGCGCACGTCACCGCCCCGTTGCGGCGGCTCGTCGACCGCTACGCCACAGAATTCTGTCTGGCGGTGCACAACGGTGAAGCGGTTCCGGACTGGGCGGAGGACGGTGCCCCGGACGTCGTCGGGACGATGCACCGGACGGCACCGCTCGCGGGCGGCGTGGACCGTGCGTGCCTCAACCTCGCGGAGGCCACCGTCCTCGAGCCCTGGGTGGGGGAGACCTTCCGCGCAGTCGTGCTCGCGACCTCGGAGAGCTCCGACAGTGCACGGATCTTCATCTCCGAGCCCCCGGTGGTGGCCCGGTGCTCCGGTGCCCCGGACCAGGGGACCCGTGTCACCGTGCGGCTCGACGGTGTCGACGTCACGAGACGTGAGGTCTCCTTCAGCTGGATCCGCTGACGGTGCGGCCGGCCCCGGTCACATCCAGTTGTCCGGATCGTCGTCGACGGTGGCGGGACCGCCCCCCGACAGAGGGATGACCAGCAGTCCGTCGTCGGCGAGCCGCAGTGCCGCATCATCGGCGTCGCATCCGCCGTCGGCGGGGAACCAGGCGATCACCGCATCGGAGGCCCCGGCGTGCGCCGCCCTGGCCACCGCGGCGCCCCGGCTCAGGCACAACCGCACCAGGGCTTCGGTCCCGGCACCGAGACCGAAGGCCGCGCACGTCTGGGACTGGGACCGCGCCAGCCTGTCGAGCGCCTCTGATGTTCTCCGGGACCGCAGGAACGCCGCACAATCGGCCGCCCGGCGGGTTTCCGAGGTGAGGAACCCCATCCACCCCGAGGCCTCGGCGACCGCGGGTTGACCGTCTCCCCCCTTCACCTCGTGCACGGTCTCCAACCAGTCGATCACCCTCTCCTCCGCGTCCGGCAGAAGCCGGAGGGACTCCACCCCGTAGATCCGGGACGCGAGCGTGATGAACTCTTCCCGGCGCCGGAGTTCAGGAACCCGGTCGTCCGGGGAACCGGGGACCGGCCGGGGCACGGTGATTAGGTAGGGACGATGACTCAGGGGCGCGGGGGAGGGGGCGTGTGTGACGGATCCGTCGGCGTAGTCGATGACGGAGAGGACCTGTTCGGTTCCGCCCCGCAGCGCCGTCGTGTGCCGGGCCCGCAGCGGGGGAGTGTCACCGAACAACGCGGCGGCCTGTGTACAGATGTCGGCCACCCGGGCCCGCAACGGCGGATCCGGGTGATGCCCGGAGAGATCCGCGAGTCCGAGAGCGAACGCCGCTTCAGCCGCAGCCCGGCCCCCCAGTCCACAGCCCGGGGGGATGTCGGAGACCACCGTGACGTCGAATCCGGGGATCTCCCGGCTGATCAGCTGACGGTGGATCATCATCCAGGCGACACCACCGAGCCGGTTGGCCCAGTCGTCGGTGCCGGCCCGGAGCGGTGACGGTGGATTCTCCCCGCCGGGAGTGTCCTGCGCGGCCTGGTGCCGGTTCGCGTGTGCCGCGAGATCCTCCATCGTCGTGGATGCCGTGACGGTCACCGTCTCCCCGTCGACGCCGGGACGCAGGACGCGGACCCGTACCGCGTCATCCGGACGGCGGGACGCGGTGACGACGACCCGTCGGGCCGACACCCCGGTCAGCACGATCCCGCCGTAGACGTCGGTGTGCTCACCGATCACGGAGAAGGTGGCGGGCGCCACGGCGACGAGCCCGGGGTCACGGCCGTAGACGGCCCGGTGCTCCCCGAGCGCGGTCTCACGGACGTCGTTTCCGGCGATCGGCCACATCAGACTGGTCAAGAACTCGGCTCCTCGGATCGGTGACGGACAGTCCCACTGTAGTCCGCCGCACCGGTGCCGGTGCGGGACGGGGAACCGTTCGCGCAACGGCCCCGGTGTCGTGCCGGTAGCCTGGCGACCGTGGCACCGACGGGCGACGCCTGTCACCGGAACCGGGACAGCCGGTACCGGTCATCCGCCGAACAGATGCGAGGAGTACACCGACCATGGACCCCGTGACCCCCGACGACCAGAAGTGGTACTACAACCCGGAGACCGGTGAGGTGCTGGCAGGCAAACAGGGCAGCTGGACCAACCGCATGGGGCCCTACGATTCCGAGGATGAGGCCCGCCACGCCATGGACACGGCGAAGCAGCGCAACCGCGAAGCGGACGCCCTCGACAGGGAGGACGACTCCTGGGGGGCGGCACCCTCCTGGGGGAGCGGCGCGGACAGCTGAGCGGCCCAGGGGAGGAGGCTCAGTGCTTCCTCCCCTTCTTCCCGGACGTGTCCCCGGCCTTCCGTCGGTTCTTCCTCCGCTGGTTGTCCAGCTCCGAATAGGCGTCGACGACGGCATCCATCGTTTTCCGGTAACCGGCCAGCGCGTCGTCACCGTTGTTCAGTTCCCGTTGGTAGAGCAGGCCGTGGAGGAAGGTGTCCGTTCCGTCTCCGGCGGCCCGTGCCTGCTCCGCCTTGGCCAGGAGAATGTCACGTGAGGTGACGGCGTCCTGGAAGTCACCCAGGACCGACTGCATCCTGCCGCAGGCCTTGTACAGGTGCTTCGTCTTCAACCCGGTGGCGGCACCGACCGCTTCGGCCGAGTAGCGCAGCTTCTTCGCCGCCTTGCGGATCCGGTGGATGTTCTCCTCCCGCTCCCGCAGGGGAACGGAGCGGTCCTCCCAGACGGCCATCGCGTGATCGTGCCGGGTGAGCAGTTTCCTGTACGCGTGACCGAGACGGTCCAGCAGAACCTCGGCGGTCGTGTCCCCGGTCTCCCCCGGATCCTTCTCCCCCGCGTCCGTGACGGTGTCCCGCCGGAACGGCGGGTCGGCGAGCAGCTCCTCCAACTCGGCCAGCAGACGCAGATACCCGGGGGAGTTCAGGTACTCCACCACCCGTGCGTGCGCGTCGCGGTAGTCGGCACGGACCGAATCGACGAGCGCCGCAGCCGACGCGGGGGAGACGATCCCCGACTGCTCGCCGGCGGTGAGATCCCGGAAGCGTTCGGCGACGACCTCGGCGTCGCGGGCGGTGCCCAGCACAGCCGCCAGCTCCCGGAGGCCGCGCGCGGTGTCCCGGTAACTGTCACCGTCCATGACCCCGTCGAAGGTCTCGAGATGACTGCGCAGCTCACGTGTGGCGACCCGCATCTGATGCACCGAGTCCCACTCGTCCCGCCGGACCCTGGGGTCGTGGTCCAGCAACCTGCGGTAGTTGTACTCCAGCGCCGACAGCACACCGGCTTCCGTCGACCCCGGGGCCGGTTCCGCGACGCCCGGCGGATGCGGAGCGTCGTCGATGGAGTCCCCCAGCGCGGCCACCAGCTTCGAGGGACTTTCGGAGGGACCGGCACCGGCGGTACCGAACAGTTCGGCCGCGGATTCGATCAGGGTCACTCCGGCGTCGGTCCCGGCGTAGTCACCCGAGAGCTCGATCTCCCATTCCCGCCACGTTGTCCGTTCACCCCCCGGGAGCAGCGACCAGGCGGTGACATGGTCATCACAGAACTCGGCGCACACCGTCCCCGAGGAATCCACGAGCACCGACCCGTGACGTTCGTTGTCCACCCTGGCGATCGGGATGAGCGGAAGGTCGCGGACGATCGCCCGCACGGGGTCGATGAGTGCCCGGGGGACGGCGTTCACATCCCCGTCGGTCAGCTCGTGGTGAAGCTCCCTGCGGCCACCGTCACCCGGTAGTTTCGCGTGCCATCCGGCATCCGTCCCACCGGTCCGCCGCCGCAGGGTGATCCTCGAGCGGGTGAGGCGGAGATCCCCCGTGTCGTAGTAGACGGCGGACAGTTCATGGACCGTGGTCCCGGTGACCGCGGACACCGTCGGAATCCCGGTGAGGTCGGGTACCTCCGTGCCGTCGGTGACGGCGAACTTCGCTTCGACCTCAAAGAACTCGCTAGTGGGCATGAGACCGTTTCTACCAGCTTTATCTCCCCTGCACAGAGGCCCGGGCCGAGTGGGGGAGGCGCAGATCAGCTGCCCGTCGCGGACCCGTCGGCGAAACGATCCGTCGCAGCCACGAGCGCGCGGGAGATCTCCCTCTCCATCTGTGAGTGCCCCGACGCGGGACAGATCGTCAGATCGGCCTCCGGCCACGCACGGTGCAGGTCCCATGCGCTCCTGACGGGACACACGACGTCGTACCTGCCCTGGACGATCACGGCCGGAATGTGGCGGATCCGGTCGATGTTCGTCTTCTCCAGCAGCTGTCCGTCCCGCAGGAACGCACCGTGCATGAAGTAGTGGTTCTCGATCCGGGCGAAAGCGAGGGCGTAGTCGTCCGACAGACCGTCGTCGACACCCGGTGGAACCCTCAGCGTCGACGTCGACTTCTCCCAGGTCGTCCACGCCCGTGCCGCACGGAGTGCCGTGGACCGGTCGGTGCAGGACAGCAGACGGTGGTACTCGGCGATCAGGTCGAGGCCCGCGACGTCACCGCCGTGAGCCTGCCTGACGGGATCGAGATACCCCTCCCACAGATCGGGGAAGATGTGGTCCGCCCCGCCGTTGTAGAACCAGTCGAGTTCACTGCGACGCAGCAGGAACACGCCCCGCAGGACCAGTTCCCGTACCCGCTCCGGGTGGGTCTGCGCGTACGCCAGCGACAGCGTCGACCCCCACGAGCCCCCGAACACCTGCCAGCTCTCCACGCCGAGGTGCTCACGCAGTTTCTCCATGTCGGAGATGAGGTGCGCCGTGGTGTTCGTCTCCAGCGCCCGGACGGTGTCGGTCCCGGGATCGGCCAGGTGCGGGGTGGAACGTCCGCAGCCGCGTTGGTCGAACATGATCACCCGGTAGCGCCCCGGATCGAAGAACCGCGCCGCAGCGGGATCACCGGCTCCACCGGGACCACCGTGCACCACCACGACCGGGCGACCCTCCGGATTGCCGTGGACCCCGTAGTGGATCAGCTGCCCGTCACCGACATCGAGACGGCCACTGTCGTGTGCGTCGGTCTGGGGGTGGAGTTCTGTCGGCACGGAATGCCCTCCTCGCGGTGTCGTCGGATGGCGTCCCGCCGGGAGAGGGCGGATGCGCCGGGTGGCCGGCGAGTATACCCCTGACCCGGTCGGTCACGGACCGCTACAGTTGGATGTCATGAACAGTCAACAGGAATTCGTCCTGCGCACCGTGGAAGAGCGGGAGATCCGCTTCGTCAGGCTCTGGTTCACCGATGTCCTCGGTTACCTGAAGTCCGTGGCGGTCGCGCCGGCGGAGCTCGAGACCGCGTTCGCGGACGGCATCGGGTTCGACGGTTCCGCCATCGAGGGTTTCTCCCGCGTCAGCGAGGCGGACACCATCGCCAGACCGGATCCCTCGACGTTCCAGGTTCTCCCGTTCGACCGGGATGAACCGTCCCCGAGGCAGGCCCGGATGTTCTGTGACATCACGATGCCCGACGGCCAGCCGTCCTGGGCCGATCCCCGTCAGGTTCTGCGCCGCCAGATGACCGCGGCCGCCGATGAGGGATTCGTGTGCAACATCCACCCCGAGATCGAGTTCTTCCTGGTCAAATCCCTCGACACGGACGGTCAGCCGCCGGTTCCGACGGACAACGGCGGATACTTCGACCAGGCCGTCCACGACGACGCCCCGAACTTCCGGCGGGACGCCATCGAGGCCCTGGAATACATGGGCATCTCCGTCGAGTTCTCCCACCACGAGACCGCGCCGGGACAGCAGGAGATCGATCTCCGTTACGCCGACGCGTTGACGATGAGCGACAACATCATGAGCTTCCGGTACCTCATCAAGCAGGTCGCGCTGCTCAACAACGTGCGTGCGACGTTCATGCCGAAACCCTTCACCGACCACGCCGGTTCCGGCATGCACACACACATGTCCCTGTTCGAGGGCGACTCGAACGCGTTCCACGATCCGGATGACCCGTACAACCTGTCGCGGACCGCCCGGAGTTTCATCGCGGGCATCATCGAGCACGCCCCGGAGGTCTCCGCGGTGACCAACCAGTGGGTGAACTCCTACAAGCGGATCGTCTTCGGATCCGAGGCCCCCACCGCCGCGACGTGGGGACTGTCCAACCGGTCCGCGCTGATCCGGGTGCCGAACTACCGGCCCGGCAACGTCGACTCCCGTCGGATCGAGGTCCGTAACCTCGACTCCGGCTGCAATCCCTACCTCGCGTACTCGGTTCTGCTCGCCGCGGGTCTCAAGGGGATCCGCGAGGGGTATGAACTCGGTGAACCGGCCGAGGACGACATCTCCTCGCTGACCCGCCGTGAGCGCCGCGCCCTGGGATACAAGGATCTGCCCACCTCGCTCGACCAGGCACTGCGGTTGATGGAACAGTCCGAGCTCGTCGCCGAGACCCTCGGAGAGCACGTTTTCGAGTTCTTCCTGCGCAACAAGTGGCGGGAATGGCACGACTACCAGGCCCAGATCACGCAGTGGGAGCTGCGCACCAACCTCGACTACTGACCGCCGACGTCTCCGGGGTCGGGGAACGGCCCCCAGGGAGGACCATCCGCCAGATGAAGCACGCCCGATCCACCCGCAGAACACTGCCCACCCCCGCAGGCCTCAGCCTCAACGGCCCCGGGGCCGCGCGGGACCTCGACTGGCTCGGATGGATGAACCCGGAATCCGTCGACCTTCTCTGGGCCCTGTCCGGCGCAGGCGACCCGGACCTCGCCCTGAACTCCCTGGTCCGACTCATGGAGGCACTCGACGCCGCCGACGGGGTCCCGAAGGGGGAGACGGGTGAATCGCGTCGCGAACTCGACCGGCAGCTGCGCGCGGACATCCCGCTCCGGGTGAGGCTGATCTCCCTGCTCGGTGCCTCCACCGCACTCGGCGACCACCTCGTCGCCAACCCGGAGCTGTGGACGCTCCTCGCGAAGCCTGCGCCGGACCGCGCGGAGATGATGCAGGCGATGCTCGGCTGCGTGGACGCCACCCCCGCGACGTTCGATCTCCCCGACGGGGAGGAAGCCGACGACGCCGCCAATGACTATCTCTCGGCGGCGGGAACCTACCGGGCGGGGAAGGGCGGGACCGACGCCGAACAGGAACTGCGCCGCACCTACCGGACACTGCTCATGCGGATAGCGGCACACGATCTCGCCGGCACCTATCCCGAGTCACCCCGCCGGGTCGGGCAGCCCGAGGTCCCCTTCACCGTCGTCGCGGGGCTGCTCACCGATCTCGCCGACGCCGCCCTGACCGCAGCCCTCGCCGTCGCGGTCAGGGGAGTCTACGGGGACAGGCCCCTCGACGCCCGTATCACCGTCATGGCGATGGGCAAGTGCGGGGCCCGCGAACTGAACTACATCTCCGACGTCGACGTCATCTTCATCGCCGAACCCGCGCACAGTCGCGCGACAAGGCTCGCCGGTGAGTTCATCCGCATCGGCTGCCGCGCCTTCTTCGAGGTCGACGCCGCACTGCGTCCGGAGGGCAAACACGGTGCCCTCGTCCGCACCCTCGACTCCCACATCGCCTACTACCGGCGCTGGGCCCACACCTGGGAGTTCCAGGCACTGCTCAAGGCACGCCCGATGACCGGCGACCGGGGGCTGGCCTACTCCTACCTCGACGCACTCAACCCGATGGTGTGGGACGCCAGCCGCCGGGAGAGCTTCGTCGATGACGTCCAGGCGATGCGCCGCCGGGTGATCGACAACGTTCCGGAGAACCTCAGGGACAGGGAACTCAAACTGGGTCGTGGTGGACTCCGGGACGTCGAGTTCGCGGTCCAACTCCTCCAGATGGTGCACGGCAGATCGGATGAGACGCTGCGGGTGACCTCCACCGTCGACGCCCTCGGAGCCCTCATCGAGGCGGGCTACATCGGCCGCGAGGACGGGCAGACACTGATCGGTGCCTACGAGTTCATGCGGCTGCTCGAGCACAGGCTCCAGCTGCAGCGGGTCCGGCGCACCCACACGATGCCCGAACCGGACGATGAGGCGGCACTGCGCTGGCTCGCCCGCACCTCCGGTATCCGCGGATCCGGGCACACCTCACTTCCCGCCGCCATGCTCGAGGAACACCGCCGGGTCGTCCGCCAGATCTCCTCACTGCACGCCAAGCTGTTCTACCGCCCGCTGCTGAACTCGGTGGTGAACCTCCCCGTCGAGACCCTCCGGCTGTCCGCTGAATCGGCGAAACTGCAGTTGGCGGCCCTGCGTTACCAGTTCCCCGACCGGGCGTACGAGCATCTTCAGGCCCTGGCGTCCGGGGGGTCACGGCGGGCGAAGATCCAGGCGATGCTGCTGCCCACCCTCATGGAATGGCTGTCGACCACCGCCGACCCCGACGCCGGCCTCCTGAACTACCGGAAACTGTCGGAGGCCGCGACGGAGAAGCAGTGGTTCCTGCGCATGCTCCGGGACGAGGGGATCGTCGGGCAACGGCTGATGCGGATTCTCGGGAATTCGCCGTACGTCTCCGACCTGATCCTCTCGACCCCGGACACGGTCAAACGACTCGGTGACGGGGCGAACGGGCCGAAACTGCTGGACACGAACCCCGACACGGTGTCGAAGTCCCTCGTCAGCGCAGCCTGCCGCCACGCCAACCCCGATAAAGCCATCGCCACCGCCCGGTCCCTCCGTCGCGCAGAACTCGCCCGGGTGGCGGCGGCGGATCTCCTCGGCATGATGGACGTCAAGGAGGTCTGCCGCAGCCTGTCCCTCGTCTGGGACGCGGTGCTGGAGGCCGCACTGCGGGTCGAGGTGGCCGCGGCGGAGGCGAACTCCGTCGACGGCCCCCTCGCCCGTATCGCCGTGATCGGGATGGGACGGCTCGGCGGATCCGAACTCGGCTACGGATCCGACGCGGACGTGATGTTCGTGTGCGAACCGGCGGACGGTGTCAGTGACTCCGAGGCGGTCAAGTGGTCCATAGGCATCTGTGACCGGCTACGACGACGCCTGTCGAAACCGAGCGACGACCCGCCGCTAGAGGTGGACCTGGGACTCCGTCCGGAGGGGCGCTCCGGGGCGATCGTCCGCACCATCGGATCGTACGAGAAGTACTACGAGAAATGGGGTGAGACCTGGGAGATCCAGGCACTTCTCCGTGCAGCCGCCATCGCCGGTGACAGTGACGTCGGCGAACGGTTCCTCACCACCGTCGACAGGTTCCGGTATCCGCCGGAGGGCATCGGCGCGGACACCGTCCGGGAGGTCCGCCGCATGAAGGCCCGCGTCGACAATGAACGGCTGCCCCGTGGCGCGGACCGGAAGACGCACACCAAGCTCGGACGTGGGGCGCTGACCGACATCGAGTGGACCGTCCAGCTGCTCACGATGCTCCACGCACACGAGGTCCCCGAACTGCACAACACCTCCACCCTGGAGGTGCTCGACCTCATCGGGGAACACGGCATCCTCGACGAGGTGAAGGTGGACCGACTCCGTACCGCATGGCTGACGGCCACCCGGGCCCGCAACGCCCTCGTCCTGGTGCGCGGGAAACGGACCGACCAGCTCCCGCCCGCCGGGCCGCAACTGGCTCAGGTCGCCGGGGCCGCAGGCTGGGAACCGAGCCGCTACCAGGAGTTCCTCGAGTACTACCTCAAGGTCACGCGCAGGGCCAGGCAGGTCGTCGACGAGGTTTTCTGGGGTGAACCGACCTTCGAGCCGTAGATGATCCGGTGTACCGGGACCCCGGTGGACACGGCGACGGACCCCGTCGTCGCCGGCATGATCAGCGGATCGACGATCAACACCGCTCTCACCGATCTGCTGAAACTCCGCGGGCCCCAGCCTCCGGCCGGCAGATACAGGGAGCGGATGTCGGTGAAAACGACCGTCGCCCCCCGAGACGTAGCCGTCAGTTCCGTGACGGTCGCCGTGGACAGTAGGAGCGTCAATGACGTGGACATCAGGCGCAGATGGCGGCGACCACCCGGTAGACGTGGATCAGGGTCGTGCTTCGTTCCGGCAGGGGGCCACGGGCGTCCTTTCCGTCGCATCCATCCGTGACCGGAGAAAATCCCGTGGAACGCGGGGAACCGTCGACCGCCTCCGGTCCTGTCCGGACGACGGGGAATCGGGGTTGAGGCGGTGCAGCAGTTCCGCGTCAAATCGGTCGAGGCTCACCTTTCGGTGTGCCGCGTGTCCCCGTTCACCGGCGAACAGGACACTCCCCGGTCAGGTGACGGGACATGGATCGTTCGGGCCCGGTGCATCTCCGTCCTCCGGGAAACGGGGCGTATTCCGTACCGGCGAGACTACGCGGAGGTCCGGGACCGTCGCTGGTACATGCGACGCGCGACCCAGATGGCGGGCATCAGTACGGCGAGTAGGATCAGGACGGCGGCCACGGGCATGTCCGGGGTGGGACCTGTCGTGGGGGGTGTGAACAGATCACCGATGCCACCCAGCATGTTGAACGTCGCGTGCAGGATGATCACCGTGACCAGATCCCGGGTCAGGTGGTAGATGACGCCCAGCAGAAGGCCGATCGAGAATGCGTACAGGACCTGTGTCGTCACCGTCAGCACGAGGTGCGGGGACGTGACGAGATGGACGAAATGCATCACCGCGAAAATGGCCGATGCCGCGACGATCGACCACCAGGTGCGTCGCCGGTCGGTTCCGTACGCCTCGACCAGGACGTTCTGGATCAGGCCCCGGCACAGGAGCTCCTCCCAGATACCGGTCAGCAGGGCCCCGGCGACGAAGAACAGGACAGATGCCGCAGACGGCGACGTGAGTCCCCCGGGCGGCGGGGCGAGAAAGAACACGGAACTGATGATCGTTCCGGCCAGCAGGAGATAACCGCCGCGCCGGATGTTCGTGAAACTGAACCTGGTGTCCCGGAGGGTGGATACCCTCCCCAGGATCACGTACAGCAGCCCCGTGGTGATGAGGGGGAGCACGTAGATGGTCACCGCGGTCGGGGTCGTCGACTGTTTGTCGCCGACCAGAAGGGCGGACACCCAGAGACCCGCAAGTCCCGTGACCGCGATGAGAACAGCCAGAGGGCCCGCCCAGCGGCGCTGCCAGTGAGTGTGGCGCAACATCGTTCCTTTCTCTCGGACGGTACCGGGGTGGTACCGCAGAAGATGCTAATCCGGCAGGTGGACGGTGGACACATCCGTAGAGCCCTGACCGGGGCATTCGTCGTGAACTCACAGGTGCCGCACAGTTCCCCGCCGAAATTCCGGACCCCGGCCGGATGACCGGACGCGGCATCCGCGGCGCCACGGTCGCTGACGGCCGGATGGCCCGAACCCGGTGGAAAGGTGGAGGACCTCTGTCGGATCCCGTATCCCGAGGTATCGGACCCGCAGAGGTAGGAGGTTCGATAGGACATCAACAATTCGGACTATAGATAAGTCAGGGTCACCTTAGTTACGGTTGAGTCATCGCAGGACGGAGACACGGCACGGTGCACGTGAACCGTTTAAGAACACAGATGAACACACCGGAGCGGGAAGCCGCTCCGCACACATGAAGGCAGAAGAAGACATGACGACAGCAGTCCAGCCGCGAAACGGCGCAGATTCCCTCCCGCTCTCCAAGGAGCTCAAGGCATCCACCGCGGACGCCCACGAGTCCGCCGAGTACTCCACGTTCACCCAGGATCTCATGGGCGGCAGCCTCACGGTCGCCGACTTCATCGCCCTCCAGGAACAGTCCTGGTTGTTCTACCAGGCACTCGAGAACGCCGCCCGCGTCGTGGCCGACGATCCCATCGCCGCCGCCATCGTGGATCCGTCCCTGGAACGTGTCCCCTCCATCGAGGCCGATCTCGATGCGCTCCACGGCAACACCGACTGGCGCGGAAACGTTGAGCCGCTGCCGTCCACCGCGATGTACGTGGCCCGGCTGAACGAGATCGCCGCGAACGCCGACGCCCCCGGTCTGATCGCCCACCACTACGTCCGTTACCTCGGTGATCTCTCCGGAGGTCAGGTCATCGCCCGCATGATGCAGCGCCACTACGGTCTCGGCCCGGAGGTCCTGTCCTTCTACCGTTTCACCGAGATCCCGAAGGTCAAGCCGTACAAGGACAACTACCGTGCAGCCCTCGACGCCCTGCCGCTCGAAGGCAGTGACCGTCAGCGTCTGCTCGATGAGGCGTGCGAGGCGTTCCTCTTCAACTTCAACCTCTTCGCCGACCTCGGGCGCACCACCCGGTAAACAGGTCTGAACAGGTAGTTCACTCCTTCTCACCCTGCATGACCCCGGCCCGTCGCCGGCCCCGGATCCACGCCGCTTCCGCGCCAGCCCCGCGGTGGCCTCAGTGGTACCGGAATCGCCGGACGGCGACCAGACATCCGGAGCCGATGAAGCGGTTGCATGCCCCAACCGCTCCGACACGGCGGAAACGGGAACGCCGGCCCCGGCGATTCCATCGCACGGAAGCACCGGAAGGTGTGGAACGTGCAGCTCGGCGGCACGATGCCACCCTTCATCCCGTTCACGTGCACCGACGCGTATTAGGCCGCGTCAGCCGCACCACGGCCCCGGAGAACCTCCGCGACGCTCACCCGCCGCATAACCGACCGGTCAACGCGCCAGCCCCGTGTTGACTGACCCGGTCCCTGTCGGCGGCCCCGTTTCTCAACGGTGCGCCGCCGGCAGGCGGGCGCATGGATCGCCCCGCCACCGTGCCCGCCCCACACGGCCGTCCACCGGGAACCTCACCCGCACGCACCCCGTGCGAGGAACGGGATCAACCGCCCCACCGCCCGTGGGACGGGGTGTGCCGGTAGTGCCGCCACACGGTACCTCGACCGGTTTCCGGACCCAGGCGGCCCTCGGCGTGCTCCCCACATCAACTCCGTCGCCTGCGGTCGTGCGTCGCACACCCTCCGGTGGAGGTCCGGGCGATCACCCGGCGTGCCGTCGACCGCCGCGCCCGGCGGAAGTGCGGGCGCCAAACCCGGTCTCCGGCCCCGGACCCCGGGGTCGGGTTCCTTCTCCACGGCGTTTCAGTCAGACGGGGACGGCGGTCACCGGCCGCACCGCCGCGGCGAAGAACCCGGCCCGGACCGTCCGGTCCGCGTTGGCGGTGAGGTGCCCCGGCGAGAGGAGGGGCAGGGGACTGCGGTAACGATCCACAAACAGCCGCTGAAGCGGTGTGTTCATCTCTGCCCCACTGTCGCTGATGAACCGATCCGTCCCGAGCGCACTCACCGCATTCACGATCACCGACGTTCGTCCCGCAGCTCCTGTCGGGGACACGCGTCGGGGGTCTGTTGCGGAACGACGTGCCCGGCGGTCGGCGGTGGCGCACCCGTGACGGGTGCGGAGATCGCGGTCCTCGCCCGGATCGAGCGTTCCTGCCATCGCCGGTGACGGCGGAAACGGCTCGGACGTTGATCCCCGTCGGGCCGGCCGCCGGTCGGTCGGCTTCTTCCGGGGTGGTGGTTGGCCTCGTCGGTGTCGGTCCGGTCGGGTGTCGCGCAGCCACAAGGGGTGGGGTCGGCCGCCGTTCTCGCGTGCTGGGCAATCGGAGATCCGTCGAGGGCGGGCTGGCGATCCGGCACCCCACATATTGTGCCTGTGACGCATTCCGGGTGTGCATATCGTGTTTCTCACAATGGCGTTCGAATAATGACACCAGTGTCATTAACTGCTTAGAGTGACGGGCATGAGCACAATTCTCCCTCCCCACGTGAGTCACGCCGCCGACATGGTCGATCCCGTCAGCACCGTCACCGAGTACCTCTCCCGCGCTGACTGGCGGGTCAACGCCAATGCCAACCAGGACTACTCCCTGGGCGGCCTGATGCTGAACGCCACCGGGAAAGTGGTGGCGAACTACTGGCTGAGCGAGGTGTTCAGCCCCGACGCCGCGGCGGCGCACCGCGACGGTGACCTACACATCCACGATCTCGACATGCTCGCCGGCTACTGCGCGGGATGGTCGCTCCGGCAACTCCTGGAACAGGGGTTCGGGGGAGTGCCGGGATCGGTCAGTTCCGCGCCACCGAAGCACTTCTCCTCGGCCTGCGGACAGATCGTCAACTTCCTCGGCACGCTCCAGAACGAGTGGGCGGGTGCGCAGGCGTTCAGCTCCTTCGACACCTACATGGCACCGTTCGTGCGTATCGACGGTCTCGATCACCCGCAGCTGAAGCAACTCCTGCAGGAGTTCGTGTTCAATCTCAACGTGCCGAGCCGGTGGGGGATGCAGACCCCGTTCACCAACCTCACCTTCGACTGGACCTGCCCCGGGGATCTCGCCGAGGATCACCCGTTCATCGGCGGCGAGGTCATGGACTTCACCTACGGCGAACTCGGTGCGGAGATGGACATGATCAACCGCGCCTTCATCGAGGTGATGGCGGAGGGTGACGCCGACGACCGGGTGTTCACGTTCCCGATCCCGACCTACAACATCACCCGTGACTTCGACTGGGGCAGCGACAACGCCCGCCGGCTGTTCGACATGACCGCACGGTACGGCCTGCCCTACTTCCAGAACTTCATCAACTCCGAGCTCGACCCCGGCCAGATCCGGTCGATGTGCTGCCGGCTCCAACTGGATCTCCGGGAACTCCTCGCCCGGGGCAACGGACTGTTCGGTTCCGCCGAGCAGACGGGGTCCATCGGCGTGGTCACCCTCAACTGCGCACGCCTCGGACACCGGTTCGCGGGAGACGAGGAATCACTTATCGCCGAGGTGGAACGCCTGGTCGATCTGGGCGTCGACACGCTCGAGCGGCGCCGCGCGACGATCGCGGAGCTCATCGACGCCGGACTGTACCCCCACACCCGGCGGTGGCTGCCGAGCCTGGACAACCACTTCTCCACCATCGGGGTCAACGGGTGCAACGAGATGATCCGGAACTTCACCGGTGACGCCTACGACATCACCGATCCCCAGGGACACGCGCAGGTCGCGCGCCTCCTGGATCACATCAACTCTCTTCTGGTGAAGGCGCAGGAGACGACCGGTCACCTCTACAATCTCGAGGCCACGCCCGCGGAGGGGGCCACCCACCGGTTCGCCAGGGAGGACATCCGCCGGTTCGGCGACGGCATCATCCACGCCGGAACAGCGGCCGAGCCGTACTACACCAACTCCTCCCAACTGCCGGTCGATCACACACCGGACCCGTTCGCCGCGCTCTCCCAGCAGGAGGACCTGCAGGTCAAGTACACCGGAGGTACAGTCCTGCACCTCTACATGGGAGCCGAGATGAGCTCCGGGGACGTCTGCTCCACCCTGGTGCGACGGGCGCTGGAGACGTTCCGGCTGCCGTACATCACCATCACCCCGACCTTCTCCATCTGCCCGAACGACGGCTACCTCTCCGGAGAACACCCGACGTGCGGGCACTGCGGGGAGACGACCGAGATGTGGACCCGCGTCATGGGGTACTTCCGCCCGGTGTCGAGCTTCAACACCGGGAAGAAGGGGGAGTTCCGCGAGCGGACGTACTTCGCGGAACCGGCGCTGTGACCGAGGGGTCGGAGGGCGAGGGGCTCGGGTTACCGGTCGCGGGGATCATCCCGTTCTCGGCGACGGACTGGCCGGGCCGTCTCACCGCGACGGTGTTCACGCAGGGATGTCCGTGGCGGTGCGTCTACTGCCACAACCCGTCTCTGCAGGACGTGGGCACCGGCTCCCGTGATTTCGCGGAGGCGCTGGCGTTGATGGAGCGTCGCCGCGGCCTGCTCGACGGGTTGGTCATCAGCGGCGGAGAACCCACCGTGCACCGGTCACTTCCCGCGGCGATCCGGGAGACACACCGCCGTGGGTTTCCGGTCGGGTTGCACACCTGCGGATACGCACCGGCCCGACTCGCGGCGCTCCTGGGCGATGACCGGACCCGACCGGACTGGATCGGCCTGGACGTCAAGGCGCTCCCGGCGGATCTGCCGTCCGCCGTCGGTTGCACCCCGGCCGTGGCGGAACGGTCCGCCGCGGCGCTCGGTCTGGTCGCTGAGACGGCGGCCCGTACCGGAATGGAGGTGCAGGTACGCACCACCGTCTGGCCGGGTGGGGTGGTGGACCGGAACCTCGGTGAACTGAGGGAGCTGGTCGCGGCCCACGGGTTCGATCTGGTCGTGCAGCAGGCCCGGAACGTCGATGCCGACGGTGTCTACCGCGTCCCGGCGTGACCGATCCCGGAACGAGGTTCACCGTCGTCGCGGTGATCGCCGTGCCGAAGTAGAAGGAACAGAGGGCGTGGATGAGTGCGGTTCGCCGGATCTCCGGGGCGGTGGATGAGGTGTCCGATGCCGCGTAGGGCATCACCGGAGGTGAAGGCGGTGTACGTGAAATCGGTGTACTGCGGTGCCTCCGGCTGGGTGAAGTCGATTCGCCGGTCGGCCGTGTCTCCGTCGGTTGCACCGCGTAGTCCGGGCGGCGTACCGCAGCATGAACAGCAGACGGACGGACACCCACGTCGCGAACACCGTCAGCGACCCGAACAGGGACAACAGGATCCGCGCGTCACCGTGGACACGGGTCGTGTCGTAGATCAGCGTTCCCACGGTCACCGTGGCGGCGACGGTCGCCACAGTGGGCGGGACCGGGTGGGTGCTCCGGGAAACCTCCAACGCCCGGGCGTACCGTAGGGGGCCGTCGGCGTCGAGCCGGCCCCGTCCACCCGGACACGACATCCCAGACGGTCGCCGCGGTGGCGACGGTGGTGCCGACGAAGACCACCACGAGAACGGTGATCCGGTCGGTCGATCCGTGGTGGTCGACGGGGCCGTTGACACGAATATCCGTCCTGAACCACCCGTCGCACCCGCGACACCGGGGTGCGACGGGTGCAGGGGGGGGGCTAGTCCTCGACGGCGGTGACGGTGACCTCGATGTTGCCTCGCGTCGCGCGGGAGTACGGGCAGACCGTGTGCGCGGTGTCGGCGAGCTTCTGGGCGGCCCCGAGATCCATGTCCGGGATGTGGACCTCGATCTCGACGGCGAGTGCGAATCCCTCATCATCCTTTCCCAGGCTCACCCGGGAACCGACGGAGGAACCGTCGATGGACGCCCCCTCGTTCTTCGCGACGAGCTGGAGGGCGCCGTGGAAACAGGCGGCGTAGCCGGCGGCGAAGAAGAGCTCCGGGTTCGGGGCGTTCTCCGCGCCACCCATCGCCTTCGGCAGCGCGAGGTCCGTGTCAACCAGGCCGTCGGTCGTACGGACGTGTCCGTCGCGGCCGCCTCCGGTAGCGAGTGCTTCTGCGGTGTAGATGTTCTCCATGGGAGATCTCCTTGTTGGTTGGTCGACGGTAGGTACCGACCACCGTAGAGGAATCACGGTTTTCCGGCAGCGGAGTCGGTGCGGAGAACCGGTTGGTGGTGGTCCCCGCGACGTTTCCGGAGTGCCCGACGGCTGAGGAGGAATCCCATGATTCCCGCGGTCCACACGGCGAGAGCCGCCCAGCCCGCCAGCCGGAAGTCCGACCACACGTAGTCCGGGCCACCACCCGTGTGTGCGACGTCGAGCAGGACCCCGATGCCCTGTGTCGCGATCATCCCGCCGGTGAATCCGCCCATGTTCGCCAGTCCGGTGCCCGCCGCCAGCACCCTGCGGTCGAGGTGCTCGCGCACCGTGTCGAAGGCGAAGTTCCCCGCCGGGCTGACCATCGCCATGATCAGATTCACCACCATCAACGCGATGTAGGTGCGTGGCTCGGAGGGGAGGAGGAACCACACCCAGATACCGGCGAGGATCGCCGCGGAGATTACCACGAGGAGATCCCGGCTCCGCCCCGCCCTCCCGGACACCAACCCCGCCAGGGGACTGGCGAGCATGATGACCACCATGTTGGCCACCAGCGCGGTACTGATCTGGGCCTGATCCAGACCGAGTCCCAGGGACATCAGGGGAACACCCCAGATGAGCGTGAAAACGATCTGCGGAAAGATGCAGGTGAAGTGCGTGAAAAAGCCCTGCCAGCAGGCCGGGTGGGTGAGCACACAACGTAGCGCCGTCGCGAGTCGGACGGGTGGACCGGGTGATGTCCCACGGACGGAGTCCGGTGCATCACGGATGACGAGGGTAGCCGCCACCGCCACGATCAGACCGGTCGCGCCCAGGGAGACGAACGCCGTGACCCAACCGCGTGAATAGAGGATCGCCGCGAAGGGAACCGCCGACAGGACCTGCCCCAACTGGCCCAGTGCCGAGGTCAGCTGCATCATCACCGGTGCCCGACGCAACGGGAACCAGTTCGGCAGCATCCGCAGCACCGAGAGGAATGCCGTGGCGTCACCGGCACCGATCAGGACCCGCGCGGAGACGGCGATGGCGTAGCTGTCGGTCAATCCGAGGATGATCTGCCCGACGGCCATGATGACGGCCCCGATCACGAGCATCCTGCGTGGCCCGAACCGGTCGACGGCGAGCCCCATCGGAATCTGCATCAATGAGTAGACCCCGACCTGCACGGCCGTGAACACCGCCACCCTGGAGGCGTCGATCTGGAAATGATCCAGTGCCGCGACACCCGCGACTCCGAAGGACGTCCTTCCCGTGGTCGCGGTGATGTAGACGGCGACCGCAGCCAGCCAGACCAGCAGAGCCCGGCGGGTCACACGTGTCGTCTCGTCTCCGCTTCCGGCCATAGGGAAGACAATAGAGCGAGGAGACCCCGCACCGGTTCCGGATGGGGTGTGCAGGGGGAGCTTCAGGGGGACACGGAACTGCTAATCGACGGCGGCGACCGCGGCGATCACGAGATCCCAGAACCTCCTGTGGTCCAGGTCCACGGCGACCTTCGTTCTGCATCCCTCCGGAACGGGCTCCCGGAAATCCGCGACGGTCATTCCGGCGGTCAACGATCCGTTCAACTCCACATCGACGGGAACCGTCCGGGTCGTCATCACCTCGGGGTCGATGAGATACGCGACCGCACAGGGGTCGTGCACCGGTGGGTCATCGAATCCCTGATTGTCCCGGTACGCCCGGCGGAAGAAACCGAAGAGCCCCAGCAGGAAACGCCCGGTGTCACTGTCGAGTGCCCGGAGTTCCTCCTCGATCTCAGACGTCGCGAGCGCCTGATGGGTGAGGTCGAGCCCCACCATCGTCACCGGCCAGTCCTCGTTGAACACGATGTGTGCGGCCTCCGGATCGGTGTGCACGTTGAATTCGGCGACCGCCGTGCAGTTGCCCGTCCTGTAGCCACCACCCATGAGCACCACCTCACGGACACGTCCGACGATCCGCGGTTCCTTGCGGACCGCCATCGCGATGTTCGTCAGGGGGCCGATCGGGACGAGGGTGATCGTGCCGGGATCCGAGGACATGACCGTGTCGATGATGAAGTCGACGGCGTGCCCGTCCGCGACCTCCCCCGTGATCTCGGGCAGCTCGACCCCGTCCAGACCGGATTCGCCGTGGACGTGAGCCGCGACCGCACCCTCCCGCACCAGCGGTCGAGCACAACCCGCGTACACCGGGATCTCGGGTCGACCGGCGACCTGGAGAACGGCGAGAGCGTTGCGCGTCACCTTGTCCAGTGTCTGGTTACCTCCGACGGTGGTCACACCGACGAGATCTATGCCCGGGTCACCGACCGCGAGTACCAGTGCAACCGCGTCATCGTGTCCGGGATCGCAGTCGAGGATGATTTTTCGTGCCATGGTGTTCCACCCTGTCTGTCGCAGCTCAGCATCGGTGGGGTGTGCCATCACCCCGCCTCCTGATCCCCGATGGTACGTGGGGGAGACGGGTCAGCGCCCGGAAACCGCCAGCAGCCCCCGCCCGTCCTCGGCCCGGGCCGTGACCCGGACCAACTCACCGAGAGGATGCGCCGGAGTCAGATCGAGGGATTCCACGGTGGGCGCGCCGGGTTCGTCCGTGAACACGCGCCACCGCACACGCCCGTTGTCGAGCATGGCGAAAACGACCGCTGCGCCGTCGGCGATCTGTGCGAGGCAGTCCGACAGCCGGTCATCGGGAAGTGCCATCGTGACGATGAGTTCCCCGTCACCGGCTCCGCTGACCTCACGCAGTGCGGCGACGAGTCCCCGGTCGCCGAGTGCCCGGGTGAGACGTGGAACCATGAGGTTCCGCAGGTCCAGGTGGTCGTCCTCGGGATCACGGTAGACACGGACCACCACCGAACCCGAGTCGTCGAGGGGAGTCTCGTCGAAGATCCTGAGCGCCAGCTCCGACGGTTCGACACCCCGGGCGGCGGCCGCCGCCGCTGTGGCGTCCCTCAGTGCGGCGGCCCGGTCGCGGGTCTCGGTGGTGAAGTCGAAGTCGATGCCGCGGGTGGCGCATTCTTCCCCGGAAATCCGCTGGGTGACATGCGCTTCGTGGGTGTTCATGTCGTCATCAATCCTTGAACCTGGGGTGTGTGGGTCGGTGCGCCCGTGCCGGGCACACCCCCAGGATACGGCACCGTAGGTTAGGGGAGGGTGATGTCGGGCTCCGGCACTTCGAATGAAGCTGACCGGTGCCCGGGCCCGTTCTCCGAATTCGTGGATGATGAGTCGGTGATATCCGGCGGCCCCGGGCGTCCGCCGGGGACCGGGGATCCGTTCGTCCGCGAGGTATGCCACGTGAGTCCGGGAGATGCCGTTGTCATGGCTGCCCAGGGTCGGCTCGCGGTCGGCTGGTTGATGATCGCGGTGGGCCTTCCGGGATGGATATCTTCGACGATCTGGGGAACGACGGCAGGGTGGAGATCGGTGACATCGGTGGGCATATCCCCGACCCGATCACCAACTAGGTCGTGCCCGGCACACCGATCGCGGCGCTCATGTCGTCGCGTCTGGAGAATCGGGGCAACCTCGCCCCTTCCGGGTCGTCATCTTCCAGTTCATCGATGATCGAGACCAGTTCGTCCCCGGCGCCGGCCTGCACCCGGTCGAAGAGCTCCGGGTAGGTGAGCGCCCCGAGTAGTTCGACGATCCGGCTCATGCCGTCGGTGCACGCGGAGACCCGCGACACCGATCCAGTCGGGAACGTGCGCACCGTGATCCGCGCGGCGATGTCTTCCGCGGGGGTGAAGTCCGAGATGATCCACCGCCCCCCGCGGGTGTTCCTGGCCGCCCTGTCAGCGGCCAGGAGCGGTCGCGCCGATGTGTACGCCCGGGAAGCCGGCAGGCCTTGGTCCAGAGCCTCCCTGACCCGGGTGAGAGCCGCGTCCTCGTGGCCGTCATAGGCGGGGTCGGTGATGATCACCGCGGTGTGCTCCCCGGCCAGCTCGATGACGACCGGGCTGTCGCCGATGACCGCCACCGCGAGGTTCTCCGCGTCCCAGACGGCGAGTGCCAGCGTGGCGGTCACCCCGTGGTCGCCGCACCGGTTCTGCGTGGTCCGCAGGGCCGTCGCGATCTCTCCTCGCACATCGTCCGGATCCGACACCGCGGCGGCGAGGTTCTCCGCGAAGGTCGCGGCGAAATCGGAGACCCGTTCGGCGGACCCGTCCGCCGACGAGATGGGGGAGCAGCCGTCGATCGCCGTGATCATCCGGCTGGTGGCGATGACGGCATCCTGGTTCCGTGGCTTCCACGAGTGCGTGTAGGTCACCATGCCCGCCAGGCTACCGGTGTCCGGACTCCGTCGAGGACAGTCGGTGTTCACCCGTACTGTCCGAGTCCGGACCCCACGGGAGCCACACACCGCGTCTCGTGCGAGGCCGGGACCAGAGGCAGAAGGCGGGCCAGAGCACAGCGCTCTGGCCCGCATTTCGCCCCGTATCATTCCGGTGAGAAGTGGGGGGATGCGAACTACATGGTCAACCCCTGGACCAGCGAAAACGCTATGTCCAGGGGTTGTGTGGTCTAGCAGTCGTAGTACATCTCGAATTCCTGCGGGGTGGGGCGCAGGCGGACCGGGGTGATCTCGTTGTCGTACTTGAACTTGATGTACGTGTCGATGAGATCATCGGTGAACACGTCGCCCTCGGTGAGGAAGTCGTGGTCGCGCTCCAGCTCCTTCAGGGAGGCCTCGAGGGAGGTCGGTGCCTGCGGGATGCTGGCGGCCTCCTCCGGGGGCAGCTCGTAGAGGTCCTTGTCGACGGGTGCGTGCGGTTCGATGCGGTTCTTGATGCCGTCGAGGCCGGCGAGCATCATCGCCGCGAATCCGAGGTAGGGGTTGCCGGACGGGTCCGGTGCGCGGAACTCGATGCGCTTGGCCTTCGGGTTCGAGCCGGTGATCGGGATGCGCACGGCGGCGGACCGGTTGCGCTGTGAGTAGACGAGGTTGATGGGAGCCTCGAAGCCCGGGACCAGACGGTGGTAGGAGTTCAGCGTCGGGTTGGTGAACGCGAGAACGGCACCGGCGTGGTGCAGGATGCCGCCGATGTAGTAGCGGGCCATGTCGGAGAGGCCGGCGTACCCGGACTCATCGTGGAACAGCGGCTTGCCGTCCTTCCACAGGGACTGGTGGGCGTGCATGCCGGAACCGTTGTCGCCGGCCAGGGGCTTCGGCATGAACGTCACGGACTTGCCCTGCTGGAACGCGGTGTTCTTGATGATGTACTTGAAGCTCTGGAGATCATCCGCTGCGTGCAGGAGGGTGTTGAACTTGTAGTTGATCTCCTGCTGTCCACCGGTGCCGACCTCGTGGTGTGCGCGCTCCAGGGAGAACCCGCACTTCGCGAGGTTCCGGCACATGTCGTCGCGGAGGTCCTGGGCGTGGTCGTAGGGGGCGACGGGGAAGTAGCCGCCCTTCATGCGGGTCTTGTACCCGAGGTTCGGGGTGCCGTCGAGATTCTCCTCTTCACCGCGGTTCCACCAGCCCTCGACGGAATCGAGGTGGTAGAAGCCCGAGTTCGTGTCGGTGGCGTAGGACACCTTGTCGAAGATGTAGAACTCGGCCTCGGCGCCGAAGAAGCAGGTGTCGGCGATGCCGGTGGAGGTGAGGTACTCCTCGGCCTTGCGTGCGACGTTACGCGGATCGCGGGAGAACGGCTCACGGGTGAAGGGGTCATGGACGAAGAACTTCATGTTCAGCGTCTTGGCCTTGCGGAACGGATCGACCACGGCGGTCGCGAGATCCGGGAGGAGGTTCATGTCGGATTCATCGATGGTGGTGAATCCACGGACCGAGGAACCGTCGAAGGCGAGGCCCTCCTCGACCGCGTCTTCATCGAACATCGAGGCCGGAATGGTGAAGTGCTGCTCGATTCCGGGAACATCGGTGAATCGGATGTCGACGAACTCGATGTTCTCGTCGGCGATGAACTTGGTGACGTCTTCTGTGGTTTCAAATGCCACGGTGACTCCTAATAGCGGGCCGGTTCAGGGTACCGGGTGCGTGATCGTCTCGGATGATCTCTGACATGAACGGAAACCGGGGTGGCTGTCGTGGTTCTGGACGACAGGTTGAACGGCAGTCACTGCCGGAAGCTGCTCACATATGCCCCCACTGTACCCAGTATCTGTCGCGCGACCATAACCCACACCCTGTGCGCAGGTGCACCGTGCGGGCGCTAAGTTAGGGGCATGGCACGCGACAAACACAGTTGGCTCGATGGACCGCAGATTCCCGCAGAGAACGAAGACCCGCTTTCACCGGCGAAATGGCCCGGTGAGCGCCTCGGCCTGCCCGAGGAGGGCTACGGTGCACTGGCCAGCGTCATGCGCCGGGTCGGCGGAATCGCCCTCGACTGGATCGTGGCCATGCTCACCACCGTGATCGTCACCTCGATGACGGATGAGCTCGGGGGGTTCGCCACCGTCGAGTTGCTGATGTTCTTCATCATCAGCGTCATTTCGGTGACCCTGTTCGCCCGTACCCCGGGGCAGGCGATGATGAAGATGGGGGTGGCCCGCATCGACCGCCCCGACCAGCGTGTCGGATTCGTCAGGGCCCTGGTCCGGGCGGTTCTCACCGTGTTCATCTTCCCGCCGGTGCTCGTCGATTCCGACGGTCGCGGGCTCCACGACCGGGTGACCGGAACAGCGGTGATTCTCGGCTGACGGGGAAAACGGAGAACAGCGACGACAGAGGGGCGTGTTCCCGCCTCCCCCGTTACCGGGGGAGGCGGGAACACGCCCCTCATGTTTCGGGCGGTGCCTGCGGCAGGGGTCACAACAGGATGAACAGCACCGCCTGGGCGGCGATGATCTTCACGACCATCGCCATGGGGTAGACGGTGGTGTACCCCATGGAGGGAAGCTCGTTGCGGGTCTGGTCGGAGACGTAACTCAGTACCGCGGGGTGTGTCTGGAGCCCCGCGACGATTCCCGCGGTCTGTCCGAACGGGATCCGCATCACCCGGTGCCCGATGAACAGGGTGAACAGGGAGAGAGCGAAAGTCAGTACGGCGCCGCCCGCGATGATCTTCAGTGTCGCGGGGTCCCCGAGGGCCTCCTTGAATCCGGCGCCCGCGGTGGTGCCGATTCCGGCCAGGAAGAGGGTGATGCCGAACTGGCGCAGCGCGAGGTTCGCGCCGTAGGGCACCTGCCAGACGATCCGGCCGGTCCGTCCGAGGGCCCCGAGGATCAGTGCGACGACGAGTGGGCCGCCGGCGCTACCGAGCCGCAGGGTGATGCCGCCGGGCAACGGGAGCGGGATCATGCCGATGAGGACACCGATCGCCATACCGGCCAGGAGCGGCAACAGGTTGATGTCGGAGAGTCGTTTGTAGGAGTCACCGAACAGTCTGGTCGCCTGGTCGATCCGGTCGTGGGTGCTGACCACCCGGACACGGTCTCCGAGCTGGAGAACGGTGTCAGGGGTGGCGACCATGTCGACGTCGCCCCGTCGCACCCGGGTGACCAGCATGCCCGGCATGCGTGGGTTCAGTTTCGACAGGGGAATGCCGACCATCGAACTCGTGGAGACGAAGATCCGGCGGTAGTCGAGGCGTTCGTCGTGGGTGGGGTCGCCCGGAAGCAGTTCGCCGATTTCGGAGGCCGCCCGTTCGATCTCCTCGGTCGTCCCCACGATCGACAGGATGTCACCGGGACCCGCCGTGTCGCCGGGCTCGGGGAGGAAGAGCTTTCCGTTGTGTTCGATCCGGGAGACGATGATCTGGAGGTGGAGACGGTTTCTGAGGTTGGTGACCTCGGGGAGATCGTCCCGTTCGACGCGGACACGACGGGTGATGAGTTTCTGCGGGGCCACACCGGCTTTCCGCGCCTCGGCGTCGTGGTCGACCTTCCAGACTTTGCCGAGTATGGCGACGGACAGGATCACGCCGAGAACACCGATGGGGTAGGCGAGGGAGTAGGCGACGACGGGCAGCTCGACGACCTCGACCAGTCGGGCGGGATCACTGATCATGCCGGGTATCGCGTCGACGACGGCCGCCATCGCCGGGGTGTTGGTCATCGCGCCCGTGAACATACCGGCTCCGGAGGCACCGCCGATCCCCAGGAGGGGGACGGTGACGAGTGCGATCAGTGAGACGAGGAGGATCGCGCCGACGCCGAGCAGATTGTGCCGGACACCGGTGGTCCGCATGGACCGGAAGAAACCGGGTCCGGCCTCCAGTCCGATGGTGTAGACGAAGAGGGAGAGTCCGATGATGAAGACGATCGGCGGGAGCTGGATCCCGGGTTCGGCGGTGGAGAACCCGATGCCGACGAAGAGGACGGCGGCGACACCGAGACTGAATCCGCCGATCCGGAGCCGGCCGAGGACCAGTCCGATCGACATGATGACGAGGAGGGCCAGGAGCTGATTGTCGACGAGTAGTTGCACAACTCCATGATCCCGCCGGTCATGTCCGGTCTGCAACCGGGTTCACTAGGGGAAGTATCACATTAATCCGCAGGTAGTTGCACATAATGGAGTTACCCGGGAAAAGACATCTCTTTGGGGTTATGTCCGAGGGGTGCCGTTCGGGCATATTCGGACATATGGTGGGGTCCAGCTGTGGGGTCACCCGACTGAAAGAGGGCGGTTCTGCGGACATGTGGTTCCCGTCCGGTCCGGGGGGACAAACGAAGGCCCCTTCCCCGGATACCTGATCGGGGAAGGGGCCTGTCCACCGTCGGTGGCTACCTGTTCTTGCGGTCTGCGGCGCGGCGGGCCCGACGGTTGAGTCCCGACATGGAACCACCCTTCGGAATGGGGCCCTTCGGCAGTCCCGGGTTTCCCTGCTGGTTGTCCATCGCCTCAAGGCGGGCGTAGAGCGAGTGAACCTCGTCCTTCTTGATGTTGCGCGGAAGCCGGACGAGCGCACGCTGGAGCTTGCCGACGGGCACCTCGTCCTCACCGTCACCGACGTAGATCTCGTACACCGGATACTGGCTGGCGATCCTCTGGAGACGCCGGCGCTGCTGGGCGATGAGCGGCTTCAAACGCCGTTTCTCGCCTTCCCCGACGAGAACGATGCCGCAGACACCGACGACACGGTGCACGGCGTCCATCTGCGTGGTGGCGGCGACCGCGGTGTGGGTCTTCCACACCATGCCGACACCGCTGCGCAGATTCTCCAGCGCCCATCCGGCGGCGCCCGGCTGGCCCTCCGCACGGCTGTAGACCGACTTCTGCAGCCTGTTGGTGAAGATCCACAGGGCGGCGAGCACACCGAAGATGAGCCCGATGGGAAGCATGAACCACTGTCCACCCCAGAGGAGACCGATGAGGAATCCGACGAGGCCGAGCCCGAGGATGGCGAGCAGTACCAGGGGCAGGAACATCTTGTCCTGCTTCCGCAGCATGTTGAACGCCTGCCACAGCTGGGTGCGTGTCTCCCTGCGCCTGGCGCGCTTCGCGGCCTTCTCTTCCTTCATCGCGGCCTTGGCGGCCGCCTTCTTCTCGTCTGCCATGGCCTCAACAATAGGTTATGTCGGTGGAAACGTGACCACCGACCCCGTGGAGACCGGACGGAAGACTCAGCAGCCGGTGCGCTGGAACGGCGCGAAGCTCTGCACCGGAGTGTCCTGGGAGGCCCCGTACTTGCCGAGGAGGCTGGACGCCTCCTGTGCCGTGGTGCCCTCCGTCGTCTCCTTCAGATGCGCGAGATTCTCCGGCAGCTCCTCGCCGCGGGCCTCGATGGTCTGGGCGTAGAGACGTCCGGCACGGTAGGAGGAACGGACCAGTGGACCGGACATGACCCCGGTGAACCCCATCTCCTTCGCCGCATCCGCGTGCTCGAGGAATTCCTCCGGCTTCACCCACCGTTCGATGGGGTGATACATCGGACCCGGCCGGAGATACTGGGTGATCGTCAGGATGTCGCAACCGGCATCGCGCAGGTCCTGCATCGCCTGCGTGATCTCCTCGTAGGTCTCGCCCATTCCGAGGATCAGGTTCGACTTGGTCACCAGGCCGAAGTCGCGGGCCTGCCGGATGACGTCCAGGGAACGGTCATAGCGGAAGGCGGGGCGGATCCTCTTGAAGATACGGGGAACCGTCTCCACGTTGTGCGCGAACACCTCCGGGCGGGCCTCGAAGACCTCCTGGAGCAGATCGGGTTTCCCGGAGAAGTCCGGGGTCAGGTTCTCGACACCGGTGTTCGGATTGAGCTCATGGATCTTGCGGACGACCTCCGCGTACAGCCAGGCCCCCTCATCGGGGAGATCATCACGGGTGACGCCGGTGATGGTCGCGTAATTGAGTTTCATCTCGCGGATGGATTCCGCGACACGACGGGGTTCATCCCTGTCGAGGGGATCGGGTCTACCTGAGGAGATCTGGCAGAAGTCACACCTGCGGGAACACTGGGAACCGCCGATGAGGAAGGTGGCCTCACGGGACTCCCAGCACTCGTGCAGGTTGGGACAGCCGGCCTCCTGGCACACCGTGTGGAGGGAGGCGCCGGCGACACGCTTCTTCATGTCCTTGAACTCGGGACCTGTTTTGGCGGTCGTACGGATCCACCGCGGTTTGGTCTCGATCGGGGTCTGCGCGTTGCGGGCCTCGACCCTGAGCAGCTTGCGTCCTTCTGGTGCGACAGTCACGGCCCCCACCCTACCCGGGGGAACGGGCACGGTGAAAAGTACCGTCAGCGCTCCGGAAACGGGGGGTCGGCGGGCCCCGGAGGAGTGGTGGCACACGGATCCGGTGCGCTACCCAGTGAATGGTCGGCGACGGTGAGGCGGCCCGAGAAGGCGTCATCCAGCGCCGCCGCCAGTGGGGTGATCATCTCATCCGGGGTCACCCTCCGGCCGAGTTCCACCGTGAGGGTGGTGACACCCGCGTCGGAGATGCCGCAGGGAACTATGTGTCCGTAGTACTCGAGTGTGTTGCAGCAGTTCAGGGCGAGACCGTGCATGGTCACCCCCCGTGTGACACGAATGCCCAGCGCGGCGACCTTCCTGGCGGGTAGATCGCCGCAGGCGGGGAGCCAGACCCCGGAGCGCCCGTCGATGCGTCCGGCGTCGGTCAGGCCCAGCTGACGGACGACCAGGATCAGCGCCTCCTCGACACGCCTGACGTAATCCACCACGTCGATCGGCTCGGAGAGCTTGATGATCGGGTAACAGACCAGCTGTCCCGGGCCGTGCCAGGTGATCCGGCCGCCACGGTCGACATCGACGCACGGAATGCCGTTGGTCGGACGGTCGGACGGTTGCGTCCGCTTTCCGGCGGTGTACGTCGACGGGTGCGTCAGCATGAGCAGCTGATCCGGGACGTCATCCACCGCCCGCGCTGCGGCGAGGGCGGCCTGCTCGTGCCACATCTCCAGGTAGTCCACCTCGCCGAGTCTGCGCATCTCGAGCGGAACGCCGCAGTCACGGATGGGGGAATCGGCCGGAGTGAACGGGGGGCGGGGGGCAGTCATAGTGGCTACAACAGTACAACCGGCTTCGCGGGGATTCTGAATCAGGGACAGAACGGCAACGGGGTCGAGCGCTGTTGCCCGCAGTACGGCTCGAAGGTGGAGATCAGTGTCTCCCAGACGGTGTCCGCGAACGCCGTGTCCGGGTACCGGCCGTCCGTCTCCATGCAGGCGATCCCGTGTGCGGAGGACCAGAGTGTGATGGCGATGAGCTGATTGTCCGCGATCGTCGCGACCGGGCTCCCCGCCCATTCCTGCATGTCCTCCAGCAGTGTCCGCCACGGGTCCGACTGGAGTGTCTCGCAGTGGGTCGTTCCGTTGGCCACCAGGCGGTACAGCTGGGGTTGCTCGGTTGCGACGCGCCGGAACGCGACCATGAGGTCCGACAGGTGGAAGCGTCCGTTCTTGTCGCGTGTTTCCCAGAGGACGTTGCCGATGATCTCGATGGCGTCGACGGTGAGCATCGCCCGAAGCTCGTCCTTGTTGGCCGTGTGCTTGTAGAGGGAGGGGGCCTTGATGCCGATTCGCTCCGCGAGACCCCTCATCGTCAGGGAATCCCACCCACCGGACTCGGTCATCTCTCGGGCGGTCGCTATGATCTGCTCGGCTCGCGCGGTGCGTGAGGGTAGTGCAGGGGCGGGGATGTTCACACGCCCGAATGTATCACTCGTGACGCACCAAAAAATGTGAAAATATAAGCTGAAGTCGAGCAGTGATGAGTAAAGCCTTTAAATAGGTTGTAATAATCTAAATGAGCATACAGTTATTGCTCATGGTTCACTCAGTAACTACACAGGCTGACGCGTACCCCAGATCGGGGGGTTTCCGGTGGAGTCGGAAAGGGGAAAGCCCCCATCCGGTGTCGGGTGGGGGCTTTCAGGGGCTACGTGGTGGGACGGGGGAACCTAGAGTTCCAGATCCTCCACGAAGTCACCGGTCTCGAGACGGTCGCGGACGGTCGTCATGAAACGGCCGGCATCGGCCCCGTCGATGACCTGGTGATCGTAGGTCATCGGGAGGAACACCATCTGGCGGACGGCGATCGCGTCGACCCCTTCATCGGTCACCACGACCGGGCGCTTCACGATCGCACCGGTGCCGACCATCGCGGCCTGCGGCGGAACGAGGATCGGGGTGTCCGTCAGGGCACCTTCGGAACCGATGTTGGTGATGGTGAACGTGCCGCCGGTCAGATCACTCGGCTTGAGCTTGTTGTCGCGGGCACGCTGGGCCAGATCGACGATCGCCTTCGCCAGCTCGGGGATCGACATGTCCTGGGCCTTGTGGATGACCGGAGACAGCAGACCACGGGGAGTGTCGACGGCGATACCGAGATTCACGTCCTCGTGGTACGTCATCTCCTTGGTCTCCGCGTTGTAGCTGGCGTTGACGTTCGGGTGGGAGACGAGTGCCTCGACCATGGCCTTCGCGAAGAAGGGGAGGTAGGTGAGGTTCACACCGTGCTTCGACTGGAACGCGGCCTTGTTCGCCTTACGCAGTTCCGCGACGCGTGACATGTCCACCTCATGGACCTGGGTCAGCTGGGCGGCGGAGTGCAACGACTCGAGGGTCTTCTTCGCCGTGATCTCACGGATCCGGTTGACCCGCTGGGTGGTGCCACGCAGTTTCGCCTTCTCCGGATCAACCGACCTGGTCGAGGCGCGGGACGCCTTCGCCGGGGTTGCGTCCGCGGAGGAACCGCCCTCAGCTGCCGCCAGGACATCCTGCTTGCGGATACGGCCACCTACACCGGTTCCCTCGACGGAATTGAGATCCACACCGTGCTTGTCGGCAAGCTTCCGCACCAACGGGGTCACGTAGGGAACGGACTCGTTGCCGGAGGACTTCTTCTCCTGCTTCGGCTCCGGCTTCTTCTCCTCGGCTTCAGGCTTCTCCTGCTTCGGCTCCGGCTTCTCCTCCCGCTTCGGCTCCGGCTTCTTCTCCTCGGCTTCAGGCTTCTCCTGCTTCGGCTTCTCCTCCTTCTTCGGGGAGGACTTCGCAGAACCGTCGCCGATGCGGACGATGACCGCGCCGACGTCGACGGTGTCGTCCTCCTCGGCGAGGATCTCGACGATGGTGCCGGCCACGGGGGAGGGGACCTCGGTGTCGACCTTGTCGGTGGAGACCTCGAGGAGGGCTTCGTCGACCTCGACGGTGTCGCCGACGGACTTCAGCCAGCGGGTGATGGTGCCTTCGGTGACCGACTCGCCGAGTTCCGGCATCTCCACGTCGGTGGCCTCACCGGAGTCGGAGTCATCGTCGGCGGCTTCCTCGACGGTGTCGTCGTCCTCCTTGGACTCGGACGCCTCGATCTCCTTCTCGGAGGGGACCTCATCATCGGAGTCCCCGGAATCGTCGGAGGTGGTTGAACCGTCGCCGATGCGGACGATGACCGCGCCGACGTCGACGGTGTCGTCCTCCTCGGCGAGGATCTCGACGATGGTGCCGGCCACGGGGGAGGGGACCTCGGTGTCGACCTTGTCGGTGGAGACCTCGAGGAGGGCTTCGTCGACCTCGACGGTGTCGCCGACGGACTTCAGCCAGCGGGTGATGGTGCCTTCGGTGACCGACTCGCCGAGTTCCGGCATCTCCACGTCGGTGGCCTCACCGGAACCGCCGCTCTTCGTGGAGGACCCGGACGTCTTCTCCGTCGCCTCGGAGGCGTCCTTCTCTTCCTGCTCGTCCGAGGACTCGTCGGAGGACCCGGAATCATCCGCTTCATCGGCGGAATCGCCGATTTCGGCGATGACCGCGCCGACGTCGACCGTGTCATCCTCTTCCGCGAGGATCTTGGTCAGCACACCGGAGGCCGGGGACGGGATCTCGGTGTCGACCTTGTCTGTGGAGACCTCCAGCAACGGCTCATCGGTTTCGACCGTGTCACCGACTTCTTTGAGCCAGCGGGTGATTGTGCCCTCGGTGACGGATTCACCAAGTTCGGGCATCTCTACAGAGAACGCCATTGTGTCAGACTCCTCAAAAACGTCGTGTCGGGTAAAGCTCTTAGTAACTTGAGAGTACCGGTTCGACCCGCGAGGTGTGGCCTCCGGGCCACAGACAACCGGATTTTCCCCCTACAATCGTTGATTGTGTTCAACATATTCGGTCGCAGCAAATCAAAACCGGGGCTGAAGCCTCCGCGCGCCCCCGGTGACACGATCCGTGAAGAGGATCTCTCCGACCTGGTGAAATGGGTGGAGGGGAGGTCCCTCATCGAGGGGTTCATTGAACCGGAAACCGTGGTCAACGAAATGTCCGTGGTCCTCGTCGACGCGGACGGCGACTTCATCCGCCGGAGCATCGGCGGCCCCAGGGGGATCGACGTCGTCGCCCGGCGACTCGGCGTCCCGGTCTTCGACGTGGAGGAGACCGGATACCCCCAACGGATGCGTGAACGGATCGAACGTGAACGCCTGCTCCGTAAACGTCGGGAGCAACAGGAACGGCGGGCACGCTTCGAACGGGGGGAGAACCCCCGCCCCTGAACCCGTCACAGCTTCCCGGCAGACACCGGAGGGGCCCGGCGCCACACGACCGTGGCCGGGCCCCTCCGGTGTCATTCCTACGGGAAGGACCTACTCTCCCGCGATTCCGGTGAGTGCATCGACGATCGTCCGGACGGGAACACCCGTCGCCCGTTTCGGTGTGCAGCCCCAGACACCCGAGGTGTTGAAGGCCGGGCCGGCGACGTCGATGTGAACCCATTCCACCCCCTCGGGCACGAATGTGCCGAGGTAGTGTCCGGCCCCCAGCATTCCGCCGTGGCGGGAGGGATCGATGTTCCGGAGATCGGCGACGGTGGACTTCATCCCCTCCGCGACATCCTCGGGAATCGGCATGGCCCACGCGTTCTCACCCACCGCACGGCCGTGGGCGGCGATACGGTCACGGAATTCCGCCGACCCCATGACGCCGGACGTCCGGACGCCGAGGGCCACCAACTGTGCGCCGGTGAGTGTCGCGGTCTCGATGAGATAGTCGGGCTCGTCCTCGCAGGCCCGCACGATCGCATCGGCGAGAATGAGACGTCCCTCCGCGTCCGTGTTGAGAATCTCCGACGTGGTGCCACCGTAGTGGGTGATGACGTCACCCGGACGGTAGGACTCCCCGCCGGGCATGTTCTCCGCCAGGGGCACCGTCGCGGTGACGTTCACCCGCAGGTTCAGTCGGGCGGCGGCGATGGCGGAGGCGATGACCGCAGCCGATCCACCCATGTCGGAGATCATGTGGTCCATGTTCGACGCCGGTTTGATGGAGATGCCGCCGGTGTCGAACGTGATGCCCTTACCGACGAGTGCCACGGACTTCGACGCCTTGCGCGGTGACCAGGTCAGGCGCAGCAGTCGTGGTTTGCGGCTCGAGCCCTGGCCCACCGCCATGATGCCGCCGTACCCGTCCTTCAGCAGGCGCCGGTCATCGAGGATCTCGACCTTGACGCCGTGTTCCTTGGCCTCCCTCGCGGCGATCTCCGCGTAGGACTCCGGATAGAGGTGGGAGGAGGGGGTGTTGACGAGATCCCGTGCCAGGATCACCGCCTCCGCGGTGATCTGGGCGGCGACGAACTCCTTCTTGTCACCGCCGAGGAACGTGACCTCGCCGACGGTCCGCTTGCGGGCGGGGACCTCGTCGGTCTTCAGGCCACGGTAGTCGTAGGCACCGAGGGTGATTCCCTCGACCGCGGCACGCAACCCGAAAGCGCCGATGGAGGTGGCGACCCGGTTGAAACCCCGGAGACTCCGCGCGGCGACACCCGCCGCCCTGCGGAGTACATCGTCATCGAGATCATCGGACCTTCCGAGACCGACGGCGACGACGGTACCCACACCCGTGGCGCTCAGCCCGGGAACCCTCGTGATCTCCTCCCTGGACCCGGTCGCCCCGACCGCGGTGAGCTGCTGCCACACGGCGATCTCGACCTCATCGTCGAACAGACCGGTGGCCGCCAGCTCAAGTCCCTCCTCGCCCTCGAAAACAGCGACGAGCAGTGCATCGGTGTCATCGGGGATCTTTTTCGCGAGGCCGAGTGCAGGGACACTGCCCCGGGCGGGAAGTGTGAAAGTGGCAGTCACAGTGATATTCCTCCAGAAATGACGTCGTCGGACGGGTACACCCGGGAGTCGGGCCGGCAACGGGGGCCACGGCCCCTCCGGGTTCCGGAACCAGCCTAGTCCGACCTCTCCCGCCCCGTCCGGTGAGGGATCCCCGGACGGGGCGGAACCCTGTGTTCCCGCGAAAGTCCGGGTGTACCCTGATCGGCATGAACTCCCTGACATTCGACGTGACCCCGACCGATAATCCGACCAGTGCCGAACGCCGTGCCGAGATCCTCGCCGCCCCCGGATTCGGACGCTACTTCACCGACCACATGGTCACCATCGAGTGGAGCGCCGACAGGGGCTGGCACGATGCCCGCGTCCGTCCCTACGGCCCGCTGACCCTCGATCCCTCAACCTCCGTCCTGCACTACGGGCAGGCGATCTTCGAGGGGCTCAAGGCCTACCGGCACGCCGACGGCTCGATCCGTACGTTCCGACCGGAGGAAAACGGTGTGCGACTGCAGCAGTCCGCCGCCCGGATGGCCATGCCGGAACTGCCGGTCGAGCTGTTCGTCGAATCCATCCGCCAGCTGGTCGACATCGACCGCGACTGGGTTCCCGCCGCCGGAGGGGAGGAATCCCTGTACCTCCGCCCCTTCATGATCGCGACCGAGAGCACCCTCGGTGTGCACCCCTCCGACAGCTACACCTACGCCGTCATCGCCTCACCCGCCGGCGCGTACTTCAGCGGCGGCGTCAACCCCGTCTCCGTCTGGCTGTGCGAGGACTTCGTCCGGGCCTGCCCCGGTGGCACCGGGGCGGCGAAGTTCGCCGGCAACTACGCCGCCTCCCTCCAGGCACAGGCACAGGCCGCGGAGAAGGGCTGCGACCAGGTCGTGTGGCTCGACGCCATCGAGCACTCCTACGTGGAGGAGATGGGGGGCATGAACCTCTTCTTCGTCTACGGTGCGGACGGCGCGACCGAACCCGGTGACATCACCGTCGCCACCCCGGCGCTCTCCGGTTCACTGCTCCCGGGCGTCACCCGGCGTTCCCTGCTCCAGGTTGCGAAGGATCAGGGCTACCGCACCGAGGAGTTCCGTATCTCCACGGAGCAGTGGCGCAACGATGCGGCCTCCGGTGAGCTCAAGGAGGTGTTCGCCTGCGGAACCGCGGCCGTGATCACCCCGGTCGGCCACGTGAAGAGTGCGCAGGGGGACTTCGACATAGCGGACGGCGGATCCGGCGACATCACGATGAAGCTGAGGGCGATCCTCACCGGCATCCAGAAGGGGGAGGTCGAGGACACCCACGGCTGGCTGCACACGCTCGTCGACTAGATGCTGCTCCGCTCGTTCGTCTCGACGGTGCGGGTGCGCTGGATGTCCCTCACGGCAGCCACAGCACGACGGCGAGCGTGGTCAGACCACACACCGCCGTGGTCAGTTCGATCAGCGCACCCATGCAGTCCCCGTTCAATCCGCCGAGGCGGCGACTCAGGTGCCGGGCGAAGGACCACGCGAACAGCGCGCCCCCGGCACCTCCTGCAGCCACCCCGGCGGTGACCGCCCGGGCGATCCCCCCGGGGAGAAGAACCGCACCGGCGACCCCGGTGGCGGCGGTGAGGCCCACCCACCAGAAGATGATCCACCGCAGGGGAACGGTGCCGATGATCAGCGCACCGAATCCGGTTGTGGAGAACGGTCGGAACAACCGGCTGCACCCCACCATCGCCGACATCCTGGACAGCGCCGGGAGCACAGCTGTGACCAGTGGCCCGGCGCCGGGGTGGGGAAGAGCGATGAGGTCGGACAGGACCGCGACCTGGAGCCCGAGCGCCAGGAGCACCGCGCCCATGCCCAGTGCACCCGTGTAGCGGTCCGCGATGATCTCCCTGGCCCGTTCCGGTGCGGCGTAGGACCCCAGCGCGTCCCCGACATCCGCGAGACCGTCCAGGTGCATCATCCGGGTCAGCAGCTCCCAGGACACGACGCACAGGACGGCGGTGAGCACCGGGCTGAATCCCACCCGGTGGCACACGACAGCGAGGACGGCGGCCGTCAGTCCCAGGATCAGACCGGGGACGGGGAGCGCCGCCATCGCACGTCTTCCGGTCGTCCGGTCGAAGACCTCCGCCCCTCTGAACGGCAGCACCGTCAGCCAGCTCAACGCCGTCGACAGACCCTCCCGCACCGCGGGACCGTGTTCACCGGTGGTCCCGACCGCTTTACCCGACACGGTCAGTTCGCACCGGAGACACCGGCCGACTCGAACGTCGTCATGTCCCGCATCACATCGACCGCGACCCGTACCAACGGCAGTGCCGCAGCGGCCCCGGATCCTTCCCCGAGACGCATCCCCAGGTCCAGGATCGGCTGTTTGCCCAGATGCGCGAGTGCGATACCGTGTGCGGGCTCGACGCTGCGGTGGCCGGCCATCCACCACTCCGCGGCCCCGGGTGCGAGACGTTCCGCCCACAGTGCCGCGGCCGTCACCACGACACCATCGAGAATCACCGGGGTCCGTCGGACGGCGGCCTGGGCGAGGAAACCGGCCATCGCCGTGATGTCGGGTGATGACACGGCGCGCAGAACCGCAACCGGGTCATGTTTGAGGTCACGGGCCCGGAACATCGCGTCCCGTACGGCGGCCGTCTTCCGTTTCCAGCCCTCGTCGTCGATACCGCTGCCACGTCCGACCACGACGACCGGCTCCGTGCCGGTGGCCAACCCGATCAACACGGCGGACGGAGTGGTGTTGCCGATACCCAGATCACCCGCGATGAGCAGATCCGCGCCGGAATCGATCTCCCGGTCGGCGATCCGTGTCCCCACCTGAATCGCCTGCGCCGTCTCCGTGGCGGTCATCGCGTCCTCGACATCGATGGCTCCGCAGCTCCGCCGGACCCTGTCCGGGCCGTCCGCGTCATGGTCGAGCGACACATCGGCGACGCGGACACGGGCTCCTGCGGCACGGGCCAGTACATTCACCCCGGCGCCCCCCGTCTCCCCGATGTTCTGCGCCATCTGGAGAGAAACCTCCGCGGGGAACGCGGAGACACCGTGTGCCGCGACACCGTGGTCACCCGCGAACACGACGACCGAAGGATCGGTGATCCGGTCCGGGGGACAGCACCCCTGGCACGCCGCGAGCCATGCCCCGATCTCCTCGAGACGTCCGAGGGAGCCACCGGGCTTCGTGAGCGTCAGCTGATGACTGAAAGCCGTGGCACGGCTTTCTGCGTCAGGTGGACTCACCGGTGGAAAGAGCGGGGTTCCGGTCATTGGGGTGTCTCCTCGTGCGGGCATGGTGAAACGGTGGGGAGGGGGAGGCGGAACTGTCTCCGGGGTGTCCCGGTTCCACGGTGGGACCGCCCGCGCCCTTCACCCCAAGACTAGCGGGATCCCGGCGACCACCAGCACGGTCCGGTCGCAGACCCGGGCGAGTTCACCGTTCAGTTTTCCGATCTCGTCCCGGAACAACCGGGCTGAACGATGCTCCGGGATGACGCCCATCCCGACCTCGGGTGACACGAGTACGAGGTCAGAGCCGTCCGGTAGCCGGTCCACCGCGGACACCAGGTCCCGGCACCGCGGTGAGACTGTGCCACGGGGTGCCTCCCAGGCGTCCGCGGCGTCGATGGTGTGCGTCAACCAGGTTCCCACGTCGTCGACGATGATCCACCCCGGAGGGGGATCCGTCAGGACATCGACCGCGTCAACGGTGTCCACGGTGCGCCAGTGCGCCGGGCGTCGTTCCACGTGTTCCCGGATCCGCTCCGAGAAGTCCCGGTCACCGGGAAAGGGACGTGCGGTCGCCACATAGGTCACCCCGGCGGCGTCATCCGGCACCAGACCCTCCGCGTGAGCGGACTTACCCGATCGCGCTCCCCCGAGAACGAGCGTACGCACGGCGCGCCGCCCCGTCAGATTTCGTCGCCGACGTTGACGCGCGGCTTCGGGCTGCGCAGTTTCCTCGGTTGCGTCGAACGCGTGTAGGCGTAGAAACCGAGGGATGCGCCGGGCGCGGTGCTACCCGGGAAACGCTCCCTGGTGGCGCGGTTGACCCGGCGGCCGATGATGAAACCCTCGATGAAGAACATCAGGATCACGCCCATGGCGAGCAGTGAGAGCACGTTCGCTAGTGCGGGATAGTACTGGGAGGTGAACATCACCACGAGGAGAACCAGCGCCACGGGCATGAACATCGAGTTGAGGAAACGGTGACTGTCCACCCAGTCCCGTGCGAAACGTCGTTCGTCGCCCTTGTCACGGTCCTGGAGATAACGGTCGTCGCCGGCATCGATGTGCTTCTGGACCTCGCGTCTCCGGGCGGCACGCTCGTCACGCTCACGCTTCTTGTACGCCTTGTACTCTTCCTTCGACATCGAGGCCTTCAGGGCCTTCTTCCGTTCCCGCATCTGCCGGAGCGTCTGCGGGGTGTCCGGGGATTCCCGGATGATGCCCTTCTCGCGTTCAACCTCCCTGCGCTTCGGCGTCGGGCGCCCCTTGGGGGGCGTGTACCCCTTGGGGAGCGCGGAATGTTCGGAACCGGAGTCTGAGGAGGACGGGGATGTGCCGTGCCCGTCGGCGGAACCCGCCCCGGTGGGGTTGGACCGCGTCGAGCCGTCGGCGTCGGTGCTCGAGGTTTTCTGCCAGGGTAGTTTCACGCGTTCAAGGGTACAGGGGCCATTCGGCGACCGGGAATACGGGCGGACCCGGATGCGTTGACACCGGGTACACCACCGATCCCGGAGATCGACGGCCACGGACGCGTGACAGGGTGCGGGGGAGCGGCACCCGGATCAGCGGCCCGGGTGCCGTGCCGTCCGTCCCCGCGGTACCCCGCCGTATGCACCGGCACCCGACGCAGTAGTACGGTGGTGCACACGAGTTCTACGTCACCCGGCAACGGGTGCCACCTATCAAGGAGAGACACCGACATGACCGCACCCGAGACCAGCACCGGTGTGATCCTCACTGACGCTGCGGCAGCCAAGGCCAAGGCGCTGCTCGATCAGGAGGGTCGCGATGACCTGTCCCTGCGAATCGCCGTGCAGCCCGGCGGCTGCGCAGGTTTGCGCTACCAGCTCTACTTCGATGACCGTGACCTCGACGGGGACAAGGTCGACATCATCGGTGGTGTCCGACTCGTCGTCGACAAGATGAGCGTGCCCTACCTCAACGGTGCCCGGATCGACTTCGCCGACACGATCGAGTCCCAGGGATTCACCATCGACAACCCGAACGCCTCCGGCTCGTGCGCCTGCGGGGACTCATTCAACTGACTCCCGGTTCAATCACGGGAACGCACAGAGAACGCCCCCGACCCGTTGTTTCCGGGTCGGGGGCGTTCTCTGTGCGTTCCCTCCGTCCCCGGACGGAGGGAACGCACGACGGGGCAGCGGCTGACGTCCCCGGGCACGGGGCCGGGGACCGCCCTGGTGGGGTCCTCCTTCGAGGCCGCTGTGTCAGAGCTCGACCGGGTAGTCGCGTTCCTCGATGTCGGGGTGGATCCGGTCCTCGACGAAGATGCCGTGCCAGATCATGAAGGCGAGGACGGTCCACAGTCTGCGGGAATGGTCGGAGACTCCTCGGCGGTGTTCGGCGAGCATCTCACGGACAGCGGGGATGTTGAAGATGTGCTCCGTACCCGAGGCGTTGATGGTGTCCAGTGCCCAGCCGTGGAGTTCCTCACCGGCGAGCCAGTGCCGCATGGGGACCGGGAAACCGAGTTTCCTGCGGTGCAGGACATGGGGAGGGACGATCTGTTCCAGGGCCCGACGCAGGGCGTACTTCGTCGTTCCCTCGGCGATCTTGAGGTCGTGCGGGATGGTTTCGGCGACGGCGAAGACCTCGCGGTCGAGGAACGGGACGCGTAGCTCCAGCGAGTTCGCCATGGTGATCTTGTCGGCCTTGACGAGGATGTCTCCCCGCATCCAGGTGAACAGGTCGAGGTGCTGCATCCGGGCCACCGGATCCATGTGCGTTGACTCCGCGTAGATGGGGGCCGTGACGTCCGTGTGATCCCAGTCGCGGCGGGCGTCGGGAAGCACACGCCGGAGCTGTTCCCAGTTGAAGGAGCGCGCGTTGCCGTAGTACCGCTGCTCCATCGGCGTGGTCCCGCGTTCGAGAAGTGACTTTCCCTTCATTCCGTCCGGCAGGGTCCGTGAGAACATCGCCAGAGCCTTCTTCAGCGGCCCGGGGATCCTGTCGAAGGGGGCCAGTGACAGAGGTTCCCTGTAGATGGTGTAGCCACCGAACAGTTCGTCCGCGCCCTCCCCGGAGAGGACGACCTTGACGTGC
Organism: Corynebacterium pygosceleis; assembly: GCF_016595275.2. GTDB lineage: Bacteria > Actinomycetota > Actinomycetes > Mycobacteriales > Mycobacteriaceae > Corynebacterium > Corynebacterium pygosceleis. The sequence goes on along the minus strand of NZ_JAENIQ020000002.1, from coordinate 607,139 downwards.
TTCCGGGCCTCGGCCGCGACGAAATAGAGGGGCACCAGGGACGGGTCGGCCACCGGGTCGTCGAGGTACCACATGATCTTCGGTACCGCTTCGACGTACTCCTGCGGTGACACGACCTTGACGATGTGCTCCGCCCCGATCGCCTCCGCGGATTCCGCGGCGACATCGACCTCCGAGTACCCGTCCCGTTCGAATCCGGTGGTGAAGGTCAGCAGGTTCGGGTTGTGTCGCTTCGCCAGAGCGGCGATGGCGGTGGAGTCGATTCCCCCGGACAGGAATGAGCCGACGGTGACGTCCGCACGCATGTGCTTCGCGACGGAGTCCTCGAGGGCTGCGGCGATCCGGTCGAACAGGTCCTGCTCGCGGTCCTTGGTGACGGGGCGTGCGGGGAACTGGGGGCGGAAGTATCTGGTCTGGGAGACCTCGCCCCCCGGTGTCACGGTCGCGGTGCAGCCGGATTCGAGGCGTCGGATCCCGGTGTGGAGGGTTTCCGGCTCCGGAACGTACTGGAGATCGACGTAGTGTTCGATGGCCCGGTCGTCCAGTGCCGGATCCAGACCGATCGCCGGACCCATCTCGAGGATGCACTTCTTCTCGCTGGCGAACACCGTCCCGTGATCGGTCGTCGCGTAGAAGAGGGGCTTGATGCCGAAGGGGTCACGTGCGAGGAAGAGTTCGTGTTCGACCGTGTCCCATATGGCGATGGCGAACATGCCGCGGAGATGGTTCACGACATCCGCACCCCAGTGGTGGAACCCGACCAGGATCGGTTCGCCGTCGCCGGATGTCGCGAACGAGTAACCCGCGTCCTCCAGTTCCCTCCGTAGCTCGAGATAGTTGTAGATCTCCCCGTTGAAGGTCATCGTGTAACGGTCGTCCTCGCCCTCCGGCCCCCAGGAGATCGGCTGGTGCGAGTGCGCGATGTCGATGATCGACAGTCGGTTGAAGCCGAAGACGGCCGACCCATCGTGCCAGGTACCGTCCTCATCCGGGCCGCGGTGCCGCATGCAGGGCAGTGCCCGCTCGACAGCTGTCACGTATGCTCCGGCGTTTCCGCCTGACGTGAGCATTCCAAGTAGACCGCACATTGCCGGTTGTCCTTCTTCCTGTTGGGGCCGGGGTATTCGGGTGTCCGGGGCAAGCGCCGGACTCACTGGGATCACTGTACTTGGGTGTGGCGCCACATGTTTCGTGCAGTACTCCCGCCGGTGCGGGTCGCTGTCCGCACCGCGTTCCTCCCGGGTGGGGACGACGAATGACGGAATGGTGGTCGGGGGTGGCTGCGGGGGGCGATGAACCCTGTTTCCTGATGGGGGTGGAGAATTCACGTCATCTGAACGCGCAAGGTGACACAAGTGGTGATGGGGCGACCGATTCGCCCATTTGAGGGTATCCACAAGGATGACGCTGTGTGAGTTGCCTAACAGGAAAAGGGGTTCGTGTTGGGTCTGACCATGGCGCATGCAGTAAAATCCTGACTGTTTTATCAGGCGTGCGAAGGTCGCGCAGGTGCAGCGAACGCGGACGGCGTGGATTCCATGGCCGGATGCGATAGTCTGCGAAGTTAGGAAGGGCGTAGACGTCCTTACATTTTTAGTGTGGACAGGAAGGCAGACACACGTGGAACAGCGAAACAAGCGTGGTTTCAGGCGCAAGGCGATGCTCGCAGGCACCATCGGTGCGGGCAGTCTTGCACTGACCGGCTGTGACGTCGCGGCACCCGGCGGCACCATCGGTCATCTCCTGCGCTTCGGGTGGCCGGAGGGCATCACCCCCGAGGCGACGGCCATGGGTAATTTCTGGGTCTGGATCTGGGTCGCGGCCTGGATCATCGGTGCCGTCATGTGGGGCCTCATGCTCTACTCGCTCTTCGTGTTCTCCGCGAAGCGTGCGGAGAAGCAGGGCAAGGGTGAGTTCCCGAAGCAGGTCGGTTACAACGTCCCGGTTGAACTCGTGCTGACCGTGATGCCGATCCTCATCGTCCTCACCATCTTCTTCTTCACCGTTCAGACGCAGGACAAGGTCACGGCCCTGGACAAGGACCCGAAGGTCACCGTCGACGTGACGGCCTTCCAGTGGAACTGGAAGTTCGGCTACGGCGAGGTCGCCGCGGAGCTGTCCCCGACCGGAAGCCTCTACGACGGAACCGATCAGGCCCGTCAGGCTGCCGCCGAGCAGCACGAGGGGTTCGAGACGACCCGTGGGGCCGAGGGTGAGGCCCACCAGTCGGGGGAGGCCGGACCGATCCACGGCAAGCCCGCCTCCGATCTGAGCTACCTGCACTTCAACAAGATCGAGACCGTCGGTTCCACCGAAGAGGTTCCGGTCCTGGTTCTCCCGTCGCAGACGGCCATCGAGTTCGACCTGGCTTCCGCTGACGTCGTCCACTCCTTCTGGATCCCCGAGTTCCTCTTCAAGCGGGACGCCTTCCCGCATCCGGAGGCGAACCTCTCCGAGCGTCGCTTCCAGGTCGAGAAGATCGAGGAGGAGGGTGCATTCGTCGGACGCTGCGCCGAGATGTGCGGTACCTACCACGCGATGATGAACCTCGAGATCCGCGTCGTCTCGCCCGAGCGCTTCACCGAGTACCTGCGGTACCGCATGGACAACCCGGACGCCCCGAACTCCGAGGCACTGAAGGCCATCGGCGAAGCTCCCTACGCGACCAGTACCAGCCCGTTCCTTCCCGGACGCACGGACACCCGCTCCGTCAGCCCCGGAAGCAACACCGTCGACCTCAACAAGACCGCACTCTAAAGGGAGCTGACCAACAATGAGGAATGCCTCCAAGATCTTCTACGGGATCACCGTCTTCATGGCGATCATGGCCGTGATCTACGTCGTGGCCACGATGCACCTGAACGATTCCGCGAATGTCCAGGGTCTCGAGTGGGCCGGTGCCACGGGCCTCGCTCTGTCGGCCGGCCTCGCCCTGATGCTCGGCGCGTACTTCCACTTCACCGAGCGGCGCATGGACATCCTTCCGCAGGACTGGGAGGAGGCCGAGGTCGAGGACGGTTCCGGAATGCTCGGTTTCTTCAGCCCGTCATCGATCTGGCCGTTCGCCATGACCTGTTCCATCGCGGTTCTCGGTTACGGCATCGTCTTCATGGCCTACTGGCTGATCGCCATCGGCGCGGTCCTGCTGATCCTCTTCGCCACCCTGCTCAACCTCCAGTACGGCGTGCCGCGCGAGAAGCACTGACGTAAAAGAACCTCCAGCCTTCCGGGGGACAACCAAGAGGCGCCCCATCCCGTCACGGGATGGGGCGCCTCTTGGTTGCTGTTCCGCCGGAACCCGGGAATCCCGGTCGCGCCGAGAGGTGGGACGGGTTCACGCGCCGCATGAAGAGAGTCCCGCATTTTCCTGAGAGGCCGGGAGGCGCGTCCTCGCTCACGGACCGGGGCGGAACGGGTGGCGGGGACGACGGGGCGGTTGTCGCTTGACGCTTCATGTGGGGGAGCGGGGAGACGGTCTGTGGTCCATTCCCCGGAGGGGGCGTCGGAAGCGGGACCTGAAAACAGTCCGGAACTTCCCGGCGTGCCCGTGTGGTGGCCGTGACACGGTTCGGCGGAGGGGTCCGGGCGCGTTTTTCGTGGAAAAAGCCAGGTTATCGGGGGTCAAACTAAAGTTGTAAACGGTGCTTTTCCGCCGGTTTCAAAATGTGAGATGAGGCACAGTTGATTTCGTGGACGGGTGAGCGTTGGACTGTCGGGGGTGCCCGGCAGTGTCCGGGGTCTGCGGTGGGTGGGGGAGGGGCGGAGGGGGTGTGGCCCTGTTACCTGCGACAATCCCGCGTCGGATGGAAAGGGCGGAAAGTTCCACGGGGTCCGGAAAATTTCTGAAAATTTAAGGAGGGTCGTGACACACCTGCTCGTTTCGACCTACAGCTAATTAAGTCGGGGGGCGTGAGATGACTTGAACCTGAAAACCGACCATACTGGTTCACGTGACGAGCGCAGTAGGAAACCCAGGAATGGCAGCAACGCAACGTGTTGCGGCACTGAACCGACCCAACATGGTCAGTGTCGGCACCATTGTGTTCCTGTCGCAGGAATTGATGTTCTTCGCTGGCCTGTTCGCGATGTACTTCGTGTCGCGCGCGAACGGTCAGGGAGAGAGCTGGGACCATTGGACCAGCCATCTCAACGTGCCTTACGCGTTGGTGTTCACCACCATTCTGGTGGCCTCTTCGTTCACCGCGCAGTGGGGCGTCTTCGCCGCGGAGCGGGGTGACGTATTCGGTCTCCGTATCTGGTACACCATCTCGACCCTCATGGGGCTGACGTTCCTCGGCGGCCAGATGTTCGAGTACTACCACGCGGTGCACGAGGGCATGACCATCCAGAGCAGCGTCTACGGTTCGGTCTTCTACATCACGACCGGATTCCACGCCGCCCACGTTCTCGCGGGTGTCCTCGCCTTCGTGGTTGTCCTCATCCGTGTTACCAAGTCGAAGTTCACGCCCGCCCAGGCGACGGCCGCGATGGTGGTGTCCTACTACTGGCACTTCGTCGACGTCGTCTGGATCGCGCTGTTCATCACCATTTACTTCATTAAGTAGGCCGTAGCCGCCGACGCGATCACGGACTCACCCCCGGGTATCCGCGCACAGGCCTACAGCCCTTCACTTTCCGAGCACACGTTATAAGGAAAATGATGGAAACCAACCCACAGACCACCGGGAACGCTGCTCCGGCAGCCGACTCGGCCAAGAAGGTCAAGAACCGCCGCAAGGTTCGGCGCACCGTGGCCGGTGCCGTCGCACTGACCGTCGGTCTGACCGGTACCGGCCTCCTGGCCGGCGCTCTGACCCCGGATGTTCAGACCGCCACCGCGGCCAAGGATGAACAGTCCCTGATCCAGGAGGGCAAGGACATCTATGACACCGCCTGCATCACCTGCCACGGAGCGAACCTCCAGGGTGTGAAGGACCGTGGTCCCTCGCTGATCGGCGTCGGCGAAGGTGCCGTGTACTTCCAGGTGCACAGCGGCCGGATGCCGATGATGTCCAACAACGCGCAGGCCGAGCGGAAGCCCGCCCGCTACAACGAGGAGCAGACCCTCGCGTTGGCCGCCTACGTCAACGCCAACGGCGGTGGCCCCGGCATCGTCCGGAACGAGGACGGCTCCGTCGCGCTCGACAGCCTCCGTGGAGCGAACTATAACGGGAACATCGATCCCGCCGACGTCGCCCGTGGTTCGGAGCTCTTCCGGCTGAACTGCGCCTCGTGCCACAACTTCACCGGTAAGGGCGGCGCACTGTCTTCCGGTAAGTTCGCCCCCCCGCTGGCGCCCGCCAACGAGCAGGAGATCTACCAGGCCATGCTCACCGGGCCCCAGAACATGCCGAAGTTCTCCGACCGGCAGCTCTCACCGGACGAGAAGAAGGACATCATCGCCTTCCTGAAGTCAGTCAAGGAAACACCCGACCAGGGTGGTTACGGTCTCGGCGGTGTCGGTCCGGTCGCTGAAGGTCTCCTGATGTGGCTGTTCGGCATCGTGGTTCTCGTCGCCGCCGCTCTGTGGATTGGATCGCGCTCATGAGCAACACCGACAAGAAGTACACAACGCAGGAACTCAACGCGATGACCAACGAGGAGCTCGCCCGTCTGGGAACCGAGCTCGACGAAGTCACGGTCGCGTATCGCAAGGAACGTTTCCCCCTCGAGAACGACCCGGCCGAGAAGCGTGCCGTCCGGACGGTCGGTTTCTGGTTCGGTCTCGGCGGAATCATGGCGCTCGCCTGCATCATCATCTACATCGCCTGGCCGTGGGAGTACAAGTACCTCGGTCAGGAGGGGCTGTGGACCTACTCGCTCTACACCCCGCTCGTCGGACTGACGCTCGGGCTGTCGGTGCTCTCCCTCGGGTTCGGTGCCGTCGAGTTCGTCAAGCGGTTCATCCCGGAGGAGGTCGCGGTCCAGCGCCGTCACGACGGTCCCTCCGAGGAGATCGACCGCAAGACGATCGTGGCCCTGCTCAACGATTCCTGGGAGACCTCGACGCTCGGTCGTCGCAAGGTGCTCATGGGGATCATGGGTGGCAGCGCCGTGCTTGCCGGCATCGCGATGTTCGTCCCGCTCGGCGGCATGATCAAGAACCCCTGGAAGAAGGGTCCGCTGGGGATCCAGGGTGACGGCACCCTCTGGACCTCCGGATGGACGCTCTTCGACCACGGCGAAAAGCTCTACCTCGGGCGTGACACCGGCGCCATCGCCGAGGACCACCACGGTCACATGTCGACCCAGGGCGTCACCCGCCTGGTCCGCATGCGCCCCGAGGACATGCAGGCCGGAGGTATGGAGACGGTCTACCCGCTCCCCGTGGACTACGTCAACGACGGTGAGTCCTACGATCCGAAGCTGGACGTGTACGAGGAGCAGATGCACTCGATCCACGGCCCCCGCAACCCCGTCATGCTGATCCGTCTCCGTAGCGCCGACGCCGCCCGTGCGGTGCAGCGGGCAGGCCAGGAGGCCTTCCACTACGGTGACTACTACGCGTACTCCAAGATCTGTACCCACATCGGTTGTCCCACCTCGCTGTACGAACAGCAGACCAACCGCATTCTCTGTCCGTGCCACCAGTCGCAGTTCGATGCTCTGCAGTACGGCAAGCCGGTCTTCGGCCCCGCCGCCCGTGCCCTGCCTCAGCTGCCGATCACCGTCGACGATGAGGGCTACCTCGTCGCGGCTGGCAACTTCATCGAGCCGGTTGGTCCGGCCTTCTGGGAGCGTCGCTCATGAGTAACAAGAAATTGGCCCAAGTAGCCGACAACCTCGATTCAAGGCTCACGATCTCCGGTGTCATGCGCACCCAGATCAACAAGGTCTTCCCGACACACTGGTCCTTCCTGCTCGGTGAGATCGCTCTGTACAGCTTCGTGATCCTGCTGATGTCGGGCATCTACCTGACACTCTTCTTCGACCCGTCGATCACGAAGGTGATCTACGACGGCACCTATGCGCCGCTCCGTGGCATGGAGATGTCCAGGGCGTATGAGACGGCCCTCAACATCTCCTTCGAGGTCCGCGGTGGCCTGTTCATCCGCCAGCTGCACCACTGGGCGGCGCTGATGTTCGCCGTGTCCATCATGGTCCACATGATGCGCATCTTCTTCACCGGTGCGTTCCGTCGCCCGCGTGAAGCGAACTGGATCATCGGCTGCATCCTGCTCCTGCTCTCGGTCGCCGAGGGATTCTTCGGATACTCCCTCCCCGACGACCTGCTCTCCGGCGTCGGTCTGCGGATCATGTCCGCCATCGTCATCTCGCTGCCGGTCGTCGGCACCTGGATGCACTGGCTGATCTTCGGTGGGGACTTCCCCTCGGAACTCATGCTGGACCGCTTCTACATCGCTCACGTCCTGCTGATTCCGGGCATCCTCCTCGCCCTCATCGCGGCCCACCTCGCACTGGTGTGGTTCCAGAAGCACACCCAGTTCCCCGGACCGGGTCGTGCGGAGAACAACGTCGTCGGTGTCCGGATTCTCCCGGTCTTCGCCGTCAAGTCCGTCGCCTTCGGACTCATCACGTTCGGTCTGCTCGCACTGCTCGCCGGTGTCACCCAGATCAACGCCATCTGGAACCTCGGGCCCTACAACCCCTCCCAGGTCTCCGCAGGTTCCCAGCCCGACATCTACATGCTGTGGACGGACGGTGCGGCCCGTGTCATGCCGGCGTGGGAGCTCTACTTCGGTAACCACACCATCCCCGCGGTCTTCTGGGTCGCGGTCATGCTGGGTATCCTCGTCGCGCTGCTCTTCACCTACCCGTTCATCGAGAAGAAGATCACCGGTGACGACGCGCACCACAATCTGCTCCAGCGTCCCCGTGACGTTCCGGTCCGCACCTCCATCGGTGTCATGGCCATGGTCTTCTACTTCCTGTTGACCCTGTCCGGCGGTAACGACCTGTTCGCGCTCCACTTCGACATCTCGCTGAACGCGATGACCTGGATCGGTCGTATCGGTCTGATCATCCTTCCGCCGCTGGCGTACTTCCTCACCTACCGGCTGTGCATCGGTCTGCAGCGCTCCGACCGCGAGGTTCTGGAGCACGGTATCGAGACCGGCATCATCAACCAGATGCCGAACGGCGCCTTCGTCGAGGTCCACCAGCCCCTCGGCCCGGTCGACGAGCACGGACATCCGGTCCCGCTCGAGTACGCCGGGGCCAAGGTTCCGAAGCAGATGAACGAGCTCGGCTACGCCGGTTCTCCCGGACGTGGCGGATTCTTCAAGGCGGATCCCGATGAGCTCGCCGCCAAGGCGCGCGAAATCGAGGAATCCAACCACCATGAAGAGGTCGAGATGTTCCGACGTCTGCAGGACTCGGTCAGGGCCGAGGACAAGGCCCGCGGCTTCGACAACTGACCGTGTTTTGATCTGACGGTGGTCACCGTCGACAGAGCCCCGCTTTCCCCGCCCCAGAGGCGACCGGGAGAGCGGGGCTTCCGCATGTGTCGGCGGCCAGTTGCGCCGGTACGGGAAGCCCTCGGAAGCGGATCGGATGTCGACGCGGTCGCGGTGCCGTAATCTCATGCCGGAATGGTCGGACGGTACGAAAGTAGTTCCGGAAACGCGGGAACGGAACTCCCGCCCGGTGATCCCTGAGCAGTCGGGGACTTCTGCGCGAAGGGACGGAAGCCCGGTCCCGTCTCCGATTCGGACAGCCGGCGGATGACGTAAGGGGTGAGCGTGCGGCGTCCCTCCGACCACGGCCACCGGCGAGCCGCGGATTCCGGCGAAGGCGGGCGGCCCACCGGTGTCCCCGGACAGGCTGCACGGACACGGAGACAGACGCGCATGACAACGGGCCGGTCCGGGGCCCTTCGTCCCGTGACACCCGGCGTCGGTCCGATCGGCGGCGGGGTGTCCGACCGGGTCCGGCTCCGGTGGTGAACGACCCTTTCCCCACTATGTGACGAGGAACACATAGTCAATTTCCGATTCCCTCTTCCGTGGTTCGGTTTGTCGTGTGACGCCCGCCCCGACCGTCGGGGAATGCTGAAAAGTGCCAGGTAAATACCTGTTTTGTGGCCACGGTTCCCGATTGTTCGTGGTGTGCGTGTGGTTTCTGTGAAATGGTGGCGGGGTGATTGAGAAACGATAACGGTCAGATAACGGGCCCTGTTCGGTTGCTCGAGTGGACATGAAGTTATCCGTTTCGTAATCTGATCGAGACATTGCGGCAGGCGACGGGGAGACCCGGGAGCACCGCCAATGAAAACCGAAATAAAGACCTTTTCGCGACGTCGTCGCCGACGGGACCTCCGTCCGGTGGTGGCATGCGAGCCGGGGAACCGAAACCCAGCGTTCCTTCTGGGGCGAGTCCCGCACGAGAACATCGACCGTCACCCGGTCGGTGTGGAGTGGGGTAGGAGCCTTCCGCTTCCGAGCCCGACAGCTAACCCGGCAGGTGAAAACACTGGAAGATTTGGAGATTCATTCGTGGGTAAGCACAGCCGCCGCAGCAACAAGACGGTCCAGCGCACAGCAATCGCATCCGCCGTCACCTTCGGCGCAACCGCGGCCCTGGCCGGTCAGGCGCAGGCCGCTGAGGTTCACGTCCCCAACACGGATCTCTCCTTCGAGGTCGCCGGACTGGAGAACGTCCCGAACATCGCCGCCGTCCCCGGTATCGCCGAGTGGGTTCCGTCCCTCGCCGGACAGGCTGCACAGGCCGACTACTCCGCCATCGCGGCGGCACCGCTCGCACCGCCCGTCGCGGAGGGGCAGCGCGTCGTGGACGCCGCCCGCTCCAAGATCGGTTCGCCCTATGTCTGGGGTGCGACCGGGCCCAACGCCTTCGACTGCTCCGGTCTGACCTCATGGGCCTACTCGCAGGTCGGTAAGCACATCCCGCGCACCTCCTACGCCCAGGCCGCCGGCGGGACCCCCGTTTCCTTCAACAACCTCCAGGCGGGTGACATCATCGCCTTCTACTCCGGTGCGTCGCACGTCGGTATCTACTCGGGACACGGCACCGTCATCCACGCCATCCAGTCGGGCACGCCGCTGTCCGAGACCTCGATGGACTACATGCCCTTCCATTCAGCGGTCCGTTACTGAATCTGAGTGAGACGTCCGAACCGCGACCGTCGCCCGGGATGACCCGGGTGGCGGTCGTTTCATTTCTTCCCGCCCTGAACACCAGAAACACCGGCCACATCCGTGGTTGGCGGCGTCGCGCCCCCGGAGGACAGTTGTTTCCCGAACTCCGCCGATCGTTCTATAGTCGATTCGGTGCAGGTCCCCCGACCGGTCCGCGTCTTCCCGTTCATTCTCCTCCGAAGGTGAGTAAATCCCGTGCATTTCCCCAGGTTCCGTCGTCAGCAGCTCGTTCTGGCCGGTGTCACTGCAGTGGGCATGACTCTGTTTCCGGTCGCGTCCGCGTCCGCTGACCCGGTTCCGGATCAGGTGCAGGCACCCGTTCCGGAGGATCTGGGTTCCCTCATCGAGGAACTCGACCGGGTGTCCCACGAGGCCGAGGCCCGGACCGAGGAGGTCAAGGGGCTCGAGGAACAGTTGGCGGAACGGGAACGGGAGGTCGAGGATCTCCGGCACCGTGCCGTCGAGGCCGGGGAGAGGGCCGATGAGGCGGAGCGGGCTGTCGCCGAGGCGCGCGCCGAGGTCAACCGGATCGCCCAGTCCCGTTACCGCGGGGTGACCGTCGACCCGCTGACGATGCTGATCGACGCCTCCGGACCGCAGGAGGCCATCGACAGGTCGGCCTACCTCAACGCCCTGTCACGCCAGTACTCCGATTCCCTCGCGGTCCTCCGGTCGGCGCAGGCTGAGGCCGGGGCCGCCCGGAGTGCGGTCTCGAGAGCGCAGGCGCAGGCGGAGTTCCGCGCGGGCGACCTTCGTGTGCGCAGGGAGAAACTGGAGAAGGAGCGTGAGGAACTCGACCGGCGTACCGCGGAGATAAGGGACCGGGTGGAGAATCTGTCCGCCGCGGAGAAACTCGCCTGGATCAACAAGAACGGCCCGGTCGACCATTCACTGGACGGGATCATCGGGCTCAACCCCTCCGGTATGTCGGCGGTGGAACAGGCGATGACGAAGATCGGGGCGCCCTACGTCTGGGGCGCGACGGGTCCCGACTCCTTCGACTGCTCGGGTCTCGTCGTCTGGGCCTACGCCCAGCAGGGCAAGCACGTTCCCCGGACCTCCCAGGCCCAGATGGCCGGAGGGACGCCGGTGAGCCGCGATCAGCTGCAGCCCGGCGACGTCATCGGCTACTACCCGGGTGCCACCCACGTCGGCATCTACGCCGGTGACGGCATGGTGGTCCACGCCTCGGACTACGGCATCCCCGTGCAGGTGGTGCCGATGGACTCCATGCCGTTCGTCGGTGCCCGCCGGTACTGACCCGGAACCCCCGCCGGCGATGACGCGGACACTACTGGTCACGAACGATTTCCCGCCGACCCTCGGGGGCATACAGTCGTACCTCAGGGACTACGTGGACACCCTGGCCCCCGAGGACGTCGTCGTGTTCGCCTCCACGCAGGACGCGGCGGCCGCGGCGGCACACGACGCCGGGGTCACCTACCGCGTGTACCGGTGGGGCCGGGCGGTCATGCTCCCGACACCGGCCACCGCCAGGGAGATGAGCCGCATCATCCGTAGGGAGAAGATAGACACGGTCTGGTTCGGGGCGGCGGCCCCGCTCGGGCTCCTCGCTCCGGCCGCACGACGGGCCGGGGCGAGCCGTATCGTCGCCTCGACCCACGGGCACGAGGTCGGCTGGTCCATGCTTCCCGGTGCCAGACGTGCACTCCGCCGCATCGGCACCCACTGTGACCACATCACCTACATCTCGGGCTACACACTCGGACGGTTCCGGAAGGCGTTCGGTCGTGACGTCGCATTCAGCCCGTTGCCGTCAGGTGTGGACACGGAGCTGTTCCGACCCGCTTCCGCGGAGCGGATACGGGAGACCCGGGACGAGTTCTCCGTTCCGGTCGGAGCCCCGTTGATCGTCTGCATCTCCCGTCTCGTCCCGCGGAAGGGGCAGGACCAGCTGATCCGTGCCCTGCCGGGGATACTGTCCCGGCATCCCGACGTGCGGTTGCTGATCGTCGGCGAGGGAGGTTACCGGCGTCGTCTCTCGGCGATGATCCCGGAAGAGTCGGCGGACAACGTCCGTCTCACCGGAAAGCTGGAGTTCGACGCGATGCGGAGGCTGCTCGCCGCCGCCGACGTGTTCGCGATGCCGTGCAGGACCCGCGGTGGCGGCCTGGACGTGGAAGGTCTCGGGATCGTCTATCTCGAGGCGCAGGCCAGTGGTGTCCCGGTCATCGCCGGTGACTCGGGGGGCGCACCGGAAACCGTGACCCCTGAGACCGGGATCGTCGTCGGCGGCAGGGACACCATCGCCCTCACCGACGCCGTGAACCGTCTTCTGGACGACGCCGACCTCAGGGAACGGATGGGCGTCGCGGGTCGGCGTCATGTACTCGAACGCTGGACATGGGACATCATGGGGGCGCGTCTGAGGTCGGTGCTGGCGGGCACTGCATCGGTTTAGAGACCCGTCCACCGGACGGCAAGTGCGGTGTTTCGGTTTCCTCCCGATATAATGGCGGGGTTGTTGAACAAGACGTCAAGGAAACAAGGTGCGCTCATGCCACTCCCATCGGGTTCGGTCACCGTCGGGTTCGATATCGGTGGGACCAACCTCCGGGGGGCCGCGGTGGACACCGCGGGCCGTATCGTGGACTCCGCTCAGGTCCCCACCCCGGCGACCGCGGACGAACTCGAGTCGGCGGTCGCCGAGATCGTCGCCCATCACCGTCGCGGGCATGAGGTCACCGGCGTCGGGCTCGCCGTCGCCGGCTTCCTCGACCCGGAATGCACCACCGTGCGCTTCGCCCCGCACCTCCCGTGGCGCGACGCCCCCGTCCGGGACATCCTGCGGGACCGGCTCGGGGTTCCGGTGACGCTCGAACACGACGCGAATGCCGCAGCCTGGGGTGAGTACCGTTTCGGGGCCGCCCGTGGTGCACGGATCTGGGTTCTGTTCGCCGTGGGGACCGGTATCGGCGGTGCGCTGATGATCGACGGAAGGCTCTACCGTGGTGCGTACGGTACCGCTCCCGAGTTCGGTCACCTCACCGTCGTGCGGGACGGTCGCCCCTGTTCCTGCGGGAAATCCGGCTGCCTCGAGCGCTACTGCTCGGGGACGGCGCTCGTCGAGACCGCACGGGAGATCATCGACGGGGGCGCGGACGGCACCTACGGGTTGTCCGCGGCGTACCGGGAGAACGGTGAGGCTGAGTTGACCGGTCGCGCCATCATGGATGCCGCGAGGGTCGGGGATCCCGTGGCCGCTGCGGCGGTCGCGGACTACACGGCCTGGTTGGGACAGGGGCTGAGCGTCGTCGCCGATGTCCTCGACCCGGAGCTCATCGTCATCGGAGGTGGGGTGTCCACCGATTCCGATCTCTGGTTGGACGACGCCCGCACGCATTTCTCGGAGTCGATCGTCGGAGCGGGCCATCGCCCGGTGTCCAGGTTGACGACGGCGGAACTCGGTGCGGACGCAGGTATGATCGGCGTGGCGGACCTCGCCCGCTGTGAGAGCTGATGAATGTCCCCGTGTCTGGTGGGGGAGACCCCGGATTCCGGCGGTCGGACACGGTGAGTCGGTGGCCGGGGGCCGTGTACAGTGTCGATTCATCGTCGATTCATCCCGCTGAAGGAGCGTATGACGCCATGAAGATCAAGTGGTACTGGTTGTTCAAGCAGGTGGTGATCGGACCGTTCCTGCGTGTCTACAATCGTCCGCAGGTCAGGGGCGTCGAGAATGTTCCCGCCACAGGTGGTGCGATCATGGCTTCGAACCACCAGTCCGTGATGGACTCCTTCTTCCTCCCGTTGCTCATTCCCCGCCGTGTCACGTTCCTCGCGAAGCAGGAGTACTTCACCGGTGAGGGGATCATCGGTAAGCTCCAGCGCGCCTTCTTCCTCTCCGTGGGGCAGGTACCGATCGACCGGAGCTCCGGGGACGCGGCACGCTCCGCCATAGAGACGGGTATCGGTCTCGTTCGTGAGGGCAAGGTTCTGGGGATCTACCCCGAGGGGACCCGGTCGCCGGACGGAAGGATCTACCGGGGCAAGACGGGGGTGGCACGTATGGCGCTGGCCACCGGCGCCCCGGTGGTACCCGTCGCGATGTTCGGTACCCGGAAGGCGAATCCCATCGGGACGTGGATTCCGCGCCCCGCGAAGGTCGGTATGCACATCGGGAAAGCCATCGACCCCCTCGAATTCATCGCGTCCCGTGGTCTCGACAGGGACAGCTATGAAGCCGCGAGGGCGTTGACCGACAGGATCATCGAGACTCTCGTCGAGATGACGGGCAACGACTACGTCGACCGTTACGCCGCGGACGTCAAGGCGTCACTGGCCGCCGGGCGCGGATATCCCGAGGGTACGGCCCCCGATCCCGGACGCTGACGGGTGCACGGTTCCCGTACGGGTCCGGGACCCGGCAAGATCCACACGAAACCGACCTGGGTCGCGCACCCCGGCCGGGCGGTGGACGTCTTCTTCTTCATCGTCGCCACGCTCGCCGCGGTGGCGTTGGCGGTCGACATCTTCCGTGCCTCGTTCAGTACCCGGCTGCTGCATCTGACCCTGTTGCTGCCGTTCTGGGCGATCGTGGCCTATCTCGTGCTTCCGCGCATACACACCCTCCTCACCGCGGTCTACGTCCCGGACTACTTCATCGGACGGGCCCGGACATCCGACGGTCTGCTCGGCGACCCGATCAACCTGGCACTGGACGGCAGTGCCCTGGAGATCCACTCGGCGATGACGGACGCCGGGTGGATCCTCGCAGATGACGTCACGCTGCGCAGCTCCCTGGGAATAATCCGTTCGGCGGTGTTCCGGACCAGCTACCCGCATGCCCCCGTCAGTCCGCTCCTGGTGTTCGGGCGTACACAGTGCCTCGCGTACCAGCAGGAGGTCGACGGAAACGCGTCGCAGCGTCATCACGTGCGTTTCTGGAGATGCCCCGACGGGTGGTACCTGCCCGGCGGCGTCCGGGCCCAGTGGCTCGCGGCGGGAACCTACGACCGGGCTGTCGGACTGTCCCTGTTCACGTTGCAGATCACCCACAAGGTCGATGCGGACATCGACGTGGAACGGGACTACATCGTCAATTCCCTGGAACGCACCGGTCCGGGGATCCGGCACCGGATGATCGAGAACTTCTCCACCGGCTACCATTCACGGAACGGCGGCGGAGATGAGGTTCGGACGGACGGTAATCTCCCGGTGATCGACCTGACCGGGTACACCCCGCGGACAGACCTGGACGATCTTCCCCGTGCCGTGCTCCGGGCCGCACGGGGATACCCGGACATCAGTGACCCCACGGCCGGTGCGGCAGCGAGTCCGGACACCGATGTCCCGGCGGAACTGCTGTACCGGGACGAGAAGGCGGAGGGGACGGCGCGTCCCCTCTCCATCGTGGCCGGGGTACTTCTCGCGGTTCTCGGGGTCTGTGCGGACATCGTCGTCGACGTCCGCACACTGGGCCAGTTCATCGGGGAGACGGGGCTGTGGGCGGCGATCGCCTTTCAGGCGGTCCGGGTCATCACCTATCTCGGCCTGCTCCACTGCGGGTGGCGAACCTGGTGGGGGAGTGGTCGAGCCAGGATCTGGTTGCTCGGTTTCGCGCTGTTCAACCTTCTCGTCGACGGGGCGTTCGTGGAGCTGGCCGGAGACCGGTTCGGCGGCATGGCGACGGTCGCGGCTGTCGGGGCGAACATCATCCTCCTGCTTGCACTGTCGGGTGACTCCGCACGTGTGTGGAGCACCCGGATGAGTGGCCGGTTGCGGGAACCCGGGAGCGGTGGGGCATCCAGGCTCCCCGGTTCGACGGGCGCACCGGTCTCGTTCCGATGATGGAGGTAGCGGCGGGACATGGTTGGATGGAACCATGACTGACACCACACCCCCGTGCCCCGAATGCACCTGTGAGTACACCTATCCGATGGACGCTCTCGTCATCTGCCCGGAGTGCGCCCATGAATGGGCCCCCGCGGAGGAGAACCGGGAGACGGAGGCGACGGACGGTTCCGTGATCGTCGATTCCGTGGGAAATCCGTTGCAGGACGGGGACACCGTCACCGTCATCAAGACGCTGAAGGTCAAGGGCTCCACACAGCCGATCAAGGCGGGTACGAAGGTCAAGGGGATCCGGCTGGTCGATGGTGTCGGCGACCACGACATCGACTGCCGGATCGACGGATTCGGGTCCATGCAGCTGAAGTCCTCGGTCGTCCGGAAGGCGTAGAGGTGGCCGGGGACATCCCGATGACGCGGAAAGACCCGTGAAGGAACGGCGAGGGATCCTTCACGGGTCTTTCCGTCGGTTGACCGTGCCGGCTGCTCAGACCAGGTGGCCGGACACGATGACGTTGTAGTCGAGGTCCCGTCCGTCGCCGACCGCACAGGCGATGAGGATGATTCGTCCGGGAATTCCCGTCGAATTGAGTTCCACGTCGTTGATCGCCTCTGATTTGGGGACGAGCCAGGTGTTGTCCACCGACCACACCCGTTGCCTTCCCGAGGCGTCGGCCATGGTGATGCGGGACCCGTTGAGCACCGGAGTGGACCAGCGGCGTACGGTTCCGCCCCCGTATGCGGCGACCCGCTGGGGCGGGGCCCCGAGATTCACGGACCGTGTCGCGAGTTCGGAGAAACCGTTGAAGACCAGCCACTGGCGGGCCCAGGCGTGCCCCAGAACGTAGACGGTCCCCCGTTCGGCGGCGGTGGGGGAGACCCCCATTCCGTCGACCCAGCGGACGGTGCTGTTCTGGGGGCCGGGGGGATTGAGCGGCAGGACGTAGGCCATCGGTCCGTAGTCGGCGCCGTTCACCGGGGCAGGTCCGGTCATACGGAAGACACCGTCGGCTCCGGGGGCCGGACCACGGTTCGGATTTCCGCCGATGAGGTCGCCGATCGCGGCAGGGGTGGGGATGTGCGGTGGCGCGGGCAGCGGTTGCGCCACCACCTCGGCCACCTCCGGGCCTTCGGAGGCCGTGGCATCCGGCGTCGGCGCGGTCCCGGAGGTGGACATCCGGGGCGTGGTGGAGAGGGTGGCGGTGACCGGATCCGACGGTGTCGCTGCCGCAGCTGCCACGGGGACGGACGTCTCGACGGGGTTCGTCGGTGAGACGCTCCGGGAGGTGACGGATGCGGGTGGGGCCGCATGCGCCGGGACGGCCCGGTCGTCCGGCACTGTCCCGGAGGCGGGTGCCTGTCCGATGGCCTCGGGGGCGGTCGTCCGGGCGCCCGTCGCCGTGACGAGTGCGACGGCGACGGCGACGACGAGAAGGAGTGCCCCGAGGAGGGAGAGTGCCGTGCGGAGCTGAGGTCGGGTTCCCCCGGGGGCTTCATTCATGGTGCACATGATACGCACCGGAGATGCGGCCGCACCAACGGTGATGCGGCCGACGCTCCCCGTGCGGCCCTTAGACAGACCGGTCCGTTGGTGTATGGCGGCCCGGGGTGGGTGAGGTCTCGGCGGGGGTGGTTTCTGTGGGGGTCCGGCGGTGGGCGGCGGGGATGGTCGACACCTGTGGAAGATGTGAGCATCTGTGCTGTTGAGGGGGATTTTGGGGGCTCTGGTGGAGGGTGTTCACATGGTGGTGTGTGGCCCATTGTCGAACCGGGTAACGATGTTGACGCTTGACAGACTAAGCGGTCTAGTATTGGCTTGTTTTCACGGCCGTAGGCCATCACGGGCCGCCCCGGCGGTCGAACATCTCATCTGTTCCAGACGAACACAAAGGACCCTCCACCCATCATGAGCAACTCGATTACCGCCACCGTCGCAGGTGTGCCCCGCATCGGACCGAAGCGCGAGCTGAAGAAGGCACTGGAAACCTACTGGCGCGACTCGTCGACCGGCACCGATCTCGCGGAGACCGCCCGTGTTCTGGCCCGGAACTCCGCGGCGGACCTCGTCGCCGCGGGACTCGACTCCGTCCCCACCGTCGGACGCAGCTTCTACGATCAGATTCTCGACACCTCGGCGCTGCTCGGAGTGCTCCCCGCCCGGGTCCGCGACATCGCGGACCACGAGAGCACCGGTGACGGCGACGATCTGCCGGCCTACATCGACCGCTACTTCGCCGCGGCGCGCGGAACCGCCGAGCTCCCCGCGTCGGCCATGACCAAGTGGTTCGACACCAACTACCACTACATCGTCCCCGAACTCGCCGCGGACACCCGGTTCGAGCTCGACGACGCGGCGTTCGTCGCCGACGTGAAGGAACTGGCCGCGGGCGGGTTCCCGGTCCGCCCCGTGGTCGTCGGCCCGCTGACCTACCTGGCGCTCGCGCGCACCACGGACGGTTCCGACGCACTGGACCACCTGGACACGGTCACCGAGGCCTACGTCACCCTCATCGGTCACCTCGCCGGGGCGGGCGTCTCCTGGATCCAGTTCGACGAGCCCTGGCTGGTCACCGACATCGCCGCCGACGCCGCCCGCCGTGAGGAATTGCTCGCCCGCACCCGCGCCGCCTACGAGCGTCTCGCCGCCGCCGCGGCCGCCGCCCCCGGCGCGCCCGAGCTGCTGGTCCAGACCTACTTCGGTGACGGCGACGTCGCCGTCCGCACCCTCACCGGAACCGGCGTCGCGGCCATCGGCGTCGATCTCGTCACCGGTCGCACCGACGAGCGTCGCTCCGACGCCACCGCCACCCCGGACGCGGAACTCCTCCCGTCCTGGAAGGGTGAGGAGCTGCTCGTCGCCGGTGTCGTCGACGGCCGCAACATCTGGCGCACGGACCTAAGTGCCGCGCTGGACACCCTGAAGGCGCTGAAGGCCCGTGGTCCCGTCGCCGTGTCCACGTCGAGCTCCCTGCTGCACGTCCCCTACTCCCTCGCCCAGGAGACCTCCCTCGACGACGATGCCGAGCTGCGCTCCTGGCTCGCCTTCGGCGCGGAGAAGGCCGCCGAGGTCGCACTCCTGGCCCGTACCCTGACCGGTGCGGACGACGACGCCGACCGCGCGACGGTCGAGGAGTCCGCCGGGGCCGTCGCCTCCCGCCGCGGATCCGCCCGCACCCACAACGAGCAGCTGCGTTCACGGACCGCGGCCGTCACGGACGCCGACCGCGACCGCGACGACTACGACACCCGTGTCGCCGCCCAGCGTGAGGCGCTCGGCCTGCCGCCGCTGCCCACCACCACCATCGGTTCCTTCCCCCAGACGACCGAGATCCGGCGCGCACGCGCGGCCCACAAGAAGGGCGAACTCACCGACGAGCAGTACACGCAGGCGATGAAGGACGAGATCGCCGACGTCATCCGCCGTCAGGAGGAACTGAGGCTCGACGTTCTGGTCCACGGTGAGCCCGAGCGCAACGACATGGTTCAGTACTTCTCCGAGCAGCTCGAGGGCTACCACTCCACGGATCTCGCGTGGGTCCAGTCCTACGGCTCCCGTTGCGTCCGCCCGCCGATCCTCTTCGGCGACGTCACCCGGCCCAACCCGATGACCGTCGACTGGTTCCGTGTCGCGCAGGACCTCACCGACAAGCCCGTCAAGGGCATGCTGACCGGTCCGGTCACCATGCTCGCCTGGTCCTTCGTCCGCGACGATCAGCCGCTCGGCGAGACCGCCGACCAGGTGGCCCTGGCCCTGCGCGACGAGATCGACGATCTCGTCGACGCCGGCGCGAAGATCATCCAGGTCGACGAGCCCGCCATCCGTGAGCTCCTCCCGCTGAAGGCCGAGCAGCAGGCCGACTACCTCCGCTGGGCCGTCGGATCCTTCCGACTGGCGACCTCCGGTATCGCGGCGGACGTCCAGATCCACACCCACATGTGCTACTCGGAGTTCAACGAGCTCATCGGCACCGTCAGCGACCTCAACGCCGACGTCACCTCCATCGAGGCCGCCCGCAACGGCATGCAGGTGCTCTCCGCGCTGAAGGACTCCGGTTTCCACGCGGGTGTCGGCCCCGGTGTCTGGGACATCCACTCACCGCGCGTCCCCGACCGGGGAGAGGTCGACGAACTGCTCGCCGCCGCTCTCGACTCCGTCGATCCCCGGCAGCTCTGGGTCAACCCGGACTGCGGTCTGAAGACCCGCGCCTGGCCCGAGACGACCGCGAGCATCGAGGTTCTCGTCGCCGCGGCGAAGAACGCCCGCTCGGCCGTCTGATCCACGGCCCGTAACCCCCAGATCAGACCCCCGCGGCCGTCGAGACACACGACGACCGTGGGGGTCTCCCTTTCCCGTACACCCTTTTTCGAGGACACACCATGACCGACAACAACTCCCTCTGGGATCTCGCCACCCGGCTCCGCACCGACCACCGCTACGTGGATCTCACGCACGCCTTCCATGCCGGACAGCCGAAGTTCTCCGCACTTCCCGACGAGGAGCGCACCAGACTGTTCACCGTCACCGATCACGGTTTCACCGTCGACGAGTACCGCTTCGTCGGGCAGTGGGGCACCCACGTCGACCCGCCCATCCACTTCGTCAACGACGCACGCACCCTCGATGAACTGCCCGTCAACGAGATGATCCTCCCGCTCGCCGTCCTGGACGTCACCGAACAGGTCGTCGGAAACCCGGACTACACCCCGACCGTGGACGACGTGCTCGCCTGGGAGGACCGGAACGGGCGTATCCCCGAGGGTGGATTCGTCGCGCTGCGTACGGGCTGGTCGAAACGCTGGCCCGACGCGGAAGCCATGTTCAACGCCGACGCCGACGGGGTGTTCCACTACCCGGCCTGGAACATCGAGGTGGTCCGGTTCCTCCTCGAGGAACGCGGCATCACCGCGATCGGCCACGAGACGACGGACACCGACCCCGGCGTGGTGGTCAGCGGGGGAGCGCTGCCGACGGAGCTGTTCCTGCTCCAGCAGGACCGGTGGCAGATCGAGCTGCTCGCCAACCTCGACCAGGTCCCCGAGACAGGGGCCCTCGTCGTCGCCACCTGGGCGAAGCCGAAGGACGGAACCGGGTTCCCGGCCCGGGTCTTCGCTATCCTGCCGTGACCGGACGCGGTGACCGGGCGAGCATGATCAGCGTGACCACCAGGTAGATCACCGGCGACAGCGCGAGGAGTTCGGCCAACGGATGCCATGCCCCGGGGACCCCGGGGAACGCGTGTTCCAGGGCTGTTGGGGGCCAGAACATCACCGTCATCCACCCACCGAACACCGCTGCGCCCGTCAACCCGGTGGCACCGTTGTCACGTCCGGCGCGCATCCGGAGCAGAAGCACCACGATCAGTGGTACGGCGAGAGCCCACCGCTGCACCGGGACCATCGGGAGAACCAGCAGCGGAACGGTCAGCCAGACGGCCATCCGTTCCGACGTCGTGGCACCGGAGTCCCGCAACCGGTGCAGGACCCAGGTGAGGAAACCTGCGGTGATCAGTGTCGGCAGGACCGTCACCAGTGGGTTCGTGGTTCCGGCGGCCCGGGCGAGAGCACCGGCGGGAGACGCGTTCATCGCCGATGCCAGCGCCATCCCGTTCAACCCCGGCAGCGGTCCCGCGAGGTGCCACACCGCCACCAGGGTCACCAGGCCCGCCGCCAGTGCCGTCGTCACCGCACGGCGGCCACCGCGGAGAGCGATCGCACCGAGCGTGAGGAGCGGCCACCCCG
Organism: Corynebacterium pygosceleis; assembly: GCF_016595275.2. Classification (GTDB taxonomy): domain Bacteria; phylum Actinomycetota; class Actinomycetes; order Mycobacteriales; family Mycobacteriaceae; genus Corynebacterium; species Corynebacterium pygosceleis. The sequence goes on along the minus strand of NZ_JAENIQ020000002.1, from coordinate 585,471 downwards.
ACAGTCCGACGGCCACCCCGGACAGCACCCCGCGGGGTAGTTTCCCGGTCCGTGGAGCGAAGGCGTCCAGTGCCAGCAGCCCCACCGCGAGGAGCGTCAACGGGGCTGCGGACACCCCGAAGCGGACGGGGAGGCACAGCACGAGGAGGGGAAGCGTGAATCCGACGACCCGCCACCCCACCACGGGGACGACCAAGAGTCCGATGAGGACACCGAGCACCGTGACGACGGGTATGACCGGCCAGGGGCCGACCGCACCTCCGGCACCGGAGAGGATCCCGTCGATCACGGCGGCGGCCTCCTGACTGACGTCGTTCGGGACAACCCCGGGTACCGTCCCGCCGACGGCCCCCGAGGAGATGAGGACCACGAGGGCGGCGAGCACCGCTCCGGGCCAGGCGGGGACCCGGGCCGGGCGGGAACCGTACCGGCCCGGCCCGCCCCCGAGAATCTCGGGGGCGACGGTCGCGGCACCGAGCAGCACCAGAGTGAGTAGTACATAGGTGTTCCCGGTGAGGTGGGCGGCCACGGACCAGTCCTCCTCCGCCCCCCGGTAGGGGAGGGTCCAGTGGGGGGCCAGAACACCGGCCGTCGCGAAGAATCCCGCGAGCCAGAGTGCCAGCGCCCCGGCCCGGGTGCCTCTGAGATCCACCGCCCGGGCACCGAGGACGACGATCAACGGGGCGACCCAGACCCAGTGGTGGGTCCAGGACACCGGTGAACACAGCAGCGCGACCGTCGCGTTCAACAGGACCGCCCCGAGAAAGGCCCCGTGACGTACGGCACGGAGCATCGCGAGAACGACGGCGGCGAGAACGAACAGAACCGAGATGAACCACACCGGTGTCTGTGCCCCGTCCCCGAGGAGTCGGGCGACGACCCCACGGATCGACTGGTTGCCGGTGTAGGACAACTGCCCGATCCTGTCAGGGTCGGACAGTGTGTGCAGCCAGTACTCGCTCGAGTTCGCCGGGGTGATCAGCCAGGCGAGGACGGTGAACCCGATCCCGGAGGAAACGCAGACCGCGGCGGAGCGCCAGTCCCGGCGGACCAGGAAATAGAGGCCGAACACGGCCGGGGTGAGCTTGATCGCCGCGGCGAGACCGATGAGGGTGCCCCGGGGGAGTCGTGTCCGGCGGGACACGGTGTCGATGATGACGGCCGCCATCAGGAGGATGTTGACCTGTGCGAAGTTCAGTGTCTCGGTGACCGGTTCCAGCCGCAGCAGGAAAGGGAGGAGAACGAGCGCCGCGGTCCGGCCCGTCGATCTGGACCAGTCGGGCCGGAGTCGTTCGATGACGATGACGAGGCACCACCACAGGGCCACCACACCGGCGAGGTTCAGCAGTGAGGCCCCGAGATCCCGGTCCAGCAGGGCGGTCGGAGCGAAGAGTATCGCCGCGAGCGGAGGATAGGTGAAGGGGAGTTCGATACCGCCGACGGGGAAGGAACCGGTGTAGAGGGCGACACCGTCGAGGAGTGAACGGCCGCCGCTGCGGTACACGTCGAAGTCGATGTGGTAGCGGAGTAACTGCCCGTTGTCCGGGTGGGAGACGTTGAGAACCATCGGGAGGACCGAGACGACCGCGGCGAGAAGTGCCGTGGCCCGGAGCGACGCCGGTATCGTGCGGAGGTGGCGTTCGGGGGCGGTGCCGGGGACGGAATCAGACATGACCCGGGATTCTATCCGCCCCGGCCCCCGGGGGAAACGGTGCGGCCGGATAGGCTGGACCCGGTGGCGCTGGGTCCGGGTGCCGCCACCGATACGGCCGGGCCACCGACGAACAGTGAGGTTCTCTTCCGTGCGTTTCTTCTACGACACCGAATTCATCGAGGACGGTCGGACCATAGAACTCGTCTCCATCGGGATCGTCGCCGAGGACGGGCGCGAGTACTACGCGGTGTCGACCGAGTTCGATCCGAGACGCGCGAATGACTGGGTGAAGCGCCATGTACTGTCGCAGCTGCCGAACATCAGCTCCCCGGTCTGGCGGGATCTGGCGACGATCCGCGACGAGGTCCGGGAGTTCCTCACCCGTGGGACGGGCAAACCGGAACTGTGGGCGTGGGTGGGGGCCTACGACCATGTGGTGCTGGCCCAGCTGTTCGGGGACATGCGTTCGCTGCCCCGTTCCCTGCCCCGGTTCACGCATGAACTCCGTCAGTACTGGGAGGCCGCGGGATGCCCGACACTCCCGGATCTTCCCGCGGGTAATCACGATGCGCTCGTCGACGCGCGGCACAATCTCGACAAGTTCAGGTTGTGTCAGCGCCATCTCCCGACGGACAACCTCAACCGTGTCCGCTCCGCGTACTGACATGATGTTCCACCTGCCGCTTCGGCGGTTACTTTCAGGGGGCAAAGGCAGGTGGGGTGAAGCGCACGTGGTATGAATGTAGCGTGAGTTGGACAGTAGACCTCCCCGTAGATGAACTTCCCGATCTTCCCCCGTTGCCTGACGGCATCCAGCAGCGCTTCGACAGCGTTGTCACGAGGGACGCGAAACAGCAGCCGACCTGGGATCAACGCCAGGCCGACAATGTGCGCAAGATCCTGGAATCCGTACCGCCCGTCGTCGTGGCGCCTGAAATCCGGAGGCTGAAGAAACAGCTCGCGGACGTGGCCCTGGGCAAGGCGTTTCTCCTCCAGGGGGGAGACTGCGCGGAGACCTTCGAGTCGAACACCGAACCGCACATCCGGGCGAACGTCAAGACGCTCCTGCAGATGGCTGTGGTCCTGACGTACGGTGCCTCGACCCCCGTGGTCAAGATGGCCCGTATCGCCGGCCAGTACGCCAAGCCCCGTTCCTCCGATCTGGACGAGAACGGCCTGCCGAACTACCGGGGCGACATCGTCAACGGTGTCGAGGCCACCCCGGAGGCGCGCCGTCACGACCCGGCGCGGATGATCCGGGCCTACGCCAACGCCTCAGCCGCACTGAACCTGGTCCGCGCCCTCGCGGGGTCCGGTACGGCCGATCTGCACAAGCTGCACGAGTGGAACCGAGAGTTCGTCGCGAATTCTCCCGCGGGTGCCCGCTACGAGCAGCTCGGTGAGGAGATCGAGGCCGGTCTGAAGTTCATGGCCGCCTGTGGCGTCAACGACCAGAACCTGCACACCGCGAACATCTACTGCTCCCACGAGGCACTTCTCGTGGACTATGAGCGGGCGATGCTGCGGCTGGCTGAGGACGAGAACGGCCGGACCGAGCTCTACGACCTGTCCGCGCATCAGTTGTGGATCGGTGAACGTACGCGAGGTATCGAGGATTTCCACGTGAACTTCGCCGCTCTCATCGCCAACCCGGTGGGTCTGAAGATCGGGCCGGGCTGCACCCCGGAGGAGGCCGTCGCCTACGCCGAGCGCATCGACCCCGACCGTGAACCCGGCCGCCTCACCCTGGTCGCCCGCATGGGCCACGACAAGGTCCGTACCGTTCTGCCGGACATCATCCGCGCGGTCGAGGAATCCGGACACCGTGTGATCTGGCAGTGCGATCCGATGCACGGAAACACCACCACCTCGTCCAACGGCTACAAGACCCGTCACTTCGACCACGTCATCGACGAGGTGCAGGGCTTCTTCGAGGTGCACCGTGAACTCGGAACCCACCCCGGTGGCATCCACATCGAGCTGACCGGTGAGAACGTCACCGAGTGCCTCGGCGGAGCCGAGGACATCACCGACATCGACCTCCCGGGCCGGTACGAGTCCGCCTGTGACCCCCGACTGAACACGCAGCAGTCGCTGGAACTGGCGTTCCTCGTCGCGGAGATGCTGCGCAACCAGTGACACCACGCGGCTGACGCCCGTGACATGACGGTGCCCCACGGTTCATCACCGTGGGGCACCGTCATGTCACGGGGAGGGCGTCTCAGCCCACCGTCCGGACCTTCACCGTCGTCCCGGGGTCGATGTCCCTGTTGCCGGCGGGGGACTGCGTGACGACGCGGGCCCCGTCCGAGGTGCCGTCCAGGCCGGTGTGCGTCAGTCCCGCATCCGCCAGTAGCCGACGGGCCTCATCCGCGCGTTTCCCGATGAGGAACGGGACATTGACCTTCTCCGCCACCAGGAGGTTGACCTCGGGGTTCGCCGGATCGACACGGTCACCGGGCTTGGGGGAGACATCCATCACCGCGTGAGCGGTGGCCCCCACGAGATCCGTCCGGGTGATCTCCCCGGCCGCGAGACCGGCATCGGAGAGTTCATTCAGGGCGTCATACTCGCTCAATCCCACGACATCCGGAACCGTGAGGGCGTTGGAGACGATCAGGGTCACGTCGGACCCGCGTGCGAGTGTGGTGCCCGCGGCAGGGGTCGTCGCCACAGCGTCGCCGGCATCCACCTCAGGATCGAACCTCTCGTCCGTGCCGGAGACGGTGAATCCGGCACGTTCGAGGGCGGTCCGTGCCTCGTCCCCGGACATCCCGGAGACCTTGGGGACCTCCACCGGTGCGGGCCCCTTGCTGAGGTGGACGGTGACGCTTCCCCCGACCTGCACCGTCTTCCCGGACGGGGGATCGGTGCGGGCCACCCCACCTGCGGGAACATCATCGGAGTAGACACTGTCACCGTCGACCCAGTCGAGGGTCCGCTGGCTCAGCGCCGCCCGGAAACGACCGGGGTCACGGTCGGTCGGCAGTGCGGGCACCGTCGGGGATCCCAGCGAGACGAGCACCGACACCGGCTCGCCCCTGGGAACACGTCGGGAACCCGGGGGATCGGTCCCGACGACCCGGTCAAAAGGGACGTCATCGTCGTACACACTCCGGGAGACCGGTTCAAAGCCGGCCTCGGTGACGGTCGCGGTCGCGGTCGCCGGGTCCATGCCGAGGACCTGGGGAACCTCTCCGTAGCGGCCTGAGCCGTACCACCATGCGCCCACGGCGATCGCGACGGTGACGACGGCCACGACCGTCAGCCAGATGATGAGCCCCAGTCCTGAACCACTGGTCACGGGCGGTCTGAAATGCGGCTCGGCCCGGTACCCGGGGTGCGGGTCGTGGTGCGCCGCCTCATGTTCCGGTTCCGTCGGGGGAGTGGGCCAGACCTGCGCGGGGGCCTCCTGCGGCGGGAGGAGCGCTGTGTCGTCGGTACCGGTTCCTCCGTCGACGGCCTGGAGTACACGGGTTTCCCCTGCCGCGGGGTCTCCGTCGCCGAGCTGCGTCGTGTCTGTTCCGGCACCCGGAGGTGTGGTGGGTACGGAGGCGTCCGGACCACCCGGTTTCTCTATCGCCGACGTGAACATGTCCGTGGGCGTGTCTATGAAACCGGTCGCCCGGTGCGCCGCCGAATTCGTCGGGGCGGGAACCCGGAACGCCGCCAGGCGCAGTTCGGTCGCGACGTCCTCCAGCGCCTCCAGGAACTCTCCGGCGTCCGCGAAACGGTCGGCGGGTTCCCGGGCGGTCGCCGTGGCGACGAGCTCATCGAACAGGTTCGGTACGCCGTCGATCCAGGCACTCGGTGGCGGGACGTCCTCGGTGAGCCGGGCGTAGGCGCGGGCCGTGTCGTTCTCCCCGGTGAACGGTGTTCTTCCGGTCAGGAGCTCAAACAGGACGACACCCGCGGAATAGACGTCGCTGGCCGGTCCGATCCCGGTGTTCTCGACCTGCTCGGGGGAAAGGTAGCTGGCGGTGCCGATGATCGTGTCTCCGGTGGCCGGTGACGCGGCAGCCGCCCGCACCAGACCGAAATCCGCCAGCTTAACCTGGCCGTCGGAGTTGATCAGGATGTTGTCCGGTTTGATGTCCCGGTGCACCATGCCGGCGGTGTGCGCGACCGACAGTCCGGTGAGGACACTGCGCATCACCGAGGTCGCGGCGTGCGGTGGCATGGGGCCACGTTCGGCGAGGAGCTCACGGAGGGTTCCCCCGGTGATGAGTTCCATGATGAGGAAGACGTGGCCGCCGTCGGCGCTGGTGTCGTAGACGTTGACGAGACACGGGTCGGACAGCATGGCCATGGAACGGGCCTCCCTCCGGAACCTGTTCCGGAACACCGGGTCACCGGAGAAACGCTCGTCCATCACCTTTGCGGCGACACTCCGCCCGAGCCGCAGGTCCACACACCGGTAGACGGTGGACATGCCTCCCCGGGCTATCGGGGTGTCGATTCGGTAGCGGCCCTCCAGGACCTGGCCGACGTCCAGCTGTGTCATGGCCCCAGTATGGTCGATGGTCGCCCACGGTTCCAGCCGGAAGCCCCGGTGGGCGATCCGCCGGGAACACGGGGCGCGCGGCCGGTCGGTGCCGTACCGACCGCGTCGACACGCTACATTGTGTGGTGTGAGTTCCCCAGAAGCCCGTGAAGTCCTGTCCACAGATGAACCTCTGCTGAGTGTCCCGGAAGCCGCCGAGACAATGGGGGTCGTCGTCACCCGTGTCTACGATCTCCTGGGAGAGCACAAGCTCATCGCGGTCACCGTCGACGGACAGCGGATGCTGCCCGCCGTGTTCTTCGACGAGAGTGGTCGTGTGAACCGGTTCGTGCCGGGTGTCATCGCGCTGCTGTCCGACGGCGGCTACGACGACCGTGAGATCCTCGACTGGCTCTTCACCCCGGATGACTCCCTGCCCGGGCGTCCCGTGGACGGTCTCCACGGACATCTCGCCCGGGAGGTCATGCGCCGGGCGCAGGCCGCCGGTCTCTGAGCGTCCCGACGGCCCCGGGGGTCGGGGGGACCGTCCGTCCGGAGGGTGCATCGGCGACGCTCCGTGACAGCCAGCCCGTGAGGTACCACGCCACCACCGCGAGGACACCCATCCAGACGAGGTTGTACATCTGGTGGTTTCCGCTCCCGGTGAAGGACATCGCCACGACGACCGAGCACCACACCGTGAAGCCCACGATCCTCCGGGAGGGACTGAACGTCCCCACCAGGACGATCAGGCTGACGTAGTACCAGGGGAGCGTCACCGCGTTGAGGGTCACGACGACCGTGTAGGCGGCCGCGATGCCCATGATGTTCCGTCTGTCGTCGTGCCGGAAGACCCACCACGCCACGATCAGCCCGATGAGCATACCGATCATGCCCATCTGACGTGTCACCACGAGAACCGCGTTGTAGCTCACCCCGGAACCGGTGACCCCGAACAGCGGGGTCACGATTCCCGCGACCAGTGACGGGAGAGCCAGGGGGTTGATGACCTTCGAGTTCCCGGACAACTGCGCCACCCAACCCCATCCGGCACCGGAGAGCCACGTGCAGCCGGTGACGACGATGAAGGTCGTGGCGGCGGACCAGGATCCCGCGGCGAGGAACGCCCCCACCGGCCCCAGCGGCAGTCCCCGCCGGAGGAGGTGTCGGTGCATCATCCAGACCAGGAACGGCAGTGCGATGATCGCCGTCGCCTTGAAGGCCACGGACACTGCGACGAGCGCCATTGCGGCGGTGAAACGCCCGTCCAGGGCCAGGAGTATCCCCAGTGACACCAGTGCCACCATGACGGACTCGTTGTGCATTCCCCCGATGAGGTGGAGAACGGTCACCGGGTTGGCGACGCCCAGCCACAGTGCGAGGCCCCCGTCCCCGTTGATCCTGGTCGCGATGCGGGGGACGCACCAGACGATTCCCCAGAATCCGACCAGCGAGATGAGTTTGTAGAGGAACACCCCGAGGGTGACGCTGTCGCCGGCGACGCCCGTCACCGCGTCGCCGAGCCAGAGATGCAGGGGACCGTACGGTGTCGTCGTGTTGCGCCAGTCGTGTGAGACCTCGAGCAGCATCGGGCCGGGGTTGACCGCGGCACCCTGTGAGTAGGGGTCGAAACCGTCGCGCACCATCGCCCCCTGCATGAGATAGGAGTAGACGTCACGCGAGAGTATCGGCGCGGCGAGCACGAGCGGGGACACCCACCAGACGAGTGACCTCGTGACCTCCCGGGCGCCGACCCGTCCCCGGAGGACGCCACGTCCGAGCACCAGCCAGGCCAGGGTCATCAACGCCAGCCCCAGCCACATGGAGACGTTCGAGACCGCAGCCCCGTGGCCGTAGGAGAGGAAGGACAGGCCGAGTGCGTCGAGGACCCCTCCCCGGTAGCGGATCGCTCCGCCGCCGAAGGACGCGAGGGTGATGACGATCGCGGCGGTCGCGCCGATGGCGCGCGCGTCGGGGTGACGGTCGGCGAGCCGGTCGAGTGGCCGGAGAAGTTGAACGGTCACGGCGTCACATTCGCCGCGAGGTGGCCCGGACCGCGAGGTCGTGGAGCATGGAACGGACCTCGGGGGAGATCGCGGCCGAATCGAGTTTCGCGAGCCCCGATGCCGTCAGCTCACTGATCCGCAGTTCCACCCGGTCCGCCGCCCCCGTGGAAGCGATGAGATCCGTGAGTGTGGAGATCCCGGTGGATGAGGTCACCGCACCGATTCCCTCGCGGAGCCGGGCTGCGCCCGCGGGATCGTGCTCGTCCAGGTGGCGGAGCGCCTCGGCGACGAGTACCGTCCGCTTCCCCTCCCTGAGATCGTCCCCGGCGGGTTTCCCGGTGACCTCCGGATCCCCGAACACCCCCAGGAGGTCATCGCGCAACTGGTAGGCGATCCCGATGTCGTGCCCGAAACCACGGTAGGCGGCGATGAGTTCGGGAGAGCCCCCACCGAGCGCCGCACCCAGATGGAGGGGGCGTTCGATGGTGTAGGCCGCCGACTTGTAGCGGTTGATCTTCTCGGCCGCCTCGATGCGTTCATCCCGTGAGGACTCCACGTAGATGTCGAGCATCTGTCCGGCGATGACCTCGGTGCGCATGTCCCACCACGGTCTGAGCGCCGCGCGGAGACGCTCCGCCGGGAGGTCCGCGCCCAGCAGCATCTCGTCGGACCAGGCGAGCGCGAGGTCGCCGAGGAGGGTCGCCGTCGAGACACCGAAATGCGCGGGGTCGCCGGCCCAGCCCGCGTCCCCGTGCCTCCTCTCGACGATCCTGTGCACGGTCGGGTTGCCGCGCCGGGTGTCGGAGGAGTCGATGATGTCGTCGTGCAGGAGAGCGCAGGCCTGGATGAGTTCCAGGGAACTGACGGCGTCGAGGACGGAATCGGGGTCCTCCGTCGTGGATTCGGTGCCGAGCCAACCCACCCAGGCGAAGAGCGGACGGATCCGTTTCCCGCCGCCGAGGACGAATTCCTCGAGGAGAGCCGTCGCCCCGACGACATGATCGTCTATGGCCTCGAGGGACTCCTTGCGCGTCGCGAAGAACGCTGCGAGGTGATCCTCGACGAGGGCTGGGATGTCGCCCAGGTCGTGGTGGGTGTCTGTGCTGGTCATGCTGATCCTCGGGGGGTTATTGAGGGGGGACTGTAGACCGAAATATGAACAGAGCGGTCTATTTCGAGGTAGGTTCGTTGGACAACCGTTCCCGTCACACCAACAAGATACCCAGAGATGTCTCCATCACATACACCTGCCGTCAATCAGACCTCGGTCACCGAAGCGATCGCCCGCTCGACCACGGGGCGTGTCCCGTTCTCGGTCGAGTTCATGCCGCCCCGCGATGACGCCGCCGAGCGGCGGATGTGGCATGCGGTGGACACCTTCGACGGACTGGGGGCCGCCTTCGTCTCCGTGACCTACGGGGCCGGTGGGTCGACCCGCTCACGGACCAGTCGCATCGCCCGACAGCTGGCCCGCCGTCCGCTGCCGACGCTGGTCCACCTCACCCTGGTCAACCACACCGTCGAGGAACTCGAGGACATTCTGTGGACGTACGCGGGGGTCGGCCTCACCAACCTGCTGGCGCTGCGCGGGGATCCGCCGGGGGATCCGACGGGGGAGTGGAAGCCCACACCGGGCGGGTTGACCTATGCCCTCGACCTCATCGAGATGACGCGGGCACTGCCCGAGACGAGACACTTCCAGATCGGGGTGGCCTCCTTCCCGGAACGGCACTACCGCGCGGTGTCCGAGGAATCGGACACCACGCACACGCTCAACAAACTCCGGGCCGGAGCCGACTACTCGATCACCCAGATGTTCCTCGACTGCGACCATTATCTCCGGCTCCGTGACCGTCTCCTCGCCGCAGATCCGGAGCACGGCGCCAAGCCCGTCATACCCGGACTGATGCCGATCACCTCCCTGCGTTCCCTCCGCCGGCAGATAGAACTGTCCAGCGCACGGCTGCCGAAGGAACTTGAACGGCGGATGGTCCGGGCCGCCGGCGGGGACGAGAAGGCCAATGCGGAAGCTGTCCGTGAGGTCGGTATCGAGTGGACCACGGCGATGGCCGAGCGGCTCATCGCGGAGGGGGCTCCCGACCTGCACTTCATGACGCTCAACAATGCACGGGCGACGCAGGAGGTCCTGCACAATCTCGGGATGGCCCCGGAATGGCGTGACGTTCCCCTCAGCGGGAGTCTGTCGGCCGGTTGACGGTCGGACGGTCGGACGGCAGGGGCAGTTCGGCGGCGAGGACCGCGAACAGGCGCGGATCCGAGAAGAAGGTGAAGTACCTGATGACATCAGTGAATCCCAGCGACCGGTAGAGACCGAAGGCCCGGTTCGCCTCGTCGGGGACCTCCGGGGTGGACAGGAGGGCCCAGTGCTGGGTGGCGTCATCGAGAAGCTGTGTCAGCAGTTTCCTGCCGATCCCCCGCCCCTGCAGTTCAGGCAGCACGTGCAGTTCACTGATCTCGTAGTAGTCCGACAGCATGTCCGGCCAGCGTGGATCCCGGCCCCCGGATCTCGCCAGTCCGTCGGCGATGGCTCTGGTCCAGTTCCGCCGGATCTCGCCGTCCATGCCGTAGGCGATCCCGGTTATCCGGCCGTCGGTCACCGCGCAGACGGCCCGGAATCCCGGATTGTGGACCAGGCTCCGCCAGTGGCGGACCCTGCTTGACCGTGAGTGTCCGCCGAGTCCCTGGGCGTCGAGGTCCATCGCGGTCCAGTAGACGTCGACGAGTTCCGGGCAGTGGTGCACGAACTCGAGGGGTGACATGGGGCATATGGCGGTACTCACGGAATCAATCGAACCACGGCCGGGGGGACGGGTGTGTCTTCCGGGGTGTGATTCCCGTCTACCCGGAGAGCGGGACGGGAACGATGTCGAACAGGTGTTCTAATCACGTCCGGGTCGTGTCCCGCTCGCACCCTAGTCTGCGTATGTGGCCGGATCCGGACGGGGACGGTCGCGGCGGGCCCGTGGAGGGGTCCGGGGTATCGATGGGTGAAGGGAGTCGGATCATGTCCACTGTCATTTCCGCGACGACGCGCTTCTCCGGGGCTGACGGCCGACGGGGCGAGTACCTGCGTCGCGCCGCGGCCCTGCTGGCCGAGGCCCGGCTCCGGCAGTCCGAGGGTGCTCTCGACGCCGCGGTGGAGGAGGGGTACCGCGCCGCGTTGCGGACGGCCGGTGCCCTCGTGATCGACAGTCCGGTCTCCCGTCGCCGTCGCCTGCCCTCCAGTGCCTGGGATCAGCTCGCGCTGCTCGATGCCGATGCAGGGCGGTGGTCCGCCCGGCTCTCCCGCTACTCCCGTTTGCGCGACCGGGCGATGTACATGTCCGGGTTCCCCGATGGGGTGGTGGTCGATGAGTTCCTGGACGAGGTCGAACAGTTCATTGGTGCGGCGGAGCGGAGGAGGGGGATCCTTCCGTCGGCGGCCTGACCGGACGGCCGTTCCCCGTGCCGGGTCGGCGTTGTCGCCGTGGTGTCCGGTGGTGTGCGGTATCGGTGACGGCGCGGGAACTTTCCGGATAATCTGGGCGTTATCCTTATTGACAGCATGACAAACAGTCTCCACGACGAGTCTGGCGCCACATTCCGGGAGGATCACCACCATGTCGCTTTCTGAGCAGGAGCAGAGGATGTTCCGGGAGATCGAGGAGTCTCTCCTGGCGGACCCGAAATTCGGTGCGGGTCTCGGTGCCGGTGTGGCCGGGGGGTCCTCCCGTGCCGTCGTGTCGCTGCGGGGGCTCGCCGTCGCCTCGGTCGGGCTGCTGCTGCTCGTCGGTGGGGTGGCTTTCAGTCTCCAGAGTCTCTGGTTTGTCGCCCTGAGCGTTCTCGGGTTCCTCATCATGTTTGCCGCGGGGGTCTGGATGCTGCGCGGCGGTGACGGAATCGGGGAGTCCGGGGCCGGGTATCCGGGGGGTTCCATCGGTGTGTCCCGGACGGGTGGGGTTGATGGTTCCGGGGGTGGAATCGGGTCCCGCATGGAGGAACGTTTCCGCCGGCGTTTCGAGGAGTAGCGGCACGGTTCCCCCGTCCGTGGCGGGGTTGAGGGACCCCACCGGCGTTTTCCGCCGGTGGGGTCCCTCGCTGTTTTCTCCGTCCCGTCGGGGCGGTGCGGTGTGTTCCCCACTTTGTCCCACTTTTTCTCCCCACTTCCTCCCACTGGATTGGGGTGGGTGTGAGGATCTCCCAAAGGTGCAGGTCATTACGTCCACTGTGAAAGGTAGAGGTGGTGTTTCTGGTGTGGAAAGAGTGTTTCTGTATCTCTTTTGGGGGAGTTGGTGGGGTTGGTGTGGTGGGGTCACCCACCTGGAAATTCGATAAAAACCACTGGTCAGTGACTTTCAGCACATGTTCTTTCCGGTTAATTCCACTGTCCGGGTGTTGTGGGTGGGAGAAAGTGGGGTAGTGTGGTGCCCAGTGGTGGGAGAATCGGGTGCACATGTCCCGGTTGGACCACCCGGGACGGATTGATCTCCCCAGGGCACGCGAGTGAAAGGTGGTGTCGGACATGTTTCTCGGCACCTACACCCCGAAACTCGATGACAAGGGGAGGCTGACCCTTCCGGCGAAGTTCCGCGAGGAGCTGGCCGGTGGTCTCGTCGTCTCAATGGGGCAGGACCACTCTCTGGCGGTCTTTCCCCGGGAGGAGTTCGAGGCGCGTACCCGTCGTGCCGCCGAGATCTCGCGGACCAATCCGAGGGCCCGTGCCTTCATCCGCAGTCTGGCCGCCAGTGCGGTCGAACAGCGGCCTGACGGACACGGTCGGATCACCCTTTCCCCAGCGCACCGCGAGTATGCGGGGCTCACCAGGGAGTGTGTGGTCATCGGAGCGGTCGAATCCCTCGAGATCTGGGACGCGGACTCCTGGCACGAGTACCAGAAGCAGAACGAGGAGATGTTCTCGTCCGCGGAGGACCCGGATCTCAGTGGACTGATCTGACCCGGTGACGGGGCAGGGTACGACACAACCGAATCGAGTGGAGTGCGTGCACGGACTCTGTCCGGGGTGTCGCTCTGGTGTACTTCCCCGACATCAGATAGGCACACCGGACAGGGCCCTGTATTCACCCCCTCGGAAGATGACAGCAACCCCGGGCCCGGAGCCCTCGACGATCGACCAGGAGGGATGAAGACGATGACCGGAAACGGTGGACACGGACATGTCCCCGTCCTGCGGGAGCGTGTCACGGATCTGCTGCGTCCCGCGATCCTGGACGCCGGCCCCGGGGCCGTGATCATCGACGGGACGCTCGGTGCGGGTGGACACAGCGAGTATTTCCTCACCGTCTTTCCCGAGGTCCGGGTCATCGGACTCGACAGGGACCCGATCGCCCTGGAACAGGCCCGCGGCAGACTGGAGCGTTTCGGGGACCGGTTCCGTGGACTGCACACGAGATTCGACCGTTTCGTCTCCGCGGTCGAGACGGACGACAGTGAGCCCTGCATGCTGATGCGGGAGCACGGTGTCGCGGGTGCACTGTTCGATCTCGGTGTCTCCTCCATGCAGCTGGACCAGGCCGACCGTGGGTTCGCCTATTCACAGGACGCACCCCTGGACATGAGGATGGATCCGACCTCCGGTATCACGGCGGCGGACATCCTCAACACCTACGGTCACGGAGAACTCGCCCACGTGCTGAAGGCTTACGGGGACGAACGTTTCGCGGGGAAGATCGCGTCGGCGGTGCTCCGTGAACGGGAGAAGGAACCCTTCACCACCTCCGGGAGGCTGGTCGAGCTGCTCTACGCCACGATTCCGGCCGCCGCACGGCGGACCGGGGGACATCCCGCGAAACGTACCTTCCAGGCACTGCGTGTCGAGGTCAACGGCGAACTGGAGTCGGTGGCCGCGATGGTTCCGGCGATCACCCGGGAACTCCGTGTCGGGGGACGGGCCGTGTTCATGGCCTACCAGTCGCTGGAGGACCGCATAGTCAAGAAGGAACTCGCCGAACTCACCACCTCGAAGACCCCGCGGGGCCTGCCCGTCGACCTGCCCGGAACGGCACCTGAGTTCCGGCTCGTGACCCGGGGGGCGGAGAAGGCGCCCCGGGAGGAGATCGAGGACAATCCCCGGGCAGCACCGGTGCGGGTACGCGCCGTGGAACGGACAACACAGTCGAACGGAGAAACCCGATGAGCACCACCGCACGCCTCCGGGCGAACCCCGGAACGGACCACATGAACCCGGGGACGCACACCCCCGAACGCCGTTCCACCCGTGTGATCCGACCGGCCGACCAGCGGCGTGCTTCCCGCGGTGCGGGTACCGGTGTCGCGGAGATCGTCGATCTCCACCCGACCCCACGTAGTACCCCTCCCGCCAGGCGGGTCCCCGGTGCCCCGACGCCGCAGCGACGCCGGTTCCAGTGGACACCGGGGTCGAAACAGGTCGTGTCCGTCCGCGGTCGCCGGATCGTCGCGCCGAAGGCGGACCCGGTTCGGGTCCGGTTCGCCGCTGTTCTGGTGATGACTCTCCTCGCCGGGGTCATGCTCACCATGTATCTCTCCGGTGTCACCACGCAGCAGACCTTCCGGATCCAGGAGCTGTCCCGGGTCGACAGTCGACTGGGCAACCAGCTGGAGACGCTGAACCGTGACCGCCAGTCCGCGACCTCCGCAGCCGAGGTCGCCCGACGCGCCGCGGAACTGGGAATGATCGTCCCCGATCAGCCCGGTGTTCTCTCCGTCGGACCGGAGGGCGGTGTCGATGAGATCCGCGAAGCGGACCCCGCGGCGGTCCGGCCGATCATCGACGTCAACGGGTCGCGTGTCCTCCCCCGACCGGCCAGCAGCGATCCGGCGGAAACCGACGCCGTGTCAGGCCGGGTGCAGCCACTTCCGCGGACCGACCAGGGGGTCCCGAACGAGGGCCGTCAACAGGTCGAACCCGTGACCGGGGCGAACAGTGACGTCCCGGCCATCGCGCCCTACGCCCCGAATGTCCGCTCCGACCGGACGGGCGGGAGCGCACGGTGACCCCTCCGGACCGTGGGAAGGGGAACCGTCGTCCGGTGGCCCGGACCTCACGGCCCGGCCCACCCCCACCGGCGGAGACCCCGACGAGATCAGGGACCACCGGTGTACCCGGGCGACGGAAACCGACCGGCGACGCTGTCGGGAGGGAGCAGATCGCCCGCAGAATGAAGATCGTCCGCACGCTCGTGATCGTCGGTGTCGTACTGCTGACGGTCCGACTGGCGTGCGTTCAGCTCGTCTGGGGGCCCGAACTCGCCGCGCAGGCGCAGAATCAACGCACCCGGGAGTACATCGACTTCGCGCGACGTGGGACGGTCACGGACCGTGACGGTGAGCAACTCGCGTACACCATGCAGGCACGGTCGCTGACGGTAGCCCCACTGGTGCTCCGCAAGGAGATCGGGGAACGTCACGACATGGCCGTCAACTCCGGGGATCCGGAACTCCTCGAGAAGTACCCGCCGGTCGAGGACGTCCTTGAGGAGATGTCCGTGGTGATCCCCGAGATGGTCCGGGAATCCGGGGCATCGGCGCAGAAGGTCAAGCCGGCGGAGATTCTCCGGAAACTGCGGGCCGACAACTCCTACACGGTGCTCGTCCGGAACGTCGATCCCGATGTCGCGGTGGAGATAGCCGAGCGTTTTCCCGGTGTCGCCGCGGACCGGCAGGACATCCGCCAGTACCCGAACGGGGCCATCGCCGAGAACGTGATCGGCAAGATCTCCATCGACGGTGAGGGGCAGTTCGGCCTGGAGGCGGCCTCGGACGGCGTCCTCTCCGGGATCAACGGCAAATCGACGGAGGACGTGTCCACCGACGGCCAGATCATCCCCGGAACGCTCCGGGACCAGGTACCGGTGGTGCACGGGTCCGACATCGAACTGACTCTCGACCTGGACCTCCAGACCTACGTCCAGCAACAGCTGGAGCAGGCGAAGGAGAACTCGGGGGCGGAGTCGGCCTCGGCCGTCGTCCTCGACTCCGCGACCGGTGAGGTCCTGGCGATGGCGAACACGGACACGATCGACCCCACCGGTGACATCGAGAGACAACTGGCGCGGGGCAGGTTCTTCGGCAACCCCGCAGTCCAGGCACCGTTCGAACCCGGTTCCGTGGCGAAGATCATCACCGCCGCCGCAGCGATCGAGGACGGGGTCACCACACCGGACGAGGTGTTCCAGGTGCCCGGTGCCATCGACATGGCGGGTGTGACGGTCAAGGACGCGTGGCCGCACGGGGTCGTCCCCTTCACCACGACCGGTGTGTTCGGGAAGTCCTCCAACGTCGGCACCCTGATGCTCGCCGACCGGGTCGGACAGGACCGGTTCGCGAACATGCTGGACCTCTTCGGTGTGGGCCGCTACACGGGTATCGAACTGCCCGGCGAATCCCAGGGGCTGCTCCCGGACCGGTCACAGTGGTCCGGTGGCACGTTCGCGAATCTGCCGATCGGTCAGGGCATGTCCCTGACCCTGCTTCAGATGGCCGGCGTGTACCAGGCGATCGCGAACGACGGTGAACGTATCCAACCGCGCATCATCCGTACGGTGACCACACCTGACGGTGACGTCATGGAACAGCCGGAACCGGAGCGGATCCGGGTCGTCAGCCCGGAGACCGCCCGTACCGTCCGGGGAATGTTCCAGGCCGTCACCCAGAGTGATCCGTCGGGAGTGCAGCAGGGAACGGGTCCGCAGGCCGCCGTCGAGGGATACCGGATCGCGGGTAAGACGGGTACCGCCCAGCAGGTGAACCCGGACTGCAACTGCTACTCCAATTCCGACTACTGGATCACCTTCGCCGGGATCGCGCCGGCCGATGATCCCCGGTTCGTCATCGCGCTCATGCTCGACGACCCCGAGCGGGGTGTGCACGGTGAAGGCGGTCAGTCGGCCGCGCCGCTGTTCCACGACATAGCGGCCTGGCTGCTCAACCGTGACAATGTACCGTTGTCGCCGACACGGGAGGAGGATCTCATCCTCCAGGCGCAATGACGCGCCCGACCGGAACTTCGTCCGGCCACCGGCCCGGGAATGTCTCCCGCCGGTGTCCACAGATAGAATCACGTTCCGCCCCGTAACCGAGGCAGTACCGATCTGAGAGCAATAAGGAGTGTGCCAGGACAGTGGCCATCACACTGGATACCATCGCCGAGTTGAGCGGCGGCAGTCTGAACCAGGACGCCGCCGGTTCGGTGCGCATCAGCGCGGTCGGGATCAACGCCCAGGAACTGCCTGAGGGGGGACTGTTCGCGGCGGTGCCCGGAACCCGGACACACGGCGCCGGATACGCGCGGGAGTCGGTGGCGGCCGCCATCCTCACCGACGCGGAAGGGGAACGTATCCTCCAGGACCGGCACGAGAAGCGTCCCGTCATCGTCGTCGACGATGTCCGGGAGGTCCTGGGGACGGTCGCTTCCGCCGTCCACGGTCACCCGTCGCGGGACATGACCCTCTTCGGGGTGACCGGTACGTCGGGTAAGACGACGACGAGCTACCTGCTGGAGGCGGGGCTCCTCGCCGCCGGGCACAGGGTCGGCGTGATCGGAACCAACGGCACCCGGATCAACGGAGAGCCCGTACCGACCCAGCTGACCACCCCGGAAGCCCCGGTTCTCCAGGAGATCTTCGACCGGATGCGGTCGGAGGGGGTCACGCACGTGGTCATGGAGGTCTCCTCCCACGCGATCGCGCTCGGCAGGATCGTCGGCACCGAGTTCGACGTCGCCGGATTCACCAATCTCTCGCAGGACCACCTGGACTTCCATGACACGATGGAGGACTACTTCGCGACGAAGGCCCGGTTCTTCCGGCCCGGTTCCACCATCCGTGCCAGAAGGTCCGTGATCTGCGTGGACGACGACCACGGACAGAAACTGTCGAGGCTGGCCGGTCCGGCGGCGGTCACCGTCTCGACCGGTTCGCGCCCCGCATCGGTCACGGTGGGGGACCCCGAGGTCGGTGCCGCCGGGACTCAGCGTTTCCCCGTGCGCATCGACGACCGGGACATCATCTGCGAGGTTCCGCTCCCCGGCAGGTTCAACGTGGCCAACGCCGCGCTCGCACTGACCATGGCGGTCGCCGCCGGTGAGGACGCGAAGACCATCGCCGCTGGAATGGCCGGGGTCGTCGTACCGGGACGGATGCAGAACATCGACCGGGGGCAGGATTTCCTCGCCGTCGTCGACTACGCCCACAAACCCGCGGCGGTGTCCGCCGTACTGAAGACACTGCGGAGCCAGACCGAGGGCCGTGTCGGAATCGTGATCGGGGCCGGCGGGGACCGGGACAGCGCGAAGCGTCCGCTCATGGGATCAGCGGCGGCGCGCGCGGCTGACCTGGTCATCGTCACCGATGACAATCCGAGGAGCGAGGATCCCGCGGAGATCCGGAAGGCCGTTCTCCGGGGCGCGCGGGAAGCCGTCCGCGAACGGAAGAGCGCCG
This sequence comes from Corynebacterium pygosceleis, assembly GCF_016595275.2. Taxonomy (GTDB): domain Bacteria; phylum Actinomycetota; class Actinomycetes; order Mycobacteriales; family Mycobacteriaceae; genus Corynebacterium; species Corynebacterium pygosceleis. Next base: position 566,892 of record NZ_JAENIQ020000002.1, on the reverse strand, counting down.
GAAAGAAGAAACGTCTGGCCGACATCCGGGAGATCGCCTCCCGTGACGAGGCGATCCGGGAGGCCGTGGCGTGGGCGAGACCCGGTGACGCGGTCATCATCGCGGGTAAGGGACATGAAACCGGTCAGTTGATCGGGGACACCCGGCATCCGTTCGATGACGCGGAATCCCTGACCCGTGCGATCGACGCCCGGGTGACCGAGCGACCGGAAACGGAGGAACCGGCATGATCCGGATGTCTGTCAGTGACATCGTCGGCGTCACGGGAGGCTATCTCGCCGACGGCGCCGACCCGGAGGCGATCGTCACCGGGTCGGTCGAGTTCGATTCGCGCCGTATCGAACCGGGCGGACTGTTCGTCTGTCTGCCGGGGGCGCAGGTCGACGGACACGACTACGCCGTCGGGGCCGTCGAGTCAGGCGCCACCGTCGCCCTGGCCGCCCGCGAAACCGGCGCGCCGTCGATCATCGTCCCGGAGGTTCCCCGTCCGGAGAGCAACGCCGCCGCCTACGAGCATGATCCCTCGGGACACGGTGCCGCGGTCATCGCCGCGCTCGGGAGACTCGCCCGGCACAACGTCGACGTCGCGGCCGGCCACGGCATGCGCGTCGTCGGGGTCACCGGATCCGCGGGAAAGACCACCGTCAAGGATCTCATCGCCTCGGTGCTGCGGGAGAACGACGGTGGCGGTGACGTCGTCGCACCCCCCGGTTCGTTCAACAACGAGATCGGCCATCCGTACACCGCGCTGCGGTGCTCGACGGACACCGACTACCTCGTCGCGGAACTGTCCGCCCGGGGAGTGGGACACGTCGCGGAACTCGCCGCCATCGCCCCTCCCGTCGTCGGTGTGGTCCTCAACGTCGGTACCGCACACATCGGTGAGTTCGGCGACCGGGACACCATCGCGCGCGCCAAGGGGGAACTCGTCGAGGTTCTGCCCGGTGCCGACGACGGGGGAGTGGCCGTACTCAACGCCGACGATCCGCTCGTCGCCGCGATGGCGGGCCGGACCCGCGCCCGCGTCGTCACCTTCAGCGCAGCCGGTGACCCCGGTGCGGACTACCGCGCCGACGCCGTGCGACTCGACGAGGCGTGCCGGGCCAGTTTCACGGTCGAGGGGCCGGACGGTCTCTCGGAACCGGTCAGCCTGAATCTCGTCGGGGACCACCAGGTGTCCAACGCCCTGGCGGCGATCGCCGCCGCCGTCGGTGCCGGCCTCGACCCCCGGAGCGCCTGCGCCGCGGTTTCCGCGCACGAGCCGGTGTCGGGACGTCGGATGGAGGTCACCCGGAGGGACGACGGCGTCACCGTGATCAATGACTCCTACAACGCGAACCCCGACTCGATGGCCGCCGGGATCAGGGCCCTCGCGCACAGTGCGGCTGCGACGGGCGGTACGGCGTGGGCCGTGCTCGGACAGATGAACGAGCTCGGCCCCGACGCCGCCGACCGGCACGCGGAGACCGGGAGACTGCTCGGTGAGAGCGGGATCCCGCGTCTCGTCGCTGTGGGCACCGGCGTGAACACACACGCCCTGGCACAGGCGGCGGAGACCGCGGGGACGAGGGTCGTGACCGCCGACTCCGTCGACGCGGCGATCAACTTTGTACAACCGGCACTGGAACCGGGGGATGTGGTGCTGGTCAAGGCCTCATCCTCCGAGCAGCTCTGGCGGGTGGCGGACACCCTGCTGGCCCTACCGGTGACGGAATCTCTCGAGGAGCAGGACGCAGAACAGTGACCCAGATAATCATCAGTGGAGCCATCGCCTTTCTCGTCGCGATCTTCCTCACCCCGGTACTCATCCGCTGGTTCAGCGATGAAGGACTCGGCCAGCACATCCGCGAGGACGGCCCGGCCTCCCACATGCGCAAACGCGGCACCCCGACGATGGGTGGCGTCGCCATCATCGCGGGGATCCTCGTCGCCTACATCCTGACCTCCCTCATCGGGGTGGCCCGTGGTTTCGGTGGCTTCACCGCCTCCGGTCTCCTCGTCCTGGGGCTGACCCTCGGCATGGGACTGCTCGGGTTCGCGGACGACTACATCAAACTCGCCAAAGGCAGGAACCTCGGTCTGAACAAGAAGGCCAAACTCATCGGCCAGCTCGTTCTCGCCCTCGCCTTCGGGTGGCTCGTGCTGCGGTTCTCGAACGGTGACGGGCTGACCCCCGGAACCACCAACCTCAGTTTCATCCGGGACATCGAGACCTTCAACATCGCCTTCGGCGGCGGAATCATCGGCCTGGTCCTGTTCCTGGTTTTCATGTACATACTCATCTCCGCGTGGTCGAACGCGGTGAATCTGACCGACGGACTCGACGGTCTCGCCGCCGGAGCCACCGCCATGGTCATGGGTGCCTACACGCTGGTCACCTTCTGGCAGTTCCGGAACTCCTGCTCCGTGTCCGTCGAACCCGGCTGCTACTCGGTGCGGGATCCGCTGGATCTCGCCATCCTCGCCTCGGCTGGACTCGGCGCCTGCCTCGGATTCCTCTGGTGGAACGCCGCACCGGCCAAGATCTTCATGGGGGACACGGGTTCCCTCGCGCTCGGTGGACTCGTCGCAGGCATCTCCGTCGCGTCCCGGACCGAGCTGCTGATGATCGTCATCGGTGCGCTCTTCGTCATCGAGGCGGCGTCCGTCGTGATCCAGGTCGTCGTCTTCCGGACCCGCGGAACCCGTTTCTTCCGCATGGCCCCCTTCCACCACCACTTCGAGAACGGCGGGTGGGCCGAGACGACGGTAGTCATCCGTTTCTGGCTGCTCACCGCCATGGCGTGCATGACCGGTATCGCGCTGTTCTACGGCGAGTGGCTCACAACCTCCGGAGTGTAGGAACATGATCTCTCTCGATGGCCCCGTCCTCGTCGCCGGTGCAGGTGTATCCGGTGCCGGCTGCGCCCGCATGCTCCGCGACCTGGGGGCGCGGGTGACCGTCGCGGACGACGATGAGACCGCCCGGCTCCGCGTCGCGGAGGCCACCGGATGCGACACCACCGATGTCACGACCGCCCTGGAACGTATCGGTGACTACCGTACGGTGGTGACCTCGCCGGGCTGGCGCCCCGACGCCCCGCTCCTGCGTACGGCGGCGGACCGGGGCGTCGAGGTGATCGGTGACGTGGAACTGGCCTGGCGCCTCGATCAGGAGGGCCATTTCGGTGAGCCCCGGACCTGGCTCGTCGTCACCGGCACCAACGGCAAGACCACGACGACAGCGATGTGCGCGGCGATGATGGACCGGGGCCCGGGCACCGCCGCCGCCGTCGGCAACATCGGCGTCTCCGTCGGTGACGCGCTCACCGCGGAACCCCGCGTCGATGTCCTCGTCGCGGAACTCTCCAGCTTCCAGCTGCACTGGGCCCCCACCCTCCGCCCGGACGCCGGTGCGCTGCTCAACCTCGCGGACGACCACATCGACTGGCACGGATCCTTCGACGGATACGCGGACGCGAAACTCCGGGCACTGCGTGGAACGTACGCGGTCATCGGGGCCGACGACCCCGAGGTCGTGTCCCGTGTCCCGGCAGCGGGGGGAACCGGGACCACGACCGTCGGTTTCACCCTCGGGGTGCCGGAGACCGGTCAGCTCGGTGTCGTCGACGGCAACCTCGTCGACAACGCCTTCGGGGACAACATCGTCCTCGCCCCGGCCGACGGGATCTCCCCGGCGGGGCCGGCGGGAATCCTCGACGCGCTGGCCGCTGCGGCCCTGGCCCGCTCCCAGGGACTGGACCCCGCAGCGATCCGGGAGGCGCTCGCGGTCTACGAGGTCTCCGGACACCGTGGTCAGGTGGTGCACCGGTACGCCGGGGTCGACTACGTCGACAATTCCAAGGCCACCAATCCGCACGCGGCCGATGCCGCGCTCACCGGCCACGGATCGGTCATCTGGATCGCCGGTGGCCAACTCAAGGGAGCCGAGGTCGATGAGCTGGTCGCCCGCCACGCCGGACGCATCAAGGCGGCACTTCTTCTCGGGGTGGACCGGAACCTGCTGGCCGCCGCCGTGGAACACCATGCCCCCGACGCGCTGGTCCACTGCACGGATTCCACCGATCCGGAGGAGGCGATGACACAGTTGATGGCCCGCGCCGTCGACATCGCCGCCCCGGGAGACATCGTCCTGCTCGCACCGGCCGCCGCGTCCCTCGACATGTACCGGGGCATGGGGCACCGCGGGGACTGCTTCGCCCGGGCCGCCCGGGACCTGACCGCCTGACCAAGAGAGGCCCGAAGACAATGACCCAGGACACCACGGCACGCGGACAGTCCGCACCGGACCGGCTCCGCGCACACATCCGGGACTACCTGTCGCGCCCGTTCTTCGACTATTTCCTCATCCTGTCCGTCGTCGCGCTGATAACCGCCGTCGGCGCGGTCATGGTCCTGTCGTCCTCCACGACCTGGTCCGCCCTGGACAGCGGCGTGTGGACACAGGGACTCCGGCACATGGTCTTCCTCTTCGTCGGCTACGTCGTTCTCTGGCTGGCCCTGTGGATGCGGCCGTCGATGATCCGACGCCTCGCGACCCCGCTCCTCCTGCTCACCATCGTCCTCCTCTGCGCGGTACTCATACCGGGTGTCGGGACGGGCCTCGTGGAATCGGGAGCCAGATCCTGGCTTGCCCTCGGTCCCTTCACCTTCCAGCCCTCCGAACTCGCCAAGGTCACCCTCGCCGTCTGGGGGGCCCACTACCTGAGCGATCGCGGCCCCGTCCGGCACTGGCTCAACAACCACTACATGCACTACTGCGGTGTGACGGTCCTCATCGTCGGTCTGATCCTCCGCCAGCCGGACGTCGGCATGGCGGTCGTCTGCCTCTCGGTCGCCGGGCTCGTGCTCGTCTTCGCCGGTATCCCCGGACGCTTCATCACCGGGATGGTGGCGGCCGGCGGTGTCCTGGCCGTCGGGTACGCACTCGTCTCCACCTTCGGCGGTGGTGAGGGCAACTACCGTACCCACCGGCTGGAGGTGTACAAGGACGCCCTCCTCGGCGACTTCGACGATGTCCGGGGCAAGGCCTTCCAGTCCTACCAGGGTTTCCTCTCGCTCGCCGAAGGTGGAACGGGAGGCGTCGGCCCGGGACAGTCCCGGGCGAAATGGTTCTATCTCCCGGAAGCGAAGAACGACTTCATCTTCGCCATCATCGGGGAGGAGACCGGCCTGGTCGGCGGGACCCTCGTGATCCTGCTGTTCGGTGCACTGGGGCTCGTCGGCCTGCGGTGCGCCATGCGTTCCACCGACCCGTACCTGAAACTGCTGGCCGCGACGCTCACCGCGGGTGTCGTCTCGCAGGCGTTCGTCAACATCGGCTACGTCGTCGGCCTGCTGCCGGTCACCGGCATCCAGTTGCCCATGATCTCCTCCGGGGGCAGCTCCGCGATCATCACGGTCGGGTCGATGGGACTGCTCGCGAGCGCGGCACGGCATGAACCCGAGGCGGTCTCGACGATGCAGTCCTACGGTCGGCCCGCGATCGACAGGTTGCTGAGGTTGCGGGAACCCGATCCGGCCGGATCACGGGGGGCGGTACGCCGCCGGGCCCGTCCCGTGCGTCAATCCACCGAACCGGTCACCCACCGGCGTGGTCCCCGTTCGTCCGCCCCGTCGTCCACGGAGGGACGGCAGCCGCCCCGGCCCACGGGGCCGGGCGGTGGTAGCGTCACTGGCGGAGCGGGATCACGCCGCCGCAGGCCACGTCCCGGGGGACCCGTCCGACCCGATCACCACCACACCCGCAGAAGAGGCTGATCAACCATGAACACCCCCTTGTCCGTCGTCGTCGCCGGGGGCGGAACCGCCGGCCACATCGAGCCGGCCCTCGCCGTCGCCGATGCGCTGCGGAGCCGCCACGACGCCCGTGTCACCGCTCTGGGGACCACCCGTGGGCTCGAACGGGACCTGGTTCCCGCACGCGGCTATGAACTCGCCCTCATCGATCCCGTGCCCGTGCCGCGGAAACCGGGCATGGACCTCCTCCGGCTGCCGCTCCGGGTGTGGCGCGCGGTCGGGCAGACCGTCGACGTCCTCCGTGAGGTCGAAGCGGACGTGCTCATCGGCTTCGGTGGATATGTCGCGGCACCCGCCTATCTCGCCGCCCGCAGGCTCGGCATCCCCTTCTTCGTCCATGAGGCCAACGCCCGTGCCGGACTCGCCAACAAACTCGGCGTGTGGTGCGGCGGGACCGGGCTGAACGCCGTCGCGGACTCGGGTCTGCGCGGTGAGGTCGTGGGGGTCCCCATCCGACCCGGTCTGTCCGGTGAGGAACTCAGTGAATCCGGGCGGGCCGCCCGGAAGGCACAGGCCGTCGCCCGGTACGGACTTGACCCGGAGAAGAGGACCCTCCTCGTCACCGGCGGTTCGCAGGGGGCGGCGTCGATCAACGCGGCACTCGCCGAGGCCGCCCCGGAGATCACCGCGGCCGGACACCAGATCCTCCACGCCCACGGCCGGAAGAACCCCGCGCCCGAGACCTGCGGGGGCTGGCACACACTGCCGTACATCGACACGATGGACCTCGCCCTCGCGGTGGCCGACCTCGTGGTCTGCCGGGCGGGCGCCATGACCGTCGCGGAGGTCACGGCCTCCGGTCTCCCGGCCATCTACGTGCCCCTCCCGCACGGCAACGGTGAGCAGGAACTCAACGCCCGGCCCGTGATCGACGCCGGTGGTGCGGAACTCATCCGGGACGCGGACCTCACCGGTGCCGCGCTCGCGGAACGGGTCACCGCCCTCCTCGGCGACGACGACACCCTCGCAAGATTGTCCGCGGCGACCCGTGGCAGCGGCCTCGGGCATGCGGCGGAGACCATCGCTGACCTGGTGGCTGACGCCGCCCGCACCAACTGACCCTCCCACCGAGAAAACAACGAGGTAGACGATGACTGACCTGTCCCGTGTCCATCTGATCGGCATCGGCGGAGCCGGGATGTCTGGCGTCGCCCGCATCCTCCTGTCCCGCGGCATGCAGGTCTCCGGCTCCGACATGAAGGATTCCCGAATCGTCCTCGCTCTCAGGGCCATGGGGGCGAAGATCGCGATCGGTCACGACGTGAAGAACCTGGATCTGCTCGACGAACGCCCCACCGTCGTCGTGACCTCCTTCGCGGCCATCCCCGAGGACAATCCCGAACTCGCCGGTGCCCGTGCCGCAGGTATCGAGGTGATCCGTCGATCCGATCTGCTCGCCGAACTGATGACGGACCACAGGCAGCTGCTCCTCGCGGGAACCCACGGCAAGACGTCCACGACGTCGATGGCCGTCGTGGCACTTCAGTCGGCGGGCTGCGACCCCAGTTTCGCGATCGGTGGACAACTCAACAAAGCCGGGACGAACGCCCACCACGGCACCGGTGACATCTTCGTCGCCGAGGCGGATGAATCGGATGCGTCGCTGCTCCGTTACGAGCCGACGGTGGCGGTGGTCACCAACATCGAACCGGACCACCTGGACTTTTTCGGGACCCCGGACGCCTATTTCAAGGTCTTCGACGACTTCGCCGGTCGTCTGACCCCGGACGGCACCCTCGTCGTCTGTCTCGACGACGAGCACGCCGCAGCACTGGGGGAGCGGTGCACGGCCGCGGGAATCCGTGTCCTCGGCTACGGCACCACCGCCGCCGTCGCGGCACATCCGTCGGTCGAGTGCGGCGCGGAGGTGACGGAGATCGTCACCGAGACCTTCGGTTCACGGGCGACCATCACCGTCACGGGTCACACGGTGACCGTGAACATGCACACCCCGGGGAAACACATGGTGCTCAACGCCACGGCGGCGCTCCTCGCCGGAACGTTGCTCGGTGCCGACCCCGGACGACTCGCCGTGGGCCTGTCCGGTTTCACCGGTGTGCGGCGCAGGTTCGAGCTCCGGGGTGAGGTACCCGCCGGGGCGGACGGTCCGCACGCGGGGGTACGGGTCTACGACGATTACGCCCATCACCCCACGGAGGTCACGGCCGTTCTCCGCGCGACGCGGGAGAAACTCGACAGTGAGCCCGGCGACGGCCGTATCATCGTGGTCTTCCAGCCGCACCTGTACTCCCGGACGATCGAGTTCGCCGGGGAGTTCGCCGACGCACTGTCACTCGCGGACCGCGTCGTGGTGCTCGACATCTTCGGTGCCCGGGAAAAACCCGTGGAAGGCGTCGACGGGCGGATCATCGCCGATCGCGTCCGTGCCGACAGGTGCGTCTATGTCCCGGAGTTCAACCGGGTACCGGCGGCGGTCGCCGAACTCGCCGGAAGCGGCGACATCGTGCTCACGATGGGGGCCGGCAGCGTGACGGTCCTCGCCGAGGAGATCCTCACGGAGCTGGGCCAGTGAAGAACCGGATCTCCTGGATCCTCGGGGTCACGGTGCTCCTCGTCAGCGTCGGCCTGCTCGTCTGGTTCGTGCCCGTGGCGAAGGTCGGCGAGGTCACCGTCACGGGTGCCGGGCGGACGGACGGGGAGGAGATCGTCGCCGCCACCGGTATCGTCACCGGTGCCAACATGGTGCGGGTCGACGCGGGACGGGCGGCACGGGACGTGGCCGCGCTACCGTGGGTCGAGCGCGCACGGGTGGAGCGGCACTTCCCGGGAACCGTGTCCGTCGAGGTCACTGAACGTGAGGCCGTGTTGTACGCGACGCGGTCCGACGGTGACCACCTGATCGATGCGACGGGGCTCCCCTTCATCATCGACGCCCCGCCCGTCGGTGCGGTGGAGATCACCGGCACCCGGGAAGACGACCGTGAGCTGTTCAGCGGTGTCGCGGAGATCATCGCGAGCCTCGATGAGCGACTGCGCAGCCAGATCGCCCGGGTCGACGCCCCCGGCCCGTACGAGATCACACTCGTCCTGATGGACGGTCGTGAGGTGTACTGGGGAGCGCCCGAACGGAACCACGACAAGGCCCGCGCCGCGGCGGCGGCACTCAGCCGTGAGGGACGGGTCTACAACGTGTCCGATCCCGTGCAGGTCACCGTACGTCAGTAGCTGTCGGTAGCGGCGCCACGGTCATCATTTATGCACGTCAGAAACCTTAAAGCTGAGGTTGAGACTGCCGACACGCCGCGCGAATGTCCGCCACATCGGGGTGTCTTTCGCACATGATGGAGGACAACAACTTCCCCGTGCGCACGGTGCCGTAGCTGTGTGGCCCTCTCGAACTGATCCAACAACCTGAAAGGCGAGTGCCTAAGACCATGACCTCACCGAAAAACTTCCTCGCCGTCATCAAAGTCGTCGGTGTCGGCGGTGGCGGCGTCAACGCCGTCAACCGCATGATCGAGGAGGGGCTCAAGGGCGTCGAGTTCATCGCCGTGAACACCGACTCGCAGGCGCTGATGTTCTCCGAGGCCGACGTCAAGCTCGACATCGGACGTGAAGCCACGCGTGGTCTCGGTGCCGGAGCCAACCCCGATGTCGGACGCACCTCCGCAGAGGACCACAAGTCCGAGATCGAGGACTGCCTCAAGGGCGCCGACATGGTCTTCGTCACCGCGGGTGAGGGCGGCGGCACCGGTACCGGTGCCGCCCCGGTCGTGGCCAACATCGCCAAGAAGGCCGGGGCGCTGACCGTCGGCGTGGTCACCCGCCCGTTCCGGTTCGAGGGACGTCGCCGCACCAAGCAGGCCATGGAGGGCATCGAGGCGCTGCGTGCCGTCTGCGACACCCTCATCGTCATCCCGAACGACCGACTGCTCCAGCTCGGCGACCTGAACCTCTCCATGATGGAGGCTTTCCGTACCGCCGATGAGGTCCTGCACAACGGTGTCCAGGGCATCACCAACCTCATCACCACGCCCGGCGTGGTCAACGTCGACTTCGCGGACGTCCGCTCCGTCATGGCCGACGCCGGTTCCGCGCTCATGGGCATCGGCTCCGCCAGCGGCGACAATCGCGCCGTCGAGGCGACCGAGCAGGCCATCAACTCCCCGTTGCTCGAGTCCACCATGGAGGGTGCGCAGGGGGTCCTGCTGAGCTTCGCCGGTGGTTCCGACCTCGGCCTGCAGGAGGTCAACGAGGCCGCGGCACTCGTCGAGGAGAAGGCCGACGAGGACGCGAACATCATCTGGGGAACCATCATCGACGACAATCTCGGTGACGAGGTCCGGGTCACGGTGATCGCCGCCGGATTCGACTTCGAATCGAACTCCAACACGGCCGACAGGAACCGTCAGGCCGCGCCGCAGGTGAACCAGACCCAGGCCCCCGCCTCCGACCCCACCCCGGAACCGTCGCGTGGACAGTCACTCTTCGGCCGGGATGACCACCGGGAGGACGAGGACACCGTCCGTCATGAGTCCGTCGAGCGCGCGGAGAGCTCCAACTACACCCAGCGCGCCGATTCCGCACGGCATCGGCTCGGTTCCGACCGTCCCGTGGCGGACCGCCCCGCCGGCGGGATGTTCACCAGCTCCCGGGGGCGCCGTGACGACTTCGACGACGCCGATGACCTGGACGTGCCGGACTTCCTGCGTTGACGGATGACCGACATGGAGTTTGATTCCGCCCGCCCCCGGGATCCGGGGGCGGAGCGGCCCGTGCGGAAGGTCTTCACGACGCGTTCCGGGGGGATCTCCGTGGCCCCGTTCGCCTCCTTCAATCTCGCCGACCACGTGGGCGACGACATCACCGCGGTCACCGCCAACCGGGAACGGCTCGCCCGGTCCATCGGTCTGCCTGTGGACCGGATCGTCTGGATGGAGCAGCTGCACACCCCGACGGTCACCGTCGTCGACGGCCCCCACGACGGGCCGGTGCCCGCGACGGATGCACTGGTGACGACGCGCAGGGATCTCGCGCTCGCCGTCCTCACCGCCGACTGCGTCCCCCTTCTCCTGAGTGACCATGAGGCGGGTGTCATCGCGGCCGTACACGCCGGCAGGATCGGTGCGCGCAACGGGATCGTCCCGCGCGCGGTGGCACGGATGGTGGAGCTGGGGGCGCGCCCCGGGCGTCTGCACGTGTGGATGGGGGCGGCCGTGAGCGGCGCCAACTACGAGCTTCCCGAGGCGATGCTCGCCGACCTCGAATCCAGGCTCCCCGGGGTCCGGACCCGTACCGCCCGGGGTACCTGGGGGGCCGATCTGAGGATCGGTCTAGCCAGGCAACTGGAGGAACTCGGGGTCACGCACATCGACGCCGACATCCGGTGCACGGTCGCAGATCCGTCGTTCTTCTCCCACCGCAGGGAGGGGAGGACCGGTCGGCAGGCCGGTCTGATCTGGATGCCCGCGGAGGCCGGGGCATGAGCCGCGGGAGCGAACTCGCGGAACGCCTGGACGCCGTCCGGTCGAGAATCCGTTCCGCGGCGCAGGCCTGCGGGCGTGATCCCGGGAGCATCCTCCTGCTTCCCGTGACGAAGTTCCATCCGGCGTCCGATGTCGGGAGGCTCCGGGATCTCGGTGTGACCGCGGTGGGGGAGAACCGGGTTCAGGACGCCCTGGAGAAAGCGGCGCTGTACCCGGATGTCCCGGTCCACCTCATCGGGCGCATACAGACGAACAAGGCCAATGCCGCGGCACGGGTCGCCGCCGTGGTGCACTCGCTGGACAGCACCCGGTTGGCGGTGGCGCTCGACCGGGGCGTCGGACTCGCCGTCGACCGCGGACACCGCCCCGACACCCAGCTGCCCGTCCTCGTCCAGTTCAGCGCCGACGGGGATCCCGCGCGCGGGGGAGTGCCCGAAGCCGGGATGGGGGAGCTTCTCGACACCCTGTCCGACTGTCCGCATCTCCGGTTGTCCGGGGTGATGTGTGTCCCGCCGTTGGGTTGTGACCCGGCGGATGTGTTCGCCGCGGCTGCGGAACTCCGGGACCGTTTCGCCGCGGCGGAGAAACGCCCGATGGAACTGTCCGCGGGGATGTCGGGTGATCTGGAGGACGCTGTCGCGGCGGGTTCGACGATGGTGCGTGTCGGTACCGCGATTCTGGGTCCCCGTCGATAGGGTGGTGGCAAACCACAGTGGGAGATGACCGAGGACGCGCTGGTCGACGTCCCTTGAGAAGCAAAGGAATTTACATGTCGAGTGTCAAGAAGTTCAAGGAGTTCTTCGGACTCGCGCCCTACGAGGACGGCGCGCACGACGCCGCGTACTACCGCGATGACGCCGACTACGGTGATGTCGCCGCCGGTGGCCCGGAGGACGGCTACGGCCCCCTGTCCCGTGGCGCGGGCCGCAGCTACGGTTACGGGACCGCCCGCCCGGGCTACGAGCCGCAGGCGTACGCGCCGACCATCGTCCCGGTGCGTCTCGTCAGCTTCAAGCAGTGCACCCGCATCGGTGAGCCCTTCCGTGCCGGTGACGCCGTCGTCATCGACCTGAACTCGATGGACCGGGAGGAGGCACGTCGTGTCATCGACTTCGCGGCGGGTCTCGTCTTCGCTCTCCGTGGTGAGATGCGCAAGCTCTCCCCGCTGACCTTCGCGCTGATCCCCGACGACGTCGAGGTTTCCCTCGCTGAACTCGAGGATGCCGCAGGCCTGCGCTGATCCCCGGTTGATCTTCCGCCCCGGGTCCGTGTCGCGGGCCGATCCGACGGGGCACCGTACGCCCGACACCCCCGTCCCCCGGTTCCGCGGTGAACCGGGGGACGGGGGTGTCGCGTGTCCCGGGTCGTATCCGATAGTCTCGGTCCGGTGAACTCTTTCATCCTGCTCCTGCTGATGCTCATCCAGATCTACAGCTACATTCTCGTGCTGCGGATCATCGTGGAGATGATCCACTCCTTCTCCCGGAATTTCCGTCCCCCGAGGTGGTTCGCGTATGTGGCCGAACCCCTTTTCGTGTTGACCGATCCTCCGGTTAAAGCACTGCGCCGGGTTATTCCCCCGCTCCGGATGGGAAATGTCGCACTCGACATGTCGATCATCGTTCTTTTCCTGATTCTCTGGCTGGCCAGGATCGTCCTGGGTATGTTGCTGGTCGGCTGAGGTCGGTGGCCGTGATCGCGGGAATGTCACCGGCTGAAGAACTCCGGGCTATTCGGGCGTCGCGGAACACCCGGCAAAACGCCGGGGGAAAGGCCCAGGTACACTTTCCCGATAATTAGAAGTAATATTGGGACAGTCAATGAGCCACAGATGACCACTGTGGGCACCAGGGGCCCGATTCAAACAGTTTCACCAGGGTCCACCAACGAGCGAAGGGAACCGTCCATGCCGCTGACTCCAGCCGACGTGCACAATGTCGCTTTCAGCAAACCGCCGATCGGAAAGCGTGGCTACAACGAGGACGAGGTCGACCAGTTCCTCGACATGGTCGAAGACACCCTCGGTCGTCTGATCGACGAGAAGGAGGACCTGCAGCAGCAGGTCGAGGAGGCGAACAACGAACTGAAGCAGTCCGGCTCCGGCGCCACCGGTGTGGACGAGGGTGCACTCCGTTCGAAGATTGAGAAGGAGATCCGCGCGGATTACGAGCGCAAGCTCGCCGAGGCGAACGAAGCCACCAGGAAGGCTCGTACCGAGGCGGAGCAGGCACGGAAGGCCGCCGAGGAAGCGAAGGCTCAGGCGGAAAAGGCGGCAGGTGCCTCCGCAGCCGCCCCCGCCGCCGCTGCGGCGACAACCGCCACCGCGACGGCCTCCAGCGCCGACAGTCAGGTTCAGGCCGCGCGTGTCCTCGGGCTCGCGCAGGAGGTCGCGGACCGGATCCAGGCCGATGCCCGTGCCGAGTCCAAGTCGATGCTCGATGAGGCTCACGCTGCCGCGGAGAAGGAACTGTCCGAGGCGACGCAGAAGTCGAAGTCCCTGGTGTCCAATGCCGAGAAGCAGGCTTCGGAGAAGCTCTCGAAGGCGAACACCGAGGCGGAGCAGAAGCTCAGTCAGGCCAACTCCCGCGCGGAAACGCTGGTGAGCGAGGCGACGAAGAAGGCCGACACGATGGTCGCGGAGGCCAAGAAGACCTCCGAGTCCGTGGTCGCCGACGCCAACGCGCAGGCGGAGGCTCAGCTGAAGCAGGCGAAGGACAAGGCGGATGCGCTGCAGTCCGATGCGGAGCGCAAGCACACCGAGATCATGGCGACCGTCAAGAACAAGCAGTCCGTCCTGGAGGCCCGTATCGCGGAGCTCCGGACCTTCGAGCGGGAGTACCGTACCCGCATGAAGACCTTCCTCGAGAGCCAGCTCGAGGAGCTCTCGAGCCGTGGTTTCGCGGCTCCCAACGGTGGCGACAACGAGGGTAAGGCCTAAGAAACCGCCCCGGTTCCACCCAGACGACAGGCCTCTCCCGGACGACGGACGTTCCGGGGAGGCCTGTCGTGTTCTCGTGTCCCACACCCATCCATCGAGAAGGACAATCCATGCTGATCGCCGCTCTCATCGCCGCACTGGTCGGGTTCGGTCTCCTGGTGATGACCGTGCAGTCCGGTTCGGACGTCTATTCCTGGCTTCTCATCGTCGTCACCGTCGTGGGGCTGGGGCTGCTCGTCGCGGACGTCGTCGTGAAGCGGCGGAACCGGGACGTGACCGTGGGGGATGCCGGGGAGGATCCGTCGGAGGATTGACCGGTGGGTGGTGTGCGCTATACTTTGCACACGCTGTGGACCCCGGAAACGGGGGTCACGCCAGACAGTGATCCGGCCATCACCGGGGAGTCATCCGGAAGAACGGTCCCGCTCCGTGGGGGACCCACTAGAACCGGACGGGTGGGACCGTGACAGACCTTCTCGACGACAATCAAGTGGGGTGCCCGTGGGGTGCCCAAGCAGGGTGGTACCGCGTGCCGGGTGTTCCGGGGCGTCCCCGCGCATGTTGGAGCACCTCATGATTGTCCTCGAAGCAAGGAGCGTTGAACGCCCATGAACAACCCAGTTGGCGGTGTCTACCCGAAGGTGGATCTCACCGGTGGATCCACCCGTTTCCCCGACATGGAGAAGTCCGTACTCGACTTCTGGCGTGCGGACGGCACCTTCCGTCAGTCCATCGATCAACGTGACGGGGCACCGGAATACGTGTTCTACGACGGCCCGCCCTTCGCCAACGGTCTGCCGCACTACGGACACCTGCTCACCGGTTACGTCAAGGACATCGTGCCGCGTTTCCAGACGATGCGCGGGAAGCGCGTCGAGCGGGTCTTCGGCTGGGACTGCCACGGCCTGCCCGCCGAGCTCGAGGCCGAGAAGCAGCTCGGCATCAAGGACAAGGGCGAGGTCGAGTCGATGGGCCTCGAGAAGTTCAACGAGTACTGTGCGTCCTCCGTTCTGCGGTACACCGAGGAGTGGAAGGACTACGTCACGCGGCAGGCACGCTGGGTCGACTTCGACAACGGCTACAAGACGATGGACTCGGACTTCATGGAGTCCGTCATGTGGGCGTTCAAGGAGCTGTACGACAAGGGGCTGATCTACCAGGGATTCCGGGTCCTGCCCTATTCCTGGGCGGAACACACGCCGCTGTCGAATCAGGAGACCCGTCTCGACGACTCCTACAAGATGCGCCAGGACCCGACCCTGACCGTCACCATGCCGCTGACCGGTGCGCTCGAGGGCTCGGCGGCTGAGAAGACGTTGTCCGCGCATCCCGAACTCGCCGATGCCGCAGCGATCGCGTGGACGACGACACCCTGGACCCTGCCCTCCAACGCGGCTCTCGCCGTCAACCCCGCCGTCGACTATGTCCTGGTGCGCATCGGGGAGTCGGGACACGCCGATTTCACCGGTCGTACGATCCTCCTCGCCGAGGCACTCGTCGGTGCCTACGCAAAGGAACTCGGCGAGGACCACGAGGTGCTGGCGACTTTCGCGGGCTCGGACCTGGTGGGCTTCACCTACGAGCCGATCTTCACGTTCTTCCCGGTGGAGAACGGATTCCGCATTCTCGCGGCGGACTACGTCACCACGGAAGACGGTACGGGCATCGTCCACCAGGCACCCGCCTTCGGTGAGGACGACATGATCATCTGTCAGGCCAACGACGTCGAGGTCGTCGTCCCCGTCGACATGGACGGTAAATTCACCTCACAGGTACCGGACTACCAGGGCACACTGGTGTTCGACGCGAACAAGGACATCATCCGGGATCTCAAGGCCCGGGGACGGGTCCTGCGGCACCAGACCATCGAACACTCCTACCCGCACTCCTGGCGCTCCGGGGAACCGCTGATCTACATGGCGCTGCCGAGCTGGTTCGTCGCCGTCACGAAGTTCCGTGACCGTATGGTGGAGCTGAACCGCGAGGAGATCGAGTGGATGCCGTCCCACATCCGGGACGGCCAGTTCGGCAAGTGGCTCGAGGGGGCCCGGGACTGGAACATCTCCCGCAACCGCTACTGGGGTTCCCCGATCCCCGTGTGGGTCTCCGACTCCGAGGAGTATCCGCGCGTCGACGTCTACGGATCCCTCGACGAGCTCGAACGGGACTTCGGTCGCCGTCCCGAATCCCTGCATCGGCCGCACATCGATGAACTGACGCGCCCGAACCCCGACGACCCCACGGGGAAGTCCACCATGCGTCGTGTTCCCGAGGTACTGGACTGCTGGTTCGAGTCCGGGTCGATGAGTTTCGCCCAGAAGCACTACCCCTTCGAGAACAAGGACTGGGTGGAGACCCACTGGCCGGCGGACTTCATCGTCGAGTACTCGGGTCAGACCCGGGGCTGGTTCTACACCATGCACGTGCTGTCCACCGCGCTGTTCGACAAGCCCGCCTTCCGGAAGTGCGTCGCCCACGGCATCGTGCTCGGCGACGACGGACTGAAGATGAGCAAGTCGAAGGGCAACTACCCGAACGTGAACGAGGTCTTCGACCGTGACGGCTCCGACGCGATGCGCTGGTTCCTCATGAGCTCGCCGATCCTGCGCGGCGGAAACCTCATCGTCACCGAGCAGGGCATCCGTGAGGGCGTCCGGCAGGCGCTGCTGCCGATGTGGAACGCCTACAGCTTCCTGCAGCTGTACTCGTCGAAGCCCGCGGAGTGGTCCACCGACTCCGACAACGTCCTCGACCGGTACATCCTGGCGAAGCTGCACAATCTCGTAGCCAATGTCCGCGCCGCCCTCGACGGCACGGACATCGCCCGCGCCTGCGACGAGGTGCGCTGGTTCTGCGACGCACTGACCAACTGGTACGTGCGCCGGTCCCGGGAACGGTTCTGGGCCGGTGACACCGAACACCCGGAGGCGTTCAACACCCTCTACACCGTGCTCGAGACCCTCACCCGTGTCGCCGCGCCGCTGCTCCCGATGGCGACCGAGGTGATCTGGCGGGGACTCACAGGTGGGCGTTCCGTCCACCTGACCGACTACCCGGAGCCCGTCGACTTCCCCGTCGACGAGGACCTCGTCCGTGCCATGGACCAGATCCGGGGCGTCTGCTCCGCCGCGAGCTCGGTGCGTAAGTCCCACAAGCTGCGCAACCGGCTGCCGCTGCCGAAACTCACCGTGGCGATGCCGGAGTCCGGTCTGCTCGCGCCGTTCACCTCGATCCTGCGGGACGAGGTCAACGTCAAGGAGGTCGCGCTCACCGACGACGTCGACTCCGTCGGACGCTTCGAGGTCGTCGTCAACGCCCGTGAGGCCGGCCCCCGTCTCGGGAAGGACGTGCAGCGCGTGATCAGGGCGGTCAAGTCCGGCAACTACACCCGCGAGGGGGACACCGTCGTCGCGGACGGCATCGAGCTGAAGGCGAACGAGTACACCGAGCGCCTCAAGGCCGCCGACCCGGAGTCAACCGCCCAGGTTGACGGTGCGGAGGGCCTGGTCGTCCTCGACCTCACGGTCACCCCGGAGCTCGAGGCCGAGGGATGGGCCGCGGACATCGTCCGGGGTCTCCAGGACGCCCGGAAGGCCAGTGGCTTCGAGGTCTCCGACCGGATCACCGTCGAACTGTCGGTCCCCGAGGAGAAACTGGAGTGGGCGCAGCGGCACCGTGCATTCATCGCGGGAGAGGTCCTCGCGTCGGATTTCTCGATCGTCACCGACGGACTCGGCGGGGAGACCCATGAGGTGGTTCCCGGGGTCACCGCGGTGGTCACCAGGGTCTGAGTGACGCCGTCCGTCGCATGACAGCCACAACGCCCGGGCGCCGGCCCGGGCGTTGGCCGTCTGACGACCGGGTCATTCGACCGTATGTTCGTTTCGCGCTACCCTGTCGGTATGCAACGGTGGGTGCTGCACGTCGACATGGATGCGTTCTACGCCTCCGTCGAACAGCTGACCCGGCCGACACTGCGTGGCCGTCCCGTGCTGGTCGGCGGTGTCTCGGGCAGGGGGGTGGTGGCCGGGGCGTCCTATCAGGCGCGTGCGTTCGGGGCGCACTCGGCGATGCCCATGCATCAGGCGAAGAAGCTCGTCGGTTTCGGTGCCGTCGTGGTCACTCCGCGCGGAAAGGTGTACTCCGCCGCGTCACGTCGTGTCTTCCAGGTGATCCGCCGGCACGCGGGTGTCATCGAGCAACTCTCTATCGATGAGGCGTTCATGGAACCACCCGAACTCGTCGGTGCCGCCCCGGAGCAGGTGCGGGTGTGGGCGGAGAAACTCCGGGCGGAGGTGAAGTCCGAGACGGGACTGCCGTGCTCGATCGGCGCGGGTTCCGGGAAGCAGTACGCGAAGATCGGCTCGGGCGAGGCGAAACCCGATGGGGTCTGCGTCATTCCGGTGGAGAGACAGCGGGAGATGCTCGATCCGCTGTCGGTCCGGAAACTGTGGGGGATCGGTCCCGTCGCGGAAGCCAAACTCCACCAGCTCGGTGTGCGGACCATCGCGGACTTCGCCGCGATGACGGAGGCCGAGGTCCGGATCAGTCTCGGTTCCACCGTCGGGGTCTCCCTGTGGCACCTGGCCCGCGGGCATGATGATCGCCCGGTGGCCCCTCGGGCCGTCGCCAAGCAGATCTCGTCGGAACACACCTACCCGAAGGATCTCACCTCGGTGACCGAGGTCGATGACGCGATCGACCGGGCGGCGGCCGGTGCCCACCGGAGGCTGCTCGCCGACGGGCGCGGTGCCCGGACCGTCACCGTGAAACTGAAGATGGCGGACTTCCGGACGGAATCCCGGTCGCAGTCCCTGCCGTACACGACAGACGAGAAGGCCACACTGGTGGCTGTGGCACACAACCTCGCCCGGTACCCGGATGAGGTGGGACCGATCAGACTGGTCGGGGTGAGTTTCTCCGGTCTCGAGCACGCCCGGCAGAACGTCCTCTTCCCGGAGCTCGACCAGAAGATCACGGTCCCGGAGCCGGACGCCGACTACGAGGTCGGGGTCCGGGGCTCCGGCACCGGCCCCCCGGTCCTGACGGTCAGCGAGCCCGCCCCGGAATCACGGTGGAGCGCCACCCAGGACGTCCACCACCCCGAATACGGGCACGGGTGGGTGCAGGGGGCCGGGCACGGAATCGTCTCGGTGCGGTTCGAGACACGGACCACCGCACGCGGCCGCACCCGTACCTTCGACGAGGATGATCCCCTCCTGACGGCCGCCGAGCCCCTGGATTCACTGGACTGGGACGACTGGTTCGCCGAACGGGACCACGACACGGAGTGAACGGGATCCGGGGCTGGTGGGGAGGGGAACGGGATTGATTTACCTCCGAAATGAAGTAGGGTTTTCCGGGTAGCAGAGTTCGTGTGGGTGGCCGCCCGTCCAGTCACCCACGGACAAGCCCATCAACGAGGAGACCCACAACAATGTCCGACAACAATTCGTCCGCCGCCGGTCACGGACAGACCAACGGCAACGATCCGTACAACACCCCCACCTCCGACGCCGCCACCCCCGGCACGCCGGACGGCTCCACGGTCAGTGCCCCGCTTCCGTCGGCCTACGGGACGGGCGCGGGCTACGATGCTTCCGCATCCGCGTACACCCAGCGACCCGCCGGTGAGCAGAAGTCGTGGTTGGTCACCGTCCTGCTGTGCTTCTTCCTCGGTGAACTGGGTGTCCACAACTTCTACATCGGACAGCAGAAGACGGGCACCATCCAGCTCGTGGTGTACTGCGTCGCCTTCCTCATCGGCGTCCTCACGTTGGGCATCGGTTTCATCCTGCTGCTGCCGTCGGTCATCTGGAAGTTCATCGACCTGTTCAAGCTGTTGACGGGTGCCGTCAGCACCGACGCGCAGGGCGTGCCGCTGCAGCGTTGACCCGGGTGGGGGCGGCGGGAACCCCGCCCCGACCTTTCTCCGGTGGCAGGGGGTAGGCCAGAGCTCAGAACAATGTGGCCGGATGCCGTCCCGACGCCAGTGCGATGGCGAGGAGAACCCGGGCCTGTCCGGAGCGGAAGTACGTTGATCCGACCGCGCCGAGGGAGTTCAGTGTCGCACCGCCACCGGCTCCTCCGTAGCTCCCGCAGACCTCGCCGCGTGGCACCCGGGTGCTGATGACAACGGGGACGCCGTCGCGGAGGGCGTCCCCGACGCCGGCCGCGAGGCCGGTACCGATGTTCCCGGACCCCATCGCCTCGATGACGAGTCCGTCCGCGCCCGCGGCACGGGCGGAGTCGACGAGATCCCGTGGTGCGCCCGGGTAGGCGTGGATGATGTGGACGACGACGTCCGCGAGGTCCACCGCCGGCACCGGATCGGCACGGGTCGGTTCCTCCGGGGCGTTGGTCGCGAAGGCGAGCTCGTCACTCGTGTGCCACTTCACGGCGCCCCGCGCCGGGAGGACCGCGCGACCGAAGACGATCAGAACGCCGATTCCGCGGGCCGTCGGGGAGGTGACCACGTTGATGGCGTCCAGCAGATTCAGTGGTCCGTCGGCGTCCGGATGGTCATGCGGATGCTGTGCCCCGGTGAGTACCACGGGGCGGTCGTCGGTGTGGAATGTGTCGAGGGCGACGGCCGTCTCCTCCATCGAATCGGTGCCGTGGGTGACGACCACTCCCGTGACCTCCGGATCGGCCAGTGCCTCCTCCACGGCACGTCGGATCTCGTCGATGTCGGCGAATGTCATCGATGAGGAATCCAGGCGGTTGAGTTCGCGGACGTCGAAGGATACGTCGGCCGCGTCGAACCGGGCGGCGACCGGGGCGAGGAGATCGGCACCCGCGACGGTGGGGAGCAGGGCGCCGTCCCGTCCCGCGGTGCACGCGATCGTTCCGCCGGTGGTGATCACCACGATCTTCTTCGGGGGTGTGTCCTGCGTGGCTGACTGCTTCTGCGACTCGCTCATGGACACAACACTACTGTTCCGTCGGGAAGACCGGATGCCACCCGGTGGCCTTCGTGTCCCGGTGGTCACCGTAACGCCAGTAACTTCTGTTTACATCAGGCACACTGTTAAGATCGGTTCCGCGTACGCCCGCCACACGGTACCGTGCTGACACAGTGCAGCCGCGACCGCAGCCGTGAGAACCGGCCCCGTCGTATCCCGGTGTGGACACCGAACGAGGAAACCGGGCGTCCTACCCATGAGGAGACAACGTGAACATTCGTACCCATCTGGCCCCCGCAGCAGCGGTGGTCGCAGCTCTGTCGCTCGTCGCCTGTTCCGGTGACGAGGAGACGGCGGACACCACCGCAGCTCCGACGTCCTCCAGCACCGCGACCTCCAGCACGGCGGCGGCCCCGACGCCGGAGCAGCCGACGGCCGAGGAACTCAACGCCATTCTCGCGACGGCGACCAACCCCGAGGCGTCCGTCGAGGAGAAGATCCGCACCGTCCAGGGCGCGGAGAACGCCCCCGAACTGTTCGAGACGATGACCCGCTCCAAGCAGGAGTCGGGAGCCGACTTCCAGGTGGTCCCCCCGGTGCTTCCCGGATACGAGAACGGCACCGTTCTCGCCACGGTGAACTTCACCCTCCCGGATCGCCCGAGCCAGGTCTCCGAGAACGTCGAGTTCGTCTACGTGGACGGCACCTGGCAGCTCTCCCAGAGCTGGGCGTGCACCCTCATCACGAACACGGTTCCCCCGGAGCAGGTTCCCCCGATGTGCCTGGAGGACGGCGCTGACGCGCTCCCCGCCGACGCTCCGGCGGAGATCCCCGCCGGAGAGGAAGCCCCCGCAGGGGAAGCTCCCGCGCAGTAGTTCCACCGGAACCCGCGCAGAAGGGGAGGGGCCGGCCCACCACACGGTGGGCCGGCCCCTCCTTTCGCCGGATGTCAGTTGAAACGGGCCGCCGTGTGGCTGTCCTGAACCACCCGGATGTCGGAACCGTCACCCGCGTAGACGGTCCTCGTGGTGAAGGCGACGTCACCGGAACGTGGGAGGGGTTCGTCGAGGTCGACGACCAGATGCCCCTCCGACGCCGTTTCCGCGCTCTCCACACGCAGTTCCCCGCCGCGCTCCCCCTCCTGCGGGGCGATCGCGTCGAGCGACAGGGCTCCGATGCTGGGGCGCTGGTCCACCTCGACGTCCAGCCCCACGGTCCGGCCGTCGATCCCGGTGAGGGTGTAGGTCACGGTCTGGAGCATGGTGGTCGAACCGGTGATCCTGCTCTCCACGGTCCACCGGGCACCCGGTCCCACGGGCTCGGAGGGGAACATCACCGCGAGAGTCACGAGACCGCCGAGTCTGGTCTCCATCGCGGCCCGGCCGATGTCAGAGGCCGCGTCCGGGGCGTGCAGTGTCATCGTGAGGGGTCTGCCGGACGGGGTCGTCGCATAACTGACGGTGAATCCGTCGGCTCCCGCGAGCTCCGCATTCCAGTCGACGTCCGGGTCATCCCCGTTCGTCGGGCCCGTGGTCGTGTCAGCGCCCGTGAGAATCGGGGACCGGGCGGTGACGGTGACCTCGCGTGTGGCACCCGTGTCGCCCGCCGTCACCGATTCGCCGTCCACGGCGCGGACCGTGGTCCGTGCGTCGATCTCCAGTGAGGGAAGACCACCGGGGTCGACGGGTGGGCGGGGATCGGCGCCGGTGCCGCGGTCGACGAGCGTGGTGAATCCGGTGACGAGTGTCACCGGGAGGTTCCGGACCTCCGGATCGGTTCCGGGTGCCCCGTAGGTCAGGACCTGTTCGGCGGTCCCCGGGTCGAGCAGCGTCACCCGGGGTGGATCGAGGTCGATGCGTACGGTGTCTCCTTCGGATCCGCCGGCCGCCGGTGTCTGCTCCGGAGTGGGGCCGGCACCGGAACAGGCCGTGAGGGTGAGTGCCGTCGCGGCGGCTGCGCAGGCGATACGGATGCGGTGGCTGGTTCTGCTTGGGGAGGATCTCACCCCGTCCACGCTACCGGTCGTCCGTTCACGCGGCGATCAAGTGGGTTTTACGGAGGATTTGGGGGAAGATGGTCACCGTGACTGACAAGGCGAGTGACAAGGTGAGGCGAAACAAGGGGTATCTGGTGTTCACGGTCGTGGTGATCGTCGTCGCCGCCGCCGTTGACCAACTGGGCAAGGCCCTGGTGCTGGCGGGCATGGATCCGGGGGAGGTCGTACCTCTCATCGGTGACTGGTTCCGGTTCCACCTGGTGTTCAACCCCGGGGCGGCGTTCTCCTTCGGCACCTCGTTCACGTGGGTGTTCACCGTAATCCAGCTGATCTTCGTCGTCGGCATCCTCTGGCACGCACCCCGCGTGGACGGTCGACTGGCCGCACTCGGGCTCGCGCTCGTCGCGGGTGGGGCGGCGGGGAACCTCATCGACCGGCTGTTCCGGGAGCCCGGTTTCTTCGTCGGGCATGTCGTCGACTTCATCTCGGTGGGTGACTTCGCGGTGTTCAACATCGCGGACTCCTGCATCACGGTCGGTGTCGCGGTGTTCCTGCTCTCCGCGTTCCTCGACGCCCGCGCCGAGTCCCGGGGCACGGAGGTGGCCGCATGACCCGCCCCTCCCGCCAACTTCCCGTCCCCGACGGCCTGGCCGGGATGCGCGTCGACGCCGGGCTGGCGAAGCTGCTCGGCCTGTCCCGCACCGTGGTCGCCGACCTGGCCGCCGCCGGTGACGTCCTCGTCGGTGGTCGCGCCGTCGGTAAATCCGACCGGCTGACCGCCGGGGACTGGCTCGACGTCACCCTCCCCGAACCCGAGCGCCCCCTGCTGCCCAGGGAGGAACTCGTCGAGGGCATGGACATCCTCTACTCCGACGACGACGTCATCGCCGTGAACAAGCCCGTCGGGGTCGCCGCGCACCCGACCGTCGGCTGGGAGGGGCCGACCGTGGTGGGCGGCCTGGCCGCCGCCGGCTTCCGGATCTCCACCTCGGGTCCCCCGGAACGCAAGGGCATCGTGCAGCGTCTCGACGTCGGTACCTCCGGTGTCATGGTCGTCGCGGCCAGTGAACGCGCCTACACCCATCTCAAGCGCGCGTTCCGGGACCGGACGGTGACCAAGACCTACCACGCTCTCGTGCAGGGGCACCCCGATCCGTCGACGGGCACCATCGAGGCGCCGATCGGCAGGCATCCGTCCGCAGGCTGGCGGTTCTGCGTGCGCAGTGACGGCAAGCACTCGGTGACCCACTACTCGACGATCGAGGCGTTCCGGGAGGCGTCGCTCCTCGACGTCCACCTGGAGACCGGCCGCACCCATCAGATCCGTGTGCACTTCTCCGCGCTGCACCATCCCTGTTGCGGTGATCCGATGTACGGATCCGATCCGAACCTCGGCAGACGGCTCGGCCTCGACCGCCAGTGGCTGCACGCCGTCTCACTCGGTTTCACCCATCCGTCGGACGGCCGGTCCATGGAGATCGTCTCCCCTTACCCCGACGATCTCCAGCACGCACTGGACGTCCTGCGGCAGGCGTGACGGGAGGAGCGGACATGGACGTGGACCGGGTGCGTACCGGTGTCGCCGTCGTCAGTGTCGCCGCACTCGTCGGCGCCGTCGCATGGTTGTCCACCTCTGACCGGGTGGCGAAACCGATGCCCGTCAACGGTGACGTACTCGGTCGGGACCACGGTGAATCCCTGGACGACTACCGGGAGCGGGCTGCCGCGAGTCTCGTGTCGGCCCCGGCCGGGGATGCAGGCTTCGCTCTCGTGACGTTCCGTGACCCGCAGCCCGCGGCGGCGGCTGCGGAGGTCCTGGAGCAGGCGGACATCGGACGGGTCAGTGCGCTCGTGCTGGAGGGGGCGGTCCCGGTGGCGCTCCCGGAACCCACGGGTGACGAGGGGCGGGCGGAGGTCTTCGACCGGACGCTGACCCGCATCGGGAACTCTCTCGGTACCGCGGACGGGCTTTTCGACCCACGGTTGCGGGGTGTGGTCGTCTGGGACGACGGGACCGCGCTGCGGGGACTCGGTACCGTCCCCGAGGTCCTCGCGGTCGAGGTCCTGCCCCCGGACGCCGCGTG
Organism: Corynebacterium pygosceleis; assembly: GCF_016595275.2. Taxonomy (GTDB): domain Bacteria; phylum Actinomycetota; class Actinomycetes; order Mycobacteriales; family Mycobacteriaceae; genus Corynebacterium; species Corynebacterium pygosceleis. The sequence goes on along the minus strand of NZ_JAENIQ020000002.1, from coordinate 541,723 downwards.
GGGACGCATCGGTGTCCAGCCGGTCATCAGACCGGAGTGATTTCCTCCACGGCGGGTTCCCGTCGTCGCCGGGAACGCTGCTGCACGACGAGGTCGCCGAGGTAGATCGCCACCGACACCCAGATGATGCAGAACCCCACCCAGCGGACCGGTGACAGGGTCTCGTCGACGATCAGCACCGCCCACAGCATCTGTATCGACGGCGTCATGTACTGGAGCATTCCGACCGTCGCCAGCGGGATGCGGCTGGCCGCCATTCCGAACAGCAGCAGCGGTACGGCGGTGACGATCCCCGTACTCATCAGCATCAGGGTGTGTCCGGTGCCGTATCCGGTGAAGGTTCCCCCGCCACGGACACCGAGGAACACGAGATACGCGGCGGCGAGGGGGAGGAGGACGAGGGTTTCCCCGGCGAGGGAGGCCGTCGCCGGGACCCCGACCCGCTTCTTCAGCAGGCCGTACGCCCCGAACGTCACCGCGAGCGAGAGACCGAGCAGGGGCGGTTCCCCACCGATGACCGTGAGGATCAGCACCGCGACCACGGCGATCCCCACCGAGATCTTCTGCGCCGGGCGCAGCCGCTCCTTCAGGAAGATCATGCCCATCGCCACACTGACGAGGGGATTGATGAAGTAGCCGAGCGCCGCCTCCGAGACGTGACCGGTGGTGACCGCGATGACGTAGACCAGCCAGTTCAACGCGATGAGAACCGCCGCGGCGGCGATGGTTCCCCAGGTCCGGCGGTCCGCCCGGCGCAGAACCGGGATGCCGCGGGTCACCCCGAGGACGAGGAACATGACGAGCGCGGTCCAGATGATGCGGTGCGCCAGGATCTCCAGCGGCGAGGCCGGTTTGAGCAGCGGGAAGTAGGCCGCGAAGGAACCCCAGAGCAGGTAGGCGAGAACCCCGAATATCATTGGCAACACACTACCCGTGCCCGATGGTGTCCGTCTCCCCGGGCCGTGCCGCCCGGCCGGTCCCGGACACCCGGGTGTCGGGTCCGTGACCTGCGACCTCGCCGGGGTTCAGGTCCGGCGGATAGACTAAGCGGCCATGAGCGGCTCCTCCTTCGTCCACCTGCACAACCACACGGAATACTCCATGCTCGACGGCATGGCCAAGGTGGACCTGCTCGCCGAGGAGGTCGCCCGGCAGAAGATGCCCGCGGTCGGCATGACCGACCACGGCAACATGTTCGGTTCGGACGCGTTCTACCACGCCATGACCGACGCGGGGGTCAAGCCGATCATCGGCATCGAGGCGTACCTCGCCCCCGAATCCCGGTTCAACAAGCAGCGTATCCGCTGGGGTGAACCCCACCAGAAGTCCGACGACGTCTCGGCCTCCGGCGCGTACCTGCACCAGACGATGATCGCCGAGAACGCCACCGGGCTGCGCAACCTCTTCTACCTGTCCTCGATGGCCTCCTATGAGGGGCAGCTCGGCAAGTGGCCCCGCATGGACGCGGATCTCATCGCGGAGAACGCCACCGGAATCATCGCCACCACGGGGTGTCCGTCCGGTGACGTCCAGACCCGTCTGCGCCTGGGGCAGTTCGACCAGGCGCTCGAGGCGGCCGCGATGTGGCAGGACATCTACGGCAGGGACAACTACTTCCTCGAGCTGATGGACCACGGGATCGACATCGAGACCCGGGTGCGCAGCGAGCTGCTGGAGATCGGCAAGCGCCTGGATCTGCCGCCGCTGGTGACGAACGACTGCCACTACGTCGTCAAGGACCAGGCCAAGGCCCACGAGGCCATGCTCTGCGTGCAGACCGGCAAGACCCTGCACGACGAGGACCGGTTCAAGTTCGGCGGTGACGGCTACTACATCAAGTCCGCCGCGGAGATGCGCTCCATGTGGGACAGCACCGTCCCGGGGGCCTGCGACAACACCCTGCTCATCGCGGAGCGGGTGCAGGACTACAGCGAACTGTGGACACCGCACACCCATGACCGCATGCCCATCGCCACGGTCCCAGACGGACACACCCCCACCTCCTGGCTCACCCACGAGGTGATGGAGGGGCTGAAGGAACGGTTCAACGGGGGACAGGTGCCGCAGGTGTACCTCGACCGCGCGACCTACGAGATCGAGGTCATCGACGGCAAGGGGTACCCGTCCTACTTCCTCATCGTCGCCGAGCTGATCAAGTACGCCCGTTCCGTCGGGATCCGGGTCGGCCCGGGCCGTGGCTCCGCGGCCGGTTCGCTCGTCGCCTACGCCCTGACGATCACCAACATCGACCCCATCGAGCACGACCTGCTCTTCGAGAGATTCCTCAACCCGGAACGGCCCTCCGCCCCCGACATCGACATCGACTTCGACGACCGCCGTCGTGGTGAGATGATCCGCTACGCGGCGGACAAGTGGGGCGAGGACAAGGTGGCCCAGGTCATCACCTTCGGAACCGTGAAGACGAAGCAGGCGCTGAAGGACTCCGCCCGCGTGCAGTTCGGCCAGCCCGGCTACCAGATCGCCGACCGCATCACCAAAGCCCTGCCGCCCGCCCAGCAGGCCAAGGACATCCCGCTGTCCGGCATCACGGATCCGTCGCACGAGCGCTACGGGGAGGCGCAGGAGGTGCGCACCCTCATCGAGAACGACCCCGACGTGCGCGCCATCTACGACACCGCCCGCGGTCTCGAGGGGGTCATCCGGCAGGCGGGCGTCCACGCCTGCGCCGTGATCATGGCGAGCGTCCCGCTGCTCGACTGCATCCCGATGTGGAAACGCGCCCAGGACGGCGCGATCATCACCGGCTGGCCCTACCCCTCCTGCGAGGCCATCGGCCTGCTGAAGATGGACTTCCTCGGTCTGCGCAACCTCACCGTCATCGGCGACTGCATCGACAACATCAGGACCAACCGGGGTGTCGACATCGACCTCGAGGCACTGACCACGGACGACGAGGAGACCTACAGGCTGCTCGCCCGCGGTGACACCCTCGGGGTGTTCCAGCTCGACTCCGGCGGCATGCGTGAACTGCTCAAACGCATGGAGCCCACCGGCTTCGACGACATCGTCGCCGCCCTCGCGCTCTACCGCCCGGGCCCGATGGGGATGAACGCGCACTGGGACTACGCCGACCGGAAGAACGGCCGCCAGCCGATCACGCCGATCCACCCGGAGCTGGAGGAACCGCTCAGGGAGATCCTGGAGGACACCTACGGTCTGATCGTCTACCAGGAGCAGATCATGCGTATCTCCCAGAAACTCGCGAACTACACCGCCGGCCAGGCCGACGGATTCCGGAAGGCCATGGGCAAGAAGAAGCCCGAGGTGCTCGCCAAGGAATTCGTGAACTTCCAGGCCGGGATGCGGTCCAACGGCTACTCGGACGAGGCGATCAAGAAGCTCTGGGACACCATCGAACCGTTCGCCGCGTACGCGTTCAACAAGTCGCACGCCGCCGGTTACGGACTGGTCAGTTTCTGGACCGGCTACCTCAAGGCGAACTACACCGCCGAGTACATGGCGGCCCTGCTGACGTCCGTCGCGGACAACAAGGACAAGTCCGCGATCTACCTCTCCGACTGCCGGCACCTGGGGATCCGCGTGCTGTCCCCGGACGTCAACGAGTCCCAGCTGACCTTCCAGTCCGTGGGCGATGACATCCGTTTCGGTCTCGGCGCGGTCCGTAACGTCGGCGCCGACGTCGTCGAATCCATCGTGAAGACACGCAGGGAGAAGGGCACGTTCGCGAACTTCTCCGACTACCTCGACAAGATCGACACCGGGCCGTGTTCCAAGCGCGTCACCGAATCCCTCATCAAGGCGGGAGCCTTCGATTCCCTGGGGCACCCCCGCAAGGGGCTCATGCTGATCCACGAGGAGGCAGTGGATTCCGTCATCACCACGAAGAAAGCGGCGGACAAGGGGCAGTTCGATCTCTTCGCCGGTCTCGGAGCCGAGGACGAGACTCTCGCCAACGCCTTCGCCGTGCAGGTTCCGGACGAGAAGTGGGACCGCAAGCACGAACTCGCCCTCGAACGCGAGATGCTCGGTCTCTACGTCTCCGGGCACCCGCTCGACGGGTTCGAGCAGGCCCTGGCCGCACAGACCGACACCCCGATCACGACGATCCTCGCCGGGGAACTGAAGAACAAGGCCGAGGTCAAGATCGGCGGGATCATCTCCGCCGTCGACCGGCGCTTCTCCAAGAAGGACGGTTCCCCGTGGGCGATCGTCACCGTGGAGGACCACAACGGCGCCTCCGTGGAGCTGCTCGTCTTCAACAAGGTCTACGCCCTGGTCGCGCCCCAGATCGTGGAGGACAACATCATCCTCGCCAAGGCCCACATCTCGATCAGGGACGACCGCACGAGCCTGTTCTGCGACGACCTGAAGACCCCGGACCTCGGGCCGGGCAACGGCGCCGGGCTTCCCCTGCGGCTCACGCTCCGCACCGATCAGTGCACCATGCCCACCATCGCGAAGCTCAAGCAGGTGCTCATGGCGAACAAGGGCGACTCGGACGTGTACCTGAACCTGGTCGACGGCGATGAATCGACGGTGATGATCCTCGGGGAGCATCTACGGGTCAACCGCGACGGAAATCTGATGGGTGATCTGAAGGCCACCATGGGTCCGGGGATCTTGGGCTAGCCGGCGATGGTCCGTGGGGCGCCGGTTGTCGATGCAGATCCGGCGGAGCGATGACCGCTGCCGGTGTCGCGCTCTGAACCCACCCAGCGCCGGTGTACCGGACGCGGTGACGGTCCCCGGGGTGCGCGGGCCTGCTGTCGGCGTTCTGGTACCGGGTGCCCCGTGGCTGAGCTCCGGGGAGCAGGACGACAAGACCCGTTATCGGGCGCGCAGGGCCCAGGGAGGCGGGTACTCCGCGGTCGTCATGCCGGTGCAGCTGGTCCGGGCCGGACCGGACGGGAAGATGGACGCGACCACGGCCCCGATGTGCGTCGTGTCGCACAGGAAGCCTTGCGCGGCATCGACCGTCGTCGGATCGGTTCCAGCCCCGGTTTTCCACCGGACCGGATAGTCCCCGGCTGTCCGCCGACGCCTCCCCGCCCTCTAGTGCTGGCGCGGGAGCAGGTGCTGGAGCGCGGCGTGCAGGTGACCGCCCAGGGCCGGGACGGCCCCGAACACCAGGCCGAGGATCACGAGGATCGCGCCGATGATCCCGCCGCCGGACGAACCGTGGGAGGAACCTCCGGGTACGGGGAGCTGCTCTCCGTTGTCGTTCCCGTTGTCTCCGCCGTCCTCACCGTCGGTCCCGGTCGTGATCTCCCAGATCGTCGTGGTCCCCGACACCTCGTTGGCCACGGCCAGCAGGTTCCGACCGTTGGGTGACTCGGCCGCCGGGATGAACTCCAGTCCCTCGGGGCCGATGTCGCCCGCGGCCGGGCTGTCGGCCGGCTGGCCGAGGTCGCGGTTGTTCACGTAGGTGACGAATGCGGGGGAGCGGGGGTCGGTGACGTCGTAGACCATGATCCCGCCGGCACGCTCCAGTCCGATGAAGGCGTACGTGTTTCCGCCGATCTCGCCGAGTGTGACGCCCTCCGGCTCCGTGCCCTTGTTGTCCGAGCGGCCGTCGATGTCGGCGGCGAGCTCCGGGAACTGCGCGACGGTACGGAGGAAATCGTCACCTGAGTTGTGGACGCGCGTCCCGTCGGCGGTGAAGATGCTGAACCCGCGACCGCCGAAGGCGAACAGTTCGTCGTGGCAGGATCCCTCCGGGTCGTACCCCATGGTCGTGGTCACGGTGAGACGTCCGAGCCGCTTCTTCTTCTGCAGCTTGTCGATCGCGTCGGTGTCGAGACCCTCGAATCCGGGGCAGAGGGTGAGGTCACCGACCCTGGCCTCCTCGAAATCGCGGGCGTCCCCCTCGTTCGCGGTGACGATGTACGGTGCTCCGGCCACCTCGTAGGAGGCGATCGCGTCGGGCTGGAGGAGTCCCTTCACCGGCCAGTTGCCGAGCTTCAGTTCGTCGTCCCTGTCGGAGACGTCGGTGGGCACCTCGCGGAAGTCGACGGTGCCGAGCGGAAGCAGTTCGGTGACGGTCGCGGACGGGATGTCGACCACCGCGAGCGCGTTGTTCTCCTGCAGGCTGACCCAGGCCGTGTCACCGTGGGTGGTGATGTACTCGGGTTCGAGATTCTGCGCGACGGTGCCCGTGACACCCTCCGGGTTGAACACCCGGACGCCCGCCGGGAGGTTCTCCTCCGTGAATGCGGTGAAGTCAGCGGTCCGGACATCGGCGTCGGTGGCCGCCGCGAGTCCGTCCGGCAGTGCGATGACGCTGACACTGCCCTCGGGATCGATGGTGTGGTCCTTGTTCGGTTCGCCCTCGTTGGCGACGAGGGCGTGGCGGCCGTCAGCGGTGATGGTCACCATGTCGGGCAGTGCACCGACGCCGACGGAGCCGAGGATCGCTCCGTCGCCGGCGGCATCGAAGAAGACGACGGTGCCCGGATCCGTCGCGGTCGAGGGCTCGACCGCGGCGACGGCCAGACCGTCCGCGCGGACGGCGACGGAGTTGATGGTGACATCCGCCCCGGCGCCGACGGAGAACAGCTTGACGGGGTTCGTCGGGTCGGCGAGATCGATGACGTCGATGGCCCCGGCGTGGGCGTTGACGGTGAGCAGGCGTTTGCTCGCCGCGTGGAAGGCGGTGATCTCGGCGGCTGATTCGCCGATCAGGCCGCTCTCGTACGTTCCCAGGGGTGCCAGGGACAGCGCGGCGCCGGGTGCCCGGGTGACGATCTGATTCTCGACGATCACCGCGCCGGAAGGGGGCGTCGCCAGGAATGCGGCGGTGAGTGCGGTGGTCGTGCACAGTGCGAGTGCACCGCGGTGGTTCAGTGTGCGTCGGGACACGGCGTATCTCCTGGGCCGGGGTCGGGTTTTCACCACTTTTACGGGGGCGTGGTGCACGGAAGGTGACGGTGCGGACAACAGGGGCTGAAAAATGTGTGACGCGTTCCGGTGGCCCGGGACCCGAAGGAACGGAGAAGGTGTGCGGTGCACTACAATTGACGGCCATGACCGATCACCGCACAGACACCGTCTCATCCGACTCCGCAGCGACGGCGGTCACGCCGATTCATGCGGCGGACATTCAGATGGCGCAGGCGCGGATCTCCACGGTGATCGCCCCGACACCGCTCCAGTACTGTCCCCGGTTGAGCGAGGAAACCGGGGCCGAGGTGTACCTCAAGCGGGAGGACCTGCAGGATGTCCGCTCGTACAAGATCCGGGGGGCCTACAACAACGTGGCCCAGCTCAGTGCCGAGCAGCGGGCCGCCGGGATCGTCGCCGCGTCGGCGGGCAATCACGCACAGGGGGTGGCCTACGTGTGCCGCACCCTCGGCATCGACGGCCGGATCTTCGTCCCGGACCAGACCCCGAAGCAGAAGCTCGACCGGATCCGGGTCCACGGTGGGGACCGCGTCGAGGTCGTCGTGACCGGCCGCAACTTCGACGAGGCCTCCGCCGCCGCCCGTGCGGCGGCGGAGGAGACCGGGGCGACCGTCGTGGAGCCCTTCGACGCCCGGGACACCATCATCGGTCAGGGAACCGTGGCCGCGGAGATCCTCTCCCAGCTCACGTCCCTGGGCAAGACCGCCGACACCATCTTCATCCCCGTCGGTGGGGGTGGGCTCATCGCGGGTGTGACCAGCTATCTCGCGGACATGGCACCGCGCACCGCCGTGGTCGGTGTCGAACCGGCAGGTGCCGCGTCCATGCAGGCGGCACTCGCGGCCGACGGCCCGGTGGCCCTGGAGACCATCGACCCCTTCGTCGACGGCGCGGCGGTCAAGCGGGTCGGTGACCTGAACTACCGGGTGATCGACCGGAACCGGTCCCGGGTGCACATGATGAGCGTCAGTGAGGGGGCCGTGTGCACGGAGATGCTCGGTCTCTACCAGAACGAGGGGATCGTCGCGGAACCCGCCGGCGCGCTCTCCGTGGCGGGTCTCGGGGAGTTCCGGAACCGTAGAGGGGAGGTCGTGGTCTGCATCATCTCCGGTGGCAACAACGATGTGCTGCGGTACAACGAGATCGTGGAACGCTCCCTCGTGCACCGCGGGCTCAAGCACTACTTCCTCGTCGACTTTCCGCAGGAACCGGGCCAGCTGCGCATGTTCCTCGAGGAGATCCTGGGGCCGGACGACGACATCACCCTGTTCGAGTACCTGAAGCGCAACAACCGGGAGACCGGTACCGCGCTGGTCGGTCTCCAGCTCGGTGCCGCCACGGATCTCGACCCGCTGCTCGAGCGCATGGCGCAGTCCCGGATCGGGTGCCGTCAGCTGCAGCCCGGGACCCCGGAGTACCACTTCCTGACGTAGCACTTCACCGGCTTGTCGGGGTCGGAAACGATCGTGTTATCTGATGGCAACATCCGTACCGACCCCGGAAGAACCCGTGACTGATACCGTTCAGGCCCACCCACGCCGCTGGTGGGGGCTCACCGTCCTCTGTTTCGCCATCGCGATTCTGGCCATCGACACCACCGTGCTCAACTTCGCCGTACCGGCGATCGCCGCGGACCTCGATCCGTCCGCGACGCAGCTGCTGTGGATCATCGACGTCTACGCCTTCGTTCTCGCCGCGCTCCTCATCACGATGGGGACGCTCGGCGACCGGGTCGGGCGCCGGAAGGTGCTGCTCATCGGGGCGGCACTGTTCGGCGTGGCCTCGGTGCTCGCCGCCACCGCCCAGAACCCCGAATGGTTGATCGTAGGGAGGGCGCTCCAGGGAGCTGCCGGGGCGACGCTGATGCCGTCGACGCTGTCGCTCATCCGGTCGATGTTCACCGACGCCCGGGAACGGGCACGTGCGGTGTCGGTGTGGGTGTCGGTGTACGCCGTGGGTGCCGCCGTCGGCCCCGTGTTGGGCGGCTACCTGCTCGGGCACTTCCACTGGGGGTCCGTGTTCCTCATCAACGTGCCCCTCGTCGCGGTCATCATCATCGGCGGACTGGTGACACTCCCGGCGTCCGCGGGCAAGAGCGGCGCGGCCTTCGACGGCCCCGGTGCCGTGCTGAGCATTCTCGCGCTGTTCACCCTCGTCTACGTGGTGAAGGTCGTGCCCGTCGAGGGGATCGACGTCCGGGTCATCGCGTGTGCGGTGGTGTGCGTCGTCTCCGCACGGCTGCTGGTCCGGCACCTCCGGCGCACGGAGACACCGCTGATCGACGTCGAACTGCTGCGCAACCGCGTCTACGCGACGGTCGTCGTCATCAACGGGGTGTCGATGTTCCTCTACATCGGTGTCCTTTTCTACCTCTCCCAGTACCTGCAGACCGTGCTCGGATACACCCCGCTCGCCGCCGGCCTGCTCATGTTCCCCGGGCTCATCGCCTCGGTCGTCGCGACGCTGATCACCGGCCGGCTCATGGTGCGGATCCCGCCCCGCCCGCTGCTCGTCGCCGCGCTGATCCTCGCCGCCGTGGCGAGTGTCATCTTCGCCGCCGACGCCCTCGGCATGGGTGAGCACCTCGGTGGGTCGGGCCTGTGGCTCGCCGTCGGATTCACGGTCCTCGGCGTCGGCTGCGGCATGATCGACCCCGTCAGCAACGACTACATCCTCACCGCCGCGCCCCCCAGGCGCGCCGGTGCAGCCGCCTCACTGTCCGAGACCGGCTACGAACTCGGCGGGGCGTTCGGTACCGCGGGGCTCGGCGCGACGGTGATGGGTGTGTTCGGCCACCGGCTGGCCGCGACGACCGATCTCCCCGAGGGAGCCGGGGACTCCCTCGTGCGTGCCCACCAGCTGGCGGGCGGGGACGCCGACCTGATCGCAGCGGCGGACCTGGCGTTCCGGCACGGGGTCGTAGCCGCCAGCGTCGTGGCCGCGCTCGTGGCGCTCCTGACCGTCATCGTGGCGAACCGGACCCTGCGCACCCGGGACTGAACGGCACCCGGGCGTGCGGCCCGGGTGTCAGCGCCGGATCAGCGCGAAGCCCCAGGGGTCCAGCGTCGTGGTGTCCGCACCGACCTCGGGTTCCGTGAACGAGTAGATCAGCTCGCCACCGAAATCGACCCTGACGGGCTCGTCGGAGTAGTTGCCGACGAACACCACGTCGCCCCGGTCCACCGCCACCCACCGCTCACCGTGGGTGACGTCGATGTCGTACAGCCACGGACGCGCGAGACGCTGTTCCCGGCGCAACCGGAGCAGCGTGCGGTAGGCGTCGAGAATGTCCCGCTGCCCGTCGGTGAAGTCCCAGTCCAGCTTCGAGGCCTCGAACGTGGCGGGATCGGAGGGCTCCGGGATCTCCTGCTCATCCCAGCCCCAGCGGGTGAACTCCCGTTTCCGGCCCTCACCGGTGAGCCGGTTCAGCTCATCGTCGGTGTGGGAGCAGAAGAACGCGAACGGCGTCGTCGCCCCGAACTCCTCACCCATGAACAGCATCGGGGTGTACGGCGAGGTGAGGATCGTCGCCGCCTTGAGCACCTGCTGGGCGGGGGAGAGATGCATGCTCGGTCGGTCGCCGGTCGCCCGGTTGCCCACCTGGTCGTGCGTGGTGGTGTAGGTGACGAAGCTGCTGGCCGGAGTGAACTCCCGGTTCACGGGGCGACCGTGCCGCTTGCCGCGGAACGTCGACATCGTCCCGTCGTGGAGGAACACCTCCCGCAGCGTCTTCGCCAGAACCTCCGTGGTACCGAAGTCCGCGTAGTAGGCGTGCCGTTCCCCGGAGACGAGGGTGTGCAGCGCGTGGTGGATGTCGTCGTCCCACTGGCCGGCGATACCGTAGCCGCCGGCCTGGCGCGCGGATACCAGACGGGGGTCGTTCTGGTCCGACTCGGCGATGAGGCTGCGCGGGATCCCCGTCGCGGCGGAGACCTCGGTGGCCATGATCTGCAGTTCCTCCAGCAGGTGCAGCGCACCGGGATCGTGGTAGGCCTGCACCGCGTCGAGGCGCAGGCCGTCGACGTGGAAGTCCTCGAACCACGCGCGCGCGGCGTCGATGACGTACCGGCGCACCTCGTTGCTGTCGGGGCCGTTGAGGTTGACCACATCCCCCCAACCGGTGGAGCCACCGGCGGTGTAGGGGCCGAAGAAACCGTTGTAGTTTCCGTCCGGGCCGAAGTGGTTGTAGACGACGTCGAGGATGACGGCGACGCCACGGGCGTGGGCGGCGTCAACGAGCCTGCGCAGGCCGTCCGGGCCACCGTATCCGGCGTGCACCGCGTGCCAGAGCACCCCGTCGTAGCCCCAGTTGCGGTCGCCGCCGAAGGGCTGCACCGGCATGAGCTCGATGGTGGTCACACCCAGATCGACGAGATGGTCCAGCCTGTCGATGACACCGGCGAAATCACCGGAGGGGGAGAAGGTGCCCACGTGGAGTTCGTAGATCACCTGGCCGGGGAGATCACGACCGGTCCACGAGTCATCGGACCAGCTGTGGTCGTCGTCCGGGACCCGGGACAGTCCGTGGACACCGTCCGGTTGTTCCCGTGAACGCGGGTCCGGCCACGGGCCGACCCACCCGCCGTCCTTCCGGACACGGTATCCGTAGCGCATCCCGGGTTCCGGTGACAACGGTGTCTCCGGAGCCCACCAACCGTCATCGGCCCGCCTCATGGTGTGGGTGGTGTCATCGACGATGAGCTGGAGGTCGTCGGCGTGGGGTGCCCAGACTGAGAAGTTTCGCATGCACCCCAGGCTAGGCGAGTCCGCCGTATCCGGCACAATGGTGTGCATGTACCGTCGCCCCGCCCCAGATGTGGTCACCACCACCGAACTCGAGATCAGACGGTCCCGGTTCATCACCCTGGTCACCAGGGCCGTGGACGAGGAGGCGGCGCGGGCGTTCATCGCCGAGGTCCGTGGCGCCTACCCGGACGCCCGTCACCACTGCAGCGCCTACATCCACCACGTGGACGGCGCGAACCCGGTCGAACGGTCCAGTGACGACGGGGAACCGTCGGGTACCGCCGGTGCACCGATGCTGGAGGTGCTGCGGGGATCGGGTCTGCTCGACGTCGCGGTGGTCGTCGTCCGCTATTTCGGCGGCGTGAAGCTGGGGACCGGAGGGCTGGTGCGCGCCTACTCGGACGCGGTGTCCGGGGCATTGGACCGGGTACCGGTCGTGACCCGGGCGCGCCGGGAGCTGTACGCGGTCACCGTCGGGCACGCCGACGCCGGCCGTCTGGAGTCGGAGCTGCGCAACCGGGGGATCGACGTGACCGGAACCGACTACGGGGTTCGGGCGACGATCCGTGTGGCGGTCGCCCCCGGTGACGGGGATGCACTGGGCGGGACACTGGCGGCCGTGACGCAGGGGACCGTGGAACCGGAGCGGCTCGGTGTCGAGTGGATCGAACTGCCCTGATCGGCCCGCCCGGATAGACTTGTTCCCCATGAGCATCGAAAAATATCCCAGGAACCCGATCGAGCAGCGGAAGCAGGCGGTCCGTAGACACGCCCGGGCGGGGGTGGTGTGTGTCGGCGGCGGTGTCGTCGGTGGCGTCGTGCTGGCGCTCGTCGCGTCGAGCTGGTTCTGGTTGATCCTGGGCCTCGTCATCGCGGTCGCCGGAGGCGTGTACAACTGGCGACGTATCCAGGCGATCACCGGTCACCGGGACGACTACTGACGATGGCCGGTGACACACAGTTCACGGAGGAGACGGGTCCGGTCCGCGTCGACGCGTGGGTGTGGGCCGTCAGACTGCTGAAAACCCGCCAGGCAGCCGGTCAGGCGTGCAAGGCGGGTCATGTCAAGGTCAACGGTGGGGCGGTGAAGCCCGCCCAGCAGATCGTGCCCGGTGATCGCGTCCGGGTGTGGGTGAACCACCGGTTGCACGAGGTGGAGGTGACCCGCACCATCCGGAAAAGGGTCGGTGCCGCGATCGCGAGGACCTGCTACATCGACCATTCGCCGCCGCCACCCCCGAAGGAGATACTCGCGTCGGTACCGAGACGGGACCGTGGGGCGGGGCGTCCGACCAAACGGGAACGGCGGGAGACAGACCGGTTGCTCGGTCGGTCACCCTGATCACCTCACACCGAAGGTCACATGCCGGAGCCCGCGGGCGGGAAGTTGACGCCGAATCCGCGGAAGAAGTCCGCGACGGAGAGCGCCCACACGTGGACGGCGTCGGCGAGGTCGGGGAAATTCTGGATGGAACTCATGGTCTTCATCTACTCCTTGTATCCGATGCCGCAGGGTTCTGCGGTGTCGTCGTGGCAGTGGGTGCCGGGTCAGCCGATGATGTGATCAGCTTCCATTACCTTAAGCCGTTGTCTGAGTCGTGCGGCCCGGCTCGCCGCACGGTTGCCCGTCTTTTTTGTTCTCGCGATGTGATCCCCGCCGAAACGGCGCAGAAGCAGATCATCGATGATCCGCACCTGGCCGGGGGTGAACCGGTACCGCATGGACCGCTGCACCGCGTCGATGTCGGAGTCGTCCAGGAGACGTTTCAGTTCCCCGACCGTGGTGATGCCGTTCGCCGCGAGGATCTCCTCCAACCATACGTAGTACTCCGACTTGGACCGGGGGAATCTGTTGCCGACCAGCACCGCGAGCACCCCGGGGAGAGTTTCCGCGGACAGCTCGACATCACCCGCCTCACCCGGGGCATCTCCCTGGATCGAGGCGATCATGTCGAACTGCTGGTCGGCGAGCTCGATCAGCCCGGCGGTCAGGGTGAACGCCCTGTCTACCCGGGGGTCCAGGGTCTTCCCGCCGCCCTTGTACCGGATGTCATGCTCGAATTCCGCCCACGCGTGCTGCAGCACGGTACGGACCTGAACCTCGAACCGCAGCCCCGTGTACGCGTTCAGCTCAGCGGCGGCGTCACTGGTGCCCTCGACCCCGACGATCAGGTGGTGCGAACCGTAACCGAAGGATCCGGACACGCGGGTCTCGGCGGTCTTGTCCACCGACCGGTGGACGGTGAACGCCTCCCGAAGCACGCTGATCACCTGGGGGATCTCCGTGGAGTGGTACACCGTCACCCGGACACCGAGAACATCGTGGATGTCGGCCCACGGATCGGGGTACACCGGTTTTCCGGTGTCGTCCGTCTTGTAGGCCTTTGCCTTCAGGGAACGCCACTCCTTGACGCGTACGGACACCCGGTCATAGGTCACACCGGCTTCGGCGAGCAGTTCCTCGATGACATCCCGGAACTCCGTCGCCGCGTGCGGATGCAGACGGACCCACTCCGCGTACCGCTGGCCGAGCGCCGAGATCCGTCTGTTCTGCTCACCCATCAGCTCTCCCCGTCCACCCGGACGAGCAGTGCCGCGGGAAGGAGCGCGAAGAGGTCAGCGGCCTCCTGCGCCCCGGAGAATGTCCTGCCCGTCAGGCGGTCCTTCCAGACCCCCTCCGGGAGACTGATCGTGGTGTGCCGCCACCCTCCGGACGCCGCCAGGCGGAGGGGACGACGGACGGCGAGGGCGATCACGTGCACGTCCCGTTGTTCCGGACCACGTGCGATGCCGACGACGTGGGACTCCGCCGGCCCCACCGCGAACACCGCCTGATAGTCGCCCCCGACGAAGGAGGCGGGTTCCTCACGCCGTACCTTCAGCGCCGCGTGGACGACGGCCTGTTTCGCCATGTCCGCCCGGACCCGCAGATGCGGGTACGTCTCTCCGGCCTCCTCCGGGGTGATCTCGAGATCGTCTCCGGCGACGTGTGCGGGGACCGCGACACCGGCGGCGACCGCCGACTCACAGACCGCGGCGACGGGGTCCGGTGCGGTCGACAGCAGTGAGAGCGTCTGACTCCGTGCCGTGTAGTCGACGAAACGTCGGTTGTCCGGGTCGACCAGTGAATCATCGAGGAACTCGGTGCCCTGGTACACGTCCGGGATGCCCGGACCGATCAGTTGCAGCAGCTTCCTGCCGAGGGTGATCTGCACCGCGGCGGCAGCGATCGGCCCGACGTATGCCGCGATACGTTCGGTGGCGGGGCCGGAGCAGAGCGCGTCGATCCAGTCCGACACGGACTGCTCGAAGCCCTCGTCCACATCCGTCCAGGTGGTGTGGACACCGGCCTCGCGGACGGCCTTGGTGGCGTAGGCGTGGAAACGCTCCCGCACCGCATCCGTCATCTCCCCGTCCGCGGGCCACACCCCGATGAGGTTCTGCAGCAGGAAGTGCCCGGTGGCACCGTCCGGCGGGGGAGTGATCGCCGTGACCTCACGGACCATCTCCGCGAATTCGCCGGGGGCATCGGTGACCTCGATGATCCGGGCCCGGACGTCCTCTCCGCGCTTCGTGTCGTGGGTGGACAGGGTCGTCATGGTCCGGGGCCACAGCACGCTGCGTTCCTGCTGGAGCAGGTGGAACTCGGCGGGACCGACACCGAAACGTCCCGGTGCCCCACCGACCTCCTGGAGTGCGACGAGACGGCAGGCCCGGTAGAACGTCGTGTCCTCCACCCCCTTGGCCATCACGGCGCCGCACACCTGGGCGAAACGGACCGCGGCCTCACCGTCGGCGAGGAGGCCCGCGGTGATGAGGTCGAGGGCGTCACGCCTCGAGGGGAACCGACGGGTCATCTCCGCCACGACGGAGGCGGTGACACGGGACAGGGAGATGTAGTCGGCCCGGTAGACGGGCATGGCGGCGACGAGTTCGATGATCGTGTCCGTCAGCATCCGTTCGCTGACCCCGTCGCCGGCCGTGGAGAAGTTGTCGCGCCGCACGGCCCGGGCGAGACGGCGGACCTCGGCGGCGAGTTCATCGGCGGCGACGGAGCGTTTCAGGGCCTGCTCGGTGGCGGTGACCGCGGCCTCGTCCCAGGCGGACCCCGACTGCTGCATGGCGAGCATCGACAGTGCGTCCTCGGCCTCACGGGAGATGAAGACACCGTCGAGTTCCCGCAGTGCGTCGTAGCCGGTCGTGCCGTCGACCGCGAGACGCGGATCGAGGGGCTCGTCGACACCGAGGATCTTCTCGACGACGAGCCACCGGTCGTCGCCGATGAGGGCGCGGAGCCGGCCGAGGTAGGAGAAGGGGTCGGACAGGCCGTCCGGGTGGTCCACACGGACCCCGTCGATGAGATCCTCGGCGATCAGACGGGACAGCACCCGGTGGGTGTGCTCGAACACCACCGGATCCTCCTGGCGGACACCGGCCAACCCGTTGACGGAGAAGAAACGGCGGTAGCCGATGATGCCGGACTTCCAGTACATCAGCCGGTAGCTCTGGGCGTCATGGACGGCTGCCGGGTCGCCGGCGTCCCCGGTACCGGGACGCACGGGGAACACGTTGTCGTAGTAGCGCAGGACGGTCTCGCCGTCGACCTCGTCCAGGGTGAGTTTGTCCTCGTCACCCTCCGCGCCGAGAACCGGCAGACCGAGCTTCCCGCCGGCCCCGTTGTCGTCGTGCCAGTCGATGTCGAAGTAGCTCTCGTACTCACTGTCCCGACCGAGTTTCAGAACATCCCACCACCAGGGGTTCTCGCGCGGATCGTCGACCCCCAGATGATTCGGGACGATGTCGATGATGATTCCGAGACCGTGTCCGCGGGCGGTGTCCGCGAGGCTCCGCAGCCCGGCGATACCGCCGAACGCCGGATTGATCTCGGTCGGATCGGTGACGTCATAGGAGTGCGTCGAATGCGCGGGGGCGGTGAGGATGGGGGACAGGTAGAGGTGGCTGACGCCCAGTTCCGCGAGATAGGGAACCACCGCTTCTGCCTCGGCGAAACCGAACGCCCGGCCGGACGGATCGGCCTCGGGCCCACGCAGCTGCAGTCGGTAGGTGGCGGTGATGGGACGGCGGGTCATGATTCTCCTGGGTTGGTCACTGTTCACGGGCACAGGTCCATGCGCCACCACTGTAACCCGCGCCGTCGACGGCGCACCCGTGGCGGAGGTGCAGCCGGGGAAGACGGCAGTCGGTGGCGGCCGGTGCCGGCGGATCAACTCCGGAGCTGCGGGGGAAGCCGGCGTTCCACCGGATCGGAGCGGGACCGATCGCGCCCGAACCCGCCCGTCGACCCGGTCCGGCAGACGGGGGAGCGGTGCCGGACACCGCACGGAGTTCGTCGGGACACGGGGCGAAACACGCGGGTGCCGCGCCGGGGATCCCCGGCGGGGCGGAACCGGGGACGGTGTGGGGGCATGACACCCACATCCGGTCTGACCTCCTGACCGGGCCCCGGATTCCCGGGGATGGGAGATCAGAACGGTGGCTGCACGTCCTCTTCCTCCGCGGGATCGAGGCCCAGCGTCGTGTAGAGCTGTTCCGCGGACCAGAGCGCTATGTCCTGCCCCTTCTCCATCAGTTCCTCGGCGCGTTTCTGTTTCGAGGTCGGTTTCCCCCACTCGCCGCAGACGAGGACGGTGGTCTTCCTGGTCACGTTCTTCCCGACCGTTGCGCCGGCATCCGCGATCCGCTGCCAGAGCTGGCCCTTGTCGAAGGGGCCGAAGTCCCCGGACAGGGTCACGTTCTGACCGTAGAGCAGTCCGTCGCGGTCGGCGTCCGGGTTCGGTTCCGGGACGGTGTCGGGGACGGCGACCTTCGCCCAGGGGACGGGGCGCCCGGTTTTCCCGCGCTCTCCGCCCCGACGTGAGGGGGCGGGTTGCGCGGGGGGCTCCGGCACCGTGTCCAGGACGGGCCACACCCGCTCACCACCGGACCGTCCGGGGGTCAGGCCGGAACCCGCGAGAATCCCGGTGACCGTGTCACGGGTCGTGTCCCCGTTGAGGAGCACGAGAAGACGGGCGGTGACCTCGGCGGCGGCCGCGGGGGAGTCCGGTTCCCGGAGTCCGAGGGCGCGGCAGAGTCCGACGAGTGAGTGGTCGTCGTCGTGGGGGCGTTCCCGGCGTGCGAGAGCGAGTGTGCAGCCGAGGGGGAGATCCGGGAGCCGGGTGGCACCGGACCCGCGTATCGCGCGGTGGAGGGCGGTGATCTGCCGGTAGGCGTTGTGTGCGACGAGTATCTCCCCGTCGTCACCGATGTAGTCGAGGAAACCGTCGAGCGGGGCGGTGTCACCGGTTCCGGTCCACCCGGTGCCGTCGACGACGACCCCGTCCCGGACCCTGGCGACACCGATCGCGTCGACCGTGTCCCATGCGGGGTCGTGGTCCACGTGGACCGCGGTGAAGTTCAGTCCGGGGACCGTCACGGTGGGGGCGTCGCCGCTGAGTGCCGCTTCGAGGGCGGTGGTGAACTGTTCGAGCTCGGTGTTCTGGTTGGGACTGAACACGATCTCGGTACCCGGTCCCTCCAGGACGACGAGACCACAGGTGACCGGGTCCCCCGGGGTCGCGGAGACCCCGGTGACCGATGCCAGCGGGATCTCCGGGCCGGGGCCGTGGAGTGCGGTCAGCAGGGGATCGCGGTGCACCGTCACCGTGTCCCGGGACACGGTGACGGTGCTGCCGTGGGCTGCGATGATCACGTCGGGTTCACCTCTCGATACTGCCGGTGCGCGGAATCAGGTTCCGGTCACACGTAGTCGCCGGTCCGGTCGCGGTAGTCGTCCTCGGTGGCACCCGTACGCCGGGGGCCCGCCTCCGGAGTCTTCGACTCGGGCATCTCGTCATCCGTTCCGTGGACGCAGCCGGGGGCGGTGCGGGCGGCGCCCGCGTCCTCGTCGAGGTCCTCGGCGGGCGGTTCCATCTGCTTGAGGATCATCGTCGAGCGCGCGGGAACGGTGATCTGTCCCCCGGCCTCGATGACCTCCTCCTCCAGCGGGTAGCCGGTCTCCTCGACCGTGTTGACGATCAGTCGCCAACGCACGCCGAAGCGCTTCCCCGGCAGGGTGAACTCCAGCGGCTCGTGGTACGCGTTGAAGCACATGATGAAGGAATCGTCGGTGATGCGCTCACCGCGCTCACCCGGCTCCGCGATGGCGTCGCCGTTGAGGTAGACCATCAGTGACTTGCCGAAGGTGAAGTCCCAGTCCGCCTGGGTCATCAGTTTGCCGGACGGCACGAGCCAGGCGATGTCACGTTGACGGAGATCATCGTCGCCGAGCGGGCCACCGGCGAGGAAACGGCGGCGGCGGAAGACCGGGTGATTCGCCCTGATACGCAGCAGACGTCGGGTGAAGTTGACCAGGGTCTTGTTGTCCTCGGCCTGATCCCAGTCGATCCAGGACAACTCAGAGTCCTGGCAGTAGACGTTGTTGTTGCCCTCCTGGGTACGGCCCATCTCGTCGCCGTGGGCGATCATCGGCGTGCCCTGGCTGAGGAGAAGGGTGGTCAGGAAGTTGCGGCGCTGTTGCGCGCGGAGCTGGAGCACCTCGGGATCGGAGGAACGCCCCTCCACGCCGCAGTTCCAGGACCGGTTGTGGCTCTCACCGTCGCGGCCGTCCTCACCGTTGGCGTCATTGTGCTTCTCGTTGTAGCTCACCAGGTCGTTGAGGGTGAATCCGTCATGGGCCGTGACGAAGTTGATCGACGCGGTGGGGCGCCGACCGTTGTTGGCGTAGAGATCGGAGGAACCGGTCAGACGGGAGGCGAATTCGCCGAGGGTGGCGGGTTCGCCGCGCCAGAAGTCGCGCACGGTGTCCCGGTACTTGCCGTTCCACTCGGTCCACAACGGCGGGAAGTTACCGACCTGGTACCCGCCCTCACCGATGTCCCAGGGCTCGGCGATGAGCTTGACCTGGCTGACCACCGGGTCCTGCTGGACGAGATCGAAGAACGCCGAGAGCCGGTCCACGTCGTGGAGCTCGCGGGCCAGGGTCGAGGCGAGGTCGAAACGGAAGCCGTCGACGTGCATCTCGGTGACCCAGTACCGCAGTGAGTCCATGATCAGCTGAAGGGTGTGCGGGTGCCGGACGTTCAGGCTGTTGCCCGTACCCGTGTAGTCCATGTAGTGCCGCTTGTCGTCCTCGACGAGCCGGTAGTAGGCGGCGTTGTCGATACCGCGGAACACGATCGTCGGGCCCATGTGGTTGCCCTCGGCGGTGTGGTTGTAGACCACGTCGAGGATGACCTCGATCCCGGCGTCGTGGAACGCCCGGACCATACCCTTGAACTCGCTGACCGCTCCACCCGGTTTCGTCGCGGCCGCGTAATCCTGGTGCGGGGCGAGGAACCCGAAGGTGTTGTACCCCCAGTAGTTGCGCAGGCCGAGCTCCCGGAGCCGGTCATCCTGGAGGAACTGGTGGACCGGCATCAGCTCGATGGCGGTCACACCGAGGTCCTGGAGGTACTCGATGATGGAGGGGTGCGCCAGACCCGCGTAGGTGCCGCGGAGGTTCTCCGGGACATCGGGGTGGGTCATCGTCATGCCCTTGACGTGGGCCTCGTAGATGACGGTCTCGTGGTACGGGGTCTTCGGGGCACGGTCGTTCGCCCAGTCGAAGAAGGGGTTGATGACGACGGAGGTCATCGTGTGTCCGAGGGAGTCCTCGGTGTTGCGCTTGCTCAGGTCCTCCGGGTCCGTGATGTCGTAGGAGAACAGGGAGGGGTGTCCGTCGAACTCACCGTCGAAGGCCTTCGCGTAGGGGTCGACGAGCAGCTTGTTGGGGTCGCACCTGTGGCCGTTGGCCGGATCATAGGGGCCGTAGACCCGGTAGCCGTAACGTTGACCGGGCTGAACCCCGGGGAGGTAACAGTGCCACGTGTGGGCGTCGACCTCCTCGATCGGGATGCGGGTCTCGTTGTTGTCCTCGTCGAGCAGGCACAGCTCGACCTTTTCCGCGACGTCGGAGAAGAGGGCGAAATTCGTGCCGGCTCCGTCATACGTGGAGCCGAGCGGATAGGCGTCGCCGGGCCAAACCTGGTGGGCGTCTGCGGTGGAACTAGTCATGGTGAGCAATCATATAGCCTGCGGTGCGCCAAGTCCCTTCAGCACAACCGCCACCCCGCGCCGGAATGTGGTTTCCCCGGCGCCGGCCTCTTCCGCGCGGGTGTCCGCGTCCTCCCCGCCGCTCTCGACCACGCCCTCCGCCAGACGGAGGGCCGCCACCGACTGCTCGTGGAGCGTCGCCCCCATGATGAAGTGCATGAGTGTGACGGCCCCGGTTCCGCACTCTCCGGGGGCCAGGTCGCTCCGGGTGCCGAGGGCGGTGGCGATCACGGAGGTCAGCCGGTTCCTGAGATCTTCGTCGGACAGGGCGGCCGAGACGATCTCCGCACCGTCCCGGTGGTCGAGGAGCGCACGGTGGAGTCGGTCGCACACCGCGACGGTCGCCTCCACCCATGTGTCGGAGTCGGTGTCCGTGACGTCGGCGGCGTCGTCGAGAACCGGGGCGCAGATGGATTGTCCGATGGCGGCGATGAGCGCCTGTTTACTGGGGAAATGCCAGTAC
Organism: Corynebacterium pygosceleis; assembly: GCF_016595275.2. Lineage (GTDB taxonomy): Bacteria > Actinomycetota > Actinomycetes > Mycobacteriales > Mycobacteriaceae > Corynebacterium > Corynebacterium pygosceleis. Next base: position 520,521 of record NZ_JAENIQ020000002.1, on the reverse strand, counting down.
AGTGCGCCGGGCGCGACACCGAGGTGACGGGCCACCCGGCGCATGGTCATGTCCGCCAGTCCGTAGGTGTCTGCGATCTCTAGGCTGGCGCTGATGATGGACTCACGGGACAACTGCACACCGCCACGATAGCCGCCGACGGCGGCGACGGGCGACGGGGGAGTGTCCGGGGTGTCGCCCCGTCCGCTGCAGGGTGGATGCCCGTGGGAGGGCGCAGTAAGTTTGCTCCACGGAGGGGCCTCCCTTCGGTGCCGCACATCTGATGGTCAGTCAAAGATTGCCCAAGTTTAAGGAAAAACAACGGGCAATCTGGGATGCGGTTGTTAGGGTGGAGGCGCTAGAACTTGTGAAACATCAGATCAGGGGGCGGAGTTTTCTCCGTGCCGTCAACAGAATTAGTCAGGAGTACCACCCGTGCCGAGTCTCAGTCTCGCGAAGAAGACCATTGCAGCAGCCGCACTGATCGCCCCGCTCTCCATGGGCATGGTGGCGTGTGGTTCGAACGGGGAGGATGCTGCGTCCGAGTCCACGTCATCAACGTCATCCACGACGTCCACGTCCCCCTCCACGTCCACGACGACGTCCACATCGACCGAGACCTCCACTTCCACGACGAGCAGCACCACGTCCACCGAGTCCGAGGAGTCCCCGGCGCCGACGTCGGAGGAGACCAGCGTGACGGCTCCCGCCCCGGCTCCGCAGCAGGACCAGGCTGCGGCGATCGCCGCGGCGGCCGCGAACCTGCCCTCCCCGAAGCCCGCTGCTCCGGTTCAGGGTGGTCGCCCGGCGAACCCCGAGGAGGCGCAGGCGATCGAGGATCTCGTCCGGCGGGTCGCGTGGGCGCCGACGTTGCGGGGTTACCTGAGCAACATCCTCGACAACACGTGCAGTGTCTCGCTCCAGGCGAACGGTGGGCGTGAGGCCTATGACCTGAACGAACTTCCGGACATCCCGATGGAGCTGATCCCTGAGCTGCAGGGCCGGAAGGCCGAGGTCAAGAGTGTCACCGACATCATGGTCGAGGGGAACACGGCCTCCGCTACGGTGACCGCCAGTGCCGGTGACCGTGTCGACACCGGAACCATGCGCTTCATGAAGGAAGGCGGCGCCTGGAAGCTGTGCGACTGACGGTCGCGGTGCACCGTGCTTCCGTCCGGCGACGGTTGTGTTGTCCGGGGACACGGTGTCTTCGGCGGCCATCCGCCGAAACCCCGTCCGGGCCCTCAGGGGTTCCCCGGGCGGGGTTCTCTCATGCCTGTGTGTTCGTGGTGGAGTGTACCCCCGGATCGGGTCAGTCGGGGAACTGCCGCGACGGTTTCTTGAACACTGTTCAGCCGGGCCGGTAACCTGGTTCTCCGACAACAACCAGCCCGAGCTTGACGAGGCCCCGGAACCCCGTCCGGAGCCCATCCCCCAGGAGGACCGACCCATGACCAAGGCAACCATCGGCAATGACGTGTCCGAGCGAGCGCAGGACGACATTCTCGAGGTCGCCCGGAAGAAGGTCCTCGACGGTGGGGTCGGCCTCGACGGGGACGAGACTCTCGCCGTGCTGAAGCTACCGGACGACCGGTTGCCGGAGCTGCTCGAACTCGCCCACCAGGTCCGGCTGAAGTGGTGCGGTGAAGAGGTGGAGATGGAGGGCATCATCTCCCTGAAGACCGGCGGGTGCCCGGAGGACTGCCACTTCTGCTCGCAGTCCGGACTCTTCGAGTCCCCCGTCCGCTCCGCGTGGCTCGACATCCCCGCACTCGTCGAAGCCGCGAAACAGACCCAGAAGACGGGAGCCACCGAGTTCTGCATCGTCGCCGCCGTCAAGGGACCGGACGAGCGCCTCCTCTCACAGCTGGAGCAGGCCGTCGCCGCGATCAAATCGGAGGTGGACATCGAGGTCGCGGCCTCCGTGGGGATCCTCACGCAGGAACAGGTCGACCGTCTCGCCGCCGCCGGCGTGCACCGCTACAACCACAACCTGGAGACCGCCCGGTCCTTCTTCCCGCAGGTTGTCACGACCCACTCCTGGGAGACCCGCCGGGACACCCTCAGGATGGTCAAGGAGGCGGGCATGGAGGTCTGCTGCGGCGGAATTCTCGGCATGGGTGAGACACTCGAACAGCGTGCCGAGTTCGCCCAGGACCTCGCGGCCCTCGATCCGACGGAGGTGCCGATGAATTTCCTCGATCCGCGCCCCGGAACCCCGTTCGCGGACTACGAGGTCATGCCCGCCCAGGATGCGCTGCGCGCGATCGGTGCGTTCCGTCTCGCGCTGCCGAAGACGATCCTGCGTTTCGCGGGTGGTCGCGAACTGACCCTCGGCGACCTGGGCGCGGAACAGGGACTCCTCGGGGGCATCAACGCCATCATCGTGGGCAACTACCTCACCACCCTGGGACGCCCACAGGAGCAGGACCTCGAGATGATGGGTAAACTTCGGCTGCCGATCAAGGCACTGAACTCCACCTGCTAGAAGAGAACCCGGAGACCTGGAGCCATGGCCCGCGCAGCGGACAACAACGACCTTCTGGAGGCGCTCATGACGGGTGCCGCGCCGATCTACCACCCCAACACCGGTCAGTGCATCAGCGAGGGGGAGGAGATACGGTTGTCGCCCTCCGCACGCGCCGGGCTGGAGGCCCCCCGGTACTGCCAGATCTGCGGTCGTCGCATGGTCGTGCAGGTACGCCCCGACGGATGGGACGCGGTGTGTTCACGTCACGGCCGCGTCGACTCGGCTTATCTCGTCCAGCGCTGAAGCCTGTCCCGGCGGGGATGACCGCACGGGGGAAGCGGACTGGGATCCGTCGGTGCCTTCCGCGTAGATTGGACGTCCATGAACCATCCTGACGTCGTTGACGGTCCACCGGACGTGCCGGAGGGGGCCGCACCTCCGTGTAGCCACCGGGCCCCGGTCTCCGGGACGTCCGGTCGGCCGGTGTTCCGTCACCTGCCCCGGGTGAGCAGAGCCACCGGTTCCTACGCCGGGATCCTCGCGCTCTCCCTCATCCTGGCGCTGGTCGCGGGCGTGCTCTCCGGGGGACTCCGGCCGGTCTACACCGGTCGCGTCATGGAGGACGCCTCCGTGATCCTCGTGTCTCCGGGGTCGCAGGAATTCGACACCTGGCTGGGGATGATCACCGGCAGTTCGATCCTCGCGATCGTCGTCGCACTGATCGCGTTCTTCCGGGCCCCCGAACTCCTCGGACCCAGGATGCTCGCGTGGGTGACGTTCTGCTCGCTTCTCGGCGCCTTCACCATCGTCGGGATCAGTGACGTCGTGGCACATCTCGTCCATCCGGTACCCGCCGGCGACGCGCTGGAGATAGGTGAGGAGTACGCCTTCGTTCCCCAGGTGACCCTGCACTGGGGTGTCGTCATCGCCCCCTACCTCGCCCTGCTCACGTACTGGTCCGCGGCGGTGCTCATCAGACCCGGACGCTCACCGGTGCCCGAAGAAGGTACCGGGGACCCGGTCCCCACGATCCCGGGAAGTGCCGTCTAACCGCACCCGGTCAGCACCTCACGGACCACGGTGACCGCCTCAACGACACCGGTGATGCCGCAGTCGAGTGCCGCGACCAGTTGGGCGTCGCTCGCACCGGGAGAGACCGGGAACAGCACCACCGCACACACCACCACCCGTTCCCCTCCGGCCCCGGACGCCCCCTCCACGAGCGCCGCCCGCACGTTCACGGTGGGGCACCGGCGGTCGAAGGCCGCACACGCCAACGCCGCCTCCCCGAACACGTCGGTGGCGGTCCTCGTCGTGGGAACCTCCCACCGGGACATCACGATGAGATCACCGGTGGGGGCCGTGCCGGAACCGTCGACCGTGACATGTACGTCGACACCGTCGACCGTGAGCGCGAGGGCCCGGAACCGGGGATGCGGTTGCACGTCCGCCCGGAGCCGTTCGAGGATGAGCCGCAGCCGGTACATGTCGAGTGGCTCCGGAACATCCGGTGAAACGTCGTCCGAGGTGACCGGAACAGGGGGGACGACCATCCCCTCGACCGGCTGGGTGGCCTCCACGGCGTCGGCCCGGAGCAGCTCCGGATGGTCGACCCGGGGGCCGGCGAGGGCCGGTAGTTCCGCGATGAGGGTGAGACACCCCGAGAGCACGAGGACCAGTGCACGTTCGAGGAACACGTGGAGCTGATCGTCGGTGATTCCCGCGTCCACGCACACCGCCGTGTGGAAACGGACGCTGAGTGTCGCGTCCGCCGCCACCGCCGGATAGAAGCACACCGCCAGGGAACGCTCCCCACCGAGAGCCAGTGCGTCCTGGAGGACGGGAAGCTGCTCCACGCCCGTCCGACCCCGGAGACGTCCCCGGAAAACGAGGTGCAGTCCACCGTTGTCCCTGATGATCAGGAATTCCCCCCGGACGCTCGGCCAGGCGACGGTGACGCGGTCGGACAGCACGGCGCAGCGGACACCGAGATCCCCCAACATCGATGCGACGGTACCGAGAGCGGGCGGGCGCACCGGTCCTGCCGAGTCCCGCCGGCGACGGCCCAGGACACGCAACGGCGCGGAACCGAGGACCCGGAGAAGGGTCAACCGCAGCCCCCGGTTGATTCTGCCGGGTGGTGTCTCCCCGGAGAACACGGTGTCGCAGCCGTCGGAGAACAACTCGGACGCGTCGCCCGGGACACCTCCGGAGAGGGGATCGCGGTCGGCGGCGGAGGACGGCACGGGATCAGTCCTCCGGCCAATCGACCACCGAGTCCCCGGTGACGTCCTCACTGATCGACCCCACCGCCAACAGGACACGACGCAACCCGAGGGACACGGTGTGCCGGAGCTGGGTCGGCGTCAATCCGGCAACGGTCGGGACAGACATCTCCACCCGCACCTGGAGCCCGTCATCGTCGGTGTGGCAGTAGGCCTTCGTCAGTGCGGACCTCTCGTTCCAGGTGTTGCAGCACAGGAAGAGCCGCATGAAGTCCTGTTCCGGATCAAGATCAGGGTCCCAGAGGCCACGGAGAATCAGCGACGGCCCGTTGTCCAGGTGCAACCCGATGAGGACCCGGTTGACCGTCGTCGCCAGCCAGCTCTCACCCCTGTGCATGCCGTGGATGCCGAGATCCTCCAGGGTGGACTCGAGCCGGGCGAGATCGACCGGGGTGGGGGAATCCGGGTCCGGGAGATCGATGTCACCGCCGGCGTTCGAATTGACCCCGTCACTGATGTCGCGGTCCTCCGTCGGTTCACCCGGTTCGTCCGGTTCCGCCATGATCTCCGCTCCCTCGTGTCCGTCGTCAGGTCCGTTCCCCGCGGTCCGCGACGGGAACGGCCGGTGAAGTGCCTCCACATCGAGTACGTCCTCGGCGGGCTCCGTCCCACCACCCGTCCGCAAACCCGGGAACTCGTTGAGCATGTGGTCGACCGCGAGCTCCGTGGCCTGCATGGCGGAGCGGATGAATGACCGGAGCTGCTCCTCCGTGGCCCCCGCGTCGACGGGCAGTGACACCCGGAACCGGACCGAGACCTCACCCGAATCGGTGACGCTCAGCAGCGCGGTCGGGTTGATCCGCCCGGCGTTCCAGGCGGTGATCGTGCGCGCCAGCGCGTTGATCTCGGAGAGATCGAGAGTGCGGCGCAGCTCCGTCTCCGCGATCAGTACCCGGGCGTCGGCCCTGCCCACGTGGATGAGGACCCGGTGCGCCTCCCACGGCAGGAGCAGGCGTCCGGGACCACGGAGAAACCGGTAGCCGCAGGCCGTGACGGCCGCAGCCACGTCGTCCATGTCGACCCGCGACGGCCCCGACTGACCCCCGCTGTGGTCGCCCATGATCCGCTTCACTCCTCACCGTGTGCACCGTACGGTCTCCGGGACCGCTCCCGGACCTCTCCGCCAATATACGCGGGTGCCACCCGTCCCCGCCGGGCTCCGGTGTCCCCCTGCGGTGGCCGGAACCGGGGCAGAATACAATGACCGCAGACGGCGCCACCGTCTCCCGTGCCCTCCCGTGCTCTCCCGCAGTCACATGCGGTCGGGACGGGGTACGGAACGAGATGACCGTGGTGCCACCACCCACGCAGACACACGACGGGATGATGCAGGAATGCCCATGCTCACGCTCACCGACCTCACCGGCCAGAACCCGACCGTCAGCCATCTGCGGAGGACCCTGCCCAGGGGCGGCACGGACGTGGACTCGGTCCTCGACGTCGTCGCGCCGCTGGTCGCCGACGTCCGTGCCAACGGTGCCGCCGCTGCCCTGGCCCACGGACAGAAGTTCGACGGGGTCACACCGGACGGCGTCCGGGTTCCCGCCGGGGTCATTCGTGCCGCGGTGGACACCCTCGACCCTCAGGTGAAGGCCGCGCTGGAGGAGTCCATCAGCAGGATCCGGAAGGTCCACCGCGCCCAGGTCCCCGAGGGGCACACCGTCGAACTCACCCCGGGCGGGACCGTCGAGGAACGCTTCATCCCCGTCGAACGGGTCGGCCTCTACGTACCCGGTGGAAACGCCGTCTACCCGTCCAGCGTCCTCATGAACGTGATCCCCGCGCAGGAGGCGGGCGTCGACACCCTCGTCGTCGCCTCGCCCCCGCAGGTCGACCACGGCGGCTGGCCGCACCCCACCATCCTGGCGGCCTGCGCACTGCTCGGCGTCGACGAGGTGTGGGCCGTCGGTGGTGCACAGGCGGTCGCACTGCTCGCGTACGGCGATGAGGAGGCTGCGGACCTGGCACCCGTGGACATGATCACCGGCCCGGGCAACATCTTCGTCACCGCGGCCAAGCGACTGTGCCGCTCCGTCGTCGGAATCGACTCGGAGGCCGGACCGACGGAGATCGCCGTCCTCGCCGATGACACCGCTGACCCGGTCCATCTGGCCTACGACCTGATCAGCCAGGCGGAGCACGACGTCATGGCGGCGAGTGTCCTGGTCACCGATTCCCGGGAACTCGCCGAAGCCGTCGACCGGGAGGTCGCCGCCCGCTACGGGGTGACCCGCAACGCCGACCGGGTCGCACAGGCGTTGACCGGGCCCCAGTCCGGGATCATCCTCGTCGACGACCTCGAGACCGGCATCCGCGTCGTCGACGCCTACGGCGCCGAACACCTGGAGATCCACACCAGGGACGCGGCCGGTGTCGCCCGCCGCATCCGGAACGCCGGAGCGATCTTCGTCGGCCCGTACGCCCCCGTCCCGCTCGGTGACTACTCCGCCGGCTCCAACCACGTCCTGCCCACCTCGGGGACTGCCCGCCACTCATCCGGGCTGAACACCCGCACCTTCCTCAAGGCCGTGCACCTCATCGACTACGACGAATCCGCGCTCAAGGGCGTGTCGGACACCGTCGTCGCCCTCGCCGACGCCGAGGACCTGCCCGCCCACGGTGAGGCCATCCGCGCCCGCTTCGAGAACCTCCCCACCGAATCAACCACCGAGGACAACCGATGACCGACGCCACCACACCACTCGCCGCTTCCACCACGCTCGCGGACCTGCCCCTCCGGGAGGCACTGCGCGGCGAACACGCCTACGGTGCGCCTCAGCTCGACGTCCCCGTCCGGCTGAACACCAACGAGAACCCGTACCCGCCGTCGGACGCGCTCGTCGGGGAACTCGTCGAGACCGTACGCCGGCTCGCCGGGGATCTGAACCGCTACCCCGAACGTGACTGCGTCGAACTGCGCGACCACCTCGCCGCGTACATCTCGGCGCAGACCGGTGTCGCCGTCACCCGGGACAACCTCTGGGCCGCCAACGGCTCCAACGAAGTGCTCCAACAGCTGCTCCAGGCCTTCGGCGGCCCGGGCCGCACGGCCCTGGGCTTCGTCCCCAGTTACTCGATGCACCCCATCCTGTCGACGGGTACGCACACCGAGTTCCTCCGCTGCGAACGCGGCGCCGATTTCAGCATCGACACGGACCTCGCCCTCGCGGAGATCGAGCGGCTCCGGCCCGACGTCGTGTTCGTGACCACCCCGAACAACCCCACCGGGGACGTGACCTCCCTGGACGACATCCGCCGGATCGCGGAGGTCGCCCCCGGCATCGTCATCGTCGACGAGGCCTACGCCGAGTTCAACGACGGGCCCTCCGCCGTGGAACTCATCGAGGAGTTCCCCGCCCGGATCGTGGTCTCCCGGACGATGAGCAAGGCCTTCGATTTCGCGGGCGGGCGGCTCGGTTACTTCGTCGCGGCCCCCGCCTTCATCGAGGCGGTCATGCTCGTCCGGCTGCCGTACCACCTGTCCACACTGTCCCAGGCCGCGGCGATCGTCGCGCTGAGGCACTCGGAGGACACGCTCGCGACCGTCGCCCGGATAGCCGCTGAACGTGACCGCGTGGTCGCCGCCCTGGAGGAGATCGGGTACGACGTCGTGCCCAGCCGGTCGAACTTCATCTTCTTCGGGCACTTCGATGACGCGGCCGACGTCTGGCGCCGTTTCCTCGACGCCGGGGTTCTCATCCGCGACGTCGGTGTGCCGCACCGCCTCCGTGCCACGATCGGCCTGGACGCGGAGAACGACGCCTTCATCGCCGCAGCCCGGGACATCGCCGCAACCACCGGCATCACCCCGGACGGCACATCCACCCCCTGAGAACATCCGACTTCCAGCACCGAACCACGAGGAACGAGACGACCACCCATGGCTGACCTGAACCACACCACCACCAACGAATCCGCGCGATCCGGCAGCTCCCGGCGGGCCCGCGTCGAGCGTGCCACCCGAGAATCGACCATCGCGGTGGAGATCGACCTGGACGGCACAGGCAACTGCGAGATCAGCACCGGCCTGCCGTTCTTCGACCACATGCTCACCGCCTTCGGCACCCACGGCAGCTTCGATCTCACCGTCCACGCCTCCGGGGACATCGAGGTCGATGCGCACCACACCGTCGAGGACACGGCCATCGTGTTGGGCGGGGCACTCCGGGAGGCACTGGGGGACAAGTCCGGTATCCGCCGGTTCGGTTCCTGCCAGTTGCCGATGGACGAGACCCTGTGCGAGGCGATCGTGGACGTGTCCGGTCGTCCCTACTTCGTCATGGACGGGGAACCGGACCAGATGGTCACCGCCGTGATCGGCGGGCACTACGCCACCGTCATCAACCGTCACTTCTTCGAGACCCTGGCGTTCAACGCACAGATCGCCCTGCACGTCCGCTGCCACTACGGCCGCGATCCGCACCACATCACCGAGGCCGAGTACAAGGCCGTCGCCCGGGCCCTGCGTGCCGCCACGGAATCCGATCCCCGGGTCACCGGTATCCCGTCCACCAAGGGGTCTCTGTAAGCGATGTCGGAGCTTGTTAAAGTGGCAGCCGGGCAGCAGGACGGATCCGCACACTGGTTCATCTACCTGCTGTTCATCGTCGCGGGCCTGTTGGTCGGCGGAACCTGGGCGGCCTACCAGGCCGAGAACCGGGTCATGACATTCATCGGCGCTCTGGCGGCGGCCGTGGCATTCACCGCGGCGCTGCTGTGGCTACTGGGAGAGGTGGGTTAGATAGGTGAAGACTTCGGCGCGGCTGCTGTCACGCGATGAACTCGAGAAGCTCGACAACATGTGGAGCAGTCCGGCGCTGAAGACGACGTTGATCGCCGTCGCCTTCGCCTTCGCCTCCTGGTCGCTGATGCTTCCGGTGGTCCCGCTCGCGGTGATCAGTTCGGGGGGATCGGACAGTCTCGCCGGTTCCGTCACGGGTGTGTTCATGGCGGGCACCGTCCTCACACAGATGTTCACGCCGAGGGCACTGCGGAGGTTCGGGTACATCCCCGTCATGGTCGTCTCGGCCTTCCTGCTGTGTGTGCCCTCGGCGCTGTACGTGTTCTCGGTGGACGCGGTCCCGGTGCTGACCATCTCCGCGATCCGGGGGGTCGGCTTCGGTGCACTGACCGTCGCCCAGTCCGCGCTCATGGCGGAACTCGTGGCCCGCAGGTTCCTCGGTAAGGCCTCCGGTGCACTGGGGCTCGTCGTCGGGCTCCTCCAGATGCTCTTCCTCCCCACCGGTCTCTATCTCGCCGAGACCATCGGTTTCACCGCCGTCTACATCATCTCCTCCGTCATCGGGGTCGGTGCCACGGCACTGTGCTGGTCCCTTCCACGACTCTCACCGGAGAAGCGGGAATCCCTGCGGGGAACGGGCTCGGTCACGGAGACCGGTTACTCGGTGGCGACCTGGAAGCTCATCACCGTTCCCGCACTGGCGATCGCGACGATCGCCATGGGCTACGGTGCGATCTCCTCCTTCCTCCCCGCGGCGGTCAAGGACCTCGACCCGGCCAGCGGAGCCGTCGTCGGTGGACTCGTTCTCGCGGTCGTCGGCGGATCCCAGATGCTCAGCCGCTACGGTGCCGGCATCATCGCGGACCGGCGCGGTGAGGCCGGTCGACTGGTCGTCCCGTCGCTCGTCTCCGGTGTCGCGGGTCTGGCGCTCGCCACCCTCGTCCTCGCCCTCGGGCTGAACCCGTGGCTGCTGCTCATCTCCGCTCTGCTGTTCGGTGCAGGTTTCGGTGCCGTCCAGAACGAGGCCCTGCTGATGATGTTCGCCCGGCTGCCCCGCTCCAAGGTCACCGAAGCGTCGGCGATGTGGAACATCGCCTTCGACTCCGGTACCGGCCTCGGCTCGGTCGTCCTCGGTGTCGTCGCGGCACGCGCCGCCTACTCCGGATCCTTCGGGACTGCCGCGGGGCTCGTCCTCCTCGGACTCGCCGTCGTCCTCGCGGACCGGACCATGGGACGCCACCGGATCGCGGAGCACAACAACACCCGGGCGACCCTGCGCCGGGTCCCGATGGCCCGCACCGCCGTCCGGAGTGCCCGGGCGATCGGTCGTGCGGGCATGAAGCCGGTGCACGTCGCCGAGCTTCTCGCGAAGAGCACCCCCCGCCCGCACGTCCGGCGTCGCCCGGAGGGCATGAGCCGGGAGGAGTTCAACGCCGAGCTGCGTGCCGAGGCCGCCGAGCGCCGTGCACTGAAGGCCGAGCGGAAATCCGACCAGCGTGAGTACAAGATTCAGGTCCGGGAGATCCGGGCGGACGCCCGCGCCCACGTCGAGCGCGCCCGGCAGGAGGCACAGGCACACATAGAACGCGCCCGTCAGGAGGCCCGGGAGATGGAACGCCGACGTCTCTCCGAACTCCGTTCCCCCGACCGGCCCGGGCCCCCGGTCCGTCCCGGCCCGTGAAGAAGGCGTCGATCACCCCGGTGGATCTCGGTCGGGGTGGCACGGACACGGCCACACCGGGAGGCCCGGATGGCGCGGGGACCACGCCCCACACACCCGGGCGCACCGAGACCGAGACCGGCACCGGCACCGAAACCGACAGAGACACCGACACCACCGGGAGCAGCAGATGAACAGCCGCAGGAAACCCACCGTCGCCCTCCTCGACTACGGGTCGGGGAACCTCCGTTCCGCGCACCGTGCCGTTGAACGGGTCGGCGCCGAGGTCACCGTGACCAGCGACCCGAAGACCGTGCTCGCCGCGGACGGGCTCCTCGTCCCCGGTGTCGGCGCCTTCGCCGCGTGCATGGAGGGACTGCGTGCCGTGCACGGCGCCCGACTCATCGGTGAACGGCTGGCGGGGTCCCGCCCGGTGCTGGGAATCTGCGTGGGCATGCAGATTCTCTTCGAGCGCGGGGTCGAACACGGGATCGCCGCCGAGGGATGCGGGGAATGGCCCGGGCGGGTCGAGAAGCTGGAGGCGGACATCCTGCCGCACATGGGATGGAACACGGTCGATGCCCCGGGGGACTCGGAGATGTTCCGGGGGATCGGCGATGAGCGTTTCTACTTCGTCCACTCCTACGCCGTGCGCAGCTGGGATCTGCCGGAGGACGACATCCTCACCCCACCCGCCCTCACCTGGGCCGAGCATGACGGGGACCGGTTCCTCGCCGCGGTGGAGAACGGCCCGTTGTGGGCCACCCAGTTCCATCCGGAGAAATCCGGTGACGCGGGTGCCGAGCTGTTGCGCAACTGGGTCAGGACACTCTGACCGTCCATCCACCGACGGGGGTGACACACCGCCGTCCCGGCACCGCTAGGATTGGCCCCATGAGTCTGACACTTCTGCCCGCAGTCGACGTCGTGGACGGTAGGGCCGTCCGCCTGCACCAGGGGGAGGCCGGCAGTGAGAAGAGCTACGGCAGTCCCCTCGACGCCGCGTTGAACTGGCAGTCGCAGGGTGCGCGGTGGCTCCATTTCGTGGACCTCGACGCCGCCTTCGGGCGGGGATCCAACCACGGGATGATGGCGGAGGTCGTGGGGAAACTCGACATCGACGTCGAACTGACCGGCGGTATCCGCGATGACGCGTCACTCGACCGTGCACTGGCCACGGGGGCACGACGGGTCAACATCGGCACCGCCGCCCTGGAGAACCCCGACTGGGCGGAGAAGGTCATCTCCACCCACGGGGACCGTGTCGCCATCGGTCTGGACGTCCGTCTCATCGACGGCCAGTGGCGCACCCGGGGACGCGGCTGGGTCTCGGACGGCGGCGACCTGTGGGAGATCCTCGAACGTTTCGACCGCGCGGGGTGCAGCCGGTTCGTCGTCACCGACGTCTCCCGGGACGGTACGCTGACCGGTCCCAACGTCGAACTCCTGCGTGACGTCGCCGCGGCGACCGACGCCCCGGTCACCGCCTCGGGCGGGATCGCCGAACTCGCGGACGTAACCGGGCTGGTGCCCTACGTCGAGGAGGGGATTGATTCGGTCATCATCGGCAAGGCCCTCTACGAGGGGCGGTTCACCCTCGGGGAGGCCCTCGACGCGGTGTCCGGTGGAGCACGGACGGGACGCGACTGACCGTGTCCGGTGATCTGGACGCACGCGGACTGCTCGCCGTCGCCGAGGCCGTCGCCGATGACGCGGAGCGGATGATCCGCTCCTCCCTCGGTGCGGCCGCCGTCGTGGAGAAGGGGAAGGGGGACATCGCCACGGAGGTCGACCTTGCCGTCGAGAGCACCGTCCGGCAGCAGCTGACCCTTCTCACCGGTATCCCGGTGTTCGGGGAGGAGACCGGGGGAGAACTCGGAGACGGGGCCGTCTGGGTCGTCGACCCCGTCGACGGAACCTCCAATTTCGCGGCAGGCAACCCGATGTGCGCCTTCCTGCTGAGCCTGCTGGTCGACGGGCAGCCGGTCTGTGCGCTGACCTCCCAACCCGCGACGGGCCAGCGCTTCACCGCGTACACCGGCTCGCCGCTGATGTGCAACGGGCGGCCCCGACGGCCCGTCACCGAGCGCGATCCGTGGATGAGCCACATCGGATTCGGTTCGATCATCTCACCCGCGCACTCGACCTTCCCGACCTCGGCGCGTCATGAACTCCTCGACCGGCTGGGCGCCAAGCACCCCAGGCTCAGGGTGACCGGATCCGTCGGCCTGGATCTCGCCTTCACCGCAGCCGGGATCTTCGGGGGAACGGTCACGTTCAGTCCCCATGTCTGGGACAACGCCGCCGGTGTCCTGCTCGTCCGCGCGGCGGGGGGAGTGGTGACCGATCTCGCCGGAGCCGACTGGCACCCGGGTTCCTTCGGTGTCGTCGCCGGGGCGAAGGGCGTGCACGACGTGATCCTCGGTACGATCAGTGAGACCCTCGGCATCGACCGTTGAACAACGCTTCACCCGACCTGAGAAGGAGGCGGACGGAACTTGTCCGTAGCTGTCCGTATCATTCCCTGCCTGGACGTGGCCGACGGCCGTGTCGTCAAAGGCGTCAACTTCACCAATCTCCGTGATGCGGGGGATCCCGTGGAACTCGCCGCCCGCTATGACGCGGAGGGAGCCGACGAGCTGACGTTTCTCGATGTCTCCGCGTCGAAGGACGGCAGGGGCACGATGCTCGATGTGGTGCGACGTACCGCGGAACAGGTCTTCATCCCCCTGACCGTCGGCGGCGGGGTGCGCTCCGTCGAGGACGTCGACCAGCTGTTGCGCGCGGGGGCGGACAAGGTGAGCGTCAACACCTCGGCCATCGCCCGCCCGGAACTCCTCCGTGAACTGTCCGAACGCTTCGGCGCGCAGTGCATCGTCCTGTCCGTCGACGCCCGCCGCGTCCCCGAGGGGGGAACTCCCCAGCCCTCCGGCTTCGAGGTGACCACCCACGGTGGTTCCCGGTCCGCCGGGATCGACGCGATCGAGTGGGCCCGGCGCGGTGAGGAGCTCGGTGTGGGGGAGATCCTGCTGAACTCCATGGACGGTGACGGCACCCGCGACGGCTTCGACCTCGAACTGCTCCGGGCCGTCCGCTCCGCGGTGTCGGTCCCGGTGATCGCCTCCGGTGGCGCCGGCTCCGTGGAGCACTTCCCACCGGCGGTCGCCGCCGGTGCCGATGCGGTGCTGGCGGCGACGATCTTCCACTTCCGGGAGATCACCATCGGTGAGGTCAAGGACGCTCTCGCCGACGCCGGATGTGAGGTGCGCCGATGACCGCGACGATGCCCCCCGCACAGGACCCGGCCGACGACCCCGCCCTGTTCGATCTGGATCCCGCGATCGCGGACAGGCTGAAACTCAACGATTCGGGACTCCTGCCCGCGGTCGTCCAGGAGGACGGCGGTGGCGAGGTGCTGATGCTCGCGTGGATGGACACCCACGCCCTGGCGTACACCCTGGCGACCCGCCGGGGGACCTACTACTCCCGCTCCCGGGGGGAGTACTGGATCAAGGGCCTGACCTCGGGACACGTCCAGGAGGTCACCGGCGTGCGGCTGGACTGTGACGGGGACACCGTCCTGGTGACCGTGCGGCAGACCGGTGGTGCGTGCCACACCGGTGACCGCACCTGCTTCGACGCGGACGAACTGCTGTGACGGCGGGACGACTCCCCCGCGTGGCGGCACTGGGCGTCGGTGCGGGGGCGGTGCTCCTGTGGCTGTCCTCCCGGTTGCGGTGGGTGACCGTCACGGCCTTCGACGACAAGTCGGGTGACGCGGTCCGGGGTCTGCCGGGTGCGGTGTGGGCCTCCGAGGTCACCGTGATCGCACTGGTCCTCGTCGCCGGCACCCTCGGGGCCCTCGCCCTGCGGAGCAACGCGCGGAGGGGCGTCGGTGGTCTGACCGCGCTGGCGGCGGTCGGTGCGAGCTGGGCTCCGCTGTCGTTGCTCGCCGGAACCCCGGACCCGGAGCGGGCCCGGAAGCTGCTCACCTCGGGAGCGGCGACGCAGAAGGCGGATTCCCCGGTGACGTTGAGTGACTGGGCGACGGTCACCGGACTCGACGTGCACGTCGCCGGACCTGTCGTGGCTTTCCTCGGTTGTGCCCTTGCCCTGGTCGGGGGAGTCCTCCTCGTCCTGCGGCCCGGCGGTCGAACGGGGACGGTGTCGAGCCGCTACGTCACCCCCGGTGCCAGGCTGGCACGGTTGGAGGACGATCTCGAGAGGTCCCCGGATTCCGGGAGGGTGCTCTGGGACGCACTCGACGCGGACATCGATCCGACGGATCGGCGGGACGGGGACGGCG
This sequence comes from Corynebacterium pygosceleis, assembly GCF_016595275.2. Lineage (GTDB taxonomy): Bacteria > Actinomycetota > Actinomycetes > Mycobacteriales > Mycobacteriaceae > Corynebacterium > Corynebacterium pygosceleis. Next base: position 505,080 of record NZ_JAENIQ020000002.1, on the reverse strand, counting down.
GGGGTGCCCCGGCACGGTGACGTATGGTCGGTTCCGCCGTGACGGGGGTGATCCCGGGTGCGGGCGATCCTTGTGCGGACCTCACCAATTTCACCGGACAGCGGGACAGCCATTAGCCTGGTGCCTGAACAGCGGCGGGAGGCCCCGTCGGGTGGACCGCAGGCGGACGGATCAGACATGACCACGGTTTTCGACCAGATCATCGCCGGCGTCGTCGAGGACGTCGCCGCGCGTGAGGCCGTCGTTCCGTTCGCGGAGATGAAGGCACGGTCCCGTGACGTCGAACCCGCCCGCGACGCCATCGCGGCGTTGACGAAGCCGGGCTGCGGGGTGATCGCCGAGCTGAAGCGCGCCAATCCCGTCCGTGGACCCATCGCGCTCATCGAGTCACCCGCGGAGCTGGCGTGCGCGTTCGAGGCGGGTGGTGCCCGTCTGATCGGCTGTCAGACGGAGCGGAGGCGTTTCCACGGGTCCCTGGAGGACGTCCGTGCGGTGCGTAGCGCCGTGGGGGTGCCGGTCATGTGCCGTGACTTCATCATCGACCCCTATCAGATCCACGAGGCCCGCTACTACGGGGTCGACATGGTTCCGTTGCTCGTCAGTGCCCTGGATCAGCCCCGCCTGGAGTCGCTGCTGGACCGGGTGCAGTCGTTGGGCATGACCGCGATGGTCGAGGTACGGAGCCCCGAGGAGGCCTCACGCGCCATTCAGGCCGGCGCCCGGGTCGTCGGTGTCAACGCCCGTGACCTGCGGACGCTCACCATCAATCGGGAGGCCTTCGCCGAGATAGCCCCCGGACTGCCGCGCGGGACGATCCGGGTCGCCTTGTCCGGGGTTCGCACGACCCGGGACCTGATGAGCTACGCCGGTTCCGGGGCGGACGCCGTCGTCATCGGTGAGGAACTCGTCACAGCGGAGGATCCCGCCGGGATGTGCCGCAAGCTCGTCACCGCTGGCCAACACCCCGCCTGCCCCTCGGCGTGGTGGCCCTGATCGGGGACGGCGGTTGCCGCCCGGCCCGGTGACGGTCACACTGGACCGCATGACAACTTCACCTCAACCAGCCATGTCACCACGTCGTTCGAGCGGGAGGGCGCTCCGGTCCCGCGTGGCGGCGGTGTCGGTCGCGGTCCTGGCGCTCACCGCGTGTTCGACGCCGGACAGCGGCGATGATTCCCCGGCCGTCGCCGCGGCCACCGGTGGCGGGGACACCGTCATCGGTGTCCTCTGCAACGCCTACTACAGTCTCGCCGCCGCGCGGATCGACGCCGACGGTGGCCCGCTCCTCTCCGGAACCCACTCCTACCTGGTCGAGGCGCAGGATGCGCTGAAGTCGGTGGACGGTGATGCCGAGGGAGACGAGACCGAACAGTACGACACCGCCAGGAAACTCATCGACGCGGCGGTCGACACGACGCCGGACATGACGATCCAGGAGCAGTTGACCACGCAGGAGGAGTTCCCGCCGATGGCGGACGAGGGGGCCGTCGAGGGTGTCGAGGCGTTCTTCACCTACGCCGGGAATCTCGAGGGGAAGCAGCGTGAGACGTTCGAGGCGGTACCGGTGTGCGGGGCATTCGAGGCCGCGCCCGAGGTCGACGAGGACACCGTCGTCACCCCGTACGTCGAATTCATGAGGCTCGCGCAGGGGGATACGACCCTTGACAACGAGGCGTTCTCCCGGGCGATCGAACTCCTCCCGTTGGGGAATCCGCCGCTTCCGGGCTCGGGACTGCCCGACCTCACGGCAGAGGACTACCGCGCGATCGCGGAGGCGATCGGCGAGATCGCCGACGGTTTCGACCGGTGGGAGATCCCGGAGGACGCGACCGACGGTGAGCGTCGTGCCCTCGGCCCGCTCGTCTGGCACCGCCCGAGGCTGGCGGACACCTACCGCGCCGCAGCCGACGCCGCCGCGGAGATGGCTGAGAATCCCGACGAGGAGAGTTTCTACGCGCTCATCAGTGCCGCGCTCGAGTCGGGTACTGCGTCGGCCCGCGCCGTCCGTATGGTGCCGGTGCCGAATGACGCGACCCTCGACGAACTCATGGGGGATCAGGCGCAGCCGGAGCAGGAGACACAGCGCTAGCCCACGACACCGTGGAAGGAGGAGGGCACGTCCGGTGACGGACGTGCCCTCCTCCTGTTGGGGGACCGGGGTGGGATGAGGCACACTGGTCTGGTCAACCAGGCGGCCCCTTCTGCCGGAGGTACCCCCGCCGTCACAGTTTTTCGGACCGGAAGACAGGTTTTCCTCTCGTGACCACCACACTTCTCGCCACCATCCCGTCGCCGCCGCAGGGGGTCTGGTACCTGCCGATCCGTGCCTATGCACTGTGCATCGTCACCGGGATCATCGCGGCGATCTTCCTGACCCGCGCGCGGTACGCCGCGAGGGGAGGAAACCCCGAGGTCGTGATGGACGCGGCCGTCATCTCGGTGATCCTGGGGATCATCGGCGGCAGGCTCTACCACGTCATCACCGACCACGACTCCTACTTCTGCCGGGGTTGTGATCCGGTCGACGCTTTCAAGGTGGCCAACGGTGGTCTCGGGATCATGGGGGCCGTCGCCCTCGGGACGCTGGGTGTCTGGATCATGATGCGAAGAAAGGGTCTTCCCTTCGCCCCGCTCGCGGACGCGGCTGCGCCGGGCATCATTCTCGCCCAGGCCATCGGCCGGCTCGGCAACTGGTTCAACCAGGAGCTCTACGGGCGTCCGACCGATGTTCCGTGGGGACTGAAGATCTACCGGAGGGTCGATGAATCGGGGGCGGTCGCGCCGTTGAACGGTCGTTCCACGGGGGAGGTGCTCACCGTGGTCCATCCGACCTTCCTCTACGAGATGCTGTGGAATCTCGGTGTCGTGGTGCTGCTGCTCTGGGCCGACAGGCGGTTCCGCATGGGACACGGCCGGGTGTTCGCCCTCTATGTCGCGGCGTACGGGGCGGGGCGGTTCTGGGTGGAACTCATGCGTTCCGACCCCGCGACCCACATTCTCGGTCTCCGGGTGAACACGGTGACGTCGACGCTGCTCTTCCTCGGGGGTGTCGCTCTGCTGTTCCTCCTGCGCGGGAGGAGGGAGACTCCGGAGGAGGTCAACCCGCACGCTCCCCGGCCGGGGAGCGCCGTGGTCGAACCCGGTGGGAACGCGGTGCGGGTGTCCGGGGACGCGGAGATGACGACCCCGGTAACCGGTGCGGACACGTCGCGGAGCCGTCCCCGAGATGACGGTGGGGTGGCGGGAAGATGAATTCTTCCCCCGATGAGGTGGTGTGAGCAGTATCGCGGAGAACGGGATTCGGCGTCGACCTGACCCACCGTTTGTGTCCGAACATGTCTGTTCGTGCCTGGTTGTCGGGGTTTCGGAGCTGCTTCCGGGCCGTTGTGGTAGGCCTCACAGACCCTCCGTGACGTGCGGAGGCGCCGGTTCTCGGGGCTTTTCCGGCGGCGCTTCAGACCGTGGGGGACTACAGTCGGGGTCGTGGATAGACGAACCAAGATTGTATGCACCCTCGGACCTGCCGTCGCGAGCAAGGAGGGGATCGAGTCCCTCGTTGACGCGGGCATGAATGTCGCCCGACTCAACTTCTCGCACGGCGATTACCCGGACCATGAGCAGAACTACAGGTGGGTCCGCGAGGCCACCGACGCCTCCGGGCGGGCCATCGGTATTCTCGCCGACCTCCAGGGGCCGAAGATCCGGCTCGGCCGCTTCGCCGACGGACCGCAGATGTGGGCGACCGGCGAAACCGTGCGGATCACGGTCGATGATGTGGTCGGTACCCACGACCGCGTGTCCACCACCTACAAGAACCTCGCCAAGGACGCCCAGCCCGGTGACCGTCTCCTGGTCGACGACGGCAAGGTCGGTCTCGTCTGCGTCGAGGTCGACGGAAACGATGTCGTCTGTGAGGTCGTCGAGGGCGGTGAGGTGTCCAACAACAAGGGTGTCTCGCTGCCCGGCATGGACATCTCCGTGCCCGCCCTCTCCGAGAAGGACATCGCGGACCTCAAGTTCGCGCTGAAGCTCGGCGTGGACTTCATCGCCCTGTCCTTCGTCCGCTCACCGGCCGACATCGAACTCGTGCACGAGGTGATGGACGAGGTCGGACGCCGCGTCCCGGTCATCGCCAAGCTCGAGAAGCCCGAGGCCATCGACGCCCTCGAGTCGATCATCCTCGCCTTCGACGCCATCATGGTCGCCCGCGGTGACCTCGGCGTCGAGGTGCCGCTGGAGGAGGTGCCGCTCATGCAGAAGCGCGCCATCCAGATCGCCCGCGAGAACGCGAAGCCCGTCATCGTGGCCACCCAGATGCTCGACTCCATGATCGAGAACTCGCGCCCGACCCGCGCTGAGGCCTCCGACGTCGCCAACGCCGTCCTCGACGGCGCGGACGCCGTCATGCTCTCCGGTGAGACCTCGGTCGGCCGGGATCCGCAGAACACGGTCCGCACCATGGCGCGGATCGTCCGCACCGCGGAATCCGCGGGCAGCGTCCCGCCGCTCAGCCACATACCGCGCACCAAGCGCGGCGTCATCAGCTACTCCGCCCGTGACATCGCGGAACGGCTCAACGCGAAGGCTCTCGTGGCGTTCACGTCCTCCGGTGACACCGCCAAGCGGGTGGCCCGTCTGCACTCGCAGCTGCCGCTGCTGGTGTTCACCCCGGATCCGGCGGTCCGCTCCCAGCTCGCGTTGACCTGGGGGGCGGAGACGTTCCTGTGCCCCGAGGTCAAGGACACCGACGGCATGATGCTCGAGGTCGACAAGGCGCTTCTGGCCATGCCGGAGTACAAGCGGGACGACATGATGGTCGTCGTCGCCGGTACCCCTCCCGGAATCCGCGGCAACACCAACATGATCCAGGTGCACCTGCTCGGCGAGAACACCTCCGCCACCAATTCCTGAGTCACCCCGACACCGAAGACCCGGCCCGCTGACAGTGGTGCCGGGTCTTCGGTGTCAGGGCACCGCCGCTGCGCCCCGGGGACACCCTCGCCACCCCGGACACCCATGGAAACACGATTGCTAACGTAAGGTTGAACAGGTGATTTCTTCAGGAAACGTCCATATATCCCACAACACCCCGACGGCGCTGCTGCCCCTGCGTCGTCTCGCACTGAATCTGCGCTGGTCCTGGCGTGATTCGACGCGCGAACTGTTCGAGTCCATCGATCCCCGGCTCTGGGAGGAACTGGGCGAGAACCCGAAGATGATGCTGCACCGGGTCAACAACTCCCGGCTGCAGGAACTCGCCGTCGACAAGGACTTCCTCGCGCGGATGAACGCCGAAAGCGCGGATCTCGACGACTACCTCGCAGGAAACTTCTGGTACCAGAAGACACATCCGGCGGACACCTCCGCCACCTCCACGGACCCGGTCGCCGCCTATTTCTCCATGGAATTCGGTATCCACCCGTCGCTGCCGATCTACTCCGGTGGCCTCGGTGTCCTCGCCGGAGACCACATGAAGTCGGCCTCCGACCTCGGGGTGCCGCTCATCGGTGTCGGTCTGCTGTACTCCTTCGGGTACTTCACCCAGTCACTGTCCGCCGACGGGTGGCAGCAGGAGCGCTACGAGTACCACAACCCCGAGGACCTGCCCATCGAGCGTGTCACGGACGCCGACGGTCAGCAGATCAAGGTGACGGTCGCCTACCCCGACGGCCGGGACATCGTCATCGCCCTGTGGATCGCGCACGTCGGCCGGATCCCGCTGCTCCTGCTCGACACGAACATCGACGACAATCCGCCCGGAATGCAGGAGGTCACGGACCGTCTCTACGGCGGTGACAGTGAGCACCGGATCAAGCAGGAGCTCGTCCTCGGTGTCGGTGGCGTCCGCGCCGTCAACGCCTTCTGTGACGCCCGTGGACTCGCCCGTCCGCGTGTCGCGCACCTCAACGAGGGACACGCCGGATTCCTGGGACTCGAGAGGATCCGTGAACGCATGGCCGAGGGCGTGAGCTTCGACGCCGCGCTCGCGCAGGTCCGTGCCGCGAACATCTTCACCACCCACACCCCGGTCCCCGCCGGCATCGACCGTTTCTCGGTCGACCTGGTCCGCCGCTACCTCGGCGACGGGCAGGAGCCCTCCCGCCACCTGTGCCCGGGCGTCCCGATCGGACGCGCTCTGGAGCTCGGTGCGGAGGACGCCCCCGGCACATTCAACATGGCCCACCTGGGCCTGAGACTGTCCCAGCACGCCAACGGCGTCGCCAGGCTGCACGGCGAGGTCTCCCGCGGCATGTTCGCCTCCCTCTACCCGGGATGGACCGGATCCGAGGTGCCGATCGGTTCCGTCACCAACGGTGTGCACCTTCCGACCTGGGTCAAACCCGAGATGGCGGAGATCATCGCGAAGATCTCCGGTGACGCCGACCTCACCTCCACGGACGTCTGGGAGCACCCGGACGCCGTGAGCGACGATGAACTGTGGGCCGCCCGCAACGGACTGCGGCATGACCTCGTCGCCGTCGCCAGGGAAGCCGTCCACTCCTCCTGCCTGATCCGTGGGCAGCAGGAGGCCCAGTTGTACTGGACCCGCAACGTCCTCGACCCCGAGGTTCTCACCGTCGGGTTCGCGCGTCGGGTGTCCACCTACAAGCGGCTGACCCTCATGCTCCGCAACCCGGAGCGTCTGCGTCGGATCCTCACGAACCCGGAGCGCCCCGTCCAGTTCGTCATCGCGGGTAAGGCACACCCGCACGACGAGGGCGGTAAGCAGCTCATGCAGCAGATCATCCAGTTCGCCGACGACGCGGGCCTGCGGGACAGGTTCATCTTCCTGCCCGACTACGACATCGGACTCGCCGGCTACCTGGTCTCCGGCGCGGACATCTGGCTGAACAACCCGGTCCGCCCGCAGGAGGCGTCCGGTACCTCCGGCATGAAGGCCGTCATGAACGGTTGCCTCACCCTGTCCGTCTCCGACGGCTGGTGGGACGAGATGCCGCAGGACGGCTACGGCTGGACGATCCCGACCGTGGAGACCGGGGATCTCGAGTACCGGGACAACCTCGAGGCACAGGCGCTCTACGATCTCCTCGAGCACGACATCGCGCCGATGTTCTACGACCGGGACACCGACGGAGTCCCGCGCCGTTGGCTCGAGATGGTGCGCCGCTCGCTGACCACCCTGTCGCCGATGGTCACCTCCTTCCGCATGGTGCGTGACTACACGGAGGAGTACTACCGTCCGACCGACGCCTCCGCCCGCCGCATCATGGAGAGCGAGGGTGACGCCGCCGCGTTCGTGGACTGGATGGCCCACGTCCGTGGAAACTGGGACGCCGTCCAGTTGCGGGACCTGAGGGTCAACGGGGTCCCCACGCAGGCCGACGCCAGGGTCCTGGCCGGTGAACCGATGACGTTCACCGTCACCGCCGACCTCGGCGGTCTGTCCCGGCAGGACGTCGCCGTCCAGCTGATCACCGGTGAACGCGGACAGGACGGGACCCTCGTCGACCCCGAGGTGTTCGACATGACCCCGTCCGACGACGGCTACACCGTCACGCTGCCCAGTGACCGCCCCGGGGACATCGGGTTCACCGCCCGTGTGATCCCCGCGCATCCGCTGCTCGTCAGCCCCGCGGAACTCGGACTGATCACCCACCACCCCTGATCGGACGCCCGCGCCGGTGGCGGGGAACTCCGCCACGGCACAGACGGGAACGGCGCCCCACGGACCCCATCCGGATGAACCGGAGAGGTCCGTGGGGCGCCGTCGTGGGCGGCACCGGCCACCTCAGCGTCCGAGGTAACTCAGCACCGCTGCTGTCGCCGCCCTCGTCGAGGCGTCGACAGAGGGGGCGTAGTCGGGCAGGAAGGTGCCCGAGTGGTTCGTCGGTATGTCCCGGCTGATCCGGCCGGCGGCCGCGGCGGCGGCCCACTGTTCCCGTGGGGTGACCCCCACCGTCCAGAACAGGTAGGGAACCCCGAACGCGTTCGGGATGTCGCAGAAGTCCTCGGACGCGGTCCACCGACGGGCATCGACGGAATCCTCACCGAACACCGCGTCGAAGGTGGCCCTGACACGACGGAACACGCCCGGATCATTGTCGGTGAGTTCGCCGTGCGCCGAGTAGACGAAGTCGGGTTCCCTCTCGCAGCCGCTGGCCGCGCACTCGGCCCGGACCACGCGCTCGATGGCCCGGTAGACCCGGTCCTTGACGTCGTTGTCGTAGAACCGGCAGTTCAGTACCAGGGTCGCGGTACCCGGAATGGTGTTGTTCGTGTGCCCGGCGCTCAACGTCCCCACCGTGACCACCGCGAAATCCTCCGGGGACACCTCCCGGCCGACGATCCCCTGGAGCCTCACGACGACCATCGCCGCGATGAACGTCGGATCGATCGAGTTGTGCGGCATCGAACCGTGGGCGCTGCGGCCGTGGATCGTCACCGTGATCGTGTCGCAGGCCGCGAGTGCGGCACCGGGCATGGACATGACCGTTCCCGCAGGTCCCGGCACGATGTGCTGTCCGAGGCACACCTGCGGCCGGGGGATGACCTCCATGAGACCGTCATTGACCATGGCGATCGCGCCGTCGGAATTCTCCTCGGCAGGCTGGAACAGGGCGATGAACGTCCCGCGCCACGCGTCGCGGTGCTCATCCATGATCTGGCAGGCACCGAGTAGCGCGGTGGTGTGCATGTCGTGCCCGCAGGCGTGCATGACCGGGCTGACGTAGCCGTTGTCCTGGGTGTGGATGTCGGTGGAGGCGAAGTCGACGCCGGTCTCCTCCTTGACGGGCAGACCGTCGAAATCGGCCCGCATCAGCACGCAGGGCCCCTCGCCGTTGGTGAACACGGCGACGATGCCGTACCCGCCGATGTGGGTGGTCACCTGAGCGTCGAACCGGGTCAGCTGGGCGGCGATGCGTTCGGCGGTCTCCTTCTCGTGGCCGGAGAGCTCAGGATGCGCGTGCATCTCGCGGTAGAAGTCCCGCTGCCACGACAGGTCACTGCGGTGTGCCTCGAGGAGCGCAGCCACCGAGGCCGGGGCCGCGGTGGTGGTGGGAAAGTCGTTTTCCGTGTTCTCCGCCATGTGTGGAGTGCTCCTATCGAAATCTGCCGGTGTCGGTCGTGTCCGCCCGCAACCGGGACGGACCCGGGCGACGCCGGAAACTGGGAATGGTCGCTAGGGGGCCCGGCCGAACAGCGGCCGGTCCCCGATAGTCCAGATATACCGGAACAACCCGCGTGGGGCGGGGAATGACGTTTCCTCCGTCCGCACCCGGTGCCACCGGGGGTATCGGTCGAGGAACCGGGCGCCCGCGCCGCGCCGGGAATCAGCGGCCCGTCAGGAAGGGGTTGTACCGGAGACTGTTGCGCTCCAGACGGCACTCGGTGGCTATCCGGAGATCCCGGGCGATCACCCCGTCGTCACGCAGCCGGTACATCGCGGCCACCATCCGGTCCCTGATCGACTGCGGGGAGATGGTGTTGAGGTAGATCTTCGTGCCGCCCTCGAATCCGGCGAGCGTGGACACCCGCCACTTGATGACCACCCGCCACGGCATGGGCATGTCCAGGTCGATCGGTTTGTGGTGCCACTCCTCGTTGCACGGGACCTCCGGTCCGGCCGCGGCGTGGCAGGCGTGGATGAGATCACTCATCGCCCTGACCTCCTCATCGGACTGCAACCACGGTTCCGGGGTGGCGGACTTCGAGTAGATCTCCAGCGTCGGGTACCGGTGCCCGATCCCGGCGAAGCAGATCGCGTGGTCGTTCTCCGCGATCGTGAGGTTGTGGTACCCGGCGTAGTCCACCGCCAGTTCGTTGTACATGTTGGGGTTGGCCCGCAGCTGGGCGATCTCCGTGTCCGCCTGGACCCCGCGTTCATCGATGGCGACGAGCTGCTTGTGCAGGTGGTCGAAGGAGGCTCCGGCCGGTTTGAGCCAGTTCTGGAACACCGCGACATACGGTGTGTACCGGTTGCGTCCGTAGAGATCGGCCGTCGCGGCGACGGTGAAGCGGATCAGCGCCGCGTGCTCCTCCGGGGTGAACGTCCCGGAGGACGCCAGCTGTCCGGTGTCGGTGGCCCCGGGGGCGAAATGGTTCCGGGCGATGATGATGTCGTGGCCGCCCGCGAAGAAACCACCGGCCCGTTCGATGAGTTCCGGTTCGGTCAGGTCGGCGGTCGCGTCGGCGTCCGGCGCGCCGGACGCCCGGAGCCGGGTCTCGACGGTCCGGCGGACGTGCTCGCGGCCGTCGTCATCGGAGATGTAGGCGGCCATCCGCGCGGAGGTGTCGGCGTCCATGGTGAATCCGTAGTTCGCGCGCCAGTAGTCGTAGGAGACGATCTCGAAGAGATTGGGGACACGGCGAAATTCCGCTGTCGTGTCGTGCAGTTGATGGGGGAGCAGCCCGGTGATGATCCGCCAGTCGTCACCGCCGCGCCGCTGTCCGCCGCCTCCGTCCCCGGCCGTACCCCCGTGCCGGACCATGCGTGCCTTCTCCGGAGGGGTGAGCAGGAGGTTGCCGGGGCAGAAGGCGCAGTGGTGGTCCACGTCGATGTCGGCGAGTGGGGTGGTGGCGGCCGCGGGAACTGACAGGGGTCTGTTGCCGCGTCCGGGAACCGTCCAGACCTCGGTCCCCGTAAAGGGGTTGACCTGCTTGATCGTTCCGTCGGCCATTGTCGTGAGCGGTGCCCGGCGGGTGGGGTATGAGGGGGTCATAATTCTCCAGATTATTCGCTAGTGTGGCGGCATGCCCACGATTGATTTTGACTGTCTGGTCCCCGACGCCGAGGTCGCAGGCCTGTCCGAGCGGTTCACCCGTGCGACGGATGAGCTCATCGTCGCCGGTGACGTCGAGCGTGCACGGGTCGCCGTCGACACGTCCCCACGGGTGGATCCGGAGCTGGAGACCGAACTGCGGAGGATCTACCGGGTGGAGCACTCGGACCTCGACATGGACGACGCGTCGGTGTGCCGGTACCGGATTCAGCTGGAGGGGGTGCGTGGTTCGGTGAACCAGTTGGCGATGACCCTGTCCCGGCTGCTGACACCACCGGCGGTCCTGCCGCGTGACCGTGTCATGCTGGAGCAGGAGGCACTGTACGAGCTCCCGGCCACCTACCCGTGGTCGGTGCGGGTCTCCAGGTAGCGTTCCGCGAGGCGTCGGCCCGCCTCCCGCAGCTGCTCCGCGGTCCGGTCGTGGCCGTCGGCTCCGGGAGAGCGCAGTTGGATTCCGGTCACACCGTCCGGTAGCGCGGTGTCGATCCGTCCCGCGATCACCGCCGCCGGTGTGTCCGTGTCACGTGCGATGTCGAGGACCGTGCCGACGACCTTTCCACGGAAGCTCTGCCCGTCGACCCGACCTTCGCCGGTGACCACGAGGTCCGCCCCGGAGATGAGTCCGGGGAGCCCGACCGACTCCGCGACGGTCCGGGCACCCGGGAGCAGACGGAGCCGGGGTTCTCCGCCGGTGACGACGGAACTGAGCCAGTGCAGTCCCACGGGGACCGCTCCGGCGGCACCGTAACCGGGAGTCTGCGGGTCGATCCCGGCGAAGGAACAGAGGTGCGCCAGACCGGCGTCCAGTCGACCGACCAGTTCGGGATCCGCGCCCTTCTGCGGGCCGAAGACCGTCGCCGCGCCCTCCGGACCGGTGGCGGGGGCGGTGACGTCGGCGAGGAGCGTCCATTCCACGGCGGCGGCACGTACGTTCAGTTGCGCTGTGTCGATGTCCGCCAGCTCGGTGAGGTGTTCACCGCCCTGGGGCAGTGCGCGTCCGCCGCCGTCGAGGGGTTGTGCACCGAGGGCGATGAGAATCCCGGTTCCGCCGTCGACCGTCGCGGACCCACCGAGACCGAGGATGATGTGGGCCGCCCCGCGGGAGACCGCGTCGGCGATCAGGACACCGGTTCCGAAGGTGTCCCCGGTCCCGGGGACCGGCGAGTCCGCGACAGCGGGCAGCCCGGATGCCGCGGCGATGTCGATGTAGGCCTGCGGGACGCCCGTTCCGCCGCCGTCGGCGTCGAAGACGTAGGAGGCTTCGGTGAGTCGGCCGGCTGCGGTGACGGTGGGGAGCGTGCACACCTCGCCGCTGAAACAGGCGGAGGTGCCCTCACCGCCGTCCGCCATGGGGGCCAGGATCACCTCGGAGTCGGGGCACACCTCGGTGAATCCGGCGCCGATCCACTCCGCGGCCCGGCTGCCGGTGGCCGTTCCCTTGAAGGAGTCGGGTGCCAGGACGACGGTGGGGTGCGGGGTGCGGGCATCTGGCGTGTTCGGTGTGGTGTCCACGGTTTCTACCTCTTCGGATCGGTCCGGTCCAGCTGCCCGGGCACCACTGTGGGATCCATGGGACTCAACTGGACGGCGTCTGGGTGCGGATGGTCGCTGCGGCACTGACCGCCGGTGTCGTCAGTGTAGTGGGTGGGGTGGCGGACACCGCCGGGGTCCCCGGGGCTCCCGGCGGCGTCGGTGTCACAGGTCCACGGCACGGATTCGACGCTCTACGCGGACTACTCGCTCCTCGGTGCCGAGCTGGCCGACGAGGGGTGGTGCGTCTACGGGCTGGACTACGGGAGGGGACCCGGTGCGGACGACGGTTTCGGGTGGTGTCCGATCGCTGAATCCGCGGCCCAGCTCGACGCGACGGTCACCGCCGCGCTCCGGTCATCCGGTGCCCGGGCGGTGTCCCTGATCGGGTTCTCGCAGGGGGCGACCGTGACGAGGTACCGGACGAACGTCGTCGACGGCGGGAGGCGGACCGCGACCTGGATCGGTCTGGCCTCACCCCCGGGGCGGCGGTCCGGACGGTCTGATCCACCTGGTTGCGCTGCTGCCGGAGCCGTTCCGGGACGCGGTGTTCTCTCCGGCGCTGCAGGATCTGCTCGTCGGGTCGCGGTTCCAGGCGGAACTGAACGGGGCGGGGGAGACGGTTCCCGGGCCCGCCTACGTGACGGTGTCCACGCGTTTCGACGAGATGACGTGGAGGTCGGACCTCCAGCCGATCCGGGGAAGGCGGACCCGCAACATCGTGCTTCAGGATCTCTGTCGGGAGAATCTCGGACGGCACATGCACATGCCCCGCAACCCCACCGTGGTGACGCTCATCAAATACCTGTTGGTCGATTGGCAGGCCGGGGGTGGCGAGGGGGAGATTTACCGTGTTCCGGTGCCTCTGGGGGCGTCGGTGGCGGCTGCTGTGGTGGAGACAGATCGGGGAAAAGTGCAGGGTGTGCCACATGATGGGCAGGGTGTGATCTATGACACACAATTTTGAGTTGCGTGACAGGTATTGCCGGTCAAGACTGGAGTAAACCCCGTCGCACCACCGCGACCCACGGGGTTCCGGAGATTCCCCGGATCGCACACCGCGAACCGGGGCCCGGTCTCGGGACGGCATCGTCCGTCCCTGTCGTAGCAGGGTCGCGGAGACAAGGAATATGGCCACATGAACGTTGACGAGCAGGTTTCCCAGTACTACAACACGGTGCTCAACCGTAACCCCGGTGAATCCGAGTTCCACCAGGCTGTCGCCGAGGTCCTCGATTCACTGAAGATCATCCTCGAGAAGGATCCCCAGTACGCCGCTGAAGGTCTCATCGAGCGTCTCTGCGAGCCGGAGCGTCAGCTCATCTTCCGTGTCCCGTGGACCGACGACGAGGGCAAGGTCCGCGTCAACCGTGGTTTCCGCGTCCAGTTCAACTCGGCTCTCGGCCCGTACAAGGGTGGTCTCCGTTTCCACCCGTCGGTCAACGTCGGCATCATCAAGTTCCTCGGCTTCGAGCAGATCTTCAAGAACTCCCTGACCGGTCTGCCCATCGGCGGCGGCAAGGGTGGCTCCGACTTCGACCCCAAGGGCAAGTCCGACGCCGAGATCATGCGCTTCTGCCAGTCCTTCATGACCGAGCTGCACCGCCACATCGGTGAGTACCGCGACGTCCCGGCCGGTGACATCGGCGTCGGTGGCCGTGAGATCGGCTACCTCTTCGGCCAGTACAAGCGTCTCGCCAACCAGCACGAGTCCGGTGTCCTCACCGGTAAGGGCCTGACCTGGGGCGGTTCCCTCGTCCGTACCGAGGCCACCGGCTACGGCCTGGTCTACTTCACCAAGGAGATGCTCGCCGCCCACGGTGAGTCCTTCGAGGGCAAGAAGGTCATCGTCTCCGGCTCCGGAAACGTCGCCATCTACGCCATCGAGAAGGCGCAGGAGCTCGGCGCCACCGTCATCGCCTTCTCCGACTCCTCCGGCTGGGTCGAGACCCCCAACGGTGTCGATGTCGCCAAGCTGAAGGACATCAAGGAGGTCCGCCGCGAGCGCATCTCCTCCTACGTCGACGAGGTCGAGGGTGCGGTCCTGCACACCGACGGTTCCATCTGGGATCTCCCGTGTGACGTCGCCCTTCCCTGCGCCACCCAGAACGAGCTCGACGGTGAGCACGCCGCGAAGCTCGCCGACAACGGCTGCAAGTACGTCGCCGAGGGCGCCAACATGCCCTCCACCGCCGACGCCGTCGAGGTCTACCGCGAGCGCGGTGTCCACTTCGGTCCCGGTAAGGCCGCGAACGCCGGTGGCGTCGCGACCTCCGCTCTGGAGATGCAGCAGAACGCCTGCCGCGACTCCTGGACCTTCGAGTACACCGACAAGCGTCTGCACGAGATCATGAGCAACATCTTCCGTCTCTGCGACGAGACCTCCAAGGAGTACGGTCACGAGGGTGACTACGTCATCGGCGCCAACATCGCCGGTTTCAAGAAGGTCGCCGACGCGATGATCGCCCAGGGTGTCATCTAGCAGTCCGGATCATTTCAGCGGGACACCCCCTCTGTGATCCCACGGTGGTCCGACGACCCCGCCCCGACCCGCCAGTGATGGACGGGAACCGGGGCGGGGTCGTCGCCCTTTCCCGGGTCGGGATGTGCAGGACATCCGGTACTGTGTCATCCCGCCGGAGTGCCGATTGTTGGGTACCGTATGGGGCATGTACCGCGTATTTGAATCCCTTGACGAGCTCAACGCCACCGTGGAGCAGGCCTACGGCGTGCCCATGTCCTCCAACTGTCTCGTGCCCCGGACGGAGATGCTCCGCCTCCTCGATGACCTCCGCGAGGCACTGCCGCAGGAGGTCGATGACGCGCAGGACGTCCTCGACAAACGGGATGACCTGATCCGCGGCGCCGAGGAACAGGCCGAATACCTGGTCACCGAAGCGGAGAATGAGGCGTCCGCCCTGGTCTCTGCCGCGCGCACGGACGCTGACGCGATGGTCGCCGACGCCGAGAACCACGCCAATCTCCTCGTCGCCCGCGCCGAGGAGGAGGCCGAACGTCTCGTGGTCGACGCCCGCAGGGAGGCCGAGGCGACCGTCGACCGGGCCAACGCCGAAGCTGAGCGTCTCGTGGCCAAGGGCAACGAGACCTACCAGCGCAGCGTCGATGAGGGGCTCGCGGAGCAGCACCGCCTGGTCAGTGACTCCGAGGTCGTCCGCCGGGCGAACGAGGAGGCCCACCGGATCGTCGATTCGGCCCACGCCGACTCCAACCGGCTCCGTGGTGAGTGTGACGCCTTCGTCGACACGAAGCTCGCCGAGTTCGAGGAATCACTGTCCGCCACCCTCCGGAGCGTGTCCAAGGACCGTGCCGCTCTCCGCCGCGGTGCCGGGGCCGCCGGTCGTGGTGACCGTGCCGAGCACCGCGAGCGGACGGAACGCCCGGAACGCGGTACCCGTTATTCCGCACGCGGCTACGAGGAGTAGCGGCCGCAGGTGAGGTGATCTGGGCGGTGACCCGCCCAGAGGGTAGGCTGTGGGGCGCCATGAACTCACCATTTGTATTTGATGTCGCAACCCTGCTGCGCTCCTCGGCCACGCCGACCCAGCGCACCCAAACAGGACCCAGTCCCCTGAGGATCGGGCTTCCGCTGGTCGCCATAGACGAGGGTGCCGATGTCACCGTAGAGGCCTTCCTGTCCCCCCTCGGTGACGCCGTCCTCGTCGATGCGACGGTCACCGCGCCCCTGAGCGGCGAGTGCGCCCGGTGCCTGCGCCCCCTGGACGTCGAGCATTCCTTTCACGTGAACGAGGTCTTCGCCGCCTCCGACGACTTCATCAGCGGTGATGCCGCGGACGATGACGCGGAGGAGAATCCGCCCCGTATCGAGGGGACGGAACTCGACATCCAGCAGAGCCTCACCGACGTCGTCGGGCTCAACCTGCCGTTTTCCCCGACCTGCGGATACTTCGGTATCGGTGAGTGTGATTCGGACCGTACCCCGGAACCTGACGGCGTCTCCGGTGAGGACGAGAAGAATCTGCCGGACCCCAGGTGGGCCGGTCTGGAGAAGTTCCTGTGAGCCCCCGGAAACGTCTGACCGGTGCGGCGGCCCTCCAGAAATCCTTCAACGCGGTCGACCACGCCCCGCTGCTCGCCAGTTTCGGCGTCGATCTCCCCGAGGAACTGCTCCGCCTCGCGCTGACACACCGGTCATTCGCCAACGAGAACGGCCATCTTCCGAACAATGAGCGCCTGGAGTTCCTGGGGGACTCCGTTCTCGGTCTCTCCGTCGCCGCACGGCTCTACCAGCTGCACCCGACGAGATCGGAGAGTGACATCTCCAAGATGCGGGCCTCCATCGTCAGCCGGTACGGGCTCGCGGAGGTCGCACGGGAGATCGGACTCGGCCGCTTCATTCTCCTCGGTAAAGGGGAGCAGGGCAGTGGAGGCGACGACAAGGACTCCATTCTCGCCGACACGACGGAGGCGCTGCTGGGGGCGATCTACCTGGAGCACGGCTTCGAGGTCGCGCGGTCCGTGGTGCTCCGACTGTTCTCCCACCTCATCGAGACAGCCGCGGCCACCGGTATGCACAACGACTGGAAGACCTCCCTCCAGGAACGTCTCGCGGAGCGCAAGCTGCCGATGGCGGAGTACTCCGTCACCTCGCAGGGGCCGGACCACGACCGCCAGTTCACCGCCACCGTCACCGTCGCCGGGCGTGACCTGGGCGCGGGCCACGGAACCAGTAAGAAGACCGCGGAGCAGGACGCCGCCGCCGTCGCCTACGCACGACTGCGCGATGAACTCGGTTTCGGGCCCGACTCCCCGGAGACCATCGCCCGCGAGGCCGCCTCCGGTCGGAAACGGTCCTGAGAACCGTCGATGCCTGAACTCCCCGAGGTCGAGACCGTCCGGGCGGGCCTCGCCAACCTGGTGACCTCCTCCCGGATCGACCGGGCCGAGGTGTTCCATCCACGGGCCGCCCGCAACAACGCCGGTGGTGCCACCGAGGTGTCGGCCGCCCTCCGTGGGCGCGGGATCGTCTCCGTCGAACGACGTGGAAAGTTCCTCTGGCTGGTCCTGTCGCCTGGGGACGACGCACTTCTCGTCCATCTCGGCATGAGCGGGCAGATGCTGATCAAGGATCCCGGTGCGGGGGCGGACGACCCCAACCGGCGACACCTCCGTGCACGGGCCGTACTGGAGGACGGACGTGAGGTCTGGTTCGTCGACCAACGGACCTTCGGTTACTGGAACACCGGGCCACTGGTGGAGGGCAGGGCCACCACACCCGGGCGGACCTCCCGCAGGGTCCCCCTCAGGGTCGCCCACATCGCCCCGGATCTGCTCGAAACCGACCTCGACCCCGACGACTCGCTCGTCCGCGCACTGAAGAGCCGGGACACGGAGATCAAACGACTGCTGCTCGCGCAGGACCTCGTCTCCGGTGTCGGCAACATCTACGCCGACGAGATGCTGTGGCGGGCCCGCGTCCATCCCCGGCAGCGCGCCTCGCGGATGTCGTCGCGGCGCATCGGGGAACTGCTGTGCGCCGGGAGCGAGGTCATGCGGGAGGCCCTGGTTCAGGGCGGAACCTCCTTCGATGCCCTGTACGTGAACGTCAACGGTGATTCAGGTTATTTTGACCGTTCGCTCATGGTTTACGGTCGTGCCGGAAAAGAATGTCCACGCTGCGGATTTCCCATTCAGCGCGAGCACTTCATGAACCGTTCCAGCCACTTCTGCGGAAATTGTCAACGCAGATACTGACTTTTTCCCTAGTTTTAGGTTAACGTTTCTCCGCATGGAACAACTTCAGAACTTCATAGGCAAGTTCAACGACATCTACTGGCAATTCGTCCTCGTTCTGCTCGTCGGAGCGGGACTCTACTTCTGCTGGACCACCCTCGTGGTCCAGCTGAGGTTCATCCCGGACATGTTCCGGTCGATCACCGAGCGCGCCCCCGCCGAAAAGGGCAAGAAGAACATCTCCGCCTTCAAGGCGTTCACCGTTTCCGCGGCGTCCCGCGTCGGTACCGGCAACGTCGCCGGTGTCGCCATCGCCATCGCGATCGGCGGGCCCGGTGCGGTGTTCTGGATGTGGGCACTCGCCGTCATCGGCGGAGCCACCTCCTTCGTCGAGTCCACCCTCGCCCAGGTCTACAAGGTGCGCGACGAGGATTCCTTCCGTGGCGGTCCGGCCTACTACATCACCAGGGCCCTCGGCTGGCGCTGGCTGGCGCTCGTCTTCGCGGTGCTCATCACCTTCACCTACGGTTTCGTGTTCAACGCCGTGCAGTCGAACTCCATCGCCGCGTCGATGAGCACCTCTTTCGAGGGCTCGAACCCGACCGTCATCAAGGTCGTCGTCGGTGCCGTCCTCGCGCTGGTCACCGCAGCGGTGATCTTCGGCGGCATCCAGCGCATCGGTTCCGTCACCCAGGTGATCGTCCCGATCATGGCCGTCGCGTACATCATCGTCGGCTTCATCGTCGTGTTCATCCACATCGGTCAGGTTCCCGCGATGATCGGCAACATCTGGGCCGAGGCCTTCGGGTTCCGTTCGGTCTCCGGTGCCGCGATCGGCACCGTCATCATGAACGGTGTCCGTCGTGGCCTGTTCTCCAACGAGGCCGGTATGGGCTCCGTCCCGAACGCGGCGGCGACCGCGACGGTCTCCCACCCCGCGAAGCAGGGGCTCATCCAGACCCTCGGCGTCTACTTCGACACCGTCGTCGTCTGTTCCGTGACCGCGTTCATCATCCTGCTGTCCAAGCCCGAGTACGGTGAGGGACACGGCGGTATGGAACTGACGCAGAACGCCCTGGCTGACAGCGTCGGCACCTGGGGCATCCACTTCCTCACCGTCATCATCATCTTCCTCGCGTTCTCCTCCGTCATCGGCAACTACTACTACGGAGAGGCGAACATCGAGTTCATGACCGGGTCCAAGATGGTCCTCAACATCTTCCGTGGTCTCGTCGTCCTCTGTGTCTTCGGTGGGGCACTCGGATCCGTTCCGCTGGTGTGGTCGCTCGCCGACACGTTCTCCGGTCTGATGGCCACCGTCAACCTCATCGCCATCATCCCGCTCGGCGGGGTCGCCGTCGCACTGCTCAGGCACTTCGCCGAGCAGCGCGCCAAGGGGCTCAACCCCGTCTTCCACCGCGACGACCTGCCCAAGCTCCGTGGCTGGGAGAACATGGAGTGCTGGGACGGCACCGACGCGATCCTCCAGCGCGATGAGCGCTACGACGAGGTCTCCCGCCGCGTGAGGTAGGCGCAGGGATCTCCGTCAGAGGGGCACCGTCCGGGACATCGGGCGGTGCCCCTCTGACGTGCGTCCGGACCCCGGTACAGTGAACGGCGGAACAGATTCTCCGACGGATCATCACGAAAGGCGGCGGGCGATGGGCGAGGACAACCGGACGCGACTCACCGCGTGGGTGCACGGGCACGTCCAGGGGGTGGGCTTCCGCTGGTGGACCCGTTCCCGGGCGAAGGAACTGGGACTCGCGGGGTCGGCGACGAACTACCCGGACGGCCGGGTCCTCGTCGTCGCCGAGGGACCGGAGGAGGCGTGCCTGACTCTCCTGCGCAGACTCGGCGAACAGCCCAGCACCACCCGACGTCCCGGGCGGGTCGACACGGTGGTCGAACAGTGGTCCGAGCCCAGGGGGGAATCGGGTTTCACCGAACGATGAGGCCACTGACGCGCCCGTTCATTCCCGCTGCGGCTGCGGTTGTCGCGGTGCTCACGGGATGCTCGCCGCAGGGTGCCGTCACCGATCCGGCACCACCGGACGCCCCGACCGCGGAGATCCCGGCCGAAGACGGTGACCGGGGAACCGGTGCGGTGCCCCTCGAGGAGTACCCCGTCGACGGGCCGACCGACGGCATGTACGACGAGTACGTCACCCGCATCGGGGACCATGCGGTCGTCGACCGGCGGACCATCCGGATCGCCGGGATGACCGGAACCACGCGGTGCTTCGGAGTCCGACCCGTCGTGGACGAGACCGACACCGAGGTCCGGCTCGCACTCGTCGCCGGAACTCTCCCGGGCACGGACGGTCCCTGCACCCGGGAGGCCAGGTTCGCCGCCGTCGATGTCCCGCTCACCCGTGATCTGGGGGACCGGAAGATCGTGCTCCTCGACGAGCTGGACCCGGGGGAACTCGCCCGAAACCACTGACCGGAGCCGGTGCTACTATTTTCCGGTGCATTTGAAATCGTTGACGCTCAAGGGATTCAAGTCCTTCGCGTCCGCGACGACCCTGAAATTCGAACCCGGCATCTGCGCCGTCGTCGGTCCGAACGGGTCCGGTAAATCCAATGTGGTGGATGCTCTGGCCTGGGTGATGGGGGAGCAGGGTGCGAAGACCCTGCGCGGCGGGAAGATGGAGGACGTCATCTTCGCCGGCGCCGGTGACCGTAAACCGTTGGGCCGCGCCGAGGTCACCCTCACCATCGACAACGCCGACGGCGCCCTCGACATCGACTACTCCGAGGTGTCCGTCACCCGCCGGATGTTCCGCGACGGCGCGAGTGAATACGAGATCAACGGCGCGAAGGCCCGTCTGATGGACATCCAGGAGCTGCTGTCCGACTCGGGCATCGGCCGCGAGATGCACGTCATCGTCGGCCAGGGGCGGCTCGCCCAGATCCTCGAGGCGAAACCGGAGGACCGGCGCGCCTTCATCGAGGAAGCCGCCGGCGTGCTCAAGCACCGGCGACGCAAGGAGAAGGCGCACCGCAAACTCGTCGGCATGCAGGCCAACCTCGACCGGCTCACCGACCTCACCGGCGAACTCAAACGTCAGCTGAAACCACTGGCCAGGCAGGCCGAGGCCGCGAAACGGGCGGCGACGGTGCAGGCCGAACTCCGCGACGCCCGACTCCGGCTCGCCGGGGACCGCCTGGTCCGGTTGCGCGCCGAGGCCGAGGACGCCGACGCGAAGGCCGAGATGCTCGCCGCGCGGGTCCGCGACGTCACCGAACGACTGGAGGAGGCCACCGGCAGGCAGCTCGAACTCGAGGAGGAACTCGCCCGGATCACGCCCGAGGTCGAGGCCGCGCAGAACCTCTGGTTCACCCTGTCCGCCCTCACGGAACGGGTGTCCGCGACGGTGCGCATCGCCGCCGACCGCGCCGCGAACAGGGGAGCGGACATCAGCTACTCCGGCCCCGACCCCGACGAGCTGGCCCGCCGCGCCGAGCGTGCCGACGAGGAACTCGCGGGCCTCGAGGAAACGGTGGAGATGGCGGCCGAACGGCTCGAATCCATCCGGGGTGAGGTCGAGGAACGGGAAAACACCGCCCGCGAGCTCGAACGGGAACACCTCGCACAGATGCGCGCCATCGCCGACCGCAGGGAGGGCGTCGTCAGGCTTCTCGCGGCCGAGGAATCCCAGCGCAGCCAGATCGCCGCCGCCGACGCCGACATCGAACGGCTCACCGAGCAACTGGAGGAGACCCTCGGCCGCGCGGACGCGGCCCGGGCCGAGGCCGAGGCGATCGCCTCCCGCATGGAGAGTTCATCGACCGACCGGGAGCCACTGGAGCAGGCGCACACCCGGGCGTCCACAGAGGCACAGGCCGCCGAGGCACGGCTCAACCAGCTGCGCGACGCCGAACGTGCCCTGGAACGCCGCGTCTCGTCACTGACCTCCCGGATAGACACCCTCGAATCCACCGTGCCCACGGTCGACGCCGCGGAGATCCTCGGTGACGGATTCGCACCACTCGCCGCCCTCATCCGCCCGGCCCCGGGAACGGAGAAGGCCGTCGCCGCCGCACTCGGATCCGTGGCGGAGGCCGTCGCCGGCGACATCGACGACACCGTCCTCGGGCAACTGAACGGCGCGGACATCCCCCGCACCACACTCATCGACACCACCGGCACCGGAATCGGGGACTGGCGCCTCGACACCGACCTGCCGACCGGCTGCACCTGGCTCCTCGACCACCTCGACCTCGACGCACGTGTCCGCCCCGCCCTCGTCCGACTTCTCGTGGACGTCGTCCTCGCCGACGACGACACGGCCGCACGACGGGCCGTCGGCGACGACCCCAGACTGAAGGCCGTCACCCGGGGCGGAACCCTGCGCGGACACGGATGGCTCACACTCGGGCAGGGGACCGGCACCGCCGTGGAGATCACCGCGCAGATCGACGCCGCCAGGGCCGAACTCACCACCGCCGAGGCGGAACTCGCCGAACTGGCGGGCACCCTCTCCGGTGCCGCGACCGCCGCAGAAGAGGCCCGCGTCGACGCGGCCGCCGCGAAAGCCGCCCTCCGCGAACACGACCGTGACCTGGAGACCCTCAACCGCGACGCGACACGAGCGGCAAGGAGCCACGACGCGGCCCGCGCCGAACACCAGCGCATGGCCTCACGCGTCACCGCCGCCGAACTCCGCCGGACCGAACTCGCGGAACAACTCGAGGAGACCCTCGACCGTCTGTCCCGCGTCGAGGACACCGACGAACCCGATGAACCCTCCACCGCAGCCCGGGACGAGGCCACATCCGCCCTCGCGCAGGTCAAGGCCATGGAGGTCGAGGCCCGCCTCGCACTGCGCACCGCCGAGGAACGCGCGGGACAACTGCGCGGAAAAGGTGACGCACTGCGCCGTCAGGCCGAACACGAACGGCAGGCCAAGGCCCGCCACGAGAAGGCGATGGCCGCGCGCCGGGCAGCGGCGGAACTCGCCGCAGCAGTGGAACGCGGCGCCCGCGAGGTCGCCGACCGTACAGCGGACGCCACCGCCCGGGCCGCCGCGGAGAGAGATGAACTCAGCACCACGCGCGCTGGCGTCGTCACCCGACTCTCCCGGGCCAGGGACGAGGTCAACGCCGCCCGGACACAGCTCAACCGGCTGACGGACACGGCGCACGCCTCCGACATTGCCCGCAGTCAGGCACAGGTGCGCATCGAACAGGCCGAGGAACAGATCACCGCGCAGCTCGGGTTGACGGTGGAAGTCATCCTCGCCGACCACGCACCGGGGGAGGACTTCGACCGGGCCGCCGAACAGAAACGACTCAAACGCGCGGAGAAGGACCTCGCCTCCCTCGGCAAGGTCAACCCGCTGGCCCTCGAGGAATTCAAGGCGCTCGAGGAACGCTACGAGTACCTCTCGACGCAACTCTCCGACGTCGAACAGGCCCGCCGTGACCTGACCGGCGTGATCGAGGAGGTCGACGCCAAGATCCTCCAGCTGTTCACGGACGCCTGGCGTGATGTCGAGGACGAGTTCCCCCGGGTCTTCTCCACCCTGTTCCCGGGCGGGGAGGGCAGGTTGGTGCTCACCGAACCGGACGACATGCTCACCACCGGCATCGAGGTCGAGGCCAGGCCCCCCGGCAAGCGCGTCAAGAGACTGTCGCTGCTGTCCGGCGGGGAGAAGTCCCTCACCGCCCTGGCCATGCTCGTGGCGATCTTCCGCGCGCGCCCCAGCCCGTTCTACGTGATGGACGAGGTCGAGGCGGCCCTCGACGACGTCAACCTGCGTCGCCTCATCAACCTCTTCGAGGAACTGCGCGAATCCAGCCAGCTCATCGTCATCACCCACCAGAAGCCGACGATGGACGTCGCCAACGTGCTCTACGGGGTGACCATGCGCGGTGACGGCGTCACCCGTGTCATCAGCCAACGGATGTCCCCCACCACGCGCGCACGGGATGACACCGGCGGGCCCGCCGACACCTTCGACTGAGCGGACGAATCCGCAGGATACGGGTGTGACCCCTGGGTTTTGACGGTGCCCGCACGTCTCACGGGCGGGGGCGCTAGAATCGAACGGTCTGCTCGTCAGGCCAACCAGTCAACACCGGCACACACACTCCAAGGGGCTAACACCACGTCATGAGCGGCAGCGCCAATCCGATCGCGGACCTGAACGACTCCCTCCTCGGCTGGGCCTCCCAGACCGAACTGAAACTTGCACAGGTCCTCGCCGGCCGGGACCGGGTCACCGGAACGGGGCTGAAATCCGATGACATCGAGTGCATCGAACGCTTCTACGGGACATTCCTCTCCCGCCAGATGGCCGCCGGCGCGACGATCACCGCCCTCGTCGACGTCACCCCCACCGTCGCCGTGGTCACCCTCGTCGCCCGCGCCGCCCGGATGACCGACCGCTCCAGCTTCTTCGACGAGTACCTCCACGGTCTCGGCCTGGCTCCCGCGGAAGGCATAGCCGGCGACCTCGCCGACGTCACCGTCGATCTGGTCCGCCGCGTCGGGCTCCGCGTCCCGGACGGCCTCGACGACCCGGTGCTGCTGCTCGCCACCCACGCCGGGATCACCGGCAACGAGGTCCCCGGCCTCCTCGAACTCCTCGACGTCCTCGACGCCGAGGGGCAGGAGATCACCGGGCCGGACACGGTCACGATGCTCGCCGAGGGACGTCACACCGGGTATCTCCCGGCGGTGGACGAGGGGGACGAACCCGCGGACGACACCGACACCCTCCTGCCCGTCACCGTTGCCGTCGCCGCCGCAGCCCCCGGGATCCTCGCCGACGTCATCACCCGTGTCATCGAGCTGCGGGAGCTCACCCGCACCGACCCACTCGGATGGCGGGCCCTGGTCACCGGCCCCGGCAACCGGATCACCGGGGCACTGCCGGTACTCCTGCGCGGTGCGGTCGCGGCGGAACTCAGGGAACGCCCCGCGGGAACCCCGAACCGGGGCTCCGCCGTGGGCGTGGCCACCCGGGAACACACACCCCGGATCATCTTCGACGCGCCGCGCGGCAAAGTGTGCCTGAGACTGCCCGAACAGGCACTGCCCGAAGGCCAGGACGCGGAGGTCCAGTGGCGGGTCTCCGTCGAGGGAACCACCCAGATCTACCGCACCGGACGCAGCTGGGGGGAGATCGGAGGATTCTCGGAGCTGCTCGACCTCCACGTCGAACGGCAGCTCCGCGAGGTCACCGTCGCCGACATCACCAACGACACCACCTGGGTCGTCCCGGTCGTCGACTCCGACGACCCGGTCCTGGTGTTCTCCGTCAAGGGACAGAACCTCACCGACCTCGCCTCCCTGCACCACCCCGAACTGATCGTCGTCACCCCGGACGACTCCCGGCTCGTCGACGTCGTCACCGGCGACGACATCCCCGTCATCGCCTCCTGCCCCGTCGACGGATGGGCCAGCTGGACCGCCCGCCGCGTCGACACCTCACAGGTCGCTTCCCTCCAGGTTCTTCGCCCCGGGCAGACCCCCTCGCCGATGCACAACGTGCGCTGCGTCGACCCCCGGCAGCGCGTCATGTTCCGCGATCCCGGAGAACCCGTCGCCGACCTCCGCAGCCTCGGCGGACTCCCCGTCCACTCCGCCTCCCTGCTCGCCGAGTTCCCACCCACGGTCTCGGGAGGCGAGGAAACCTGGTGGCTGTCCATCTCCGCGTACGCGGGCACCGGACACGCCGGAGACGAGGTCGCGCCCGCCGAACCACTCATCATCCCGGCCGAAGGTGGCGTCTTCGACATCTTCGACCCCGAGCTCTACGACGCACCGTGGGTCGGGGAGTACCTCGTCCGCCTCCGCGGCCCCCGCAACGAGTCCTTCCGCCACGAATACGCCATCGTCGAGGGTCTGACCGCCAGCACCGACATCCACGGGGCCTGCCGCTCCGTCCGCATCCCCGCCACCGGTGGCCTCAGCGAAGCCAGCTGCACCGTACGCCCCGGGCACAAACCCTTCACCGCACAGCCGAAAACCATCCACGTCGCCCCGGACGAAGCCGGTGCAGGCACCACCATCACCACCGACGAGGGTGACGCCATGCCACTGCGCTTCACCCCACCGCGCCTCACCTTCGAGGTACCGCTGACCACCCAACCCCCGATGTGGCGGACCACCCGACTCGTCTGCGGCGCCCGCCAGTTCGACGCCGACGGCACACTGCGCATCCGGGCGACCGGGGAACTCGGCGACCCGAAGGTCACCGTCCGCAACCACCACGGCGCACCACTGCGCACCGTGCGGCTCACCGCCGAAGACGGACTGACCTACACCGCACCCATGACACAGCTCGCCGCATCCACCGCCGTCCTGCCCGGCGGACGCATGGAATTCGAGTGGACCGACCCCCGCAGTGACCGCCGCGTGTCGGTCAACCTCGCGCTCATCGACCCCACACCCCACGCCACCGGCGTGACCGTCGACGACGGCCACCTCGTGTTCGAGGGCCTCGCCCGCGACCGGGCCCTCGGAGCGTGGGTCTGGCCCGCCGCAGCGCCCTGGGTCTTCGCCCGCACCATCCCCGTCACCGGCCAGCGCACCGAACTCCCCGCCGACTTCATCGACGCAGGCGACCTCACCGTCCAACTCCACTCCGCCGACCCGTTCTCCGTCCTGCGCGCCCCCGTCGTCCCCGGACCGACCGCACTCACCGCGTCCCAGTCCGGCCACTACACCGGCAGCAGCGGCCCGCTCAACGACCTCTCCGCCTTCCTCTCCGGTGACTCGGAGACCGCGCCCACCGACGCCTCCGTCATGCCCGTCCTCTGGGACTTCCTCGCGGGCTTCACCCCAGAGACGGGCATCACCACCGAAACGGAGACGGAAGCCGAGGCAGCCGCCGTACAGCTCCGCAGAGCCGTCAGCACCGCACTCGCGGCAAACCCGGCGGCCGCACTCGCCGGACTCTCCGCGTCCCTCGTCCCCGGCGAAGCGCAACCCGGCAAGGTCGTCGTCTCCGGACTCGTCCACGGACCGTTCGCCGCCCCCGCCACCGATGACACGGAGAATAGCACCGACGGCGAGGACAACGGGACAACCGTAGGCCGGGACACCGACGTCGCGATCCACCGCACCGCCTGGATCGGCACCCTCGAACTCCTGGCGCAGCTCCCCGCCGTCCACACCGCAGTCGAAGAGGGCGAACCCCGCGCGAGGCTCCGTGCCCTGCTCGACCAGCTTGAGGATGTCGCCGGAAAACGACTCGTCGAGACCCTGTCCACCGGACGCGACGCCACCCTCGACACCGCGTGCATCGACCAGTCCACCGTCCAGATCGCCCAGATGGACGAGGCACAGCAGGAATCACTGCTCAAGATGTTCTTCGCCCAGGCCGAAATCGTCCCCGGACCCATCATGGACGACAGCGCCCGACTCCTCGCCGTGTTCGAGACGTTCAACAAACGCCACGAACTCAACGCCCTGCTCGCCGACCGCGAGATGGTCACCTCCGCCGCCGCCCTGATGAAGGCGATGCGCGGCGCGAACCGGCGCCTCTACTCCTCGGCCCGGGTCCGCTTCGACAAGCTCGAGGGCGTGGACACCGACTCCGGCGCTAACACCTGGGCACTCGCCCCCGTCGTCTCCCTCGTCTTCGCACTCGCCGCCCGCATGCACGCCCACGGGCTGATGGGTAAATCCAAACTGCTCACCGCGGCAACCCCCGGATGGAGCCGACTCGCCGACCTCACCCCGGACCTCGTCACCGGAGACCTCATCGCCGCCGAAGCGATGGTCCTCGCCGTCACGAACCCCGGGATCGGGGACTAGGGGCAGGGACGTCCATCCGTGTCGGTGGTGGCGGTCGAGAATTGACCGCCACCACTTCGTGCACGGTCAGGACGTGGACGAATCCGCCGGTTTGCGCAGGATACCCGCGACACCGGCCAGGAAGATCGTGAGCATGATCCAGGAGAGCCCGGCGGTGAACGCAAAACTCAGGCGCAGCCAGATCGGGGTGTCATCAGCCAGCGAGCATTTGGTTGTCGCCCCGGGGAAACTCGGGATCGCGTTCTTTCCCGCGTATTCGGTGATCCGCCACCCGTCCCGGCAGACGGCCCGTACCTGATCCGCAGTCTCCAAATGGTCGGCCTGCCACCGCGTCAACAACCACGTCAAAATGAACAGAAACACGAGCCATGCCAGTGCGCACCAGGGACGTTCGCCGTATCCACTCGTCACATGCAGCATCCACCGCCCCGGCCGGGACTTGAGCGGCATATTGTTCGTCACCTTACTGTGCGAATACACCCGAAGATGACGCGCATGATGGGGGAGACCAACACGATCGAAATACCGCGCCAACTCCATGAACGGCTGAGGGGAGAACTCATTGTCCGGTGTTGTGTCGAGCCACTTCTTGGCGGTCTCCGGATTAGTGTGTAGAGCTCCTTCTATTGAATCCACCTTCCAGCCGGTCGCCAGAATTTTTCCATGCCTGGGTTCAATCACGTTGGGGGTTTGAAGGTGTGAAATCCTGGTATTCACCAGGCTAATTGTCCCATCAACGGTCTTGTAGTTAAGAAACAGATCGGTGATGGTGGCGCCGTCGAGTCCGAGGGGGTTGCCGTGTGGGTTGGTCAGTGTTGTGCCGGTGAGGACGAGTTGTCCGTTGATGGTGGCGCCAGGGGCGCGGACTTCGCCTTCTGTTTCGAGATTTTGGGCGAACAGGCCGCCGGTGATGGTTGCGTGGTCGAGTAAGAGGGCGTCGCCGTGTGGGTTGGTCAGTGTTGTGCCGGTGAGGTTGAGTTGTCCGTTGATGGTGGCGCCAGGGGCGCGGACTTCGCCTTCTGTTTCGAGATTTTGGGCGAACAAGTCTCCTTCGATAGTGGCGCCGTCGAGTCCGAGGGGGTTGCCGTGTGGGTTGGTCAGTGTTGCGCCGGTGAGGACGAGTTGTCCGATGATGGTGGCGCCAGGGGCGCGGACTTCGCCTTCTGTTTCGAGATTTTGGGCGAACAGGCCGCCGGTGATGGTTGCGTGGTCGAGTAAGAGGGCGTCGCCTTCTGGGTTGGTCAGTGTTGCGCCGGTGAGGTTGAATTGTCCGTTGATGGTGGCGCCAGGGGCGCGGACTTCGCCTTCTGTTTCGAGATTTTGGGCGAACAGGCCGCCGGTGATGGTTGCGTGGTCGAGTAAGAGGGCGCGCCGCAACGGGTTACTCAATGTTGAGTGCTTGACAATAAAAAAGGAGTCAATTTCGGCCCGGTACGCAAGAAACTCGCCGGAGATATGAAGATTTGAAGCGCGTAGTCCTTTTGTTATCTTCACGCCAGTCAAATTGAGTGCTGGTTCGATTGCGCTATTGATGTTGGTTTTCTCAATGATGAATGAACCATCGACGCAGGAAAGTTCCAGGCTGATTGATGAAACTGTGCATCCGCTGAAATATAGGGAATGAAGCTGCGCGTACTTCGCCTCCACGGGGAGTGGAAAAGTGCAGTCCTTGAACCTGAGGTCATGGTTTATCGCGTAGTTATTTAGCTTCAGCCCGTCGGCGAAATAGGCGCCCTGGATCATCAGCCCATCGGGGTGGGGTGTGATGTCGGGATCGCGGAGCACCTTGAGCAGGGCTGTGGTGAAGTCCAGCCAGGCCCCAACATCGGGTTTCTCGCCGGGCGCACAGATCAGCGCTTTGCCTGTTCGCAGTGCGTCGTAAATATCGTCCCTGCTGGGTACACGTGTGCTCACCTTGCAGAGTATAGAGCTGTGAACGTGCTTTCGGGGAGATGTTTGAAGCATCCGGAAGGGGCCGTTCCCCCATCCGCAGAATCAGATGATCGGTGCCTGTGATCGGTCGACATCTCTCCGGCGAAGCGCCACGAGCGCACGTCTCCCGGATGTGAAACCATGTATGCATGGACAACCTGCAGAACGTGATGGATCAGTTCGCCACGAACCCGACCTACCAGATCATCGCCGGCGTCGTGCTGGTGCTGCTCCTCGTCATACTCCTCATCGTCTGGGGCCTGAAACGCAAGAAGGCCAAGACGATCAGCTTCGGTGAGGGGGAGGTCGAGGAGCCGAAGGAGCTCACCCAGGCGGAGAAATCGGGTAACTACACCGCCCAGGGGGGCTTCAACTTCACCCCTGCGGTGAAGGAGAAGAAGGTTGAGCCGCAGCCGGTTCAGCGTGGTGGTTCGACGACTCCGGAAAAACTCTCCACGGAGCAGGTGGAGGACCCGCGTCCCACCCAGGTCCCGGAAAGGGGACAGGGGGCCGGAGTGCAGAAGCCTGTGGCAGGGGAACCGGAACGTCAGGTCACCCCTATTCCCGCCCCGGGGGCGGAGACCACACCCGGAACCGGGACGAAGCCCGCCCCTGACACAGAGGCGCAGGTCGAGCCCGCGCAGAACATCGATGAACCGCACCGGACCCCAGCACCACCTGTGGAAGCTGAGGCGGTGTCCGACGTCCAGGCCACGGAAGAGCCTCCGGTCATCCCGGATAGCCGCCCGGAGACGCTGAAGTCCGGTGAGTCCGTGACACCGATTCCGGCTCCGGCTGAGCAGAAACCCGTCGAGAGGGCGGTAGACCAGCTCGGCACGGCCACCGGCGCGGCGGAACGGTCGTCCGACGACAACGGGGCCGAGGACGCCGTTACGGCCGAATCCGTGACCGGGGCCGTCCCAGATTCGACGGAACCCGTTGATCAGGAGACCACCGATGAGCCGTCCGACACTGAACCCGCTGCCCCGATCTTCCGGGATCTCGCCGACGACACCGATGCGGTCGACGCCGACACCTACGCCGCCGAGGATCAGAAAGCCGATGTAACGGAGGAACCGGAGAGCGTCGAGGAAGCCACCGACGATGATCCGCGCGTGATCGAGGCCGCCGCAGCGGCCGAGTCCGCACAGGCCGCCGCCGAGGCTGCGGAAGTCGCGCGCGCCGAGACTCCCGCCCCCGAGGAACCCGCGCAGTCGGAGTCCGTGGACGCCGCCACGCAGCGCAACATCGACGAGATCGCCCCCGCTGAGGGGCGGCTCGGTAAACTGCGCGGCAAGCTGTCGCGGTCGCAGAACGTCATCGGCCAGGGCGTGCTCGGCATCCTCACCGCCGGGGACCTAGACGAGGACGCGTGGGAGGAGATCGAGGACACGCTGCTCATGGCGGACCTCGGCACGCCCACGACGATGCGGGTCGTCGACCAGCTCCGGGACAAGATCGCCGCGCGCGGTGTGTCCAGCGAGGCGGAGGCCCGCGCCATGCTGCGCGAGACCCTCATCGAGGCCTGCAAGCCGGAACTGGATCGCTCGATCCGCGCTATGCCCGCCGACGGAAAACCCGCCGTGGTTCTCGTCGTCGGTGTCAACGGCACGGGCAAGACCACCACGACCGGCAAGCTCGCCCGCGTCCTCGTGGCGATGGGCCACAACGTGCTGCTCGGGGCCGCGGACACCTTCCGTGCCGCAGCAGCGGACCAGCTCGAGACCTGGGGGCGCCGGGTCGGTGCACGCACGGTGCGCGGCAAGGAAGGCGCGGATCCGGCGTCGGTCGCCTTCGACGCCGTCGCCCGTGGCGTCGACGAGGGCGTCGACGTGGTGCTCGTCGACACCGCCGGTCGCCTGCACACCTCCACCGGCCTGATGGACCAGCTCGGCAAGGTCAAGCGCGTCGTGGAGAAGAAGACCCACGTCGACGAGGTCCTGCTCGTGCTGGATGCGACGGTCGGACAGAACGGCCTGACCCAGGCCCGTATCTTCCGCGACGTCGTCGACATCACCGGTGTGGTGCTGACGAAGCTGGACGGTACCGCCAAGGGCGGTATCGTGTTCCAGGTTCAGGAGGAGCTCGGCGTTCCGGTCAAGCTCGTCGGACTCGGTGAGGGCGCGGACCATCTGGCGCCGTTCGAACCGGAGAGTTTCGTCGACGCCCTGCTCGGCTGACCACCGCTGCCTCAGACGAACGAGAACCGCCCCGGGACAGTCCCGGGGCGGTTCTCGTTGTTCAAGGTGTCCGCCGGTGGTGGCGGAGATGCCGCCATCTACCGCGGCGCCGTTGCCCTCTGCGCCACACCGGCACGGCTACGCCGAACAGGAGACACGCTCTAGCCGAGGAGCTTGAGGAAGGCGCCCATCCACGGGCCGTTGTCGTTCCAGGCACGTGCGGTGACGAGGTTCCCGGAGGTGACGTCGGCGGCGTCGACGTAGGTGGCGCCTGCGTCGGTGACATCGGGTTCACACATGCCGAACGCGGCGCACTCGCGGCCGTCGAGGACGCCGGCGCGAGCGAGGATGAGGGGGCCGTGGCAGGTCGCGGCGACCGGCTTGTCGGCGTCGAAGAACGCGCGGACGATGTTCAGGACGTTCTCGTTGAGCCGGAGGTACTCGGGTGCGCGCCCGCCGGGGATGATGAGTCCGGCGTAGTCGGCGGGGTCGACGTCGTCGATGGCGATGTCGGCGGGCCACATGTGGGCGAGCTTCTCGGTGTACGTGTCGAAGTCGTCGGCGAAGTCGTGGACGACGAGCTGGATCTTGCGGTCGGTGGTCTGGGCCGCCACGACCGGGGTGTAGCCGGCTTCGCGGAGGCGTTCGTACGGGTAGAGGACCTCGAGGGTCTCTCCGCCGTCGCCGGTGATGATCAGGATCTTGTCGCTCATGGTTCTGTCCTCCCTGGGCTGGTTCGGGTGGCCGGTCCGGTTGTTTCCGCCGGTTGAACCTCAACGTAACAGCGGGGGACAGGGGGCGCGGGCGTTTTGGGGTGTCGGGGGGGAGACG
The DNA here is from genome assembly GCF_016595275.2 of Corynebacterium pygosceleis. Lineage (GTDB taxonomy): Bacteria > Actinomycetota > Actinomycetes > Mycobacteriales > Mycobacteriaceae > Corynebacterium > Corynebacterium pygosceleis. The sequence continues at coordinate 472,378 of NZ_JAENIQ020000002.1, read as the reverse complement.
GGTGGGAACCACCCGCCCGGGGCGGTGGTCGCGGGACCGGGCGGGTGCTCCACTCGTGGCGGTGGCTACCTCTTCAGCCCGGGGATGAGGGCGGTGAGCTCATCGGGGAGCGCACCGGACATGAAGAGGTGGAACAGGCCGCCGAGTACCGCGCCGACCACCCCGAGAATCCCGATGATTCCTAGTGTGCCGCCGGACGAACCACCCGGTTCGGTGGTGGATCCGTGGGGTGCGGTACTGCCGGGGACGGGCTCTTCGGTGATCGGTTCGATCATGAAGATGGAGTCGGAGGCTCCGTAGTTTCCGCTGGTCGGCTTGTTCACTCCGTAGATGTGGCCCTTTCCGTCGGTGGCCATGTCGTTGGGGTAGAAACCGACGTCGAGGTTTCCGACGATGTCGAGGTTCCCGGGCTCGATGACCGTGACGGTGCCGCTACCCCGGTTGGCGATGAAGACCCGGTCGTGGACCGCGTCGTAGATGGCGTCGAGGGGTGTGTCGCCGGTGGTGATCGTCGAGATGACGGAGCCGTCGGCGAGGTCGACGACATCGACGGTGGAGGGGTTCTGGTTGGCGACGAACAGGTGGTTCCGTTTCGTGTCCAGGGCGACGCCGCCACCCCGGGGGTCGTCGTCACCGGGGAGATCGTAGACGGTGGTGGTGCCGTCGGGGAGGGCGATGCGTGCGGCCTTACCGTTCTTGAAACCGACCGTGTAGAGGTTCTTCCCCTCGGCGTCGAGGAGCAGTTCCATCGCGCCGGAGAATCCGGGGGTCGCGAGTGATTCCTTCTGGGTGAGGGTGTTTCCGTCGAACACCGCGATGGATTCCGCGGGGGACACCGGGGTGGAGACGTACGCCAGTCCGGTGGATTCATCGACGGCGATGGCGCGGGGGTGGGCGACGGAGCCTGCGGGGAACGCCTTGAGCAGTTCCCCGGTGACGGAGGAGTAGGCGGAGATGGAGTTGTTGAGGCTGTTGGTCACCCAGAGAATGTCGCGCGTGTCGTCGATGCCGAGACCGAAGACCTTGGTGGCGTCGGTTCCCGTGGTGCCGTCGGCGGTGGCGGGCGTGTACGTCGCCTCGATGGCGAGGGTGTCGGGGTTGACCTTGTAGATGGAGGTGGGGTCGGAGCCGACGAATTCGGAACGGGTCACGAACAGGGCGTTCTGCTTGGCCGAGTACTTGACCTGGTAGAGGCCGGGGCCCAGTTCCCCGGTCTTCAGGGCGTATCCGTCGGTGTTCATCAGGGGCGAGCGGGGTGCGATCGTCGCGGTGCTGTCGAGGGTTGTGTCGGTGTCGGAGCCGGCGACCCTGACGGTGACGGCGAGTTCCCGGCCGATGAGGGACGGGTCGTCCGGGATCTTGAGATCCGGGATGGTGAGGTTTCCGCTGGCGTCGACGGTCGGGGTCGCACCGTCGGGGAGGATGTCGACGGAGTCGGTGCCGATGCGGGTGACGACGGAGCCCGGTTTGAGGTTGACGACGGTGACGACGAGATCCGTGGTTCCGATCGCGGTGTTGTTGACCTCGGGGGCGTCGGCGCTGCCGAAGTTGACGAGCGGATCGAGGTGACTCTCCGCGCTGACGCTGTTCGTTCCGTCGGAGAGCGTGATGGTGTGGTCGATGCCTCCGGCCACCGCCGGCGCCATGCCCACGACACGTCCCTCGAAGGTGCCGTCTCCGGCGACGGTGGCGGTCGGGTTGACGGTCAGGCCGCCGCCGTGGAAACCGACCGGTTCGCCGTCGATGAGTGCGGTGACCGTGGCGCCCGGGATGAGGTTCTCGGCTTTGACCTCGAAAACGGAGGCGATGAGTTCACCGGCGGGGTAGGTGAACGAGCTGTTCACCGTGACGGTGGCCGCGGAGGCTTCGCTCTCTGCGGCGATGACCTGAGGTGCCGTGACGGTGATCGTTCCCGTCGAGAGGAGGGCGGCGCCCGCGACGGCGGCGACGGCGCGGCGTCCGAACCGGCGGGTGGGGGTGTGGAGCGGTGTGTGTGTCAAAGGAAACTCCGGGGGTCGCTTGGATGATGTGTTGCGTCTGAGTGGTCATCGGAATGTAGATGAGCCTCACCTAAACACGACACAAGTTAGCCCTGTTGGTGCACTGTCGCAAGTGTGCGGCCCCCCGCCTACTTCCGGGTGGTGGGTGGTGGGACGGGTGGACCCGTGTCGGGAGTGGTGTGACCTGCACGGGGGTAAAAACTGTCCAGTTATAGAAAACTAAACCTGTCGCGCTATAGTTAGTTCTGTGTCGAGGAGGTCCGTCCTCTCACCCGACCACACACCGAGGGTTCCGCCAACGAGTGAACCCGCGTTCGACCAGGAGGCCCCCGTGACCCCAGACATGACAATGGCAGCATCAGGAAATGCCTCGTGGATCCTCATCTCCGCATCCCTCGTCCTGCTCATGACGCCCGCACTGGCACTGTTCTACGGTGGTATGTCGAGTCAGAAATCCGTGCTCAACATGATGATGATGTCCTTCGGTGCGCTCGCCGTGGTCACCGTCGTCTACATTCTCGTCGGTTGGTCGATGTCCTACGGCAGTCACTCGTTCGGTGGTTTCGTCGCCGATCCCCTCGAGTTCTTCGGGCTGCGGAACTCGATCGTGAACCCGGACGGCTCCTACGTCGTGGGCGCCGCCGGCTACGCGAACGTGATCGACATCGGTTTCCAGCTGACCTTCGCGGTCATCTCCTGCGCACTGATCTCCGGTGCACTGGCCGACCGGGTGAAGTTCACCCCGTGGTTGATCTTCATCGGGGTGTGGGTGACCCTCGCCTACTTCCCGCTCGCCCACATGGTGTGGGGAGGGGGACTGCTCAGCCACCATGACGGCAGCATCTCCGCCCGGATCTTCGGCACCGTCGTCGAGGAGGGGGAGACGCTCGCCCGCATCGCACCGATCGACTTCGCGGGTGGAACCGTCGTGCACATCTCCGCGGGCACGGCCGCCCTCGTTCTCGCCGTCATCGTCGGGCACCGGCGTATCTTCCTCAGGAGCGTCCAGCGTCCGCACAATCTCCCGATGGTCATGCTCGGTGCCGGTCTCCTGTGGTTCGGCTGGTGCGGTTTCAACGGAGGTTCCGCTTTCGCCGCCAACGGCATCGCCGGGCTCGCATGGCTCAACACCACGGCCGCCGCAGCGGCCGGTATCGGGGGCTGGCTCATCGTCGAGCGCATCCGTGACGGCCGCGCCACCTCCCTCGGCGCAGCTTCCGGCGTCGTCGCGGGCCTGGTCGCCATCACCCCGGCCGCCGGTGCACTCACCCCGGTCACGTCCCTGATACTGGGGGCCGTCGGCGGCGGTCTCGCCGCTCTGGGGGTCGGGCTCAAGTACCGCTTCAAGTTCGATGACTCCCTCGACGTCGTCGGCGTCCACCTGGTCGCGGGTCTCTGGGGTACCGTCGGCGTCGGACTGCTGGCCACCGACACCGGCTGGTTCACCGGCGGCGGCTGGGACGGATTCCGGCTCTTCCTCGTCCAGATCCTCGTCGCGCTCATCGCGATGCTGCTCTCCGGTGCCGTCACGGCGGCCATCGCCCTCGTGATCAGGGCGACCATCGGATGGCGGATCGACCCGGAGGCCGAGCACAACGGCATCGACTTCGCCCTGCACGGCGAGTCGGCGTACGAGCAGGCCGGCGGCGCCATCCGCTGATCGACCGATCCCGATTGTCCCGGGCGGTAGAGTGGCCGGGAGAACCAGCTGCCGGCCCCTCCAAACGCTCCCCAGCGATATCCCAGGAGAAACAGATGAAACTCGTCACCGCCATCGTCAAACCCTTCACCCTCAATGACATCAAGCAGGCCCTCGAACAGATCGGTGTCCACGGTATGACCGTCACCGAGACCCAGGGATTCGGACAGCAGAAGGGGCACACCGAGGTCTACCGTGGAGCTGAATACGCCGTCGACTTCGTCCCGAAGATCCGCATCGAGATCGTCACCACGGAGGATCGCACGGAGGAAGCCGTGACCGCCATCGTCGACGCCGCCCGGACGGGCAAGATCGGCGACGGAAAGGTGTGGGTCACCCCGGTCGAGGAGATCATCCGCGTCCGTACCGGCGAACGCGGCACCGACGCGGTCTAGATCACCGATGCAGGACGGTTCCGCAGGCAACCCCGCGCAGCCCGATGCCCCGCAGCTCCGGGAGACCGCGTTCACCCGGGCGCTGGGCATCATCGCGGACATCGACATCCCCGCGGGCTGCGCCCTCGCCGCCACGGGGTCACTGGCCCGCGGTGAACTCACGCCGCAGTCGGACATCGACCTGATGCTCCTGCACACCGGTCCTGCACCGGCCGAGGCCGCCGACATCTGGTACCCGGTGTGGGACGCCCACATCCGACTCGACCACTCGGTGCGCACCCCGACCGACTGCGTGAACATCGTCGACGAGGACACCACCGCGGCCCTCGGGCTCCTCGACCTGTGCCACCTCGCCGGCGACGAGGATCTCGTCGCCGACACCCGGAACCGGGTTCTCCAGCAGTGGCGCCGGACCCTGCCGAAACGTTTCAACCACATCACCGACACCGCCATCGACCGGTGGCGCAGGTCGGGATCCGTCGTCGCGATGACCCACCCGGACCTGAAACACGGGCGCGGGGGTCTGCGCGACGGGGAACTGATAGCCGCACTGGCACTGGGCAACCTGTGCGACGCGCCGCCGCTGGCCGACCAGCGCGGTCTCCTCCTCGACATCCGTACCCTGCTCCACGACGAGTCCCGTCGACCACGGGACGTCCTCGACCCCGAGTTCGCCCACGACATCGCCCTCCGCCTCGGTTACCCGGACCGCTATGAACTCGCACGGGCGATCGCCCGTGCCGCCCGTGCCACCGATGACGCGCTCACCAACGCTCTCGCCACCGCACGCTCGATCCTCCCGACCCCCGGCGGGATCCGTCGCACCCCCCGCCGCCCTCTCGACGTCGACGTCGTCGACGGGGGCGGCTACATCACGCTCTCGCGCTCCCCGGACATGGAGGACCCCTGCCTCGTGCTGCGGGTCGCGGCCGCCGCCGCCCGGACCGGGCTCCCCGTCCCGGACGCGATCTGGGAGCGGCTGCGCAAGGTTCCCCCCCTCCCTGACCCCTGGCCCGCCCACGCCGCCGACGACTTCGTCGCACTCCTGTCGTCCCCCGAACACACCGAGACCATCATCGACGGCATGGACCGGCACGGTCTGTGGACCCCACTCGTACCGGAATGGTCCCGGATCCGGGGGCTCATGCCCCGGGAACGCAGCCACGTGCACACCATCGACCGGCACCTGATCGCCACCGTGCGCCGGTGCGCCGAATCCACGGTCGACGTACCCCGACCCGATCTGCTGCTGCTCACCGCACTCATCCACGACATCGGAAAAGGTGGTTCCCGGCCCCACTCCCAGGTCGGGGCGGAGATCATCGCCCGGATGACCGCCCGTATGGGCCTCGGGTTCCGGGACCGATGCTGCGCGCAGAACATCGTCGCCCAGCACACGACCCTGATGAAGTTCGCGCTGCGACGGGACCCGACCGATCCCGACACGGTCCGGGCACTTCTCGACGCCGTCGGCTACGACCTACTCACACTCGACCTGCTGCAGCAGCTCACCCGCGCCGACGCGCTGTCCACCGGTCCCGGTGTCTGGACGCCCCGTGCGGAGCAGGCCGTGAACCGACTCGCGGCCGGCGCCCGGCGGGCGCTCACGGCCGTCGTCGCCACCCGCCCGTTCGTCACCGCCCCGAGCCCCCTCGGGCTGACGGTCCGGGACAACGGGGAACTCCGGGTGCACTGGCGCGGCAGCTACCAGCGGGAGATCGTCCGGGTACTGGCGCTCATCGCGGCGAAGGGCTGGAACATCCAGGGGTCCCGCATGGTCACCGATTCATCGGACGGCAGCTGCCGCGCCGAGTTCGATGTCCGGCCCCGTGCGGCGAAAAGTCCCGCGGACGTGGATGAACGTGCCTTCATCCAGGCCTACGCCTCGGGGGTGTTCTCCACCCTTCCGGAGGTTCGGCCGGCGGCGACGGCGACCGCCTGGACCGGCCGTACCCTGGAGGTCCGCACGATCGACCGCCCCGGGGTGATCGGTGCCGTGATGGGGGTCCTGCCGGAGATCGACTGGATGGAGGCCGCGACACCCGGGGCGACGATGGTCGCGCGATTCCGGTTGCGGGGCGGGAACGCGGACCGGGCGAGGATCGAACGGGACGTCAACCGGGTGCTCAACGCCGCGTAGTCCGGTGCACCGTGACCGTCACCTGCAGGTAGGGTGCAGTGACCCGGTGGGCTACCATGGTGAAACTACCAGTGTTGTCGAGCCGCCCAATAGGGGAGTGGAACGTGTTTGAGTCTCTGTCTGACCGGTTGACCGGAGCCCTGAAGGGGCTGCGGGGCAAGGGCAAACTGAGCGAAGCCGACATCGCCGCCACCGCGCGCGAGATCCGGCTCGCCCTGCTCGAGGCCGACGTCTCCCTGCCCGTCGTCCGTGGTTTCGTCAAGCGCATCAAGGAACGTGCGGCGGGTGCGGAGGTCTCCGAGGCGCTCAACCCCGCGCAGCAGGTCATCAAGATCGTCAACGAGGAACTCGTCGGTATCCTCGGTGGTGAGACCCGTCGTCTCCAGCTGGCGAAGACCCCTCCGACCGTCATCATGCTCGCCGGTCTCCAGGGTGCCGGTAAAACCACCCTCGCCGGCAAGCTGGCCAACCACCTGGGCAAGCAGGGGCACACCCCGATGCTCGTCGCCTGTGACCTCCAGCGCCCGGGTGCCGTCCAGCAGCTTCAGATCGTCGCCGAACGCGCCGGCGTCCCCTGCTTCGCACCCGACCCCGGTACCGCCGTGGATTCCTCCGACCACGAGATGGGAACATCCCACGGTGATCCCGTCGACGTCGCCCGTCGCGGTATCGAGGAGGCCCGTGCGAAGCAGCACGACGTCGTCATCGTCGACACCGCCGGTCGGCTCGGTATCGACGAGACCCTGATGATGCAGGCCCGGAACATCCGTGACGCCGTCAACCCGGACGAGGTCCTCTTCGTCATCGACGCCATGATCGGTCAGGATGCCGTCCAGACCGCCGAAGCCTTCCGCGACGGTGTCGACTTCACCGGCGTCGTGCTCACGAAGCTCGACGGTGACGCCCGTGGTGGCGCCGCACTGTCGATCCGTGAGGTCACCGGCAAACCCATCATGTTCGCCTCCACGGGTGAGAAGCTCGAGGACTTCGATGTCTTCCACCCTGAGCGCATGGCCAGCCGGATCCTCGGTATGGGCGACATGCTCACCCTCATCGAGCAGGCCGAGTCCGTGCTCGACCACTCCAAGGCCGAGGCCACGGCGGCGAAGCTCGGTTCCGGGGAACTCACCCTCGAGGACTTCCTCGACCAGATGCTGATGATCCGCAGGATGGGGCCGATCGGCAATCTGCTGAAGATGCTGCCCGGCGGCAAGCAGATGAACGAGATGGCCGACATGGTCGACGAGAAGCACCTGGACCGTATCCAAGCCATCATCCGGGGCATGACCCCGGCGGAACGGGCCGACCCCAAGATTCTCAACGCCTCACGCCGCAAGCGGATCGCCGCAGGTTCGGGTGTGACCGTCTCCGAGGTGAACCAGCTCGTCGAGCGTTTCTTCGAGGCGAAGAAGATGATGGGCCAGATGGCCGGCCAGTTCGGTATGCCCGGTATGGGCCGGAAGGCGACGAAGAAGAAGCCCAAGGGGCGTCGGAAGAAGAACGGGAAGCGCAAGCCCCCGAAGAAGGGCCCCTCGCAGCCGCAGATGCCGGGCGGCATGCCCGGAATGCCCGGGATGGGTGGCGCCGGTATGCCGAGCATGGAGGAACTACAGGCGCTGCAGGAACAGATGGGTGGCGGGGGTAAGCTGCCCGGCCTCGGCGGGCTGGGTAAACTCCCCGGAATGCCGAAGATGCCCAAGGGGATGGAAAACATCGACCTCGACAACCTGGACTTCGGCCAGGGGGGAAAGAAGTAGCGTCCCGTGTGCGGGGAGCGGGTCAGAACAGTGCGGTCTGGTCCTCCGGAGCGGGCGGCGAGCCGAAACGCCGTCGCGCCGCCCGCTCCGTCACCCCGAGGTGCGTCGCGACCTGCGCCCAGGACGCCCCGGCTCTGATCGCCCCGCTGACCGCCTGCCGGAGTCGCTCGACGGCCTCGACCTCCTCGATGCTGGCCCGCTGAACCCGGAGCAGATCCCGGGCCACACGTTCACTGGTGTTCATGCGGCCAACTCTGCCAGAGCCCCGGGCACCATCGGGGGAGACTCGCTCGACATCCTCCGGTATCCGTTGGATACCTGTCCGGACAACTGGTATAGTTTCACGGGTTGTCGCAGCACCGTACCCCGGTGTCGGGACCGTCCCCGGAACATCTGTCAGAACATCCGGTCGTCGCTGGTCGTCACCGGTGGCGGGGCGGGTCCGGGCGATGAACACATGACTTTCCTGCGTCACACCGTCACCGACCCCGGTCGGCCGGTGGTCACGCGCAGGTTAAATCCAAGGGCTGAACCGGCCCGCCGATCCGGCGGGCGTCCGTACTGCCCGGTGACCGTACTACAAGAAGGAGCCTCACATGGCCGTCAAGATCAAGCTTCAGCGTCTCGGTAAGATCCGCACCCCGCACTACCGCATCGTCGTCGCCGATGCCCGCACCCGCCGTTCCGGCAAGGTCATCGAGAACATCGGCATCTACGAGCCGAAGGCTGACCCCTCCGTCATCAAGATCGACTCCGAGCGTGCACAGCACTGGCTGTCCGTCGGTGCACAGCCGACCGACCCGGTTCTCGCCCTCCTCAAGGTGACCGGCGACTGGCAGAAGTTCAAGGGTCTTCCGGGCGCCGAGGGCACCCTGCGGGTCGCTGAGCCGAAGCCGAGCAAGCTGGACCTGTTCAACGCCGCGCTCGCCGAGGCGAACGAGGGCCCCTCCGCCGAGGCCATCACGGAGAAGAAGCGCAAGTCCCGCGCCGAGAAGGAGGAGGCAGCCAAGAAGGCCGCCGCTGACGAGGTCAAGGCCGAGGACGAGGCGGAAGAGAAGTCCGAGGACGCTGCCGCAGAGTAAATCTGCCGTCCCCTGTTCCGCCTGTCCGGCGGAGCGCCGGAAGCCCGTTGCCACCGAATACCGGTGGCGGCGGGCTTTTCCCGTTCCCGGTGGCATGCGGGACGCACCCGGCCGGTGGCGCATGTGACGACGGGGCGGGAGTGTCCACAGGGCAGCGACCGTTCCCCACTGCGTAGGGGACTGTCAGGTTTTGCCCGGCAGGGGGTGACGGTGTACCTGACGGGACCGTCCACGCGTGCAGAAAAATCCTGGTGTAGTCGTTGCGACCGGTCGCCTGAGCTGACTCTGGCGCTTTTCCGGGCCTAGAGAAGGACCAGGAGAAGCAGGGTCACGAGTATTCCGACCACCAGCCCGCTCACGGCACCCTCGATACGTCCCTTCTTGAGACCCTTACGATTTCCGTGCCCCCATGCCTTGTTTCCCATTGTCATCCTCTCAGCGTGTTTTCGTTCACTGTCCAGTATTTTGCACTGGAGGACTTCTGTGTGGAAGAGGTGCCGTACCCGGGGGCCGATTCCGTGGGTGTCCCGTGCCCACGGCAAATGGCGGGTGACACGGATGTGCCCCGGTATCTCAGGTGAGAAGATACCGGGGCACAGTAGTGGGGCCGGGAGCGTTGCCCGGGTGCTGGCTTCTAGCGGACGTCGACGAATTTCGCCGTGATCCACTTCTTCGCCGCGATCAGCAGGACACCGAGGATGACCGAGCCGACACCGATGACGAGGAAGAAGGTGGGCTCGGAGGAGGGGTCGTCCGGGTGGTAGTGACCGGCGAGGCTGCCCGCGAGTGCGGTGCCGGTCGCGAGGGCCATCATCCAGACGGCGAACATCCGGGACGGGTACGCCTCGGGTGCGAGCTTGGTGGCGAGTGAGTTGCCGATGGGCGACAGGAGCAGTTCCGCGATGGTGAACAGGAACAGGATCCAGACGATGGCGTAGACCGGCGTCGAGTTCTCCTCGCCCCCGACGAACGGCAGGAAGAAGAACAGTGAGACGCCGATGATGACGTTGGCGACACCGAACTTCACCGGGCTCGACCACTGGCGGTCACCCAGCTTCGTCCAGAGAGTGGCGAAGACGACGGAGAACAGGATGATGAAGGTCGGGTTGATCGATTGCACGAATTCCGGGGCGAGTTCCACACCGAGGACGTTTCGGTCGAGGCGGGTCTCGGCGAAGATCGCGATGACGGTGAACTGCTGCTGGAAGACTCCGAAGAACAGCGATCCGGAGATGAAGATCGGGATGAAACCGATGAGACGGGACTTCTCGGTGGCGGTGGTCAGCGGGGAGAAGTACATCTGGCACCAGAGCACGACGGCCGAGATCAGCGCGACGACCGTGACGATGTCGGACAGCCACTGGACCTTGACCGTGCCGGTTCCGATGAGCAGCACGCAGACCACGACGATGGCGATGACAGCGCCGAACCACAGCGGGTACTGGCGTCTGGGCAGCGGGTTCGGCACCTCGTGTCCGGCTGCGCCGATGGTCGTCTTCCGCATCAGGATGTACTGGGTGAGTCCGATGGCCATGCCCACCGCGGCGAGGCCGAAGCCCCAGTGGAAGCCGTTGGACACCCGCAGCCAGCCGGTGAGGATCGGGCCGGCGAGCGCACCGATGTTGATGCCGAGGTAGAAGATCGAGAAGCCGGCGTCACGTCGCGGATCGCTGCGCGAGTAGAGCTGGCCGAGCACCACGGACGCGTTCGTCTTGATTCCTCCGGATCCGAGTGCGATGGCGATGAGGCCGACGGCGAGGCCGATGACACCGGGGAGCACGGAGAGCGAGATGTGGCCCGCCATGACCAGTACGGCGGACCAGAAGAGCGTGCGCTCCGAACCGAGGAAACGGTCGGCGACGAGGGCCGCGACGAGGGATGCCATGTACACGAGCCCGCCGTATGCGCCGATGATGGATGTGGCCTGGGCCTTGTCCATGCCGAGTCCGCCGTCGGTGACGGAGAAGTACATGTAGTACACGAGGATGGCCTGCATACCGTAGAAGCTGAAACGCTCCCACATCTCCACCCCGAAGAGGTTGGCCAGTCCCCATGGCTGGCCGAAGAAGGTCTTCTCACCGGGGTCGGTGGATTGATCTGTCTTTTTACGTATGCCGCCCATTATGCTCGCTGGTTTTCATACGGGGAGTACCAGGGGGTCGCGTGCCGGTGGGGTGAGAGGACCGTCACCAACCGGGGCGGGAAGTACGGATGGCCGGCAATGTCGGCGGAAGGGTGACGTTCCGGGGTGGGGCTGTGTCCGTTCGACCGTGATCGACGCAATTCCGCTTCCCCGTGTTCCCCTCCGGTTCATCTCGGGGAGGATCGGGGACGGGAGAACGCGGAACCTCCCCTCGGGAAGACGTGTGCCGTCTGTCGGTCGAGGGGAGGTTCCGCGGGGACGTCTGATCGGGCGGCCCACCCGTGTCGGGGCCGCGAATCATCCGGTCGGGATCTGTCAGTCCTTCTTCCACCCGATGTTCTCGACGGGCAGAACCGCGAATCCCAGGGCACCGGTGTTGACCAGGCCGTCCTTGACCGCGTAGATGTCCGCACCGTTGCCGGTCGGGATCAGGCCGTAGCGCTTGAACGCGTCCGTCTCGAGCTCATTCGCCCGTTTGATCTGTTCCTTGGCGGTCGGCAGCGCCTGGAGTTCCCTGATCTGCTCATCGAGTTCCGGGGTGCCGGTCCCGGACAGGTTCAGCTGTGAGTCGGAGTTGTAGGTCTGCCCGAAGTAGGCGACGCCGTACGGGTCGGAGGAGCTGAAGCCCATCGGGAAGATCTCGAAGTCCCGGTTGGTGTAGACGTCGGAGAACTCGGAGGAGGGGCGCTGCTTGATCTCCAGGTCGATGCCGATGTCCTTCATCATCTTCTGCGTCGCCGTGGCCTGCGCCTTCGAGGTTTCGTTGTCACCGATGAGGGTGTAGGTCAGGTGCAGGGGCTCGCCGTCCTTCTCCCGGATACCGGAGGAACCTTCGGTCCACCCGGCCTCTTCCAGGAGTGCCTTGGCGGCCTCCGGGTCGAAGCTGGCCGCAGCGGAGAAGTTGTCCTGGTAGTCCTCCTGGAACGGGTAGATGATGAGTGAACCGGGAGGGGTCTCGGAGTAGGGGGTCCCGTTGAAGCGGATCTGGCCCAGCAGCTCACGGTCGAGGCCGCGTGCGACGGCTTCACGGACCTTGATGTCCCCGAGTGCGCCGGCCTCCGAGTTGAGGGTGATGAGTCCGCTGGAGGGGCGGGTGGCCATGCGCAGGTCGATGCCGTCCATGTTCTCGACGGTCGCGTAGCTCTCACGGCTGCTGGCGCCGACCACGTCTATCTCGCCGTTCTTGAAGGCGTTGATAGCGGCCTGGCTCTCCATCTGCCGGAAGATCCGGCGGTCGAGCTTTCCTTCCGGTCCCCACCACTTGTCGTTGCGGACGAAGACCGCTTCACCCCTGTTGAAGTCGATGTTCTCGACGGTGTAGGGGCCCGCACCCCACTCCGGGTGGACCTCCTTCAGATAGGAGTTGTAGTTCGCCGGATCGGCGAGTGCGGGGTGGGCGATCTGGTTGAACAGACCCTCCCACCACGGGTACACGCCGTCGAAGGTGATGACGGCCTGCTTCGGGCTGTCGCCCTCTTCCACGGAGGTGATGCGTTCGTAGCCGTCGGTCGCACTCGGGGTGTAGTCGTCCGACTCGCCGTTGTTGATCCTCCAGGTCGTTTCGAAGGCGGTCCAGTCGATGTCGGAGCCGTCGTTCCACTTCGCGTCATCGACGACGGTGAACGTGACGACGGTGTTGCCGTCGACGACCTCGTCCGTGACCTCGGAGATGTAGTTCGGGTTCGCGGTGTAGTTGCCTTCGCCGTCGAACAGGGCGATCTGCGGGTTGTACCAGTTCCAGATGGTCACGACGGGGGCGGAGGCGTCGGCGTGGAAACGGTTCTGCTGCTCGGGGATCTCGTAGATGGCGGTGACCAGTTCGCCGCCGTCCCGGATGTCGTCGCGTTCGGTCGGCGCGAAGTCGGAGGCGGCGACCTCGACGCTGTCCGTGCTCGACGATGAGCCGGACCCGGTGGAGCCGGAGCCCGAGGATCCGCTGTCTCCGGAACAACCGGAGAGCATGAGTGCACCGGCGGCGAGGGCGGCCGTGAGCTGGAGGACGAACTTGTTGGGTTTCACGGTGTGCGGGATCCTTCTCTGTGGGAGTTGGGGGGAGCGGCGCATCGACACCGGCTGATGTCTCGTGCCGAAATTTCCCGTAGCTTAACCCTTTTTTCATCACATATTTGGAAATATCGTGACATCAGTCACCCGCCTGTGTCGTCTGGGTCACTGTTGTGCGCGTTTCGGGGGGTTCGGGTGAATAAAAAAGGTGGTGGACGGCGGATCTCGATGAGGTTCCGACTGCCATGCACGGGGGTGGTGAAAGGGGGTGTCAATGACCGGTGGTACGGGCCGTTTCTCCGGTCCGGGGCGCACGGCAGGGGTGCCGGGGGAACGTCGGGGGAACTGTACGATTGCCCCATGACCACCCTCACCCTCCGGGACCTCGGCACGGCCCACGGCGCGCGCACCCTGTTCGAACATCTCGACCTGGTGGTCGCGGACGGACAGCGGTGGGGGCTGACGGGGCCGAACGGCGCCGGGAAATCGACGCTCCTCGCCGTCTGTTCCGGTGGGGACACCGGAGCGGAGATCACCGGTGAACGCCTGCTCTCACCGCCTGACGCGACCGTCGGCCTGCTCGAACAGGAGGTGGAGCGCGGGGATGAGAGTGTCCGCGCCTTCATCGCCCGGCGCACCGGAGTGACCGGCGCCCTGGAACGGATGGATATCCTCGCCGAGGCGCTGGCCACCGGTGACGACGCCACCGGTGACGCCTACAGTGCCGCGCTCCAGGAGTGGCTCGATCTCGGGGGAGCCGACTTCGACGAACGGTACGAGCGCGTCGCCGCGCGCCTCGGGCTCGACGTCGCCCCGGATCTCCCCATGACGGCGCTCTCCGGAGGTCAGGCGGCACGCGCCAACCTGGCCGTGATCCTGCTCGCCGGACACGACATCCTGCTGCTCGACGAGCCGACCAACGACCTGGACCTCGCCGGTCTGGAGATCCTGGAGGACTTCGTCGCCTCCGATCACCGCCCCATGATGATCGTCAGCCACGACCGCGAGTTCCTCGCCCGCACCGTGACCGGTGTGGTGGAGCTGGACTCCGCGCAGCGCCAGATCACCGTCTACAACGGCGGTTGGGAGGCCTTCCTCATCGAACGTGAACGGGCGCGCGAGCGTGCCCGCGAGGAGTACGAGGAGTACGCCGACAAGGTCGGGGCACTGAAGGACCGGGTCCAGACGCAGAAGACCTGGTTGGACAAGGGGACGAAGAACGCCATCCGGAAATCCACCGACAACGACAAGCACATCAGGCACCGGGCCGGGCAGCGCAGCGAGAAGCAGGCGGGGAAGATCGCCCAGTCCGAACGCGCCCTCGAGCGGCTCGAGGAGGTGGAGGAGCCGCGGAAGGAATGGGTGCTGCAGATGGACATCGCGTCGGCACCCCGCTCCGGGAACGTCGTGTCGACGCTGAACGGTGTCCTGGTGGACCTGGGTGATTTCCGGCTCGGCCCCGTCGATCTCCAGGTCAACTACGGGGACAGGGTCCTCATCACCGGCGCCAACGGTTCGGGCAAGTCCACGCTGCTCGGGCTGCTCACCGATTCGTCCGCACTCGGATCCGGTGTCCGCCTCGGGCGCATCGACCAGGCGCGCGAGGTGTTCCGCGGTGCCGAACCACTCGTCGACGTGTTCGGCGCGCAGGAACCCGATCTCGGTACCGCCGAGTTGCGGACCCTGCTCGCCAAGTTCGGTCTCACCGGTGACCACGTCCACCGCGCCTGCGACTCCCTCTCGCCGGGGGAGCGGACCCGTGCCGCCCTCGCACTGCTGCAGGTGCGCGGGACCAACCTCCTCGTGCTCGACGAGCCGAGCAACCACCTGGATCTCCCGGCCATCGAACAGCTGGAGCAGGCTGTCGAGAGTTTCCCCGGTACCGTCCTGCTCGTGACCCACGACCGCAGGATGAGGGACACGTTCCGGGCGACCCGGGTACTCGAGGTGGCCGACGGACAGGTCCGGGAACGGCGCTGAGCCCCGGCGCGGACACCGGGGCCCGGGTGGGGTGTTCGGTGGGTCAGTGCCGTTCGCCGGTGAGCATGTGGAGCAGCAGGATGTTGCGTTCCCCGGTGGCGTCGGCGGGGCAGTCGACGCGGTGCACGACGTGGTCATCCAGGTGCAGGACGGTCCCGGGTGTCATCCGCACCGTCTCCTCCCCACAGGTGAAGTCGAGTGTCCCCGTGACGCACTGGACGGTGATGGGGTGGGCGGCCTTGTGATCGTTGAGACGCTGACCGGGGGCGAAACTGAAGGTGATGATGTTCGCCCCGTTGCCCTCCAGGATTCGCTTCACGGCCGGGACCCTGCGGTCCGGATTCGCGTCCGCGGCCTCTTCGAGGAGGTCCAGCACCGTCATCGTTCCGGTTGACTCCCGTTCGGGCTCACCGAAGGTGTCCGGCTGGTTGACCGGGATCTCCATCTTCCTGTCACTTCCTCTCGAGCACCATACCGATGGCGTTCAGGTTGTCGGCGTAGGTGGTGAACGTGCGGCGCATCGTCATCACCCGCTTACGGATCTCGGGCTGCCGGAGCACGTTGACGATGATCTTCAGGGTCCGCGGCAGCCCCTCATCCGCGACCATACGCTTCGGTTCGAGCAGGGCCATCGGCGCGTGGTAGACGTCCACGACACGGAACCCCGCCTCCTCCGCCAGCGCCGTCCACTCCGCCGTCGTCAGGGGCCGGGCGTTGACCTTGATGGCGCGGGCCAGATCCTTCTGGATGCGGTTCTTGATCACCGGGTCCAGGTTGTCCGGGTGCAGACCGAGCTCGTGGATGCCGTACCGGCCACCGGGGCGCAGGACCCGGTGCGCCTCCCGCATGATCTCCAGCTTGTGCTTGTCGGTCTGCATCGTCAGCATCGCCTCACCGATGACGACATCGGCAGAACCGGCCTCGAGGTTCGTCTCCTTCGCGGAACCGAGCTGCATCCGGAACGCCGGGTCATCCTGCGGGAGTTTCGATCCGGTGATCGCGCAGGCGTCCGCGTCCGCGTCTACACCGACGTAGCTGGACGGTTTCCGGGAGATCAGTTCGGCGGCCGTCACCCCGAGACCGGGGGCGAACTCGACGACATCCCGGCCCTCGACGGGCAGATGGTCGATCACCCACTCCGTGGTCTCCCGCCCACCGGGGCGCAGGACCTTCTTCCCGACCCGGGCAAGCAGCCAGTGCCCGGGTGCCCGGCCCGCCTCCCGGTCGCTCGCGGGCAGCGGGTTGGTCGGATTCTGCGGCTTCTGGGACATGGTGGCCTCCTGGCGGGAAGGGGTGGGACGTACACAACCAAGCCTAATCAAACCTCGTCGGTCTTCCCGGATGTTCGGGTGTCGATTCCGGGTCGGATAGGATCACTGCCCATGGAGAATGTGGAGCTGTTGGTCGGACGCGTGGTGAAGTCCCACGGAATCAGGGGCGAGGTCTCGGTGGAGGTGACCACCGATGAACCGGAGGCCCGCTTCGTGGTCGGCGAGGTGCTCACCGGTCGTCAGGGTGGGCGCGAGCACCGGCTCACCATCGACTCGGTGCGCGGGCACCAGAACCGGCTGCTGATCAAGTTCGCGGAGATCGCGGACCGGAACGCCGCCGACTCGCTGCGCGGCACCCGGTTCTTCGGGGCACCCCGGGAATCGGAGCCCGGTGAGGAGGGCTTCTACGACCACGAGCTCGAGGGTCTGCGCATCGTGCAGGACGGTGAGGAGATCGGCGAGGTCACCGGCGTCCTGCACGGCCCCGCCGGGGAGACGCTCGAGGTCCGCCTGGACACGGGCAAGGACGTGCTCATCCCCTTCGTCCACGCCATCGTCCCCGACGTCGACCTCGGGGCGGGGACCGCCACGATCACCCCGCCGGAAGGACTGCTGGACCTGTGAGCGGACTGCGCATCGACGTCGCGACGATCTTCCCCGCGTATCTCGATCCCCTGCGGCACGCCCTGCTGGGCAAGGCCATCGAGCGCGGCATCCTCTCCGTCGGTGTCCACGATCTGCGCGACTGGGCCACGGACGTGCACCGCTCCGTCGACGGCCCGCCCTACGGCGGCGGCCCCGGAATGGTGATGAAACCCACTGTGTGGGGTCCGGCACTCGACGACATCGCGGCCGGAACCGGCCCGGCCGCGGTCGCCGACAGACTCGACTCCGCCCAGCCCCACGTCGACCGCCCCCGGCACGACGACCTGTCGGGCGCGGACTTCACCGGCTACGACACCCGGCGCGACGTCCGCGACGGGGAGGACGGGACCGCCCCGCTGCTCATCGTCCCGACCCCGGCCGGTGTGCCCTTCACCCAGGAGATGGCGCGCGCCTGGTCCCACGAGGACCACATCGTCTTCGCCTGCGGCAGGTACGAGGGCATAGACCAGCGCGTGGTGGATGACGCCGCCCACCGCTACCGCGTGCGCGAGGTCTCCATCGGTGACTACGTGCTCATCGGCGGTGAGGTCGCGGTCCTCGTCATGGCGGAGGCCATCGTCCGGCTGATTCCCGGGGTCCTCGGCAACGCCGCGAGCCACGTGGACGACAGCTTCTCCGACGGACTGCTCGAGGGCCCGAGTTACACGAAACCCCGCGAGTGGCGCGGCCTCGAGGTCCCGGAGGTGCTGATCGGCGGCAACCACGCCCACATCGACGCCTGGCGGCGGGAGCGGTCGCTGCTCCGTACCGCCGCACGACGGCCCGAACTCATCGAGAAACTACGACTGGAGGACGCCCTGAACACCGACGACGAGAAGATCCTCGCGGACGTCGCACCCCGGCCCGTGTCCACCGACCTGAATCTGCTGATCACGCCGGGGGAGTGGCGGAAGATCTCGAAGAAGCTGGGCCGTGGTCTCGAGCGCGCCGGGTACCTGGAGGCCACCGTTCACGCCGAGGAGATCTCGCTGTCCTGCGAACCGGAGAACATGCTCGTCGCCCAGTTCATGCAGGCCGAGGGACACGCACCGACCTCCGAGGTGCTGCACCGCGTGATCGTCAACGGGGTCTCGGCCCTCGATCTCCGGGTCGTCACGAAGGCCGTCGTCGCCCAACTGCCGGAGGACGCCTACTGGTACGGCACCTCCGAGGAGGGACACACCGAGCCCGGCTCGGGCGCCGCCTGCGCCTGGCGTCCCTAGCTCTCCTTCTCCTCCCGGAGAGCGTCGAGGTATCCCCGGACGAGCCCCGCTCCGGTGTCGGCGTCATCGACGGTGACGGCGAAATCGGCCGCGGTCCGGCGGGACAGCACGATCGCCGGCCCGCCGCGCAGGACGAGGGCGGTACCGCGTGCGCTCAGGCGCCAGCCCCAGCCGCCCCATTCGCCGGGGTCGAGGTCGATCGCACGGACCCCGGTGATCTTCTCGTGGGGGATCGTGGAACGGATGAGTCCCGGCCACAGTGACCAGGTCAGACCACGGTGGTCGACGCGCACCCGGACCCGGGTGAACATCATTCCGACGATGACGAGAACGACGCCCGAGCCGATCATCACCCGGTCCGCGCCACCGGTATCGTCCGGGATCAGCAGGCCGATGGCGGTGAACACGGCGCCGATACCCACCGTCAGGGCGATCAGCCACGGGCGGGCGGTCGCGTGGCCGAACCACACGGCGCGCCGGGCCCCGGAGACCGGCACCACCGCGGTGACCCGCTCCCCGTCGGATTCCCTCGGCACGGGGGTCGCCGCCCAAGCCAGCAGTGCCCCGACCGCCACAGACAGCACCAGGAACAGCAGGCCCTCGATCGCGGGCAGCCGGGCATCCTGCGGTGAGGGGGCCGCGAGATTGACGTGGACGGTCCGGATCTCCAGTGCGCCCAGGAAGGTCGCGGTGAATCCCGCGCAGCCGGCGAGGAACCGCTGGCGGGTTCCGGCCAACGCGCCCATCAGTGCCGCGGTTCCGATGGTCGTGACGCCGACCACCAGGAGGAACGCGGTGGGGGAATCGAAGCCGTCGGGGGTTCCGTCGGAGGCGAAGTGCGTCGCCAGTTCGCCCCGGTGTCCCCGCGCCATGACGGCGGCGATCACGGTGAGGGTGACGGCGATGAGCAGCGGTACCCCGAGGGCGAGGGTACGGAAGCGTGTCGTTGGTTTCATGGGTGGGTTCCGTTTCAGGTTCATCCGGTGACGCCGCGTGCGGCGAGAGATGCGGTGAGCTGGTCGAGGGAGACCCCCGACTCCCGGGCGAGGCGGGCGAGGGCGTCCAGTGCGTTCTCCACGGCGGTGGTTCGCTCGGGCGGTCGGAGCACCGTGGCACCCTTTCCCCGGCGCAGCTCCACCAGGCCCCGGTCGCGGAGCTGGCGGTAGGCGCGCAGCACCGTGTTCCGGTTGAGATCGAGTGCCTCGGCGAGCTCCCCGGCCGACGGCAGCCTCGCGCCCGCGGGTGTCTCCCCGTCGGTGATCGACCTGGTCAGTGCCGCGACGAGCTGGGTGTAGACGGGCACCGGTGACGAGGTGTCGAGGGTGATCAGCACGGGGGCCTCCCGAAAGGTAAAGAACTGATAGTGCTAATTAAACTAGCACTATGTGACGGGGTGTCAAGGGGCCCGGCACCGGCCACTAGACTGAGGCGAATGATCATCTCCACCATCGCCCGTGAACTCGGAGTCCCGGAGGCCCACGTCCGGGCCACCGTCGCCCTCCTCGATGAAGGCAACACCGTCCCCTTCATCGCCCGCTACCGGAAGGAGGCCACCGGCGGCCTGGACGACACCCAGCTCCGGCAACTGGAGGAACGGCTCGGCTACCTGCGCGAGCTCGAGGACCGTAAGGCCGCCATCCTCGCCGCCATCGAGGAACAGGGGAAGCTCACCGACGACCTCCGGGCGCTCATCACAGCCTGCGAATCAAAGGCCCGCCTCGAGGACCTCTACCTGCCGTTCAAGAAGCGCCGCAAGACCAAGGCCGACACCGCGCGGGAAGCCGGCCTCGAACCCCTCGTCGACACGCTCACCACCGAACAGGGCACCGACGCCGATGTGGCCGCGGCCGGCTACATCTGCGAGGGCTTCGAGGACACGAAGAAGGTGCTCGACGGGGCGCGCGCCATCCTCATCGACCGCTTTGCCACCGACGCCGACCTCGTCGGCGAGGTCCGCGAGGAGATGTACCGCCGCGGACGCATGTCCGCCACCGTCGTCGAGGGCAGGGAACAGGAGGGCGCGAAGTTCAAGGACTACTTCGAGTTCTCCGAGCCGTTCACCCGGCTGCCCAGCCACCGGATCCTCGCCCTGCTGCGCGGGGAGAAGGAGGGCGTGCTGCACCTCGACCTCGACGCCGGTGACGACGAGTTCTACCAGGGACTCATCGCCGACCGCTTCGACCTCGACGTCACCGCCTCCACCTGGCTCGCCGACGCCGTCCGCTGGGGCTGGCGCACCAAGCTCTACGTCTCCTCCGGACTCGACGTCCGCATGCGCCTCAAGGAGCACGCCGAAGCCGGGGCCCTCGACGTCTTCGCCACCAACCTCCGCGACGTCCTGCTCGCCGCGCCCGCCGGTCAACGCGCCACCCTCGGTCTCGACCCCGGCTACCGCAACGGCGTGAAGACCGCCGTCGTGGACCCCACCGGAAAGGTCCTGGCCACCACCATCATTTACCCGCACCAGCCGCAGAACCGGTGGGACAGTGCCGTCCGTGAACTCGCCGACCTGTGCGCCACCCACGGAGTCGAACTCATCGCCGTCGGCAACGGCACCGCCAGCCGGGAGACCGAGAAAATCTCCCACCAGGTCGCGGACCTCCTGGCCAAAGCCGGTGGGCGCAAGCCCACCACCGTCGTCGTCAGTGAATCAGGCGCCTCCGTCTACTCCGCGAGCAGCCTCGCCGCCGCCGAGTTCCCCGGCATGGACGTCTCCCTGCGTGGCGCGGTGTCCATCGCCCGCAGGCTCCAGGACCCGCTCGCCGAACTCGTCAAGATCGACCCCAAATCCATCGGCGTCGGCCAGTACCAGCACGACGTCAACCAGACGCAGCTCGCCCGCACCCTCGACGGAGTCGTCGAGGACGCCGTCAACGCCGTCGGCGTGGACCTCAACACCGCCTCCGCGCCGCTGCTCACCCGCGTCGCCGGGATCAGCTCCACGCTGGCCGACAACATCGTCGGCTGGCGCGACGAGCACGGCCGCTTCCCCTCCCGCCGCACCCTCAAGGACGTGCCCAGGCTCGGCCCCAAGGCCTTCCAGCAGTGCGCCGGCTTCCTCCGCATCACCGGCGGCGAGGACCCCCTCGACGCCTCCGCCGTCCACCCCGAGGCCTACCCCGTCGTCCGCCGCATCGCGAAAGCGACCGGACTCGGCGTCGCCGACCTCATCGGCAACTCCCGGGTCCTCGGCTCCCTGAACCCGGCCGACTTCACCGACGACAAGTTCGGCCTGCCCACCGTCACCGACATCATCGCCGAACTCGACAAACCGGGCCGCGACCCCCGGCCCGAGTTCACCACCGCGACATTCAAGGAGGGCGTGGAGAAGATCTCCGACCTGACCCCGGGCATGATCCTCGAGGGCACCGTCACCAACGTCGCGGCCTTCGGCGCGTTCGTCGACGTCGGCGTCCACCAGGACGGACTCGTCCACGTCTCCGCCATGTCCACGAAGTTCGTCGAGGACCCGCACACCGTCGTCCGCTCCGGACAGGTCGTCAAGGTCAAGGTCATGGAGGTCGACGTCGAACGCAAACGCATCGGGCTCTCCCTGCGGCTCGACGACGAACCGGGCGCGCCCGCACCGAAACCGCAGCGCGGCGGCGGGGGCGGCGGCAACCGGAACAGCGGCAACCGTGGCGGCCGGAAGGGGCGCGGCGGAGGACAAGGTGCCCGCGGCAACGCCGGCGGCAGGCCCGCCCCGGGCGGGTCACTCGCGGACGCGCTGAAGAAGGCCGGCTTCGGGAACTGAGACGCCCCGGGGCGGTTCGGCGGCTAGCTCGGCTCGCCCGGAATCACGTCACCCGGCCACGCATTCATCCCGCCGTCCAACCCGACGGTCCGCCGGATCCCGGCATCCCGCAGGCGCTCGATCGCCTCGCGGGACCGGGCCCCGCTGCGGCAGTAGACGGCGTAGTCCGCGTCCTCTTTCAGGTGCCCGGCCAGCGCATCGAAATCATCCGCGTTGACGTCGAGGAGCAGAGCCCCCGGAATGTGCCCCTCGCGGTACTCCTCCGGGGTCCGCACATCGAGGACCGTCGCACCGCCGTCAACGGCCGCCGCGAACTCGGCGGGGGAGACGTGCCCGCCGTCGAACTCCGGGGTCCGGGCGGCCGACGCGCCCGCCGCTCCAGCAGATGTCGCCGTCGTGGCGGCGTCGTTCCCCGGGGCGTCGCCTCCTCCGGCACAGGACGCCAGCAGTGTCGAGCCGAGGACAAGAACGCACATCATCTTCTTCATGCATCCGATCATGCCCGATGTGTTCGGGAAACGGGGTCGGCCCACCCGGCACCGTCACCGTGAGATACCGGAAGGGGGCCCAGCCTGGTTTGTGAACGCGCGCCGATGGTGGCATACTTGGGCAGTTGTCATACCGGGTGTGTCCCGGTGACGACGCACATGTACCGGGCACGAACCGGCCGAGCGCCCGACTTGAGTGGGAAGAGCCGCCAGGGTCCTCTGTCCAGCACCAGAAGCTAAGGAATCAACACATGAATATTCTCGACAAGGTCGATGCCGCACAGCTGCGCGACGACATCCCGGACTTCCGCGCCGGCGACACGGTCAACGTGCACGTGAAGGTCATCGAGGGCGAAAAGTCCCGTATCCAGGTCTTCAAGGGCGTCGTCATCCGTCGCCAGAACGGCGGCATCCGCGAGACCTTCACCGTCCGCAAGGTCTCCTTCGGCATCGGCGTGGAGCGTACCTTCCCGGTCCACTCCCCGAACATCGACCAGATCGAGGTACTGACCCGCGGTGACGTGCGTCGTGCCAAGCTGTACTACCTGCGCAACCTGCGCGGCAAGGCAGCCAAGATCAAGGAGAAGCGCTGACCCACACCCGACAGGCGCTGACACGCCGTCGGATGCAGCACTCGGACCACCCCATCTCCCGCCCCGGCGGGAGATGGGGTGGTTTTCCCTTTTCCCGGGCGTGCTCCACCGGTCGACCGGGTCAAGGTGCTGGTAACGTGGTCCGACGTGAACGAACCGACGAACCCCACCCCCGAACCGAACTCGCGTGAGCTCCAGGTAGGGGAGAGCACCAGCCACACCGACGGCGCAGAGGCCCCCACCCCGGACACCCGGGGACAGAAGAAGGCCTACCCGTGGTACGTCGAGATCCCCGTCGTCGTGGTCCTCACCCTCGTCGTGGTCGCGGTCATGCAGCTGTTCGTCGGGCGGATCTACCTCATCCCCTCACAGTCCATGGAACCCACCCTCCACGGCTGCGAGGGCTGCACCGGTGACCGGATCGCCGTCGACAAACTGACCTACCGGTTCAGTGACCCCAAACCCGGCGACGTCGTCGTGTTCAAGGGAACCGACTCCTGGAACTCACAGTTCACCACCCACCGCTCGGAGAATCCCGCCATCAGGGGCCTCCAGAACCTCGGATCCTACGTCGGACTCGTCGCCCCGGACGAAAACACACTGGTCAAGAGGATCATCGCCACCGGAGGACAAACCATCGAATGCCAGGAAGGTGACCCCGGGGTCATGGTCGACGGCAAACAGGTGGAGGACTTCTTCATCCAGCAGCCCCCGACCTACCCCGTCGACGAACGCACCGGCTCCGAGGCCTGCGGCGGCCCCTACTTCGGACCGATCACCGTCCCGGCGGACAACATCTTCGTCATGGGCGACAACCGCACCAACTCCGCCGACTCCCGCTACCATCTCGGCGACCAGTACCAGGGCACCATCCCCGAGGAGAACATCCGCGGCAAGGTACAGGCCATCATCCTGCCGATCAGCCGCATCGGACTCGTCGACAACCCCGACATCCAGCACTGAGCGACGTGGCGTCCCACACCCTACGACACGTACGGGTCCGCAGGATGCCCCAGGCACGGACCCTCGAACACACCCTCGACAAACACGGCCTCGGCCCCGTCGCCGGTGTCGATGAAGCAGGGCGCGGCGCCTGCGCCGGACCGATCTCCATAGCGGCCTGCGTGCTCCCGGACCGCCCCATCCCCGAACTGGAACGCCTCACCGACTCCAAGAAACTCAGCCCAGCGCTCCGCGCCCGCCTCGCACCGCTGATCAAGGACACCGCCCTCGCCTGGACGGTCGTCCTCATCGACGCCGCCGACATCGACCGCTGGGGCATCCAGCAAGCCAACATCTCCGGAATGCGCCGCGCGGTCGCCCAGCTCTCCACCCCGCCCGGATACGTCCTCACCGACGCCATGCGGGTCCCCGGCTTCGGGACACCCAGCCTGCCGATCATCGGTGGCGACGCCGCCGCCCGGTGCATCGCCGCAGCCAGTGTGCTCGCGAAACAGACACGCGACGAGATCATGGTCGAACTCGACCGCACACACCCCGGATACGGCTTCGCCGGACACAAGGGCTACGGAACCTCCGCCCACATGGACGCGGTGCGCCGCCACGGCGCAAGCCCCGTCCACCGCTACACTTACGCCAATGTGGCCACGGCACACCGACAGTGGTGTGCCGGGTCAACGTCAGCTGTCACACGCGGCACCGAGGAGGTCAGGCACGAATGAGCGCCGAAGAACTGGAGAACTACGAGGCAGAGGTCGAACTGTCGCTGTACCGCGAATACCGCGACGTCGTCAGCCAGTTCTCCTACGTCGTCGAGACCGAGCGCCGTTTCTACCTCGCCAACGCCGTGGAACTCATCCCGCGCAACGCCAACGGAGAGGTGTACTACGAGGTACGCATGTCCGACGCCTGGGTCTGGGACATGTACCGCTCCGCGCGTTTCGTGCGCTTCGTCCGCGTGATCACCTTCAAGGACGTCAACATCGAGGAACTCGACAAACCGGAGATGATCATCCCGGAGTGATTCCGGGGGCACAGCGATTTCGGGAGGGATTGGTCTTCTAGGTGCTCATCGGGCCTATGTACCCAAGGGGGTCCCACTGACATGGATTCGTCGGCGCGGATACCGGAGTGCCGACGCCTCACCTTCGGAGTATCTCAGCATGGCACGGATTGCGTTCTAAGGTTCCGGCGTGAGCACGTTGCTCATGTCTGATGAAACGGACATGCTACAAGACCGGTGACACTCGAGATGGACGACCTGGGGGCTGGCTGGAAAGAAGTCACCATGCCTAGGTCCGATCCCAGAAAAGCTCCGTGACGATGTAGCACGCGTGGCTGGCAACCGTGACCACAGACGTCACGGTAGAGCAGGTGTCAATAACGTCGGGGACCACCCGATGACACTGACCAGATGGCTGCGCTAAGACCGCGTCGATACTGGTGAGTAACTGGGAACCAATACCATGTGGTCGAAAGCCCTGGGTGAGGCCAACCGGCGTGTCGGCTTGTTGGAGCAGGAGAAGGAAATATAGATCGGCGCCGTGGCGTACCGCCCAAGATGATCTGCCGGGACCAGACTCCACCTACTCGTGAGCCGAGCTCCCCGCCGGCGAGACTTCGGCGGCGGCGACCTTGTCGGGTGTTGAATCGCTCCCGTCAGCCCTACTACCATTGACGTGTCTGCCCGGTGACCGACGCCGAGTGAGCCAAGACCTAACGCACTAACGCGTTGTTTGATGCTCACCGTGATGATCCGGAGTTCGGCTACCGATTCCCGGCAGATCAGTCCCGAGCCGCGGTCCAGCCGATGGCTGAAACAATAACCAATGGCGGATCTGCAGGGTGAACCGGTGGTGGTCGAATTTGGGAATCTAGGGTTTTGACAAGCAAAAATGCGACATTTTACCGGTTCAGGATGATCTCGTGCAAGGTTAGTTGACCGCTAACGGGCTGAACGATTATGGCTCACTGGCGCCAGACCGCTGAACGCTAGTTGCACCTGTACGCGGTCAATGAAGTGTTCCCGGTCTGGATCGCGGGCTACTTAACTCGTCCGAAAATGGAAAGCCGAATTCGTGGTCATGATCTTGAACAATTCCTTTCCGGGAACCTTCAGCAGCCGATCTATCGTAACTGCATGATCGGTTCGACGAGCTGGGTAGGTGTGGCCGAGGGATGGGCAACGCCGTCGTGGGGAGGGTGTTCGGATTGTTACAGTACAACGTTTTCAACCGGTGCCGGTGAATCACCCGTGACGGTCTGTGGATCGCGACTGTCACCAAGATGAACGGACATACCGCCGCCGACGGAGACAGAAACGGTTCAGGTGTTCACCCCGTCGATTTTGAGACAATATTGGCAATCGCCCCGACCGGTCTGCGTAACAATGTCACCCGTTCCAGCGGCAGAGGTTGTTCAAGCCAATCTCGGTGCGTATATTCGTCACTGCGTTCAGATAAAGAATCTCCCGCTGGATAAGCGCTAGAGCTACGGGCTCTTCAAGATATTGAGCTGCCAGCTACAACTTTATCTCTATATATATGGGACCAATCTTTGTCAGGTCGGCTAATATAATTGCGGTTGTCCCGAACTACAAATTCGATCTCCCGTGATTCTGGCTCAATCTGAGCATGATTGAGGGGTGGTGGAAACCTATCGAGGAAGGCCTGCTATAGCTACGGGTAAGGAATCTTTCCGCCTATAATTCTGACCGCAGTCTTCAAACGTCGATGAGAGTTTGTTACTCAACGAACTGGCTCGAGAATAAACGACGTTGACTTATTGAAAAATTCGGCCAATCTTCTGTTGACACGTAATCGGCAGAACGGGCAGGGATGCCGGTAACCTCGGCAAAAAAGTCCCCAGAGAATGAGGCGGCAACTGGGACATCAGGGCTGCCAGCGGAATAAAAGAAAGAGACGAACCTGGCCGCAACATCACCTTTTGTGAAATCTTGCTGCTTTAAGCCGTGCGCGATTTCTTTCTTTAGTTCTTCGAATTTGTTAGATGCTGCCAATAGTTCATAGCGTAGAATGCTGGACTTTTCGTCTGCATTGTCGCCGTTTTTCAAGCTGTCTAAAAGGTGTGGTAGTAAGCGATTGGCCTCGTTATTAATCACTCTATCCAGAGCGGTTTGGGCCTCTTGGGTCATATGGCTATGACCGTGTTTCGTTATCATGATAACACCAATTCGAAGATTGGTATCGGAGCACTTCAATAGAGATTCGGAAAAGGCTGAATCCGACAATTCTGGACTGGAATGTAGAAGTCCATCCAGTAGGGTGGCGGCCCAATAGCATAACTGGTCAATCTTTGAGGTTAGTGAAACTCGATGATCGTTTCTACACTCTCCGATTAGTTTCATCGCTATTCCCAGTAGCTCAAGATTTACAGGCCCCGTGGTTGCTTCAGTTTTTTTCTTGGGTCCATGGTCGGGATAACGTTCACGTATTTTACTAATTGCCAGCATGCTCCGATCGACGTTCTGGTCAAATAGTAAATCTCGAATACCCTGATCGTTCCCATTCGCCGCTGTTTTCAATGCCTCAGTGATAGATGAGTCACGAATGTCGTTGTCGGGGATGGTCTGTGCTAGATAACGATCAAAATAGTCGGGGTGTGCAAACCTGCGTGCTACTGCTCTTGGCCCATTATTATTAAAGGCGGCGGGAAAAATTGTATTGAGAACGGTTAAAGCATCCTCGCGGTCTTCAGCAAGTTCAAGACCTGTTACGAGAAAGTCCAAATCGGATGCTTTTCCTGAATTATTTAGATAATTACTAAATTGTGGTTGGTGTGCGCGTGTTAATCTATCTTTGCTTGATTGTAGCTTCGCAAAAACATCCGGGAACTGTACTCGAAGGAAAGTTGCTAGTATGAGGTCGACCTCGTTCATCTCATCGAGATCCTGGGTGAAGAATTGCTCGCGTACCTGTGCTAGGAATCGATCGATTGACCGGGGTGTTCTTAGTTGTCTCGGCATTGTAGTGAGAATGATCTTATTAAAGCGTGTTTTTTCGAAGCTAGTTTCGATCCGAATGGGTGAGACGATTTCTGTGAGGCTGTCGTCGAGTATTTTTATTATTTTATTTGTAAGGAGCGGTGGGACTGTGAGAGGATACTGGACGATTTTTTCCATGAATGCGCGTGCTCGCTTTTTGGAAGAAGTTCCTTGACCAGATTCGCGAAGGGTTTCTATGATGGTTTCTTCATCGTAAGCCAGTAGGAAATCTACGCCGGGAAATCGACCAATTAGACGGACTACTTTTAAAAGGTCGAGTAGTTCATTGGTTTGGAGCCGGTCGATATCGTCAACAACTACGAGCACCGGTGTATCTAATTCACGAAAGCTATTCGATATTTCTTCGAATGCAATATCCCAAGGCTTCTCAAGGCGTTTGGAAAGTGTCGTCGCTAAATCACTCGCCGCCTTACCGAGGTACGGTATTAATGATAGTAAGGGGCTGGCGATATCCGAGTATGAGGTAATCAGATTGCGTAGAGTCTCCTTTTTTTTCTGGAGGCAATACTGTGGATAGTGCTGCGAAAAACTCTGAAAACAGGCTTTCTGTACTCGACGTTGCCCAGGGAGTGAAAGTTACAACTTTCCATCTATTATTCTTTTGAACTTCCAGTAGGTAGAAACTAATAAGCGTAATTATAGAGGATTTGCCGCTTCCCCAAGGGCCTGAAATTCCATAAACAATACTTGATTCTGGGTTGTGGTTCCGTGCTATTAACTCAGCAGCTTGTTTGGCCCAAGGGGCGCGGTTGAGACGATCTTCTGCTATTGACCGGATGGGATCATCGTCCCACTTCTTTTTGGCAGAGTTGGTGATCGGATTTCTATTCATTGGTAGGCTTCCATTTTGTTGAATCTGAGGATTATGTAGACCGTTATATAATTTGGGTTCTGAAGGTGTGGTGCGAGTATCGTCAAGAAGAAATAGGTTTCTTTTCTTGCATATTATACGTATATAAAATAGTTTTAGATAAATAAGTGTAGGGTATTAGATTTGGGTTTTGTCAAAGGTGACCTCGGATACTTAATTTAATGGATGGTCGTGAAGGTTGTCAAGCTAATGAAATATCTTAGTGTCCCAAACCAATAGAACTTTGTGTTTCTTTTGTTTTGGCTTGTGAGCCCACGGATTGTCCAGTGGTTTGGGGTTTAATGTATGTGGATATCTTCGAGGCAAGGTGTTGTGGGTGCAGTAGTGGTGGATAGCTAGTTTGGCCTAAGAGACTGCGTCATGTCGTTCCCGAACGCCGGTGGACAACCACCGGTTCCGGCGTGTTGTGCACAGCGACTGGTCATGAGGAATGTCCGACGCGCGTGTTTCGGGGACGGTGAGGTCAGCCACCTCCGTTGCATAAGACGGGGGAGGAAACCACATCATCGATCCTCCGGGAGTCACCCGAATGTCCATTCCCACACCCGCTGAACTCGGTCGTGCCGGTGAAGAAGCCGCCGCCCGGCACTACACGTCCAAGGGCGACCGCATCCTCGCCAGGAACGTTTCCTGCCCTCAAGGGGAGATCGACCTGATTGTCGAGGCTGCGGACGGAACCGTCGTCTTCGTCGAAGTGAAGACCCGCTCCACGGCGTCGTTCGGTGGGGTCGAGGCGGTCTCGCCGCTCAAGTTCTCCAGGATCAGGAGGGCTGCGGCTGTCTGGCTGGCGGAGCATCCCGCGCATTCGGTGCGTTTCGACGCGGTTCTGGTTACCCCGCACGCGGGTCACTGGTCGATCGAGTGCTGGGAGGATATCGACCGTGGCGCTCGGTAGGACCCGCACCGCAGCGGTCAGGGGTGTCACGGCCAGTGTCATCGACGTGGAGGTGAATGTCGGGCGCGGGTTACCCGGTGTCAGTGTCCTCGGGCTCGGGGACGCCGCTGTCAGTGAAGCGCGGGACCGGATCCGTACCGCGTGCCAGAACTCGGGCCTGCCGTGGCCTCGTACGCGGATCGTGGTGAGTCTCTCACCGGCGTCGCTGCCGAAATCCGGTTCGGGATTCGATCTCGCGATGGCGCTGGCGATCCTGACGGCCGGCGGATCGGTCCCGGCGGAGGATGACCGGTTGGCCTCGACGCTGGTGCTGGGGGAGATCGGTCTCAACGGGGCGGTCCGCCCGGTGACGGGCGTCCTGCCGTGTCTGCTCGCGGCCCGCGCGGCGGGCCTGACCGGAGCCGTCATTCCCCGGGGCAATGCCGGTGAGGCGGCACTGATTCCGTCGTTTCCCGTCATGATCGCCGACACCCTCGACGAGGTTCTCCGGTGGGTGACAGGTACCGGGGCCCTCACCGCAGCAGTCGATGTCGGTTCCGACGTCGCCGAGGTTCCGGCGGACACGGACTTCGCGGATGTCGTGGGGCAGCCGGAGGCCCGGCTGGCGGCGGAGATCGCCGCGGCCGGTGGTCACCACATGTTGATGATCGGTCCGCCCGGGTCCGGGAAGTCCATGATCGCGGCACGCCTCCCGGGCATTCTCCCGCCGTTGACGGAGCGGGAGTGCCTGGCGGCGACCGCCGTTCACTCCGTGGCCGGACGGACGTTCACCGGCATCGTGTCGAGGGCGCCGTTCATCGCTCCCCACCACAGTGTCACGCGTGCGGCGCTGCTCGGCGGTGGCGGGAGCCCGCTGCCGGGGGCTGTGAGTCTCGCGCATCACGGTGTCCTCTTCCTCGACGAGGTCAGCGAGATTCCCGCCCGCATCCTCGACTGTCTCCGGACTCCGCTCGACACCGGTGCGGTGCGGATCCTCCGGTCCAGACGGGACGTGACGTTCCCCGCCCGTTTCCAGTTGGTGATGGCCGCCAACCCGTGTCGCTGCGCGTCAGACGATCCCCGCCGGTGCCGGTGCCGTTCCGGGGAACGGTCACGGTACCTCAGCAACCTCTCCGGTCCACTGCGGGACAGGATCGACCTCCACGTCAGGACCCGGGCCAGGTCTACGGTCATCACACCGGGGGACGAGGAATCATCGGACGTGATCGCCGGACGGGTGGCCGCAGCCCGGGAGCGGGCGGCGGCCCGGTGGCGGCGTGCCGGGCTGGAGACGACGCTCACCGCCGGTGTCAGGGGAACGGTGCTGCGCCGGGAACATCCAGCCGATGATGTGGCGATGGCACTGCTCGCGGCGCACACGGCGCGGGGCCGGATCAGCCAGCGGCGCGTCGACCGGACGCTCCGGGTCGCCTGGACACTCGCGGACCTGGAGGGACGCAACGTCCCCGATCTGGATCATGTGGCCCGTGCCCTGGACTACTCCGACGTCGTGGACGGTGGTGGAACCGATGACTGAACCGATGCGCGGGACACTCACGGTCAACGACCGGTGGTCGGCCCGGCGACACGCGTGGGCCTACCTCTCGCGGGTTATCGAGGGCCCCTCGGCACCGCTCCGGCAGCTGCTCGCCGAAGGCCGGGACGTCGAAGCCATCGCACACGGGGTGAAGCGGAGGGAACCGTGGATCGGGTCGTTGCTCGGACAGACCGCCGCCCGGTACCGGACCGACAGTGCCGCACACGATCTCCTCACGGCCGACAGGAACGGCACCCGGCTCATCACCCCGGACGATGACGAATGGCCGTCCGAACCCCTGGACAGGGCCTTCGGCTTCGCCGACGCCGCGCGGGATCACGTCGGACGGGCCGGTGGGCGGGATGCCGTGGCGCCGCACGCTCTGTGGGTTCGCGGCGGATCGCCCGCACAACTCGTGCAGAGATCCGTCGCCATCGTCGGCACCCGGTCCATCACCCGCTACGGCTGGGAGGTCACCCGCATGCTCGTGGAAGGGCTCGCGGCGTCCCGGTGGACCATCGTGTCCGGGGGAGCGCTCGGGGTGGACACCGTCGCCCACGAGACCGCGCTGGCGAACGGGACCCCCACCGTCGCGGTCGCGGCGTGTGGCCCGGGCCGGACCTACCCGGCCCGTAACGCCGCCCTGTTCGACCGCATCGCCGGTGACGGGGCCCGGGGTGCCGTCATCTCCGAATACCCACCCGGTGTCCATCCGGCGCGGCACCGTTTCCTCACCAGAAACCGGCTCGTCGCGGCGCTCAGCGGTGGAACCGTGGTGGTGGAGGCGGCGTGGCGTTCCGGTGCACTCAACACCCTCACCTGGGCGGCACGGCTCGGATCCGTGACGATGGCCGTACCCGGCCCGGTGACCGGTCACGGATCCCTCGGCTGTCACGAGCGGATCCGCAACGGGGACGCGCAGCTCGTCACCACGGCCGGGGAGATCAGGGAACTCATCGAGCCGCTCGGTACCGTCGACGTACGGGCGCAGTACGAGTTCGCCTTCCCCGCCGACAGGATTCAGTCGTTGAGTCACATGGAACTCAAGGTGTTCGACGCCACCTCTACTGAGAGCCGCATCACAGAAATGGTGGCCGCGGAGGCCGGAATCACAGTTCCCCTGGCCGTCCACATCCTGGTTGACCTGCAGCAGAAGGGGCTGGTCCAACGGGATGGGCGGTCGTGGCGACGTACCGGATGAATGATCGGCGGAAGAAATTTCAGCCAAAGGGTTGCACGATTGCGAAGCCAACCCTAAAGTTGCAGAGGCAAGCCTAAGTTACTGCTTCAAGGTTCGGGCTGGTTCCTTGTAGCAACTGCCTCTGAAGCTTCTCACGCACCGGGCGGTGTCCGCACCTCCAAGTCCTGGATGAGGCTGATGAAGGCGCTAGGGTTATGCATATGGGTGAGTCAGATGCGAAGGCGGCACGGTCAGTGATGATCGTGCCGCCTTCCGCATGTCCCGGGTACACGGCCGGGAGATGCTCCCCGTCGACGCACGGTGCAGACAGAGGGGAGGGCTCATGAACGACAGGACAACCCCGACGGGGCCGCTACCCGAGGCGCTCGAGGACTTCTGCGAACATCTCTCCCTCGTGGAGAACCGCTCCGACGCCACCGTACGCGCCTACCGCAGTGACCTCGCTCCACTTCTCGGCACCCTGTCCGGATGGGGTGACCTCACCCAGGCCACGCTGCGGACGTGGCTCGCCGACGCGCACCGTGCGGGCCTCGCCCGCGCGACCCTCGCCCGACGCACCGCCGCCGTCCGTTCCTTCAGCTCCTGGGCCGCTCGCCAGGGATATCTCGACACCGACGTCGCCGCCCGGCTCGCCACCCCGAAAACCTCCCGTCACCTGCCCCGGGTCCTCGACCCCGGGGAAGCGGCCGACGTCGTCGGGGCGGCGGACGCCACCAGTGAACCCGAGCAACTCCGGGACGCGGCCATGCTCGAATTCCTCTACGCCACCGGAGTCCGGATATCCGAACTCTGCGGCCTCGATGTCGCCGATGTCGATCTCGCCGCGAGAACGGCACGGGTCACGGGTAAGGGCAATAAGCAGCGTGTCCTCCCGTTCGGTTCCACCGCCGCGAAAGCGGTCTCCGCCTGGTTGGAGAAGGGGCGCGGGCATCTGGCCACCGGTGCGGAGGGTGCGCTGTTCGTCGGTGTGCGGGGTGGGCGGATCAATCCCCGGCAGGTCCGCCGCATCGTGCACGCCGCAGCGGCCGCAGCCGGCGCGGACGGGCTCACGCCCCACGGGATCCGGCACAGCACCGCCACCCATCTGCTCGACGGTGGGGCGGACATCCGGGAGGTCCAGGAACTGCTGGGGCATTCCTCGCTGCAGACGACCCAGATCTACACGCACGTCTCCACCGCACGCCTCGGTGAGGCGTTCAGGCAGGCTCATCCACGGGCTTGAGCCTGATCAACGGCCGCGGCAGCAGTCCGAGCGGATTGATGTAGTCCCCGTCCCTGAGGGCGCCCCAGCTGACGCCCGGCCACCCGCGCGGGTTTCGGCCCAGTGTGCCTATCACCTGCCCCTCGCGGACGGTGTCGCCCGCCGACACGGTTCCGGTGACGGGCTGGTAGGTGGTGCGGGTGCCGTCCGCGTGGTCGACGGACACCGTTCCCGTTCCGGCCACGGTGCCGGAGAAGAAGACGGTTCCGTCGCCGGCCGCATGAACCGGTGCACCGTGGGGGAGTTCGAGATCGACGCCCCGGTGGCCGGGCAGCCAGTCGTGTTCGGGAGGGTCGAAGAGCCGGAGAACCCGGCCGGGGGCCTCTCGGCCCGTGGCGGGGGAGACCCAGGCGTCGGCGGTCACCGCCGACCGTCCGTGGACGGCCAGGCACAGGAGGATCAGGGATGTGAGGGCGCCCGCAGCGGCTTTTCGGTGGGAGCCGTGACGGTGGTGCTGTCGGATACTCATCCGTCCGATGCTTCCGGACCCGCTGTCCGGGGGAGCGTAAATGAACCCGGGGTGTGGATGACGTGGCACATGTGGCCCCTGGTGTCACGGTTGTGGATGGCCGGTGGTCCGCCGGCCGATCCTTTTGGTCTACGGGTCCGTTCGGGGCTAGAATCACCGGTTAGCAGTGTGCCCGTTCCCGGGTGCGCTGACTACGCGCGGCCGCGTGCCGGACGCACCTGATCGATCCGATCCCGTTTCCCGGGGTCCGTGACCGGTCGGGCCAGCTGCCGGAAACCTGATATAGGCCACTCGAGGTCCCGCCCAACGCCCCTGTTCACGTGGGGACGGTGTGCGGGTGAGGGGTCGGGTGTCGGTCGCCAGGGTGCGGGACGAAAACCCGCACAATCAAAAACCGAAACTCCGAGCACAGAAAGGGAGCATCACCATGGCAGTTGTGACCATGCGCGAGCTTCTCGACGCCGGTGTCCACTTCGGACACCAGACCCGCCGTTGGAACCCGAAAATGAAGCGTTTCATTTTCACGGACCGTAACGGCATCTACATCATCGATCTTCAGCAGACGCTGACCTACATCGACCAGGCCTACGAGTTCGTCAAGGAGACCGTCGCCCACGGCGGCACCATCCTCTTCGTCGGCACGAAGAAGCAGGCCCAGGAAGCTGTGGCCACCGAGGCCGAGCGCGTCGGTATGCCCTACGTCAACCACCGTTGGTTGGGCGGCATGCTCACCAACTTCCAGACCGTCTCCAAGCGTCTGCACCGCATGAAGGAACTTCAGGCCATGGATGCGGCCGAGAACGGCTACGAGGGTCGCACCAAGAAGGAAATCCTCATGCTGACCCGCGAGCGCACCAAGCTCGAGCGTGTCCTCGGTGGTATCGCCGACATGACCCGGGTGCCCTCGGCGCTCTGGATCGTCGACACCAACAAGGAGCACATCGCGGTCAATGAGGCGCACAAGCTGAACATCCCGGTCGTCGCCGTGCTGGACACGAACTGCGACCCCGATGTCGTCAACTTCCCGATCCCGGGCAACGACGACGCGATCCGCTCCATCTCCGTCCTGAGCCGCATCATCTCCTCCGCCGTCGAGGCAGGCAAGAAGGCCCGCTCCGACCGCGAGCTGGCCGCAGCCAAGGAGAGCGCCGGCGAGAGCAAGGCCGAGGCCACCGAGGAGACCGCCAAGGTCGAGGTCGCGGCCAAGGTCGAGGCCACCGAGGCTGTCGCGGAGTCCGCTCCGAAGGAAGACGCCGCCGCGTCCGAGCAGTCTGCGGAGTAGTCACCACCTCCGTCAGGCCACCTGAACCCCCTCGCCGCGACCCAGCCACCGCGTGGAGCCGGAGATCTCTCCGCCGCCGTGCGCATCAACCGACCACCCCCGTGGTCGGGGGCCGGGGAGGACCAAGGCGCGGGGGTTTCGTGTCGGACCCGGTAACTCCGGCTGCGCCGGAAGGCTGCGGAACCGGCCGGTGGTCAGGCACACTGGAAACCCGAGGGGGATTCCGGGCGTCGCGGATGCCCCACGTCCGGCACACAGAGCGCCGGCGTTTGGCTAAGCTCGTCCACGACGAACGTCACCGCACAGATTTCTACTTTCATAACCAATCAAGGAGGATCGCCCCATAATGGCGAACTACACCGCTGCAGACGTCAAGAAGCTCCGTGACATCACGGGCTCCGGCATGATGGCCTGCAAGAAGGCCCTCGCGGAACACGACGGCGACTTCGACAAGGCCATCGAGTTCCTGCGCATCAAGGGCGCCAAGGACGTGGGCAAGCGTGCCGAGCGCACCGCCGCCGAGGGTCTCATCGCCGTCTCCGGCAACACCATGGTCGAGATCAACTCCGAGACCGACTTCGTCGCCAAGAACGACGAGTTCAAGGCTTTCGCCGCCAAGATCGCCGAGGCCGCCGCCTCCGTGAAGGCCAACACCCCGGAGGAGCTCCGGAACGCCCCGGTCGACGGTTCCACCGCCGACGAGGCCATCCAGCAGCTCTCCGCCAAGATCGGCGAGAAGCTGGAACTGCGTCGCGCCGTCACCGTCGAGGGCGACAACGTCGCCGTCTACCTGCACCACCGTGCCGCTGACCTTCCCCCGGCGGTCGGCGTTCTCGTCGCCTACACCGGCGAAGGTGAGGAGGCCGCTGAGGCCGCCCGCGTCGCCGCCATGCAGGTCGCCGCGATGAAGGCCAGCTACCTCAACCGCGAGGACGTCCCCGCCGACGTCGTGGAGAAGGAGCGCACCATCGCCGAGACCATCTCCCGCGAGGAGGGCAAGCCGGAGAAGGCTCTGCCCAAGATCGTCGAGGGACGTCTCAACGGCTTCTTCAAGGATGTCTGCCTCAACGAGCAGGCTTCCGTGACGGACAACAAGAAGACCGTCAAGACCATCATGGAGGAGGCCGGCGTCACCCTCACCGGTTTCGTCCGCTACGAGGTCGGCCAGCACTAGCAGCCGCCGTTCCTCCGACGAACCCCCGATCCCGGTTGCCGGGACCGGGGGTTCGTCTCTTCGTCGCCACCGTCGGTGGACGGTGCGGGCGGTTTCGGGTGGTGGTGCGTCGTCCGCATCGTGGTGCCGCCTGTGGCTCAGGTAAGATCGGCCGGTGGTAGAACAACGAAGGCACGAACCACAACGGAAGGACAGTGCGGCATGGCCGATGAAGCGGGCGCCAGACGTCAGGGATTCAAACGGGTGATGTTGAAGCTCGGGGGGGAGATGTTCGGCGGCGGCAAGGTCGGCATCGATCCGGACGTCGTGGAGAACGTCGCCCGCCAGATCGCGGGCGTCGTGCAGAACGGAACCGAGGTGGCCGTCGTCATCGGTGGCGGCAACTTCTTCCGGGGGGCACAGCTCCAGCAGCGTGGCATGGACCGTGCCCGCTCCGACTACATGGGCATGCTCGGCACCGTGATGAACTGTCTCGCCCTCCAGGATTTCCTCGTGCAGCTCGGTATCGACTGCCGCGTCCAGACGGCGATCAACATGGCGCAGGTCGCCGAGCCCTATCTTCCGTTGCGCGCGAAGCGTCACCTGGAGAAGGGGCGGGTCGTCATCTTCGGTGCGGGTATGGGTATGCCGTACTTCTCCACGGACACGACCGCGGCCCAGCGCGCCCTGGAGATCGACTGTGAGGTCCTTCTGATGGCGAAGGGCGTCGACGGGGTCTACGACTCCGACCCCCGGACGAACCCGGATGCGGAGCTGTTCGACCGGATCACCCCCCGGGACTGCATCGAGAAGGGGCTCAAGGTCGCGGACGCCACCGCGTTCTCTCTGTGCATGGACAACAACATGCCCATCCTGGTGTTCAATCTGCTCACCGAGGGGAACATCGCACGCGCCGTCACCGGTGAACGTATCGGAACCCTCGTCCAGTCCTGATAGATTTATCGGGAGCAAGAGAATAAACCAGTCCAGGCCATTCCAGTTCGCCTGCACCGTCACCGCCGCGCCGTGCCACCGACCGTGGTGGTGCGGGGCAGCGGACGCGGGAGCGGGCGGGCCGAGTCATAAGGAACAGACGAACCACCATGATCGATGACACCCTCCTCGAAGCCGAAGAGCGCATGTCCAACTCCGTCGAGCACGCCCGTGAGGATCTGACGACGATCCGCACCGGTCGCGCGAACCCGGGAATGTTCAACGGCATCGTCGCCGAGTACTACGGTGTGCCGACACCCATCACGCAGATGGCGACGATCTCCGTCCCGGAGCCCCGGATGCTCATCATCCGTCCGTACGAGCAGAACGTGATGAACGAGATCGAGAACGCGATCCGGAACTCGGATCTCGGTGTCAACCCGACGAACGACGGTCAGGTGCTGCGGGTCACCGTCCCGCAGCTCACCGAGGAGCGGCGTCGGGACATGGTCAAGCTGGCCAAGTCCAAGGGCGAGGACGCCAAGATCGCGATCCGTAACGTGCGTCGCAAGCACATGGAGGTCCTGAAGAAGATCCAGAAGGACGGCGACGCGGGAGAGGATGAGGTCATCGCGGCGGAGAAGGAGCTGGACAAGACGACCCAGAGGTACGTCGCCCAGGTCGATGAACTCGTGGAGAAGAAGGAGAAGGAGTTGATGGAGGTCTAGATGGCCACCATCGAATCCGGTAGAACGCCCCCGGCCGCGCCCGTCGACACCCCGTTGGGCGGGATGACGGTCGCTGCGGCGGTGACGGCCCCCGCGGTGTCGCCCCGGGGCATCTCAGTGCGGATCCACCATGTCTGATAACCACACCCCACCCCAGAACCGTGCCGGTAAGGCGGTACGGGGATCCGGTGACCCGGATCCCCGGCTGTCCGATGTCCGCGTCGACCCCGAAGACCCGGAGAACGACACGGATCCGGATGAGTCGGTGCGGAATCTGTTCTCCGGTGCTCTGCGCGGGGGCAGCGGTGACGTCACCGACTCTCTCCGTGCACTCGGGCTCGATCACCTGCCCAAACCCCGGAACTCGGCGGGGCGGGACCTGAAGAAGGCCGTCGGTGTCGGTGTCGGCCTCGGTGCCCTCGTTCTGCTGATGATCTTCGTCGTCCCCTTCGGCTGGTATCCGGCGGTCGCCGCTGCGGTGGCCGTCGCGACCTGGGAGGTCCATTCCCGGTTGAAGGAGAGCGGATACGTCATCCCCCGCGTGATTCTTCTCGCCGGGGGACAGCTGATGCTGTGGTTGTCGTGGCCGTTCGGCACCAAGGGGCTGGTCGCCGGCTTCGTGGTGAGCGTGCTCGCGTTGATGTTCGGCCGGTTGTTCCACCACGGTGCGAACACCGCACCGCAGAACTATCTGCGGGACACCTCGCTCGGGATCTTCGTCCTCACCTGGATCCCCCTGTTCGCGTCGTTCGCGGCCATGCTGTCCCTGATCACCCGGGAGGGGGTTCCGGGGCAGATGTTCATCGTCACGTTCATGGTCTGCGTCATCGCCTCCGACATCGGCGGTTTCATCTTCGGCGTCCTGTTCGGCGCACACCCCATGGCGCCCGCGGTCAGCCCGAAGAAGTCCTGGGAGGGTTTCGCCGGTTCCCTTCTCCTCGGGACGGTGTCAGGTGTACTTCTCGTCCACTTCCTCCTCGATGACATCTGGTGGCGTGGACTGCTCCTCGGGCCGGGACTGGTCATCTGCGCGACCCTGGGGGACCTCGTCGAGAGCCAGTTCAAGCGGGAACTGGGAATCAAGGACATGTCGACGCTTCTTCCCGGACACGGTGGTCTGATGGACCGGTTGGACGGGCTGCTGCCGTCCGCTATGGTCACGTGGCTCGTGCTGAGTTTCCTCCAGACCTGATCCCCGCACCCCGGCGCAGCACACCTTCACGCGCGTACGCCCCCGCCCGGTCGACCGGGCGGGGGCGTACGCGCGTGAAGGTACCGGTACTCAGCGCAGTTTCTTCAGTTCACGGCGCAGTTCCAGCATGCGGACCCCTCCGACGAGCGCCATGATGAGCGCACCGGCGATCGCGGCGAGGAGGACGCCGACCCCGGCGGGCACGGTGAACTCCCAGGCGAAGAGGGTGAGATCGACCGTGTGCTGGTTCTGCATGATGAAGACGAGGAGCAGAATCAGCAGCAGGGCCCCGATGATCATCGAGACCCACGTGCTCCCGGCGAGTGTGCGGCGTTTCGTGCCCGGGCCGTCCGGGACGGAGGGCACCTTCGGGGACGTCGAAGCAGCGGAGTCGGGATAGGCGGGAACCTGGTTCGACGCGTCAGGCGTCGGAGTTGTGTCGGGGGAGGACTCGGCCTCGTTGTTTCGGGTCATACCCCCATTCAACGATGCCGGGGTGGGATACACAACCCACGGTTCCACCGATCGGGCTGCGGCATGCAATGATGGGGGAATTATGACGAAGGAATTACCCCTGGTTTTCGCCGCCCCGAAAAGGGGTATGCCGCCCACGCATTTCGCTGATCTCGATGCCGACCGTCGCATCGAGACCCTCAAGGACCTCGGTCTACCCAGATTCCGTGCGGATCAGCTGGCCCGCCACTACTACGGGAGACTGGAAGCGGATCCGCGCACGATGACGGATCTCCCGGCCGCGCAACGCGACACGGTCCGGGAGGCGCTCTTCCCGGACATGATGACGTCTGTGCGCAGTATCAGCTGTGACGCGGGACAGACCAGCAAGACCCTCTGGCGGCTGCATGACGGCACCCTCCTCGAATCGGTCCTGATGCGCTACCCGGACCGTGCGACACTCTGCATCTCCTCCCAGGCGGGATGCGGGATGGCGTGCCCGTTCTGCGCCACCGGACAGGGGGGACTGGACCGCAACCTCTCCACCGGGGAGATCGTGGATCAGGTGCGGGCCGCCGCCGCCACGATGCGTGACGAGGGCGGCAGGCTCTCCAACGTCGTGTTCATGGGGATGGGGGAACCCCTGGCGAACTACAGGCGGGTCGTCCACGCCGTGCGGCAGATCACCGAACCCAACCCCGGTGGTTTCGGCATCTCCCAACGCAACGTCACTGTGTCGACCGTCGGTCTCGCCCCGGCCATCCGGCGGCTGGCCGACGAGGGGCTGTCCGTGACGCTCGCGGTGTCGCTGCACACCCCGGACGACGAACTCCGGGACACGCTCGTCCCGGTGAACAACCGCTGGTCCGTCGACGAGGTCCTGGATGCCGCCCGGTACTACGCTGACCGGACCGGACGCCGGGTGTCCATCGAGTACGCGCTGATCCGTGACATCAACGACCACGACTGGCGTGCGGACATGCTCGGCAAGAAACTCCGGCACGCCCTGGGGTCGCGTGTCCACGTGAACCTGATCCCGCTGAACCCGACCCCGGGATCGAAGTGGGACGCATCCCCGAGGGACCGGCAGAACGAGTTCGTGCGGCGCGTCGCGGCACAGGGCGTCGCCTGTACGGTCCGGGACACCCGGGGCCAGGAGATCGCCGCGGCGTGCGGCCAGCTCGCCGCCGAGGAACGCTGACGGCGACTTTCCGGGACGCGGTGGTGTGCGGTCCCGTCGTCGGATGGTGGGGAAGCGGCCGGTGGACAGGACCACCGGCCGCTTCCGGCTGTCGGTCAGGTCGTGATCTGTGAGTACGTCTCGTCGAGTGTGATCCGGGTCCGGTTGCGTTCGATCCTGGGATCCGGGACCGGGATCGCCGACATGAGTGCTCTGGTGTACGGGTGCCGGGGGTTGTCGAAGAGTTCATCGGTCGGGCCGTGCTCGACGAAGGTGCCCTTGTACATCACGGCGGCGCGGTCGGAGATGTGCCGGATCACGGACAGGTCGTGGGCCACGAAGAGATAGGAGATCCCGAGTCGGGCCTTGAGCTCGTCGAGGAGATTGAGCATGCCGGCCTGGATGGAGACGTCCAGTGCGGACACCGGCTCGTCGAGGACGATGAGGCTGGGGTTGGCCGCCAGTGCGCGTGCGAGGCTGATGCGTTGCCGTTGGCCACCGGAGAAGTGCCCGGGGAACCTGTCGACGTGTTCGGGGTTGAGTCCGACGAGGGACATGAGTTCGGAGACCCGGTCATCCTTGTCGCCGTCCCATCCGAGCGCGTCGAGGGGTTCCCTGAGTATCTCGGAGACGGTGAGTCTCGGGTCGAGTGCGCCCATCGGGTCCTGGAAGACGATCTGGATGTCCCTGCGCAGGAGTCGCCGCTCGCGGCGTGAGATGCGCGAGGTGTCCGTTCCGTTGAGGATGATGGTCGTCTCGTCGTCCGGATTGAGTTCCATCAGTTCCAGGAGGGTGGTGGTTTTTCCGCAGCCGGATTCTCCGACGACCGCGAAACACTCGCCGGCCCTGATGTCGAAGGTGAGGCCCTTGACCGCCTCCACCCAGCCGACCCGGCGTTTGAGCAGTGCCCCCTTCATCAGTGGATAGGTCTTGACGAGGTTCCGGACCTCGAGCACCGTGTCGCGTTCCTCGCGTGGAACGTGACCCAGGATCTCCTCCGGGCGGGGAGGCACGGGGAAGATGGGGTCACCGTCCAGGGTACGTCCGGAGATGCGGGAACTGCGTACGCAGGCGGCCTGCTGCCCCGGGCGGACCTCGGTGAGCGTGGGTTCACGGTCGAGGCAGGCGGGGATCGCGATGGGGCAACGGGGCGCGAAGGTGCAGGCGTCGGGAAGGTCGACGACGACCGGAGGGGAGCCCTCGATGGTGGTCAGGGCGGTTTTCTCGGTGGCGGCGAGGGACGGGATGGATCCGAGCAGTCCGACGGTGTAGGGCATCCTGGGGTCGTCGAAGAGTGTGTAGACGTCGGTTTTCTCCACGGGACGCCCCGCGTACATCACGAGGACGTCATCGGCGGTTCCCGCCACGACACCCATGTCGTGGGTGATCATGATCGTCGCGGCGTCGGTCTCCTTCTGCGCGAGTTTGATGAGGTCGAGGATCTGCGCCTGGATGGTCACATCGAGGGCCGTGGTGGGTTCGTCCGCGATGAGGACCTTCGGTTTGTTCGCGATGGCGATCGCGATGACGACCCTCTGCCGCATGCCACCGGAGAATTCGTGGGGGAAGGCCCTCGCCCGTGCGGCGGGGTCGGGGATCCCGACGAGGTCGAGGAGCTCGACGGCCTCGGCCCACGCCTTCTTCCGGGGGACGTCACGGTGCGCCCGGATGGCTTCGACGATCTGGGTCCCGATGTCGAAGACGGGGGTGAGAGCGGACAGCGGGTCCTGGAAGATCATGCCGATGTCGTTGCCCCGGATCCGTGACATCCCCGCATCCGACAGTCCCAGGATCTCCCGGTCGTCGAGCCGTACGGATCCGCTGATCGCGGCGTACGTGGGCAGCAGGCCCATGATGGCCATGGAGGTCACGGATTTGCCGGAGCCCGATTCCCCGACGATGCCGAGGGTCTTCCCGGGGTACAGGTCGAAGTCGACGCCCCGGACGGCTTCGACCGTGCCGGCTTCGGAGGGGAAGGAGACGTTGAGGTCGCGGACGGTGAGCACGGGTGACTGGCTCATGCGGTGCCTCCTGCTGCGGAGTTGGGGTCGAGGGCGTCACGCAGACCGTCGGCGATGAACGCCATGGAGACGGTGAGCATGGTGAGGACTGCGGCCGGGAAGTAGAACTCCCACGGTGATGATTCGAGGGCGTTGGCGCCCGTGGACAGGAGTGTTCCGAGTGAGACGTCGGGGATCTTCACCCCGAGGCCGAGGAACGACAGGCCGGTCTCGCTCATGACGGTGGACACGACTCCGAGCGTGAGATTGATGATGAGGAGGGAACCGATGTTCGGGATCATGTGCCGGATGATGATCCGGAGGGGGCTGACCCCCATGTACCGTGCGGCGCGGACGTACTCCCGCTCCCTCAGTGACAGGGCCATGGACCAGATCACGCGGGCGAAGTAGGTCCAGCCGAAGGCGATCAGCACGACGGTGAGCAGCTTCCAGTCACCGCCCGATCCCGCGACGAGCAGCGCGATGATGAGGAAGGAGGGGATGACCAGCAGGAAGTGGATCAGTCCGAGGATCGCCTTCTCCGCGTTACCGCCGAACAGTGCCGCCGAGGTTCCCACGAACGCGGAGATGACGGTCGTCCCGATGGAGACGAGCAGGGCGATGGTCAGGGATCTGCCGAGGCCGTGGACGGTCATCGCGTAGAGGTCGTTGCCGGAGGAGTTCGTCCCGAACCAGTGTTCCGCGTCCGGTGGTGTCGACAGGGCGAGGAAGTCCGGGTCATCGTAGG
Source organism: Corynebacterium pygosceleis (assembly GCF_016595275.2). GTDB lineage: Bacteria > Actinomycetota > Actinomycetes > Mycobacteriales > Mycobacteriaceae > Corynebacterium > Corynebacterium pygosceleis. The sequence continues at coordinate 428,338 of NZ_JAENIQ020000002.1, read as the reverse complement.
CCCATGCGGTGGTGAAGGGACCGATGACGGCGAGGAGGATGAGCCCGGTGAAGATGACGAGCCCGATGACGGCCATCCTGTTGCGGAGGAATCTCCTGCTGTAGAGCCGGGCTTTGCCCATCGGCCTGTTGGTGGCCGCGGGGGTTCCGGTGGGGAGGTCCGGGTCCAGTCCCCTGAGTCGTGGATGGTGTTCCTCGCCGTCGGCCTGCGCCTCGGCGACCGTCGATGACTGGGCGAAAGGCTGGGAGGCGATGGTCATGTCGGCGGTGGGGCCGACGGTGCCACCGAGGTTCTCCGTCTCGTCGTTTCCGTTGTTGCGGTATCTCTTGTGCATCAGCTCACCCTCACTCGGGGATCGAGGAAGACCACGAAGACATCGGACAGAATCGCGCCGATGGCGGTCATCGCCGCGCCGAACGCGGCGACCGCCACGACACCGTGGATGTCGTTCCTGGATATCGTCTGGATGAAGTACTGGCCCATTCCCTGCCAGCCGAAGATCGTCTCGGTCATGACGGCTCCCGTGAAGATCCCGGGGATGGAGAACGCGACGGTCGTCGCGACGGGGATGATCGAGGTGCGCAGCGCGTGCCGACGCACCGCCTGCCCCCTGGTGAGTCCCTTCGCCCGTGCGGTACGGACGTAGTCGGCGTTGATGTTGTCCAGGAGGAGGGAACGCTGGAGGAAGTGGTATCCGGCGTAGGAGATGATGACCAGTGACACGGTGGGGAGAATCAGGTGCTGGGCGAGGTCGATGACCGACGGCCAGAACCCCTCCACGCCGATGGAGGAGGCCCCGGTGACGTAGAAGACGTTGCGTCCGGCCGCGTGGTTGATCCTGATGGCGCCCCAGACCACGATCAGTGTCGCGACGACGATGTGGATGTTCATCGTGAAGATCGAGGTGAACTGCCAGAATCGGTCGCCCGCCCTGTACTGGCGTGAGGCGGTGTACACGCCGATCGAGATGCCGATGATGACGGAGAGCGCGGTGGCCAGCAGCATCAGTCGTGCCGACACCCAGACCCGGTAGGAGATCTGTTCGTTGACCGCGTCACCGATGGGGGAGGTTCCCCAGTTCCAGTGGAACAGGATGTCGGTGAGCCAGGTCCACCACCGTTCGAGGAGCGGTGTCTTGTCGTTGAGGTTCAACGGGGTGAGGATCGCATCGACGCGTTCCTCGGGGACTGGAGGCCGGCGTTCCGCGTAGTTGGACCGGGGGTTGAGGAACCCCGATGCCAGGAAGTAGGTGATGTTGACGGCGATGAAGATCATGCCGACCCAACTCACGGTCTTCTTCAGCAGGTACTTGATCATGTCGGGCGTTCCTTGTTCGACGTCATCCGCGTGTCGTGGAAACGGTGTGTTCGCGGTGGGACGGATGAATCGGGCGGCGGTGTGACGGTACGGGTGTGTCTGACGCCACAATATAGGCTCGGTTAAGCGGAAGTGAACACGACGTCGCCGACAGGTTTTCGACAGGGGGTGATCCGATGTCACCCGTACCGGGCTCTGCGGGCGGTGGATGGTGCGATGTCGGAGGTGAGGTGGGTTACACTCCGGGGTCGCCGTTGGCTCCGGCGGGGGTGAAAAAGTGTGGGCGAGGACCGCCCGTGAGTGCGTGATGTGACGGTGTCCGGGATGTGCGCGCATGAAAAAACCGCGATCCGGATCCGGATCGCGGTCGGTGCGGGGTGGCCTAGGAGTCGATGGCGTGACGTCCCGCGCGGCCCGGGACGGTGGCCGGGTCGATGTTCAGGGAACGCAGCTGCGAATCGGTCAGGTCCGCGTATGCGCCGGTGAGATTGTGCTGATCGTGGGCCCAGTCGGGTTCGACGTGATCGATCGGCTTGTTGCGTGCGGTGACCGTACGGACCTGGTTCAGCTTCGGCTGGAACAGGTTGAGCAGCAGTCCGATCACGATCAGTGCGGTGATGGAGAACAGCCAGATCGTCTCCACGTGTCCGCGGTGGTTGCCGAAGTGGTAGGCCAGAAGGAAGGCGACCGAGATCCAGCCGGAGATCTGGATGGCGTTACGGCTCAGACCGTGCCAGCCCCAGGCGGCCGAGGGCTCGTCGAGCGTTGACACTCCGTTGTGGATCTGGGGAACGTTGTGGTCGGAACCAGACACGTCAAACTCCTTATGGGATAAAGCGCACATACCGAAATCGCATTCTGTTGACGTCATCATCTCACATCGGCTGGCCGACGGCGACTCGAAACCGGCCGGCAGGCGGCGGGATGCGACAAATCAACACGAAAATCCCCGGAACAACCTGGATTCGTCCCACCGTCCGCTGAAAAGTCCGGCCGGTCCCGCCCCTTTCGGGTGTAGCGGAAAGTTGGATGAGGGGAGGTCGGCCGGTTCCGCATCCGCATCAGATCAATGGAACAATGGGCGGGGTGAGCAGACGCGTTCTTATTCTGGGAAGTACCGGTTCCATCGGAACCCAGGCCATCGAGGTCATCGACGCCAATCCGGACGCCTTCGAGGTCGTCGGGATCGCGGCGGGAGGTTCCGACCCCGCGCAGATCATCGCGCAGGCGCGGGCGCTGCGCCTCGACGCCGGGCGGGTGGCCGTCGCCGACGGCGCCGCGGCGGAGGAGGTGTCCCGTGCCCTCGGTGGAACGGTGATCGCCGGACCCGATGCGGCCCGGGACCTCGTCGCGGCCGTGGAGGCGGACACGGTCCTGAACGCTCTCGTCGGTTCGATGGGGCTCGCGGCGACACTGGCGGCCCTGGACTCCGGGGCCGTGCTCGCCCTGGCCAACAAGGAGTCGCTGGTCGCCGGTGGTGACCTTGTTCTCCGTGCCGCGAAACCCGGCCAGCTGGTTCCCGTCGACTCCGAGCACTCCGCCATGGCGCAGTGCCTCATGTCCGGTATCGGCCGGGAGGTTTCCCGCCTGGTGCTCACCGCCTCGGGTGGGCCGTTCCGGGGCAGGACACGGAGCCAGATGATGGATGTGACACCGCAGGAGGCGGCCGCGCACCCCACCTGGTCCATGGGGCAGATGAACACCCTGAACTCGGCGACCCTGGTGAACAAGGGGCTCGAGTTCATCGAGGCGTCGCTCTTGTTCGGGATCCCCGGCGACCGGATCGATGTCGTCGTCCACCCCCAGTCGATCGTGCACTCGATGGTCACCTTCGTCGACGGTGCGACCATCGCGCAGGCGTCGCCGCCGTCGATGAAGCTACCGATCTCGATGGCACTGGACTGGCCGAACCGGGTGCCCGGTGCCCAACCCGCCCTCGACTTCACCGGTTCCTTCTCCTGGGATTTCGAACCCGTCGACCACACCTCCTTCCCCGCGGTGAAACTCGCCGCGCAGGTCGTCTCGGCGGGGGGAACCTGGCCGGCGGTCTACAACGCCGCCAACGAGGAGGCCGCCGCGGCGTTCCTCTCCGGGAGGATCCGTTTCCCGGAGATCGTCGACACCGTCGCCGAGGTCCTCGACCGTGCCCCGCAGTTCGCCCGACCCGCAGGCACGGTCGATGACGTCCTCGACGTCGAGCGGCGGGCACGCGGCCTGGCCGGCCGGATCCTCGACGGGAAACGGTGAACCGGCCACCGCTGTGCGAAACTTGGGGCGCCGCAGAAGGCGGTCGACCCTATCCGGGACCACTGACAGACATGCAAGGGGAGTGACCTCACCGTGGGTTATCTGCTGGGCGTCATTCTTTTCGCCCTCGGTATCGCGCTGACCATCGCACTGCACGAGGCCGGGCACATGGGTGTCGCCCGGCTGCTGGGCATGCGGGTGCGGCGGTATTTCATCGGTTTCGGCCCCACCGTCGGCCAGTTCACACGCGGCCACACCACCTACGGTCTCAAGGCCGTCCCGCTCGGTGGGTTCTGCGACATCGCGGGCATGACAGCCAACGATCCGCTCACGCCGGAGGAGGAACCGCTCGCGATGTGGCGGAGGCCCGCGTGGCAGCGCATCGCGGTCCTCGCGGGTGGCGTGGTGATGAACACCTTCGTCGGTCTCGTGCTGATCTACACGGTCGCCGTGACCGCCGGTATCCCGGATCCGGACGTGGATCTCACCCCGACGGTCGACGGAACCGCCTGTGTCGCCCCGGCCCAGAACCCCGACGGGACACTCGTCCCCTGTTCCGGCCCGGGGCCCGCCGCTGAGGCGGGCATCGGTGCCGGTGACCGGATCACCGCCGTCGACGGGCGGACGGTGCACACCTTCATCGAGCTCCGCGACACCGTCATGGGCAAGCCCGGTGACACCGTTGAACTCACCGTCGAACGTGACGGGGTGTCCCGCGCGGTGCCGGTCGTCGTCGCGGAGGCCACCCGGATCAACACCGCGGGGGAGGAGGTCACCGTCGGGGCGATCGGCGTCTCCCGGGCGCCGGTTGCGAACGTGTTCCGTTCCTACGGTCCGGTGGAGGGGATCGGCGCCTCGCTGAGGTTCGCGGGTCTGATGTTCTCCGGCACCGTCGAGGGACTGATCTCCTTCCCCGCGAAGATCCCCGGGGTCGCAGCCTCCGTGGTCGGTGGCGAACGTGAACAGGACTCGCCCGTCAGTGTCGTCGGTGCCACCCGGATCGGCGGTGAACTGGCCGAGCGCAGTGAATGGGCGACATTCCTGATGATGCTCGCCAGCCTGAACTTCTTCCTCGCGCTGTTCAATGTCGTGCCGCTCCCGCCCCTGGACGGCGGGCACATCGCCGTCGTCGTCTGGGAGAAGCTCCGGGACGCGGTCCGGAGGCTGCGGGGCCTGCCCCCGGGCGGCCCGGCGGACTACCGGGGGCTGATGCCGCTGACCTACGCGGTCGCCGCGGTTCTGTTGACGGTCGGCATGATCGTCATCGCTGCCGACGTGGTCAATCCGATCCGGTTGCCCGGCTGACCGATCATCTGACGGAGGATCCCCTGGCCGGACAGGTCTCCCGCCCGGTGCTACCATCGACCCCGACGACCCACCCGTATCCCACCCACGAGCACCGACCTGCAGGCGGTGCGCGACAAGGAGTTCTTTCACTGTGACTATCCCCATCGGACTCGGCATGCCCGAGGCGCCGCCGCCGGTGCTCGCCCCGAGACGCAGGACCCGGCAGTTCATGGTCGGGAGCGTCGGCGTCGGATCGGACCACCCGATCTCGGTGCAGTCGATGACGAACACGAAGACCCACGACATCAACGCCACCCTGCAGCAGATCGCCCAGCTCACAGCCACGGGCTGCGACATGGTGCGTGTGGCGTGCCCCAAACCGGTCGACGCGGAGGCGCTGCCGATCATCGCGAAGAAGTCGCCGATCCCCGTGATCGCCGACATCCACTTCCAGCCCAAGTACATCTTCGCGGCGATCGACGCCGGATGCGCGGCCGTCCGCGTCAATCCCGGCAACATCAAGGAGTTCGACGGTCGGGTCAAGGAGGTCGCGCTCGCGGCCGGATCCGCCGGGATCCCCATCCGCATCGGCGTCAACGCCGGTTCGCTGGACAAGCGGATCATGGAGAAGTACGGCAAGGCCACCCCGGAGGCCCTCGTCGAATCGGCTCTCTGGGAGGCCAGCCTCTTCGAGGAACACGGTTTCGGGGACATCAAGATCTCGGTGAAACACCACGATCCCGTGATCATGGTCGAGGCCTACCGGCAGCTCGCCGCGCAGTGTGATTATCCGCTGCATCTCGGTGTCACGGAGGCCGGCCCGATGTTCCAGGGCACCATCAAGTCCTCGGTGGCGTTCTCCGCGCTGTTGGCCGAGGGCATCGGTGACACGATCCGGGTGTCGCTGTCCGCTCCGCCGGAGGAGGAGATCAAGGTCGGTGACATGATCCTGCAGTCGCTGAACCTGCGTCCGCGCAAGCTCGAGATCGTGTCCTGCCCGTCCTGCGGACGTGCCCAGGTCGACGTGTACAAGCTCGCCGAAGAGGTCACGGCGGCTCTCGACGGGATGGAGTTCCCGCTGCGTGTGGCCGTGATGGGGTGTGTCGTCAACGGTCCCGGTGAGGCCCGTGACGCCGACATCGGTGTGGCCTCCGGCAACGGCAAGGGCCAGATCTTCGTCAAGGGTGAGGTCATCAAGACCGTGCCCGAGTCGCAGATCGTCGAGACCCTGATCGAGGAGGCGATGAAGATCGCCGAGGAACTCGGCCTCGAGGAAGGTAGCGTGAGCGGGTCCCCCGAGGTCAAGGTCACCTCCTGACCCTCCTGCCCACCGGGACCGCGTGCCGATGCCCCCCCGGGGTGTCGGCACGCTTTTCTGTGCGCCACACGGCTATCCGGCAGTCCCATCCGTCACAACTTGGTGGTTCCGGTCACGGCACGCCGTGAGGTTCCGTCCCCCGGGACGGTCCTGTTGCTACCTTGAACCCCATGAAGAAGACGTCCACGCTGCTCACGGTGATCATGATGGTTGCCGTCGGGTTGGTGGGCTGCACCCCCAAACCGCCGCCGGTCGACGGTGCGGTCGAGGATTTCTTCGCCGCCGTCTCGGAGGGCGACTTCGACGCCGCGGGCGCCCTGACCGATGATCCCGTGTCCGCCGCGGACATGCTGCGGGAGTCCTTCGAGGGGTTGCAGGCCGAGGGAATCGGGGTTGAACTCGATGAGCTGTCCACCGGGGAGAACACCGCCACCGCCGGGTTCACCGTCGACTGGTCCCTTCCCCGCGACCGTGAACTGCGCTACCCGTCGCGCATGTCCCTCAGCAGGGTCGGCGGAGAGTGGCTCATCCGCTGGCGGCCGAACCTCCTCCACCCCAGGCTGGGAGCGAACCAGCACCTCGAACTCCGTGCGATCAACGCCGAACGGGCACGTGTCATCAGCGGTGACGGTGTCGCACTGCTGGAGCCCGGAACCACCTACAGGGTCCTCGTCAACGCGAAAGGGCTCAAGGACCCGGACGCCACGGCCCGGACCGTCGCCCGCGCACTCGATGCGGCGCACTCCCGTGACCGAAGTGTCTCCACCGTCAACGCCAACGAACTCGCGGACAACCTCCGCCGTGCCACGGGCATGTACTCCGTGGGACTGGTCAACGAGATCGAGGGGCCGAAGGTTGTGGAGGCCCTCGACGGCGTCGACGCCGTGACGGTGAACCCGGAGGCCGCGATGGTCCGCACCGACCGTGACTTCGCGCCCGACATCATCTCCCGGGTCGAACGTATCGTCAACGACGATCTCGACGGGGAGCGTGGCTGGCAGGTCGCTATCGTCAACGCGTACGGCGCGCAGATCGACACCCTGGAGACCCACGCCCCGACACCGGCGCCCGCCGTCCGGGTGAGCCTCGACACCAGGGTCCAGCGCGCGGCCCAGGCCGCGGTCGATCTGCGCGGGGAGATGAAGGCGATGATGGTGGTCATGCGTCCCTCCACCGGAGAGGTGCTCGCCATCGCGCAGACCGCCGAAGCCGACCGCGACGGATCGGTCGCGCTCATGGGCCAGTACCCGCCCGGGTCGACGTTCAAGATCATCACCGCGACCGCGGGAATGATGGATGAGGGACTGACCCCCGACAGCATCGTGCCCTGCCCGGGGGCGATGGAGATCGGTCACCGTATCGTCAACAACTACAACGGTTTCTCCCTCGGTTCGGTGCCGCTGGAGCGTGCCTTCGCGGCGTCCTGCAACACCAGTTTCGCGGACATCTCCGCCCGTCTGGAACCCGGTGAACTGCAGGATGTCGGGAAGCGGTTCGGTCTGGGACTCGACTACACCATCGAGGGGCTGGGCACCGTGACCGGTTCCGTTCCGCGCGGGGAGGAACTCGTCGACCGGACCGAGGCGGGCTTCGGCCAGGGCCGGGATCTCGCCAGCCCCTTCGGCATGGCACTCGTCGCCTCCACCGCGGCGACGGGGCACACCCCCGTGCCCGTGCTCATCAACGGACACGAAACCACCGTCAGCGAACAGGTCGACCCGCCCAGTCCCGCCGCCATCGAGGGACTGCAGCGCATGATGCGCCAGGTGGTCACCACCGGAACCGCGCGCGGTATGCGGGCCGGGGGAGCGATCCACGGCAAGACCGGTGAGGCGGAGATCGCGGGCGGTTCCCACGCCTGGTTCGCCGGTTTCCGCGACGACGACATCGCCTTCGCCACACTGGTCGTCCTCGGTGGTGGGTCGGAGACGTCCGTGGCCATCACCGACCACTTCTTCCGGGCCCTCGACGACCCGTCCCTGCTGCCTCCGCGGGATGCGGCGCGCCCGCGGGCCCGCGAAGAGGAGGAGACTCCGCTACCTGAGGAAGCCCCCGCACCGGTCGCGCCGGAAGCTCCGACCCCCGGCGGCTCCGACGTTGCAGCGGTCCCGCCGCCGTACCTCTAGGTGCGTGTCGTCGGCGCCCCGGACCACACGGATCCCGGAAAGTTCGGTGCACCGGCACCTGCCCGTCGCGCCGCCCGCCGGCAGCGCTACGATGGTGGGCATGTCTAACGCACGCGCACGCCTGACCCCCGGAAAACAGAGCCCCGTCCGCACGGTACCCAAGCACATCGAGCGTCCGGAATACGTCTGGCGGGACACGGTCAGGGAGGCGTGCGGTGAACCGTTGATCCAGACCCCGGAGACCGTCGAGGCCATGCGGGAGGCCAGCCGTATCGCCGCGAACGCGCTCGCCGTCGCGGGGCAGGCGGTCGCCCCGGGTGTGACCACCGACGAGCTGGACCGCATCGCCCACGAATACATGTGTGACCACGGTGCCTACCCGTCGACCCTGGGCTACCGGGGTTTCCCGAAGTCCTGCTGCACCTCGCTCAACGAGATCGTCTGCCACGGCATCCCGGACTCGACGGTGATCCGGGACGGCGACATCGTCAACATCGACGTCACCGCCTACAAGAACGGTGTCCACGGCGACACCAACCGCACCTTCCTGGCCGGGGACGTCAGCGAGGAGCACCGTCTGCTCGTCGAGCGCACCTACACCGCCACGATGCGGGGCATCAGGGCGGCGAAGGCCGGCCGCGAGATCAACGTCATCGGGCGGGTGATCGAGTCCTACGCGAAACGCTTCGGGTACTCCGTGGTGCGGGACTTCACCGGCCACGGTGTCGGCCCGACGTTCCACAACGGTCTCGTCGTCGTGCACTACGACAACCCGGAGGACCGCACCATCCTCGAACCCGGCATGACGCTCACGGTGGAACCGATGATCAACATCGGTGACCTGCCCTACGACATCTGGGACGACGGCTGGACCGTGGCCAACCGGGACGGAAAGTTCACCGCCCAGTTCGAGCACACCCTCGTCATCACCGAGGACGGCCCGGAGATCCTGACCATCCCCGACGCCGAGATCGACTCCTACGGCCACGACAGCTGATCCGGGCCAGTCGTGTCCGCGGTCCTCATCGCCGGAACCACCTCCGACGCCGGTAAATCCGTCATCGTCGCGGGAATCTGCCGGGCACTGGCCCGCCGCGGCGTCTCCGTCGCGCCGTTCAAGGCGCAGAACATGTCGAACAACTCCGCCGTCTGCCCCGACGGCGGGGAGATCGGCCGGGCCCAGGCGTTGCAGGCCACGGCCTGCGGGCTGGACCCCAGCGTGGACTTCAACCCGGTGCTCCTCAAACCCGGCGGCGACCGCACGAGCCAACTCGTGGTCCGGGGGCGGGCCACCGGTTCGGTGAGCGCCCGGAACTACATCGAGCACCGCACCCACCTCAGGCAGGTCGCGGCCGGGTGCCTGACCGACCTGCGCCACCGGTTCGACGTCGTCGTCTGCGAGGGGGCGGGGTCACCGGCGGAGATCAACCTCCGGGCCACCGACGTCGCCAACTTCGGTCTCGCCGAGGCCTGCGACCTGCCCGTCTACATCGTCGGGGACATCGACCGCGGGGGAGTGCTCGCCCATCTCTACGGAACCCACCAGATCGTCGCCCCCGGGGACCGGGCCCGGATCCGCGGGTTCATCATCAACAAGTTCCGCGGTGACCGGACCATCCTCGATCCGGGCCTCGTCCAGCTCGAGGAACTGACCGGGGTACCCACCGTCGGGGTGCTGCCGTTCATCGACGGTCTGTGGATCGACGCCGAAGATTCGCTCCAGTCGCCACTCGGCGCGAGCGTCGGCCCCGCAACGCCCGCCCTGGGCACCCGGCGCCTGAGGGTCGCGGCGGTCCGACTGCCGCGGATCTCGAACGCCACCGATGTCGAGGCACTCGCCTGCGAACCCGGGGTGAGTGTCGTCTGGTCGGCAGACGCGGACCAGATCGCCGACGCCGATCTCGTCGTCCTGCCCGGGACACGCGCCACCGTCGCCGATCTCGCGTGGCTGCGCCGGACGGGGATCGCCGCGGCCGTCACCGCACGCGTACGGGAGAACCGGCCGGTGCTCGGGATCTGCGGTGGCTACCAGATGCTGTGCCGCAGCATCACCGACCCCGTGGAGTCCGGTTCCACCGTCCCCGTTGACGGGCTCGGGGTGTTCGACACCGACATCGTGTTCCACCCGGACAAGACGCTCATCCGGCACGAGGGGGGAGCCTACGAGGTGCACCACGGCCGGGTCGTCCGCTCCACCGAACAGCCGTGGATCGGGGAGGAGGGATCCAGACGCGGCGTCATCTTCGGAACCCACCGGCACGGCCACCTCGAACACGACGGACACCGACGTGCCTTCCTCCGGGACGTCGCCGCAGCCACCGGGCGAAACGGCTTCGTCCTCGCGGCGGACACCTCCTTCCACGCCGAACGCCTCCGCCAGCTGGATCTGATAGCGGACGCGGTGGAACGGGCGATCGACCTGGACGGCATCATCGGACGTCGGTGACCCGGTAACCCCCGCTGCACGACGCCAATCGGTGGACGACCACTGCACACCGGTGGAAACCTGAACCCGATCTGATCGGTTACGGGGGTGGTTTTCGGGCCGTGCAGAAAAGAGAATCTGCTATAACGGGCCTTGTTCCCCCCTCATCCTGTCCCGCACACCAGGAGTCCCCACCATGCACAAGCTGTCCCGGCGGATGACCGCCACCATCGCCTCAACCCTTCTGCTCCTCGGCGCGTCCCCCGCGGTCGCCTCCGCGGACGAGCACGTGTTCGGTTCATCGGGGACCAGCTCCTCCGAGGCCACCCTCGAGTGGTTCATCGGACAGATCATCCAGGTGTTCGGGATGCCCCTCCACCCTCACTCCGACACGACCGTGGAACCCGCGACCGGCATGCACTCCGAGCATCAGACCGACTTCTTCTACACCGTGGTCGACAACGACACCATCCGCATGACGATCCCCTCCGGTGACGGCGGCTGCTACGGGGTCCGTGGCGTGGTCACCACCACGCCAACCACCGTCGGCGTCGCCGCCGTCGAAGGGCTCCGACCGGGCGTCGGCGAAGGGCCGTGCAGTGCCGTCGCCAGCTACCCGAGGATCGACGTGAAGGTCCCGGGTGGCATCAACGGGCGTGCGATCACGAAGATCACCCTCGGCGCCGACCAGTTGAACTAGCCCGTCATCTCGGGGTGTGCCGGTCGATCACGGTAGGTCACGCCGGCCACCACGGGCAGCGCCGCCGCGATGATGTACGCCCACGCCAGCACGATGCTCGGGGCCCGGGCCGGCCACCACGTGACCGGTGTGGCCGCGAGAACAACCGCGTAGACCATCGTCGCCGCGAGGATCGCGGCCGCGACGGTGACCGCCACCGATCTCCATCCACGGTGGCGTCCGCCGCCGCGCCGGGTGTCGGCGAGCACGGGGACGCAGCCCAGTAGCGCGAGGATCGCGGAGACCACGACCAGGCCTCGGGTGGCCGCGGTGTCGGGGCCGAGCGCGAACCAGCCGGTGGCGGCGGCCCCGAGCACACTGAAGCCCGCCCGTGGAGCCCAGCGTCCGGGCAACTGCCCGATGCCGCCGACGAGGCAGGCGACGACCGCCGGGGGAGTGAGATACACCGTGGCCAACGTCGTCAGTGTGAACACCTCGTCGAGTGTGGTGAACCGACTCACCGCGACGAGCACCCCCAGCGTCAGCAACGCGATGCCCCCCGCCGCCGACGACGCGCGGAACACCGTCATCCTGCCGGCCCGGTACAACTGGGCCAGTGCACTGGCCGCACCGAATGTGACGGTCGCCGCCGCCAGCCCCGCGTAGCCGATGTGGCTCCGTGTGTAGGTGACACCGAGGGTCGCCAGCAGCACCGCCACGGCGGCGGCTATCGACGCCGTGGCGGCGGGTACGTCACTGCGGTTCGGGGGCATGGTCGGGAGAGGCACGGGGAACCGGGGCTTTCGGGATCGTCGGGTCAGCGTCGGTCGCGGCCCCTCATTCTAGCCGCGCGTACCCCGTGACGCCGATGGCCGGGCCGGTCACGCCGTGGTGCCGGCCCCCTTCTCCCGGAGCGGCGGGGGAAGCGGGGCACCCTCGGGTGGGGCGACCTTCGGGTACCCGCCGGTGCCACCGGATGTGGCGGACGCACCCCCGGGAGCGGCGGGTGAACCACCGACCGCGGATCCCGCAGGCACCGCCGTGCGCACGGGACTCGGATCCCACCCCGTGTCGACGACACGACGCTGGACCAGAATCGCCCCGCCGAGGATCGCGGCTCCGATGAACAGGAGAAGGATCGTGCCGCCCACGGCGCCGGTCTTCGCCGCCGCGCCGATGAGAATGCCGAACCAGGCGAAGTCGGCGTCCCCGAAGGTGGTGTTCTCACCGGAGAAGACACCCAGCACCTGCATGAGGAACGCGGGGCCGAGGGTGATGAACAGGCCGTTGGCGAATGCGCCGGCCACGGCACCGCGTCGTCCGCCGGTGGCGTTGCCGTAGACACCCGCCGCACCACCGGTGAAGAAGTGGGGGACCAGACCGGGGAGGATCAGCACCACGCCGAACAGCGGATTGAACGCCACCTGCAGCAGCGCCAGGCCGACGAGTCCGCCGATGAAGGAGGACACGAAGCCGATGAGCACGGCGTTCGGCGCGTAGGGGAACACGATCGGGCAGTCGAGGGCCGGGACGGCCCCCGGCACGAACTTCGCGGCGATCCCCTGGAACGCAGGTACCAGTTCACCGAGGATGGTGCGCACACCGAACAGAATCACCGCCACGCCGACGCCGAACTGCAGGCCGAGGGTGAACGAGTGCATGAGGTAGGCACCCACGTCGGAGGCACCGTCCTCGAACGCGGTGAACGCCTCGTCCCGTCCGGCCCGAACGAGGAAGATCACCGCGAGGATGACGTACATCAGCGCCATGGACAGTGCGGTGGCGACCATCGAGTCCCGGAGGAACTTCAGGCCCTCGGGCAGTTTGAGGTTCTCGGTGGAGGGGGACAGTTTCTCCGGTTTGCGGCCGCCGACGAGCGAGCCGACCCCACCCGCGACGATGTACCCGGCCGTACCGAAGTGTCCCATGGCGATCGAGTCGTCGCCGGTGATCCGCCTGGTCCACGGGTGCACGAACGCAGGCAGGGACACCATGAGGATACCCAGCAGCACCGCCCCGAGCGGGACCGTGACACCCGCGGAGAATCCCGCCGTCGCCAGGACGATGGTGATCAGTGTCGCCATGAACAGCACGTGGTGCCCGGTGAGGAACACGTAGTGCAGGGGAGTGAACCGGGCGAGGAGCAGGGACACCGCGAAGCCGAGGACCATCAGCCAGGCGACCTGTGCGCCGTAGTTCTCCTGCGCGATCCCCACGATCGCCTCATTGGTCGGGACCACGCCCCGTGCACCGGTCGCGCCGGTGATCATCGTGCCCAGGGGTTCCAGTGACGCGACGACGAGGCCTGCGCCCGCGCCGATGAGCAGGAAGCCGAGTGTCGCCTTGACGGCACCGCCGATGACCTCACCCGTGGATTTGCGCAGTGCGGCGAGTCCCACGGCGGTGATGATGCCGATGAGGAACGCCGGCACCGAGAGAATCTGGTTGACCAGGAACTCGATGACGACCATGTCGGAAGTCCTTTCTGTGTGTTGGTGCCGTTCAGACCGCGTAGATCCCGCGGAGCGCGGCGTCGATCTCGTCGGTGGAGGTGAAGTCGGAGATCACCCGCACCGGGACCCCCAGATCGCCGAGTGCGCGGGCGATCTCCCCGGAGGTGAGGATGCAGTCCGCGTCCCCCGCCCTGCCTTTCGCGGAGATGGTGTCGGTGGCCTCCACCCTCATGTGGCGGGACCAGCCCCAGCCGTCGAGGACGTCCTCGAGGGTGTTCTTCAGGAACAGGGAGGTGCCCAGCCCGTTGCCGCACACCGTGAGGATCAGTCCCTTGCTGGGTACGGTCTCCGACGTGCCGGTGCCCTCGGCGACCGTGGTGGTCGCGGATGTCGGACGGGCTTGTTCCCGTCGTGTGCCCGTGGGGTCTCCGGAGAGGATCCGGTGGACCTCCCGCGGACTGTCCGCCCGTGTGATCTCCACCCGCTTCCGTTCCGGTCTGAAGGAGCGTGCGAGTTGTCGCATGGCCGACAGGTGGGTGTCCGGGTCGGTGGCGGCCAGGGCGACGACCAGTGACACGGGATCATTGTCGGGGTGTCCGAAGGCGACCGGTTCGGCGAGGACGGTGAGCGACATGCCGGTCCGGTGCACGGCAGGTGACGGGCGGGCGTGGGCGAAAGCCAGACCCGGTGCGATGACGATGTACGGCCCGTTGTCGCGGACGGTGTCGATCATCTCCCCGGTGTAGTCCGGTGTGCAGGTTCCGGAGTCCACGAGGAGTTGTCCGGCGTGCCGGATCGCCGCCTCCCAGTCATCGGCGTGGACGTGCACGGCGATGGTGTCCGGGGTGAGTAGTTCGGTGAGATCAGCCATGATCCGACACTATGACGTGTGAGAGGTGACGCGCCAGGGTCTCGGATGTGGCCTGCGTCCCCACGGAATGTGCTGTCAGTGGCTGTGGTGCGGCGCGTCAGCGGATTCCCCGGCACCCGGGCGCCACAGCCACACGAACGGGACGACGGCCAGCGCGAGGACGAGGTAGGTGACGAGGAACCGGGACTGGGCCCCGAGGTCGGCGGTGGCGGACAGCACCAGGGCACCGACCGCCACCGCGATCGTCATACCCGTTATCCCGGCCACCTGCAGGGCGGAACCGATGAATCCCGTTCGTTCCGGGGGACTCAGCTCGAGTGCGTCACTGGAGATACGCGGGTAGACGAAGCCGATGCCGAACGCGGAGAGTCCCCACCCGAGCACGGCGATCCCCCAGTGCACCCCGGTCATCGCGGCCAGGGCGACGATGAGCAGACCCGGTGCCATCGCCGCGGCAGCTGTTCTGCACACCAGAGGTGTCGGGAGATGCCCCGCATGGCGGGCCTGGATGTGGGAACCGAGGAACCAGGTGACGCCACTGGCCGTCAGGCCCAGACCGGTGAGGGTGGGGCCGAGCCCGTACACGTCGGCGAGGAGCAGCGGAACGTAGATCTCCGCGGCGAGGACCATGTCCGTGAGCACCCTGGACGAGACCAGCCGTGGAACGCCCGGGCGGCCACGGAGGGTTCCGGCGGGCACGAGCGGGCGGATCGAGACGGCTATGACCGGCAGCACGAGCACGAAACCGAGGAACGCGGCCCCGACCGCCAGCTGGGACGAGTAGTTGAGGATCCCGGCGGCTGCGGACAGCGTGAGGGCGGCGAGGAGCATGCGTGTGCTCCCCGGGGACAGGGTGCCGCCGGTGGCCGGTACCGTCCGCACGGCGGGCCACAGCAGGACCGCCGCGGCGAGCAGCAGCACGAGGGTGAACAGGAACACCGCGTGCCAGGTGAACGTCTCGGTGAGGATCCCCGCGAATGCGGGTCCGACCAGTGACGGGATGACCCAGGCCCCGGAGAACGCGGCGAACACCGTGGCGCGCAGATGCGCCGGATACACCTGCGCGATCACCGCGTAGATGGCCACGATCACCGCGCCGATCCCGAACCCCTGGATTCCGCGCGAGATCAGGAAGACCGTCATGTCCGGTGCCACGACCGACAGCGCCAACCCGACGGCCAGGATGCCGGTGCCCGTCATCAGCGAGAGGCGGACACCGGCGACATCGGTCGCGATTCCGGCGGCGACCATCGCCAGGATCGACACGGCGAAGGGGATCGCGAACGCCAGTGAGTAGGAACGTGTGTCGCCGAGTACCTCGGTGATCCGGGGCATCACCGCCGTGACGGCGGTGTTGTCGAAGGCGCAGGCCGTGATGGCCATCAGCAGGCCGACGGTGGTCGCGAGATACGCGGGGGAGAAAATGCCGTCCCGCTTCTGACGGGTTGTTCTTCGGGGGAGTGAACCGGACTGCATAGCGGGCGATCCTACCCGAGCGCGGGAACACCGGCCCGTCCCCTCCGGAGGGGACGGGCGTGACCTCCCCGGGGAGCACCGGGGTCGGGACCTAGAACTCCAGGCCGAGGAGAGCGTTCTCGATGAGCTCGGGGAGCGCCGGGTGGATCCAGTACTGGTCACGGGCGACGTCGCGGACGTCGAGATCGAAGGCCATCACCGTGATCAGCTGCTGGATCAGGGTGGAGGCCTGCGGGCCGATGATGTGCGCGCCGAGCAACCGCCCGCTGGAACGGTCGGCGATCAGTTTGGCGAAGCCGGTGTCGTCCTCCATCGCCCAACCGAAGGCCACATCACCGTAGTTCTGCACCTTGACGGTGATGTCGTGTCCGGCGTCACGGGCCTCGTCCTCGGTGAGTCCGACACTCGCGATCTGCGGATGGGTGAAGATCGCGGCGGGGACGTTCTCGTGCGGCATCGGCTTGAGGTCATCCGGGTGGAGCAGGTTGTGCCGCACCGTGCGCATCTCCGCGTTGGCGACGTGCTTGAGCTGGTACGGCGAGCTTATGTCCCCGAGCGCCCAGACACCGTCGGCGGTGGTCCGGCCGTACTCGTCGACCCTGATGCGCGGTCCGTCCATCTCGATGCCGGCCGCGCCCAGATTCAACTGATCCCCGTTCGGGGTGCGGCCGGTCGCGGCGAGGAGCACCTCCGAGGTGACCTCGGATCCGTCGTCGAGCTTCAGTGTCACGCCGTTCTCGTCCTCGGTCGCCCCGGTCGGGGTCACGCCGAGCCGGAGGTTGAACCGCTTCGCGGCGAGTTCGGTGTAGCGGTCGGAGATGGCGGTGTCCGTCTGCCGCAGCAACCGTTGCGACCGGTTGACCAGTGTGACGTCGACCCCGAGGGAGGCGAAGACGTGGGCGAACTCGACGGCGATGAATCCGCCACCGAGCACCGTCATCGTCTTCGGCAGTTCCTCGAGCCGCATGATGGTCTCGTTGGTGTGGTACGTCACGCCTGATTCCGCGATCGCCGGCAGAATCGTGGGCCGTGCACCGGCGGCGATGATGATCGTGTCGCCGGTGACGGTGACGACCTCCTCTCCGGTCCCGGTCTCGATGGTCCGTTCCCCGACGAAGCGCGCGGCCCGGTCGTAGACGTCGATGTTCGGGGTCTCGTCACCCCGGCGGTAGGCCTCCCCGCCGTCGGCGATGGGATCGATGCGGCGGCCGAAGACGCGCTCGCGTATCGACGCCCAGTCCACACCGTTGAGCTGTGCGTCCAGGCCGTAGGTCGCGGCGTTGCGGATCTCCTCCGCCACGTCGGCGGTGTAGACGTACATCTTCGTCGGGATGCAGCCGACGTTGAGGCAGGTGCCGCCGAAGCGGCCCTTCTCGATGATGGCGATCTTCTTGTCGTCGAACTCCGGTCCGGGGATGGAGTTGCCGGATCCGGTTCCGATGATGATGAGGTCGTAGTGGGTGGGGGAGGAGGTTGTCATTGTCTGTGTCCGTTGTTCCTTGTTCGTGTCCGTGTCTTCGCCGGGAGCGGTCGCACCCGGCGGCGTGGTGTTTCCCGGATGATCGCTCAGCCCCGGTCGGCGAGGGTGTCGTTCAGCCAGTCGACCGTCCCGGTGAAGGCGCGTTCCCTCGGCCGGCGGAGGGAGAGCCAGACGTCGTGCCGGGCGCCCTCCACCGGGAGCACGGTGACACCGGCCCCGAGCGACGGCGCCCACCGCCGGATCTGGTGCACGTCGAGCACCGCGTCCGAGGTGTCGGTGATCGCCGAGTACGGCTTGTTCAACCAGGACTGCGTGGAACACAACACCAGAACGGGTACCCCGCATTCCACACCCCCCGCCTGGATCACGTCCTGGCCCCTGACGACGGCGGCGAGCCACCCCACGTTCTTGGCGTGTCCGGCGATCGGTTTCATCCGTGTGTCGAACTCCCACTCCCCGTGGTGCCCGGCGTGGATCGAATGCCCGTAGGCGGCCAGTCCACCGGGGAGATCGAGTTCGGGACGACGGGCCCCCAGCGCACGGATCAACGGTCGGGACCACCGGTCGAGCGGTGACGGGAACATCAGGTCCAGCCACGGGCTGTTCAGCACCGCTGCGGCGATAGCGGAGTGCCGTGCAGCGGCCGTGGCATCGCCCGCGAGGGCGGATCTGCGGAGATGGTCGAGCCACAACGGTGCGATGAGTCCACCGGTGGAGTGCGCCTGGATGACACAGGTGCCGTGTTCCTCCCGTACCGCGTCAAGTACCGAATCGAGATCATCGAAGTACCGACGCAGGTCCCGGATGTCGTGCCACAGTTGGCCGGCGAGGTGCGACCGTCCGCACTTGCGCAGATCCACGCCGTACACCGCGTACCCCTCGTCGTGGAACCGTTCGGCGACGTGCCGGTGGAAGAAGTAGTCGCTCATGCCGTGGACGAAGATCATCGCGGTACGGTCCCCGTGATCCGGGCACCGGTCGGGAAGGTAGCGCACGAGTGTCGCCACGACGGGTCCGTCTCCCTCGGGATCCTCGCCCAGTCGCAGGGTGCGTCGGGTGAATCCCTCGCCCAGGATGTCGGCGGTGTAGCTGTCGGAGATCGGGAGGTCACTCATACGGACCACCCTAACCCGGCACACCCGGGGCCGGGTGTTCCTCCGGCCGTGACGGAGGAACCTGCGGGGTGGGACCCGGTCCCGCTCCGGGGGTGGCCCGGGGGCCGACGGATGCGTCGACTGTCGTCGGCCGTGCGGTGATCCGGGCGGAAGACGGGAGGGATGGTCCGTCCCCGTTCCGTTCCCGGGGTGGCCGGACCATTTCGGGGGTAACCGGCTTTGTCGGAGACTCTCCTGTCGGATCCGGGTGTCTGGGGGTGTGGGCGGACATTCGCGGTAAAGTCCGAGGTGATGCAGGGGCCTCCACGTGTTTCGGGGGTGTCTGAGGGTGGTGATGTGGGCATCGGGACCGGGGTCATACTGATACCCCCGGGGCTCAAGGCGTAAGGTATTAACGCGATAGGCCAGTCCAGGGGATCCTCCGCTGCGCCACCCGGATGCTGGTGACGGCGCCGTGGATCAGTGGTGATCGGTCGGTGCCTTTCGTTCGATTCCATCGGTGCAGTGTCGTGTCGTGCGTGTCCCGGCACTCACCGGGACGACGGGACGCCGGGACGGACGGCGCGTCCGGGGAACCCGGAATCCGGGACTGGGATAGATGCACGATTCAAAGAACTAGCGAAGGTTGAATACAGTGTCTGACTCCAAGGTTTCAGCAGCTCATGTGACGGATGAGGTAGACGTCTGTCTGATCGGTGCCGGTATCATGTCCGCCACTCTCGGTGCGATGCTCCGGCAGCTTGAACCGGGGTGGTCACAGCTCGTCTTCGAGCGCCTCGACGGTCCCGCGGAGGAGTCCTCCTCCCCGTGGAACAACGCCGGTACGGGCCACTCCGCGCTGTGCGAACTGAACTACACGCCCGAGGTCAACGGGGAGATCCAGACCGCCAAGGCCGTCGCGGTGAACGAGAAGTTCCAGATTTCCCGGCAGTTCTGGTCCTACCTGCTCGAGAACGACCAGCTCGACAGCGCGCGGGACTTCATCAACCAGGTTCCCCACGTCTCCTTCGCCCAGGGCGAGGACCAGGTCACCTACCTGCGTAAGCGCTACGAGGCGCTGTCCGCGCACCCGTTGTTCCCGGACATGCAGTTCACGGATGATCAGCAGAAGTTCGCCGAGTTCCTGCCGCTGATGGCGGAGGGCCGTGATTTCGACCGGGAGAAGGTCGCGATCTCCTGGACCGATGCGGGCACGGACATCAACTACGGTGCCCTGACCCGTCAGTTCATCCGGAACGCGGAGCAGGCCGGTACGGAGATCCGCTACGGGCATGAGGTGGAGGACATCATCCGCGACGGCGCGAAGTGGAAGATCCGGGTCAGGAACGTCCACACCGGTGACACCAGTGTGGTGCGCGCCAACTTCGTGTTCGTCGGTGCGGGCGGCATGGCTCTGCCGCTGCTCCAGAAGTCGGGTATCCCGGAGATCCGTGGCTTCGGTGGTTTCCCCGTCTCCGGCGAGTGGCTGCGCTGCACCAACGAGGACATCATCGCCCAGCACCACGCGAAGGTCTACGGCAAGGCCTCGGTCGGTGCACCGCCGATGAGTGTCCCGCACCTGGACACCCGTGTCATCGACGGCAAGACCGGTCTCCTGTTCGGTCCGTACGCCGGATGG
The DNA here is from genome assembly GCF_016595275.2 of Corynebacterium pygosceleis. GTDB lineage: Bacteria > Actinomycetota > Actinomycetes > Mycobacteriales > Mycobacteriaceae > Corynebacterium > Corynebacterium pygosceleis. Next base: position 407,926 of record NZ_JAENIQ020000002.1, on the reverse strand, counting down.
ACGCCCAAGTTCCTGAAGAAGGGTTCCTGGTTCGATCTGGTCAGGTCGCTGCGGCCCACGAACATCCCCTCCATGGCTGCGGTCGGTGTCCAGGAGATGGGCCTGACCAAGTACCTCATCACCGAGGTCATGAAGGACGCCGGGGCACGGATGGAGTCTCTCCGGGAGTACATGCCGAGTGCGCGTTCGGAGGACTGGGAGCTGGTCACCGCAGGGCAGCGCGTCCAGGTGATCAAGCCCGTGGGTGCACCGAGGTTCGGTTCCCTCGAGTTCGGCACCGCCCTCATCAGCGATGCGGAGGGGTCGATCGCGGGTATTCTCGGCGCATCTCCGGGTGCCTCCATCGCACCGGCCGCGATGCTCGAGCTCCTCGAACGGTGTTTCGGTGACCACATGGTCGCGTGGGGGCCGAAGATCAAGGAGATGGTCCCCACCTACGGGACGAAGCTCGCGACGGACACCGCGCTGTTCCGTGAGACCTGGGAGCGCACCCAGAAGACCCTCAAGCTGGAGGGGCAGGACTAGCGGTGCCGCACTCCACCCCCGACGCCGGTTTTCCGTTCGCTGCGGTCGTGGGTCAGGACCAGCTCCGGCTGGCCCTGATCCTCAACGCGGTCTCGCCCCGGATCGGGGGTGTCGTTGTGCGCGGGGAGAAGGGCACGGCGAAGACGACGACGGTGAGGGCGTTCGCGGCCCTGCTCGGTGGGGCTCCCCTCGTGAATCTGCCGATCGGTGCGACCGAGGACCGGGTCGTCGGTTCCCTCGACATCGAGACCGTTCTCACCACGGGGCGCGCCGACTACCACCCCGGACTCCTGGCGCAGGCCCACGGTGGTGTCCTCTACGTGGATGAGGTGAACCTGCTCGCGGATCATCTCGTCGACACGCTCCTCGACGCGGCCGCCACCGGCCGGGTCACCATCGAGAGGGACGGTATCTCGCACAGTTCCCCGGCGGATTTCGTGCTCGTCGGCACGATGAACCCGGAGGAGGGCGAGTTGCGTCCACAGCTGCTCGACAGATTCGGTCTCGCGGTCGACGTCGCCGCATCCCGTGACGTCGAGGTGCGGAGGGAGATCATCCGCCGTCGTCTCGACTATGAGGCCGATCCCGCCGCTTTCGCGTCCGCATGGGCCGCCGAGGACGCGGATCTCGCCGCCCGGATCGTCCGTGCCCGACGCATCCTCCCGACGGTCGAGCTCACGGACACGAACCTCGCCCGCATCGCTCACGTCTGCGCGAGTTTCGACGTCGACGGGATGCGTGCGGACCTCGTCATCGCCCGTACCGCGGCGGCGTGCGCGGCCTACCGGGGGGACACGACGGTCACGGACGACGACATCCGGACCGCGGCACAGCTCGCACTTCCGCACCGGCGGCGCCGCGACCCCTTCGACGAACCCGGGCTCGACGGGGACAGACTCGACGAGACGATGGAGGAGGCACGTGACGAACACCCCGACAGCGAGCCGTCCGGGGACACGGGGACACCGCAACCGGACGAGCGTCCCGACCCGGATACCGGGGCGGATGAACCGGCACCGGAACTGACGGGGGACGGGGAGCCGACGGACGACGGAAAGGCAGGTCGCGCCGATCAGGGCGCCCCCTTTCGTTCCCCGGGCACTCAGGCGTAAGGGGGCCGGGGAGGAGGGCATCCCCGGAAGAAGATCCAGGTCGTGGTCGGCTCAGGGGCAGAACGTCCGCGCGGTGGCCGGAGGACACGGACTGAACGTGGTCGGAACTGTTCTCGCCGCGGCGGAACGGGGTGCCCGGATCACCGACGGGCTCATCGACTTCCGTCCGGAGGATCTGCGTGGATCACTCCGGCGGGGTACGGAGTCGAATCTGATCGTCTTCGTGGTCGATGCCTCGGGTTCCATGGCGGGCAGGGACCGGCTGTCAGCGGTGACCGGTGCCGTTGTCTCGATGCTCCGGGACGCCTATCAGCGACGTGACCGTATCGCGGTGATATCGGTCCGGGGCTCCGCCCCGGAGGTACTTCTTCCACCGACGGGATCCACCGTGGCCGCGGTCCGGCGACTCGACGGTGCGGTCACCGGTGGCCGCACCCCTCTCGGGGAGGGGCTGATGATGGCACATGAGCTCGTGGAGAGGGAACACCGCAGAGAGCCCGGGCGGCGGGCGCTGCTCGTCGTGCTGTCCGACGGCCGGGCCACCGGGGCATCCGGCACCGCCGGGGTCCGACGTGCGGCCGCGGTCATCCGCGACCGGGGACTCGCCGGAAGCCTCGTTATCGACTGCGAACGCGCGGGACGGATCCGGCTGGGACTGGCCGCGGACCTGGCGAAACGACTCGAGGGGGTCTGTGTCCGGCTGGACGAGATCTCGGCGGATTCGGTCGCGGGGGTCATCGAGGCGGTCTGAGGGACCACCCGTCCGGAGTGAGTGTTCCCTCACATTCGGGGAACACCGTCCACAGAAACCTGAGAAAGAGCTAAAATAGCGCTCATCTGCTGCGCGGTGGATTCCGGAGATGGAGTCCGGGGAACAGGTGCGGTACCGACTCCGAGACCATGAAGGACACCCCATGACAAGAAGAAACACCCGTCTGCGCCGAACGGGAACCGCGGTGCTCGTCTGCCTCGCCCTGGGCACCGGACCACTGGCGGCCGCGCCGGCGTCCGCCGACGAGAACAATCCGATCGGTCTCGAGCACACGGCGGAGAAGACCGAGTACGCCGATGACACCCCGGCGATGTACTGGAACGTCCGTGATCTGTTCATGCAGATCTCGGGAGGCGCCGACACGACCCTTGACGGGGCACGGCAGGGGAGCGGTGACATCATCTGGCCCTTCGTCGGGCGGGACACCACCCCTGACGGTGAGGTCAGGGTCCGGTACCACGGCACCGCGAACATCCGCAGTTTCTGCGAGACCCCCGATGAGGTCCGTGGCACCTGCCAGCTCGACCTGACCTTCTCCCAGCCCTGGGTCACCTACGATCCGGCGACCGGGCGGGGCGTGTTCAGTGCGATCGTGCACACCGTCAACCGGAACTCCGGTGAATGGGAGGGGCCGGACCGAATCGATCTGGCCACCTTCGACCTGAAGAACGGCCGGTACAACACCAACGGTGACCTGACCACCTGGGCCGATGTCCCCTCCGCCCTCACCCGCGCAGGCGCGCACGCCTTCAGCGACATTCTCGAGGAGGGGGACTCGTTGTCGCTGCTCGACTTCACCTACACCGGCGCGCCGGGGTTCACGGGTGCGGGGGCCGGCGGCTATTCGACGACGGCCTCGGAGCACACCGGTGTCGTCCTGGAGCACGCCGCGAGAATCTTCCCCCGGTCCGACGGCTCGGTGGTTCTCGTCGCGGGGGACCACGACCTGAACACCGCGGTGCTGCTCGGCCCGGACATGAGGCAGATCGGGGAGAAACGGGGCATCGACCTCGACAGTGACAATCCCTCGGCGTTCGATGCGGCCGGAGACATCCTCTACTTCGCCGGTTTCAACGAACCCGCCGGTTTCCTCGACCCGGTGGTGGACACCCCCGTGTACAGGGTGGCCGTCACCGCCGCCGGTGTCGGTGAACCGGAGCTCATCGTCAGGGTGCCGGACCGCGTGACCTCACTGGGGTTCAATTCCGCGACCGGTGAACTCGGTGTCATCCACCAGAAGAGGAACGGTGGGGACCGGTTCACCACGATCGTTCCCGGGGGCGCCGCAACGACCGTCGACCTGCCCGACGGGCACACGCTCTACGGTGTCCCGGAGGACGATGAATACTACTCGGACGGTGTCTACGGTGAGTACACGCCCAACGGGCAGGCCTCGAAACTCTTCGGTCTCCCGGACGGTACCTGGTTGTCGGTGAACGACCACGGAACGAACTTCGTCGCCGGAACCACCGACGGCTTCGGTGATCCGCGTAAGCGTGGGGCCGCACCCGTCCACGTCACACCGAAGGAGGAGGTGACGGCGACCGTCATGACGGAGGCCTGGCCGCAGTACGAGTTCGTCGCCTCCAATGACGGCGTCACCGTCCGCGGAAACCGGATCGCCATCTGGAACGACTACGCCGACCAGGAACGGCAGGGCGTGGCGGTCTACTCCTACGAGGGGGGAGAGTTCACCCTCGTCCACGCCCGTGACAAGGTGGTCGTCGGGGACCGGAACCTCGCGAACATCGCGGGTGGGGCATTCGATGACGCCGGTAACCTCGTCCTCACCGACGCGGACAAGTCCACCCTGGTGATCATCGACCCCGCGACCTACGAGGTTCTCGATTCCGCGACACTGTCGAGCTTCATGAAGGGGACCGAGAGCAACCAGAACGAGAGCGTCATCGCGACGGGGAACCGGATCGTCGTCATCGACGGTCGGCCCACCACCGGAGACCCCGACGGTGATCTCGGTACCTACATCGGACTGCAACTGCTGGAGGAGGCGACCTCCGCCGGGAAACTCGATCCGGGTGTCACCCCGTTCCATCTCGACGAGTCCCTCAACGGTGGCGCCGGGGTCCCGGTGACCGATGCCCGCGACCTGGAACCCGTCTACGGTGTGTCCGCGGCCGTGGTCGGGCGCACGTCCCGTTCGACCGCCCCCACCTTCACCTCGGAAAGTGGTCGGGCCCCGGGTGCGGTGACGTACTCTCTCGAGGGGGATCGCCCGGGTGGTGCGGAGGTCGACCCCGTCTCGGGTGTCGTCACACTGACGCCCGGTCCCGCCGACGAGGGGAAGACGATCGGGGTGGTTGTCACCGTGACCTACGGTGACGGCAGCACCGACAGGACGATCGCCGCGTTCTCGGTGACGGTGGGGGACGGGGAACCCGGTGGCGGATCCGGTTCCTCCGGCATTCCCGTCCTGATCCCGATGCTGACCGTCGGCGGATTCCTCGCTCTGATCGCGGGACTGATCCACTACCTCCGGACACAGATGCCGGGGGCGTTCCACCTGCCCTGGGCTGCCCGCTGAGTCAGGGGATCTCCGCCAGTCGGGTGGTGACGAGTGCGAGGAAGTCGTCGACCCGGCCGCCGCACGCGTCGAGGTCGACCGGGTCCATCAGGATCCGGTCGTTCTCACCGTCCAGGTAGACCACGACCGGGCTCGTTCCCCCGGCCGCCCGGGCGGTGGGGGTGTCCATCTCGTTGAGGTGGACGGTCTCCATGGGCAGCGGGAGCGACCCGAGTGCGTCGGTCCAGTCCCTCCGGGGGAAGGGGGATCTCCCGTGGGTGATGTCGCACAGGCCGCAGTGCGTCACCCCGCGTATCTTTCCCAGCACGTAGGTCAGCTCGCCGATGATCCCGCCGTCGGCGTTGTACACGCCGACGAGACGTGCGGGGGAGTCCGGGGTGTCGCGGGTGTGTGACAAGGTGGGGTCCTTTTCGGTGCGGTGGGGAGTGTTGTTCCGGTCAACGTGTGCGGGACACCGTTCTATTCCCGTGACTGATGCCGCATCCTGAAGGAGCATCTCGTTTCGGCCGTCATTTTCCTGAGGCTCCGGTGAAAATACTTCAAGAAAACTATGGTAGTTAAGGTTTGCCTAATGTAGATTGGGTGGTGATGGTGTCCGTCACCGGGAAGCCACCACGTCCCCGGTGGTCGTCGCACCGCTTCACCTTGAGTTTCCTTACCCCCAGAAAGCATCCTTCACCATGAACCTGTCCTCCCGTCGTCTCTCCCGTACCGGGCTCGCCGCGGTCGCCTGTCTCTCCATGTCACTGTCCCTGGTGGCACCCGCGGTCGCCGGTGCCGATGAGAACGCGAAGCTCGGTATCGAGCATGTCTCGTCCACCACCAGCTACCCGGAGAGCACCCCGGCACTGTCGTGGGGTGTTCTCTCCCTGTTCCGTCAGGTCTCCGGCGGTTTTGATCGTGTGTTCGACGGCGCGGCCCTCCACTCGGGTGTGCCGTCCTTCGCCTTCGTCTCCCGGACCAACGAAGATGACGGGTCCGTGTCGCTGAAGTACGCCGGTACAGCCAACGTCATGAGTTTCTGCGGCCCGACCTACCTGGGGGCGGATGAACGCGGTGCCTGCAAGCTCGACCTGACCGTCAGTGAGCCGATCGTGACCCTCAACCCGGCTGACGGTACGGGAACCCTCTCTCTCGTCGTCCATTCCCTGGACAAGAAGACGAAGGAGTGGGTCGGTCCCTCCCGTGTGGTCATGGCGAATCTTGACCTGACGAACGCGAAGTACCGGTCCGGCGACGTGTCCACCGTCCGTGACATCGCGGTCACCGTCACCGCAGAGGGACGTTCCGCGCTCAGCGGCAATCCGAAGGGCTCCGACGGCCTCGATGCACTGAATCTCTCCTTCACCGGCCCCGTCACCTTCGGGGCATCCTCCGGCGCGACCGAGGAACTCACCCTGGAGAAGGAGGTCACCACCGACTTCACCCGCGGTGAGTCGAACCGTCTCTTCGGTCTCAGCGACGGTTCCGTTCTGCACGTCACCCGCGGTGGGTTCCGTGGCGCCACCCAGCTGGTGATCGCGGACAACGATCTCGGGACATTCGTCACCTCGGACGACGTGACCATCAACCGCGGCAACCCCTCGGCCTTCAAGTCCGCCACGGACACCCTCTACTGGGCTGACGGTGACACGGTCCGCTACGCGACCGTGTCGTCCGCGGGCGTCGGCGCCATCATGGATCTCGGTACCCTGCCGAACGCCAATGTCTCGGGTCTCGCCTACTCGGAGGTCACCGACTCGATCGGTGTGCTGACCGCCGATCTGGACACCCGGAAGGGCGTGCTCACCGAGTTCAAGCTCTCGGACATGAGCACCACCGCCACCGAACTTCCCCCGATGAGCGAGGTCCGCGGCACCGCCCCCTCAGAGGACGGTGGAGACTTCGACAGCACGTACGGTTACAAGGGTGCCGCCGGTGAAGCGGTCGGTCTGCGGGCGCTTCCGGACGGTACGTTCGTCTACATCCTCGACGACATCCTGGAAGGCCCGGACGGTCGTACCGGCAGCACCCCGCTGCACATCCGTCCGGGGCAGACCCCCGCAGCGGTGGAGATCGCGGCGGCCAAGGACCAGTTCAAGTCGGTGCTGTTCAGCGGTGGGCGTCGTACCGTCAGTGTCGTCGACGATAACATCGTGTTCTACAACGGTGTGAACAACGGAGTCGAGTCGGTGGGTGTCTACACCTACTCCGACGGCGCCTTCACGAAGAAGAGCACCGCCGACAAGGTCGAGGCCTTCGACTTCATCACCGGAGCGACCTTCGACGCCGACGGCAACCTCGTGATGGCCAGTGCCGGTGAAGCCGGTGAACTCGCCGTGCTCGACCCGACGACACTCGAGGTCATCTCGAGCACCACCGTCGGTGGCACGCTCCAGTACACCAACGGCAAGGCCGCTGAAACACTGAAGATCATCGGAGATGACATCTTCATCACCGGTGTCGAGGGCTACGGTACCGACGACAAGCTCACCTTCGTCAAGGTCGGTACCGGCGGTGCGGGCACCACGGTCGGCTCCGAGGACGACTCCCTCACCACCGTCGAGCTCGGTACCTCGGACGCGAATGAACCGCTCAAGGGTTCGGATACACCGGGCGGCCCCGCAGGATCCGGGAGTGACCTCTCCTCCGGCGTCAAGGGCAAGATCGACGGTCTGTCCGGCAAGGCCGCTCTCGGCTCCGGTGGTCTGAGTCTCATGACGCTGTTCACCGCAGGCGGCGTCATCGCGTTGATCGCGGCACTGTTCCACTTCATCAAGACCCAGTTCCCCGGAGGCTTCCAGCTTCCGACGATGCCGGGCATGGAGCGTTAACCCGGTGGTACATCCGCCCACCGGTCACCGGGGGCGATGAGACCCGAAGCTGTCCCCCGTTCTCCCCTCCGGAGAACGGGGGACAGCTTTTCCACGGTCCACGGTTCCGCACCCCGACCGGTGAACGGCGCCGTCGGACCGGTGCACGATAGGATGACCCCGACCACCTCGTACAGCTCAGCCGAAGGGACACCTCCATGCCCAAGGGAAAACCCGATCCCGCCAGCATTCCCGATGACGGTCTGACCACCCGGCAACGCCGCATGCTGCCCGTCACCGCGGTCCACACCGGTCCGGGCAAGGGAAAGTCGACGGCCGCCTTCGGTATGGCGCTGCGCGCCTGGAACCAGGGAATGAACATCGGCGTGTTCCAGTTCGTGAAGTCCGCGAAGTGGAAGGTCGGGGAGGAGGCCGTGTTCCGGCGCCTCGGGGAACTCCACGAGCAGACCGGGGAAGGGGGCGCCGTCGAGTGGCACAAGATGGGGGAGGGCTGGTCCTGGGCCCGGAAACCCGGTGCGGAGGAGGACCACGCCCGGGACGCCGCCGAGGGGTGGGCGGAGATCCGTCGCCGGATCGAGACGGAGACCCACGATTTCTACGTCCTCGACGAGTTCACCTACCCGATCAAGTGGGGATGGATCGACGTCGACGACGTTGTGGCGACGCTGACGGACCGTCCTGGACGCCAGCACATCGTCATGACCGGACGGGACGCGGACCCGAAACTCATCGAGGTCGCCGATCTCGTCACCGAGATGACGAAGATCAGGCACCCCATGGACCAGGGCCGCAAGGGACAGAAGGGCATCGAGTGGTAGTACCCGGCCTGTGCATCGCGGCGCCCGCATCCGGTACCGGGAAGACCACCATCGCCACGGGGCTGATCCGGGCGCTGGCGCGCCGGATGGAGGTCGCCCCGTTCAAGGTCGGGCCCGACTACATCGACCCCGGCTACCACGGTCTCGCCGCGGGACGGGTCGGCCGCAACCTCGACTCCGTGATGTGCGGGAGTCACCGGATCGGTCCGCTCTACGCCCACGGTTCCGCCGGATGCGACATCTCCGTGGTGGAGGGGGTGATGGGACTGTTCGACGGACGTATCGTGCCCGGTTCGGATCCGGTGTGCGCGCCCGGTTCCACCGCGGAGATCGCCCGTACACTGGGAATGCCGGTCATCCTCGTCGTGGATGTCCGGGGAATGAGCCAGTCGATCGGCGCGATGGTCCGTGGATTCGCGACGGCCGTCGACGGGGTGCGCCTGGCCGGTGTGATCCTGAACCGGGCGGGAACCGGACGCCACGACGCGGTCTGCCGCAGCGCGTGCGATGCGGTCGGCGTCCCCGTCCTCGGTTCCCTGCCCCGTTTCGCGGACATCGAGGTGCCCTCCCGCCACCTGGGACTGGTGACCGCGGTCGAGCAGGGCGGTGCCGCGGTCACCGCCGTCGAACGGATGGCCGACCTCGTCGAGGAGCACCTCGACCTGGACGCCCTCACCGCCGTCGCCGACTGCACGTGGAGCGGGGAGGCGTGGAATCCGCGGGCCGAGGTCGCGGTGGCGGGAAACCCGACCGTCGCCATCGCCGGTGGAACCGCATTCACCTTCGCCTACGCCGAGCACACCGAGCTCCTCGGGGCGGCGGGGGCCAGGGTCGTGCGCTTCGACCCACTCACCGATGACCTGCCGGAATGTGACGGACTCATCGTTCCCGGCGGATTCCCGGAGGAACACGTGGAGGATCTCGCCGCGCGGACCGCACTCCGTCAGCGTGTCCGGGAACGGATCGCCGACGGCATGCCCGTCCACGGGGAATGCGCCGGCCTGCTGTGGCTCACGGCGACCCTCGACGCGTATCCGATGCTCGGGGTGATCGACACCCACGCCGCCATGGGGCGGCGGCTCACCCTCGGGTACCGGGAAGCCGTCGCGTTGTCCGACTCGGTGCTCCACCGGGAGGGCGAACGACTCACGGGCCACGAGTTCCACCACACCGCCCTCACCGACACCACCGTCGCCGGTTGGTCACCCGCCTGGGGCTGGCGTGGTTGGGACGGTCGCGGTGTTCGGGAGGGCTTCGTCAACGAAACGGTGCACGCCTCCTACCTGCACTGTCATCCGGCCGCGATGCCCGGATCCGTCGAGCGGTTCGTCGCCGCCTGCGTCTAGCCGCCGACGAGCGCCCGGTGATCCTCGGTGAGTTTCCCGTCCACCATGGTGAACCGGCGGTCGGCGCGTCGGGCGGCCTCCTCGTCGTGGGTGACCAGGAGCGTCCCGACCTTCTCCTCCGCGACGAGTTCCAGGAGCAGGTCCATCACGTCCGCCGAACGTCCGGAGTCGAGTGCGGAGGTCGGCTCGTCGACGACGAGGAGTGCCGGGGCGTTCATCAGGGCGCGGGCGATGTTGACACGCTGCCTCTGGCCGCCGGACAGTGCGCCGACGCTCCGGTCGCGGGCCTCGGCGAGGCCGAGACGCTCGAGGAGTCCGAGGGCGCGGTTCCGTGTCGTGGCTTTGGGGGCACGCCTCCGCCACGGTGACTCCAGGTGCCGCGTCATCATCAACTGTTCGGTGGCGGTGAGCGATCCGATGAGATTCGGCTGCTGGAAGACGATCCCGATGTCCTTCCGGCGGACGGCGGCCGCCTCCCCGGGGGAGAGCCCGGCGAGTTCCCGGTCGTGCAGCCGGATCGATCCGGAGGTCGGGGGCTGCAGCGTGGAGGCGACCGCCAGGAGCGAGGACTTGCCGGAACCGGAGGGGCCGGTGATGGCGACGAGCTCACCCGCGTCGAGGGACAGCGACGCGTGATCGACCGCGGTGATCTCACCGGCGCCGTCGGGGAAGGTCAGGGTGACGTCGTCGAGGACGAGGACGGGGCGGGAGTTCATCGGTTACCTCCGAGGGCGGAAAGCGGGGACGCGGATTTCAGGAAGGACAGTGCGGCTGCGGCACCGACCAGGCCGAGTGCGAACATGGCGAGCGCGGGGTGGAGTGTCGTCGAGGTGGACACCACGAACGGAAGTCCGTCGCCGATCAGCGATGCGGCGGCGAGGGTCAGCGCGAGTCCCGTGCCGACGCCCAGGGCGAGGATCACGGCGGCCTGCCCGAGGGCGTCGACGACCAGTGCCGCGCTCGTCGCCCCGAGGGCCTTCAGGGTGGCGATGTCCGGCTTGCGCTGGATGGTCCACACGGTGAAGAAGGCGCCGGTGACCAACGCGGTGATGATCAGCAGCATCACGTTGATCATGGTCAGGGAGGTCGACTCCGCCTTGTACGACGCCATCGTGCCGGGCAGTTCGCCGGCGGAGACACCCACCGTGCCGGGTACTCCGTTGAGTGGCGCACCTGAGGCGATGAACGTGGCGGGTGCATCCGCGTCGAGGTGTGCCCAGACGACCGGTTGATGCGAGTAGTGGTCGTCGCCGCGTACGGCGTCGACCGTCACCGTTCCGTACCGGCCGAGTTCCGCCGAATCCCCGGCCGCCAGCCCCGTGGCCTTCGCCGCGGCCCCGGAGAGGACGATGTGCCCCTGTCCGGGCAGGGGAGTGGAACCATCGGCCGGGCCGTCGGCCGCGGGCCGGGTCGCCAGCACCGACACGGACTCTTCGCCGAGCAGGCTCCGGTCGACCCCCACTGCGGTGGCGGGGATCCCGTCCTTCGCCGCGACGTCGAGAAGCGCCGTGGTGGATTCCGGATCGAGCCGGGACCGGTCGAGGCTCGCCTCGCCCGTGTCGGACAGGGTGGCGGAGGTGCCGCCGACGGTGGACAGGGCGGAGATGCTCCGGTGCGCCAGACCTCCCGTGAGGCCGGAGAGGAAACTGACCAGCAGCGCCATCATCGCGACGGTGACGGTGATCAGGGCGAACCGGCCGCGGGCGGCACGCAGGTCGCGGAGTGCGAGGAACATGATCGGGGAAACTCCTCCTTCAGGGCGGACCGGTGGGAACTGTCCTCCAGTCTGCGCGGAACACCCTTCTGCGGAATCGGAAAACCGGACAGAACCGGACAGTTCGTTTAGTCATTTGGCAAATCAATCGTTCGGTGGGGCATCCTCCACCGACCGGACTCCAACCCCGGTCGGCCCGGACGGACCGACTACACTCGACACCTATGAGTTCACCCACTAGCCCCGGAACCGGACAGCCCGCATCCGGCCACGTCACCCTCATCGGCGGCGGGCCCGGCGCACACGATCTCATCACCGTCAGGGGCATGAACCGACTCCGGGAGGCCGACGTCATCGTCGCCGACCACCTCGGACCGACGGACCAGCTGGACCAGCTCTGCGACCTGGCCGGCAAGGAGGTCATCGACGCCTCCAAACTCCCGTACGGCAGGCAGATGGCGCAGGAGAAGATCAACGAACTCCTGGTGTCCCACGCCCGCGCCGGGCGCACCGTCGCCCGACTCAAGGGCGGGGATCCCTACGTCTTCGGCCGGGGGTTCGAGGAACTCGTCGCCTGCCGCGAGGCGGGGATCCGGTGCGAGGTCGTCCCCGGGGTGACCAGCGCCGTGTCGGTTCCCGCCGCCGCCGACGTCCCGGTCACGCAGCGTGGTGTCGTGCATTCCTTCACCGTGGTGTCCGGGCATCTGCCGCCCGGGCACCACGCATCACTCGTCGACTACGACGCCCTGGCCCGTACCGGTGGCACCCTCGTCGTGATCATGGGGGTGAAGAACTCCCCGGCCATCGCCACCGCGCTCATCGCCGCCGGGCGCAGCCCGGAGACGCCGGTAGCCGTGATCCAGGAGGGAACCACCGCGAACGAACGCAGTTTCCGGGGTGTCCTCGGCGGTCTCGGTGCGCTGATAGCCGACAACGGGGTCACCCCTCCCGCCGTCATCGTCATCGGGGAGGTGGCGGGCCTGTGACCGCGCGTGGAACCGGGCCCGGCGCCCGCGAGATCACCCCACCGGTGGGGGCCTCCGCCCTCGGCTGGCCGCTCGCCGTGCTCTCGGCCCTGCAGCTGATGGTCGTTCTCGACGGGACGGTGGTCAACCTCGCGCTCGCGCGGATCCAGATCGAGCTCGGACTGACCGACAACCTCCGCTCCTGGGTCGTCACCTCCTACGCCCTCGCCTACGGCGGCCTCCTCCTGCTCGGCGGGAGGCTCGGGGACACCTTCGGCCGGAAGCGGGTGTTCCTCACCGGTGTCGGGCTGTTCACCCTCGCCTCCCTGGCGTGCGGTCTGTCGACGACCCCCGTGATCCTGCTCGCCGCGCGGGTCGTCCAGGGGATCGGGGCGGCGATCGCGTCACCCACCGCGATGGCGCTCATCGTCGTCACCTTCGCCCCGGGGAAAGCGCGGAACCAGGCGTTCTCCGTGTTCGCGATGATGACGGGTCTGGGCAGTGTGCTCGGCCTCGTCGCAGGCGGCGCCCTCACCGAGGCGAGCTGGCGCTGGATCTTCCTCATCAACGTCCCCATCGGGTTGCTGATCCTCGCCGTCGGTGCGAAGGTGCTCGCCCGCACTCCGGCGTTCGAGCGGATCCGGCTCGATGTCCGGGGGGCGATCCTCGCCACGGGCGCATCCACTCTCCTCGTGTTCGGCCTCGCGGAGGGCGGCACCGGGTACTCGCCCGTCGTCGTCGGTGCACTGATCCTCGGCGCAGCCACCCTCGTCGCGTTCTTCCTCTCCCAGCGTCGGGTCCCCAACCCGGTGCTCCCGCTGCACATGTTCGGTGAGCGGTCGCGCGCCGCGGTATTCGTCTGTCTGCTGCTCGTCGGCGCACTCATGATGGCCATGACCGTGCAGGTCGCACTGTTCGTCCAGGAGGTCGTCGGCTACGGGCCGCTCCAGGCGGGACTGGCGTTCATACCCTTCGCCTTCGCACTCGGGGCGGGAAGCTGGATCGCCGGGCTCGTCGTGGAGCGGACCGCACCCCGGTTCATCATCGCCGCGGGTGGCCTCATCCTCGTCGCCGGATTCGTCTTCGGTTCCACGCTCGGTGTGGACACCACCTACATCCCCGACCTCCTTCTGCCGATCCTCATCATCGGGTTCGGTATCGGTGTCGTGCTCATCCCGCTGACCCTGTCCGTCGTCGCGGGCGTCAAACCCATGGACGTCGGCCCGCTGACCGCCACGTCCCTGGTGTCGCAGACCCTCGGTGGGCCCCTCGGGCTCGCTGCGGTGACCGCGTTCGCCGAGTACCGTGCCAGGTCGATACTCGGCACCGACTTCGACCGGATAGACCGGGCCGCCCTCGATGACGCGGCGCGCGCCGCCCTCGGAACGGGCTACACCTCCTCACTGCTGATCTGCGCCGGTCTGGCGATCGCGGTCGTGGTGATCTCCCTGGTGTCCGTGCGTTTCACCCCGGAGCAGATCCGCGAGGGCCGCGAAGCGGAGAAGGCCAGCACGCTGGGATAGGGGGATGCCCGGTCGAGCCCGGTCATCCGGTGTCGGACTCGGCGGAAGCTCCCGGAGGATGAACCGCCCCGGGCAGGTGACCGGGAGTGCCCCTGTTTCGGTGGAGACGTCCGGAGGACCCGTTTTTTCGGTCGGTTCCCCAGAGTCATCCCGGAGGCTGATTTTCTCCCGCCCGCGGGGTCCTACGATTGGTGGGTGGCCCCGCACCCGATCCGAGAGACCTGCACGATGCCGCCAGCCGCCACCCGTTCCGGAGCCACCGCCGCGTTCCGGGAGCGTGTCCGGGCCGCCGTCGGCGGGTCGGCCCACGCCTTCTGCTACGTGTTCTGCGCGTCCGGGGTCATCCTCCTGGACGCAGGTGGGCACACCGACACCCTCTCCTCGGTCCTCTACCTCATCGTCGCCTGCGTGCTGCTCGTCGCGCCCGGGTACCCGGCGGTCGCCGTCGGGACCACGGGCATCGTGTTGGCGGCGGTCCTGTTGCGCGGGCTACCCGGCGGACCGGTGGCCGGCGCGGTGGCCGTGGCGTACTGTGCGTTCCTCACCGCCGCGCGCATCACATCGCGTATCCGCTTCGTGTACCTCGGCGCGATGCTGCTCGGCGCCACCGTGGCCCTGTCCATGCTGTGGAACGTCTCCCTCTTCCCCGTAGGAGGTAGATTGCCCGTGGTGATGCTGGCGGTGGCCCTCGTCTCGTCGTGGACCTGGGTGGCGTTCTTCTGGATGCTCGGCGACTCCTCACGTCGGCGTCGCGACAACCTCGAGGCACTCCGCCAGCGGGCGGAACTCGCCGGAGTTGTGGAACGGACCCGCATCGCCCGCGAGATGCACGACATCGTGGCGCACTCCCTGGCCGCGGTCATCTCCCTGGCCGACGGTGCCAGGTTCGCGGCGCGCAGGGACCCGCAGGCGGCGGTCGACACGCTGGAACTGATCGCGGAGACCTCCCGGGAGTCACTGGAGCAGATGCGGGGACTGCTGAGTGTGCTGCGTGACGAGACCGGACGGTCGGAGTCCGCGCCACCCGGTGCCGCGGACATCCCCGGCCTGATCGCGGATGCGCGGCGCAGTGGACTGCGGCTGTCCGTGCGGGGCACGGAGACGATCCCCGGGGATCTGCCGCAGCTGTCGCAGATGACTCTCTACCGGCTGGTCCAGGAGATGCTGACGAACATGCTCCGGCACGGTGACGGCACCGGGGAACTCACCGTGACCGACACGGGCAGGGCTGTCACCGTCACCGCGACCAACCCGGTCGGTCGGACGGAGAGCACCGGGGCGAGCGGCTTCGGTGTCACCGGGATGAGGGAAAGACTCAGAGCGGTCGGTGGGCGGCTGGATGTCGCGGACACGGGTGCACGGTTCGTGGTGACGGCGGTGGTGCCGAGATGATGCGGGTCGGAATCGTCGACGACCAGCCCCTGGTGCGTGCCGGTTTCGCCATGCTCATCGGCAGCCAGGACGACATGGAGGTCGTCTGGCAGGCGGGTGACGGTGATGAGATCCCCGACGGCGAATCGGGTGCCGACATCATCCTGATGGATGTCCAGATGGCCCGGACCGGTGGGATTCCGGCGACCAGGCGTGTGCTCGCGGACGACCGCGCCGTCCGCGTCATCATGCTCACCACCTTCGACGATGAGCGTTTCGTCAGCGGTGCGATCGCCGCGGGTGCCTCCGGTTTCCTGTTGAAGGACGCCCGACCGGAGGAGCTTCTAGACGCCGTGCGCACCGTGCACTCCGGGGCGGCGGTGCTCGCGCCGTCGGTGACCGCTGAACTGCTTGAACGACTGCGGACACCGGGACGGACGGGTGTGGATACGGCCGAAGAGCAGGTCCCGGCTCCGGTTCCCCTCATCGATCCGCTCACCCCGCGGGAGACCGAGATTCTGCGCCTGGTCGCACTCGGCTACAACAACGACGAGATCGCCGCCCGCGAGTTCGTGTCCATGGCGACGGTGAAGACCCACATCCGGCACATTCTCGCGAAGACGGGTTCCAGGGACCGTGTCCACGCCGTCCTGTACGCCTACCGGACCGGTCTGGTGGGGCGTGCGGAGCTGCTCGCTCATCCCGGGGACTGATTTCCCGGACATCACCTGGGCGGAGGACGTGGGGAACCCACCCGGCGCGGGATCGTGGAGCCATGATCACAGTCACCTCACTCACCAGAAGACACGGCGGTGCGACCGCCGTCGACGATCTCTCCTTCACCGTGCCCGACGGGCAGGTCACGGGTTTTCTCGGCCCCAACGGTGCCGGAAAATCCACCACCATGCGCATGATCTGCGGACTCGAACGTCCGGACGCGGGTACCGCCGTCATCGACGGGAACCGCTTCACCGCGCTGCCCGCACCGGCCCGTGTCATCGGTGCGCTGCTCGACGCCTCCTGGTTCCATCCGGGGCGCAGCGGACGGGCGCAACTGCGCATGATGGCGCGGGCGGGCGGTGTCGACGCTGATCGTGTCGACACCGTGCTCGAGCAGGTGGGCCTGAATTCCGTCGCGCACAGGAGGGTCGGCGGATACAGTCTCGGCATGCGGCAGCGGCTCGGCCTCGCGTGCGCTCTGCTCGGCGATCCCGGCCACGTCATCCTCGATGAACCCGTCAACGGGCTGGACCCGGAGGGGGTGATCTGGATGCGCCGGATCACCCGGCAACTCGCGGAGGAGGGACGCGCCGTGCTGGTGTCCTCGCACCTGCTCTCCGAGATGTCGGTGACCACCGACCGCCTCGTGATCATCGGACGGGGAAGGCTCATCGCCGAGGGGCCGCTGTCGGACTTCGCCGGGCAGGCGGTGCACGAGATCAGGTGCACCGACGCGGACGCCGCCGTCCGGGTCCTCGCCGGGCACGACATCACCGCCGACCGTGCGCCCGACGGGTTGATCACCGTCAACGCGGACACCACGACCGCCGAGCACATCGCCCGACTGTGTCAGGGGGCGGGAATCGTGATCACACACCTGGTCTCCCGGGAGCAATCCCTCGAAGATGTCTTCCTCACCGCGACAGCCGACACCACCACCTACAGGAGCGCCTGATCATGACCGCCTCAACCCCAGAATTCCCGCCCGCCGGAACCGATCGACGTCCCGGGTTCGGGGGAATACTCGCCGCCGTCATCACCGAACTGACCTCGGTGCGCAGCCACCTGGTCTTCCTCGCCGCCGTGACACTGGTGATTCCGGCTCTCTCGGTCGGGATACGGCTCGCCCTGGATGACGAGCCGCTCACTCTACGCGACCTCACGGTCGGCATCGATCTGTCGTTCCTCATCGCGGGCTTCGCCGCCGCGGCGATCATCGGGGGCGCCTACCGGCACCACTCCATCGCCTGGATCTGGATGATGGACAACAGGAGAGGCCGGGTCACCCTCCTCCGCATCGGGGTCGTCCTGACCGGCGCTCTCGCGGGGCTTGCGCTCGGGCTGGCGCTCGCCTGTGGTGCCGTTCTCCTCACCGGCGACACTCTCCCCACCGATATTCCGGATGCGCAGCTCCGGGATTTCCGGTTCGGTCTGATCAAGTTCGTCACCGCGGTTGTCCTCGCCGCTCTTCTCGCCGTGATCACCCGTTCGACGGTTCTCGCATCCCTGATCTTCGCCGCCGATGTCTTCGTCATCGAGGCGATGGTCTACGCGCTGCCCGTCCAGGCGTTCAAGGACGTCGGTTGGGTCCTGCCCTTCCTCTCCGGACAGATAGCCAACGGAAGCTCCATCCCGGGTATCACGGCCACGCCGCTCCAGGGTGGTGTCGCGCTGGCCTGTTGGGTGGTCGTTCTGGGCGGTCTCGCGTGGTGGTCCGACACCAGACGCGCGATCCGCTGACCGGCGGCGGTGTCCCCGGTGACATCCACCGACGGTCGTCCGGGGAGTGGTGTCCTTCCGGAGTGGACGAACCGGGGCCCGGCCACCGTGCGGAATGCGCAGGTGGCCGGGCCCCGGTTCAGCGGTGTCGGGTCAGATGGCGCCCGGGACGGTCAGGCCTTGACCTTATCGTCCCATTTCGCGCCGTTCTCCCAGTAGCTCTGGATGTCCTCCAGCTTACGGCCCTTCGTCTCCGGGGCGTAGCGGAACACGGTGACGAAGGCGACCGCGGCGAGTACCCCGAAGATGGAGAACACACCGGCACCGCCGACCCTCTCCAGCAGCGGTGGAAAGAGCTGGGCGACGATCGCGTTGGCCACGAGGTCGGCGGTGAGTACCAGCGAGGCGCCGAGTGCACGGTACCGGGTGGGGAACAACTCGCCGGCGTAGACCCAGACGATCGCTCCGAAGCCACCGGTGAAGCCCATGGTGAACAGGACGACGCCGATGAACCCGACGACGAGGAACAGTGTGGAGGAGTCCGCCCCCATGAGGTAGACGAGAACCAGCAGGAGATCGGCGAGGATCATCGTTCCGATGCCGCTGAGCAGCACCCTGCGGCGGCCGAAGGAGTCGATGACGACCATGGAGACCAGGACCGCGGCGAGACCGAAGGTCTGCACGACAGCGGGGAGGAGGAGCTGCTGTGCGGTTCCGTGGAAGCCCATCTGCTCGAAGATCCTGGGTGCGTAGTAGATGGTCGCGTTGATACCGGTGATCTGGATGAAGAAACCGAGTGCGATGGCGAAGACCGTTGCCCGGGAGATCGGTCGGCGGAACATCTCACCGAGATGCTTGAGATCGTTTCCGCCACCGTTCTGGTTGACCGACTCCGAGATGGAGCGGAGCTCCTCTTCCGCCTCCTTCGGTGCGTTGATGTTCAGCAGAACCGCACGGGCCTCCGCGACCCGTCCCCGCATGACGAGCCACTGCGGGGTCTCACTGATCCTCAACAGGGCGACGAACACGATCGTGGCCGGGACAGCGGCGGCACCGAGCATCCAGCGCCAGCTCTCGAGGAAGGACAGGCCCCAGCCGACGAGGTAGCCCACGATGATGCCGAGGACCGTGGTCACCTGGTACGCGGTCAGGAGACCACCGCGGATCCGGTTGGGGGAGGACTCCGCGATGAACACCGGAACGACGGTGATGGACAGACCGATGCTCACACCGAGCAGTGCACGGAGGAAGAGCAGGACGCCTGCGGTGGGGGCGAAGGCACCAGCCACGGAGAACACCACGTAACCGGCGGCGACGATGAGCATCGTCTTCTTCCTGCCGATGGCGTTGGCGAGAGAACCCCCGGAGATGGCACCGACGATCTGGCCGACGACCACGGCGGTGGCCATCGTCGCCTGACCGGTGGTGTCGAGTCCGAAGTCTTTCTCGAGGAAGAGAAGGACGGCCGCGATGTTGGAGATGTCGTAGCCGTAGGTGATCCCGAGGGCCGCCGCGGTCAGTGCGACGGCACGTCCGACCGGAGGAGCGGATCTGAGGTCACTGATGAAGGACATGACCGGCCTTTCGGGGGATTGTGGTGCGGGGAAGCAGCAGGAGAGAAAGGGGTGGGGCCGGCTCCGTGACGGCGGTGAAGGGAGCGTCCCCGACATCGTGTCCGGGTGGGGTGCGGTGTCAACGGACTCATCCGCCCGCTGTCGGCCGGTGGATCTGTCCGCGCCTGCCGGGAGGCAGGCCCGAGGTCACGGAGAGTGGCAGCTTTCCCCGGACCGTTGGTCCCCGTAGGGGGAGGTCCTCCGCCGGGCGTCCGACGGAGGGCCCGGGAGTGGGCGGAGGGTCCGTCCGGTGGCGGACGGTCGTCACACGACGAGCGTCAGTGAGTCCGGCCCGGTGATCTCCACGGTGAGATCCGCGGCGCGGGCGACCGCCGCGATCTCCCCGACGCCGTCACCGGGGCCGGGAGCGCGGTCGGCGGTGGCGAGTACGCGCGCGAGCACACCCTTGTAGTGCTTGTTGAAGTGACTGACCACCTTCCGGCTTCCGTCCTCCTGCACCGACTCCACCCGGACCGTGATCGCCCCGGGCAACGGGCCGAGGGTGAGGTAGGCCCCGGACCGCAGGTCGACGACCGGCCCCTCGGTCGGGGCCACCGTGCGCAGTGCACCGGTGACGGATGTTCCCCACCGTGCCTTCATCGTCGGCGGTTTCGCCGCACCTCTCTCCGGGATCCTCGATCCACCGGACAGCCGGTAACGGGGGATCGGGTCGTCCGCCCGGACGAGGCCGAACAGCGCGGAACCCACGGCGATCCTGGAAAGGGAGGTGCCGTCGAGTGTGCCGGCGTCGAGCGCGTCGTAGAGCACACCGGTGTAGCGCTGGATGGCGGGCATCGTCGGAGAGGTCCACAGTTCCCGGTTGGCGGCGATCTCGGCGTCCAGTTTCGGACTGATCTTCAGTGCGTCACGCATGGTGTCGTCATCGAGCGCGAGCAGTGAAGCCGCCACCGTACGGCGCACCTCGTTGAGCTCCGGGAACGAGAGCGCACCGAGGTCGAGCGGGGCGCCGTCGCCGCCGTCGGCCTTGGTTTCGGAAGGGGGCAGGACAATGAGCATGGTCACCACCCTAACCCGTGGGGGCGGGCGGGTATATTGGCGCTCATGATCACACGCATGTCCACCCTGTTCCTGCGCACTCTGCGCGACGACCCGGCCGAGGCCGAGGTCCCCAGCCACAAGCTCCTGGTCCGCGCCGGGTACATCCGTCGCGCCGCTCCCGGGGTGTACTCCTGGCTCCCGCTCGGCCTGCGCACGCTCCGGAAGATCGAGGGCATCGTGCGCGAGGAGATGGAGGGTATCGGCGGCCAGGAGATCTGCCTGCCGGCGCTCCTTCCCCGGGAACCCTATGAGCGGACCGGACGGTGGACCGAATACGGCGACAACCTGTTCCGGCTCAAGGACCGTAAGGGCGGCGACTATCTTCTGGGACCGACGCACGAGGAGATGTTCACCGGCCTGGTGAAGGACATGTACTCCTCGTACAAGGATTTCCCGGCGATCCTCTTCCAGATCCAGACGAAGTACCGCGATGAGGAGCGTCCTCGCGCGGGTATTCTCCGGGGCCGTGAGTTCACGATGAAGGACTCCTACTCGTTCGACATGAGTGACGAGGGACTGAACGCCGCCTACATGAAGCACCGTCAGGCGTACATCAACTCCTTCGACCGCATGGGGATCGACTACGTCATCTGCGCCGCGACATCCGGTGCGATGGGTGGATCGGCCTCGGAGGAGTTTCTCGCGGTCTGCGGGAACGGTGAGGACACCTTCGTCCGTGCGACGGAGGGGGACTACGCGGCGAACGCGGAGGCCGTGATCACTCCGCGGGCCGAGGAGAAGCCGATCGAGGGACAGCCCGCAGCCCTCGAATACGACAGCCCCGACTGCGAGACCATCGACAAGCTGGTGGACTGGGCGAACGCTGCCGGGGTCGGTGTCGGCGGCCGCGAGGTCACCGCCGCGGACACGCTGAAGTGCATCGTGGTGAACATCACCCGCCCCGGTGAGGAGCCGGAACTGACCGGCATCCTCGTTCCCGGTGACCGTGAGGTCGACATGAAGAGGCTGGAGGCGTCGGTGGAGCCCGCAGCCGTGGAACTGGCCTCCGACAAGGACTTCGCCACCACGCCGTTCCTGGTCAAGGGCTACGTCGGTCCGCGCGGTCTGGCGGCGAACGGGGTGACGATCCTCGCCGACCCGCGGGTCGTCTCCGGGACGTCCTGGATCACGGGTGCCGACGCCGAGGGACGGCACGTGGTCAACTGTGTCGCCGGCCGTGACTTCACCCCGGACGGGTACATCGAGGCCGCCGAGATCCGGGAGGGGGACCCCGCCCCGGACAACCAGGGCACTCTGCGTCTGGCACGGGGTATCGAGATCGGTCACATCTTCCAGCTGGGACGCAAGTACTCCGAGGCGCTGGAGCTGCAGATCCTCGATGAGAACGGCAAGCGCTCCGTCCCCACCATGGGGTCCTACGGAATCGGCGTCTCCCGGCTCGTCGCGGTCATCGCCGAGCAGCGCCACGATGAGAAGGGTCTGAACTGGCCCGTCGCCGTGGCGCCCTATCAGGTGCACGTCGTCGTGGCCAACAAGAACGCGGAGGCGGCCGAGGCCGCGGAGAAGCTCGCGGGGGATCTGTCGGATTCAGGTGTCGAGGTGCTCTTCGACGACCGGCCGAAGGTCAGTCCCGGTGTGAAGTTCAAGGACTCCGAGTTGCTCGGTATGCCGTTCGTCGTCGTGCTGGGCCGTGGTTTCGCTGACGGTGTCGTGGAGCTGCGGGTCCGGGAAACCGGGGAGACCCGGGAGGTTCCGGTGACCGACATTCTCGAAGAAGTGCGGGCTCTTGTCTGACAACTAGTGGGCGGGTGGCGTCCCTCCGGGAAAAACGGCGGAAGTTTCGGTCTTTCGCCGTTTTCCTGTCTGACACGCGGATACTAGTGTTGAATTGAGGTCACCGCCGTAGCGCGGTGTCTCCCACCGGTATTCCACCGATGGCCAGGACCCACGAGGAGAAAGGACGGCCCCTGACATGGAGGTCATCATCCAGCCCGACGCCGAGTCCGTCGCACGAGTCGCAGCGGACGTCTTCACCGACTACGCGCGTCGTGATTCCGCCACCCTGGGCCTCGCCACCGGCTCGACACCGTTGGCGATGTACCGGGAACTCATCCGCAGGCACCGGGACGGGGACCTGAGCTTCGCGAACTGCCGTGCCTTCCTCCTCGATGAATACGTCGGGCTGCCCCGCACCCATGAGCAGAGCTACTACCGCTTCATCCGGGACAACTTCACCTCGCACATCGACATCCCCGATGCGGACGTGCACAGCCCCGACGGTCTCGCGGACGACCCCACGGCCGCAGGCATCGCCTACGATCAGGCGATCGTCGATGCCGGGGGAGTGGATGTCCAGCTTCTCGGTATCGGGACGGACGGACACATCGGGTTCAATGAGCCCGGTTCCTCCCTGCGGTCGCGGACCAGGCTGAAGACCCTGCACCCCCAGACGATCTCGGACAACGCCCGGTTCTTCGACGACGACGCGGACAAGGTCCCCCACCATGTTCTGACCCAGGGACTGGGGACGATCAGCGACGCCGGTCACCTCCTGCTCCTGGCCACCGGTGCGGGGAAGGCGGAGGCGGTCGCCGCAACCGTGGAGGGGCCGGTGTCCGCACTGTGTCCGGCGTCGATCCTGCAGTTCCACCGGCATGCGACCGTCATCGTCGATGAAGCCGCCGCAGCTGGACTGGCCAACGCCGACTATTACCGCTACGCCTTCGACAACAAGCCTGACTGGCAGCGGATCTGACCGGTTCGGGACGAACTCACGGCAGATCGAACAACCCGGCGGCGGCCGGATCCGTCCCCGCGGCGTCGAGGAGGGGCACGGCGGTGAGCACCGAGGTGGAGCCGGCCAGGACACACCAGGTGCGCCACAGCGCGCCTTCCGCGGTACCGGCCGCGGCCTGCCACATCAGGGCCGAATCGGTGTCTATCCGTACCGCTGCGGCGAGAGCGGAGGCCGGGTCCTCCGGGGTCTCCGCCCCGGAGGCCACCGTGTACCCGGCGGCGGGCACCGGGGGATCCGCGTCGGGAACCGTTGCCAGCAGGCCGCGGAGCGCCTCAGCCAGATCCCGGTGTCCCTCGATCGACCGGCCGATCACCTCGGCGACCTCCGGATCCGCCCACGCCTGTGCCACCCCGAGTCCGTAGATCGCCGAGTACTCCCAGTCCAGTGCCTCCCTCGCGGCATCCACGTCGACGGAACCGCCCCCGGATCCCGGATCCATCTCCCGGACGGCCGTCGAAGGATCCGGCGTCGTGCCTGCCAGTACGGCGAGTTCGGCGTGCATCCGTGCGACCCGGGGGACCGACTCGGTCGGTATTTCACCGAGTTTTCCGATGATGAACTCCGCCGAACCCGGGAGAACCGCTGACGGGTCCCCACCCGTCGAGGGATCCCGTTCCGTGGTCTGGGGGAGAACGCAGGATTCCGGCACGGATCCGTCCTCGCGGTGGCCGCACAGCCTCCGGATCTCCCCGTCGAGTTCCGCGGCGTGGCGTTCGCGTGCCTCCGCACCCCGGGGGTCGGTACCGGAGAGCACGGAGACGTCCGCGTGGGCGTCCGCCGAGAGTGCGGAGAGCGCGGGGTCCGGCTCGGGGGTGGGGGTGATGTGGCAGCCCGAGAGCCCGCCGGCCAGGAGCAGGGCGGTGACGGGTGCCGCCAGGCGATGACGGAAGTTGCAGCGTTTCACGGCGGATCAGTGTACCCGGGTCGGTGGACCGGCACGGTAGTGTTGGCCCCATGGCATTCCCAACTGAACAGACCCTGACTGAACTCGTCGCGCCGATCGCCGGTGCGCACGCACTGGACGTCGAGAATCTCCGGGTGAACCGGGCCGGGGCGAAATCCTCCGTGACGGTCGCCCTCGACGGGGACGACCGTCCGGACCTCGATCTCCTGGAGGGCATCTCGCAGGAGATCTCCGCGGCCTTCGATGCGGCAGAGGAACGCGGCGACATCGAGTTCGGCGGGCAGGGGTACACGCTCGAAGTGGGGACGCCGGGGGTCGATCACCCGCTCACCGCACCCCGGCACTGGCGCCGGAACCGGGGACGGCTCGTCGCGCTCACCCGAGGGGGGCGCACCGAAATCGCCCGTATCGGCGCTCTCGACGAGGGTGGGAACTCCGTCATCCTGATCCGCCGCCCGGAGAAGGGACGGAAGGGCGTCACGGTTGACACGCTCCGACTCGCCGAGCTTGGAGCCGAGGCCACCGCAGTGGTAGAAATTGAGTTTTCACAACCGCCCGCGGCAGAAGTCGCGCTGGCGGATCTCAGTTACGAAGACGCGCTGTCCAAGCGGGAGGAAGACAAGTGAATATTGACGTCGCGGCATTGAAGAGCATCGAGAAGGAACGCGGTATCGGCGTCAACGACATGCTCACCACCATCGGACGGGCACTTCTCCAGGCGTATCACGCGCACAACGGGGACAGTGCGGACGACAACACCCGGGCGCGCATCGACATTGATCCGGCCACCGGTTCCGTCGCGGTCATCGTCACGGAGTACGACGCGGAGGGCGCCGTCGTCAGTGAGTTCGACGACACCCCGAACAACTTCGCGCGGGTGTCCGCCGGAGCGGTGCGGGACGCGATCATCCGCCGTATGCGTGACGCGGAGAACGAGCGTGCCTTCGGGGAATACGCGGAGTTCGAGGGCAAGGTCATCAGCGGTATCGTCCAGGCTGACGCCCGTGCCAACGAACGTGGGATCGTCGTCGTCCGTCTCGGGACCGAGGTCGACGGCCAGGACGGCGTCCTGCTGCCCGCGGAGCAGATTCCCGGTGAGAAACTGAGGCACGGTGACCGTGTGAAGTGCTACATCGTCGGCGTCACCAAGGGGCAGCGCAACCTCCAGATCAACCTCTCCCGTACGCACCCAGAACTGGTCCGCAGGCTGTTCGAACTCGAGGTTCCGGAGGTCGCCGACGGTTCGGTCGAGATCACCGGCATCGCCCGGGAGGCCGGGCACCGGTCGAAGGTGGCGGTCCGTGCGACCGTCAAGGGCCTCAACGCCAAGGGGGCGTGCATCGGTCCACGTGGCCAGCGTGTCTCCAACGTGATGGGTGAGTTGGGCGGCGAGAAGCTGGACATCATCGACTATTCCGAGGATCCCGCGGAGTTCGTCGGAAACGCGCTCGCACCGTCGAAGGTGGTGCGGGTGGAGGTGCTCGATCCGGAGATGCAGGTCGCCCGGGTCACCGTGCCGGACTACCAGCTGTCGCTGGCGATCGGCAAGGAAGGTCAGAACGCGCGTCTCGCCGCGCGTCTCACGGGATGGAAGATCGACATCCACTCGGACGCCGACACCGACGGTCACTGAGTCGGACGTCCGTTGCCCGGTGATGTGCGCGGTGATCACCGTCGGAGATGACACCGTTGTGATTCCTCCGGTGGGTTCCCCGTGTTCCCCGCCCGCTTCCCCTGTTCCGGGGGAAGCGGGCGGGTTCACATTCGGAGGTGTTTTCGAGTAGGCTTGTATGAGGCCCGTGCCGACGACGTGCATGATTTTCCGTCATGAACTCCGGGACGCCGTGACTTCCGTGAAACTTCCCCGTATTTTTCCCGGATCACCGGATTCCCGGGACCTGCGTCGTCACCACCGGAAGATCATCATCCGGAGAAGCGTGGGGCGACATCACAGGGAATCGTGACAGGGAAGATTTTCCCTGTCCGACACACCGCCGGATCACACCGGCGGTGGACACCGCTGCAACGAGGAGACGAATGCGACAGACCGGAGCCAGTGCCGAGGCACCCGCCGGTATTCGCGTACGCACCTGTATAGCGACCCGTGAACGCAGAGCGGACACGCAGCTGCTGAGGATAGTCGCCGACGCTTCCCGTTCCGGCCGTCTCATCCCGGATCCGGCACGCCGGAAACCGGGACGGGGCGCATGGCTCACACCGAGCCTGGAGGCACTGGAGCTGGCAGAGAAAAGGCGCGCGTTCAACCGTGCGCTGCGGGTGTCCACCCCCGTGGACACCGAGGCGGTACGAACCTGGTTACGGGAACATGCCGCTGAACCACCTACCCCAGGAAAGACACGAACACTGATGAGCACACGATGAAGCATCAGCGATGAACGTCACACGCAACATCTTCAGGCGCTCGGAGAACCCGGCAGCCTGCTGATCTGAAGAACGCGCGGTCCGCCGGCCTTCGATCCGCCTGGAGCTAAACCTACGAGGAGAGAAGTGCCCGGAAAGCTACGTGTACATGAGCTCGCCAAGAAGCTCGGTATTACAAGCAAGGAACTGCTTGCCACGCTCAAAGAGCAGGGCGAGTTCGTCAAGACAGCATCATCGACCGTTGAATCACCGGTCGTGAAGAAGATGCAGTCCTACTACGCCGACAAGGGTGTCGGCGTCGACAATGAGGGTGGCGACAAGCCCGCCACCGACAAGAAGACCTCCACCGCCCCCGCGAAATCGGGGGCTAAGCCCGGCTCCGCACCGAAACCCGGTGCGGCTGCCGCGAAGCCCGCCGCCGCGGCGAAGCCCGCCGGAAAGTCCGTGCCGACTCCCGCAGAGGCCGTCGCGAAGGCGAAGAACGAGACCGCGGCGCCGGCGAAGAAGCCGTCCGCGCCGACTCCGGCTGACGCTGCTCCCGCCGCGACCGCTGAGGCATCCTCCACGGCCGAGGCGAAGAAGCCCGCCGGGGACAAACCCGCCTCCGAGGGACGTTCCCCGATGCCGCGTCCCATGGCGAAGCCCGGTCCGAAGCCCGGAGCACGCGCACCCCGCGTCGCCAACAATCCCTTCTCCACCGGTACCGAGCGCACCCAGCCCCGTCCCGGTGGCGGCCCGCGTCCCGGTGGCGGTCCCCGTCCCGGCGGCGGCCCGCGTCCCGGCGGTGCCCAGGGCGGACGCCCCGGTGCCGGTGGCCCGCGTCCCGGTGGCGGTCCCCGTCCCGGTGGCCCGCGTCCCGGCGGTGCCCAGGGCGGACGCCCCGGAACCGGTTCCTCCCCGGAGCGTCAGGGCGGTGGGCGTCGTCCCACCCCCGCGATGATGCCGGAGCGCCCGAGCCCGGGCGCCATGCCGCAGAAGTCCGCCGGTGGCGGACGCTCCGGTGGACCCGGTGGGCGTGGCCCCGGTGGTCCCGGCGGCTTCGGTCGCGGTGGCGGCGGACGCGGCGGACGTCGCGGTGGTACCGCCGGCGCATTCGGGCGTCCCGGTGGCGCTCCGCGCCGTGGACGCAAGTCGAAGCGGCAGAAGCGCAACGAGTACGAGGCGATGCAGGCCCCGAACGTCGTCAGCGGCGTTCGTCTGCCCGACGGTCGCGGCGCGAAACTGCGTCTCGCCCGGGGTGCCTCCCTGTCCGATTTCGCCGACAAGATCGACACCGACGCATCGAGCCTGGTGCAGGTTCTGTTCAACCTCGGCGAGATGGTCACCGCGACGCAGTCCGTGTCGGACGAGATCCTGGTGCTCCTCGGCGAGGAGATGAACTTCAAGATCGAGGTCGTCTCCCCGGAGGACGAGGACCGCGAGCTGCTGGAGTCCTTCGACCTGCAGTTCGGTGAGGACGAGGGCGACGAGGAGGAGCTCGCCAAGCGTCCTCCGGTGGTCACCGTCATGGGCCACGTCGATCACGGTAAGACCCGACTGCTCGACACGATCCGCAAGACCAACGTCGGCGGTGACGAGGCCGGCGGAATCACCCAGGGCATCGGTGCCTACCAGGTGACCGTCAACCTCGAGGACCAGCCCCGTGCCCTGACGCTGCTGGACACCCCCGGTCACGAGGCGTTCACCGCCATGCGTGCCCGTGGTGCCAAGGCGACGGACATCGCGATCCTCGTGGTCGCGGCGGATGACGGAGTCATGCCGCAGACGGTGGAGGCCATCAACCACGCCAAGGCCGCCGAAGTGCCCGTCGTCGTCGCGGTGAACAAGATCGACAAGGAGGGCGCGTCCCCGGACAAGATCCGCGGACAGCTCACCGAGTACGGCCTCGTTCCCGAGGAGTACGGCGGCGACACCCAGTTCGTCGACATCTCCGCGAAGCAGGGCACCAACATCGAGGCGCTCCTCGAAGCCGTTCTGCTCACGGCCGACGCCGAACTCGAACTCGTCGCCAACCCCGACATGGACGCCCAGGGTGTCGCCATCGAGGCACACCTCGACCGTGGCCGTGGCCCCGTCGCCACCGTCATCGTCCAGCGCGGTACCCTCCGCGTCGGTGACTCCATCGTCGCGGGTGACGCCCACGGTCGTGTCCGTCGCATGGTCGACGAGTACGGCAACGACGTCGAGGAAGCCGGTCCGTCGCGTCCGGTCCAGGTCCAGGGACTCAGCGCGGTCTGCGGTGCCGGTGACAACCTCCTCGTCGTCGAGGATGACCGCATCGCCCGTCAGATCGCCGACAAGCGTGCCGCGCGCAAGCGCAACGCGCTCGCCGCACGGAGCCGCAAGCGCGTCTCCCTCGAGGATCTGGATGCGGTGCTCAAGGAGACCTCGACACTCAACCTCATCCTCAAGGGCGACAACGCCGGCTCCGTCGAGGCGCTGGAGGAGGCCCTGCTCAAGATCGAGGTCGACGACGAGGTGCAGCTGAACATCATCGACCGTGGTGTCGGTGCGATCACGCAGACCAACGTCTCGCTGGCCGCGGCGTCGGACGCCGTCATCATCGGCTTCAATGTCCGTGCCGAGGGCAAGGCCACGGAGGAAGCGAACACCGAAGGCGTCGAGATCCGCTACTACTCGGTCATCTACCGGGTGATCGAGGAGATCGAGCAGGCCCTGAAGGGCATGCTGAAGCCGGTCTACGAGGAGCGGGAGATCGGCCGCGCCGAGATCCGTGCCCTGTTCAAGGCGTCGGCCGTCGGTCTCATCGCGGGTTGCATGGTCGAATCCGGCAAGGTCCGCCGCAATGCGTCGGTCCGCCTCATCCGCGACGGCAACGTCATCGCGGAAAAGGCCACGATCGTCTCCCTGCGCCGCGAGAAGGACGACGCCACCGAGGTGTCCGCCGGTTACGAGTGCGGCATGGTGCTGTCCTACCCGGACATCTCCGTCGGTGACATCGTCGAGGCCTACGAGCAGGTCGAGGTTCCCCGCGACTGATCCGGCAACCGGGTCGCGTCGACGGTTCCCCCGGGCCGTCGACGCGGACACGGCAGCCCCCGTCCGTGACGGGACGTTCACCTTCAGTGGTGGACGCTCCGCCGGGCGGGGGCTGTTCCGTGCGCGGGCATCCGGGATGAACGGGGTCGCCCGGGGTCGGGTGGGCCCCTGCTCCCCGTTGATGATCAGCGGTGCCTGAACTCCGGATTCTCCTTGTTCATGAACGCGGTCATCCCGGTCGTCTGATCCTCGGAGGCGAACACCGAGTGGAACATCCGGCGTTCGTAGCGGACCCCCTGCTCCAGGGTGTTCTCGTACGCCGCGTTGATCACCTCCTTCACCATCGTGGCGGCGATCTTCGATTTCGAGGCGATGACCCGGGCGGTCTCCATCGCCTCCGTGAGGGCCTCCCCGGCGGGGACGACACGTGCGACGAGCCCCGCGCTCTCGGCCTCATCCGCCTCCATCATCCGGCCGGTGAGGCACATCTCCATGGCCTTCGCCTTGCCGATCGCGCGCGTCAGGCGCTGGGAGCCGCCCATCCCGGGAATCACACCGAGGTTGATCTCCGGTTGCCCGAACCTGGCCTTCTCACCCGCGATGATGAGATCGCACATCATGGCCAGCTCGCACCCGCCACCGAGTGCGTAACCGTCCACCGCGGCGATCACGGGTGTGCGCAGTCGCGTGAAGTCCTCCCACCGGGCGAAGAAGTCCAGGGAGTACATGTCGGTCGCCGACTTCGAGGCCATCTCCCCGATGTCCGCACCGGCGGCGAAGGCCTTGCCGCCGGCTCCGGTGAGGACGATGCAGCCGATCCCGTCGTCGCGGTCGAGTTCCGTTCCGGCGGAGACCACCTCGTGCATGGTCTCGCTGTCCAGGGCGTTGAGGACCTCCGGACGGTTGATCGTGATGACGGCGACACGTCCGTCCCGTTCAATGGTGAGGGTGTTGTAGGTGGTCATGGTCTCTCCCTGGGGTTCTCCGGTCGTCGTGGGCTGGGGCGTGCCTGTGAGGCCGGGAACCGTACGGACACACAGGTCATCCACCACCGTGCGTACCTGAACCGTCGTTCCCCGACAACTCCGGGTGGAGGGTCCCACCAGCACATCAGCCCCGTTCGTCGGGTCGGTTCGGGAGTCGCGGTCACGGATGCACCCGGGCGCCGCCTCCACCGTTGCACCGGGTAGAATCGTCCTCCGAACAGCCGCCCGGGTGCAGTCGTCCACAGGCGGAGAACGGAGTGCGGTGTCGTGCACCGTCTCCGACCGGCACCGACCGCACGGGGTGGGCCTAAGTACGGGGCGTAGTGTCACAGCCCCACCGGAATCATGAGGAGTCCCGACCATGGTCGACCACGCCCGCGCCGCCAGAATGGCGAAACGTATCCAGATGATCGTCGCGACCGCGATCGAGAACCAGATCAACGACCGTCGGCTGGAACTCATCACCGTCACGGACTGCAAGGTGACCGGCGATCTCCACGAAGCGACCGTCTACTACACGGTCCGTGGTGCCACCATCGACGAGGATCCGGACGTGCCCGCGGCCGCCGAGGCCCTCAAGAGGTACCGGGGTCAGCTCCGCAAGATCGTCGGTGACGATCTCGGGGTGCGCTTCACCCCGACGCTCGTCTTCGCGCACGACACGGTGCCGCAGACCGCCAACCACATGGAGCAGTTGCTCGCGAAGGCGCGGGCCCGCGACGAGGAACTGGCCAAACTCCGTGAGAACGCCCGACCCGTGGGCGACGAGAACCCCTACCGCACCGGGGAGAACTGACATCGTGGCGGACCGTGGTTTCACCGCCGCCGACAAATTGGCCGATCCGGCGGAGATCTCCACCGCAGTCGTCGTCGGGCACATCCGGCCCGACGCCGACGCGATCGGCAGCGTGTGCGCGACGGTTGCCGTCCTCCGACAGCGGGGCATCGACGCGACCGGTGTCATCGGACAGCGGGAGCCGATCGCGACCAACCTGTACACGATCCCGGGGTGTGCCGACATTCAGCTGGTGGAACGCCTCCCCGAAGCGGATCTCGTGGTCACGGTCGACTGCGGGGATCTCGGACGCACCGGAACCTGCGCGGAGGGCATCGGTGCCCACGACCGTGTCCTGGTGATCGACCACCATTCGTCGAACACGGGTTTCGGAACCGTCGACGTCATCGACCCGGCGGCGGAATCGACCACCGCCATACTCCACCGCTGGTTCACCGCATCCGGTGACGGGATCGACCGTGACGTGGCGCACGCCCTCTACGCGGGACTGGTCACCGACACCGGAAGTTTCCGGTGGGGAGGAGCCGGCATGCACCTCCTGGCCGCGGACCTCATCGGCCGTGGCGTCGACACCCGGGCGGTCGCCGTCGATCTCATGGATGCGACGACCCCGGAATCCCTGAGGATCATCGGGCGGGTGCTCGCCGGGGTCGAGACCCATCCCGACGGCCCCGGGGTGACGGTGCTCACGGCCGATCACGCGACCATCACGGAAACGAACCCCGAGACGATCGAGTCGCTCACCGAATTCATCCGGGCGACCGGTCAGGGGGTCGGTGTGCTGCTCAAGGAGAATCTGCCCGGTGTCTGGTCAGTTTCGTTCCGTTCGACGGACCATGACGTCGCCTCCGTGGCGACGTCGCTCGGCGGTGGAGGACACCTCCTGGCCGCCGGTGCGACGGTCCGGGGAACCAGGGGGACGGTCCTGGCGGCGGTTCGTCGTGCCGTCGGCGGACACGCCCACCCGTACACACCGGAGAACGACGCGTGAGCGACAGGACGGCCAGGAACCTGGAGAAGGTGAGCGTCGGAGAGATCCTCGGTCTGGCCCTTCCCGCGTTGGGGGTCCTCGCGGCGACCCCCCTCTACCTGCTCTTCGACACGGCGGTGGTGGGGCGTCTCGGGCGGCACGAACTCGCGGCGCTCGGGGCCGCCACCACCATTCAGGCGATGGTCACCACCCAGCTGACCTTCCTCAGCTACGGGACCACGGCGCGTTCCGCACGGCTCTACGGCGCGGGGAAGAGGCGGGACGCGGTCGGCGAAGGAGTTCAGGCGACCTGGGTCGCACTCGCCGTCGGGCTCGTGATCGCGGTGGTGATCCTCGCCGGAGCGGCGCGGTTCACCGGATGGCTGGCCGACGACGCGGTCATCGCGGAGGAAGCAACCACCTGGCTGCGGGTCGCGGGTCTCGGCATTCCGCTGATACTCGTGACGATGGCCGGAAACGGATGGCTGCGGGGGATCCAGAACACCCGGCTCCCGTTGTGGTTCACACTCGCCGGAGTCCTGCCCTCGGCGGCTCTGGTGCCCTACCTCGTCGGGCACCACGGCATCGTCGGTTCAGCCTGGGCCAATCTCACCGGCGAGTCCATCACCGCGATCCTGTTCCTGATCTGCCTCTCCAGGATGCACGGAGGAGGCTGGCGTCCGAACCCCGGGATCATGCGCAGACAGCTGGTGATGGGGCGGGATCTCATCGCCCGCTCCCTGTCCTTCCAGGTCGCGTTCATCTCCGCAGCCGCGGTCGCCGCGCGATTCGGGGCGGCGTCTCTCGCGGCCCACCAGGTGATGCTGCAGCTGTGGAACTTCCTGTCCCTCGTCCTGGATTCCCTCGCCATCGCCGCCCAGGCACTGACAGGTGCGGCACTCGGTGCCGGTACCTCCGGCCTGGCGCGGAAGGTCGGGACCCGGGTGACCGTCTTCTCCTGCGGTATGGCCGCCGTCCTGGCCGCCGTGTTCGCACTCGGACACTCCCTCATCCCCGGACTGTTCACGACCGACGGGGAGACGTTGCGCGCCATGGCCGGCCCCTGGTGGTTGATGGTCGCGATGATCGTCGCGGGTGGTGTGGTGTTCGCTCTCGACGGCGTTCTGCTGGGGGCCGGGGACGTCGCCTACCTGCGTAACGCCACGATCGCCTCCGTGCTGCTCGGCTTCGTTCCGGGGGTATGGCTCGCGCTGTTCACCGGGACCGGTCTCACCGGCGTCTGGTGCGGCCTGACGGCCTTCATGCTCCTTCGGCTCGGGTTCGTGGTACGGCGCTTCCGCTCCATGAGATGGGCCCTGCCGGACGGTGCCGTGGTGGGGGACGGGAACGATGACCGGGTCGGTGCGGGTACGGCATAATGAACCCCATGCCCCAGTCCTCCCGAGCACCCGGCGGCACCGACCGGCCGGGTACCGTCACGCAGACACTGTGGGCTGTCGCGGATCTGCACGGGGCCGTGAAGGACAACGCCGGGATGATCGACTCGATCCGGCCGCGTGACCCGTCGGACTGGCTGATCGTCGCGGGGGACGTCGCCGAACGCACCGAACTGGTCCTGCAGATCCTGAACCGGCTCCGGAAGCGGTTCGCCTGTGTGATCTGGGTGCCCGGCAACCACGAACTGTTCTGCCGTTCGACGGACCGGTACCAGGGGCGTGCCAAATACGACGAACTCGTGGCCGGATGCCGGAAGATCGACGTTCTCACCCCGGAAGACCCGTACCCGGTGTTCGACGGGGTGACAGTGGTACCGCTGTTCACCCTCTACGACTACTCCTTCCGGAAGACCGGTTCCACGGTGGAACAGGCCGTTCAGGCCGCCCACGACCGGCAGGTGGTGATGACCGACCAGTTCGCCATCGCCCCGTTCGTCGACATCCGTGCGTGGTGCTGGGACCGTCTGGCGTACTCGATCAAGCGGCTCAGCAAGGTCTCCGGTCCGACGATCCTCATCAACCACTGGCCACTGGTCATAGAACCGGTGAAGAAGCTGGCGTTCCCGGAGCTCTCCCTCTGGTGCGGCACCCGCCACACACGTGCCTGGGCGCAGCGGTACGGGGCGCGTTCCGTCATCTACGGACACCTGCACACCCCGGGGACGACGGTGGTCGACGGTGTCCCGCACACGGAGGTGTCCCTCGGTTACCCGAGGGAGTGGAACCGGCACCTGCAGGGGGAGTGGACCTGGCCGTATCCGGTGATGGAGGTGCGGGATGCTTGACGGTGACCTGTTCCCGAACTCCGCCAGGTTCTGCTGGGTGAAGACCGAGATCGGGGTGAACGACCTCACCAACTTCAACGGGCTGCACCCCCTGGAGAAGGCCCTGGTGACCCATTCCCTCGATGTCCGTAAGGCGGAGTTCGGTGACGCCCGCTGGTGCGCGCACCGGGCACTGGAGCAACTCGGGCGGGAGACGGGCGCACCGATTCTGCGGGGCGAACGGGGAATGCCGCTGCTCCCGCCCGCGGTGTCCGGTTCCCTCACCCACACCGAGGGGTTCCGTGCGGCTGTCGTCGCCCCGTCACTGCTGGTCCGTTCGCTCGGACTGGACGCTGAACCCCTCGAACCCCTCCCGGAGGGGATCCTCGGTTCCATCGCACGGGAAGGCGAACTTCCGCAGTTGAAGAAGTTCCGGGACGCGGGGATCAGGGGCGCCGACCGTCTGTTGTTCTGCGCGAAGGAGGCCACCTACAAAGCGTGGTTTCCGTTGACCCACCGCTGGCTGGGCTTCGAGCAGGCGGAGATCGACCTGCGGGTCGACGGCACATTCGTGTCGTACCTGCTCGTCCGCCCGACACCGGTGCCCTTCATCTCGGGCCGGTGGGTGATGCGGGACGGATACGTCATCGCGACGACGGCGATCACCTGACGCCGGTTCAGAGTGTCGACGGGCGCGCGACGAACACCGTGGCCAGACGCTTCCCGGTCTCCCTGACCAGTGCCACGGAGCGGCCGTCAGGGGTGACGGCGGCGTGAACGCCCTTCAACCCGCGCGGTTCCAGCCACTTTCCCATTGCCAGGGCGGAGCCCTCCTCCTCCGTGACCCCGAGCACCGGGAAGGAGACGGCCAGAGCCTCATCGAGGCTCAGGGACAGTTCCGGGTGTTCCGTGATCTCCGCGAGCGGTTGCGCCCGGGTGACGTCGAACGGGCCGACGGAGGTCCGTCGGAGCGCGGTCAGATGGCCGCCCACCCCGAGTGTCGCGCCGAGATCACGGGCGAGGGAACGGATGTAGGTGCCGGAGGAACAGAGGACGTCCACGTCGATGTCGATGGATCCCGCGTTCCGGCGGAGATCCGTGACCTCGAGGCGGTGCACGGTGACCGGACGGGCCGGTATGTCCACGGTCTCTCCCGCCCGCACCCGCTCATGTGCGCGCTTTCCGTCTATCTTGATGGCACTGACGGCACTCGGTTTCTGCATGATGTCACCCCGCAGATCAGCGAGCCCCGCGGCGATCGCCGCGTCGTCGAGTCCGGTCACCGTGTCGGCTGCGGCGGTGGAGACGGTCTCCCCCTCGGCGTCATCCGTCGTCGTCGCGGAACCGAGTCTGATGGTGCCGGTGTAGGACTTCGTCTCCGCCACGAGGTGCGCGAGAAAACGGGTTCCCCGTTCGACACCGACGACGAGGACCCCGGTCGCCATCGGGTCGAGGGTTCCCGCGTGGCCGACCCTCCTGGTCCCGAACGCCCTGCGGAGGCGGGCGATCACATCATGGGAGGTCAAACCCGCGGGTTTGTCCACGACAACGAGTCCGGAAGTGGCGAGGGGATCAGTCATGCGGACAGTTTAGGCGATCACGTACCCTGTACCGGTGGACATTTGGCACGGACTCGAGAAGATACCCACCGACCTCGACGGGTCGGTGGTGACCATCGGCGTCTTCGACGGGGTTCACCGGGGTCACCGTCGGCTCATCGCGGCGGCAACCCGACGGGCCCGGGAATGCGGCCTGCCCTCGGTTCTCATGACGTTTGACCCGCACCCGATGGCGGTGTTCGCACCGGACAGGCTTCCCCCGATGCTCGGTACCGTCGCCACCCGGGCGGATCTCGCCCGGGAGCTGGGGGTGGACCACATGCTCGTCGTCCCCTTCACCGTGGACATGGCGAAGCAGAGCCCCGGGGAGTTCGTCAGGGGCGTCCTCGTGGACCGGCTCAGAGCGGACACCGTCGTCGTCGGGGAGAACTTCACCTTCGGGCACCGGGCCTCCGGGAACACCGACACCCTCCGTGAACTGGGGGAGCGTCACGGGATCAGGGTGGATGTCCGGGAGCTTCTCACGGAGGACGGGATCACCATCTCGTCCTCCGTGATCCGGGGGCTCCTGCGTGAGGGGGACGTGGCCCGGGCCAACTGGGCGCTCGGACGTCCCTTCCGCCTGTCCGGTGAGGTCGTCCGTGGAGCGGGGCGCGGTGGTCGGGAACTCGGCTATCCGACGGCGAACCTGTACTTCCCGGAGTCCGTCGCCGTGCCCGCCGACGGGGTCTACTGCGGATGGTTCACCCTCTGTGATGATCCGGCTGCCGGCCCCGTTGACGGGGACATGGAAACGGGGGTCCGCTACGTCACCGCCATCTCCGTCGGAACGAATCCCACGTTCGGTGACGAGCGTCGGAGCGTCGAGGCGTTCGTGCTGGACCGGGAGGCCGACCTCTACGGCAGGCACTGCGCGGTCGACTTCATCGAGCACCTGCGGGGTATGGAGAAGTTCGACGGTGTCGATGAGCTGCTCACCGCCATGGACCGGGATGTCCGACGTACCCGGGGGATCATGGAACGGCACCGGTCGTCCGAATGACGGTGCCGGGGTCGTCGTGCTATGGTTGACGGAGGTTTGCGACTGCGGTCCACAGCAGTTGCTCCCCGTGTGCGGAAAGCGGTGTTATCCTCCGGAATCCGGTTGACGTCGGCTCGATGACGGCTTGATGTCGGCTTGATGAAGATAGAGAACAAACCCGGCACACGGAATTTTTCATGTGGACTGAAATTATGTAAGAGGAGAACACTCCGTGGCACTTTCCACCGAGCAGAAGAAGTCCATCCTGGCCGAGTACGGCCTGCACGAGTCCGACACCGGTTCGCCGGAGGCTCAGATCGCTCTGCTGACCACCCGAATCCGTGAGCTCACCGAGCACCTCAAGTTCCACAAGCACGACCACCACTCCCGTCGCGGCCTGCTCCTGATGGTCGGTCGCCGTCGTGGCCTGCTGAAGTACCTGAAGGAGAACAACGTCGATCGTTACCGCGATCTGATCTCCCGCCTGGGTCTGCGCCGCTGATTTCGGTGCACCCCTGATACGGCACCGCCGCCCCGGATTCATCCGGGGCGGCGGTTTCGTCGTTTCCGTGCCCCCGTCGCGGGGCCGGCCCGTGTGCGTCGGGTCCGGGGAACACCTGCGGGAACGGGTGACACCGGATCGGTGGGACCGATCCGGTGTCAACGTCGTCAGCGGGGGACACAGCTGCGGTGTCCGGTGGTGAGATCAGATCTTCTCCAGCTGCAGGGCCTTCGTCTCCTTGGCGAAGAGGTAGGTGATGCCACCGAGCGCGAGCAGTGTGGCGAACAGGAAGAACGCCGGGGGCACCGCATCGAGTGTGACGTCCTGTTTGATGGCCGAACCTCCGATGAGGAAGCCCATGAGCGCGGGCCCGAAGATCTTGGCAGTGGCCCCGATGCCGTAACCGAGGCCGAGTCCCGTCGAGCGCACATCATTCGGGAACTGCTCCGCACCGAAGGCGTTGAGGATGCCGAATGCTCCGTCACCGAACATCATCGCGATGAGGACACCGATGAAGAACACCGTTCCGGTCGAGGCCGTGGCGGAGATGACGCAACCGGCGGCCCCCAGCATGCCGAAGCTGAACATCACCCATCGGCGACCGATGATGTCGGACAGCCACGCTGAACTGAGCCGGCCGATGATGTCCGCGAGCGAGACGAAGGTGAACATCATTCCGACCATGGAGGCGGTGTAACCGAACCCGTCCTTGAGCAGGGTCTGTCCCCAGGACTGGATGGTGAAGGAACCGAGGATGAAACAGAAGGAACCGAAGGTTATCAGCGCCAGTGACTTCTTGTGGGCCCCGAAGACCTTGCTGAAGCTGGCGGAGTTCTCCTTCTTCAGTTCAGGAAGTTCACCGACCTCCGAGACGGGAACCATCAGCGCCCAGGCGTAGGCCTGTCGGGCTTCCTCGGCGCGGCCGTGCGTCTGGAGGAAACGGGGTGATTCGGGTACCCGGGCCAGCCAGAACAAGAGAAACACCGGGATCACGCCGAGGGCGATCAGGCCACGCCAGCCGATGGGCTCGGCGAGCCACTGCTGTGCCTGTGCACCGAGGAGCAGGCCGACGGGAATGAACACGGAGGCCAGTCCCGCCAGGAGGCCACGATGCTTGGCGGGCACGAATTCCTGGACGTAGGGGATCGAGGTGATGTTCAGGCCACCGACTCCGATGCCGACCCCGATCCGCAGGATGGCGAGCAGCCACCATCCCCGGTCCGGTGTGATGATGCACAGTGCGGTGAAGACGACCAGGAGAACGATGCACCACAGGAATGCGCCCTTGCGGCCGACCTTGTCGGCCAGGCGTCCCCAGAGGATGGCTCCGGCCACGGTTCCGAGCCCGGAACAGGCGAGGATGACCCCGGCCTCGAATCCCGAGAGGTGCCACGGTTTCACCAGGAGGGACACCACGAAACCGATGAGGAAGATGTCGAAGAATTCGGCGATGTTGCCCATGATGACGAGGCCGACGATGGACTTCTGGTTCCGGGTGAGTTTCCGGGAGTCGATCTGGCTGGCGGCCGTCATCACCGGCACGGTGGGTGTGTTGGACATGGGGTTATCCTTAATCTCTGGACAGTCCGCTAGCGGATGATGTCGGCGGTGGTGGGGATGGAGAGTTCTGCCGGGTTGATTCTGGTCAGGTCACCGTGGTGGGTGAGCGCGTACTTCGCGATCGCCTTGCCGAATTCGACCCCCCGGCGCATGTCCCCGGAAAGGAAACCGTGCAGGCAGCCGGCGACGAAGCTGTCTCCGGCGCCCGGTCGGTCGACGACCGGTACCATCTCGACGTTGACGCTGCCCTCTCCCCGGTCGTCGGAGTAGTACACCGGATTCGTCTGGTCCGTCGACACGACGAATCTGGTACCGAAACGTTCCCGGAGGGCCCTGGCGCACCCCGGCCCGTCGCCGGTGACACCGAAGACGATCTCGGCGTCGCGGCGTGAGCAGAACAGCGCCGTGGCTTTCTCGGCGATCGGGGTGAGCACCTCCGCCGCCTTCTCCGGGGACCAGAGGAGGCCCCGGTAGTTCACGTCGAGAACGACATCGATGCCTCTCTCGGCGGCCCTCTCGACGAAGTGCGTGATGACCGCACCGGTCTCGTCCGTGAGTGCCGCCGTGATGCCGGTGACGAAGACGAGTCTGGTGTCCAGCATCGAATCCCAGTTGACGTCGTCGACGCCGATGTCCCGGAACGGTGTGTGCTGGCGGTCGTAGATCACCCGGGACGGCATCGGTGATTTACCCGGCTCCATGAAGTAGAGGGCGGTGCGACCCTCCGGAACACGGATCATGTTGGAGAGGTCCACCCCGACGGCACGGTACTCGGAGAGACAACGCTCGGCGAGATCGCCTTCCGGCAGTATCGAGCACCATGATGTGGAACGCCCGAGCTGTGAGAGGACCCCGCACACGTTCGCCTCCGAGCATGCGGCGTTGAGGAGGACCTTGGTGGAGTTGAGGAGACGGCGGCCTTCGATCACCGTCAGTCGTATCTGGCCTTCGCCAATGGATGTGATGTCAAACATTTCCGGTCACCCCTTCGGATGCTTGGGCTGTCCCGTAGCGGTGCGTGTAGCGGTCGAAGTTGGCCGCTAT
This sequence comes from Corynebacterium pygosceleis, assembly GCF_016595275.2. Taxonomy (GTDB): domain Bacteria; phylum Actinomycetota; class Actinomycetes; order Mycobacteriales; family Mycobacteriaceae; genus Corynebacterium; species Corynebacterium pygosceleis. The sequence goes on along the minus strand of NZ_JAENIQ020000002.1, from coordinate 367,611 downwards.
CTCCTCCTCGGGCAGCGGGATTGGAGTACCCATGAGCCGTGCGGCCCACATGGTGCGGGCGACGTCCTCGACCATCACGGCGGCCTGGAGGGCCTTCTGGATTCCGGGGCCGATGGTGAAGACACCGTGTTGTTTCATGAGGATCGCCGGTGAACGACCGATACTGCGGAGGATCTCCTCACCGATCGCGTCACCGCCGATGCGGGCGTAGCCACCGCAGGGGACCGGCCCACCGAACTCGTCTGAGATCGCGGTGAGGCAGCACGGGATCTCTTCCCCGAGGGCCGCCCAGGCGGTGGCGTAGGTTGAGTGGGTGTGGACGACGGACTTCACGTCGTCGCGGCCCCGGTAGATGCCGAGGTGCGAGGAGGTGTCCGAGCTCGGGCCGTGGATACCCTCGATGATGCGTCCGTCGAGGTCGACGACGACCATGTCCTCGGGCGTCATGTCCGTGTAGAGCCTGCCCGACGGTTTGATGACGATCCGGTCACCGGAGTCCGCGAGAGCGGAGAGATTTCCTCCGGTCCAGGCGACGAGACCGTGCCGGGGTAGCGCGAGGTTTCCCTCGCAGACCTGTTCCCGTAGTTCCCTGAGCATCATGTGGAATGATCTCCTTCACTGTAGGGGTTGCACGGTGCAACCGGCGGAAATGAGTTTTTCTTCGATGAATCTTCTGGCTCTCTCGCAGGTCGCCGGCGAGTCGGGGGAGTCGTCGTTCCACATTTCGAGCATGATCCGACCGTCCCAGTCCTGTCTCTTCAGCTCCGCGAACGCCGCGTCGAAATCCGCGACGCCGGTTCCGAAGAAGATCCGGCGTGGTTCACCGGGAAGGACGTCCTTGACGTGCAGGGCGACCATGTGTCCGCGTCCCGCGGCCAGCTCCTCGGTGGCGTCTCCGCCGTGTTCCGCGATGTTCCCGACATCGGGGTAGATCTGCACCCACGGACTGGCGCACTCGTGGACGACCGACATCGCGTCCTGGACGGAGGAGATGTCGTGGCCGTCGACATTCTCGATCGCGAGGATGACACCCCTGTGAGCGGCGTGCGGGACAGCGTCCTTCAGCGTGTCGATGTACCGGCTACGGCTCTCCGGATCGTCATCCTCGTAGTAGGCGTAGTAGCCGGCGACCTGCACCACCGACACACCGAGGTCATGGGCGAGGTCGATACCTTTCCGGTACACGTCCCGCGCCTGCGCCCTGACGGCGGGATCGGCGGAACCCGGCATGATCCGCCTGTGCAGTGAGAGACAGATCCCACCGATCTGGACCCCTGCCGTGTGCGCCGCGTCACGGACGCTGCGGCGTTCCTCCTGGGACCAGTCGAGGCGGGCTGCCCGCTCGGGTGTCTCGTCGACGGAGAGATCGACGAAATGGAAACCCCCTGCCCGGACCTGCCCGAAGAACTCGGGCCACGGGGCACTGACGAGGGCCTTCTCGTAGATTCCGAGGCGGATGGTGCTCATGGCCAGACCCGACCGATCGCCCGCTGCAGGTTGAGTGCGGAGGCTTCCGGATCCTCCGCCTGCATGATCTCGCGGCCGGCGATGACCACCCCCACCGGACGGCCGGTGAAGACATCGAGTTCCGCGGCCTTGATCCCGCCCGTCACGGTGACGGTGAATCCCATGTCCGCCAGTTCGCTGACCCGCTCGATGTCCTCGTCTCCCCAGGACAGATCGCCCGCGGCCTCCCTGTCACGGGAACGTTTCACGATGACGTGCCGGACACCGAGGTCCCGCCAGGCCCGAGCACGGTCCGGCGAGTAGACCTCCCCGAGTTCGACCTGTACCTCTCCGTCGTACTCGGCCGCGACCTTGACGACCTGACCGATGGTGGACAGGGAGGCACCCGCGACGCAGGAGACCCAGTCCGCACCCGCCTCGAAACACTGGCGGGCGATGAGGCTGCCCGCCTCGGCGATGCGGACATCGGCGAGGATCGTCTTCTCCGGGTACAGCGCCCGGATCTCCCGGACCGCCCGGAGCCCCTCGGCGATCACGAGGATCGTCCCGCACTCGATGATGTCGACGTGTTCGACCGCCTTGTTCAGGGGGCCGAGAGCGGAGACCATGTCGGGGGAGTCAACCGCCACCTGCAACCGTGGTGCCATGACTACCGCGCTCCCCGCATGGTGAAGAACTTCTGGCCGTTGGTCACGAGCAGCTGATGGACGTACCCCGGATCGAAGCCCTCGTCGATCATGCGGGGACCGTCGACGGCCGGGTTGAAGTCGACACCTGTCACGGCGCCGTAGGCCTTCTGGTAGCTCCGCTTGCCGGAGTCGGTTCCCAGCAGGATACGGTCACCGTATCCCCGGTCGCCGAGTTCCTTCAGTTCCATCATGCGGTTGGACTCGGGCTGGTACTTGATGCGGTATGTGCCGTCGATCTCCAGCCAGACGCCGGTGTCGAGGATCTGCCGGAGGTAGTAGACGTCGGCGTTGCGCTGGATGTGTCCGATCGCGATCTGGTCTGCGGGCACCCCCATCCGGATCAGTTCCTGTGCCTGATCGAGTCCGCACGTGCCGTAGGTGGTGTGGGTGTTGATCGGTGCTCCGGTCTCGACGGCAGCCTTCGCACAGGCTTCCATGCACTTGCGTTCGAAGGGCGTGATCTTTCCGTAGGCCGTCGCCACCTTGATGCAGCCCGCCTTGTACCCGGTGCGGTCGACGATGGGGCCGGAGTAGTCGTGCCTGTCGATTCCCTCGGTGATGTCCGCGATCAGGAGATCCGCGATCTGGTCGACGCTGTAGCGGCTCACCCAGTGGGACTGTGTCTCGAGGTAGACGTGTTCACGGTGGAAGCCCGTGGTCGCCACGATCTGGAGACCCGGGACACGTCGGTTGACCTCGGCGAGCTTGTCGAGGTCACGGCCGCAGTTGGCGGGGCACATGTCGACCACGGTTCCGCCGTCCGCCCAGTTCTTCGAGGCCTCGACGAAGTAGGTGGCCTCCTCGACGGCCTTGTCCACGTCGGCGAGCTGGTGATCGGCGTCGATGTAGACCTCGCCCGCACCGACCCGGATCAGGTGGTCGTGGGCGTTGACCACACCGAGGGTCTCAGGGGCTACGTCTCCGAGAATGGTCCGTACGAACTGTGACATAGTTTACTCCTCAAAATGACGCGGAAAAGGCGGTTTGCCTGAGTCGTACGCTGCCAGAAGTGCAGCAGTGGCGGGAGGGTCGTCGTGCACAGATGTGCGGTTACTTCTGCATCAAAACCACTAATTCGTCCGTTTTGCCAGGTTGGTGTGGCTATGGTGGAGGTGTAGCGGATTAACTGATCGGAGAGGTTGCAACTATGTGCGCGGACATGAGAGGGAATGAACGGCAGAGGGTCGAGGAGATCCTCACCGTCGCGAGGCTCTACTACGAACAGCACCTCTCGCAGAGCGAGATCGCCGAACAGCGGTTCTGCTCGCGGTCGAGGGTGTCCCGTCTGCTGAAGGAGGCGAGGGAACGGCACATGGTCCGGACGACGGTCCACCATCCCCTGGAGCAGTCGTTCGAACTCGAGCGTCAACTCCGTCGTCACCTCGGGTTGGAGAGGGTGTTCGTCGCCTCGTCCTCGGGTGAGAACACCGCACCCCATGATGTGGGCAGGCTCGCGGCCGACATCATCGAGAGCGCGGGACACCGGCAGGCGGTGGTCGCGCTGTCCAACGGCCGGTCGGTCGCGGCCGTGGTTGAATCGATGCCGCAGCAGAACTGGCCGTTGTCCGTCGTCTGTCAGATGGTCGGTTCCTACGGTGGATCGGAGCACCACGCCGTCGACGCGCCCGATCTCACCCGCCGGCTGGCCGCGAAGTTCGGTGGAGGGTACCGGTTGCTCCCCGTGCCGATCGTGCTGCGCTCCGCGACCGCGGCCCGCTGGGCCCGGCGGGAGGAGATGATGGTGACCACCCTGGAGCTCGCCGCCCGCGCGGACATCGCCGTCGTCGGGGTCGGGTCGGTGGGGCAGGGGAACGCGAGTGCGCTGCTTCAGCCCTTCATCACGCCGCAGATCACCCGTGATCTCCGGAGGTACAAGGTCGTGGCGCATTTCTCCGGGCACCACTTCGATGTGAAGGGCAGGCACGTGCACACCCCTCTCTGCGACCGGACCATCTCCCTGGAGCCGGAGCGGTTGAGGAAGATCGATCTGCCCCTGGTGGTCGCCTGGGGGTGGGAGAAGGTTGCCGCCATCTCGGCGATCGCGCGGTCGGACGTCAATCCGGCCCTCGTCACCGACAGTGCGACGGCGGCACTGCTCCTGGATTACCGGCCCTAGCGCGGTGGTGTTCCCGGTCCGTCCTGTGCTGCGTCGTGGCCGTGGAGAACCCGTGTCCGGTTGTCCCCGGGTGTCGACCGTGTCCCCGTCGCCGGATGTGCCGTGGGGGTGATTTTTCGGTCGGACGAAAAATCCGGGTGAGGTGGTCCGATGTGCTGGTAGTCTTGTACGGAGCCTTCCACGAAGAAGACATGAACGGCGACACCGAAGATCGCCGAGCGGAAGGCCAGGAAAAGGAGAACTCGCTTGCGCGACGTTACTATCAACAATGACACCGAATTCGGAATCGTCGAGGCCACCGCCACGATCGACAACGGTGATTTCGGTACCCGCACCATTCGCCTCGAGACGGGCCAGCTGGCCCGCCAGGCAGGTGGATCAGTCACCGCGTACCTCGATGAGGGCACGATGCTGCTGGCCACCACCACCGCCTCCGGCAATCCCCGTGAGGGATTCGACTTCTTCCCGCTGACGGTCGATGTCGAGGAGCGCATGTACGCCGCCGGACGGATCCCCGGCTCGTTCTTCCGCAGGGAGGGACGTCCCTCCACCGAGGCCGTCCTCGCCTGCCGTCTGATCGACCGCCCGCTGCGCCCGACCTTCGTCAAGGGGCTGCGCAACGAGGTCCAGTGCGTGATCACCGTCCTGTCGATGGACCCGAAGGACATGTACGACGTCGTGGCGATCAACGCCGCGTCCGCAGCCACCCAGCTCTCGGGTCTGCCGGTGTCCGGCCCCGTCGGTGGTGTCCGGATGGCGCTCGTCGTCGACGAGAAGCACCCGAAGGGTCAGTGGGTCGCTTTCCCGACCCACGAGCAGCACGCCCAGGCACTGTTCGAGATCGTCGTCGCCGGACGCATCGTCCCCGGTAAGAAGGGCGGAAAGAAGGGCGGCGGTGACGACGTCGCGATCATGATGGTCGAGGCCGGAGCCACCGAGAACGTCGTGGCACGCGTCGCCGAGGGTGCGCCCGCACCGACGGAGTCCGTCGTCGCCGAGGGACTCGAGGCCGCGAAGCCCTTCATCGAGAAGCTCTGCGAGGCGCAGCGTCTGCTGGCCAAGGAAGCCGCGAAGGAGACCCAGGAGTTCCCGCTCTTCCCGCCGTACGCCGACGACGTCTACGCCGCGGTGGAGAAGAAGGCCAAGTCCAAGCTGACGAAGCTGATGTCCATCGCCGGCAAGCAGGACCGCGACGACGCCACGAACGAGCACATGGCCGAGATCGAGGCCGAGCTCATCGAGAAGTTCCCGGAGCGCGGCAAGGAGATCCGCAACGCCTACAACGCGGTGATGAAGGCCGTCGTCCGGCACCGCATCCTCACGGACCACTTCCGTATCGACGGTCGCGGTATCACCGACATCCGCGATCTCGGTGTCGAGGTCGATCTGATTCCCCGCGCACACGGTTCCTCGCTCTTCGAGCGCGGTGAGACGCAGATCCTCGGTGTCACCACCCTGGACATGCTGAAGATGGAGCAGCAGATCGATTCGCTGTCCCCCGTCGACCACAAGCGCTACATGCACCACTACAACTTCCCGCCGTACTCCGTCGGTGAGACCGGTCGTGTCGGTTCGCCGAAGCGCCGTGAGATCGGCCACGGGGCGCTCGCCGAGCGTGCCGTCCTGCCGGTGCTCCCGACCCGAGAGGAGTTCCCGTACTCGATCCGTCAGGTGTCCGAGGCCCTCGGCTCCAACGGTTCGACCTCGATGGGGTCCGTCTGCGCGTCGACGCTGTCGCTCTACAACGCCGGTGTCCCGCTGAAGGCCCCCGTGGCCGGTATCGCCATGGGGTTGGTGTCCGACGAGGTCGACGGAGAGACCCGCTACGTGGCGCTCACCGACATCCTCGGTGCCGAGGACGCCTTCGGCGACATGGACTTCAAGGTCGCCGGCACGGAGGAGTTCATCACCGCCCTCCAGCTCGACACCAAGCTCGACGGCATCCCCTCCGAGGTGCTCGCCGGCGCGCTGTCCCAGGCCCGCGACGCCCGCCTGGCGATTCTCGAGACCATGTCCGAGGTCATCGACGGTCCCGACGAGATGAGCGCCCTCGCACCGCGCATCGTCACGGTCACCGTGCCGCAGTCCAAGATCGGTGAGGTCATCGGCCCGAAGGGCAAGACCATCAACTCGATCACCGAGGACACCGGCGCGAACATCTCCATCGAGGACGACGGCACCATCTACGTGTCCGCGTTCTCCGGGGAGGCAGCCGACGCCGCGATCGAGAAGATCAACTCCATCGCCAACCCGCAGATGCCGAAGGTGGGGGAGCGGTTCCTCGGAACCGTCGTCAAGACCACCAACTTCGGTGCCTTCGTCTCCCTGCTGCCGGGACGTGACGGACTCGTCCACATCTCCAAGCTGGGCGGCAAGAAGCGGATCGAACGCGTCGAGGACGTCGTCAACGTCGGCGACAAGATCCAGGTCGAGATCCTGGACATCGACAACCGCGGGAAGATCTCCCTCGCGCCCGTCGAGGACGACGCCGCGGAGTAGTCACCATCCCGGCGGACACGCCGACCAGAGCCACCGCCCCGGCGGGTGGATTCCCGACGGAATCCGCTCCACCCGGGGCGGTGGTCCGCTTTGTGTGACGGGCCCGCCGGCGCCGGCAGCCGGTACCGCTCCACCCACCGGGGCGCACCCCCGGAGAAACCGGGCGGTCACGGTGCCTACACTGGTCGGGGAGATCGGTGCGCACGTGCCCGTGACAACGTCATCGGGTGGGCCCACCGGATGACCCGGAGAAGGACGTGAGGAGCAGACATGACAGGCAGCGTATCCACGAAGGTGGGAGTGCTCGGAGCCGGCGGACGCGTCGGACAGGCGGTGGTGCAGGGGGTCCGCGCCGCAGCGGACCTGGAACTGGTGGCGGAGATCGACAGGGGCGATGATCTCGGTGCACTGGTGGAGGCCGGAGCTGGAGTCATCGTCGACTTCACCGCCCCCTCCGCCGTGATGGACAACCTCGAGTTCTGCATCCGCAACGGTATCTCCTGTGTCGTCGGTACTACGGGTTTCACCCCGGAGCGCCTCGATCAGGTCCGCACATGGATCGCCGACTCCAGGCATGAGGGCACCGGTGTCCTCATCGCCCCGAACTTCGCGATCTCCGCCGTACTGACCATGCAGTTCGCGAAACAGGCGGCCAGGTTCTTCGAATCCGCTGAGGTCGTCGAGTACCACCACCCGAACAAGCTCGACGCCCCCTCGGGCACCGCGATCCACACCGCGGAGGGCATCGCCGCGGCCCGCCGTGACGCCGGTATGGGGGACCAGCCCGACGCCACCGATCAGTCACTCGACGGTGCCCGCGGTTCCGATGTCGACGGGGTCAGGGTGCATGCGGTCCGAATGACCGGAATGGTCGCCCACGAGGAGGTCATCTTCGGTTCACAGGGTCAGTCACTGACGATCCGGCAGGACTCCTACGACCGGACGAGCTTCGTGCCCGGTGTTCTGGTCGGGGTCCGACGGATCCACGAGTTCCCCGGTCTGACCGTCGGACTGGAGAAGTACCTGGATCTCTGATCCGCACCCCCGCACCCCGTACCACCCGTATCAACCGAGGAGACATCACCCGTGGCCCGACCCGTCGACCTGAAGGTGCAGCTGATCGCGCACACCACCTTCACACCACCCGAGGACATCGACTGGGGGACCGATGCGTCGGACGGCGAGGCACTCGCCGAGTTCGCGGGCAGGGCGTGCTACGAGACCTTCGACAAGCCGAACCCGAGGACGGCGTCGAACGCCGCCTACCTCCGGCACATCATGGAGGTCGGGCACACCGCGCTGTTCGAGCACGCGAGTGCGACGATGTACATCCGGGGCATCTCACGCTCGGCGACCCACGAACTCGTGCGGCACCGCCACTTCTCGTTCTCCCAGCTGTCCCAGCGTTTCGTCCACTCCGAGGACAGTGAGGTCGTGGTCCCACGTCTGATCGCCGAGGACGAGGAACTGACGAGACTCTTCATGCAGGGGGTCGACGATGCACGTTTCACGTTCAACGAGCTTCTCTCCGCCCTGGAGGAGAAGCTCGCGGACGAGCCGAACGCTCTGCTGCGCCGGAAACAGGCGCGGCAGGCGGCCCGGGCGGTTCTCCCCAACGCCACCGAATCGAGGATCGTGGTGACCGGAAACTACCGGGCCTGGCGCCACTTCATCGGTATGCGCGCGACCGAGCACGCCGACATCGAGATCCGGACCGTGGCCGTCGAATGCCTCCGGTTGCTCAGGGGACTGGCCCCGACCATCTTCGGGGACTTCGACATCGCGACGCTCTCGGACGGATCCGAGATGGCTGTCAGCCCGTACGTCACCGACTTCTGACCGTCGGATCAACCGATTCCGGGCACCGTCCGCCACACGCCGGAGTGACCGCAATGCCCGGCACGATCGGTTGACCGGGTAACCTCGTGTGACATGAGCACAGGTATGACAGTCAGCACCGGAGCCGAGCACTTCGGCACCGTAGCCGTCGCCATGGTCACCCCCTTCAACCGTGACGGTGATCTCGACGTCGCGGCGGGCCGCCGGCTCGCCGCGCATCTCGTCGACGAGGGCTGTGACGCCCTCGTTCTCGCCGGAACCACCGGGGAGTCCCCGACGACGACCGTCGACGAGAAGCTCACCCTGCTGCGCGAGGTCAAGGCGGAGGTCGGTGACCGCGCGAAGATCATCGCCGGCGCCGGCAGCTACGACACCGCCGCGACGGTGGCGCTCGCGAGAGCATCCGCGGACGCGGGTGCTGACTCCCTGCTCGTGGTCACGCCGTACTACTCGAAACCGGTGCAGGAGGGCGTCTACCGGCACTTCACCGCCGTCGCCGACGCCACCGATCTGCCGGTGTGCCTGTACGACATTCCGCCCCGTTCGGTTATACCGATTGAGTCTGATACCATTCGACGTCTAGCTGAACACCGCACGATTGTGGCCGTCAAGGACGCCAAAGGTGACCTCGCCGCCGCCACACCCCTGATCGCCGAGACGGGCCTCGCCTGGTACTCGGGAGATGATCCGCTCAACCTTCCCTGGCTGTCGCTGGGGGCAACCGGTTTCATTTCGGTGATCGGGCATGTCGCGGCTCGCCAACTGCGTGAGCTGCACACGAGTTTCGCCGAAGGCGATCTCATTCGTGCGCGGGCAATCAACACACAACTTTCCCCGCTGATCCGCGCCCAGGCACGTCTGGGCGGAGTCAGCTTCTCAAAGGGGGCCCTGCGACTGCAGGGCCTCGACGCCGGAGAACCCCGGCTGCCGCAGATCCCCGTGGATCAGGAGCAGCTCGAGGAACTCCGCACCGATCTAGAACAGGCTGGAGTCCTATAAATATGTCTGACACCCGTAATCGATCCCGGAAGGTCACCCGCAAGGCGGGTCCGCCGGAGGCCCCCGAATTCAAGGCCCCCGAGCAGCCCGCCCCCGCAGCCGAAGGCGCGGAGGGTGATACCGGAACCGACAACCGGGGCACGAAGAAGTCCGGATCCAGGTCCTCGAACGAGGATCGCGGTGGTCGCCGGGACAATCGTGGCGCGAACAACGACCGGAATTCCGGTGGAAACCGTCGCGGCCGGGGCAACAACTCCGGTGGCGGAAACCGCGGAAACAACGGTGGTGGCGGCAACGAGCGTTCCCAGGGCAACCGGAACGGTGGCCGGGGCGCCGGAAACGACCGCAACCGCAACGTCGTCAAGTCGATGCAGGGCGCGGATCTGACCCGTCGTCTGCCGGAACCGCCGAAGGCGCCGAAGAACGGTCTCCGTGTCATCGCGCTCGGAGGTATCTCGGAGATCGGCCGCAACATGACCGTCTTCGAGTACAACAACCGCATCCTCATCGTGGACTGCGGCGTGCTCTTCCCGTCCTCCGGCGAGCCCGGCGTCGACCTGATCCTGCCGGACTTCTCGTACCTCGAGGACAAGCTCGACCGCATCGACGCCCTCGTCATCACGCACGGCCACGAGGATCACATCGGTGCCATCCCGTGGCTGCTGAAGATGTGTCCCGATCTGCCGATCGTCGGTTCCAAGTTCACGCTCGCACTCATCGCCGCGAAGTGCCGCGAGCACCGGCTGCGGCCGAAGCTGATCGAGGTCGACGAGGCGTCGGAGAAGGACTACGGTCCGTTCAACGTCCGTTTCTTCGCCGTGAACCACTCCATCCCGGACTGCCTCGGCATCGTGCTCAAGACGAAGGCCGGTACGGTTCTCCTCACCGGTGACATCAAGCTCGACCAGACCCCCACCGACGGTCGCCCGACGGATCTTCCCGCCATCTCGCGGTACGGCGACGAGGGTGTCGATCTGTTCCTCTGCGATTCGACGAACGCCACGACCCCGGGCATGTCCGGCTCCGAATCGGACATCGCGCCGACGTTGCGTCGTCTGATCGGTGAGGCGAAGCAGCGGGTCATCCTCGCCTCCTTCGCCTCGAACGTCTACCGGGTCCAGGCCGCGGTCGACGCGGCGGTCGCCACCGGACGTAAGGTCGCCTTCAACGGGCGCTCGATGATCCGGAACATGGAGATCGCCGAGAAGCTCGGCTACCTGAAGGCACCCAAGGGAACGTTCGTCAGCATGGATGACGCCGGGCGCATGGCCCCGCACAAGGTCATGCTGATCACCACCGGTACCCAGGGGGAGCCCATGGCCGCCCTGTCCCGCATGGCGCGTCGTGAGCACCGTCAGGTCACCGTCCGTGACGGCGATCTCATCATCCTCTCGTCCTCGCTCGTCCCCGGCAACGAGGAAGCGGTGTTCGGCGTGATCAACATGCTCGCCCAGATCGGTGCGACCGTGATCACCGGCAAGGACGCCAAGGTCCACACCTCGGGTCACGGCTACGCGGGAGAGCTGTTGTTCCTCTACAACGCCGTCCGCCCGAAGAACGCGATGCCGGTCCACGGTGAGTGGCGTCACCTGCGCGCGAACAAGGAACTCGCCGTCTCCACCGGTGTCGACCGGGAGCGCGTCATGCTCGCCCAGAACGGCGTCGTCGTCGACCTCGTCGACGGTAAGGCGGAGGTCGTCGGCCAGATCCCGATCGGCAACCTCTACGTCGACGGTGTCACGATGGGTGACATCGATGACGAGGTCCTCGCCGACCGTACGGAGATGGGTGAAGGCGGTCTGATCTCCATCACCGTCGTCATCGACAACCGTACCGGCCGCCCGCTGGAACGCCCGACGGTCCAGGCCAAGGGCTTCTCCGAGGACGCGAAGGCGATGATGCCGGAGATCACCGAGCTGGTCGACAACACCATGCGTCAGCTCGCGGGTGAAGGGGAGAACGACCCCTACCGCATGGTCCGCCAGCTGCGTCGTAAGGTGTCCCGCTTCGTCGAACAGAAGTGGCGCCGTAAGCCGATGGTCATCCCTACCGTCGTGCCGATGAGCTCCGAGAGCCACAGCCCGGTCCCGGATGAGGCCGTCCGCCAGGCGCGCGAGACCCGCTGACCCGTCCGGCGACGTCAGAGAAGTCACGGCCCCGGCCCCGTCACATCGGTTCACTGAATTGATGCGACTAGGCTGGGGCCATGACTTTTGCCGCATCCGAGCGCGCCGCACTCGGCGGGCTCCTCCTGGAACTCGGCCCCGACGCACCCACACTCTGCGCAGGTTGGACCACGAAGGACATGGCCGTCCACCTTCTCCTCCGGGAAACCCGGCCCGATGCGGTGCCGGGAATGTTCCTTCCCGCGTTTCGTGCGCATCTCCGATCGGTCAGCGACGAGATCGGATCACGGAGTCACGGAGAGATCGTCCGGCGGTGGATGGCGGGGCCCCCGAAGTTCAGTCCGGTGCGCTTTCTCGACGCGCAACTGAATGCCGGCGAACACTTCATCCATCACGAGGACGTACGCCGTGCGCGGCCGGGGTGGCGGCCCCGCCGGTTCAGCCCGGAGGACGAGAACGTGCTGTCCGGGGTGCTGCGACGGATGGGGGTGCGCCTGCTCAGGAACTCCGAGCTCCCGGTCATCGTGGATCCGGACGGTGCCCCGTCCTTCGTCGGTGTGGATCGTCGGGGGGTCGTGCGGTCGGGATCCGATGTGATCCGGGTGTCCGGTCCGGTGGGGGAGATCCTGTTGTTCTGCTTCGGCAGGGAGGAGGTCGACGTCACGGTGAGCGGAGACGCGGATCGGCTGCGGTTCGCACGTATCTGATGTGACAACCTCCCGTCCGAGGGGACGGGTCACAAACTTCGCGGGACATCGGTGTGGCAGCTGTGGCTGGAGTGTCCCGTGCGTCTATCCTTGCTCTCATGCCAGCCAAGAGTCGCCCCGGAACCGCACGACGAGACAGTAACCGCCCCGGTACATCCCGCAGTCAGCGGAGCGTGACCCAGGCGGTTCAGACCCGGCCGGCGCACCGTGCGGCGGTCACCGCCGACGAACGCACCGGCAGCGCGTTCCGCGCGGTCGGTGGCGGTATCCGTGGCGCATTCGGTGCCGCGGCGAGAGGTATCGGCGGTGCGGCCCGTTCGCTGGGGTCCCGGCATGATCCCGACGACGCGATTGACGGGGCCGTGCACGGGGACACCGGCGACGACACGGCACCGGGTGGGGGCAGGAGGACGAAGGTGGACGGAGAGACCGGCGGAGACAAGATCCGTCCGCCCCGCAACGCCTCCCCGGGCCGGGGTTCCGCACCGGTCCCCGAGGACGCGGAGCCGGCACAGAACCCCACTCATGACGGTCTGGGGCTGGCGCTGATCGCCCTCGCCGTGATTCTCGGCGGAGCCGTGTGGCTCGATGTCGCCGGCCCGGTGGGGCGGGCGATCGACGACGGTGTCCGATGGTTGATCGGAGCGGGTGCGCTCGTGCTGCCCGTCGTGCTCGTCACGGGGGCGGTCACCCTCATGGTCGGGGCGGGGACAGCCGGATACCGGTCGCCCTCCGCCGCCCCCCGGATCACGGTGGGTGTGGCCCTGATCGTCGCGTCGATGCTCGGCCTGATCCACATTTTCGCGGGTCTGCCGGGGGACATCGCGGAACGCCGTGCAGCCGGCGGAACGATCGGTGTACTCGTCGGGGACGTCGCCGCGCGGGGATTCACCCCGTACATCGCGGTACCGCTGCTGCTCCTGGTCATCGTCTACGGTGCACTGAAAGTCACCGGTATCACCGTCAGGGAATTCACCGATTATCTGGTGGGACTACTCGAACGGAGCAACGACGAGGAAACGGAGACCGGCCGCCCCTCCTTCCTCGGGGGGATCGCAGCCTACTTCGGGTTCGGTACGCCCTCCGGGGCACCGCTCGAGGACGAGTCCGACGAGGACGCCGACTTCACCGACTACGAGGAGACCTACCGGCCCACCAGGCCCACGGTCGCCCGGCGTCGTCCCGTCAGCCCCATGGAGGCCTATCCGCTGCCGGACCCCGACGGCGGAGCAGGGGACACGGACGACCACGATCTCGACCAGGGGGAACACACCCTGTTCTCCGCGCCCGCGGCGCAGACATCCGCCTCCGTGACACGGAAGCAGGGGCCGTCGGCATCCGATACCAATGAACTGCCGGTGGTGCCGGACACACCGGCCCCGGCACCGGGACGGAAACCCGCGGGTGACCCGGTTCCCCGTGCCACGGTGAGCGGACCCGGAGCGACGACCGCCGGTGCGGTCTCCGGCGTCGCACGGACCGCAGGGACGGCCGCCGGGGGTGCGGTGGCCGCCACTGCCGCCGGTGCGCGGGGGGTCGAGGACGCCGTCTCCGCGTCCCGCAGGGCCGTCCGGGACGCGATCATCGCACGGTCCGGGGTCGACGCCGCCGCCGTCCCCGCCGCCGTGCCCGCCAGTGAGCGGGACGACCGGAGCGACACAAAGGAGACCGCCGGTTCGGGAACCGCGCAGGTAACCACGTTCGCCGGTGGCGATGACTACATCGTGCCCAGCGCCGACATGCTCATCCCGGGCAACCGACCGAAGACCCGCTCCGAGGCGAACGACCGCATGATCGAGGCGATCACGGAGGTCTTCAGCGAGTTCAACGTCGACGCCTCGGTCGTCGGTTTCTCCCGGGGGCCGACGGTCACCCGCTATGAGGTGCAACTCGGCCCCGGGGTGAAGGTCTCGAAGATCACCAACCTCCAGTCGAACCTCGCGTACGCCGCAGCCACCGACAACGTCCGGTTGCTGACCCCCATCCCGGGTAAGTCACTCGTCGGCATCGAGGTCCCGAACAGTGACCGCGAGATGGTCCGACTGGGTGACGTCCTCAACGCACCCGCGACCGTCGGCAACCATGACCCGATGCTCATCGGGCTGGGCAAGGACATCGAGGGGGAGTTCGTCTCCCACTCGATGCAGAAGATGCCGCACCTCCTCGTCGCCGGTGCGACGGGATCCGGTAAGTCCGCTTTCGTGAACTCACTCCTGGTCTCGATCCTGACCCGGGCGACCCCGGAGCAGGTGAGGCTCATCCTCGTCGACCCCAAGATGGTGGAGCTCACCCCCTACGAGGGAATTCCACACCTGATCACCCCCATCATCACACAGCCGAAGAAGGCCGCATCGGCGTTGCAGTGGCTCGTCGAGGAGATGGAGCAGCGCTACATGGACATGAAGTCCGCCCGTGTCCGGCACGTCAAGGACTTCAACCGCAAGGTGCTCTCCGGTGACATCGTCGCCCCCCAGGGGTCTCAACGCGAGTACCGGCCCTACCCGTACATCGTGTGCGTCGTCGACGAGCTCGCCGACCTGATGATGACGGCGCCGAAGGAGATCGAGGACTCGATCGTCCGTATCACCCAGAAGGCGCGGGCCGCGGGCATCCACCTCGTGCTCGCGACACAGCGTCCTTCCGTCGACGTCGTCACCGGACTGATCAAGACGAACGTGCCCTCGAGGCTCGCGTTCGCGACGTCCTCACTCACCGACTCCCGGGTCATCCTCGACCAGGCGGGCGCCGAGAAACTGATCGGTATGGGTGACGCGCTCTTCATCCCCCAGGGAGCGGGTAAACCGCAGCGTATCCAGGGCGCCTTCGTCACCGACGAAGAGGTCCAGGCCGTCGTCGACGCGGCGAAGGAACAGGCGGAACCCGACTACACCGAGGGAGTCACCGAGGACAAGTCCGCCGAAGCGAAGAAGGACATCGACGACGACATCGGGGACGACCTCGAGGATCTTCTCCAGGCCGTTGAACTCGTCGTCACGAGCCAGTTCGGCTCCACCTCGATGCTCCAGCGGAAGTTGCGCATCGGGTTCGCGAAGGCCGGACGTCTCATGGACCTGATGGAGAGCCGTGGGGTGGTCGGGCCGTCCGAGGGTTCCAAGGCGCGGGAGGTGCTCGTCAAGCCGGAGGAGCTGGACACCGTCATCTGGATGATCAAGGGGGCCGATCCCGCGGAGGCGCCCCGGGAGGACGAGACCGTCGGGGATCCCGACGGCGCCGACACCGACACCGGTGGCGTGACCACCAACCCCACCGGCGGAGTGTTCTGACCGGTCGCCACCCGTTGGCGCCGTCGAGTGGGGCCGCTGTAGAGTGGTCTCGTTCATGGAGGGGAGTACCCCACCCAACGGCACCGGTCGTCAACACGGTGACCGTCCCACGCCACCCCGGGGTGGCGTGGGACGCGGTCCCCGGCCGTGCCGGCTACACACCGACGTAGCGGGGGAGACCTCCGGTTTTCACGTCATTCCCTGAGACCGGAGGTCTTTTTCCAAGTGGAAGTAAACACCCTCACCTGGGTCGTCACGGTCGTCGTTCTTCTCGGCTTCATCGTGTTCGACTTCGTCAGCCATGTACGGAGTCCCCACGAGCCCACCATGAAAGAGGCGGCGGGGTGGATGATCTTCTACGTCCTCCTGGCGTGCGTCTTCGGTGGTTTCCTGTGGTTCACGTGGGGAGGACCGGACGGCAACCACCAGCACGGCATCGAGTTCTTCGCGGGCTACATCACCGAGCTCTCGTTGAGCGTCGACAATCTGTTCATCTTCGCCCTGATCATCGGGTCGTTCAAGGTCCCCCGCGCGTACCAGCAGAAGGTTCTGCTCATCGGTATCGCCCTGGCGCTCCTGTTCCGGGGTGTCTTCATCGGTCTCGGTGCCGCGGCGATCAACGCGGCCAGCTGGGTGTTCTACCTCTTCGGTGTCTTCCTGCTGTACACCGCCGTCAAACTCATCGTCGACGAGCTCCGTGGTGCGGAGGAGACCGAGGTCGACGACATGCTCGTGGTCAGGACGGTCCGCACCGCCGTTCCGGTGTCGAGCAGCTTCGACCGGGACCGACTGTTGACGAGGTCGGGCGGACGCAGGATGGTCACACCGTTGATGATCTGTCTCGTGTGCATCGGATTCATCGACCTCATGTTCGCCTTCGACTCGATCCCGGCGATCTTCGGCCTGACGCAGGAGCCCTACATCGTCTTCACCGCGAACGCCTTCGCACTGATGGGCCTCCGCCAGATGTACTTTCTGCTGGACGGGCTTCTCGATCGTCTGGTGTTCCTGCCCTACGGACTCGGTGCGATCCTCGGTTTCATCGGTGTCAAGCTCACCCTCCACGCCATGCACGAGAACAACCTGCCGTTCCTCAACGGCGGGGAATCGATCCCCGTCCCGGAGGTGTCGACGGCCTTCTCCCTGGTCTTCATCGTGCTGACACTCCTGCTGACGACCATCGCCTCGGTCATCAAGACGAAACGGGATGAGACGCAGGGGGCCGTGGCCCCGAACCGGAACAGGGCCGGGGACATCCGCGATCACGACGAAGACGACGCCGAGACCGCGGTGAACTGACGGAGAGTGTCGGTGCGGCCGGAGGGACACCGGTGCCGCTCCGGCCGCTCCGGATCGGCGGGCACGGGAGCGGCACCTCTCCCGTTCGCGGTGGCCCGCTCATACGTCGGATTCAGTCACCGAAGACGTTGAGCACGGGATTCCAGGTGTGGAAGAAACGGGCCGTGAGTGCGCCCTCGGTGTGGAACGGGTCCTGATCCATCAGCTCCCGGGCATCGTCGAGGGACGCCGGTTCAGGGAGACGGATGACGATGAGTGCGCCACCGTCACCGTCGGTGTAGGGGCCGGAACCGATCAGGTGGCCCCTCTCCTTGAGTCCTGCGAGGAACTCACGGTGCCGGGGTCGGACCTCGGTGATCACGGAGGAATCGGCGGGATAGGTGTACTCGACGACGAAGGTGTTCATGGTCCCGATTGTAGCTACGCCGACCCACGGGTGACCCGCGGCGGCACCGGTCCGGGATATGAGTAATGTAGGGGACTGTGAGTGGTGCCATGAAGAAATCCAGCGGGACGGCGGAGTCGCCGTCGAACCTCAATCTGCCCAACGTGCTCACTTCGCTGCGGATTGTCGCCATTCCGTTGTTCGCGTGGTTGGTGCTCCGCAGCGGCAGCGAGCACGCCGGCTGGATGTGGGCGTCCTTCGCCCTTTTCATCGCGCTGATGATCACGGACAAGCTGGACGGGGACATCGCCCGTGCCCGTGGTCTGGTGACAAACTTCGGCAAGATCGCCGATCCCATCGCGGACAAGGCGTTGATGATCGCCGCACTGGTCTGTCTCAACCTCACCGGGGCACTCTGGTGGTGGGTCACCGTCGTCATCGTCGTCCGTGAACTCGGTATCACCGTCTGGCGTATGGGGCAGCTGCGGGCGGGCCGGGTGGTACCCGCCTCACGGGGCGGAAAACTCAAGACCGTCCTGCAGTCGGCGGCTGTTGCTCTCTATCTCGTGCCCCTGCCCGGATTCCTCCACCCCCTCGTCGTGTCCGTGATGCTGCTGGCCGTTCTGGTCACCGTCGTCACGGGGATCCAGTATCTGCTGGCCTCCCGTCGACTGTGAGCGCGTGATGGGGGACGGTGCCGGAGTTCGTGGGCTGGCGGCGGAGGTCGTCGGGGCGCTCCGGGAGGAGGGGATGACGGTGGCGTTCTGTGAGTCCCTGACCGCGGGTCTGGCAGCGGCCGCCGTCGCGGGAGTCCCCGGTGCCTCGAGCGTTCTGCGGGGTGGACTCGTCACATACGCGACCGACCTCAAGACAACGCTCGCGGGTGTCGACGGACGGGTCATCGCGGAACACGGTGTGATCTCGGGGCACTGCGCGACGGCGATGGCGGGGGGCGCCAGGGATACCTGTCTGGCGGACTGGGGGGTTGCCCTGACCGGGGTCGCCGGCCCGGACCCGCAGGACGGGCACCCCGTCGGGGAGGTGTGGATCGGCATCGCCGCACCCACGGGAGACAGGTGGGCGGTCCGTGCCGGCGGTGGACGTCTGGTGGGGGACAGGGACGCCATCCGTTCGCGGGCTGTCGTCGTCGCCCTGGAGGAGTTGCTCGCGGCCGTCCGTGGGGGAACCTTGCCCCGCGGTGGCGGACCGGAGAACACCGGCGACGGCGCTCATTGAGATGATTTCGGCGGGCAGGGAACAAAACCGGTCGCTGCACCGTTGACTACAGTGATGGCTACTTACACTGCTCTTCTCGACCAGCCGGTCTCCGCCCCGGCACGTGGCGACTCACCGCGTGAGCCGCTTCTGCGTGAAGCGTTGGGTTCTGCGCTGCGTGCATTCCGGGCGGACCGGGGTATAACCCTCAGGGAACTCGCCGAGGCGTCGCGGGTGTCACCCGGTTATCTGTCCGAGCTGGAGAGGGGCCGGAAGGAAGTGTCCTCCGAGCTCCTCGCGTCCGTCTGTCACGCACTGGGGGCGACGGTCTCGGATGTTCTCATTGAAGCGGCCGGTTCGATGGCGGTGCACACCGCAGAAGCGGACCTCGCTGCGGTGTAGTCTTATAGCGGCTAGATTGGTAGCAGACCGAGCCGTACCGGCCCGGATAAGATCCGCACGTTGTCCGGCACGTTTCCGCACGTGTCCCCATACCGCATCATCGGCCCACCGGTGCAGCTGCCGCAGTTGCGCTGTGGTGGGCGGTCAAGTTAATGAACGGAAGGCTCGACTCTCACAATGGCTAACCCCTTCGCCAAAGCATGGAAGTACGTTATCGCGCTGTTCGACTCGAAGATCGAGGAACACGCTGATCCGAAGATCCAGATCCAGCAGGCCATCGAGGACGCGCAGCGGCAGCATCAGGCACTGTCCCAGCAGGCCGCCACGGTGATCGGCAATCAGCGGCAGCTGGAGATGCAGCTGAACCGCCGACTGGCGGACATCGAGAAGCTCCAGGCGAACACCCGGCAGGCGCTCGAGTTGGCCGACAAGGCAGCGGCGGCGGGTGACACGGCGAAGGCGACGGAGTACACCAACGCCGCCGAGGCCTTCTCCGCTCAGCTGGTCACCGCGGAACAGTCCGTCGAGGACACCAAGCAGCTGCATGATCAGGCGCTCCAGCAGGCGGCCCAGGCCAAGAAGGCCGTCGAGCGGAACGCGATGATGCTGCAGCAGAAGGTCGGCGAGCGCACGAAACTGCTGAGCCAGCTGGAGCAGGCGAAGATGCAGGAGAAGGTCTCCGAGTCGCTCCGTTCGATGAACTCGATGACCGCGTCCGGCAGCACGCCCAATCTGGATCAGGTCCGGGAGAAGATCGAGCGCCGTTACGCGAATGCGCTCGGACAGGCTGAACTCGCCGAGAACTCGGTGGAGAACCGGATGGCGGAGGTGGAGCACGCCGGTGTCCAGCTCGCCGGTCACAGCCGCCTCGAGCAGATCCGCGCACAGATGGCGGCCGAGAAGCTCGAGAGCGGTAGCCCGGAGAAGTCGTTGGAGCGTTCCCCGGAGTCGAATACCCCGAACATCGCGAACTCCGCGGTCGAGGAGAAGATGCGGCAGCTGCGCGAGGAGAACAAGTAGCAGTCTCACGTGTGACTGTCCACCGGTCAGGTGGGAAACGGGAGGGCGCCCCGGGATGTTGACGGGGCCGCCCTCCCGTTTGTCGTGGGCGTGGACCGGGTGCGGGGATACGGGTGTTGGGCCCCGCACCCGGTGTGGTCCCCTAGTCGTCGACCCCTCTGGCGAGGAGTGCATCGGAGATCCGCTGGGCCCGTCGGATCGAGCGGACGACAACGGGAACCCCGAACGCGGAGAACGACATTCCCGCCCCCCGTGCCTTCCGTGCGTCGAGAACTTCACGGACGGTAGCCAGCTGAAGGGGGATGAGCCTTATGGTCAGGGACATCGCGAGACTGACTTTCCCGGCGGGAAAACCGAACCTCTCCAGGGGGCGCAGAGTGTCGTCCAGTGCGTCCATCATCGCGGAGACCCGTGTCGTCAGTGTCAGCAGTGTCGCAGCCATGATGGAGGACGTGATGAGGAGGAAACCGACCGCCGCCGGTTCGAAACCCTGCCGCCACCACTGGAAACCCGCGAAGAAGGCGAGCAGGGGGAGCGCGGGCCAGATCTGTCCCCATGCCGTCCGGACCGGGATGCGGGCGACGGTGACAAGAGCCGTGACGGCGAGGAGACACGTCGCAGCACCCGGGAGGGATCCGATGAAGACGGTGGACATGATGATGTACGTGATGAGCAGCATGAATTTCCGGGAGGGATTCATGCGGTGGATGACCGTGTCCCCGGGAACGTAAACCCCCATCGGGATCGCGGACATGCCCCGTCCCGTCACCGGTGACCGTCCCGGGACATGAGGTCGCGGTAGACGGCCACGACGTCCTCGGGGGCACCGTCCGCGATGATCCTGTGGTCGTGGACACAGATGACCCGGTCGAAACCGGACAGGAAGTCGAGGTCGTGGGTGACGACGATCAACTGCTGTTCCAGGCGGTCGAACTCTCTCCTGATCCGGAGTCGGTTACGGAGGTCGAGCAGGGTCGTCGGTTCGTCCGCGATGATCACGTCGGGATCGATGATGAGGACGGCCGCGAGCGCGAGAAGTTGTTTCTCCCCGCCGGAGAGCACGTGCGGTGAGGCATCGGCCAGATGACCGATCCCGAACCGGTCGAGTACCGCGGTGACGCGTGCCTCCCGTTCCTCCCGTCCGAGTCTCATCCGGCGAAGAGAGAACGCGACATCCTCGCGGACCGTGGGCATGATGATCTGGTTCTCCGCGTCGGAGAAGACGAAACCGACCCGCCTGCGGATGTCGCGGCCGTGCGTGCCGGGATCCACACCATCGACGGTCACCTTTCCCGTGGTCGGTTCGCCGAGCCCGTTGATCATTCTGATGAGGGTGGATTTTCCCCCTCCGTTCGCACCGATGACGCCGATGCGGGACTCGGAGAGTTCGAGGGAGAGCGGTTCCAGCACCGTGCGACCGTCGAAGACCGCGGAAACCTCATCGAAGACTATCCGGGGCATGTACCGTCCACCTTTCACACGCGGTGCCCCGCAGCCCCGGGGCGGAACCGGTGGGGTGATTCACCGGGATACGGGTGCCTCCGTCGGGACGGGGCGTCGCGCCCGGTTCCGGTCCGTTGTCGCGTACCGGGGCTGCGGTACCGGGGACGGCCGGGCGATGGTCGATGTCAGCTCAGCAGGGAGGTCACGCCGCCCGGGCACCGGGTGTGGACACGGGGCGTGAACCGAATCCGCGCAGATCGGGGAGCGCGGTGTGAACACCGACCGCGACGATGACGCCGATGACGAGTTTGACCACCGCCCCCGGGATGAACGGGATCTGCACCTTGAGCGCGTCGGTCAGTGTCATGTCGAGACGCCACATGAGGCCGAGGACCCCGAAGAGATACTGCACCAGGAGTGCGGCGAGGAACGCGAGCGCGAAGTTGAGGGCCATGCCCGCCCGGTTGCGCGGGGCACGGGCACTCAGCACACCGGCGATCAGTGGTGCGAGCAGGTAGCCGAGCAGGTAGCCGATGGTCGGGCCGCTCAGTGCGGTGAGCACGCTCTTGCCCTGGGCCAGCACCGGTAGACCGACCATGCCGAGCAGGAACACGATCAGGAGGGCGAGGAAACCCCTGCGCGGACCGAGGATGAGACCCGCCATGATGCAGGCCGCGTTCTGCAGGACGATCGGGACACCGGCGGCACCGACCGGAATGGATATGTAGCCGAGGACTATGATGAGCGCGGCGAACACCGCGGAATAAGCGAGGTCACGGACGTTGAAGATGCTTCTGTTATTCACATGTGCTGACACTACCCGGATGTGCTGCAATTGAACAGCGTTCATGTGGAAGGTCCGCCACCGGTGCACACGGGGGCCGTGGTGGGCGACTGTAGGATTGTCCCCATGCGCCTCCATCAGTTTGATCGACTCATCGACTCGGAATTCGGCCACTCCCACGGCCGGTGGATCATGGGGTCGCATGTTCTGTCGAGAAGGGGACGGACCGCCGTTGAGCTGATCGAGGACGGTGTCGATCCCCGGGACGTCTGGTGGGAACTGTGCCATGATTTCGAGGTTCCCGAGGAGCGGCGCCTCGGTCCCGATGAGTGATTTTCCCGGGTCGGGGACGGTGCTTTCCGCGCCCGGTTCCTCACGGTCACCGCACATTGATATCGAACAGGTGTGCGTGTACGATCGGGCGGTGTCACACCGGCCGGTTAAGGTCAGACGCGCAGCCCCGGTTGATCCGGCGGTGGTCGGCACCCGTCGGGGACATGAGTGGTTGAAACGGACGGTCATCGCCGCCCGTCGGCCTCTTCCGGGGGTGGATCGGATTCTCCCGGGATCCGTTCGCCCGGCTCGACGGTCCCATCCTCTGTGAGGGATTTTCTCCGTACCGCCGGATCCCGCGGACCCCTCCGGCGGGCGTTCCGTTCCGTCACTTCCGCATCGGCGATTTCCCCGGACCGTCCGTTCACCTGAACTCACCTGAATTTTTCCCAGCTACACCGAAACAGAGCACGAGGTTCCCACCGCATGGCAACGAAGAAGAAGACCAACGCAGCGTCCACCGGCGATGAACGCCGCAAGGCCCTTGATGTGGCGATGTCTCGGATCGAGAAGGACTTCGGCAAGGGCGCCGTGATGCGTCTGGGGGATGACAACCGCCCGCCGGTGAAGGCCATTTCCTCGGGTAACACCGCCATCGACATCGCTCTCGGCGTCGGGGGCTTCCCGCGTGGGCGGATCATCGAGATCTACGGGCCGGAGTCCTCCGGTAAGACCACGGTGGCGCTGCACGCGGTGGCGCAGGCGCAGCGGGACGGGGGGATCGCGGCGTTCATCGACGCGGAACACGCCCTCGACCCCGATTACGCCCGGAAACTCGGCGTCGACACAGATAATCTCCTGGTCAGTCAGCCGGACACCGGTGAGCAGGCGTTGGAGATCACCGACATGCTCGTCCGTTCGGGGGCCATCGACATCATCGTCATCGACTCGGTCGCCGCGTTGACCCCCAAGGCCGAGATCGAGGGCGAGATGGGGGATTCCCATGTCGGTCTCCAGGCACGGCTGATGAGTCAGGCGCTCCGGAAGATGACCGGTGCCCTGCACAATTCCGGGACCACCGCGATCTTCATCAATCAGCTGCGTGAGAAGATCGGCGTCATGTTCGGTTCCCCGGAGACCACCACGGGTGGTAAGGCGCTGAAGTTCTACGCCTCGGTCCGGTGTGATGTCAGGCGTATCCAGACCCTCAAGGACGGGCAGGACGCGATCGGTAACCGCACCCGGATGAAGGTCGCGAAGAATAAGGTCGCCCCTCCGTTCAAACTCGCCGAGTTCGACATCATCTACGGTGAGGGGATCTCGCGGGAGTCGTCGATCATCGATCTCGGTGTGGAGAACGGGATCGTCAAGAAGTCCGGTTCGTGGTTCACCTACAACGGGGATCAGCTGGGGCAGGGGAAGGAGAAGGTGCGGCTCTACCTCAAGGACAACCCGGATATCTCGGATGAGATCGAGCACAAGATCTTCGCCAAACTGGGCGTCGCCGGCCATACCGACGACGATGCCCTGAGCGATGATCCGGTGGATGTCGTCCCGAATGTCGATTTCGACGACATCGACGAGGAGAACTGAGCCCGTCACAGGAGGGGGATCCGGCGGTATCTCCACCGCGTGACAGCGGAAGGAAGGTCACAGCAGCGCAATGGATGGGAACAACGGCTGCAGCCCTGCCGGGCGACAGCGGGAACTGACCGTCGATCAGCTCCGGGCGGCCGTCAGCACGCTTGAGTCCCGAAACGGATCCGGATTCATCGACATCGAAGCCGAGAAAGACCTCGCGCAAGTCCGGCACCGGGCGTTACTCCTGCTCGAACACCGTTCACGGTCGCGGCGGGAACTCGACCGAAGGCTCGGTGACCTCGGTTTTCCGCCAGGTGTCGTCACGGACGTACTCGATGATCTGGAACGGGTCGGACTCATCGATGACGAATCCTTCGCAGTCGAATGGGTCCGGCAACGCCACCGTCACCGGGGTAAATCCCGGGAGATCCTGGACAGGGAACTGAAGGAGAAGGGCGTCGCCCCGGACATCCGGGGCCGTGCCCTCGGGCAGATAGCTGAATCCGATGAGCGGGACATGGCGTTGACTCTCGCCCGGAAGAAGGCCCGGACAACGGTCACCGAGGTCCCCGAGGCGCGCGCGGACAGGGACCGGGCGCTCCGGAGAATACTCGGGGTACTGGCGCGGAGAGGATTCCCCCAGGGAATGTCCATGGGCCTGGCCAGGCAGGCACTGGACGAAAGGATCACGGAACTCCGCTGAATCCCCGTCCACGGACAGCAAACGGGCCGGTGCCCGGCCCTCAGGGTCTTCCGGACACCGCCCCGTTCTCTCATCGCCCGTCCGGGTAACCCTGGGTCAGGTTGCCGGACTGAGGTTCACCGGACCCCGGATCACTCACCCTGCGGGCGGAGATCCCTGTGGTTCGGCTCGTGCCAGTCCACGACGGCACGGTCTTTCGTCTCGACTCCCTGATCGGCGTGCTCGGGAACCTTCGCGACGATCAGTTTGCGGGCACGCCCTGCCCGGAGCTGACGTTCGATCCGTTCGGCGACCAGTGTCAGTGCGTAGTTGATGAGGATCATGATGACGGCGACCACGATCAGGGCCGGGAAGTAGTTGCGGTACGCGGAAGCCGACTGGAGACCGGAACGCACGATCTCGATGTACCCGATCTGGTAGCCGAGTGCGGCATCCTTGAGGGCGATGACCATCTGGGAGATCAACGCCGGCAGCATCGCCGCGACCGACTGCGGCAGGAGAATCGACCAGGTCGTTTTCCTGTGGGACATTCCCAGGGCCCGGGCGGCCTCCATCTGCCCTCTGGGCAGGGACCTGATACCGGACCGCAGGATCTCCGCGATGACTGACCCGTTGTACATCGTCAGACCGAAGACCACGGCGGAGAAAGCCAGCTGGGAGGACGGCACGACGTTGTAGACCGCGAACATCTGGTAGGCGAAGATCATGAGGATCAGCACCGGGATGGCGCGGAAGAACTCGACGATGATGCCGCAGAAGATCGCCACCGGGCGGGTCGGGGAGAGTCGGCCGAGACCGAGCATGGTGCCGAGGACGAGCGCCAGGATGATCGAGCAGAACGCCGACTTCAGGGTTCCCCACAATCCGGGGATGAGATAGGTCGTCCATGTCGTCGACCGGAGGAACGGTGTCCACTTCTCGGACTCGAGTTGCCCGTTCGTGTTGAGCACCTGGAGTACCCAGACACCGATGGCCACCGCGGCGAGGAGCGTGATCACCGTCAGGACACGGTTCGCCCGGCGCCCCTTCGGGCCGGGTGCGTCGTAGAGAACTGTCGCACGTACGCTGCTGCTCATCTAGTTCTTCACCGCCAATCTCGTCGAGTAGTGGCTGACCAGGAGACCCATGGGCAGTGTGAGGATGAGGAATCCCAGGGCGAAGATTCCGAACACCACGAACCCCTGGGCGGCGTGGTTCTCGATGGTCGCCTTCATCAGCAGTGAGGCTTCCGCGACTCCGATGACGGAGGCGACGGTGGTGTTCTTCGTCAGCGCGATCAGCGTGTTGCCCAGAGGGACGATGGCCGCCCGCAGCGCCTGCGGAAAGATGACCGAGGCGAAGATCTGGGGGAAGGTGAGGCCCAGCGAACGGGCGGCCTCGGACTGGCCGAAGTGCACCGTGTTGATTCCCGATCTGAGAGACTCCGCCACGAACGCCGAGGTGTAGAGCACGAAGCCCAGGACCGCCAGACGGAAGTTGTTCGACTCGATGAAGTGGGAGTTGTCGGGTGCCAGGGTCAACCCCAGATTCCCGTACAACCCGATCGAACAGAACAGGACGATCAACGTCAACGGGGTGTTTCGCACCGTGTTGATGTAGAGGACCGACAGGCGGCGCATGATCGACACCGGAGACACCCGCATCGCGGTGAGCACGGTGCCGAGGAGAAAACTACCGATGGCCGACAGGACCGTCAGTTTGACCGTGACCCAGAACGCGGGCCAGAGGGCCGGCGCGAGGTCATTCCACATGGCGTTCATGAGAGGAGGGGACTCCTTATCGCAGTCGGGAAAGGGGGAACCGGGTGGTGGTACCGGTTCCCCGTACCCGGTTCGTCCTACTTGGCGGTCAGGAAGGAGAGGTCGCCGGGGGTTCCCTCTTCAACCACGGAGGCGTCGTCGCCGAGGTTCTTCTTCAGGAGCTCGGCGAACTCGCCGGAGGAGTACATCTCGGTGAGCGCCTCATTCACGGCGTCGGTCGCTGCCTCGTCGTCCTTCATGACACCGATCCCGTAGTACTCGTCGGTGAAGGCGGCGCCGTCGGGCTTCACCATCTCGATGACCCGGAACTGACCGTCGTACTGTGCGGCGTAGCCGTAGAGGATCGTCGCGTCGGTACTGACCGCGTCGACCTTGCCCTGACTGAGGGCCTCGACGCAGGAGGCGTAGGTGTCGTATTCCTGGAGCTGGACACCCGGCAGGGCGTCCTTGACCTTCTGCGCCGGGGTGGAACCGGAGACGGAGCAGAGCTTGCCGCCCTTGTCGAGATCCTCGAGGGACGAGATCTTGTCGTCGTCCTTGCGGACGAGGAGCGCCTGATGGGTGATCAGGTACGGTCCGGCGAAGTTCACCGCTTCCGCGCGGGATGCGTTGATCGAGTAGGTTGCCGCGATCATGTCGACCTCCCCGTTCTTGATCATGGTCTCACGCTGTGCGGAAGGAGTCTCCTTCCAGGTGATCTCCGGGGTGTCCCAGCTGTTCTCCTCGGCGATGTGGTTCACGATGTAGGTGGCGACGTCGACGTCGAGACCGGTGAAACTGCCGTCCGGGGTGCGCAGACCGAGACCCGGCTGATCGAACTTGGTTCCGATGTTGATCTTGCCGGACTCGATGGCGCCGAGCAGGCCCGCGCCGTCAGCGTCGCCGCTGTCGCCGCACGCCGCGAGGGAGAGGGCCATGGCGCCGGCGGCGGTGATGGCGAGGGTGTTCCTGATGAACTTGTTCATGATTGTCCTTAGATAGTTGTTCGTGGGGCGGTATCGGTGATCCGCCCGGATGGCGTCGTGACGCCGTGGGAAGAGTGCGGGCCCGCGGGAAGGTTCAGTGCCCGAGGATTTTTCCGAGGAAGTCCCGGGCCCGGTCGGATTCGGGGCTGTCGAAGAAGGTCGACGGATCGGTGTCCTCGACAATCGCTCCGGCATCCATGAACAGAACGCGGTTGGCGGCCTTGCGTGCGAACCCCATCTCATGGGTCACGACGACCATGGTCATGCCGCCACGGGCGAGGTCGGTCATGACGTCGAGGACCTCGTTGACCATCTCCGGGTCAAGTGCCGAAGTGGGTTCATCGAACAGCATGACCTTCGGATTCATGGCGAGGGCCCGGGCGATGGCGACACGCTGCTGCTGGCCGCCAGACAACTGCGCCGGGTACTTGTCCGCCTGCTCGGCGATCCCGACCCTCTCGAGCAGTCGCATCGCCTCGGCGTCCGCCTCCTCCCGCTTCATGCCCCGGACCTTCATCGGGGCAAGTGTCACGTTGCGTTTGATGGTGAGGTGGGGAAACAGGTTGAAGGACTGGAAACACATTCCGACATCCGCACGCAGGCGGGCGAGATCCCTGCCCTCCTCGGGAAGCAGTTCACCGTCAATGTAGATTTCGCCCGAATCGATGGTCTCGAGACGGTTGATGGTGCGGCACAGCGTCGATTTACCGGAACCGGACGGGCCGAGGACGACGACGACCTGACCCTTCGGAACATCGAGGTTGACGTCCTTCAGTGCATGGAAGTCGTCGAAGTACTTTTCCACGTTCCGCATGCGGATCATGGTGTCGGGAGTGTTGTTCGCCATGAATGAATCATAATGTAACCCATGACACAATATTGTGTTGGGGGTGGAACGAGGGGCGTCACCCGTGTTTTTCGGCCGGTAATCGGCCTCCGGGGGTGGTGGAGGTGGTGGACGTCCGGCCCCGGGCGGGTTGTTCACCGGCACGATTCGTCACCGACGTGAACCGGGGTGGCTCCGGATCGTTCAACGGGGGTATCAGGGGTTATGATTGGCGATTGTGTTGCAGCAGAATCTGACATCCCAGAACAGCCGTACCTACGAGGTCCGTACCTTCGGCTGCCAGATGAACGTCCACGACTCGGAACGCCTCGCGGGTCTTCTCGAGGAGGCCGGATACGAACCGGCCGCCACGGACACCGAGCCGGACCTCGTCGTGTTCAACACGTGTGCGGTTAGGGAAAACGCCGATCAGCGTCTCTATGGCAGTCTCGGCGCGCTCCGGGCGGTGAAGCGTACCCGACCCGGAATGCAGATCGCGGTCGGCGGTTGTCTCGCACAGAAGGACAAGGAGGTCGTCGTCAGGAAGGCCCCCTGGGTGGACGTCGTCTTCGGCACCCACAACATCGGCTCGCTCCCCGCCCTGCTCGACCGGGCGGCCCACAACAAGGAGGCGGCGGTCGAGATCGTCGACTCCCTGGAGCAGTTTCCGTCCGTGCTCCCGGCGAAACGCGAATCCGCTTACGCCGGGTGGGTCAGCGTGTCCGTCGGATGCAACAACACCTGCACCTTCTGCATCGTCCCCTCGCTCCGTGGCAGAGAGGCCGACCGGCGCCCCGGTGACATCCTCGCCGAGGTACAGGCACTCGTCGACCAGGGTGTCGTCGAGGTGACGCTCCTCGGTCAGAACGTCAACGCCTACGGCGTGCATTTCGCCGATCCGGAGCTCGAACGCGACCGCTCGGCGTTCTCCAAACTGCTGCGGGCCTGTGGCGACATCGAGGGATTGGAGCGTGTGCGCTTCACCTCCCCGCATCCCGCGGAGTTCACCTCCGACGTGATCGACGCGATGGCCGAGACCCCCAACATCTGCCCGCAGCTGCACATGCCGCTCCAGTCCGGTTCCGACCGGGTGCTGAAGGCCATGCGACGCAGCTACCGGTCGAGGAAGTTCCTCGGCATCCTCGAGGAGGTCCGGTCCAAGATCCCGCACGCCGCCATCACGACGGACATCATCGTCGGATTCCCGGGCGAGACCGAGGAGGATTTCCAGGCGACCCTGGACGTGGTCGAGGCCAGCCGATTCAGTTCCGCGTTCACCTTCCAGTACAGTCCCCGCCCCGGAACCCCGGCGGCCGAATACGAGGATCAGATTCCCAAGGAGGTCGTCCAGGAGCGGTTCGAACGCCTGATGGCGCTCCAGGAGCGCATCTGCGCCGAGGAGAACGCCGCCCTCGTGGGCACCGAGGTGGAACTGCTCATCCAGGCCGACGGCGGACGGAAGAACGACAGGACCCACCGGATATCTGGGCGGGCACGGGACGGCCGCCTCGTCCACCTGAACCCCGTGGCTGCACCGCAGAACCCCACCGCCGTCGACCGGGAGATCCGGCCCGGCGACATCGTCACCGCGACGGTGACCTCCTCGGCCCCGCACTACCTGATCGCCGACGACGGGGTGCTCACGCACCGTCGGACGACCGCCGGGGACATGTCCGAGGCGGGGAAGACCCCCACGACAGGGCCGACCGGTGTCGGCCTGGGGTTGCCCGCGTTCGGACGTCCCGCCGAGCGGACCACGGTGGTGTCCGACCCGGGTTGCGGGTGTTGAGGACCGCGGTCCGCGCACCGGTGGCATAGTTGAGAGTGTCCACCGCATGAAACCGATCACCGAATGAAGGAGCACCCCGACGCCGTGAGTGACGACAACCCCTCCCGGGAGCACCACGTTGCCGGAGAACCGGACGAATCCGCAGCCGAGAGACGCCGACGTCTGAGAGCCGAGAAACTCGCTCCGTACATGGACGATCTACCGGGTGCGGAACGACGGGCGGCACAGACCCTCCACCTCGGCCCGCAGCAGGTGTTCCTCGGGGTGGGCATGGTCGGATTCCTCATGTCGCTCTTCCTGCCGCACTCCGGACAGGTGCTCGGCCTGGACGTCCTGTTCTTCTCCGACACCGCCAGGGCTTTCGTCACCACCTGGCCGGAACGGATCTATGTCTGGACCGGTGTGATCGGAGTTCTGCTGCTGACCGGGGCAACGGTGTTCACCCGTTCCGCACTGATCGCCTGCCTGGCATGGCTGTTCTCCGGGGCGTGCATGTTCTACTCGTTGTTCGCGATCTGGATGCGCCAGTCACGTCCACCGACGGAACCCGGGGCCGGTCCCTCGTACGGCCTGGTGATCGGGGCCGTGAGCGTGACGGTGGTGGCGCTCGCCCTGACCCGTATCGTCCTCCGCCGCTCCAGTTTCCAGAGTGCCCTCGCCGAAGCACGCAGGCAGGCCCCCCGGGACGACGAGGTGCAGAAGGTCCAGGAGGAACTGCTGGCCGCACGCGTCGAGCGGGACAGTCACGACGTCTACGTCGATGAGCGTCGTTCCCGCGCGGCGAAACGCCGTCGCGCCAACCGGGACCGGGCACACCGCGAAGGCCGGGATCGGCCGGAAGGACCCGTGGAGGGTACCGTCTAGCAGCGGGTGGTTCCCCCGGTGCCCACGCCCTCTTTCTGCCAGTGGACGTCGCGCGCCAGCAACTCCGCCCCCCATTCCCCGTTGAGGACACTGACCGGTGTCGCCCCCGTCGCCGTCACCGAGGTGTGGATCCGGTTCACACCGGTGTCACGGGCGGCGACCGCCAACGCGGTCTTCACGGCACGGGAGAGTCCCGTGCCGCGGTGCCGGCGGTCCACCACCGTGAGCATCTGCCGGGCCACCCCCGGACGGTCGGACGGATCACGGGAGAAGCCGGACACCGCCACCGGTACCCCGGACCCGTCGAGCACCATGGCCCAGACGATCGACCGCCCGGTGCTCCGGGCGTCCCGGTCCGCGCGCTCCAACCTCTCCCGGTCCCAGCTCTGCGGCTGCGAGAACAGATCCCCCACCGGAAGATCGGCGGAGAAGACCTCGAGCAATCTGCACAGGCCGTCGATGATCCGGTCGGTGGCGTTCGCGGGGCACATGCCCGGGAATATCGCGGTCGAGAATCCGGCCGGTATCCGACAGGGGGACGGATCAGCGGGGACGGGGACCGACGCCTGCTCCTCCACCAGCACGGGGGTGAAACCACGGGCGCGGAGAACCGGGTCGGAAGGATCGGCTGACGCGGTGTCCGGGGCACCGAGCTGACGAATCTGGATCACCGTTCTGCCGAGGGAACGGCACACGTTCTCGATTTCCGTGACGACCGCATCGACGGCGGCCCGACCCAGGTCGCCCAAAGGCTCTCCGGGCAGCGGGAGAAAAGGTACGTCCAGGGTGATCTCGGCACCGCACACCGTGACATTCTCACGGAGCGGAAGCGAGAGCACCGCCCAGGCGTACACGTCAGGTGCAGGGGCGTCCCCGGTGGACGGGATGAGCGGGTATCCGAGATCGGAGGTCTCGGCGCTGGAGAGTGCCACCGCGGTGGTGGGATCCCCGTCGTCCACCACCGCGAGCGCTATCACCCGGGTATCGGGGCCACCGGACAGGGTGTTGAGCAACGAGTCGACCGACACCGACGCATCCGTGGTACCGGTGACCTGCTGGCCATGGACACCGAGCATCATCGTCCAGTGGCGGACGGCCTCAGACGCGGTATCCGGTGGGGTGGCGAGAGGGGGAGCGGTGAACTGGGCGGGGCGCATGGAAGGACAGTTTATCGTCCCGTCCACACGCCCCGGCGACGTACGTGTCTAACGTTCCCCGACAGCCGCTCTCGCTGCATCGGCCCATTCGGACCACTGTGCAGCCTGGGCGCGGAGCTGCTCCGCCTTCCCCGCGTCCCCGCGGGCCTCGGCGGCCTCGGCCTGGGCGGTGAAGTCCCGCACCTTCTCCTCGAACTGTGCCGCGCGGGCCTGCGCCGCAGGATCGGTCCGGCGCCACTGATCGTCGGCGGCATCGGACACCCGTCGTTCGACAGCCCCGATCCGGTCCTCGAACTCACGGATGCGTGCACGGGGGACGAAGCCGATCTCCTCCCACCTCTCCTGGAGTTCACGGAGTTTCGCCCGTGCCCCGTCGAGGTCGTCCTCCGGCCGGATCTGCGGCTCGTACTCCGCGAGAAGCGCCTCCTTTCGGTTCGCATTCTCCTCGAACTCACGCTCGCGTTCCTCGTTGAGGGCGTTACGCGCCTCGAAGAAGTGGTCCTGCGCGGCCTTGAACGCGGCCCAGAGCTTGTCATCGACCTCGCGCGGTGCGCGCCCCGCGGCCTTCCACTCCGTCATCAGGTCCCGGAACGCGCGGGCGGTCTCGTTCCAGTCGGTTGAGTTCTTGAGTGCCTCCGCACGCTCGACGAGAGCTTCCTTCGCACGCCGGGCCGCGGCACGACCCCGGTCGAGTTCCGCGAAGTGGGACCCGCGTCGTCGGTTGAAGGCGTCCCGTGCACGGGAATACCGCTTCCAGAGGGCGTCGTCCGTCTTCCGGTCGATTCCCCGGATGGACTTCCACTCGGTGAGGATCTCCCGGAGTCGGTCGCCCGCGGCCTTCCACTCCGTCGAGCTCTCACCGATCTCCTCCGCCTCGGTGGCGAGCTCCTCCTTGCGGGAGATCGCCTTCGCCCGGCGTTCCTCCTTCTCTGCCCGAGCACGTTCACCGGCCGCCTCGGACTCGTCGATGATCCGGGCGAGGCGTTCGTCCAGCCCCTCGAGATCACCGACGACAGCGGCCGTCGGCAGGCCCTCCCTGAGTTGCACGGCGGTCTCGCGGATGCCCTGGGCCTCATCGGGATGGGCCCTCAGACGTGTCTCGAGGAGTTCAACCTCCGTGGCGAGATCATCGAAGCGCACACCGTAGTGGGCCAGTCCCTCCTCCGGGGTCCCCGCCTGCCAGCTTCCGACGAGCCGCTCACCGTCACGGGTGGTCACGTAGACGTTGCCGTCCTCGTCGACCCGCCCCCACTTCGTCGGATCGCTGCGGGAGATCAACGGTGCGGCCGGGGCCTTCGGACGGACGGCGGGCATGGCGCCGGGCCGGGGTCCCGGTCGGGGGCCGGGCTTGGGGGTGGGGTTCGTGCTCATGGTCAACGTCCTTAGGGAATCATCGCCGCGCGACACGGCAGCCGTAAAAGGTGGGGAGTACCTGAAGGGAACTCTCCTGTCGAGGATACAGCCCACGGCACACCGGCGTGAAGATTCCGGGGGAGCCTGCCGTTGACACGGGGCAGGGGCACGGTGGAGCTGTGGTTTAGTCTGGACTCCGTGACAGCAGAAACTCCCCCCGACGCCGACACCCGGGACGCCGTCCTGGTGATCGTCCCGGCGAGCCCCGCCCTCGTCCTGTCCGGTGACGCAGATCCCGCAGGCGAGGGGTTGAGGGCCGCGGCCCGCGGTGCCCTCGACCGACACCGTGACAGGCCCGTGCACCTGGTCGGCTCGAGAGACCCCCGGTGGAGCACCCGACTGCACGGATCCTTCGCGGCCTGGGGAGACTCCTCGGTTGACGTCGGTGCGGGTACGCACCTGCCGGAACTGGTGCAACGTTTTCTGCTCAGGCCGCAGCACCGTGACCGGATATCCGATGTGCGCGGCACCATCGGGGATCCCGCCCCGGCGACGCTGACCGTCGTTGCGCTCGACGGCCCCGCCGGTCTGACCCCGCGGGCGCCGCTGGCCCTCATCGACGGCGGTGACCGGATCGACACCTGGTGCAGATCCCTGCTGTCGGGGCAGTGCCCGACCCCGGAGACGGCGGGACAGCTGCGGTCCGGGGGCATCATCGAACCGGATCTCTGGATCGAACTCGCCGCGCTCCACCCGCGCGACGCACGGATCCATGCGGCGGACACGACGGCGGGTGTCGGACGCTACGTGGCGGAATGGGGGATGGGCGCATGACCGGACACGGACAGCGGACACCGATCGCCGTCGTCGGCCCGACCGCCTCGGGAAAATCCGCGCTCGGACTCGCTCTCGCACACGCCCTGGACGGTGAGATCGTCAACGTCGACTCGATGCAGTTGTACCGGGGCATGGACATCGGGACGGCGAAAATGCCGTTGGTGGAACGCGAGGGGGTCCCGCACCACCAGATCGACGTCCTCGATGTCACGGAGGACGCGAGCGTGGCACGTTACCAGCGTGAGGCGGTCACCGACGTCGAGGACATCCTCGGTCGCGGAAAGACACCGATCCTCGTCGGCGGGTCCATGCTCTACGTTCAGGCGCTCGTCGACGACTGGAACTTTCCCCCCACCGATCCCGTGGTCCGCGGGAGGTACAGGGAGCGACTCGACGAGATCGGGGTGGTCGCCCTGCATGCGGAGCTGGCTGCCGTCGACCCGGCGGCTGCGGCGGTGATCGAGACCAACGATCCGCGACGCACCGTGCGGGCACTGGAGGTCATCGAACTGACCGGACGTCCGTTCGCGGCCTCGCAGCCCCCGATCGACGCCCCTCCCCGTTGGGGGACCCGTATTCTCGGTCTGGCCACGGACCCGGACTGGCTCAACCCCAGGATCGAGCTCAGGACGCGACAGATGTTCGACGGGGGACTCGTCGATGAGGTGGCCCGGTTGCGTGAATCCGGTCTCGTCGCGGATTCGACGGCAGGTCGTGCGATCGGCTACGCCCAGGTCCTCGCGCACTGGAGAGGTGAGCTCACGGCGGAGGAGATGGTCGAGAGAACGGTCACCGGAACCAGGCGTTACGTCCGGCGGCAGCGGAGCTGGTTCCGCCGTGACCCGCGAACGGTCTGGCTTGATGCGGCGGGGGACACGGTGGGACAGGCACTCGAATCGCTAGACTCGTGAGCCATGACCAATCAGCGACGACCGCTCTCCTTCGCCAAAGGACACGGGACCGGAAACGACTTCATCATCCTCCCCGACCACGAAGTCGGGGTGGATCTTTCACCGGGCCTCGTCCGGGTGCTCTGCGACCGGCGCCGTGGACTCGGGGGTGATGGTGTCCTCCGGGTCGCCCGGACCGCGGACCTCGTGTCGGCGGGGGTCCTGGACCGGGTACCCGACGGGGTGTCGGAGGAGGACTGGTTCATGGACTACCGCAACGCGGACGGAACGACGGCGGAGATGTGCGGTAACGGTGTGAGGGTCTTCGCCCACTGGCTCGTTTCCAGCGGCACCGTCACCGGTGACACCGTGCGGGTCGGGACGAGAGCGGGGCTGCGCGGCGTCCGGATCGACCGTTGCACGGGATCCGCCGCGGAGATCACCGTCGAGATGGGCGTGCCGGAGGTCACCGGGGTGAGCACCTGCACGGTCTCGGGCCAACGGTTCGGTGGCCTCGGTGTCGACACGGGAAACCCCCACCTCGCGTGTGTGCTCCCCGGACTGGAGCCTGCGGCGCTGGCGGAGCTTCCGGTGGACCGGCCCTTCACCCTCGACCCCGAGTTCTTCCCCGCCGGGGCCAACGTCGAGATCCTCACCGAGCTCACCGACGGTCGCGTCCACATGCGTGTGCACGAACGTGGAGCGGGGGAGACACTGTCCTGCGGAACCGGCACCGTAGCCGCTGCGGTCGCGGCCCTCGCCGACGCGGGTGAGATCACCGGGGAGGTGACCGTCACCGTCCCCGGCGGGGAGATCACCGTCGTCGTCCGTGAGGACGGTTCCACCCTCACCGGTCCGTCGCTGATCGTCGCGGAGGGGACCGTCGACCTGAACGCACTTCCGCTGTCCGGGTAGCGGGGAGGTTCGGCCGGAAAGAACCGGCACGAACGACGTGCGGCGCGTTCCGTGGTCTCCGCCGGGTTCTAGTCTTGCCCGGGGACCGGTACGTACTGTCCGACCCCGGGAATGGGGTTGCCGCCACGGACGACGTACATCTCCAGCCAGACCGTGAAACCCAACATGAACAGTGGGATCAGGACCGCTGCGACAGACATCAACAGTCGACGGCCCTGCTGCCCCCGGGGAATCTGCAGAGCCCGGCGTACGGCGAGCAGCCCAAGGATCGCCGACAGACTGAACAGGATCCACTGGAGCAGCGGATGGTCCTGGTACAGGGGGAAACCGACCCCGAGGAGCCCCGCGACACACAGCGCGAAAACAGCTGTGCCGTTGCCGTCCGGGATGTGCGCGAGGGCATCGGGGGTTGAACCACGGGCTGGTTCAGTTCCGGCGCCGCCGGTGGTGGGGCGGGGGTCAACGGGATGCGTCATGGTGGTCAATCCTAGAGGTAGAGACCGGATCAGACGTAGTCGGTCCCGAGTCTGAGGGCCGCACGGCGTGCCCGGGCCCAGGCGTCGCGGAGATCGAGTGCCCGCCGATCGGTCACCCCGAGCAGTGTCTCCAGCTCGGGGATGCTGAGATCGGTTGAGAGCCGGTCATCGAGTCGGGAGACGAACCGGCGGGCGGTCCCGCACTCGAAGTAGAAGGTCTCTATGTCCGGGTCACCGCAGTCCGGGTCGGCGAGCGCGGGTCGCTTCTGCGAACGGTCGGCCACGGAATCGGAGTCGGCCCCGTGACGGAACCTCTCGAATTCATCGAGGACATCGGTGATGTCCTCGGCGGAGAGACGGATGGAGGTGGCGAGGGACTCCGCCTCCGCCCCATCCGGACGGTGCCGGAGCACGAAGTAGGCCATCGACATGATCAGCACCCCGAGGATGACACCCTCGAGTTTCAGCCAGAAGGCCAGAAGCACGCACACAAGGCCGATGCCGGCGAGCGGCCACACCGGAACAGGGCTTCCGGTGCCACTCCGTTCGGGGAGTGCATCATCGTCCACGGGTCGCTCACATCCTCACTGTCCATGACAGGGCCGGGATCCGGTCCCGCCCGTACTCTTCCACCATCGACGCGGTGTCATCTAACCGCATCCACCGGATCCGCAACCGCAGCCGCCCCCGCCGGAACCGCATCCGGCGGGCATCTTCACGGACGCGGTCAGCATGACGGTTCCCGCGACAACAGATCCGGCCGCCGGGAGCTCCGGCGCATCGGGGAGACAGAGATCCATCGGGAACGGTGCCTCGATCTCGCAGTGGATGAAGCGTTGTCCGGACAGGGCCGTCGTGCGGTACCCGGCGGACCGGACCTCGGCGGTGAGGGTCGCACCCGCGTCCGGGGCTCTCGACCCGTCCCCGGCGAGAACCACGGCGGCACCGTGGCTCACCAGCATCCCGACCTCGCCGCCCTGCCGGGCGGTGAAGTCCTCGACGGACGGATACACGGTGGTGTCCACACCGAGCGCGGTGATGGCCAGCTGCTGCCACTGCTGGGCGTTCTCATCGACGAGCAGAGGGCCCTGTGCGAGGTTCGCGGTGACGGAGGCGATCTGTTCACCGTCACCGGTCACCACATCGCAGAACGCCAGTACATCGGTGAGCATGTTGACGTGTCCGAGGGCGTCGGTGGTGGACTCGAATCCGGCCCAGGTGGCGAAGGGTTCCACCGCGAGGATGTTGATGCAGGCCCCCGACGGATCGGAGAACTGGATCAGCTGCCCACCCCGGACCTCCCCGGTCACGGACAACTGTCCGGACGCGATGGCGGCCTCCACCGCGTCCTGCCAACGGTCGTAGCGGAGGCCGATACTTGCGAGATCTTGACTCATGACACCGATTCTATGTGGTGATCCTCCGGCGGGTCGCGTCGGGGACACGGGAAGGCCCCGGAGCCCGCAGCCCGTGCACCGGAGCGGTGCACCGGTTCCACCGGTCGGATCCCGGCACGGTCCGTTTGTGCCACAATGGGGGACAATGACTCAGAGAAACAATGATGACCTGCTCGCCGCCGCCTTCCGTGATCACGTCGCGGGCTATGATCCCGACAGTGACGGCGGCGCACCGGGTAGCGGATCCGCGGTTGAATCCGGTCTGGAATCCGTCGGTGACGGAGCCTCCAGCCCGGAAACCAGTGCCCGAGAACACAATCCGACGACCGGCGAGCTGGACCTCGAGGCGCGCAGCAGTCTCCGCCGGCTGACCCGTGGCGCGAACACGCACACGACCGAACAGTCCGACGGCTACGACGTCGAGTACCGGAAGCTGCGGCTCGAGCGGGTCGTGCTCGTCGGGGTCTGGACGGAGGGAACGACCGCCGAGATCGAGGCGACCATGGCGGAACTGAAGGCACTCGCGGAGACCGCGGGCTCCGAGGTCGTCGAGATGATCTACCAGAAGCGGGACCGTCCCGACGCCGGTACATACATCGGATCCGGCAAGGTTCGGGAGCTCAAGGAGATCGTGGCGGCCACCGGCGCAGACACCGTCGTGTGCGACGGAGAGCTGTCCTCCGGACAGCTGATCGCCCTCGAGAAGGCACTCGACGTCAAGGTCATCGACCGGACCATGCTGATCCTCGACATCTTCGCCCAGCACGCGAAATCCAAGGAGGGCAAGGCCCAGATCTCCCTGGCGCAGATGGAGTACCTCATCACCCGCGTGCGTGGGTGGGGGTCCGCCCTGTCCCGGCAGGCCGGTGGCCGGGCCGGGTCCAACGGCGGTGTCGGACTTCGTGGCCCCGGCGAGACGAAGATCGAGGCTGACCGTCGTCGTCTGCGGCAGGACATGGCGAGACTGCGCCGGGAACTCTCCGGCATGAAGACCTCGCGGGACGTCAAGCGTGCGAAAAGGCGGGGATCGACCATCCCCCAGATCGCCATCGCCGGTTACACCAACGCGGGAAAGTCTTCACTCATCAACGCCATGACCGGGGCCGGGGTGCTCGTGGAGGACGCTCTGTTCGCGACCCTCGACCCCACCACCAGACGGGCGGAGCTCGCCGACGGCCGTGCGGTCGTGTTCACCGACACCGTCGGATTCGTCCGGCATCTGCCGACCCAACTCGTCGAGGCGTTCCGTTCGACGCTCGAGGAGGTCGTGGAAGCTGATCTGGTTCTCCACGTCGTTGACGGGTCGGATCCGTTCCCGCTGAAGCAGATCGAAGCGGTCAACGGGGTCATCACCGACATCGTCCGGGAACTCGATGTCCCCGCACCACCGGAGCTCATCGTCGTCAACAAGATCGATGCCGCAGATCCCCTCGTTCTCGCGGAACTCCGCCACGCCATCGACGACGTCGTGTTCGTCTCCGCCCTGACGGGGGAGGGCATCCCCGAACTCGAGCAGCGTGTCGAGGCCTTCCTCAACTCACTCGACGCACACGTGCAGGTGGAGATCCCCTTCAGTCGCGGTGACATCGTCGCCAGGCTGCACGAGCAGGGGACCGTCCTGTCGGAGACCTACGGCGAAACGGGAACCCACGTCGATGTCCGGTTACCGCAGTCCGTGGCCGCCGAGCTCGCGGAGTTCGTCGTGCCGGAGAGTTCCACGGCCGGATGAAGGCACAGTGGGGCAGGGGATCTCTGACCCCCGGAGGACGGGGAAACGGAGGAGAAATGCACCCCGACGAACAGGGAGCCTCGGGGTGCAACGGGCACGACCGTGCCGCCCCGCGACGACAGTCCCGCAACCGGTAAACAACCCGTCCACCAGAAAAGAGCTGGATCATGCGCACGATCACCAGAGTCGCCACCGCGGTCCTCGCCATCGGTGTCCTCACCGTGGGGGGAATCATCACCTACAACAACCTGAGCGGCAGGGACGGCTCCCTGCAACGTCGTGTGGGGGGAGACTTCATCCTGGACGAGGAGAGGAACTCCTACGCAGGTCAGACGGAGGTCGACTACACGGCCTTCGAGAAGATCCTCTCGGACCTCAGCGCGGAGCGTCGTCAGCAGATCTCCGTGGCGTTCGACGGACAGGACCTCGCGGGCAGAGCCCGGGTACGACGTGAGCTGGGGATCACCAACACCGAGGCGCTCGCGTACTACGTGTCGAAGATGCGGGAGAACAACGGGTACTACCGTTCCGTCCTCCAGCTGGACCCCGCCGCGGTCGACATGGCCGCCGATCTCGACGCCAGGGGGGTGGGCCCGACCGAGGAACATCCGTTGCGGGGGAGCATCGTCCTGGTCAAGGGGAACATCGCGGTGGAGGATCTGCCCAACGACTCCGGTTCAAGGGCCCTGCATTCAGCTGCGGCACATCGGGATTCCGCACTGGTCGCCGGACTCAGGGAATCCGGTGCGATCGTCGCGGGGCGGACGAACCTCAGCGAACTGGCGAATTTCCTCACGATCGACAGTCCGAACGGATTCAGCGCCGTCGGTGGTCAGACCCTGGACGCTCGGGACCCGTTGAACCGGGACCCGTACGGGAGTTCCACGGGATCCGCGACGGCGATCGCACTCGACTACGCCGACCTGACCTTCGGCACGGAGACGCAGGGTTCCGTCATCTCACCCGCCGTCGTCGCGGGTGTGTACGCCGCCAAGGCCGGTTACGGTGAGTGCGACATCAGCGGTATCGTGCCGATCGACGACCGGGTGGATTCCCCGGGTGTCTTCGGACGCAGTGTCGCCGATCTCGCTGTCGGTTTCCGGTACGCCTGCGGCATGTCGCCGGAGGAACCGGGGGAGACCGAGCTGACCGTCATCGACATGGGACTGGACCCCGTCCTCGTCGAGGCTCTTTCCCGTGCGGGCATCTCCGTCGTCGAGCCCGGCCCCGAACTGCAGCGGAGCATCGAGGAACTCAGGAGCCTCCCCTTCATCGAGGCGCTGATCGCGGGGGTCGGACCGTCGATGGAGACCTACTTCGCGGACAACGAGTCCGGCAGGCTCGAGAA
This sequence comes from Corynebacterium pygosceleis, assembly GCF_016595275.2. Lineage (GTDB taxonomy): Bacteria > Actinomycetota > Actinomycetes > Mycobacteriales > Mycobacteriaceae > Corynebacterium > Corynebacterium pygosceleis. The sequence goes on along the minus strand of NZ_JAENIQ020000002.1, from coordinate 326,474 downwards.
CCTCCATGATCTCGTCGAGTACTACCGGCAGCATCCGGAGGCGGCGCCCTACGGGCTCAACCTCATCGAGGAGGGACTGACCCCGCCGATGAGTTTCGAGGAGTCCGACGAGGTCATGGACAGGGCCCGGCGTATCGTCGGGCGGATCAACGAGCAGATGGCCGCCCGGGGAGCCGTCGCACTGGTCGGCCGTGGGGACGGTCTCCCGGAGATCACGGCAGGCGGTTCCGCCCGGGCGACCGTCCCGTTGATCCCGGTGACCCAGAACCTCGCGGTCGACGTGTTCGGGAAGTACGCGGTCACCATCGACGCCACCGACACCGACACGGCGGCACTGCTCGAGATCGCCCGTCGTATCGAGTCCGCCCGACCGTTCGACGGTTGACCGACGCGGCGGAACCGGTTTTCTGAAAGATCACTGATTCCGGGAGCCGCCGGGGCTCAGATTGCCTGGAACGCCCCATGCGGCGAATAATGGCACGTTGTGAGCCAAATATTCGGATGGACCGTCCATGGTGACGGCAAGAAGATCAGTCCCGGTGCCGTCGTCAACCCTGAGGAGAGGCTGAACTGGCCGCGCACCGTCGGCATCGGTATGCAGCACGTCATAGCCATGTTCGGAGCCACGCTCCTGGTACCGACGCTGACGGGTTTCCCGGTCAACACGACACTGCTGTTCTCGGGACTCGGCACGATCCTGTTCCTGGTCGTCACGCGGAACAGGCTCCCCAGCTATCTCGGCAGTTCCTTCGCCTTCATCGCGCCACTCATCGCCACCCAGGGGGAGGGGATAGGGGTGCAGCTCGGCGGCATCGTCATCGCAGGCCTGGTGCTCGCCGGTGTCGGTGTGGTGGTGAAAACCGCCGGGAAACGTGTCCTGGATGCGGTCATGCCACCCGCCGTCACAGGCGCGATCGTCGCGCTCATCGGCCTGAACCTCGCTCCTGTGGCGGCATCCGACTTCGCTGCTCAACCGGGGGTCGCGGCCGTGACCCTGACGGTGATTCTGCTCTGCTCGGTCGCCGGGAGAGGAATGGTCGCCAGACTCGGGATCCTCATCGGTGTCATCGTCGGATGGGTGTTCGCGGCGCTCACCGGACAACTCGGTGAGGGAGCCACAGACGCGGTCTCCGCCGCCGACTGGATCGGACTACCGACCTTCCACGCGCCCTCCTTCCAGGTCTCCGCGGTGCTCGTGACGCTCCCCGTCGTCATCGTCCTCATCGCGGAGAACGTCGGTCACGTCAAAGCGGTGTCCGCGATGACGGGCCGAGACCTCGATGACGTGGCCGGGGACGCCCTCATAGCGGACGGACTGGCGACAACCCTCGCCGGCGGTTTCGGTGGCTCCGGAACGACCACCTACGCGGAGAACATCGGTGTCATGGCCGCGACCCGTGTCTACTCCACCGCCGCGTACTGGGTCGCGGCCCTCACCGCGATCGCTCTGGCGTTCGTACCCAAGTTCGGGGCTCTGATCAACACGGTCCCCGGCGGTGTGATGGGCGGGGCGACGATTGTCCTCTACGGCCTGATCGGGATGCTGGGTGTACGGATCTGGCAGGACAACCGGGTCGACTTCAGCAACCCCGTCAATCTCATGGCGGCAGCCGTCGCCATGATCGCCGGAATCGGCAACCTGACCCTCACCCTGTTCGGACTGGAACTCCAGGGGATCGCCTGGGGGTCGGCCGGAATCATCATCGTCTACCCGATCCTGAACCGGCTCTACAACCGTATCGGCGAAGGCCAGTTCCTCTGACCCCGACCATTCCACGCCGGAACGGACGACGAAGAACCCCGGTACCTCACTGAGGTACCGGGGTTCTTCGTCCCGGCTGATCCGGGTGGCCGAGGAGCGGTCAGGCGTCAAGATCCTTCTCGATCAGGGCGGCGATCTTCTCCACGGCTTCCGCGTTCTCGGAGGTCACGGTGACGCGGTCGCCGGAATTCGCGCCCATGGCCATGATCATCATGGATGAAGCGGCCTCGGTGGGATCCTCATCGGCGTCCTCGCCCTCGAGGGAGAGGAAGATGTCCTCGTCGTACTCGGAGGCTGCTTCAGCGACGATGGTGGCGGGTCGGGCGTGCAGGCCGACGGAGGAGCCGACGGTAACGGTCTTGGAAGCCATGTGGCAGTCCTTTCTTACCTCGTGCACCGGGCACGGGCGAAGTGGTTCCTTAGATGTTCATGAGCCCCTTCCGCCCACCGGGAACAGAAACCCGGTCTTGTCGCTCAGACGGCGGGACACTGCAACCAACTCTACGCACTATGCCGCGACGGCCGCCACAATCGGGCCCGCGAAATAGTGTCGGACACTTCGGTGGCCGGGGATCAGGGCAGGTCAAAAGGATGTGCATGAAGTGACGGTGGGATCGGATTCACCGGTTGCGCCACTTCACCACCGAAGGAGGTCATGGAGGTGTCACGTGTCCGGTGCGGTGGGACGGCCGGAACGTCAGCAGTAGCTCCGCACCAGCCCCGAGTCCGGTATGACCATCCCGGGCTCGGGGATGGAGGTCCCCGGAAGACCGGCTGCCGCGGATCCCAGTGCCACGGCTTCGGCGAGTGCTACGGGGGGAACGGCTCCACGCGCATCAGCCATGAGATACCCGGCCAGGGTGCAGTCACCCGCTCCCACGGTGGAAACCGGACGGATCGGGTGTGCCGGAGTCGTCCACGATCCCTCGGCGGTCACCAGTGCGGCCCCGGCCGCCCCCAGTGTCACCAGGACACGCTGCACCCCGTACCGCAGGATCTGTTGTGCGCAGTCTATCGCCGGGGAGAAGTCGCCCTCGAGCGCGAGGTGCTCGATCAGATGGCCGTCGACGCCGGTAATCTGTCCGAGCTCATACCCGTTGGGTTTGATCATCGTCGGCGCGGGTGCACCGTTCCGGACCCGTTCGGCAAGCTCCAGAAGAGGGCCGTCGGAGGTATCGACCGCCACCGGAACGTCGGGGAAGGTGTCCCGGACCAGACCGAGCAGACGCTGATACCAGCCGTGCGGGGCACCCGGGGGAAGGGAACCGCTGAGGACAACCCATTCCGCGGCGCCCGCCGCGATGATCAGGGCCTCCTCCACAGCCTTGACCGCGGATGCCGAGAGCGGGTTGCCGGGACCGTTGAACTTCGTCGTGGTGCCGTCCGGCTCCGTCACCGTCGTGTTCGTCCGGACGGAATCGCCCCCGGCGATGACTCTGTAGGGAACTCCGGTTTCGGCCATCAGTTTCACGAAGGTTCCCCGGGCGGGAGCGGGGAAGAGCGCGAGTGTGTCCACTCCCGCTGAGTGGCAGGCGTGTGAGACGTTGATCCCCTTCCCGCCGGGGGACTGGGTGACCGAGGTGAGCCTCTGCACACCTCCCGGTTGCAGCGGCGCGGGCAGACTCAGACTCAGGTCGATGCTCGGGTTCGGAGTCAGTGTGAGAATCAAGGGGGAGGTCCTCGGATCCGGTAGATGGCGCAGATGGTTTTCGCGGTCGTGCCCCGGCTGGGGAACGGATGCGTCGCCCACCGGCTGGGCTGTGCCGGTAGGGCGGTCCACTCTCCGTCCCTCCGGGCCGGGTGTGGAGAACATCCCGATCGGACAGGTGTGGCTCAGGGCTGGTGGGACGTGGGGTTCTCTGCTGAAGCTGGGACAACCGTAGCAGGTGGAGATGCCGGCCGCGGTGTCGGGAGTGTGGTGGTTCAGTGTTCGGTTGCCCCCGGTCAAAGGGTGTTACCCCGGCCTTCGGGGGTATCACCCAGGTGAGGGTGGGTCGGAATGGTGGCGGCGTGCCCGGGGCGGTGCGACGGTGCCACCCCTCGATGTTGTCTTTCTGTCCGAATTCTCCCGTTCATGTGTGGGATATGTGGGAACCCACAGCGGTTTCGGCTGTGCGGTGGTATCTTCGGAACAAATGAAGCAAGAGTGAGGACAGGGACTGAATTATGGATAATGTGCCACACGACACCAAAGACACCGTGCTGCACGGTACAGCGGTCGTCCCGGGGATTCGCTACGCCGAGGCTGTGTGGATCAAGCCTCGTCCCACGCTCCCGCAGGCGGGTGCGCAGGTCGGCGAAGAGCAGCGTGACGCCGAGTACGAGCGTTTCGTGGCTGCCGCGGACACCGTCGCGGACCGGCTCGCCGCACGGGGTGAGCGTGCTGTCGGCGCTGCGAGCGAGGTCCTCAACGCCACGGCGGGCCTGGTCCGTGACCGTGGCTGGCGCAAAGCCGTGAAGAAGAACACCACCGCCGGGCATCCGGCGGACTACGCGGTGGTGGCCGCGACAACCAAGTTCATCTCCATGTTCGAGGCCGCCGGTGGGATCATGGCGGAGCGCGTCACGGATCTCCGCGACATCCGGGACCGTACGATCGCCGAGATCCGGGGCGAGGATGAACCCGGTCTCCCCGAGGTCGACGGTGAGGTCGTGCTGTTCGCCGATGATCTGTCGCCCGCCGACACGGCGGCCCTCGACACCAGCCTGTTCACCGCACTCGTCACCGAACTCGGCGGACCGACGAGCCACACGGCCATCATCGCCCGCCAGCTGAACGTGCCGTGCATCGTCGCGGTCGGTTCGGATCTGAACAAGATCGCGGCCGGGGAGATGGTTCTCGTTGACGGCGGTGCAGGCAGCATCGAGATCGGCGCTGACCCGGAGGACGCGAAGAGGCAGGTCGCGGAGTCGAAGGCGCTCGCCGAGAAGGTCGCGCTCTGGCGTGGTCCGGCGCAGACGAGTGACGGTCACCGCGTGCAGCTGCTCGCCAACGTCCAGGACGGGAAGGCCGCGGCCACCGCCGCGGAAACCGAGGCCGAGGGGATCGGCCTGTTCCGCACCGAGATGTGTTTCCTGTCCGCCACGTCGGAACCGTCCGTCGAGGAACAGGCCGCGGTCTACACCAAGGTTCTCGAGGCGTTCCCCGATTCCAAGGTCGTCGTCCGTTCGCTGGACGCCGGTTCCGACAAGCCCGTCGCCTTCGCGACGCTCGCCGACGAGATGAACCCCGCACTGGGTGTCCGGGGTCTGCGTATCGCGCGCGCCAACGAGGGTCTTCTCATCAGGCAGCTCGACGCGATCGCGAAGGCCGCCAAGGATCTCGGCCGGGGCGATGACGTACCGACGTGGGTCATGGCCCCGATGGTCGCCACCGCCCGGGAAGCGAAGTGGTTCGCGGGTCTCTGCGCCGAACGCGGCCTCACCGCCGGTGCGATGATCGAGGTGCCGGCCGCTGCGCTGATGGCGGACAAGATCATGCCCCATCTCGACTTCGTCTCGATCGGGACCAATGATCTGACGCAGTACGCTATGGCGGCCGACCGTATGTCCCCGCAGCTCGCCTACCTCACCGACCCGTGGCAGCCCGCGGTGCTGCGCCTGATCAAGATGACGTGTGAGGAAGGCCGGAAGACCGGGACCCCGGTCGGTGTCTGCGGTGAGGCCGCAGCCGATCCGCTTCTCGCCTGTGTCCTGACGGGCCTCGGGGTCAATTCGCTCTCCGCGGCTTCCACGGCGCTGGCCGGAGTCGGTGCACAGTTGGCTGAGGTGGACCTCGACACCTGCGTCCGTGCCGCGGAAGCCGCTCTTGACGCAGAAGGTGCGACCGCCGCACGTGAAGCGGTCCGTGCCATCATTCCGCTGCCCGAGGCGTAACACGGGCCGAAGAGAGCGCACCCTTGAACCAGAAGGGTGACGAAAGACGGTGCCGTCCCCACTCGGGGGACGGCACCGTCTTTTTCTCCCGGTGACGTGATCCTGTCGTCAGGACCCGAGTTCAGTGCATGTCACCTGTTCCGGATGAATGAGATCCGGCGTCGGCAGTTCACCGCTGCCGGCCGTCGTCTCCGCGGAAGCGTAGGCGAGGGCGGTCGACAGGCGGCCCATCCGGTCATCGCTTCCGTGGTTCATCAGGTACCCGGCGAGCAACAGCTCCCGGAAACGTCCGGCATCGGTTTCGCTCCCTGCCCCGGACCTGGCGATCCAGGTGGAACCCTGGGTGAGGCACATCGCCGTACCGGGTGCGCCGGATACCAGCACCTCGGAGACACCGGCCTCCAGCAGTGGTGTGACCGCGTCGCGGACGAGGGAGAGGTCGCCGCCGTCTTCCAGTGACCGCTCGACACCCCGGATGCCGCAGTCGGGGACCATGTCCGCGATGTCTGTCGTGGTCAGCGCCAGTAGTGACGGGGTGATCGCGGAGAGCTGCCGGATGACCGCACGGAGTGGCGCACCCGACGTCGCGACGGCGGTCCCGACGGTGGGGTGGTAGAGGGCGAGCGCGCGGATCACCTCGACGTACCATGCGGTGGGTGCTACATCGGGGAGCGGACCACCGAGCACCACCCACGCGGCGTCCTCCGCCCGGCTGACGGTCAGGTCCCGCAACTGGGCGAGCTGTGCTGTGTCGAGCGGCATCGCGGGATCCAGGAACTGGGTCGTCCGGCCGGAATCGTCGGCGACGAGAAAACGTGTCTGCACCGGCCCGGCGACGGGGACGTGGTCGTGGGGGATGCCCAGGAGCCCGATCATCCGGAGGTACTGACTGATCTCCGGGGCGGGGAATATCGCGTGGACGGGATGTCCGGCGAGGTAGATGAGACGGGCGACCGTGACACCGCATCCGCCCGGACAGGCGTCGACGCCACGTAACCGGAGGACCTCGCCGCCGGTGAGTGGTCCGTCGATCACGCCGAACCGTTCGAGTACCGGGGTCGGTGTGACCGTGAGGATCATTCGGCGATCACCACCTCGATGCCGCGTTCACGGAGGGCATCCACGAATGACCTGGGGGCGGCGGAATCGGTGATGACGACGTCGATGTCGTCGACGCTCGCGAAGCTGACCATGTAGTCACAGCCCATCTTGGTGGCGTCGCACAACACGACCACCTTGCGGGCGTTGATGATCATCGAGCGTTTGACGGCCGCCTCCTGACTGTCCGCCGTGGACAGGCCGTGGTCGAGTGTGAGGGCGTTGGTCCCGATGAACGCCACATCGGCCCGCATGAGCGCGAGTGTCCGTAGTGCGGTGTCGCCGACGACGGCCTGTGTGATGGAACGGACGGATCCGCCGAGCAGCTGGACCTCGTCGAGCCCCGCCGCCGCCATCTTCAGGGCGATCGGGAGACAGTTGGTGACGATGGACCAGCGGGGGCCCGTCGGGTGCGCGGAGATCAGATCCGCGAGAGCCGCGAGCGTGGTTCCCGCATCGAGGAACATTCCGCCCTGGGGATCGGGGAGAAAGTCAACGGCGGCGCGGGCGATCGCCGACTTTGCCGACGAGGCGCTCTTCGCCCGGACATCGACCGCCAGTTCCGCGGTCTGGAAGTTCTGGCTGGCAACGGCGCCACCGTGAACCCGGTGAACGGTACCCTCGCTGTCGAGTACCGCGAGATCGCGTCGAATCGTCTCCGCGGTCACCTCGAAGCGTTCCGCCAGTTCAGTGACATTGACGCGGCCCTCCACAGCGGTCAGGGACGCGATCTGCCTACGGCGTTCCTCTGCGTACATGGGTCCTCCTCGGTACACGGCAGGGACCAGTCGTGGCGGGGACGATGGTCCACCTCCGACAAACAACGACTGGATGATGGGGCGTCACGGACAATCCCGTTGCACCCGGTGTGAACCGGGGGAGGATCATCGACTGCCGGTGTCTCGGCCTGCCTGTCTAGTTAACTGTTCCAGTGTCCCACAAAAAAGAAACAACCGGACGGAATGAGGCGCCGTTACGAGAGCAAAACCACAGATCCACAGACCCTTCCGCTGTCTCGAACCGGGTCGGGAGTGTCGAAAAAGGCCTCGTATTACCAGTTCAAAGCCCACTTGTTGGTTTCGGTGCCTGAAACCGGGGACTCGTCGTGCACCGTCGCGGAAACAGACAGGAACCCCCCGATTGTGTGTGGGGGATGGTCGTCCACGGTCGTCGGACCACTGGTCCGGATGGTGCTCAGAGCTTCCGGATGACGGACACGACCTTGCCCATGATCTCCGCGTTGTCTCCGTTGATCGGTGAGAAGGCGTCATTCCGGGGGAGTAGCCACACCCCCGACGCATCCCGGTGAAATTCCTTGACGGTCGCCTCACCGTCGATCATCGCCGCGACGAACTCGCCCTGCTCGGCGACCGGTTGGCTCCTGATGATGACCCAGTCCCCGTCGAGGATGGCGGCGTCACGCATCGACTCGCCGACCACCTCGAGCATGAACAGTTCGCCGTCACCCACGAACTCCGTCGGGAGGGGGTAGTACTCCTGGACATTCTGCTCAGCGAGAATGGGGCTGCCCGCCGCGATTGAACCGACCGCCGGGATCATGCTCGTCTGCGCACGCTCGCTGACGTCCGGTTCCGTGACCTTCCTGTCTTTGCGACGCGCGGGGGTGGGCATGTGGCGCACGTCGACCGCGCGGGGCTTGTTCGGATCGCGCCTGAGGAAGCCCTTCTTCTCCAGTTCCTTCAGCTGGTAGGCCACGGATGAGGTGGACTGAAGGCCCGCTGCATCGCCGATCTCGCGGATGCTCGGCGGGTATCCCCGGAGGACGACCGCATCCCGGATGACCTCGAGGATCCGGCGCTGCCGGGGGGAGAGTTCGGACGGATCTGGCTTGCCTGCGTTCGACATCGGGGCTCCTGGGTCTGTGTTGTCTGTTGTCATCCGGTACCGGACGTTACCGCCGGCGGGCGGGGGAACGGTCGTCTCCCGCCCTGACCGCCGCCGGTGAACGATGCGGACCACGGGTCCGGGGTTTTCCGTGCGGGGCGTGCGGCCCCGCCGTCGACACCGGGTCGGTCCTGGTTGTTCGAGCGGGATCAGTGGCCCGCGCGATCATCTGTTCTCGATGATTCTGGCGATGTTGCGGAGGTCGGGGTGCGGATGATGCACCCCAGCCTACATAATTTCGCCCGATTCTAACACGGGTGTTCGAAAATTTCCGTCGGGATCTGGACAATGTCCGGGTGGGGTGTTATAAATCGAACATACGAACGAGTTCGAACAGGTTAACGATTACTCTGTTCGATGTGTCCCGGGGTCGGTATAGGCTCTCCACCATGATGAAGGAAAAGAACATGACTCTCCAGAATTCGGATGTTACAGCACGTCAGACAGTGGTACGGCCCCGCGCTTCGGTGGTTCCGGCCGCGTCCGTGTGGAACGGTCGTTGCCGTCCACTGGGCCCCGGTGGTGGTGTCGGTGTTCGAAAAGTAGGTTCCGCGTATAGAACACCCGGGCCAATCGCTGAGGGGGTGGGGGATGTTCATCCGGCCGCCGGGGAATGGGACGACGGAACCGGTTCCGGATGGGGAGCGGCGCTACGCACGTATGTGGCGGGTGCACTCATCGGCTGTGCGCTCTTCGCGGGTTTCCTCGTCGCGACGCCGTCCGGGGACACCACGGCTGAGGATGCCGCCCATTTCTCGACGAACACAGTCGCCGCGGTGCGTTAGCCGTTCCACGGCTGGTCCGGTCGGTTCAACTGTGCGGTGGAACGGAACTAGGATGTGTGACGAGGTTCAGATCGGAGCCTCTGACCTTGTGAGGATGAATCCGTGCACTGCCCTTTTTGCCACCAGTCCACTTCCCGGGTTATCGATTCCCGGACCGTCGACGCCGGTTCCGCGGTGAGGCGTCGGCGTGAGTGCAGCAACTGCCACGGTCGGTTCACCACGGTGGAGAAAGCCGTTCTCATGGTCGTGAAAAGGAACGGCATCTCAGAACCCTTCAGCAGGGAGAAGGTCATCACGGGCGTCCGACGTGCGTGTCAGGGGAGGGATGTCTCGGATGACGCCCTCAAGCGCCTCGCCCAACAGGTTGAGGAGACGGTTCGTCAACACGGCAGTTCGCAGGTCCCCGCCAACACGATCGGCCTCGCGATCCTCAAACCACTGCGGGAGCTGGATGAGGTTGCCTATCTGCGTTTCGCATCCGTCTACAAGTCCTTCGAGTCGGCCGGTGACTTCGAGTCGGAGATCCGCCTGATGCGCAGGCGGTCCCGTGAAACCTAGAAACCTTCCGTGGTTCGGGGATGCCGGGGGCGTCCTCGGATCAGCGCAGCGAATCTACTGATTTCTGGATGCGTCTCACACTGACAGGTCGTGGGGTGCCCAGACGTTGGGCGTACAGGCTGACACGGAGCTCCTGGATCATCCAACGGATCTCCTTGACGTCACTCCTCTTCGCGCGATTCTCCGGCAGCTTGCTCAGTCTGGTCTCGAGATAGTCGACGGCGGAGCGGACGGTCTCCTGATTGTCCGCATCGCGGTCGGGATCCTGCTCCATCGAGTCCAGTCGGATCACCATCGCCTCCAGATACCTGGGGAGGTGCCTCAGGTGGTTGAAGCCGTGCACGGAAACAGCGTGGGCCGGGAGCAGGAAATCCAGTTGGGCACGCATGTCGTCGATGGCGTCACCGTTCCACTGCGCGAGTTCATCGGCGACGCGGTGGTAGTCGACGAGCCCGGGTGCGAGGCCGGTCACCATCTGACGGACCCGGCGTGGGATGTCGGGGGAGATTGTCGCCACGAGTTCACGAAATGCATCCGGTGTGCGGACCGGTCCACCTGCCTCGATGAGTGCGTCCCTGATCGCTGCGACGCGGGCGTCGTTGACCAGGCCGTCGGCGCCGCCGTGGGGATAGTTCTCGACCGCGACACGTTGCTTCAGTGGAAGGCCCTTGAGCATCTGTTTCGTCGACACCTGGATCTCCCGCATGAGAAGGGTGAGGGTGGCGGTGAGCATCGACGCGTCGGCGGCCTCCCTGGTCGGCATGACACGGACGGCGACACCGTCCGGCGTCGCCACCAACGCCGGATACGCCGTGACCTCCTGGCCGTCGACCCTGGTGAGTACCTCGGGTTCAATGTCCCCGATCGCACCGGGATCCCAGTTCCTGGACGTCGCACGTTGGATGCCTCTGCTCACACGGTTGACCGACGCACTGATCTGCTCCACATTCCGTCGCTTCAGTGCCCCGAGGTCCCTGTCACGGTCTATCACTCTGCCGCGCTTGTCGACCGCGGCGAAACTGACGCGGAGGTGATCCGGCAGGTTCCCCGGACGGAAATCCGTGTCGTTGATGCCGTGTCCCCCGAGGCGGCGAAGTGCGTCGGCGAGTTGGGCGCAGATCGTTCCCGAATAGGGGCGCAGGAGAGGAAGGGCCCGTTCGGCGAAGTCGGGTGCGGGGACGACCGAGCGACGGAGCGCCTTCGGCAGGGTACGGATGAGTTCCGTCACCAGTTCGCGGCGGACACCCGGAACCAGCCAGTCGAATCCCTCGTCGGCGACACCGGCGAGGAGTGGTACCGGTATCCGCACGGTGACACCGTCATCATCGGCCCCGGGCTCAAAGTGGTAGGTCAGGGCATAGTCCAGACTGCCCTGGCGCCAGAAGTCGGGGAAGGCCTCCTCGCTGATGCCGTGGTCGGCCTCACTGATGAGGGCCTCAGGATCGAAACTGAGGAGGTCGGGATTCTGTGCGCGGGTCTTCTTCCACCAGGAATCGAAGTTTCTCCCGGTGGTGACCGAGTCCGGGAGACGTGAATCGTAGAAGTCGAACAGTGCGTCTTCGTCGACGACGATGTCACGTCGACGGGCCTTGTCCTCGAGTCCCGCCGCGTCCTCCAGCATCGCACGGTTGTCGTGGAAGAACGTGTGGTGCGTGGTCCAGTCACCTTCGATGAGGGCGTGCCTGATGAACATGTCCCGGGCGGTGACCGGGTCGACCCGGTGGTAGGGCACGGTACGGTCGGCGATGATGGTGACTCCGTAGAGCGTCGATTTCTGATGTGCCATCGCCGCGGTACGTTTCGCCGACCAGAACGGTTCGGAGTAGGAGTGCCGCAGGAGGTGAGGTGCCGTCCGCTCCACCATCTCCGGTTCGATTCGTGCGACATCGCGGGCCCACAGGCGTGAGGTCTCGACGAGCTCCGCGGCCATGACGAACTGCGGTGGCTTCTTGGCGAGCGCCGAGCCGGGGAACACCATGAACTTCGTCCCGCGTGCACCCTGGAACTCCCTGGAATCGCTGATGCGCATGCCTATGTGTGAGAGCAGGCCGGCCAACAGGGCAGTGTGAACGGAACCCGGATCCGTCTTCGTCGCGACATCCTGATCCGCCGTCCAACCGAGTTGCCGGGTGACGGTGCGGAGCTGGCGCACGAGGTCGAACCACTCACGGATACGGACGTAGTGGAGGAACTCCTTCTTCATCCGCTTCCTGAAGGCGTTCCCGGTCATCCCGTCGCGGGTGTCGTGGAGGTACCCCCACAACTTCAGGTACCCGAGGAAATCCGAGGTGGTGTCCCTGAACCGGGCGTGAGCCTGGTCCGCCTGGGCCTGGTGGTCGAGGGGGCGCTCGCGTACATCCTGGATCGTGAGCGCCGCGACGATGACGAGTACGTCGTGCAGACATCCGAGCTTCTCCGCCTCGACGAGCATGCGGGCCATGCGGGGGTCGACGGGGATGCGTGCGAGCTGACGGCCCACCGGTGTCAGCTCGGGTGCACCGTTGTCCTCGCCGTCCGTGAGGGCCCCGAGTTCATGGAGAAGAAGCAGGCCGTCCCGGACGGCCCTGTTGTCGGGAGCCTGGATGAAGGGGAATTCGGTGATGTCACCGAGGCGTAGCGACGCCATCTGGAGGATGACGCTCGCGAGATTGGTGCGGAGGATCTCGGGGTCGGTGAATTCCGGACGGGAGGTGAAGTCCTCCTCGGAGTACAACCGGACGGCCACTCCGTCGGCGACACGACCGCAGCGACCGGAACGTTGATTGGCGGAGGCCTGGGAAATGGGTTCGATCGGCAGACGCTGGACCTTCGTCCTGACCGAGTAACGGGAGATACGTGCCAGTCCGGTGTCGACGACGTAGTGGATGCCGGGGACGGTCAGTGAGGTCTCGGCGATGTTGGTGGCGAGGACGATCCTGCGGCCCCGGTGGCCCGAGAACACCCTGTGCTGTTCGGCGTTGGAGAGTCGCCCGAACAGCGGGGTGACTTCGACGCCTCTCCACCGACGGCCCTCGATGGCTTCCATGGCGTCGCGGATGTCGCTCTCGCCGGCGAAGAAACAGAGGATGTCTCCGGGGCCCAGGGCCATGAGTTCCTCGATGGCCTCCAGCAGGCCGTCGAGTGGATCCTGGTCGACGGTCTTCCCGTCCACCTCGAACTCGAGGGGCCGGTAACGGACCTCGACCGGAAAGGTGCGGCCGGACACCTCGATGACCGGTGCAGGCCGTCCCGAGGCGTCGTGGAAGTGCTCCGCGAAAGCCTCGGGGTCGATGGTCGCCGATGTGACGATGACCTTGAGGTCGGGGCGACGGGGGAGGAGCTGCTTCAGGTACCCCAGGAGGAAATCGATGTTGAGGCTTCGTTCATGGGCCTCGTCGATGATGATGGTGTCATACGCGTTGAGGTGGCGGTCCCGTTGCATCTCGGCGAGGAGAATGCCGTCGGTCATGAGCTTCACGGATGTTGACGCGGACACACGGTCATCGAAGCGGATGGCGTAACCGACGGATTCGCCGACGCCCTGTCCCAGTTCCTCGGCCACACGTTCAGCCACCGTCCGGGCCGCCAGTCTCCGGGGTTGCGTGTGACCGATCAGGCCCCGGCGGCCGCGTCCCAGTTCGAGACAGATCTTCGGTATCTGGGTGGTCTTGCCGGATCCCGTCTCACCGGCGATGATGACGACCTGATTGTCCCGGATCGCCGCAGCGATGTCCTCTCTGCGGGCGGTCACGGGCAGTTGTTCCGGATAGGTGATCTCCGGTACGGCCGCCTCGCGGGCCGCCAGTTTCACCCGGGCCGTGTCGACGTCCCGGGCGATCGCCTGGAGCGCACGGGGGGAGCGCGCCTTACGGAGCCGTCGACGAAGTGCCCGTTCGTCGGTGATCGTGACACCGTCGAGCCGTTCGAGCAGCTCTTTCTTCGACGGGGGAGTGGCCTGGGGGCTGGAGTCAGTCGTTGTCATCACTAGGTGTTCATCTTAACCGGCCGTGGGTCCGGACGGATCAGCTCACCGGTTGTCGGAGGTCTCCGTGGAAGGGGACGCTCCCGACGGGGCGGCGAGATCCGTGACGATGTCGTCGTACGCGCCACGTATCAGTTCACCGAGTTGCTGGAACTCCTCGCGACGGGCCGATGAGGCACGGTAGGCGAGTCCGATCGTCCGTCGCGCACTGACTCCGTCGGTGAAACGTGCGACCGCGAGCCCCGGCCTGTCGCACTCGGAGGGGACGGCACTCACGGGTACGAGAGTGGCGCCGAGTCCACCCGCGACGCACTGCATCACCGTCGACAGGCTGGCGGCGCGGGTCGTCGCGGTCCCGGGGCCCTGCGGGGTCGGGGAGAAGTCCTGGCTCTGGCAGAGGTCGATGATCTGGTCCCGGAGGCAGTGGCCGTCGTCGAGGAGGAGGAGATTGAGTTTCCTCAGCTCCGGCAGGGTCACGTCCTCCCTCCCCGCCATCGGGGAGGGGGCGGGGACGACGATCGCGAAATCCTCGTCGTAGAGGGGGATGGTGGTGAGCCCGGTCCCGGTCACGGGGAGGGCGACGACGGCGCAGTCTATCTGTCCGTCGCGGAGCTGTTCGACGAGGTGCCGGGTCTGGTCCTCGATGATGCAGGGCTGGAGGTCCGGCAGATCCGACGTGACCCGGTGAAGGAGATTGGGCAGGATGTACGGGGCGACGGTCGGGATCATCCCCAGGGTCAGTGGTCCGGTCAGGCTGCCGGATGCCCCGCGGGCCATGGCGAGGAAGGTTTCGGCGGCGTCGAGGGTCGCCTTCGCGGACGGCAGAAGTTCCTCTCCGGTCGGGGTGACGATGACACGGCGGGTGGACCTTTCTATCAGCTGCACCCCCAGTCCGGTCTCCAGGGCGACGAGTGCCTGCGACAGGCTCGGCTGGGAGATGGACAGCTTTGCCGCGGCTGTGCCGAAGTGGCGGTTTTCCGCGATGGTGACGAAGGTTCGCAACTGTGCGAGCGTCGGACGGTACTCTTTATTGCTCATGCCTATTACTATATAACACACCCTAAAGTTAAACCTTTTGACGTGTCCGGTTGAGGCAGGCATACTCGTCAGTGTCCGACGCCGGCTCCTCAATCGGGCCGGGGTGCGGACGGATGAAAAGAACAGACTATCTTCTACCCGACCACAATCAGGAGGCACGACATGGCATTGCTGACCATCGGTGACAAGTTCCCGGAATTCTCGCTCACCGCACTCAAGGGCGGTTCCCTCCACGACGTGAAGGCCAACCAGCCCGAGGATTACTTCGAGACCGTCTCCAACGACTCCTTCGAGGGCAAGTGGAAGGTGTTCTTCTTCTACCCGAAGGACTTCACCTTCGTCTGCCCGACCGAGATCGCCGCCTTCGGCAAGCTCGACGAGGAGTTCCAGGACCGCGACACGCAGATTCTCGGCGGCTCCGGTGACAACGAGTTCTCCCACTTCAACTGGCGTGCGACGCACCCCGAGCTGAAGACCGTCCCGTTCCCGATGTTCGCCGACATCCGCCACGACCTGATGCGTGCCCTCGGTGTCGAGAACGCCGACGGTGTCGCCGATCGTGCAACCTTCATCGTCGACCCTGACGGCATCATCCAGTTCGTCTCCGTGACCCCGGATGCCGTCGGCCGCAACGTCGACGAGGTGCTCCGCGTGCTGGACGCACTCCAGTCCGAGGAGGTCTGCGCCTGCAACTGGCAGAAGAACGACCCCACCAAGAACATCGACAAGATGGATGTCCTGAAGGAGGAGCTGAAGTAAATGTCGATCGACAACCTGAAGTCCGGACTTCCCGAGTACGCCAAGGACCTGAAGCTCAACCTGAGCAGCCTCGCCCGGAGCACCGAGCTCAGCGAGCAGCAGCTCTGGGGAACCTTCCTGGCCTGCGCGGCGGCCACCCGCAATGACACCGTGTTCTCCGAGATCTCGGAGGAGGCTTCGAGCCACCTGTCGGATGAGGCGGTCGAGGCCGCCCTCGGTGCCGCGTCGATCATGGCCATGAACAACGTCGCCTACCGTGCCAAGGAATTCCTCGGTGACGACTACACCCAGGTCAAGATGGGCCTGCGCATGAACATCATCGGCAAGCCCGGCGTCGACAAGGTCGACTTCGAGCTGTGGTCGCTGGCTGTCTCCACGATCAACGGCTGCCCCGACTGCACCATGGCGCACGACAAGACCGTCCGTGGTGAGGGACTCACCAAGGAACAGGTCTTCGAGGCCGTCAAGATCGCCGCGACGATCTCCGGCGTCGCCCAGGCCGTCCAGATCGAGGCCGCACGTTAGATCTCCCGGCACCGGCACCGGTTTGCCGTGCATCCGCTGACCCCCGTCCCGGTTTTCCCGGGCCGGGGGTCAGCTTTTCGTGTCCCGGGGTGCTGTTCGACCTCCCCGGACCGGGGTCACCCGTTCTGAAAGGAGGCGAGAAGCTCCCCTGAAGCAACTAATCTGACGGCATGAGCGTAAGAGTCGTAGCCGTGGATGACCATGATGTCGCCCTCGCCGGGATCCGCAGTGTTCTCGCCGGATCGGATGAATGCTCGCTGGTCGGGTGTTTCCCGGATGTCACGGAACTGATCGCCTTTCTCGACAGCGCCGATGCCCCCGTCGTTGATCTGGTTCTCCTCGATCTCCGGTTACGGGATTCATCGGACCCCTACGACAACGTCTCGAGACTCCGGAAACGCGGTCTCAAGGTGCTCGTGTTCTCCGCGATGGAGAGTCCCTTCCTGATGCGGCGGGCCATGCTCGCCGATGTCAACGGCCTCGTCCAGAAGTCCGTCGATGTCACGGAACTGATCGGGGCGATCAGGATAGCCGCGGTGGACGGCACCTACGCTACGAGTGACTGGGCCTCGTTGATTGACTCGCACCCGCTTGAGCACGCACTCGACCTGACGGACCGGCAGCTGCAGATCCTCACCAGCTACGCCGCAGGCATGACCGCGGATTCCGTCGCCCGGGCCACGGGCCTCAAGACCCCCACCGTGCAGGACCATCTCAACCGTATCCGGGAGAAGTACAGTGAGGCCGGTCGTCAGGGGGGAAGCAAGGTGGACCTCTACAGGGTCGCACAGGAGGACGGGTACCTGCCCGGACCGCTGGAGAACGACTGAATCGCTTCCCGGCCACGGAACCTCCGGACACCGACAAAAAATGAAGGGAGCACGGCGAAGCACATGAGTCGTCACGGTTCCGATGGTGGCCCGGCTCCGGGGCCGGGCGTGCTGAGACCCGCCCCGACCCACCGTGGGTGGGTTCCGCAGTCTCCGTCCCGGGATTCCGGCCTCCGGCGCCGGGACGCCGAAGTGTCCGTGCTCCGGGTCACCGCCGTCACCACGGGTCTGGTCTGGGCGCTGCAGATGGTGTTCTCCCGGCACGGCTCCCACATTCTGGCGGGCGGCTGGTCACAGTTCAGGGACAACCCCCTGGACGCCGTCGTGTGGATCATTCTCCTGTGCTGCGCCCTCATCCAGTTTCCCGTGTGCCTGTCCCCGTGCGCCGCACTGTACCGGGCGGCGATGGCGACGGCCGGTCTCAGCTACGTCGCCGTCCTGGGGACGGACGTCTACATGCGGAGGGTTCTGGATTCGTCTCCCCTGGCGGAATCCTACATCGGGGACAGTGCGGGACTTCCCGCGATCATGCTGGCGGCGGCCTTCGCCCCACCGTACGGAATTCTCCTCGCCCTCGTTCTCCTCGTCCTGAGCGCACCGCTCAACAACGACGCCGCAACCGTCACCACTCAGGTACTCTCCGCAGGGCACGCGGTGGCGGTCGTCCTTCCCTTTCTGCTCGCCTTCGCCTACGCGCGTTCAGCTGCGCGGAGGGTCGACCGGGAGCTGGCGGGGATGAACCAGATGACCGAGACGGTGATCCGGAACCGGGTTCTCTGTGAGACGGAGGCACGGTTCCTGGCACACGTCCATGACACGGTGCTCACCCTGCTCAGGGCGGTCGCAGGTGGGCAGCGGCCCGCCGTGGCCGCAACTGTTCTGCACCACCTCAGGCCTGGGGAGATCCCCTCTGAGGTGGTCCGGTTCACCGCCGGTGACCTCGTCCACTCCATCATCCGCAGTATCGGTGCGACGGCACCGGACACCGTCATCGAACCCTCCGGCCATCTACCGCCGACGAAGATCATCCCCGGTGCCGCGGTGGCCGCACTGTGCGATGCACTGCAGGAGGCCTGCCGGAATTCGGTGCGCCACGCCCCGGACGCCCACCGGAGATGCAGGTTCAGGGTCCGTCTCACCGGGGACGGGAAGCTGTCCTGCGAGATCAGTTTCTCAGACGACGGAAAGGGGTTCGATCCGGACACCGTACCGGCGGACCGCGCGGGGGTGAGGAAGGCGATCATCGGACGGGTCACCACCACCCCGGGGTGCCGTGCCCACGTCGAATCCGCTCCGGGGGAGGGGACCGTCGTCACGGTGGGGTGGTCCGGCGACGGGAGCTCGGGGGAACCGGATGTCGGGACGGCGGATCTTCCGGGTTTCCCGCCGCTGATGACGTTCGCGGGACTGTCGGTGACATTCAGTCACTACTTCGCCGCATTCGTGGTCGTGGAGTTTCTGGGACTGTCCCTGGTGGGGGACCCTCCGGTTTTCGGTCCGGCCTGGTGGATTGCGGCGGGAGCCCTGGTCGCGGCCATGTTCGGGGTCGTTCACGGGGAGGGGGAACAACTGGGGCGGGGCGCCACCGGTGTCGTGGCGGTCGCCTCGGTGCTGATGGTCGCGGCGGGCACGGCCATCGGTGAACCCACGGGGGGAACGTGGCCGCAGGGCTGGTGGATGTACGCCCTGCAGGTGTCTCTGCCGCTGCTGGCCATGCGACGTCGGCCCGGAATCGCGATCGGTACCGCGGCAGTGTGTTTCGCGGTCGCTGTGACGGTGGCTTCGCGGGGGTATGACCTGCAGGGCATCGAATTGCGGGTGCTGCATTTCATCCCGTCGATCGTCGCCGGTGGACTGCTCCCGTTGCTGCTTCGCCGGGCGACGGCGGGACTTCCCTACGTGGTGCGGAGGTCGAGCCACCGCATCATCGACCGGGCCCGAAACCGGACCATGAGCCGCTACCTGGAGGAGAACTGCACGTGGATCGGTGAACAGGTGCAGCATGTGCTCGATCCGGAGCTCCCCGAGGATGAGAGGGTGCGTGGTGCCGGGCTGCTGGAGCTCCGTCTCCGTGATTCGATCCGCTCGCCCCTGCTCGATGTCCCGGTTCTCACCGAGGCCGTCTGGAAGGCGCGTCTGCGGGGTGTGCGCGTGTCTCTCCTCGATGAACGTTCCGGCAGCGGGGAGCTCCTCGCCCGTGCCGGACGACGTGATGCGGAGGATGAGCGCGAGGGGGTGGACACCGTGTGCACCGAGGCGGTCGGGATCGTCGCCGCACTGTCCGGGGGGAGCGTCACCGTCAGGTTGCTTCCGGTGGGGCGTGAGCATGTCGCCACCGTCCTGGCCGAGGACCGTGGCGGGGTCCGCTGCACATGGTTCGACGCCGACGGAACCAGTACGACCCGACGGGTGGGGTGAGCGGTTCCCCTCCGGCTAGTGGTGTTCGAGGACGAGATCCGAGAAACGGACCTCCCCTGCCGCATCCGAGGCATCCAGGTCGACGGTCGCCACGAAGGCGAAGGAATTGTCTCCCTCGGGATCCTTGAGGATCTGCCGGACACTCCATGACCTGCCTTCGGGTTTCAGACGGAAGAACTCCGGACCACGGGCTGCGGGGCCGGTGTCCATGTCCGCGTACTCCGCGAAGTAGTCGTCCATGCCTGCGGCGAAATCCGGGGGAGAGTCCAGGTACTCCGTGAACTCGGCGAGCTGATCCTCCTTCTCGAAGGCGAACAGTTCCACCAGCCGGAACATGGCGTTGCGCACCATGATCGTGAAAGCGCGACGGTTCGCGGTCAACGCGGTCGGATCCTCGACCCCGTAAGCCAGTTCCCGTTCCAGTGTCTCCCTGGACACCGGTGCATCCGGATCCGCCATCTGCGCCCATTCGTCGACGAGGGAGGAATCGACCTGCCGGATCATCTCACCGAGCCAGACGATGATGTCCTCGAGTTCCTCCGTGGTGTGCTCGGGCGGAACGGACTGTCTGAGGGTGCGCCACGCATCGGTGAGATAACGCAGAACAACCCCCTCGCTCCGGGCGAGACCGTAGGTGGCGATCACATCGGAGAAGGTCATCCCGTGCTCGATCATGTCACGGACGACCGATTTCGGGCGCAGTTCGAACTCCCTGACCCACGGGTGTCCCTCGGCGTAGGATTCGTAGGCCGTCTCCAGAAGCTCCTCGAGTGGTTTCGGCCAGGTGATGTCCTCGACGATGGCCATTCTCTCGGTGTAATCGACGCCCTCGGCTTTGAGGGCGGCTATCTCCTCACCCCGCTCTGCCCGCTGCTGCGCGATGAGGAGCTGACGGGGGTCGTCGAGGATCGATTCGAAGACACTGATGACGTCGAGGACGTGGGTGTCGGATTCCGGGTCGAGGAGATCGAGCGCAGCCAGCGCGAAGGGTGCCAGCGGTTGGTTGAGCGCGAAGTCCCGCTGGAGATCCTCGGTCAGGTGCCAGTGGCGCCCGGTGTGATCCGGTCCGTCGGGGACCCGCTCGACGATTCCCGCGGAGACCAGACCACGGAACAGCTCGATCGCGGTCAGGATGTCCTTGTTCTGTTTCCGGCGGGTGTCGTGGTTGTCCCGCAGTAGGTGACGCATGTGCGCGAATCCGTCGCCCGGGCGTGCGATGACGTTGAGCAGCATCGAGGTGGAGATCCGGAACTGGCTGCTCAGAGCCTCCGGTTCAGCGGTGGTCAGGCGCGCGTAGGTTTTCTCGGTCCAGCTGACCTCGCCCGGACGGGCCGCCTTCTTCCGCAGCTTCTTCAACTTCTTCGGGTCACTCCCGGCGCGTTGGCGCAGCCGGAAGTTCTCTATCTCGTGCTCCGGGGCCTCGATGACGACGTGTCCCACCGTGTCGTACCCCGCACGGCCGGCCCGTCCGGCGATCTGGTGGAACTCACGCGACTTGATCATACGCTGGCTCGTACCGTCGAACTTGGACAGACCGGTCATCAGCACCGTACGGATGGGCACATTGATACCGACGCCGAGGGTGTCGGTTCCGCAGATCACCTTGAGCAGACCGGTCTGCGAGAGCTTCTCCACGAGTCGGCGGTACTTCGGCAGCATACCGGCGTGGTGGACCCCGATGCCCTTGCGCAGCAGCGAGGACAGGGTCCGCCCGAAGGTCGTGCTGAAGCGGAAGTCGCCGATCTCCGCGACGATCCTCTCCTTCGTCTCCTTGTCGATGATCGACATCGAGGTCAGCGCCTGTGCGCGTTCAATCGCCTCGCGCTGCGCGAAATGCACCACGTACACGGGCGCCTTGTTCTGTTCCACCAGCGCCTCGATGGTTTCGTGCACCGGTGTGTGGACGTAGGAGAACTCCAGTGGGACGGGGCGCTCACTACCCGCCACCAGCTCGGTGGCCCGTCCCGTTCGCCGGGTCAGGTCCTCCTCCAACCAGGCGGTGTCACCCAGGGTCGCCGACATCAGGAGAAACTGAGCTCCGGTCAACTCGAGGAGGGGGATCTGCCAGGCCCACCCACGATCAGGCTCCGAGTAGTAGTGGAACTCATCCATCACGACCTGGTCGATGTCCGCGTCAGCGCCGTCACGCAGGGCGATGTTGGCGACGATCTCGGCGGTCGCGCAGATGATCGGGGCACCGCCGTTGACGGTGGCGTCGCCGGTCATCATGCCCACCGACTCCGGGCCGAAGATATCGCACAGGGCGAAAAACTTCTCGCTCACCAACGCCTTGATCGGTGCGGTGTAGAACGTCCGTTGACCGCGCGCCAAGGCGATGAAATGGGCGGCCGTCGCCACCATCGACTTGCCGGACCCGGTGGGGGTGGCCAAGATGACGTTGTTCCGCGCCAGTACGGCGAACGCCGCCTCCTCCTGCGCCGGATACAGGCTGATCCCCTTCTCCCTCGTCCAGCCGATGAATGAATCCCAGATGCAGTCATCGATCAGGGAATCGGGAACGTCGGACAGGTCGGGGAGAATCTGGGTCAGGGTCACACACCCCAGGGTAACGGTCCCCCGGGGACACGCGCCATTGGCGGGGACCGTCTAGGACCCCTCTCCGTCGTCATCGGTGCCTTCACCGTGTTCCACCGTTGATCCACCGGTGGCTTCCGGAGATCCCGGGGCCGGATCAGACGACGTCGGCCCCTCCCGGTCGTCGGTGTCCACCGTCGCGAGGAAACGCTCGAACTCCTCCGCCAGCGCCTCACCGTCGGCCGCCCCGGTTTCCCCGGGGAGGAGAGCCTCGGGATTGTCCTCGCGGTAGGACTCGAGTTCCTCGTCGTAGCTCTGTTCCAGGGACTGGACCATTCCCGCGATCTCACCGGAATCATCGACCTGGTCACGGAGGAGCGTCATCATTCTGGCGGAATCCTGTTCGAGACTCCCCAGTGGAAGCGACAGTGACCCGGCCGTCTCGACCGAGCGGAGCAGCTTCAGCGTGGCCTCGGGGTAGTTCGAT
Source organism: Corynebacterium pygosceleis (assembly GCF_016595275.2). Classification (GTDB taxonomy): domain Bacteria; phylum Actinomycetota; class Actinomycetes; order Mycobacteriales; family Mycobacteriaceae; genus Corynebacterium; species Corynebacterium pygosceleis. Next base: position 303,937 of record NZ_JAENIQ020000002.1, on the reverse strand, counting down.
GCCGCGATGTAGTGGGGGACATGTGCCGTGAAACCGGCGACCTGGCTCCCCCTGGATCCCAGAACGTACTCGAGCTGGAGTGAAGCGGATCCCGGAAGTGTCATGCTGCTGTGCACCCGGAAATGACGGCGCGTGATCTCCTCGGAGGACCCGTGCGCGGTGACGAGCAGTGGCCGGGTGTGCGGGACCGCCATCGGTGCGGAATAGAGGCAGAGGGTCCTGGCGACGTTGAACCTCTCGGAGAGGTCGATCACGGCGTCGGTGAAGGCGTTCCACCGCATGTCGGGTTCGGGACCGGCGAGCAGAAGGAACGGATGCCCCACGGTATCCCGCATGGCGTAGAGACCCAGGGTGAGCTCATCCATGCCCACGACCTCATGATCCGAGATCCGGACCGCCGGACGACGTGAACGGTAGTCGATGAGCTCATCATTGTTGAACACCGCGACGGGACTGTTCTCCAGGGACCCCAGGAGATGAGCGGCGGAAGAATCCACGGCCTGCCCGGCATCCGCGTACCCCTGGAGAGCCACCACCAGAGTGGTTCCGTCCTTCGGCTTCATCTCGGGCGCGGGGTACTCCAGCTCATACATGCGACGACTGCTGTCCTGCATGCGCCATCCTCCTTCGTACGTGGTTGCGCTCGTTCTCCGGGCCGTCGGCCGACCGCCGGAACACCGTCCGCCGTCCCGGTGGGACACCTCGTGTACCCCAACCGCATCCGGGGCACGGATATTCCGTGCGTGGACGCCGGACGGATCGTTCCGGTGTCACCGGGTGTATCGGAGTTCCCCGGAGGGACGGCACACGCGCCCGGTCTTCCCGTTCACTCCGGGTTCTTCAGGGCATTTCAGCGTCCCACAGGGTCCCGCAGGGTCCCTCAGAATCCCACAGAATCCTTCAGCGTCCTTCAGCGCCGTTCAGGTCCTCCAGGATTTTTCAGGGGAAACTTCGGTGCGACACCGGGTGACGGAGACTGACCCACAAGAATACACCGTCGCACGGTTCCCCTGCCAGACACGTGGTCGGGACCTGTGCACCGGGTACAGGTACGGTTCCGGAACACGATGAACGGGCGATCCCACGGTCCCACGGGTGGCGTCGTGTACCACGGTGGGTGCATGACAGAAACACTATCGGTACCGGGCGATCTGATCGCGAGCATTCCCGTCTTTCTCGGTTTCTATCCGGGTGAATCCCTGGTCATGGTCGCCCTGGATCCGGGGGAACCGGGAAATACGCGGTCACGGATAGGTCCGGTGACCCGGGCGGACGTATCGGACATGGAGGCAGTTTCCGCGACCCTCGGAGCACTCGGTGACATCGGGGTGACCGTCGCCTTCGGGTTCCTCATAGGGGAGGACGCGGACTGCGGGATGACCGGCATCGCCACGATGCTGTGCGCGGAGGCGGAGAAGTGGAACATCCTGGTCCCGGCGGTCTGGTGGGTTCCGCACATCATGTCGGGCATCCCGTACAGGATGCTCACGGTGAACCCCCGTAGTCGGGACGCCGTCGGGCACCGCCGTACGGGAGTGGTCCCCGATGTCGCCACGGGAGCGGCGATGCGGGCACTGGTGTCGGCGGAAGGTGTGCTGCCGGAGCTCAACAGGCGGGAGAGTCTGGAGTATTTCGCCCGGCGTCCTGGCCGTCTCCCCGACACGACCATCGCCCGGATCGTCGTTGACGCGGAGAGCTGGGCGGCGGGAGTCCTGGGGGAGGGGCCCACCGGAGAGGACGCTGCGGGGCGGAGAACGGTAGAACACCGCACCGTGGCGTTGCTCGACGGAATACGGTGTTCCGGTGGCACCGGCGGTGAACTCCCGGAGTCCGAACGGATGCTCGCGGTCGCGGCGAAAATCACTGTCCGCGCACAGGTGCGGGATGTGGTCCTGGGACACGTGCTCTCACCGGACGTCGCGCGGCCCCTGGCTGGCCTGATGTTGGCGGCCGCCCGGACCTTCAGCGGTGAGATCAGGTGCAATGCCCTGTGCGTCCACGCGGTCACGTCGATCGTGTGTGGCCGTACGACGCGGATCTGGCCCGCCCTCAGGAGCTCCCACGACGAGGATCCGGGTCACCGTCTGACGGGACTCCTGCTCTCCGCCTACCGTCGTGGGCGGTTCGATCTGATTCTCGAGAGTTGCCGCTGAAAATGGGAAAGTGGGGCCGACCGTCACCGGTCGACCCCACGGAGTGTGCGTCAGTCCAGGCGCTTGACCCGGACAGCGTGACCGAGGTCCTGGTCGACGGTGACACTCCTGCCGTCGAGGGTGAGGGCCACGACGCCCTCGGCGTTGACCGCCTCCACCTCCGAACCGATGGTGATACCGGCCTCGATGAGGGCCTTCAGCTGGGCGACATCAACCTGCAGGATCTCGTTGTACTGCACGACGCGACATTTCAGGGTTTCACCCTGCGGCAGGTCGATGGCACGTTCCCCGAAGGAAACCCTCTCGGTATCCTCGACACCGAGTTCGTCCAGCCCCGGGATGGGGTTGCCGAAGGGGCTCGAGCAGAAGTCCTCCAGAACCTCCACGAGTCGACGTTCGACCTCGACACTCATCACATGCTCCCAGCGGCACGCCTCCGCGTGAACCTTGAGGATGTCCAGCCCGATCTTGTCGGTCAACAGGCGCTCTGCGAGGCGATGCTTGCGCATCACGGCAATGGCCGTCGAACGGCCCGCGTCAGTCATCTTGAGGCTCCGGTCGGACGCGACATGGACGAGACCGTCACGCTCCATCCGGGCCACGGTCTGGCTCACCGTGGGGCCGGACTGCTCCAGGCGCTCGGCGATGCGTGCACGCAACGGCACGACGCCCTCCTCCTCCAACTCGTAGATGGTGCGGAGGTACATTTCGGTGGTGTCGACCAGATCCTTCACGGATGTAACGCCTTTCCTCAGGTAATTATGCGCTCGGTAAATCCATAGTGTCCGCTGCCGCGTCATCGAGCACCGGTAATCCGACGGGGCCGGGCCGTCACCTGGAACATGGTGCCCGGACGTCCACTACCGTCGCACAAGGACCAACGTGGCGGAGGCGAGCGTTGTTCCCGTGGGGGGTCGGGAGTACCCCCGCCCAACCTGATCCACGGCGGTGTCCGGTGGCGCCCGAAAGGTCCACTGGAGTCGAACAGGCACACGCGGACGCGAAACCGGTGGTCATCCAGGTTTGACGGTGGAAACACGACAGTCCCCGTCACCGGCCAAGCGTACCGGTTTCCGTCCGACGGCGGGCGGAAACCGGCGGGCGGAGACGGCGCGACGTCCGACGGTTGCGTCGTCCGGGAGGAACACTCAGTTGGCGTACGCGCGGAGCTTGTCCGCCCGTTCACCGTCACGCAGTTTGCTCATCACTTCGCGTTCGATCTGTCTGACGCGTTCACGGGACAGGCCGAAACGCCGTCCGATCTGGTCGAGGGTCCGGGGTACACCGTCATCGAGGCCGTACCGGAGACGGATGACCTCCTGCTCCCTGACCTCCAACGAAGCGAGTACGGCACGCACATCCGAATGCCGGAGGGAAGCGACCACCGCAGCCTCCGCGTCGGTAGCGTCCGAATCCTCGATGAAATCCCCCAGCGGAGCTTCCTCATCGGCACCGACGGGCATATCCAGGCTCACCGGATCACGGGACTGCCGGAGGAGCATCTCGATCTTCGACTCGTCGATGCCACTCTCCTCGGCGAGTTCCTCGTTGGTGGCCTCACGGCCCAGGCTCTGGTACAGCTCACGCTTGATCCTGGAGAGCTTGTTGACCTGCTCCACCAGATGGACCGGAAGGCGGATGGTCCGTGACTGGTCGGCCATGCCCCGGGTGATGGCCTGACGGATCCACCAGGTCGCGTACGTCGAGAACTTGAAGCCCTTCGTGTAGTCGAACTTCTCCATGGCGCGGATCAGCCCGAGATTACCCTCCTGGATCAGGTCCAGGAGCGGCATCCCGCGTCCCGTGTACCGCTTCGCCAGACTGACCACGAGACGCAGGTTAGCCTCCAGCAGATGCGACCGCGCCTGCTTGCCCTGCTTCGACAGGACCTTGAGATCACGCTTCATCGCGCGGGTCAATTTCGTGTCGGGATCCGATAACAGATGATCGGCGTAGAGACCGATCTCGATGGTCTGGGCCAGGTGAACCTCGTCCTCGGCGGTGAGCAGGGCGGTTTTCCCGATTCCGTTGAGGTAGACGCGGACCAGATCAGCTGACGGATTGTCATTGGTCTGTCCCCGGCGTGATCCGCGGTCCGGCTCCTCGACATCAATGCCCTGCTGGGACGTGGTCGTCATACTGGCCTCCTGCTTTCATCGGATTCTCACTCCGTTCAACGGACAGGGCCGAGGGAAAGTTCCCCGGTCACTCCGGTGCCGCATCGCCGCTGGTGAACCGGGGGATGGCGCCCGTCAGCAGTCAACGAGGACGGTGAACGGTCCCTCATTGACGGAGGAGACCCGCATCATCGCGCCGAACCGTCCTTCGGCGACCCGGACGCCACGGGCGCGCAGTCCCTCCGCGATGGCCGCGATCACCGGTTCCGCCTCATCACCGGGGGCTGCATCCGACCAACTCGGACGACGTCCCTTCGCGGTTCTCCCCTGGAGGGTGAACTGGCTGACCAGCAGGACCGGCGCACCGGCCGACTCCACCGACGTCTCCTCCGGGAGGATCCGCAGTTCCGCGATCTTCCGCACCATCGTCTCCACCCCGGAAAGGTCCTCGCCGTCCCCCCGGGCGACACCGACCAGCGCCAGCACCCCACAGGTATCGGGGCAGTCGATCTCACCGACCACCTCGCCATCCACCGTGACGCTCGCATGGGACACACGGGTCAGAACAGCTTTCAAGGGGTTCTCCTTCTACGACGGTGGATCACGGGACCGGTCGATCACCGGTGACGGTGATGTCCGCAGGCAACACGATACCGTGGCGTATCAGGTCGACGACGGCCGCGACCGCCTCAGGCAGCACCTCATCCGCGTCCAGTCCCTTCGCCGCACAGTAGAGCTCGACCGTCTCCCGGAGAGTCAGGCCCCGAGGATGGATCCCGGAGAGAACCGCCATCAGGTGTTCATCGATGTCATGGGAGAAACGGGGGCCCTCCGTGCGGGTGATCCGCAGTGCCGCGGGGCGGAAGCCCTGGCGGGTGTCCTCGTCGGTGACACGGACGTCTTCCACCGCGACACCCGGACGGACGACGAAGCGGGAGTCCGCGATCCCGTCCGTGTCCCGTTCCCTCAACCACGCCGAGCGCGTGAAGAACTCCGTCACCTCATCACCCAGGCCACAGGTTTCGTTGACACTGAAATCCTCCGCGGTGACCTCCGAGGGACTGTCATCGTCGATCCGCTGGAGCGCGACGAAACCGAACCCGACCCCCGTCACACCGTTGGCGGTGAAGTGGTCCAGCCACTCGACGGTCCGCTCCCTGCCCTCACTGGAACGGGGATCGACGGATCCGTCCCGCAGCCATGTCCCGACGTAGAGTTCGGGGTCCGCGACATCCCGCTGGAGGATCCAGGCCGCCACACCGGTGTCGGGGATCCACGAGGCCACCCGCTGGGTCCACGAGGTCTCCTCCGTGTGCACCCACGACGCGAGCATGTGCGCGCTGCCCCCCGGATTCAGATGCCGCACGGCGCCCGACACGACAAGTTCGCTCGCGGCGTCGAGGTCGAGGCCGGAGTCCCGGTAGACGAACCCGCCACCGGGACTGATGACGAAGGGGGGATTCGCGATTATTCTGTCGAAACGTCGTCCGGCCACCGGTTCGTACCATGATCCCCGTCGGAGATCGACCGTTGCGACACCGTCACCGGCGCGGGACTCGGTCCTGCTCACCCGGAGTCCCTCCCGTGTCACCGGAACCCCACCCCCGGCGAGTGTCGCCTCCGCGAAATCGAGCGCCCGGGTATGGATGTCCGTCCCCGTCACCGTCTCCGCGCAACCCAGTTGACCGAGCATCTGGATACCGCATCCCGTACCCAGATCGAGGACACAACGCACCGGATCGGTCGGCGTGGCCTGGAGAAGCGACAGTGACGCGGCCCCGACACCGGGAACATGATCCGCTCCCGGAACCAGACCGGACACCGATGGGTCGGGATCGGAGAAAATCCACCGGTCGGTTCCACCGACCACCCGGGGCCGGACGTCCACCGAGATCCGGACACCATCGGAATCACCGTCGTGCTCCAGCACCCCGGCGGCGTCGAGAAGTTCGACGGTACGGGCCCCCAGAAGCTCCCTGAGCTCCCGTGGGCCGGCGGGCTGCCGGAGCAGGAAGAACCGGATCAGCTCCGCCCGTCCGGAATCTCCGGTTCCCCGGGTGGCGCGGAGCGCCGCAGCGGTTTCACCGCGGTGCAGCGCCGCCGTGGCCGCAGCCCCCAGCAGCGCGGACACCCCGCCTTCGGTGAATCCGTGCTCCCCGAAAACCCGTGAGAGATGGGGGACAGCGGCAGAAAGTGCATCAGGCACTGGAAACTCCTCAGAAAACGGTGCGGAACGGACCGGAAGACACGTGCGTCAAGTTAATCATGTTCGATGACGCGGCCGCCCGGGCCGGGAGCGTCGCCCCGGCCATCCCCCAGTTCCGGGGAACCTCCGCCACGGAGCATCTGCCGCGCGTTGAGGTCCCGGATCACCCCCGGCTTGTAGACCTGTTTCACCCGGGGATCACGGGGCTCACCGGCCCCGTTCCCGATGACGACGGCGATCCACGGCAACGGAACCGAGACGGCGAACAACACGGCCGAGATCCAGGTGTTCTCCCACCAGACCCAGGTCACCGCACTGGCCAGGAGAAAGGGGATGCGTGAACCCTGGAGAATCGCGTACTTGCGCCGTCGTGCGTTCAGATTGTCCAGCGGGGTCTGGCGGGCGTCGGTGATGAGCTCGACCCCGGCCCGACGACGGATCAACCGGCGCAGACCCCGTCGGCCCGCTGAGTTCCCGTCGGGGACGTCCACACAGCCGTCGTCCGAAGCATCCCTCCCGCGTCCGGCGCACGCGGACGTGTGACCACCGGAATCATCCCCGGGGTCACCGTCACTCCGCTGCTGCACCATGAACCCACGATAACCCTGTTGTGCCCGGAGACCCGTGATTGGGGCATGATGGGAGCCGTGAACACCACGACGAAAACCATTGAACGTCCCGATGTTCGGGAAGACACGACGACGTCCGACGACACCCCGAAGTTCTTCCACTACGTCAAGAAGAACAAGATCGTCGAGTCGGCCGTCTCCGGCCGCATGGTGGTTGCACTGTGCGGAGAGACCTTCCCCGTGACCAAGCAGGCCAAACCCGGATCGCCGGTGTGCGCCGACTGTGAGCGTGTCTACCGGTCACTGCGCAAGAAGTGAGCGGCGGCAGACTACGCGCCTGGCAGCGCGCGGCGCTCGACAAGTACATGGCCGCCCAGCCGAAGGACTTTCTCGCCGTCGCGACCCCGGGTGCCGGTAAGACCACCTTCGCGCTGAGGCTGGCAACCGAGATCGTCGGCAACCGGACCGTCGACCGGGTCATCGTTGTCGTACCCACCGAACACCTCAAGGTGCAGTGGGCACAGGCGGCCGAACGGGTGGGGCTGTTCCTCGATCCGCACTTCACCAACACCTCCGGTGTGGTCAATCCGGAGTACCACGGAATCGTGGTCACCTACGCCCAGGTCGCGATGCACCCCTACAAGCACCGTGCCGTCGCGACCGCGCAGCGGTCTCTGGTGATCCTCGACGAGATTCACCACGGTGGTGACGCGAAGAGCTGGGGTGACGGTATCCGCGAGGCGTACGACGACGCCGAACGCCGCCTGGCGCTCACCGGTACACCGTTCCGCTCCGACGACGCCGCGATTCCCTTCGTCCGGTACACCGATGACGGCGAGGGCTACCTGAAGTCCCGCGCCGACCACACCTACGGGTACTCCGACGCACTCGCCGACGGTGTCGTCCGTCCCGTCGTCTTCCTCGCCTACTCCGGGGAGGCACGTTGGCGGACCTCGGCGGGGGAGGAGTTCGCGGCGCGACTCGGTGAGCCCCTCAACGCAGAACAGACCGCACGTGCCTGGAAGACCGCCCTGGATCCGAAGGGCGACTGGATCCCCGCCGTCCTGCGGGGTGCACACACCCGCCTGAAGCAGCTGCGTGAGCGGATGCCCGACGCCGGTGGCCTCGTCATCGCCACCGACAAGACCACGGCCCGGGCCTACGCGAGGATTCTCGGTACTATGTCCTCCACACCGGTCACCGTCGTGCTCTCCGACGAGATCGGGGCCTCACAACGCATCGAGGACTTCTCGAACTCGACCGACGAGTGGATGGTTGCGGTCCGCATGGTCTCCGAGGGCGTCGACGTGCCACGGCTCGCCGTCGGTGTCTACGCCACCTCGGCGTCGACTCCACTGTTCTTCGCCCAGGCCATCGGACGCTTCGTGCGTTCCCGGATGCCCGGTGAGACCGCGTCGGTGTTCCTGCCGTCCGTTCCCGTTCTCCTCGACCTCGCCTCCCGGCTGGAGACCCAGCGCGACCATGTCCTCGGGAAACCCGACCGGGTGAAGGAGGGATGGGACGATGAACTCCTCGCGGAAGCCAATAGGGAGAAGAACGAACCGGACGACACGAAATCCTATGAATCGATCGGCGCGGAAGCCGAACTCGACTCACTGATCTACGACGGCTCCACCTACGGAACCGGAACGATCGCGGGCTCCGCCGAAGAGGCCGACTACCTCGGACTTCCGGGTCTCCTCGACGCCGAACAGATGCGTCAGCTGCTCAAACAACGCCAGGCAGAACAGGTCGAGGCGCGTGCCGGGGAACACCGTCAGGGGCAGGAGAAGCAGGACGGACAACCGCCCCGGCGGAGGACCGAGGCAGCGGCCACGGTGTCCAACGAGATTCCGCAGCTCCGGAAGGAACTCAACACCCTGGTGTCCATCACCTCCGGTAGGACCGGGCGTCCACACGGAGCCATCCACAACGAGGTACGGCAGAACTGCGGGGGACCGCCCACCGCACTGTGTACAGCAGAGCAGCTGCGTGACCGGATCGCCTATCTTCGGGACTGGTGACGATCCGTGCACGCCGCCCCGGTGTGAACCGGGACGGCGTGCACACAGGTCACATGCAACCCAGGCCACAGTGTTTCGCCCCCGACACCCCTAGGAGAACCGTGAATCCGACCTCCCTTCCCGAACCCCCCGGGGGCAACGGGCCCTCCCGGCACCACGGGGCCCCGGCCTCGACCGTTCCCCCCCGCGCCCGACTGGTGAGCCCGGACCTCGCCCGGGGCCTCATGCTCCTCGGGATCGCCATCGCGAACATCACGAGCACCTGGCTCGCCCCGCTCGGCGATGAGCCGGATCTGGCGGCCTCGGCGGGCGGAATCGCGGACGGTGGACTGCTCGACCGGATCGCGGTCGTCTTCGGCGCACTGTTCATCCACGTCCGGGGGATCGCGATGTTCTCGACGCTCCTCGGATACGGATTCGGGCTCCTCGCTCTCAGTCTGTGGCGGCGGTCCTACCCCCTCACTGCGGCCCGTGGGGTCCTGGCCCGCCGCTACGGGATACTCGCCGCGTTCGGTGCCGTGCACACGGTCGTGTTCTACTACGGCGACATCATGACCTTCTACGGTGTCACGGGCGTGCTCCTCGCCCTCCTCCTGCCGCTCAGGGACCGGACGCTGCTGATCATCGCCGCGGTGCTCCAGGCGATCGCGCTGCTCTTCATCGTCCCGATGATCATGTTCAGCTCGGAGTTCGACATGCACGGATCGTTGGACTTCGGAAGCTACGGCGAATACGTCGCAACCGGCGGGATCATCCTCATCGGTTCCCTGTTCATGTTCCCCGCGGAGGCCGCCATGGTCGCGCCCGTGATCATCGTCGGATTCGTCGCCGCGAGGAAAGGCGTTCTCACGCATCCGGAGAGGCATCTCCGCGCGCTGTGGAGCGCTGTCGGCGTCGCGGTCGCTGTCATCGTTCTCGTCGGACTTCCGTGGGGACTGTCGATGGCGGGCTGGGCACCCGCCTCCTGGGCACCCCGTCTCGAGGGGGTCAACGCCGTCGTCGGGATGTTCACCGGTCCCGGACTCGTCGCGGCGATCGCCCTGGGCAGTCTGCCGCTCCAGCGGAAGATCGATGCCGCGCGCGCGGCGGGGAATGAGCATCGACCGGGCTTCTGCGTGAGGGCCCTGATCGCCCTCGGTCGGCGGTCCATGACCGGTTACGTCCTCCAGTCGGTGCTGTGCGTGGTGTTCCTCGCCTCTTTCGGTCTCCATCTGGTCACACCGGGGAGCGCCGCCGCCGGTACCGCGACGGGACTCGTCGTCTGGCTGGTGACGGTGGTGATCGCCGTGGCGCTCGAGCGTCTCGGTCTCCCCGGCCCGTTGGAGTGGCTGCACCGGAGGCTCGCCTACGGGAGGACGGGGCTTCCACGCCGATGGGAACCACCGGTGTCCCGCAGCACTCCGGCCGTCGATGACCGGGAACCGGGGACACCGCCCGGGCACTGACCCCTGCCCGGGGAAAATCCGGGTCCGGTCAGGAAACGACGGAACGGCCCGTATCCGCGATACCGGTGATCGCGGATACGGGCCGTTCCGTCGTGGGTGCCCGGGCGGTCCACCCCTCTAGTCGAGGTAGTCCCGGAGCACCTGGGAGCGGGACGGGTGACGGAGCTTCGACATCGTCTTGGACTCGATCTGCCGGATCCGTTCGCGCGTCACCCCGTAAACCTGACCGATCTCATCGAGGGTCCGGGGCATGCCGTCGGTCAGGCCGAAACGCAGCTTGACGACGCCCGCCTCACGCTCGGACAGTGTCTGCAGGACATCCTGGAGCTGGTCCTGGAGCAGGGTGAAGCTCACCGCGTCAACGGCGACGACGGCCTCCGAATCCTCGATGAAGTCGCCCAGCTGGCTGTCGCCCTCGTCGCCGATCGTCTGATCGAGGGAGATGGGTTCACGTGCGTACTGCTGGATCTCGAGGACCTTGTCCTCGGAGATGTCCATCTCCTTGGCGAGCTCCTCCGGGGTCGGTTCGCGGCCCAGATCCTGGAGCAGCTCCCGCTGGATACGTCCGAGTTTGTTGATGACCTCGACCATGTGGACCGGGATACGGATGGTCCGGGCCTGGTCCGCCATCGCCCGGGTGATCGCCTGACGGATCCACCAGGTGGCGTAGGTCGAGAACTTGTAGCCCTTGGTGTAGTCGAACTTCTCCACCGCGCGGATCAGACCGAGGTTGCCCTCCTGGATCAGGTCGAGGAAAGCCATACCGCGGCCGGTGTAGCGCTTGGCCAGGCTGACGACGAGTCGGAGGTTCGCCTCCAGGAGATGGTTCTTCGCCTTCCGGCCGTCGCGGGCGATCGCACGCAGATCACGTTTGACCGCCGGGGTGAGTTTCGCGTCCTTGTCGCCGGCGGCGAACGCCTCCTGCATCTGCTCGATGCGGTAGGTGGCGTACAGACCCGCCTCGATCCGCTTCGCCAGAGACACCTCCTGTTCCGCGTTCAGCAGTGCGACCTTGCCTATCTGCTTGAGATAGGCACGGACGGAGTCGGCGGACGCGGTGAGCTCAGCATCCTTGCGGGCCTGCCGGAGAGCGGCGGACTCGTCCTCGTCCCAGACGGACGACCCGTCGTCATCGTCATCGTCACCGTCCGATTCACCCACGTCATCGGCGTCGGTGTCCTCGTTGTCCTCGTCAGCCGGCAGATCACCCGCGACGAAGTCATCGTCCTCGCCCGGCTCATCGGTGATGAACACGTCCTCCGCGTCATCGTCCCGGAGAGCATCCGGTTCCTCGTCGACCTTCTTCGCGGTGGACGTCCCCGGTGCCGCCTTCGTGGAGGGGGCTTTCCGGGTGGTCTTCTTCGCGGTCTTCTTCTTCGCCGTCTTCCTGGCGGTCTTCTTCGCCGTGGTCCCGGCGGGGGTGGTGGTCTCTCCCTCATCCGGGGAGCGGACCTCCTCCGCGGCCTCCGCGGACCCGGCGGCGGGCTTCCTGGGGGAGGCCTTCCGGGCGGTCTTCTTCGCCGTCTTCTTCGCGGTCTTCTTCACCGGAGCGGTGGACGCGGTCTCCCGTGTCTCTCCGGTGGTGTCGGTGTCGGGGGTGGTCGATGCCGTTGCGGCACGCGCGGTGCGGGGAGCGGCCTTCCGGGCCGTCGCCTTGCGTGCGGTTTTCCGGGCGGTCTTCTTCGCCGTCTTGCGTGCTGCGGGTGTGTCCGAGGAGGAGTTCTCGGTGTCCTCCGGTCGGGCCAGGTCTGAAGAATCAGTGGCTGCCACGTGCGCCCTTTCGCCTTGAGATCGTGTTCTGTGTCCGGTGCCGGATCGTCGCCCCGACGTCGGCTCCAATGAGGAGTCGGCAGCGGAACGTGTCGTGGTCGCGGAACACCAGGTTCCACGAACGCCCGCGCCGGTCACATGGGTGAATCATGTACGTGCACACTGCGGCCGCACCCGATGGAGGGGTTGCGGCACCACCACCACTGACACGTCATCGGCACGTCACCGACCACCGGTACCTGAAACCGGCTCACGGGTCGGCCCTGTTCTGGCAGCGATGACCCGAGAATGGTCTGACAGTGACCTGACGATGACCTGACGATGGCCCGGCAGCGGCCGCACCGGCCACACTGCGACGTAGTTAATCCACGGTCAACTCGCCAGTATAGAGCAACCCCGGCACAGACGTCGCAGGCGGTGCACCCGACAACCCGCGAAACGCCGGCCGTGCCGGATTCCCCGGTCGACGCCCCGGGCGGATGCGGATTCCCGTCCTACGGGGTGAGACCACGGTCCACGGCCATCGCGGCTCCCACGATTCCGGCCCGGTTACGCAGTTCGGCAGGCACCACGCGGGTCGAACAGTCGAGCTTGGGCACCCACTTGTGTGCCTTCCGGGAGATCCCGCCTCCGACGATGAACAGGGACGGCCAGAAGAGCCGCTCATACTCCCGGAGAACGGGGGAGACCCGTTCACGGGCCCACTCCCCGTAGCGGAGATCCTCACGTTCCTTCACCGCGGAGGAAGCCAGATGCTCGGCCTCCCTCCCGTCGATCAACAGGTGACCGAGCTCGGTGTTCGGGAACAGCTCCCCGTCCATCAGGAACGCGCTACCGATACCGGTCCCGAACGTCAGCAGAATCACCGACCCCGTGCGCGCCTCCGGGTTCCCGAAGGACGCCTCTGCGAGACCCGCGGCGTCGGCGTCATTGAGGACACTGATACGGCGCCTCCCGAGGGTCTCGTGGAAGAGAGCGTTGACATCGGTGTCGACCCACCCGGGATCGATGTTGGCGGCGGTCAGTGCCCGCTGATTCCGGATGACCGAGGGAAGGGTGATCCCGACGGGGCCGTCCCAGTCCGCGAGACGAACGATCTCCTCCACCGTCGCGGCGACAGCCCCGGGGGTGGCGGGGCGGGGAGTGGGGATCTTGATCCGGTCGTCGATGAACTCGCCGGTATCCAGGTCCACCCGTGCACCCTTGATGCCCGACCCTCCGACGTCTATTCCAAAACCGATGTTCGTCATGTCCCCATTGTACAAAGCCCAAGTGGCGCCTCCCCGGATCCGGACCGTGACGTTCCGGGGTGACGACGGCACAATGGGATCATGACCGACATCAACGCCGCCCCGGAGGCCGGGGAGAAACGACGGACCACCGATCCCAGGGCCCTCCGTGACACAGCGATCGGCTGGGCCCGCCGGGCGCACCGGCTGATCCTCGACGAGCTCTCCCGGATCGACGACCTCAGTGCCTCCGTCACACTCAAATCCTCGGAGGTCGATCCCGTCACCGTCGTGGACCGGGCCGTCGAGGAACTGCTGACGATCCTGATCGAGGAGGAGCGACCGGGCGACGGACTCATCGGCGAGGAAGGTGCGCACCGGGAATCCTCGACCTCCGTCCACTGGGTTGTCGACCCCATCGACGGTACGGTGAACTTCCTCTACGGCGTACCCGTTTACGCCGTATCGATCGCGGCGGCCGTCGACGGTGCACCGGTGGCCGGGGTCGTCCTCAACGCGGCGACCGGCGAACTCTATTCCGCGGCGACCGGTCACGGGGCCTTCGTCACCGACGGTGACGGCCGGTCGCACAGACTGCGGTGCAATGAGGTCGGGGAGACCGGCCTGGCCCTGGTGGCCACCGGCTTCTCCTACGACTCCGGGCTCAGGGGACGGCAGGCGGAGATCCTCACCCGGATGTTGCCCCGGGTACGGGACATCAGGCGGATGGGTAGTGCGGCACTCGATCTCTGCCAGCTCGCGGCCGGCCGGGTCGACGCCTACTACGAGCACGCGTTGAACGGCTGGGACTTCGCGGCGGGTGCGGTCATAGCGAGGGAGGCGGGGGCGAGAGTGGTCACCCCGGATCTCGCCTCCCGGTCCGCCGACAGGGATCTGATCTGGGCCGCGGCCGGTCCGCTGGCCGATGATTTCGGCGCGCTCCTCGAACAGTGCGGGGTCACGGACGTCGTCCGGTGAGACCGTGGGTCCCGCTGGCCGTGACGCACGTCGCCGTGGCGACAGGGGCGATGCGGTTCGCCCGCATCCGCATCATCGTGGTCGTGGTGTTGTGCCGCGCACGGCGGTGGGAGCCCGGCCAGCTGCGGAAACGACGTGGAGGACAGCTGAATGCGGCCCGGATATGACAAGGCGCGTTTTAGGGCCTAATATGCGCGTCGACATGCAATATGACGGCGGGTCAGGTCCCGCTGCCTGATCTGCCCCGAACCGCCCACATTGTGAGACAAAGGAGCCGACACCATGGCTACCGATTACGACGCCCCGAGGCTGCGCCCCGACGATGATCTCGAGACCGACTCACTCGAGGGGCTGAAGGCCTCCGAGAGCGCACAGACCGTACTCGATGACGACGGTGAGATCGTCGAGCCCTTCGAACTCCCGGCCATGGATCTCTCGGGGGAGGAACTCAACATCCAGGTCGTCCCCCGACGTGCGGACGAGTTCACCTGCGGAAGCTGTTTCCTCGTTCAGCGACAGAACCGACTGTCGCATGTCGAGGACAACGGCGAGGAGATCTGTCTCGACTGCGCCTGATCTCTGATCGTCACAGCCGTCGTCTCCGGCTGATGCAGGAACGGGGCCCGGGAGTGTCAGTCTCCCCGGGCCCCGTTCCCGTTCCCGGCCGTCCGGGGATTCCGCAGTGCGACCGCATGTCGTGGCGTCAGTGGTCAGTGGTGATGTTCCGGGATGAAGGCCGCGATGAGTGAGTCGGGGTCCCTGGAACCGATCAACCAGTAGGGGGTCGGGTCCTCCGGATCGTCGAGAACGAACATCGCCATCTCCGGTACCCAACCGTGCGAGACGACGAAGGCCGCGGGATCGAGCTGCCGCCCCATCGCATTCCGCTTCGCCGACGCCGGGACCGCCAGTGTCCGGGACACGGCATCATCGGGGAGCACCGCATCGCCGGCGTGAAGCCAGCGCACGCCCTCCGAGTCCTCCTCGACCGAGATGACGGTCCCCGACAGGGACAGCAGCACCCACACTGCGGTGCAGGTCAGGATGACGCCGGGAGCGTACAACCAGATCTCGGACCGGTTGTGTGCCAGCTGTCCGGTGAGCAGCGCCACGATCAGCGCGCCGAAGATCCACCACGACCACGGCACCCACTGCCGCTCGCGGTAGACGACCCTGGTGGTGTTCGATACGGATTCACTCACGGGAGTCCATCCTACTGCACCCCTCGGCCGGACGACCCGGGTGTGGGTCAGCACGAAGGAGACCCTCACGGTGCGTAGTGTTGTCGTCGTGACTGAAATGACCCAGCCTCCGTCCCCGTCCCCTTCCACACCTCCGGTGATCCGTTTCCGCAAACTCGACCCCGGCGCGGTCAGCCCCCGTCGGGCCCATCGCGGTGACGCGGGTGTCGACCTCTCCGCGCTGCACCACGCGGTGATCGAACCGGGCGAAAGGATCCTCGTCGGCACCGGCCTGGCCGTCGCCCTGCCCCTCGGATACGTCGGGCTCATCCACCCACGGAGTGGCCTGGCGCTGCGGTCGGGTCTCTCCATCGTGAACACCCCCGGAACCATCGACGCCGACTACAGGGGGGAGATCAAGGTCTGTCTGATCAACCTCGACCCCAGGGATCCGATCACCGTCGAACCCGGCGACCGTATCGCCCAGTTGCTGGTTCAGAGGGTGGAACTGTGCGACTTCGAGGAAACCGACGTGCTGGATGAGACCGTCCGCGGGGAATCCGGGTACGGTTCCACCGGCGTCGGGACACCCGGTACCGCCTGACCACCCCGTTCACCCGTCCGGCCCCGCCCGACGCCACCCGGACGTCCGTCACCTGCATAATGGGACGGTACCGTGAACCGGCGAACATCGCCGTCGTTCGATGACCCGACCGGACCGGGCATCACACCACACAACTACAACCCGTCACCGATCCGGCGGACACCGCTACCGGACGACAAGGTGACGCGGGGAAGGAGACTGAAGAGCACATGGCGCTATTCGGATTCGGAAAGAAGAACGACGGGAAGGAAGTTTCCGCCCCCGCCCGCGACGAACAACCGGAGGAGACCCGGGGCGCCACTGCGGGAGTGGACGGCGCGGGACCGGAGGTTCTCCCGTCCGGGATCGACGGTCCGGATCCGGTCCACGATGCGGTGGCCGGAGAGGTCGGCCCCTTCGACGGTGGTTCCGTGGACATCAGGGACTTCGACTTCTCCGATTTCGCCGACGGCGCACTCAACCTCGGTTCCCTTGTCGTCCCGCTTCCGCGTGGATCAGAGGTCCAGGTCGAGATGGGGGAGAACGGCCCCCGGATGCTGCACATCATCACCCCCCACGGCCGGATCACCCCGGTGGCGTTCGCGGCTCCGCGGTCGGCTGGACAGTGGCGGGAATCGACCAGGGAGATCACCGAGGGCATGCGGAAGGACGGGCTGTCCGTCCATGTCGAGCACGGCCCCTGGGGACGTGAGGTCGTGGGCGCCGCGGGTGAGGCCGTCATACGTATCATCGGCGTCGACGGTCCGCGCTGGATGCTCCGGATGACGCTCGCCGCCCCCGCCGGCTCCGCAGACGAACTCGCCCAGTTGGGCCGGGACGTCACCGCCAGGACTTTCGTGCACCGGGGCGACGGCCCGCTGCCCGCCGGCCAGTCACTGCCTGTCGCACTGCCTGAACCGCTCGCGAAGCAGGTCACCCAGGCCATGCAGGAACGCCTGAAGAAGGCGCGGGAGACCGGGACCATGGACACTCGCGATCTCCGGGCGCGCGCGGCCACCCCGGCGGAGGCCGCGCAGCAGAGGTCCGCCGAAACAGACGGAGACACCGCCGGTGCCGGAGCCGGCACCGGCTCTCCGGCACCGGAGCAGCCGTCGGGTCAGAGCCCGGAGACCTCCGCGATGCAGCAGATCCGGAAGACGGAGCGGTAGTGTCCGCCGAGCAGAGAGATCCCGGTCCGCACCCGTCCGTCGTCGAACCCGAAACGGGGGAGGCCCCCGCGCCGACCCTCCTCGAACAGATGGGGGGACTCGGGGGGCTCGTCTCATCCACACTGCCGATTCTCGTCCTGATCCCGGTCAACAACCGGTTCGGACTGGTCTGGGCGCTGCTCGCGTCACTCACGGTGGCGGTCGGGATCTTCGTCTGGCGTCTGGCCCGGCGGGAGAACCTCCAGCCCGCGATCTCGGGTCTCCTCGGTGTGGCGATCGGTGCCGCCTTCGCTCTTTTCACCGGGGACGCCAAAGCCTACTTCCTCTACGGCATCTGGATGTCCCTGCTCTTCGCGGTGGTTTTCCTCACCTCGGTCGTGGTTCGTTGGCCGATGGTGGGGGTCGCCTGGCGGGGACTCAACGGTCACGACATGTCGTGGCGTGAGATCCCCGCAGCACGCAGAGCCTACGCCTGGGCGACACTCGCCTGGTCCGTGGTTTTCCTCGCCAGGTTCCTGGTGCAGCGGAACCTCTATGACGCGGACGCCACGAACGCGCTCGCGATCGCCCGCATCGCGATGGGGTGGCCGCTCACCGGTGTGGCCGCGCTACTGACGGTTTGGGCGGTCCGCCACGCGGCGAAGGCCGTGGCGGCGGCTGACCCCGACACGGAACCGGCTTCCGTGGCAGGGCGTCCCTGACCCCTCTGCCGGGGTAACCGCCTTCGCCGTCCCCTCCCATTGCCTCAACCCTCCTCATCCCCTGAATCCCCAGAAATCTCCAGAACCGATTGGACCCCAGTGAGCGAAAACACAGAACCCGACCGTTCCACCTCCCGGGAAACCCCGACCGTCAGTGTCGGGGACCGCGTCACGGTGACCGTCGATCGACCCGCCCACGGTGGCGAGGGCATCGCCCAGTTGCCGGACGGTCGAATCGTGTTCGTCCGGGGCGGACTCCCCGGTGACGTCGTGCGGATCGAGGTGACCAAGGCCAAGAAACGGTTCACCTCCGCCCGGATCATCGATGTCGTCCAGTCATCCCCGCACCGGGTGGCCCAGCGCTGCGCCGCAGCGGCGCGTGGCGCCGGATGTTGCGACTACGGACACGTCGATCCCGCTTCGGAGGAAAAGCTCAAGGAGGAGGTCCTGCTCGACCAGCTGCGCAGGATCGGGCATCTCGCAGCCGAGGACCTCCCGGAGATCGAGAGCATCGCGCTGCAACCCATTTCCGGTTGGCGTACCCGCGTCCGACTGGGGGTGGACGCGACGGGTCATGCGGGAACGAGAATCGCCGGTAGTCACGATCTTCTCTCCATCCCCTGTGCGCAGGCACTGCCGGGGATGCTCGACGGGATCGTCGGAGCCGGGTCGGCACGGTTCAATCCCGGGGCGGAGATCATCGTCGCGGTCGATTCCTCCGGGGACCGGCACGTGATCGAATCACGCCGGGCAGCCCGGGGACGGAGGACGGAGGCGATCCAGAGCACTCTCGAGGGAAGCGGTATCTGTACCGAGAAGGTCGGTCCGCACACCTACCACCTGCCGGCGACCGCATTCTGGCAGGCGCACAGTGAGGCCCCCGAGAGGTTCACGTCGCTGGTCCGACAGTGGCTCACCGAGGCACTGTCCACCCGGTCGGCAGGTGAGGGGGAGAGTGCCCCGGGCGCCGTGGTCGGCTGGGACCTCTACGGCGGTGCGGGTCTGTTCGCCCCCACTCTGCTGGAGGTGCTGCGGACCGCCCCCGGATCCGGTGGTGACGCGTCGGTCATCTCGGTCGAACAGTCCAGAATGGCGGCCGAGTGCGGACGCGCGGCTCTCGCGGATCTCCCCGTCGAGTTCCGGACCGGCGCCGTGGACGCCGAGATACCGCAGTTACCGGCGCCCCGTGCGGTGGTCCTCGACCCGCCACGTACCGGTGCCGGGACCGACACGGTGACCGCCATCGCCGCAGCTCATCCAGCAGCGGTCGTGCATGTCGGTTGTGATCCGGCCACCTTCGCACGTGACATCGCGGCCTGGTACGGGGCCGGCTACCGACTCGAGAAGCTGGCTGTCGCCGGGGCATTCCCGGGCACCCACCACCTCGAGGCTTTCGGTCTGCTCACCCCTGGGGACGGCCGGGCCGACACCTGACGGTGTCACCGTCACGGTCCCCGGTGACGCCCCCGTGATCCCCGTCCCTGCTGGCAGCGGTAAACGGGCACGGGGTAGGATTGTCGGAACACCCGCACCCGGGTCGTCCCGTGCGGTTCCCGGCGTCAGTGCCCGAACGACCCGAAAGGTCCGGACGGAACCGAGTGGCGCACCGTGTGCACCGAGATCCGGGGCGGACACCGGCGCCCGCCCGGGGCACCGGCCCAGCTGTCGCCGAACACAACGATCCATCAGGCCGTTCCCAGCCGAACGGCGCACCCGACCAGGGCTCCCGGCCACCCACCGGAGGAACCCGATGAAAGAAAAGGTGTCTGACTCACGCCAATGGAGATCCTCAACCGCATCCACACTCCCGCTGACCTCCGTGCCCTCACCGATACCGAGCTGGAGGCGCTCACGGGGGAAATTCGCGACTTCCTCGTGGAGAAGGTCTCCGCGACCGGGGGGCACCTCGGCCCGAATCTCGGTGTCATCGAGCTGACGATCGCGCTGCACCGGGTCTTCGATTCGCCGAATGACCCGGTCATCTTCGACACCAGTCACCAGTCCTACGTGCACAAGATCCTCACGGGGAGGGCCGGACGGTTCGATTCCCTGCGCCAGAGGGGCGGGCTCTCCGGGTACACCAGTCGGAGTGAGAGCGACCATGACTGGACCGAGTCATCCCATGCGTCAGCGTCGTTGAGCTACGCGGACGGACTCGCGAAGGCTTTCGGGATCACCGGGCAGACGGATCGTACGGTCGTGGCGGTCGTCGGCGACGGAGCCCTGACCGGTGGCATGTGCTGGGAGGCACTCAACAACATCGCCGCCGGTCGTGACCGCCGGGTCGTGATCGTCGTCAACGACAACGGTCGGAGCTACTCACCGACCATCGGCGGGCTCGCGGAGAACCTCGCCTCCCTGCGGATGCAGCCCTTCTACGACCGGGTGATGGAGCAGGGGAAGACCACCCTCAATTCCATGGGCTGGGTGGGACGCCGCACCTTCGAGGCGCTCCGCGCGGTCAAGGAAGGTGTCAGAC
The DNA here is from genome assembly GCF_016595275.2 of Corynebacterium pygosceleis. GTDB lineage: Bacteria > Actinomycetota > Actinomycetes > Mycobacteriales > Mycobacteriaceae > Corynebacterium > Corynebacterium pygosceleis. The sequence continues at coordinate 283,333 of NZ_JAENIQ020000002.1, read as the reverse complement.
ACTCGGTCATACCGAGCGAGATGTTCCCTGAGCTGGGGATGAAGTACATCGGCCCGGTGGACGGTCATGACCTGGGAAGTCTCGAGAACGCCTTCCGCTACGCACGCGAACACCAGGGGCCGATCATCGTGCACTGCGTGACGGAGAAGGGGCGTGGCTACGCCCCGGCGGAGAACAACGTCGCCGATCTGATGCACTCGACCGGTGTCATCGATCCACTGACGGGGGAGGCCGTCGGGGTGTCCGCACCCGGTTGGACCGGTCTGTTCTCGTCGGAGCTGGTTGAGCTCGGCTCCGAGCGCGAGGACATCGTCGCGATCACCGCGGCGATGGCGGGTCCGACGGGGCTCGCGAGATTCGGTGAGGTCCACCCGGAACGGTTCTTCGACGTCGGTATCGCCGAACAGCATGCGCTCACCTCGGCGGCAGGACTCGCACTCGGGGGGCTGCATCCGGTCGTCGCGGTGTACTCCACGTTCCTCAACCGGGCCTTCGACCAGCTCCTCATGGATGTGGCGCTCCTCGGTCTGCCGGTCACCCTGGTCCTCGACAGGGCGGGCGTGACGGGTTCGGACGGGGCGAGTCACAACGGTGTGTGGGATCTGGTCGTCACCGGGATCATCCCCGGTATCCGGGTTTCCGCCCCCAGGGACGGTCAGCGTCTGACGGAACTTCTGCGGGAGGCCACGGAGATCGACGACGGCCCGAGTGTCGTGCGTTTCCCGAAGGGATCACTTCCCGACGATCTCCCGGAGGCCTTCACCCTCGGGGACGGTGTGGACGTCCTCGTCTACTCGGACTGCGTCGCCGACCCGGAGAGCGACGGGGATGCACCCCTCGTGGATGATGACGGGCCATCTGCGGCACCCTCGGTGCTCATCGTCTCCGTGGGGGCGATGGCGCACACCGCCGTGGAAGCCGCGACCAGGCTGCGGGAGCGCGGCGTGGACACGACCGTCATCGACCCGAAGTGGGTCGTTCCGGTCGCCCCGTCCGTACCGGCACTCGCGGCCGACCATGACCTCGTCGTCACGCTCGAGGACGGGGTCATCCACGGAGGGGTCGGATCCCTGATCGCCGAGGCACTCAACGCCAGTGAGATCGATACCCCCCTGCGGCAGCTGGCGGTCCCCGAGAGATTCCTGGACCATGCCTCCCGTGGAGAGATTCTCGGGGAACTCGGCCTCGACGCCGACGGTGTCACGGAGCAGATCGACTCGTGGCTACGGACGATCGGATTCGGGTACGACGCGGAGAACCCCACCGGGCACAGCTGAGGGGCGGCACGGGTGCCCGGCCCCGGTTCCGGCGGGCTCCACCGGGCGACGGTGACAGAAGGATCAGAGGAGTTCCCGGCTCAGTACGGGGAGGCTGAGCCCGATCTGCCAGCTCCGTGCCCCACAGTTTTCCAGGTGGCCTATCAGGTCACCCACCGACCGGATACGTCCTTTCTCCACCGTGTTCCAGACAACCGAGCGGAGAGTGGCGGGGGCGAGGATGTTCTCCACCGGAACCCGGACATCGACGGAGACCTCCGTGAGAGCGTCACGCACCCGGGACAGCGATGCCTTGACCTCCGGGTAGGAGGAGAGTGCCGACCTTCCGGGAACATGTTCCGCGCCGTTCCGGGGAACCGTCGGCCACGAGGAACGGGGACTGCGCCGTGCTTTGTCGACGACCGACATCCACCTCGCCCGTGCCCGCTCATCGCGACCGGGGAATCCGCTGATGGTGGCGAGTTCCCGGGATGAATCGGGTAACCGTCGCGCGATCTCGATCATGGTTCTCGTCTTCAGGACACGGTGCACGGCACAATCACGTTGACGGGCGATCCGGTCCCTTTCCATCCACAGCTCGCGCGCCACCGCACGCTGCTCCGGTCGGGTCAGTCCGTTGATCCCCTTAGCGCCGGTCCACGTCGATGGAGCCGGGGTCGCCCGAGGGCCGTGGACTCTCCGGATGTGGTGGAACTCCTGTACGGCCCAGTCGAGTTTTCCCCCGGCGTCGAGGATCTCCGCCATCGCCTCGGCGAGTTCATTCAGCAGTTCGACGTCGAGTGCCGCGTAGTTGAGCCAGTCGACCGGCAGGGGACGTGTCGACCAGTCCTCCCGGCCGTGCCCCTTCGAGAGGCTGTACCCGAGAACATCCTCGACCATGGCCGCCAGATTGACGCGTTCCATCCCCGCGATCCTGCCCGCGAGTTCAGTGTCGAAGAGATCCGCGGGATACAGTCCCAGTTGACCGAGGCAGGGCAGATCGCTGGGGGCGGCGTGGATGACCCAGGTCATGTCATTCAGGACCGGGGCGAGGGCCTCCCGGATTTCATCGTGTCTTCCCTCTGGATCGAGCAGCAGGGTTCCGGTGTCCCGCCGTCGGAGCTGGATGAGGAACGCGCGTTCGTCGTACCGGTAACCGGATGCCCTCTCGGTGTCCACGGCGACGGGACCACGCCCGGCGGCGAGGGCGGACGCTGCAGCGCTGAACCCCCGCACACTGTCGATGAGTACCGGAGTGCCTCCGGTCGGTGATGTCAGCGGTACTGCCATGAGATCCGAGTCTAGTGCGATGCCGGTCTTTCATGGCGGGCTCAGGTTCCGGACCTGACATGGAACAGAATGTTCAGTTTTTGTTTATGTGCAGTTCAGAAACATGAACGATCGGGGGTGGGGGCGGTGAAACGGTGAACGCGCGGTGGTCCGGGAAGGGGAGGCTGGGCTATCCTGGCACCGCCGTCCACAAATAGGTTGATGCCTCTCCGACAGTTCGGACAATCCTTCTCCGGACTTCCGAGGCCCCCTGTCCGTGTTCGGCACACGTATGGGCGCGCCCGAGGGATGTGTGTCTCCCGGTTGGAACCGGTGACATCAGAGTACGCGAGAAGGGCGGCCCGGCCCACAAGTTTCGCCGAAAGAAAAGGAAAAACATGACCATCAGGACCCGTGTCACCGCTGTGGCGGCCGTCGCAGCTCTCGCACTGGCGGGCTGTTCCTCCGCGGAAGACGCCGCGGAGGACGCGACCGCCACCGCATCCAGCGCCGTCTCCGGCGCCGCTTCCTCAGGCGCCGACAGCACGGACGACGGCAAGGTCACCGCAAGTTACCCGCTCACGGTCGAACACCGCCAGGGGGAGACCGAGATCACCGCTGAGCCGCAGAAGATCGTCGTCATGAACTACTCGGGACTCGACTACCTGGTCTCACTCGGCTACGGCGACCGTGTCGTCGGTGTCGCCTCCGGCGGAGCCGATCCGGACATCCTCGAGGGGTTCCAGGACAAGCAGAACATCGGTTCCTTCCGTGAGCCCGACTACGAGGCCATCGCCTCCCTCGAACCGGACCTGATCGTCGTCGGTGGGCGCTCGGCCGGAACCTATGAGCAGATGTCCGAGATCGCCCCCACCATCGATGTCACGGTCGAGTACGACGACTACCTCGAGTCCAACGCCGAATCCGCCAAGATGGTCGGTGCCGCGTTCGGTGCCGGTGACAGGGCCGAGGAGAAGGGCGAGGAGCTCGAGAAGAAGGCGGACGGGTACAAGGAGAAGATCTCCGCCGGAGATCCGACCGCCCTCGTCATCATGACCAACGGCGGGGAACTGTCCACCTACTCCGAGGAATCGCGTTTCGGCGTGGTCTTCGATCTCGGATACAAGCCCGCGGCGAAGGTGGACGAAGCCGGGCCGCACGGTGATCCCGTCAGCTTCGAATTCGTGGCCGACGCCGATCCCGACTACCTGTTCGTCGTCGACCGGGACGCGGCGATCGGACGTGACGGAAGCACCGCGGAGGCGACCCTCGACAACGAACTGATCAACAACACGAAGGCCGCCAAGAACGGCAACATCGTCTACCTGAACTCCGCCGACTGGTACCTCGTCGTCGGCGGGCTCACGACGATGTCCAAGATGATCGACGCCGCCGGCTCCGCTTACAAGGGCTGACCCGACGCAAATGAGATTCAACTCAACGACGCTGCTGCTTCCAGCGGTACTGACACTGGCGGCCCTGTCCGCCGTCAGTCTGCTGGTGGGCGTCGCCGACTCGGACTGGCGGATCATGGTCGTCTCGCGGATTCCGCGGACCGTCGCCATCGTGCTCTCTGGCGCGACCATCGCCGTGGCCGGGCTGCTCATGCAGTTGCTGGCCCGCAACCGGTTCGTCGAACCGTCGACGGTCGGCACGACGGAGTCGGCGGCACTCGGACTGCTCCTGGTCACCCTCTTCTTCCCGTCCGCTCCGATCGGGTGGAAGATGGCGGCCGCGTCGTTGACGGCTCTCGCCGGAACAGCTCTGTTTCTCGCGGCCATCCGGCGGATCCCGAATCCCGGCCTGTTCACCGTCCCGCTGGTGGGCATCATGCTCGGCAGCGTCATCGGGGCGGTGGCCACCTTCATCGCCTACAACTACGGGCTGCTCCAGTCCCTCGGCTCCTGGCAGCTGGGCAGCTACGCGGGCGTGCTCCGGGGCCGCTACGAACTGCTGTGGATCATCGGGATCCTGGTCATCGTCAGCTATGTGGCCGCCGACAGATTCACGATCCTCGGCCTCGGTCACTCCTACGCCGTCAACGCCGGCATCAACGCCCGCGCGGTGGAGACCTTCGGTCTGGCTGTCGTCGCGGTCGTCTCCGCGGTGACGGTCACCGTCGTCGGCGCGATCCCGTTCCTGGGACTCGTCGTACCGAACCTGGTGAGTGCCGTGATGGGGGACAACACGAGGCGTTCCCTCCCCTGGGTCGCCCTCATCGGCGCCATGATGTGCATGGTCTGCGACATCCTCGGCCGGACGATCCGCTTCCCCTACGAAATGCCCGTCGGCACCGTCATGGGTGTCATCGGTGCAGCCATCTTCCTGGCGATCCTGTACCGGAGGAATTCCCGTGTCCGCAGCTGAAACCACGGTCCCGAACCCCCCGTCCATCGCCGGGGAGCAGTACGCCAGACGGCGCAGGGCGGACCACTTCCGCAGACTGCTCGTCGTCGGCCTGACCCTCCTCGCCGTACTCGGCGTCGCCTTCTTCCTGACCTGGGATCTTCCCTCGGCCTGGAAGTTCGCGCTGAAGCTACGTGTCTCGACGGTCGCGGGACTCGTGATCGTCGGCGTCGCCATCGGGGCATCGACGGTGGTGTTCCAGACCATCACCGCCAACAAGATCCTGACACCGGCGTTGATGGGCTTCGACAGCCTCTATCTGCTGATCCAGACGGTCATCGTCTACTGGCTTGGCTCCATGTTCTTCTCGACGGTGCCGTCCGCCGCTATGTTCCTGGTCAACACGGTCACCATGGTGGGTTTCTCGCTCCTGCTGTTCGGAACGGTCTTCGCCGGGGGACGCACCTCGATCGACCTGCTCCTGCTCATCGGTATCGTCACCGGTGTCTTCTTCCGTTCCCTGTCCGCGCTGCTGCAGCGCATGCTGGACCCGGGGGAGTACCAGGTGCTGCAGGACGTCTTCTTCGCGACATTCTCGGTGGTCGACAAGAAACTGTTGCCCTGGGCGGGGTTGGTGACCGTCGTGTGCGTCGGAATCTTCCTGTACCGCCGCAGGCAACTTGACGTACTGCTCCTCGGTCGGGACACCGCGGTCTCCCTGGGTGTGAACCACCGGCGTGAGGTCATCACGGCACTCGTTCTCTGTTCCGTCCTGGTGAGTGTGTCGACGTCCCTCGTCGGTCCGGTCACGTTCTTCGGTTTGCTCGTGGCCAACCTCGCGTATCTCCTCGTCCGGAGCGACCGGCACGGGTGGACCATCCCGGTCGCCTCCGCCCTCGGTGTGGTTTTTCTCGTCGTCGGTCAGTGGGTGCTCGGCAGACTGTTCTCCTTCGACACCTCGTTGTCGGTGATCATCGAGTTCGCCGGCGGCCTGCTGTTCCTCTATCTCCTGCTGTCAAAGAAAGGCCTGGGCCGTTGATCCGGATCTCCGGTGTGACCAAGACATACGACTCCGCCACGGTCGTCGACGACGTCAGCGTGGACATCCCCGCAGGGGGAGTGACCAGTGTCATCGGCCCGAACGGGGCCGGTAAATCGACCCTGCTCGGAATCGTGAGCCGCCTCATCCGGGCCGACGGTGGATCGGTCAGCGTGGACGGACACGACGTGTCGACGACACCGTCGAAGAAACTCGCGCGGATACTCTCGGTGCTGCGGCAGGACAACCGGGTCGCGGTCCGGCTCACGGTGAGGGAACTCGTCGCGTTCGGACGTTTCCCCCACAGTGCGGGACGCCTCACACGGGACGATGAGGCGGCGATCCAACGCGCCATGGAATACCTGGAACTCGAGGAGTTCGCGGAACGCAGCCTCGATGAACTGTCCGGTGGGCAACGTCAACGCGCGTTCGTCGCGATGGTTCTCGCCCAGGAGACCGAATACATCCTGCTCGATGAGCCACTGAACAATCTCGACATCAAACACTCACTGGCGATGATGAAACTTCTGCGCAGGACGGCCGAGGATCTCGGCCGGACGGTCGTGGTGGTGATCCACGACATCAACTTCGCGGCCGCGTACTCCGACCGCATCATCGCCATGAAGAACGGCTCGCTGGTGCACGATTGCACCCCGGCGGAACTGATGACGACGGAGAACCTGGCCTCCCTCTACGATGTCGACCTGAGGGTCACCGAGGTCGACGGACGACCCGTGGCCGTGTACTTCTGATCGCGGGCGGCAGATCAGGAACGGGAGGCACCGCGCAGCCGCGCGAGCGGTACGACTCCCTCGGGCGGAAGCCCGGCGACATGACCCAGCAGTTCACCGAAAGCGGTGACATGGCCCGACAGGTCATTGTCGACGGCCGTCCACGAGGCACGCATCTCGACCTGAAACGCCCGCGGCGGGCCTCCGATGTCACCGAAACGAACAGATGCGGTGGAGGTCACGGTGCCACCGAGATTCGTGTGCGTTGCCCCGGCCTGCTCGAGGGATTCCTTCAACCAGTCCCATGCCACATCGGGGAGCAGCGGGTCACCGGCGACCGAGTCGTCCATGTCGGCCTGGATGTAGGCGACGAGACGCATCTTTCCGTCCCAGGTCTCCTCCGCACCGGGGTCGTGGAGCAGGATCAGACGGCCGAAGGCGTCGCCGTCGCTGTCCGCGGTAACCTCCCCCTCCCCGTCAACGGGCCGCTCGACCTCGAGCCCGACAGCATGACTGTACGGGGCGAGTCGCTGGGGCGGGCGGATCGTGCCCAGGGTCACCTCGGAACGGAGCCTGGCACGGTGCATCGACTCGACAGCATCGTTGAACAGCTGGGGAGCGTCGGCGTCGGCCGATGTCCCGGCGGAAACGGGATGCTGGGGGGCTTCGGATTCGGTCACGTCTCCCAACCTAACCCCGCACGACATGATGGGTGTGGAGGCGCGCCGACCGGGGTGGTCGTGCCTGCGGGAGGGGCTCCAACTTATGATGGACGGCAGTGTAGGTCGGCGAGGTCAGAGCCGTCGACGACATCCTCCGGTGGCCCCGTGACAGGGGTCGCCCCACCATGAAAGGAGCCCGATCACCGTGGCCCAGCGCAAGGACTTCGAGAAACTCAACTCGATGCAGCAGTACTCCCAGTTCGCCACCTTCCGGATCATTCCGGGAGCACTCGGGGAAGATCGCTCACGGGCGATCACCGACACAGGTGAGTTCTTCCGGGGACTCGAGGACGGGCCGGTCACGGTGCGCGGAATCTACGACATCTCCGGTCTCCGTGCCGAGGCCGACGTGATGATCTGGTGGCACGCGGAGGAGATCGAGGACATCCAGCGCGCGTACAACGATTTCCGCCGTACGACGACTCTCGGACGCTGTTCCGAGGCGTTCTGGACGGGGACCGCGCTGCACCGTCCCGCGGAGTTCAACAAGTCGCATCTCCCCAGTTTCATCATGGGGGAGGAGCCGGGTCGCTGGATCTCCGTCTACCCGTTCGTCCGTTCCTACGACTGGTATCTGCTCGATGACGCCGAGCGCAGGAAGATCCTGGTCGAGCACGGTATGGCCGCCCGTGACTTCCCCGATGTTCGGGCGAATACGGTGCCGGCCTTCTCCCTCGGGGACTACGAGTGGATCCTCGCGTTCGAGGCGCCGGAGATGCACCGGATCGTCGACCTGATGTACCGCATGCGGTACACGGAGGCACGTCGTCACGTGCGTGAGGAGATCCCGTTCTTCTCCGGCCGCAGGGTCGATGACGTCGAGGAGATCATCTCCGTCCTGCCCTGATCATCCCCGCGCGGTTGATCGGCAACACACCCGACGCCCGTCCGTTCCACAGGGGAACCGGCGGGCGTCGGGTGTGTTGTCCGGATCAGCTGACAGGTTTCTCCTCGAGCGTCAGGCAGATGGAGTTGATGCAGTAGCGGCGGTCGGTGGGGGTGTCGTACCCCTCTCCGGTGAAGACGTGACCGAGGTGCGACTCGCAGGCCGCACAAAGGACCTCCACCCGAGGCCTTCCCGGCAGCGAAGTGTCCTCCCTTTCGATGACACGGTCCCCGGCGAGCGGCGAGAAGAACGCCGGCCAACCGCAGTGGGCGGCGAACTTCTCCGTCGACCGGAACAGCTCCGTGCCACAGGCACGGCAGGAATAGACACCTTCGGTGTCCGTGTCGGTGTACTCGCCGGTGTGCGGAGCCTCGGTACCCGCCCGCCTCAGAACCCTGAACTCCTCGGCGTTGAGACGCTCGCGCCACTGGTCATCGCTGATGAACCTGAAATCTGTCATGGTCGTCCTCCGTTGGCGGGTTCGGAATGGGTTGTGGATGCGGTGCCGACGTTCCCGTCCCCTTCTCCGGGCGGCTCAGTCGGGAGGGCCGCCCGCCCGTCGCGCTCCTGCCACCACCAGACGACCGCAGCCACCGAGATCGTCAGGACGATCAACGCCCAGCCGACCGTCGGCTTGAGATAGTGTGCGGCGCGCCCGAGATCCAGCCATTCATCCGAGAACCAGACGTCCGCGGACAGGAAACAGTAGACCGCCACCCAGGCGACGGGGGAGTGCATCACGGACCGGCGGAGAAGCACCGTGAACAACAGGGGGAAAAGGAGCATCGAGTAGTACATCTGCCCCAGAGAGGACAGCAGGAACACACCGGCGAGCAACAGTGCGGAGGTCGTCGTCATCCAGAGCAGCGGATCGGTGTACCGCCACCTGAGGAGAACGATGACACCGACGGCGACGACGGCGGCGAAGAACACGAACCAGAACTTCTCCTGCCACCACGGCATGCCGTAGTACGTGGCGATCCCGGGCAGTGAGCTGTTGGCGTAGTCCCGAACCTCACGGAGATACGGCATGGTACGGGTCACGTAATCACCGGCGCCGGGAACCAGCGGCCAGGCGACGGCGTTCGCGATGACCGGCAGCGCGAGACCCGTCAGCACCGTCCGCCAGTTGGCCAGGACGAACGGGAGAAAGAGCAGCGGGGCGAAGATCGGCTTGACCAGAATCGCGAGCCCGATGAGGATTCCGGCGGCCCAGCGTCGTTCGTGGATGAGACAGTACAGGTACCCCGCGAGCGCGAGCAGCAGAATACCGTTGATGTTCGAGAAGACCAGGGTGTTCCGTACGGCCTCGGTGAGATAGGCGAAGAACACCGCCCCCGGAAAGACGGCCGATGACAGGGCGTAACCGAACATTCTGGTCAGGACACCGAGTGCCGCGACGATCGCGGCGGCGTTCAGGCAGATGAACCACATCCGCGCGGAATCGAAATCCGTGAGCAGACCCAGCGGGGAGAGCACGAGCGTCGCCCCCGGCGAGTAGAGGTAATGCGGGTCGACGTGGTGGTACACCTCGTTGTAGATGGGCACCCCGTCGTGGAAACGACGCAGTGCGTAATAGACGGTGGAGAAATCGTCCGTCACGGAGCCGTTCACCGAGAGAACGAGAATACGGTGCACGATCAGCATCAGGGACAGCGGCCAGAAGACCATCCGGCCCACGCGGTCGAACCCGGTGCCCCGGGGGGCCGGCGCCGTCACCGGTACCCGCGGGCCCGGGGAGGTCCAGAGAGTGGTCAGGCGGGAGAAGGCTGGCTCAGTCACCGTCCCACCATACCGCGTCGCCCGACCCGGCCCCGTGAGCGAGTCCCGGGTGTCACCGGACGTACCGGAGAAACACGCAGCCGTCCTCCGTCGCCCGAACGTCCGACAGCCGGAGCCTGTACCGTTCCGGCCCGGAGGTGCCGCGCTCCGTCGGTGGTGCTATCAGAGGTGGGTCCACGGGAAGGGTGAGGCTCGGATCGATCGTGACGTGCCGGACGTCGACCAACCCGGCACGGGTCAGTTGCCCGAGCAGGCGTGCCCCACCTTCGCAGATGATGCGGTGGTGCCCCCGCGCGCGGAGGGTCCCCACGATGTCCGTCGCGGTTCCGCCGCCCGTCGGGACGATCACACCACCGGCGGAGATGACCTGTTTCCTGGCCCGATCCAACGCGGGATCGGTGCATGAGGCGTCCGGTGCGAGAAACAACGGCCCGACGGCGGCCTCCGTGAAGAGCCGTGACCGGGGGGAGAAGTTGAAGGACCTGGTCACCACCGCGACCGGTGGCACCCCGGACTGTCCGCGTCTGAGCCGTGCCGTGCGGTACCCCGGAGCGACGGAGACACCACCGTAGTTCTCCGCACGGACGGTCTCACCACCGACGAGGACGACATCGGACCACCGGCGAAGTGCCAGCAGCAGGTTCGTGTCGGTGGAATTGCCGAGTTCGCCGGAGTTGCCGCCGTAGGAGGTCGCCCCGGTCAACGTCACCACCGAGATGGAGCGCACCTCGTCGATGGTCGTCGCCTTCGTCTCACCGATGAGGACCTCGGGATCGATGAAACCGGACAGGGGATGCATGGGTCCCACTCTAGTTCCCCGGCACGGGGTGGGGAGGTGGCGTGCGGACATGTGCGGGACATGAAAAAACGATCCCGCCCGGAGGCGGGATCGTTTCACGCTGGAGCGGATGACGAGACTCGAACTCGCGACCCTCACCTTGGCAAGGTGATGCGCTACCAACTGCGCTACATCCGCATGCACATTTTTAAGGAGCCGTGCTGCTCCGGTGCGCGATACTGGGATCGAACCAGTGACCTCTTCCGTGTCAGGGAAGCGCTCTCCCGCTGAGCTAAACGCGCGGGTGGGGAACTGCGTGGCAGTATCTCCAGAGCGGATGACGAGACTCGAACTCGCGACCCTCACCTTGGCAAGGTGATGCGCTACCAACTGCGCTACATCCGCACGCACATTTTTAAGGAGCCGTGCTGCTCCGGTGCGCGATACTGGGATCGAACCAGTGACCTCTTCCGTGTCAGGGAAGCGCTCTCCCGCTGAGCTAAACGCGCAGGATTATAAAATTGGAGGTGGAAACGGGAATCGAACCCGTGTGCACGGTTTTGCAGACCGTTGCCTCACCACTCGGCCATTCCACCGTGGCTGTGCAGGTACGAAAACCATACCAGAGCGGATGACGAGACTCGAACTCGCGACCCTCACCTTGGCAAGGTGATGCGCTACCAACTGCGCTACATCCGCACCGCAACAAACCTCGATCCGAAGATCCGGTGTGGTGCGAGACCAAACTCTAGCCCTATCCGGGACCGGTACACAAATCCGCAGTTGAACTGTATTCCCGACCGGTCCGGAGAAGTCGGGGTCGATGCGTCCCGGCCGGGTCCGGACCGCACGGGCCTTTCCGCACCGCACCCCGGTTTCGTGGCGTGGAGCGTCACCGGCCGGGACGGGACGCTTCGGTGAACCCCGACCCGGACCGGCACCGCAGTCCACCGGCCACCGGATTCCCCTACCGGTGCCGGAGCCTGTGCCACCTGCGGATTAGGTGTGTCGGGGCGGGCGTGTTAATTTTCTAGACGAGCGGGGATGTGCCGCTCACGGTCCCATGGCTCAGTGGAAGAGCGTTCCGTTCACACCGGAAAGGTCGCTGGTTCGATCCCAGCTGGGACCACGGAAACAGGAAAATGAGGAACCCGACCGGTGTCACCGGTCGGGTTCTTCTCTCGTTGTACGGGTTTCGCCGGTGTGCGGTGTGTCCGCACGTCTCAGTGGATCCACCGGGCGTCGCCCACCGTTCCGGCGGGTTTGACGGGGACGGGAACTTCCCGGAGGTACGGTCCGACTAGTGGGTGAGGCCCCCGGAGGATCGGGGGTATCGTGGAAGGTTGATGCGCCGTATCCCGTGTCCCGGCCCCGGAGATGATCCGGACGTCCGGGAGTGGCGGAAAACCGTCGATGACGCACCGAAACATGTCGGGCCGTCGGAAAGACACTTGTGACCACTGAAGCTCAGGGAGTGACCAGTTCGTGATTCAGCAGTTCGTGGGACGGTATCTGTCCCGTGCCGTCGTCGCCTCCGTCGCGTGTGCACCGATCCTGCTCATCGGACTCCAGACGGGGATCGGGCCCACCTGGTCGACCAGTTACGCCGTCGCACACGACGTCGTCCTCGACTCCACTCCCGGAGACGGTGACACCGTCGACGAGTTCCCCGGTGAGATCGTCCTGGAGTTCTCCGGTATTCCCAGGGACAGCTTCAACACGATCGCCGTCAGTGACTCGGAGACATCCTCCGTGTTGTTCAGCGGTGAACCCACCCTGGACGGACAGGTCGTCACACTCGAGGTTCCCGAGGGAACCGATCCGGGGCCGGGTGACTACACCGTGGGCTTCCAGATCACCTCGTCCGACGGACACGCCACCCGCGGGAAGACCACCTTCACCGTCTCCGACGGTGCGCCCGGATCCCCGGAGACGGACTCCGACGGATCCCCCGAGACCACCGGATCTTCCGGGGCCTCCCCATCAATGTCCACCATCACCATCGGAACCGGACTCCTGCTGCTTGTCATCGCCATCGGCACAGCAGCGGCAGTCACCATGAAAAGAAGAAAGTGAGTCTCCATGACCACCCTCAAGCTCAGCCGCATCTCCATCGCAAGCCTCGCCGTCGTGACCCTCGCGCTCGCCGGTTGCTCCGATTCGACGAAGGAATCCGTCGATGAAGCGGCCTCCGCCGCCACCTCGGCGGCCGCCGAGGCCGGAGAGGACGCCAAGGACGCGGCAAAGGACGCCGGTGACAAGGTGAAGAACAGTGCCGAGGACGCCAAGGACGCGGTCAAGGAAGCGGGCGACAAGGCGAAGGACAGCGCGGAGGACGTGAAGAACGCCACTGCCGGCACACTGACCTCAGATGACGTCCACCTCCATGACGGTTTCATCAAGGCCATACCCGCCGGAGCCGGTATGACCGCGATCTTCGGTTCCCTGGAGAACCACTCCGACAGGGAGGTGACCCTGATCGGTTTCACGACCTCCCTCGGTGACGCGACCTACGAGATCCACGAGGTCGTCGACGGCAAGATGCAGGAGAAGAAGGGCGGCATCGCGATCAAGGCCGGGGGAGAGCACGTCCTCGAGCCGGGTGCCGATCACCTGATGATCCTCGGGTACGACGGCGCCATCGAGGCGGGCGCCACCGCAGATGTGACCCTGGAGTTCGCCGACGGTTCGAAGGTCACCGTCAAGGACGTCGCCGTGAGGGCCATCGGTGCCGGCGAAGAGGACTACTCCGCCGACGGTGACCACGGCATGGACATGGATCACGACCACGACAAGTAGAACGGACGTGGCGTAGGCGCGACCGCGGACCTCTCCGTTCCGGGGCGCGCCAGACCCGACGTCGCGGGTGCACCGGCGGGGGGTGTCCCCGTGCCCGGTGCCCGCCGGTCCGCAGATCCCCTCGATGACGGTTCCGCTTCACCCCACCCTTTCTCCCGGAAGACCCCGAGCCCATGTCCCACGAGCCCAGTTCCTGTCCAGTGCCGCACTCCCTGACCCGACGCGGATTCCTCGCGGGCCTGTCCGCGGGAGCAGCCGGAGTGGGACTCGCCGCATGCTCTCCGGGGGACGCCGGACCCGCTGCGGCCCCCGGGAATCGTATCCCGGGTGAGGACGGGGACGGTGTTCCCGACCGCGGACGATCGACGGTGCCCTTCGACGGGGAACACCAGGCAGGCATCGCCACACCGTTCCAGGCGCACCTCAATCTCGTCGCGTTCACCTTCTCGGATGGCGCGGACCGGGGGGCCGCGCGCCGCCTGATGCGGTTGTGGACGGAAGACGCCCGTCGGCTCTGCGACGGGCGTGCACCTCTGGGCGACCTGGAACCGGAGATGGTCGAGGCTCCCGCCAACCTCACCGTCACCTGTGGGTTCGGTTCGGGTTTCTTCGACGTCATCGGGAGACCGGAGGAACGGCCGGAGTGGTTGGGGCCGCTGCCGGAATTCTCGCTCGATCAGCTCGACGACAGGTGGGGGGAAGCTGATGTGGTCCTTCAGCTGTGTTCCGATGATCCGGTGACTCTCTCGCACGCCACGCGTCACATGATCCGTGCGGCGGTCGATTATGTGTCGGTCCGGTGGTTCCAGCAGGGTTTCCTCAACTCCGACGGGACGCGACCGGACAACGGAACCCCCCGAAACCTGTTCGGGCAGAAGGACGGCACGGTCAATCCCCGAACTCGGGAGGAACTCGACGAACTCGTCTGGATCGATCAGGGCCCCGTTTGGCTCCACGGCGGTACCTCACTGGTCGTTCGCCGGATCGCGATGAATCTCGATGAATGGGAGATGCTCGACCGGACCTCCCGTGAGGTGGTCATCGGCCGGACACTCGGGAGTGGGGCACCCCTGACGGGGGAACGGGAATTCGATGAACCAGACTTCGCGGCGACGGATTCCTACGGACTGCCCGTCATTGATCCCGCCAGCCACGTCGCCCGTTCGAGGAACCCCACGGATGCGCCGTACGAACGGATCAGGAGAAGGGCGTTCAACTACGACCTTCCCCCCGAACCCGGCAGCGGACAGACCTCGAACGCGGGACTCGTCTTCATCTGCTTCCAGAAGAACCCCCTCGAACAGTTCGTTCCGATCCAACGGCGACTGGACGAGAAGGACCGGCTGAATCAGTGGATCGTCCACATCGGCTCCGCCGTGTTCGCGTGCCCACCCGGTGTCGAGGGTGAGGTCGGGGACGGTGAGCGGTCACGGGACGCCTACTGGGGAGCCGCGCTGCTCGAAGACTGACGGGAGGGTTAAGATGATGTCTGACAGTTCGGTCGGTCCAATCCGCCCACCCGTGACGCTCTGCCGCGTCGGCCGGTGGGCGTCTGGTCCGGCACCGGTCCACCTGACGTCCTGGCGTGGGGGCCGTCCGGATCCGGTACCGCCGGACGAGGGCGCGACTGTCCCACCACCGTGAACGGGGGCCGGCCAGGTATGCCGGTCCCGTCGAGCGCAAGAAGGAGCGCGACCAAGCATCGTGTGCACCACTGAAAACTCCCATTCCGGATCCCACCCGTCATTCCGGGTCTCCGCAGGTACCGCCGTCGGCGCAGCCATGCGTGACCTGGAACTCCCCAACAAGGGGGCGGACGCCATCGTGTGTGTCGCCGATGAGTCGGGAACCCTCTTTGACCTGTCCCATGTACCCGACACCGATACCGCGTTCTTCCCGGTGCCCGCGAACACCGAGGCCGGACGTTCGGTGATAAGGCACTCCTGTGCCCATGTGCTCGCGCAGGCCGTCCAGGCCGAGTTCCCCGGAACCAAGCTGGGTATCGGTCCGGCGATCACCGGTGGTTTCTACTACGACTTCGATGCCGCGGAACCCTTCACCCCGGAGGATCTCCGGACGCTGGAGAAGCGCATGAAGAAGATCATCAAGTCGGGGCAGAAGTTCGAGCGGCGCGTCTACGCGACCCTCGAGGATGCGCGTGAGGCGCTCTCCGGTGAGCCCTACAAACTGGAGCTGATCCAGGACAAGGGGTCCGTCGATCCGGATTCCGATGAGGCGACCGAGGTCGGCGCCGGTGAGCTCACGGGCTACTACAACGTCAATCCCCGCACGGGTGAACCGGAGTGGTATGACCTCTGTCGTGGACCCCACGTCCCGACGACCAGGTACATTCCGGCCTTCGCCCTGACCCGCAGTTCCGCCGCCTACTGGCGCGGTGACCAGCGGAACGCCGGCCTCCAGCGCATCTACGGTACGGCGTGGGAGACGAGAGAGGCGCTCGAGGAGTACCAGACGATGCTCGCGGAAGCCGAGAAGCGTGACCACCGTCGTCTGGGGACCGAACTCGACCTGTTCAGTTTCCCGGATGAGATCGGCTCCGGATTCCCCGTGTTCCACCCCAACGGAGGCATCATCCGTCTGGAGATGGAGGAGCACTCGCGTCGTCAGCACATCAACGCCGGCTACAGTTTCGTCAACACCCCGCACCTGACCAAGGGCGAGTTGTTCTCCAAGTCGGGTCACCTCGACTTCTACGCGGACGGCATGTTCCCCCCCATGCAGCTCGACGGAGAGACGGATGCCGACGGCAACGTCACCAAGCAGGCGCAGGACTACTACGCCAAGCCCATGAATTGCCCGATGCACAACCTGATATTCGCCTCCCGTGGACGCAGCTACCGGGAACTGCCGTTGCGCCTGTTCGAGTTCGGCACCGTCTACAGGTACGAGAAGTCGGGTGTGATCCACGGGCTCACCAGGGCGCGTGGATTCACGCAGGACGACGCCCACATCTACTGCACCGAGGACCAGCTCGAGGCGGAGCTGACGACGGTGCTGCAGTTCGTCATCTCGCTGCTCCGGGACTACGGTCTCGACGACTTCTACCTCGAGTTGTCGACCCGGGACGACGAGAAGAGTGTCGGCTCCGACGAGATCTGGGAGCGGTCGACGGAGATCCTCGAGCGTGTCGCGCACAACTCCGGTCTCGAGCTCGTGCCCGATCCGGGCGGAGCAGCCTTCTACGGCCCGAAGATCTCGGTCCAGGCGAAGGACGCCATCGGTCGTACCTGGCAGATGTCGACCGTCCAGCTGGACTTCAACCTGCCCGAGCGCTTCAACCTCGAGTACACGGCGTCGGACGGCACCAAGAAGCGGCCGATCATGATCCACCGCGCGTTGTTCGGTTCGATCGAGCGGTTCTTCGGTGTTCTCCTCGAGCACTACGCCGGGGCATTCCCCGCGTGGCTCTCGCCGCACCAGGTCGTCGGTATCCCGGTCGCGGATGACTTCGCACCCCACCTGGATTCAGTCTGCGAACGGTTGCGACGCTCCGGTATCCGCGCGGAGGTCGACACCTCCGATGACCGCATGCAGAAGAAGATCCGCAACCACACCACCGGGAAGGTCCCGTTCATGCTCCTCGCGGGCGCCCGTGACGTCGAGGCGGATGCCGTGAGTTTCCGGTTCCTGGACGGTAGTCAGGTCAACGGGGTGCCGGTCGACGAAGCCGTCACCCTGATCACCTCGTGGGTCCGGGACCGGGTCAACGAACAACCGAACGAGGAACGCCTTGCGGCCCGCCGTTGACGGAGAACCTGCGGATGACGGTGCCTTCGTCGACCGCGGTGCCGGGGTGCCCGACAGACTCGTGCGACTGTGGGCCCCGTACCGGATGAACTACATCACCGATTCCGGTGCCGCTGACCGCTCCGGGGACGGCGGTCAGGGACGCCGTGACCCGTTTCTCCGGATACCGGAACTCGACGATGAGGAGGGACTCATCGTCGCGAGAGGTGAGTTCGTGTACTGCGTACTCAACCTGTATCCGTATAATTCCGGTCACATGATGGTGGTTCCCTACCGGAAGGTGGCCAATCTGGAGGATCTCACCGCCGACGAGTCAGGAGAGTTGATGTCCTTCGCGCAGACAGCGGTGAAAACCGTCAAATCGGTGTCCTCCCCGGACGCCATCAACGTCGGGCTCAACCTCGGTCGGGCCTCAGGCGGATCCGTCGGGGACCACCTGCACATGCACATCGTGCCGCGCTGGTCCGGTGACGCGAACTTCATGACGGTCATCGACGGGACGAAGGTCCTGCCGCAGTTGCTGCGGGACACCCGTCGGCTGCTCGCCGAGGCGTGGACCGGCCGGACCGCCGTCGGGGGAGGGCCGGATGCTTAGCGCACGCGGACGGCGGCCCGCGGCGGTCGTCGTCGAACCGGTTGCCAGATTCATGCTCAGGCTCGGTCTGTCCCCGAACACGATCACCGTGGTGTCGGCCTCCCTGACGATCGCCCTCTCCGTCATTCTCATCCCCACCGGGCATCTGTTCGCGGCTGCGGTACTGACCGGTGTCTTCGCCGCCTTCGATATGATCGACGGCACCATGGCCCGCATGCGGGGCGGCGGTACGAGGTACGGTGCGACCCTCGACGCCACCTGTGACCGGATCACCGATGGTGCACTGTTCGGGGCCATCACGTGGTGGCTGATCTACACCCACCACGCCGGTCCGCCGATCGTCGTCGCCGCACTGATCGTTCTGGTCGGTTCGCAGGTCATCTCGTACGTGAAAGCCAGAGGAGAAGCATCCGGCCTCAGGATCGTGGGTGGGCTCATCGAGAGACCGGAACGGCTCATCATCGGGCTCGTGGGAATCGGACTGACAGGTCTCGGTGTCCCGGGAGCCGTCGAGACGGCACTGTGTGTGCTGGCGGCGGGGAGCCTGTTCACGATCGTCCAGCGTCTCCGTTTCGCGGCACGCTCCGCCGGAGCCTCGGAGACAACCGCCCCGCCCGCCGGGGCCCGAAGCTACAGAAAATAGAAGGAACCAGTGCATGGACGGCAACGACACTCGACCGCAACCCCACGGTCGGGGTGGTGATCTTCTCGCCGCCATCCGTTCCGGTGATCCCGCAGCGGTCGGTTACCTGCTCGGGTGGCGGTTCGTCCGGTGGCTGCCCGGATCTGTCGCGCGTCGTCTGTTCAACCTGGGAGCCGACCTCGTCTCCGACCGGGGCAGAGGTATGGAGCAGCTCCGCGCCAACCTGAGCAGGGTGGTCGGTCCGGAGAACGTCACCCGTGAACTGGTCCGGGCGTCGGTCCGTTCCTACGCCCGCTACTGGTCGGAGGCGTTCCGGTTGCCGGTCCTGGCGGGGAACCCGGACCTGCTCGGGCAGCTGGCACCGAATGTCGTCGGGCTGCACACTCTGGACGCCGCGGTGGCCTCGAAACGCGGACTCGTCCTGGTTCTCCCGCACACCGGGAACTGGGACATGGCGGGCCTGCTGATGGCCCAACGCTACGGGCGTTTCACGACGGTCGCGGAACGGCTGCGTCCTGAGGTCCTCTACGACGCCTTCGTCCGTTTCCGGACGGACCTCGGTTTCGAGGTTCTCCCGTTGACCGGGGGGCCGGCACCTTTCCCGGTTCTCCGGGAGCGTCTGGAGTCCGGTGGCATCGTCTGTCTCATGGGGGAACGGGATCTCAGGCACACCGGTGTGACGGTGGAGTTCTTCGGGGAACCCACGAGGATGCCGAGTGGTGCGGTACGTCTCGCCAGGGAGACCGGAGCCGCCCTCCACGTCGCGCACAGTTACTTCACCCCGGAGGGCTGGGGATTCAGCGTCTCCGACGAGATAGACGTCGACACGGACATCGTGGCCTCGGTCCAGAAGATGGCGGACATCTTCGCCGCGAACATCGCCGCCTACCCGGTCGACTGGCACATGCTCCAACCGTTGTGGCTCGCGGACCTGGACACCGACCGGCTCAGACGCGGGGTCGTCCGACGGGAAGAGGAGGCCGCATGAGGATCGGAGTGGTCTGTCCGTACTCCTTCGACGAACCCGGTGGTGTGCAGGCCCACATCATCGACGTCGCACGTCGCTTCATCGATTCCGGACACCACGTCCGCGTCATCGGGCCCTGTTCCGATGACGCCGACGTCCCCGACTTCATCGTGCGCGGCGGTCGGAGTGTGCCGTTCCGGTACAACGGGTCGGTCGCACGACTGTCGTTCGGACCGTGGGTCGACCGCCGGATCCGTCGTTTCATCCGTGAGGGGAACTTCGACGTCCTCCACATCCACGAGCCGAATTCACCGAGTTTCTCGATGGCGGCGCTGCGGCTCGCGGAAGGCCCCATCGTCGCCACCTACCATGCCTCGTCAAGTGGTTCCCGGCTCCTCCGCCTCGCACTTCCGGTGCTCCGGCCGATGCTGGAGAAGATCCGTGGCGGTATCGCCGTCTCCGAGATGGCGAGACGGTGGCAGGTAGAGCAGCTCGGCGGTGATCCGATACTCATCCCGAACGGGGTGGACACCGCATTCTTCGGTGCCGCCCGGGCGGAGCACGACACCGGGGACGCGGATGAACCGACCCCACCGGAGCTCGGGCGTCGTCCCGAGATCGTCTTTCTCGGACGTATCGATGAACCCCGGAAAGGCCTGGACATCCTGCTCCGGGCACTGGCGCAGCTCGACCGTGACGTCCACTGCACCGTCATCGGCGGAGGAACCCCCCGTTCCATGGATTCCGTCAGTTTCGTCGGGCGGGTCAGCGACGCGGAGAAGGCCAGGATCCTCGGTGCCGCCGACATCTATGTCGCGCCGAATACCGGGGGAGAGTCCTTCGGGATCGTGCTCGTCGAGGCGATGGCCGCCGGTGCCGCCGTCGTGGCGAGTGATCTGGAGGCGTTTGCGGCCGTGTGCGACGCGGAATCGGAGCAGCCCGCGGGACTGCTGTTCAGGGTCGGTTCGGACAGGGATCTCGCCGGGAAGCTGAGGCTGCTGCTGGACGATGAGGACCGGAGGCGGGCACTCGTCGAGGCCGGGCGGCGGAGGGCGCAGCTGTACGACTGCCAGGCTGTCGCGGACAAGGTCCTCGAGGTGTACCGGACCGTGGACGATGGATCGGGGGTACGGCTGTGCTGATTCTCTGGATCGCCCTGGCCGTCATCCTCACGGTGGCCGCCTGCTGGTGCTACTTCACCGCCCAGCGTCTGAACAGACTCCACATCGGAACCGACGCGGCACTGTCCAGTCTCCAGGCGGCTCTCGACCGGCGTGCTGACCTGGTCGGTGTGCTGGTGCCCGGTGCCGTCGCCGACGCCCGACGGGCCATCGATGTTCCGCTGCACCCCGGGCGGTTCACGGAACGTGTGCAGCTGGAACACCGGATCAGTTCCCATCTGAGGACACTGGAGGGAGATCCGCCGGAGTTGCTCGAACGCGCCATCTTCCGGGTGGACACCTCGTACAGGTTCTACAACGACTACGTCACCAGGACCCGGGCGCTGCGTACGCGGCCCCTCGTGCGGATTCTGCGGCTCGGTGGAACCGCTCCGTTGCCCGAGTACTTCGCACTGTCCCTCAACGACGGTGAGAGCTGAACGCGGCCCCACGGAAAGGTCACCGTGAAACTAAGTCGACCTGTTGTGTGCCTTCACGGTCGGTCCGTTCTACTATGAGCGGGTACTTTCCAGGACCCACCGACGCACACAGGAGACGGAAGACGCAGTGAGCAACAACGAACCCACCCGAGGTACCGCCAGGGTCAAACGAGGACTCGCAGAAATGCTCAAGGGCGGCGTGATCATGGACGTCGTCACCCCGGAGCAGGCGAAGATCGCCGAAGACGCGGGCGCCACCGCCGTGATGGCACTCGAGCGTGTACCCGCCGACATCCGCGCACAGGGCGGCGTGTCCCGCATGTCCGATCCGGACATGATCGAGGGGATCATCGAGGCCGTGTCCATTCCCGTGATGGCGAAGGCCCGCATCGGACACTTCGTCGAGGCCCAGGTGCTCCAGTCCCTCGGTGTCGACTTCATCGACGAGTCCGAGGTGCTCACCCCCGCCGATTACGCCAACCACATCGACAAGTTCGGTTTCACCGTTCCGTTCGTCTGCGGTGCCACCAACCTCGGCGAAGCGCTCCGTCGCATCAATGAAGGTGCCGCCATGATCCGGTCCAAGGGCGAGGCCGGAACCGGGGACGTCTCCAACGCGGTGACCCACATGCGCACCATCCGTGCGGAGATCAAGCGTCTGTCCTCCATGGCGGAGGACGAGCTCTACGTCGCGGCCAAGGAACTCCAGGCGCCGTACGAACTCGTCCGCGAGGTCGCGGAGACGGGGACCCTTCCCGTCGTGCTGTTCACCGCCGGTGGCATCGCCACGCCCGCGGACGCCGCGATGATGATGCAGCTCGGTGCGGACGGTGTGTTCGTCGGTTCGGGGATCTTCAAGTCCGGTAATCCGGAGGAGCGGGCCCGCGCCATCGTCCAGGCCACCCAGAACTACGAGGACCCCGCGACGATCGCCAGGGTCTCCCGTGGACTCGGTGAAGCCATGGTCGGTATCAACGTCGACGAGATCCCCCAGCCGCACCGGCTCGCCGAACGCGGTTGGTGATCCCGCCCGGGGCGGGTGTGACCACCCGCCCCGGGCTCCACGCGTAGGACTACACTGGTGCCATCGCCAGTCCATTTTCAGCAGGAGGTTACATCCATGGCCAACCGCAGCTACATCTACGCCGCGACAGCAGCCGAGGGCGGTGACCGGATCCTGCTGGGCCAGCATGACGGGGGTGTCCCCCTGGTGTTCAAGATCCTGTTGAGCACCGACGCCGAACGACACGACGCGAGCGACCCGGAGACGGTCCGCATTTCGGCGGACTTCTCCGGGGGTGTGCGGAGGCTGGAGCAGTTCATCGAGGATCTCGGTCCGGGATCGGGGGCCGGGCTCGACCGTGGTGAGCTGCGCCGCAGTGCCGAGAACGCGAAAATGGTGCTGAACAGCAAGCGCCTCCGGAACTGCCGCTTCCTCGTGCTCGACTGCACCGGCGTCGCCGACGGCCCGGCGGTGGACGTCCTGCTGTCCGAGGTCCGGAACATCGACGGGACGATCGACTCGGATCCGATTCTCGTCGGGGACAGGGCGTCGAGTCTGTCGGAGCTCCTTCAGAACCAGTCCCTCGTCGCCCCCGGCGATGAAGCCGGGGTCCGGAGGGTGTCGGAGATCGGGATGACCAGCATCGGGGCCACGCGGTAGGTGGTCCGTATCCACGGGGGCCCGCCGGAAGAGGTTCCGGTGGGTCCTTCCCCGTGTCCGCCCCCTCCGGAGTGGACGTCATCCGGCAGTGTGTGAGGAGTGGTGCAACACCGTGACCAGAATCAACAGGGTCCTGGACCTGGAACAGATAGACCGGGACATCTTCCGGGGACCGGTCATCGAGTCGACGCTGCTCCGTACCTTCGGTGGACAGGTGGCCGCACAGGCGCTCGTGGCGGCGAGCCGCACCGTCGACGGGGACTTCTCCGTGCACTCTCTGCACGGATACTTCGTCGCGGGAGGAAGATCCGATGAACCCACCATTTTCCTGGTCGACCGGGTACGGGACGGCAGGAGTTTCCGCTCACGCCAGGTCAGGGCCATCCAGGACGGCGAGACACTGTTCATCATGTCGGCGTCCTTCCACCGTTCCGGCGACCTCGGGGTGGAGCACGCGGACCGGATGCCTGAGGTCCCCGGTCCGGAGAACATAGTGATGGACGTCTCCGGGATGCGGGAGTCGTTCCGCGCACTGCTCGAGGAGTGGAGTGACTTCGACATCAGGGTCGTGGATCCCGCCGACTACCCGGCGAACCCCCACGCCGCGAGTCAGCAGGTGGTCTGGCTCCGTTCCCGGGCACCCCTGCCCGAGGACGAGACCGCGCACGTGTGCACGCTGGCCTACATGTCCGACATGACCCTCCTCCAGTCGGCCCTCGTGCCGCATCCGGGTGTGGAGGTCCAGGAGGCGTCCCTCGATCACGCGATGTGGTTCCTCCGGCCGTTCCGGGCGGACGAGTGGTTGCTGTACGACCAGGTCTCTCCGTCCGCGTCCGCGGGGCGGGCATTGACGCACGGGCGCATCTTCGACCGTTCCGGCAATCTCGTGGCCGTTGTCACCCAGGAGGGGCTGACGCGTACCTTGAGACCGGGGGCCCAGTCCATCCCCCTGTCCACATCGGTCCGTAGAGAAAGGACATCACAGCGGTGATGATCGGCATTCTGGCGCTGCAGGGCGGCGTCAGGGAACATGAACAGGCACTCGACCGAATCGGTGTCGAACACCGTCAGGTCCGGCGGATCGAGCATCTCGCCGGGATCGACGGGTTGATCCTGCCCGGCGGCGAGTCGACCACGATGTCGAAGCTGCTCGAACTCGGCGGTCTCCTGGAACCGGTTCGTGAACTCCTGTCCGGCGGAATGCCGGTCTACGGGACCTGCGCCGGGATGATCCTGCTGGCCGCGGAGGTCCTCGACACCCGTGCGGACGCCCACAGCTTCGGTGTCCTCGATGTCACCGTCAGGCGAAACGCCTTCGGGAGGCAGGTCGATTCCTTCGAGACCGACCTCGACTTCTCGGGTATAGATGATCCGGTTCACGCCGTGTTCATCCGCGCACCGTGGGTGGAACGGGTCGGTGCCGGTGTCGAGGTTCTGGCCACGGTGCCGGATGGCCCGGCCGAGGGCGCCGTCGTGGCGGTCCGGTCGGGGAACGTGCTGGCGACGTCCTTCCATCCGGAGTGCACGGGGGACACGAGGGTGCACGAGCTGTTCCGGGACATGGTCGCCGCCGGCCCCGGCGAGTCCTGAGAATCCGGAGAGCCGGGGGTGCGGTGGGGTCGGACCGACCTCAGCGTATAATCGGGACGCAATCCAACGACGTACTTCAGTGGTACCGCCGTGTCATCGATGACAGCGGAGGGAGCGGGTGGGAATCCGCCCCGTCGTCCGTGGTCCGGAGTACCGGGCACCGGACGGGTGGTACCGCGCCGAGGAAAGGGTAGACGATGTCCGGCCACTCCAAATGGGCGACCACCAAGCACAAGAAGGCCGCCAATGACGCGAAGCGCGGCAAGGAATTCGCCAAGCTCATCAAGAACATCGAGGTGGCGGCCCGTACCGGCGGCGGTGATCCGTCCGCGAACCCGACCCTCGACGACATGATCAAGAAGGCCAAGAAGGCCTCGGTCCCCAACGACAACATCGAGCGTGCCCGTAAGCGTGGTTCCGGTGAGGAAGCCGGTGGCGCGGACTGGCAGACCATCATGTACGAGGGCTACGGACCGAACGGTGTCGCCGTACTCATCGAGTGTCTGACGGACAACCGGAACCGCGCGGCCACCGAGGTGCGTACCCGCATGACCAAGAACGGTGGTTCGATGGCTGACTCGGGTGCCGTCAGCTACCTGTTCAGCCGGAAAGGCGTCGTGACCGTCGGTGCCGAGGGACGGACCGAGGACGACATCCTCATGGCTGTCCTGGAGGCCGGCGTGGATGCCGAGGAGGTGGGCCGGGTCGGTGAGGTCTTCGAGATCGTCTCCGCACCGGGAGACATCCCGGCCGTGAAGGATGCGCTCACGGAGGCGGAGATTCCCGTCGAGGACTCCGACAGCGACTTCCGTGCGTCCGTCGAGGTTCCCCTGGAGGCGGCCGATGCACGGCGCATCTTCAAGCTCATCGACGCCCTCGAGGACTCGGACGACGTCCAGAACGTCTACACGAACATGGATCTGTCCGATGAGGTACTCGCTGAGCTCGAGGAGGACTGAGCCCGTTCGGAGCAGCGGCCGCCGGTGGCACCGGCCGCACACCCGGGGTTAGAATGTCTGTGCTAATCTGGGGGCGTGTCCGGCGAACCCCGACTCCGGGAAACCTCCCGCCCGGACACCGGAGCTGTCTCCGTACACGGTGACGTCACGGCGGAAGGATCGGTGCCAGGGGTGAATCTAGAGGGTCTGCGGGTGATGGGGATCGATCCCGGTCTCACCCGCTGCGGCCTCTCCGTCGTTCAGGCGGGGAGAGGGCGTGCGGTTCTCCCGGTCGCGGTCGGGGTCGTCCGCACACCGTCCGGTGACGATCTCGCTCTGCGTCTGCTCCGGTTGTCGCGTGCCGTGGGGGAGTGGATGGATGAGTACCGGCCTGATGTGGTCGCCGTCGAACGTGTCTTTGAACGCGGTAACGTCTCCACGGTGATGCACACGGCACATGCCGTGGGGGTCCTGATCCTCGCCGCCGCTGAACGTGGGGTGCCGGTGCACATGTACACCCCGAGTGAGGTGAAGAAGGCGGTCTCCGGGAACGGCAGGGCCGACAAGAAGCAGATGACCGCGATGATCACCCGGATCCTCGGTCTCTCCGAACCCCCCAAACCCGCTGATGCGGCGGATGCCCTCGCGCTGGCGGTCTGCCACTGCTGGCGGGCGCCGATGCTCTTCCGGCAGCGTGCCGGTCTCATCGACGGACGTGTCTCCGCGGCGAAACGCCGGACGCCGTCACCGGACAACCACGACAGGAGTTTTCCCTCATGATCGCTTCACTGCACGGGGAAGTCATCGACATCGGTCTCAATACGGCGGTCATCGAGTGCGCGGGCGTCGGATACGTCTTCACCGCCACTCCCCGTACCCTGGCCACGCTGCGTCGTGGTGAATCCTCCCGGGTCCTCACCACCCTCGTCGTCCGGGAGGACGCGATGAGTCTCTACGGTTTCACGGATGCCACGAGCCGGGAGATGTTCACGCTCCTCCAGAGCGTGTCGGGGCTCGGTCCTCGACTGGCGCTCGCGGCCCAGTCCGTTTTCTCCGCCGCTGAACTCGCCGCCGCCATCGGCGGCGGCGACGCGAAGAGTCTGCAGCGTATTCCCGGTGTCGGTAAACGCATGGCTGAACGTATGATCGTCGATCTGAAGGACAAGGTCGGCGCCTACGCGGGTGAGACCGCTCCGGAGGTCGCGCCGGTGGTCGTGGGGTCGGTCGTCCCGG
This sequence comes from Corynebacterium pygosceleis, assembly GCF_016595275.2. Classification (GTDB taxonomy): domain Bacteria; phylum Actinomycetota; class Actinomycetes; order Mycobacteriales; family Mycobacteriaceae; genus Corynebacterium; species Corynebacterium pygosceleis. The sequence continues at coordinate 256,728 of NZ_JAENIQ020000002.1, read as the reverse complement.
AACAGGTCGTCGAGGCTCTCGTCGGACTGGGATTCCCCGAACGTACCGCGTCGGCCGCGGTCGCCGCGGTCTCCGGGGATGATCCCGGTCTCGATACCGCCGGTGCGCTCCGTGCCGCCCTCGCGCGGCTGGGACGTGGCTGATGCGGTGCAATGAGACGGCGGCCGGTCGGATGTTTTCCGGACGGGTGGGGTGAGCGGAGTGTCCGACATCGAGAAAACGGAGTTCCAGCTTCCCGACGGCACCCGCCCGGGACAGGGGAGGGGGGTCGATGCGCCGGTCACCCCTCACCGCCAACCGGCGGACGGTGACGTCGAGACGACCCTCAGGCCACGGTCGCTCGACGAGTTCATCGGGCAACAGAAGGTCAGGAACCAACTCGATCTCGTCCTGACCGGTGCCCGCAGGAGAGGGGTCGCCCCCGATCACGTCCTGCTGTCGGGTCCCCCCGGCCTGGGGAAGACGACGATGGCGATGATCATCGCGCAGGAACTGGGTACCTCGCTCCGGATGACGTCCGGTCCCGCCCTCGAACGGGCCGGGGATCTCGCGGCCATGCTCTCCAACCTGATGGAGGGGGACGTGCTGTTCATCGACGAGATCCACCGGATGGCCCGCCCCGCCGAGGAGATGCTCTACATGGCGATGGAGGACTTCCGTATCGACGTCATCGTGGGGAAGGGGCCCGGTGCCACCTCGATTCCGTTGGAGCTGGCACCGTTCACCCTCGTCGGTGCGACGACCCGTGCCGGTATGCTCACCGGGCCGTTGCGGGACAGGTTCGGATTCACCGCACAGATGGAGTTCTACGGTACCGCCGATCTCACCCGGGTCGTCACCCGTGCGGCGCGGATCCTCGGGGTGGCCGTGGACGCGGATGCCGCGGGAGAGATCGCGTCCCGGTCGCGGGGTACGCCGCGTATCGCCAACAGGCTGCTCCGGCGGGTCCGCGACTTCGCGGAGGTTCACGGTGACGGACGCATAGACATCGCCTCGGCACGGGCCGCACTCGTCGTCTTCGACGTCGACGCCATGGGGCTGGACCGCATCGACCGGGCCGTCCTGGACGCGCTGATCCGTGGACACGGGGGTGGACCAGTCGGTCTGAATACGTTGGCCGTCGCCGTCGGCGAGGAACCGGCGACGGTCGAGGAGGTCTGCGAACCCTATCTCGTCCGTGCGGGAATGATCGCCCGCACCGGCAGGGGCAGGGTCGCGACCGTCGCCGCATGGCGTCACCTCGGACTCACACCGCCCGAGGGGACACCCGGGGTGGAACCCGGCTCTCTACGGGGGTGACCACCCGGGCGGTCCCGGTGGGCCGGGGGAGTGCGGCGGGCCGGTACGTCTCTGGCATAGTGGGACGCATGGAAAGTCTTTTGTTTATCGCTCTCATCGCCGCCATCTTCATCATCCCCACCGCCATCCAGGCGCGTCGTCAGCGTCGTCGCATGGATGAGATCCAGGAGATGCAGAACTCCCTGCGTTCCGGTGACCGGGTCGTGACCACGTCGGGCGTCCACGGTGTCGTCCGTGGAATGACGGACGAACTCGTCGACCTGGAGGTGTCCGTGGGGGTCACGATGACCTGGGAACGGAGTGCGGTGATCCGCAAGGTCGAGGCCCCTCGGACGCCCCGCACCGACGAAGGGAACGGTGAGCGGTTCTGGGAGGACGAGGACATCGAGTCGGTCGACACCGGAACGACCGAGCGGTCCGTGCCGGAGTCTGATCCGGGCACCGGGACGGATGGTGCCACCACCGACCCCCGCCAGTGACACTGAACACACCGTGAGGGCGTCCGAACCACGTCCGACGGTGTGCACGGTGCCCCCCCACGCAGCCGTCGTTCCACGTCATCGGTACGGCGGCGCGCCCCACGGTCCACCACCCGAACGTCACGCAGGGAACGGGGGTAGCCCTCGAGCTGCCGTGATGCCGTACTATGACCGTGACACCCGGCAGCCGTTCCGCACGCCCCGCACCGCGCGGCGTGCGGGGCGGCCGCCGGAAACCGCATCGGGCCACACCACACTCACCGTGGCCCCTGCGACACCCGGGCTCTGTCCCGGACACCTGAATCAGACCCCGGGCACAGGTGACCACCGCCGACGTAGAGGACGCGGAGCGGATCACCCGTGCCAGACCACCGATCAGCATTCCCCGGCGCCACCCCGTTGAAGGACGGTAAGGTGCGCCGGCGAGCTGAGACACAAGGAGACACTCCATTGGCTTCGCAATCTGGGCGCAGACGCGTCGGTCAGAAGAATTGGCCGGTGATCGCGCTCGCCCTCTACCTGGTGATCCTGATCTTCGTCTACTCGCTGGTCCTGCTGACCGGCGATCATTCGGCGAAGCCCCGCCTCGGAATTGATCTCCAGGGCGGGACCAGGGTCACGCTCGTCCCACAGGGGGAGGAACCCACGAAGGACCAGCTCGACCAGGCACGGAACATCCTCCAGAACCGTGTCAACGGTATGGGCGTGTCCGGTGCCGAGGTCGTGACGGACGGAAACACTCTGGTCATCACGGTCCCCGGGGAAGACACCTCGCAGGCCCGTGCGCTGGGGCAGACGTCACAGCTGCTGTTCCGTCCGGTTTCGGAACCCGGCCAGCCGGACCCCGAGAAACTGCTCACCGAGCAGACGGGGATGGCGGACCGCTGGGTTTCGCTCGGAGTGATCTCACCCGATGAGGCGCAGACCGCCGTCAATGAACTGACGGAGCAGCTCAACCTCAACGCCGAGCAGCAGGCGAAGGCGCTCGCCGACATCAGGTCCCAGACCGGTGCGGAGGGTGAGGAAGGAGCCGGAGACACGACCGAAACCACGGAACCAGAGGTGGACGTCGAGAAGATCGAGGCCCCGACCGTCACGGCGACCGCGCCTGATGCACCGGCCAACTCGATCGAGGCGGCGGAGAGACGCGCTGAGGTGACCTCCATGCTCCGGGAGGACCGGCAGTCCGAGGATCCGACGAAGCAGCTCGCTGCGGCATCGCTTCTCGTCTGCAACGAGGAACTGGACCCCATCGCCGGAACCGACGACCCCGCGAAACCGCTCGTCGCCTGTGACGTGGAGTCGGGTGCCAAGTACATTCTCGGTCCGTCACCGTTGCTCGTCGGCGAGACCGACCCGGTCGAGGGACTGCGGTTGAGCGGAAACGAGATCGACACCAACCGTCCCATCAACGGCGGCCTGAACCCGCAGACCGGGCAGATGGAGATCAACTTCTCCTTCAAGTCCGGCCCCGGTGAGCAGGGCGGCGCCACCTGGGCGGCCCTCACCCAGGAATACCTGAAACGCCAGGTCGCCATCACACTCGACTCCGAGGTGATCTCGGCGCCGGTCATCCAGTCTCCGACACCGGTCGGTTCCGGTACCTCCATCACCGGTTCCTTCACACAGCAGGAGGCCATGGACCTGGCGAGCAACCTCCGCTACGGTGCGCTTCCCCTCTCCTTCGCGGGGGAGAACGGTGAACGGGGCGGAACCGCGACGACCATCCCGGCGACGCTCGGTTTCGCGTCGCTGAAGGCGGGTCTCATCGCCGGTATCATCGGTCTGATCCTGGTCAGCATCTTCTGCCTGGCGTACTACCGGGTCTTCGGTTTCCTGACGGTGTTCACGCTCTTCGCCGCAGGTTCCCTCATCTACGGTTCTCTCGTGCTCCTCGGCCGGTGGATCGGCTACTCACTCGATCTCGCCGGGGTGGCCGGGCTCATCATCGGTATCGGCACCACCGCCGACTCCTTCGTCGTCTTCTACGAGAGGATCAAGGATGAGGTTCGCGACGGCCGGACGTTCCGGTCCGCGGTACCCCGGGCGTGGGAACGCGCCAAGCACACCATTCTCTCCGGTAACTTCGTCTCCCTGATCGCGGCGGTCGTGCTCTACGTCCTGGCCGTCGGAGACGTCAAGGGCTTCGCGTTCACTCTGGGCCTGACGACGGTGTTCGATCTGCTCGTGATCTTCCTGGTCACCTCGCCGCTGGTCATCCTCGCCTCCCGCAAGGCCGTCTTCGCGAATCCGCGGATCAACGGCCTGGCGAGTGTCATGAAGGTCGCGGGGGAGCGTCGGAACCGTGGTGAGTGGCTCGCCGGAGATCACGCGGACAACGCACTCGACGGTGAGACCGACGAGCAGACCACCGCACGCCTCACGGACCGGACGGACGACACACCGGCGGACCCGGCCGCCACACGACACCCCGGTTCCGGATCCGGCGAGAACGAGGAGAAGTAAAACATGAGTTCTTCCATCTTCAGACGTCTCTACACCGGTGAGGGCGGCATCGAATTCGTCGGTCGCCGCCGGGTGTGGTACTCCGTCACGGGCGTCATCCTCGTGATCTGTTTCCTCGGTATCGTCGTCCGCGGGTTCACCCTCGGCATCGACTTCGAGGGCGGTACAAAGATGAACATGCCCGCGGAGGGAATCTCCACCGAGGCCGCCGCCGAGGTCTTCACCGACGCGACCGGTGTCACCCCGCAGAAGGTCCAGATCGTCGGTGCCGGCGATTCAAGGATCCTGGAGATCAACTCCGAGCGCCTCGACGACCGGCAGATCTCCGAGGCCCGTGAGCAACTCTTCGACACGTTCCAACCGGTGGACGCCTCGGGTGAACCGAACCCCGATGTCGTGGGAGACTCGACGGTCTCCGAATCCTGGGGTTCGACGATCACCAACCGGATGCTGCTCTCGCTCGGGGTCTTCCTCGTCCTGATCTTCGGTTACATCACGGTTCGATTCGAACGGGACATGGCCGTGGCCGCCATGGCCGGCCTCTTCGTCGACGGCGTCGTCGTCGCAGGTATCTACGCCCTGATCGGCTTCGAGGTCACACCTGCGACCGTCATCGGGCTCCTGACCGTCCTCGCGTTCTCCCTCTACGACACCGTCGTCGTCTTCGACAAGGTGAAGGAGAACACCGCGGGGTTCCTGAACACCACCCGACGAACCTATGCGGAACAGGCGAACCTGGCCGTCAACCAGACGGTGATGCGCTCCATCGCCACGACCGTCATCTCGGCTCTGCCCATCGCCGCCCTCATGGTCGTCGCCGTGTGGCTCATGGGTGTCGGTACGCTCAAGGACCTCGCGCTCGTGCAGTTCATCGGTGTCATCGAGGGAACCTTCTCGTCCGTGTTCCTCGCGACCCCGATCCTCGTCACCCTGAAGAACCGGCAGCGCACGGTGCGGGAGCACAACGAACGGGTACTCGACGAAAGGCAGGGACGACGGGAATCCGGAGTTCCGCAGCGCACGGTCGACGCACCGGTTGAACGACGTACCGTTTCCACACCCGTCACACCCGTGAATCCGGGGCACGGCCCCAACGGAGCGAGCTGGCGCCCGGGCCAATAGCACCCACCGTTCAACCGCCCCTCCGGGGTCGGCCACCCGACATCTGACGTGTCCGGGTGCCGGCCCCTTTTTTCGGGCCGTCGACCGAGACCACCACCACCGGAGACCCTGCTGCCGGGATGCGGGAAACGGAACTGCCATTGCCTATACTGTGGTGAGTTCCACGTGGAGCGTCCACCCGGTTTCCGAGCCGGTGATCCGAGAAAAAAGGAAGTGCGCGTCGGACGCCACCCGCGTCCGACGCGCGGACTTCCTCGCCGACCGACAAGGATAGCCCTCAATGGCCGACGTGCTGGCCCGAACAACGGGTAGAAGTGTGCCCCGCACCGCCCGACTGTGTGCGGTGTTGTCCGCAGTGATCCTCTCCGGTGCGGCATGCACGTCCGGCTCCGGTGGGCCGGAGGAACCGTCACCGCCGCCGGAACCCGCACGTCTCACCCTCGCCACCTCGTCGCCTCTCGCCACCACGAACGCCGCCGGCCTGCTCGGTGCGTCGACGAGTGCGGACACCCTCGCCGGGCGGCTCTACCCACCGGCATTCGTCCACGGCCCCTCGGGGCAGCAGATCCCCAACCGGGACCTGGTCACCGCCCAGACGCTTCCGGGACCGGAGCCGAGGGTGGTCTACACCATCAACCCCGAGGCGACGTACTCCGACGGTGCCCCGGTCACCTGCACGGACTTCCTGCTCTCCTACAAAGCCGGTACCCTACCCGGGCTCTTCGACGCATTCCTGCCGCTCACCGCACAGGTCAAGAACCTCGAGTGCGCGGCCGGGGCACGGGAGTTCACCCTCATATTCAACGAGGGGATGGGAGCGAGATGGCGCCAGTTCTTCGGACCCGGAACCGTTCTGCCGGCACACGCCATCGCCGCGAAGGCGGGTGTGACCGAGGAGGAACTCGTCACCGCACTCGTCGCCGAGGACGTCGAGACGCTCCGGCCGGTGGCGGAGATCTGGAACACCGGCTTCAATCTCGACAACTTCGATCCCGCCCTCCAGGTCTCCTCGGGCCCCTTCACCATCGACCGGGTCGATGACGACGGAACCGTCCTGCTGCGCCGCAACGACCGGTTCAACGGTGATCCCGCGGAAGCGGATGCAGTGGTGGTGTGGCCGAAGGGGACCGACATCGGGTCACGAAGGGACGAGGTGTCGGCGATCATCGCCGATTTCACCGGGGGGACCCCGGTGGACTGGGTCCACCGGGATGAACCGGGGAACACCGAGGAGATCGAGTACGCCACGGGTGTGCGGATCGAGCAACTGGTGATCGGTGACGGCGGCGTGCTCTCCACCCCGGAAAGCCGCGCGGCGTTCGCGGCGTGTGTCGATCAGCCCGCCGTCGCCGCCGCCTCATCGCAGCTCGCCGGGCAACCGGTCCCGGCGATGGCGGTGCGGCTTTCACCTGCCGGGAGTCCAGCCACGAACCACGATCGCCCGGTCGCCGACGCCCACCTCGGTGTGGATCTGCCACGGGCGCGGCTGCTGTCCGGGTCGACGGTGCGAATCGGGTATCTCGGACCGGACCCGAGGTTCGCCGCGATGGTCGAGGCGATCCGGGTCTCCTGTGAACCGGCGGGGATCACCGTCGTCGACGCGAGCGCGGAAGGTACCACCCTCGGAGATCTCGTCACCGCCACCCATGACGAATGGTGGAACCCCACGATCAGTGACGGAAACCTCGATGCGCTGCTCGTCGCACTCGGGCCGGAAGGGGAGTACGGATCGGTGAACGTGACCACCGATGACCTCGAGGGCTTCAGGGCCGCGGAAGAGCGCCTGTGGCAGGACATTCCGACGATTCCTCTGGCTGCGGAACCCCGTACGTTTGTGGTGGACCGCAACGTGGGTAACGTTGTGGTGAATACCGGTAATTCCGGGATCGGGTGGAACATGGACCGGTGGCAGGAGAGTGAGGGACAATGACCTACGACAACGCGCGCGAAGCACTCGCGGCGAAGATCCGTTACGTGAAGGATTTCCCGGAGGAGGGCATCCTGTTCGAGGATCTCACTCCGGTCCTCGCGGACGCCGAGGCTTTCCAGCTGGTGGTCGATGAACTCGCTGACGCCGCAGAGCGATTCGGTGCGCAGTTGATCGGTGGGCTCGACGCACGGGGATTCCTCCTCGGTTCCGCCGTCGCGTACCGCCTGGGACTCGGCATTCTCGCGATCCGGAAGAAGGGCAAGCTTCCGCCACCCGTGCACACCGAGGAATACCAGCTCGAGTACGGCACCGCCGCGCTGGAGGTGCCCGCGGGGACGGGGACGGATCTCGAGGGGATCCGCGTCGTTCTCGTCGATGATGTCCTGGCCACCGGCGGAACCCTCGTGGCTGCGCGGAAACTGCTGGAGAGCTGCGGGGCGACCGTCGCCGGCCACGCCGTCGTACTCGAGGTGCCCGGTCTGGGCGGGCGTGACCGGCTCGGTGACGGCCCGCTCGTCGTGGTCAATCAGCCGGTTGACGGTGAACGGTGATGAACCAGAACCGAAACAGCAGGCAGCAGGTCAACATGCGGAGCATGTCCGCCAGGTTGGCCCGGAGTCTCACCGGCACCCGGACGAGGGTCGACCCGGTTCTCGACCCCCTGGTGAGCATCCACCGTCGAATCCACCCGAGAGCGGACGTCGATCTGCTCCAGCACGCCTACCGGACCGCCGAGCGTCTCCACGAGGGCGTCTACCGGAAATCCGGTGACCCGTACATCACCCACCCCCTGGCTGTCGCGACGATCGCCGCTGAGATCGGCATGGATACGACGACCCTGGTGGCAGCTCTCCTGCACGACACCGTCGAGGACACCGACTACAGTCTCGGGGACCTCACCGCGGAATTCGGGGAGGAGGTCGCCCGTCTCGTCGACGGTGTGACCAAGCTGGACAAGGTCGCACTCGGCGCCGCGGCCGAGGCGGAGACCATCCGGAAGATGATCGTCGCCATGAGTCAGGATCCCCGGGTCCTGGTCATCAAGGTCGCGGACCGGCTGCACAACATGCGGACCATGCGTTTCCTGCCTCCGGAGAAGCAGGCGAAGAAGGCCCGGCAGACCCTCGAGGTCATCGCACCGCTGGCGCACCGCCTGGGTATGGCGACGATCAAATGGGAACTGGAGGACCTGTCCTTCGCGATCCTCTACCCGAAGAAGTACGACGAGATCGTCCGGCTCGTCGCCGACCGGGCCCCGTCCCGGGACCGCTACCTCGCGGAGATCATCGCGGACGTCCAGTCGACGATGCAGGAGAACTCCATCACCGCGAGCGTGATGGGCCGACCGAAACACTACTGGTCGATCTACCAGAAGATGATCGTCCGCGGTCGCGACTTCGACGAGATCTTTGATCTCGTCGGAATCCGGATCCTCGTCGACAATCTCAATGACTGCTACGCCGCCATCGGTGCGGTCCACTCCCTGTACTCGGCACTGCCCGGTCGGTTCAAGGACTACATCTCCGCGCCGAGATTCGGCGTGTACCAGTCCCTCCACACGACCGTGATGGGGCCCGGTGGCAAGGCTCTCGAGGTGCAGGTTCGCACCCATGAGATGCACTACAACGCGGAGTTCGGTATCGCCGCGCACTGGCGGTACAAGGAAACCAAGGGATCGCACTCCGGTGAACAGTCGGAGGTCGACCAGATGGCGTGGATGCGGCAGCTGCTCGACTGGCAGAAGGAGGCCGCTGACCCCAACGAGTTCCTCGATTCCCTGCGGTACGACCTCCAGGCCACACAGATCTTCGTGTTCACCCCCAAAGGGGACGTGGTCAACCTCCCCGTCGACGCCACACCCGTCGACTTCGCCTATGCCGTGCACACCGAGGTCGGGCACCGGTGCATCGGGGCGAAGGTCAACGGAAAACTCGTCGCTCTCGAATCCGCCCTGAAATCCGGTGACCGTGTCGAGGTGTTCACCTCCAAGGACCCCGGTGCCGGACCGAGTGCGGACTGGCAGAAGTTCGTCGTCTCGCCGCGTGCCAAGGCGAAGATCAGGCAGTGGTTCGCGAAGGAACGCCGAGAGGAATCACTCGAGCTGGGGCGCGACGCCCTCGCGGCCGAGGTTCAACGGGGCGGGCTCCCCATGCACCGGTTGTTCACCTCCCAGTCGATGAAGACCGTCGCGACGGAACTTCACTATCCCGACGTGGACGCGCTCTACACGGCGATCGGTGCCGGATCAGTCTCCGCCAAGCACGTGACGTCGCGGCTCATGGCGAACTTCGGGACCACGGATGAGGCGGAGGACGCCCTCGCCGCACGTACACCGTTCAGTGAGCTCGTCAGTTCGCGCAGTCACGCACCGGGCGACGGTACCGGGATCCTCGTCGAGGGAAGCCCCGACGTGATGGCGAAGCTGTCCAAGTGCTGTGGCCCGGTCCCCGGGGACGCGATCTTCGGGTTCGTCACCCGGGGTGGAGGAGTGAGCGTGCACCGCACCGACTGCACCAATTCCACGAAACTCCACCAGGAACCGGGACGCCTGATCGCGGTCTCCTGGGCGTCCGAGGAATCCGGCAGCGTGTTCGCGGCGACGCTCCAGCTGGAGGCACTGGACCGGCACGGACTGCTGTTCGAACTGACACGGGTCATCAACGAGCAACGGGTCGCCGTGACCGCCATGAACTCCTATTCGGCCGAAGACCATGTCGCGGTGTGCCGTTTCACCTTCGAGGTCTCGGACACCAAGCAACTCGGCTCGTTGATGACACAGCTGAGGAACACCGAGGGAGTCTTCGACGTCTACCGGGTGTCCACGGACTGACGACCGTCGCAACCGGTCCCGTCCGGACAAAGGAGAAAACGCCCGGCCCCGGGAAAAGGGGCCGGGCGTCGCAGGCTGCGACCGCCTCCGGGGAGGAGGGGTGCGTCCTAGCGCGGCATGTACTTCTTCGCGATCTCAGCGAGCGACGCCGCAGCGGAGACGAGGCTAACGATACCGACGACGGCCTTCACCAGCCGCATAAGCTTCGTCAGGACCATGGCGATCTTCGGTCCGGTGACCTCTTCACCGTCGAGGTTCTTGTAGACGGTCTCCTCGCTGGAACCGATGCCCGACGACAGCGGATTGTCCGAGGACCCCTCGACGGCGGTCGCGACGGGATCTGAATCCTTCGTCGTGGTGTCCTTGTCCTCCGTGTCGGAGTCATCGCCTTCGGTCGTGGCGGAGTCGTCACCGGTCTTACCGGAGCCCGCTTCGCTCGACCCCGTGGCGGTGCTTCCGGAGATCTCGGTGGATGCCGGCGCCTTCTCGTCGGCCCACGCCGGAGCGGTGAGCGACGACGCCGCGAGAGCGGCGGTGGTGGCGGCGGCGATGACGGTGGAACGGGAGAAGAGCTTCATGATGATGGGGATCCTCAGAACGGAATGGATGAACGGTTGCCACTATCAGACACGGATCAGTCACGACAGACAGTCGTGAGTGTTTCGGTTGAATAACTGTCAACACCTGACCCGCACACTACATCATCGGCGCGGACCGCGGTGTTACACGGGGAGGTCACACGACGAAGAAGGAGCGGCCCCCGGGGAACCGGGGGCCGCTCCTTCATGGATATCAGTACGCGTTACGCCTTCGGGGCGAGCTTCTGGATTGCGTTGCTGATGGAGTAGATCGCGGTGAACAGCGAGGCGACGGTGGTCAGCATCTTGACCCAGGAGCCGATCTTCTTGACGTAGTAGTCGAGCTTCGTGGTCGTCTTCTCCTTGCCGTTCTCGTCGGTGTAGGTCATCGGCTCGCTGGAGGAACCGACGGAGGAGCCGTCGGAATCGGAGCTGCCCTCGGAGCTGCCGTCGGTCAGGGTCGAGACGGAGCTCTCCGGGGACGTGGTGGTGTCGTCGTCCGCGAAAGCGGGGGCGGTGAGCGCGGAGGTGGACAGTGCAACGGTGGTCGCAGCTGCGACGAGCGCCTTGCGGGAGATCAGCTTCATGAGAATCCTTGTCATGTGAAGGGGGTAGTGTACCTGGCGATCATGATAGCTCAACCGGCGCCAAAAATCCGCAAACCCGCGCACACCACCGTGTCCGGCCGGTGGAACACGTCGACCGGGCGCCGGGGCGACGGTGGAATGACACGGCAGAAGAAAGGTGGTCACCCGATCAGGTGACCACCTTTCAGTGGGGTACATCCGTGGACTCCGGATGCTGCCGGTGATGAACTAGCCGGCGATCTTGGTGACCTTCTGGATCGCGTTGCTGATCGCGAAGAGTGCGGTGAACAGCGATGCCACGGTGGTGAGCATCTTGACCCAGCCGCTGATCTTGGAGACGTAGTAGTCGATCGTGGAGCACGGCTTCTCCTTGCCGTTCTTCATGCAGGTCTTGGTGTCGTCGGAGGAACCCTCGGAGGAACCCTCGGTGGAGGACCCCTCGGAGGAGCTGTCCTTCTCCGGCGTTCCGGTGTCGCCGTTGTCCTCGGTGGCGGTGGTGGTCGTGGCGGCGGTCGTGGTCGCCTCCTCCGCGACAGCGGGGGCGGCGAGGCCTGAGGTGGAGATCGCGACGACGGTGGCGACGGAGACGAGGGACTTGCGGGACAGCAGCTTCATGAGTGTTCCTTATTCAACGTTGACAAGCGTTCGGACTGAGATACAGCCTAACGCGGCATAAGGAAAAGTCGCCACAACCGTGCGGCAACATAGGTTCGGTTCAGGATCTTCCTGGCCGGTTGTAGGGCTTATCAAGTGCTGAGGGTTGACTGCGGGTGGGATGGGGTGCGGGAACCGGGGGTGGTCGCGCAGGAGGCCCCGGAGAGCACGAGCGCTCCGGGGCCTCCTGCGCGGTCGGGGAACCGCGTCTTTCCTCCGGCTCAGATCATCGACCGGAGCCGGTCATCCGGTCTCACCCGAGTTCAGCGGTCTCGATCCGGACCTCTTCCGCCGGGGCACCGTCGACACCGTCTCCGTCGACGCCGGCTGCGGCGATCTTGTCGAGGGTTTCCAGCCCCTGTTCGTCCACGGTGCCGAAGTAGGTGTACTGGGCCGGCAGCGTGGAATCCTCATAGTTCAGGAAAAACTGGGAACCGTTCGTCCCGGGGCCGGAGTTCGCCATGGCGATGGAGCCCCGCGGGTAGACGACCGCGGCGTTCGGATCGTCGGTGTCGTCCGTCGGGTACTCGTTCGGGAAGACGAAGCCGGGGCCGCCGGTACCTGTGCCGGTCGGATCGCCGCACTGGAGGACGTGGATGCCGGACGTGGTCAGCCGGTGGCAGATCGTGTCGTCGTAGTACTTGTAGTAGGCGAGGTGCTCGATGGCGTTGACGGTACAGGGGGAGACCGAACGATCCAGGGTCATCGGGATCGGTCCCTGGTTCGTGTTCAACGTCAGATCAACGGTGCCGGTGGCCGCGACCTCGGTCGTGTGCGTCGGTGTGTCGACCTCCCGCGCGGCGGTCTGTCCCTCGGCGTCATAGGTGCAGGAGACGGTGTCGCCCAGGGGGGTGGCGCGTTCACCGTCGAGTGTGCGGGCCTCCGCGTCCGCGGACTCGGTCTGCGCCGTCTCCCCGGAGGCGTCCAGGGTTTCGTCCCCGGAGCCTGTCTGCGTGCTCAGGAACCAGATGCCACCCACGATCAGTGCGATGACCGCGAGGGCGGCCACGGCGACAGTCAGCGGCTTCGTCTTCTCGGAGCGGTCCCGGCTCTTCAGCTCATGCTCCAGCTTCTTCATCGCTTCGGTTCGGCGGGTTCTGTTACTGGTCAACGTTATTGTCCCCTGGTCGGATCGGGTGGGCCGGCACCGCGGATACGGATGTCCGGTGGTCGTGAACTTTCCCGCCCATACTAGCCCGGGTGCTTCCCGCCACCGTATTCCCGGGTTCCGGTGGCCCGTCCGACGAAGGTCGTTAGGATGACTCCATGGAGATTCTCGGTTTCGCCGCTGGCCCCTACCAGACCAACACGTGGTTGCTCGTCGGCGACGGCCGCTGCGTCGTCATCGATCCCGGGATGCACGCCGCGCGACGTGTCGTGGAGATTCTCGACGAGCGCGACCTCACCCTCGAATCGGTCGTGCTCACCCACGGTCACATCGACCACACCCGGGACTCCGGGACACTCGCGAACCGCTTCGGTGTCCCCGTCCACATTCACCCGGATGACCGGATGATGCTGGACGATCCCTCCACCGGTGTGTCCGCGGCGTCCGTCCAACTGTTCACCGCCGATCGGATGCCGCGTCCGGCGGAGGTCGGTGAACTCACCCACGGTGCGTGCGTACGCCTGGCGGGAACGGATTTCACGGTCCGGCACGCACCGGGGCATTCACCCGGCAGCGTGCTGCTGGTCGGTGCCGGGATCTGTGTCTCCGGGGACGTTCTGTTCCGGGGGGCGGTCGGGAGAACCGACCTGCCCGCGTCGGATCCGCGTGCGATGGACCGGACACTCCGGAATGAGGTTCTCGCCCTGGACGACCGCCTCCAGGTTCTGCCCGGGCACGGCCCGGTGACCACGATGCGGGCGGAGCGCCGGTCGAACCCGTTTCTGCTTGCTCTGGGTCGGAACTGACGGATGTCCAGACTGCGGCTCCGGTGGGGCGGTGGGCGGCCGTCGGCCGGCGCACGGGGGTGGAAAGTCATCCTCTATACTCTGGAACCGTGAGCGAATCCCCGAAATTCCAGCCTTTTTCCGCCCCCAAGGGTGTCCCGGACTATGTTCCACCGGTGTCCCCCGAATTCCTCGCCGTGCGTGAGGCGTTCACCCGGCAGACCCGGCTCGCGGGCTACGAGCACATCGAGTTGCCGGTGTTCGAGGAAACGGGACTGTTCGCACGTGGCGTCGGAGAATCCACCGATGTCGTCAGCAAGGAGATGTACACCTTCGAGGACCGGGGCGGGCGATCCGTCACCCTGCGCCCCGAGGGGACCGCCGGAGTCATGCGTGCGGTGATCGAACACAATCTCGACCGGGGGCAGCTGCCCGTCAAGCTGTCCTACGCGGGCCCTTTCTTCCGTTATGAACGGCCCCAGGCCGGACGGTACCGCCAACTCCAGCAGGTCGGCGTTGAGGCGATCGGGGCTGATGATCCCGTGCTCGACGCGGAGACGGTCGCCCTGGCGGACAGGTGCTTCCGTTCCATCGGTCTGACCGGGTTCCGTCTCGAGATGACGAGCCTCGGGGACGGTGCCTGTCGGCCGGCGTACCGGGCGAAACTCCAGGATTTCCTCCTCGGACTTCCGCTGGATGAGGCGACCCGCGAACGGGCGCGGATCAATCCTCTCCGCGTGCTCGACGACAAACGGGCGGAGGTGAAGGAGATGACCGCCGACGCACCACTCATGCCGGACCACCTCTGCGCCGACTGCCGCGGACACTTCGAGACCGTCACCGGGCTGCTCGATGACATGGGCGTCGCCTACACTCCCGCGCCGCGACTGGTCCGGGGCCTCGACTACTACACGCGAACCTGCTTCGAGTTCGTCCACGACGGACTCGGTGCACAGTCCGGTATCGGAGGGGGCGGCAGATACGACGGTCTGATGGCCCAGCTCGGTGGTCAGGAACTGTCCGGTATCGGGTTCGGGCTCGGCGTCGATCGGGCGCTCCTGGCCTTGCGTGCGGAGGAACTGACCGTGTGTGACGGGGCGCGCGTGGCCGTCTACGGCGTGGCGATGGGAGAGGCGGCCCGCAGACGCATGGCTGTTGAGGTGGACCGTCTCCGGGTCGCGGGGATCAGCGCCGACATGTCCTTCGGTGAACGCGGTCTGAAAGGTGCGATGAAGGGGGCCGACCGGGCCGGGGCCCGCTTCGCCCTCGTGCTCGGTGACCGTGAGCTGGAATCGGGGACCGTGGCGGTGAAGGATCTCGCCGCCCATGAGCAGATTGATGTCCCGATCGAGGACCTGGTGGTACATCTCCAGGGTCGACTCAGCATCTGAGCCCCCTTTCCCCGCACCCGAGCGCCGGATGGCGGAGGATCAGAATTCCACCGCACCGAGGAGTGCGGGGATGTCGGAGGCGACCACGATGAGGATCGGGAGCTGGTCGCGTCGCCCGTGTTCGGTGACGATCACCGCCTCCGGCAGTTTTCCCCCGGCATCCCGTGTCCCCAGAATCTCCAGGATCTCGGGCACCGTCGTCGACCGTGCGGCCAGGACAGCGCGGTCAACATGGTCCGTGAACCGGAGGATGTCCCCGACGGTGCCCGCATCGAGGGCACCGTTGTCCGCGAGATCGTGGGCCAGCCACCGGGCCACGCACCGTGTCGTGAGCAGACCGTGGTACCCGTGGTCGTCATAGACGGGGAACTGGGCGTAGCCGTTCTCCCGTATTGCGGAGAGAACCTCGTTCACGGTGGTAGCGGGGGAGAACCGGATGATTTTCTCCTGGCTGAGGACACCGACCACCGTCGGTGCGGCAAGGAGAACGTCGCGTAGCCGGCTGATCTCCGCGACGACGTCGGGGCGGGGATCCGCGATGGGGCGTCCGTCCCGGTACTCACCGTGGCTGATCGCGTTGCGGAGATCCGCGAACGCGTGGAGTGCGTCGGACTGGGACCGCGTCAGCCGACCGCGTTTCGCGAGTTGGCGGACCATCCAGGTGAAGGAGTCGGACCTGCGGGCGTCGAGCTCCTCCCGGAGAAATCCCTCGATCTGGTTGAACGCCGTCAGGAACCGCGTCGCGGGAGACGACGCCGTCGCCGCCGTGGATGACGGGGCGGGGACTGGTGCGGAGGAATCGGACACGACCTCCACTGTAGCCGCCGTGCTGTCCTTCCGCTCACGGTGCCGACGGTCGGGGCTGTAGAATCGGCGGGATCGATCCTGCCGGTCATCCCGGTGCCGAACGTGCGTGAGGAGTTTGAACGATGATCGCGAATCGTGGGACCCGGGTGGTCGCCGTGGTGGTCGCCACCGCCATTCTCGGGACGGGCTGCGGACGGGAGAGTACGGAGACGGCCGGTGACGGCGGCCCCGCCGCCCAGCGGCAGTCGTCGCCGTCCACGCCACCGTCGCCGTCAACGTCCGGGGTACCGACGGAGGAATCGGGCGGCAGCTCCCCGGCGTTCGACACGGGAGGGCAGACCCCGGACGATCCCGACGGTGAAACATCCGTCGGGGGGACCACGCCACGGGAACGTACCGTCGCGTCCATCGTCCCGCCGGATCCGGAGGCCAAACGGTGGGGAGGCGACGACTACGACCGTGCCCTCGCTGCGGAGATGCCGGCCGATCCCCTGTACCCGGGGGATCAGGTGGAGGTGCTCGGGCAGCCGGCGGTCATCTGTGCGGCGGGTGGGTTCTACGGGGTGCACTACATCGCGGCACCGGAACAGGACGGCTGTGCGACCGCGCAGGCGGTCATGTCGGACGCGTTCGGGTCCGAGGACGCCACCACCAACGTCCACTTCACCGCGCCGCGGTCGGTCGGAACCGGGGACGGTACGGTGCTGAGTTGCGTGGAGAAGGGGAACATCCTGTTCGACTGCCGGGATTCCGAAGGACGCCCCCACGCCTGGTTCTGGTGATCCGGAGGCTCAGTACCGCAACGGACGGAGCGTCCCGTTGCGCAGCCCGGAGAGGAAGATCTCGACGAGGTTGGCGGTGATGTTCGGTTCCAGGGAGAGGACCCCTGGTACCGGGGGGCGTGAGACCGTCAGCAGACCGATGATGAACGTGTCGTGCCGGATGGACGCCTCGACGAGACCGTGCCGCTTCGCTTCCGCCAGGATGGTGTCCCCGAGTTTCGAGGTACGTTGACGGAGATCCATGACATCCGGGGGAAGGAGTGTCAGATCGTCCGGGGCGAAGGCCGCCACCAGTGATCCGAGTCCCATGTCGACGAGAGAGTCGACGTAACGCAGCCACTGCCCCCCGGGATCGTCGTCGAAGTTCTCCAGGACGGAGTGCTGGAGTTCGATCGCCCGGACGAAGAGGCGGGCACCGCAGGCGTGGAGGAGGGACCCCCGGTCCGGGAAGTTCCGGTACAGGGTGGCGATGCCGACATCGGCCTTTTCCGCGATGATCTCGAGTGGCACCGTCTCAGGGTTGAGGCGGAACAGTTCACAGGCGGTGTCGATGATTCTGTTCCGGCGTTCGAGTGCATCGGCGCGCAACGGATTCTCCAGCTGTGGGGGACGGTGGATCGGCTTCGGGTCAATCAGCCTTCACCTAAAGTGATAGTCTCCACTTCCAGTTCTGTCCAATTGATCCGCGTGCCGACTTTCCGACGTCGTGGTGAACGGGCAGGATGTTGGACATGGATCGTATCCGATTACGTGGTCTGCTCCGCGACGCAGATGAGATCAGGTCCCTCGCCGGCCGTGCCGTCCGTCTCCTCGACGTCGTCAACGGTGCGGCCCCTGTCGTGGACACCACCGGGGCCGTGCACGTCGACGCCGCCGACGGCGGCGTCGACATTCTCCCGCCGCACCGGTGGGAGTGGCCCGCCGACCTCTACACCCGGGCCGCGGTCCGGCACCATCACCCGGATTTCGAGAGACACGTCCGCGACCTGGTGTCTGTCGTCGTTCGGGTGGACGGACTACGGGAACCCGCCGCGCGGGCGGGTTCCGGGATACTGGGGCGGATGTTCGGACTGGGGCGGGTGGATCCGACCGCCGAATCAGCCGCCACCGATCTTCTCCTCCTGTTGGCCGACACCACCACCGGATGGACCGTGACCACGGTACGGGAGGCTCTCGACGTGGCGCGGCGTGCCGGGGAACTGCAACGGCGTTCGGGTGTCCGGCTGACCACCGGGCCGGAGGGCCCACCCCCGTACCTCGTCGAAGCGGCGCAGGCGGCGGTCCGGCGCGGATCCGGCGGAGACCCGGGCACGATCGACTTCGACCGGATCGACGCCGCTGCGTTCGCGGGGGCGAGAGCCGCCGTTGAGCGGGTGCTCCGTCACCCCGATTCCGAGCCGGCCCTGCGGGGTGAGGCGGAGAAGGAACTCGAGGCTCTGGGACGTCGCCGCGCGAGACAGCTGATGGAGCGGCTTCCCCTCGACGCGCTCAAACGGGTGACCGATGACAGACTCAGGTTCACGGGCCTGCCCGGCATCGGTGTCACCAGCGTCGCGGACGTGCTCGACACCCCCGTCGACCGGCTCACGTCGGTGAACGGTATCGGCACCCAGACGGCACAGCGGATGCGGGCGGCGGCCCGCACGCTCGAGTCCGAGGCCATCGCGCAGCGGACGCCGCACATCGGGGATGAGCCGTGCCGGGAAGCGGTCGCGCTGACCCGGATACTCGCACGTTATGAACGGGTGGATGTACTCGATGAGGCGGAACGTGCACGTCGTGACCGACTCATCGACCTCTTCCGTGCCCTCCCCGACGGGCCTCCGGGTGGTTCGTACGATCTCATCGTCCGGGGAACGGGCGCGCGTGAACTGCTCCTGGACGATCTCAGGTGGGCGGAGGCGGGACCGGCGCTGCTCCTCCCCACCTCCGTCACGGACCCGGGACCTGCGGCGTGGGAGGACTACCTCGCCAGACCCGCCCACTACCAGGCACTGCTCGCCGATCTGCTCCGCCTCGACACCGTCACCGGAGAAGAACCGGAACTGCTGGACACCGCCCTGATCGAGCGGATCCGGGAACTCCGGTTGAAACGTGGCCTGCTGCGGGAACTGCATCTCCGTGGCTACCAGTCCTACGGTGCGAGATTCGCTGTCGTCCAGCGGCGGATCATTCTCGGTGACGAGATGGGGCTCGGGAAGACGGTGCAGGCGATCGCCGTCGCCGCGCACCACGCGGAGGAGAAGACGGAGGCCGACGGCAGCGTGGGACACACCGTCGTGGTGTGTCCGGCATCCGTGGTGGTGAACTGGTCACGTGAGCTCGCGACGTTCTGTGAACTGGAGGTCTTCGTCGCCCACGGCCCGGACAAGGACGTGATGGCCACGGCGTGGCGGGACAGGGGAGGGGTGCTGGTGTGCACCTATGACGGGGCGCGGAACCTCGCTCTGGGGTCTCCGGATGTCCTCGTCGTCGACGAAGCCCACATGATCAAGAACCCGCGTGCGAAGAGAACCATCGCGTGCACCGCCCTGGCCGCGGAGTCGGACACCGTCATGCTGTTGACGGGGACACCGTTGGAGAACCGTGTCGACGAGTTCGTGAATCTTGTTCGTGTCGTGCGGCCCGATCTGGTCACGCGCGGCATGGCTGAACTGGACGCGGAGACCTTCCGGAAGCACATCGCCCCGGTGTATCTCCGCCGAAATGTGGAACAGGTCCTGGATCAGCTGCCGGAACGTGTCGATGAGATGGAGTGGGTTGCACTCAGCGACGCCGACGAGAACCACTACCGGCGCAGTGTCGCCGCCGGTTCGTGGATGGACATGCGTCGGGCCGCGTGGCTCACCCCCGGTGGGCGATCGGCGAAGCTCGACCGACTCGCGGAGATCGTCGGAGACGCGGACACCGCGGGCAGGCGTGTCCTCGTGTTCAGTTTCTTCCTCGACGTCCTCGACGCCATCGCCGGTGCCCTCGATGATCGGGTGGTCGGTGTGATAGACGGTTCCGTGTCACCCGAAGGCAGACAGGAACTCGTCGACTCCTTCAGCCGTGCGCCGGGAGGAAGTGTCCTGCTCGCCCAGATCCACGCCGGTGGACAGGGCCTGAACATTCAGGCGGCGTCCGTTGTCGTGCTCGCTGAGCCGCAGGTGAAACCGACCCAGGAGGATCAGGCCGTCGCACGGGCCCACCGCATGGGTCAGACCGGTACGGTCCACGTCCACAGACTGATCGGGGCGGACACCGTCGATGAACGGATGCTGGAGATTCTCGCCGGGAAACGTACCGTGTTCGACTCGTTCGCGCGTACCTCCGACGCCGCCGGGGTGCCCGACGCGGTCGACATCTCTGAACCGGAGCTCGCACGGCAGATCATCGCTGCGGAACGTCGGAGACTGGGCCTGGACGGATCCACGGAACCGGAGGAAACCACGGGGGACGGTGGTGGGGACTAGGGGTCGCGACGGTCATCGGTGGCGGGGACACCGAGGTCCTCCAGAAGTATCCGGACCCGCGCCGCTATGTCGTCCCGGACCAGGCGCATGCGTTCCAGCCCCCCGATACCCCGGTGCGACGGTTCATCGGTCACCCAGGTCTCGGGCCGGCACCGCATGCCGGGTACCGCATCCACCGTGGCCTCGGTACCGAGGACGATGATCCGGTCCGCCCGCAGGAGCACCGCCGGGTCAATGGCCCCGGACACCGCCCCCTCCATGGATGCGCCGATCTCCGCGACGGCGGCCGCCGAGAGCCTGTTGATCCGACCGGAGGGTTCGGTGCCCGCCGAATGGACCTCGACCCGGGATCCGGCGTAGTGACGGGTGACGGCCTCGGCCATCTGGGATTTGCCCGCGTTCCGGGCGCAGACGTAGAGGACGACGGGGTGTCGGTCCCGATTCACGGGAGTCTCCCCGTTCACGCGGGCGGTCACCGGACGCGGGCCCGGCCGGGCACGGAGGGATCACCGGGGAACAGTCGCGGAGCCCACCACATCGCCACATACACGAGTGCCAGCAGCACCGGAACCTCGATGAGCGGGCCGATGGTTCCTGCCAGCGCCTGACCGGAGACCGCACCGAATGTCCCGATGGCCACGGCGATGGCCAACTCGAAGTTGTTCCCCGCGGCAGTGAACGCGATCGTGGTGGAGGTGGCATACCCGAAGCCGGCCGCCCGGGACACCAGCGTCGCGAGAACGAACATGATGAAGAAGTACAGGACCAGAGGAATCGAGATCCGGACGACCGCCCACGGATTCGACGTCAGCTGTCCACCCTGGAGGCTGAACAGCACGACGATGGTGTAGAGGAGTCCTCCCAGAGCCAACGGGGAGATTCGGGGGAGGAAGGTCGTCTCGTACCAGTGGCGTGACCGCGCCCTCTCACCGAGGATCCTCGACAGAAAACCCGCGAGGAGAGGGACGCCGAGGAACACGAGGACCGACATGAGGATCGCGGTGAAGGAGAACTCCGCACTCGTCGTCTCGAGACCGATCCAGGAGGGGAGCACCTGGAGATAGAACCATCCCAGGACAGAGAACATCACCACCTGGAACACCGAGTTGATGGCGACCAGCACAGCGGCGGTCTCCCGGTCCCCGCAGGCGAGGTCATTCCAGATCAGGACCATGGCGATACAGCGGGCGAGGCCGATGATGACCAGACCGGTCCGGTACTCGGGCAGGTCGGGAAGGAGAATCCACGCGAGGGCGAACATCAGCGCCGGGCCGAGTATCCAGTTGAGTGCGACGGTCAGTGCCATCAACCGACGGTTCGTCGCGATCTCCGCGGTCTTGTCGTAGCGGACCTTCGCGAGCGGCGGGTACATCATCACCAGCAGTCCGAGACCAATGGGGACGGAGATCCCGCCGACCGTCCAGGAATCGAGGAGCCGCCCGAGTGCGGGGATGAAACGGCCGAGGAGGATACCGAGGACCATGGCGGCCATGATCCACACCGGCAGCCATCTGTCGAGGAAACTCAACCGTGCAGGTACGGGCGGGCGGGTGGAGGTGCTCATGCGTGATGCAACCTGTCTTGTCGGTGAGCTGGCCGCTAGGTAACTCTAGGTAGTGGAACGTCCGTGGTCAACAGCACAGGTTCTGACGCGTGGACGGGCTACATCCGGTATCCGCCACGGTCGAGGGTGTCGCAGGCACCCATCGAACCGGATCGGTAGCCGGCGAGGAACGCCCGTTCACGTTGCTCGGAGGTCCCGTGCGTGAACGCGTCGGGGCGGACCTCGCCCTGGCTCCGCTTCTGGATGTTGTCGTCCCCCACCGCGCGGGCGGTCTGCACGGCATCTCTGACCTGCTCGTCCGTGATGGGTTCGAGGAGCGCATCCTCGCCGTCGTCGGCGTAATGGGCCCAGACCCCGGCGTAGCAGTCGGCCTGGAGCTCGATCTTCACGGCGTTGGAGTCCGCTCCCGGATTCTTGTAGTCGCTCAACCCGAGTGTGCCCTCGAGATTCTGGAGATGATGGCCGACCTCGTGGGCGACGATGTACTCCTGTGCCAGTGGTGCGTTCTCACCGCCGAGCTGGACGATCTGGTCGAAGAAGCTGACGTCGAAGTACGCGGTCTGGTCGATGGGGCAGTAGAAGGGGCCGGTCGCGGCCGAAGCGACACCACACCCCGACCGGGTCGAGCTGTCGAAGATCACGAGGCCCGGTCGGGAGTACTCGATACCCGCCTGATCCGGGAGAACGGTCCCCCACACGCCATCCAGCGACTCCGCGGTGGCGGACACCCGGCAGTCGGCGTAACGGTTCGCGTCGGCACCCGTACGACAGTGGTCGAGGGTCCCGTTTCCGTCGGATTCCCCCCGTGAACCCTGGGTCTGCTGCTGGCCCAGGACCTCGTTCAACTGGGAGGGGTCCCCACCGAGGAGAACGAAGGCCACGACGACGAGTACCGTACCGATACCGCCACCTGCGGCGAGTTTCATCCCGCCCCCTGAACGCCGGGCGCGGGACGAACTCAGGTCCACATCATCACGAAAGGTCATGTGATGATCATGCCACACCTCCGCGGCGCCGGTGTGCCGCAAAGCGGCCGGTCGGACCGGTGCTTTTTCAGGATCGGTGGGCGGCGGGCCTGGCCATCGACCGCCCGGCCGGACGGCGTCCCGGGGACGAAGGGTAGACTCGCAGGTCGATCAGAGTTACATCTTTACTAGTGGAAGGACACCAGACACGTGTTGCGCACTCATCTTGCAGGCGAACTGCGTAAGGAATCAGCGGGACAGACGGTGACGCTGACCGGATGGGTGGCCCGCCGCCGCGATCACGGGGGCGTGATCTTCATTGACCTGAGGGACCGTTCCGGTGTCGCACAGGTGGTCTTCCGGGAATCCGAGGTCGCCGAGAAGGCGCACCACCTGCGCAGTGAGTTCTGCATCCGGGTCACCGGTGTCGTTGAGGGACGTCCGGAGGGATCCGAGAACCCGAACCTCGACTCCGGTGACATCGAGGTCAACGTCACCTCCCTGGAGATCCTCAATGAATCCGCTCCTCTGCCGTTCCAGATCGAGGATTCGGCCACTTCCGGTGAGGTCGGCGAGGAGGCGCGTCTGCGCTACCGCTACCTCGATCTGCGCCGCCCGAGCCAGGCGAAGGCCATGCGTCTGCGTGCCTCGGCCAACCAGGCGGCACGCCGTGTCCTGGACGCCAACGGTTTCACCGAGGTCGAGACACCGACCCTGACCCGGGCCACGCCCGAGGGCGCCCGTGACTTCCTGGTGCCGGCGCGTCTCAAGCCGGGTACCTTTTACGCGCTCCCGCAGTCCCCGCAGTTGTTCAAGCAGCTGCTCATGGTCGCGGGCCTCGAACGCTACTACCAGATCGCCCGGTGTTACCGGGACGAGGATTTCCGCGCCGACCGCCAGCCGGAGTTCACGCAGCTCGACGTCGAGATGAGTTTCGTCGACGAGAACGACGTCATCGAACTCGCGGAACAGGTCCTCGTCGAGCTGTGGAAGCTCATCGGTTACGAGATCACCACCCCGATCCCGCGTATGACGTACGCGGAGGCGATGCGCCGCTACGGTTCCGACAAACCCGACCTCCGTTTCGACATCGAGATCACCGAGTGCACCGAGTTCTTCTCCGACACCACGTTCCGGGTCTTCCAGAACGAGTACGTCGGAGCCGTCGTCATGGAGGGGGGCGCCGACCAGCCCCGCCGTCAGCTCGACGCATGGCAGGACTGGGCCCGTCAGCGCGGTGCCAAGGGCCTGGCCTACATCCTCGTCGGTGAAGACGGTGAACTGGGTGGCCCGGTCGCCAAGAACATCACCGAGAAGGAACGGGAGGGTATCGCCGAGCACGTCGGTGCGAAGCCCGGTGACTGCATCTTCTTCGCGGCCGGTGACACGAAGTCCTCCCGCGCGCTGCTCGGCGCCGCACGCGGGGAGATCGCCCGGAAACTCGACCTCATCAAGGACGGCGACTGGGCCTTCACCTGGGTCGTCGACGCCCCGATGTTCGAGCCGTCCGCCGACGCGACGGCATCCGGGGACGTCGCCCTCGGTCATTCGAAGTGGACCGCCGTCCACCACGCGTTCACCTCGCCGAAACCAGAGTTCCTCGACACCTTCGACCAGGATCCCGGTTCCGCACTGTCCTACGCGTACGACATCGTCTGCAACGGCAACGAGATCGGTGGCGGATCGATCCGTATCCACCGCAGGGACGTCCAGGAACGGGTGTTCAAGGTCATGGGGATCACGGATGAGGAGGCGCAGGAGAAGTTCGGCTTCCTCCTCGACGCCTTCGCCTTCGGTGCCCCTCCGCACGGTGGTATCGCCTTCGGCTGGGACCGGATCATGAGCCTGCTCGGTGGGTTCGACTCGATCCGGGACGTCATCGCGTTCCCGAAGTCCGGTGGCGGAGTCGATCCGCTCACCGACGCCCCCGCACCGATCACCCCGGAGCAGCGCAGGGAATCCGGCATCGACGCGAAGCCGAAGAAGGCATCCCAGACCGAGCGGTAGTTGAACCGGGGTCCGTTCCCCCCCCGGGTGGGGACGGAGCCCCGTCCAACGGGCATCGGGTGCGATGGCGGTGACCGTCCCGGTGGGGTAGCTCCCCACCCGTGCGCCGCCCGGACCACTTCCCGGTGGCCGGGATGTCTCGCGCCGTCCGCGCAGTTCACCGCGGGTGTCGTGAGTCGGCGTCCGTGCCGGTCCCCGGTGCCGGTCCGGGGATCCCCCCGTTCACGTGTTCCACCCACGCGATGCCCACGGGATACAGTGGGGGAGAGACGAAGGGGCGCGTCAACGGTTCTCCGGGCGCTCCACGCCCGGCCTGTACCCGCCGTCCGGCGAATGACCGATGAAGGAGTTTTTCCATGCTCGCGACCGAAGAGATCGTCGCGGTGGCCCAGGAGCTGCTGTCCGAACGTTTCGGTGGTACCCAGAAACTCGGGGAGGTCATCTCCCTCGGAGGCTCGGGTAACGCGATCGTGCTCCGGGCCCGTGTCGCGCAGTCACCGTTCCTTCAGCAACGGTCGGTCGTGCTCAAGTACACACCGCCCACCGGCGACCGCATCGATGACGCCGCGTTGATCCGTGAGGTCGTGTCCTACCAGTTCACGACATCACTGCCTGCGGATGTCCGTCCGGGACCGGTTCTCCTGGCCCACGACATCGACCGGAGGATCCTGGTCATCACCGATTCCGGGGACGGCGAGACCTACGCCGATCTGCTCGCCGGGGCGGAAGGCGGGAAGCGGCTGCCGCTGCTGCGCAACCTGGGACGTGCCCTGGGTCGGATGCACGCGGGTACGGCTGACCGCGAAGCCGGATTCGACATCCTCCTGAAGAGGATGCTGCGGACGTATCCGGACACGGAGGAGCTGCAGTACGCACGGGAACAGGGTATTCCCGCCTCCATCGACAGGGGACTCCAGCTGCTCGAGGCCGCGGGCATCGAGATACCGGCCAACGTGAGGCATTTCGCCGCCGACGCCAGACGGAGGCTGGTGAGCGGCAGGCACCGTGCCTTCACCCCCTTCGATCTGTCCCCGGACAACATCATCCTCGCCGACCGCACCCAGTTCCTCGACTACGAGTGGGCCGGGTTCCGGGACGCCACGTTCGACATCGCGTGTGTCATCGCCGGTTTCCCGCAGTTCCTCTTCACCCGGCCGATCACCGACGATGAGGCGGACGCACTCGTCGAGTCGTGGGTCGAGGAGGTCCGGGACACGTGGCCGAACGTCACCAACGAGACGCGTCTGCAGGCGCGCATCGTCACGGCGATGACGGGGTGGGCGATGTCGAGTGTCTGCTACCTCTACTACGGCTCGATGAATCAGGTGATCAACGAGTACGGGGAGCGTGCCGGGGCCCCGTCGTCCCCCGGGATCCCGGCCCCCGAGGTCGAGGCCGCCGCAACCGCCGGTATCGGGGATCCCGACGAGGACTACGACGTCCTGGCGGACGTACTGGGGGACATCTCGGAGAGCAGCAGACTCGCCCGGGACGATCTCCGCGAGACGTTCACGGCACTCGCGCACTACGCCGACAGGGGAGAGGATCCGCGTTTCGCGGACGTGCACCGGTTCGCCTCCGCCGTGGTGGAACGGCTCGACGAGCTGGCCCGGAGATGAGCGGCGCCGGTGGTGTCCAGTCCGGGTGGACCGGGAATACCCCAAGGAACAACCAGACCCTTTGAGAGAGGAAGAGACACCCTCAATGGCACAGGCCACGCTGTTTCCCGGTGGCGACGACGACCGTGGTGCCGCCGGGAACGGCACCGGTTCCAGTTACTTCCACCCGGGTGACCACGCGCCTCTCGCAGCCAGGATGCGGCCCCGGAACCTGGACGAGGTGGTGGGTCAGGAGCATATTCTGGGGCCCGGCAAACCTCTCCGTCGGCTCGTCGACGGGTCCGGTGCCGCGTCGGTGATCCTCTACGGGCCCCCCGGCACGGGCAAGACCACGATCGCCTCACTGGTGAGCACCGAGACGGACCGTCACTTCGTCGGACTCTCTGCGTTGAACTCGGGTGTCAAGGAGGTCCGGGGGGTCATCGACCGTGCCCGTCGGGACCTCATCGACGGTCGACGGACCGTGCTGTTCATCGATGAGGTCCACCGGTTCTCGAAGACGCAGCAGGATGCACTCCTCGGAGCCGTGGAGAACCGGATCGTCCTCCTCGTCGCCGCGACCACCGAGAATCCGTCCTTCTCCGTCGTGGCCCCGCTGCTCTCCCGGTCGCTCATCCTCCAGTTGAACCCGCTCTCGGATGCCGACGTGGCCACGGTCGTGCGGCGGGCGCTCACGGATGAGCGTGGCCTCGGTGGACGTGTGACCGCCGCTGACGGGGCGGTCGACCAACTCGTGGCGCTCGCCGGAGGTGACGCCCGCCGCGCACTGACCTACACCGAAGCCGCTGCGGAAGCGGTGGCGGACGGTGGTGAAATCACCGTGGAGACGGTCCGCGACAGCGTGGACCGGGCGATCGTCCGGTACGACAGGGACGGTGACCAGCACTACGACGTGACCAGTGCGTTCATCAAGTCCGTACGCGGGTCCGACGTGGACGCCGCCCTCCACTACCTCGCCCGGATGATCGAGGCGGGGGAGGACCCCCGGTTCATCGCGAGACGCCTGCTCATCCTCGCCTCCGAGGACATCGGTATGGCGGATCCGGGTGCGCTCCAGACCGCGGTCGCCGCTGCGCAGACCGTGGCGCTCATCGGCCTTCCGGAGGGGCGGATCGCCCTCGCGCAGGCGACGATCCATCTCGCGACCTCACCGAAGTCCAACGCGGTCATCACCGCGATCGACGCCGCGCTGCGGGACGTCCGGGAGGGGAAGTCGGGTCATGTGCCCCCGCACCTGCGGGACGGACACTACGCGGGCGCCCGGAAGCTGGGGAACGCGGTGGGCTACCTGTACCCGCACGACGATCCCCGGGGGATTCTCGCCCAGCAGTACCTCCCGGATCCGCTGACGGGGGCCACCTACTACCGTCCGACGGGACACGGCGGCGAAAAACGTCTCGGAGACGTCGTCGGTAGATTGCGCGGAATAATACGGGGACGCGGGAACTGACCCGTCCGGGGTTTTCCCGGGGGCCGGGGTGCACCGTCGTGCGGGGAATCAGGTTCCCGGGGCGGGGCGGGAAGGCTCGGGTGGAGCGGGTAAGGTTGTCCGGGACCGATCCCAAAACCACGACAGCGAGGATTCTAGAACCGTGCAGACCCACGAGATCCGGGAGCGCTTCATCGCGCACTTCGTCAAAGCTGGACACGTCGAGGTACCCAGTGCCCCGTTGATCCTCGACGACCCCAACCTCCTGTTCGTCAACGCCGGGATGGTGCCGTTCAAGCCCTACTTCCTGGGCCAGCAGAACCCGCCCTTCCCCTCCGGAACCGCTACCTCGATCCAGAAGTGCGTCCGTACCCTGGACATCGAGGAGGTCGGTATCACGACCCGGCACAACACCTTCTTCCAGATGGCGGGCAACTTCTCCTTCGGCCGGTACTTCAAGGAAGGCGCGATCACCCACGCCTGGGGTCTGCTCACCGGTTCCGTCGCGGACGGGGGCTTCGGGATGGACCCCGACCGCCTGTGGGTCACCGTCTATCTCGACGACGATGAGGCCGCGGAGATCTGGGAGAGGAAGATCGGACTGCCCAAGGAGCGCATCCAGCGACTCGGCATGGCGGACAACTACTGGTCGATGGGAATCCCCGGCCCCTGCGGCCCGTGCTCGGAGATCTACTACGACCGTGGTCCGGAGTACGGCGCCGACGGTGGGCCGGAGGCCGACGACAACCGGTACATGGAGATCTGGAACCTCGTCTTCATGCAGAATGAGCGCGGGGAGGGCATCGGCAAGGACAACTTCGAGATCCTCGGCCCGCTGCCGAAGAAGAACATCGACACCGGTCTCGGCATCGAACGCGTCGCCTGCCTGCTGCAGGGGGTCGAGAACGTCTACGAGACCGACCTCCTGCGGCCCGTGATCGACGTCGCGGAGCAGCTGACCGGCGCGACCTACGGGGCGAAGCACGCCGATGACATCCGTTTCCGGGTCATCGCCGACCACTCCCGGACCGCGATGATGCTGATCCTCGACGGCGTCACCCCGGGCAACGAGGGACGCGGTTACATCCTGCGCCGGTTGCTGCGCCGGATCATCCGTTCCGCGCGGTTGCTCGGTGCCACGAGAGAGACGATGGAACGATTCATCGCGACGATCATGGACACGATGACCCCGTCCTACCCCGAGATCGCCGAGTCCCGGGGCAGGATCCTCGACACGGCGGTGACCGAGGAGAAGGCCTTCCTCCGGACCCTGGAGTCGGGTACCCACCTGTTCGAGCGCGCCGCCGAGAGCGTCCGCTCGTCGGGTGCGGGGACGTTGGCCGGTGACCAGGCCTTCGCGCTGCACGACACCTACGGTTTCCCGATCGACCTGACGATGGAGATGGCCGCGGAAGCCGGCCTCGAGGTCGACCGCGCCGGATTCGACGCCCTCATGGCGGAACAGCGGGACCGGGCGAAGGCCGACAGCCGTGCCAAGAAGCACGGTCACGCCGATCTGTCCGTCTACCGGGAATTCGTCGATGAACACCCGACGGTGTTCGTGGGCTACGACAACCTCGAGGCGGAGGGACGCGTTCTCGGCCTGTTGCAGGGTGGGGCGACCGTCACCAGGGCGGCCGAGGGCGATGACGTCGAGGTGATCCTCGACGTGACTCCGATGTACGCGGAGGCGGGTGGACAGCTGGGTGACCGGGGGGCGATCACCCTCGGGGACACCGTGCTGCGCGTCAACGACGTCCAGAAGATCGGCAAGAAACTCTGGGTGCACAAGGCGACCGTGGAGAACGGTGAGATCGGTGTCGGCGAACAGGCGCTGGCCTCCGTGGACGAAGGTTGGCGGCACGCCGCCCGACAGGCGCACTCCGGTACCCACCTCATCCACGCCGCCCTGCGTCAGGTTCTCGGTCCGAACGCCGTCCAGGCCGGGTCGATGAACAAGCCGGGTTACCTCCGCTTCGACTTCAACTCCGCCCGGGCACTCACACCGGAGCAGCTCACCGAGATCGAGACCATCACCAACCAGGCGGTGGACGCGGACTGGGCGGTCAACACCTTCGAGACGAGCCTCGACGAGGCCAAGTCCATGGGCGCGCTGGCCCTGTTCGGTGAGAACTACGGCGACCGGGTCCGTGTCGTCGAGATCGGGGGACCGTTCTCGATGGAACTCTGCGGAGGCACCCACGTCCGCCACTCCTCCCAGATCGGACCGGTGTCCGTCCTCGGTGAGGCGTCCGTCGGCTCCGGCGTCCGGCGGATCGAGGCCTACTCGGGCCTGGACTCCTTCCGGTACCTGTCCCGCGAACGGGCCCTCGTGGAAGGCCTCGCGACGTCCCTGAAAGCTCCGAGCGAAGAGTTGCCGGACCGTATCGCACAGCTCACCGAGAAGCTGAGGGCCGCCGAGAAGGAGATCGCGTCGCTGCACCGTAAGCAGCTGGCGGCCGCCACCGCCGACTATCTGAGGCAGGCCCGTCAGGTCGGTGACCTGACCCTCCTCACCGCGCGACTTCCGGAAGGTACCGCAGGTGGGGATCTGCGTACCGTCGCCACCGATCTGCGGAACCGTCTCGGTTCGGATCCCGCCGTGATCGTGCTCGCCACGGCGGACGACCGGGGCAAGGTTCCGTTCCTGGTCGCGGCGACCGACGGTGCCGTGGAGCGCGGGATCCGTGCCGGGGACCTCATCAAGGTCTTCGGCGGTCCGGTCGGTGGTCGTGGTGGCGGCAAGCCCGACATGGCGCAGGGATCGGGCTCCGACGCATCGGGTATCGACGCCGGTTTCAGGGCCGTGGAGGAGGACCTTCGCCTCCGCTGAAGGTGCGGCCGCATTCCGGGCCGTGGCGGGCCGTCGTCCCGGCGAGCCCTCCCCGGCGGGGAATTGCTATAGATTTATGGGACATGTCCCCTTCACCGTCGTGACCGTTCTGTTACGGTCGTGGCGTGGAGGCGGGTGCACCACCCGGTCAGCGGATGCATCGGGACCGGTTCTCCCGGTGCGGGTGCCCCGTGTGTGTCCAGAGCGTCCGATGATGTCCGATACGGGCCAGTGAAAAGGATGATTACCCGAGCATGTCCATTCAGCCAGACAAACCCGGAACCGACGATCCCGGTAGGGGCCGCAGGCTCGGCGTCGACGTCGGTACCGTGCGGATCGGGGTCGCTGTGTCGGACTCCGACGCCAGACTCGCGACGCCGGTGGAGACCGTTCCCCGGGTCACCGGGCTGAAGGACCGGGACGGTGCCGACATCGACCGGCTCATCGAACTCATCGCCGACTACGGTGTCGTTGAAGTGGTCGTCGGGCTGCCCCGGGATCTCCACGCCAACGGTTCGTCATCCGTCAGGCACGCGAAGGAGTTCGCCTTCCGCATCAACCGTCGGCTGACAGGTTGGGACGACCAGGGCCGGACGATACCCGTCAGACTGGCCGACGAACGGTTGACGTCGGTACTGGCGACCAGGGCGCTGCACATGTCAGGGCACACCACGAAAAGCGGGCGCGGCGTGATCGATCAGGCCGCGGCCGTTGAAATACTTCAATCCTGGCTCGACGCCCGGGCGAACGCCCTGTCGGCCACCGACGTTGAGGACGGTTCATAGATGAACAGAGCACGCTCCGGGCGCACCCCGAGGGGGCGCAGGATGGAACCCAGGTACGTCCGTCGACGCCAGTACGGTGCAGCCATCGCCATAGCCAGCATCCTCATCATCATCGGAACGGTGATCTACATCGTGGGAGCCCGCAGCGGTCCGAGCGGCCCGGAGGACTTCGAGGGAACCGGTGACGGGGTCGTCCAGCTCGTCCAGATCGAGGAGGGCTCCTCCGTGTCGGCTCTCGGTCCCGAGCTCGTCGATCGTGGCATCGTCAAGTCCAACGGGGCCTTCCAGGCCGCGGCCGGTGCGAATCCCGCCGCAGCGAAGGTGCAGCCCGGTTTCTACCGGCTCCAGGGGGAGATGAGCGCCACCTCGGCGGTCGACGCACTCGTGGACCCGGCGAACAAGGTGGAGATGCTCGACATTCCCGGCGGTGCCACACTGATGGACGTCCGCGTCATCGGCGGAGAAACCCGCCCCGGCATCTACACGAAGATCGCTGCGGTCACCTGCACCGAGGGATCCC
The DNA here is from genome assembly GCF_016595275.2 of Corynebacterium pygosceleis. Classification (GTDB taxonomy): domain Bacteria; phylum Actinomycetota; class Actinomycetes; order Mycobacteriales; family Mycobacteriaceae; genus Corynebacterium; species Corynebacterium pygosceleis. The sequence continues at coordinate 224,733 of NZ_JAENIQ020000002.1, read as the reverse complement.
CCAACTGCGTCACAGCCGCTGAACTCGAACGTGTCGCGGCGGATACCGATCCAGCCGAACTCGGTGCCCCGGAGTGGGCGTACGAGCAGGTCCGGGCCCGGAACGGTGATCCGAAGCGGCTCGAGGGGCTCATCACCCCCGGCAGCTACGTCATCAATCCCGAACAGGACGCCACCGGTATCCTCCGTGCCCTCGTCAGCGCCGGAACCGAGGAATACAACAGGACCGGGATCGTCGAGCGCGCCCGGGCCATGGACCTCACGCCCTATGAGCTTCTCACCGCAGCCTCCCTCGTGGAGCGGGAGGCCCCCGCCGGTGATTTCGACAAGGTGGCCCGGGTGATCCTCAACCGGCTCGCGGAGCCGATGCGCCTCGAGTTCGATTCGACGGTCAACTACGGTCTCACCGACGTCGAGGTCGCGACCACCGATGAGGACCGTGGTCGCCGGACACCGTGGAACACCTACGCCATGGACGGTCTGCCGCAGACACCCATCGCCGCACCGTCGATAGAGGCCATCGAGGCGATGGAGAATCCGGCCGACGGAAACTGGCTGTTCTTCGTCACCGTCGACACCGACGGCACCACGGTCTTCAACGACACCTTCGAGGATCATCTGCGTGACACCCAGCAGTCCCTCGACAACGGTGTCCTCGACTCCAACCGCTGACGGCGCCCGCCCACCGTGTCACGGTGGGGCGGCACCCGACTGAAAGGCAATCGCCATGAGCGAGTTCCCCCGCCGCCGGGCCGCGGTACTCGGACGTCCCGTGGAGCACAGTCTCTCGCCGGTGATCCACAACGCCGGCTACCGTGCCCTCGGTCTCGATGACTGGAGCTACACGAGGATCGACTGTGGTGCGGAGGAGCTCCCGGGGATCCTCGCGGACACCCCGGAGGAGTTCGCCGGTTTCTCCGTGACGATGCCCGGAAAGTTCGCGGCACTCGAGGTAGCCCGGGAGGTGACCGCACGCGCCGAGATGATCGGCTCCGCGAACACTCTGGTCCGTGTCCCCGGTGGATGGCGCGCCGACAACACGGACTGTGAGGGCGTCGTGGAGGCCCTCGCTGAAATCGGGATCACCCGTTCGCCTGAGGACGGGCGGGCCGTGCTCGTCGGCGCCGGAGGCACGGCACGACCCGCGCTCTGGGCCCTGGGCCGGGCCGGCTTCCGTGCGGTGACGGTGGTCAACCGTTCGGACCGGAGCGCTGAGCTGGAACCACTGGCGGAAGCCCTGGGCATCACGCTCCACCGGGTGGGTACCGGAGTCGGTGAGGTCCGGTCCGCGGCAGCCGGTGCCACCGTCGTTCTCTCCACGGTTCCGGCCGTGGGGCTCAGAGGTCTGGAGGACAGTCTCGCGCAGGCACCTGTCGTGGACGTCATCTATGATCCGTGGCCGACACCGTTGGCTCTCGCCGCCCGGAACGCGGGATTCCCGGTGGTCGGTGGTGACGTGATGCTCGCTGGACAGGCGTTCAGTCAGTTCGAGCAGTTCACCGGGGTCGCCGCTCCGCGCGGCACGATGCGTGAGGCGCTGTCCGCGGCGCTCCGCGAACGGAATCGTGGGGTATGAGTCGTCCGGTCCGGACCGACGGGTGGCGGGGGACCCCGGGACCCTGGTCCCGGCATCTCCTCGTGGCCCTGCTGATTCCCGTCGGTTTCCTGCCGGTTGTCCTCCTCTCGGGTCTGGACCCGGAGACACGACCCTTCGCTGAGCTGAGCTACCTCACGTTCGGTACGGTGTCGCTCGTCGTCAACGCCGTCATCTACGCACGGCATCTGGAGATCCTCCGGATGAACCGACCCCCGACGTGGGTGACCGTCACGTTCGCCTGTTATCACCTCGCGGTGCTGCCACTGCTCATCTTCGCTGTCGTGATGATGGCGGGCACCGTATTCTGACCCGTCCGGTGCGGTTGTCCACAGAAGACGAACGTTGGGGGAGCGGCCCGGCCTCCGGGGGTCTACCGTCCGGTGGATGATCCACCTGCTGACAGTTCCCGTTCTCGCCGCCTGGGTGTGTCTCCTCGTGCATCATGATGTCCGGCACCGGCGGCTTCCCGACGGTCTGACCCTTCCTCCGGCGGTGTCCGCGATCACCGTGGCCTGCTGGTTCGCCCCCGGGTGTCTGCTTCCCGGACTGGGCTGGTTCCTGGTGTATCTTCTCGTCGCCCCGGCGTCGGGTGGCGGGATCGGGGGAGGGGACATGAAGCTGGCTGTCTCCCTCGGTATCTCGGTGACGGTGACCTGTGGATTCACCGCGGGGTTCCGTGCCGCAATGTTCGCTGGGGTTCTCAGTGCGGCGTTCCTCCTGTGCACCCGGAGGGACTCGGTTCCGCACGGTCCCGCGATGTTCGCGGGCAGTTTCCTCGTCCTGCTCCCCACGATCCTGTCAACCGGACCTCTGTGACCGCAGGCACCCTTGGGGGACCCTCGTGACACGTCCCGGCGCGGGCATGGAACAATGAGCGCATGCTTCGATGGACTACAGCAGGGGAATCCCACGGTCAGGCTCTCATCGCGATGGTGGAGCACCTACCGGCGGGCGTCCCTGTGACGACTGATCAGATCTCCACCCAACTCGCGCGCCGGCGCCTGGGCTACGGGCGGGGTGCCCGCATGAAGTTCGAGGCCGACGACGTGACGATGCTCACCGGTGTCCGGCACGGACGGACCATCGGCGGCCCGGTCGCGATCATGATCGGCAACACCGAGTGGCCCAAGTGGACGACGATCATGTCCGCGGATCCGATCGATCCGGAGGACGAGGACGTGGCCCGGGCGATGAATTCCGGACGGGGCGCGAAACTGACGCGTCCCCGACCCGGCCACGCCGATTTCGCGGGCATGCTCAAGTACGACTTCGATGAGGCCCGCCCGGTTCTCGAGCGCGCTTCCGCGAGGGAGACGGCGTCCAGGGTCGCGGCGGCCACCCTCGCACGGAACCTCCTCCGGGAGACCCTCGGTGTCGAGGTCCTCTCCCACGTCATCTCCATCGGTGACTCAACGACCGTCGATGATGCGCCGATCCCAGCCTTCAGTGACCTCGAGGCCATCGACGGTTCACCGGTCCGGGCGTTCAACGCGGAGGCGGAGAGCTCCATGATCGCGGAGATCGAGGCGGCGAAGAAGGCCGGGGACACGCTGGGCGGGGTCGTCGAGGTCGTCGTCCACGGTCTTCCCGTCGGACTGGGCAGTCATGTCTCGGGGGAGGACCGGCTCGATGCTCAGCTGGCCGCGGCGCTCATGGGAATTCAGGCGATCAAGGGGGTGGAGATCGGCGACGGTTTCGCCGAGGCCCGTCGCCGGGGTACCGCGGCCCATGACGAGATGGTCCGGACCGGTGACGGCGTCACCCGAACGACGAACCGGGCCGGGGGACTCGAAGGAGGCATGACCAACGGTCAACCCCTCGTCGTCAGAGCCGCCATGAAGCCGATCTCGACGGTACCGCGTGCGCTCAGAACGGTCGACATGGCGAGTGGGGCACCCGCCAGTGCGATCCACCAGCGAAGTGACGTCTGTGCGGTTCCCGCGGCGGGAGTCGTCGCGGAGGCGATGGTCGCGCTGGTCCTGGCGCGGGCCGTGCTCACCAAGTTCGGTGGTGACAGTCTCACGGAGACCACCCGCAACATCGAGGGCTATCTTTCCCGTGTCGCCGAGCGTCTGGAGTTCGAGAACTGATGTCCACGCCCCGTGTCGTACTCGTCGGTCCCCCCGGCGCCGGGAAGTCCACCATAGGTCGCCGTCTGGCCAGTGCACTCAACACGACCGTCATCGACACCGACCAGATGATGGAACAGGACCGGGGAAAACCCTGCGGAGACATCTACACCGAACTCGGGGAGTCCGGCTTCCGTGAGTTAGAGGCCGAGACCGTCGCCTCCGCTCTCCGGCACAACGGTGTCGTGAGTCTCGGTGGTGGTGCGGTGGTCACCCGCGCGACCCGGGAACTCCTCGACGACCACGAGGTCATCTGGTTGGACGTGTCCGCGGAGGAGGGGGTCCGCCGGACCGCGGGAAGCAACCGGCCGGTGCTCGACGGTGAGGATGCGCTCGCACGCTACACGGAGCTCCTCGAATCCAGGCGTGACCTCTACCGCGAGGTCGCGAGTTTCCGTGCCCGGACCGACGGTCGTACGCCCCAGCAGATCGTCGCCGATGTCCTGGGGTACCTCGACTCCGAAGTCTGAACACCGCCCCCTCCCTCCGCCCCACACGTGAAAGGCCCCCACCGTGAGTACCGCCGGCACCTTTGAGTCAACGATCGCCGTCACCGGCCCGTCCCCGTACACCGTCCGTATCGGTCACAACATGGACGACGCCATCGCGGCGTGCGCCGGACAACTGCCCGGCGCACGGAAGGCGGCCGTTCTCCACCAGGAGGCGCTCGGTGACGTGGCGGACGGTCTCCAGCGTGCCCTCGAGACTGCGGGGCTCGAGGTCGTGCGCCACACCATCCCGGACGCGGAGGCGGGGAAAACCCTCACCAGCGCCGGTGCGTGCTGGGACGAGCTCGGACGCTCCGGGATGGGACGCAGGGATGTCGTCATCGGCCTCGGAGGGGGAGCCGCAACCGATCTCGCGGGATTCATCGCGGCGACCTGGATGCGCGGTATCGCCGTCATCCAGGTCCCGACGACACTCCTCGCGATGGTCGACGCGGCGGTCGGAGGCAAAACCGGGATCAACACGGCGGCGGGGAAGAACCTCGTCGGTTGCTTCCATGAACCGGCCGCCGTCTTCATCGACCTCGACCGGCTGCTCACACTCCCGGCCGACGAGATCATCGCGGGCAGCGCGGAGATCATCAAGACCGGTTTCATCGCCGATCCGAGGATCCTCGAGCTCTATGAGTCGGATCCCCGGGCCTGTCTGCGTCCCGACGGCCATCTGCCGGAGCTCATCGCGCGGTCGGTGGCGGTGAAGGCGCGTGTCGTCTCCGAGGACCTCCAGGAGTCGGGTCTGCGGGAGATCCTCAACTACGGCCACACCTTCGGTCACGCCGTCGAACTCCGGGAGAACTTCGCGTGGCGTCACGGCAGGGCCGTCGCCGTCGGCATGATGTTCGTCGCTGAGCTGAGCCTCCGGGAGGGACTCATCACCGGGGACCTCGTGGAACGGCACCGCCGTATCCTGGGTTCGGTCGGGCTCCCGACAACCTATGATTCCGGCTGCTTCGAGGACCTGTACGCGGGGATGACCCGGGACAAGAAGAACCGCGACGGTCACATCCGGCTCGTGGCACTCACCGACGTCGGCCGGACCACCCGGATAGAGGGGCCGTCGGCGGAGAGTCTCGAAGCGGCGTACACCGCGATCACTGTCTAGGATCTTCCACATGCGCACCATCGACGTCTACAACGGCCCGAACCTCGACCGTCTCGGCAAACGGCAGCCCGAGGTCTACGGATCCACGACTCTCTGCGACGTCGAGGACCGACTCACCGAACTGGCGGATGAGCTCGGTGTCACCGTCAGATGCCGACAGTCGAACTGGGAGGGGCAGCTGATCGACTGGATCCATGAGTCGGCCGATGCCGGTAACGCCGTCATCATCAACCCCGGAGGCCTGACACACACCTCCGTGGCGCTGCGTGACGCCCTCGCGGAGATCGCCGACGGCGCCGGTTTCATCGAGGTGCACATATCCAACGTCCACGCCCGTGAGCCGTTCCGCGCACACTCGTACCTCTCACCCATCGCCCTCGGTGTCATCGCGGGGCTCGGCACGGACGGTTACTCCCTCGCCCTGCGCCGGTTGGCCGCGGGCCACTGAGCCGGTACCGTCGCGGGCCCGTGCCGGGGGTTTCGGCGGCGGCCGGAGACTCACCGGTCACCCCCGTGACGCAACGCCGTACGCCCCCGGCGCCGGGGTGGGGCACGACAGGTTAACCTGTGGGGAGAACGTCGTGTCGGCGGCCTGAATTGCCCCACCGGGCGCCGGACACCGAAACCGCAACCACGTTAGGCATGGTGACATCGTGACTTTTTTCGCAGATACCCGGTTCTCGAACCGTAGGCGCGCACTCGCGGCCGAGATGGCGGGACGACGCATCGACTCCATGCTCGTGACGCACCTGACCCACGTCCGTTACCTTTCCGGGTTCTCCGGGTCGAACGGCGCCCTCGTGCTGTCCAAGGATCTCTCCGCACGTATCGCCACCGATGGCCGGTACACGACCCAGATCGCCGAGGAGGTCCCGGACATCGACTGCCTGAACGCCAGGAACGTCGCCGTGGAACTGCTCAAGGAGATCACGGGGCCGTGCCGGGTCGGTTTCGAGGCCTCGCACGTCACGATGGCGCAGTTCGACGCCCTCAACGGGGCCTGCGGGGACGACGTCACGCTCGTGCCGGTCACCGGGCTCATCGAGGAGATCCGGCTGACGAAGGACCAGCTCGAGCTGGAACGGCTCACGGGTGTCGCGGAGCTCGCGTCGACCGCGCTCCAGCAGGTTCTCGACGCCGGGGAACTCGCGGTCGGTCGTACAGAGCGTCAGGTGGCGGCGGATCTCGAGTACCGCATGCGGATGCTCGGTGCCGAACGGGTCAGTTTCGACACGATCGTCGCCTCCGGGCCGAATTCGGCGAAGCCCCACCACGGCGCGGGTGACCGGGTGATCGAGCCGGGTGATCTGGTGACCGTCGATTTCGGTGCACACGACCGTGGTTTCAACTCCGACTGCACCCGCACCTACATCATGGGGCACACCACCGAGTTCACCGAGGAGATCTACAGTCTGGTGCACCGGGCGCAGGCCGCGGGCGTGGAGGCGGCGACACCGGGGACCCTGTTGCGGGAGGTTGACGCGGCCTGCCGGGACATCATCGCCGAGGCCGGCTACGGGGAGTACTTCGTGCACTCAACCGGACACGGGATCGGCCTGGATGTCCACGAGCCGCCGATGGCGTCGGCGACCGGTTCCGGTGAACTGCGGGAGGGGATGACGCTCACCATCGAACCCGGGGTGTACATCCCGGGACGGGGTGGCGTCCGGATCGAGGACACGCTCATCATCACCGCCGGTGCGCCGAAGGTCATCACGCGCCTGCCGAAGGACCTGCGGGTGATCTGATCCGGGGCGTGATGTAAGCTGATACGCCGTACCAGCGGGAGACCCGGTTCCACCGGGTGAGTTTCCGCACCGCGACATCCGAGGGAGAGCTACGAGTGGCAACCACCGCCGACTTCAAGAACGGTCTTGTGCTCAAGATCGACAACAAGCTGCAGCAGATCGTCGAGTTCCAGCACGTCAAGCCGGGCAAGGGCCCCGCCTTCGTGCGGACCAAGCTGAAGGACGTCGTCTCGGGCAAGGTTGTGGACAAGACCTTCAACGCCGGTGTCAAGGTCGAGACCGCGACCGTCGACCGTCGGGACATGACCTACCTCTACCACGACGGCACCTCCTACGTCCTGATGGACGCGAAGACCTTCGAGCAGATCGAGGTCGGCGAGCACCTCATGGGTGACGGCGCGAAGTTCCTCCTCGAGAACATGACCGTCCAGGTGTCGTTCCATGAGGGGGAGGCCCTCTTCGTGGAGCTGCCCATCTCCGTCGAGCTCAAGGTCGAGCACACCGATCCCGGTCTCCAGGGTGACCGTTCCACCGGCGGCACCAAGCCCGCCACCCTCGAGAGCGGTGCGGAGATCCAGGTTCCGCTGTTCATCGAGACCGGTAACGTCCTCAAGGTGGACACCCGCAACGGTTCCTACCTGTCGCGCGTCAACAACTGAGCGCCGGGGCAATTCCAGCAGTGACTGACAACGACAGACAGAGCTCCGGCCGCAGGCCCGCCCACAAGCGGCGTGGTTCACGGTTCCGCGCACGCCGTCGGGCCGTCGACATCCTCTTCGAGGCGGAAGCCCGCGACGTCGACCCCGTCGCCATCGTGGATGACCGGGTCGAACTGTCCCGGCTTCCGCAACCCGACGTCGCCCCAGTCGCGGAGTACACCCGCACGATCGTCGAGGGGACGGCCTGCGAGCTCGACCGCGTCGATGACACGATCGCCCGCTACCTGGTGGAGGACTGGACATTCGGTCGTCTTCCGGCCGTGGAACGCGCGATACTCCGTGTCGCCGTGTGGGAGCTGCTCTTCAATCCGGAGGTTCCGCCCGTCGCCGCGATCGACGAGGCCGTCCGCCTGACCGGTGACTATTCCTCGGACACGGCCCAGGCGTACGTCAACGCGGTGCTCGACTCCGTCGCGGGGAACCTGGACGCCCTGCGTGAGGGGGAACCCGCACCCGAGGCCCCGGACTTCCTCGATCCCGGGGACGCCGAAGAAACCGGGGGTGACGAGGACCCGGATGCCCCCGGGGAAACCGGGGACCCGGGCGATCCGGCTCATCACGTCCCGTCCTCTCCCACGGACGGTGCAGGGGAACCGGAATCACGGTGACCCCGTGTGCGGGAAAAACCCCGGCGAAACATCCGAAAGGGCGTTCGCCGGGGTTTTCCCGTGTGCGGCTACGATGGCGGCATGGCTAATTTCAGTACGAGCGATGCAAAGGAACTGAGGGTCGGGGCTGATTTCGTCCTGTCCGACGTCGACCCCGGTTCCACCCCGAACTTCAAGGGGGACAGGGACAAACTGAGGAAGGAGTTCTCCGAGATCGACGAGGAGCTCTCGGAACTCCAGGAGATGCTCTACGCCAATGGCAGGGTCTCGGCGGACACGGGTGCCGTCCTGCTCGTCCTCCAGGGTATGGACACCGCCGGGAAAGGCGGTGTCGTCCGGCATGTCCTGGGTCTCGTTGACCCGCAGGGGGTCGATCTCGCGTCCTTCGGTAAACCGACCGAGGAGGAACTGGCCCACGACTTCCTGTGGCGAATCCGGAAGAAGCTGCCCAGGCCCGGGCGTATCGGGGTGTTCGACAGGTCCCACTACGAGGATGTCCTCATCCACCGGGTCCACGGACTGTCGTCCGCCGATGAGATCGAACGTCGTTACGGTGCGATCGTCGACTTTGAACGGGAGCTCGTGGAGTCCGGCGTCCGGATCGTCAAGGTCATGCTGCACATCAGCCCGGAGTTCCAGCGGGAGAATCTCGAGGAACGTCTGGATCGTGCGGACAAACACTGGAAGTACAATCCGGGAGACGTCACCGAACGCGGGTACTGGGCGGAGTACCAGGAGGCGTACGAGATAGCGCTGCGCAGGACCTCCACCGAGCACGCGCCCTGGTACTGCGTGCCGGGTGACGACAAGCCGTACGCGAGGATGGTGGTCAAGTACCTCCTGTTGGACGCACTGCGCTCGATGGACCTGGACTGGCCGGAGCCGGACTTCGACGTCGACGCGGAGAAGCGGCGGCTGGCGGAGAGCTGATCCGGGTCAGGGCAGGGGACAGACCGCCGGCGCGTGGAGGCGGTCCGAGACGTGGTGGAGACCGGCCTGCATCCAGCGGAGCTTGCGGTCGAGGGTCTCGGCGAGAACGTCATCGTCGAGCGTGCCCGGGCAGAAGACCAGAGCGGTCGCCTTCAGGATGATTTCACCCCGGGAGGTGACGAAGTCGACGACCGGCCCGGCTGCGGAGACGGTGAACTCGTTGCAGACGTGGAGGGCCATGGTCAGCAGGTTCATGTCGTCGACGGGCAGACCCGTGGGCCAGCGTCCCTCGATGCGGTACCAGGGGGAGTGCTCCGCCGATGAGATGGTGCAGAGCACCGGCCCCCGGCGTGCCGTGCCGTGGGTGACCCCCACCGCCATCCCCTCCAACCCGGACAGGACAGCGTGGAGGTGTGAGGGATCGATGCCCGGGCCCCGCCCCTCCCTCCCGTCGGCGCCGGGTATGACGTCGAAGGCCGGTCTGGCCGGAACCCCGCCCGGAAGGGCCTCCTCCGCGTAGTCCATGAGGGTGCGTGTTCCGTCGAGTGCATGGCGGACGAAAGCCGACACAGTGGCCTCATCCACACGGTCCGCGCACATCAGGGCGGCGGAGGAGACCAGGACGATGTGCCCGGGGGCGACGTCGGTGTTGTACCCGGCGGAGGGCATGTCCCAGCCGCGCGTGTACCACGCCTGGACGAGATCCACCACGGCGGAGGAATCCTCCATCGTGGTGAGCCGTTTCCACATGCCCGAGGCGATCAGGGAGCTCTTGTCCGAGACCGTGAACGTCAGGACCCAGGTATCGGTCTCGATCGTGAGTCGGTCATCGTCATCACCCCGGTGAACGTTCCGTCCGTCGGACGTGAGGACACGGGAGGCGGTCTCGAGAATGGGGTTCACGGCTATCGGCTTTCCGGGAGAGGTGGGAACGGGGGTCAGGCGTCGGTGGACGGCTGACCGTGGGCGGTGTCGCGGATGGAACCGGAGATCTCCGCCAGCGCCTGTTGCGCGGCGAGGACGACGTCGACACCCGAGCGTACCGACGCGGTCAGCTGTGCAGGGGTCATTCCCGCAGCCAGCAGCGTCTCGCTCTCGGTGCGGAGGATGAGTTCCTCGGTACGGTCGACGACGGTCGCCTTGACGTCGAAACTCAGGGCGTTGAAGCGGTTCGCCGCGAGGAACAGCGTCGGGTCACCCGCGGAGGCGTCGTCTCCGGTGGGGACGTCGGCACGGATCAGGAGGACCCCGCCACCGATGATGGCGAAGGTCACCTGGGTCCCGTTGAGGTTCGCCCCGCCGATGGTCGGATCGTCGGCCATGGTCAGTTCGACGCCGAATCCACGCATGATCCCGCGGATGTCGTCGAAGGTGACGGGGCCGACCCCGGGGGTCTGCCCGTCCGGTGGGGTGGTGCCGGTGTCGGTGTCATTACTCATGGTTGTGCTCCTGCCAGGTGACGAGGTCGGGGAACTGCGTACCGAGCCAGTTGAAGCAGTTCACGGTGAGCTCGAGGGTGGACATGGTGAACGCCCCGATCTGGTTGCGGGTCGCGCCCTCGCCGGCGAGGAGCCGGCGGTGGGCGTGGACGGACAGTGAACCGTCCGGTGCCTCCGAGAAATGGAGGATCGGGGTGATCTGGGTCAGGTTCCACTCGTTGACCGCGGCGAGCAGTTCCGGTGCCCGTTCACGGGGCGGGGTCGCGCGCCACACGGCGTCCGCGAGGATCCTGTCCTCGCGGACGAAGAAGGCGAAGGCGGCGTTCGGGAAACCGGTTCGGAGAATGTCGTCGGACTCGTCGTCCCACAACCATTTCAGGTCCTGGTCGTCGAGGATGTCGGTGACCCGGTCGAGACTGACCGGGGTCGGGATGGTGTCGGTCACGCTGGCGCAGAGCTCCTCGTGTAGCTGACTGGAGTGCGGCGGGTGTCGGGCCGCCGGTGGTGTCAGGCGTCATGATACCGGGGGCCCCGTTCCGCCCGACGTTCACCCGTCCGATCGGGCGGGGCGGCTCAGGGGCGCGGACCGGTCGAACCGAGCAGTTCCTCACCACCGAGTTCGTGGGCGAGCGCCCGACCGATCGTCGGATAACGGAACGTGTGCCCCAACTCCCGCAGTACCGCGGGTGTCACCCGCTGGTTGGCGAGGGCGATCTGTTCGGCTCCCTCACTGCCGAGGAGGAGCTTCGGTCCGAGAGTCGGGATCTGGAGGAACGCCGGGCGATTGAGTTCGCTGGCGAGCGCCTCCGTCATCTCCCCGTTCCGGACCGGAACGGGGGCCGTGGCGTTGACCGGACCGGTCAACGCCGGATCAACCACCGCACGACAGTAGATGTCCGTCAGGTCATCGAGTGCGATCCAGCTGAACCAGAGGGAACCGTCCCCGAACTTTCCGCCGAGTCCCGCCGAGAACAGCATCTTCAGGAGGGGAAGGACCCCGCCGGTACCGGCGAGGACGATGCCCGTCCGGATGTTGACGACCCGCTTACCAGCGTCGGCGGCCGGACCGCACCCCCGTTCCCACTCCCGGCACACCTCCGCGAGAAATCCCGCGCCACCGGTGGCTGCCTCCGTCAGGACCTCATCGCCCCGGTCGTGGCCGTAATACCCGATGGCGGAGGCGCAGACCATCGTGTGACAGGTGGGGGAGGCGGCCACAAGGTCGGCGAGGTACCTGGTGGGTGCGGTGCGGGACGTCCGGATCGAACGCTTGTGTCCCTCCGTGAAGCGACCCATCAGCGGTTCCCCCGCGAGATGGACGAGCACGTCGACACCGGTGAGGAGTTCCGGGTCCGGGTCCGCCGGATTCCAGGCGCGGGTGGACGCATCCGTTGGCGAGGAACCCCGCCTGAGTCTGATGACGGTGTGACCGGCGGTGGTCAGTTGGGCACACAGTGCGCGACCGACGGTGCCCCCGGAACCGGTGACCGCGATGGTCAACGGTCCGGCACCGCCACGCTCGTCGCGGAGCTCGTCGGGGGTGAAGGCGGCCATCCTGCGGAGGAACTTCAGATCCTCGAACAACTGGTGCTGGCGGTAGGCGAAGAGGCCGGTGAGGGCCGTACCGGGCACCCGCGTCGACACGTCGTCGGTGATGATCGTGCCACCGGGTGCGTCGGCGAAGGTGTGGACGTGGCGCCAGTTGGACAGCGCCCGGAGTGGCGCCGAGACGCAGACGTCCGTGAAGCGGTGCCCCCGTCGGTATCCCGACAGGTCGTGTCGGGCGACCCATCTCAGGCCGGCGGGGAGACTGAACACGGTCGTCCCGTCGGAGAGGCGGGAGGCCTCCCGGATCGGGGTCATGGGGGCGAACGGGGGGGACAGGCGCACGACTGCACCGGTACGCGTGTGCCAGTCCCAGACGTCCTCCCTGTCGAAGGGGATGAAATGGCTGGTCGTCAGGCTCATGCTGGCGCTCCCGTCCTGTGTTTCACCGCCGGACGGGTGGAAGCTGTGCTGGAGCGTTCCCCGTCGGCGTCGGTGGTGCTAGGGTGGTCATCGTAGTTCAAGCATAGGCATCCTTTAAGGAACCGCACCGTGAGGCGGGAAAGGAGGTCACGATGAGCGGACACGATCAACCGGTCACGACGGAGCTGCTGTCAGCGGACGACGTCAGTCGGACGGTCGCGCGCATCGCGCACCAGATTATTGAGAAGACGGCCCTCGACTCCGTGGAGTCGGGACGGGTCATCCTGTTGGGTATCCCCTCGGGGGGAGTTCCTCTGGCCGTGCGCCTGAAGGAAAAGATCGCGGAGTTCTCGGGGGTGGAGATCTCCTGCGGTTCGTTGGACATCACCCTCTACCGGGACGATCTGCGGAGCCGTGGACACCGGGCGCTGCAACCCACCGACGTCCCTGCGGGGGGAATCGACGGGGCGACGGTCATTCTCGTCGATGACGTCCTGTATTCCGGGCGCACCATCCGCGCGGCACTCGATGCCCTGCGGGACCTGGGGCGACCCGATGTGATCCAGTTGGCGGTGCTCGTGGATCGAGGCCACCGGCAGCTGCCCATCCGCGCCGACTACGTCGGGAAGAATCTCCCGACCTCCCGTTCCGAGGACGTCGACGTCCTGCTCGAAGACATCGACGGCCGGGATGCCGTCGTGCTGACCCGCCCCGACGGGGTGTGAGGGATACCCCATGAAACATCTGCTCAGTATCAAGGATCTCGACCGTGACCAGATCATCGGTCTGATGGATGAGGCCGACCGGTTCCGGGAGGCGCTCGAAGGCCGGGAGGTCAAGAAGCTCCCGACGCTCCGCGGCCGGACGATCTTCACCGTCTTCTACGAGAACTCGACCCGTACCCGGTCGTCCTTCGAGACGGCCGGCAAGTGGATGAGCGCGGACGTCATCAACATCTCCGCGTCCTCGTCCTCGGTGAAGAAGGGGGAGTCACTGAAGGACACGGGTCTGACGCTGAAGGCCGTCGGTGCGGACGCACTGATCATCCGGCACCCGTCCTCGGGTGCCCCGCAGCAGCTCGCCCGGTGGGTCGCTCCCGGTGGCGACGGGCCGAGCGTCATCAACGCCGGCGACGGCGCGCACCAGCACCCCACCCAGGCGCTCCTCGACGCCGTCACCATCCGCCAGCGACTCGGTTCCGTCGAGGGCCGGAAGATCGTCCTGGTCGGTGACTGCCTGCACTCCCGTGTCGTCCGTTCCAACGTCGATCTGCTGTCCACCCTCGGTGCGGAGGTCGTGCTCGTCGCACCGCCGACCCTCCTGCCGACCGGTGTGGAGAACTGGCCCGTGCGCACGGCCTGGTCGATGGACGATGAGATCGCCGACGCCGACGTGGTGATGATGCTCCGCGTCCAGCAGGAGCGCATGCTCGGCGGTTTCTTCCCCTCGCACAGGGAGTACGCGAACCGGTACGGGCTGTCGAAGGACCGGCTCGCGCGGCTGAAGAAGGACTGCATCGTCATGCACCCCGGCCCGATGCTGCGTGGCATGGAGATCAACTACAGCGTCGCCGACGCGCCGCAGACCGCGGTGCTGCAGCAGGTCTCCAACGGTGTTCATCTGCGGATGGCCGTCCTGTTCACCCTGCTCGCCGGCTGATGGTCCGCCGCACCCCGAACCCTTCCCAGACTTTCCCAGGAAACGTGATTCCCATGACTGCAGCACACACCTCCGACCGGCCCGCCACCGGCGCTCTCGCGCCCGCGGAGGCGGGCACCCTCCTCATCACCGACGTCCGCCCCTACGGTGAGGGCGAGCCGGTCAACGTACTGGTCACCGACGGTGTCATCACCTCGCTCGACGCACCTGCGGACACCGTCGCAGACCGCCGCGTCGACGGAGCCGGCGGCGTGCTCCTGCCCGGGCTGGTCGACATGCACGTGCATCTGCGGGAACCGGGCCGCGAGGACACCGAGACGATCGCCACCGGTTCCGCGGCCGCCGCAAAGGGTGGGTTCACCGCCGTCTTCACCATGGCCAACACGAACCCGGTCACGGATCAGCCGATCATCGCCGAATCAGTCTGGTTCAAGGGACAGGCCACCGGCCTGTGTGACGTTCACCCGGTCGGCTCCATCACCAAGGGGCTGTCGGGAAAGGAGATCACCGAATTCGGCATGATGGCCGACTCCGCGGCAAAGGTGCGCATGTTCTCCGACGACGGTGTCTGCGTCTCCGATCCGCTGATCATGCGACGGGCCCTCGAGTACGCGCGCGGCACTGATGTGCTGCTCGCCCAGCACTGCGAGGACCCCCGGCTGACGGCCGGTGCCGTGGCGCACGAGGGCGAGGTCGCCGCCGGACTCGGGCTCCGGGGCTGGCCCCGGGCGGCCGAGGAATCCATCGTGATCCGGGACGCACTGCTCGCCCGCGACTACGGCGGGCGCGTGCACGTCTGCCACGCCTCCACCGCCGGTACCGTGGAGCTGCTCACCTGGGCCCGGGAACACGGCATCCCGTTGACATCCGAGGTCACACCCCATCACCTTCTGCTGACGGACGAACTGCTGTCCTCCTATGACGGTGTGTACCGCGTCAACCCGCCGCTGCGCGAGGAGAGCGACACCCACGTCCTGCGGCAGGCACTCCTCGACGGGATCATCGACTGCGTGTCCACCGACCACGCCCCCCACGGCTCCGAGGACAAGTGCTGCGAGTTCGAGAACGCGCGCCCCGGAATGCTCGGCCTCGAGACCTCGTTGGCCGTCATCGCCGAGCTGTTCGTCGAGACCGGTCTCGCTGACTGGCGCTGGGTGGCGAAGGTCATGAGCGAACGTCCCGCGGAGATCACCCGACTCCCGGGACACGGTCGACCGGTCGCCGAAGGGGAACCCGCGAACCTGTGCGTCGTCGATCCGGGGACCCGGTGGACCGCCCGGGGCGCCGACATGGCGTCGAAGGCGGAGAACACCCCCTATGAGGGGCGGGAGTTCTCCACCAGGGTTCGTGCCACCATCCTGCGGGGTCGGGTCACCTGCGACGACGGAAAAGCCTCCGCGCCCCGGAACTGACCCGGGCCACCCCACGACAAGATTGCATACAATACAGCCTGATGAATAAATCTGATTCTCTTCCCACATCACCGAAAGGCGGCCCCGTGAGCGACTCCGTCGACACCCAACGGACCGACATCCCAGCAGTTCTCGTCCTCGCCGACGGACGCACCTACCGTGGCTTCGGTTTCGGCGCCACCGGCACCACCCTCGGTGAAGCCGTGTTCACCACCGGCATGACCGGCTACCAGGAGACGATGACCGATCCCTCCTACCACCGCCAGATCGTCGTCGCGACCGCCCCCCAGATCGGCAACACCGGATGGAACGACGAGGACGGGGAGTCCCGCGGCGACCGGATCTGGGTCGCGGGCCTCGTCGTCCGGGATCTGGCGCACCGGGTGTCCAACTGGCGCGCCGAACGGACCCTCGCCGAGGAGATGGGGAAACAGGGGATCGTCGGCATCCGGGGCGTCGACACCCGGGCACTCGTCCGCCACCTCCGCAACCACGGATCCATGTCCGCGGGCGTGTTCAGCGGGGCCGACGCACAGCGGGACACCGACGAACTCGTCCGGATCGTCAACGAACAGCCTTCCATGGCCGGTGCTGACCTCGCCGGAGAGGTCAGCTGCACCGAGCCCTACACCGTCGAACCCGACGGGGAACACCGTTTCACCGTCGTCGCCTTCGACATGGGCATCAAGACCAACACCCCGCGCAACTTCGCCGCCCGCGGCATCCGCACCGTCGTCGTCCCCGCGGGTACGGATTTCGAGACCATCTCCTCCTATTCGCCGGACGGTGTTTTCGTCTCCAACGGACCGGGGGACCCGGCCACCGCGGACAACATGGTCGCCGCGGTCCGCGACGTCCTGGCCGCGAAGATCCCGTTCTTCGGGATCTGCTTCGGCAACCAGATCCTCGGCCGCGCGCTCGGGATGGAGACCTACAAGCTCAAGTTCGGCCACCGCGGCATCAACGTCCCGGTGCTCGACCACTCCACCGGCACCGTCGAGATCACCGCCCAGAACCACGGCTTCGCCCTCAAGGGTGAGGCCGGTGTCGAGTTCGACACAGACTTCGGACCAGCGAAGGTCACCCACACCTGCCTCAACGACGACGTCGTCGAGGGTGTCGCCCTCACCAACGGACTCGCGTACTCCGTGCAGTACCACCCGGAGGCCGCGGCCGGTCCCCACGACGCCAACCCCCTGTTCGACCGTTTCGTCGAGCTCATGTCCACCAGCAGCACCCCGACGGAAGGTTAAGAACCCATGCCCAAACGTAGTGACATCAACCACGTCCTGGTCATCGGCTCCGGGCCGATCGTCATCGGACAGGCCTGCGAGTTCGACTACTCCGGCACCCAGGCGTGCCGCGTCCTGAAGGAGGAGGGCCTGCGGGTCACCCTCATCAACTCCAACCCGGCGACGATCATGACCGATCCGGAGTTCGCCGACCACACCTACGTCGAGCCGATCCGGCCCGAGTACATCGAGAAGATCTTCGAGGCGGAACGCGCCGCCGGTCACCCCGTCGACGCCGTCCTCGCCACCCTCGGCGGACAGACCGCACTGAACGCCGCCATCGCCCTCGACCGGCGCGGCAGCCTGAAGAAGTACGACGTCGAACTGATCGGTGCGGACATCGACGCGATCGAACGCGGCGAGGACCGGCAGAAGTTCAAGGACATCGTCGAGCGCATCGGCGGCGAATCCGCCCGCTCGCGGGTCTGCCACGACATGGACGAGGTCCGGGAGACCGTCGCCGAACTCGGCCTGCCGGTCGTCGTCCGGCCGTCGTTCACCATGGGCGGTCTCGGCAGTGGTCTCGCCTACACGGACGAGGATCTCGAACGGATCGCAGGCGGGGGACTGGCCGCCAGCCCGGAGGCGAACGTCCTCATCGAGGAGTCCATCCTCGGGTGGAAGGAGTTCGAGCTCGAACTCATGCGTGACGCCAACGACAACTGCGTCGTCGTCTGTTCCATCGAGAACGTCGACGCCCTCGGCGTCCACACCGGCGACTCCGTCACCGTCGCGCCCTCCATGACGCTGACGGACCGCGAGTTCCAGATCATGCGCGACCAGGGCTTCGCGATCCTCCGTGAGGTCGGCGTCGACACCGGTGGCTGCAACATCCAGTTCGCCATCAACCCCGACGACGGGCGGCTCATCACCATCGAGATGAACCCCCGCGTCTCCCGCTCCTCGGCGCTGGCCTCCAAGGCGACCGGTTTCCCGATCGCCAAGATCGCCGCCAAGCTCGCCATCGGCTACACGCTCGACGAGATCACCAACGACATCACCGGCGTCACCCCGGCCGCGTTCGAGCCGACCCTCGACTACGTCGTCGTCAAGGCTCCCCGCTTCGCCTTCGAGAAGTTCCCCGGTGCCGACGACACCCTGACCACGACCATGAAGTCCGTCGGTGAGGCGATGTCCCTGGGCCGCAACTACATCGCCGCCCTCGGCAAGGTCATGCGCTCCCTCGAAACCAAGCAGACCGGATTCTGGACGAAACCCGACGAGTTCTTCGCCGGGGACCGGGCCACCGACGTCGACGCGGTGCTCGCCGATCTGAAGCGCCCGACGGAGGGCCGGATCTACGACGCGGAGCTCGCGCTCCGTCTCGGGGCCACGGTCGATCAGGTCCACGAGGCCAGCGGCATCGACCCCTGGTTCCTCGGCGAACTGCAGGCACTCGTCGACTTCCGTTCCACACTCGAGAACGCACCGGTGCTCACCGAGGAACTGTTGCGCACCGCGAAATGGTACGGACTGTCCGACCTGCAGATCTCCGCGCTGCGCCCGGAACTCGCGGGCGAGGACGGTGTCCGTCGCCTGCGCTGGTCCCTCGGCGTCCGTCCCGTCTTCAAGACGGTCGACACCTGCGCCGCGGAGTTCGAGGCGAAGACCCCGTACCACTACTCGGCCTACGAGCTCGATCCGGCGGCGGAATCCGAGGTCGCCCCCCAGACCGAACGGGAGAAGGTCATCATCCTCGGGTCCGGCCCGAACCGGATCGGCCAGGGCATCGAGTTCGACTACTCCTGCGTGCACGCCGCGCTCGAACTGTCCCGCGTCGGATACGAGACGGTCATGGTCAACTGCAACCCGGAGACCGTCTCCACCGACTACGACACCGCCGACCGCCTCTACTTCGAGCCGCTGACGTTCGAGGACGTCATGGAGGTCTACCACGCCGAGACGCAGTCCGGCACCGTCGCGGGCGTCATCGTCCAGCTCGGCGGCCAGACCCCGCTCGGGCTGGCGGAGAAGCTGCGCGACGCCGGTGTCCCGGTCGTGGGCACCAGCCCCGAGGCCATCGACCTCGCCGAGGACCGCGGCGAGTTCGGGGAGGTCCTGCGCAAGGCGGAGCTCCCGGCCCCGGCCTTCGGCACCGCCACCTCCTTCCGGGAGGCCCGCGCCGTGGCCGAGGAGATCGGCTACCCGGTCCTCGTCCGCCCGAGCTACGTGCTCGGCGGGCGCGGAATGGAGATCGTCTACGACGAGCAGTCGCTGTCCGACTACATCGACCGCGCCACCGAGATCACCACCGATCACCCGGTGCTCGTCGACCGGTTCCTGGACAACGCCATCGAGATCGACGTCGACGCCCTGTGCGACGGTGACGAGGTCTATCTCGCCGGCGTGATGGAGCACATCGAGGAGGCCGGGATCCACTCCGGCGACTCCGCGTGCGCGCTGCCGCCGATGACGCTCGGACCGGAGGACATCGCCAAGGTCCGTGAGTCGACGGTCAAGCTGGCGCACGGGATCGGCGTCCGGGGCCTGATGAACGTCCAGTACGCCCTGAAGGACGACATCCTCTACGTCATCGAGGCCAACCCCCGTGCCTCCCGCACCGTTCCGTTCGTGTCCAAGGCCACGGGCGTCCCCCTGGCCAAGGCCGCGGCCCGGATCTCCCTCGGCGCGACACTCGCCGAGCTCAGGGAGGAGGGCATGATCCCGACCGGCCACGACGGTGGTTCACTGCCGCTCGATGCACCCATCGCGGTCAAGGAGGCGGTCCTGCCGTTCAACCGCTTCCGCCGGGCGGACGGATCCCTGCTCGACAGTCTGCTGTCCCCGGAGATGAAGTCCACCGGTGAGGTCATGGGCCTGGCGGACAACTTCGGAGCCGCCTACGCCAAGGCCGAGGACGGCGCCTACGGCGGCCTGCCCACCGAAGGTACGGTCTTCGTGTCCGTCGCCAACCGGGACAAGCGGACCCTGATCTTCCCGATCCAGCGGCTGGCCACCCTCGGCTTCAGGATTCTGGCCACCTCCGGTACGGCGCAGATGCTGCGCCGCAACGGGATCGAGTGCGAGGTGGTGTACAAGCACTCCGACGTCAAGGAGGGGGACGACAGGATCTCCGTGGTCGACCGGATCCTTGGCGGCGACATCGACCTCATCCTCAACACCCCCGCCGGATCCGCCGGCGCGAGGCACGACGGTTACGACATCCGTTCCTCCGCGGTGTCGGTCGGCGTGCCTCTGGTGACCACCGTCCAGGGCGTGACCGCGGCCGTCCAGGGCATCGAGGCCATGCGTTCCGGTGAACTCACCGTGCGTGCGTTGCAGCAGCTCGATCACGCCGTCGACATGGTCCGGGAGTCCGAATGAACGGCACCGTGACCCCGTCCTTCGGTGACCGGCTCGCGGCCGCCGGCGCCGACCGGGGTCGACTGTGCGTCGGCATCGACCCGCACCCGGGTCTGCTCCGTGACTGGGGGCTGACCGTCGACGCCCGCGGGCTCGCGGACTTCTCCCGCATCTGTGTCGAGGCCTTCGCCGACAGCGCGGCACTCGTCAAACCGCAGGTGGCCTTTTTCGAGCGGTACGGCAGCGCGGGATACGCCGTGCTCGAGGAGACGATTCGCGCTCTGCGGGACGCCGGGTGCCTCGTGCTCGCGGACGCGAAGCGGGGCGACATCGGTTCCACCATGGCCGCGTACGCCGACGCCTGGCTCGACGACGAGTCGCCGCTCGCCGTGGACGCCGTGACCGTCTCCCCGTACCTCGGTTTCGGGTCACTGGACCCGGCGGTGTCCCTCGCACTGGAGAAGGGGAGAGGGGTGTTCGTGCTCGCCGCGACCTCGAACCCCGAGGGACCCGAGGTGCAACGTGCCGACCGGGCCGACGGCACGTCGGTGGCGCAGTACGTCGTTGATTCCTGTGCGGACCGTAACCGTCCCTTCGTCGAAGCCGGGGGATACGGTCCGTGTGGTGTCGTCGTCGGTGCGACGGTCACCGCCGCGCCGTTGCTCGACCGGCTCGGTGGGCCCGTCCTCCTTCCGGGCGTCGGTGCCCAGGGGGCGGGGCCCGATGATGTGGCGTTACTCACCCGTGGTGTGGAGCCGCTGGCGTTCGCCAATGTCTCGAGGGGCGTTCTCCGGAACGGGCCGAATGTTCATGACCTGCGGAAAGCTTGTGCGCAGCAGGCGCGGATCTTCGCCGGTCCGGCCGCCTGAGGTACCCCTGAAAATCACTGGTCAAAGGCTTTTTTCCGGTGGCGTCCGTTGTCGTCGTCGGCCCCGACCTGTGACTTTGGGCCACTAGTGTTAGACTGTTCCAAGTTCGCTGGCTGACACTGATGAGATTATTCGTGTCGGGACCGGCGAGAACTGGTAGAACCGGATCCCGAGGCTACCCAATGACCCAATGACACTGTCCGAGAAAAAGAAAAACGGAGGAACCCCGTGGCCCTTCCCAAGTTGACCGATGAGCAGCGCAAGGATGCCCTTGCCAAGGCCGCCGAGGCCCGTAAGGCACGTGCCGAGCTGAAGGAGAAGCTGAAGCGAGGTGGCACCAACCTCAAGGAGGTGCTCGCCCAGGCACAGAGTGACGAGATCATCGGTAAGACCAAGGTCTCCGCGCTTCTCGAGGCCATGCCCAAGGTGGGTAAGGTCAAGGCCAAGGAGATCATGGAGGAGCTCGAGATCGCCCAGACCCGTCGTCTCCGTGGTCTCGGTGACCGCCAGCGTCGTGCGCTTCTGGAGCGTTTCGGCTTCTCCGAAGAGGACTAGTCGTCGATATGTCGGGTGATCGGATCCCAGCACGTCTCGTCGTGCTCGCGGGGCCGTCTGCGGTCGGTAAATCCACCGTGGTCAACCGGCTCCGCGATGAAGTCCCCGACCTGTTCTTCTCCGTGTCCATGACGACACGTGCGCCACGTCCCGGAGAAGTTCACGGCCGTGATTATCTCTACGTCACCCCGGAGGAATTTCAACGGACCATCGATGCGGGTGACATGCTTGAATGGGCTGACATCCACGGTGGCCTCCAGCGGTCGGGGACGCCTGCCGGACCTGTCCGGGAGGCGCTGGAACTCCGGCGTCCCGTACTCGTGGAGGTGGATCTGGTCGGGGCGCGGAACGTCGCCCGGATCATGCCCGAATCCCGAACGGTGTTCCTCGCTCCCCCCTCGTGGGAGGTGCTGGTGGAACGCCTGACCGGACGTGGCACCGAACCGGCCGACGTCATCGAACGTCGGCTACGGACCGCCAAGGAGGAACTCGCCTCCGCCGACGAGTTCGATCATGTCGTCGTGAACGACGACGTCGACAGTGCCGTCGCGCAGATCCGTGCGATCCTCACCGGCGACTGACCGGTCCGGGCCGTCCTGATGGCCCGGACGAACCAGAACCACTTTTTCTTTCCCGACTTTTGAAGGTGCTAAACAGTGAGCAATGACATCACCGCCACCGAGGCCGTTTTCGACCCGCCGGTCGGCATCACCGATCCGCCGATCGACGAGCTGCTGGACAAGGTGTCCTCGAAGTACGCCCTGGTGATCTTCGCCGCGAAGCGCGCGCGTCAGATCAACAGCTATCTCCATCAGCGTGATGAAGGCGTCTTCGAGTTCGTCGGCCCGCTGATCGACGACAATCAGGCGAAGCCGCTGACCGTTGCTCTCCGTGAGATCAACCGCGGAATGCTCGATCACGAAGAAGGCTGATCTTCAGGGTCGGACGAGAAGCACACGCCGTGCCACCACCCCTTCCCCTTCCACGGACATCCGTCGGCCCACAGCCACGAACGCGTGTCCGGTACCTGAAGGGGAAGGGGTTCCGTGTTTTCCGGCCCCTCACCGCCCACCGACCGAAGATTGAAGGATCCCGTGACCCCACCGCCGTCCGTTGACACCGTAGAATCCGAACCCGGTGAAGACCGGCGCCCGCAGAACATCGTGCTCGGTGTCGCGGGCGGTATCGCCGCGTACAAGGCGTGCCATGTCGTGCGTGGTTTCACCGAACAGGGTCATTCCGTGCGGGTGGTGCCCACCGAGTCGGCCCTCAACTTCGTCGGTGCCGCGACCTTCGAGGCGTTGTCCGGCAATCCGGTCTCCACCGGTGTCTTCGACCGTGTCGAGGAGGTTCAGCACGTGCGGGTGGGGCAGGAGGCCGATCTCGTGGTGATCGCTCCGGCCACCGCCGACCTGATGGCCAGGCTCGTCGCCGGGCGAGCGGACGATCTGCTGACCGCGACCTGTCTCGTGGCCACCTGTCCCGTGGTCGTCGCGCCCGCCATGCACACGGAGATGTGGAACCATCCGGCGACGCGTGCGAATGTCGCGACACTACGTGACCGGGGCGTCACGGTGCTGGAGCCGGCACACGGTCGGCTGACCGGCCCCGACACCGGGGCCGGACGTCTGCCGGACCCGGAACAGATCGTCGCCCTGTCCCTCCTGCGGCTCGACGGGTGCGAGCTGCCGCAGGACCTGTCCGGCCGTCGGGTCCTCATCACCGCCGGCGGTACCCGGGAGAACATCGATCCGGTCCGCTACCTGGGTAACCGCAGTTCCGGACGGCAGGGCTTCGCGCTGGCGGAGGTCGCCGCGCAACGCGGGGCCGAGGTGACGTTGATCGCCGGGGCCACCGATGAGCTTCCCGTCCCGTGCGGTGTCGAGCTCATCCGCATCTCCTCGGCGCGCGAACTCGAGGGGGAGGTGGCCGCACGGGCGACCGACCGGGACATCATCATCATGGCGGCGGCGGTGGCGGACTACCGGCCCACCACCACCGCTCCGGCGAAACTGAAGAAGAACAGTGCCTCGGCGTTGACCGGCGTGGAGCTCACGGAGAATCCGGACATCCTCGCCGGTCTCACCGCATCTCGACGCGAGGGGCGCATTTCCGCGGACACGGTGATCGTGGGATTCGCGGCGGAGACGGGGGACGACACCGGTTCCGTCCTCGACCATGCACTCCGCAAGATCAGGCGGAAGGGGTGTGATCTGCTGATGTGCAACGACGTCGGGTCCGGCAAGGTCTTCGGGCGTCGGCGCAACCGTGGTTGGCTGATCACCCCGGACGGCTCCGTGACCGAGGTCGACGACGGGACGAAGTTCCGCGTCGCGTCGGCCATCCTCGATTCCGCCGTGCGGCTCATCCCGGACCGGTGACCCGGCACGTCGCGGCGGAGCGGCGGATCGGCGGGGCGAGGGTGAGGACACCTTTGCAGATTTAGACAGCTTGGTCTATATTGATTCTGGTGCCGCCGCATCCGGCGACCCGACGGTGCGCTCCGCCGCGACACCCCCGTACAGTCAGCCCGGGCAACCGGGGAACAACCGGCCGGTACCCGGGAACACCGCACGAGCCCGCCGAACCAGGAAAACAATGAGTTGAGAAGGAGGTACCGTGGCTGCAGGCACCACCGCTGTCCGTCTGTTCACCAGCGAATCGGTCACCGAAGGACACCCGGACAAGATCTGTGACGCCATCTCCGACACGATCCTCGACGCGATGCTCAAGGTTGATCCGCATTCCCGTGTCGCGGTCGAGACGGTCGTCACCACAGGTCTCGTCCACGTCGTCGGTGAGGTCAGGTGCTCCGGCTACGTCGAGATCCCGGCGCTCGTGAGGACGAAGCTCCGGGACATCGGATTCACCTCCTCGGAGGTCGGTTTCGACGGGACCACCTGCGGTGTCACCGTCGCGATCGGGGAACAGTCCCGGGAGATCGGGGCCGGTGTCGACACGTCGCACGAGGTACGCAACGGTGACACCGGGGACGACGACAACCAGAGTGGCGCGGGGGACCAGGGCCTGATGTTCGGTTACGCGTCAAACGAGACCCCCGAGTACATGCCGCTCCCCGCGGCGACGGCGCACCGGTTGGCCCGTCGTCTGACCCAGGTCCGCAAGGAGGGTATCGTCCCGAATCTCCGGCCCGACGGGAAGACGCAGGTCACCTTCGCCTATGACTCCGACGACCGCCCGGTCCGGCTCGACACCGTGGTGATCTCCACGCAGCACGACCCCGACGTGACCCAGGCGTGGCTCGAGGAGCAGTTGCGTACGCACGTGATCGGGTACGTCATCGCGGACGCCGGACTCGAGGGTTTCGTCGACGACGACCTGACCATCCTCATCAACCCCTCCGGATCCTTCGTCGTCGGTGGTCCGATGGGGGACGCCGGACTCACCGGCCGGAAGATCATCGTCGACACCTACGGCGGCATGGCCCGTCACGGTGGTGGCGCCTTCTCCGGCAAGGACCCGAGCAAGGTGGACCGTTCGGGGGCCTACGCGATGCGATGGGTCGCGAAGAACATCGTCGCGGCGGGTCTCGCCGACCGGGCCGAGGTCCAGGTCGCCTACGCGATCGGCCGGGCCAAACCGGTCGGACTCTACGTCGAGACCTTCGGTACCGGGCACGGTGATCTGACGGACTCCGACATCCAGGCCGCCGTCGCGGAGGTCTTCGACCTCCGGCCCGGCGCGATCATCCGTGAACTGGATCTGCTCAGGCCGATCTACGCCGACACGGCCGCCTACGGGCACTTCGGCCGAACCGACCTGGATCTCCCCTGGGAGCAGCTCAACAGGGTCGAGGAACTCCGCGTCGCGGCAGGTCTCTGATCCGGCGGACGCGGCGGCCGATATACAATTGCCGGCATGTCCAAACCCCGTTCCCCGGCTCCGAGTGCGCCGGTGGCCAGGGTGCTGCCGCTTCTCGGACTGGCGCATCTCGACCGCCCCTTCGACTACCTCGTCGACGAGGATCAGCACGAGGGATGCAGGCCGGGTGTCCGGGTCCGGGTCCGGTTCGCCGGGAGGCTCGTCGACGCCGTCGTGCTCTCCCGCACCTCCGTCAGCGACCACACGGGGAACCTGGCATGGCTGGAACGTGTGATCTCCCCGGAGGTCGTGTACCCGGAGCAGACCCGTGCACTGGTCGAGGCGCTCTGCGACCGCTACGGCGGGATCCGCAGTGATCTCATCCGCTCCGCCGTACCCGCCCGTCACGCGACGGCGGAGAACTCCGACATCTCGACACCGTGGGATGAACTGGGCACCGTCACCGACCCCGACCTCTCCCCGTGGATCAGCTACCTCCACGGCCCGAACTTCGTCGACGCCGTCCTCGCGGGGAGGGCCGCCCGGGCCGCGTGGCAGATCGCGCCCGGCGACGACTGGGCCCGGGCGGTCGCCGGTCTCGCGGTGGCGACCGCCCAGACCGGCGGGGGAGTGCTCGTCGTTCTCCCCGATCAACGTGACGTCGACGCCCTCGGGGAGGCGCTCCGCGAACTCGTGTCCGCGCGCCAGGTGACGGTTCTGAACTCCGCACTCGGGCCACAGGCCCGTTACCGGCGCTTCCTCTCGATCCTCCACGGACAGGGGCGGCTCGTCATCGGAACCAGGAGTGCGGCCTACGCCCCGGTCAGGGATCTGCGTCTGGTGGTGCTCCTGAACGACGGCGACGACAACCTGGTCGATCCGCGTGCGCCCTACACCCACGCCCGCGAGGTCCTCACGACCCGCAGCGCCCAGTGCGGGTGCGCGCTGATCATCGGCGGACACACGCGGACGGCTGAGGTCCAACTGATGGTCGAGCAGGGGTGGATGCACGGTCTCGTCGCTCCCCGGGAGGTCCTGCGGCAGCGGATGCCGCGGGTCCGGGCCACCGCCGACAGCGACACAGCCCTGGAACGTGATCCGTTGGCGCGGTCCGCGAGGCTCCCGGCGGTCGCCTTCGATGCGGTGCGGCGGGCACTCGCCCGGGATGAACCGGTGCTGATCCAGACCCCGAGAAAAGGTTACGTACCGACGCTCGCCTGCGGGCGGTGTCGCGTTCCGGCACGGTGCCGCTCCTGCAACGGGCCTCTCGGACTGCCGTCGACCGGTGATGACACCCCGGGTGTCCCGACCTGCCGATGGTGCGGTAGACCCGCTGCCGGTCACCGGTGCGGCACCTGCGGGTCGGTCAGGCTGCGGGCGGTGGTCCTGGGCTCCGAACGGACGGCCGAGGAACTGGGGCGGGCCTTCCCGAAGACGCCGGTCTCCACGTCCGGTGGATCTCGGGTCCTCGACGCGGTTCCCCCGGGGGCGAGACTCGTGGTCTCCACCCCGGGGGCGGAACCCGCCGTCACCGGTGGGGCCTACGGCGCCTGTCTGCTGCTCGACACCTGGGCACTCCTCGGTCGGGCTGATCTGCGTGCCACAGAGGACACTCTGGCGAAGTGGATGGCGGCCGCGAGCCTCGTCTCCTCCAACGACAGGGGTGGGGAGGTGATCGTCGTCGCGGCTCCGGCGCTTCCCGTGGTTCAGGCGCTCATCCGTTGGGACACGACCACGGCCGCGGCCGCCGAGCTCGCCGAGCGGAGGGAGGTCGATCTCCCCCCCGCCGTACACATGGCGGCGGTGGACGGGCCCCAGTCCACGCTCGATGATTTCCTCGGTCTGGTGGATCTTCCGCCGGGGGCGGATGTTCTCGGCCCCGTCGATCTCCCCCCGGGGTCCGCGCTGCCCGGGGACTACGATGAATCCCGTTTCGGTCCACCCCAGCGGATGCTCATCCGGGTCCCGCTCGGTGCGGGGCCGCGGAGCGCACTCGGTCGGGCGCTGCGGGCCGCACGGACCGCCAGAGCGGTCCGGAAGGATGAGCTGCCGTTGCGAATCCAGATCGATCCACTGCATCTCGGCTGACCGTCGTCCCGTGCCGGCGGGGTGACGGACTTCAACAGATCCGGGACAGGGCCGTAGGATGGTGCGTTGACCGTGCCAATTCCCGTAGTAAGGATGTTCCCCGCTTATGCGCCTGGTTTTTGCCGGCACCCCGGAACCCGCCGTCGTCGCCCTTGAGAAGCTGCTGGCTTCGGACCACGAGGTCCTCGCGGTGATAACGAGACCTGACGCACGTCGTGGACGGGGACGCACCCTGCACCCGTCGCCGGTGGCCGAGACGGCCACGGCACACGGCGTCGAGGTGCTCAAACCGACGAGTCTGAAACCGGACACCGCCGACGGGCGGGAGCTGCGCGCCCGGCTGGCGGAGCTCTCACCCGACTGCATACCCGTCGTCGCGTACGGAAACCTCGTCACCGCGGATCTGCTGGGCGCCGCGCCGCACGGGTGGGTGAACCTCCACTTCTCGCTGCTCCCGGCCTGGCGGGGTGCGGCACCGGTGCAGGCCGCCATCGCCGCGGGTGACCGGGAGACCGGAGCGGCGACCTTCCGGATCGAGGAGGGCCTGGACACCGGGCCGGTCTTCAGGACGGTCACTGAACCGATCAGCCCCGGTGACACCGCCGACGACCTGCTGACGAAGCTGGCCCACAGTGGCGCCCGGCTGCTCGTCGACACGATGGACGGGATCGCCGACGGTTCCCTGCACCCGACGCCGCAGTCGGGGGAACCGAGCCACGCACCGAAGATCTCCAAGGAGGACGCACGGATCGACTGGACCGCGACATCAGCGGTGATCGACAGACGGATCAGGGCGCACACACCGGCACCCGGGGCATGGACGACCCTGGACGGGGAACGCATGAAGATCGGTCCCGTCCTGCCCACCGGGGATGGTGCGTCGGTGTCCGGTGTGCCCGGTGCGCTCCGCGTCACCGGGGACGGTGTCGTGGTGGGCACCGGGGACGGTGCCGTGGTGCTGCGTCAGGTGCAGGCGCCCGGAAAGAAGATGATGGCTGCAATGGACTGGGCGCGCGGTGCGCACCCCGGAGAGGGAACGGTACTCGTATGAGCTTGGAAAGATCCGGTGGATTCCGTGCACGGAGCGGTGGCGGACGGAAGGAACCCGCCAACCGGGACGGTGGCGGCGGAGAGAAGCCGGTGCGGTCCGGCGGTCAGGCGGGGAGGCGTTCCGGCGGGAAACCGTCCGGCGGTCGGCGTCCCCGGGCCGGGTCGGGACGTCCCGGTGGCGGAGAGAAGACCGACTCCCGTTCCCCCGGGGCCCGCAACTCCCCGAACACCTCCGTACGGCCCCTGACCCCCGGTGTCGATGAGCCGCGTGCCGCGGCCCTTCACGTGCTCCGGGCGGTCCGCGCCGACGACGCCTACGCCAATCTCGTCCTGCCGGGCCTGCTGCGGACGCACGGGATCACCGACCGCGACGCGGCGTTCGCCACCGAGCTGACCTACGGTACGCTGCGTCAGCTCGGGGTCCTCGATGAGGTGATCGACGCTGCGTCGAGCCGTCCGCTCGACACGATCGACGGGGAGCTTCTCGACGTCCTCCGGTTGTCGGCCTATCAGCTCCTCAACATGCGCGTCAGTCCGCACGCGGCGGTGGACACCGGTGTGCGCTTGACCGAGGGCATCGGGCAGGAACGGGCGAAGGGGTTCGTCAACGCCGTCCTCCGGACCATCTCCAGGAAGACCCCGGACGAGTGGATGGACGAACTCGCCCCGACGGGGGGAGTGGCGGCCACCGCCTTCGCCAACGCCCACCCCGTGTGGATCGCGGAGAGCTTCGCCCGTGTCCTCGGCGAGGGGGATCTCGATGCCGCACTCGCAGCTGATTCGGAGCGGCCGAAGGTCCACCTCGCCGCCCGGCCCGGAGAGATCACCGCGGAGGAACTCGCACTCGCGACAGGGGGTGAACCCGGTCCCTATTCGCCGTACGCGGTCCATCTGGATTCCGGTGACCCCGGTGACCTGGAGCCGCTGCGTGAACGGTTGGCGACGGTCCAGGACGAGGGCAGCCAGATCATCGCCCGTGCCGTCGTCGAGGCTCCCGTGGAGGGGACCGACCGGGGACGGTGGCTCGACCTCTGTGCGGGCCCCGGCGGTAAAGCCGCCCTGATCGGTGCCCTCGCCCGGATAGACGGTGCCCGCCTCGACGCGGTGGAGGTGTCCGAACACCGGGCGAAACTCGTGCGCACCGCGACCAGCGGGCTGCCGGTGAACGTGGTGACGGCCGACGGTCGTGACCCGGGGCTCGAGCCGGGGTACGACCGGGTGCTCGTCGACGCCCCGTGCTCCGGGCTCGGTGCCCTGCGCCGTCGCCCCGAGGCACGCTGGCGTAAATCCGAGGCGGACATCGCCGAACTCACGAAGCTCCAGTTCGAGTTGCTCACCAGCGCGGTGTCGCTGGTCCGGCCCGGCGGAGTGGTCGTGTACTCGACCTGTTCACCCGATCTCCGGGAGACCCGTGGTGTCGTCGAACGGGCGTTGTCGGAACTCGACGTCGTGGAACTGGACGCGACCGAATTCGCGTGCGGGATGCCGGACACCGGCGGACACGCGAGCGTCCAGATGTGGCCGCACCGGCACGGTACGGACGCGATGTTCTTCAGTGTCCTGCGGGTCGGGGACAACTGAGGCACTGTCGCCCCGCGGACACCGGAACGATAGGATGGGTGCATGTCAGAGCCGATCATCGCACCGTCAATACTGTCCGCCGACCTCACCCGTCTCGGGGAGGAGATCTCCCGGGTGTCTGACGCGGACTGGATCCACGTCGACATCATGGACGGGCACTTCGTGCCGAACCTCTCCTTCGGGGCGATGGTCACCGCCGCAGCTCACCGCGCGACGGACACACCGCTCGACGTGCACCTCATGGTCGAGAACCCGGAGAAGTGGGTGGACGACCACATCGACGCCGGAGCGTACACCGTGATCTTCCACGTCGAGGCGACGGAGGACCCCGTGGCTCTGGCCCGCCACATCCGGAGCAGGGGTGCCCGTGCGGCGTTCTCCCTGCGGCCGGGTACCCCGATCGAGGACCATCTCCCGATCCTGGAGGAGTTCGACCAGGTGCTCGTGATGAGTGTCGAGCCCGGTTTCGGTGGACAGTCGTTCATGCCCGACCAGTTGGAGAAGGTACGCACGCTGCGCCGCGAGATCGACGCACGTGGGCTGGACTGCACCGTGGAGATCGACGGCGGTATCTCCCGTTCCACCATCGCGGCCGCAGCAGAAGCCGGGTGCGACGCCTTCGTCGCCGGTTCAGCGGTCTACGGTGCGGATGACCCGAACGCCGAGGTCGGTCATCTGCGGTCGTTGGCACGCCGTTCCTGACGGTTCCACCGGCGGAGACGGGGGTCGGGCACGCTCTTTGCCGGGGTGGCGGGGTGGCGGGCTAGACTGGTCGGCGAGACACAGCCGGATCGACGAGACAGAGATTGAGTGCACGTGAACCCTGAGGGCAAGACCAGTGGAGCTGCGGACGGCAGCGTCGACATTCACCGTATGCTCGCCGCGGACACCCCCACCACCACCGGGCGTCCGTGGGAGCTCGTCGTCACCTCCCGGCGTCTGAGGGTGCTCGCCGTGGTCGCGGTGATCGTCGTCATGGCGGTCCACGTCTTCATGGCGTTCGCGGTCGCCGTCGGGGACACCGGCGCAGCGGTGACGACCGTCGACCAGTGGTCCTTCGTCGGGGTGGGACTCGTCCTCTCCTTCTGCTGCATCGGTATCGCGCGGCCCCGGGTCCGGGCGAACGCCGACGGGGTTGAGGTCAGGAACTTCATCGGCACCAGGTTCTACCCGTGGTCCGTGATCTACGGTCTGTCCTTCCCGAAGGGTGCCCGCTGGGCCCGTCTGGAGCTTCCCGAATTCGAGTTCGTCCCGATGTGGGCGTTCCAGTCCGCGGATGGTGAGGCCGTCGTCCGGGCCGTCGCCGATTTCCGGGGGCTGGAGGACGCCTACATGCCCGAGGACTAGGGCGGTCCGGGGTTGTCAGGTATGCGGATGCGCATGAGAAACGACGGTCCGGTCATCCGTGGCTGATCCGGCGAGTTACCGTCCCGCCCCCGGGACCGTCCCCACGGATCCGGGGGTCTACAAATTCCGGGAGGAGTCCGGCCGGGTCGTCTACGTGGGGAAGGCGAAGAACCTCCGGGCACGGCTGTCCAATTACTTCCAGGATGTCACCCAGCTGCATCCACGGACGCGGCAGATGGTGTTCGCCGCCGCGTCCGTCGAATGGACCGTGGTGTCCAGCGAGGTCGAGGCGCTGCAGCTCGAGTACACCTGGATCAAGCGGTTCGATCCACGGTTCAACGTCAAGTACCGCGACGACAAGACGTACCCGATGCTGGCGGTCACCGTCGGTGAGGAGCTTCCCCGTGCGTTCGTCTACCGGGGTCCGCGGAGAAGGGGGGTACGGTACTTCGGCCCGTACAGTCACGCCTGGGCGATCCGGGAGACACTCGATCTGCTGATCCGGGTCTTTCCCGTGCGGACCTGCTCGAAGGGCGTGCTCAACCGCCACCGGCAGCTCGGACGCCCCTGTCTCCTCGGCTACATCGACAAATGCTCCGCACCCTGCGTCGGCAGGGTCAGCCCCGAGGAACACCGCGAGATCGTCGACGGATTCTGCTCGTTCATGTCGGGACAGACCGACCGGGTCACACGGCGGCTGGAGCGGGAGATGAACGACGCCGCGGAGGCCCTGGACTTCGAACGTGCCGCACGGTTGC
Organism: Corynebacterium pygosceleis; assembly: GCF_016595275.2. Classification (GTDB taxonomy): domain Bacteria; phylum Actinomycetota; class Actinomycetes; order Mycobacteriales; family Mycobacteriaceae; genus Corynebacterium; species Corynebacterium pygosceleis. The sequence continues at coordinate 192,252 of NZ_JAENIQ020000002.1, read as the reverse complement.
GCGACGACCTCGGCGCCATCACGAAGGCGATGGAGAAGCAGGCGGTCGTCCTCGGGGACGGTACCGACGCGGACGTCGTGTGCTGCGCCACCGATGAACTGGAGGCCGCCGTGCAGATCTTCCATGTCCGGGGTGGCCGGATACGTGGTCAGCGAGGCTGGGTCGTGGAGAAGACCGGGGACACCGAACTCGAGATGGGGGAGGACGGTCGTGACCCCGCGGTTCCGCGGATCATCCAGAATTTTCTCACCCAGTTCTACGGGGAGGCCGCCGAACGTGCCGTTGAGGACCGTTCCGAGGCGGAGAGGATCCGGCGCCGCGGTGTGGACCAGCTGTCCCACACCGACGACGGGGAGGAGTCGCAGATCTCTCCCGTCCCCCGGGAGGTCCTCGTCCAGGAACTGCCGGAGGACCCCGAGGAGACGACCGCGTGGCTCAGTGCGCTGAAAGGGGCGAAAGTCGATCTGCGGGTACCTCAGCGCGGAGACAAGCGGGCCCTGGCCGAGACCGTCGAACGCAACGCGAGGGAAGCCCTCAAGCAGCACAAGCTCAAGCGTGTCGGTGACCTGACCGCACGCTCCGCCGCCCTGCGGGACATCCAGGAGGCGTTGTTCATGTCCGACGCACCCCTGCGGATCGAGTGCACCGACATCTCGCACATCGCGGGCACCGACGTCGTGGCCTCCCTGGTCGTGTTCGAGGACGGGTTACCGAGGAAATCCGACTACCGCCGTTACCGGATCCGGGAGGCGGCGGGGGACGGACACAGTGACGATGTCGCGTCCATCGCCGAAATCACGCGCCGGCGGTTCCTGCGGCACCACCGGGACGCCACCGATGTCCCGGACGCCGAGGAGTTCGACGGCACCCGGTTCGACGATGAGCGGGTGGAGGAGCATTCCACCGATGCCCGCAGGTTCGCCTACCCGCCGAACCTGTTCATCGTCGACGGTGGTCTTCCACAGGTCAACGCCGCACAGGCGGTGTTCGATGAACTGGGTGTCACCGACGTGACGCTTGTCGGACTGGCGAAGAGACTGGAGGAGATCTGGGTTCCGGGGGACGGTGAACCGGTCATTCTCCCGCGAAACAGCCAGGCGCTCTATCTTCTCCAGCAGATCCGGGATGAGGCGCACCGGTTCGCCGTCACCTATCACCGCCAGCAGCGGAGCAAGAGGATGCGGGTCAGTGAACTCGACGGGATCAGGGGGCTGGGGGCCGCCCGGCGGGCGGAGCTCGTCCGTCATTTCGGCAGCGTGAAGAAGTTGAGAGCCGCGAACATCGAGGAGATCACGGAGGTCAGGGGATTCGGTCCGGCTCTCGCCGAGGCGGTCTACCGGGGTCTGCACCCGAACTGACCGGGTGGACCGTGACCGTCAATCCGGTCACAGGTGGGGATTACTGCGATAGAGTGTCGGTATGACAGTCGATGGAGCCGATTTTTCTCCCGAACGTTCGAACGGCCACTCGATCGAGAGTGCTCCGGTCCTCGTGACCGGTATGTCCGGGGCGGGGCTCAGCTCCGCCGCCCGCGTCCTCGAGGACCTGGGCTGGTACGTGTCGCAGAATCTTCCGGCGGAGCTGATGGTGGAACTCGTCGAACTGTGCCGTCGTGACGATTCTCCGGTGAGCAAACTCGCCATGGTGACGGATGTCAGGTCGCGGAATTTTCACGGGGGTCTGCAACAGGTCCTCGATGAACTCCGGGACAGGGGAATCAATCCGACGGTCCTGTTCATGGATGCGCGGGACGACATGCTGATACGGCGTTTCGACACCGTACGCCGGACGCATCCGTTGCAGGGGGAGGACACCCTGAGCATGGGCATCTCCAGGGAACGGGAGGTGCTCGCCGGTATCAAGGAGCGTGCGGATGTGGTGATCAACACCTCCGATCTGTCGGTGCACGACCTTCGCCGGGCCATCGAGAGTTCCTTCGCGACGATCGACAACATGCGTCAGCACGTGACGGTCCAGTCCTTCGGATTCAAGAACGGTGCACCGGCGGACGCCGATCTCGTCGTAGACGTGCGTTTCCTGCCGAATCCCTACTGGGAACCGGATCTCCGCCCCTTCCGGGGCATCGACAAGCCCGTCAGTGACTACGTGCTGGCGCAGCCGGCGGCCCGGGAGTTCATCGACAATTTCGTGTCCATGTTCTCGACCATGGTGGAGGGCTACCGCAGGGAGGGGAAGAGCTTCATCACGGTCGCAGTCGGTTGCACCGGGGGACACCACCGTTCGGTGGCGGTGGCGGCCGAGATAGCGCGTCAGCTCGACGGGATCCACGGGCTCGATGTCTCGGTCAACCACCGTGACATCTCTCGTGGCTGAAAAGGGGGGAGCGGACATGATGCACGGCAGTGGCGGGGAATCGGTGGTGCGGATGCCGGGAAGCCTGACCTGTCTGGGCGGCGGTCACGGTCTCTTCCAGACGCTCCGGGCCGGCCGTCATCTGGACATCGACCGGATCACGGCCGTCGTGACGGTCGCCGATGACGGGGGCTCATCCGGGCGGATCCGGAAGGAACTCGGCCAGATCCCGCCGGGGGATCTGCGCATGGCTCTCGCGGCGTTGTCCCGCGACTCCGACGAGGGCAGGTTGTGGGAGGAGACGCTCCAGCACCGTTTCGGCGGGTACGGTGCACTGGCGGGTCACGCCGTCGGTAATCTCCTCATCGCCGGGCTGACCGATGTCCTGGGAAGTCAGGTCCAGGCACTTGACGCGGTGGCCGCGTTGACCCAGTCCCACGGCCGGGTCCTGCCGGTGTGCGAGCAACCCCTGGAGATCGAGGCGGAGGTCGCCGGACTCGGTGACGAACCGATGTCGGTCCGTCCGGTCCGTGGCCAGGTCGCCGTGGCGTCGACGACAGGAAACGTGCGTCGGGTCCGGTTGTTCCCCGAGAATCCTCCGGGTGGTTCCGACGCGATCGCCGCGATCCTGTCGGCGGACATGGTCACCCTCGGTCCGGGTTCGTGGTTCACCTCGGTGATCCCGCACATCCTCGTGCCCGACATCACCCGCGCCCTGACGGAGACCGACGCGTGTCGCGTGGTGATCCTCAACCTGACCGCCGAACCGGGGGAGACTGCCGGGTTCTCCACGGAACGCCACATCCACATGCTCACGCAGCACGCCCCCGAACTCCGTGTCGACCACATCCTCATCGACGCCACGACCATCACCAGCGAGGTCGAACGGCGCTATCTCGCTCGCGCCGCCGCGACCATCGGGGCGGACGTGACCTTCGAACCGGTTCGGGCGGATGACGGGAACGGTGGCTGGGTGAACCGTCATGATCCGGTGAAACTGGCGTCGGCGCTCCAGCGCGTCTACACCCGGCACGTGTCCGCGGAACCACGGCGGTAGTATCGACGGTCATTGGCTCGGGCCCGACGGAGGGTCCGTCAGTACACCGGATACACACACACCGAGGGGAGCCGGTCACCGTGAGATTGACCACACGGGTCAAGGAAGAGCTGGTGCGCGTCACAGTCAAACGTGACGCATCGAGAATCGCGGAGCTCGCGTCACTGCTCCGCTTCTCGGCGACGATCGACGTCGTGGGCGACCGACTGGTGATCGAGGCGGACGTCGAGTCGATGGACACCGCCCGGCGCATCAGGGACTCCGTCAGAGACCTCTACGGACACGGGGCGGTCATCCGTGCCGTCGGTGCCGGTGGAGCACGGCGTACCAGGAGCTATACGGTGACGGTCACGGACGGGGCCCGTGAGACGGTCCGCAGGGTCGGACTGGTCTCGCCGTCCGGGCACCTCGTCCGTGGTCTGCCCCCCAGGGTCGTCTCCGGGACGGTCTCCGACGCGGAAGCGGCGTGGCGGGGTGCGTTCCTCGCCCACGGTTCGCTCACCGAGCCGGGACGCTCCTCGGCCCTCGAGGTCGTCTGCCCCTGTCCGGAGGCGGCCCTGGCGTTGGTCGGTTGTGCCCGGCGTCTCGGTATCACCGCGAAGACGAAGGAATCCCGTGGCACCGACCGGGTGACCGTGCGGGACAGTGAGGCGATCGGCGCACTGCTCACGCGGATGGGTGCTCAACGCAGCCGTCTCGAGTGGGAGGAGCAGCGCACCAGGCGGGAGGTCCGGACATCGACGAACCGGTTGGCGAATTTCGATGACGCCAACCTCCGGCGCTCCGCCCGTGCCGCGGTCGCGGCGGCCGCCCGGGTGGAGAGGGCGCTGGAGATCCTCGGTGAGGATGTTCCGGACCATCTCGCGGAAGCGGGGAAACTGCGGGTCCAGCACCGGCAGGCGTCCCTCGAGGAACTGGGGCGCCTGGCGGATCCCCAGATGACCAAGGACGCGGTGGCCGGTCGGATCCGACGTCTGCTGTCCATGGCCGACCGCAGGGCTGTGGAACTGGGTGTGCCGAAGACCTCCGAGGCCGTCACCGAGCACCTGTTCTCCGGGGAGTCCTGACGGGGATCGTCGGAGCCCGTGGCGGCGGAGCTCGCCGTACCGGCGGAGACCCGTCGTGAGGTTGTGCCGCGGCCCCTCCATGTTCTCCGGGTGTGATCAACGGCACACATGCACCGGTGCCGACCGAACGGGCCTCGACGGGAACAGTGCTGCTCCGCTATTCGGGGGTGATCGGGTGGTCGATATGTGGGGTTCCCCGGGGCAGATGATCTGCATTCCAAAATCGGTGGGTGCCCGGGTGTTGGTTTTGCCGGATTCGGTTGGTGTCGCTGTCCGTTTTAATGCCCGGATGTGTCTATTTTTCGTGTGACTGTGCCCGGTTTCACTGCACGGTTCACGTTACGTCGGTACAGTGGGAGCCATCAGGGATGAACGCCCGAGCTCCCCGGTTCAGGGTCATCCCGATGATCAAAGTTCCAACAGGACAAAGGAGATCACAGTGACGGTTCGTGTAGGCATCAACGGCTTCGGTCGCATCGGACGCAACTACTTCCGCGCCATCCTCGAGCGCGGCGCCGACATCGAGGTTGTTGCGGTCAACGACCTGACCGACAACAAGACCCTTGCGCACCTGCTCAAGTTCGACTCCATCCTCGGCCGTCTCGGCCAGGACGTCGATTACGACGACGAGTCCATCGTCGTCGGCGGCAAGCGCATCATCGTCACCGCTGAGCGGGACCCGAAGAACCTCGCCTGGGGCGAGAACAACGTCGACATCGTCATCGAGTCGACCGGCTTCTTCACCGACGCCAACGCAGCGAAGGCGCACATCGAGGCCGGCGCCAAGAAGGTCATCATCTCGGCGCCCGCGAAGAACGAGGACGCGACCTTCGTCGTCGGTGTCAACCACACCGACTACGACCCCGAGAACCACACCATCATCTCGAACGCGTCCTGCACGACGAACTGCCTGGCTCCGATGGCCAAGGTTCTGGACGACGCCTTCGGCATCGAGCGCGGTCTCATGACCACGATCCACGCCTACACCGGCGACCAGCGCCTCCAGGATGCGCCGCACAGCGACCTGCGCCGTGCCCGCGCCGCAGCCGTGAACATCGTGCCCACCTCCACCGGTGCGGCCAAGGCCGTCGCCCTGGTCCTCCCGCAGCTGAAGGGCAAGCTCGACGGTTTCGCCATGCGCGTCCCGGTTCCCACCGGCTCCTGCACCGACCTCACCTTCACCGCCTCGAAGGACGTCACGGTCGACGAGGTCAACGCCGCCATCAAGAAGGCCGCCGAGGGCGACCTGAAGGGTGTTCTGGCCTACTCGGAGGAGCCCCTGGTCTCCACCGACATCGTGACCGACCCGCACGCCTCGATCTTCGATTCGGGCATGACCCGCGTCATCGGTGACCAGGTCAAGGTCGTCTCCTGGTACGACAACGAGTGGGGCTACTCCAACCAGCTCGTCACCCTGACCGAGTACGTCGGCGACCGGCTCTGACACGGCGCGGAAACCTCCGCCGTCCGGGCTGATGCCCTGAAAAACGCCAACGGCCCGGGATGCGTACCTCTCCGGAGGTACGCCCCGGGCCGTTCGCGCACCCGAACCCGGTCGAACGGGTCCGGCCAACATCCTTACCCCGATACAGACAGAACAGAAACCAAGGAGAATCGATGACCGTCAAGAACCTCAACGACCTGATCGCCGAAGGAGTCGAGGGCCGTTACGTCCTCGTCCGTTCCGACTTCAACGTCCCGCTCAACGAGAACCGTGAGATCACCGACTCCGGTCGGATCACGGCCTCCCTCCCGACCCTGAAGAAACTCGTCGACGGTGGTGCCAAGGTCATCGTCATGGCACACCTCGGCCGGCCGAAGGGTGAGGTCAACGAGAAGTTCTCCCTCGCCCCGGTCGCTGAGGCGCTCTCCGAGGAACTCGGCCAGTACGTGGCTCTCGCCGGCGACGTCGTCGGCGAGGACGCACACGAGCGGGCCAACGGTCTGACCGAGGGTGACGTGCTGCTGCTGGAGAACGTCCGCTTCGATCCCCGCGAGACCAGCAAGGACGCCGCCGAGCGCGGTGAGTTCGCCGATCAGCTGGTCGCTCTGACCGGTGAGAACGGTGCCTTCGTCTCCGACGGCTTCGGCGTCGTCCACCGCGCACAGGCCTCCGTCTACGATGTCGCGCAGCGCCTGCCGCACTACGCCGGTCAGCTCGTGGAGAAGGAGATCAAGGTTCTCGGCGAGGTCGCGTCCAACCCCGCCAAGCCCTACGTCGTCGTTCTCGGCGGGTCGAAGGTCTCCGACAAGCTCGGCGTCATCGAGGCCCTCGCGCCCAAGACCGATGCACTGATCATCGGGGGCGGCATGTGCTACACCTTCCTCGCGGCGCAGGGACATGACGTCCAGAAGTCCCTCCTCCAGGAAGAGATGATCGACACCTGCCGCGACCTCCTCGAGCGTTTCGGCGACTCCATCGTCCTGCCCGTCGACGTCGTCGCCGCCGACAGGTTCGACAGGGACGCAGAGAAGCGGACCGTCGACGTCTCCGGGATCCCCGAGGGCTGGATGGGCCTGGACATGGGCCCGAAGTCCGTCGAGCTGTTCGCCGCACGGCTCGCCGAGGCGAAGACGATCTTCTGGAACGGCCCGATGGGTGTCTTCGAGTTCCCGGCGTTCGCCGAGGGCACCAAGGGCGTGGCCGAGGCGATGATCTCCGCAACCGCCGACGGAGCGTTCTCCGTCGTCGGCGGCGGCGACTCCGCGGCCTCGGTGCGGACCCTCGGTCTGAACGAGGACGGCTTCAGCCACATCTCCACCGGCGGTGGTGCCTCCCTCGAATTCCTCGAGGGCAAGACGCTTCCGGGCGTCAACGTCCTGGAGAACTGACACCCGGCCCCGCCCCGACAGGGCGGGTACCACTCACCCCACAGACACCAACCACGAAGAAAGGCCAGAACATGGCACGCACCCCCCTCATCGCCGGCAACTGGAAGATGAACCTCAACCACCTGGAGGCGATCAGCGTCGTCCAGAAACTCGCCTTCGCCCTGCCGAAGGACTACTACGACAAGGTCGATGTCGCACTGACCGTCCCGTTCACCGACATCCGCTCCGTCCAGACCCTCGTCGACGGTGACAAGCTCCAGATCACCTACGGTGCCCAGGACGTCTCCCGCCACGAATCCGGTGCCTACACCGGAGAGGTCTCCGCCGAGATGCTCGCCAAGCTCGGCTGCTCCTGGGTCGTCGTCGGGCACTCGGAGCGCCGCGAGTACCACGGGGAGTCCGACGAACTCGTCGCCGCCAAGGCCGCCGCCGCCCTGAAGCACGGCGTCAGCCCGATCGTCTGCGTCGGCGAGCCCCTCGAGGTCCGTGAAGCCGGCGAACACGTCGACTACGTCGTCGCCCAGACCCGCGCCTCCCTCGCCGGGCTGGACGCCGAACAGCTCGCGAACACCGTCGTCGCCTACGAACCGGTCTGGGCCATCGGCACCGGGAAGGTCGCGTCGGCCGACGACGCCCAGGAGGTGTGTGCCGCCATCCGCGCGACCGTCCGCGAACTCGCCGACGAGAAGATCGCCGACGGCATGCGTATCCTCTACGGCGGTTCGGTCAAGGCCGACTCCGTCGCCGAGATCGTCGGCAAGCCCGACGTCGACGGCGGACTGGTCGGTGGGGCCTCGCTCAACGGCGAGGACTTCGCGAAGCTCGTCGCCAACGCCGCCGGCCCCCGGGCCTGATTCCCGTCCAGTGCCCGCCGTCCTCGCCGTGATCGCCGACAGCACCGCTGTCCCGGCCCCGTCGAGGTGACGGCGGGCACCGGTCTGCGCGCACCGGGGCCGGGGAGGAACAGGACCGGACACCGGATCCATCCGCCAATCGAAAAGGAAGTACACAGTGCCTGAACAACTTCGCGAGGACATCCGGCATCTCGGACGCATCCTCGGAAACGTCATCCGCCAGCAGGAGGGTGACGACATCTTCGATCTGGTCGAAGGTGCCCGCAGAGCATCCTTCGGTGTCGCCAAGGGCCAGCAGACCCTCGACGATCTGGTCGGTATGTTCCGGGACCGGGACACATTCACGATGATCAAGGTCGTGCGGGCGTTCTCCCATTTCGCGCTCCTGGTCAACCTCGTGGAGGACCTCAACGACGAGACCACCCGGCAGGCGATCCTCGACGGCGGTGCACCGGCACCCGACTCCACTCTCGAGGCGACGTGGGTCAAACTTGAAGCGGCGGGCATCAGCGCCGAAGCAGTGGCGGAAGCCATCGCCATGGCTGAGGTCGCCCCCGTTCTCACGGCACACCCGACCGAAACCCGCCGCCGCACCGTGTTCGATGTCCAGAAGCACATCACCGCACTGATGCAGGAGCGTCACGACATCGCTTCACGACCACCCAGCAAACGCACGGCGGCACGTACCGAGGAGATCGACAGGGGTATCCAACGCCAGATCACCATCCTGTGGCAGACGGCCCTGATCCGCGTGGTTCGTCCCCGGATCGAGGATGAGATCGAGGTCGGACTGCGCTACTACAAGCTGAGCCTGCTCCGTCAGATCCCCGCGATCAACCACGATGTCCGGACCGAACTGCAGAACCGGTACGGTGACGTGGTCCCCGCCACCGCCGTCGTCAGACCGGGATCCTGGATCGGTGGGGACCACGACGGAAACCCCTACGTGAAGGCGGAGACGGTCCGCTACGCGACGAACCGCGCAGCCCACACGGTCCTGAAGTTCTACGCGTCCCAACTGCACAAACTCGAGCACGAACTGTCACTGTCGGACAGACTGTCCGAGGTGAGCCGAGAACTCGTCGAGCTCGCGGACCGCGGACACAACGATGTCCCGAGCCGGGTGGATGAGCCGTACCGTCGGGCCGTTCACGGTGTCCGGGGGCGGATCGCCGCAACCCAGGCCGAACTGATCGGCCCGGAGTCCGTCGAGGGAACCTGGTACGAGTGCCATGAACCCTATCCGGGGCCGGGCGAATTCGCCGCCGACCTCGACATCATCGACGCCGCCCTGCGGGAATCCTACGACGGCCTGATCGCGGACGATCGACTCGGACGGATCAGGTCAGCGGTCGCCAGTTTCGGTTTCCACCTCTACTCCCTGGATCTGCGCCAGAACTCCGAGTCCTTCGAGAACGTCCTCACCGAGGTCTTCGCGCACGCCGGGGTCACAGAGGATTACCGGGCGCTCGACGAGGACGCGAAAAGAAGGCTCCTCGTCGGTGAGCTCAGCTCACCACGCCCACTGGTCCCCCCGCACCCGCAGAACTTCAGCGAGGAGACCCGACGGGAGCTGGAGATCATCGCGGCCGCCGCCGAGGCCGTCGACAAGTTCGGTGAACGGATGGTGCCCCACTGCATCATCTCGATGGCCCAGTCGGTCTCCGACATCCTCGAACCGATGGTGCTGCTCAAGGAATACGGTCTCATCCGTGTCGAGGACGGTGCGCCGTCCGGATCAGTCGACATCATCCCGTTGTTCGAGACCATCGAGGATCTCCAGGCCGGGGCATCGATCCTCCGGGACATCTGGAAGGTCCCGGTCTACCGTTCCTACGTGACGCGACGCGGTGAGATCCAGGAGGTGATGCTGGGCTACTCGGACTCGAACAAGGACGGCGGTTACTTCGCCGCGAACTGGGCGCTCTACGACGCGGAACTCGACATCGTCGAGGCGTGCCGGGAGAACGGTATCCGACTCCGGTTCTTCCACGGTAGGGGAGGCACCGTCGGGCGCGGGGGCGGGCCGAGCTATGACGCGATTCTCGCGCAACCGGAGGGTGCGGTGGCGGGCTCGGTCCGCATCACCGAGCAGGGCGAGATCATCTCCGCGAAGTACGGTCATCCGACAACCGCGAGACGCAACCTGGAGGCGCTGGTCTCGGCGACACTGGAGGCTTCACTCCTGCCGGTCGCCGATCTGGAGAACCCGGAACGGGCGCACGAGATCATGCGGCAGATCGCCGAGGCCTCCCGCCGGAAGTACGCGACACTCGTTCACGAGGACCCCGGCTTCATCGAGTACTTCACCACGTCGACTCCGCTCCAGGAGATCGGCGCACTGAACATCGGCTCGCGGCCCTCGGCGAGGAAGCAGACCTCCTCCATCGATGATCTGCGGGCGATCCCGTGGGTACTGGCGTGGTCGCAGTCACGGGCGATGATTCCCGGGTGGTTCGGTGTCGGTACGGCGCTCCGCGACTGGATCGGCGATGATCCGGACCGTCTGACGGAACTCCGAGAGCTCTACAGGGACTGGCCGTTCTTCACGTCCGTCATGTCCAACATGGCGCAGGTCATGGCGAAAGCGGAGATGCCGCTCATGGAGCTCTACTCGTCGCTGGTAGGGGACCGTGACGTGGCCGACCGTATCTCCGGGGCCATCGCCGAGGAATACCGGCTCACCACGGACATGTTCCTCACCGTCACCGGTGCCGACCGCCTGCTCGCGGACAACCCGACCCTCGAACGGTCGGTCCGCAGCCGGTATCCCTACCTGCTCCCGCTGAACGTGATCCAGCTCGAGCTGCTGCGTCGGTATCGATCCGGGGATACCGACGCCGGCGTGCCCGACGGTATCCAGCTGACCATGAACGGTCTGGCGACGGCGTTGCGCAACTCCGGATAGTCCCGGCCGCGCAGTGCATCGGTGTCCTCGTCGACCTCGGGTCGCTGATGCGCTGTGTCGGGTCCGTCGTGGCCACCGTGGACGTGTATGGTGGTATGCGACAGCCGTTGACCCGGTGAGATGAACAAGAGGTCACGACAGCGGTGCTCTCCCGGGAGGGCGGGCACCGGACAAGACAGACGCATTATCCACAATTAAAGGATCCACGTTTCCATGGTGCTTACCCTTCAGATCGTTCTCTTCCTGGCCTGCCTCGGCATGACCATGTTCGTGCTGCTGCACAAGGGCAAGGGGGGCGGCCTCTCGAGTCTGTTCGGTGGCGGTGTGCAGTCGAACCTCTCGGGTTCCACCGTCGTCGAGAAGAATCTCGACCGGGTGACCATCATCTGCGCGATCATCTGGATCGTCTGTATCGTGGGGCTGAACCTGATCCACGCCTACGTCGGCTAGATTTCACCGCGGTTCCGGCACCTGGTCCCGGTCCCCGTCACGGCGACCATATCGTCACCGGTGGCCCGGTCATCCAGCGCCTCGCCCCGGCAGACCCGGTGGCCGGGGCGGTACATGCGCAGGCAGGACGGGTGGACCGTCGCGCGGACGGCCGGTCCACCCGTCCACCGCTTAACCCCGTCACGGAAACAGTCGTGACGGGGTTTCGTCGTTTTCCCCGTGCGGACCGCACGGGGAGGGGGACCGGTCAGTGACGGGGAGCGGCCGCCGCATCGTCGAGGAAGAGGACGGTCTCGGATCGTCCCCGGGCACCTGCGGCGGGCCAGGCTTCCGGGTCGGCGCCGTCGATGACGGCCCGGGCGGCCTCAGCTTTCTCGGCACCTGACACGAGCAGCCACACCCGTTCCGCCGACCGTACCGCCGGGAGTGTGAGTGTGACCCGTTCCGCCGGTGGTTTCGGGGAATCCGTTACCGCGGTGACGGGATCACGGGTTTCCCGTACCGCGGGAGTGTGGGGGAACATCGAGTTGATGTGGCCTTCGCCGCCCATCCCGAGGAGATGGAGGTCGAACCCCTTCGGGGCGAAGGACTCCAGTGCGCGTGTGACCCTCGACACCGCGGCCTCGAGGTCGCCGGAGCCGAGACCGTAGCCGTGGATGTTGGCGTCGGCGATGTCCACGTGGTCCAGAAGCACCGCGCGGGCCTGGCCCTCGTTCGACTCGGGGTGTGTGACATCGACGTTGCGCTCGTCACCGAAGAAGACGTGCACCCTCGACCAGTCGATGTGCACGACGGGGAAGTCCTCGCCCATGGTGCGGGCGGTGTTGTCGAACTCCGCGAGTTTCCTCAGGAGGCCGATTCCCGCGCCACCGCCGGTCAGGACGATGCGTGCGACACCGTCGCCGTGAAGGCCCCCGGTGGCTTGCACGGCGGCTATCGTCCGGGTCATCCGGGCGGCGGCTTCGTCGATGAGTGCGTTGAGGTCTCTCACACGTGTGATGTCAACCATGGTCCGCTCCTTTCCGGGGATCAGTCAGTGAACGCGTCGACGTAGCGGACACGGTTCAACCCGCGCAGTGCACGCGCGTAGGCGAGGTCGGGATCGAGGTGCCGGAGTTCCTCGGCGAGACAGTCCGCCTGGCTCCGACGACCGAGGGCGACGAGCCCGTAGTGGGCACCGTCGACGGAGACGGACAGTGTCTCAGCGTCACGGACCTCCACGGTGATCGTCGAGCGGCTCCTGAAGAGGACCACCCGGGTGACCGCTATGCATTCACGTCCCGCGTCGTCGACCGGTACAGCGTCCTGGCCGGTCGACTGGCGGACGATGTTGACGCCGAAGCGGTCGGCGAGCCAGCCGGCGGCGAGGTCGACGCTGGGGGAGTCCGCCGGTCCGTGGATCTCGGCGTCCAGGATGCCCTCGTGAGGGGGCTGATCGAGGGTCGAGGCCACCACACCGCGCCATTGCGTGATACGGGACCACGCCATGTCGGAATCTCCCGGCCGGTAGTGGTTCCGGCGCCGGTAGATCGAATCCTCCGGGGGATCGTAGAGGGCGTCGGTGATGCGGCGGGCCGCGATACGTCCGATGGGGTCATCCGAGGGATTCACGGGGGCCGTGCCCGGCCACCAGGCGACGATGGGGGTGTCCGGGAGAAGGAGCGGGGTCACGACGGCCTCGACGTGGTCGGCTACCTCACCGTTGAGCCGGATGAGGATGATCTCGGAGGCGCCGGCGTCACCGCCGATGCGGATCTCGGCGTCGACGGAGGATTTCTCCGCCGAGGAGTCACCGATCACCATGACGAGAACCCGGGAAGGATGTTCACGGGAGGCGTCGTTGGTGGCACCGATGAGGGCCTCGATGTCGTCGTCGGCATCGGCGACGACGATGAGTGTGAGGACCCGGCCCGTGGTGACCTGCGCACCCCATTCACGGATGGACACGAGTTCAGCGGCGATCGCCCGGGTGTCGGTGTCGGGCATTGTGATGATCATGGGGGCCTTTCAACGTGGAACGGCGGGAGAACCGCCGGGAGCTGTGGAGCAGGTGCGGAGCGGGGCGTCGGATCAGGGTCGTCGCCAGGTACGGTCCTCGCGGGCGAGCATCCTGTCCGCCGAGGTCGGCCCCCAGGTTCCGGCCTCGTAGTCCTCGGGTCGTCCGCGCTGCGCCCAGTACTCGAGCACGGGGTCGAGGATCTGCCAGGACAGTTCGACCTCCTCGTTGGTGGGGAAGAGGCTTGATTCGTCGAGCAGCGCATCCAGAATGAGCCGTTCGTAAGCCTCGGGTGACTCCTCGGTGAACGCCTCCGAGTAGGAGAAGTCCATGTTCACGTCGCGGACCTCCATGGTGGATCCGGGGACCTTCGAACCGAAACGCATGAGGACACCCTCGTCCGGTTGGACGCGGATCACCACCGCATTCTGTCCGAGTGCGGAGGTCATGACATCACCGAACGGCAGATGCGGCGCGGGTTTGAAGATCAGTGCGATCTCCGTGACCCGGCGTCCCAGTCGTTTACCCGTCCGGAGGTAGAAGGGGACACCGGCCCAGCGGCGGGAGTTGATCTCGAGTGTGCAGGCCGCGTAGGTCTCGGTGTTGGAGTCATCGGAGAAGCCCTCCTCCTCCCGGAGCCCCGGTACCCGGGTCGATCCCTGCCATCCGGCCGTGTACTGCCCCCGTGCCGTGGTCTTGGCGAGCGGGTAGACGGGTGCGGTCGCACGGAGCACCTTGATCTTCTCGGCCTGGAGTTCCGCGGGCGTGAAGCTCACCGGTTCCTCCATCGCGGTGAGCGCGAGGAGCTGGAGCAGGTGGTTCTGGATGACGTCCCGTGCGGCTCCGATGCCGTCGTAGTAGCCGGCACGGCCGTCGAGTCCGATGTCCTCGGCCATGGTGATCTGCACGTGGTCGATGTAGTGGCTGTTCCACAGGGGATCGAACAGCTGGTTGGCGAAGCGGAGCGCCATGATGTTCTGGACGGTCTCCTTGCCGAGGTAGTGGTCGATCCGGAAGACGGAATCTTCGGGAAAGACGGCGTTGACGACCCGGTTGAGCTCACGGGCGGATTCCTGGTCGTGGCCGAAGGGTTTCTCGATGATGACCCTGCGCCAGGAGTTCTCGGGGGCTTCCGCCATACCGGAACGTTTCAGCTGATGGCAGACGTCGGAGAAATACTCCGGCGGTACGGACAGGTAGAACCCCCAGTTACCGGCGGTACCCCGGGTCCTGTCGAGCTCCGCGAGTTTCGCGCCGAGATTGTCGAAGGCCGTGTCGTCGCGGAACGTCCCGCTCACGAACTCCATGCCCTCCGCGAGCCGTTCCCAGACACTGGAACGCACCTCGGTCCTGGCACCGGCGACGACGGCGTCGTGGACGTATTCCTCGAAGTCCTTCTTCGTCCATTCGCGGCGGCCGTAGCCGACCAGTGCGAACCCCGCGGGGAGCAGTCCGCGGTTGGCGAGGTCGTAGATCGCGGGAAGGAGTTTCTTGCGCGCGAGGTCACCGGTCACCCCGAAGATCACCATTCCGCACGGCCCGGCGATACGGGGCAGGCGCTTGTCCTGGCTGTCGCGGAGCGGATTGAACCAGGGGGCGTTGTCGGGAAGACCGGTCAGGGTATTGCTCACGGTGATGTCTGCCTGCTTTGTCTGTGATCGGGCGTCCACCCGCCGGACCGCAGGGGCCGGCGGGTGGACACGGGTGGTGGAAGGGGAGGACGCTCGGATCAGAGGCGTTGACGCATGGAGTCGAGGAGCTCGTTCCAGCTCTTCTCGAACTTTTCCACGCCCTCGCGCTCGAGGACCGCGAACACGTCGTCGAGATCGACCCCGACAGCTTCGACGGCGGCGAGCACCTCCCTGGCTTCGCCGGCGCGGTCGGTGAGGGTGTCACCGTGGAGACCGCCCTCCGCGAGGACAGCGTCGATCGTGGGCTCCGGCATGGTGTTCACCGTCTGCGGCCCCGCGATCTCGGTCACGTACAGGGTCGCCGGGTAGTCGGGGTTCTTCACTCCCGTCGAGGCCCACAGCGGACGCTGCACGGTCGCTCCCTCCGGCAGCTCGCCGTTGTCCGCGAAGGACGTACGGAAGAGATCGTAGGCGAGCCGGGTGTTCGCGACACCCGCCTTACCACGCAGTGCGAGCGCGGCCTCGGTGCCGATCTCCTCGAGACGCCGGTCGACCTCCACGTCGAGACGTGAGACGAAGAAGGACGCGACGGACTGGATGCCCGCGACATCGAGTCCCTTTTCAGCGGCGGCACGGATGCCTTCCTTGTAGGCGTCGATGACCCGGCTGTACCGGTCACAGGAGAAGATCAGGGTCACGTTGACGCTGATGCCCTCGGAGAGTGCTCGGGTGATGGCGGGAAGCGAACCGAGCGTCGCCGGGATCTTGATGAGCAGGTTCGGACGGTCGACCCTCTTCCACAGCTCACGGGCCTGGACGAGCGTTGCCTCCGCGTCATCGGAGATCCTCGGATCAACCTCGATGGAGACGCGTCCGTCGACGCCGCCGGTCCGTTCGAAGGTGTCCCGGAATATGTCGCACGCCCGGCGGACATCGTCGACCGCCATCGCGTACACGGCCGTGTCGGCGTCCGCGCCCTCGGACCTGAGGACCTCGATCTGCTCGTCGTAGGCTGTTCCGGAGGTCATCGCGGCCGCGAAGATGGCGGGGTTCGTGGTCACCCCGACGATGGACTTCGTCGTCAGCAGTTCCTCCAGGTTCCCGCTGTCAATGCGGTCACGGGAGAGATCGTCGAGCCAGGTGGCGGTACCGATCCCGGCGAGTTCATCGATGTGTGTCATGGTGGCGGCTCCTAGTGCAGGCGGGGGACTCAGTATCCCCTCGTATCCGAGAAACGAGGGTAGTCGGCTTTTCAGCCGGGTGCAGCTCCGCGGAATCCCCGACGAGAGTGTTCCGGGCCACCACCGGCCAGGAGGGTACGGCGCGAGGTGGCCCGGAACGGGAACGACGGGAGAATCAGCGGGCGGCGGACATGGACGCCCGGGCGGCGTCGACGACCGCGTCAACCGTGATCCCGAACTCCTCGAACAGCTTCTCGCAGGGGGCGGACGCGCCGAAGTGCTCCAGGGAAACCGGGCGGCCGGCGGTGCCGAGCCAGCGGTACCACGGCATCGCTATACCCGCCTCGACGGAGACACGGGCGGTGACCGCCGCGGGGAGGACGGATTCGATGTACCCGGCGTCCTGCTCCTCGAACCAGTCCATGCACGGGACGGAGACGACGCGGGCGGAGACGCCGTCCTTCTCGAGGACCGAGGCCGCCTCGACGGCGAGCTGCACCTCGGAGCCGGAACCCATGAGGATCACGTCCGGGGTGGGCTTGGAACCCTCGACCAGGACGTAGGCGCCACGGGAGACCCCCTCGTCGGCCTTCTCCGCGGTCCCCTCGAGAACCGGGACATTCTGGCGGGTGAGCGCGAGGCCCTTCGGTCCCTCCCGGTAGAGCAGGGAGTACTTCCACGCCGCCGCGGTCTCGTTCGCGTCCGCGGGCCGGAGCATCGAGAAGCCGGGGATGGCGCGGAGGCTGGCCAGCTGCTCGACCGGCTGGTGGGTCGGACCGTCCTCGCCGAGCCCGATGGAGTCATGGGTCCAGACGTAGTAGGCGTCGGTGCCCATCAGCGCGGCGAGGCGAACCGCGGGGCGCATGTAGTCCGAGAAGATCAGGAAGGTGCCGCCGTAGGGGCGGGTGCCGCCGTGCAGGGCGATGCCGTTCATGATCGAGCCCATCGCGTGCTCGCGGATCCCGAAGTGCAGGTTCCTGCCGTAGGGGTCCGTGGTCCACGTGTCGGTCGTGATGTGCTCGGGGCCGAAGGACGGTGCGCCCTTGATGACGGTGTTGTTCGAGCCGGCGAGGTCGGCGGAACCTCCCCAGAGCTCGGGAAGGGTGGCACCGAGGGCCTGGAGAACGGCCTCTGAGGCCTTGCGGGTGGCCACGCCCTTGGCGTCCGCCTCCCAGGTCGGCAGACCGTCGGCCCAGCCCTCCGGGAGCTCACGGGCCGCGAGCCGGTCGAACAGTTCCCTGCGCTCCGGGTTGTTCTCGGCCCAGGCGTCGAACTTCGCGGTCCACGCTTCGGTCTTCCGGGCGGCGCGGTCACCGAGGGAGCGGGTGTGGGCGAGAACCTCGTCGTCGATGTGGAAGGAGACCCCGGGGTCGAAGCCGAGAACCTTCTTGGTGGCGGCCACCTCGTCGTCGCCGAGTGCCGCGCCGTGGACCGCGCCGGTGTTCATCATGTTCGGGGCCGGGTAACCGATGATCGTGCGGACCCGGATGAAGGACGGTCGGGAGGTGTCGGCCTTGGCCTTCTCGATGGCGGCCTCGAGCGCCACGATGTCCTCACCGGACTCGACCTCGAGGGTCTGCCAGCCGTAGGCGGCGTAGCGGGCGACGGTGTCCTCCGTGAAGGCGATCCGTGTGTCCTCCTCGATGGAGATGCGGTTGTCGTCCCAGAACACGATCAGGTTCCCCAGTGCCTGGGTTCCCGCGAGGGAACTGGCCTCGGCGGTGACGCCCTCCTCGATGTCACCGTCGGAGGCGATGCAGTAGATGAAGTGGTCGAAGGGCGATTCACCGGCGGGGGCGTCCGGGTCGAAAAGACCACGTTCACGGCGGGCCGCCATGGCCATACCGACGGCGGAGGCGAGCCCCTGGCCGAGTGGGCCGGTGGTGATCTCGACACCGTCGGTGTGGCGGTACTCCGGATGACCCGGTGTCTTGGCCCCCCAGGTACGGAGCGCTTCAAGGTCACCCATCTCGAGACCGAACCCGCCGAGGAAGAGCTGGATGTACTGGGTCAGTGAAGAGTGCCCGCAGGAGAGGACGAAACGGTCCCGGCCCGCCCAGGTCGGCTGAGCGGGATCGATGTCCATCGTGCGCTGGAAGAGCGTGTACGCGAGGGGAGCGAGGCTCATCGCGGTACCCGGATGCCCCGAACCGCAGTTCTGCACCGCATCGGCCGCCAGGATCCGGGCCGTGTCGACGGCACGTGTGTCGAGGTCGGTCCAGCTCTCCGGGTAATTGCGGCGGGTGGGTTCCTTCAGTTCATCGGGCAGGCTCACGGTCTGGGTCCTCGTTTCGTTCGGATGGCCAGCAACTGGCGGGATCATCAGCCACGGGACGGGTGCCCGTGGCATCACGTCACCAGCTTAACGGCTCGGCGCTCCTCGTGCTCCGAGGGTGGTGCCCGGTGGTGCCGCCCCACACGGCTGACCGTGGTCGGGTGGTGATTCCGTATCGTCCCGGTGGCCCGTCCCCGGAGTCGTCGGAGGGGGAGCGTGTGGCGGCTGACTGTGATGCGGGGTCGAAGACAGTTAAGATCGACCGGGTGTGTACCCTCTACTTATTGTCGAGGGTACGACGCCATGTCAGTGGTGGTCCGTTTCCCGTACGTGTCCGTTCCCGGTGCTGCGGTGGACGGATCCGGTTGAGCGGTCATCATCCCCGACGGAACACACCCCGAAGCCCACGACCCACTGACGCTTCGACCCGACATCTGCTGGAGGAATGGTCCTTGGAGACGATAAAGGCGTACCTTGCGCTGACGAAACCAAGAGTCATCGAGCTGCTTCTGGTCGCGACGATTCCCGCGATGCTCCAGGCGGACCGGGGTGAGAACCATGTCGGACTGATTCTGCTGACCGTCATCGGCGGGTGGATGGGTGCCGCCGCCGCCAACACCTTCAACATGGTCGCGGACAGTGACATAGACAAGGTCATGAAGCGGACGGAACGCCGACCGCTGGCGAAGATGGTGGTCACGAACCGGAACGCGACCGTCTTCGCCTGGACACTCACCGTGGTCAGCTTCCTCTGGCTCTGGTTGTTGTGTTCGTCCCTGCTCGCGGCACTGTTCGTCATGGCGACAATCGCCTTCTACATCTTCGTCTACACGAAATGGCTGAAGCGGCGGACCCCGCAGAACGTCGTCTGGGGTGGTGCGGCGGGCTGCATGCCCGTCGTCGTCGGGTGGGCGGTCATCACCGACAATCTGCCGGCCGGGGTTCCCCCGCAGTGGTGGCAGGCGATAGTCCTGTTCCTGATCATCTTCTTCTGGACGCCTCCGCACACGTGGGCTCTGGCCATGCGGTACAAGGAGGACTACCGGGCCGCCGGAGTCCCGATGATGCCGGTTGTCCGCACCGAGATTCAGGTGACCAGGCAGATCGTGCTCTACACCTGGGCGACGGTCCTCACGACACTTCTCCTCGTCCCCGCGGCGGGGTTCATCTACGCGGCCGTCGCCGTTCTGGCGGGGGTCTGGTTCATCGTCATGTCGCACCTGCTGCACCGTGGCGTACGCCACGGTGCCGAGGTCAAACCGCTGAAACTGTTCATTCTCTCGAACAACTATCTCGCGGCGGTGTTCGTGGCCCTGTCCCTCGACGCGTTCTTCGGCCTGGAGACCATCGGCCACATGCTAGGGATGTCGACGACGTTCTTCTGATCACCGGAGGCGACACGGGCTCGCCGGGTCAGAGTTCCAGGACGATGGATCCGGTCGTCTTCCTGGACTCCAGTTCACGGTGGGCTGCGGCGGCGTCCTCCAGCTTGTGCACCGACCCCACGCGTACATTCAGCCGACCCTCGACGATCGCCTGGGTCACGGCCTGCGCCCGCATCACGAACTCTCCCTCCCGCGCCGTCCACGCGCCGAGGGAAGGACGGGTGAGGAAGAGGGAACCGTGGGTGTTCAGCAGTTGGGGATCGATCGGTTCGACGGCACCGGAGGCGGCACCGAACAGGCACACCGTTCCCCGGGGTCGCACCACCCGGAGGGACTGGTTGAAGGTGGTTCTCCCGACACCGTCGTAGACGACGTCGACACCGTGACCGCCGTTCGCCTGACGGACCTGGTCCGCGAGACGGTCGGAGTAACGGAAGACCTCCGTCGCGCCGGCGAGCCTGGCGAGTTCCTCCTTCTCGTCGGTGGAGACCACCGAATAGACCGTGGCCCCCCGCGCTGCCGCCATCTGCGTCGCGAGCAGACCGACACCGCCGGCGCCTGCGGTGAGCAGGCAGCTGTCGCCCTCGCGCAGAGAGTAGACGCCGTCGGTGAGGTAGTGCGCGGTGATTCCCTGGAGCAGCATCGACGCGGCGGTGTGCGGATCGACCTCGCGGGGAACCGCGACCAGCCGGTCACGCGGTACGACGGCGTACTCCGCGTAGGACCCGAATGCATCGCACCAGGCGACCAGGGTTCCCTCCGCGATCTCCCCACGAGGATCCTCGACGATCCTGCCCGTCCCCTCCAGACCCGGAATGAACGGCGTTTCGGCTGCGTAGACACCTTCCCTGAAGTAGGTGTCTATGTAGTTGACGCCGGCGACGTCGACGGCGACGAGAACCTGGTCCTCGTTCGGCGTGGGGCGGGGGACCTCGGCAGGTTCCAGTACCTCAGGACCGCCGTGACTGGATATCCGGATAGCTCGCATAGGTCGATCTTAACGTGCTGGCCCGGTACGGTGCCGTGAATCGCTCCGTGCGTCAGGCGTGCGACCCACCGGAGGCGCGGGAGCTGATCCGTTCACGCCGCAGATCGTCGCCGGCGGCTGATCCGGTGAGCCAGGTGTGCCCGTTGACACGGTCCCGCCCGTGGGCGAAGAGGAGACCGGTGATCGCGACGACCGTCCCGGAGAGGGCCACGTGCACCGGAACCGTCCACCGGGGAACACCGAAGTTGAATTGGATGATGCCGATCGCGGCCTGGACGATGATGAAGGCGATGAGGATCCATCCGATCCGTCTCGCCCTGCGTGCGGCGCCGATGGTGACCAGCGCCATGACGAGGCCGACGGTGAGGCCCAGGTAGAGGTACATGAAGTGGGCGTGGATGTTGGCGATGGCGGCGAGGTCCACGTCCAGCCGTCCCTCCATGCCGACGCCGGTGTCACCAGAGTGCACCCCTGCGCCGGTGACCATCGTGCCCGTCCCGAGGACGATGGCGAGGCTCGCCGCGGAGAGGACGGCGAGGTGGCGCAACGGCCCCGGGTAGGTCGCCACCGGGGTTCCGTCGTCAGGTTCGGCGATGCGGACCCAGAGAATGGCGGCGAGCCAGATCAGGAGCATCGAGGGCAGGAAGTGCATGGCGACGGACCACCACCTGAGCTCCAGATGGACGGAGATGCCACCGAGGATCGCCTGGACGATGACCCCGAGGCCCTGAATGAATGAGAGGACGAGGATCTCCCGTCTGCGGGAGGCCCGCAGCACGGCGATGAAGACGAGGAGGGCTGCCGCCGCGACGACGAACGTCAGGAGCCGGTTGCCGTACTCGATCGCCTGATGCACCCAGGGTGCGGCCCCGGCGACGGGGACGAGGGACCCGGGCTGGCAGTTCGGCCAGGTGACGCATCCGAGGCCGGAGCCGGTGACACGGACGATCGATCCGGTGACCGTGATCCCCGCCTGACAGACGAGGAGAACCATCGCCAGACGGCGTTGGATCCGGATCCCGGGACCGTCGCTGAGGGCACGGAACCACCGGAGCGGGTGGGTGAACAGGGAAGGACTGGGGCTGGTTCTCACGCCCCCGATCCTATCCTGCCGGGTCGTTCCCGCCGGAACGCGGTCGGTGCGTCATGCGGTGAACTTGAACACCTTCACCGTGACCGTCCCCGCGATGGCGGCCCAGATCCCGAGGACGAGGAGTTCTACACTGGGGAACCCCGCCGACAGGGCCGTCGTCAACCCCTGGGTCAGGGCGACGGACGGTATGAGTACGGTCCAGTCCGCCCACTCGCCGATGGTTTCGGCCCGGATCTGCACATAGGACGCCATACCGATCAGCAGGAACCAGATGAGGTTCGCCAGGGCGAGAACGATCTCGGAGCTGAGGGTCCCGCCCATCAGGAGCCCCAGTGCCGTGAATGCGGCCACGCCGACGATCAGTGTGAGAGCGGCGAGCGGCAACTGTACGGGGTCCGGTCGCCAGCCCAGGATCAGTGCGGTGACGCAGAGCAGTGTCGTCTGGACGGATGAGACCGCGAGAACACCGAGGACCTTGCCGCCGATGATGACCCAGCGCGGAACCCCCGACGCGCCGATGCGTTTCAACGCCCCGTAGCGGCGGTCGAAGGCCACCGCGATCGCCTGGCCGGTGAACCCGGCCGACACGGCTGAGATCGCGAGCGTGAGGGGGAGTACGACGGACACGGGATCATCGACGTCGAGGAGCGGCATCAGAGACAGTGCGATCAGTGAGCCGAGCGGAATCACCAGGCTCAGCAACTGCTGTTCACCGTGGCGGAGGAACAACCGGGCCTCGATCAGCGCCTGGGCGAGAAGCATGTCCGCCGCGCCGGCCCGTTGCGGATCCGGAGCGAAGGTGCCCGGCCGGAAACGTGGGGGGACACCGTCTCGGGCGGTGGATTTCTCTGAACTCACTGTCAGCTCCTCATTTCACGTCCGGTGATGTCCAGGAAGACATCCTCGAGACTCCTGTGGTCGATGCCCAGCCCACGGATGAGAACCTCCTGGTCCGCTGCGGCCCGGGCGATCGCGGCGATGAGATCCGGTGTCGGACGCGCCCGGACGCGGTAGGAGAGGGGACGCGTCGCCGTGAGTGCCACCCCCTCCGGATATCCACCGTCGACCAATGACGCGGTGAAACGACCCGCATCGAGCTGCGCCGAGGTGTCGACCCGGATCTGGGCGGCACCGGCGCCTGTCAGCGCGGTGAGTTCGCCCGGACTGCCTTCGGCGACCTTCACCCCCCGGTCGATGATCATGACGTGGTCGGCGAGTGCCTCCGCCTCGTCCATGAGATGCGTGGTCAGCACGACTGTCACACCGTCGCGTCTCAGGGAATTGACCAGTTCCCAGACCGCGAGGCGGGACTGTGTGTCCATCCCCGCGGTCGGCTCGTCGAGGAAAACCAGTTCAGGCCTGCCGACGAGGGCACAGGCGAGCGAGAGACGTTGCTGCTGTCCACCGGAGAGCCTCCGGTAGGAGGTACGGGAGTGTCGCGACAGACCGACGAGTTCGAGCAGCCAGGACGGATCGAGTGGTCGGGCGCTGTAGGAGGCCGTCAGTTCCAGCATCTCGCCGACCCGGATACCCGGGTAGGCGCCGCCGCCCTGGAGCATGACACCGATCCTCCGGCGGACGGCATCGGCGTCGGTGACGGGATCGAGGCCGAGCACACGGACCTCACCGGCCGATGGCTCGGAGAACCCCTCACACATCTCGATGGTCGTGGTCTTCCCGGCACCGTTGGGGCCGAGTAGAGCGAAGACCGTCCCGCGTTCAACCCGCAGGTCGAGGTGATCGACGGCACAGACGTCGCCAAAATTCCGCGTCAGTCCGCGGGTCTCGAGGGCCGCGTCTGCGGCGGCTCCACTCGTCCGTGGACGCGCTCGGTCTGTCTCAGTCACGACGGCCAGTCTATGACACGCGGGTGCCAGCGCCGCACAGCCCACCACAGGAACACCATCACGGCGGTGGTCGACAACGCGGTCGACAGGTAGATTCCCGCCACGGTACCGGGGGGCAGGGGGAGTCCACGGGGCAGGACGAGGAAACAGACCACGGCGGAGTAGGCGGTGGCGGAAACCCGGAACAACGGTCTGTTCGCCCATGCCGCGAGCGGCAGAATCGCCCACAGCATGTACCAGGGCTGCACCACCGGAAACAGCAGGACGAGAACGAAGGTGGATATGCCCAACCCACCGACCGCATGGATCGTCCCCCGGTGGACGGCGATGAGCATGCGGATCATGAACAGTCCCGCGACCGTCACCCCGATGCCCCTGGTGACGGTCAGCATGGCCGCGGTCTGGTCCCCGAGACCGGACACCATGCCGATGCCACCGGCGATCACCCCGAGGGCGGTTGTGGCCGACATCCAGGAACGGACGGTCACGGCACCGCCCTGACCGGTGACCCACCCGAGTCCTATACCGGTGACCGCGGTGACCGCCAGCACCGAGACAATCATCACCAGCGCCTGAATGAAGCCACAGAGGACGACACTCCCCACCGGATGCCCGACCTTCGTGTCCAGGGCCCGCGCGAGAGCCATGCCCGTGAATCCGAGTGCGATGAACCCGGTCATCTTGACCATTCCACCGCCGGAGATCAGCACCCCGGAAAGGAGGAACAGGAGCCATCCGCGCAACCGGTCCCGGCCCGACGCCGACGTGATCCCGTCGACGCCCCGGAACCCGGTTTCGAGCCCCACCAGAAGCAGGCCCAGGAGGACCGACTCATTGTGGATTCCGCCGACCAGGTGGAGAAGTGTCAGTGGATTGAGGACACCGAGCCAGACGGCCGCCTGAACACTCACCCCGCACCGGACCGCGAGTCTGCTGAGTGCCCAGCCCGCGGCGATGATCCCGAGGATCGCCGCAAGTCTGTGGAGGTAGACGCCGAGGGACACCGACTCTCCCGCGACGAGATAGACGGCCGCCGAGATGCCACTGGCCACGGGCCCGTACGGTGAAGGGGAGTGGGACCAGATCAGCGGGACCGAACGGGCGAGGGGATTGTCCGGCCCGAGGAGGTCGACGGGCCCCGCGCTGTAGGGGTCGAGCCCTCTCGCCGTGATGGCCCCCTGCGCCAGATACGAGTAGATGTCCTGGGTGAACATCGGGGCGCTCAGTGCGATGGGTGTCATCCAGGCGGCGAGGGTCCGGTACAGCTGCCCGGTGCTGACCCGGTCCCGCCGACGACGGTCCTGGAGGCCCGCACCCACGTACGGGGCCATCAGCACCCATGCGATGACGAGAAGTGCGACCCCCGTCAGCGCGACGGTGGAGGACGTCTGCAACATCCTTTGCATGATCGAACCGCCGGGAAAGGAACGGTAGACGTTGTCGGTCACCGGCAGGGCGCCGGATCCGA
Source organism: Corynebacterium pygosceleis (assembly GCF_016595275.2). Taxonomy (GTDB): domain Bacteria; phylum Actinomycetota; class Actinomycetes; order Mycobacteriales; family Mycobacteriaceae; genus Corynebacterium; species Corynebacterium pygosceleis. The sequence continues at coordinate 166,907 of NZ_JAENIQ020000002.1, read as the reverse complement.
GCGCACCGAAACTCAGCATCAGCGCTCCGACCGTACCGGTCCACCGGAGCAGCGCGAACCTCAGGGGGAGCACCGATTCGCCCGGGGACAGGTGCCGCTCGTCCCGGTCTCCCGCATCGGCCCTGTGGAGTGACGCCGACCGGGACCCCGAAGTACCCAGCCGGGGCAGTTCGCCGGTGAGGGCGCGGAGGATCACCGTTCGACGGGAGGGGGCTTCTGACACACCGGCATTCTAACCGTGACGGGGGACGGAAGAAGCTCCGTGGGGCGGGGAATGGAACGCCGTTTCCCGTCGAGGGGGTGGTTTATCTGTTTTCGGAGCACCCCCGTCCGTTGTCGTGGGGTCGGACGGGGCCGGGGTTCGGGGGAGACCGGGCAATGGTCAACACACTCGGCCGGCCCACCGGGGCCGGAGTGCGGGGAGTGGCGGCGGAAACCGGTTTTCGTGCCGTGTCTGCGCCGGTTGGACAACGGGAATGAATTACGGAACACTTGTGTTGTCTAATGACGGGTGGCGGATATCCCCCGCCGCCGAAGGACGTATCCGGACCGTCCGATGTCCACCGCAACCGTCGTACCGCGCACGTCCGTGCGTGGTCGGGGTGTGGAGGGCTGCGGTGTCCGGCGAAATGAGACAACGGACGAAAGAGCAGGAGGTGACAACGGTGACGACAGCGCGACAGGGTCGGCCCGGGTCCCGTCCGACCTCTTCCCCTGTTTCTCCGGCGGATTCGTTCCGTCCCCGGGACGGTGACACCCGCCGCGCGATCCTGCGGACACTTCTCGAACAGGCCCCGGTGAGTGCATCGGACATCGGCACGCGTCTGGGTTTCTCCGCGGCGGGCGTACGTCGTCATCTGGACATTCTGGTTGAAGACGATCTGGTCGAGGTCACCCGACCCACCGGTCGTGGTCGTGGACGTGGTCGACCGGCGAAGACGTTCCGGTTGACTGACCGTGGACGCGCCACCTTCGGCCACGACTATGATTCTCTTGCCGCGTCGGCACTCCGCGCTCTGCGGGAGACCGGCGGCGAGGAGGCTGTCCGGGCTTTCGCCCGGCGGCGTATCTCGACCATCGTCGACGGGATCCCGCCCGCCGACGACGACCAGTCCGTTCCCGCGACAGCCCACGCGGTTGCGGACGCCTTCTCGGCCCACGGTTACGCCGCCACGGTGCACCACGCCGGTGGAGGGGTGCAGATCTGTCAGCACCACTGTCCGGTCTCCCAGGTCGCCTCGGAGTTCCCCGAGCTCTGCGAAGCGGAGCACGAGGCGATCTCCAGGTTGCTCGGAAACCACGTGCAACCTCTGGCGTCCATCGCCGAGGGACACGGCATCTGCACCACCAATGTTCCTGTAGGGCAGCTCACTTTGACCCCCATACCCCACACTCCTGATGAAAGGAGAGGCTAAATGACCCAGGCCCAAGAAAAGCCGGTTGTCGACGCCCCCCGCACCGATGAGGAGATCATCGACTCAATCGGCGCGTACAACTACGGTTGGCATGACCCGGATGTCGCCGGCGCGGCCGCGAAGCGCGGACTGAGCGCCGAGGTCGTCGCGGACATCTCCGGTAAGAAGAGCGAACCCGAGTGGATGCTCAGGAACCGGCAGAAGGCACTCGACATCTTCGAGCGTAAGCCGATGCCGGCCTGGGGAGCGGACCTCTCCGGAATCGACTTCGACAACATCAAGTACTTCGTGCGTTCCACCGAGAAGCAGGCGACCACATGGGATGACCTGCCCGCGGACATCAAGGAGACCTACGACAAGCTGGGAATTCCGGAGGCCGAGAAGCAGCGTCTCGTCGCGGGTGTCGCCGCGCAGTACGAATCCGAGGTCGTCTACCACCAGATCCGCGAGGATCTGGAGGAGCAGGGCGTCATCTTCCTCGACACCGACACCGCGTTGCGGGAGCACGAGGATCTGTTCCGCGAGTACTTCGGCACCGTGATTCCGGCGGGCGACAACAAGTTCGCGGCACTCAACACGGCGGTCTGGTCCGGTGGGTCCTTCATCTACGTTCCCAAGGGCGTCCACGTCGACATTCCGCTCCAGGCGTACTTCCGGATCAACACCGAGAACATGGGACAGTTCGAGCGGACGCTCATCATCGTCGACGAGGACGCCTACGTCCACTACGTCGAGGGCTGCACCGCGCCGATCTACAAGTCGGACTCCCTGCACTCCGCGGTCGTCGAGATCATCGTGAAGAAGGGCGGCCGCTGCCGCTACACGACCATCCAGAACTGGTCGAACAACGTCTACAACCTCGTCACCAAGCGCACCAAGTGCGAAGAGGGTGCCACGATGGAGTGGGTCGACGGCAACATCGGCTCCAAGGTGACCATGAAGTACCCGGCCGTCTGGATGACCGGCCCGCACGCCAAGGGCGAGGTGCTGTCCGTGGCTTTCGCCGGCGAGGGACAGTTCCAGGACACCGGTGCGAAGATGGTCCACATGGCGCCGCACACGTCCTCCAACATCGTCAGCAAGTCCGTCGCCAGGTCCGGCGGTCGGGCCGCCTACCGGGGCCTCGTGCAGATCAACGCCAACGCACACCATTCGACGTCCAACGTCGAATGTGACGCGCTCCTGGTGGATAACATCTCCAGGTCGGACACCTACCCGTACAACGACATCCGCAACGACCATGTGTCGCTGGGCCATGAGGCGACGGTGTCACAGGTCTCCGAGGACCAGCTCTTCTACCTGATGAGTCGTGGAGTCGCCGAGGACGAGGCCATGGCCATGATCGTCCGTGGTTTCGTCGAACCCATCGCGAAGGAACTCCCGATGGAGTACGCGCTCGAACTCAACCGACTGATTGAACTCCAGATGGAAGGATCGGTGGGCTAAAACCGATGACCGAGACAACAGTGGAACGCGTCAAGAACGCCACCTATCACGACACAAAGGGCGACCTCTTCACCTCCTTCAACGTCGATGACTTCGACGTTCCCCGTGGCCGCGACGAGGTCTGGCGTTTCACCCCGCTCCGTCGACTGAGGGGACTTCACGACGGCACCTTCCCGGAGGCGACGATCCCGGACGTCTCCGTCGACGTTCCCGGGTCGGCGTCGGGTGTCACGGTCGAGAAGGTGGGGCGTGACGACGACCGGATCGGCAACGCCGGGGCACCCGTCGACCGTGTCGGTGCCCAGGCGTGGACCTCCATGGAGGAGGCCACCCTCGTGACCTTCGCCAAGAACTCCTCGAACACCGAACCGGTCACCGTCACGGTCACCGGCAGAGACGACGGAGTCACCTCCTTCACGGACGTCAGCATCGTCGTGGAGGACGGTGCCGAGGCCATCGTCAACATCCGCTACACCGGTGACGGGACCCATGCCGACAACCACGAGTACATCGTGGGGGACAACGCCCGGCTCACGGTTGTCGTCCACGTCGACTGGGACGACACCGCGGTCCATCTCGGCAACCAGCGGGCGAAGATGGGCCGCGACGCCGTACTGCGCCACAATGTCGCCTGTTTCGGTGGCGGCGTCGTGCGACTCATTCCGAGCGTGAAGTTCACCGCGCCCGGCGGCGACGCCGAACTCCTCGGTGTCTACTTCGCCGACGACGGCCAGTTCTTCGAACAGCGGCTGCTCGTCGACCACGCTGAGCCGAACTGCCGGTCCAACGTGCTGTACAAGGGTGCACTCCAGGCGGACCCGGCATCCGATCTGCCGGACGCACGCACCGCCTGGGTCGGCGATGTCCTGATCCGCGCGAACGCGCAGGGAACCGACACCTATGAGACCAACCGGAATCTGGTCCTCACCGAGGGGGCACGTGCCGACGCGGTCCCCAACCTGGAGATCGAGACCGGCGAGATCGCCGGTGCGGGCCACGCGGCAACTGTCGGACGTTTCGACGACGAGCAGCTCTTCTACCTGCTCTCCCGGGGGATTGACCCCAATCAGGCACGGCGCCTGATCGTCCGCGGTTTCTTCTCCGAGGTCATCGGACGGATCCCGGTCAAGGCCGTCCGCGATCAGCTCGAGGAACAGATCGCCGAAGAGCTCGAGGAGACCCGGCTCTGACACTCCCTCCCCGGACACAGTGTCCACCGAGAGGCCCCGTCACCCGGCATCTCCGCAGTACTACACCCCATAGCCCAAGAAAGAACCGATAATGAGCACTCTCGAAATCAGGAACCTCTCGGCGCAGGTAGCCGCCGCCGACGAAAACAGCGAACCGAAGCAGATCCTCAAGGGCGTCAACCTGACGATCAGGTCGGGCGAGACCCACGCGATCATGGGGCCCAACGGCTCCGGAAAGTCGACCCTGTCCTACACCATCGCAGGACACCCCAAGTACGAGGTCACCGGGGGTGAGGTTCTCCTCGACGGTGAGAATCTCCTCGACATGGATGTCGACGAGCGGGCCCGTGCGGGACTTTTCCTCGCGATGCAGTACCCCGTCGAGGTGCCGGGCGTGTCCATGGCGAACTTCCTCCGTACCGCGGCAACGGCGGTACGGGGTGAAGCACCGAAGCTGCGCGACTGGATCAAGGAGGTCCGCGAGGCACAGGACGAGCTCTCCATCGACCGCACCTTCTCCGAGCGTAGCGTCAACGAGGGATTCTCCGGTGGCGAGAAGAAGCGTCACGAGATTCTCCAGCTCGGCCTGCTGCGTCCCAAGTTCGCGGTCCTGGACGAGACCGACTCCGGTCTGGACGTCGACGCACTGAGGGTCGTCAGTGAGGGGATCAACCGCTACCGCGACCGCAATGACGGCGGACTTCTGCTCATCACGCACTACAAGCGAATCCTGAACTACGTCAAGCCCGACCACGTGCACGTCTTCGCCGATGGCCGGATCGTCACCTCCGGTGGGCCGGAACTCGCGGATGAACTCGAGGCCAACGGTTACGACCGCTTCATCTGATGTCACATTCATCCCCGATGTACCGCCATCCGGACGGAACCCTCGACACCGACGGGATCCGGGCCGAGTTCCCTGTCCTGGGCAGGACCGGACGCGACGGTTCAACGATCGCCTATCTTGATTCCGGCGCGACCTCACAGCGCCCGGAACGGGTGTGGCGTGCCGAGGAACGGTTCGTTCTCGGCACCAACGCGCCCGTCCACCGTGGTGCCTACCTCCTCGCAGAGGAAGCCACCGACGCCTACGAGACCGCCCGTGAGCGGATCGCCGGATTCGTCGGAGTCGATGAATCCGAGGTCGTGTTCACCAAGAACGCCACGGAGGCACTCAATCTCGTCGCCCATGTACTCGGGGACGAGCGTTCCGGTGATCTGTACGTCGGCCCCGGGGACACCGTCGTCGTCACCGAACTCGAACACCACGCCAATCTGGTGCCCTGGCAGGAACTGTGCAGGCGTACCGGAGCGGCACTGAAGTGGTACGGGATGACCGCCGACGGCCGTATCGATCTCGAATCCCTGGATCTCGACGGTACGGTCAAGGTGGTGGCCTTCACCCACCAGTCGAACGTGACGGGAGCGATCACCGATGTCGACGAGATCGTCCGTCGTGCACGCTCGGTCGGTGCACTCACCGTGCTCGACGCCTGCCAGTCGGTGCCGCACCAGGCGGTGGACCTCCACACCATGGACGTCGACTTCGCCGCGTTCTCCGGCCACAAGATGTGCGGGCCCACCGGAGTCGGTGTCCTGTACGGACGATCGGCGATCCTCGAGGCACTCCCGCCCTTCCTGACCGGTGGTTCGATGATCGAGAAGGTAACCATGGAGGGAACCACCTTCACCGTGCCACCGCAGCGGTTCGAGGCCGGAACCCAGATGAACAGTCAGGTGGTCGGTCTCGGTGCCGCCGTGGATTTTCTCACCACGGTCGGCATGGACGCGATCGCCGCCCACGAGAAGGTGCTCACCGGCCGCGCGCTCGATGCTCTCGCCGAGATCGAGGGCGTCCGGATCATCGGTCCCGGAACGACGGAGAAGCGGGGGAGCGCCGTCAGCTTCACCGTCGACGGTGTCCATCCGCACGATCTCGGCCAGGTCCTCGATGACGGTTCGGTGGCCATCCGGGTAGGCCACCACTGTGCCTGGCCCGTCCACCGTTCCTGTGGCGTCCAGGCCACGGCACGCGCCTCCTTCTACCTGTACAACACGCCCGATGAGGTGGACCGGCTCGTTGCCGGAGTCCTCAGGGCACGAGAATTCTTCGGGGTCAGCTGATGCGACTTGAACAGATGTACCAGGAGGTCATCCTGGACCACTACCGCCACCCGCAGCACAAGGGCCTCAGGGAGCCCTTTGATGCCGAGGTGCACCACGTCAACACGTCCTGTGGTGACGAGCTGACCCTCCGGGTCCGGCTCTCCGAGGATGGCTCCACCGTCGAGGACGTCTCCTACGACGCCGTGGGGTGTTCGATCAGTCAGGCGTCGACGTCGGTGATGGCCGAGGAGATCGTCGGTGCAGGCGTCGAGGACGCGATGAAGAGTGTCGCCGCTTTCGAGACGATGGTGACCTCCCGTGGCACCCAGGACGGGGACGCCGATCTCATCGGTGACGGTGTCGCCTTCGCCGGTGTCTCCAAATACCCGGCCCGGGTCAAATGCGCACTACTCGGTTGGAAGGCATTCCAGGCCGCCACCGCCCAAGCCCTCAAGGAGAAGTAATGACGGAGCAACCAGAGAATCCCGACGCAGAAGTGGACGCTGCCGGAGACACCGGGGAACGGGTCCGTCCCGAGCAGTCCGAGGCCGACCTGGCGAAGGCGAGTGACGTCGAGGAGTACATGCGCGACGTGATCGACCCGGAACTCGGCATCAACGTGGTCGATCTCGGTCTCGTCTACGACATCTGGATCGAGAACGGCGACGAGGCCGTCGTCCAGATGACGCTGACCTCACCGGCCTGCCCTCTCACCGACATTCTGGAGGAGCAGGCGGAGACCGCCGTCGTCGGTTCCGGAACAGCCAGCAAGCTCGACCTCGAGTGGGTCTGGCGTCCGCCGTGGGGACCCCACATGATCACCGAGGACGGGCGTGAACAGCTGCGAGCCCTGGGTTTCTCGGTGTGAGGATGCATAGCCGAACAAAACATGTCTGACAGGTTGGCGCCGTTCCTGATTTCGGGGGCGGCGCTTTTCCGTATCTAACCGGTCTTGCCACGGATGTTCTGACGTGCAGGCCCTCGACTGATTCGATGGTCCACATGTGTCTTCCGCCATTCTTCCGGGTGTTTGTCCCCGATTTTCCCGAATTGGAGTCTCGGACCTCGGCCTTCCGATGGGGTGCACCACAAATCACACCGCATAACTCCAACCCCAACGGGGGTACCCGTTTTTCATTCTTGTAGGACATGAGACTGGAAAATCTCCAAACGTAACTCAGATCCTCTACACTCCTAACATGCGTGACCTTCGCTACACTTTCGCCGCCATGTGACCGGCGACATGTTTGAGGGGCATGTTCATCCGACCACGAGATCCGGGAGTATCGATGAAGATTCTGAATCGACGAAAGACAGTGTTGGGGGTGTTCAGCATCCTCGCCGTGATGGGTGGAGTGCTCTCACCTCCGGGACTACCTGAAGCCTCCGCCACCGAGAACACAGCGGGGCCGGCGGGATTTGACGCAAACGACGACCTGAACGGTGAAGCGTTCTTCACCGATGAGGTTCTCGCCGTCGGAGGGGAGGACGGTTACGACTGCTACCGGATCCCCTCGCTCGGGGTGGCGAAGGACGGTACGGTACTCGCGTCGTGGGACGGTCGGCCGGGGGGATGCGCCGACGCGCCTCAGGCGAACACCGTCGTTCAACGCCGGTCCGACGACAACGGCCTCTCGTGGACCGCGCCCCAGGCTGTCGCGGCCGGCCAGGTGAATGCGCCGAAGTACGGATTCTCCGATCCGTCGGTTCTGGTCGACTATCACACCGGCGATGTCTTCAACTTCCACGTCAAGAGTTTCGACGCCGGTATCCGGAACTCCCGGCTCGGGACGGACCCCAACGATCGGAATGTTCTCCACGCCGCCTACGCGAAGAGCTCCGACAACGGTGTGACCTGGGACGACGACAATGTCATCACCCACTCCGTCACCGGCGACAATGCTTGGCGTGGACGTTTCGCCACCTCCGGAAACGGAATTCAGCTGCAGTACGGCGCACATGCGGGCCGTCTCGTGCAACCTGCGATGGTCGTCACGACATCAGGTCAGTTCAAGGCCATCGCCTGGCTCTCCGATGATCATGGTCAGACCTGGTACGCCGGACACCCCTTCGGTACCGGCATGGACGAGAACAAGATCATCGAGCTCTCCGACGGAACGCTCATGGACAACTCGCGTTCCTCCGCGGGCGGGGAGCAGGCCAGGAAAATCAGTTTCAGCCACGATGGTGGTGTCACCTGGACCGAGCCCTATCTCGATCATTCACTACCGGATCCGCACAACAACGCCTCCCTGATCAGATTGTTCCCGAACGCCCCGGAGGGGTCCCCCAAAGCGAAGGCACTCCTGTTCAGCAACACCGCCTCGACCAGTTCCCGCAGCAACGGAACCATTCGGTTGAGCTGCGACGACGGCAAGACGTGGCCGGTGTCCCGGTCTTTCAGAGCCGGAAACATCCAGTACACCTCGATGGCGACGCTTCCCGACGGCAACATCGGACTTCTCTTCGAGGAACACAATCACGGCCCCCACAACAACATCCATTTCTCGCGGTTCAACCTGGAATGGCTCGGAGCCTCCTGTCTGGACATCCAGACGGAAGCCTCCCAGGTCCGTCCCGGTGAGACCGTCACAGTCACGGGGACCGTCACCAACACCCTCGGTGACGACATCGTCGATCGGCCCCTCGAGATCGTTCTACCCGCCGGTTGGACGGGAGAGGCGCCGAACGTCACAGTGGCGGCAGGCGATACGCAGGAGGTTTCCTTCGAGGTCACCGCTCCTGCCGACGCACCCAACGGCACCGTTGAGGGAACACTCCGCATCGACGACGCAGGCGTGGTGAAGCAGGACACCTTCAGCATCGAGGTCGTTGACGGGCATGTACTCAGCGCCGGAGACGTTTCCATCACGGCATCCGTGAAGAACCCGGGTGAAGACTTCGTCGAGGGAAGCAAGATCCACTACAACTTCCGGGTCGACAACCCTCATCCGACACCGGTCGGGGTCCTCCCGTCCGGTGAACTCGAGCTCTTCGACCCCGACACCTCCCCGCATAAGAGCTGTCGGTGGAACAGGTTCAACGGAAACACCGTCGCGGACTGCGGTTTCCCCGAGCACACCGTGACCGGGGAAGACATTCAGCGCGGATACTATGAGCCCACCGTTTCCTGGCGTATCGGCCGGCCCGGGCACGGAGGGGATCCGTACAAGATCATCACCATGACCCTTCCCCGCGTCACCTTCGGTGATGAGGGTCAGATCACCGAGAACCACGCAGACCTCTCGATCGAACCGATCGCACCCGTCCAGGCGACCGGAGGACCCGTCGATTTCACCGCTGTAGTCACGGTTGAGATGCGGGAGGAGGACGCGGAGATCCCAGAAGACGCCCGTATCGCGCTCTACGTTGACACCGTCAAAGCGGGGGAGGCCGACGTCACCGCTGAAGGCACCGCCTCCATTCCGTTCACCGTGCCGAATGTCCCCAGTGGCTCCGACAGCGTCACCCACCAGCTCCGTGCGCGACTCGTCGCGACCGCAGCTCCGGGTGTCCAGCTTCTCAGCAGAGACGCTCAGGGGTCGGCGACGGTCACCCCCGAGGATCGCCCGGTCGTCGAGCGCACCGTCACGCTCGGGGAACAGCCCGACATCGTATCCGATGGACAGCCCCGTTCCATCCCGCTGTCGGCCCGCGTCTCCGGACCCGACGGCACCGTCGCAGGAATCCCGGTCGTCTTCAGTGTCGACGGTGAGACCGTCGCGGAGTCCACCACCAACATGGATGGCCTCGCGGTCGTCCGGTACACCGTGGATTCGATCGCGACCGGCGGCCCCGAGCGCAACGTCAATGTGTCCGCCGCAATTGAGGAATCCTCCGACAGTACGACAGACTATCCTGCTGCTTCCGACACCGGATCCTTCAACGTCCTGCCGGTGCCCTCACCGGAACCACCGGAGACGGTGACGAGCACCGTCACAACCACGGTCACCTCCACCACGACAACGACCGAGCCGGCCACGACCGTCACGGAGACCCCGGATCCGGTCACCTCCACGGTGACTGAGGCCCCGGATCCGGTCACCGAGACGTCCACGACGACGGTTACCGAGACGCCCGATCCTTTGACCGAGACCTCGACAACTACGGTGACTGAGACTCCGGACCCGGTCACTTCAACGGAAACCACGACACAGGTCCCGGCCCCGGTGACTGTCACCGCTACGGCGACCGAAACTGAAATGGTGACGATAACCGAGACCCCGGAGCCGATAACGGTCACGGAGACGCAGGAGCCGGTCACTGAGACGGTGACGTCGACGCCTGATCCGGTGACGGAGGTTGTCACGGAGACGCAGGACCCGGTCACCGAGACGATCACCCCCGCGCCGTCGACGGCCACCGTCACTGAAACCAGTACGGCAGCCCCGGTCACGGAGACCGTCGTCGAGACGAGTGCACCGGTAACGGTGACGGTCACAGCGACACCGACCGAGACCCCGGACGATGGCGGTAATGAGAACGCCATTGTCGCCGGAGCGGTGGGTGTGGGAGCGGCTGTGGCGGTCATCAGCGGCATTGCCGCGCTGATCCGGTACCTGCCGTGGTTCTACGAGTTGGGCAACTTCAACTGGTTGTTCAACCTCATCGGCCGCTGATGTGAGGGTATGCCGAGGGATTCCCTGACGGGAAGAGTCGGCCGCGGTTGAGGAGATGCCCCCGGAAAATGGTGAGAACCAGGATCCGGGGGCCTTCTCTGTGTTCGGGGAGTAGGTGGTCTCTTCCGGAGTTCCGCATTTCCGGAGTCCGGTGTCGACCGTCCGCAATCACCGATGGGTCCTTCGGTGCGTGGAGGACGGTGTGTATGGCATTCATGCCATGTCAGGCAGGTTATATTCTTGGATGTAAGTCAAATGTGTTTGCCGTTTTCCTCCGACCTCCGACCGGAAAAGCAGATAAGCTGCAGGTGTCCCACCAACCGTCTGAACACAGAGGAGTCATTCCATGGGAAATCGGTTCACAAGAGGTTTTTTCGCTTCCGTCACCGTAGCGTCGTGTCTGGCGTTTGCCGGGACCTCGGCCGTTGCGGTACAGATCCCCACGCCCGAGAATCCGTGCATCATCACTACAGATCCCCAGGTGGCTCAGCCGCAGAACTGCGATCATCCGCATCCGGTCGACCCCGTGATGATCGCCCGTGAGATGAACCTCACCGTCTCAGAGATCGCGGACTCCGCCCAGATGCGTGTCACGGCGCGGATCAGTACCCATCCCGAGATGTTCGGGACCGTGGGGGAAACGGTGACGTTCACCATCGACGGCGTCGAGAGAACAGCTGTGGTTGACTCAAACTTCGAAGCCGGTGTGGTGTTCACACCGAAGCCGGGTGGGGGAATGATCACCGCGAGCCTTCCGATGCATGTCGAGGAAGGTGGTCTGACCTACGTCTCCGATGCGCACGCCGAGATCCACTATGCGGCTGACGACGTTGATGAACCCCCGATGTCCGGTGGTGTCGGGAGCATGTTCCAGGCGATCATCGCGTGGTTCCGTTCCTTGTTCGCCGGGAGCAGCTAGGGGCGCAGCTGCCCTGCCGATGTTCCCGGGGTCATGACCGCTGACTCCGGGAGACAACGGCCCGGATTATCTTCCGCTGAAGGTGTCGGTCACAGGCGAGGAATATCCGTAACATGCCCCGCATCGTTCCGACCGGGTCACCCAGATGCAGGAAGCGTTTCTGTTCCGTCCTCGACAGGGTGAAAACCTTTTCGAGGAAGAGCGGTAGTTCATCGGGATCCAGTTCGAGGAGTACCTGCTGTCCGATGGAGAGCAACCGTCGATCCGCCCGGTACCGGGGGGTCATCCACGGTAGCCGGTGTTGTGTCCCGCCACGGATGATCGAGCTCAGGGTATCGAGTGTGGGATCCGTGAGTTCGAGGGATGTCGCGACGGAGAAACCAGAGATCGGGTTGATGAATCCCGCTCTCGCACCGAAAGGAACGGGGCCGGTCGGATCGATGTCCGCCGGCGCGTTCATCGGGAAGAGGACCTTCTCTGAAGCGATGACCTCGGCGTCGGGGTGGTCACCGATACGCTGCCTGAGGGCGTTCCGTAGAACCTCCCAGGGTAACGGGCCCTGATGGACGAGACTGGTTTCCTCGTGCAGCATCCCCCCACGCACCGGGATTTGATAGTGGAAGGTCGGGGTTGTGCCGTGTTCCAGGGGCCGGAGATCCATCCACACCGGGGCGGCCTCGTCGTGGAGGACGACCCCGTACGCCTGTTGAACCGGGCCCTCCGTCTCCGTTGCACCGCGCGCGTCAACGACGATGTCGGCGACATGAGTCCGGTTGTTGACCCGGACACGTCTTCTGCCGACCTCAGCCGCGGCTCCAATGATCGTGGGGAAGGTGAGGAAGCGGCGGCGGAGTGCGTCATTGTCCAGGATCGCGTATTCCCGGTCGGGGTGATGTTCGGATTCGCCGATGACCGATGGTGTGGAAAGGCTCTCGACCGGGGGATCGGGCAGCCAGTCGGGTAACTCGTCGGTGAACAGGCCGTAGGTGTTGCGCCACACGGGTTGAGGATCAACGCCGAGAACGTCCCACCCCCGCAGGGAGGCCCTGTGCGCGAGTGCCGCCCCCGAAGGCCCGAGACCGACGACGATCATGTCGAATCGGGTGACGTCCGGTCGAGGGCTGTTCTCGGCGGAAGAACTCATGGTGAGGTCACTGTTCCACCGGGGTGCGACCGTGTCTGTGCTCTCCGCTGTCCCCGGAATTTGTCGGGAGGTGGATTTCGGGTGGCCACTGATACACTGACCGGCTGTGATTGTAACCAGTGATCTTGAAGTGCGTGTCGGTGCCCGGACGTTGCTCACCGCCCCGGGACAGCAGCTCCGGGTGCAGCCCGGGGACCGCATAGGCCTGGTCGGTCGTAATGGTGCGGGCAAAACGACGACGATGCGGATTCTGGCGGGTGAAGCTGAGCCCTACGCCGGCGAGGTCACCCGTTCCGGCAGCGTGGGTTATCTTCCCCAGGATTCCCGTGAGGGAGACATCGAGGTCACCGCCCGGGACCGGGTCCTGTCCGCGAGGGGGCTGGACAGGATTCAGGCGGCGATGGAGCGGCAGCAGGAGATCATGGAGACCACGGCCGACGACAATCGCCGTGACACCGCTATCCGCAAGTACTCGCGTCTCGAGGAGGAATACCACACGCTCGGCGGGTATGAGGCCGCGAGTGAAGCCGCGAGGATCTGTGACGCCTTGGGTCTGCCCGCCAGAATCCTGGACCAGAAGCTCAAGACGCTGTCGGGTGGCCAACGACGCAGGGTCGAACTGGCCCAGATTCTCTTCGCCGCTTCAGCGGGCTCCGGTAAATCGGCGACGACTCTTCTTCTCGATGAACCGACGAACCATCTCGACGCCGACTCGATCACGTGGTTGCGGGAGTTCCTCACCAAACATGAGGGCGGTCTCATCATGATCTCCCACGACGTCGATCTCCTGGATGCGGTCTGCAACAAGATCTGGTTCCTCGACGCCGTGCGGGGCGAAGCCGACGTCTACAACATGGGGTGGAAGAAGTACCTCGATGCCCGGGCGACCGATGAGGCACGTCGTCGTCGGGAGCGTTCGAACGCCGAGAAGAAGGCGTCGGCGCTGAAGAAACAGGCCGCGAAGCTCGGAGCGAAGGCGACGAAGGCAGCAGCCGCGAAGCAGATGCTCGCCCGGGCCGAGAAGATGATCGACAGCACCGACGAGATCAGGCGGTCCGACAAGGTCGCCCACATCACGTTCCCGGAGCCGGCCCCGTGCGGCAAAACCCCGTTGAATGCGACAGGGTTGACCAAGATGTACGGTTCCCTCGAGGTGTTCGCCGGGGTGGACCTCGCCATCGACAGGGGGTCGAGGGTGGTGGTCCTGGGCTTCAACGGTGCCGGAAAGACGACACTGCTGAAGCTTCTGGCCGGGGTGGAGCGTACCGACGGCGAGGGGGGGATCGTGTCCGGGCACGGATTGAAGATCGGCTACTTCGCCCAGGAACACGACACCATTGACCCGGAGGCGTCGGTCTGGGAGAACACGATCAGAGCTTGTCCCGATGCCGGTGCCCAGGATCTCCGGGGCCTGCTGGGCGCCTTCATGTTCTCCGGCGACCAGCTCGAGCAGCCCGCCGGTACCCTCTCTGGTGGTGAGAAGACCCGGTTGGCTCTCGCCGCGTTGGTGAGTTCGCGGGCGAATGTCCTCCTTCTCGATGAACCGACGAACAACCTTGATCCCGTGTCCCGCGAGCAGGTCCTCGATGCACTGGGCACCTACACCGGAGCTGTCGTCCTGGTCACCCACGATCCGGGTGCCGTGCAGGCCCTCGATCCCGAGCGTGTGATCGTGTTGCCGGACGGCACCGAGGATCTGTGGAGCGACGAGTACATGGAGATCGTCGAACTGGCCTGACGGGGCTAGATCGTGCCGCCGACGGAGGCAGGGGGCCGGAGGCTATCCTGGTGCCATGTGCCCCCCCGCGAATGTCCGGTGACCGGTTTGAGCGCTGGGCTGATGAGGTCACCTATCCGGCGGAGCTGATCCTCTCGACTCACCACCTGGTCGCGGGCGAGTGCCCGCCGGTGTGCCCGGATGCCGGCAGCTGGCGCATTCTCGACGAGAGTGCCCTCCTCGGTGAAGGTCGGGAGTGTTACGAGAGGGCCGCGTGGAGCCTCCTGAACTGGCGGGCGCATCGAAGGGCCGGAGTGGGCGTCGGTGCCTGGCGTGGCGCGACGGTCGATGACGTCGTCAGGGTACGTTTCGCCGGTACCGATTCGCCGTGTCTGATTCTGTGCGTTGAGAGTGGCCCGACGGCGACGACGATGACCTACGGAACGCTTCCCGGCCATGTTGAGTGTGGTGAGGAATCGTTCTCGGTCGTACTGGGATCCGACGGACTGGTGTGGGGCAGGATCGTGGCTTTCTCTGCGCACGCACGGTGGATCACGAGGCTCGGGGGCGGAGTGGCCCGGGCGGTGCAGACGATGATCAC
Source organism: Corynebacterium pygosceleis (assembly GCF_016595275.2). Classification (GTDB taxonomy): domain Bacteria; phylum Actinomycetota; class Actinomycetes; order Mycobacteriales; family Mycobacteriaceae; genus Corynebacterium; species Corynebacterium pygosceleis. The sequence continues at coordinate 151,750 of NZ_JAENIQ020000002.1, read as the reverse complement.
CCGACGATATCTTGAGGGGATGCGCCCGTAGGTGGAAACATCCCGAAGAACGTCATCGTGCGTAGCGGTGGGCGAAGTTCCAGAGCAACCGGTTGTCCGTGGAAAGGTCCTGTCCGGAACAGGACTCCATGATGGAGTCGAATTCCTCGGGTTGGTAGTAGCCCGCCTCCCGGTAGACCTCGAGTCGGTCGCGGAACGTGTCCATCTCCAGCTCCGGGTGGAACTGTGTGACGTAGATGTGTCGTTTGATCCTGTACATCTGGACGGGGCAGGCCTCACCACGGGCCAGCAGGGTCGCCCCGGGAGGGAGCGCCCTGGTCGCTTCCTTGTGCCCGACGATGCAGGGAAAACGCCGCGGCATTCCGTCGAGGATGGGGTCGGCGAGCCCTTCCGTGGTGATGTCCACGGTGATGCAACCGGGTTTCTCACCGTAGTGCCTGTCAATGACGGCGCCCGCGACGCTACCGACGATCCCGACACCGAAGCAGGCACCGAAGAGCGGGAAATCCCGTTCGATGCATTCCCTGATGACCGTGTTGAGGCAGGTTTCGACGCGCACCTGGTGGTCTGACTTGTCCGGCTCCGTGGCATTGTACGGCCCGCCCCCGACGATGATGCCCGAGTAGTCATCCAGGATGATGGGGCCGAGTGGTTCCCGGTCGACGCGTTTCTGGATGAGGTACTCCGGTGCGATCTCCATCATCGAGACGAACGAATCGTATTCGGCGTCCGCGGCCTCATCCTCGGGACGGGTGCTCAGCAGAAGAAACGGTTTGGTGATCTCGGTGACGGCCATACCGAGTGATATTACTGTCTGCTGACCGCAATATGGGAGTAATCACACCGAAACTTAGGAAAAAATGATCAGACCGGTCTGCTCAGAGGTGTCCGGGGGACTGCGTGCGGACACTGGCCTCGACGAGATCCAGCACGTGGTGGAGGCAGTCGGTCGGTTCTCCGCTGGCGAGTCTGGTGATGAAACCGTCCATCACGGTTTCGAGGTAGGTGTGGAGAACCTCGACCGGGACATCGGTGCGCATCCGCCCGGCGTCGACGCCCGACTGGAGTCTGGATCTGATCGCTTCATCGAGAACCGCCTGGTGCTCCACCCATCTCGCGGAGAACACGGGGTCGGTGCGGAGGAGACGGGTGATCTCCAGTCGCGTGGACAGCCAGTCGTAACGGTCGGGATGCGACAACATGTCGCGCATGACTTCGACGAGGCCCTCTGCGGTGACGACGTCCGCCATGCGTGCGGCATCTTCGCGGGCGAGAGCGAGGAAGAGGTTCTCCTTGTCCGCGAAGTGGTGGAAGATGGCACCCCGGGATTTTCCGGTTGCCTGTTCCAGGCGTCTGACGGTGGCACCGTCATACCCGAACTCGGCGAAACAGCGGCGGGCGCCTTCGAGGATCTCTCTGCGTCTCTGTGAGAGATCTGAGGAACTGACCTTTGGCATGACAGTTCTCCTTGGTTTGTGGCGTGTGCTCCATCCGGTGCGGGAGAGCGGGGGGCTACAGAGTGGATGGTGCTGGTGTGTTCGACGACGAAGGGGGCTGTGGTACGGGGAAGAGGAACCCTTCCCGCGTCGCCACAGCCCCCATCGGTCACACTGTGTGGAGCTGTCCGGGGCCGGTGTCCCGATCATGCCGGAGACCCGGCCCGCAGATCTTCTTAGGAAGCGTCCCTGGCCATGTTCCGCAGAACATACTGCAGGATACCGCCGTTGCGGAAGTACGCCGCCTCACCGGGTGTATCGACGCGCACCTTGGCGTCGAAGACGATGTCCTCGCCGCCGTCCTTGCGGGCGGTGACCTTCACCGTCTGGGGGATCGTGTCGTTGTTGAACTCCTCGATGCCCTCGATGTCGAACACCTCGGTTCCGTCGAGTCCGAGAGACTCATGTGACTCACCCTCGGGGAACTGGAGCGGAATGACGCCCATACCGATCAGGTTCGAGCGGTGGATACGCTCGAAGCTCTCGGTGATGACGGCCCGGACACCGAGCAGGTTGGTGCCCTTCGCGGCCCAGTCACGGGAGGAACCGGTGCCGTACTCCTTGCCACCGAGGACGACCAGCGGAATGCCTTCCGCCTTGTAGTTCTCGCAGGCGTCGAAGATGAAGGCCTGCGGTGCGCCCTCCTGCGTGAAGTCACGGGTGTAGCCACCGGCCTGGTCGACGAGCTGGTTCTGGAGGCGGATGTTGGCGAAGGTACCGCGCATCATGACCTCGTGGTTGCCGCGCCGCGAGCCGAGGGAGTTGTAGTCGTTCCGCTCGACACCGTTCTCGTCGAGGTACTGCGCCGCAGGGGTACCGGGCTTGATGGAGGAGGCGGGGGAGATGTGGTCGGTCGTGACGGAGTCACCGAGCTTGCACAGGACGCGGGCGCCCTTGATGTCCTTGACCGGCTCCGGATCCATGGTCATGCCGTCGAAGTACGGGGCCTTGCGGATGTAGGTGGAGGACTCGTCCCACTCGAAGGTCTTACCCTCGGGGGTGGGCAGGTTCTGCCACTGCTCGTCACCCTTGAACACGTCGGCGTAGTCGGCCTCGTACAGCTCGCGGGAGATGCATTCCTCGATGGTGGCCTCGATCTCCTCCGTGGAGGGCCAGATGTCGGTGAGGAAGACGTCGTTGCCGTCCTGGTCCTGGCCGAGCGGCTCCTTCTCGAAGTCGAAGTCCATGGTGCCGGCGATGGCGTAGGCGATGACCATGATCGGCGACGCGAGGTAGTTCATCTTCACGTCGGGGGAGATACGGCCCTCGAAGTTGCGGTTGCCCGAGAGTACGGCGGTGGCGGTCAGGTCGTACTTGTTGATGGCGGCGGAGATCTCCTCGGGCAGCGGGCCCGAGTTGCCGATGCAGGTAGTGCAACCGAAGCCCGCGAGGTAGAAGCCCATGGCCTCCAGGTCCTTCCACAGGTCGGCGCGCTTGTAGTAGCCGTCCACGACCTGGGAACCCGGGGCACAGATGGTCTTGACCCACGGCTTCGCCTTCAGGCCCTTGGCCGCGGCCTTCCGGGCGATGAGACCGGCACCGATCATGACGGACGGGTTGGAGGTGTTGGTGCACGAGGTGATGGACGCGATGGCGACCATTCCGTGGTCCAGCGTGTACTCGCCACCGTTGGGTGAGGTCACGGTGACCGGGCGGGAAGCCCGTCCCTTGGCTCCCGTGGCGGCGGATTCGCCGTGGCCCTCGCGGGAGGAGTTGTAGAGTTCCGCGACGTCGGCGTCGTCGAAGTCGAGTTCACCCTCGGCATCCATGCGGACCGCCGGACGGCTCTCGTCGTCCTCGACCTCGTCGTTGCAGTAGTTCGGGAGATCCTTGCGGAACTGTTCCTTCGCCTCGGAGAGCAGGATACGGTCCTGCGGACGCTTCGGACCGGCGATGGACGGAACGACGGTGGAGAGATCCAGTTCGAGGTACTCCGAGTACTCGGCTTCGGGGGTGTCCTCGTCCAGCCACATGCCCTGTGCCTTGGCGTAGGCCTCGACCAGAGCGATCTGCTCTTCGGACCGGCCGGTGAGCTTGAGGTACTTGGTGGTCTGCTCGTCGATGGGGAACATCGCGCAGGTGGAACCGAACTCGGGGGACATGTTGCCGATGGTCGCGCGGTTCGCCAGCGGGACCTCCTTCACACCCGAGCCGTAGAACTCGACGAACTTCTGGACCACACCGTGCTCACGGAGCATCTCGGTGATGGTGAGCACGACGTCGGTCGCGGTGACCCCGGCGGGGATGGATCCGGTCAGCTTGAAGCCGACGACGCGGGGGATGAGCATGGAGACCGGCTGGCCGAGCATGGCCGCCTCAGCCTCGATGCCGCCGACGCCCCAACCGAGGATGCCGAGGCCGTTCTCCATCGTCGTGTGGGAGTCGGTGCCGATGCACGTGTCGGGGTAGGCGACACCCTCGTTGTCGAAGACGACCCGTGCCAGGTTCTCGATGTTCACCTGGTGGACGATGCCGGTTCCCGGGGGGACGACGCGGAAGTTGGAGAACGCCTTGGAACCCCAACGGAGGAACTGGTAGCGCTCCTCGTTGCGCTCGTACTCGATGTTGACGTTCTTCTCGAGGGAGTCAGAGTGGCCGAACGCCTCGATGATGACGGAGTGGTCGATGACCATCTCGGCGGGGTTCAGCGGGTTGACCCCGTCGGGGTCGCCACCCAGGGTCTTGATGGCCTCACGCATCGTGGCGAGGTCGACGACACACGGGACACCGGTGAAGTCCTGCATCAGGACACGGGCCGGCGTGAACTGGATCTCGATGCTCGGCTCAGCGGATGCATCCCAGTTCGCGATCGCCTCGATGTGATCGCGGGTGATGTTGGCGCCGTCCTCCGTACGGAGAAGGTTCTCGCCGAGAACCTTCAGGGAGTAGGGCAGCTTCTCCATGCCGGAGACGGCATCGAGGGCGTAGTACTCGTAGGACTTGTCGCCGACTTCGAGGGTGCTCTTGGCGTTGAATGAGTTCTGGCTCTCAGTCACGTAAGCTCCGTTCCTAAATTTATTCGGGTGAGTAAGGGCGTCGACTGGGTGACTATCCGGCTGGCGCCGACGCGGGTCGAAAGAGCGGTCCATCAGGGCATACAGCCAACATGAACGTCATCTGCGGTAAAGTATAACAGTACGGGCGTTCTGTTCGGCAATCGTGCCCCGTGTCGATACATACCACCCCCGTAATTTATCACCGTGTTCCGAAACGCCGTGGTCGACCGCCGTGAAACCCCCGTACGGTCACCCCCGGAGTGCTGGTGGGGATCGTGCGTGCGGTGCCATTCCCGACCGGCCCACGATCGGCGACGGTCGACCGGGGCCCGTCCCGCCGCCGTCCTGATGGTGTCACGGGGTGTCGCTGTGGCGTGGGTGGGGTGGACGTGGGATAGTCGAGGGGTCGATCGCGGGAGTCCCGCTTCGGCCGGTGGAAGTTCCCCGTTCAGAATCACCGAGAGGAAGATCCGTCCCATGATCCCCGCTGACATTGACCTGCCGGACATCGCCGACGATCTGGCCGGGGACGGTGTGTCCATCGGATCCCTGGACGGTGAATACCCGGGACTGGCGGACGCGTTGTCGGGCGTGGTCGAGGGGGCCAGGGAGAGCGGGTTCGGTGAACTTCGTTTCGTTTTCCTGGATTCGGCGCCGGCCGTCGCCGCGGACCAGCGCGACATCGCCCAGGATCTCATGGACATGTCCGGTGCGGAGACACTGATACTCCGGTCGCCCGCCGGTGGGGCCGTCGTCAGTGACAACCACTCGAGGGCGGCGATCGAGTCGGCGCAGGTCCACATGTTCGCCAATCCGGACCTCGTGGCGGGGACCGAGATGTTCATCGGTGACCTCGATCATGTGACGGTGCCCTGGCAGGGACTGAATCTCGGCGTGGGGGCCACGGTTCTGGTCGCGGTGCTGGTTACCGTCGCCGCCCTCCGACGTCGGACCCGGTGACCGGGTCGGCGTGCGCTGACGGGGTGAACGTGCGGACGCCGTGGTGGAACGTCTGCGGCGGCCACAGCGGTCAAGTCCGAGAACTTGACCCAGGCTACATCTTCCAGCGTGTCCGGAAACTTCGCGACCGGACACATCGCCCGTGACCGTGGACGACACGCCGGGAAGCCTATGTAATGTGATCAATGTCATATTACGGCGGGCGGGGCGAAAGAGTACAGGTCAGCAACCATCCCGGTCATGTTTTCAGGCTTTACCCCTGTGACTTATGTGGTGAATGTGTACCCAAGTTCTTTCAGGTGAATTAACGTTCAGTTGTCAGCTCATGAGTCTCGTCAGGTACATCTGCTACCACTGGCCACACTCCGACTTCCCTCTGTGGACGCCGGAGGGGTGTCCCGGGATCGGTGCGGCGGGATGAGATCATCAGGCACGTGGGGAAGCATGCCTGGTGAGGTCTCCGTACCGCGTTCGATCACCGTCGGCGCGGCCCATGAGTGACATCGAATGTTCACTACCGGTCCCCGGAATCTTCCGGGGCCGGCCCACGATGCGAGAGACAGTCGCCGCCACCGGTTCAACCGGTACCGGTCACCGAATCCGATCTGAACGGTCCTCCGTTCCGGATCCGGGGACCCGGTGCAGGTCCGGGCGGGGATAGGAGTTATTCAGTGGCAATGTTCACGCCCCGCCGTGCCACCACCGATGGTGCAGAATCCGGTTTCCGACCTCCTGCATCGCGACGCCTGACAGGTGTCCTGTTGACCGCATCACTCGCCTTCGGTCTGACACCGGCGGTAGCGGCACCCAACAACCCCGATGACGCCGAGATCGCCGCAGCGGAACAGGCGGTGCAGCTCAGTTCCGGGGAGGTCGCGTCACTCGCTGCGGGACTGTCCTCGGCCCAGGAGCAGATTGCGGTCCTCGAGAATGAGATGGGGCGTCTCCGGGAAGCGGTGAACAAGGCTCTCGTCGACCTCCATGACGCACAGGCCGGAGCGGAACAGGCCCGTCAGAACGCCCGGGGCGCCCGCGAGGAACTCGAGACCACCCAGGGACAGTTGAGTTCCGCACAGTCCAAACTCGACGAGATTTCCCGGAGCGCCTACCGCCGCGGGACGACGTCGCTCGCGGTCAGTGGGCTGGCGGGGGCCAGAAACGCCGATGATGCGTTGGACCGTCAGACCTTCCTCCGGACCGCTGCCGCGAAGCAGCAGGGCGTCCTCGACGACCTCGATCGACTCCGCACCGAAAACGCGAATGAGGAATCCCAGCTGAGGGCGGCCCGCAACGTCGCGGAACAGCGCGAGTCCGAGGCTGCGGCAGCCGAAGCCGCCGCCCGTGCCGAGATCGAGGCGAACGCCCGCCAGCTCGAGGAAGCCGCAGCTGAGCGGGATCGTCTCGCCGCAGAACGTGATGCCGCGCAGAAGCGTCTCGCGGAAGCGCGTGCCACCTCCGGTGAACTTCTCAACCAGCGCCGGGAATACGAGGACTACACCCGCGCAGAAGCTGAGCGGAAGGCCGCGGAAGCGGCGGCGGAACTCGCCGCCCGGCAGAAGGAGGCCGCAGCACAGGAATCCGCCGACGGCCGCCAGGGAGCGGCGGCGGCGGCGAGCGCGGCCGCGGCCGCGGCCCTGGATGCACCCGACCGGGCGGAAGCACGTGAGAAGGCGCAGGAAGCGGCCGATCAGGCAGTCCGCGCCCAGCAGGTCGCGGAGAAGGCGACGGCCGAGGCGGGTGACCGCCCCGACGAGGTACTTCGGGCGGAGGATCTCCGACGTGCGGCCAGCGCGGCCGCCTCACTGGCCGCTGCGGCGCTCGTCGCGGTGAACTCACCGGATCACGCGACCCTCGACAACCCCTACCCCTCGGATGAATCCGATGCGGAGACGCTGATCGCTGCGGTTCGGGACACCGTTACGCTGCTGGAAGAGAACTTCGGGGGTGCAGACGGTCTCTCCTCCGCACCCCAGACCACCGCAGCGGATGAGAGTGCGACGGTCAGTGACGGTGGGCGGACGGACAACTCCGGTGTTCCGGCGATCACCACGGCATCGCCGACCACGACGACCACGACGACGACAACCTCGACTCGTAACGGAACGGCCGAGGATCCGGTGTCGGGGACCATCGACACCGTCGTCGACTACGTCACCCTGACGGACCTCGATGAGGTCACGGAGACCGCCACGGATGTCATCACCGGATCGAGGGCGGAGAAGATCGAGGGTGTCATCGCCCGGGCGTCCGCCATGATCGGGACACCGTACGCCTGGGGCGGCGGAAACGCGGCGGGCCCCACCCGCGGCATCCGGGACGGTGGCGTCGCCGACTCCTACGGTGACTACAACAAGATAGGTTTCGACTGTTCCGGACTGACCCTCTACGCCTTCGCGGGCGCGGGCATCGCGCTGCCCCACTACACCGGTTACCAGTACCAGCGGGGCACCAAGGTGTCCACGTCGAACATCCAGCGGGGTGACCTGCTCTTCTGGGGACCGAACGCCGAATACCACGTCGCGATCTACCTCGGAAACGGGCAGATGCTCGAGGCGCCGCAGTCCGGTGGTCACGTTCAGATCAGCCCCGTCCGCTGGTCCGGTATGAGCCCCTACGCCGTCCGCCTCATCTGAGTGGATTGACCGTCGACGACCCCACCGGTGGCGACCCCGCCATCCGTGGGGTCGTTGGGTATTCTTGACCCATGGCTGACGCTCGAACCACTGATTACGACGCACTACTGTTTCTCTCATTCGGAGGGCCTGAAGGCCATGAGGATGTCCGGCCGTTCCTGGAGAATGTGACCCGTGGTCGCGGAATCCCACCGGAGCGTCTCGATGAGGTGGAGGTCCACTACCACCACTTCGGTGGCGTCAGCCCACTCAACCAGCTCAACCGGGAGATCATCGCCAACGTCCGTGCCGAACTGTCGGACAGGGGGATTGAACTGCCCGTCTACTTCGGTAACCGGAACTGGCACCCCATGGCCGCGGACACCGCGGCCGAGATGGCCGGGGACGGGATCCGCAACGCACTCGTGTTCGCGACCTCCGCATGGGCGGGGTACTCGGGGTGCAGGCAGTACGACGAGGACATCGCCGGGATGCGGGAACGTCTGGCCGCGGAGGGACTACCGGAGATCCGGTTCACCAAACTCCGCCAGTTCTACGATCATCCGCTGTTCATCGGTGCGATGGCCGACGCTGTTCGTGCGGCATACCAGCGGCTTCCGGATCACGTCCGTGACTCCGCCCGGTTGATGTTCACCGCCCACTCGATTCCCACGGCCGCCGACAACGCCGCAGGGGTAGACGACGACGGGCCGTTGTATTCCCGTCAGGTACAGGAGGCGGCAGCTCTGGTCGCCAGGGAGGTGGGGGTCACCGATTTCGACGTCGTCTGGCAGTCACGTTCGGGCTCGCCCCACACTCCGTGGCTCGAACCCGACATCGTCGACCACGTGACGGAACTGCACCATGACCGCGGGCTCCCGGCTGCGGTGGTCTGTCCCATCGGATTCGTCTCCGACCATATCGAGGTGGTGTGGGACCTCGATTCGGAACTGGCCGATGAAGCCGAGCAGTTCGGCATACCGATCGAACGTACGGCGACCGCCGGTCCGACCCCGGAATTCGCGAAGATGGTGGTCGATCTCGCGATGGAGATGGTCGAGGACACCGCACCGGTACGTCTCGGATCAGCGCCGTTGAAGGGGTGCACCGTGAACGGTGCCTACTGCGGGACCGGCTGCTGTGCACCGGCCCGGCGGCCTTCCCCAGTTCCCGGGAGGGGATGAGTCGACCTGCTGGGCGGGAGTACCGCAAGGGTGTCCGTCGTCCCGGATCCGGCGGAGGCGACCCGCCCTCAGCGCGCCCTCCCGTACTCGCCGACCGCGTACGCGACACCGGCCATGCGTGCGGTGCGGAGATGGGTGAGCAGTCGGGTGAGCTCTGCATCGAGACTGTGATCACCGGCTTCGCCCATGACGCTCTCGATGATCGCGGCGACCCGGTCCGCACGGGCGAAGAGTTTCGCGGCCCGCGGTGAGACGGAGTCGGGCAGCCCCGGACCTGCGTAGAGGTCGTCGAGACGACCGACGGTCAGACGCGGAGACGGCAATGGGTTCGGTCTGAATCCGCGTTCCTCGATCAGTTCCGCAGCACATCTGGTCGCGTCGGCTAGAAGACGGTCCGCCTCACCCGGCCCGAGATGCTCCGGCTCCGGGACGCGTCCCCTCTCGGTGTACCACCGCCATGTGACGGGACGACTCCGACTTCCGAGGTCGGTGTCCGGCAGGAGGACATGGTGAACCTCCGGATCAGCGTCCCGGATGACCAGCGCGCTGAAGTTCATGTCCCGGGCGGCCTCGGCGGCCGGTGACCCCGCGATGAGTCCCGGCACCTGACCGGGGCCACCGAACACGAGCCGGAGGACCGGTTCACCGGGGATCAACCGCGGTAGCAGAGGGGCCGTGGTTTCACGGAGGTGACGGAGAAGTCCGGTGAGTCCGTGCGTCCGGGGGTGGTGCCCGTCCGCCGGGGGATCCCCGATGATCAGGGTGTGCCGGGTTCCGTACTCCCCGAAGGCATCGAGGAGGTCGTCGTAGCTGACTCTGCCGTGGAGCCAGCCGGCGAGCCAGACTGCGGCGTTCTGAAGGGGCGAGTGGACCAACGGTCGGAAATCCATGGTTGCCAGAGTTTAACCGATAGGCTGGGTTCCCATGAGTTTCAATGATCCCTACTCCGGTGACATTCTCTCGGGACACTCCCGGCGGCGTCGGCCCGAGCACCCGAAGGTACCCGCCGAACCGGGCCTGGTGGTGGAGGTGATCGCCGACGGCTTCGTCGGTGCGGTCACCGGCTTCGAGCGGACCTATGACGGGGACTTCATCCGGCTCGCCGACAGGTACGACAGGGAACGCCTGTTCAAACTGCGGGAGGGTGCCTTTCTCCTGGAGGGGAAACGGGTGACACTGACCCGCTACGTGCCCCAGACGCAGCCGCAACGGTCGAATTCGGGTTCCCGGAAGGTCACCGGCGTCACGGCGAAGGTGGCCGCACCCTCACGGATCTGGGTGGAAGGCATCCATGATGCGGCGATCGTCGAGAAGGTCTGGGGGCATGATCTCCGGGTGGAGGGCGTCGTCGTCGAATATCTGGAGGGGCTCGACAACCTCCCGGAGCGCCTCGCGGAATTCGGGCCGGGTCCGGGGCGGCGGGTCGGGGTGCTCGCGGACCATCTCGTGGAGGGATCGAAGGAAACGAGGATGACCCGGTCCCTCGGACCGGATGTTCTCGTGACGGGGCATCCGTTCATCGACATCTGGGCGGCGGTGAAACCGGAGAGACTCGGTATGCGTGCCTGGCCGGAGGTTCCGCGTGGTGAGGACTGGAAGACCGGCATCTGTTCCCGGTTGAGGTGGGGAACGCCCCGTGAAGGCTGGAACCGTGTCTACGGCGCTGTGGAGAGTTACCGTGATCTCGACTCCACACTCATCGGGGCGGTTGAACGGCTCGTTGATTTCGTCACCATCCCCGACGTCGATAAACGGGACCTGATCTGATCTTCTGTCCCGCTAACCGGTTTCCGTGTTCAGGTAAGGTGTGGTCTGTGGGCGCAATGGTCTGGTTGATAGCGGCGGTTCTGCTCGCGGCTCTCGAGCTGCTGGCGGGCGATTTCACGCTGCTCCTTCTCGGGGGCGCCGCCCTCACCGCCGCCGGGGTGGGGGTTCTCGATGTTCCCCTGTGGGTCGAGATCGGGACGTTCGCCCTCTCGTCCCTCGGTCTCCTCGTCTTCGTGCGCCCGGTGCTCCGCCGCCGGAGTCAACCGACGGGGCTCCTCGACACGTCCCCCCGTGCACTGATCGGCGCATCGGCGACCGTGGTCGAGGACGTCGACGGTACAGCCGGACAGATCCGTCTGGAGGGGGACATCTGGACGGCCCGCAGTCTCGACCCCTCCCACCGGTTCACCGAGGGGGAACAGGTGAATGTAGTCACGATCGACGGCGCCGTGGCCGTCGTCTGGAAGGAGATCTGACCATGGACGAAGCCGCCCTGGTTCAACTTGTCCTGATGGCGTTGACCGTCATCCTCATCGGGCTGGTTGTGTCGAAGTCCCTGAAACTCATTCCCGAAGGTGAGGCCGCCGTCATCGAGCGGTTGGGTTCCTACACCCGGACCGCACAGGGCCTGACCTTCCTCATCCCGTTCATCGACCGGGTCCGTGCGAAGGTCGACACCCGTGAACGGGTCGTCAGCTTCCCGCCGCAGGCTGTCATCACGAAGGACAACCTGACGGTGGACATCGATGTCGTCGTCACCTTCAAGATCAACGAACCTCACCTCGCGATCTACGGCGTGGACAACTACATATACGGCGTCGAGCAGATCTCCGTCGCCACGCTCCGTGACGTCGTCGGGGGCATGGACCTCGAGGAGACCCTGACCTCCCGTGAGGTGATCAACCGACGGCTCCGCAGCGAACTGGATGGTGCGACGACGAAGTGGGGACTGCGCATCGCCCGTGTCGAGCTCAAGGCGATCGATCCGCCGCCGTCCATCAAGCAGCCGATGGAGAAGCAGATGACCGCGGAGCGGGAGAAGCGCGCGATGATCCTCACCGCCGAGGGACAGCGTGAGGCCTACATCAAGACCGCCGAGGGGCAGAAGCAGGCCCGGATCCTCGCCGCCGAGGGGGAGAAGCACGCCTCGATCCTCGCGGCCGAGGCGGAACGGCAGGCCGAGATGCTCCGCGCGGAGGGTGACCGTGCGGCGAGTTATCTCCGGGCGCAGGGTGAGGCCCGCTCGATCCAGAAGATCAACGCCGCGATCAAGGCCTCGCAGTTGACTCCCGAGGTTCTCGCGTACCAGTACCTCGACAAACTGCCGAAGCTGGCCGAAGGCGACGCCAACAAGGTGTGGATGATCCCGAACCAGTTCGGTGATTCTCTCGAACAGTTCGCCCGCGCCATGGCGAACAAGGACGACGAAGGTGTCTTCCGGTTCGAACCGAACGAGGTCGATGACCGGACCCGGGAGATCGCGGAGGACGATGACACCGAAGGATGGTTCTCCACGGAATCGGATCCCGAGATCGCCGCGGCGGTCGCTGCCGCCAACGCCGTCGCCAACAAACCCGTCGACCCCTCACCCCACGAGGCGGCGAGGAAGTCCGTGCCGGACCCGGAGATCGCGATTCCCCCGTTCTCCGGGCATGGAACACCGGAAGCCCCGGCTGTCGCGCCGGAGCCCGGACAGCCCGAACCGAACTGACGGGGCAATCGTTCCGGACCGTCACCGGCCCCGACCCCTCACCGTACGATCACCCGGTGAGGGGTCGGGGCTTTCCGTGCTCCGTCATCGGATGCCGGGATGTCGCCCGGGGTCCTGTGGTGTCCCCGTGTCCGCGGCACGGAGCAACGTGACCGCGAGTTTCCAACCGGCCGTCTCCGCAGCCCATCCTGCGGCGGCGAGCCGTTGGGACATGGCCTGTTTGGAGATCCCGAGTTCCGCAGCCGCCTCGTTCTGGTTCATCCCGCCCCGCATCAACTGTGTGGCCTCGCGCCCCTCCGTCGTCCGTTTCGCCAGAACATGGGAGAGGAGCACGAAGACCGCGGCGATGTCGCCCATGTCGTCCCCGGTCCGGGATCTGACCCTCACGACCCCGGTCCGGCACCGTCGCCCGATCGCGGCGGTGGCGAGTTGACGGATCTCCTCCGGATCCACGGCTTCACCCGGTGAGACACCGATACCGATCGCCCAGTCACCGGCGGAGAGCAGTGCCATCGTGGTGTCGGTGACCGCCTCGGCCGAATCGATGACCGCACAGATGTCCTCGACGCCGAGCAGTTCGAAGCGCCCGACACCGTCGAGTGTCGACAGTGCCTCGGCGGAGCGGCGGACCAGATCCGCCCGCCGACGCTCCCTCCCACGGTAGCGGGCGTGAACTGCGAACATGATTGTCTCCCGTGGTGGTCGTGGTGGTGGCGGTTCCCCCGTGTCCGGGAATGCCGCGAACATACATGAGTCTACCCCCAGGACTTGACCTGTGCCGGTTGTGGTCGGCTGACCGCCATCGTCAGTCAGGGACCCGCCGCCGGCCGCCGGGACGGTGCTACCGGAGTGGCCGATCCACCGGTAGCCGTGAATCGACGACGAGTCCGGTGACCCCGACCAGTGTGAGGACGACGGTTCCGATGACCACGGCCGGATTCGCCTGTCCCGTCAGCGCATCCCCGAGGATGACCGTCACGATGGTCCCCGGCGCGGACCCGATGAGGGTCGCGAGGGTGAAGGCCGGAACCGTCACGGGGGTCAGGGCGGCGGTGTAGTTCAGAACGGAGAACGGCACGACCGCGATCATTCTGAGCGACGCCACCGCCAGCCATCCTCGTTCGCGCAGCCGCGCATTGATCTGCGTGACCGACGGGTGGGTGAGCCGGGGGCGGATCCAGTCCCCGAGCAGGTTCCTCATGATGACGAGGGAGAGTGCCGCTGACATCGTCGTCGCGGAAAGCGCGATGAGGATCCCCATGGCGGGCCCGAAGAGGATTCCACTGGTCAGGGTGAGAATCGTGCGTGGTACCGGAAACTGGGTGACAAGGATGTAGGCGCCGACAAACATCACGGGGAACCACCGCCCGGTCGCCTCCGCCCATGATCTCAGCTGAGTCACGCCCGGAACATCCGTCCAGAGGGCGACCGCTGCCGCGGTGGTGACGAACGCGATGATCGCCGAGCGTTTCAGGAGAGGCAGGGCGATGAACCCACGGTACAGCTGGACGATGACCGCGGGGATTCCCCGGAAAATTCGTCTGGCCTTCTCCCTGACTCTCACCGGGTCAAGCTTACGACGCCCACCGGTTCTCGCCGGCGGGGGTGGCGGGGCTCCGTTCGTGCACAGGTCCTGCGGGGTGGTGCAACGTGCCTGCGGGGGGAGTGACCCACCCGAAGGGGGTGGTCCACTGTCCGAAACGGCTCCTGGCCGGGGTGGGTACCGGTTAGACTCGGTTTCTGCCGCGAAGGCAATAATGACGACCGGATGGACAGGATTCTCGCACAGTGACCACCACACGGACCACCACAGATGATGAACGTGAGCACGGACGGGAGAATGCCCCGTCGACCTCTCCGGGGCTGCCCGAGGACTTCCACCTGAGGCAGGAGGCCTGGTACAGATCCGTCGCCGGTGTCTTCGCCAGGGTGGAGCGCAGGGATGTCGCGGATGTGCCCCTCAATGTGTGGCGGAAGCTGATCAGGACCACCTATGACGGCATTGACGTCCGCCCGCTGTACACCCGTGCCGACGAGTTCTCCGAGAGCGCGGCCCCGGGGGTTTTCCCGTTCACCCGTGGTAACGAGGTCAAGGACGCCCGGCGCGCGGGATGGGGCGTGACCGAGACGTTCGGGCGGGTCGCCGGGGAAGGGGCGGCGTCCGTCAACAAGCGGATACTGCACGCCCTCTACAACGGCACGACCGATCTCGTCCTGGATCTCACCGGTGATCTGACGGTCGGCGATCTCCGTGAGATGCTCGGTGGTGTTCTTCTCGACCTGGTGCCGTTGCGGATCGTCGCGGGGGCGGAGACCCGGGCCGCCGCCGATGAGCTCTACGCGGTGATCGACGCCGCGGACAATCCCGGGCGGGTGTCCGTCGAGCTGTCGTGTGCCCCCCTGACCGCACCGGTCGATTCGTCCGCGTCGGTGGATCTCGACACGGCAGTGGACCTCGCGGTCGAGGCATCGGGGCGGGAGGGCGAGGTCCGGGCGATCCTCGTGGACGGTGCGTCCTTCAGCAACCAGGGCGCCACCGACGCCCAGGAGATCGGTTTCGCCCTGGCTGCGGGGGTCGAGTACCTGCGGGCACTGGTCGACGCCGGTCTGGACACCGCCTCCGCGCTCCGCCAGATTTCCTTCCGGTTCGCCGCGACCGATGACCAGTTCGCGCAGATCGCGAAGTTCCGCGCCGCACGCGAGTTGTGGGCCCGGGTCGCCGAGGTCGTCGGCCACGCGGAGGACGGGGGTGCACCGCAGCATGCGCTGACCGCTCCCGTGATGTTCAGCCAGCGTGACCCCTGGGTCAACATGCTCCGCAGCACCGTCGCCGCCTTTGCCGCGGGGGTCGGTGGCGCCACGGATGTCGAGGTGCTGCCCTTCGACGCCGCGGTCAGGGGAGGCCTGCAGGGAACCTCGCGGTCCTTCGCCCACCGGATCGCTCGCAACACGAACCTGCTGCTCCTCGAGGAGTCCCATCTCGGTTTCGTCGTGGATCCCGGCGGCGGGGCCTACTTCATCGAGGACCTCACCCGGGAACTCGCCGACGCGGCGTGGTCCATCTTCACCGGCGTCGAGGCGGACGGTGGGTTCCGCAGACACCACGAATCGGGTGCCCTGCAGTCGGCCCTGGATGAGTCCCACGAGGCCGTCCGCGCTGACGTCGCGCACCGCCGCAAGCAGATCACGGGCATCAACGAGTTCCCGAACCTCGCCGAGAAGCCGCTCCCGGCGGACCGCCGGGTGGAGCCTGCCGGTGTCCGGCGGTGGGCCGCCGGGTTCGAGGCGCTGCGCAACCGGTCCGACGCGTTCCTCGAGGAACACGGCAGTCGGCCGCGGGCGGTGCTCATCCCGATCGGGCCACTGGCCAAGCACAACGTACGGACGGGCTTCGCGACGAACCTCCTCGCCTCGGGCGGGATCGAGGTCGTCAACCCCGGTCAGCTCGTGCCCGGCACCGACGAGTTCACCGAGGCAGTGAAGGACGCCGAGATCGCCGTCCTCTGTGGCGCTGATCCGGAGTACACGGCGACCGGTGCAGAGGCCGTCCGGGCTGCCCGCGCCGCCGGGGTCGGCACCTTGCTGGTCGCCGGTTCCCCGAAGTCCTTCGCCGAAACGGAGGACATCCCCGACGACTACCTGAACCTGACCATTGACGCCGCGGCCACCCTGGCCGGCCTGCTCGAGACGCTGGGAGCGTGACGCACACCATGAGCACCATCCCGAATTTCCACGACATCCCACGTACCACCGGCGAGGCCCCGTCGTCCGTCGACGAACCCGGCAAAGCCGCGGAACAGATCTGGGCCACTCCCGAGGGGATCGACGTCAAACGCGTCTACACGCGTGCCGACCGCGACACCGCGACCGTCGGTGACGGGGAGCGTCCCCCGCACCCGCTCGACACGTTCCCGGGCACCCCGCCCTACATGCGTGGCCCGTACCCGACCATGTACACCAACCAGCCGTGGACGATCCGCCAGTACGCCGGTTTCTCCACCGCAGCGGAATCCAACGCGTTCTACCGACGCAACCTCGCGGCGGGGCAGAAGGGGCTCTCGGTCGCCTTCGACCTGGCCACCCACCGCGGCTACGACTCCGACAACGAGCGGGTCCTCGGTGACGTCGGTATGGCCGGTGTCGCCATCGACTCCATCCTCGACATGCGCCAGCTGTTCGAGGGAATCGACCTGGGCGCGGTGTCCGTCTCGATGACCATGAACGGCGCCGTCCTGCCGATCCTCGCCCTCTACATCGTCGCGGCCGAGGAACAGGGCGTCGGCCCGGAGCAGCTCGCGGGGACCATCCAGAACGACATCCTCAAGGAGTTCATGGTCCGTAACACCTACATCTATCCGCCGAAGCCCTCGATGCGGATCATCTCCAACATCTTCGAGTACACGTCGCTGAAGATGCCGCGGTTCAACTCGATCTCGATCTCGGGCTACCACATCCAGGAGGCCGGTGCCACGGCCGACCTGGAGCTGGCGTACACCCTCGCCGACGGCGTCGAGTACATCCGTGCCGGTAAGGAAGTCGGTCTCGACGTCGACAAGTTCGCACCCCGACTGTCCTTCTTCTGGGGCATATCCATGTACACCTTCATGGAGATCGCGAAGCTCCGTGCCGGCCGACTCCTCTGGAGCGAGCTGGTCGGCGGTTTCGAACCCCGGAACAAGAAGAGCCAGAGCCTGCGCACCCACTCACAGACCTCGGGGTGGTCGCTGACCGCGCAGGACGTGTTCAACAACGTCCCGCGTACCTGCATCGAGGCCATGGCCGCGACCCAGGGCCACACCCAGTCGCTGCACACCAACGCCCTGGACGAGGCGCTGGCGCTGCCCACGGACTTCTCCGCGCGCATCGCCCGCAACACCCAGCTGCTCCTGCAGCAGGAGTCCGGGACCGTCCGCCCGGTGGACCCGTGGGCGGGTTCCTACTACATCGAGTGGCTGACCAACGAGCTCGCGAACCGTGCCCGCGCGCACATCGAGGAGGTCGAGGCCGCGGGCGGCATGGCTCAGGCCACGGCCGAGGGCATCCCGAAGCTCCGCATCGAGGAGTCCGCCGCCCGGACCCAGGCCCGCATCGACTCCGGGCGTCAGGCTCTCATCGGCGTCAACAAGTACATCGTCGAGGAGGACGAGGAGATCGAGGTCCTCAAGGTCGACAACACCAAGGTGCGCCAGGAGCAGCTCGAGAAGCTCGACCGGCTCCGCGCCGAGCGGGACAACGAGGCCGTCCGGGTGGCGCTGGACAAGCTCACCGAGGCCTGCCGGATGGAATCCAAGGAGGCCGGCGACCTCGAGCACAACCTCCTGAAGCTCGCCGTGGACTGCGCCCGCGCCCAGGCGACGGTCGGCGAGATCTCCTACGCCATGGAGAAGGTCTTCGGCCGGCACGAGGCCGAGATCCGCACGCTGTCCGGCGTGTACAAGGACGAGGTCGGAAAGGAAGGCGCCGTGAGCAACGTCCAGCGTGCGATCGCGATGGCCGACGCATTCGAGGCCGAGGAGGGCCGTCGCCCACGTATCTTCATCGCCAAGATGGGGCAGGACGGGCACGACCGCGGCCAGAAGGTCGTCGCCTCCGCCTACGCGGACCTCGGCATGGACGTCGACGTCGGACCACTGTTCCAGACGCCCGCCGAGGCGGCCCGCGCGGCCGTCGACGCCGACGTCCACGTTGTCGGCGTGTCCTCCCTCGCGGCCGGGCACCTCACCCTCGTGCCCGCGCTGAAGGAGGAGCTGGCCAAGCTCGGACGCGAGGACATCATGATCATCGTCGGCGGGGTCATTCCGCCCGGTGACTTCCAGGAGCTCTACGATTTCGGTGCCGCCGCGATCTACCCGCCCGGCACCGTCATCGCGGATTCCGCGATCGACATGATCACGAAGCTCTCCGCGAACCTCGGGTTCGACCTCGATCTCCCGGATGAGATTCAGGCGGAGGCCGAGGATTCCGAGGGGTCCTACGGCACACCGGTCGAGTCATAGGGGAGTCGACGGACGATGAGCATCGGTGACGAGTTCCTCGAGCACCATCTCGGGTCACTGAAGACGACCGCCGGGACCGATCTGGGTTCGGCGACGGCCGTGGCACCGGAGGTGGTTCGGCGCGCCCGTCGCCGGATCGACGTCGACGAGCTCTTCGAGGCGGTCCGGGACCGGGACCGGACCCGGATGTCCCGGGCGATCACGCTCCTCGAATCGACGGCGCCCGCACACCGGGTCCTGGCCCAGGAACTTCTCGTCCGTCTGCTCCCGTTCTCGGGTGACGCTCTGCGTGTGGGGATCACCGGTGTTCCGGGTGTCGGTAAATCCACGTTCATCGAGGCGCTCGGCATGAAGTTGATCGGCGAGGGGCACCGGGTCGCCGTCCTCGCCATCGATCCCTCGTCGACGAGAACACGCGGGTCGATTCTCGGGGACAAGACCCGCATGTCGAAGCTGTCGGTTCAGGAGGACGCGTTCATCCGGCCCTCACCGTCGGCGGGCACTCTCGGAGGGGTCGCAAAGGCCACCCGGGAGTCGATGGTCGTGTTCGAGGCCGCGGGTTTCGACATCATCCTCGTCGAGACGGTCGGCGTCGGGCAGTCGGAGGTCGCCGTTTCGAACATGGTCGACTGCTTCACCTTCCTCGCCCTCGCAGGGGCCGGGGACCAGCTCCAGGGCATCAAGAAGGGTGTTCTCGAGATGGCCGACCTCGTGGCCATCAACAAGGCGGACGGCCCGAACACGAAGACGGCGAAGCGGGCGGCCCGTGAGCTGGCCGCCGCCCTGCGCATGGTCCGTAGCGAGGACGCCGTCTGGCATCCGCCGACGATGACGATGTCGGCGGTCGAGGGCGACGGCGTGGACAAGTTCTGGGACACCGTGCGGGAGCACCACGAGGCGATGCTCAGGTGCGGGAAGTTCGAGGAGAACCGCAGGGAACAGCAGGTCGGCTGGATGTGGTCGATGGTCCACGAGACGCTGCTCCAGCGCCTGAACACCAGCTCCAGGGTCGGGGAGACCCGGGTCTTCGTCGAGGATCAGCTGCGGCACGGTCGGATCACACCGACCCTCGCCGCGGAGAAGATCCTGGGGGCGTTCGACGCCGGCGCCTGACTTCCGTCGGCCCGGCACACGGGCCGTTCCCGTCCCCTCCGTGTATGTGCGACCACTCCGCGAAGCACCTGCGAAGTCCCTCCTGACGTGGATCGATGCGAAGGGGGACGAAGGTGGGTACAGTGGTCCTGTAGAACATAAAACCCTATAGATAAGAGGAGACTTATATGTCTGACCTTCGTACCGACCATGGTCCGAACCCGTACGTCCTCGACATCGAGAAGGTGACCAAGGACAACGACAACTTCCGTGACACGCTGTGGACCGGCAAGTTCCTGCAGATGACCGTGATGAGCATTCCCGCGGGCGGGGAGATCGGCGCCGAGGTCCACGACGACCACGACCAGTTCCTCCGTGTCGAGGCCGGCGAGGGCCACGTCATGATCGGGGATGACGCCGACAACCTCGACATCGACCGGACCGTCGAGGACGACTGGGCGGTCTTCGTCCCCGCGGGTAAGTGGCACAACGTCGTCAACGAGGGTTCGGAGCCGTTGAAGGTCTACTCCATCTACGCGGCGCCGGACCATGTTCGCGGGACGATCCACGCGACCAAGGAAGACGCGGACAACGATCCGAACGAGCAGCACGAAGACTAGTGCCCCCACCGTCCCGGCAGGCGGCGGCCCACCTTCGGGGGAGGGCCGCCGCCTGCCGGTTTCGTTTCCCGACGGAGCCGGTGTCGACGGCTGCCCACCTCACCGTTCGGGGCGTGCCTGACCCGGGCCTCCGACCCACCACCCATCGGGGTGGGACACCGTTAGCTTGCGGGGCACCGTTGCTGGCGTGACACCGGAGAACGGATCTATTCTGGGGTGGCGAACGACATCATCCGGCCGAGAACGGACGCACCGGGGCGGCACGACAGCCGTCAACGGGTGTCCGGCCGGCAACCTGAGAGGACACGCAACATGCAGCGGAAGTGGAAGGGACTCGTCTTCATCGTCACCAGCCTGGACGGTTTCATCACCCGGCCTGACGGCGACGTCAGCTGGCTCCTCGACCAGGATGACGGTATCGATCATCCGGCCCAGCATTCTCCGGGTGACGCCGGTGACTTCAGCCGTGTCTTCCGGGAGACGGATGCCGTCGTCATCAGTCGTCCTGCGTTCAACAAGCTGAGTGAGCTTCCCGAGTGGCCGTACCCGGGAAAGGACGTCATCGTCATGACGACCCGGGAGTCCTTCTCCGATGACAGGGTGACGGTGGCCCGTGATCTGGAGGAGGTGATCTCGCTCATCGAGGAACGTGGTTACAGCGGAGTGTTCATCGACAGTGCCGGGAAGATCCGCCAGTTCCTCGAGCGTGGACTCGTCGACGAACTCACCGTGACCACCGTTCCCCTGATCCTCGGTGACGGCGTGTCACTGTTCGGCGGAATGGACTGCGACATCCCGCTCAGGTTGCTCGGGTCAGGCACCACCCGGGCGGGGGGCTATGTCCACGCCAGATACGAGGTTCTGCCGCCGGTGCCGCACTCCCGTGGGCATGACCCGCGCCGGTCCTACACCCCGAACGTCAAGCGCCCGCACGTGGACTGACCGACCGACCGCGTTCACCAGGAACTGGGTACGTAGTTCTTCAGGAAACAACCGTAGAGATCGACACCGTTCTCGCCCTGGACGATCGGGTCATAGACGCGGGCCGCACCGTCCACGAGGTCGAGCGGGGCATGGAATCCCTCGTCCGCCAGCCTCACCTTCGTCGTGTGCGGGCGTTCGTCCGTGATCCATCCGGTGTCCACGGCGGTCATCAGGATGCCGTGTTCGGCGAGTTCGCCCGCAGCGGTGCGGGTGAGCATGTTGAGCGCGGCTTTCGCCATGTTGGTGTGCGGGTGTCCCGGCCCCTTGTACCCACGCCCGAAGACCCCCTCCATGGCGGAGACGTTGACGATGTAGCGGCGGCGTGCGGAGGCCGCCTCCATGGCCGGACGGAGGCGGTCAACGAGGATGAACGGCGCGGTCGCGTTGCACAGTTGAACCTCGAGCATCTCGAGGGGACCGACCTCACCGATGCGGGCCACCCACGAATTGTGGGCCACCTCATCGGGTACGAGGCCACCCGCATCGACGGCGGTACCGTCACTCACCCGCTCCAGGTCCGCGGAACCACCGGTCATCGCGAGGGCGGCGAGGCGTGAGGCGTGTGCCTGCGCCGCAGCCGCAGCGGCGTCGACCGGCACACCGGCCGAGGCACCACCGAGGGCGGCGACGGCGGCGTCACCGTCCGTACCCGCACCGGTGAGTGCCGCAGGGTGGAGCGCCGAGGTCGTCCCGAGGGAGAAGGAGTCTACCTCCCGCTCCACACCTTCCAGCGGTGCGGATTCGGCGTCGATGAGCCCCGAATAGGCACCACTGGACCGGCGGACGGTCTGCGCGGCGTTGTTGATGAGGATGTCCAGGGGGCCCGCCGCCGCGACGGAGTCGGCGAGAGTGATGACCTGTGCGGGGTCGCGGAGATCCACACCGACGACGTGCAGACGGTGGATCCAGTCGGGGGAGTCGGCCACCGCCGTGAACCTGCGGACGGCATCCTTGGGGAACCGCGTGGTGATCGTCAGGTCAGCACCGTCCCGGAGAAGTTTCAGGGCGATGTACATCCCGATTTTCGCGCGGCCACCGGTGAGAAGAGCGCGACGGCCAGACAGGTCGACACGGGCCTCCCGTCGCCTTCGGTTGTCGGCGGCACAGTCGGGGCACAGCTGGTGGTGGAAGGAATCCACGAGGGTGTAGGGCTGCTTGCAGACGTAACAGTTCTGGGCACGCTGGAGGCGTCCGGCGAAACCGTGGGGGGTCGCCACCGCCCCGGGTTCCAGTTGCGCGGGTTTGCCCTCTGCCGGGGTGATGAGCAGACCGGAGGTCTCGTCGTCGATACGCCTCGGATTCGCCGTGGCGGTCGCGTGGAGGACCTTTTCATCCGCCTTCCTCTGCTTCTCCCTCGCCGCGATCTTGCGGGACCGCTTCACCTGTTTGAACAGGGCGGCCACCGCACGCTGCACCGCGACGGAGTCGGGATGGGCGGGATCCAGTTCACCGGCCTGTTCGACCACTCTCAGACAGGTGGCGAGATCATCGGGATCGATGGACATGACGGATTTCCTTCAACTGGGGGTGTCACGGGGATGGGTCGGGGGAGACGAAGAACCGGGGGCCGTGACATCGTCTGATGTCACGGCCCCCGGTTCTCATCTGTGTCCGGAGGGGGACTTGAACCCCCACGTCCGTTAATAGGACACTAGCACCTCAAGCTAGCGCGTCTGCCATTCCGCCACCCGGACCCGAGTGAATATCTCTTCTTTGTTCCCGGCCTCTCCGGCTGGGCACTCGCATACCTTAGCCCGAAACGGAGCGCAGTATCAAATCACCCGGTCAAGGCTGGTTTCTGCACCCGTGTCAGAGGACCTCACGGACGGCGTCCACGTTCGAGAATCGGCGACGGACACCGGTGGCCGGATTCCCGGTGCGCCCCCGGTCACCGGTGTATCGTCGTCACATGCCCACGAGTTCACCGAGACGGGCCGGGAACGTCACCTGGTCCTGGTTCGTGCCGACCGACCCTCCCGCAGAGAAACCGTTCCACGCCAGGACATCCGGCATGTCCCCGGCACGCATGACGCTCGCGGCGCTCCTCAACCATCCCCGGGTGGTTCTGCTCGTCGTCATCACGACACTGGTGTCCGAATCATGCGGCATCGCTCTCTCGAGGATCGCCGGCTGGTCGACGAACTCCGTGATCGACACGGGACATACCGTCGCTCTCGCCGGAACGGTCCTCCTGCTGATGGTCCTGCAGGGGGTCGGGTTCTGGGCCGAGGTGATGAAGATCGGTCTCAACGACATGTCGATCGCCCGGATGATTCACGGTCTGCGGCTCGAACTCACCCGGAATCTCATGGTGATGGAGGCCAGGACGCTGACCCCCGGGACCATCCTGAACACCGTCGACGAGGACTCGACGGCTCTCGCGGAGGTGAAGAACTCCTACGATTTCACTCTGTCCCTGTTCTTCTACCTGACGGGTTCCGCCCTGGTCATCTCCGCCGTGGACCACCGCCTCGGGGCAGGCCTCTTGCTGGGTGGGGTGTGTACCGCGCTGGTCGCCGCCGGGACGGCGGGGCCGTTGACCCGGGTGGCGGAGGCCCGTCGGGAGGCTGAATCGAGATCCATCTCCCTCGCCACCGATTTCGCCCAGGGTTCACGCATCATCAAGGGGCTCGGTGCGGTGGAGACCAGCCACGCGCGTTTCGACGGCGCCGCCGACGACGCGCTGACGGTCATGCTGCGGGAGGTCCGCATCGGTATGGTCCTGACCGTCGTACGACAGTCCGTTCCAGCCGTCTTCGGTTTCGGACTCGTGGTGGCCTCGGCCCATCTCGCGTTCGACGGGCGGATCACCCCGGGGGAGTTCCTCACGGTCGTGCTGCTGGCACCGCCCGCGCTCACGGTCGCGGGTTTCTCCCTCGGGTTCTTCATCGATGTGTGGTCACGGGCACAGGCCTCCGCCGGGCGTATCGGGGAATTCTCCCGGGCTCTGACTCCTCCGGAGGAGGTTGCCTCCGGAGGCTCCGTCCCGTGTCCGCGGCCGGGACTGACGGTGTGGGCGCCGGTCGGTCCGGAGGGGCGGCGCGCCGCGGCCGGGATGGCCCGGGAACTGGCCTCGAATCCCGGAGTCCTGGCTCCGCCCCACGCGGTCAACATCTTCGAGGGCACACTGCGGGAGAACATCGACCCGTCCGGCGTCCTGGATACCGGGGTGGTCCGTGCCGCGCTCGATGCCGCATGCTGCGGTGACATCGTCGACCGGTTGGGCGGCTACGGGACCGAGGGTGAGCTGCCGGATGCACCGATCGGCGAGGCGGGTCTCAACCTCTCCGGAGGGCAACGTCAACGCGTGGCGCTGGCCCGTGCGCTCGCCGTTGACGCCGATGTCCTGGTGCTCGATGAACCGACGACGGGTCTCGATGCCGTGACACTCGACGATGTCGCACACGCCGTCAGGGAACTGCGCGGTGATCGTCCGACGGTCGTCATCACCGCCGGACGGGCGTGGCGGGCCGTCGCGGATCGTGTTCTGACCGATGAGGAGCTTCTCCGATGACACCCGGTTCGTCCGCTACCGGACACCATGACGCACTCGTCCCCGCACCGCTCCGCGAGATCGGCAGGTGCATCCGCGCACTTCCCGGTTTTCCCGGCCCCGGATGGTGGCTGCTCACCGTGGCGGTGTTCGGCGTCAACCTGGCCTCGATGACTGGATCCTCGACGCTTCTCGGAAGATCCGTGGACCTCATCTCCGGACTGTCCGTACCCGGTTTCGGATCGGGGAGGGACGGGTTCACGTTCCTTCTCGTCGTGGTGGGTGCACTGATGTTCCTCGAACTCGTCACGCGTCCCGCGGCAACGTACCTCATGTTGACCGCCACCCGCCGACTGTCCGTCGATCTCCGTCGCCGCTGTCTGGGGGCGACGCTGGAGGCCCCGATCCCGGATGTGCTCCAACTCGGCACCGGGAACGTGATCACCCGCCTGACCAAGGACATCGACACCGCCTACCGCACCGTGCAGGGAATCGGCCCACGGGTTGTCGTGACCGCGTTGATGTTCCCGTTCACCTTCGTGGCACTCACCCTGGTCTCACCCTGGTACCTGCTTCTGCTGCTCCTGCTTCCGGCAATCTTCGCCATTCCCGTGAAACGCACCCTCACGGCTCTGCCCGCGGCGACCAACGCCCTGTCGACGGCGCAGGCACGGCGCAACAACATGCTCCTCGACACGATCCGGGGCATGCCGACGATCCGTTCCTTCGGCGTACGGAGGTGGGCCGTCGAACGCCTGGAGAGGAACTCCTGGTTCACGGTGCGGCGGGAGGCGGACCGGATCCCGCTGTTCCTCCGGCTCATCGGAACGGGGTACCTCGCCTACGGGGTACTGCTGTCCGGGGCGATCGCGATGTCGACCTGGTTGGTCGCCGACGGGGTGCTCACCACCGGACAGGCCGCTGCCGCGATCGTCCTGGTGGTGCGGTTGGAGATCCACGTGTTCAACGTCCTGATCTTCACGGGGGAGATCCAGAACGCACTCACCGCCCTCGGTCGGGCGGTGTCCCTCGCGATGCTCTCGGACAACGCGATCGACGCGCCGGCTCCCGCGGACTGTACGGAATCTC
This sequence comes from Corynebacterium pygosceleis, assembly GCF_016595275.2. Classification (GTDB taxonomy): domain Bacteria; phylum Actinomycetota; class Actinomycetes; order Mycobacteriales; family Mycobacteriaceae; genus Corynebacterium; species Corynebacterium pygosceleis. The sequence continues at coordinate 125,750 of NZ_JAENIQ020000002.1, read as the reverse complement.
CCGAGGTCCGGATCGAGAACCTCGGCTTCCGGTATCCGGGAGGTGCCGCGATCATCGACGATCTCTCGCTGACCCTCGAACCAGGGACCATGACCGCTCTGGTCGGGGCCTCCGGTGCCGGGAAATCGACACTCGCCGGACTGATCGCGGGCCTGCAACGCCCCTCGTCCGGGACGATCTCCATCGGGGGGACCGACACCTCGACCGTCCCGGACACCTGGACGGCTCGACAGGTGTCCCTCATCAGCCAGGAGGTCCACCTGTTCTCCGGGACGCTGCGGGACGATCTCCGCATGGCCTCACCGGAGGCGGATGACGCCACGCTCATCGGTGCACTGACCAGAGTCGGTCTCGGGCCGGACAGTCCCGGCTGGCAGCGGTGGCTGCCCGGGGGACTGGACACACTGATCGGGGCGGGGCACGACGATCTCGCACCGGAGGTGGAGCAGCAGATATCACTCGCACGGATGATCCTCATCGATCCTCCGGTCCTCATCATGGATGAAGCGACGAGTGAGGCCGGATCGGACAACGCACGCAGTCTCGAGCTCGCGGCACAGGAGGTTGCCCGGGGGCGGACGTCACTGGTCGTCGCACACCGTCTGGATCAGGCGGTCACCGCGGACCGGATCATCCTCATGGACCACGGTGCGGTGTTCGAGGACGGATCCCACCGGGAACTGCTCTCGGCCCGGGGACGGTACGCCGACCTCTACGCCAGGTGGAGTGGTTCACGGGACGACGGCTGAGTGGCCCGCCCCACAACACGGACACGTGTGTTCTGTTAGAAAAGAACCATGACTTCCTACGCAGACGATCCCCGGTTCCCCGGCCCCGACCCCTACGCCCCGCTGAAGGACCTGCCGTCCTTCGAGCTCCGTTCCGATGATCTCGACAACGGCGGGACCTTCGCCGACAGGCATCTCGGCGGTAATGACGTCTCACCGCACCTCGCGTGGTCCGGACTCCCCGAGGGGACCAGGTCGATCGCGGTGACATGCCTCGACCCGGATGCCCCCACCGGAGCGGGGTTCTGGCACTGGGCCGTCCTCAACATCCCGGCTGACGTCACCGAGCTCGCCACCGGTGCCGGCGGCGAGACCCTCGACGGTGTCGACGGTGCACTCAGTCTGGTCGGGGACAGCGGTACCCGTGGCTACTTCGGTCCGCAGCCTCCGGAAGGACACGGACCACACCGGTACCTCTTCGCTGTGCACGCGGTCGATGTGGAGAAGCTCGACGTTCCCGCCGATGCCTCACCCACGGTCCTCGGTTTCAACCTCTACTTCCACAGTATCGCCCGGACGGTCCTCTGGGGCTGGCACGAGAACAGCTGACGTCCGGACCGGACGGACACCGGTTGAGTCGAACACCAGCGCACCGGCTAGAGTCGGAGGTTGTTATGACGAAAAAAGATTCCGGCGACAACACTGAACCGCAGCCGGTGAAAGCGGTTCCCCCGGCGATGCGGGCGGGTGGTGCGTTCATCGCACTGGCCCTCGTCCTCGCATTGTGGACATTCCTCGAGGTCGTCATGAACGGCTGGATGGCGCCGTTCTACGTCACCACACGGTTCCTGCTCATCTGTGTCGCGGCGATCATCATCGGCGCTTCGGCGACCTCCGGCCGGACACAGTACGTGACGATGGGCAGGATCGTCATCCTCGGTGTCGCCCTCGTTCTCCTGATGCTGAGCCGGGTACTGCCCAACCACATCTTCATGGTGATGGGGCAGTACTGGCTGCCGTCCTACGCCATCGTCTCCCTGCTCGCCGGACTGATCATCAAACGACAGATGATGCCGGTCAGTTAGTCATCGATCCAGGGGAGTCCGCTGCCCACGGCCTCGGAGACGCCACTCAGACCGTGTGCCCGTACCTGGGCGGCGACACCCTTGTGGATGTCCCGGATCCACCAGGGGCCACCGTAGATGAAGCCGGTGTACCCCTGGAGCAGGCTGGCGCCGGAGGTGATCCGCTCCCACGCCTGCTGCGGTGTCTCGATTCCTCCGGCACTGACGAGCACGAGTTTTCCGCCGACCCGGTCGTGCAGACGCCGCAGGACCTCCAGGGATCTCGCGGCCACCGGCGGGCCGGAGAAACCTCCCGCGCCCATCGCCTCGACCTTCGCCGCGTCGGTGACCAGACCCTCCCTCGACACCGTCGTGTTCGTCGCCACTATTCCCGCGAGTCCGAGCTCGACCGCGAGATCCGCGACCGCGTCGACGTCCGCGTCACTGAGATCCGGGGCGATCTTCACCAGCACGGGCGTGTCCGCCACCTCCGTCACGGCACGCAGGATCGGACGCAGCGACTCAACCGCCTGGAGATCCCGGAGCCCCGGGGTATTGGGGGAGGAGACGTTGACCACGAGATAGTCCGCGAGATGTCCGAGCATCTTCGCCGAGGTCCGGTAATCCTCCACCGCTTCATCGGACGGCACGACCTTCGTCTTCCCGATGTTGATGCCGATGACGTCATCCAGTTTGCGCCGGTGCAGATTGCGGGCGACCGCGGCGGCACCGTGGTTGTTGAAGCCCATCCTGTTGAGGATCGCACGGTCCTCCCGGAGCCGGAACAGGCGGGGTTGGGGGTTCCCCGACTGCGGGGAGGCGGTGACCGTACCGAGTTCGGCGTAACCGAAGCCGAGCGCGCCCCAGGCATCCGCGCAGGTGGCGTTCTTGTCGAAGCCCGCCGCGAGGCCGAGAGGCTGGGGGAACTCGACACCGAACACCTCCTGGCGCAGCACCGGATCAGATACGCCGAGGACACGACCGAGGACACGGTTGGGGCGCCCCATACCGTGGAGGACCTGAAGCCCGTTCATGATGTAGTTGTGGATGCGCTCGGGGGGGAGCGTGAACATCGCCCTCAGGGCGAGGTTGTAGAGGGGTCGTGACGGCTGGTCGGGCATGGTTGATCCTCAGGTAGCTCGGGGAGTCGGGGAAGGTTGCGGAGCTGGCGGGGGAGGGGCACGGGCACGACCGTGCGGACCGCCCCGGGGAACATCCTACGACGGGACGGGGCCGTTACCCGCCGGCGGTTCCGTCAGGGGGCCGGGGCGGCATGCTCCAGGGCTCCGGCACGGGTGTCGGCGTCAATGACCTGGAGACCGTCTGAACCGACGGTGACGAGATCACCGGCGCCGGTGACGGCCATTCCACGGACATTCGCGCCGGAACGGAGTGAACCGACGGCCACGGGTACACCCTCGGCGACGGAATACGCGGTGACCAGATTGTCCGCCGTATCCGACACCCAGACGACCCGGTTCCCACCGTCCCAGGCCACCGCCCAGGGGCTGTCTCCCGCCGTCGCCATCTGGTGCAGCATGATGACCGGATTCACCGTGTAGACCAGCAGCTGACCGCCGCGCGTGTCCGAGGCGAAGATCACACCGGTCCCGGGTTCACCCACGGCGACGCGTCCGACCCCGAGCCCCGCACGCAACGCCGCTCCGGGTTTGGCGTTCGTCCAGTCGACACCGCTGATGACGGTGTTGCCCCGGTCGATGACGACCGCACGATCGGCTTCACCGGTGACGGGAACGGTGATGAGCTGGTCGACGGAGTCCTTGATGTCTATCGTCGCCTCGGTCGTGGTGTCCCCGTCGCCGACCTCACCGGACGAGGTACCCAGCACCAGGACATCACCTTGCCCCGAGGTACCGGCCAGGATTCTGCCGTCACCGGTGATCGCCGCGGAGGTGACCGGTGACGGAACCCGGAGCGAACGGGGTGTGTCGGGGGAACCGGCGTCGATCACCCGGACGACACCCCCGCCCCCGCCGTCGGGGCAGGCGAGCACGAAGGTCGAGTCCCGCGATGACAGTGGACCGCAGTCGGGGGAGACCTCGATGTCCGTGTACCCGCCGGACGTGAACTGCTCCACCGTGCCGATCCCGAGATGTGCTCCGGCGCGCACCGCGAGGATGTCACCACCGTCGGCGACGGCGAGATCCGTCAGTTCCCCGCCCTCCAGCGGGCCGGACAGCCGGAGAACTCGCCCGTCCGGCGCCGCCGCGGGCGGGGAGTCTGCGACGGTGGCGTCGGTGAGCTGCGGAAGCGAGGACTCATCGACGGGGGACGGCGCACTGTTGCAACCGGCGACCGTCAGGGCCGTCACGGTCAGTGCCGCGAGCAGGGCAGAACGTGGTGTAGACACACCGGGGACGTTACCAGAGCACCCGGCACCGGCACCGGGCCCGTGGACTGACGTCGAGGCACCGGTTCAGGACCGGACTCCACCGTTTTCCGTTCAGAGGGAGACCTCATCGAGTGCCGCACGGATCGCCTTCGGCAGCCCCGCGGTCAGCCCCTCCATCGCCTGTTCCAGCTGCGCGACGGTACGCACCCCGACCACCGCCGAGGTCACACCGGTACGCTGCCTCAACCACGCGATCGCCGCCGCCACCGGAGGGATGTCGAGCCCCTCCGCCGCCGTGCACAGTGCCTCGACGACGGTCGCGCTGCGGGGAACGAGGAGACCCTGGACCTCCGCGTCGTGTCTCGGTGACGCTCCCCGGGAGTCGGCCGGAATGCACTGGCGGTACTTACCCGTGAGCACACCCTGCGCGAGAGGCGCCGCGGCGAGGAAACCGACCCCGAGATGTTCGGCTGCGGGGAGCAGCTCCTCCTCCGCCCTCCTGTCGAGCAGACTGTATCCGCTCTGCGCCGCCACTATGCGACGGCTCTGGTCCGCCGCGTGGGTGACCGCGAGCTGCCATCCCGAGTATCCGCGGACACCGGCGTACCTGGTGCGTCCGGTCCGCACCGCCCAGTTGAGTGTGTCGGCGACCTCTTCCGGAGGGGTTCGCGGATCCCAGAAACCGACGCTCCACACATCGAGGTGGTCGGTCCCGAGAGCCGTGAGACTCCTGTCGAGCTGGGCCATGAGGGAACGCCTGGAGCAGTCGACCCTGCGTCCCAGCGGGAGAGTCGGATCGACACCGGACGACGAGGACAACACGAGCCGACCGCGTTCGACGGTGCGCCGCCGGATGAGATCACCGAGCAGGTTCTCCGCGGCACCGTCGGCGTACGCCGGAGAGGTGTCGATCAGGGTGCCTCCCGCGTCGAGGAACGCCCGGAGGATCGCCCCGGTCTCCTCCGCGGGGGTCGACTCCCCCCAGGTCGACACCCCCAACCCCAGCTCGGAGACCCGCAACCCACTCTTACCCGCCGTGTTCTCTCTCACGGAAACCACCCTAAACCACCCGGGTCGCCGCACGGGGTACGGTGTGGTTCGTGAGTCTGATGAGTTTTCTTACCGGCCTGGTGCCCGGTCGTCCCCAGGTGTCCCTGTCCGCCGCCGACCCGTCGTCGACCCTGCGGGCGGTTCATGCGGCAGGTGGCACCGACACCGTCCCCGACCAGATGAGTTGGGCGCAGACCGTGGTTCTCTCGGTGGTCCAGGGCCTCACCGAGTTTCTGCCGGTGAGTTCCTCCGGTCACCTCCGGATCGTGAGTTCGCTGCTGTTCGGGCAGGATGCGGGGGCGTCGTTCACCGCCGTCGTCCAGCTCGGGACGGAGGCGGCGGTGCTGGTGTATTTCGCGCGGGACATCCTGCGTATCGCCCGCGGCTGGTTCCGGGGGATCGTCGACAGGTCGAAGCGTGGCCTCGACTACCGGATGGGGTGGATGGTCATCATCGGCACGATTCCGGTCGGGATCATCGGTTACCTCGGCAAGGACCTGATCCGCGATAATCTGCGCAACCTGTGGATCACGGCCGCCATGCTGGTGCTCTTCAGTTTCGTCTTCATCGCCGCCGAGAAGTGGGGGAACAAGAAGCGATCCTTCGACGAGCTCACCATGCGGGATGCCGTGCTGATGGGCCTGGCGCAGTGTCTCGCGCTGATCCCCGGCGTGTCCCGTTCCGGTGGCACGATCTCCGCCGGGTTGTTCCTCGGCCTCGACAGGGAGGTCGCGGCACGGTTCTCCTTCCTGCTCGCCATCCCGGCGGTCCTCGCCTCCGGGTTGTTCTCCCTGCCCGACGCCTTCGCCCCGGATGCGGGGCAGGCGGCCTCGGCGGCTCAGCTCGCGGTGGGAACGGGAATCGCCTTCGTCGTCGGTTACGCCTCCATCGCGTGGCTGCTGAGGTTCGTCTCCACGCATTCCTTCTCCTGGTTCGCCGCGTACCGGATACCCGTGGGACTCGCGGTGATGGGGCTGCTCGCGGCAGGGGTTCTCCAGCCCTGACCGGGTCGGTCACCGGTGGTGGCGGGGTGCGTCCGCGACGGTCCGGGGACCGCGCTAGAGTTGTCCCCATGCATTCCTGGCCCCACCCCGAGGTCCCCGTCATCGACGGACCCCCAGTACCGTTGACCCTCTTCGACACCGCCGACGGCACGGTCCGACCGGTCACCGTCAGCGGCGGTACCGCGGGGATGTATGTCTGCGGTATCACCCCCTACGACTCCACCCATCTCGGTCACGCGGCGACCTACCTCACCTTCGACCTGATCAACCGTCAGCTCCGGGACAACGGGTACACCGTCCGGTACGTGCAGAACGTCACCGACGTCGACGACCCGCTCTTCGAGCGGGCGACCCGTGACAACGTCGACTGGCGTGAACTCGGCCGGGACCAGACGGATCTGTTCCGCTCCGACATGACCGCGCTCCGGGTCCTGCCGCCCACGGATTTCATCGCCGTCACCGACATCGTCGACGAGGTCATCGATCTCGTCTCCGTGCTGCTCGACAACGGGAGCGCCTACATCGTGGATGACGGGTATCCGGACATCTACGCCTCCCTGGATGCGACACCCGTGTTCGGGTATGAGTCGAACTACGACCGTCAGACGATGATGCGGTTCTTCGCCGAACGCGGCGGTGACCCGGACCGTCCCGGCAAACGTGACCCCCTCGACGCACTGGTGTGGCGCGCCGCGCGCCCCGGGGAACCGACCTGGGAGGCTCCGTTCGGTTCGGGGCGTCCCGGCTGGCACATCGAGTGTGCGGCGATCGCGGTCAACCGGCTCGGCGCCGGATTCGCCGTCCAGGGTGGCGGCACCGACCTGATCTTCCCGCACCACGAGTACAGCGCCGCACACGTCGAGGCGGCCACCGGTTCACCCAGGATGGCGGGACACTACGTCCACAGCGGAATGATCGGTCTCGACGGAACGAAGATGAGTAAGTCCCTCGGCAATCTCGTCTTCGTGCACAAACTCACCGCTGCGGGCCACGAGCCGGAGGCGATTCGTCTCGGTGTCTTCGCGAGCGGCTACCGTGACGACCGGGACTGGTCGGAAAAGGTCCTCGCGGAAGCGGAACGACGGCTCGCACTGTGGCGCCGCGCAGCGGAGACCGCGTCGGACACCGGTGCCGCCACCGAGCTGGTTCAGCGGGTGCGCGCGGCGTTGGCCGACGATCTCGATACTCCGGGGGCGCTGGCGGCGGTCGACGCCTGGGCGACATCCGTCGACGGCACCCCCGGTGAAGGCCGATCGGCGACGGAGGCCGGAAGGCTGGTTTCCCGTGCGCTCGACGCCCTGATGGGTGTTCCGCTGCTGCCCCGGGACCAGGGGACTCCCGGGGGTCGCCCCACAGGACGCCGGTGACTGGTACACAATGGAGCCATGACCTCCACTCGTATCAGTCAGCGGTTCCGCCCCTTCGTCGATGAGTTCATCGACGACCTGACCACGTTCTCCACCGGCTCCTACCTCAACGAGGACGACAAGGAGTTCTGGGAACAACCCTTCAACCCGGCGGTCCTCCCGGAACTCCGGGAGATCATCGACGGCTTCCTCGCCGAACTCGACGACCTGCCCGAAACCCCGGGCCGGGAGGCCCTCACCGTCGTCCTGACCAGGTTCATCACTGCGGTGGAAACCTTCAACGCCCGCCACGCCGACGCCGTCATCGAACCGGAGGAGTTCGAGGAGCTGAACACACTCATCACCCGTGCCGTGGACGCCACCGGCTTCACCCCGACGCACGACGAGGACGACGCCTCCGGGAACGCGGAGGACGCACAGGTTTCCGGGGACGACGACGCGCTCCCCAGGTTCGAGTAGGAAGGACATCCAGACCGTGGCAGACCGGCATCCGGACACACCCGCAGTCTTCCCCTCCGCGGTGATCTGGGACATGGACGGAACCCTCACCGACACCGAACCACTCTGGGCGATCGCCACCTACGAGATGAGTGAACGCATGGGACGGCGGTTGACGGTCGAGAAACACGCGAAGACCATGGGCGGCACCTTCGACAACACCTTCCGGGTCTGCGCCGAGCACGCGGGGGTGACCCCGGACGACGCCGCACGCGACAGATACCGGAGGGTCCTGTTCGACCGGGTCTCCGAGCTGTTCGCGGAGCGTCTCACGCTCAATCCGGGTGTCCGCGAGCTCCTCGACGCGCTCCTGGATCGGGGTACAGCGATGTACGTCGCAACCAACACACCACGTGAGATCGCCGACCTCGCCATCGGTGCGGTCGGCCGGTCCTACTTCGTCGACACGGTGTGCGGTGACGAGGTACCCCGCGGGAAGCCCGCCCCGGACATCTACCGTGAGGTGGCCCGCCGGGCGGACCTCGCCCCGGGGGACTGCCTGGTGTTCGAGGATTCCCCGACCGGTATGGCCGCGGCCCGGGACGCCGGGTGCCGGGTGGTCGGTCTTCCCGGCGATCCCGCCGCGGACCGGCCCACCGGTGTGCGGACACTCGGCGAGCTCACCGACCGGCCGGAGCTGACCGGCGCCGATTTCCGTGGCGTCGACGTCGACACCGTCGGGAGATTGTTCATGTCCGTCACCCCCACACCCTGACCGTCGAACCGTCCGTGTGTGCAACAATGATCGGCGTGAAAGACTTTGACTCGCTCTACGCGCAACTGCTCTCCCGTGCCGCCGAACGCCCCGAAGGCTCGGGTACCGTGGCCGCCCTCGACGCGGGTATCCACGCCCAGGGCAAGAAGATCGTCGAGGAGGCCGCGGAAGTGTGGATGGCCGCGGAGTACCAGTCCGACGAGGAACTCGCCGAGGAAATCTCCCAGCTGTTGTACTGGACCCAGGTCGTCATGGTCGCCAGGCGCCTGAAGCCCGAGGACGTCTACAAGCATCTCTGACCCAGCACCGCCACCACCATCCACCACGTACCCCTGAAGGATCCCCGGGAAATCATGCTCAAAGTCGCCGTACCGAACAAGGGTTCCCTGTCCGAATCCGCTGTCGAGATTCTCTCCGAGGCCGGTTACACCGGCCGCGGGGACAGCAAGGCACTGACCGTCACCGACAAGGCGAACAACGTCGAGTTCTTCTTTCTCCGCCCCAAGGACATAGCGATCTACGTGGCCAACGGCCAGCTCGATCTCGGGATCACCGGCCGGGACCTGGCGGGTGACTCCCTCGCGGACGTCCGGGAGGTTCTCTCCCTCGGCTTCGGTACGTCGACGTTCCGTTACGCGGCACCTGCGGGGGAGAAGTGGAGCGTCGACGATCTGGACGGCAGACGTATCGCGACCTCCTACCCGAATCTCGTCCGGGAGGATCTCGCGTCGCGAGGTCAGTCGGCGGAGGTCATCCGTCTCGACGGTGCGGTGGAGATCTCGATCCGGCTCGGCGTCGCCGACGTCATCGCTGACGTCGTGTCCACCGGGCGGACCCTCCGCAAGCAGGGGCTCGAACCGTTCGGTGATCCACTGGTCACATCGGAGGCGGTGATCGTCGGTCGCGCGGGTGTCGAGGTCACCGCCGAGCAGCGGGTGCTGCTGCGGCGTATCGAGGGCATCCTGCACGCACAGAATTATCTGATGCTGGACTACAACGTCCCACGGTCTCTGCTGGATGCTTCAACGGCCGTCACCCCGGGGATCTCAGGTCCGACGGTGTCCCCGCTCGCACTGGAGGACTGGGTGGCGGTGCGCGCCATGATCCCGCGCAGGAGCGCGAACGATGTGATGGATGAGCTCTCGGAGCTGGGGGCTCAGGCGATCCTCGCCTCCGAGATCCGCATCGCCAGACTCTGATCCGGTCCGCTCACCGACCCCGTCCCCGACGAACCGGGAACGGGGTCTCCTCTTTACCCGGATCCGGAGCGGAATCAGGCCACCGGTGTCGTCCGACACCGGTCCGTGTCGCGGGAAACGCCGTTATGCTGGGGGCGAGAGCGGTTCCCGCCGAACCGGTAGAGGTCGAACAGAGAGGTGGAACGATGATGGCGAAGTCATCGAAACGCAAGTCCGGGACACCGAAAGCGGTGAACAGGGACGGCGACGGCGCCGACGTCTCCGTGGAGAACGCGGGGTCGGTGGACGGGACACACACCCGTCCGGTGAAGGGAACGGACGGCTCCGGTACCACGGGGACCCGCACCGAGGTGGATCTGCTCGGTGCGATGGAGGTGCCGGACGACGCCTACTACGGTGTCCACACCCTCCGTGCCATGGACAACTTCCGCATATCCAGGATCACCATCAACGAGGTGCCCGAGTTCATCCGGGGCATGGTGCAGGTGAAGAAGGCGTGCGCACTCGCGAACAGACGGCTGCACACGTTGCCGGCGGACAAGTGTGAGGCGATCGTCTGGGCCTGCGACCAGATCCTCGTCGAGGGCCGGTGCATGGACCAGTTCCCGCTCGATGTGTTCCAGGGCGGTGCCGGGACGAGTCTGAACATGAACACCAACGAGGTCATCGCGAACCTCGCGCTGGAGTACCTGGGGGAGCCGAAGGGCTCCTACGACATCATCAACCCGAATGATGACGTCAACATGAGCCAGTCCACGAACGACGCGTACCCGACCGGATTCCGCCTCGGGGTCCACTACGCCCTGAATGACCTGATCGAGGAGCTCGACGCGCTCCAGGGGGCGTTCGCGGCGAAGGGGCACGAGTTCATGGACATCCTGAAGATGGGGCGGACCCAGCTCCAGGATGCCGTACCGATGACCCTCGGCGAGGAATTCGCCGCTTTCGCCCACAACCTCTCGGAGGAGAGGGTCGTCCTGCGTGACGCCTCTGAACGGCTCCTGGAGATCAACCTCGGTGCGACGGCGATCGGCACGGGGGTCAACACCCCCGCCGGATACCGTCACCAGGTGACGGCGTCACTCTCCGAGGTCACGGGCCTGGAGATGAAGTCCGCGAAGGATCTCATCGAGGCCACGAGCGACTGCGGCGCCTACGTCCACGCGCACGGTGCGGTGAAACGGGCCGCCATGAAGCTGTCGAAGATCTGCAACGACCTGCGCCTGTTGTCCTCCGGGCCGAGGGCCGGATTGAACGAGATCAACCTGCCCGCCCGGCAGGCCGGTTCGTCGATCATGCCCGCCAAGGTCAATCCGGTCATCCCGGAGGTCTGCAACCAGGTCTGTTTCAAGGTGTTCGGCAACGACATCACCGTCACCATGGCCGCCGAGGCCGGGCAGCTCCAGCTCAACGTCATGGAGCCGGTGATCGGGGAGTCACTGTTCCAGTCGATCCGGATCCTCCGGAACGCCGTCGAGACGCTCCGCACCAAGTGTGTGGAGGGAATCACCGCGAACGAGGACGTCTGTCGGGCATACGTGGACAATTCGATCGGCATCGTCACCTACCTCAACCCGTTCATCGGCCACCACAATGGTGATCTCATTGGTAAGGAAGCTGCGGAGACCGGTAAGACCGTTCGCGAGCTCGTTCTCGAGAAGGGGCTCATGGACGCCGAGACCCTGGATCAGGTGCTGAGCAAGGAGAACCTCATGCATCCGGTCTTCCGCGGGCAGCTTCACCTGGATCGTTGAGATTCCAAGCCGTTTTCCGGCGACCGCCCCCGCCATCTCGACGGGGGCGCTCCCATGCACCGACGCAGGTCGGTGTGTCCCGGTTTGCCCCCTGCGCGAATGGTACGTTTAATTGAATTGTCAGCCGCCCAGCACGGGCAAAACCGCGACAATCGACCAGGAGCACAGGCCGTGATTCTCGCACTGCAGGTCATCATCGTCATCGCCGCTATCGTGCTGGGGGCACGACTCGGCTCAATAGGGATTGGTCTGGCGGGCGGTCTCGGCGTACTGCTGCTCGGGCTGACCGGCACCGAGGTCGCCTTCGCCGACATCCCCTTCGACGTCATCGGCATCATCATGTCGGTGATCGCCACCATCGCGGCCATGCAGAGGGCCGGGGGAATGGACTGGCTCGTCGATCTCGCCGAGAAGCTGCTCCGAAAGAACCCGAGGCACGTCACCTACCTCGCCCCCGTCGTCACCTACACCATGACGCTTCTGGCGGGCACCGGGCACACCGCCTTCTCGACACTCCCGGTCATCGCGGAAGTCGCTAAAGAGGGCGGGGTCCGCCCCTCGCGCCCGCTGTCGGTCGCCGTCGTGGCCTCCCAGATGGCGATCACGGCGTCACCGATCTCGGCGGCCGTGGTGTTCTTCGCCTCGATTCTCGAGCCCCACGGTATCGGCTACCTGCAGCTGCTCGCGGTGGTGATCCCGTCCACATTCCTCGCCGTCTTCCCGACCGCGTTCGTCGCCAACCGGCTCGGCGTCGATCTGGAGAAGGACCCCATCTACCGTGAGCGCCTGGAGAAGGGACTCATCAGGACACCTGAAGCGAAGGCGATGAAGAAAGCTCCCGCGGCGGCGAAACGCTCGGTCTGGCTCTTCCTCGCAGCCATCATTCTGGTCGTCACCTACGCGACCGCGATCTCCGACCAGGTGGGGCTCATCGCCGATCCCACCCTGCCCAGGAATGAGGCGATCATGTCCATCATGCTCGCCTGCGCCACGGCGATCGTCGTGCTGTGCCGGATACCGGCCGACGAGATCCCCGGCACGCAGGTGTTCCGGGCGGGTATGTCGGCCTGCGTGTGTGTCATGGGCGTCGCATGGCTGGGCACGACACTGATCAACGCCCACCTGGACGGCATCCAGCGGGCCTCCGGCGACGTCCTCTCCCGCACCCCCTGGCTGCTCGCCGTTGTCCTCTTCTTCGCCGCCGCACTGCTCTATTCCCAGGCCGCGACGACCAAGGCGCTCATGCCCGCGGCACTCGCCATCGGCGTTCCCCCGCTCACCGCGGTCGCGTCCTTCGCGGCCGTCAGTGCGCTGTTCGTCCTGCCGACCTACCCGACGCTGCTCGCAGCTGTCGAGATGGACGACACCGGCTCGACCAGGATCGGGAAGTACGTCTTCAACCACCCGTTCCTCGTCCCGGGCACCCTCTGCATCGCACTGTCGGTGGCGCTGGGATTCCTCTTCGGTTCAGTCATCCTCTGACCCCGTACCGGTCCCGGGCAGCGGACCCAAACGGATGCATCCTCTCCATCAGCCGCCCGGGCAAGTACGTGGAATGACCGTATCGGCGCCATGTCCAAGACATGTGCGCGGGGGCGGGTCCAACTCATGATCCGGGCGTTCCGGTCGGGACTGGTCGACAGCTGATCAGAAGTCGCCCACGGCCGCGCCGTCGGCGGTGCTGCCGGGCCATCCCGGGTACTCGGGAGGGGTACCACCGAAGGCGGGGCACAGTGCCTGGTGGGAACACCAGCCGCAGAGCTTGGAGGTCTTGGGGCGGAAATTCCCGCTACGGCCGTCGGCCTCGATCTTCGCCCACAGCTCGCCGAGATCGCGTTCGAAGTACTCCAGCTCCTCGACGGAGGGGGTGAGGAACATCGAATCGGTCACCTTGAGGTACATCAGCCGGAGTTGCGCGGGCAGGACCTTGTGCAGCCGCCAGTAGACCAGTGCGTAGAACCGCATCTGGAACATGGCCTGCTGGCTGAACCGGGGGATCGGTTTCTTTCCGGTCTTGTAGTCGACGACCCTGATGCGTCCGTCCGGCGCCTCGTCCACCCGGTCGATGAAACCCCGGACGGGAACCCCGTTGGGGAGGATCGATTCGACGTACATCTCGCACGCCTTCGCGGTGAAACCCCGGGGGTTCTCCATCTCGAAGTACCCGCGCAGCAGGGAACGGCACTCGACGAGGAAGTCGTGGCGGGCCGCCTCGGGAACGAGTTCGTCGAGCTCGTCGTCCGCCGCGCACATCGCCGCCCAGGTGGGTCTGAGGCGTTTGACGGCCGCCGGGTAGGTGCGCTGTTCCGGCTCCCATTTGTGCATCTGCTCGAGCACATCGTGGACGAGTGTCCCCTTGACCTGCGCGACGGTCTTCGGTTCCGGGAGACGGTCGATGGCGCGCAACCGGTAGAGCAGCGGGCACTGCTGGTAGTCACCCGCGCGGGACGGTGACAGTGCGAGGGGACGGGGCCGGGTGGACGGGCTGGTCGTTGCCGGTGATGTCATGGCTCATCACGTTACCTCCCGGACCGGACATCCCCACGCCGGCCCGGACGGTGCGGTGTGGATGGACGGAAATCGCGGAGGACGCATCCACACCTCTCGACCGCCGGGCACAATGGGGTCATGGTCAACAGACTCTCTGACAGCGACAGCACCTACCTGCTCCAGCACGCCGGTGATCCTGTCGACTGGTGGCCGTTCTGCCCGGAGGCCTTCGCGGAGGCCGGGAGGAGGGACGTGCCGGTCCTGGTTTCAATCGGCTACGCCGCGTGCCACTGGTGTCATGTCATGGCGAGGGAGTCGTTCTCCGACCCGGAGATCGCGGACCTGATGAACCGGCACCTCGTGTGCGTGAAGGTCGACCGGGAACAGCACCCCGACATTGACGCCCTCTACATGCAGGCGACGATCGCGTTGTCCGGCCACGGTGGGTGGCCGATGACCGTCTTCACCGATCCGGAGGGGAGACCGTTCCACGCGGACACCTATGTTCCTCCCGCTGACCGGCAGGGACGCCCCGGAATGCCACGCCTGATCCGGGCGGTGGCCGAGACGTGGCGCAGTCGCCGCGGTGAGGTCGCGGACATGGGTGCGAAGGTCCGGGCGATGATGGAGCTGCACACTGCGCCGGTACGGCCCGTCCCGTCGGACACCGGGGTCCTCGACCGGATCGTGTCAGCGCTCGCCGATGCCGAGGACCTGCGCAACGGTGGTTTCGGTGGAGCCCCGAAGTTTCCTCCGTCGGCGACACTCCTGGGTTTGACCCGGCGGGCGGAACGCACCGGTGACGGGAGTACCCACGCGCTGGTCGGCCGGACCATCGAGGCGATGCTCCGGGGTGGAATCTTCGACCAGATCGCCGGTGGGTTCGCCCGTTACACCGTGGATGCGGCGTGGCGGACACCCCACTTCGAGAAGATGCTCGACGACAACGCGCTCCTGCTCAGGGCCCTGTCGGCGCACGCCACGCCACGGGGGATCCGTTGGCGGCCCGGGCGGCGCTCCAGACGGCGGAGTTCCTCCTCGCGTATCTCCGCCGTGACGACGGACTGTTCGCGACCTCCCTGGACGCGGACACCGACGGGGTCGAGGGAGCGACCTACCTGTACACGCGACAGCGGATCGCCGCGGCTCTCGGCCCGGATTCCGCCCGGGACACCGACTGGATCTGTGCCCTGCTCGGTGTGGACGACACCGAGGTCACCGGAGGCGGGGCCGTGCCCACGCTGCACCGTGAACCCGAGGACACCGCGCGGTTCCTCCGTGTCCGACGTCGCCTCGCCGCCGCCCGCGCACGGGACCCGCAACCCGGACGCGACGAGACCGCGACCACGGCGGGTACGGCGATGGCGGCGACAGCACTGATCGAGACGGCGGATCTGCTTCCCGACGGTTCAGCGCGGCAGCTCCACGCTGCCGCCGTGGAGGCGATCCTGGGGATCGGACGTGTCCACCGTGCGCCGGACGGGACGTTTCTCCGGCACCGTGGCGGTGGCGCCGCGACCCTCTCCGATCTGGCGTGGCTCGCACTCGGTGCCTCACGCGCAGCGGCGTCCGGGTCCTGCGTCGGTGACGGTGAAACGGTCACCGCCTGTCTCCGGATCGTGCGGGACTCCCTGGGACAGATCCTGGATTCCCACACCGACCCGGACAACCCGGGAACCTATTTCGACGGTGGTGCCGCCGTTCCGGTACTCGGGTTGCGGACCCGCGATCCGTTCGACACGGCGGTCCCCTCGGGGGTGGCGGTTGCCGGTGAGGCGTTCCTCACGGCTGCGACCGTGATCTCCGCCACCGGTGACCCCGACACCGCGAAGCGGTGGGAGGAGGCCGCCGGAGGGATCCTCGCCGTGCACGGGGAGGTCGCGCGGACCCGTCCCCTCCAGTCGGGTGGCTGGCTCAGTCTCGGTGAAGTCGCGGCACGCGGCCTCACCCGCGCGGTGGTGAGCGCGCCGAACCGGAAGGCGCTCGGTCGACTCCGGGGGCAACTCGATTCGGCGGCGGTGGTGCTCGGTGCGGGTGTCTCCGGGATCCGGGTCGACGGCCAACCGTGTGACGACGGTCCACACGTGCAGATCTGCCGCGACGGGGTGTGTGGCAGGCTCGTCCCCCTGTGATGGTTGGATGGAGGCATGATCAGCTTCAGTGATTTCATCCACGCTTCGCCGAGTTCGTACCACGCGGCGGATCAGGTCCGCCTGGCTCTCACCGCCGTAGGGTTCACCGAGCAGGATGAGGCGGATCCGTGGGACGCCTCGCCGGGAGGCCATGTCATGGTCCGTGGCGGCGCCGTCATGGCGTGGTACGTCCCCGAGGGGGCGGGTCCCGACTCGGGGTTCCGCATCGTGGGGGCGCACACCGATTCCCCCGGGCTGAAACTCAAGTCGGTTCCGGATACCGGAACCGCGGGCTGGCGGCAGGCCGCCTGCGAGGTCTACGGCGGCCCGGTCCTGTCGAGCCTGCTCGACCGCGAACTCCGGCTCGCCGGGCGCGTATTCACCGCGGACGGGAACCGCCACCTCGTGGACACGGGCCCGTTGCTCCGTGTCCCGAACCTCGCCATCCACCTCGACCCGAAGGTCAACAAGGGCTTCGAGTACGACCCGCAGCGCCACCTCTGTCCCGTCCTCGGCACCGGTGAACCCCGGGAAACCGTTCTCGAGACCGTCGCCCGGCTGGCGGACATCGACGGTGAGATCATCGCCCATGATCTGGTCACCTGCGACACGCAGGCCCCGGAGTTGTTCGGTGCCGAACGGGATCTCCTGTCCGCACCGCGTCTGGACAACCTGTCGAGTGTCTGGCCCGCGACCGACGCACTGACCACGGCCGTCCGGAACGGCGGAGCCGACGGACAGGCGGATGTCCTCGTCCTGGCGGCGTTCGACTACGAGGAGGTCGGTTCCGGCGCGGTGACCGGCGCGGCCGGACCCATCCTGCACAACGTCCTCGAGCGTACCGCCGACGCACTCGGTGCCACCGGAATCGACGCCAGGACGAGGATGTACGCGCGTTCCTCGTGCATCTCCGCCGACGCCGCACACTCCGTGCACCCGAACTTCGCCGAACGCCACGATCCCGTCAACGGCCCGCTCGCGGGCCTCGGCCCGGCGCTCAAGGTGAACGCGAAGCAGCGGTACGCGACCGACGCCGAGTCCGCTGTCCTGTGGCACCGGGCATGTTCCGCGGCCGGGGCACCCAACCAGGTGTTCGTCTCCGCCAACCACGTACCCTGTGGAACGACCATCGGGCCCATCACCGCCACGCGCCTGGGCATCACCACACTCGACGTCGGTGTGCCCATCCTCTCGATGCACTCCGCCAGGGAGATGGCGGCCGTCCGAGACATCGACACCTTCACCCGGATCCTCGGCGCCTACTACGCCGGCGCCTGACAGCGGATCAACCACAGACACGGAAGAACGAGAGACATCCATGGCCTATTCCGGACCTTTCCAGGCTGGCGACCGCGTCCAGCTCACCGACGCGAAGCGTCGCCATTTCACGATCGTGCTCAGGGAAGGGGAGAGCTTCTTCACGCACAAGGGGGGCATCGCGCACGACGACATCATCGGACGGCACGAGGGGACGGTGGTGGAATCCTCCCAGGGCGGGCTCTACCTCTGTTTCCGCCATCTCATGGTCGACCACGTTCTGTCGATGCCCCGGGGTGCGGCCGTCATCTACCCGAAGGACTCCGCGCAGATCCTCATAGAGGGTGACATCTTCCCCGGGGCCCGGGTGCTGGAGGCCGGTGCCGGTTCAGGCGCCCTGTCGATGACCCTGCTGCGGGCGATCGGTGAGTCCGGCGAACTCATCTCCTACGAGATCCGGCAGGACCACCTCGACTACGCCGAGTCGAACGTCGACGAGTTCTTCGGCGGGCGGCCCCCGACGTGGTCCCCCCGTCTGGGTGACCTCAGGGAGGTCACGGTGGACGATATCGGGGGACCGGTCGACCGCATCATCCTCGACATGCTCGAGCCGTGGGAGTGCCTCGACGCGGTCCGTGGGCTCCTGCTCCCCGGCGGCGTGTTCATGACCTACGTCGCCACCGTCCCGCAGCTGATGAAGGTCATGGAGGGGATACGTAAACAGGGGTGCTTCACGGAACCCCGTGCCTGGGAGTCCCTCGTCCGCGAATGGAAGGTCGAGGGGCTCGCCACACGACCGGAACACCGGATGAACGCACACACCGCCTTCCTCGTCTGGGCACGACGCCTCGCGGACGGTACGGTCGCACCCCGTCCGCAGCGTCGCGCCCGGAAATAACAGAGCCCGCTGCTGCCCGCGCGCCGGGTCGCACGAGCCTCACCTCGGACCCGCCCCGCCACGGTGGGCTAGATTGGAGTTCCATGAGTGCCTCCGCCAACACCCCCGAACCGGACCGCCACGCGCCGCCCGCCACCGGACCCGGGCCCATTCCCGCACCCGAGGTCACCGCCACAAGATCCGGGGACACGGCGGCGGAACTCCGGCGTGCCCGTCGGGACAACCGTGAGCTGGCCACCCGCAACACGAAACTGGTGGAGCTTCTCACCGCCTCCCGGCGGAAACTCGCGACGCTGAACGAACAGCTCGAACAGCTGGCCGCCCCACCGTCGACCTACGGGACCTACCTCGAACCGACTCCCGGGCTGGAGGAGACCTGCGCCGAGGTGTTCACCTCCAACAGGCGCATGCGGCTGGCCGTGAGCCCCCTGATCGAGCGCTCCGAGCTAGTCCCCGGTGCCCGGGTCCGTCTCGGTGAGGGAGCCCAGGTCGTCGAGGTGTGCGGCTTCGACGACTCCGGCGAGATGGCCGGTGTCACCGAGGTTCTGGAGGACCATCGTGCACTCGTCGTGGACACCACCGGGGAAGAACGTCTCGTCCGACTCGCCGGCCCTCTGCTCACGGGCGGGAAACCGCCCCGCCCCGGGGACACCCTCCTCGTGGACACCCGTGCGGGCTACGCCTTCGAGATCATCCCGAAAACCGAGGTCGCGAAACTCGCGCTCGAAGAGGTCCCGGACGTCACCTGGGCGGACATCGGGGGACTGGACGACCAGATCACGCGGATCCGGGACGCCGTGGAGCTGCCCTTCACCCACCCGGAGCTGTACCGCACCTACAATCTCCGGGCACCGAAGGGTGTCCTGCTCTACGGTCCTCCCGGCTGCGGTAAAACGCTGATCGCCAAGGCCGTCGCCAACTCACTGTCGGAACGGATCGGGGACGGCTCCCGCTCCTACTTCATCAACGTCAAGGGCCCCGAGCTGCTGAACAAGTACGTCGGCGAATCGGAGCGGCAGATCCGGCTCATCTTCGAACGTGCCCGGGAACTCGCGGGTGAGGGGCGGCCCGTCATCGTCTTCTTCGACGAGATGGAGTCGATCTTCCGGACCCGGGGCACGGGGGTGTCCTCCGACATGGAGACCACCGTCGTCCCGCAGCTGTTGGCCGAACTCGACGGCGTCGAGAGCCTGTCCAACGTCATCGTCATCGGGGCGACGAACCGTGAGGAACTCATCGACCCGGCGATCCTCCGTCCGGGTCGCCTCGACGTCAAGATCCGCGTGCAGCGCCCCGACCGGACCGGTGCACGGGAGATCTTCCACCGTCTTCTGCACGACAACGTGCCCGTCGCCGGAGATCCCGCGACACTGATCGACAATGCGGCGGAGTACCTGTTCCGGCCACGCCCGTTCGTGGAACTGACCTACCTCGACGGTGGCACCCAGGTGTTCCACTACCACGACTTCGTCTCCGGGGCGATGATCGCGAACATCGTCGACCGGGCGAAGAAGGAGGCCATCAAGGACCACCTCGCGGGCCGGACCGACGGGATCACCGACGAACACCTGGCCCGGGCCATCGACGCCGAGAACGCGGAGAACGAGGATCTCCCGAACACCTCCAACCCGGACGCCTGGTCCCGGATCACCGGACGCCCCGGCGCCCGGGTCACCGGTGTCCGGGTGCTCGACACCGCCGTCTGACACACGACCAGGTCGGTACACACCGCCAGAAAGAAGCCCCCATGCCCCGTTTCATCGGTTCAGAGACCGAATACGGTATCGCGACACCGGCTGACCCGACGGCGAGCCCGATCATCACCTCAACCCACGCCGTGCTCGCCTACGCCGTCGCCACCGGAGCATCCCTCCGGCGCACCCGGTGGAACTTCGGCGAGGAGTCGCCCCTCCGGGACGCCCGGGGTTTCGATCTCCGGAGGTTCCGCACCGCACCGGTCATCGACCCCAACACCGTCGGTGTCGCCAACGTGATCACGTCCTCCGGAGCCCGGTTCTACGTCGATCACGCGCACCCCGAGTACTCCGCGCCGGAGACGACGGACGCCATGCAGGCGGTGATCTACGACGCCGCGGGTGACCTCGTGATGAATAGGGCGGTCGATGCGGTTCACCAGTACACGGACCGGGGTGAGAGCGTGATCGAGGGCCAGCCGCCCTGTCCGGCGCTCAAGGTGTACAAGAACAACGTCGACGGCAAGGGTGCGAGCTACGGCAGCCACGAGAACTACCGCTGGAGCCGCTCCACCGATTTCGATGTCCTGACCCGGGCCATCATCCCGTTCTTCGTCACCCGACAGGTGCTGATCGGTGCCGGACGCGTCGGGCTGGGGGAACGGGGTGAGTCACCGGGGTTCCAGATCAGCCAGCGGGCCGACTACATCGAACAGCCGGTGTCCCTGGAGACGACCCTGAACAGGGGAATCGTGAACACCCGGGATGAACCGCACGCCGACGCCGACCGCTGGGGCCGTCTGCACGTCATCATCGGTGACGCCAACATGTCCCAGACGTCGAACCTGCTCAAGTTCGGTCTGACCTCCCTGGTTCTCGACGCGATCGAGGCGGGGGAGGAGTTCTCGGATCTCGGACTCGCCGACCCCGTGGCCGCGGTGAAACAGGTGTCCAGGGATCTCGACTGCCGGAGTTCCCTGCGGTTGGCGGACGGACGTGAACTGCGGGCCACCGCGATTCTGCGGGAATACCTCTCCCGGTGCAGTGCCGTCAGCGACACGGATGAGCTGGTGCTGAGGACGGCGGAGGAGCTTCTCGACGATCTCGACGTCGATCCGCTACGCACCGCTGACCGACTCGACTGGACCGCCAAGTGGTCCCTCATCCGCCGCTTCACGGACCGGGGACTCGACATCGGTCATCCCAAGATCGCACTGGTCGACCTCCAGTACGCGGACATCGATCCGGATCGCGGTCTCCATCATGCACTGGTCCGGAGGGGCAGCATGCGGACCTTCGTCGATCCGACGGTGATTGACACGGCGGCGCTCACACCCCCCACCGACACCCGTGCCTTCTTCCGTGGGGAGATCATGCGGCGTTGGCCGGACCAGGTCCTCGCGGCGAGCTGGGACACGGTGGTGGTGTCCGGTGATCGGGTGACCGGACACCACAGGTTGAGAATGCCCGAGCTCGATTGTCTGACCCGTGAAAGGTGCGGCGATCTCTTTGACCGGGCCTCCGACGCCGCGGAACTTCTCCGGCTCGTCGATGACCGCGGACTCGCGACAGTCGATCTGATCGGTGGTCCCGGTCGCTGAGGCGGACACGGGAAGACCCCGCCGGGACGTTGTCCCGGCGGGGTCTTCATGTTCCCGGACTAGCGGTGGAGCAGGGTGGTGTTGATGAAGTGGATCAGACCGGCGATGAGCGCGAGGACGCCACCGACGGACAGGATGGCCAGCAGGCTGGTGTTCTTCCCTCCGGAGAGACCGGAGAAGATGTCCTTGCCGCTGCTACCCGGTGCCGGGGTCGAGGTCGGCGTCGGCGTGGACGTCGGGGTCGGAGTGGAGGTCGAGGTCGGCGTCGGTGCGGCCTCAGTGACCTTCACCTTCAGCTCGACGATGTCCTCGCTGCCGTCCTTGAACATGGCCTTCACCGAAACGGTGACCTCGGCGGTCGGTGCATCCTCGGCAGCGACGTAGGTGACACCGCCGGTCTTCTCGTCGACCGATGCGCCGTCGACGTCCGCGACGAGGCTGAACACGGTGCCCTCAGGTGCCGCCGCAGCTTCCTTGTCGGTGGTCGTCGTCTCATCGAAGACGACCTTGCCGGAGGTGACGGACTCGCCGGCGGTCACCTCGAGGGTGTTCTCCTCGAGGTAGGCGTCCACGGAATCCGCGGTGGTCTTCGAATCCGTCTTGTCCGGGGTGTGGCCCATCGTCACCGCATCGATCGCGGGATTGTACTGGCCTTCAGCCCCGGGGAGCTCGAGCCGCTGGATGCCCGCGTAGTCGGTGTAGTTGATCTCACGACGGTCGACGATGAACACGTCGTCACCGACCAGAATGGTGGCGAGCGGCTGGTTCTTCTCGGTCCCCTTCATGTTGCCGGAGAGTGACGCGTCCTGGAGGACGGCGCCCGTGGACGGGTCGACGACCATGAAGTGGTTGTTCGCGGACGAGACCAGCGCCTGGCCCTGCGAGTTGAAGGTCATGCCCGCGATGGAGACGAGCTTTTCCGGCTGCGCGGCATGGTACGGCATGGTGAACGTGCCGTTCTCGTACTTAAGGAACGCGACGTTGGAGTTGCTGTAGTCGTTGTAGATCCCGATGTGCGTACCGTCGGTGGCGACGCCACGGAAGCTGTGGCTGTGGTCCTCGACTGCGGGGGCGAAGGCC
Organism: Corynebacterium pygosceleis; assembly: GCF_016595275.2. GTDB lineage: Bacteria > Actinomycetota > Actinomycetes > Mycobacteriales > Mycobacteriaceae > Corynebacterium > Corynebacterium pygosceleis. Next base: position 102,866 of record NZ_JAENIQ020000002.1, on the reverse strand, counting down.
TCGACCAACGTGGCCTTCACACCGGCGGCTGCGGGGTTGATGTGAACGGGCAGCGCACCCGGGGTGGTTCCGTCGGTGCGGGGTACGCCGTGGTCGTAGACGTAGATGTAGGTTCCGTCGTTGAGTGCGCGGAGACCCGAGGTGGAGCTGAACACGTAGGGGGAGCCGTACACCTCGTTGTAGTGCTCCTCGGCGTCCACGTCGGGGTACAGTTCGGTGGCCTCGGGGAGTTCCACGGTGCTCGTGCCTCCGTCGGCGGCGATCGTCGTGAAACGGGCGGGATAATCGTCGACCGAGTCCTCGGCCTTGGGCAGCAGGTGCAGGACACCGAGCGTCCCGTCGGAGGGATTCCGGGAGAATCCCGTGACGGTGCCCTCAACGGTGGCGACCTCTGTGGCGGCGCCGATCCCGGAGGCGGTCACGTGCGCGCTGTGGATGACACCCATCGCCGGTTCCTGCTTCGGTTCCACCCAGTAGAGCGTGTCGGTGGCGGTGTCGAAGGCGGTGTCGGTGGCGCCGTTGGTCACGAAATCGAAGGACTCGGAGACTGTCCCGAGATCGTGGGAGACGACGACGCCCTTGCCCGCACCGTAGGAGTTGGTCACGTACAGGACCGACCCGTCGGACAGACCGTAGAGACGCTCGGAGCCACCCGCCTTGACCGGGAGCTGGATGCTCTCCGCGAGGGAGTAGCCTTCAGCGTCCGAGGAGTTCAGCTCGGTTTTCCCGGGGTAGGAGAAGGAAAGGGAACTGATGTAGGGATTTCCGGTGTAGAAGTTGGAGAACGCCTCCTGCCCCTTCGGGAGCAGGGATCCCGCCACGCTCGTCCAGGTGGTGGTGTCAGCCTGGTTGTTGTAGCGCCCGGCCTTGAAGTCGAGGGTCGCGAACGGAACCTCCTCGACACCCAACCATGCGCCGGTCAGGTAGACACGTGAGTTGACCGTCGCGTAGAGCGTCCCGGTACCCTCCGCGGCGTTGAACACGATCTTCGGGTCGGCGACGGTCAGGTCCAGCTGGCAACCGCCACGGACCGGCTCATCTCCCTCGCAGTACTTCATGTAGTTGACGGTGCCGCTGTACTGCACGACGGTGTTGCCGTCGGCGTCGGTCTCGGTGGATTCGTAGGGCCACAGGAAGGTACCGTCGACGAGCTTCGCACCGTCGAGGACGTGTGTCGCCCCACCGGTGTAACTGTTGAAGGAGTCGCGGATCTCCCAGGCGAGAGCCGAGGTCGAGTCAGCGACTTCCTGGGCGACTCCGTCCCTGGGGGTGATGCCGATGGTGTCACTGACACCGGCGAAGGCGGGGGCCGAGACACCGAGGCTCAGGGTGAGCGCGGTGACGGCGGCGAGACCGATTCGGGAGATTCGGCGGGAAGAGGTTCTGGGCACTGATATGTCCTTAAGGATCTGATGTTCGAAAGTGAACACCGGTGTTCATGGTCCCCGCCTGTGCGGGGTGCCTGCACCGGTGAATGCAGGTAACAGTAACAGAGGTTAGCCAGACCTCACCATCATTTTTGCAGCTGACTAAAGACTGTTGAAGCGTCAGATGACGCCAGGAACCTACTTCGTCGAATATCGTCGGAATCCACCGTCGTGACGATCGCGTCAGAGTACGGAGGTATCCCTCCACCGAAGGATTGATTTTCCCGGTTCATTTTCCATCAGGGTTCGGCCTGACCGGTGCGTTCGTCCGACAGCCCCACAACTTTCCGCGGTGCGGGGGCACCCGCCCCGTGTCACGCCTTGTCCGTCCGATCTGAGTGCGATGTTGATACGCGAAAAACCGGCCCCGCGCCTCCACTGGTGAGTGGGGGGCGGGGCCGGTTCCGTTCAATCAGCGTCCGGCCACTCTGTGGGCCGGAATGCCACTTCTAGTTCCGGGGCAGGCCGGGGAAGGGCGGGAGGTGGAAACCACCGGGCATCTGCGTCTTCAGGAAGTGCACGATCGCGGCGATGACACCGAACAGGGCACCGACCGAAAGCAGACCCATGATTCCGGTCGCGGCCGATCCTCCGGCGGCACTGCCGGTGAATGTGTCGACGATCGACGAGGATCCCGGGGCCGGGGTCTTGTCCTCGGCACCCTTCACGGCGAAGGTGACGGTGGCGTCATCCCCGGTTCCATCCGCGTAGGTCACGGTGACCATGGCCTGGACGGTCGCGTCCTCCGCGTCTTCGGCTGCTTCGTAGGTGACCTCACCGGTGACGGAATCGATGGAGAAACCGTCATCCGGGGTTCCGGCGAACGCGAAGGTCGTGCCGTCCGGTGCGGTGCCGGTTTCGACGGTGTCGGTGTCGGACATGTCGAAGGTCGGTGTGACCGCAGCGGATCCACCGGCCTTGACCTCACCGTTGGCGTACACCGGGGTGTACTTCGCGTTGTCGTCGATCTCCTGTGCGGCGGCGGAGACGACGAACACCGCGATCGCGGTGTCGGTTGAGCCGTCAGCGTAAGTTGCGTTGACGGAGAACGCGACGTTCTCGGTCTCCATGTCGGCGGACGGCGTGTAGGTGATGACACCGGTCCCGGAATCGATCACGGCACCCTCGGGGTTGCCCGCGGAGGGGAGCTCGAAGACCGTCCCGGCCGGGATGTCGCCGTTCTCGATGTCGTCGGTGCCGGCCATGTCGGCGAAGGGCGCGGAGGTGGCACTCTCACCGGCGGTGACATCCGTGTTCGGGTAGAACAGGTTGTACATGGAGCTGTCGTCCGGATCCGGGGTGGCTGCCTCGTTGACCTTGATCAGGCCGACGGCGGGCCGGGGGGCGGTGGTTCCGTCACCGTAGGTGGCCTGGACGTAGAAGAAGTAGCTCTGTCCTGCCTGGTCCTCGGTGGGGGTGAAGGTGACGACGCCGGTGTTCTCGTCCAGGGTCATGCCTGCCGGACGTGCCTCGTCGTCGTTGTCGACGAATTTGAAGGTCGTGCCAGCGGGCATGTCGACGACGGTGTAGGTGGGGGTGGGGATAGCGGCTTCTGGGGTCGCCACCGCCTCCTGACCGGGATCCACGGTCACGGTCCCGCCGTAGTAGACGTAGATGTCGCTCTGGGCGGGCTCGTCCTTCTTGACGGTGATGACCGGGGCGGTCTGCTGGGTCTTGCCACTGGGGAAGGTGACCTTCACCCGCGGGTAGATGGTCTGCTCGGCGGCGTCGGCGGGAGCCACGTAGGTGATGGTTCCCGTGGTGGCGTCGATGCTGACCCCGGCGATGTCCTCGATGAGTTCGAAGCTGAAGTCCGCGGGGATGTCCTTCTTCTCGGAACCGGCCTCGATTCCGCCGAGCTTCGGCGTGCTCGTCGCCGTCTCGCCGGGGGCGACCGTGACGGAATCCGGGTACCAGACCTGCTCGGTGTAGGTCGGGGTGGCCGCTTCCGCCTTGAGCGAGACACCGGTGAGCTGGGTGCTCGTGTCCTCGAAGGTGACGCGGATCTTGACGTTCTCGACCTCATCGGTCGCCTCGGTCGGGGCGTAGGTGACGACGCCGGTGTTCTCGTTGATCGTCGCCCCCGCCGGAACATCACCCTCGAAGACGAAGGTGGCGGTGGGGACGTCCTTGTTTCCGTCATCGGTGACGAAGGTCGGTGTGGCGGTTCCGGTTTCACCGGCGGTGACGGTGAGGGCGTCCCTGCCGTAGAACACCTTGCCGGTGTCGGCGGTGGGATCTGCCGCGGCGGTGACCTTGAACGTGACGGTGTATTCGTCGGTGGTCTGGTCGGCGTAGGTGACCAGGACGGTGACCGGAACATCGGTGCCGGCCTGGGCGTCGACGGCGGTGAGCGTCACGGCGCCGTCATCGCCGACGGTCGCCCCCTCGACAGCCTCCGGGATCGAGAAGGTTGCTCCCGATGGTGCGGCATCGGTCTCGGTGGCGTCGGTGGCGACCATGTCGAAGGTCGGTGCAGGCGCGACAGCGGCGGTACCGACGGTGGCTTCGACGGCCGTGGCGTCGGCCATGGGCTCGTAGCTGGTCTCGTCGTCGTAGTCACCGACGGTGACGCGCTCGACGCTCGGATCAGCCGTCATCCCGGACATCGCCGGGGTGACGGTCGCGAGTCTGGTGTGGTTGTCGCCCCATCCGTCGCCGTCCTTGGGGACCGTGACGATCAGCTTGTTGCCCGCTGAGATGAGGTTGTTGAAGTTGCTGCTGCCGTACTTGTAGAGCTCGGTGGACTCGTCGAGGACGACACTGTCCTGGACGGTTCCGTCAGCGATGCTCAGGCGGTTCAGAGTCTTGTTCGCGGAGCTCAGAACATAGAGGGAATCGGCATCGGCGGCCACACCGGAGACGACCTCGAAGTCTGCGGCGGCGGTGTTGGTGTAGATCGGGGTCAGTTCACCGTCGGCGTAACGGTAGAAGCCGACGACCGTGTGCTTCTTCTCGTCGGACTCCCTACGGCCGTTGTAGAACGCGACGATGTCGCCGTTGGTGTAGACGCCCCTGACAACCTGGTACTCGGAGAAGAGGCTCTCGGCACCGGTGAACAGAGAGGCCTTCACGTCCTCTTTCGGGGTGATGTGGATCGGGGTGGCACCCTTTCCCGAGATCTCGTAATCGTAGTTGAACACCCAGGTACCGTCGGGCAGCGCCGCGAGCCCGTCGTGGACTCCGAATGACAGACCGTAGGCTTCATCCGTGTAGTAGCCGGTTGAGTCGTCGATCTCGGGGTGGAGGGTCTTTGCGGAGGGGAGCTCCGTGACCGTCTTTTCCCCGGCCGGAGTGACCTCGACGATGCGTGCGTAGGTGGGTTCCGACTGGTACGTCGGTATGAGGACGGCGCCCAGAGTGCCGTCCGCCTGCCGGGCGAATCCGGTCACGTGACCGGTGTCCCCGAGATCGGCGACCTTGGTCATGGCGGTGATGGTTCCGTCAGCACCGAGAACACCTGACTGAACGGCGTTGTTCTCGTCGACCCAGTACAGGGTCCTGGTGGCGGTGTCGGCCACGATGTGGACACCGAGTCCGTTCACGGCGACGACTTCCGAATGTTCCGGATTGAACAGTGCACCGTTCGCGGTGCCGTAGTGGTCGGTGACCTGGAGCACGGATCCGTCATCGAACTGGATCATGCTCATGGGGTCGTCGATTTTCAGATCGGTCTCCGCGGTGGAGTACTTCTCGAGCTTGAGCTCGGTGCTCTGCTTCTCCTCGGTTTTTCCGGGATAGGTGAACTCGACGTTCTCCAGTGCGCCGGTGCCGAGGAAGGCGTTGTCGGCCGCGGCGTCGGTGGCGGTGGCGGCGACGTCGACCCAGGTGGTGTCGGTGTCGCTGTTGTTGAACCTGGCACCGGAGAAGTCGAGGGTGGCGAGTTCGACGGTCTCGGGACCGAACCACTCGGCGCCGTCCCTGGTGGAGTGGACGGTGGCGGAGACGGAGCTCGTGCCGTCGGCGTCAACGGTGACGACCGGGTCGGTGAGGGTCACGTCGACCTTGCAGGTGCCGCGCGAGGGATCCGTGGCGTCCTCGCACTCGCCGAGGATCGTGACGGATCCGGTGTAGCTGACGGTCTTCGCCCCGTCATCCTTGGAGACGTAGGGGAAGACGAACTGCTTCGCTTCGACGTCGTAGCGGGCACCGTCGGCGGCCTCGAAGGAGGTCGCCTTACCGCGGAACATCTCGTTGACGCCCCAGTGGAGGGCGTCCGTGTCAGCGGCGTAGACCTGCTCGGCACCGTCGGTGGCTTCCACACCCTTGGTGTAGGTGGCGTCGGCGAGCGCGACGCCGACCGGACTGAGGGGGGAGAGGGTGAGGGAGAGGCAGGCGATCGCTGCGACTCCTGCTCGGGACATGCGGCGACTTGATTGAGCCATTCAGATTTTCCTTATGTTTGCTTCACGTATTTGTGGAGGATGAAGTTCGGTGCACCCCGTGGGGATTTACCCGCAACCAACCCCGACATCGACCGACGTACTTGCACTTGCGGCCGACAGGGTTGTTTACCTGCACATTTCTTTCGTCGGAATTGACACCGACAAGGTCTCCAACCAACCACGGCGGGTTAGGTGGCACTTACCAGCACTCAATCTAACATAGATTAGGCTAAGCAGCTCAGCATTAGATGAAGGTCTAAACCCATCTTCAACACAGGTTTCATTCAGCTTTCACCGGGGTGTCGGGCATCCGCCGGCTGCGGTCACTTCTCGTCCCGCTCCGGGTAGCGTGTCTCCGGAACGGTCACCGTCACCGGCCGCTACAGTTGGGTTGAACGGAACCGCGGGGCGGTCGGGCCACCCCGGCCCGGACACGTCGAGAGGCCGGTGTCCCGCACATCCCCGGGGAATCTCCAAGGAAGGGAAGAGACACATGGGAAGCAACCCGACGATTCACGCCGGTGGCGGTCGCGACCACGGTGACGACGACACGGTGGACCAGGGCGTGGGACAGTCCCTGATCGACACCCACGGAACCGACGATCTCCTGGACGAGATCGACGGGCTCCTCGAGTCGAACGCGGAGGAGTTCGTCCGCTCGTACGTGCAGAAGGGCGGGCAGTAGCCACCATGACCGACTCGGGCGCGGCAGCGACGACGGCGGAGCCCGCTGGGGCACTGACCACCCGGATCATGGGTGTCGAGACGGAGTACGGGATCGCCTGTACGACGGCGGACGGGGGTCGGATGATCCCGGACGAGCTCGCACGCCTGATGTTCCGACCCGTGGTGGAGAAATACGCGAGCTCCAACATCTTCACGTCCTCGGCCGCACGTCTCTACCTCGACGTCGGTTCACACCCGGAATGGGCGACCGCGGAGTGCCGGTCGATCACCCAGCTCCTCAACCACGAGAGGGCGGGGGACGTCGTCGTCGACGGTCTGGCCGGGCGTGTGGAACAGGAGCTCGGGGAGGGCGCCCGTGTCTACGTGTTCAAGAACAACGTGGACTCGATCGGTAACTCCTACGGGTGCCACGAGAACTATCTCGTACGACGCGGGTTGTCCCTGAAGAAGCTCGGCCTCGCACTGGTGCCCTTCCTCATCACCCGCCAGCTGATCGCCGGGGCGGGTAAGATCTACCGTCCTTTCCCGGGCAGCCCGAGCGAGCGGTACGGCACCGGTTTCTGTGTCTCTCAGCGCGCTGACCACGTGTGGGAGGGGGTGTCCTCGGCGACGACCCGGTCACGACCCATGATCAACACCCGGGACGAACCGCACGCCGACTCCGAGCGCTTCCGGCGTCTGCACGTCATCGTCGGGGACTCGTCCATGGCCGAACCCACTTTCGCACTGAAGATCGGTTCGGCACTGCTCGTGCTCGAGATGATCGAGGCGGGCTTCCCCATGCCGGAGGTGGAACTCGCCAACGATGCGGCGGCGATCCGTGACATCGCCCGTGATCCCCGTGGACGCACCGTCCTCCCGCTCACCGGAGAGGGAACCGTCACCGCACTTGAGCTCCAGGACCGGTACTGCTCAGCGGCGGAGAGGTGGCTGGACGTCCGTCCTCCGTCGCGGGGTGGCACCCCTCCGGAGGAGTTCGCCCGTATCGTCGATCTCTGGCGGAGGACGGTCACCGCCCTGGACACGGGGGACTTCTCCACGGTGGACACCGAGATCGACTGGGTCATCAAGAGGAAGCTGTTGAACCGTTACCGGGAGCGTCTGGGGGTCGATCTGGGTCATCCGAAGCTCGCGCAGATCGATCTCGCCTACCATGATGTCCGACCGGGCAGGGGCCTGTACTCCACCCTGGTGAACCGGGGAATGATCGCCAGGTGGACCACGGACGAGGCCATTGAAACGGCGGTCCACACCCCGCCCCACGACACCCGCGCCGCGCTCCGCGGACGGTTCCTCGATCATGCGCGGGCACTGGGTGCACCGGTGACCGTCGACTGGATGCGTCTGCGGGTCAACCGTCCGGAGCCCCAGGTGCTGCAGCTCGGGGACCCCTTCACGGCTGACGACCCGCGGGTCGATGAACTCATCTCCTACATGGACGCCCACGCCACCGACTACGGGACACCGTCATGACGGTGAAGGATGAACCCCTCGAGAGGTTGACCAACCTGACGTTCGCGTTTCTCGACGCGGAACAGAATGGTGGCCGCAGGTTGCTCACCCCGTCATGGGTGCGCGACAACGTCGCCGGATACTCCGACCGCGGTGAGGAGGCATCCCGGAAGATGTTCAGGCGGGACATCGGTGTTCTGCGTGCCGCCGGCGTACCGATCGAGATCGTCGCGAACCCCGAGGACTCCGGACAGACCGGATACAGGTTGCAGTCCGAGGAATACTCCCTGCCGGAGCTGAGTTTCACCCCCGGGGAGGCCACCGTCCTCGCCCTCGCGGGCGACATGGGGCTCGGACGACAGCTCGCGGCCTTCGCCCGCTCCGGGTGGACGAAACTCGCCGCAGCCGGAGCCTCCCGGGAGTTGGGTACGGTCCCGGTGGTCAGCATGGTCAACGACACAGCCCATCTGGCGCCACAGACACTGGACACCCTCCTCACCGCCTGCCGACTGGGCCGACGCATCAGATTCTCCTACTCCCGGGGTCCCGTCGGCCAGGTGTCCACCCGCCAGATGGACGTGTGGGGACTGGTCAACCACCGTGACCGCCTCTACATCGTCGGTCATGACACCGACCGTGATGCCGTGCGGTGCTTCCGCATAACCCGGGTTCGCGACATCGTCGCGGCGGGGCCGGCCTCCGTGGTCCGACCGGTCGACGCCGACCTCCAGCTCCTCGTCGCGGAGGCACTGAGACGCGGCCGTGAACTCGTCGACGTCCGTTTCACCGCACCTCCGGGATCCGCCGGGGAACTGACCGGGGCCGCGGAGTACCTGGGGAATCACTCTCATCTGCTGCGGAACGTCGACAGGGACTGGTTCGTCCGGACCGCCGCCGCACACGCCCCCCAGGTCATCGTCACCGAACCGGACGACATCCGCCGGTCGGTCATCGAGACCCTGTCCGCGTCCGCGTCCTGTCACGGTGCCGGGGCGGTCCTTCCGGGGGAGGAGACGCCGTGAGCCGGGGAGGGAAACGATCCGGGGGTTCGGATCGTCTCGTTGATCTTGTGCGGATGCTGAATCTGCTGCCCTACTTCGAGACGCATCCGGGACGTTCGATCATGGAGGCCGCCAGCGACCTCGGTTACCGGCCGCAACAGATCATGGACGATCTCAACCGACTGTGGTGCTGCGGGCTGCCGGGACTCGGTCCCGGGGACCTCGTCGATCTCGATCACTCCTATCCCTCGGTACGGGTGACGAACAGTCAGGGAATGGATCGGGCTCTCCGGCTCACCCCGACAGAAGCGGGGGCACTTCTCCTGGCGCTCGAGTCGCTCGAGAACGTCGGTGGACTCACTGACCTGGAATCCGTGGTCAGTGCGGCCGCGAAGCTCCGGCGCATCGTGCCGGACGACACCGTCGCCGTCGTGGATTCGGTCGTGTCCGATGAGTTCCGTTCCTCCACGTCCACGGTTCTCGAGATCATCCGGGACGCACTGGACGGGAGGGAGGTCCTGGATTTCGGGTACTACAGTGCCGCGAGTGACACCACCACGCGACGGTCGGCGGTACCCGCGCGTGTCTTCACCCGCGAAGGCCACACGTACGTCTCCGCCTGGGACCGGGAGGCCGGTACCCACCGGACGTTCCGGACGGACCGGATGCATGACCTGCGCAGGACCGGCGAATCGGGGGACCCGCATCTGAACGAGCTGCACTTCGATTCCGAAGATCCGTTCTCGTTCACGACGGTGTCCTGTCACGCCGAGGTCCGGATCAGTGAGGAGGCGATCTGGCTGGCGGATTACGTACCTCTCGAGTTACCTGCGGAAGCGGTGCCGTCGGGCGGTTTCTACCGGGCCCGGATGCCGGTGTCCTCCCGGGAGTGGTTCATCCGCTTCATTCTGGGACAGGGCGGCCGCGTCATCGTCGACGGTCCTCCGGAACTGGCGGAGCAGGTGTCGGAACGCGCCCGGGCAGGGCTCTCGGCGTATCATCATTAGGCAGGGAGCGTCACCCGACTTCTGTACCCGTTTGCATGAAAGGCCGTCTCCATGACTCCAGGTCCCCTTGAACTAGCCGTCCTCGCCGTTGTCGTACTACTGCTGTTCGGGTGGAAGAAACTTCCCGACGCGGCACGTTCGGTCGGGCGATCGATGCGTATCTTCAAGTCCGAGGTCAAGGAAATGAAGAACGACGACCAGTCCGCGGAGAACCCCTCCACCGATCCGCACGCCGGTCACGTCGTACCCGAACCCCGCGAACTGACCCAGAACCCCCAGGCGCCGCAGTATCCCCAGCAGGGTTACGGTGTCCCGAATCCGCAGGCGAATCTCCATCAGCCCCCCAACCCGGCACCGGGCTACCAGCAGCCGCAGGGATACCAGACCCCCCAGGGGTATCAGCAGCCCATGCCCCCCGGTTACGGACAGCCCCACCCCGGGTACCAGCAGCCGAACCCGAATGACCCTCGCCAGCAGTAGAAGACACCGAGTGAACATGCGGGCGCACCCGCCCGCCTGACCGGCCAGGTGCACCCGGATCCCGGGTGCGTCGACCACGGAGCGGAACACCAATCTCCATGAGCACCTCCATCCCGAAGAAACGACTCCTTCCCCGTCTTCACCGTAAAGCCCCGACATCCCCTGACGGTACGATGACGCTGGTCGAGCACATCAAGGAGCTCCGTCGCCGACTGATCATCTCCCTGCTGGCACTCGGTGTCGGGACGATTCTGGGGGTCATCTGGTTCGAGCACTCGTTGTTCGGCCTCCCGACCCTCGGTTTCCTCCTCCGGGAGCCCTACTGCAGTCTCCCCGCCGATGTTCGTGCCGACTTCTCCGCGGACGGCAGCTGTCGATTGCTCGCGACCGGGCCCTTCGAGATGTTCGGGCTCCGCTTCAAGGTCGGTGGCCTGGCCGGTCTCGTCTTCGCGTCACCGGTGTGGCTGAGCCAGCTGTGGTTGTTCATCACGCCCGGCCTGCACAAGAACGAGCGCCGTTCGACCGCGATCTTCGTGACGGTGGCGGTCCTCCTCTTCGTGCTCGGTGCGCTCCTCGCGTACTGGGTCATCACCTTCGCCCTGGAGTTTCTGCTGACGATCGCCAGCGAGTCCTCGACGACCGCGCTGAACGGCAAACTCTACTTCAGCTTCCTGATCGGACTGCTCCTCATCTTCGGGGTGAGTTTCGAGGTGCCGCTCATCATCGGGATGCTGAACGTCATCGGTGTGGTGAGCTATGAACAGCTCAGGGACAAACGGCGCATCATCATCTTCGGGGTCTTCTGTTTCGCGGCGGTGATCACACCGGGCCAGGATCCGATGAGCATGGTGGCACTCGCGATCGCACTGACCCTCCTCGTCGAGATGTCCATCCAGTTCTGCCGGTTCAACGACCGCAGACGCGACCGGGACCGTCCCGAGTGGGCGGACCTGGGCGACGACGAGGCTTCCCCCCTGCACACACCGGGAACGGCCCCCGGACCCGGCGGCCCGGTCCGTCCCTCCGGTCCGGTGACGTCCTCCGGTCCGCTGCACACGCCGTCCGGGCAGCCGTACCGACGGCCCGGTTTCGACACTCCCGACGGTAGCGGTTTCGACGACGTTCCCTGACTCCCGGTACGACGAAACCCGGGTAGCGTGGTGTCCATGACGGACACCGCCACGCACCTCGACGAGTTCACCGCACGACTGGATTTTCCCCTCGATGAATTCCAGGTCAGGGGGTGCCGAGCCGTCGAGGCGGACAGAGGGGTCCTCGTCTGTGCCCCCACCGGCGCGGGCAAGACGATCGTGGGTGAGTTCGCGGTGTCCCTGGCCCTGTCCCGGGGAACCAAGTGTTTCTACACCACCCCGATCAAGGCTCTGTCGAACCAGAAGTTCCATGATCTCGTCGAGGTCCACGGTGAGGATTCCGTCGGACTCCTCACCGGAGATGTCTCGGTGAACGCCACGGCGGAGATCGTCGTCATGACGACGGAGGTTCTCCGGAACATGATCTACGCGGGTTCTCCAGCGCTGGACCGTCTCAGCCACGTGGTGATGGACGAGGTGCACTTCCTGGCGGACAGGTCCCGGGGACCGGTGTGGGAGGAGGTGATCCTCAACCTGGATGAATCCGTCCGGATCATCGGTCTGTCGGCCACGGTGTCCAACTCAGAGGAGTTCGGGGCATGGTTGCGGACCGTCCGCGGCGACGTCGAGGTCATCGTCTCGGAGCACCGCCCGGTTCCACTGGACCAGTGGATGCTGCTCGGCAGGAAACTGTATCCGTTGTTCGAACCTGGGACCGGCGGTGACGTCAACCGGGAGCTGGAGAAGCACGTGCAGCGTCTGAACTCCGCGGAAATCGAACGCGGTGCCTCCGCCTATTCAGGAGGGGGAGGTTTCCGGTCACGCAGCGGGGGCGGAGGGGACGACCGTGCGGACCGTCGCCACGGTGGTCGACGTTCGGGGCACCCCCGGGAAGGTGGTGCGCAGCGGCCGATGGGTCGGCCGGAGGTTCTCCGGGTGCTCCAGGGGAACAACATGCTTCCCGCCATCACCTTCATCTTCTCCCGCGCCGGTTGTGACGGGGCACTGCACCAGTGTCTCGGTTCCCGCTTGACTCTCACCTCGGAGGAGGAGGCCTCCGAGATCGGCCGGATCATCGACGCCGGTGTCGCGGAGATCCCCGAGGTTGATCTGGAGGTCCTGCGCTTCCGTCAGTGGCGCGCCGCCCTGACCCGGGGGTTCGCGGCGCACCACGCGGGGATGCTGCCGGCGTTCCGGCACATCGTGGAGGAGCTGTTCACCCGGGGTCTGGTACGCGCGGTGTTCGCCACGGAGACCCTGGCGCTCGGCATCAACATGCCCGCCAGGTCCGTCGTCCTCGAGAAGCTGGTGAAGTACAACGGTGAGGCGCACGTCGACCTCACCCCCGGTGAGTACACGCAGTTGACCGGCCGCGCGGGCCGCAGGGGCATCGACACGATGGGAAACGCTGTCGTCCAGTACTCACCGGCGGTTGACCCGCGTGCGGTCGCCGGCCTCGCCTCGACCCGGACGTACCCCCTGATCTCGACGTTCCAACCGGGGTACAACATGAGTGTCAATCTGATCCGGACCATCGGCTACGGTCCGGCCCACCGGCTCCTGGAGAAGTCGTTCGCTCAGTTCCAGGCCGATGGATCGGTCGTCGACGAGGTCCGTGAGATCGAGCGTGCGGAACGCAGGGTCGCGGAGCTGCGGGATCATCTGGAACGCGCGGTGTCCGCGGCGAATCCGCCATCGGTGGACGGTGATCCGGTCGGGGAGTTCCTCGACTACATAAGGATCCGCTCCGACCTGTCGAAACAGGAGAAGAAGGCCCGTCGTCACCACCTCGAGGACCGCCACACCGAGACGGTCGTGGCCCTCCGCAAACTCCAGATCGGCGACGTCATCGCGCTACCGACGAAGAAACGACCGATGCTCGCGGTCGTCGTCACCCCCGCACCCGACTCGAAGAATCCACGCCCGTGGATCATCACCGAGACGGGGTGGTCGGGCCGGGTGAATGCGGAATCCTTCGCCGTCGCCCCCCAGATCGTCGGTCACATGTCGCTGGGAAAGGATGTGCAGCGCAAACCGAGGAAGAACGCCCGAATCGTGGTCCAGCAGTTCCGGCGGGGGGACTACCCACGACCGAAGCGACTGCGTCACGAGACCAGGGTCCGGGACACGGCCGAGGTCAGAGAACTCCGCGCCGAGCTCAGGGCGCACCCCGCCCACGGCTGGGCCGACCGGGAGACGCTCGCCCGCACGGCGGAAAAACTCGTGCGCAGACAGCGCGATCTCGACCGTCTCACCTCCCGGGTGTCGGCCGCCACGGACACCCTCGGCCGGACCTTCGACCGGATCGTGGATCTGCTCGCGGAGATGGACTACCTCGAGTTCGTCTCCGGGGAGGACGGCGCGGAGCCCACACCGGTCATCACCGAGGAGGGGGAACGGCTGGCGCAGATCCACAACGAGTCCGATCTCCTCGTCGCGCAGTGTCTGCGTCGGGGTGTCTGGAACGATCTCGATCCCGCGGAGCTCGCCGGTGTCGTGAGCATGTGCACCTTCCAGAACCGACGGGAGGTCCGGGGCGGTTCCCCGGACGGGGCGACGGACCGTATGGCCACCGCCATGAACGCCACGATGCGTATCCACGGCGAGCTGGTCTTCGACGAGCAGCGGCACAACCTTCCCGTGACCCGGGAACCGGAGGCCGGTTTCGCCCTGGCGATCCACCAGTGGACGGCGGGCGCACCGATGGGCTACTGCATGGCCGCGGCCGCGGAATCAGGCGCGGAGCTCACCCCGGGTGACTTCGTCCGCTGGTGCCGCCAGGTCGTCGATCTCCTCGAACAGGTGGCGAAGACGGGGTACACGACCGGTGTGAGGCACAACGCCCGCGCCGCGATCGACGCGATCCGGCGTGGGGTGGTCGCGCTCGGATCGTGAGCGTGAGAGTGGACCGTTCCCCGTCACCTCCCGGACATGATCCCCATGGCCCGCCGGACCGCCGTCAGATGCGGTGCGAGGACCGCCACCGTGGCGATGTTGACGAGTTCGCGGTGCCGGTACCCGACCAGGAGAGACTGGACACCGATCACCCCGCCTGCGACGGACACGGGGCCGCCGGAGTCACCGTAGACGACCTGGTTCCGCTCCGTCGGAACACACACGGCCGCGTGCCGCACGCGGGTACGCAGGTTCAGTGAGACCGCGAACGGCACCTTGGCGAGAAGCAGACCACGACGTGCCTGCGCGGGTTCCCCCGGCCGGGTACCACCGAAACCGTGCGTGACGGTCGTCGAGAACAGCGGAGGAACCTCCGGGGCGAGAGCCGGCAGTGCGGCGGCGGGTACGGCGTCGACAAGCCGCACGACGGCGATGTCGGTGCCGACGATGACCCGGGCGTCCCCGACCGTGGTGCGTATCCCGGCACCGGAGACGCGGATTCCCGACGGGTCGTCACCGGCGCGGAGGAAATGGGCGGCGGTCAGGACGAAATCCGTGGACGTCGGTCCCGACGTCACGCCACGGTCTCCGTCGATCGCGGCTGCGACGGCCCCGGGGGAGCTGAGGAAACCCGAGCAGTAGCGTCCGTCCCGACTCAGACGGACGACCGCACCGTCGGGGTCCGGTGTCGGGCCGCCCGGAACAGGAGGTTTCGGTGTCGGGGAGATCACGGTGACGATTCTACGGCGCACGGTGTGCACGGCGGCCGTGCCGTCAACCCCGGTCACCGTGCGGCGGTGTCCAGGTACCTATGATGGGCCCATGACTTCGACTGAAACCGCATCCACCGGCACCATGTACCGCGATCGCTGCGCCGCTGTCCTGGATCACATGCGGGAGGCGGGCGTGTCGGCCATGATCCTCGGTACAGGCCCGGATCTCGAGTTCTTCACCGGGCTGAGGATCAGCTCCCACGAACGTCTGACCGCCCTGGTCATCCAGACCGACGGTGAGGACTTCCTCGTCGTTCCGGCGGTCGACGCAGGTAGGGCGGTCCGCACGACGGCCACCGAGACGGGAATCACCCTGATGCCGTGGCGTGACGGTGACTCACCGTACGAACTCATCCTCCGTAACCTGGCGCTACCGGATTCAGGTGACGAGGCCGGCCGGGTCCCCGGTGTCGCGTTGGGTGCCGCACTCACCGCCGACCATGTCCTGAACATCCAGGACGGGCTCTCCCGGATCAACTACGGTTGTGTCCTCGCCGGTCCGGTCATCGACAGGCTGCGGATGGTGAAGACCGGGTACGAGATCGAGGAACTGGCCGCGGCCGGCGCCGCCATCGACAGGGTGCACGCGAGGGTTCCGGAGCTCCTGCAGCCGGGACGTACCGAAGCGGAGATCGCGGAGGAGATCACCGGGATGATCCTCGAGGAGGGTCACACGTCCGTGGATTTCGTGATCGTCGGATCGGGACCGAACGGTGCGGATCCCCATCACAGTTTCTCCGACCGGAAACTGCGGACCGGTGAACTCGTGGTCGTCGACATCGGGGGAGCGCTGCCCAGCGGGTACCGCTCCGACTGCACCCGCACCTACCTCGTCGCCGACACCGACCCCCAGGTGATGACCGAACGTGTGCTGGACATGTACCGTGTGCTCGAGAAGGCGCAGGCCGCCGCGGTGAAGGCCGTCCGCCCGGGGGTCACCGCCGGTGAGATCGACCGGATCGCCCGCGAGGCGATCAGCGCCGCCGGATACGGTGAGCAGTTCATCCACCGGACCGGACACGGGATCGGCCTGACCACCCACGAGGCACCGTCCATCTCGGCGGACTCCGGGACGGTCCTCGAACCGGGTATGGCGTTCTCCGTCGAACCCGGCATCTACATCACCGATGAGGTCGGCGCACGCATCGAGGACATCGTCGTCGTGACGGACGACGGCGTCCGTCCCCTCAACAACCGGCCGCGGAGCCTGTTCTGGTGAGTCCGGGATCCGTTCTCCTGCTGGGCGGCCGCAGCGACATCGGCGGTGAGCTGGCCGCCCGTCTCGTATCCGGGCGTGAGGCGGTCCTCGCCGCGCGCGACACCGACTCCCTCGACGACGTCGAGCGGAGGCTCCGGGAGGCCGGCGCCACCGCCGTCCACCGGATCGCCTTCGATGCCGTCGACACGGAACGGCACCGGGAGGTCGTCGCACGGGCGATGGATCTCGCCGGACCTCCCGCCCACGTGATCGTCGCGTTCGGTGTCCTCGGTGATCAGTGCCGTGCGGAGCACGACGAGGCCCACGCCGTGCACATCGCGACGGTGGACTACACCGCCCAGGTGTCGGTGTTGACCGTACTGGCTGATCTGCTGCCCCGGACCGCGACGATGAACCACCCGGCGACCGTCGTCGCCTTCTCCTCGGTGGCCGGTTGGCGCGCCCGACGGGCCAATTACGTCTACGGATCGACGAAGGCCGGCCTCGACGCCTTCTGCCAGGGTCTGGCCGACCGGCTCCACGGAGGTCCGGTCCGGCTGATCACCGCCCGCCCCGGTTTCGTCATCGGGCGGATGACAGAGGGCATGGATCCCGCACCGCTGTCGGTGACCTCGGCGGAGGTCGCCGACGCGATCGTCGGGGAGATTCACTCGCAGGAAAGGCGGGGGAGGGTCCGCTGCACGACCCTGTGGATCCCGCGCCGACTGAAGGCTCTCGCCCGGGTGATGCGGCTCGTTCCCCGCCCGGTGTGGCGCCGGATACCCCGGTGACCGACGCGGTAGGATGACGCCACATGAGCAACTCCGCCACCGGTGACCGGGCCGCGACCGACAGCGGTGCCTCGCACCCGGCAGCGTTCCTCGCGAGCGTGGTCGGTATCAGCGCCGCCGGAATGGGCGACCTGCCCGCCACATCCCTCGAACGGCTGCGGGCGGCCGACGTGGTGATCGGTTCCTGGCGTCAGCTCAACCTCATCGACGGGGAGATTCCCGCGGAACGCCGCCCCTGGCCGTCCCCGCTGCTGCCTTCGATAGAGCCGCTGTTCGAGGAGTTTTCGGGCCGCCGCATCGTGGTCCTCGGGTCGGGGGACCCGATGTTCCACGGGATCGGAACGACACTGTCCAGGATCTTCGGTGCCGCAAACATCGAGGTGCTTCCTCTCGCATCGTCGGTGTCGCTGGCCTGCGCCCACCTGGGTTGGCCGCTGAACGACACCCCCGTGGTCAGTCTGGTGACCCGCCCGGTCTCCGCCATCCTCCCGCCGCTGGATCAGGGCGGAAGGTTCCTCGTCCTCGGCCGCGACGAGACCACGCCGGGTGAGGTTTCCTCACTGCTCACCGCCCGGGGGCACGGTGGGGCGCGGGTCCACGTCCTGAGTGACCTGGGGGGACCGGACGCCCACACCCAGAGCTACCGCGCAGCCGCCGCGGAACCTCCGCGGAGCGCACTGAACGTGATCGCCGTGGTGCCCGCCGGAAACCACGGAAGAAGCCTGCTCCCGGGCCTGCCGGACGACTCCTACGACACCGATGAGGGGCAGCTCACGAAGGCGGACGTCCGCGCCTGGACGGTCTGTGCACTCGCGCCGCGCCCGGGTGAACATCTGTGGGACATCGGCGGCGGTGCCGGGTCGGTGGCCATCGAGTGGTTGCGCAGTACCCCCGGTACCACGGCCGCCGTCTTCGAGCGGGCCGATCACCGCCGGGCGACCATCGCGGACAACGCCCGGAACCTCGGCGTGGAGCACCTCGAGGTGCTCGGCGAGGCACCGGAGTCCTTCGGGGAGGCCGACACCGATCCCGACGTCCTCTTCATCGGCGGCGGCCTCACCGCGCCCGGTCTCGTGGAAGCCGCGTGGTCGCGCCTGAAACCGGGCGGGAGACTCGTGGCCAATGCCGTGACCGTCGAGTCCGAACGGGTGCTCTGGCGTCTCCGCGACCGCCTCGGTGGCCGGATCACCCGTATCCAGGTCGACTCGGAGACATCGATCGGCGGATACACCGCGCTGCGTCCCGCACTACCGGTGACGCAGTGGAGGGTCACGAAGCGGGTGCCCGAATCTACAGAACAAGGGGAGAAGCACACACCATGACCGTATACTTCATCGGAGCCGGCCCCGGAGCCGCCGATCTCCTCACCCTTCGCGCCGACCGGCTCATCCGCTCGTGCGGTGTCTGTCTCTACGCGGGCAGCATCGTCCCCGAGGAGGTCCTCAAGCACTGCCCCGACGGCGCCGAGGTGATCAACACGGCCCGGATGCCGCTGGACGAGATCATGTCCGTGATCCGGCGGGCCGACGCGAGCGGTCTCGACGTCGCCCGGCTCCACTCCGGGGATCCGTCGGTGTACTCGGCGCTGGCCGAACAGGCCCGCCGCCTGACCGACGCCGGAATCGACTACGAGATCGTCCCCGGCGTGCCGTCTTTCGCGGCGGCCGCCGCCGCACTCGGCCACGAGCTCACCGTGCCGACCGTCGGCCAGACCGTGATCCTCACCCGGGTCAGCGGCCGTGCCTCCGCGATGCCCGAGGGCGAGGACCTCACCACCCTGGGTGCCTCGCACGCCACGCTGTGCATCCATCTCGCGGCACACGACATCGACCGCGTCGTCGACGAACTCACCCCGAACTACGGGGTGGACTGCCCCGTCGCGGTCGTCGCCTACGCCAGCCGCCCGGAGGAGCGGATCGTGCGTGGCAGGCTGGGCGACATCGCCGGGGCGGTGAAGGAGGCGGGGATCAGCCGGACCGCCGTGATCATCGTCGGCGAGGTCCTCGGGGCGGAGGGGTTTCCCGACAGCTACCTCTACTCCGACGACCGGCCACGCGACGCGGAGGGACGGACGATACCGTGCGTGCACTGATTCTCGGCGGGACCGCTGAGGGACGGGAACTCGCCGCCCTGATGTCCGCCCGCGGATGGCTCGTGACCAGTTCACTAGCGGGCCGGGTCGCCAGCCCGAGGCTGCCGGTGGGGGAGGTGCGCATCGGGGGGTTCGGTGGGCCCGCCGGCCTCGCCCGCTGGCTGATCGACCAGGGTGTGGAGGTCGTCGTCGATGCCACCCATCCCTTCGCCGAACGGATATCGATCTCCGCGGCGGAGGCCACCCGGGCCACCGGCGTGCCCCTGATCGCGCTGCACCGACCGGCGTGGGAGCCGGTCGCACGGGACAAGTGGCGGATGGTCGACACGATGGAGGAGGCCGCTCGGATCACGGAGCGCGACTACCACCACATCCTGCTCACCATCGGCCGGCAGCAGCTCGCCCCCTTCGCCCACGACGATCTCAACCTCTACGTCGTCCGCTGCGTGGACAGACCCGATGCCCCGCTTCCCGCCCGGCACCGGGTGATCCTCGACCGGGGGCCGTTCACCGTGGCCGGGGAGAAGAAGCTCATGCGGGACAACCAGATCGACTGTGTCGTCACCAAGAACTCCGGTGGCAAGCACACGCGGCCGAAGCTCGACGCCGCACGCGAACTGGGTATCGACGTCGTGATGGTGCGCCGCCCGGAGTTGCCCGGCGGCGGGCGGATCACCGTGGTGCACACCGCGGAGGCCGCCTTCAACGCCGCGATGGAGCTCTAGGGTGCGGTGAGCTGTCCGTAGCCGCCCACGATCGCCGCGAACTCGGCGAACCGGCGGCGGGACTCCGCCAGCTGCACGGCGCCGGCGGGGGAGAGATGGTAGACCTTCCTGCCGGGGCCGCTCTCGCCGGGCTCCCACGTTGACGTGGCCAGGCCGTCGTCCTCGAGCCGGTTGAGGACCGGATAGAGGGCCGCACCCTTGACCGGGTTCAGTCCCCGTTGCACGAGTCGCTCGGCCAGTCCGTAGCCGTGCCCGGGCGCGACCTCCATCTCACCGAGCAGCAGCAGGGGCAGCGTCACACGCTGCCAGGCGGCGAATTCCCGGTCGGAACGGTCACCCATCGTCTCCTCCCCGGAGCGTGGGCAGACCCGCGTCCACCCAGAGTTTCGGGATCGTCAGGGCGAGGCCGGCGAAGAGAATCACTCCCATCACCATAGGGAACGTCTCTCCGCTCCGCATCACTCTGACGGCCACCAGGGTGATGAACGCGTACTGGAGCAGCCGCCACCGGCTGCGGCTCCGCAGCGATCTGGCTTCTCCTCCGGTACGGGCCGCGGCAATGGCGGGTGAGCCGAACTCCTCCTGGGGTGTTTCTCCCCGGGACAGTGAGTGGTCGGCGAGCTGGCGGGCCTCCTGCCGGGCACGGGAGGGGCTGTAGCCGTAGTTGCTGCGCAGCAGCGCACCGTAGCGGGACACCCATTGCTCGGGATCGTCGCAGGTGTCCCTCTCGTGGTCGGGGAGAACGCCGTCGTCCGGGGTGATCCACCAGCTGAGGGCGACCAGGCCGAGGCCGACAGCAAGGAAGACGGCGGAAGGGACATCGATGACCGGTACCGGATCCGTCGAGACCGTCATCACGCCGGTGCCGATGACGCCGGCGACGGTGCCGAGAGCCCCGGCCCAGAAGCCCGTGGTACGGCCGCTGCCGTGGCTGAGCATGGCGAGGTGGAGTGCCGTGAGACTGACCGTGAATCCGATCGCGAGCACGATCGTCTTCGTGGTCAGCGTGAAGGACCATCCCACGGTGAACAGCCAGAGGGAGGCGAGCAGGACGAGGAGTCCGGCCTGCATGGTCACGCCCGACAGCAGGTTCCGCCACGTCAGTGCCGCGGTTTCGGGCGCGTACGGGTAGGTGGCGACGGTCTCCCGCGCGGCGTCCTGAGGTGAGGACCACGCCTCGTCGTCCGGGTCGACGGCGGCACCGGTCATGGCGTTCCGCATGGTGTCGGTCTCCCGGTCGAGGGCATCCCGGTCGAGCCTGCCGCTCACGACGAGACGGAAACGGTACGCCGCGATCCAGTCGGACTGCGCCGCGGTGAGATCGTCACGCATCGGTGGTTCTCCTCGGTTCGTCGGATATCTGGACGGTCACCGATCATGCTAGATAATTTTTCTATCTAGTCAAGGGCACTTCCGTGCCTGCACCGTGTTCCTCCCGCATGAGGCACGAACACCGGCACCACAACCGGCGCCGGGCCGTACCACGGACGAACGGCGGACACCCCACCCGACCATGAGAAAACCGGCCCCACCGTGCGCGGAGCGCGGTGGGGCCGGAGAGTCACGGTGTCCGGTCCATCCCCTACCGGGGGAGAAGGTTGAACAGCATCGAGCGCACCGGCCCGGCGAGGACCCCCAGGACGTCGAGGGCCACCGCAACCACGGCGAAGGAGATCAGCGCGCGGGCCCACCCGGGTGATCCGTCGAACCACTTCTGCGCACCATCGGCACCGGCACGTGACGAGAAGTCGTTGTCCGACACGGATCCGAGATCCGAGGACCCCGTACCGGTCTTCTTCGCCACCTCGACGGCCTGCACGGCATCGGCGGGTGCACCGGTCCGGTCATCCGCGACGGCGGGGGCGACCGCGCCGGCCGCCAGGGTGAGGGCGAGAGCACCGGAGAGTGCCGCACGACGAAGTCGGTGTGTGGGGTTCCGCATCAGGGTGAGTCTCCTAGTTCCGGGGAAACCGGTCCTCTGCAACGGTGTTCGCACGGACGAAAACCGGGTGCGACGCCGCATCGTGACCGAAGGTTCATGACATCTTAACCGTAACGACGCGAGGTGAACACCCGGGGCCCGTCCGGCCCCCGGTAGACCCGTGTCGTCGAGGCACCGACGATGAGCATCGTCCGCATGTCGACCACCTCCGGATCGAAGTCGGCGAGAGTGGTCACCGTGACGCACTCACTGTCGGAACCGACCGCCCGGGCGACGATCACCGGGGTGTCCGGATCCTGATGCTCCAGCACGATGTCGCGCAACTGCGCCACCTGACGTCGTCTGGTCCCGGATGCCGGGTTGTACACGGCGAAGGCCATGTCCGCACCGGCGAGGGCGTGCACCCGACGGGCGATGACCTCCCACGGCTTCAACCGGTCGGACAGTGAGATCATCCCGAAGTCGTGACCGAGCGGGGCACCGACACGGGAGGCGACGGCCTGCGCCGCGGTCATTCCGGGAACCACCCTGACGGTGACGTCCCGCCAGGCGTCGTCGTCGGCGGTCTCGAGTACGGCCGCCGCCATCGCGAACACACCGGGGTCTCCGGAACTCACGACGGCGACGCGTCTGCCTGCGGCCGCGAGATCGAGAGCCATGGCGGCCCGTTCCGCCTCGACCCTGTTGTCGGAGAGATGACGCCGCTGCCCGGCACGCTCCGGGACACGGTTGATGTAGGTCGAGTAGCCGACGAGGTCCTCCGCGAGCTCCAGCTCACGGGAGACTTCGGGTGTTGTCCATGCGGAGTCACCCGGGCCGAGTCCGAGAACGACGACCTCACCGGCGGGCGACGGCGCCACCGGTTCGGCGGCGCCCGGGGACGACGACCCCGGGGAGGCGGCGCACACCCCCTCACGCAGTGACGGGACGACAGCCACCGCGAAATACGGGACATCGCCGCCGCCCACCTCACCGGCCGGTCGTGTCTCCTCCCCGTCCATGCCGACCCGCGAGACGACGTAGGCGCGGTCCAGTACCCCGGCTTCATCGAGGGCCCGACGAACCTTGGGCCAGGTCCTGCCGAGTTTCATCACCACGGCGGTGTCGGTGTCGCGGAGCCTGCGGGCGAGTTCCCGGCCGTCGAGTGTCCCGGGGAGAACCGTGAGGACCTCGTCGTCCTCGGCCAGCGGCCGGGCCAGGACGTCGGCGGCTGCGGTGATCGAGGTGACACCCGGGATGATCCGGGCCTCACGCGTCCCGGGATGATCCGCCAGGAGCCGGTGGAGATGCTGGTAGGAGCTGTAGAGCATCGGATCACCGAGAGCCAGGACGACGACATCCCGCCCCGCGTCGAGATGAACCGCGAGACGGTGCGCCGCCTCCGCGTAGAAGTCACCGAGGGCCCCGGCGTAACCGCCGGGATGGGTGGTGTCACCGGTGGTCACGGGGTAGGTGAGCAGCTCATGGATCTGCCCTTCCCGCAGGTGCCCGGCGGCGACGGCGCACGCGGCGGATTCCCCACCCGCTTTGGCGTGATACGCGACGACGTCGGCTCCGGCGATCGCCCGGGCCGCCGCGATCGTCAGCAGGTCGGGGTCCCCGGGGCCGACCCCGACGCCGGTGAGGGTGCCTCCGTTCGCGGACATCTACATGATCTCCCGGGGATCGGCGAGTGCGTTGACGGCGGCACAGGTGATCGCGGAACCACCACGTCTACCGTGCACGGTGAGGTACTCCGTTCCCAGGTCGGCGGCCTCCGCGGCGAGGGCGCGCTTGGATTCCGCGGCACCGATGAATCCGACGGGGACACCGAGTACGGCGGCCGGCCGGGGGAGTTCCGGTTCAGCGGCGAGCAGGTTGAGCAGATGGAACAGTGCGGTCGGGGCGTTGCCGATCGCGACCACCGCGCCATCGAGCATCGGTCGCCACAGCTCCACGGCAGCGGCGGTGCGGGTGGTTCCGAGATCCCGGGCGAGATCGACGACACGACCGTCCCCGAGAAGACACATCACCTCATTGTCTGCGGGCAGGCGCCGCGCGGTCACACCCGAGGCGACCATCCTCACGTCGGTGAGGACCGGGGCACCGGACCGCAGTGCGTGCCGGACGGCGGGAACGAGCGCCGGGGACATCTCGATGTCCCCGGCGAGATCGACCTCACCTGCGGCGTGGATCATCCGTACGGCCACCGTGGCCTGATCGTGGTCGAAAGCCGAGAGGTCGGCCTCGTGACGGATGGTGGCGAAGGAACGGCGGTAGATCTCCGCGCCGTCGGTGATGTAGTCATGCATGGTGCATCATCCTACGTCCCGGGGTGTTCACTTCGCGTCGTGTCTCCGCCCGATCTCGTACTCCCCGTCGCCGACGGCCAGGTAATCCGTGTACGGCCCCCCGACCGGGTGCCCGCAACGACGTTCGCACCCGGAGAAGTGCACGTGTCCCTCCGCTCCATCCGGGACACGACGTCCACGGACGGCGGCCTCCGCGTCGGCACGGGTATCGGACGCGGCCTTGTCGCAGCCGGTGGAGCCGGTGCACGCGGAGACGTCGAGCCACGGGGAGGACGCGTCGAAGATCAGTCCCATAGGGGCGAGAACCTTGACGACGACCTCCGCGGAGGCTTCGTCGAGACCGTCGATGATCACCGACCGCCAGCAGGTCACCTGGGTGGGGCGACCGATGGTCGCGATCATCCGGGCGAGATGGGTGTCCAGCACCCCGAATCTCAGTCCCGCGGCGAGACTGACGGTTCCGTCGGGCCGGTCGAACCATCCGATGGGTGGAGCCGGAGTCTCCGCCGGTCCGGAGGGGACGGCGAGGGGCCGCGCCAGACCGGACCCCGTCAGCTCCGCGACGATGTCCGCCACGACGTCCGGGCGTTCCTCCATCCGCCAGGAGCGTCCCCGTCTGTCCGCCCACAGTGCCGCCGCACGCGCGAGGGCGCGCGCGGTGTCGTCGGGTGAGGTGACCGCGGCGTCGACGATGTCGCCGCCGAGGATCAGATGGTGATGCGCGTCCGCCGGGAACACCCCGATGTCGGGGCGGCGGGCCGCGATGATCCCGGTTCCGTCATCGACACCGAACAACGTCCGGCCACTGAGCCCCGCCGTGCCGGGATCCTCGAGGAGCAGTCGGTCCAGTTCCCCGACCAGTGGGACGAGTTCAGGGGAGAAGGGCGCGGCGATGATGTTGCGGATGCGGTCATGGTCGACGCTCGGGAGCAGTCCCGCCCGGTCGACGGCGCCGGTGAACCCGGCGGCTGAATCCTCCGGAATGCCCCGGATCTGGAGGTTTCCCCGCGTCGTGAGGTGGATCGCACCGTCACCGTAGGTGTCGGAGAGATCGGCGAGTGTCTCCCAGACGCCGGGATCCGCATACCCGCCGGGCAGCCTGATGCGTCCGATCCGCCCGTCCGCGGCCAGGTGCATGTGCACCGCTCCGGGACAGGCGTCGGGCCGGTTCCGGTCGCCGAGAATCCGGGAGTTGCCCTCCGTGCGCCCGGTCGTGGACGGTTCACTGGATTCCAGGTTCATGGACCCCAGTCTAGGGCCACCGGTCGTGGACCCGGATCCGGGTCCACGACGTCCTCCACGGTGCCCCGCGCGCTGTGGGGGACGCCGGCCGGACAACGGGTGAGACCCCGATAAGGTGGGGTCATGTTCTCCCGCCGTCACACTCCCACCCCGGGCACGGTCGCATCAGTGCTGCTTCGCACGGTGCTGCCCGTGACCGTGGACGTGCTGCGCAGTCAGATCACGCGGTGGATGAGCCGTGAACGCGCCGAGATCAGGTACCCGGAACGCGGGACAGTGGCGGTGCCGGATGCGGCGCCCGGTACGGTGCTGTCGGCGGAACCAGTCGGGGTGCTGGGGGCGGGGAGCAGACTGAATCCGGCCACCGCCACCGCGTTCTGTTACGCCACGCGTGACTCCTCCGGCCGGACGATTCCCGCGACGGGGGTGCTCCTGCGGTCCCGGAGACTCACCGCCGACCATGCGGGCCCCCGTCCGTTGATCGCCTTCGCACCGTCGACGCAGGGTGTCGCCAGACACTGCGATCCGTCGGTGAGCTGCACGGTGGGCCTGAACCTGTTTCTCAGACCACCGGTCGACTGCATCATCGCCTACGAACTGCCGGTTCTCCTCGCCCTCGTCGCCTCGGGGTTCCACGTCGTGCTCATCGACTACCCCAGGGACACCGCGACCGGGGTGCAGTACTACGGGGACAACATCGCCGGGGGACAGGCCCTCGCCGACGCGGTGCGGGCCGCAACCGCACTCGGTGTGTCACCGCGGGCCCCGTTGGGACTGTGGGGTTTCTCACAGGGGGGAGGGGCGGTCGGGTGGCTGGTGGAGAACCCCGGGTACGCCCCGGACGTCGTCCCCGGGGCCGCGGTGATCGGTGCTCCGCCGTCGGACCTCGCCGCGGTCCTCCGCCACGTGGACGGTGGTCTGATCACCGGTGCGCTGGCGTACGCGGTGGCGGGTCTGATGGTGAGTTCGGACGATCTGCGCAGGACCCTCTGGCCGTTGTTCAACGAGCACGGGAGGGCGCAGATCAGGGCGAACACGGCGACGTGTGCGGGAGGGAGCATCGTCACCTCCGCGTGGGCGTCGACGAGACGGTGGACGGTGTCGGGCAGGTCGCTGGCCGAACTGGCTGAATCGTTGCCGGTGGTGCGCCGTGCGCTGCGTCGGCAGCTGCTCGGGGGTGGTGTGCCCTCGTGTCCGGTTCTGTTGTGGGGGTCGGCGAACGACGACGTCATACCGGTGGGACAGGTCCGTGACGTTGCCCGGAGGTGGAGTGGATCGGGGGGAGAGGTGTCGTACCGGGAGTCGATGATGCCACAGATTCCGGGCCACGGAACCCTCAATCACTTCCTCCCGTACTACCTCCGGCTCCCCCGCAACATCGCGTGGTTGCTGGCCGCACTGCGGTAGGCTGACCGGAGACAAAGCCCGATTTACGTACCCCCGAACGCGTTGCCCCGAAGGCGGCGCAGGCAAGGACCTCTCGACCGTGATTCTGCTTCTCTCCACCTCCGACACCGACCTGTTGTCCGCGAAATCCGCGAATGAGAGCACCGAGGTGGAGTACCGCTTCGCCAACCCGAACGGACTGTCCACCGAGATGCTCGACGGGCACCTCGCCGACGCGGACCTCGTGATCGTGCGGCTGCTGGGCGGCAGACGCGCGTGGGAGGACGGCCTCGACCACATCCTGCGCAGCGGGGTTCCGGCGGTCGTGGTGTCCGGTGAACTCGCCGTCGACGCCGAACTCACCGAGCTGTCCACCGTCCCCGCGGGCGTCGTCACCCAGGCGCACACCTATCTCGCCGAGGGGGGAGCGGACAACCTGCACCAGCTGCACAACTTCCTCTCCGACACGGTGCTGCTCACCGGTCTCGGCTTCGACGAACCGGTCAGGATGCCGTTCTGGGGACACCTGGACCGTCCGGAGTTCTCCGGGCCCGCCGACACACCGCGGGTGGCGATCCTCTACTACCGGGCGCAGCACCTCGCCGGCAACGTGGACTACATCCACGGCCTGGCCGACGCGATCGAGAACCTCGGCGTGCGCGCGGTGCCGATCTACTCCGCATCCCTGCGCACCGCACCGGAGGGTCTGCTCGCCGAACTGGCGGACATGGACGTGCTCATCACCACCGTGCTCGCGGCCGGTGGCACGAAACCCGCGACCGCGCAGGCGGGGGAGCAGGACGAGGCGTGGGATGTGGCGGCGCTCGCCGCGCTCGATGTGCCCATCATCCAGGGGCTCGCGCTGACAAACCCGCGCGCCCGGTGGGAGGAGTCCGACGACGGGCTCTCACCGCTGGACGTCGCCACCCAGGTCGCGGTGCCGGAGTTCGACGGCCGGATCATCGCCGTGCCCTTCTCCTTCAAGGAGTACGACGCTGACGGTCTGATCTCCTACGTCCCCGACCACGAGCGCTGCGCCCGGCTCGCCGGGATCGCCTGCCGTTTCGCCCGTCTGCGGCACCTCGACAACGCGGAGAAGAAGATCGTCGTCATGCTGTCGGCGTACCCGACGAAGCACGCCCGGATCGGCAACGCGGTCGGCCTGGACACCCCGGTGTCCACCCTGAGGGTGCTGCACGCCATGGCCGAGGCCGGCTACGACCTGGGCGACACCTCGGAGATCCCCGGATACGACGATCTCGACGGCGACGCCTTCATGCACGCCATCATCGCCGCCGGCGGCCACGACCCCGAGTGGCTCACCGAGGAGGTGCTCGCCAACAATCCGCTCAAGCTGTCGCGGCGGGACTACCTCGACTACTTCGCGACCCTCCCGGAGGGCATGCGCGAGGAGATGACCGAACACTGGGGCGAGGCACCCGGAACGCACTACGTCAACCCCGCCACCGGTGAGCTGTACGTCGCGGGACTCGTCTTCGGCAACGTCGTCGTCATGGTTCAGCCGCCCCGTGGCTTCGGTGACAACCCGGTCGGCATCTACCACGACCCGGATCTTCCGGCGAACCACCACTACCTCGGGACCTACCACTGGCTCCGCCACGTCTTCGGCGCGGACGCCATCGTGCACATGGGCAAGCACGGCAACATGGAGTGGCTGCCCGGCAAGACCGTCGGCATGTCCGCGGACTGCTACACCGACCAGGCGATCGCCGACATGCCGCTGATCTACCCGTTCCTCGTGAACGACCCGGGCGAGGGGAGCCAGGCGAAACGCCGGGCCCACGCCACCCTCATCGACCACATGATCCCGCCGATGGCCCGCGCGGAATCCTACGGCGACATCACCCGGCTCGAGCAGCTGCTCGACGAACACCAGAACATCTCGGCGATGGACCCGGCGAAGCTGCCCGCCATCCGGCAGGAGATCTGGACCCTGCTCACCGCCGCGAAGATGGACCAGGACCTCGGCTGGGAGCAGCGCCCGGACGAGGAGGTCTTCGATGACATGCTCATGCACATCGACGGCTGGCTCTGCGAGATCAAGGACGTCGCGATCCGCGGTGGCCTGCACATCCTCGGCGGAGACATCTCCGGTGAGATGCGCATCGAACTCGTTCTCGCGATGCTCCGCGCCCGCCAGCTCTGGGGTGGCGAGCGCAGCGTCCCCGGTCTGCGGGAGGCACTCGGTCTGTCCGAGGCCGGCGACGAGACCCGGACGCGTGTGGACACGGTCGAGGAGGTCGCGCACGGGATCCTCACCCGCCTCGATGAACTCGACTGGGACGTCGAACAGGTCGAAACCGTGCTCGACGGAGCCCCGATGCCCGAGACCGCGGACCGGGACACGGTCGCCGCGATCATGCGTTTCGCGTGCACCGAGATCATTCCCCGGCTCGCCCAGACCCCGCGCGAGATCACCCAGATCCTGCACGCCCTCGACGGCGGCTTCATCGACGCCGGTCCGTCGGGCTCCCCGATGCGGGGCCTGATCAACGTTCTGCCCACCGGCCGGAACTTCTACTCCGTCGACCCGAAGTCCCTGCCCAGCCGCCTCGCCTGGGAGACCGGCCAGCTGCTCGCCGACTCCCTGATCGACCGCTACCGCGAGGACCACGACGGCGCCTACCCGACGTCCGTCGGGCTGTCTGTCTGGGGCACCTCCGCGATGCGCACCTCCGGCGACGACATCGCCGAGGTGTTCGCCCTCCTCGGTGTCCGGCCGGTCTGGGACGAGGCCTCCCGCCGGGTCACGGACCTCGAGGTCATCGGTCTGGAGGAACTGGGCCGCCCGCGCATCGATACGACCGTCCGTATCTCCGGGTTCTTCCGCGATGCGTTCCCGCACGTCCTGGCGCTGCTGGATGACGCGGTGCAGATGGTCAAGAACCTCGACGAGCCGGACGAGAGCAACTACGTCCGGGCCCACGCACGTGCCGACGGCACCCTCGACGAACACACCCGCCGGATCTTCGGATCCAAGCCCGGGACCTACGGTGCCGGTCTGCTGCAGCTCATCGAGTCCGGTGCCTGGCGTGACGACGCCGATCTCGCGGAGGTCTACACCTCCTGGGGCGGATACGCCTACGGGCGCGGCATCGAGGGCGTCGAGGCGGCCGAGGACATGCGCACCGCCTACCGGCGGATCCAGGTGGCGGCGAAGAACGTCGACTCAGCGGAGCACGACATCGCCGACTCCGACGACTACTTCCAGTACCACGGCGGCATGGTCGCGACCGTCCGGGCACTCACCGGCAACGACCCCGAGGCATACATCGGCGACTCCCGCCGCCAGGAGACCGTCCGCACCCGTACGCTCCACGAGGAGTCACGCCGCGTGTTCCGCGCCCGCGTGGTCAACCCACGCTGGATCGAGGCCATGCGGAAGCACGGCTACAAGGGGGCGTTCGAGATGTCCGCCACCGTGGACTACCTCTTCGGCTACGACGCCACGACCAACCTGATGGACGACTGGATGTACGAGACGCTGACGGACACCTACGTCCGCGACGAGGTCAACCGTGAGTTCTTCCGCCGGTCGAATCCCTGGGCGCTCCGGGACATCTCCGAGCGACTCATCGAGGCAGCCGACCGCGGCCTGTGGGAGGAACCCTCCGCCGAGGCCATGGAGCTGCTGCGGGAGACGTTCATCGAAACCGAGGGTGAACTGGAGGATCGCCGCTGACCCGCGTCCACGGGGGTGAGCCGGTACACTCGGACGGGTGCCTATCTTCATCGCGATCCCGTACATCCTGACCGAGACCCTCGCGTTCTGGCTGGTCGCCAGATGGCTGGGGGTCGGCTGGGCGCTGCTTCTGCTCCTGCTCTTCTTCTTCGGCGGCCTGCTGCTCGCCGCCGTCGAGATGCGCCGGATCGCGCTGAAGCTGTCCCGGGGACGCGTCAACGCGGGACGCGGTGCCGGCGACTACGGACTCGTCGCCGCCGGTGCCCTCGGGGTGGCGATGCCGGGGTTCATCACCACGATCATCGGCCTGCTGCTGATCATCTCCCCGACGAGAGCCGTCGTACGCGGGATACTCGCGCGCAAGATGCGCCGGAAGATCGAGGATCTCGGCGTCCGCGGATTCGAGGCGGCCAACCGGTACCGTCCGCAGACGAGCTACGGGTCCTTCGTCGTCGAGCACGATCCCACCCGGGACTCCGGGGCGGGAGTACCCGACGACCGGGAGATCCAGCAGTGGAGCAGTGACGTGAAACCCGAGGACTTCCTCGGCGGCGGTGGGGGAGGCCACACTTCGGGCGGCGACGACGGCGGCGAACGCCCGAGGGGCTGAGCCCCGCCCGTCATGAATCTCCTTCTCCGACTCCTGCTCGCGACGGGTAGCGGTCTCCTGGTCTACGCCTCCTACGAACCCCTCGGGTGGTGGTTCTCCGGGATTCTCGGTATGGCGCTGCTCTATGTCGCACTCGCGCCATGGTCCGGGGGGACACGGGATTCCGGCCCCCGACTCCGCACCGGGGTGCTGCTCGCCTTCGCTCACGCGATGACCCTCTACCTGCTGCTGCTCCCGTGGATCGGTGAACTCGTCGGAACGTTCCCGTACGTGGCACTGGCCGTCACGGAGTCGCTCTACGCGGTCGTGACGGGACTCGGGGTGACCGCGGCCGCCCGGCTGCGTGTCGGTCCGGTGTTCTACGCGTTCATCACCGTCGCGGTGGAGTGGCTGCGCAGTTCCTGGCCCTTCGGGGGTTTTCCCTGGGTCCGGCTCGCCTGGGGACAGATCGAGGGGCCCCTGCGTTTCCTGGCGCCGCTGGGGGGACCGGCGTCGGTCACGTTCGGCACCGTCATGGTCGCCGCCGGGGTTGCGGCTCTCCTTCTCCGTGGCCGGAGGGCCACCGCCCTGACGCTGGTGGCGGTTCCCGCCGTCGCAGCGGCGGGGTCGTGGGCGTCCGCCCCCGGGGACAGCGCCGACACCGGCCGTATCACGGTCGCTGCGGTCCAGGGAAACGTACCGAGGCTCGGACTGGACTTCAATGCCCAACGTCGTGCCGTCCTGGCGAACCACACACGGGTCACGGAGACCATCGGTGAACCGGTCGATCTCGTCGTCTGGCCCGAGAACTCGGCCGACGTCAACCCCTTCGCCGATCCCACGGCCCGTGCACTCGTCGACGAGGCGGTGAACTCCGCCGGTGCCCCCATCCTCGTCGGCACCCTCACCAGGGACGATGTCGGGGACCGAAACACCGTCGTCGTGTTCGACCCGGTTACGGGGCCAGGGGAGTGGCACCACAAGAAGTATCTCCAGCCGTTCGGGGAGTGGATGCCGTACCGGGATCTGCTCCGCCCCCTGTCCCCCTATGTCGACCGGGCCGGTGACTACAAGCCCGGCGACGGCGACGGCGTGGTGCACATCCGTGTCCCCGCCACCGGAGAGACCGTCGGCGTCGGTGTGGCGACCTGCTACGAGGTGTCCTTCGATGCTGCGGGGAGAGAAGCTGTCAGGGCCGGGGCGCGACTCCTGACGACCCCGACGAACAACGCGACGTTCGGTTTCTCCGACATGACCTACCAGCAGTTGGCGATGTCCCGGATGCGGGCACTCGAACTCGACCGCGCGGTGGTGGTCGCCGCCACGTCGGGGGTGTCGGCGATCATTCAGCCGGACGGACACGTCACCTCCAGCACGAGGATATTCACCCCGGCCGTCCTCACCGACACCCTCCCGCTCCGCGACAGGCTCACCTTCGCCGCCCGCCACGGTTCCGGGATCGAACTGACCCTGGGTATAATCGGGTGGATATGCCTGTTCGCCGGGTTCGTCACCGGTCGACGCGAAAGAAAACCGAGAAAAGAAGGAAGCGGACGCGCCACCGGTACCCGACGCAGGCCCCAGCCACACCGAGGAGAATGACTCACCCATGTCGAAACCCAGCGACGCAACACTGGTCATCATCCCGACCTACAACGAGCGGGAGAATCTCCCCCTGATCACGGGGCGGGTCCGTTCCGCGACCCCCGAGGTCGACATCCTCATCGTCGATGACGCCAGCCCGGACGGTACCGGGGAGCTCGCCGACGAGATCGCGGAGAACGACGAGCGGATCCATGTCCTGCACCGCAACGGTAAGGGAGGTCTCTGCGGAGCCTACGTCGAGGGGTTCCGGTGGGGCCTCGATCGCGGGTACCGGGTGCTGTGCGAGATGGACGCGGATGGTTCCCACGCCCCGGAACAGCTGCATCTCCTCCTGGAACAGGTCGATGCGGGCGCTGATCTCGTCATCGGGTCGCGCTACGTCGAAGGCGGGAAGGTCGTCAACTGGCCCAAGCAGAGGTGGGTGCTCTCCAAGGGCGGCAACATCTACATCTCCCTGGCCCTCGGAGCGGGTCTCAGCGACATGACCGCCGGCTACCGCGCCTACCGCCGTGAACTCATCGAATCCCTCGATCTCGATGAGCTGTCGAACGCGGGCTACATCTTCCAGGTTGACCTGGCGTGGCGTGCCGTACGCGAGGGCTTCGATGTCCGCGAGGTTCCGATCACCTTCACCGAACGTGAGATCGGCGAGTCCAAGCTCGACGGCAGTTTCGTCAAGGATTCCCTCGCGCAGGTCACCGCGTGGGGCATCGCGCACCGTCGGGAACAGCTCTCCGCTGTGATCGACGAAGTGAAGAAGGAGATCGAGTTCCGTCGGCGTCAGCGCCGCCGCAGCTGATTCACGCCGCCGTCGCGTCCCCGCACGGCGGCGTCGCCGGACCGGGGTGGGCCTCAGCCGACGGTACCGACCACCACATCGGCACGCCTGCGGGCCGCCTCCCACACTCCGTCCGAGATCTCCCGGTGGGTCAACCAACGGCCCTCCGGGTGTCTCCCGAGGACGCACAGGATGCTGTCGTCGAATGCTGCGGTGGCCCGGACGGCATCGGATGAGACGATCCCGGAACTTCCGAGGACCTCGATGATCACGGTCTCCCGCGTGAGGAGGGGGTGACCGCATCGGCGACGGCACGTCGCCAGGGGGAGTGGCACCACATCACGAGTAGATCGACCGTTCCGCCGAGGGCGGAACGGCACCTGTGCGCGTACATGTCCGGATCATGCCACGATGTCTCGACACCGATCAATCCCGTCGTCGGCTTCAACCTTTCAGGATGTCGCGAGGGCACGACCACCGATGCGCCCGCAGCGGCCAGCCCGCGGGAAAAGGGGAGCAGCATTCCCGTTCCGCCGATGACGAGGGCACGGGTCGGGGCGAGGTCCATGTGGACGGCACCTTTCTGCACGGTCTGACGGAAACGGACCGCCACGATCCGATCAGCGGCGATCGACGTGACGGTCCGTTCCGGTGTGACGGGCGGGGAGTCTCAGGCCCCGTTCTTCTTCGCTTCCTCCTGCTGCTGCTTCAGCAGACGGGCGGCGTTACGGCGTCGCTTACGGAGCAGCTCGATGCGTTCCTCGAGGAGTTCATCGAGTTCCTCGATGGTACGACGCTCACGGAGCATGTCCCAGTGGGTGCGCGGCGGTTTGGTGGGCTTGGCCTCGACGCCTTCACCCTCCATGAGGGTGCCCATCTGTCCGTTCTTGCACATCCAGGTGCCGGGAATCTCCGCATCATGGGCGAAGGGGACCTCGAAGATGTCCCCGTCATCGGTGCGGTACTTCACCAGTTGGCGCGGCGCGAGGTCGTGGTCGCGGTCGGTCTCGTAGCTCACGGCGCCCATGCGGCTACCGCGGAGAACACGATCTGCCATAGAAGTATCAGTCCTTTACTGTGCGAAATACTGGTGTCAACAGGTCCGGCCGGACGCGGACGGTCGGAACGACGTTCCGGATGGGCGGAGAATCCACGACATCGACGAATCAGAATCGGCGACCGCACGAGATCCCACTGCATCACCCGGGAATCACCCGGGACGATTCCTGCTCGATTCCGGCTCAATTCCGGGTCAACCGATGGCGGGCCTGTTCATCCACCCCACTATAGCCCCGATCACCCGGGACGACCACCTGCGGATACCTCCGTGTTCCCGGGACAGGCGGCACCAAACGGACGGTCCACCCGGGGTGTCTGTTGATGCCGTGGGCACGGACGCCCTAAGGTTGGGGGAGTGAGTGAGGAAGTGGACACCAGGCGTCAGGCGACATGCCGGTGGTGCCAGTCCCCGGTCCCCGAACAGGGGCGCGGGCGGCCACGCAAGTACTGCA
The DNA here is from genome assembly GCF_016595275.2 of Corynebacterium pygosceleis. Lineage (GTDB taxonomy): Bacteria > Actinomycetota > Actinomycetes > Mycobacteriales > Mycobacteriaceae > Corynebacterium > Corynebacterium pygosceleis. The sequence goes on along the minus strand of NZ_JAENIQ020000002.1, from coordinate 67,815 downwards.
GCCATTCGTGCAGGCAGCGCGCCTATGAACAGAGGAACCGGGTCTCCGGTACGTCGATACCCGCCGACGCGGTCATCATGCGGCCGGAGAAGGCCGAGCAACTCACCGACCTGTTGTTCGAGCTCCGCTGCGCCGCCGAGGACATCGCCACGGCCGCGGAGGAGGACTCGCCCCCGGCCGAGATCCGGGACCTGTGCACTGAACTCGTCACGCTGGCGCGCCGCGCCGAACATCTTCGCTGACTCGGCTTTTCAAAGAACACCGGAAGAGGACACATGGAAACCCTCAGGAAGCCATTCGTGGCTCTGACCGTCGTCGCCATCATCGTGATATCCCTGGCGAGTGTCGGTCCGCTGGTGTACAGGCTCATCACCGATCCCGGTATCCGGACCGGGGGCATCAACGCGGAGAACGCAATTCCGGCGGCAACCGGTGTCGACGGCCACTGGAAACTCGTCCCGGGTTCGGGGGCGAACACGACCGGGGTCGGTTTCACCTTCAACGAGGTGCTGCCCGGAGAACGAAAGAGCACCTCGGGGAGCACGTATGAGGTCACGGGATTCCTCGATGTGACGGACGGTGCACTCACCACCGGTGAGGTGGTCGCGGACACCACGGCCATCAGAACGGACATAGAAAAACGTGACATCAACGTCCGCCGGAACATCCTGCACACCGACGAGTTCCCGACGGCGACGTTCCGCGTGTCGGGGCCGATCGACCTGTCCGCCCTTCCGGACGACGGCACCGTGACCGGTGTCGAGGTTCCGGGGGTTCTGACCCTCCACGGCACATCCCGGGATGTGACGCCGACGCTCGACATTCTCCGCACCGGAGAGCGGGTGATCGTCGCCGGTGTACTCACCGTGAACAGAACCGACTACAACATCCACACACCCGAGTTCGTGGCGGCCACGATCGCCGAGGAGGGCGAGATCAACATCCGTCTCGTCTTCGAGAAATAGGAGGTAACCGACACATGGCTCACCGTATGATCCCGATGCTGTGGTTCCGCATCCTCGTCCTGGTCGGATTCCTCGCGTACACCGCATACTCGGGAATGTGGGTTCTCGCCGCTATCGGCGTCGTACTTCTGGTCCTCAGTGGTTTTCAGCTCCGCAGCGCCCGGAACACGCGGGACAGGGTCCGCGCCGAGGCGACCGCCCCGTCCGGGGCCCGGGCGAAGAGTCCGGAGAAGAGAAAGAAGATCTAGGATCCCCGTGCGCCAAGGGGGGCGCACACACCCACACTTTCGTCACGCGTGACGGAAGATGAACCAGCAGGGCCCCGTCCCGAGGGGGCATAAGAGTGGCGACAGCGGCCCGACACCAACGGCATCCGGAGGATGGCGCCCGCAGATTCAGCCGTTCCCGACACCACGAGGAACGCCCGGACTGAAGAGGGCCGTCCGGACGCCTCCGCGCCAGAGGGATGCCGGCGACGCGGACTCCGTCGACAGTCGGTGTGTGCGTCACACCGGGAAATGACGTGGGCGGCCGATCCGGGGACCATCACGGCGGCACGGCACAGCCGCACGATGTCACGGTCGAACAAGCGGACCCCGCGAAACGTCCCTGTTCAATAATTGTCCGATAATGTACATTATGTCATTTCAGACTTCCCCCCAGGGGCCGGACCGTCCTCCACGAAACCCCGAGTCCCGAGCGAATGATGCATCGGCCCCGCAATCGCCTTAATCCAACGCACGGATCCCTAGATCGGCTCGACATTTTCGTCGATGCGATCCCACGATTATGGACCCTTGCACCACCGCAAGGACCGCATTCCTCGTTCCGGAGTGGTCAGAGCTATCCGTGCGGTCGTAGAGACTACTGCCCCACATCAAGTCTCAGTAGGTCACACTGGGACGCTCTCGACGGCGCCAGGACCGACAGGCTCTGAGGGCCGGGTCGTGAGTTAGGCAATAGGACCCCTGGGACGTAGCGCTCGCTTCTGACAGGTGAAGGGTGTGACAGATCACAATTTGATATAGCTACCTAAAGTCTCACAGGTCAACCCGCATTGGCCGGGTGCTGACGATGCGCTGCGAGAAAATTGGCGCGCCTCGTTCCGAAAGCCTATCCGCTTAGATAAGCTGGGGACAAAACAGTTAACACAATGTTGATTTCTAGCGACCGATGATGCTGAAAAATGAAGGGGGTGAGCAAAGTGGCTTACGATATGAAGATGACTCAGTTTCTCACAGGAGCAACGGAGTCGCAGTTAAACCGCTGGGCACGCGAAGGGATCCTCGTCCCGGAAATCCAGCAATCGAGACCGAAACTCTACTCCTTCCGCGATTTGGTCGCTCTCCGTATGATCGCCCGACTTCGGTCGACCGTGTCTCTGCAGAAGATACGCCTCGCACTTCAAACATTGGAAGACTACGACCTTACTGATCACTTATCCGAATACCGCTTTGCCACTGACAGCAAGTCTGTGAAGCTGTGGACCGAGAACGGATTCATGGATGTCGTTAACAACCCAGGCCAATGGGAGCTGTTCAACCTCGAGAAGATCTATGAATCGTTCGTCAACTTTCGAAAGCGCACCGTTCCGCATCTGTTGGAACCTAGCAACGGCATCAAGATCTCTCCTGATCGCTTGGGGGGTCGACCGACAATTCGAGATCTTCGGGTCCCCTTCGATACCGTGATTGGATGGTCAGAGGAAGTAACCACCGACGAAGACCTGAAGGAATATTATCCGTTCTTGACGATGAGGGATGTCCTGAACGCAGAGTCCTTTAAGCATGACTTGGAGGAAGCGGTTTAAATGAAATTCCTCTTCGATGCCAATGTGCCGAAAAAAGCCCAAAAGGCTGTACAGTCGGTATTTACCAAACACATATTCGTGGCCGCATGGGAGGATCCATTTTCCCCAGACCTTAACGATCTCGCCCTATTCGAACTCGCCAAAGACCAGGGTGTCGATGCGATCATTACTCACGATATCGTTCAGATGGTCGGAGCGGATCGACGTGACGAACGAACACGTTGCGCTGAGTGCGGCCTGCACTGGCTCGGCATCCCTCAGCCATATCGTGTAAAAGGTCCCACGCAAAAGTCAGCGCATACTGCCTCTGGGTTGATTCATGCATTGACCCATGGCATCGACATCTTCACGTCATCCCTCGAGCCAACAGCTTTGCTGCTGAAGGAAGTGCCAGAGAAAATTGCTTCCGAGCGAGGCTACCCCCAGCAGATTGCCGGCTTTTAGACCCTCACCAACACCGCCCGCTGCGCATACCGCAGCTGCCTGCCCGCACCACTTCCACCCATCAACCGGCGACACTAATCCCACGACTAGTGCACCCTACTGCCTCTCGTGCCCAATCCGGACAGTCCACCGAAACCCCAGCAACAAACCGCCGACTACGGTTACCCGGTCAGTACCTGCAGCGGGCTGCGCTTGCGGCCGCAATTTCCTTCAGGGGTCGGTCTTATCGCCCTTCTCCCGTATTGGTGAGAACCTGAGCCAGATTTAGCGCGCTCAACGTTGCAATTATCAGCACTGTCAGATTGGGACCGATCGACATATCAGACAAAAGCCATGAAAAAATCAAAAAAGTTACGCAGGCGGTTGCCACGGACAAGGCGATGACTTTTCTATTTGATTTACCGCCACCCCACGCTCCCCTTGCGGGCCGCTTTTTGTCCAGGCCCAGGAATTCATGCATTGTTCTTTTTCTTCTCTTCCCGAAGAAGGTGAATAAATTATAATGGTGTCAAGATATCGGGAAACATGACCGAAATATTCCACTCCCCACTCGTGCCCCACCCCGTCAGCCGCCCGACATCAGGCAATTCGAACATGGAAGCTCAGCGGCGATGAGGCGCGAGGTGCATGAGAGTCTCAGGCGACATGTCCATGATCGAGGCGGGTGGTGATCGCTTCGCGGAGGGCGTGGCGGTGGCAAGGCAGCTTTCGGGCTATGCCTGCACTTCGAGCGTGTCGGGGTCGTCGCCGGTGTCACAGACCCGAGCATACTGGGCCGGCGGCACGAGCGGCCCGTCAAAAAGATGATTCCGGCCCCGAACCGGAGGACCGAGCCGCCAATGATGCTCTTTTTTGTATCGATCCGCGATCCCCGCCACCCTTTAGGTCGATTTGACTGTAAGCTAATCAACACCGCTAAAGGTCATTCTGACCAAAAGACTGACGACAGGAGGAACGTGCCCGCGCCCGACACCCGACTGGCTGTATCCACCGTGATCTTCGCGCTTCGCCCGGAGCCCGAGGCCACACCATCCCTGTGGACCCCGTTCGTCAGACGCACCCGCGACCCGCACCTCGGCCAATGGGCACTGCCGGGAGGTTGGCTCCCCGCCGACGAGGGGCTGGAGGATGCCGCGTCCCGCACACTCGCGGAGACCACCGGCCTCCGCCCCAGCTATCTCGAACAGCTCTACACGTTCGGTGACGTGGACCGCTCCCCCACCGGCAGGGTCATCTCCGTCGTCTACTGGGCCCTTCTCCGGACCGACGAGGCACAGCACGCCGGCGAACACGAGAACGTCCGGTGGTTTCCCGCCGGTGACCTCCCCGACCTCGCCTTCGATCACCGGGAGATCGTCGACTACGCCCTCGACCGCCTGCGCACCAAGGTCGAGTACTCGACCATCGCCCGCTCATTCCTCGGCGACACGTTCACCCTCACCGAGCTGCGGCACGTCCACGAGGCCATCCTCGGACACCCCCTGGATCCGGCGAACTTCCGCCGCTCCATGACCTCCTCCCCCGATCTCGTCGACACCGGACAGGTGCTCACCGGCACACCCCACCGGCCGCCCAAACTCTACAGCTACCGCACTCCGGGTTCAGCCCGCCCGTGACAACTCACCGACCACCCGAAGACAGCACAACCAGAGGACAGAGACACCATGCCCACCCAAGAATCAACCGGCCCGCGCGAACCAGCCTCCGTGGATCGGGCGTTGCAGCTGATCACAGCGGGTGCCCGCGCCGGATCCTCCTGCACGAATTCACTCACCGAGGACCCCTGGGCGTTCGACGCCGTCCCCGGATACGGGCCCGGCGCATCAATGTCGGATCCGATTCCATCCGATGCCCCCAGGCAGGGCAGCCTGCCGCCCGAATACCGGAAGGCCACGGACGAGGAACTCCACGGGCGAATCCGGGCGGCGAAAGCGGCACTCGGAGAGAAGGTCGTCGTCCTCGGACACTTCTACCAGCGGGACGAGATCGTGCGGCACGCCGATTTCGTCGGCGACTCTTTTCAACTCGCGAACGCGGCACGGACCCGACCCGCAGCGGAGTCCATCGTGTTCTGCGGTGTCCACTTCATGGCGGAGACCGCGGACATCGTCTCCGCACCCCATCAGAAGGTCATCCTCCCGAATCTCGCCGCCGGCTGCTCCATGGCCGACATGGCCGAACTCGATGCGGTCACCGACTGCTGGGAGCAGTTGGGGGAGATCTTCGGATCGATCACCGACCGCGACGGTCGTGCCCCGGTCATCCCCGTGACCTACATGAACTCCTCGGCGGCGTTGAAGGCGTTCGTCGGTGAGCACGGCGGCATCGTCTGCACGTCCTCCAACGCTGACGCGGTGCTGGAGTGGGCGTTCGAGCGCGGTCAGCGTGTCCTGTTCTTTCCCGACCAGCATCTCGGCCGCAACACCGGCCGTGCCCGGGGAATCCCGCTGACGCGGATGCCCCTGTGGAACCCCGGTCTGCCGCTCGGTGGGAACACCCGGGAACAGCTTCTCGACGCCCGGATCCTGCTCTGGCACGGCTTCTGCTCGGTGCACCGGCGATTCACCGTCGACCAGATCGACCGGGCCCGTACCGAGTATCCGGACGCCCACGTCATCGTCCATCCGGAGTGCCCGATGGAGGTCGTCGACGCCGCGGATTCCGCGGGCTCCACCGATTTCATCGTCAAGGCGATCAACGCCGCTCCCCCGGGGTCGGTGTTCGCGATCGGCACCGAGATCAATCTCGTTCAGCGGCTGGCCGCCGAGCACCCCGAGCACACCATCTTCTGCCTGGATCCGGTGATCTGCCCGTGCTCGACCATGTACCGGATCCATCCGGGATATCTCGCCTGGGTGCTCGAGTCCCTCGTCGGGGGTGACACCGTCAACCGCATCACCGTCGCCCCGGACACCGCCGAGAAGGCGGCTGTCGCCCTGGAACGCATGCTGTCCGTCGCGCCCCGCCCGATGGCCGGATCGACTGCCGGAAAGGGGAACTGACCGTGTATCCGACCACAGCTCAGATCAACGGCATCATCGACGACGCCCTCAGCGAGGACGCCCCGTGGGGCGACCTCACCTCAGAGACGCTGATCCCGCCCGACGCCCGTGCGACCGCGGCGCTCACAGCCCGTGAGGACGGGGTTTTCTCGGGCGGCGAGGTGTTCACCGCCGCCTTCCTGCGCGTCGATCCCGGTACACAGGTCGATGTCCGGGTGGCGGACGGCGCCGCCTTCTCCGCCGGTGATGTTCTCGCGGAGGTGTCCGGCTCCGCCAGATCGGTTCTGCGTGCGGAGCGGATCGGTCTGAACCTCGTCCAACGGATGTCGGGGATCGCCACACTCACCTCCCGCTACGTGGCCGCCGTCGCCGGTACCGGGGCCCGGATCGTCGACACCCGCAAGACGACCCCGGGGTTGCGCCTGCTGGAGAAGAAGGCCGTCCGGGACGGCGGCGGCCACAACCACCGGGCCACGTTGTCCGATGCGGTCATGGTCAAGGACAACCATCTGGCGGTGCTGCTCGCCGAGGGGGTCTCGGTGACCGAGGCTCTGCGGACGGCGCGTTCCAGGCTCCCCCACACGACCCACATCGAGGTGGAGGTCGACCGCGTCGACCAGATCCCGGGTGTCCTCGCGGCAGGTGTCGACTCCGTCATGCTGGACAACTTCACCCCGGAGCAGCTGCGGGAGGGTGTGGCCCTCATCGGCGGTGCGGTGGTCGTCGAGGCCTCGGGGCAGGTCAGTCTGGACACGGTCGGAGACGTCGCGGCGACCGGGGTGGACGTGATCTCCGTCGGTGCGCTCACCCACGGGGTCCGGTCCCTCGATCTGGGGCTCGACGTGAGCGTACGCCGCCCGGGTGACGGTCGGTGAGCGATCCGGGACCGGTCTATCTCGATCACGCCGCCACCACGCCGGTGCGCCCGGAAGCGGTGCGCGCGATGTGGCCGTTCCTCACCGGGGAGTTCGGCAATCCGTCCAGCCACCACGGGGTCGGCGAGTCGGCGCGGGCCGGGCTCACCGCGGCCAGGCGGGCGATCGCGGACACCCTCGGTGTTCGACCGGAGGAACTCGTCTTCACGTCCGGGGGCACGGAGGCCGACAACCTCGCGGTCAAGGGGATCACGCTCGGACACAGACATCGAACGGGACGGGCTCATCTTCTCACCGGTCCCCTCGAGCACGGCGCGGTGCGCGAGAGCGCCGCACACCTCCGCAGGTTCCACGATGTGGCGAACACGGTTCTGACCTGTGACGGGTCGGGACTCGTCGATCCCGACGAGGTGGAGGCGCTCATCCGACCGGACACGGTCCTGGTGTCGGTGCAGACGGCGAACAACGAGGTGGGAACGGTCCAGGACCTCCAGTCACTGGCCGCCGTGTGTCGGCGACGTGGCGTGGCACTGCACACCGACGCGGTTCAGGCGGCCGGGCAGCTGGACATCCGGCCGGCGGTGTCGGGTGTCGACGCCCTGTCCCTGTCCGGACACAAGGTCGGGGCACCGAAGGGGATCGGGCTGGTGTGGCTCCGCTCCTCGATTCCCCTCGAGCCCCTGATTCACGGCGGTGGGCAGCAACGGAGCCGCCGTTCCGGGACGGAGAATGTGGCCGGGGCCGTCGCACTGGCCACGGCGCTGGTTTCCGCGGAGGCGGAACGCGCCGCGACGGCCGAACGGATGACCCGTCTGCGGGACGGGTTCATCCGGCGGGTGCTGACGACGGTTCCCGGGGCACGACTGACGGGCCACCCGACCCGGAGACTGCCCGGCAACGCCTCTTTCACGATCGACGGCGTGAACGGCGAGACCGTGCTGATCGAGCTGGAACGGCGCGGGATCATCTGTTCGTCGGGGTCCGCCTGCGCCGCCGGGTCACAGGACCCCTCCCCGGTCCTGCTCGCGATGGGTGTCGGGGAGGATCTCGCCCGCACCGCACTCCGGTTCAGCCTGGGCGGGGAGACCACCGACGGCGATCTCTCGGCGGCCGCCCGGGCTCTGGAGGACGTGGTCGTCCGCCTCCTCCACCGGCCCTGAACCGGATCCCCTCAACGGGTGTGCGGTGTCCCCTCCGGGGGTCAGTCCCTGATGGGCATACGGCGCACGACGGCGGCGTAGACCGCTCCGGAGACATTGGCCCAGATCGCGGCGATGGCACCGGGGATGGCGGCCTCGGGGCTGAAGAACTGCGTCGCCATGGCGGATGCCAGTCCGGAGTTCTGGGTCGACACCTCGATGGCCGTGGTCCGGCACGCGGCGGTCTTCTGCCCCAGCAGCTTCGGGGCGTAGTAACCGACGACGTAGCCGAGGAGGTTCTGGATGATCACACCGAGCAGGACGACGAGACCCACGACGGCGAGTTTCTCGGCGGACAGTGCGACGACCACCATGAGGACCATCCCGATGGTGCCGATGGACAGCCACGGCAGGATCGGCAGGATCATGTTGACGAAGCGGTCGAAGAACACCCTCAGGACGAGTCCGAGACCGACCGGGATGAGCACCGTCTTGACCAGTGACCAGGTCATCCCACCCGCGTCGACGTCAGCCTGGGCGTCGGCCAGGTAGAGCATGAGCATCGGGGTCATGATCGGTGAGAGCAACGTGGAGACGCTGGTCATCGCGACGGAGAGGGCGACATCCCCCTTGGCGAGGTAGGCGATGACGTTGGACGCCGTGCCACCAGGCACCGATCCGAGCATGAGCAGACCCACCGCCACCTCCGGCCCGAAGTTGAGCGCCCTGGCGACCACGACGGCGGACAGCGGCATGACGATGTACTGTGCGGCGACGCCGAGGAAGATCGGCCAGGGCCGCTTCACCACGGTCCCGATGTCGGGGAGCGTGAGCGTGAGCCCCATGCAGAACATGATGACCATGAGTCCCGGCGAGATCCACGATTTCAGCGGCGTGAAGGCGTCGGGTGTGAGGTAGGCGATGAACGCCCCGATGATGACGACGGCGGGAAAAGCGAGGACCGCCAGTGTCGCCGAGCGTTCCTCGACGTCGACCTTCTCTTCCGGGTGTGGTGCGCTGTGACTGTCGAGCAGGGACACGGTCTCTTCCTTCCGCTGATGTTCTCTCCGCGATGTCCGGCGGGACGGGCACGGGCGCCTCTCGGGGCTTTCACGTACCGGTGGCGCGTTCCGATGATCCGGGGAGTCAGGGGGTGGTGACGTATCCGGTGGATGCCGGCTTCCTGTGGCGGGGTGGGACACGGGTCCCGGCAACTCCGGTTCACCGTAACCGAACGTCCGGTGCGAGCTAAACAGGAACCAACACCAATCACCCCCACTACCCACCCCCGTATCACGATTAGGGATTGGGTGAGATTTCCGCACCCGACAACACCTGACGGCGAAAAACAAGGTCAGCCTAATTATTCGGATGCGACACGTAGAGCGCCATGTGACATTCACTGTCATTTCACTGTCGTTTTACGCGCGATAAACTGCGTCCATGAAGAAGCTGCTGACCCCGGATCCCAGCCGTCTCGGACGCCCCGAGGGGGCCACCGCACAGCCGGATGCCGTCACCGCCGACCGTGCCACAGGCTCCCCCGTCCCGCTGCTGAAGGCACTTCAGACCCTGCTCGGCAGGGACAATGTCTCGGGGCGCGTGAGTGATCTCGTCCGCTACGCATCCGACGCCAGCCCCTACCGTTCCGTCCCCCGGGTCGTCGTCCACCCCAGGAACGCCGACGACCTCGCGAAGATCATGCGCTTCGCCGCACACAGCGGCAGACACCTCACGTTCCGGGCCGCGGGCACCTCCCTGAACGGCCAGGCGATGAGCGAAGACATCCTCGTCGACGTCAAGACGCATTTCACGGGTATGGAGGTGCGTGACGGCGGGCGCCGCATCTGGTCGCGCCCGGGCGTCGTGCTCGGTGACGCACAGGCGGTCCTCGCCCGGCACGGCCACATGATCGGCCCCGACCCGGGCTCGACCTCCGTGTGCACCATCGGTGGCGTCCTCGCCGACAACGCGGGTGGAATGCGCTGTTCCCTGGAACGGGACAGCTACCACACACTGGAGGACGCCACCTTCGTCCTGCCCTCGGGCACGATCGTCGACACGACGGACCCCGGTGCGGAGGAGAAACTGGCGGCCGCCGAACCGGAACTCGTCGCCGGCCTGATCGCACTGCGTGACGAGATCCGCCGGGACGGGGAACTGGTCGGGTTCCTGCGCAGGAAGTTCTCGATCCGGAACACCAACGGTCTCCGCCTCGACGCATTCCTGGACGAGGACACGCCCGTGCGCATCCTCATGCGCCTCATGGTCGGTTCCGAGGGGATCTTCGGGGCGATCACCGAATCCGTCATCCGTACCGTCGAGCTCCCCAGACACAAGGCCGTGGCCTGGGTGATGCTCCCCGACCTCCGCCAGGCGGCCTCCTACGTCGCCCCCCTGATGGAGACCGGCGCCCAGGCCTGCGAGCTTCTCGTCGCACCGGTACTCAAGCGATCGGTCGACAACTTCCGCGAGGCACCCCGCGAGTGGGCCGACATCGACGACGACACGGCGGCACTGCTGCTCGAGGTCGGCGGAACCTCGGAAACCGCACTCGACGAGGCGATCGCCGCCGCGGAGGCCGTCCTCGCCGACGCCGAACTCGTCTCACCGCTCACCTTCGACCGCACCCCGGAGGGGCAGCGTGGCGCGTGGAAGATCCGCAACGGACTGTTCGGACTCATCGGTGCGGACCGCCCCCAGGGAACGGCCCTGATCACCGAGGACGTCTGCTTCCCGCCCGCTCAGGTCGGGCAGGGGGCGGCCGATCTCCTGGATCTGCTCTCGAGATACGGCTACCCGGAGATGGTCATGGGGCACGCCGCCTTCGGCAATCTGCATTTCTTCCTCCTGCCCCGACTCGACGACGACTCCGAGCGCGCCCACTACGCGAGCTTCCTCGACGACCTCGCCCGCCTCGTCATCGACGAATACCAGGGATCACTGAAGGCCGAACACGGAACGGGAGTCAACATGGCCCCCTTCCTCCTCCGCGAGTGGGGTGAACGCGCATGGGGTCTGATGTGGCGGGTCAAGGAACTCATCGATCCGCAGGGCATCCTCGCCCCGGACGTGAAACTCACGCGCGACCAGGACATCCACCTCCGGCGGTTCAAGTCCTTCCCCAGGGTCGAGGACGAGATCAACGCCTGCGTGGAGTGCGGTTTCTGTGAACCCGTCTGTCCCTCCCGACACGTGACCGTCACCCCCCGGCAGCGCATCGTCCTCCGTCGGGAGATGGCGCGACAACCCGAAAACAGTGAGGTGCTGGCCAAACTCCAGGAGGAGTACGAGTACGACGCGGTGCAGATGTGCGCCGCCGACGGCACCTGCGCCGTCGCGTGCCCCATCAGCATCGACACCGGAAAGGTGATGAAGATGTTCCGCGCCGCCGAACACGACGGCACCGCCGAGCACATCGCCCTCGGAACGGCCCGTAACTTCCGCCACGTCGAACGGGCCGCCCGCAGCGGAATCAAGGCGGCGGGGCTTCTCGACGGAGTCGGTGGAACCGCTCCCCTGCGCGGGGTCGCGAACGCCGGGCGTGCCATCCTGTCCCCCGACATCCTGCCGACGGTCCCGGGAAAACTGCCGCAGGCCGCGTCACGTCACCTGCCCGCCACGCAGCGGGAGGGTGCGACCGCCGTCTATTTCCCCGCGTGCATCAACCGAATCTTCGGTCGCCCCCACGGTGCCCCCTCGGATCAGCTCGAACTTCCCCGGGCGATCGTCGAGCTGGGACGACGTGCGGGACGACCGGTGTGGATCCCCGGTGACGTGGAGGGCAACTGCTGCGGCACGCCGTGGTCGTCGAAAGGTTACGCCAGGGGGTTCGAGGACCGCGCCCGGGCCATCGCCGCGGACCTGTGGCGGTGGACCGACGGTGGCGAGCTCCCGGTGGTCGTCGACGCCGCGAGCTGCACACACGGACTGCTGGAACAGGTTCCCGGGGCGCTGGACGGTGAACTGGCGGAGAACTTCTCGACGATCCGGATACTCGACGTCGTCGACTGGTTGCGCGACGAGGTGGTCGACGGCCTGACGTTCACCGACTCGTCCGGGAGGGTCGCCGTCCATCCGACCTGCTCGACCACCCACATGGGGATCAACGACGATCTCGTCGCGCTGGTCGGCAGAGTCGCCGACGAGGTCGTCGTCCCCGACAGGGCGACCTGCTGCGGAACCGCGGGCGACCGTGGCCTGCTGCATCCGGAGCTGGTGGAGTCGGCCACCCGGGAGGAACGCGCCGGACTGCGCGGACACTTCGACGCGTTCGTCTCGGACAACCGGACCTGTGAGATGGGCCTGGAGATGATCGCCGGCAGACCGTACCAGAGTGTGGCGTGCCTGCTGGAGAAGGCGTCGCGGCCGGTGGTCACCCCCTGATCCCGGTTCCCGGGTCCGGCTGCCGCGCCGGTGCCCGGTGCCGGCCGTAGCCGAAGATCACCGAGCGGCGACCTTCCCGGAGGTTCCCATTTTCCGGGACACGGATTCCATCTGACGGGACTACGCGTGTAAGGTATCACCTGCTTTCAAGCGGCGACACCCACCGCCCACCCGGTTCGCCTTCACCCCACGGCGACAATCCCCGCATCACCCGGACACCACCGGGCCGGGGAACTCAACAGTCCGTCGACACGCACTCCCGCACGAAGGAATCAGCATCCCATGACCGGCACCACAACTCCGGCACCCGCCGTGCGCCCCAGGTTCGACCGGCGCACGCGGCGCCGGATCATCATCGCATCACTGGTGGGCACCACCGTCGAGTTCTACGACTTCTACGCCTACGCGACCGCCGCCGTCGCCGTCTTTCCCTACCTGTTCTTCCCCGCCGACGAGGACCGTACCGTGGCCCTCCTCGCCTCATTCGCCACCTTCGGTCTGGCCTTCCTCGGACGCCCCCTCGGCTCGGTTCTGTTCGGCCACTTCGGCGACCGCATCGGCCGCAAGGCGACACTCGTGGCGTCTCTGCTCACCATGGGTATCGCGACCTTCCTCATCGGTGTCCTGCCCACCTACGCGATGGCGGGAGTCCTGGCCCCCGCACTGCTGGCACTGATGCGCTTCTGCCAGGGCCTCGGGCTCGGCGGCGAATGGTCGGGCGCGGCACTGCTCGCGACGGAGACGGCGGAGGAGGGTAAGCGCGCCTGGGCCGCGATGTGGCCCCAGCTCGGCGCCCCGTTCGGCTTCCTCACCGCGAACGGACTGTTCCTCATCCTCGTGGGCACCCTCGGACACACCAACGGCGACACCACCGGGGCATTCATGACGTGGGGCTGGCGCATCCCCTTCCTGCTCTCGGCGGTCATGGTCGTCATCGGCCTCTACGTCCGGTTCAAACTCGAGGAGACCCCGGTGTTCACCCGGGCGGTCCAGAGCGGAAAGAAGGTCGACGCGCCGGTCAAGGAGGTGTTCCGGACCTCCTTCCGGCCACTGGTCCTGGGAACCTTCATCATGGTGAGCTGCTACACGTTGTTCTATCTGGTCACCACCTGGGTACTGTCCTACGGAATCGGACCGAGGGACCGGGGCCTGGGGCTGGGCATCGCCTACACCGATTTCCTGAAGATCCAGCTGGTCTCGATCTTCGCGTTCATCGGCGGTATCCCGCTCTCCGGTCGACTGGCGGATTCCCGCGGCCGACGTCGCACACTCACGGTCGTGTCTCTCGTCATGATCACCTTCGGTCTGACCTTCCCGCTGTTCCTCAGCCCCGATTCCGCGACGATCGGAAGCGTGCTGGCATTCCTCACCATCGGCATGTTCCTCATGGGCCTGATCTTCGGCCCCATGTCCGCGGTGCTGCCGGAGCTCTTCCCCACCAACGTCCGTTACACCGGATCGGGGATCGCCTACAACCTGTCCTCCATCCTCGGAGCGGCGATCGCCCCGTTCGTCGCGACCGCTCTCGTCGCCTCCTTCGGCATCGGTTCCGTCGGCGCCTACCTGGTCGTCGTGTCCGCGATCTCCCTCGTGGCGATACGGCTGATGCGCGAGACCCGGGGCCTCGACATGTCCGAGATCTAGGGACGCCACGATCGGTCGAGCCCGGAAGACGGGTGTGACCGATACCGTTTCCGCCCGAACGAAGTCTCCGGTACGCCGTCGCCTGACGCCACCGCACCAACCGGTTCACCGGTGTCGTATCATCGGATGGGACAGCCACCTGGAAGGTGGATCGATTCCGACGCGGTTCAGCGTACGGAGAAACCGACGGAGAGCAGGGGCCGGTCATGTTCGATGTGGACACACTGGTCAGTTCGTTCGGGCTCGTCGGCATCCTCGCCATCATCTTCATGGAGACGGGACTCCTCATCGGTTTCATCTTCCCCGGGGACACCCTCCTGTTCACCGCCGGAATCATGGCGCACGCCGAGAATCCCTTCGCCCCCTTGTGGGCACTGCTCATCGGCATCCCCCTCGCCGCGATACTCGGAGACCAGCTCGGCTTCTTCATCGGCCGCAGGTACGGGCCACGTGCGTTGGACTCGAAGGCGATGCAGTGGATCGGACCGGAGGCCGTGGAGCGGACGAACCACTTCTTCGACCGCTACGGACCCGCGACGGTCACCCTCGCCCGGTTCATAGCCGTCGTGCGGACGGTGACCCCTGTTGTCGCCGGATTCTCGTCGATGCAGCACCGGACGTTCACCTTCTACTCCGTCATCGGCAGCATCATCTGGGGCGCCGGAATCACCTCGGCCGGGTATCTCCTCGGCGAGATCCCCGTGGTTCAGGAGTACATGCACTGGGTGATCGTCGTCGGTGTCTCCCTCGTCCTCGTCCCGATGCTGATCAAGGTGGTGTCCCTCATCCGTCACTCCCGACGGGACGCACGTCCGCAGCGGGAGGACCCCGGGAACCGGACCGACAGGCCCTCCGGTACCCGCGCACACCACCCGTGATCCCCACCACCCCGTCCACAGACCCACCCGAGGAGGAGACGATGACCGGACGCCTGATACTGGTCAGACACGGCGAGACGACAGCCAACGTCCGACACTCACTGGACACCCGCCCACCGGGAGCTCCCCTGACCGAGCTCGGTCGCTCCCAGGCACGCGCGGTGGGGGAACGCCTCGCGGAGATCGTCGGTGCCCGCGACGGAACCGCCGGTCGACTCACCGGTGTCCACACGTCCGAGGCCGTCCGCGCACGGACGACCGGGATCCTCCTGGCGCGGTCCATGGAGAGATACGCGGGACTCCCCCCGGACAGTGTCCCCGTCACCCCCCGGGCGGGACTGCACGAGTTCTCCGCCGGAGACCTCGAGGACCGTACCGACGCCACGTCGATCGAGATGTTCCGGAGCGCCCACCTCGCGGCGCTGTCGGGCGATCCGGCCGGGATGACGCCCGGTGGCGAGAACATCACCGATTTCCTCGGCCGCTACCGGACCGTGATCGAGGGGGTCGTACTCCCGGAAATGGCCGGCCGTGCGCCCGGTGACGCCGTCGTCGTGGTCCACGCCTCGGCGATGCGGTTGTTCGCCCGTCACGCGACCGGTATCGCGGTCGAGGACGCCCATCCGCTGCCGAACACGGGAGTGATAATCCTGGAGCCCGGCGACGCACCGTTCGGTCGGTGGCGCCTCACGGCCTGGGATCACCGACCCCGCTGAGGACGCGGGGGACGCCTCGAGGTCGCGGTGACCTGAACGGCGTCCAACCAGCCCAACCTGAACATCGCCTCCGTGAGCGCGAGCTGGTAGTCCCAGAGTCGCCGGAAGACGACGTCGAAGCCGGCGGCAGCGGCGCTCCGTTCGTTCGCCGCGAACGTCTCCCGCTGGAACCGCAGTGTCATCTCGTGGTGGGAGGCGAAGTGGGCCTCCGCGATGATCCGGAGGTCCGTCGACCTGTCGACGACCCGGTGGAGGTCCTCCGTCGTGATGTGCTCGAGCTCCGGCCAGATGTAGGCACGCAGGGGCACCAGGGCGTCACGTCCCACCCGTGCCATCTCCGGTGTTGAGACCACGGTCTGCAGAGCGGCGTAGCCACCGGGGGCGAGCAGTCTCTCCACGGCCCGCAGATAGGGGGTCCTCCCGGCCCCACCGAGCACCTCGAGCTTCTCCACACTGACGAGGGCGTCATACCTGCCGCCCCAGTCGAGGCGGGCCGGAATCGGATCCTCCGTCACCGTGACCCGGACCCGACCACCGTCACGGTCGTCCGCGAGCAGAGCACGCACCGACCCGGCCAGTTCAGGGTCCGCGGTAAGACAATCGACGGTGACTCCCCGCCGGGCTGCGGCGAGAGCGACGGTACCGCCACCGCAGGGGAACTCGATCAGGTCGGTTCCCGCGCGTACCCGCGCCGCGTCGAGGAGTGCCTCGGCGGCACGTTGCTGCGCCGCGCCGAGATCGGCGCGTTCCACGGCGACCGGTGGCGCCAGCGTCGTGATGTCGACGAAATGGTTCGCCGGTTCACTCCCCCGGCCGGCTCCCCGGACGAAACTGGGGACCGAGGTCCGGACGGTTGTCGGGACCCCGGACGCGAACCTCGCCCCGAACGCCGACATTCCGTCACCCGAGAACAGCCGGACGAGTTCGCCGGGGAGTTCACCGCCCGCGTAACCACCGGGCACGGTGATCTTCGGCGAACCGGAGCGCAGTCGACCCCGCGGGGCGAACCCGTACCCCAGGAGACCGGCGAGACAGGACACCAGATCCCGGCTCCGCCACTCGCCGGCCATGTAACCCTCGGCGAGGCCCAGCCATCCACTGTCCGCGAGGCGGATGAACAGCTCCTCGTGTTCGACCGTCAGGTCCGCCCCACCGGGAGCATCGGGGTCGAGGGTGATCCCGGCGGTCGCGCACGCGGCCGCGAACCTGGACTCCGCCGACACCGCCCGGTGCCGCAGGATCCGGTTGTCCGGCACGATCGCCACACCCGGCCACCTGGTGGCGTCGATGTGGGTGAGGTGGGCTGGGGTGTATCCCCCGTTTGCGGGGCCGGTCATGGGTCTGAGCACTTCCGTTTCCATGGGATCGGGCGGTCGGGTGCACGACGCCGGGTGGAGCGCCGGAACAACGTCAGCCGATGGTATCCCGTCACCGCCCGCACTCCGGGCAGGCGGTGCCCTGTGAGCCGGGGTGATGTGATTTATCCGACAACGTACTACGATGAAGCATCGTACCGCCGCAGCCTGTTCCTGCGGCTCCAGATCCTTATCCAGGAGAAAATACCTATATGTCTGACAAGCCTTTCCGTCCCGAGGGCGGCCGCCATCACGTCGTCGTCATCGGCTCGGGTTTCGGTGGCCTGTTCGCCGTCCAGAAACTCGCGGACGCCGACGTCGACGTCACCCTGATCGACCGCACCAACCACCACCTGTTCCAGCCCCTTCTCTACCAGGTGGCGACCGGTATCCTCTCCTCCGGTGAGATCGCACCGTCGACCCGTCAGATCCTCAAGGACCAGGACAACGTCCACGTCGTCAAGGGCGAGGTCACGGACATCGACGTCGACGGGAAAAAGGTCACCGCACAGCTCGGCGACTTCGACCGGACCTTCGCCTATGATTCGCTGATCGTCGCCGCGGGTTCGGGCCAGTCCTACTTCGGCAACGACCATTTCGCCGAGTACGCGCCGGGCATGAAGTCCATCGATGACGCACTCGAGCTCCGCGCCCGGATCATCGGCGCGTTCGAGCGCGCGGAGCTGTGTGATGATCCGGCCGAGCGTGAGCGTCTGCTGACCTTCGTCATCGTCGGTGCCGGCCCCACGGGCGTCGAGCTCGCGGGCCAGTTGGCCGAGATGGCGCACCGCACCCTGAAGGGTGAGTACTCGAACATCAATCCGGCGAGCGCGAAGATCATCCTCCTCGACGGTGCCCCCCAGGTTCTGCCGCCCTTCGGTAAGCGCCTCGGCCGTAGTGCGCAGCGTCAGCTGGAGAAGCTCGGTGTCACCGTGAAGCTGAACGCGATGGTCACGAACGTCGATGAGAACGCCGTCACCTACAAGTCCATGGTCGACGATTCCGTCGAGACGATCCCGGCGTTCTGCAAGATCTGGTCCGCCGGTGTGCAGGCGTCCCCGCTGGGCAAGCTCGTCGCGGATCAGTGTGGCGTCGAGGCCGACCGGGCCGGACGTGTCCCCGTGAACCCGGACTGCACCGTGGGTGAGCACGACGATGTCTTCATCGTCGGCGACATGATGTCGCTGAACAAGCTCCCGGGTGTCGCACAGGTCGCCATCCAGGCCGGCGAGTACGCCGCCGAACAGATCATCCGGTCCGTTGACGGTGCCCCCCCGGCGTCCGAACGCGATCCCTTCGAGTACCACGACAAGGGCTCCATGGCGACCGTGTCGCGGTTCTCGGCCGTCGTCAAGATCGGCAAGGTCGAGTTCACCGGTTTCTTCGCGTGGATCATGTGGCTCGCCGTCCACATGATGTTCCTCGTGGGCTTCCGCAACCGTTTCGTCGCCGCCGTCTCCTGGGGCCTGAACGTCCTGTCCAGGAACCGCTGGCAGCTGGCCACCACCCGCCAGCAGATGCACTCCCGGACGGCGCTCGCGAAGCTGCGGGATCTCGCGGGTGAAGGGGACGACCTCATCGAGGTCAAGGACACGGTCCGCTTCAACGGCAGGACCGAGAAGGCCTGATCCGCAGTTCCCGTACCTGCGTGAGGGGTGGGGCCGTCGATTCCGATTCGACGGCCCCACCCCTCTTCCGTGTCACGGCCCCGGTGTTTCCGTCACACGGCGCACGTCCGGGTTGGGTCCGGTCGGGACCGCTCAGATGCGGGCCCCCGGTGTTCTCTCCGGTCCGTGAACCAGAACCGTGACCATGAAGTCGGACTCCGGGGTCAACGGGTCGATCTCCCAGGTTCCCCACCGGTGCTGAGGCACCAGACCGGCTGCTGCGGCGTCCCCGATGAACTCGTCGAAGCCGTACCCCCTCCCCGAACCGAAGCCGATCACCATACGACCGTCGGGGGCGAGTGCGCCGGCGAGTGCCGCGAGGGCCGAGACCCGGCCGTCCGCGGGCAGGAAGGCCATGACGTTGCCGGCTGAGACGATGATGTCGAACTCCCCGTCGGGGATGTCCCCGGTGGTGAGATCCCCGACCTCCCAGCGACAGTCGGGGAAGTCCGTGGTGGCGTGCCTGATGAGAACCGGGTCCAGGTCCACTCCGGTCACCTCGTGTCCACGGCGGGCGAGAACCCCTCCGACACGTCCGGTTCCGCACCCGGCGTCGAGGATCCGTGACCCCCGTTTTCGTGCGAGGGCGTCGATGAGACGGGCCTCGCCGTCGAGGTCACGCCCCTGGGCGGCGAAGGTTCGCCACCTGGCCGCGTACTGTTCGGAATGATCGGGGTTGGCTGCGAGAACTTCTTTCCACGTGGGCATGTGCCCCACGCTACCGATACGGCCCCCGGAGGACGGACACCGGGTACGAGGCTGCCCTAACCCGTGGAGATCCAGGCATGTTGTCCCCGCCGAAACAGTCGCGGATCCGGGGTTCCGTGCCGGACGGGCGGATCCTCCCGAAGACAGGGAGTCCCCGTGACCGGCCACAGCGGACCCCACCGGGACCCCCACCAGGTCACAGCCCCTTCGGGGGACCCATCCGGGGCACACGGATCCGTGAGATCGTCACCGGGGCCGTACGGCCCCGGGACACGACCGCGAGCGACGCGGTGTTCACGGAGACCGCTCTGCCGATACGCGGTGCGGTGTCACGGACGATCGCGGAGTCCGCCCCCCCCCTTCCGGGTCCCCGTTTCGTGGACGATCGTTTCCGCGTCGCGCTCCGCCACGGTTTCCACCTGCACATCGAACACGGCGACATCGACCATGCGGAGGCCCGACGACGGGTACCCGATGTGGTGGGGATCGGTCCGGTGTGGTCGAAGGGGGTGAGCCTGCGCCGGGTGTCGCCAATCGGACCGGGAGGTGTCGACGCGATCGCCCGACTGACGCTGGCTGCGGGGGTGCCGGGTGTCGCGCGCGGGGGGATCACCGTGGACAACGTGGACCGGCTCGGGGACACTGCGGTCGAAGGAATCCGCGTGTCCTCCGCGCCCGTGACCTCCCCGGATCCGTACCGGACGGTGCGGTCCCCGCTGACCCGGTTCCGCCGGGCGGACGCTCCGGCACCGTAGAAAACCCGCTGAACCCCAGGAGAAGACGTGTCCCCCGTAGTCCCACGAGTCCTGTCCATCGCCGGCACCGACCCCAGTGGTGGTGCCGGGGTGCACGCCGACCTGAAGTCGATCACCGCCGCCGGCGGGTACGGCATGGCGGTGACGACGTCGCTCGTCGCGCAGAACACACGCGGTGTCCGTGAGGTCCACACCCCGCCACTCAGTTTTCTCGGTTCCCAGCTCGACGCCGTCTTCGACGATGTGGAGGTCGATGCCGTGAAGATCGGGATGCTGGGCGATGCCGCGACGGTCGGGGTCGTACGTGACTATCTGAACGCGCACCGTCCCAGGTGGGTGGTCCTTGATCCGGTGATGGTCGCGACCTCGGGGAACCGACTCCTCGACGCCGACGCAGAGGATGCGTTGCGGGACTTCGTCGCGGATGTCGACGTCGTCACACCGAACATCCCGGAACTTGCCGTCCTCTGCCGCACGGAACCCGCGTTCGACGTCACCGGAGCCGTCGCCCAGGCCCGTGGACTGGCCGCCCGGACGGGCACCTCCGTCGTGGTCAAGGCCGGACACCTGACGGGACCGGATGCCGGCAACACTCTCGTGCAGCCCGACGGAAAGACGTACACCGTGTCCGCACCCCGTCACGACACCACCTGCACCCACGGGACCGGTTGTTCCCTCTCCTCGGCCCTGGCGACACGCCTGGTCGTGTCGGGGAAGACGGAACAGGCCCTGGAGTGGGTGACGGGATGGCTCAACGAGTCCATAGCGGAGGCACACCTCCTGGAGGTGGGTGGCGGGCACGGCCCCGTCGACCACGGGCACCGTGCCCGCAGACTCGCACGGGCGGCCGACACGACCCCCTGGCGGCATCTGCTCGGCCCGGTGCCTGACGGCGACACACCGGAGACCCTGGTGATCGCGTCCGAACGGTCCGCCCCCACCCCCGGCGTCTCTCCGGCGGGCCCCTGGACGGCCGCACTGTGGGAGGCGACCGGCGACATCTGGGCGGAGATCATGGAACTCCCGCTGATCACCGGACTGCGGGACGGACATCTCGCGGAGAAGGCTTTCACGTTCTACCTCGACCAGGATGCCCACTACCTCGACGAGTACGCACGGGCTCTGGCGGCGCTGGCCGTCAACGCACCGGAAACCGGGGACCGTATCGCCTGGGCGCAGAACGCGGTCGGGTGCATCCTGGGTGAAGCCGAACTCCACCGGTCCTGGCTCACGGACCGCGAACGGATCGGCGGCCCGTCCCCGGTCACCACGGCGTACACCGATTTCCTCCGGGCGAACACGCTCGGTGAGGACCACGTCGTCGGAGCCGCTGCGGTCCTCCCCTGTTTCTGGCTGTACGTCGAGATCGGCCTCGCACTGGCGGAACACAACCACCCGGAGCATCCGTACCACGCCTGGTTGACGGAGTACGCGGCGGAGGAGTTCGTCACCGAGACGAGGGCCGCCGTGGAACGGGTGGAGCGGGCGCTCGCGGGCGCGTCACCACGGCAACGTGTCCGTGCCGCCCGTGCCTATCTCAGTGCGTGTGTCCATGAACGGGAGTTCTTCGGTCAGGCCGACCGGTTCGGGGTGCGGTGACCGGAGGATCCTCACGCGCCCCACGACTCCGTGGTGCGGGAGCCGGGGTCAACCGCGGAGGGACAGGGTACGCAGTCGGCTCCTGGCCGCGACCTGACCGTTGTTCTTCATCGTGATCTCGATCAGCTGCGTCGTACCGCCGACGTGGACCGGAACGGCCTCGACCTCGATCACACCCGCGGTCACGGACCTGATGAAGTCGGTGTTGTTGTTGACGCCGACCGCGACGGCCTTCGCCGCGATGATCGCCATGATCGAGCCCGCCGATTCGGCGAGAAGCGCGAGAACACCGCCGTTGACGAGCCCGAACGGCTGGAGATGCTCGGGCCCGACCTTGAGTCGCGCACGCACCCCTTTCGGGCCGATCCGCGTGTAGCGGATACCGATGTGCGGATCAACCCCGGGATTGCAGCGGTTCACCTCGGCGATCTCCTCGGTGGTGAGGTCACGTTCGGTCGCGTGCATGAGCAGTTCGGTCAGTGTCGGGTCTGCGGTGTTCATGTCGCCCAGCATAGTTCGGACCGTGCTCACCGGGAACGGCCCGGGAGCACGGTCGTCCGGGTCAGTGCGCCGACGGTGACGTGGTCGCGCGGACGGACCGCTGCGTGCTGCGGAGGATGAGCTCCCCACGGTTGGTGACGCTGACGTCGACGAGGGCGACGGAGTCCCCCTCGTTGATGAAGGTTCCGGTGATCTCGACGACCCCGGCGGCGATGTTCCGGCAGAATTCGCCCGAGACGTGCGCCACGTTGATCGGGTTTCCGCGTGCGGCCACGGCGGCGGTGACGCTCCCGACGGATTCGGCGACGGCGAGACAGACGGCGCGGGACACGGAGTTCCCGCCGCAGTCCAGGTGGTCGGAGTTGATGTGCATCTCCGCCCGGACACCGTCCGGGGTGATCTCCAGGTATCGGAGTCCGAGCAGACGGTCGATGCCGTCATTCAGATCCGCGAAACGTGCGAGTTCCCTCATGTGGAGGGGTCGGTCGGCGGCGAGGTCGAGGAGTTGTCTGAGACTGAGGTTACTGGCATCCATAGTCACCAACCTTAAACCCGCCGGGCCTCACCGGGTGAACCGCGCCCAACCCGAGGAAGCGGGAGGCGACACAACGATGGCCGGTGACCAGTTAACGGACCTCGGGTGTCCGGTCGGACACAGTGAGCGGGTACGATGTGGAGACATGACTGACCAGAAGCACCTCGCCCAGAGCGACGCCCAGATCGGCGTTGTCGGACTCGCTGTGATGGGATCGAACATCGCCCGGAACTTCGCCCGCCACGGACACACGGTCGCGGTGTACAACCGCAGCCCCGAACGCACCGATGCCCTGATCGCCGATCACGGTGACGAGGGGACGTTCATCCCCGCGAAGACGATCGAGGAGTTCGTCTCCTCCCTCCAGCGTCCGCGTCGCGCCCTCATCATGGTCCAGGCGGGGAAGGCGACCGATGCCGTCATCGGTCAGCTCGCCGACGCCATGGAGGAGGGCGACATCATCATCGACGGCGGCAACAGCCTCTACACGGACACGATCCGGCGTGAAGCGGAGATGCGGGCCCGGGGCCTGCACTTCGTCGGCGCCGGGATCTCCGGCGGCGAGGAAGGTGCCCTGAACGGCCCCGCGATCATGCCGGGCGGCCCCGCGGAGTCGTACGAGTCCCTCGGCCCGCTGCTCGAGTCCATCGCCGCCGAGGTCGACGGCACCCCGTGCTGCACGCACATCGGCCCCGACGGTGCCGGTCACTTCGTCAAGATGGTGCACAACGGCATCGAGTACGCCGACATGCAGGTCATCGGCGAGGCCTACCATCTCCTCCGCTACGCGGCGGGCATGGAACCGAAGGAGATCGCCGGGGTGTTCCGGGAGTGGAACACCGGTGACCTCAACTCCTATCTCGTGGAGATCACCGCCGAGGTGCTCGATCAGGTCGACGCGGAGACCGGTCGCCCGTTGATCGACGTCATCGTCGACGCCGCCGGACAGAAGGGCACCGGACGGTGGACGGTCAAGGCCGCACTCGATCTGGGGATCCCCGTGACCGCCATCGGCGAGGCCGTCTTCGCCCGTGCACTGTCGGGTGCCCGCGCGCAGCGCTCCGCCACGGCCGGGGTCCTTCCGTCCGGAACCATCGCAGGCCCCGTCGCCGCCGACGAACGCGAGCGTTTCGTCGAGGACGTGCGTCGTGCGCTCTACGCCTCGAAGCTCGTGGCCTACGCACAGGGGTTCGATGAGATCCGTGCCGGCTCCGAGGAGCACGGCTGGGACGTCGATCCCCGCGATCTCGCGACGATCTGGCGCGGCGGCTGCATCATCCGCGCGACCTTCCTCAACCGTATCCGCGACGCCTACGACGCCGATCCGGACATCCAGTCCCTGCTCCTCGACTCCTACTTCACCGGCGAAATGGTCGACCTCGTCGATTCCTGGCGCCGGGTCGTCATCAACGCAACGCGCCAGGGCCTGCCGGTCCCGGTGTTCGCATCGTCACTGTCCTACTATGACAGTCTCCGTGCGGAGCGGCTCCCCGCCGCTCTCATCCAGGGGCAACGAGACTACTTCGGTGCCCACACCTATGAAAGAACCGACCGTCCCGGCCACTTCCACACGGAATGGTCCGGCGACAGGTCTGAGGTCCAAGCCTAAATGACATCCTTTTCCGATCTCGGTCTGCCCACTCCCGTCGTCCATGAACTGAAGCGACAGGGCATCACCGAACCCTTCCCCATCCAGGCCGAGGCCATCCCGGACGCCCTCAGCGGCCGTGACGTTCTCGGCCGTGGGCCCACCGGCTCCGGCAAGACCTTCACCTTCGGTCTCCCGATGCTGACCAGGCTCGCCGACTCCGGCGCTTCCAGGCCCGGACGTCCCCGTGGCCTGGTCCTGGTTCCCACGCGGGAACTCGCGGCCCAGGTCAAGGAGCGTCTCGACGCTCCCGCGCAGGCCCTCGGTCTCCGCGTGCTCGAGGTCGTCGGTGGTGTGAACATCAAGCGCAACATCAGCGCACTCGCCCGACCCGTCGACCTCCTCGTCGCGACCCCCGGCCGCGCCCAGGACCTCATCAACCAGAAGATCCTGTCCTTCGACGACGTCGAGATCACCGCACTCGACGAAGCCGACCAGATGGCCGACATGGGTTTCCTCCCGCAGGTCCGGAAGCTGATGGATCTCACCCCCGAGAACGGCCAGAGGCTGCTCTTCTCCGCGACGCTGGACGGTGACGTGACCAAGCTGGTCAACCGTTACCTCCACGATGCGGTGACCCACTCCACCGCCCCCGTCGGGGCATCCGTGGACACGATGTCCCACCACCGTCTCCTCGTCGGTGACCGGGACAACCGCAGCGAGGTCGCCGCGGAGATCGCCGCGCGTGCGGGTCGCACGATCATGTTCATGCGCACCAAGCACGGCGTGGACCGGCAGGTCAAGAAGTTCCGGAGAGTCGGGATCAACGCCGTCGGTCTGCACGGGGACAAGGGACAGAACACCCGTGCCACCGCACTCGCCGGATTCTCGGACGGCTCGATCCCCGTCCTCGTCGCCACGGACATCGCCGCCCGGGGCATCGACATCAACGACGTGTCCCTCGTCGTCCACATCGATCCCCCCGCCGAGCACAAGGCGTACCTCCACCGCGCCGGGCGTACCGCCCGCGCCGGGGAGAAGGGCACCGTCGTCACGCTCGTCACCGACGAGCAGGTCGCCGAGGTCCGCACGCTGTTCAAGAAGGCGGGCGTCACCGCCGATGAGGTCAGGGTCACCCCGACGTCCCCGGAGCTCGCGAGCATCACGGGTGCACGGCCACCGTCGGGCCAGCCCCTGACGGCACCGGGTGCGGGACAACAGCAGTCCCGGGGCCGGGGTCGGGCCGGTGCACGGGGAGTCCCCCCGAAACGCCGTCGCTCCGCACGCCCCGCCGGCGAGCCCGCAGCTAGGGGAAATGGTCAGGGCCGGGGTAAGGTTACCCCCGGCACCGACCGATCCGCCGACCGAAAGCCCCGGACGGAACCCGGTTCAGACGGCACTCCGCGTCGTCGTCGCCGACGGCGCTGACCGCGACGTCCCTCCACACCCACGATTGGTCCATGGACATACTCCTCAGCATCCTCGCCCTGGTCGGGTTCATCGCCCTGACCGTCGGGACCGGCTTCTTCGTCGCCATCGAGTTCGCCCTCACCGGTCTGGAACGTTCCAGCATCGAGAACCATGTGGCGAACAAGGCCGACACCCGGGCCCGGAACATCCAGAAAGCGCACAACGACCTCTCCTTCGAGTTGTCGGGCGCACAGCTCGGCATCACCATCACGACTCTCGCGACGGGTTACCTCGCGGAACCCGTCCTCGCACGGTTCTTCGACCCGCTTCTCGAGTTGTTCGGTCTGAGTGACGCCGCGGCGCGTCCGATCTCACTCGTGCTGGCCATGATCGCCGCGACACTGCTGTCCATGGTCTACGGTGAGCTCGTACCGAAGAACATGGCGATCACGGATCCGTTGATGGCCGCCCGGATCACGGTCGGCCCGGTCCGGATCTTCAACAAGATCTTCAAGTGGTTCATCAACTCCCTGAACTCCACCGCGAACTGGCTCGTCCGGAAGATGGGCATCGAACCCGCCGACGAGCTGGCCTCGGCACGCAGTGCGCAGGAACTCGGTGCCCTGGTGCGCAACTCGGCCAAGCACGGAGGCCTCGACCAGTCGAAGGCGATCATGCTGGACAAGAGCCTGAAGTTCGGTGAAGCCACCGCCGAGGAGTTCATGACCCCCCGTTCCACCATCGAGGATCTCGACGTCGACGACACCGTCGAGGATCTGCTCAACCTTGCCCTGTCCACCGGGCACTCGCGATTCCCGGTGACCGACGGGGACCTCGATGCGACGGTGGGGGT
The DNA here is from genome assembly GCF_016595275.2 of Corynebacterium pygosceleis. Lineage (GTDB taxonomy): Bacteria > Actinomycetota > Actinomycetes > Mycobacteriales > Mycobacteriaceae > Corynebacterium > Corynebacterium pygosceleis. The sequence continues at coordinate 40,985 of NZ_JAENIQ020000002.1, read as the reverse complement.
CGTCCATGTCAAGGAGGCGTTCGCGGTTCCCCGCGGAAACCGGGCGACGACCAGTCTACGGACCCTCGCGCGCCCCATTCCGGTCGTTCCCGCCAGCCTCGACGGTGACGCGGTGCTCAACGCCGTGCGTTCCGCCGGGTCCCAGGTCGTTCTCGTCGCCGACGAGTACGGCGGGACCGCCGGCATCGTCACGATCGAGGACGTCGTCGAGGAGATCCTCGGCGAGGTCTACGACGAGCACGATGACGCCGAGGCCGAGAGGGACTACGTCCAGAACGGTGCGAACTGGGACGTCTCCGGCCTCGTCCGCGTCGATGACCTGCCCGAGAAGACCGGATACTTCGCTCCCGACGGGCCGTACGAGACACTGGGTGGGCTGATCATGACGACACTCGGCCGCATCCCCCGTGCCGGGGATCTCGTGCTGCTGCCCCAGACGGACCGCGATTCGATGGACGAATTCGAGTCGGGCATCTCCGGCAGGTGGCTCGCACGGGTCACCGTCATGGATGAGCGCCGCGTCGACCGCGTCTATCTCACCCCCATCTCCGACGAGGAAGCGGAGCAGTACGCATGAACGACTACTCAGCGGTTCTGTTCGCCGTCGCACTCCTGTTCATCAACGCGTTCTTCGTCGGAGCGGAGTTCTCCCTGATCTCCTCCCGGCGGGACCGGCTCGATTCCCTCATCGCACAGGGCAAGAGCCGTGCCCGCAGTGTGCTGTGGGCGTCGGAACGCCTGTCCATGATGCTCGCCGGCGCACAGTTCGGCATCACCATCGCCTCGCTCCTGCTGGGCAAGGTCGCCGAGCCCGCGATCGCGCACATCATCGAGGGCCCAGCCCACGCTCTCGGACTGCCCGACAATCTCCTCCACCCCGTCGCCTTCGCCGTCGCCCTCGGTATCGTCACCTACCTGCACATCGTGCTCGGTGAGATGGTGCCGAAGAACATCGCCCTCGCGGGTCCCGAGACGGTGGCGATGATCCTCGTCCCGCCGCACATGCTGTTCGTGAAGGTCACGCGTCCCGTGATCGTCGCGATGAACTGGTTCGCCGGTGTCACACTGCGGATGTTCGGCATCGAGCAGCGCGAGGAGATGGACACCTCCGTGGGACCGCAGCAGCTCGCCACGATGATCACCGAATCGCGTTCCGAGGGGCTCCTCGACGCCGAGGAGCACGCCCGACTCAACAAGGCGCTGCGATCCGACGACCGCACGATCCGGGAGGTCCTCATCGCGTGCCCCGACGTCCGTACCCTCGAGTTCGGCACCAAGGGACCGACCCTCGGAGCCGTCGAGCACGCCGTCAGTGAAACCGGATACTCCCGTTTCCCCGTGACCGGTCTCGCGGGCAACTACGTCGGCTACATCCACGTCAAGGACATCCTCGACCGCATGGTCTCCCCCGACGCGACACTCGATGACGTGGTCAAGCAGTCCGAGCTCCGCCCCCTCATCACCGTGGAGGCCGCCGGGACCCTCGATGACACCATGCGCCTGATGCGCAGGCGCTCGGCGCACATGGCCCAGGTCCGGGACGAACGCGGTGAGCTTGTCGGGATCGTCACCCTCGAGGATCTCATCGAGGAGTTCGTCGGCACCGTGCGGGACTGGACCCACGAAGAGGCGTGAGGCCGGTGCGTGTCCTGTCTGAACAGCAGTGGAGACCTCTCGCCGCAGCACACGCGGAACGGGCGCGTTCCTTCACCGCGGACCATCTCGACCGTCGGAGCCGGGGCGAGAAGCACCCCGTCTGGGACTTCCTCTTCGACTACTATCCCGTGAAACCCGCACAGCTCGCGAGATGGCACCCGGGGGCCGGCACCAGGCTCCACGGGGACTGCCCGCACAGCGACTGGCGGTACTACGACACCGACTCCGCCGGCACCACCGGTGTCAACCTCCGGGAACTGTGGGGGAAGCGGGGGGAATCCTTCCGCTACATCCGTGACCTCCTCACCTCGACAGCGGACAACACCGCCCGGTTCGACTGTCTCGGCCTCCACGAGTGGGCGATGGTCTACCGTACGGACGATCCCCGCCACGACCTGCCGCTCCGGCTCGGACGCACCGGAACCGACGCCGTCGTCGAACAGCACCAGATACGGTGCACCCACTACGACGCATTCCGCTTCTTCACCCCCTCCGCGCGCCCGCTGAACATCACACCGTTGACCAGGGAACAGCAGCCGTCGAGAGAGCAACGCGGCTGCGTCCACGCCACGATGGACCTCTACAAGTGGGCGAGCAAGCTCGGTCCGCTGGTCCCCGGTGGTCTCTTCCTCGACTGCTTCGAGCTCGCGTGTGCCGCCCGGGTCCTGGACATGGAGGCGTCTCCGTATGATGTCCGTCATCTGGGGTTCGGTGTCGTCCCCATCGAGACCGCCGAGGGGAAACGCACCTATGTCACCCGGCAACGGGAACTCGCGCGACGCGCGGCCCCGCTCCGACGCGCGCTGACGGCACTGGTCGACGAAACAAGTAGAGTTGCACTGTAGGTATTCCGTTCGACGTACCCTCCCCGGGACCCGTGGGGACTCCGGACCGGCAGGGCGCGGCAAGTCAAGGACAGGTGAGTGACGTGGCACGACACGCAGACGGGAACGGTAACTGGCGGCTGTCCCGCGAACTGACCATCGGGGTGATCGCCGTTGTCGTGGTGGTCGGGATCATTCTCTGGTGGATGACCGCCAGGGAGGACACCAACCGCACCCACGCGACCGCATCCCCCTGCATCAACGGGACACTGACGCTCCCCATCCAGGCCACCTCGACACCTCAGCTCGATGATCTGCTCGCCGGATACGGGGCCTCCGGCCCCGTCGTCCGGGACTACTGCGTCGAACCGGAACTCGTCTCCTCCGGGACGGAGGCCGCTCTCACCCTGGCGTCCGGCCCCACCGTCGCCACCCGCGCCGCCCTCGATGCGGTGGACCGTACCCCCGCGTCCGACACCTGGCCGGTGGTCTTCAACACACCCGTGGGTGTGGCGCACACGGCGGACACCGAGGTCACCGACGGCACCGGATGGGATGAACTCGCGGACAGGGGTGTCGTCGTTCCCGCGGGAACGGACACCTACGCACGGGCCGTCGCCGCCTCGGCGTTGTCCGCCGGTGACGCCGACAGGGGCGTCGACATCCTTCGGTCGGATCGGACGCTCACCGTCGAACAGGCGGTGGCTGACGGAGCACCTCTGCTCGCGGTGACCGAGGACTCCACTCCCGAGGGATACTCCTTCTATTCCCCGGACGGTCTCGCGGTCCCTACGGTCGCGGTGCCGTTGACGGCGACCGACCGGGTCAGTGAGGAACAGAGCCGGGCCGCCGCCGATTTCGCCCGCTACGTGTCGGATCACGTGGAACAGGTCGGACCGGGGGAACCCCAGCGGCAGGTCCTGACCACCGCCGAGGTCATCAGCGAACGTTTCGCCACGGTCCCCGAGGAATCGAAGGGTTCCGTGGACGATGGTGCGGATACACTCGTGCTGCTCGACACCTCTCGGAACATGGACCAGCTCATCGACGGGCACAGGATCGCGGGTGAGGTCGCACGTCTGCTGGACCCGTTGATGCTGTCGGTCGGTCGTGCCGGTGGCCGGGTCGCGCTCTGGAACTACTCATCCCCCCTGTCCCCCGGGGTGACCCGTGGCTGGCGCGACAACATCACGTTCCTCGATGACTCCGCCGGCGCCAACGCGGCACGGGTGGTCAAGGGGTTCGGCACGGGTGGCCAACCGCTGACCCGTTCCGCCGTCCTCGCCGCGCTGGACTCCGCGACCGAACGCGCCACCGAAACCGGTGAACCGGTACGGTTCGTCATCGTCACCTCGGGTTCCGAGGGGGCCGTGGATGACCGGGTGTTCCGCGATGAGCTCGCCGCCCGTACTCCGGACCGGGTCATCCCACAGGTCGTTCACGTCGGGACCGGCCCCGTCGACCCGGTGCTCGCCGAGTGGGCCACGGCCAACGGTGGGACGGCGGTCACCACCGAGATGTCCGTGCCATCCATCGCCGCCGGGCTACAGGACGCGTTCGGGGTCGCACGCCCCTGAGGTCGTTCCCTACCGGCCGGAGCGGATGATCACATCGGACACGGCGACCGGTCGCAGGGAATCCCGTCCCGCCCACGTCGGTGGGCCTAACATCGACAACACGAAACCCGCCCCGGAGGAGAGATCGTTGACGGGGCGGGTTTCGTGTTGCGGTGCAGGATGGGTCAGGAGACGTTCCGACGGCGACGACGTGCGGCGAGTTCATCCTCACCCACGATGGTCGCGCTGTCATCGTCGATGCGCTCGTGCGGGAACGCCGAGATCGTGCCGGTGAGTTCCTTCATGATCCCGGGAACGGCGATACCGAACACGCCCTGGCCACCACCGAGGAGGTCGATGACCTCCTCATTGGAGCGGCACTCGTAGACGGTGGTGCCGTCGGACACGAGGGTGATCGTGGCCAGATCCTCGACACCGAGGTCACGGAGCTTCTCCACCGCCTGCCGGATGTTCTGGAGGGAGATACCGGTGTCGAGGAGACCCTTGACGATCTTCAGGACGAGGATGTCCTTGAAGGAGTAGAGGCGCTGCGACCCCGATCCCCGGGCGGAACGGATCGACGGCACCACCAGCTTGGTGCGGGCCCAGTAATCGAGCTGACGGTACGTGATGTTCGCGACCTGACAGGCGGTGGGCACACGGTACCCGACCTCCTCATCGGGGCCCAGGTCAAACAGTGACTCCTGGACGGGGCGGGTGGTGTCGGTCATGAATCTCTCCTGTGTGATCTAGCCTTCTTCAGCTCATTCTTCGGTAAGACTAGTTCAACGTCAAGGAGTCCCGGGACGACACGCCCGAAACTTAAACCTCAACTTTAGATTCAGACTTCACTGTCCCCATCATTCACATCAGTAACACCGCGATCACCAGTCACATCGTTGTCATTCCCACGTCCGCCCCTCTCCGGATCGGCTTCACCTTCGACATCGGCGACATCACCCCCGTCGTCACCCCCGACGGCAGTGGCCCGTTCCCCACCGTGGTCTCCGGTGGAACCCAGAAGGTCGGCCTCGGACACACCGAGTGACTGCATGAGCTGTTCGAAGTCCGCATCGGCCTCGGCGTCGCCGGACGCCGACAGGACCTCCCCGACCCGCATGTCCGCCCCCGGCGAGACCGCGGCATCGAGTGAACCGTCGAACAGCGACTCCACCGGCGCCTCACCCAGATACACCGACTGTGCGACCAGAACGGAACGGTTGACGTGGATCGGGTAGTTCGCGGTCCGTGCCAGCAGAACACCGTCCGAGGCCCGTACGTCGATCATCGCGTACTCGGAGTCCGGATCATCCAGCCCGGTGTGGATCTCGGCGTTGAAGACACCCCGCCAACAGCTGCTGATGTGGACGGAGGGTTCCGCACCGCAGAAACCGGTGAGCAGGGACTCGATCACCTCATGCGCCCCCGGTCGACGTTGCCCCGTCCCCTCGGTGAGCTCGTTCAACTTGTCCGCCTGCACCGTGTCGATCCAGACGGGCAGGACACGTCCGGTCCCCGGCCAGTCCAGCACCATGCACGTGAAACCCTCCGGACCGGCGGCGTAGACGCCGCGGTACGTGACCTCCACCGGTTCATCCTCGTTCATCGGGTCCACCCATGTGCCTTTCTACGACTGGACGGGGTCTCTTTGTACTCCCCGGGAAATCCGGCGAATTCCGACGGAGGCGGGGTTCCTCAGCCGAGTTCGTCGCGGAGTGCGTTCTTGACGAGCGAGGCGTGCAACGAAACGACCAGTGCCGTCATCTGCTGGGACAGTTCCTCGGCGCGCTGTCGCGCCCCCTCCCCCTTGGACTTCGCCACCGGTGCCGCGACCTGACCGATGAGACCCGCCTGACGGTTCGCCGTCGTCCGGAGACTCTTCAGGTGCCGGATGTCGAAACCGAACTCACCGAGTGCGCTCGCGGTGTGCACGATCCGGACGTCATCGGCGGTGAAGAAACCCGACTCATCCGTACGGATGATCCCTCCGTCGGCGAGATCCGCGACGAACGCCTCCTCGACTCCCGCCTGCGCCGCCACATCGGAGGCCGTGAGACGGGTGAGCACCGGGGCGCGAAAGTTTTCCGGGCTGATCAGCGGAGCCGCCTCAGCGGAGGTCAGGATGGCGGTGACGGCCCCCGAATCCATCGCCTCGAGTTGTTCCCGGATCACCTTCAGGGGCAGATAGTTGTCCCGCTGGGTGACGAGAATGTACCGCAGCCGTTCCACATCGCTCTCCGTGAAACGCCGGTAGCCGGAGGCCGTACGCTGCGGGGTGATCAGCCCCTCCGACTCGAGGAACCGGATCTTCGACACGGTCACATCGGGAAACTCCGCGCGCAACCGGTCCAGGACCACGCCGATGGACATGGTCTTGGCGGATTTCGGGGTTCGGGCCCGCGCTGCCGGGGCTGCGTCGTCCCCCGCGGTTCTTCTTAAGGCTGTCACGTGCGTGTCCACTCGGATCGTCAGGGCTATACGGATGGAAAACGGGGGTGTCTCCCCACGCGGCTGCCGGCGGAATCGGGGATCCGCCGGCCTGTGGAACTACTTCTTCGGGCCGGCCAGAAAGACGAGCCGGAATTTGCCGATCTGCACCTCATCACCGCTGGAGAGGACCTCGGAGTTCTTCGGTTCCCGGTTGACGTACGTACCGTTCAGGCTTCCGACGTCGACGACCTCGAACTGGTCGTCCGAGACGCGGAACTCGGCGTGACGCCTCGAGACGGTCACATCATCGAGGAAGATGTCGCTCTCCGGGTGCCGACCGACCGTCGTCGTGGGCTGATCCAACAGAAAACGTGACCCCGCATTCGGGCCGCGCTTGACCACGAGGAGCGCCGCACCCGCGGGAAGATTCTCCGTCCCGGTCGTCCCGGTGGTGTTTGCGGGAGCTCCGGACGTTGCGCCGGACTCCATCTCTTTGAGCAGGTCAGCGCGGAATACCGAGGTGGTTTCGGCCTGTGCCTCGGAAAAGCCGGTGTTGTCGCTCATGTAAAACCCTCCGGATCGACGATAAATCACAAAAATCTAGCGTTGTCTCAACATCATAGCGGTTACCGGCCCCCTGCCGCGCCGCAGGCCGTGCCGGGGCGGAGCCGAACCCCCTCTGGGGTGCGGATATCAGGCGACCTGCTGCACGGGGGTGGAACCCTGACCTGCCCGGGACGCATCACCTGACGTCAGAAAACAGCTTGCGCCCCGGACGGGACGACACCCGGCGGCGGTCACCGGAACATCGACGTGATCGAACCGATGACGGAGTTCCCCGAACCCGACAGCGGATTGTCGTTGACCATGTAGGTCCATGTCGCGGAAGGTCGCGCGAGTCCCTGATCGTCCAGGTGTGCACCATCACCGTCGATCCGTATCCGCCGGAACGTCTCCACGGAATCGGCCATCGCCTTCTGCGCCAGTTCCCTGAACTCCCCCACCGCGATCCGGTGGAACTCGTCGAGCGGTGTCTCCCGGGCGATCGCCCGCAGGTGGATGGACTCCCGGACGTCATCGAGCAGTGCGAGGTGGTCCGACCAGGCGTTGTCCAGGTGATAGAGCATGATCTCGCGGGCCGCGGTGTCCAGGACCTCCCGTGGCAGCCTCGCGGTGAGCTCCGCCGCACGCTCCGGGGCCCGTTGGGACAGGGACTCCCATGCCGCGGAGGTGTCGAGTATCTCGGCGCGGCGACCGTCGATGATCTCCCGCTGATCCGCGATCAACTTGTTGTACTTCCACGTCTGCGAGTGGATCTCCAGCAACTGCCCCTCCGTCACCCGTTGACAGTGTTCGATGAAGTCCCGGACCCGCTTCGAGTCGATCTCGCCGCCGGGACCCGGGGTGACGGTGACCTCCTCACCGGCACCACCGGCCGTGACGACATCGTCCTCCAGGGAGACGAAGAAGAGACTGAATCCCGGGTCACCCTGTCGGCCGCCCCGACCACGCAGCTGATTGTCCAGACGTGACGTCCGGTGTCTCGAGGTGCCGATCACCGCGAGACCCCCGAGCTCGACCACCCGGTCCCGGTCGGCTTCATCGGCACCTCCGAGCCGGATGTCGGTGCCCCGGCCCGCCATCTGCGTCGACACGGTCACCCGGCCCAGATCACCGGCCTCGGCGATGATCCTCGCCTCCTCCGCATCGTTCTTGGCGTTCAGGACCGAGACCTCGATGTCGTACTCACGGAGCCGTTCCGCGAGTTCCTCCGACTCCGCCACATCCTGGGTGCCGACGAGCACCGGCTGCCCGGTCGCGTGGATCGCCCGGATCTCATCGACAATCGCGGCGTTCTTCTCCGCGAGCGTCGCGAACACCCGGTCCGCCTGATCGAAACGCTTCAGTTCCCGGTTCCGTTCGATGACGGACACGCGCAGATCGTAGAACTGCCGCAGCTGGTCCGTGGCCTCGACGGCGGTACCGGTCATGCCGCAGACCGTGGGATACCGACCCATCAGCGCCTGGAGGGTGATCGTGTCGAGGATCCGGCCCCCCTCGGTCACCGCGAGTCCCTCCTTCGCCTCCACGGCGGCCTGGATCCCGTCGGGCCACCGCTGGAGGTCCGCGACACGACCTCGCGACGCGTCGATCAGCGCGACCTTCCCGTCCCGGACGATGTAGTGGACGTCCCGGATCAGCAGTTCGCGGGCGTGAAGCGCGAGATTGACCTGCACCAGAGTGGTTCCGACGTGGTCGTCGTCGTACAGCGACGGGATACCGAGTGCACGCTCGACCTTCGACGCCCCCTCGTCCGTCAGGAAGACGTTGCGGCGTTCGTCGTCGGGACTGTAGTCGGTCTCCGGATCGAGGGACCGGACGATCTCGGTGATCTGCCCGCGCGGCGCACGCCCGGGTTCGTTTCCCGCCAGCACGAGCGGGACGAGAGCCTCGTCGACGAGAACGGAATCGGCCTCGTCGATGATCGCCACATCCGCACCGCGTTGCACGGCCTGCGAACGGTCGGTGATCAACTGGTCGCGGAGAACGTCGAAACCGATCTCGTTGACGGGCCCGTAGACGATGTCGCGGGAGTAGATGTCGCGGCGCTCCACCGGTGTCAGTTTCTCTGTGACGGCCCCCACCGTCAGCCCGAAGAACTCGACCAGCGGCGCCATCCACTCGGCGTCGCGCCTGGCCAGATAGTCGTTGACCGTGATGCAGTGGACGGTCCTGCCGGTCAGTGCGAATCCGGTGGCGGCCATCGCACCGACGAGGGTCTTCCCCTCGCCTGTCGCCATGTGGACGACATCCCCCTCGATGAGTCGCAGTGTCGCCTGTGACTGCACCGCGAACGGGGTCAGTCCGAGTGTCCGACCCGCCGCGACACCCAGGACGGCCAGCAGCGCCGCCGGGTCGTGGACCGCACCACCCGCGGTGAGTTCCCTGGCCCGTGCCGCGAGTTGAGCGTCATCGAGCCCCTCCAGCTCACGGTTGATCTCACTCGCCTTGTCGACGATCGCACGGCTCCGCTTCTGATTGCGGCTCTGCTGACCGCCCATCGCCTTCCAGAACCAGTTGAATCCGGCCACGTGGGACTTCCTTTGACTCGTCGATGGGGAGGGTGCACCGTGTCCGCGGCACCACGCTCCCCGGTGGTCTGACATATCTGTAGCTACAACGACCTTAACCAAGACCCGGCCTCCCGTGGCACCACGGTCCTCCCGGTGCGTCCGTGGTCTCTCCCGGCGTCCGGGCGGATGCTGGCCTAGAGTGGCCGTGACGACGGGCTGAGACGGGAGACCGTGATCGCCCCACCATGAACCTTGAACCGAAAGTGAGTGAGAATTCCGTGCACTCCGTCAGCGTCAAACTCCCCGGCAGCTCCGGACAGATGATGGCTGGGACCCTTGACCTCCCCGATTCCGCCCCGGTGGCGTGGGCGATGTTCTCGCACTGCTTCACCGGATCGCGCTTCACACCGGCCGCGGCCCGGGTCTGCAAGACCCTCGCGGACCAGGGCATCGCGTGCCTCAGATTCGACTTTCCCGGGCTGGGGCAGTCCGAGGGCGACTTCGCCGAGACATCGTTCTCCTCGAACGTGGCCGACCTCGTCGCGGCCTACCGGTGGATGGAGGAGAACCACGCCGCACCGCAGCTGCTCATCGGGCACTCCCTCGGGGGCGCCGCCGCGCTGAAGGCCGGGGCGCAGATGCCGAAGCTGCGTGCCGTCGCGACGATCGGGGCCCCCTTCGATCCGGCGCACTCGGTGCTCCACTTCGCGGACCGGATCAGCGAGGTCGACGCCAACGGCGCCGTCACCCTCACCCTGGGTGGCCGGGAGCTGACGATCTCCCGTTCCTATCTCGAGGATCTCGCCGAGATCAACCCGGAGGTCTACCTGGGCGGACTCCGCCGACCGCTTCTCCTGCTCCATGCACCGACGGACCAGACGGTCGGCATCGACAACGCGCAGAAGATCTTCCAGCTCTCCCGCTACCCGAAATCACTCATCGCCCTCGACAAGGCTGATCATCTGTGCACCCGTCCGGGCGTCGCACAGCGTGCGGCGAACCTCATCCGCACCTGGGTCGACCCGTATCTGGCGGACGAATCCGGCGACGGAGACACGGACGTGATGCCGGAGGGGGTCGCCGAGGCCCGCTCGATCCCCGCGGGAAAGTTCACCGACCTGGTCCGCATCGAGGGGGAGACGATCACGACCGACCGGGAGCGGTCTCTCGGCGGCCGGAATCTCGGACTCTCCCCCACCGCCCTCCTCATCGCGTCCCTCGCGTCCGCGACCTCGCAGAGCATCAGGATCGCGGCGAAGGAGGCACGGATCCGTGGCCTCGACGACGTGAGTGTCACGGTGTCTCGGGTGGTGGGTTCCGACGATGAAGCCACCGTGCTCCGACGTCGGATAGAGCTCATCGGCGACCTCGACGAGAGCGAGCGCTCGGAGCTCCTCGCCGCCGCGGGTTCGAGTGTGATCGAGCGGATCATCACCACCTCCTCGACACTCATCGACGGGGACAACTGACGTGGACGACTCCATCGGTGATGAAACCCGGTGTCCCTGCGGCAGCGGGGATGTCTTCGACTCATGCTGCGGGCCGATCCTGGCCGGCACCAGGAGGGCCCCGACCGCGGAGGCTCTCATGCGGTCACGCTACACGGCGTTCCGTGTCGGTGACGTCGATCACCTCAACGTGTCCTGGCATCCGGACACCAGACCGGTGGACCTGAGCATCGATCCGGAGATCAGCTTCATCCGCCTGATCGTGCACGACACGACGGGAGGCGGGCCGTTCGACACCACGGGCCGGGTCCGGTTCACCGCCGTGTACCGCACCGCGACCGGGGAACGGGGCACCCAGGAGGAGAACTCCACCTTCACACGTCTCGACGGACGGTGGGTCTACGTCGACGCGACATGATCCGGCGATCCCTCCGTTTTTCCGCCATGGCCTGCGGATTGGCGCAACCGCCCGACACTGTTGTAATCTGTGGCAGTTGCTCCGGTTGATCCGGGGCAGGCGACGGACTGTGGCGCAGCTTGGTAGCGCACTTGACTGGGGGTCAAGGGGTCGCAGGTTCAAATCCTGTCAGTCCGACCACATCAGCGTGAGGGCCCGGTGGAGAGTTTTCTCCACCGGGCCCTCACGCTGTGCCCGCCTCCGCCCCGGCGACCGTCGGAAACACCCCCGGACGGGACAACCGTAGGAGAAACCTGGGGCAATGATGAGCCGGTCCGATGCGGGACCTTAGTATTGTCACCATGAACTCTGTACTGATAGCGGTCCTGCTGGTTCTCCTGCTGGCCGTACTCCGGGTCCACGTCGTACTCGCACTGTTGATCGGGGCCGTTGTCGGTGGCTTGATCGGTGGTCTGGGTTTCTCCGGCACCATGGTCACCTTCCAGGAGGGTCTCGGGGGTGGCGCGACGATCGCGTTGTCCTACGCCCTGCTGGGCGCGTTCGCGATGGCCGTCGCGAGCGCGGGCCTGCCGCGACTGCTGGCGGACTGGATGGTCAGGAGGATCGCGGGTACCGGTACGGCGGAGGAGCCGGGCGGTGAACTGACCCCGGCCCGGAAACGGGCGGCGGTGGTCACCGAGTACGGTCTCATCGCCGGCATCCTCGCCATGGCCGTGATGAGCCAGAACCTGATCCCCGTCCACATCGCCTTCATCCCGCTTCTCATTCCGCCGTTGCTCCGGGTGATGAACGGGCTCCGGATGGACCGCCGCCTGGTGGCCTGTGTGCTCACCTTCGGTCTCGTCACAACCTACATGTTCCTCCCCATCGGGTTCGGCCGTATCTACCTTGAGTCGATCCTCATGGGAAACATCAACGAGGCGGGTCTGGACACGTCCGGGATCAACGTCATGAGCGCCATGTGGATCCCGGCACTCGGCATGGTCGCCGGTCTGCTGATCGCCGTGTTCATCTCCTACAGGAGGCCCCGGAACTACCGTGATGTCCCGCTCGCGGTGGAGTCCGGGACCGCTGACGGCACCACCGGGACCGGGCCGGCCGGCGTCTCCCGCTACAGGATCACCGTCTCCGTCATCGCGATCCTCGCGTGTTTCGCCATTCAGTTGGTGATGACCACACTGGAGATCGACGCGGATCCCCTGCTCACCGGCGCTCTGGTCGGCCTGGCCATCTTCATGGCCACCGGTGCGGTCAGGTGGAATGAGGCGGATGACGTCTTCACCGCGGGTATGCGGATGATGGCCCTGATCGGGTTCATCATGATCACCGCCCAGGGATTCGCCGCGGTGATGACGGCGACCGGTGACATCCCGGCTCTGGTTGCCTCCGCGGCGGAGGTTTTCGCCGGCAATCGACCGGCGGCCGCCCTCGCGATCCTCCTGGTCGGCCTCGTGGTGACGATGGGCATCGGGTCCTCGTTCTCCACTCTGCCGATCATCACCGCGATCTACGTTCCGTTGTGCATGTCGATGGGTTTCTCTCCCCTGGCGACCATCTCCATCATCGGTACGGCCGGTGCGCTGGGTGACGCAGGTTCGCCCGCTTCCGATTCCACGCTGGGCCCGACGTCGGGTCTGAACGCCGATGGGCAGCACGACCACATCCGCGACACCGTCATCCCGACCTTCATCCACTACAACCTGCCGCTCCTCGCCGCCGGCTGGATCGCCGCGATGATTCTCTGATCCGGGCTGCCCCCGCCCCGGTGTCGCCGCCCGGGATTGCCACGGGCGGCAAGGAAGAGGGCCCGGACAGCGGTCACGCTGTCCGGGCCCTCTTCCTTCATCGGCGGATACTAGACCGCGACGCACTCGTCCCAGTGATCCTCATGACGGTGGTGACGGTGTCCGTCGTGGATGTAGTCGATGTGATCGTCGTGCCTGACGGCCTCGTGACCGCAGTTGTCGCCGTGCTCGTGGTCGTGGCTCTCGTGGATGGTGTGGCTCATGATGTCTCCTTGGGATTGAATTCAGCCCGGGTGGGTGTCCGTGCACACCGTTGAAATCCGGTGAACACTGTCCGGCACCGTCCAGCATTATCTGGGACTATTGAAAACAAACGGGCTTCCGACTGTTTCAACGATCACCCTAGTTGAAAACGTACCGAGATTACAAGCGCACTACCTCGTTATTTTCAATCCCTTATTGAAAACGCGGGTGTGGCGAACAAAAAGCAGGGACACACTTATTGGAAACACGTGGTCCGGGCAGCTGTGGGACTTCTCCCCGACAGCTGCCCGGACCACGGTGTACGCCTACTTGCGCTTCCGCTTCTCCCGTACCCGGATGGCGATGCGAACCGGCGATCCCTCGAATCCACCGAAGGACTCCCTGAACTTGCGTTCCAGGTAGCGCCGGTATCCGGCCTCGAGGAACCCGGTGGTGAACAGCACGATCACCGGCGGGCGGGTCGACGCCTGGGTGGCGAACAGGACACGCGGAAGCCGGCCCCCGCGCATCGGCGGCGGATTCTGGGCGATGACCGCGCGCAGCCACGTGTTGAGCTGCCCCGTGGACACGCGGGTGTCCCAGGACTCCAGCGCCTCGAGCATCGCCGGTTCGAGACGTTGCAGGGCGCGCCCCGTCTTGGCTGAGATGTTCACGCGGCGCGCCCACGGGATGTGGGCCAGCTGGAGGTCGATCTCCCGTTCGAGGAGCGGGCGTCGGTCCTCGTCCATGAGGTCCCACTTGTTGTAGGCCACGACGAGGGCCTTGCCGGCGTCCATGACCATCCCGAGGATCCGCTGATCCTGCTCGGAGATGGGCTCGGAGGCGTCGATGAGGAAGATGCAGACCTCGGCGGCCTCGATCGCGCTCTTCGTGCGCAGCGAGGCGTAGAATTCATGCCCCTGCGCGTTCTTCACCTTGCGCCGCAGACCCGCCGTGTCGACGAACTTCCACAGCTTCTGGTCCAGCTGAACCAGGGAGTCGACGGGGTCGACGGTGGTGCCGGCGACGTTGTCGACGACACTGCGTTCCTCACCGGTGATCTTGTTGAGCAGCGAGGACTTGCCCACGTTGGGGCGCCCGACGAGAGCGACCCGACGCGGGCCCTCGACGATGGACTTCTGCCGCGGCTCATCGGGGAAGGACTCGACGACCTTGTCCAGCACATCCGCACCACCGCGACCGTGCTGGGCGGACACGGGGTACGGGTCACCCAGACCCAGCGACCAGAACTCGGCGACGTCCCCGTACTGGGAGTCCGAGTCGAACTTGTTGGCCACGAGGATGACCGGTACCTCGGCGCGCTGGAGTTTGCGGGCCATGACCTCATCGGTCTCGGTGACGCCGACCTTGGTGTCGACGACGAGGACGATGACGTCGGCGGTGGCCATGGCCACGTCAGCCTGACGGGCGATCGCACCGTGGATGCCCTTGGCGTCCGGATCCCAGCCGCCGGTGTCCTGGACCCAGAAGCGTCGACCGTTCCAGTCGCCGAGGTAGCTGATGCGGTCGCGGGTGACACCGGGGAAGTCCTCGACGACCGCTTCCCGACGCCCGATGAACCGGTTGACCAGTGTCGACTTGCCGACGTTCGGTCGACCGACGATGGCGACGGTGCACAGTGCCTCCTCGACGTGTTCCGGACGCTCGACGCCGAAGGCCTCCTCCATGCGTTCCCAGTCCCGGTCGTCGAAGTCCTCGCCGAAATCGGCGTCGGCGAAGTCCGATTCATCGAACTCGGGATCGAGGATCTCCCCGTCGTCGTCGATGTCGTGTTCACCGAACTCTGCGGGATCGAAGTCCTTCGCGGCGTGTCCGCCGTGCGGTGCGGCGACGTCCTCGTCGGCGAACACGCCGACGGCGTCCATCTCACCACCCTGTGTGTGGTAGACGAACATCGTCTCCTGTTCGTCATCTCTGGAGGAATGCTGTCTGTCGCTCATGAGCGCGTCCTTTCTGCGCTGTCCGAGGTGAGCTGGACGAGCCGGTCGATGACCTGCTCCAGCGTCATGTCGGAGGTGTCTACGACCACGGAGTCCGTGGCCGGGGTGAGCGGCGAGGCCGCTCTGGTGGAATCGAGTTCGTCCCGACGGATCACGTCGGCGAGGACGGTGTCGTAGTCGACGTCCCGTCCGGCGGCGGTGTCCTGGCTGAAACGGCGGCGCGCGCGGACCTCCGGGGAGGCGGTGAGGAAGGCCTTCACGGGGGCGTCGACGAGGACCGCCGTACCGATGTCACGTCCCTCCACGATGCACCGGTGCGCCCGGTGCGCGAGACCGCGCTGCAGTTCGACGAGATTGACCCGGACCTCGGGGATCGCGGAGACGGCGGACACGTTCCGGGTGACCTCCGCTTCCCGGATGACCCCGGAGACGTCTTCCCCGTCGAGCAGGACGGCCGTCGACGTGGGATCATCACTGACCTCCAGGGGAAGGTCGGCGGTGGCCCGGATGACGGCGTCCGTGTCAGCGGTGTCGACGCCCTGCCGGAGGACGTGCAGCGTCGCGACACGGTACATCGCACCGGTGTCGAGGTAACGCGCCCCCAGACGGGAGGCCAGGGCCCGACAGGCCGTGGACTTGCCTGTTCCGCTCGGGCCGTCGACGGCGACGATGAGCCCGCCGTCGGGCATGTTCGATAGTTCGGCCGTCACATTCCCACCGCCTTGTAGAGGCTGCCCAGTTCCGCACTGTTGAGTGCACGGATCGCACCCGGTGTCTGCTCCCCCAGTGAGACGGTGTGGATCTTGGTGCGCACGAGCCGTTCCACCGGGTACCCGGCTGTCTTGAACAGTCGGCGGACGATGTGCTTCCGGCCTTCGTGGATGTCGATGCGGACGATGGACTTACCCTGGTGGACATCCACGATCTGGACGTAGTCGGCCCGTGCCACACCGTCGTCCAGCTCGATGCCCTCCTTCAGTTCCTTGAGGAGCTTGCGGTCGGCCTCACCGATGAGCGTGGCCATGTAGGTCTTGGAGACCTCGTACTTGGGGTGCATGAGACGGTTCGCGAGTTCGCCGTCGTTGGTCAGCAGGAGCAGCCCCTCGGTCGCGGCGTCGAGGCGTCCGACGTGGAAGAGACGCTGACCGGCGTCGAGCTTCTCGCCGACGATGTCCCCGACGCAGGGACGACCCATGTCGTCGCTCATCGTGGACTGCACCCCGCGCGGCTTGTTCAGCACGAAGTAGACCATGTCCTCGTTGACCCGGATCCGGGCACCGTCGACTCGGACGATGGCGGTGTTGGGGTTGATGCGCATCCCCTGCGTGGTGACGACCCTGCCGTCGACCTCGACGCGGCCGGCGTCGATCAGCTTCTCGGCCATCCGGCGGGAGGCTACACCGGCCTGCGCGAGGACCTTCTGGAGGCGGACGCCCTCACCGGCGGCGTCACCGACGGTGGCGGCACGGCGGTCCTGGTCGGACTGGACGTGCTGGTGGCGGGCGGGCTTGGCCCTGGAGACGTAGATGTCGGCGGCGCGCTTCTTCTTCTCCGGTGTGCCGTCTCGGCGAGCGGGTTGGTTCACGGTGATCGTGTCCTTTTCTATGTGGTTGTGTAACGGGCCAACTCTAGCCCGCTGAACGGTTCAACGCCATTTCACCTCGAAAAAGGCCTCGTGTCGAGGTTTCCCGACACCCGGGTGAACTCCTCCCGGTCGAGGGAGCCCGCCCCCTCGGGCAGACAACCGAGCAGTGGCACACCGGTGACCTCGGGAAGTTCCGCGAGGTTCAGCCCCGTCGCCAGATCGGGGTCACGGGACAGGGACCCCCCGATGAGTCCCGTGACCGTCAGGCCCCTGCGCCGTGCGGCCTCCACGGTGAGTTCCGCGGCGTTGAGTGAGCCCAACCCGAGTGACGTCACCACGGTGACCGGAGCCCCGAGTTGCCCCGCGAGGTCCGCGATGGTCCAGTCATCCGCGATACGGACCAGCAGACCTCCGGCCCCTTCGACGAGGACGGTCCGCCCGGGTGCATCCAGGGCCCGGATTCTCCGGACGGTCGCGGCGAGGTCGAGCTGGGGCAGTCCGGCCCGGCGTGCCGAGAGATTGGGGGCCAGGGGCTCGGGGTAGCGGGCGAACTCCACGGTCCCGACGGCGGCACCGGCGAAACCACGGACGGTGGCGAGATCCCCCGCCCCCTCCGGTTCCCCGGTCTGGGCGGGTTTGACGACGGTGACGGCACGGCCCTCCGTGCACAAGCGCACCGCGAGGGCTGCGGTGGCGATGGTTTTGCCGACATCCGTGTTCGTTCCGGTGATGACGTGCACGGTCATTCGGACACCCCGGCTCCCGCGGCGGCGGTGATCGCGGCGCAGATGTCGGCGACATTCCGTGTCGTGGCGGTGAACGGCGGCATGGTGTAGATCAGGCGGCCGAACGGTCTGAGCCACACTCCCGCGTCCACCGCGGCATCCGTCGCGGCGCGCATGTCCACCGGTCGGTCCATCTCCACGACACCGATCGCGCCGAGCACCCGGACATCCGCGACGTGGGGCATCCGTCGGAGAGGCTCGAGTCCCACGGCCAGTTCGTTCTCGATCCTGGGCACGGTCTCCCGCCAGTACCCCTCCTCGACGAGGTCGAGAGCGGCGGATCCGACGGCGCAGGCGAGCGGATTCGCCATGAAGGTCGGTCCGTGCATGAGCGCACCCCCACCCTCCGGTTCCTGGATCCCCTCGGCCACCCTGTCCGTGGCCAGAACAGCGGCCAGCGACATGAAACCACCGGTCAGTGCCTTACCCAGGCAGAGAATGTCGGCGTGGACACCGGCGGCCCGGGTCGCCAGGAGATCCCCGGTGCGTCCGAACCCGGTGGCGATCTCATCGGCGATGAACAGGATCCCGTGACGGTCGCACAGTTCCCTGACCCCGGCGACGAGCTCGTGATCGTGGAACCGCATCCCGCCCGCCCCCTGGACGACGGGTTCGATGATCATCGCGGCGACCGTACCGTCGATCAACTCCTCGACCCGGCGGAGGTAGTCCGCGCGCCGCTGCGGGGATGAGCCTCTCACGGGAGGAGCGGGGGCGAAGATCTGTTCGGTCAGGGTCCCCGCCCACAGGGCGTGCATGCCGCCCTCCGGATCACAGACGCTCATCGGACCGAAGGTGTCGCCGTGGTAACCGGAACGCCAGGTGATCAGCCGTTTTCTTTCGGGACACCCGTTTCCGCGCTGATACTGGAGCGCCATCTTGATCGCCACCTCGACGGACACGGAGCCGGAGTCGCAGAAGAACACCCGGTTCAGCGGTTCACCCGCGATCCGGAGCAGTCGTTCGGCGAGGTCGACGGCCGGTCGGTGGGTCAGTCCACCGAACATGACGTGGCTCATGGTGTCGATCTGCCGGTGTGCGGCCGAGACGAGTGCGGGGTGTCCGTGACCGTGGCAGGCGGCCCACCAGGAGCTCATGCCGTCGATCAGGGTCCTCCCGTCCTCCAGTGTGATGTGCACTCCCCCGGTCGAGGCGACGGGGAGCGGGTCCACCGGTGCCGGGGTGGGACTGTAGGGGTGCCAGATGTGCTGCTGGTCGAAGGTGACGGTGCGGGTCATCGCTTCCTCACGTCGGGATTGAACATTGTTCACTGATCACCACAGACTCTATCCCGTCGGTACGGTGCGCCCGTCCGGAGGTGGGGACGACCGACCCCCTGGACGGCCATCGCAGCTCACCGGTGTGCTCCGGTGCCACGGCGTTCACCGGCCACGAGACCAGGCCTCCCAGAGTTCCGCGTACGCGCCGCCCTTCTCCACGAGATCCGGGTGGGCGCCCCGTTCCACCATGCGCCCGGAGTCCATCAACCAGATCTCGTCCGCCCGGGCCGCCTGATCCAGTCGGTGCGCGATCACCACGGCGGTCCGGCCCTCCACGACCTTCCACACGGCCTCCTCCAGTACGGCTCCGCCTCCCGCTCCGGCTTCGGAGGTCGCCTCATCGAGGACGACCACGGGCGGATCGACGAGGAGGACGCGGGCCAGGGCGATCTGCTGGGCCTCGACCGGCCCGAGCACCTGCCCGCGTTCCCCAACGACCGTGTCCAGGCCATCGGGGAGCGCGGTGACCCAGTCGAGTGCGCCGACCCGGTGGAGAGCGTCGAGAAGCCCGGCGTCATCGACGCCCGGGCAGGCCAACCGGAGGTCGTCCCGCAGCGTCCCGGCGAAGACGTGCGTCTCCTGGGTGACGAGACACACGGTCCGCGCACGCTGCTCCGGGGACAGACATGCAGCGTCGATGCCCCCGATGAGGATCCGCCCGGTGTCGACCGGGCGGCACCCGGCCATCAGCGCACCGAGGGTGGATTTACCGGCCCCGGAGGCGCCGACGACAGCGGTGACCGATCCCGGTGCGACCCTGGCGGTGACGTCGTCGAGCACCTTGCGGGCACCCGGATAACTGAAGGAGAGGTGTTCGATGCACAACTCCGGTGGACCCGTGTACCGGGGCCCCGGTCCGCACCCGCCACCGGGGGGCCGGGTCTCCGGTTCGACGACGACACCGACCACTCTCCTGAGCGACGCCGCAGCGGAGGCCAGTGGGTCGATGAGCACGACGAGCATCCCGATCGGCTGGAACAGACGCAGGAAGTAGAGGGCCGCGGTGGTCACCACTCCGACGGTGACGGTGTCCCGTTCGACCAGGAACCAGCCGATGACGAGGACTCCCGCCATCCCGAGATACTCGGCGAGATTGACCCCACCGAACAGTCTGTTGATCAGGATCCTTATCCAGACCCCGAGTTCCACCGTGCGCCAGGAGTGGTCCCCGATCCCGGTTCTCCGGGACGACTGGAGGTTGAACGCACGGACGGTGCGCAGTCCCCGGAGACTGGTGAGGATCCCCGACGCCCGTTGCGCCATCTCCGTGCGCTGGCACAGGTACGCGTCCGGGGCCTGCGCCCGGTACCGGTGCACGACTGTCGCGTAGACGGGGACGAGGAGGACGACGACCGCGAGAAAACGCCAGTCGAGGAACGCCATGCCGACCACGGTGACCAGTACCGCGAGGCCCCCGATGGCGAGGGACGCCAACGACTGGTTGACGGCCCGGGTCAACTCCGCGACGTCGTCGGTGGTTCGGGAGACGAGATCCCCGACCCCGACCTTCTCGATGCGTTCCGCCGGCATACCGATCCCCCCGGACACCACCTGTTCCCGCAGTGACGCGATGATCCTCTCCACGGTTCCGGCCATCAGTACGTAGCCGACACCCGTGATCAGTGCCATCGCCCCGACCGCCGCCGCCATGGCCGCGGCCGCCCACCAGACGGCCGTGGTTCCGGTGTGCCCGAGCAGTGGACGCCCGTCACGGACGAGATCAACCAGTCCCCCCATCAACCGGGGCGCGACGAGCCCCAGGGCGGAGCCGAGGATGAGCAGGATGAGCGAGGTGGAGAACCGGACGCGGTGCGGGCGGAGCTCGTCGGCGAGGACCCGGCGGACCTGTTCACCCGTGGCGACGTGCAGTGCGTCCGTGGCGCCGGAGACATCCGGTTGCCGGCCGTGTGATTGTCGGCTCACGGGGTCACCGGCTCCCCTGTCGCGGTGAACGGGACGGTGACGCTGTCGGCGGCGGCGCGCCAGGCCGGGGATGCGGTGAGGACGAGGGTCGTGCGGCCCCGCCGGAGGAGACGCGTGCGTTCGACGATGCGGGCCTCGGTGACCGAGTCGACTGCGGTGGTCGGGTGATCCAGCACGAGGACCTCCGGGTCCGCCACCAGCGCCCGGGCCAGAGCGACCCGTTGGCGTTGCCCACCCGAGAGTCTGTCACCGGAATCTCCGGTCGCCGTGCCGAGTCCGTCCGGGGAGGTGATGATGTCGTCGAGTCCGGCAGCCAGTGCGGCTGTCTCGACGCTGATCCCGGCGGCGTGCTCCCCCTCCGGGGGCACGGGGGTGTGGCCCTCCGCGATGTTGTCGGCGACGGTTCCGCCGAAGACCTGCGCGCGGTGCGGTGCGACGAGGATCCGTGCGCGGACGTGCTCCGGGTCCAGTCCCGCGAGATCGACTCCCCCGACGCTGACGGTCCCCGGTTCCGCCGGTACCGTCATCGCGAGCGCGTCGGTCAGACGGACGACCTCGGTGGCGGGTAGGTCGAGGACGGTCAGCGCGCCGGGCGCCACGGTCACGGGCCGGTCGCCGAAGGTGATGTCCAGCGACAGTGGCGGCACCCCGTCCCACGGCGGAGCGGTGGTTCGGCCGTCGTCGAAGACCCGGGGCGCCTGGAGTATCCCCAGGACCCGGGCGGCGCTCCCTTTCCCGGTGGCCCAGAGGACGGCACCGAAGTCCCCGATGAAGTTCAGGGGTTCGGTGACCAGTTGGGCGAGACCGATGACCGTGATCATCTGTCCGAGACTGATCCCTCCGGTGACCGCGAGCAGGGCACCCGCGACGGCGATCGACGCGACGAGCAGTCCACCGGTGATTCTCATCGACCCCGTCAGAACTGCGTTGGAGCGCACCGAACGCAGCGTCGCCCCCAGTGCCCGCTGCGACAGGTCCCGGTAACGCAGTTCGGCGGCACGGTCCGCGCCGAGCCCCTTGATGACCTGCACCCCCTGCATCATGTCGGCGGCCGTCCCGGCGGCGTCGGCCGCCGCCTGCTGCTGGAGCCGGAACCGGCCCGCCAGTGGGCCACCGACCTTCTCCGCGACGACGAGGACGACGAATGCCCCGAGGATCGTCGCAACGCCGAGTGGCCAGTGGATGCGTAGCAGGATCACGGCACCGAAGAGGAGACCGACGGCCTGCCCGACCGGGTAGAGGAGCGCCTGTGTGCTCATGGCGACCTGCCTGGCGTCGGTGGAGGCGATGGCGAGGAGTTCACCGGGGAGCCTGCGCTGTCCCCCCAGCCCCCGGGGATCGAGCATGCGGTCGATGAGTCTCATGCGGAGGCCGTGCTCGACGTAGTTCATGGAGATCCAGCCGAGGCGGGAGGCGTATCTGTACGCGGTGGAGAGAACGAGGAAATCCAGCGCCAGCAGTGCGAGCAGAATGGTGAAGGTGCGCCCGTCACCGGCGGCGATCCCGTGGTCGATGGCCAGACCGACGATGACGGGGACCGCCATCTCGCCGATCTGGTGCGTGGCGGAGAGCAGGAGCGCCGGAAGCATCAGCCGTGGATGCGCGGTCATCGACCGCCAGAGCAGCCGCCCCGGGGTCGTTTCCGCGTCGACACGGGGTGCGGCCGGTGATTCGGCCCGGTGCCTGCCGGTCTCGCAACGGGGCAGTCCTCGTTCCGTCGTCATGGGTTCTCCTCGGCCGGGCCCGGAAACATCGTGTCCACCGCTTCAGACTAAGGCGCGGCTCACCTCTCCGTCACATCACCACGACCGGCGCCGGAACCCGCGATCCCCGCGCCCCCGTCGCGAAGTCGGGTCCCGCTCGCTTCTTCCTCTGCGACGGGGGTATCCGATCGGTGTCGACGTGTTTGCCGGAACGTCCGCATCAACTGATAATCCTTTCCATGACCACTTTTGAACAGCGTTCAATAACGCCTCCGGGAGTTCCCCCCGCCCCGACCCACAACCGGATACTGTTCTCCGTCGCCGGGGTGGAGATGTGGGAACGGTTCTCCTTCTACGGCATGCAGGCCATCATGCTGTACTACCTCTACCACTCGGCGACCGACGGCGGCCTGGGCCTGGACCGGGCCGAGGCCACCGCGCTCATGGGCGCCTACGGTTCCCTCGTCTATCTGTGCACGCTCGCCGGCGGGTGGGTCGCCGACCGCCTCGCGGGAGCCGAGAAGACACTGCTCGGTGGCGCACTGACCCTCGTGGTGGGACACCTCGCCCTCGCACTGGTGCCCGGCGTCCCCGGCGTCACCGCGGGACTGCTCGCCGTCGCCGTCGGTTCCGGGGCTCTCAAGGCATCCGCGATCACCGTTCTCGGTACGGCGTTCGCGGATGACGAGGGGAAACGGGACGCTGGATTCCAGATCTTCTATCTCGGCATCAACATCGGTGCACTTCTCGGCCCGATCCT
Source organism: Corynebacterium pygosceleis (assembly GCF_016595275.2). Lineage (GTDB taxonomy): Bacteria > Actinomycetota > Actinomycetes > Mycobacteriales > Mycobacteriaceae > Corynebacterium > Corynebacterium pygosceleis. Next base: position 17,594 of record NZ_JAENIQ020000002.1, on the reverse strand, counting down.
CACAGGCTGGTTCCAGACCACCCGGGGCTTCCACTACGGGTTCGGGGCAGCGGCGGTCCTCATGCTCATCGGCCTGGGGAACTATCTGCTGACCCGGTCACGGTCCATCGCGTCCGCCCCGACCGACCCCCTTCCGCGCACCGCGCTACCCCGTTTGGCGGCCATTCTGGCCTCAGCTTCTCTGCTGATTCTCCTCGCCGTGGTGACCGGGACACTGAACACGGGGTCGGCCGCCGACATCCTCCTCGCGGTCACACTCGGTTCAGCCGCACTCCTGTTCACCCGCATGCTCCGCGACAGATCCCTCGGTGACGTCGAACGGAGAAAGGTCGTCGCGTTCATACCGGTGTTCCTCGCCTCGACCGCGTTCTGGGCGGTCCTGAACCAGACGTACGGGGTGTTCGCGGTGTACTCGGATCTCCGGCTCGACAGGACAGTCGACATCTTCGGCGCCGTCCGCGAGGTCCCCGCGTCCTGGACCCAGTCGCTCAACCCCGCCTTCATCCTGATCCTCTCCGGCCCGGCGGCACTACTCTGGACCGCGCTCGGTGACCGTGTCGGCTCGGCGACGAAGATGGCTGTCGGTGTCATCATCTCCGGGTGCGGTCTCCTCGTGCTCCTCCCCTTCGCCGGCGGTGGCCCCTCTAGCACCCCGTTCCTCGCTCTCGCCACCGCGGTGCTGGTCATCACGTGCGGGGAACTGCTCGTCGGCCCGGTCGGCATGTCCACCACGACCGCTCTCGCACCGGCGAGCTACGGCACCCGGTTCTCCGCGCTCTACTTCCTCACCATGGCGGCGGGCACCGCCGCCGCAGGAGTCGTCTCCAGGCTCTACAACCCGGAGGACGCCACGTCCGAGCGGATCTACTTCACCGCATGCGGACTGACGGTCATCACCGTCGGTGCGGTGGTGCTCGGCATGGTCCGGCGGATCAACCGACTGGCGCAGACGGAGACCACAGCAGGCTGACGGTCCCCGGTTCCGGTGATTCCCGGCAATTCCCAGCCTCCCCGGACAGGAAGGGGGATAATGGTGTGGAACGCCCGACCCCGCGACAGAGGTGGAGCGGTCATTCCCACTAGGAGGCCCCGTGTCATGTCACCCGTTCATCCGCTCCACCCCGGAGTTCCTCGTGATCACGCTTCTCGCCGCGGCGGTGGGCGTCAGTGCCTGTGACTTCGGCAGGGATCCGCTCCTCAAGATCCTGGACACCCGCCCCCACGATGTCGCACCCGCGACACTCTACGACTCGGAGGCCACCGGGATGGCGGTGATCTGCCCGTACCAGTCCAGGGCGGCCGTGGATGAGGTACTCGGGGACGGTCCGCACAAGGACATCCCGGAAACCGGACTGCTGGAGGATTCCAACGCACTCGGCATCGTGAAGCCTTCCGGACGGACGATCATCAAGCGCTTCGCCCGTTCAAAGGTCGATCTGTGCGCCGGGACGGTGGAGCTGGGCCTCTATCCGGGCGACACCAGGGCCACTTTCGAGGATCGTGACGGCACCTTCACCCTGGTGTCGCTGACACCGGCCGGTCCCGAGGGGGCCGGCTCCGACTCCGCCGCTCAGTAGTCCTCGTCGATGGAGTCGACGTCGGGAAGCAGGGGTGCGAGATCCGGCAACCGCTCGAGGCTGTCTATACCGAGAAGCTCGAGCAGAAGTTCGGTGGTGACGTACCTGTGCGCCCCCGTGGCCTGATCGGTCTCCGCCTCACGGATGAGACCCCGGAGCTGCAGCGTCCGCATCACTCCGTCGACGTTCACTCCCCGGACAGCCGAGACCTGCGCGCGGGTCACCGGTTGACGGTAGGCGACGACGGCGAGCGTCTCGAGGGCCGCACGGCTCAACCGGGACTGACTGCCGTCGAGGATCAGCTTCTCGACGACTCCGGCGTTCTCGGGACGGGTGTACAACCGCCATCCCTCCGCACCGGCCCGGAGATCGAAGCCGTTTCCCCGGGCGTCGAACTCCCCCCGGATCTCCTCCAGGACCCGGGTCACCAGATCGACCTCGGCCCCCAGCACGGTGGCCAGGGTTTCCACGGCGACGGGGGTGTCGACGACGAGCAGAATGGACTCGATCTGGGACCGTAGTGCGGTGACCGGTGCGGGCTTGTGGAATCCTGTTTCACTCACCCGGGACACTCTACCGGGGTGTGAATCCGCTCAGGGGCCCACCGGTTGGCACGCCCGGGGGTTCCCCCACTCGGACCAGGAGCCGTCATACACGGTGAGGTCCGTGTATCCCGCACGTTCCGCGGCCAGGGCGTCCACGCACGCGGTGACCCCGGATCCGCAGGTGAAGGTCATCCGACGGGCGTCCCCCACCACGCTCCGGAACAACTCCGCCAGCTCCCCCGGGTCCCGCAGGTGTCCGTTCGCGTCCAGGACCCTGGTGAAGGGAATGTTCACGCTTCCGGGAATGTGTCCCGCCTTCAGTCCCGGACGGGGTTCAGGTTCCACACCGATGAAACGTCCCGCACTCCGGGCGTCGACGACCTCCCACGCACTCCGCGCCAACGCCCGGGAGACACCGGAGACACCGACGAGAAGATCGGGACGCGGTTCCGCCGCGATCACTCCGCGTTCCGCCGGGACGGCGAGCGGCTCGACCCGGTGGTCGGCCCCGACCCAGGCGGGCAAACCGCCGTCCAGCACCGCGACGTTGTCCAGACCGGCGACCTTCGCGAGCCACCACACACGCGGGGCGCACAGCACACCGAAACGGTCATAGACCACGACGGCGGTACCGTCCGAGATCCCCCGGGCCTCGAACACCCCACGGACGTCCGTGGGCACGGTGTGCGGCAGCGGAGAATCGGGATCGGAGAAATCCCCCTCGAGATCCGCCAGAAAAGCACCAGGTATCCCCTCCGCACTCTTCGCCGGATCACCCATCGACGCGCACAGGACGACCAGATCGGCGTCCCCGGAGGACAACCGGTCGGACAACCAGCCAACTGATACGACGGAACCGGGAACTGTGACAGAGGACATAGATGAAGGATACGTGAACGAAACATCACGGAAAACCCCCGCAAGGGGCTACTCACGGGGGCTTCACCTGACACTACGCCGGTTCGCCGCACCAACGACGCGGGGATCGGGACGTACAGACGGACCGACGAACCGGGGCACCGATCAGATCAGCGGCGCCGCTCACAGGCGACGCCGTGACGGTCCCGGTCCAGCCCGGGACGGTATCCGGGCTCCCCACGCCGGAGAGGTGCCTTGCCTGCCGCGCGAACCGCGTCGCAGTTCCGGTAGTACACGTCAGGCGCGGGCGCGAGAGCGGGGCGGCGAAGTCGCCGTACCGGAGCCGCCGTGCGCACCTACTCCCAGTTTCCGGCGGCCACCACCCGGGGATCCACGTCGACACCGGTCCAAGCGATGCGCAGTTCCCCCAGCGATTCCTCCTGCTCGACGCCGATGGCCTGGGCCTTGTACAACTCCAACAGCGCGAGGAACCGTCCGACGACCTCCATGGAGATGGTGCAGTCACGGGTGAGCGCCGCGAAGGTCAGCCAGTGGTCGACCCCGGCGATCCGCAGGGTGTCCAGGATCCTCCCGGCCTGCTCCGGCACGGACACGGCGACCCTGTGGATGTGATCCGTCCCGACGAGCTCCGGGGCCTTCGGGCGAAAGACCCCGGCGGCGAGCTCGGCGAAGGTTGCCGGCGTATGCCCCAGAACCACGGGCGGAAGAAGATCCGCGAAACGTTCCTCCATGGCCACCGCACGGGCGTAACGACGTGGTGCTCCCCTCTGCCAGGTGGCGAAGAGTTCCGCCACCTGCTTGTACGCGCGGTACTGGAGCAGTCTGGCGAACAGCAGGTCCCGCGACTCGAGCAGCGCGAGATCCTCCTCGCTGTCGACTTCACCACGCGGAAGAAGGCGTGCCGTCTTCAGGTCGAGCAGTGTCGCGGCGACCACCAGAAACTCCGTGACCTCATCGAGTTCGGCGGTCTCGCCGAGAGCCCGCGTGTAGGCGATGAACTCGTCCGTCACCCGGGACAGGCTCACCTCGGTGATGTCGAGTTTCTTCTGCCCGATCAGTTGGAGCAGCAGATCGAACGGCCCGGTGAAATTGGCCAGCGCAACCTGGAACCCGGTGATCTCGGGCTGTTCGCCCAGCGTCGCCGACGTGGCGTGGATCCGTTGCCCCACGGTCAGTCGGTGGTCCGTTCGATGACCTCACGCGCGAGGTTGCGGTACTGGGCCGCCCCCTGGGAACTGGGTGCCCAGGTGATGATCGGTTCACCGGCGACCGAGGTCTCGGGGAACCGGACCGTTCGGGTGACCACGGTGTCGAAGACCCGGTCACCGAACACCTCGATGACGCGCGACATGACTTCCCTGGCGTGGCTCGTACGACGGTCGAACATGGTGACCAGGATCCCGACCACCTCGAGGTCGAAGTTGAGCCGGTCACGCACCTTCTCGACGGTGTCGGTGAGCAGCGCGAGTCCACGCAGTGAGAAGTAGGCGCACTCCATGGGGATGATGACGCCGTGGGAGCAGGCGAGGGCGTTGACCGTCAGCAGCCCGAGGGACGGCTGACAGTCGATGATGATGTAGTCGTAGTCACGCATGACGGGCCTGAGGGCCCGTGCGAGCGTCTGTTCACGACCGACCTCGTTGACGAGCTGGATCTCCGCGGCCGAGAGATCGATGTTGGCGGGCACGAGATCGAGCCCCGGGACATTGGTGCGGTGGATGGCGTTGAGTACCGAGGTCGAGTTGTCGACCATGAGGTTGTACACGGTGAGGTCGAGTTCGTCGTGCGGGATACCCAGCCCCGCGGACAGCGCACCCTGCGGGTCGAGGTCAACGAGGAGAACCTTCCTCCCCTCCTCCGCCAGACAGGCCCCGAGGTTGATGGTGGAGGTGGTTTTTCCCACCCCTCCCTTCTGGTTGCACATGGAGAGGATCGTCGCCGGGCCGTGCCGGTCGAGCGGCGCGGGTTCAGCGGGCTCACGGAGGGGCCGCCCGGTCAGACCCACCTGAGCTCCCGGTGAATCGAACAACGCCGAATCACTCACAGTCAATCTCTCTCCCTTGTCCTCTGTACCCTGTATGCCTTCTGCGCGTGCGGCCGGACAATCGACCGGGGCCCCGGCGACACCGCGCCGTCGCCGGCCCCCTCCACTCTCACACCGGTGTGGTTCCAGATTACATGCTCGGGGCCGGGTAGCCGGAAGACACCGGCAAACCACACACATTCGCCCACAGGCAAGGATGAAGGCTTGACATATTTCTTCAGGCGCGCGGATGCGCACTCGCCCACACCTGCCGGAGATTCTCCGGTGTGACGTGCGTGTAGATCTGTGTCGTCGTGACGGACGCGTGCCCCAGCAGTTCCTGCACCACACGGATGTTCGCCCCACCCTGGAGCAGGTGGGTGGCGTAGGAGTGCCGGAGGGTGTGCGGGGAGATTTTTGAACGTATCCCGGCACGCTCCGCCGCGTCCCGGATGATCCGCCACGCGCTCTGACGGCTGAGGGGGCCACCCCGGCGGTTGAGCAGCAGGGCGTGTGAGCGGCCCCTCGACAGTGCGGGTCGTCCCCGGACCAGCCAGTCCCCGACCGCACGTATCGCGGGCTCACCCACCGGAACCATTCGCTGGACATCGCCTTTGCCGGTGAGCACCAGCATCGTCATCGAACCGTCCGTGGTGGTGCGGGGTGCGTCGTCGACGAGGAGTGACGTGATCTCGGAGATACGGGCGCCGGTACCGTACAGCAGTTCCAGCAGAGCCCTGTCCCTCAGATCGGCGGGTGTGGCGTGCTCGCCGCACGGTACAGCCTCGAGGAGTGCGGACACCTCGTCGACGGTCAGCGCCTCGGGCAGCCGTTCACCGGTGGAGGGGGGCTGGACCCGGCTGGACACGTCGATCTCCAGTTCGCCCTCGGCGACACCGAAGCGGTGGAGACCACGTGCGACGACGAGTGCCCGCGCGGCGGACGACGCCGCGAGGGCACCACGACCGGTGTCGGGGTCCGCTGTCCGGAGGTGTATGAGATAGCGCTCGATGTCGGTTTCCCGCACGTCCCGGAGATCCTCCAGGCCGGAGGCGGTGAGCCAGTCGAGATAGCGTCGCAGGTCACGCCGGTAGTTCGATTCGGTGTTCGGGGACACCCCACGCTCGACCACGAGATGGTCGAGCCAGGTTTCCGCGAGCGCGCGGGGGTCGGTCACGGTCGTTTGAGATCGCTTCCGGGGTCCCTCCCGGCCCCACGCCGCCGCGGCAGGGACGTCGGGCGGAGCCGGAAGGGTTCATCAACGCTCCGGGGTTCACTGCGCCCGGCGAGGACGTCGAGTCCGACCATGATGCCCGCGACGGCGATCGAGTTCACGATCCGACCGGTGACCACCATCTCGTGGACCTCCCCGGGAGTGAACCAGGTGAGAACCATGTCGGATTCCTCGTCGTCGGAGATCCCGGGGCGTCCGACCTCAGCCAGATCCCGGGCCAGGTACACCCGGACCGATTCCTCGCAGAATCCGGGGGAACTCACCACGTCGGTGAGCAGGTCCCACCGTCGGGCGGCGAGCCCGGCCTCCTCCGCCAGTTCACGGGCCGCACAGTCCAGGGGGTTTTCGCCCGCCAGGTCGAGCAGACCGGCGGGAAGTTCCCAGAGACGATCCCGGACGCAGTGCCGGTACTGGTGCACCAGCGCAATCCGTTCCCCGTCGAAGGCAAGGACGGCCACCGCACCGAAATGTTCGACGATCTCCCGGTTCGAGACGGTCCCTCCCGGCATGGTCACCCGGTCGCGGCGGACCGCGATGATCGGGGCGTCGAGGAGGAGTTCCGATCCGGTGACGGTGAACTCGTGGGAACCGGGTGCGGTCACGGGTGTGTCCTCCTAGCTGCCGGCGCGACGGTCCGCCGCCGCGGCGACGAGTGCGGCGAAGAGGGGGTGCGGGCGGGTCGGCCGCGACTTGTACTCCGGGTGAGCCTGGGTGGCGACGAGAAAGGGGTGCACGTCGCGCGGGTACTCGACGAATTCGACGAGCTTGCCGTCCGGTGACGTTCCGGAGAACACCAGGCCGGACCCCTCGGCGATCTGCTGACGGTAGGCGTTGTTGACCTCGTAGCGGTGGCGGTGACGCTCGGAGACCTCCGTCGTTCCGTAGGTGTCCGCCACGACGGAACCTTCCGCGAGGACCGCGGGGTAGGCACCCAGGCGCATGGTGCCGCCCAGATCCGCTTTACCGGACACGGCGTCGTGCTGATCAGCCATCGTCGCGATGACGGGCGCCGGGGTCTCGGGGTCGAACTCCGCCGAGGACGCGTCCTCGATTCCCGCGGCACGGGCCGCCTCGATGACGGTGCACTGGAGTCCGAGGCACAGACCGAGCAGCGGGATGTTGTTCTCCCGGCAGTAACGCACCGCACCGATCTTGCCCTCGATACCACGGATGCCGAAGCCACCCGGTACGACGACGCCGTCGACACCGGCGAGTGCGCTGGCCGCTCCGTCGGTCGTCGCGCAGTCATCGCTGGCGACCCACCGGATCACGGTGCGGACGTTGTTCCCGAAACCGCCGGCCCGGATGGCCTCGGTGACGGACAGGTAGGCGTCGGGAAGGTCGATGTACTTGCCGACCAGGGCGATGGTGACCTCACCGGAGGGCTTGTGGACCCGTTCCAGGAGCCCGCCCCACACGGTCCAGTCGACGTCCCGGAACGGGAGTCCCAGGCGACGGATCAGGAAGGAGTCGAGGTGCTCACGGTGGAGGACCTTGGGGATGTTGTAGATCGACGGGGCGTCCGCACAGGAGATGACGCCTTCCTCGTCGACGTCGCACATGAGCGCGATCTTCGACTTCAGGGCGTCCGGGACCTCACGGTCGCAGCGCAGAACCAGGGCGTCCGGGACGATACCGATGGAGCGCAGTGCGGCGACGGAATGCTGGGTCGGCTTCGTCTTCAGCTCTCCCGACGGTGCGAGGTAGGGCACGAGCGAGACGTGGATGAAGAAGATGTTCTCCCGACCGACCTCGTGACGGGCCTGGCGTGCGGCCTCTAGGAAAGGCTGGGATTCGATGTCCCCGACGGTGCCGCCGATCTCGGTGATGACGATGTCGGGTCGGACACCGTCGGCGTCCGGCTCCCCCATCTCGAGCACGCGACGTTTGATCTCGTCGGTGATGTGCGGAATGACCTGGACGGTGTGCCCCAGGAATTCACCGCGACGCTCGCGGGCGATGACCGTCGAGTACACCTGGCCGGTGGTGACGTTCGCGTTGGCCCCCAGATTCCGGTCGAGGAAACGCTCGTAATGACCGAGGTCGAGGTCCGTCTCAGCCCCGTCCTCGGTGACGAAGACCTCGCCGTGTTCGAAGGGATTCATGGTGCCCGGATCGACGTTCAGGTACGGATCGAGCTTCTGCATGGTCACCTTCAGGCCCCGTGCGGTGAGAAGCTGCCCGAGGCTGGAGGCCGTCAGGCCCTTGCCCAGCGAGGACGCGACACCGCCGGTGACGAAGATGTACTTGGTATCAATGCCACGCGTTTGCGACAAAAGGGGGCTCCCGGGGTTCTAGGTCGATCCCCGGCCCGCTGCCGGAGGGGATCGAGATGTGCGGACTGTGCCCCACCCGAGGTGTGTCGATCTAACATCCCGTACCCGGTGTTCCACGACACCCGTGGAGTCGGGTGGAACGGCCGGAAGAGGGAGGAAACCGCAGGTGGTGCAGAAGGTTACCGGCATCGTAACCCACGGGTCTTCACTCTAACACAGCCCGTGCCGTTACCCCGCTGACGCTATCCCGCCGCCGGTGTCTCCCCCTCGGGAACCGGCTGTTCGGCAGCCTCGGGCTCGGCGACCGGCTGCTCCGGAACCTCCGGTTCTCCGGCGGGGCGCTCCGGGTCCCTGACCGGTCCGGTGGGTTTGGCCGGGGCCGCGGCGTCGGCCGACGCCGCCGAACCGTAGGAGCCGGAGTCACCCTCACGTTCGTGGCGGGCGGCCAGGACAGTGGCCATGCGCCCGTAGGCGCGGTCGATGGAGTCGACGGTGGAGACGTGCCCGTTGGCGTCCGCGTCCGCACGCAGGACACCGATCGCACCGGTGTCCGCGGCCGCGTGGAGACGTCCCGCCAGAACGACACCCCGTCCACGCGTGTCGAGCGCGGTGGCGAACGTCGCGAGGTTCCTGGCCGCGAAACGGTCGGTGGACCCGTCGTCGTCACCGGTGACGACGATGATGACGTCGGCGGGTTGGATCGTCCCGGGCTCATAGGTGATGAAACCCGCCTCGGAGAGGGCGTTGAGCAGGAGGTTGCGTTCACCGGCCTCGGCCAGCGGCTCACCCGTCACGGGATCCTTGAACAGAGCGGCCCCGAGCGCCTCACCGGAATGGGTACCCGGGTCGAGTCTGTCGAGGGAGAGCTGGGCCCCGGCGGGAAGCGTGGAGGTGACGATCGTCTTCAGTCCGTCCGCCCCGTCCTGGTTCAGGAACTTCTCCGCCAGCTGTACAGTGCCCGCGTCGACGGCGCCCGCTTTACCGAGGAGCCACGCGATGTTCTCGATGTCACCGGAGTCGGCGTCCGGGGTCGTCACCACGAGGACCGACTGGTCGGTGAGGGCACCTGACACAGTTTCCTCGGCGATGCTGGCGACGACCGCGTCGGCCGTATCCGCCTGCGCGGCACCGATCCGGGCCTCGAGCCGGGCCTCGCTGAGCTGCTCGGGCGTGATCGTCTCCGCACCCGAATCCCGTTCGGGGAGAACGGGAGCCAGCACGCAGGCGCCCAGGGCGACGCCGCCCGCCAGTCCGAAGAAGATGCCCGCCAGCGGTCCGATCCGGCGCTGTGATGTGTGGGCCATGGGTGAAACTCCTGATCAGGTGTGGGTGGAAAACGGTGGACGGGGTGGTCAGCGGAACCAGCCCTGGACGGTCAACGCCAGGTTGTTCCAGGTGTCGATGAGGTTGTCCGTGAAACCGCCGTCCCCCGATGTACCGGCGATGACGAGGATCACGGCGACGGCGACGAGGAACCCGAGCAGTGTCCACAACCACGAGAGGTTCACGGGGCTGCCCACGTTGTAGAGCTCCTCGACGGTGTCGCCGTCGATCAGCCGGGATCCGAGTTTCGCCCTGGTGAGCAGTGCCGAGGGGGTGGCCTCTGGGCCGCCCACGAAGATGGTGTGCAGGTCCAGCGGTGAACCGGCGTTCACGATGAGGGAGGCGCCGTGATAGTCGGCGAGCAGCAGTGCGAGGTCCGTCGCGGAGTTGCTGGCGGCGGGGAAGGTCATCGCCCCGATACCGAGGTCCTGGATCCGCTCCAGCCCCACGGCGTGTCCGTCGGGGTCCGCGGGCAGCACGACACGCGCACCGCTGCGCAGTGCCTCCGAACCGATACCGGAGGGGTCACCGACGACGAGGTGGGGTGTGTACTTCGCGTCGACGAGCGAGTCGGCCGCTGAGTCGACGCCGATGAGGACCGGATCGTATTCGCGGATGAAGTTCTGCAGCCGCTTCAGCTGTTCACGGTGGCCGGGCCCCGGGGACAGCACCAGAACCTTCCGGTTCGTTATCTCGACCCCCGTCTCGGGCACCCCGAGGCCGTCGATCAGCAGCGGCGCCTCGGAGTGGATGAACTGGATCGTGTTCCCGAAGAATGCCTCCATGTGGTCGACGAGAGACCCCTGGGCCTCGGTGAAGGCGTTCTCCGCTGATCCGGTGTCCAGCATCCGCCCGGCACAGATCAGGGTGTCGCCCTGGTAGAGCTCACCGTCATCCGTGAGCACACCTTTGCGACCGTCCCTGAGATGACGCCAGACATCCGCGCCCACACCGTCCACGAGGGTGATGCCCGCATCCAGCATCATCTGCGGACCGAAGTTCGGGACGGCACCGGTGGTGAACGCGGCGACGTTGACCACCGCCGCGGGTTTCGCGTCGATCAACCGTTGGGAGAATGCGCGGTTGATGTCCGGCGCATCGATGACCGCGATGTCACCGGCGGAAAGACGTTTGAGACCTTTGCCGCGCCGGGTGCACTCACGGAGAGTGCCACGCAGGCCGGGGAGATCTACGGTGCGGGAGAACAGACTCATGCCGCTATTGTGCAACCGTCGGAGCCGCACATGGTGGAGGCTCGCGGGACATCACCGGGAACGCACCGTAGTGGTGCGGTCTCCCCCTGCCACCCGGGTGGTGGACCGGGAAGTCGTCAGTGGAACCCGGACCGGACCTTTTCGGCGGTGTCGAGCAGTTCCCTCGCGTGCGCCCGACCCGTCGCGGTGTCGTCGAGCCCGGCCAGCATCCGCGAGATCTCCTCGACCCGTCGCTCTTCATCGAGGACCTCGACTCCGGAGGTCACGGCGGAGTCCCCGACCTGCTTCGCGACGTGCAGGTGCGTGTCCGCGAACGCCGCGACCTGCGGCAGGTGGGTGACCACGATGACCTGATTGTCCACCGCCAGTCTGGCGAGTCTCCGTCCGATCTCCACGGCGGCCCTTCCGCCGACCCCGGCGTCAACCTCATCGAACACGAGGGTGGTTCCGCTGGTGCCCGCGGCGAGGATCACCTCCAGCGCGAGCATGACGCGCGAGAGTTCACCCCCGGACGCGGTCGTCGCCAGTGCCCGGGCCTCCGCGTCCGGTGTCGCGGCGAGCAGAAACTCGACGTCATCCGCCCCGTCCGGCCCCGGTGCCACCTGACGGAGCGCGACCTCGAACCTGGATTTCGCCATGGCGAGGCCGTGGAGCTCCGTGGTCACCTCGCTCCCGAGCCGCTCCGCGGCGACCGTCCGCGCCCGCGTGAGCTTCTTCGCGGCACTGAGCATCTTCTTCTCCGCCCGGAGTGTCTCCGCCTGCAGCTTCTCCACCGCTTCACCGGAAACATCGATGGCGGCGAGTTTACGGCGGGCCTTGTCCCGCCAGGTGAGAACCCCGTCGATGTCCGCGGCGTACTTCCGGGTCAGCTGCTTCAGCTGTTGCTGGCGTTGCAGCATCTGTTCCAGTGCATCGGGGTCGGCGGGAAGACCGGAGAGAAACGCACCGAGTTCCGCGGAGATCTCCCCCAACTGGGAGGTCATCTCACCCAGACGTGCGGCGACCGCTGCGAGAACGGGATCCTGCGACCCCGCCAACGCCGACTGCGCGGCCCCGAGCAGGTCTGACGCCCCCGACACGTCGGAGACACCGTCACCTCCCCCCAACGCCTCGGGCCCGTCGACCGCGACGACAGCGGAGGTGGCCTGTTCACGGAGACCGTCGACGTCCTGGAGCCGACGGATCTGCTCCTTGAGTTCCAGATCCTCCCCGGGGGAAGGATCGGCCTCGTCGATCTCCCCGATCGCGAACCGGAGACGATCGACCTCCTGCGCCAGCTCCCGCCGCCGCGTCGTACGCTCCTTCAGATCCCGCGCCTTGTCCCGCCACGTCTTCCATGCCTCCCGGTAGTCCACCAGCAACGGTGCGACGGCAGGATCGAAACGGTCGAGGGCGGCCAACTGGCGCTCGGGGGACAACAGGCGCAGTTGATCGTTCTGACCGTGGATGGTCAGCAGATCCGCGGTGAAATCCGCGAGGGTGGCCGCAGGTACCGAGCGTCCCCCGAGATGCGCACGGGACCGCCCTGTCGCGTTGACGGTACGGGAGGCTATGAACTCACCGTTCTCGTCGGCTGTACCGCCCGCCGCGTCGACCAGCTCCGACACTGCCCGGGCGGTGTCACCGGGCAGACCGTCGATCAGGAACCTGCCTTCGACGACGGCCTGAGTGGCCCCCGTCCGGACCCGTGACGCGTCGGCCCGCCCCCCGCACAGCAACCGGAGACCGGAGACGACCATGGTTTTACCTGCCCCGGTCTCCCCCGTCAGGACAGTCAACCCACCGTCGAGTTCCGTGGTGGCGACGGGAATGACACCCAGGTTCTCGATCGTGATCTCTGCAAGCATGCCACCACGATACAGCACGATTTAGAACACGCGTGCTAGATGTCCGGGTGGGTGCGGACGGCCGCCGACCCCCGGACCGGCGGTTACCGCTGCGTCGGCTTCGGCCCCCGCCACCCTTCCACGGGAAGCCGGAACTTGGTGACCAGACGATCGGTGAACGTCGAGTTGTCGAGCCGCACCCACCTGACCGGACGATCTCCCCGTTCCACCTCGATCCGGGAACCGGGGGGCATCGGCAGCTCCCGGAAACCGTCCATGATCGCGACCGCCTCCGAGGTCTCCGAGTTCGACTCGACGGCGACGGTCGACGAGGGGCTGACCACGAGCGGCTTCGCGAACAGGGCGTGGGCGTTGTTCGGGACCACGAGGATGGCGTCGAGCGCGGGCCAGAGGACCGGGCCACCGGCGGAGAATGCGTACGCGGTGGACCCCGTCGGAGTGGATATCAGCATGCCGTCGCAACCGAATGTCGAGACGGGCCGGCCGTCGACCTCGAGTGTCGCGTCGAGTACCCCGGACCTGTTGAGATTCTCGACGCTGACCTCGTTGAGCGCCCAGGCACCACCGACGGTGCGCCCCTCGGCATCCCGGACGGTCACGTCGAGGGTCATGCGGTCCTCGACCCGGTAGTCCCGTTCGATCACCCTCCTGATCGCAAGCTCAAGTGAATCGGACTCCCATTCCGCGAGGAAACCGACGTGACCGAGGTTGATTCCGAGGACGGGCAGGTCATTCATGTGCGCGATGTCCGCGGCCCGGAGGAATGTTCCGTCACCACCGAGCACGAGGACGAGCTCGACGCCCTCCGCCGCCTCCGCACCGTGCGGAAAGCGCGGGAACCGCCCCAGGACCGGGTGCTCGACCAGAACCGCCGGATCGGCGGACGAGAGCACCCGGACGCGGACACCGGCCGCGTCGAGGAGTTCGGCGGCGTCGGCGGTGGCCTCCAGATTCGCCCTGCGCCCGACGTGGGGAACGAGCAGCACCTCACGGTCGGTCATCTCGGCCCCTCCTCGACTGCGCGTTCCACCATCACACGGATCTCCTCGTCCCCGGGAAGCGGCTGGGCGCCATCCGCGGTGTCGGCCCCGTTGACCAACCACAGGAAGTACTCTACGTTGCCGGACGGTCCCGGGAGCGGCGAGGCGACGACCCCCCGGCACCTCATACCGAGGTTCCCGGCGAATCGCGCGATGTCACAGGTGACCTCGGCCCTGAGTTCGGGGCTCCGCACCACGCCACCGGAACCGAGCCGGTCCTTCCCGACCTCGAACTGCGGCTTGACCATCGGCAGTAGGTCGGCACCGGGGACGAGACAGTCGCGGATGGCGGGCAGCACGAGTTTGAGGGAGATGAAGGAGAGATCACCGACCATCGCGTCGAACCGTCCCCCGAGCAGGTCCGGTGTGAGTGAACGTACGTTCGTGCGATCGAGGACGGTGACCCGGGGGTCGTTCTGGAGCCGCCAGATCAACTGCCCGTACCCGACGTCGACGGCCGCCACCTCCGAGGCACCACGACGGAGACAGACGTCGGTGAACCCCCCGGTGGACGCCCCGGCGTCGAGGACCCGTCGTCCGGCCAGTGACAGTCCCTCCGGACCGAAGGCATCGAGTGCCCCGACCAGTTTGTGCGCACCCCGCGATGCGTAGGTGTCCTCCTCCGCCTCCGACACCCTGATCGAGACGTCGGGGTTGACGACGGTGGCGGGTTTCACCGCGAGGATCCCCCCGACCTCGACCCGCTTGCCACGGATCATCTCCACGGCCTGTTCACGGGAACGTGCGATCTTGCGGCGGACGAGCTCGGCGTCGAGACGGCGGCGGGCGACCATCAGAAAACTCCTCGGTGTTCAGGGGCGGTGCGGTGGGCCGCTGACCCGGTGGGTGAACTATTGCAGTGCATCATGCAGGATCTGGTGGGCTCTGGTGAGCTGGTCCGCCTCCTGCGCCAACGTCGACGCCTGCTCCCCCAGGACGGCGTCAAGGCTCTCGCCCAGCTGTTCCGGGGTGATCCGGGTGACCGTGTGGTCCCCCGGGCGAGGCGTCCCCGGACGGGGCCCCGGGACCGGATGTCCACCCACGGTCACCACCACTGCCCGAGGACACGCCTGGCGTCAGCGCTCACACCGTCAACCTCATCGACCCGTACACCGGACGTCCAGGCCACGTCGACGGCGGTCAGCAGTGCCTGAACCGGCGTCGAGTCAGGGGTTCCCCCGTCGATCCGGAGAATTCCACCGTCAAGCGTGGCGGTGAATCCACCCCGGGGCCCGGGACGCAGTGTGTCCGTCTCCCGGTCGAAGACGTCGAGGGTGTCCGAAATCAGTGTCGGGCGTTGCGCCTGCGGCGCCCGGAGAACATCATGATGCCCACTGACACCTGTCAGGACGCACAGCGTGTCCATTCCTGCGGCGACTCCACCCGCGATATCGGTGTCGAGCCGGTCCCCGACGGCCAGCGGAGCGCGGCATCCCAGTGTCCCGGCCGCCGAATGGAACATCGCCGGTTCCGGCTTACCCGCGGAGATCGGCGTCACGCCGGTCGCGGACACCACCGCAGCGACCATGGATCCGTTGCCGACGTGGAGACCACGTTCCTTGGGCAGTGTCGTGTCCAGGTTGCTCGCGAGGTAGAGCGCACCCTCCCGGATCGCGAGCGCGGCCTCCGACAGCTGCCTCCACCCGGTTTCCGGGTTGTGCCCGTGCAGGACCGCCGCGGGCCGATCGTCGGCGGTGTCCGTGACGGTGAACCCGGCGTCCAGTGCCAGTTCCCGGAACGAATCCGTCCCGAGGACGAGGACCGTCGAACCGGAGGGCACCCGCTCCTGTGCGAGTTGAATGGCCGCGAGCGCGGAGGTCATGACCTGGTCCGGAGTTGTCTCCAGACCGAGATCATTCAGCTGTTCCGCCACGTCGCGCGGTGCACGGGAGGCGTTGTTCGTGACATAGACGGCGGGTAAGCCGGATCCACCCACGGCGGACACGGCACCGGGAATCGCGGCACCACCCTGGTAGATGGTGCCGTCGAGGTCGAGAAGGAGTGCGTCGTAATCTGTGGCCACGGTCATGGTCAACCAGTCTACCGAGCTGTCGGTGACCGTAGAGCGTCGCCCCACGCAACGGCGGACGTCACCCGTCGTCGCTGTATCTGCCCCGTGGGATCCAGGGGATGCGCCCGGAACCGAACGGGGTCAGTTCAGTTCGGCGAGACGTTCGTCGGTGTCGAGCATCTCATCGGTGTCCGCGTTCTTCGCGTTCGAGAACCACTCACGGGCCTCCTCGGTCCGCCCGGCTGCGGCGAGTGCGTCGGCGTAGGCGTAGAACAGGCGTGCCGCGGACGCACCGGTGCGTGCGGGATTGAGATCCTCACGCTGGAGTTCGATCACCGCGGCGTCGACATCCCCCATGTCCTTGCGTGCACCGGCGAGAACGATGGCGAACTCGGTCCTGGAATCCGGATCGAGGGCTTCGATGTCCTCGGTGCGGGACATCTCGACCGCCCGCTCGGGACGCCCGAGCCCACGTTCACAGTCCGCCATGACGGCCAGGAGTCCCGGGCCACCGCTCATACGGCGGGCGGCACGGAGTTCCGCGAGGGCTTCCTTCCATTCACCGGCATGGTAGGCGGCGATACCGCAGGTTTCACGGACGACGGCGACACGACCTGCGCGGTCCTTCGCGGCGCGGGCGTGGCGGAGCGCGAGTTCCGGATCATCCGCCATGAGTGTGGCCGACATGACCATGTGCCGTCCGACGGCTTCGGCGTTGTCCTTCGACAGCGACCGGAGATCCTGTCTGACGGAGGGGTCGAGATCCTGTGCGGTGATGTCGTCCGGTAGATCCGGCTCGACCATACGTGCCTTGATCCGTTCCTCGCGGAATCCGGAACGCTGCGGCCCCGCGCGGAAGTCGTCCTCACCGCGCCGTCCCGCACCCGCCCGCTGAGCGTGTCCCCGACCACCGTTGTTGTTCCGTCCGCCCCCACGACGGGCATCGTCACGGTTGCGTCGTTCTCCACCGGCGGGGCGCCTGGACGCCGTCCCCCTGGAACCTCCGGAGGAGAAGGACTCTCCCGAACCGTCCGGTGATCCGTGCCCGGATGACTGTCCGTAGCCACCGCGCCGCCGGTCGTGGTCCCTGTCGCCGTATCCGCGTCCGGGGGTACGGTTCCGGTCGTCACGACGCTCGGAGTGACCTCCGTTGGACCTCGAACGACGAGCGTCCCGACCGGGACGGTCCTCATCGTTGCTGAAGCCACCGGTCTTGCGGTCGTAGGTCGCCTTGGGGCGTTCCCCGGATTCCGGTCGCCCACCCCGACTCGGGCGACCGCTGTGGCTCCGCGCCGAGGAGGGGCGGCCGTCGCCCCGGCCGCGGCCGGTGTGACGGTTGTCGTTGGAATTGTGTTCAGCCATGACACATGCCCTTCCGGGATCATCGGGTACAGGAAAAGTTGGGTGTTAATCGGTTGTATCGTCTGTATCGTCCACCTCACGCGGACCACCGGACATCTCATGGTACCGGCTGAGGCCGGGGAGTGTGAACTCGCGTCACCCTGCCGACCGCCGGTGTCCGGGTGAGGCTGCTGTGGGCCGTCGGTGGCGGGCCGGAGCCGGGACAAGCGGCAGCACACCCCGGGCGCTATCCACGGCGGGGACTGGCTCACAGGCACAACGAA
>NZ_JAENIQ020000001.1 GCF_016595275.2 Corynebacterium pygosceleis | reverse complement strand
TACCGGCAGTTTTCTGGATGTTCACCCGCCACTCATCCCGTATTGGTTGCCCTGCCGGTGTTCATGCCCAACCAATCCGCCAACCCCCCTCGGCCCCGGCCGCCAACGCCGGACCAGCCACCGGTCGGCCACGATGTAGTTGACGATGAGGAAGCCCACCCCGACCACGGGATAGAGGGTCGGATCAAAACCGGTGTCCGCGGGCAACAGGACCGGAATACCCGTCAGACCCATGATGACGACGAGATAGGGCGCCCACCACACGGTGAGCACGGGAAGGATGATGTCGATGGCGGCGATCAGGAACCCCACCGCGATCCACCGGCAGATCCCCGTGAGCAGATGGTCATCCGGGTTCGCGATCAACAGTGACGGCAAGGACGCGGCCGCGGCCACGACCGGATGGAGCAACGCCAGTCGTGTCCGTTCCCGCAGCCAGGTCCGGCGGCGACCGTTGAAGGCCATCCACCGGTCCGGCCGCTCGTCGGAGGTGAGCCCCGTCATGACCGTCACCAGGGGCAGGATCGTCCAGTTCACCCGGATGTCGGTGAGACCGATGATGACCGCGGCGACGGCCGTGAGTCCCCAGCCGATGAGGTTCCGCTGAACGACGTTTCCGGCGATGACCGCCCGGCACGCCCGGCGCGGGCCACCACCGCTGATCGCCGGATCTCCCGACCTCGGCGTCGCCGTCCGGGGCGCCACCGGCCAGGTCCGCGAGTTCAGGACCTGGATGACGACGGCCACCACCCAGAACACGATGCTCACCAGAACGACGCCCTCGCCGCGCATGAGCCAGTTGAGCAGGGCACAGGCGGAGAGGATGACCGCGTAGAGCCCCACCCGGAGAAGATGGTGGCGACGCCAGGTCGCGTGGTCGAGGTTGAAGGCCCGGTAGGTGTCCGCGTCACCGGTGGACGCCAGAAGCACCGCACCGAATGCCGCAGCGACCCACGCGGTCCACGCGTACGGCCGATATTCCGTGAAGAGGTACCCGTAGAGACCTGCGGCGGAGACCAGGGTCGCCAGGGCAGGCGGGACCCAGGGGTTCGCGTGGCAGAGGATCGCGGTCGATGAACCACCCGTTGTCTTCACGGTCAACGCACCCTTCCTCATCGTCGATTACCGGAGAACCGCTCATGGAACGTCGCTCCGTTCAGGTCGGTGGTTCCGGCGAGCCGCGGGGAGATCACGAACAGCAGGATGAGCGTCCAGATCGTGAGTCCCGCCAGAGCTCCGGATACGACCCGGACGTCCGTCGCGGCCGTCGCGAAGGCGACGGGGTACACGGCCACCAGGCTCGCGTACCACCAGGCGTTCCGGCCGACGGCCCACGGTGCGAGCACCATCCCGCCGACGGCGAGGAGTCCGACGGCGAGGAAGACGGGGATCCCCTCGTGGAAGGAGATAGTGCCCCGGAACGCCACGGCCCACGCGGCGGTCCAGACCAGGAGCGCCACCGGAAGGTTGAGCAGTGTCGTGACGTTCCAGTCGCGGACGAAGTCCCGTCGCGGCCAGCCGTACGCCCGCCATGCCCTCGCGGCCAGGGGAGCCAGGGACGCCATGCTCCCAGAGAAGGAGAGCACCATGATCGTGACGAAGACCAGGTCATCGGCCTCCCGGAAATCGCCCCACGGCAGGAGGCGGATCATCAGAAGGTAGACCAGTACCCCGACCCAGACGATCACCGTGAAGCGGAGGACCGGGTCGCGGATGACCTGGGCCGTGGGGGAGGAGCCGATCAGCGTTCCACGGCTCATCCCGAGGTCCGCCGTCAACCACCACGGTTTCCCGTCGTCGGCCCGGGACCGGGACTCCGGCATCGACCGCCCCCGCCAGACCTGCACGAGAAACGCCGCGGCGAGAATGACCCCGACGGGGACGAGAGCGCGCGGGGGAAGAAAGCCGGGTACGACGACCACGAGGGCCACGACGAGGGCGGTGATCAGGGTGAACACCGCCGAGCGCACGATGTGGTGTCTTCTCCAGGCCGCCCCGGTGAGATTCATTGCCCGGTAGCCGTCGGCCGGGGTGCGCAGCCACACGAGTGCACCGGAGAGAAGGACGAGTCCGATGTAGAGGACGTTCCACCGGTCGCCGTCCTCGACGAACATCATCAGCACACCGGTGAGCAGCACGTAGTCGGCGAGGATGAAGGCGAGGATGAGTCCTGCGCGGCGCCAGTCGCCGAGTGTCAGCATCAGTCGGCGGTCCACACCGCCGCCCGGGGTCACGCGGGAAGTCATCCGGCATCACCCGCCAGGGCGGTGACCGCGTCCTCGAGGTCTGCGGCCCGGACACGGACACCGAGTTCGCGTGCCCTCGCCCACAGGGAGTCGACGGCGTCTGCGGTGGCGCCCCGCAGGTCGAGAATCACCCGCTCCTGCCCGGTGAGTTTCTCGCGGGCGAGGACGGTCCCGGTGGATCCGAGCGCCTCGACGAGCGCGTCGATGCGGAACGCCGGCCCGGTCGCGGAGAGCACGCTCTCATTGAGGTCGGCGACCTCGGCGGTGAAGAGCAGAGAGCGTGAACCGATGACGATGACGGAGTCGATGACGGCCGCTGCGTCGTCGAGCTGGTGGGTGGAGAGGAGCACCGTTCGGGGATGTCGCTCCACATCGGCCCGGAGCTCGGTGTAGAGCACCCTGCGACGCTCGATGTCGAGCCCCAGATAGGGCTCGTCGAGGAGGGTGACGGGACAGCGGGCCGCAAGCCCTATGACGGCCTGGAGCATGGACTTCTGTCCGGTCGAGTACTCCGAATACTTCTTGTCCAGATCGAGGTCGAACAGTTCGGCGAGCTCGAGTGCGCGCGCCATGTCGAAGGTGGCCCAGCGTGCCTCCCCGATCTCCAGGAGCCTGCGCCCCCTCCAGTTCCCCGGCAGCGGCACGTCGGCTCCCATGAGCACGACCCGGTCCATCACCTCGGCGTTGTCGAAGGGCGGGGCGTTGAACACCGTGAGTCTGCCGCCGTTCGTCTCGTGCTGGCCGGCGATGGCACGCAGCAGCGTGGTCTTGCCCGATCCGTTGGGCCCGACGAGCGCGTGGATTCCGACGTCCGGGACGGCGACACTCAGGTCCGTGAGCACGGGCGTCTTCCCGTATCCGATGGTGACGTCGTCCGCGTTGATGACTGCGTTGTCGTTGTGGTTCATGAGTAGAGTCCTCGGCTTTCCGCGACCTGGTCGGTGAGGGTGTGCAGTTCTTCCCGGGTCATCCCGAGTTTGACGGCCTCGTCGATGAGCGGGGCCAGGAAACCGGCGGCGAACGCCTCCCGACGACGCCGGAGAATCGTCTCCCTGGCCGCGGCTGTGACGAACATGCCGATTCCGCGCTGTTTCTCGAGCACCCCGGTATCCACGAGCAGGGTGAGGCCTTTGCGGGCCGTGGCCGGGTTGATGTTGTGGAACGCCGCGAGTTCGTTGGTCGACGGCGCCCGCTCGCCGGCGACGAGGGAGCCGTCGACGATGGAGTCCTCGACCAGTGCGGCGATCTGCCGGAACAGCGGCAGGGTCGTTTCCTCCATGGCCCGCTCTCCGTTCTCGCTCCGTACAGATCAGTTAGTTGGTTGATTACTTGTGTAACTAACCATAGAGCCGGCTCCGACGTTCCGCAACGACGGGCCGAATCAGACGGATACGGGGGTGCAATCACCACCCGACCACCCCCCGAACGGGTGAGTGGCACCGCCCGGGGACATCCGGATGTCCATCGAACCCCGGCCTGCGCTGCCGAGACACGGAAACGCAGCTGAGAAGCCCCGGGTCCCTCATTCCGAACATCGACGCAACCACGCCGTTTCAGGCATGCTGGACACCAGTGACTAAACGGATTTAGCAAGACAATGAACGGAAATTAGGAGCCATGCTTGAACGCACACAGGTCTTCGTCGATACGTCCTACCTGCTCGCGAGCTTTTACAACTCGTGGGAAACCGGGGCACGCGCCCAGTTGGAGATAGATCTTCCCGAGGTCGTCGCCGTCCTCGGGACGATGATCCAGAACCAGCTGGGGCAACCGATCCAACGACAGATGTGGTACGACGGGATCCCCGATTCCGGCCCCCACCGGTACCAGCGGGCCCTCCGCACCTGCGACGGGGTACAACTCCGCGCCGGACAACTCATCGAGTGGGGTGAACGCCGTACCCAGAAGGCCGTCGACACCCGCCTGGTCGCCGACATGGTGCTCACCGGACTCCGGGGCCAGTGCTCCGACATCGTCCTCGTCTCCGGTGACGCCGACATGCTCCCCGGCGTCCAGGAGGCCACCGCAGCGGGTCTCCGGGTCCATCTCTACGGATTCGGCTGGGACTCCATGTCCTCGGCACTGCGCTACGCCTGCGATTCCACCACCATCCTCGACCCCCGCGAGGACTTCGCGGAATGCATGCAACTCCAGGTCCTCGAGGGGCCCCTCCCACCGGTCGTGAGGACGAAACCGATCGGGGACGCCGAACCCATCGAGGAAACAGGCCCCACCTGTGTCCCGAATCCGGGGGAGACACCGCAGTCGTCGCCCGAGCGCGCGGAGCAGGACGAACAGGCCGGTGGACCCCACCACCGGCCCACCCCCGGCACCATCGGCCACAGACCCACCAGGGGATCCGGGGACAACCAGGTCGATGTGCCCGACCCACCGACCGAGGACCGGGGCCCCGGCACAACCGCCGTACGACAGACGGCCTCACCGTCGACGCACGCGGGCACCGGCCACCCCGGGAGGCCCGGCACCGGAGCTCTCCGCGCACCGACCGCCACCACGGCCGCCACACCGCCACCGACGCCTCCCGTACCTCCGGGAAAGACACCGGACACCTCGGCCTCCGGTGGCACCGAAGACACCGATGACCCCGTGGTCCGGACGGAATCCCCGGACGCCACCGACGCCTCCGCCTCCGTCCCGGAAAAGGTGGCGAAACCGCGTCCCACCCCGAACCCGTCCATGATGGCGCCGCGCCGGAAACTCCGTTCCCGGTACGTGCCCCTACCGAGCGAGGTCTGGGCCTCCGACGGTTCCCAGACCCCTTTCGACGTCGGACAGCAGTACGCCAGCTGGTGGTTCGACAACGCGGCGACGGGGGAGCAGCGGACCAACGCCCATCAACTGTGCGGAGGTGGTCTCCCCCCGGAGATCGACCGTCCACTCCTCCAGTTCGCCTGCGAGACACTGCACGAGTACACCCTCACGGAATCCCAGCGGGTCAACCTGCGGGACGGGTTCCATTCCGGCATCCGGGGTGTGCTGCTCCACGTCTCCCGCCGCTGAGCGACCGCGACGCGGACGACGGTGCCCGCCCGTCCGGATCTGATCCGACCGGGCGGCCACCGCTTCTTCACCGGTCAGCCGGGTTACCGGGCCCCTCGGTGATCTCGGGCTTCTTCATCTCGGCCCGGATCTGCTCCAGCCGGGCCGCGGCCTTCATGTCGAGGCCGGTGTCCCGGATCTCCGTCATCCGCGCGGCGACGGAGTTCTCCAGCAGTTCCTGGGATCCCAGGGCGTCGGCGTAACGACGTTCGATCTTGGCCCGGACGGCATCCAGGGTGGGCACGGAGGAGTCCGGTTCCGCGACACCGTCCATCGATCCGGTGGACTCGTTGACGGTCTCCTGCATCGAAGTCTGGTCGACCTGGGTACGCAGTTTCTGGATCTGATCCAGCTGGTCCCGCAGCCGCGCCTCCGATTCACGGACCTGGACTTCAGCCTTTTCAGCCGCCTTCACCGCCTGCCCGTGCAGCGCCGTGGTCTCCTCGATCTGGGTCTCCACCGCCACCAACCGGGTCGAGAGAACCTCCGCGCCGGCCATCAGGTCCGCCGCCCGTGCGGACTCACCGGACGCCGAGGCCGCGTCCGCGGCCCGGAGGGAGGCACGCGCCTGATTCTCCAGATTCTCCTTGTCCGCGAGCAGACGGTTGAGCTTCATCTCCAGCTGGCTACGGGTCCCGATGACCGAGGCCGCCTGACTCCTGATGTTCTCGTGCTGTTCCCTGGCCGCCTCAGCGGCCTGCCGGATCTGCACCTTCGGGTCGGCGTTGTCTTCGATCTTCCTGTCCAGGGACGCCATGAGGTACTTCCATCCCTTCGCGAATGTGTTGGCCATGATCTGCTCTCGACTCTCTTCCCTGGGACCGTGGGGCGTCGCCGCGTCACAGCGGCTTTTGACACCCCCAGTCTAGCCGCGTCAACCACCCCCGCTCCCCGTGTCGCGCCAAGAAAGCACGAAAACCCCTCCCTCAGGATGCCTGGGCACCCCGGGAGGGGGTCGGAAAGGGGTGGCCGGTCCGTCACTCAGACTGCTGTTCCTTGGCCATCTCGCTCCGGACCTGCTCCATGTCGAGTTCACTGACCTGCGTGTAGAGGTCCTCCAGAGCGGCGGCCGACATCGCACCGGACTCCCGGAACACGAGGATTCCGTCACGGAAGATCATCAGCGTGGGAATCGACTGGATCTGCAGGGCGGCCGCCAGACCCTGATTCGCCTCACTGTCGAGTTTGGCGAACACGGCCTCGGGATGCGCCTCGGAGACCTTCTCGAAGGTCGGGGCGAACCGGACGCAGGGGCCACACCAGGATGCCCAGACGTCGACGAGAACTATTCCGCCCTTGGTGACGGTCTCTTCGAATGTGGCTTCAGTTACATCAATCGTGGCCATGGAATATTCACTCCGGATTCTCTGGTTAAGTACAGTGCACCCCGCTCAACACCGGAACCTCAGGCGGTATTCCCGCCACTGTTGCGGGCAACCGGACGAACTGGGGTAGTTTGTGCGGGTGGAACCACACCGCACCGTCACGGTACCCGAAGGGCACGTGGGCCGGAACAGGTCGACCAGTCCCGGGGGACGCCAACCGGCGGATGTGACGGCGACGCGAAAGGACAGGACTGACAATGACCAAGAACTACCGCGTAGAGGGAATGACCTGCGAGCACTGCAGCAATGCCGTGGTCGAGGAGGTGTCGACCGTCCCGGGCGCCCAGGGCGTCGACGTCGACCTCGACAAGGGCGTGGTCACGGTGAGCGGACACGGTTTCACCGATGACGCCGTCTCCACCGCGATCGAAGAGGCCGGTTACAAGGTCGTCGACTGACCGTCCTTCTCCCGGTTTTCCTCTGATGGTGACGCCGCCCCGCTGTTCCGACGGCCGGGCGGCGTCATCTTTCCCCGGATCTCACGGAACCGCCACAGCGGTTCCCCCTCGAACAGGAGCACCCATGAACAATCCGACCGGATCCACCGGTCCCACCGACCCCGTCGGCACCGTCCACACAGATCTCTCCGTCACCGGGATGACGTGCACCTCCTGTTCGGGACGGGTCGAGCGCAAACTCAACCGTCTCGACGGTGTCACCGCGACGGTGAACTTCGCGACGGAGACCGCCTCCGTGGATTTCGATCCGACGCTGCACTCCCCGGAGGATCTGGTCGCGGTCGTGGAGCGGACCGGGTACGGAGCGACCGTCGTGTCCTCCGCCGGATCGGACACGAACGGGGAGGAGGGCACGACCCCTTCACCGGATACGGCGGACGCGGCGAGAACGGAGGAGATCGCCGATCTGCGACGTCGACTGATCGTCTCCGCCGTGTGCGGCCTTCCGGTCATGCTGCTGTCGATGGTCCCCTCCGTCCAGTTCGACCACTGGCAGTGGGTCGCGCTCGCGCTGACGGTCCCCGTCTTCTTCTGGGGTGGATGGCCGTTCCACCGTGCCGCGGTCACGAACCTGCGGCACGGCGCATTCACGATGGACACCCTCGTCAGCATGGGGACCACAGCGGCACTGGTGTGGTCGATCGTGGCCCTCACCGTGGGCGACGCAGGTCGACCCGGGATGACGATGCACTTCCACTTCCTGGCCGACAGTGGTTCAGCTCTGAGTGAGATCTACCTGGACACCGCCGCGATGGTCATCGTGTTCCTCCTTCTGGGGCGCTGGTTCGAGGCCCGTGCGAAGGGACGCTCGTCACAGGCGTTGCGTGCGCTGCTCACTCTCGGGGCGAAGGAGGCCACCGTCCTCGTCGACGGCCGGGAACAGCGGATACCGGTGGACCGGCTGACCGTCGGCGACGAGTTCATCGTCCGCCCCGGGGAGACGGTCGCCACCGACGGGGTGATCGTCTCGGGAAGGAGTTCCGTCGATGAGTCGATGCTGACGGGGGAGTCGGTACCGGTGGACGTCACCCCGGGCGACACGGTGACGGGTGCGACCGTGAACAGTTCCGGTCGGTTGGTGGTGCGGGCGACGCGTGTCGGGGGAGAGACGACCCTCGCACGGATCGGGCGGATGGTCACCGACGCACAGTCGCGCAAGGCCCCCGTGCAGCGCCTCGTGGACCGCGTCTCCCAGGTGTTCGTGCCCGTCGTGATGGCCGTGTCCCTGGTGACACTGGGCGCGCATCTTCTCCTCGGTTCGACGACGGCTGAGGCCTTCACCGCTGCGGTGGCTGTTCTCATCATCGCCTGCCCCTGCGCCCTCGGACTCGCGACCCCCACGGCACTGCTCGTGGGTACCGGTCGGGGCGCCCAGATGGGGCTCCTCATCAAGGGACCGGAGGTACTCGAATCCACCCGACGGGTGGACACGATCGTCCTGGACAAGACCGGGACGGTCACCACCGGCCAGATGACGCTGTCGGGTGTCACGACCACGGGAGCCATCGACCGTGCGGAGGCACTGCGCCTGGCCGGCGCGGTGGAGCAGGGTAGTGAGCATCCGGTCGGACGGGCCATCGTGGCCGCCGCAGCGGACCAGGCCACCGGGAGTGGGGGAGCGCTGCCGGAGTTCACCGATTTCACCTCCCATGCGGG
This sequence comes from Corynebacterium pygosceleis, assembly GCF_016595275.2. Classification (GTDB taxonomy): domain Bacteria; phylum Actinomycetota; class Actinomycetes; order Mycobacteriales; family Mycobacteriaceae; genus Corynebacterium; species Corynebacterium pygosceleis. The sequence continues at coordinate 752,936 of NZ_JAENIQ020000001.1, read as the reverse complement.
CAGTGGCGTCGGTGCGGTCGTCGACGGACGGTCGATCGCGGTACTCCGCCCCGACACCGGACTTCCCGGGATACTCGCGAAGACCGTGGAAGATGCACAGTCCGACGGCGCGACCCCGGTGGTTCTGCACATCGACGACTCACCGGTCGCGGTCCTCACCGTCCGCGACCGTGTCCGGGAAACCTCTGCCGAGGCGATCAGGTCACTGAAGAACCTCGGGCTGACCCCGGTGCTGCTCACCGGAGACAACCGGGGTGCCGCGACAGTGGTCGCCCGTGAGGTGGGGATCGACCCGGACAATGTCCTCGCCGGGGTCCTCCCGGAGGGCAAGGTCGCCGAGGTGCGGCGTCTCCAGGGCGAGGGCAGGAGTGTGGCGATGGCCGGTGACGGCGTCAATGACGCGGCGGCCCTCGCACAGGCCGATCTCGGGCTGTCCATGGGAACCGGTACGGATGTCGCCATCGAGGCCGGTGACATCACACTCATGCGGGACGGTCTCGAAGGGGTCTCCGACGCCATCCGACTGTCCCGGGCGACGCTGAGAACGATCCACGGCAACCTGTTCTGGGCGTTCGGCTACAACGTCATCCTGATCCCGGTGGCTGCTCTGGGGTGGCTCAACCCGATGCTCGCGGGGGCGGCGATGGCACTGTCCTCCGTGTTCGTCGTCACCAACTCCCTCCGTCTGCGTGGTTTCCGCTGACCGGCGGACACACACCACACACCGCCGCAACGACAGGTGGGGACGGTGACCACGGGTCACCGTCCCCACCTTCTTCATGCCGCCCGTACCCTCACCCCATACCGCGGGCCAGGTCCCGGAAGCGGGAGTAGTGCAGCTGGTGCGCCACGGCGACGGTACCGATCGGACCACCACGGTGCTTCGCCATGATGATGTCGGCCTCACCGGCGCGGGGATCCTCCTTGTCCTGCGAATCCGGCCGATAGAGCAGCATCACCATGTCCGCGTCCTGCTCCAGGGAACCGGATTCACGGAGGTCGGCCAACTGGGGTTTCTTGTCGGTCCGGGACTCCGGTCCACGGTTCAGCTGCGAGATCGCGACGAGGGGGACGTCGAGTTCCTTGGCCAGGAGCTTCAGCTGCCGGGAAAACTCACTGACCTCCTGCTGACGGGATTCGACCTTCTTGCCCGAACTCATGAGCTGGAGGTAGTCCACGACGATGAGTTGCAGATCGTGTTTCTGTTTCAGCTGGCGGGCCTTGGACCGGATCTCCATCATCGTCAGATTCGCGGAATCATCGATGAACAGGGGGGCGTCAGCGATCTTGCCGACCCGTTCCGCCATCCGCTGCCACTGTTCCGTGGTCATCTTCCCCGAACGCATGTCCGTCAGCTTGATCTCCGTCTCCGCCGACAGCATGCGCATCACGATCTCGGACTTCGACATCTCGAGTGAGAAGATCACCGACGCCTTTCCGTGCTTCACCGAACAAGAGCGCATGAAATCCAGGGCGAGGGTCGACTTTCCGACACCGGGTCGGGCGGCGACGATGATCATCTGTCCCCCGTGCAGACCGTTGGTCAGCTCATCGAGATCGACGAATCCTGTCGGGATGCCCGCGGCCAGGCCACCGTGGGTGGCCAGTGCCTCGAGCTCCTCCATCGTCGGCTCGAGGACATCCGCCAGCACCGCGTAGTCCGTGGTGGTCTTCCGCTGCGCGATGGCGAAGACCTCCTGCTGCGCCAGATCGAGCACCGTGTCCGCTTCGGCGGTCTCCGTCCCCTCGTAACCCAGCTGGACGACCTTGGTGCCCGCATCGACGAGACGGCGCAGCAGTGCCTTCTCCGCGACGATCTCCGCGTAGTAGCGGGCGTTGGCCGCCGTGGGGACGGAGGAGATCAGGGTGTGCAGATAAGGCGCCCCACCGACCCGATCCAGATCCCCCTGACGGTCCAGGCGACCGGAAACGATGATCGGGTCCACCTCCTTCTGTTCACTGAACAGATCCAGGATCACCGAATAGATGATCTGGTGGGCGGGACGGTAGAAGTCCTCCGGGGTGAGTTCCTCGACGATGTCCGTGACCGCCCCCGTCGACAGGAGCATGGCGCCGAGGACACTGCGCTCCGCCTCCAGATGGTGCGGTGGGACACGGCCGAACTTCTTCTCGGCCTCCTCCCCGGATTCGGACCGGAACCTGGACCGCCCCCGGGGGGCCCGGTCGAAGGGAACAAAGTCCGCGCCGCCCCCGTCGTCGACGGGTTCCTCCGGGGGGACGTAGTCGTCGTCGAAGCTGGTGTCACTGAAACCGGAGGTCACTGCGGTGCACCTTTCACTGTCTGGAGGATCTGTTGTTGCTGCGGTGCCGTACGTACCGACCGAACAGGGGGCCGGTCCCGACTGTGATTCGGCCCGCCACCGGTGAGCCGGTCCACGCCACCACGTGTCAGGCCCACAGTACCGGTTGCGGTAAAACGGTTATTTTCGTGTGTCCCGTAACGGGTTGGTTCAGTACCGTCCCGGCTGTCGCGGACACCGGCCGGCGGGGCGGTCCGGCGCCCGCACCCCGGCGTGGTTTCCGGCCCCGTCCCCGGCGCTCCGACAGGCACGTTGTCCACAGGGCCTGTGCACAAGTTCCGGGAGATCCCGGATCTGCGCTGGGGATTCCCCACACGGCCTGTGGACAACTTGTGGACAACGTTGCTAAATTTCGCTTAATTTCAGATGAAGACGCAGGTCAAGTGCCATAAATAGGCTGTTGACAACTCTTCCTTTTTCGTGGATAACCAGCTCTCACCAGCTGGTTTGACATGAGCCAGGTCCGGGGGTTAGCCCGATTCCGGCCGGTCAGCGAGGTGTGTTGCATCTCTGACGCACACGGCTATCCACAATGCGGTGCCGGTATCCGGACGACGGTGGCGGGCCGTGCAGGGAACCGTTGTCCCGCCAGGCGACGATCTCCCCGCATCTCCCACGGTCACGCGACACGGCGAGAAGACGGAAGCACCACCCGGCGGCGCGACCGTCACAGACAAAGACCACGGCCCCCGTCCTCTCTCCCGGACACAGATGGTGTGTCGGTGGGGGAGAAGGCGGAGGCCGTGGCTGCTGTTGTCGTTGGGCCGGCACTTCGTGCCGGCCGCCGTCCGGCCGCCTTTCTTAGGCGGAGACGACCTCAAAGTTGATCGGCGCGGTGACGTCACCGTGCAGCTTCACGTCGACCTGGTAGGAGCCGGTCGCCTTGACCGTGCCCTTCGCCAGCTTGACGTTGTGCTTGTCCAGGGTGGGGCCGCCGGCTTTCTTCACTGCATCGACGATGTCGTCTGCGGTGACGGAGCCGAAGAGCTTGCCCTTGTCGGAGGTGCGCACGGCGATGGAGACGCCGGTGAGCTGCTCGAGCTGAGCCTTGACCTCGCGAGCGTGGTCGGTATCGCGGATCTCGCGGGCCTTCTGGGCGCGCTGGATGTCCTGGATCTGCTTTTCCGCGTTGCGGGTCGCAACGATGGCGTAGCCACGCGGAAGCAGGAAGTTACGTCCGTAGCCGGCCTTGACCTCGACGATGTCCCCGGGGACACCGAGATTGTCAACGGCGGCGGTGAGGATCAGCTTCATGATCCCTGCCTTTCGTTCTGCTTCCCACCGAACCGGGCACCACCTGCGTGGAGCTCCGGGGAGCGGGAATTATGTGGATGATTGATGCTGGGACGCACCCCGTATTCGCTCTGTGACCGTGAGGCCAGGATCAGAACGGGGGCTCGTCATCGGTTGAACCACCGAAACCGCCGGATTGCGGCGCACTGTTCCACGGGTCATTGTCAGGGGCGCGGTTGGCGTTGCCGCCACCGAAACCACCGGTGTTCTGGCCGCCGCCGAAACCACCGCCGGCGTTGCCGCCGCCGTAGTTTCCGCCACCGGTGTTGCCACCGAAGTTTCCGCCACCGGCACTGCCGCCACCCCTGGGGGTGCGCGCGACCTGCGCCGTCGCATACTTCAGGGAAGGTCCGACATCGTCGACCTCCACCTCGAAGACACTGCGCTTCTCACCCTCACGGGTTTCGTAGGAGCGCTGACGGAGCCGACCGGTGACCATGACGCGCATTCCCTTGCTCAGGGACTCCGCGACATTCTCAGCTGCCTGACGCCAGACGTTGCAGGTCAGGAACAGGGCTTCACCATCGACCCACTGCTTCGACTCAGCATCGAAACGGCGGGGGGTCGAGGCGATACGGAAATTGGCCACGGCCGCCCCCGAAGGGGTGAACCGGAGCTCCGGGTCGGCGACGAGGTTGCCGACCACCGTAATGTTTGTGTCTCCCTGTGCCATGTCCTTGAACGACCTTCCTTTGTGACTCGTGTACTGGGGGTTCACCGCCCACCACTGGTGGTGGGACTGCGTGCGGGAAAAGAGTTTTCCCTACCAGTGTCCCTGCTTAACGGTCAGCCCGCAGCACCTTGGTGCGCAGGATGCTGTCATTCAGGTTCAGCAGACGGTCGAGTTCCTGCACGGTCGCCGGCTCACAGGTGAGCTCGATGACGGTGTAGATGCCCTCTTCCTTCTTGTTGATCGGGTACTGCAGGCGACGCTTGCCCCAGATGTCAACCTTCTCCACGGTGCCGTTTTCCTTGCGGACGACTTCGAGGAACTTGTCCAGGGACGGGGCGACAGTGCGCTCGTCCTGGGAGGGGTCGAGAATGATCATGAGTTCGTATTGACGCACGGACCTCATCACCTCCTGTGGTCTAGTGTTTTGGATCGGCCGCACCCTTGTGATGCGGCAGGAGGGTTCGTTGCGTCAGCAACCCCACCAGCCTACACCAGCAGCATGGGCACCGCGAAGCCGACGCAGAACGATCCTTTCCCGGGGTCAGCGTCCGCCGCCTGCTCCCGGCAGCATCTCAGCCCGCTCCCGACCCCGCGAACAGTGTCGCCCAGAACACCGCGATCACGGTCGGAATCACGGTGATGAAGAAGATCGCGACGGAAAACAGGGTCCAGGTCAGTTTCGGGCTGCGTCGGTAGCTGAAGCTCGCGTAGGAACCCCCGAATAACAGGAAACCGATGAAGACACTCGTCATGGTGACGATGACCGCGGTGTTATCCACGGTTGGATCTCCCCTTCGCGCTGACGCTGCCAGACACCGCCGCCGTCGCATCCGCCGGCTCCTCCGACACAGTGGTCGATCCGGTGACGGACCCGATGTCACCGTCCGGGATGAAGTCACCGGCCAACGGGTCCACACCATCGTGCGCGGTGAGCACCGGATCGACACTCCGCCCCCGCATCTGTCGGACCACGAGGACCACCAGCGCGATGACGAGGGCGCCACGGACGAGAACCACGACACCGTGAAGTCCCGCCGGCGCCCCGAGTGCATCCTCCCCGGCCATGAACCACATCCTGACCGGCCAGAGAAGCGCCTCGGAGAGCATCCAGGCGATGACGATCCGCCACTTCGGCAACGCCAGCACGATCAGTGGCACCAGCCACAGTGAATGCTGGGGACTCCAGACCTTGTTGACCAGCAGGAACACGGCGACAATCAGGAACACGATCTCCGCCACACGGGGGGTTCGGCGGGTGCGGACGGCGAAGACCCCGATGAGGATGCAGGCAACGACGAACAGCACACCGGACACGGTGTTCAGAACCGTCGGGGGGCCACCGTGGTCCCAGCCGGACCACCCTGTCGAACGCTGCACGACCGAGTAGACGGTGTCCCAGTCCGCGGCCCGGTTCACACCGACCCGGAGAAACTCCCGCCAACCGTCCGGGAAGATGAGAATGACCGGGAGATTCACCACGAGCCAGGTGACCACTGCGGTACCCGTCATGGTGAGGAACGGGCGGAACCGGTGATGACGGACGGCGAGCACCAGATATCCTCCGAGAAGGAACAGGGGCCAGAGTTTCACCGCCACACCGAGACCGATGAGGATTCCTGCGGCGACGGGTTTCCTCCGTGCCGCAGCGAGGAGCGCACCGACCGCTGCGGCGACGGCGAGTATGTCGTAGTCGGTGAAGGCGTGGACGGCGATCAGGGGTGACGCCGCGACCAGGAGGGTGTCCCAGACCCGGTTGCCGGTGAGCGACACCATCGACCGCACGACCAGGATCCAGAAAAGTGCCAGTACCGCTGCCGTGAGACTGAAGTAGACCGCCGCGGCGGGAACCGGCAGCCCCGTGGCGGCAACCAGTGGGGCGACAGACCTGGCCACCAGCGCGGTGACCCACTGGAGGAGGCTGGCCAGTACGGGGTACTGCGTGTACCGCCGGGACCCGTCGGAGTCCGTCCAGGAATGCGCGTAGGGCGCATGGCCTTCACTGAGTCCGGTGTTGCCGTAGAGGGGGACGATGTCGGTGTAGCAGGCGGAGAGGAACTGACGGCTTCCGGACCAGTCGATGGTGAAGACGCCGTCGTCACCTGCGGTTCCGCTGATGCAGTTCGCCTTGGAGAGCCAGCCGAGGGCCAGGAAGACCAGTCCGACACAGATCAGGACCCGGAGCGGGGTGAACAACCGTGCGGTGCCCGGCGCGGTGAAGCGCCCCATCGGACCGCCGAGGAACGCCGTGAAATCCCGGGCGAGTGGCTCATCGTGGGCGGGTTGGATCCGTGCCGTGTCACGCCGCGTGCCTGTCGACGATCTGGTGCTCCGGTGTTCACTCATGGTTCTGGTACCTGGTGTCCTGGTCGATGTTCGGGTTCGGGGTCTGCTTCATTCTCGCTCACCGGGGCATCACCGCCAACCGGAGACACCCGGTCCGCCACATGTGGCGGACCGGGTGTCCGGGTCAGTTGAAGATGTTCGGGATGCTGATGCCGGGGAGGATCTCGACCTGTTCCGGCGGGGGCGGCGGGGCTGGGACTCCCGGAACCTCCGGCACCCCTCCCTCGATTGCACCTTCCTCCTCACCCGGTTCGGCCTCAGGATTCTCCGTCTCCGGGCCCTCTTCAACGGGCCGGGAGGTGGAACCCGGTGCGGGTGGCACGTACTGCGGGGCAGGTGCGTTGTTGAATCCGAGGGGTTGGGGGGCCGGGAAAGACTCGAACGGTTTCCCCTCGAGGGCCTGGTCCATCGTGGACTTCCAGATCTGTGCGGGAAGTCCGGAGCCGTACATGTTGCCGCCCCAGTAGTTGAGCAGCGGCGTGTTGTCGACGGTGCCGACCCACACCGCGGTCGCGAGTTGGGGGGTGGAGCCGATCATCCAGGCATCCTTGTTGAAACCGGTGTCACCCAGCTGGGTGGTGCCCGTCTTGGATGCGGACTCGCGTCCTCCGGCGAGCTGGTTCTGGTTGGACCAGGCGGCGATGGGGGCCATGGCGCTCATCAGGTTGTTGGCGACGTTGGCGGAGACCCGGCGTTGACCTGTCGTGGGTGTGTGTTCGTAGAGGATCTCGTTGTCCGCCGTGGTGACCTTCTCCACGAAGTAGGGCTCATGCCAGACACCCTCGTTGGAGAGTGTCGCCAGCGCGATGGCCTGGTCGAAGGGGCGGGACTCGTACTGCCCGAGGATGATTCCCTCGTAGGGCTGTCCACCGTTTTCCGTGAGGGTGCTGGGGTAACCGGGCAGCGAGCGGGCCATACCCAGGGCGTGGGCCATGTCGGCGACGTCCTGGGATCCGTTCTCGAGGTCCTGTTCGAGGCGGATGAAGCTGGTGTTGTGGCTGCGCTTCAGGGCCTCCGCGATGGTGCAGTAGCCGCAACCGTTGCCGCCGACGTTGGTGACGGTGACGTTGCCGGTCGTGACCGGTGCGGAGGAGTACATGGTGGCGAGCGGGATGCCCTGCTGGAGGGCGGCCGCGAGTCCGTAGATCTTGAAGGTCGAACCGGTCTGGATCGGGGCGTTGGCGTAGTCCCAGCCGGCGGCGTCATCTCCGCCGTAGTATGCGCGGACGGCACCGTTGGAGGGTTCGATGGAGACGACCGCGGAACGCAGTTTCTCGTCCTCCCCCTGGAAGATCCGGGACACGCTGTCTACCGCGGCGTTCTGGTTCCGGATGTCGATGGTGGTGGTGATCCGGAGACCCCGCGTGTCGAGGTCCTCCTGAGTTATCCCGATCTGTTCGAGTTCGGCGACAACCTGGTTCTTGATCAGACCGTTGGCCCCGGTGGCCTCGACATAGGCCTGGTTGAGGGCGGGGTCGACGACCTCGGGGTAGACGGCGGCGTCCCGTTCCGCCTGGGACAGGTACCCGGTCGCCACCATTCCGTCCAGGACATAGTTCCAGCGCTGTTCGGCTTCCGTCCGGTTCGTCCAGGGATCGAGCTGGCTGGGCCGCTGGATGGAGGCGGCGAGGACGGCGGATTCGGCGGGGACGAGTTCGGCGAGGGGCTTGCCGAAGTAGGCCTCCGAGGCGGCCGCCACACCGTAGGAGTTGCGTCCGAAGTAGATGGTGTTCAGGTAGGCCTCGAGAACGTCGTTCTTGGACCATTCATTGGCCATCTTGGCGCTGATGACGAGTTCCTTGAGCTTGCGTTCATAGGAACGTTCATTGCCGACCACGGCGTTCTTCACGTACTGCTGTGTGATGGTCGATCCACCACCGGCGGAGTCATCACCGGTGATCTGCCCCTTGACGGCCCGGGCGAACCCGGTGACGGAGAATCCGGGGTTGGTGTAGAACTCACGGTCCTCTGCGGCGAGCACCGCTCCGCGAAGCGACTCGGGTATCTGGTCCAGATTGACCTGCTCGCGGTTGCCTTCCGGCGGAACGATCCGGGCGAGTTCGGTGGTGGAATCCGACGCGTAGATGTTGGAGACCTGTTTGTTCACCAGCTCCTCGGGCTCCGGCACATCGGCCGTGACGTAGGCGGCGACCGCCACGCCCACCGGAACGACGATGAAAAGGACGAACGCGACCGCCAGGGACCAGAGGATCCAACGGCGACGCCGGGGGGCGTGCAGTTTCTCCACCTCATCCCCGTCGTTGTTGTCGTACCGGTTGTTTCTTGTCACCTTTGTGTCCACTCCATCGGATTGTCTCTGTCGGTTTCACGTGCCACGGGCAACGGTCGGTTCACGGTCCGACCTCCCGGGCGCTGAGCAGGTGGTTCCAGTGGCAGTCGGGACAGACCTCGACGGTGTGCACCGTGAACTCCCGGCCTGCGTCAGCGAAACGCTCTATCTCCTCCACGCTACGGGCGCTAGAGGACATCTTCCCTAATGAGTCGCCAAATATCCACAGAACGACGCGGAGATCATCACCGTCACAAATGGGACAGTGCCGTTCGATCCGCCGCCCGTGGAACCGGGAGGCCGCCAACAGGCGGAAATCCCCGTCACACACCGTGTCCCGGGCCACCTTTCCGGCCCGCCAGTCCGCCAGGAGACGACGACGCGCCCACTGGTGACTGACCTCTCCGGAATACCTGACCACCAGGCCAGTCTATCCACGTCCGTCCGAGGTACGACGGGGAACCCGCCGCGCCACTGAACCGGCCCCGACTCCCCGGAAATCCGACGTCGGCGACGAAGGCTACTTTTGTTAATGAATTAACTTTTAGCGCACACTAAGGCCCGGGACCAGCACGGACAGGTCTTTTGCGGGGACACCGCAGCGTAGGGCGGTTAAATCCGGGTTGCACAGCCGTCACAACATGCAGTTAAGATTGAAATATGACTGCTGCAACCCCGATGGATATCGCCGCCCAGATCCGACCGGCAATGACCAAGCTCTACGTGACCTACTTCCGCATGGCAGAGCAGTCCGATCTGACTGGCCCGCAGCTGACGATTCTGACGCGACTCGCCGAACACGGGGCCTCACGGATCAGTGAGGTCGCACGCCAGGAGGGAATCAGAATGCCCACCGCCTCCAACGCCCTGCACCAGCTGGAGCACCGGGGCATGGTGGAACGTATCCGTGACACGAGCGACCGTCGTGGTGTCCGTGTCCAGCTCACCGAGCTCGGCCGGACCGAGCTCAAGCGCGTCGGGGATGAGCGCACCACCTACCTCGCGGAGATGCTGTCGTCCCTGAGCCCGGAGAAGCTCGAGATCGCCGAACAGATCATCCCCGTCATCACGGAGTTGGCGGAACGCTACTCAGCCAACCAGAAGAACGCCTGACCCTCCACGACCCCCGGCCCCCTCGACACGGTTGCCGCAGCTGTGACACCCCGCACCACCGTGTCATCATGGCACCGTCACCACAGCCCGCCGACAGGAACCGAGACAACGTATGCCGACGAACGCCGCACCGGGGGAGAACCCGCCGATCCGCGTTCTCGTCGCGTGGCGTCCCGATGACTCGGGAGCCGAAGCGGTGGAGTTCGCCGCGTGGCTGGCCCGGACCACGCCTGTCCGGGTCAGGGCCGTCACCGTTTTCACCCGCCCCTGGCCCTCATCCTCACTGAGCCGACTCGGCGGAAAATACAAGAAATGGCGCAAGAAGGAGGCCGCCGCCTGTGAATCCCGGGTCCGCAGGGCACTGACCTCCGCAGGCCTCCCCGACTCAATGTGGGACGAGACGGTGTCCGTCTTCGCGGACGGCCCCTCGGAGACGGCGCTACTGACGCAGGCAGCCGATGACTTCGACGCCGATGTCGTTCTCCTCGGATCCCACGGATCCGCCCCGAAACGGCGTTTCATGGCCGGTTCCACCGCCGACGCACTGCTGCACTCATCACCCCGTCCCCTGGGGCTCACACCCCGCGCACCGAAACTCTCCCGCCACGGGGTTACCCGAATCAACTGCGCGTTCATCGACTCCGAGAACGACCGCAGTTTCCTCAACGACGCCGCCGATCTCGCCTCCCGCTGGGCTGTACCGCTGCGCATCGTGTCCTTCGCACCGCAGGGGATCGCCGATTCCCCGGTGAAGAGCACGACCGACCTGGAGTCGGAGATCCTCGTCGAATGGCGTGAGCACACCCTCGCGGTACTGGACCAGGCGCGGGACGCCGCCCTCGACAGGCATCCGGAGATCAGCGTCGACACGGAGATCGGATCCGGCTGGGGATGGTCGGGAGCCGTCGAGTCGGTGAAGTGGAAGAAGGGGGACCTGCTCTATCTCGGATCCGCCCTCATGGGTTCACTCGAACGGGTGTTCATCGGATCGAGCACGAACGAGATCCTCCGCCACTCCCGGGTACCGGCGATCATCCAACCGGCACATGGGCAGTGACACCACCCGTGGCGCCACTGGAGGGACGAGCCACACCGACAGGGACTATCGTCGGAGGTGACCGAGCAGACGACCCGGAAAGATGGGTACACCAGTGAGCGACACCGCACCCGGAGACCGGGCCGAGGACAACGCCAGCCGACGCATCCACGTCGATCCGGTCCTGGACCAGGCCCCGCGACGGGGCTCCTCCGATCTGGACTACGAGGCTGATCCACTGCTTCGGCTCGAACGCAACAACACGTCGACCCGGCAGGCGATCATCTACGGTTTCACGGTCCCGGTACTGACCTTTCTCACGGCGTTCGTCGTGGCGACGATCTCACGCACGCAGGGGGGACCGCTGTGTGACGCGGGGACAGCGGACTGGATCTGCACACGCACCCACGAGATCCTCTTCCCGGTGATCCCGGGAATCGTCGCGACCGGCGGAACCCTCGGTGCCGCCTGGATCACCTACCGGCGTTGGGCACGCTACGAACGCTGGCGACCGTGGCTCGCGGCACTCTGGCCGCTGATGCTCTTCACCCTCGGGTGGATCACCAGTGTCGGCACCATGGCCGTCATCGGATCGTCCTGACGGACTACTCCGATTCGAGTGCGATCTCGAATTCGAGTAGCTCGGCCCCCGTCGCCACCGGCTGCTTCTTCTCGCCGGCGTGCGCCTTACGGGCGTCACCGTCACGCCAGGCGACGTAGGACTCCTCATCCGCCCACCGGGTGACCACGAAGTAGCGGTCCTCACCAGCGACCGGGCGCAACAGCTGGAACCCCTCGAATCCGGGGGAACTGTCGACCGTGTGTTTCCGCGTCTCGAAGCGCTTCTCCAGCTCGGGCCCCTGACCGTCGGGAACGGTGATTGCGTTGATCTTGACGATGCTCATGTTCCCCAACCTACTCCCGAACCGGACCACACCGCAGCGGGGGAAGTGGAGATGCAGCCCACTCGCCGATCAGACGTCGACGGACACCGTGGACCGACACCCCGTGCAGTACGACCCCGCCTCCGTGCCGGCGCAGCCGTCACAGATGAGGACCTGGCGCCGGCACTGACCTTTGGCGCAGTTGCGGTAGGTGTTCGTTCCCTCGGCGCAGTGGATGCACCGGCCGATCTGCACGAAGTTGTGGTCCGTCGCGTCCCCGAACTCCATGTGCATGCGCCGGTCGAAGACGTAGAGCGAACCTTCCCAGAGACCGTCATTCCCGTAGGTCTCCCCGTACCGGACGATACCTCCGTCGATCTGATAGACCTCCCGGAAACCCCTCTTCCTCAGCAACGCACTGAGCACCTCGCAGCGCACGCCACCGGTGCAGTAGGTCACCACCGGACGATCCTTGAGGTCGTCGTACTTGCCGGACTCTATCTCGTCGATGAAGTCGTGGGTCGTCTCGACATCCGGAACGACCGCGTCCCGGAACCGACCGATACCGGCCTCCATCGCATTACGTCCGTCGAAGAACACGACCTCGTCACCGCGGGTGTCGACGAGTTCGTTGACCTCCTCCGGTTTCAGGTGCACGCCCCCACCGACGACACCGTTGTCGTCGACGTCGATGTCCCCCGGCACGCCGAAGGCGACGAGTTCCTCACGGACCTTCACACTCAGTCTCGGGAAATCGGCGGCGGACCCCTCGGAGAACTTGAACTCCATGTCCCGGAAGCCCGGATAGGCGCGGGTCGCCCGGATATACCGTTTGACCGACGGGAGCTCACCGCCGACCGTACCGTTGATACCGTGCCGGGAGATCAGGATCCGACCGGTCAGTCCCAGCGACTCACAGAGGGTGCGCTGCCACAGCATCACCGCCGTAGGGTCGGTGATCGGGGTGAAACGGTAGTAGAGGAGAATCTTGCTGATGGCCACGGTGGGGAAGTCTAGTCGGGTGTCCGCGCCCCCACCCACGCACCCCGACCCGATCCCGCGGGAAGCGGGACCCGCACCCCTGCGCATTTTTCCGCCCATGGGTTAGCCTGTGCTTACCCCGGGTCATCCGGGTCAACACCTCCGCCGACGAGAAAGGCCCCGACCACCATGTCATGGAAGAACACCCTCTACCTGACGGGCATGAAGGTCATGTCGACGGTGATGCGCCGTACCATGGCGATGCCGCCCGACCCGAGGATCCGTGAGGAACTCATCCGGGCCACGGTCACATCCACCGCATCGCCGGCGGCGCGGCTCAGACGGATCACGCTCGCCGCACCGGAGTTCAGGGGACTCACCGGCGCCGGCCCCGACGAATACGTCGCACTCATCATGCCGCAGCCGGGGAAACATCTGGTCATGCCCGACCCCACGGTCCTCAACCCACGTGCGGCCCTCGCCGCCCTCGACGAGGACATCCGGCCCTCGATGCGCTACTACACAATCCGGGAACTGCGGCCCGACGCCGGCGAAATGGTCATCGACATCGTCACCCACGGGGATTCCGGGCCCGGTTCACTCTGGGCGTGCACCGTGACCGGAGGGGAGGAGGTCGGGGTCCGGTTCCTCTCCGCCGCCTACCGGTTACCGGAGGGACCCCAACTTCTCATCGCCGATGAGACCGCCGTTCCCGCACTGTCGGCGATCATCGAGTCACTCGACAGGGAGGCGCGGGCACGGACCCACGCGATCATCTTCGCGGAATCCGACGACCTCCTGGACCCCGGACTGGACGGTGTCGTGGCCGGAATCGCCTCGTGCACCCGACTCCGTGAACCTATCGAGGACGCCCCGCAGGCGGGAATCTCGGCCATCGACGCACTCCCCGTCGACGTTGACGCACTCAGTTACGCGTGGATTTGCGGAGAACAATCCATCGCCACGTCACTGCGCCGTCATCTGACGAAGAGCCGGGGGATGGACCGGAAGAAGATCTTCTTCTCCGGGTACTGGCGCCTGGGTAAGGAACGCGGGTGATTCGGTAGGGTCGGCGTATGGACTCTCTGCTGCCCCCCATGGTGGTCCTGATCGCCGGTGCGGTGCTCGCGGGGTACCGGTGCCTGCTCGAGTACCGGACCCCGTCCACGCATCCGATGCTGCCGACCGCGCCCCGTCTCCGGGCCGTCCTGTGGCTCAGCGCGACGGCCTTCTTCACACTCTTACTGTGGATGCTGGCCCGGAGGCTGATCGTCTTCGCCGTCATCGTGACGCTGTGCGCCCTGATCGTCTCTGCGTGTTCGCGGATCAGCGCACCCGAAGAAAAAATGGGTGACACAGACAATTTGATCCCGTCATCTTTAAACACCCCATGATGGGTAGATTCAATTTTTTGAAAAGGCACTTCTGACAGATGATCCCGTCCGGACGCCGCCACACCCGAACCGCCTGACGACCACCCGAACAGAGAAACAGGAACCGATGCCCGAAGGTCATGTGATCCACCGCCTCGCCGAGCGCCTCACCACCACGTTCGACGACCGGGAACTCGAATTCTCCTCACCCCAGGGCCGCTTCAGCACGGAGGCCTCACACCTCGACGGACACCGCATCACCCTCGCGGAAGCCTGGGGGAAACAACTGTTCATCGATGTGGAACACGATCATCCCGAACACATCATCCACATCCACCTCGGACTCATCGGTGGACTGGGTTTCACCCCGTACGCGGCTCCGACCGGCCAGGTGAGGCTCCGGATCACCGACCGGATCACCGCAGCGGATCTCCGGGGCCCCCAGTGGTGCCGCCTCATCACCGACGCCGAGCGTGACGCAGCCGTCGCGAAGCTTGGTGCTGACCCACTACGCCCCGACGCCGACCCCGACCCGATCTGGACCCGGGTGCACAGGTCCGGAAAATCCATCGGGGCCCTGATGATGGACCAGAAACTCTTCGCGGGTGTCGGCAACATCTACCGGGCCGAGGTGCTCTTCCGGCTCGGCCTCGACCCCCGGACACCGGGCCAGGCCCTGGACAGGAGCGACTTCGACGCCATCTGGGACGAGCTGGTCACACTCATGGCCGATGGTGTCCGGGCCGGCCGGATCGACACGGTGCGACCGGAACACACACCCGAGGCCATGCACCGCGAACCCCGCGAGGACGACCACGGGGGAGAGGTCTACGTCTACCGACGTGCGGCACAGCCCTGCCACATCTGCACGACCCCCGTGGAGACCACCGTCCTGGAGGGACGGAACCTCTTCTGGTGCCCCCGCTGCCAGGGCGGGAACTGAACGGGAACACCCCGATTCTGCCCCCGAACGAACCGTGGAGGGGTCCAGGTAACCCCGTCACATCACCCCCGAGCCGTGGTTTTTCCGGAGAGCCCTGTCCCCCGACGGATACATATGATCTAATGCACCCTACTCTCCGGGGGTATTCTCCCTCACAATCCGCCATACGGCCGTGCCCCGGGCACAACCGCACCGGAAAGAAAAGGCCTCCACCATGAACGCACTCGTCCTCGCACTCATCGGCGTCGCCATAATGCTCGGCGGATACTTCCTCTACTCCAAATACCTGGGGTCACGGATCTACAGACTGAACGCCTCCTTCCGCACCCCCGCACACACCCTGGAGGACGGCGTCGACTACGTCCCCACCAACCGGTACGTGCTCTGGGGACACCACTTCACCTCCGTGGCCGGAGCCGCCCCCATCGTCGGCCCCGCCATCGCCGTGATCTGGGGATGGGTACCCGCATTCCTGTGGGTCACCATCGGAACCGTCTTCATCGCCGGAATGCACGATTTCGGTGCGCTCTGGGCGTCCGCGCGACATCGCGGCCAGAGCATCGGAACCCTCTCGGGGACGTACATCGGAAGAAACGGACGCAATCTCTTCCTCGTCATCATCTTCCTCCTGCTGCTGATGGTCAACGCCGCCTTCGCCGTGGTCATCGCGAAACTCCTCGTCAGCACGCCGACCTCCGTCATCCCCACCTGGGGGGCGGTCATCGTCGCGCTCCTCATCGGCCAGGCCATCTACCGCCTGAAATGGAACCTGCCGCTGGTCTCCCTCGTCGGCGTCGTCACCCTCTACGCACTGATGCTCGTCGGCGACTCACTCCCCGTCACCCTTCCCGAGACCATCCTCGGCCTGAACCCGAACGGTTTCTGGATCGTCGTCCTCTTCCTCTACGCCGGCGTCGCCTCCCTGCTCCCGGTGTGGGTGCTCCTCCAGCCGCGTGACTACATCAACGGTCTCCAGCTGTTCGTCGGTCTCATCATCCTCTACGGATCCGTCGCACTCTCCCTTCCCACCCTCGTCGCCCCCACCTTCAACACACAACTGCCCGAAGGGACCCCCTCGATGGTCCCGCTCCTCTTCGTGACCATCGCCTGCGGCGCGATCTCGGGTTTCCACGGCCTGGTGTCCTCCGGTACCTCGTCCAAGCAGATCGACAAGGAGACCGACGAACGCTTCGTGGGGTACTTCGGTGCCGTCGGCGAGGGTCTCCTCGCGCTCGGAGCGATCATCGCGACCTGCGCCGGATACCAGACGGTTACCCAGTGGCGCGAGGTCTACTCCGCCTTCGGCAAGGGCGGTGTCGGCGCCTTCGTCGAGGGCGGCTCCGGCATCATCCACGCCGGACTCGGCCTACCCTCCTCCCTGTCCGCGACGATCCTCGCCACCATGGCGGTGCTCTTCGCGGCCACCACCATGGACACCGGTGTCCGGCTCCAGCGTCTCGTCGTCCAGGAGATCGGTGGACACCTCGGTGTGAAACTGTCGAACATCACGGCCACCGTCACCGTCCTGGTCGTGGCCCTCGCGCTGACCTTCTCCTCCGGCGGCGACGGCTCCGGGGGCCTGGTGATCTGGCCACTGTTCGGTACGACGAATCAACTCATGGCGGCCCTCACACTCTGCATCATCTGCATCATCCTGATCCGGCTGCGCCGCCCCTACAGGATGGTGCTCATACCCATGGTGTTCGTCATGGCGGTGTCCGTGTGGGCGCTGGTCATCCAGCTCGGGACGTTCTACGGCTCCGGGAACTGGATGCTGCTCACCCTCGACGTCATCATCCTCGTCGCCGCGGTCTGGATCATCGTCGCCTCCGTCAGCGCCATGCGCGACGCCATGGCTTCACCTGCGATCACCGACGCCGAGTTCGACAAAGCCACCGCGGTCACCGACGGCGTCGACACGCACGCACGGGTGCAGTGACGTGGTGTGGTTCGATGACCTGCGCGGCAGGCTCCGTGCGGTCTCCGACGGACTGGCGGAGTTCTACGCCGGCCCGTACCGGGCCTCACTTCGACGGGCCGCACGGGACGAGGACGACCTGTTCATGATGCTCGTCATGGGCGAGGCACTCGGCGTCCCCAATCCAGCGAGTCACCACACCCTCGAACTCCTGCCCGTCATGTACGACCGGTTCCACGACTGGCACCGCCGCATGGGTATGGAACGCTCGCCGGTCGAGGGCCTGTCGTGCTGCTAGAACTGATCACCTCCCGCCGCGTCGTGTTCTTCGGCGGGAAGGGTGGTGTGGGCAAGACCACCCTCGCGTCCACCACCGCAGCAGCACTCGCCCGGCGCGGACGCCGGGTACTGCTGGTGTCGACCGACCCGGCGCACAATCTAGGGCACCTGTGGGACACCTGCATCGGTGACCGCGTGACCGCCCTGGACCCGGGCCTGGAGGCGGTCGAGATCGACCCGGACGCCACCGTCACCGCACATCTCGTCGGGGTCGAGCAGACCATGCACGAGATGATGCCCCGGCACCTCCACACCGAGGTGTCCCGGCACCTGAGGCTCTCCGCCGGATCTCCCGGCACCCACGAGGCGGCGATCCTCGAGCGAATCGCCCGGATCGTGGATGGATCGGTGGGGGAGTACGACCACGTGATCGTCGACACCGCACCCTCCGGACACACGTCCCGCCTGATGGCACTACCCGAGGTGATGTCCGCGTGGACCGACGGTTTGCTGGGCCGACGGGCCAGGGCCGAGAAACTCGCCGACGCGGCGGAGGCGTTGGGTGCCCCCTCCCGTCGGGACCGGGATCTCCTCGGTGCACGTGGTGCGACCGGCACCTCCACGGACCCGGTGCGTCGCCGCAATGAACGCCTGCGGTCGATCCTGGAGGAACGGAGGGATCTGTTCCGGCGGTTCCGACGTATCCTGACCGATCCGGAGCTCTGCACGTTCATCATCGTGCTGACCGCCGAGCGCATGCCGGTGCTGGAGACGGTGGAACTCCACTCCGAACTGTCCGTGACGGGCGTGTCGGTGGCCGCGTGCGTGGTCAACCGACGTTCACCCCGGGACCAGGGTGATTTCCTCGCGGCCCGAGCCGAACTCGAGGAGGGCTTTGTGAGTTCCCTGCGTGACCGCCTGCCGGATGTCCCCGTGATCCAGCTCCCGCTGCTGCCCGGGGAAGCGACCTCGCGGGAGGTTCTGTACGAACTGGGCGAGAGGCTCCGTTAACCGGAGGGAGGAGGCCCGGAAGGAACACGCCCACCGTGGATACGGGGCGTCACCTGACAGTTTTCCGTGAATTCCCGCCGACCTCTTGGAAGTTAGGCAAGGGTCCGCTAATTTAGTCGAAGTTAGTGATTCCTCTCACTGTTATCTGGTGTCATCCCTTCACCGGACCGACCGGAGAACCCGGCCCGTTCGGTTCCCGGACAGTGAACCCGACCAGCCGCCCCTGATCCGTTCCCCTCCACAGGGCGGGTCTGACCCCAGAACGGACCCACCGTGATCATCGTCCCACGTGACATCGACTGGATGCTCGACTTCACCGCCGGCCCCACCTTCCATGGTGCGATGCAGTTGTTCGCCACCGGCCGGGATCCACTCGAGAACTGGCCGGTACTGGACCGGGATGAGCTCGCGGAGATGCCCGCCCGCCTGGAACGCGGCGACGCGGCGCTCACCCTGGCCACGACAGGTCACCATGTGCCGGTGACCTGCCTCGAGGAGGCACTGCTGCATCTGTGGGCCGTCGATGAGTTGCTCACCACGGATCCGGGTTCCGGGGTGCCCGCGCTGCACGCACCCCGGACGCACTGTGCACTGGAACAGCTCCGGGTCTTCTGTCTCACACTGTCCGGCGTCCTGTTCGAGCAGCGTCTCCTGTTCTGGTTGATCTTCAACGACGAGGGCAGCATGGACTACCGCATCAACGGCCGGACCTACATCATGGGGCGTGGGGAACTCGGCGTCCCGTGGGATGTCGCCGTCGATGATCAGCTTCCCCACCAGTTCGGCGAGCTGTTCGACTCCCTGGTCCCGTGCAGGGACGCCGTTCGGTGGGACCCGTGCCTGAGTTTCTATCCGGTGGGGAAACTGGATCTGTTCTTCACCGGCAGCCCGACGTCGCAGCCGTGGTTGACGGATACGGCGAGCACCTTCCTCACCAGATTGGCGGATCCCCGTGTGTGGCCGACCGTGACGGATCTGACCCGGTGCGACCCGTACTTCTTCTTCGCCGCCTACCGCAGCCATGCGCGGTGCGGGACGGTGGACGGTACGCCGCTGACCGTCGCCCTCGAGGTCATCGAACAGCGTGTACCCGACCACGGTCCGGAGGAACTGTACCTGCGGCGGCTGATGGAGTACCTGGTGCACGCGATCGACAACGAGTGGACGTTCGAGTCCCTCCTCGACGGCGGTGAGTGACACCGCCGCGTGACGGATCGGGCGGCCCCGGGGTGGGTGGGTTCCGCTCCGGGGCTCGTGTCATTCCCGACCCGGATCGTCTACTTCACCACGAGGTTGACCAGGCGGCCGGGAACGACGATCTCCTTCACCACGGTCTTACCGTCGATGTGGCCCGCGACGTTGGATTCGGCTTTCGCGGCGGCGATGGCGTCCTCCTCCGAGGCATCCACGGCGACGGTGACCCGGCCCCGGACCTTCCCGTTGACCTGGACGGGAAGCTCCACGGAGTCATCGGTGAGCCACTTCTCATCGAAGGTCGGGAAAGCCGTGTAGGTGATCGTCTCCGTGTACCCGAGTCGCCGCCAGAGCTCCTCTGCGATGTGCGGGGCGATGGGGGCCACCATCTGCGTCAACGGCTCCACTGCGGCACGCGGGGCACCCGCGGGGTACGCCTTGGTGAGATGGTTGACGTACTCGATGAGCTTGGCCACCACGGTGTTGTCCCGTAGTTCGGAGTAGTCCTCGCGCACCCCTGCGACGGTGCGGTGCAGGGCCCGGTTGTCGTCGTCGGTGAGTTCGGCATCGGTCACGACGACCTCACCGGTGTTCTCGTCGACGGCGAGACGCCACAGGCGCTGGAGGAACCGGTGTGCACCGATGACGTCCTTCGTGGCCCATGGCCGGGAGGCGTCGAGGGGACCCATGGCCATCTCATAGACACGCAACGTGTCCGCACCGTAGTTGTCGCAGATCTCGTCGGGGGAGACCGAGTTCTTCAGTGACTTACCCATCTTGCCGTACTCACGGTTCACCCGTCGGCCGTCGTGGAGGAACTCGCCGTCGACCTCCTCGACCTCGGCGGCGGGTACGTAAACGCCACGGTCATCGGTGAAGGCGTACGCCTGGATGTAACCCTGGTTGAACAGATGCCGGTAGGGCTCGACCGAGCTGACGTGACCGAGATCGAAGAGCACCTTGTGCCAGAACCGGGAGTACAGCAGGTGCAGCACGGCGTGCTCCACACCACCGACGTAGAGGTCGACGCCACCCGGATCGTCGGCGCCGTGCTCCGCGGGACGCGGCCCGGTCCAGTATGCCTCGTTCTCCGGGGCGCAGAACGCCCCGGAATTCGTCGGGTCGATGTACCGAAGCTGGTACCAGGACGATCCGGCCCACTGGGGCATGACATTGGTGTCACGGGTGTAGGTCTTCGGCCCGTCACCGAGATCGAGTTCGACCTCGACCCAGTCGCCGGCCTTCGCGAGCGGCGGCTGAGGTTCGCTGTCCGCGTCCTCCGGATCGAAAGAGACGGGACGGTAGTCGTCGACCTCGGGCAGCTCGACGGGCAGCATCGACTCGGGGAGTGCATGGGCGACACCGTCCGCGTCGTAGACCACGGGGAAGGGCTCACCCCAGTAGCGCTGCCGGGCGAAGAGCCAGTCGCGCAGTTTGTACTGGATGGTTCCCCGTCCAGTGCCCTTCTTCTCGAGCCAGGCGATGGTCGTCGCCTTCGCGTCGGCGAGTCCGAGACCGTTGATGTCCAGGCCGTCATCGTTCGCGGAGTTCACGGCGGTGCCTTCACCGGTGAAGGCGGCTTCGGTGATGTCACCACCGGAGACAACCTCGAGGACCGGGAGCCCGAAGACGGTCGCGAACTCGTGGTCGCGGTCATCGTGGCCCGGGACCGCCATGATCGCGCCGGTGCCGTATCCGGTGAGCACATAATCAGCGATGAACACCGGGACCTGTGAACCGTTGACCGGGTTCGTGGCGTAGGCACCGGTGAACACACCGGTCTTCTCCTTGTTCTCCTGACGCTCGAGGTCCGATTTCGCGGCGATGTCGGAACGGTACGTGGCGACAGCCTCGGCGGGGGAGGACTGACCGTACGTCCAGCGTGCGTCGATGCCCTCATAGGAACCGGTTCCCTCGGCGACGAGAACATCGACGAGTTCATGCTCAGGTGCGAGAACGACGTAGGTCGCACCGAACAGTGTGTCGGGGCGGGTGGTGAACACGTCGATGGCGTGACCGTCGGCGTCGAAGGTGACCTCGGCGCCACGGGAGCGTCCGATCCAGTTACGCTGCATGGACTTGACCTTCTCGGGCCAGTCCAGGAGGTCGAGGTCGTCGATGAGTCGATCTGAGTAGGCGGTGATCCGCATCATCCACTGGGAGAGGTTCTTGCGGAAGACGGGGAAGTTGCCGCGTTCGGATTTACCGTCGGCGGTGACCTCCTCATTCGCCAACACGGTACCGAGCCCGGGGCACCAGTTGACGGTGGAGTTCGAGCGGTAGACCAGACGGTAGGCGTCGACGACCTCCGCCCGCTGCACACGGTCGAGCGTGGTGAAGTCGGTGGTGCCGAACTTCTCCGACAGTTCAGCGGGCACGGGCAGCTCACCGGATTCGAGCAGGGGAGTGAGTTCGGCGATGGGGCGGGCCTTGCGCCGTGCGGGATCGAAGAAGGAGTTGAAGATCTGGAGGAAGATCCACTGCGTCCAGCGGTAGTAGTCCGTGTCGGTGGTCGCGATCACACGGCGACGGTCGTGGCCGAGGCCGAGGCGGCCGAGCTGACGTTCCATGTTGTCGATGGATTCCTGCGTCTTGATCCGGGGATGCGTTCCCGTCTGGATCGCGTACTGCTCGGCGGGCAGACCGAAGGCGTCGTATCCGAGCGTGTGCAGCACATTCTTACCGAGCATACGGTTGTAGCGACCGTAGACGTCCGTGGCGATGTACCCGAGGGGATGTCCGACGTGCAGCCCCGCCCCGGAGGGGAAGGGGAACATGTCCTGCACGAAGAGCTTGTCCTCCGGCAGCTCCGTACCGTCCGCCGGGGCGAGGTCGCCGACCGGGTTCGGCGCGTTGAAGGTGCCGTGTTCACGCCAGTGGTTCTGCCAGGTGCGCTCAATGCCGCCCGCCAGCTCCGCGGTGTAACGGTGTGCGGGAGTCTCGCTCGGTGTAGTCATAGGGCACAGTCTATAACCGCACCGCGCGTCGATCAGCACGGGCCGTCGTCCGGTCGCACGCCGGTGCCCGCGAGGCGGTCAGCAACGGGGGAGTGCTGAGGCCAGCATCGTGGGGATGAGCACCGTGTCAGGTATCCCGTGCCGGAGGTTGAGGGGATCCGCGCACCGTACCTGGTGTTTCAGCTGAGCCCCGGTGACGGCCCAGGAACCGGATCCGGGTGGCGGGCCCGCAGGGCCCGGTGCCTGTGGAGCGGGGGAGTCGACGACGGCGGTGTGGACGTCCCGGGTGAGCTGATCCGGGGGGCCGTACGTGCGGGCGGCGGCGGTCCATCCGTTCCCGTAGGTCGCGGTCGCGTTGATCGTGCCGTCATCGGACCAACCGAACTTCGTGGCCCGGGAACCGGGGAGCGTCGCGGTGCCGTAGTTCTGGTGGTAGCCGTCCGCGGCCACGGGAGCCGCGGTCGCCATGGCGTCGATGATCAGGGCGGCCGTCGGATCGTCACGCACCGCGGTGAGGAACCGGACGACGTCGTCCGTGGTCGTGACACCGGATCCCCAGTCGGGGCCGGCGTGGGTCCGGTGGAGACCGAAACGGTTGATGGTGTCAGCGATCGCGGTCGGATGTTTCGCGGACAGCCGTGAGGCGGTCAGATCGTCGGACGTCCGGATCATGTGGGTCACGGCGTCACGGTCCACGGGGTCTCCGGCCGCGAGAACGCCGTACGCCAGATAGAGCTTCGCCAGCGAGAGCGCGGGTCCGGGGCGGTCGCCCCGGACGCTGAACACCGTGCCGTCGATGTTCCGCACACTGATCTCGGTCCGGTCCGGCACCGTCCACGGATTGAGTGTGAGTGCACCGGCGGTCGGGGCCGCGAGGGCGGTACCCGCCACCGCGAGCAGCGAAGCTAATAGTGTTCGAGTCTTGATCACCGGCACATGATAGGTCGGTGGAGCGGTGATCCGGGAAACCGGTCGGGGGTGTTTCACGTGAAACACCCCCGGAACGCCGACGCCCGTCCTGGTGCCACAGGGGCTCCGGACGGGCGAAGAGGAACGCGGGCGTACGCCCGGTCGGCTAGATCCTGGAGTCGAGCTCCTCGTCCTCCTCGATGATGTCGACCTCGTAGCCGAGGGTCTCCTGCTGCTCGGAACGGGAGATCTGTCCCTTGGCGAGCTTGTTCACGACCATGGCGATCGCTCCGTCTCCGGTGACGTTGCAGGCGGTACCGAAGGAGTCGATGGCTATGTAGGCGGCGATCATCAGCGCGACCTGTTCATCGTTGAAACCGAGCATGGAGGCGAGCAGGCCGGTCGCCGCCATGATCGCTCCACCGGGGACACCCGGCGCGGCGACCATCGTGATGCCGAGCATCAGGATGAAGCCGATCGCCATCGGGAAGGTCAGCTGCATGTCGTTCATGTACATGATCGCGAAGGCGAACAGGGAGATCTTCAGCATGGAGCCCGACAGGTGCGTGGTGGCGCACAAGGGGACGGTGAAACCGGCGACCGTCGGTGCGACAC
Source organism: Corynebacterium pygosceleis (assembly GCF_016595275.2). Taxonomy (GTDB): domain Bacteria; phylum Actinomycetota; class Actinomycetes; order Mycobacteriales; family Mycobacteriaceae; genus Corynebacterium; species Corynebacterium pygosceleis. The sequence goes on along the minus strand of NZ_JAENIQ020000001.1, from coordinate 728,803 downwards.
CGTTGCGCTTCGTGCACGCGTAGGTGACCGGAATGGTCGCGGCGGATGAGGAGGTGCCGAGGGCGGTGCCGTATGCGGGCAGCATGTTGAGGAAGGCCCGGACCGGATTCCGGCCGGCCGCGGCGCCGGCGATGGCGAACTGGATGACCAGGAGGATGAACGTCATCAGGATCGCGATGATCAGCACGGTCCCGAAGGACGTCAGGGTGGAGGTCAGGTTGCCGTTCATGCCCATCGAGAGGAACAGGCCGAAGATGAAGATGGGCAGCAGCGGGATGATGAACCGGGAGATGACACGCATGATGACACGTTCGAGATCCCTCACCGTGTGGTACAACGTGTCACTTTTCACTGCGGTCATCGCCACACCGAGAGTGAAGGACAGCAGAAGAGCCGTCATCACACCGAACGGAGCCGGCATCTCGATGCTGAAGTAGCTGCTCAACGCCCCTTCCCCGACATCCACCGCATCAACCATCGGCTGGTGCCGGAGCAGGGACGGGTACAGGAGCGACGAAGCACCGAACGCGAGCAGCCCCGCGAAGACCGTGGACCCGTAGGCGATCCCGGTGGTCACAGCGAGCCATTTGCCCGCCCCTCGCCCCAGTCCCGCGATGGCGGGGGTGATCAGGGCGAAGATCAGCACCGGGATGAAGAAGCCGAGGAAGTTCCCGAACAGCTCGTTGAAGGTCACGAAGACGCGGGCGAGCGAATCCGGGAAGAAGAAGCTGCAGATGATGCCGAGAATGATCGCGACGATGATCTTGAACAGCAGTGAGGAAGACAGTCTTTTCAGGTCCATGTGTTCTACCTAGGTCGGTGGGTGTTCCGCCGCACCGTCCCCCCGGGGTATCACGGGGAGCCGGGACGGATCTGGGGGATCCGACGCCGGTCACCTCCCGGAACGGTGGAACCGGCCGGGGAGGTACAGGCGTGGGCTGAGTCGGAGGTGTGGGAAGTCATATCTGTTCCACAGTTTCTCGACATCTTTCACTCACGATACGGGATCAGCCCCGGCGCACACCAGCGATGTTCCCGTGGCGGGCCGCACACCCGACCGGCCGACGGCGAGCGGTGAGCTGCCGGAAGGGCGGGTACGACCGCACCGGTGGAACGGGTTTAGACTGAAACCATGATCGCGATCTCCGTCGTCCTGTTCCTTCTCGCCCTGATCCTGCTCATCACGGGTGTTCTCGGATGGGCCGGAAAACTCCCCGGGAATCCGGTCCTGGGTATCCACGTCGCCGAGGTCCGGAAGTCCGAGGACGTCTGGGTGCTCGCGCACCGGGCGGCCGGACCACTGTGGATCGCAGGTGGCGTACTCATGTTCGTGGGCGCCGTCATCGGTGTCAGTGCCTCGGGCTGGATGTGGCTCCTGCCCGTCGTGGCCGTCGTCGCGGCACTCGTCTTCACCGGTGCGGGTGCCGGTCTCGGAGCCAGGGTCGCCGCCGCCGCGGATGTCGCGGCCAACCGGAACGCGGAGGCCGGTGGCGGATGTTCCTCCGGCGGTGGATGCTGCGGCGGAGACGGCGCGGACACCCGGGAGGACACCCCGACGGTGGATCTGGATGCCGTCCGCCGGGCGGCCAGCCAGGCCGACGGGAACTAGTCCACCCGTGGCGACCCCCGGTTTCATCCTCGAACTACGCAGGAGAATCGGTCACGCCCCGCTCTGGTTGCCGGGTGTGACGGCGGTGGTCCTCCGTCCACACCCTGCCGACTCCGGAGCGGATGAGGTGCTGCTCGTGCGGCGCGTGGACACGGGTGCGTGGACGCCGGTCACCGGTATCGCCGACCCCGGGGAGCAGCCCGACGTCACCGCGGTCCGTGAGATCGCGGAGGAAACCGGCCTCGTGGCGGAGGTTGAGCGGGTGCTGTGGGTTCAGGCCGTCGGTCCCGTGACCTACCCCAACGGGGATGTCGCCTCCTACATGGACACCGCCGTTCTGTGTCGGCCCGTGGGTGCCACCGCACACGTCCACGCCGCCGATGACGAGAACAGTGAGGTCGCCTGGTTCCCGGTCGATCAGCTGCCGGAAATGCCGGAACGTTTCAGACGGACGATCGCCGTCGCCCTCACCGGCGGCCCCACCCGGATCGGCACCCCCTCCACATAGTTCAGTCCAGCGTGTACCATTCCGTGGATGAGCCATACTGAAGCCCACGAACAGGCACTCGTCCGCCTCGGCCGGGCCCTCGCCGACCCGACCCGCTGCCGACTGCTCCTCGCGATCCTGCACGGAAACCACTATCCCGCCCAGCTCGCCGAACAGCTCGGGCTGTCCCGGGCGAACGTCTCGAACCACCTCGCCTGCCTGCGGGACTGCGGACTCGTCCGCACCCACCCCGAGGGACGGAAGGTCCGCTACGCTCTCGCCGGGCCGGAACTCGCGGACACCCTCCGCAACATGACCCGCATCGTGCTCACCGTGTGTGACGATCCGGGAACCTGCCTCAACGAGACCCCGGCGGAGGCGAACCGATGAGCGACGCATGCTGCGGTGGTGGTGCCACCGCACCGGACCGACCGACCGAGGGGCTGCTCGCCGCCCGTGACGAACCGGGAACACCGTGGTGGCGGGACACCACCCTCCTGGTGCCGCTGCTGTCCGGAGTGTTCCTGCTGCTCGGACACCTCCTGCACCCGCTCCTCTTCTGGGTCGCGCTGATCCTGGGTGGCTCGACGTTCATCCCGCAGTCCGTGCGCAGATTCCTCACCGGCTCCGGTGGCGGACGACTGGGCATAGGCCTCCTCATGACCGTCAGCGCCGTCGGATCAGTGGCTCTCGGCTACGTCGGTGAGGCGGCAGCCCTGGCGTTCCTGTTCTCCATCGCCGAGGCACTGGAGGAGAAGGCCATGGCGAAGGCCAGGGCGGGGCTCCGCAGCCTCGTCAGCCTCATCCCCGAGACCGTGACCGTTCGCCGGGGCACCACCCCGGAGACGATCGGCATCACCGAACTCATCATCGGCGACACGGTGATCGTCCGCCCGGGGGAGCGGGTGCCCACCGACGGCACCGTGTCCCGGGGGGAGGGCGCCCTGGACACCTCCGCCGTCACCGGTGAATCCATCCCGGTGAACGTCGGGCCGGGGGACACGGCTCCCGCGGGATCCATCGCGATCGGCTCACCACTGGAGATCCACGCCGACGCACCCGGAACCGACAACTCCCTGACCACGATCGTCACCCTCGTCACCCGGGCGCAGGCGGAGAAGGGTGCCCGGGCACGAATGGCCGACCGGGTCGCACGGCCCCTGGTTCCCGGCGTCCTGATCGCCGCGACCGCCGTCGCGGCCATCGGTTCCCTGTTCGGCGACCCGTCCGTGTGGATCGAACGCGCGCTGATCGTCCTGGTCGCCGCATCACCCTGCGCACTGGCGATCGCCGTACCCGTCACCGTCATCTCCGCCATCGGGGCGGCCAGCCGTTTCGGCGTGATCATCAAGTCGGGTGCCGCCTTCGAACGATTCGGCGCCGTCGACCGCATCGCCTTCGACAAGACCGGCACGCTGACCCGCAACACCCCGACCGTCGTCTGCACGGAAGGTCCCGACGAAACACTCACTCTCGCCGCCGCGGTCGAACGGCACAGCACCCACCCGTTGGCCGGAGCGATCCTGCGGGCCACCGAGGACCGGGACATCCCGGAGGCCCTGGACGTCGAGGAGATGGCCGGGCACGGGATGCGGGCCAGGGTGTCGGGGCGTCGGGTCACCGTGGGCAGCCCCCGCTTCGTCGATCCGGGGGAGATGGCACCCCGTGTCGACGAACTCGAGTCCGGGGGCGCGACCGTCGTGGTCGTCCGTGCGGACGACACATCCGTGGGGATCATCGGAATCATCGATCCCCTCCGCCCCGAGGCCGCCGAGACGGTGGAGACCCTCCGGGACATGGGGCTCGCCGTCACGATGCTCACCGGCGACAACAGCCGGACCGCCGCGGCACTGGCGGATGACGCGGGCATCACGGATGTGCGGGCCGAACTCCTGCCACAGGACAAGGCACGGGCGGTCACGGGACGGGGCTGGGCGATGGTGGGCGACGGAATCAATGACGCCCCCGCCCTGGCGTCGGCCGACATCGGCGTCGCGATGGGGGCGACGGGAACGGATGCGGCCATCGAATCCGCGGACATCGCCTTCACCGGACACAGCCTGACACTGCTGCCGGACGCCATCCGCCACGCGCGTCGGGGTCACTCGATCATGAACCAGAACATCGCGCTGGCCCTCGCGGTCATCATCATCCTCCCGCCGCTCGCGCTCACCGGCGTCCTGGGACTGTCCGCGATCGTGTTCATCCACGAAGCCGCCGAGATCATCATCATCGCGAACGGCCTACGTGCCGCAGCCACCCGGCGCGCGGCCTGTGTGCCCGGGAAGATCCCCGCACCGCCCGACACCCCAGCACGACGAACCGGCGCCGCGACCGACGCGGATCCGCAGGACGACCGGGAGGTTTTCCGCCGCGGCACCTCCTCCTGAAGATTCCTCCGACCTGAACCACCCCACTTTTCCATGACGATGTGCTCCATCTCATAGACGAATCACAAAGCCTTCACTTGTGCTGATGCTGAGGTATGCCTAGCCTTGTTCTGACCCACCCGGGGCGGCAGGAGCACCGACGACCAGTTTCTGGGGTGCCCAGCTGCCATCCGGGCCCGTCTCAACCCGTACAAGGGAGCCACAGATTCCATGAACCACACCCTCAGTTCACGACGAGTCGGAAAGCGCGCCATCGCAGCAATGCTCTCCGCGTCGTTGCTCACCACCGGCGTCACCGCGATTGTCCCCGCCGCCACTGCGGCAGCAGCCGAGAACGAATCCGGACAGAAGTCCTCGGTCACCGGCGACAAACCGCGTCACAACGGAAAAACCTTCGGCGGCACCCTCACCGCCGACGCCACCGTCGAGGCGGGCGGCCTGCTCACCGTTCACGGTTCGGGCTTCGGACAACGTCCCGAGGACGGCTCCTTCGGAGTCAAGATCAATGACGGCGGAGTGAAGCTGCCCGAGGGGCAGACCGGTGCCGACGTCACCGATGTCGACTCCGCGGGAACCGGAACGCTCAAAACCCCGTTCCTCCCGGACGAAAAGGGTGAATTCACCTTCAAGGTCAGGGTCCCCGGGAATCTCGAGCCCGGTGCCTACTGGGTGCGTGTCCTCGGTAGCCCTGCGGACGGTGGGCCCGCCGTATCGACGTTCGCCTGGTTCGATGTCGTGGAGGCGACCGACGGTGGGAACGGCGACGGAACCGGGGATTCCGACGGGAACGGAGACGGTTCCGAGACACCGCGCACCTCGGTGACCGGCGACACCCCGCGTGGCGGTGGCAAGACCGTCGGCGACGGATACGTCAAGGTCCGAACGGACGTTGCCCCGGGGAACGTGATCACCGTCTACGGCTCAGGCTTCAAGCAGCGTCCGGACGGCGGACGTCTCGTCGTGAAGATCAACGATGGTGCCGTGCCGATCGGTGACCAGGGCGGTCGTGGTCTCAGCGAGGTCACGCGCGGCGCGGGTATTTTAACCGGCGACCAGCTGCCGAACGCCGAAGGCTTCTTCCAGTTCGATCTCGTCGTCCCGGAGGACCTCGTCCCCGGTGACTACTGGATCCGGATCCTCGGGAACGCCAACGACGGCGGCGAATCCGTCTCCAACCTCACGTGGTTCACCGTCACCGAGGCCGCGGAGCCCACCAGGAACGCGAAGGTCACCGCCGAGCGGGGCGAGACGTCCAGCCGCAGCGGATCCGTCTACATCCCGGTCACCGCCAGCGGTTTCGCCCCGGAGACCGAGGTGTCCGTCACCGTCGACGGTGCCGCAGCGAAGTGGTCCCTCGGCCACCACAGGACCGGCGACACCATCACCACGGACTCCGAGGGAACCGCCGAGGGCGAGATCGTGGTCGAGCCCGGTGCCGCCGCCGGGGTAAGCCACACCGTCGTTCTCAGTGCCGGCGATGTCCGCGCGGAGACCACCGTCAGCGTGGATCCCGCCGTCAAGCTCACCGTCGCCGGCAACGACAAGCTCTCGAACTCGGCCCTCGACTCGAAGGCGGACGTCATCGTCATCGGTCTGCCCGAGAATGCGACGGTCGACTTCGTCGGGGTCGGGGACCGAAACCTCCTCACCGACGGTCAGCAGGGCGTCTCCGGTGCGGACTCCCGCACCGTGATCCCGAATGTCGCCATTCCGGGGGACGCCGCACTGCTCGGCCAGAAGATCCGGATCGCCTACACCGTCGACGGTCACGAAGGCACCTTCGAGACCGATGTCACCATCACCCCGGACAACAAGCTGTACGGTACGGACAAGTACACCGTGCAGGAGGCGGAACTTCCCGCCGGCGTGTACCAGAGCCGCTACAGCGCCAAGGAGAACGCGCTCTTCGTCACCCGGACCGATTTCAGCGCGGACGGCAAGGTCTCGGGGCTGATGAAGGTCAATCCGGACACCCTCGAGGTCACCAAAGAGATTCAGCCCGCCACCGATGACATCGACGGCCGCGTATTCGGAGTGGGCGTCGATGACAAGCGCGGTCTGGTCTGGACGACCAACACCCTGGGCAACTCGGTGGCGGTTTACCGCGCATCGGATCTGAGCCTGGTGAAGCAGTTCCCCGCAGACATCATCAACCACGCCCGCGCCGTCGTCGTGGACCAGTCGACCGGCAAGGCGTACGCGTCCTCTCCGGTCTCGGAGACGGACTCCATCGCCATCTTCGACGGTGACACCCTGAAGCACGAAGGCTCCCTGTCCACCCCAGGCTTCGGAAACGCCATGGGTCTGCAGCTCAACCAGGAGACGGGTGACCTCTACTCGGTGTCGCTGCGCGCCCCGAAGGCTGTCAAGGTGAATGTCCGCACCGGTGCATCCACCGTCTACGAACTACCCGCTGACATGGTCTCCCGTGGATCGTCGGTCGCCGTCGATCCCGCGACCGACACCCTCTACGTCGCCAGCCAGGGCACGAACAACGTTCTCGCCTACGACATGAAGAACCAGAAGGTGCTGGCCGACATCAAGACCGGTGCCCAGGCACTCGCGGTCGTCTACGACCCCGCGACGAAGAAGGTCTACGCGGTGAACCGTACCGCCGGTACCCTCACGGTGATCGACCCGGCCACGAACAAGAAGATCGCCAACCTCGACGCCGGTTCGCTGCCGAACGACGTCACGTTCGACAACGAGGGACACATCTTCGTCATCGGGAAGGCGAGCCGTGGAGGCACCTCTGAGATGGACAGCATCCACCGTTACACTCCTGATGCTGGCGAGACCCCGGATCCCGGCACCACGAGCTCCGGTTCGGGTTCCGTCCTCGGACTCCTCGGACTCCTCGGTGGCATCGGTGGTCTGACCGCACTGTTCGGCTACCTCGTCAAGATCGGGGTCATCCCGGCACACGTTCTGCCGCAGCCCCTGCGGGATCTGCTCCACATCTGATCACCACCTGAATCATCCGGCCGAGTGCCGCCCCACTGACATCACTGTCCCGGGACGGTACCCGGCCGAGATCAGGTTCCAGTCCCGACCCCATACGCGGGGTCGTGGCCGGAGAGCTGGCGCCCTTCTTCGGGAAAAGGCCCCGGCATCCCCGGTCACCCGACACACACGGCGTACCCAAGGAGCCAAACACCATGCACCGACGACGTTTCCTGACCGGTTCCGCCCTCATCCTCGCCTCCGTCCTCGGGCTCGGCGCCTGTTCCGGTTCCCCCGACCCCGGCCCCACCGCCGAAACGGTCGAAACCCGGACAATCACGGACATCGAGGGAACCGATGTCGACGTTCCGGTGTCACCTCAACGCGTTGTCGCGCTGTCCGAGCCGACCCTCGACGGGCTGCTGGCACTCGGGATCACGCCCGTCGGAGCGGTCGCCGGGCGTGGCCAGAACGACATCGCGGGCTACCTGCGGGAACAGGCGGGAGACATTCCGCTCCTGGGAAACGTCGCGCAACCGAACTTCGAGGCCGTCGGAGCCGCAAACCCCGACCTGATCCTCGTCGACGGCACCAGCATCAACAACAATCCGCCCGTCATCGAAGCCCTCCGCGCCATCGCACCCGTCGTCTACACCGGATACGCGGGCGGCGACTGGCGCATCAACTTCCGGAACACCGCCAATGCACTGAACATGGTCGACCGGGGCGAGAAGGTCATCGCCGACTACGACGCCCATGTGGCGGACGTGTCCGCGCAACTCGACGCCTACCGTGACTCCACCTTCTCCATCGTCCGGTGGCAGGGAAACTCCGCGTCCCTGATCCTCAAGGAACTGCCCGCGGGAATCGCCCTGAACGATCTCGGGCTGAAGAGGCCACCGAACCAGGACCACCGTGGGCGCGGGCACTCGGAACCCGTGTCCCTGGAGAATCTGCGGGACATCGACGCCGACTACATCTTCTTCGGAACACTCGGCGGCTCCAGCGTCAACAATCCCGGCGCCGGAGGGAAAACAAACCTCGACGGGGCCCGGGACGCACTCGAACAGGCGGAGACCGTCCCGGGTTTCACCGACCTCGAGGCGTACCGGAACGGCACCATCATCCCCGTGGCGGGTGATCTGTGGACCTCCACCGGAGGGCCCCTCCTGATGAACCGCATCCTCGACGACGTCGCCGATCTCGCCCAGTAGAACCCCACCGCCCCCACCACCGGAGACCACACCGTGCACACAGCCAAGACCCACCGGATCCACGGCGCCACCGCCCTCATCCTGACCTCCTTCCTCACGGCACAGACCCTCAGTCTTCCGGCACCCGCCACCGCGGACACCCCGGCCGGTGTGCAGACGCAGGCCGATGGGACACAACTGTTCACCGGCGAATCGAATGACGGGGCCCGGGCCACCGTCCCCTACGTCGTCGAAGCGGGCCAGAACGTGGAGCTGAATGGTTCAGGATGGCACACGGTCGATGGTTCCGCCGGATCCACCGTCGTGGTCAAGCTCTACTACACCCTGGCGGACGGCGAATCGGGCATCTACCCACGCACCGGGGATGCGGTGGTCAACCATCCACGGAACGGGAATCCGGACCCCACGATCTGGGCCGTCTTCACCGCCGGCGACGACGGATCCTTCCACACGAACCTCGACCTGCCCACCGAACTGACCCCCGGACAGAAGTTCAACGTCGCGGTCACCAGCGGACTCGCCGGAGCGGACGACATCCAACGGTCCGTCGTTCTCGGGCCGCTCGCCGTCGGCGGGGAAGAGTGGGTGGAACCGGCGAATCCGGATGCGATCACCTGCGTGCCCTCGACACCGAAACCGACGGTGACGGTCGCCCCGAAACCCAACCCCGACGGCACGCTCACGATCAGCGGAACCGGCTTCTGCCACTCGACCGACGGAGGCTCACGACTGTCCATCAAGATCGACGACGGACGGTTCAAACACGTCCCGGGCCACCAGGTCCATGACAACGCGACGATCTGGGCGATGCACGACGCCGATCCGCGAACCGGTGACTTCGCCGTCGACATCGTCCTGCCGGACGGCACCGACCGGGGCCGGTACGGATCCGACCCCATCTTCGAACCGGGGTCACACCACATCCGGATCCTCACCGGAACCCTGAAGGACGGTGACCCGATCAGGTCGATTCCCCGCCGGGGCGACGACACCACCACCTTCACCGTCGGCGAATACCGGCCGAGTGGTGTCCCCGAGCCCCTCGACTACGAGGCGACCCTCACGACCGCCAATCAGAAGGGTGTGTCCTTCACCGAGACACCGTCCCTGGTCACCGTGACCCTCCCCGACTCGGAACCGGGGGACTGGGTGTTCGCGAGCACCTACATCGACGACAGCTCCGTCCGGCTGCCCTGGGATGACAACTGGTACACGGTCGGCGAGGACCACCGCATCAGCCTGCCGCTGGGTGAACCGGACGATCTCCCGGCCGGACCACTCAAGCTCGTCCTCCAGTCGGGCAACGCGGGGGAGTACAGCGATCTCGTCGGGTGGAACTGGATCACCCTCCGGAAATCGGACACCACGGAGCCCGGCGATCCCCCGGACCCGGTGAATCCAGAGGATGTGCCCCGGGACCTGATCTTCGCGGTCGCACCACTGATCGGGGCGGTCGGGGGACTCAACGGGAAGCTCGGCGAGATCTACCGGATCCTCAACAGGCTGCAGCCGGAGACCGCGACGACAAAAGACCCCGGCACCACCCCCGGCGCGCGCGGGAAAGCCACCGATTCGCCCGGGGACTCCGGTACCACGCGAGGCGGCGGCACCCCCGGTGCACAGGGCACCGAACAGGAGACCGTGGTCACCGTCATCAAGCGTCGACACGGTACCTCCGGAACGACCGGAACCGGATCCGGGAACCGTACCTCCCGGTCGGGACGGAACACGGTCGTCGAGCTGCCCCGGCCCGACGGCGAACCGGCTCCTCCGGTACTCAACGCGGCGAACCTCACGTCCCGCCGCATCGGACCGGTCACCTCCTCGCTCAACGGTGATCTCATGACGCTGGCCGCCGGTGGACATGAACCGGGGGAGTGGGTCTACCTGTTCAGCTACAGTCCCAAACCCACCGGCATCGGCTGGGCCCGGCTCGATGATCTCTCCCAGGTCGCACTCGACATCTCCGCTCTGGGTACCGGAGAGCACCGTATCGCGCTGACGGATTCCTCCGGCGAGCTCATCGGCTGGGCACCCGTCCCAGGTACCGGACACCGTTCCCCGGAGTCTGTGCCCGCACCCGTGGACGAGGAAACCGCCCCGACGGCGCAGGCGGGCGGGACCGGCACCACGGGGGTCGCGCAACCCCTGATGTCGGGAACGGACTGGGCCCTCATTCTCGGGGCGATCGCCCTCGTCCAACTTCTCGTGCTCGGAGCCGTCCTCCGACACCGACGCAGACAGCACTGACCGTCAGCCAATCCAGTACCGCCCGTAGGAGCCCAACCATGAAGAACCCCATTCACCGCATCACCGCCGCAGGTGGAACTGCGGCGCTCGCCGCCCTCACCAGCCTCCCCACGGCAGGTGCCGTCCCACCGGGCGGTCCCGGTCCCGACACCCCGGGAACCAGTTCATCGGTGTCCCCGGGCACGGTCGCACCCTGTGAGACGGTGACGTACTCGGTCGAGGGTTTCCCCGCCGGAGAGACACTCAACATCAAACTCGATGACGGATCGGGGTACTCCGACCAGTCCGTGCACGGAACAGGTGTGATCGCCACCCAGCGCATCAGTTCGGACGGAAGCGCCTACGGATCGGTGCTCCTGCCCTGCGACATCGACGACGGTGAACACTGGCTGCGCTTCCTCTCCAGCAGAGAACTCACCGATTCGGACGGCAACTATGTCGGGATCGAGGGATACACGAGCCACAGCACCTACTTCACCGTCGTCTCAGGTGGCGGTGATACCGGTGGCACCGGGGGCGGAGACACGGGTACCGGGGGCGGAGGCGGAAACTTCCTGGACACGTTCCTCAAGGAAGACTCCGGGACGAACAAGGCGAACGACGACAACGGTGGCGACGGCACGCAATCCGGCACCGGGGACCGGAGCGGCGGAGGATCTCCCGCCGCCGACCGGGGTGGAACGGCAGGGGGCGGCCCGCGGACCGTCACCACGGTGATCGACGAGCCCGCTCCCGGTGGAGGCTCCGGGCAGGGGGCCCGGCGGGAGGAAAACCACGCAAACGGACGCCCCGCGGATTCCGGGAAGGCCGGGAAGAGCATCGAACGCTCCACCCTCGCCGCCAGGGCGGGAGCCGCGCAGTCCGGGGGCACACGTCCATCATCAGCGGTCACCGACACCGACGGTGCAGCGGAATCCGGTTCCGATGACATTCAGCCGGCCTCCGTGGCCGCGGAGTCGAACCGTGCCCCGATGGTCGGGCTCCTCGTCGGCGGGGCGATTCTCATCGTGGGGCTGGCCGGTGTGGCCGCCTACCTCTACACCCACCGCACCCGTCCCGACGCCAACCGGTAGCGATGTACCGGACCCGGCGACGAACCGGATTCATCACCGCGATGATCCTCCTCGTCCTCCTCAGCACAGCCTCACTGCTCATCGGTTCCAACCCGATTCCCACGGGAGATGTCCTTCAGCTGCTCATCCATCCGGACGCCTCCTTCGAATCCACGGTGATCCACGCGCAGCGCGTACCCCGCACCCTGCTCGTCATCGTCGTCGCCACCGCGCTGGGTACAGCGGGGGCACTGATGCAGTCACTGACCCGGAACCCCCTGGCCGATCCGGGCATTCTCGGCGTCAACGCCGGTGCCTCCCTCGCGGTCGTCCTGGCCGTCGCCGTCGCGGGAATCACCAGCATCTGGTTCTACCTGTGGTTCGCCTTCATCGGTGCCGCGCTCGCGGCCGTCGTCGTCTACATCCTCGGCGGGGTCGGACGGACCGGACCCACCCCCGTCCGACTCGCGCTCGCCGGGGTGGCCGTGACGATGGCCGTGTCCTCCATCGTCCAGGTGGTCATCCTCTCCGACCGGAACGCCTTCAACGAGTTCCGCTTCTGGGCGACCGGATCAGTCGAGGGGAGGGGGTGGCCGGTTCTGATGTGTGTTGCGGGATTCATCGCCCTCGGGACCGTTCTCGCATTCGTCTCCGCACCGGCGCTCAACGCCCTCGCTCTCGGGGATGAGCAGGGTCGTTCACTCGGGGTCCGGGTGGCCCGGCTCCGTACCACGGTGATGATCGCGGTCACCCTCCTCGCCGGCGCGGCGACAGCGGCGGTCGGCCCGATCATGTTCATCGGCCTCGGGGTCCCGTACATCGGACGGTACATCTGCGGACCTGATCAACGATGGGCGTTGCCGTTCTCCGCGCTCGCCGCCCCGGTCGTCCTTCTCACCGCCGACATCCTCGCCCGTGTGGTCATCGCGCCGCAGGAGATCCAGACCGGGATCGTCACGACGATCATCGGCGGCCCGTTCTTCATCGCCATCGTCCGTCGACGACGAATCGAGGCCCTGTGAGTTTCCACCGCCGTTTCCTGCTGATCCGCACCGGTTCCTGGACCTTCCGGGTGGAACGCCGCACCCTGGCGGTCACCGGACTGCTCGGTGCCGTCATCACGGGCATGGTCATCTTCGCACTGATGCTCGGGGACTACCCACTGGGACCGGGCGACGTCATCGCCTCACTTCTCGGAACCGGAGATGATCCGCTCGCACAGTTCTTCGTCCGCGACCTGCGGGCCCCCAGGGTCGTCACCGCACTTCTCATCGGTGCCGCACTCGGCACATCCGGGGCGATCTTCCAGACACTCACCGGAAACCCCCTCGGCAGCCCCGACATCACCGGCTTCACCGTCGGCGCCGCGACGGGTGCCCTGCTCCAGATCATCGTGTTCGGCGGCGGCCCCCTGGCCATCGGCCTGGGAGCCCTGTTCGGCGGATTCGCCACCGGGACCCTCGTGTACCTGCTGTCCCGGAGCAACGGGATCACCGGAACCAGATTCGTCCTCATCGGCATCGGTGTCGCCGCGATCCTCCAGGGTGTCAACGGACTGCTCATCGTCCGCGCGTCACTGACCGCCGCGCAGACCGCCGCACAGTGGCTCGCCGGATCCTTCAACGCCACCACCTGGGGGGAGACCCTCACCCTCACCGTGATCCTGATGATCCTCATTCCGTGCGCTCTCGCACTGTCCAGACCACTCGGCGTGATGCTCACCGGCCCGGATCTCGCGGTCGGGCTCGGGGTCCCCGTGGACACCCGACGCATCCAGCTGATCGTCCTCGGCGTCGCACTGGTGGCCGTCACTGTCGCCGTCGCCGGGCCCATCGCGTTCATCGCACTCGCCGCACCCCAACTCGCCCGCAGACTGACCCGGACCAGCGGACCGGGCCTCGGCACCGCTGCACTGATGGGCGGATTCCTCGTGCTCACCTCGGATGTCATCTCCCAGCGACTGTTCGCCCCGACCCAACTACCCGTCGGTGTGGTCACCGGATCCCTCGGCGGCGTCTACCTGATCTGGCTGCTCGCCCATGAATGGCGGAAGGACCACCACGCATGACCACACCGGACACGACCGCCACCCGTCTCCGCGCCCACGACATCACCGTCGGGTACGGGAAGACGACCATCCTGGAGAACCTCTCCATCGACATTCCCACCGGAGAGTTCACCGTCATCGTCGGACCCAACGCATGCGGCAAATCGACGCTCCTGCGTGCACTGGCCAGAATGCTGCCCACCGGTACCGGATCGGTCACCCTCGATGAGGTGCCGCTCGCCTCCCTCGCGCCCAAGGATGTGGCGAAGCAGCTCAGCCTGCTGCCCCAGGCCCCGCACGCACCCGACGGGATCATCGTCGAGGATCTGATAGCCCGGGGCCGGTACCCGCACCAGGGGATCCTGCGGCAGTGGTCGGCCGCCGACCGGGAAGCCGTCGACCAAGCGATGAAACGAGCCAACGTCACCGACCTCAAGGACCGCTTCGTCTCCGAACTGTCCGGCGGACAACGCCAACGGGTCTGGATCGCCCTGGTCCTCGCCCAACAAACACCCATCGTCCTGCTCGACGAACCCACCACCTACCTCGACATCACACACCAGGTCGACGTCCTCAACCTCGCCCGCGACCTCCAACGCGACGGAGTCACCGTCGTCGCGGTCCTCCACGAACTCACCCTCGCCTTCCGCTACGCCACAAACCTCATCATGATGAAAGAGGGGCGCATCGTCGGGACAGGACCGGTCACCGAACTGGTCACCGCCGACCTCATCGCAGACGTCTACGGCCTCGACTGCGACCTGATCACCGACCCACACTCCGGACGCCCCATCGTCGTCCCCCTCGACAGAAACTGAAGCGGGTGGGATGTTTCACGTGAAACATCCCACCCGCTTGTGACTTCTGTACCATTCGGTACCATTCAGATTTTGTCTGATTCAGGCGCTATTCAGCGTCCTTCAGGTCGTTCTCCACACGACGGTGCGCCTCCCAGATGCGCTCCGGCAGGCCCTCGAAGCGGGACAGGTGCTCGGCACGGGAGTCCATCTCCTTCAGCCACAGTTCACGATCGATCGTGAGAACCGCCTCGAGATCGTCACGGTCGCCGGTGAAACCGGTGAGGTCCAGCTCGTCGATCTTCGGGATCAGTCCGACAGGGGTCTCGATTCCCTCGACCTTTCCGTCCTTGTAGTCGAGCAGCCAGAGCAGTGCTCGCAGGTTGTCGCGGTATCCGGGCCACATGTAGCGACCGTCCTCGCCCCGCTGGAACCAGTTGACGTGCGCGAACACCGGCAGTGCACTGTCGCCGCCGACCTCCTTGGCCTTGTCGAAGATGTCCAGCCAGTGCTGCGCGTAGCGGCCCTCCGGGTAGGCCATGAACGGGCGCATGGACATCGGGTCGTAACGCAGCTGTCCGGCCTTGCCCTCCGCTGCCGCGGTGGCCTCCGCCCCGAGGGTGAGTCCGTCGTAGACCCCTTCCGCGGGATCGCGGAAGGCGCGGATCAGCGGCTCACGGTCACGGACACGGCCGCCGAAGATCACGGCATCGACCGGCACACCACCGGGAACCTCGTAGTTGGGGGCGACGTTGGGGACGTTGGCGAGTGTGGTGGTGAAACGGGAGTTGGGGTGCGCCCACTCGTCACCCTTCGCGTCCGAACGCTGACGCTCGACGGGACGGTCGGCGATCGGCTCACCCCTCCAGTCCAACCATCCGTCCAGGTCCTCCGGGTGATCGGGGGTCATGCCCTCCCACCACACCTGGTGGGTCTTCGTGTTGTAGGCGACGTTGGTGAACAGCGTTCCGGTGCCTTCACCGATGGCGTCGATCGCGGTCGGGTTGGTGTTGCGGTTGGTGTTGGGGGCGACGCCGAAGGCACCGAACTCCGGGTTCATGCCGTAGAGCCGGCCGTCGACGCCCACGCGCAGCCACACGATGTCGTCGCCGTAGAAGAACACCTCGTAGCGGTCCCCGAGGCCGTCCGGGGGAAGCATCATGGCGAGGTTCGTCTTGCCGGAGGCGGACGGGAATCCGCCGCAGATGTAGCGGTGTTCGCCGGTCACCTTGTCGTGGATGCCGATGAGCATGAACTGCTCGGCGAGGAATTCCCCGGAGGCCCAGCCGTCGTAGCAGGCCTGACGCAGACCGTGCGCGATCTTTCCGAGGAGAGCGTTTCCGCCGTACGAGGAGCCGTAGTGGAGGATGGTGCGCTCGTCGGCGACCGTCGCGAAGCAGCGCTGGTCGTCTTCCGTACCCTGGCCGAGATTCTCCAGGTCACCGGTGACGTGAACGGCACGGACGAAGTGGTCCGGATCCTCGAGGTCACCGAGGTAGTCGATCCCGACCCGGGCCATCCGGATCATGTGCAGGCAGACGGTCCGGTTGTCGGTGAGCTCGACGCCGGCGGCCCACGGGGCGAAGGGAGAGTCCTTCGGACTCATCAGGTAGGGGAGGACGTACATCGTCCTGCCCCGGTAGGCACCGGCCATCTTCGTCTTCTGCTCGGCGGTGATCTCCGAGGCGTCACGCCAGTTGTTGTACTCTCCCCGGTCCGCGGGATCGTGGGTCGCCACCACGGTCTTCTCTTCCGTGCGGGCGGTGTCCTTGTGGTAGCTGCGGGAGTAGTAGCGGCCCTCGCCGGCCGGCTGGATCTCGTCATCCGCCAACGCGGAATCGATCAGTCTCTGGTCATCAGCGGCCGAGATGACCTCGACGGAATCGGGTTCCAGGATCACCGCCCATTCGTTGACGAAATCGATGATGTGCCGATTGTCGACGCCCGCTTCCTTCAGCACTGTCGTGTAGTCGGTTGTTGCCACAGCGGTCACCTTTCTCCTGGGATGGCGGGGGAGGTGCATCGGGGGCCCAGAACGGACACCCACGGGAGTTCGTACCTCCGTATTTCGTTTTTAGTCTATCAGTGTCATCTGAAACTGAACACCGTTTTTACGTCACCGACTTTATTCCGTCCCATGGTTGTACACGTCGGATACACGTACCACATCGAATGCCGACATCCTCCGTGCAGCCCCGCCCCGTCGGGGGAGAGGAGGCACACACCACACCTTTCAAGGGGTGATACACCGGCCAGGTATGTTTGCACCCCCATCGACGTCCGGTGCTAGACTGTGTCGCATGTCCCTCATCTCCACACCCTCCCGCACCCAGTGGTGGTGGCACGCTGACAACGCGAGCCACGGAATGTAGGCGACGGTATTTTCACCGTCAGAATCTGACACCCAGGGCTCGCCCGCTTGAACCACAAGCAGCGAGCCTTTCTTCATGCCGGTAGCCACCGGAAGCCCCCTGAAGAAGGAACCCCGGGGCAACGCGGACGACTCTCCCGCCCCCGACGACAAAGGAAGGCCATTCGAGGTGACCGACACCGACTCAACGACCGGCGACGCAACGACATCACCCCCCGCCATCGATGCCACGATCCACAGGATCTCCGTTCGCTACCACGAAAACGCCTCAAATCTGTTCGCTTTCCTCGGCGGCACCTCCGTCGACGATGCGGTCCTTCTCGAAAGCGCCGACATCAGCTCCAAGCAGGGACTCACCTCGGTCGCGATTCTCCGCGGATCTGTCCGCGTCACCTGCCACGGAGACGGGGTCTGCGCCGAACCCCTCACGGAATCCGGAATGTTTCACGTGAAACGTCTCCGGGAGACACTGGCCGACCGTCTGGTCGGGGAGTCGGCGTCCGACGGGGGAGAGGGGAAGGTTTCATTCCGGTTCCCCCCGGGAACGGAAGTCGATGAACGCCGCAGACTGACCCAGATCTCCACCGTCGAGCCGCTGCGACGGCTCCAGCGGGATCCCGGATACAGTGATCGGGCCGGATCACTGCCCTTCATCGCCGGGGGATTCGCCTTCGACTACATCGACACCTTCGAGGACCTGCCGGAGGTCGCACCCGGGGAGAACACCTACCCCGACTACCAGTTCCTCGTCGCGGAGATCCTCCTCACGATCGACCACCAGTCCCGAACAGCGGAACTCGTCGGTGTCAGTGTCGGAGAGGAAGAGACGGAACGGCTCGGAGAGGAACTCGCACGACTGGCCGAGGCCATCGAGGCGGCCGAGCCCGACCACGCGGACGCGTACATCCCCACCGCCCACCACACCGACACACTCACCATCACGACCGACACCGACGATGCCACGGTCCGGGAACAGGTGAAACAGCTCCAGAAGAACATCGAGGTGGGTGACATCTACCAGGTGGTCCCGGCGCGCAGTTTCCTCGCCCCCTGCCCGGACGCCTTCGCCGCCTACCGTGCGCTCCGCGCCACCAATCCGAGTCCCTACATGTTCTATGTCAGGGGACTGGCGGCGGGTGACTCCTACGAGCTCTTCGGTGCCTCACCGGAGTCCAATCTCAAGTTCACCGCCGGCACGCGCCAGGTCGAGCTGTACCCCATCGCCGGAACCCGCCCCCGCGGCCTCAACCCGGACGGCACCATCAACGACGAACTCGACATCCGGGCCGAACTGGAACTCCGCACGGACGCCAAGGAGATCTCGGAACACACCATGCTCGTCGATCTCGCCCGCAACGACCTCGCACGGGTCGCCGTACCCGCGACCCGCCGGGTCGCGGACCTTCTCCAGGTGGACAGGTACAGCCGGGTGATGCACCTCGTGAGTCGGGTGACCGCCGAACTGGACCCCGAACTCGATCCCCTCGACGCCTACCGTGCCTGCATGAACATGGGGACCCTGACGGGTGCCCCCAAACTCCGGGCCATGGAACTGCTCAGGAATGTGGAGGGTAAGCGACGTGGCTCCTACGGCGGTGCCGTCGGGTACCTCAAGGGGAACGGTGACATGGACACCTGCATCGTCATCCGCTCCGCCTTCGTCCGTGACGGCCGCGCCGTCGTCCAGGCCGGAGCCGGGGTGGTGCGCGACAGCAAACCCCAGGCCGAAGCCGATGAATCACTGCACAAGGCGTTCGCCGTACTCAACGCCATCGCTCTCGCCGCCGACGCGAATCTGGAGGTCATCCGGTGACTGGTCCACGCCCCCACATCGTCCTCATCGACAACCAGGACTCCTTCGTCTACAACCTCGTCGACGCCTTCGCCGTCGCGGGATTCAACTGCACCGTCTTCCGGAACACCGTCCCCGTCCAGACCGTCATCGACGCTGATCCCGACCTCATCTGCCTGTCACCCGGACCCGGCCACCCCCGTGACGCCGGAACCATGATGGAACTGATCGGCACCACCCTGGGCCGCATCCCGATACTGGGGATCTGCCTCGGTTTCCAGGCCCTCCTCGATCACCACGGCGGCAGAGTCGAACCCTGCGGACCGGTCCACGGCACATCGGATCTGATGACACTGACGGACGAGGGGACCGCGAGCCCGGTGTTCCGGGGACTGACGGTCGACGCCGGACCGGATCTCCCCGGAGTCACCGGTCGTAAGGTACCCATCGCCAGATACCACTCGCTCGGCTGCACCGCCATCCCGGAGGGCATGGTGTCTCTCGCCACCTGTGACTCGGAGATCGGACAGGTCACCATGGCCGCCCGTACCACCGACGGAACAGCCCTCGGACTGCAGTTCCACCCCGAGTCGGTGCTCAGCCCCTCCGGACCGCACATTCTCACCCGCAGCGTCGAAACGCTGCTCACCCACACCCGCGAAGGATCCACCGATGACGCACACTGATCCGCACACTCTCCTCACCGCCTACCTGGACAACGGGAACCCCACGGTCGAGGAAGCCCGTGCCGTCTTCAACCCCCTCACGACCGGCTCCTACTCGACCGTCCAGGTTGCCGCACTCCTCGCGACACTACGGACCCGGGGCGAAACGGCCTCCGACATCGCCGGCGCCGCACAGGCCTTCATCAACGCGGCCCGCCCCTTCCCCGTCGAGGGGGAGGGCGTGACGGATTCCTGTGGCACGGGTGGTGACGGCGCGAACACCATCAACATCTCCACCGCCGCAGCACTCGTCGCGGCAGCCGGGGGAGTGACGATGGTCAAGCACGGCAACCGTTCCGTCAGCTCCAGATCAGGGTCCGCCGATGTCCTCGAGGCCCTGAACATCCCCCTGGACCTGGATCCGACACGCGCGGAACGACAGGTTCGGGCGTCCAACTTCACGTTCCTCTTCGCACCGGCCTACCATCCGGCGATCGCCCACGTCATGCCGGTCCGCAAGGAACTGAAGGTTCCGACGATCTTCAACATTCTCGGCCCACTGCTCAATCCGGCGAAGCCGCACCTCCAGCTGATGGGGATCGCCCGACCTGAACTCGGCCCCGCGATCATCGAGGTCATGCGCGAACTGGGGCGCACCCGGGCACTCGTCGTGCACGGATCCGGCACCGATGAGATCGCCGTTCACGGCCCCACCACCGTCTGGGAGCTACGCGACGGTTCCGTCACCGACTACGAACTGACCCCGGAGGATCTCGGGGTCGGCACCCACTCCCTGGACGACCTCGCCGGCGGGAACGGGGCTGAGAACGCGGAACACATCCGGGCCACCTTCGCCGGAACCGGCCCCGACGCCCATCTCGACGCGATCGCCGTCAACGCAGGTGCCCTGTTCTACCTCAACGGTGACTGCGACACCATCGCCGCCGGAGCGACGAAAGCGAAGCAGCTGCTCGCGGACAAGACCGTGGAAACCTGGCTCGCGACCCACGAGGAGGCTGACTATGCCTGACGCCCATTCGATGCCGACGGTCCTCGAGGGGATCGTCACCGCCCGGAAGGGCCACCTCGACGACATCCGCCGCCGCATCAGCCACGTGGACCCGGAGGCACTGCCCCGCTCAACCCGAAGCCTCTTCGCCAGCCTCGGCGGGGATCTGCCCGACCGGGGCAGGGGAGCGAACCGCTTCATCATGGAGTGCAAGTCCGCCTCGCCCTCACTCGGGCTCATCCGTGAGCACTACCAGCCCGGTGACATCGCGCGGGTCTACTCCCGCTACGCCTCGGGCATCTCCGTCCTCTGTGAGCCCGACAGGTTCGGCGGCGACTACGACCACCTCGCCACCGTGGCGATGTCCACGCACCTGCCGGTCCTGTGCAAGGACTTCATCGTCGACGAGGTACAGGTCCATGCCGCCCGCTACTTCGGCGCCGACGCCGTCCTCCTCATGCTGTCGGTCCTCGACGACGAGACCTACACACGTCTCGCGCAGGAGGCGCACCGGCTGGCCCTCGACATCCTCACCGAGGTCGTCGACGAGGACGAGATGAACCGTGCGCGCTATCTCGGGGCGAGGATCATCGGTATCAACCACCGCAATCTCCATGACCTCAGCATCGATCTGGATCGCTCCGCCCACCTTGCGCCCCTCGCCCCGGACAACGCGGTCCTGGTGGCCGAATCAGGGATCCGGAACAACGCGACGATCCGTCGCATCGGGTCACCCGTGAACGGCTTCCTCGTCGGCTCGCAGCTCACCGGGGAACCCGACATCGACGCCGCAGCGCGGGAGCTCGTCTACGGGCCGAACAAGGTGTGCGGGTTGAGGACACCGGGTGCCGCACAGGCCGCCCGCGCCGCCGGTGCCGTCTACGGTGGACTCATCTTCGAGGCGGCGTCCCCGCGTGCGGTCGACATCCGTACAGCGGAGTCGATAATCGCCGCGGAACCCGGGCTGCGCTACGTCGCGGTCAGCCGGCGCTCCTCCGGTTACGGCGAGCTCTGCGTCGACGGAGTGGCGGCGGTTCAGGTCCACTGCCCCCTCGGCACCATCGACGAGGAGGGTGAACTGATCCGACGCATCCGGACCGAGATCCCGGACCACGTGGAACTCTGGCGGGCAGTCCCGATGACGAGTCCCGGAGCCGCCGAGACCGTCTCCGCACTCGCCGAGGGAGAACCACTCGTCGACAGGTTCGTCCTGGACTCCGGTTCGGGCGGCACGGGCACCGCGTTCGACTGGTCCACGATCCCGGAGAACGTGAAGCAGCGGTCGTTCCTCGCCGGGGGAATCGGGGTCGCTAACCTGCGTGACGCCCTCCGTGTGGACTGCGCGGGTCTGGACCTCAATTCCGGTCTCGAGTACGGACCGGACGCGGGCCCCTGGTCCGGACACAAGGACACCGGACACATCGCACGCACCTTCGCCACAATTCGCACCTTCAACAATGAACAGGCGGTAGAGAAATGACCCCACCCGAACATGATTCGACGACTCCGGACACGTCCGGCGGCGCGACCATTCTGCCCGCCTACTTCGGCCAGTTCGGTGGACAGTACGTACCCGAGCTGCTGATCCCCGCACTCGACCAGTTGGAGAAGGCGTTCGTCGACGCGATGGACGATCCCGGGTTCCGCACGGAACTCGCCGACTACCTCCGCGACTACCTCGGTCGCCCCACCCCGCTCACCGAATGCTCGAATCTGCCGTTGCCTGGCAGGGGACGTGGCCGGGCCCGCATCTTCCTCAAGCGCGAGGATCTCGTCCACGGCGGAGCCCACAAGACCAACCAGGTCATCGGCCAGGCACTCCTGGCGAAGCGGATGGGCAAGACCCGCATCATCGCGGAGACCGGCGCCGGCCAGCACGGCACCGCCACAGCGCTCGCGTGCGCGCTTCTCGATCTCGAGTGCGTCATCTACATGGGTGCCGAGGACGTCCAGCGCCAGCAACCCAACGTCTACCGGATGGAACTGATGGGCGCGAAGGTCGTCCCCGTGACCTCAGGGGCGGGCACACTCAAGGACGCCGTCAACGAGGCTCTGCGCGACTGGACGGCCACGTTCCACGAGTCGCACTACCTCCTCGGCACCGCCGCCGGACCGCACCCCTTCCCGACGATCGTCCGCGAATTCCACCGGATCATCTCGACCGAGGCCAAGGCGCAGATGCTCGAACGGACCGGCGGGCTGCCGGACGTGGTGACGGCCTGCGTCGGCGGAGGATCCAACGCCATCGGCATGTTCGCCGATTTCATCGACGAGGAGTCCGTTGAGCTCGTCGGAGTGGAGCCGGCGGGGGAGGGGCTGGATTCGGGACGTCACGGCGCACCCATCCACGCCGGGAAGATCGGCATCCTCCACGGTGCCCGCTCCTATCTGATGAGGACCGCGGACGGCCAGGTCGAGGAGAGCTACTCCATCTCCGCCGGACTGGACTATCCCGGCGTCGGTCCCCAGCACGCGTACCTGCACGAATCCGGCCGGGCAACGTACGTCGGCATCACCGATGCGGAGGCACTGGAGGCGTTCCAGCTGCTCAGCCGTTACGAGGGGATCATTCCCGCTCTCGAGTCCGCGCACGCGCTGGCCTACGCACTCAAGCGTGCCGCAGCGGCCGAGGAGGACGGCCGGGAGATCACCATCCTCGTCTCACTTTCCGGGCGAGGTGACAAGGACGTCGATCACGTCCGCCGCACCCTCGCCGATCACCCCGAACTCGTCATGGAGGACAACCGATGAGCCGCTATCCCGCACTGTTCGAGCGTCTCGACGCCGCCGGGGAGGGGGCGTTCGTTCCCTTCGTCATGCTCGGCGACCCCGACGCGGAGACCTCCTTCGAGATCGTCCGTGCCCTCGTCGAGGGTGGAGCGGACGCCCTCGAGCTGGGTGTGCCGTTCTCCGACCCGGTCGCGGACGGCCCCACGATCCAGGCCGCCCACATCCGGGCGCTGGACGCCGGTGTGGACGTGGACACCTCGTTCTCGATCATCCGCCGGATCCGCGACACCTGGCCGGAGCTTCCCATCGGTCTGCTCATCTACGGCAACGTCCCCTTCGCCCGGGGGAGTGGGGAGTTCTACGCCTCCGTGTCGGAGGCCGGTGCCGACTCGGTGCTCATCCCGGATGTTCCCGTCCGAGAGGGCGCGGCCTTCTCCGCGGCCGCTGAGGAAGCCGGTGTCGACCAGATCTTCATCGCCCCACCCCACGCCTCGGAGCGGACACTGGCCGGCGTCGCGGCCCACTCCCGCGGCTACATCTACGCGGTCTCCCGTGTCGGTGTCACCGGAGCGGAGAATGCCTCCAGCACCGACGGGCTCGCCGACGTGGTCGCGAACCTGCGGCGCTTCGGTGGGGCTCCCGCCCTGCTCGGGTTCGGGATCTCCACCCCCGATCACGTCCGGGCGGCCATTGACGCCGGTGCCGCCGGCGCGATCTGCGGTTCCGCGATCACGCGGATCATCGAACGACACTGTTCCGGCGCTTCCCCGGCGACCCGTACCGTCGACGATCTCCCGGCTCTCCTCGGGGAGCTGCGTGATTTCACGGCCGGCATGAAAGCCGCGACTCGGCGATAGCCCCGGGACCGAAGGCCCCATGTTTCACGTGAAACATGGGGCCTTCGCGTGTCCGCCACCGACACGGAACAGTATCTTGTGTGATATCAGCTTCATCACAGTTTCTGTGGGCGCTTGACCGTGACGTAGCGTCACGGTGTTCCATTGAGGCATGAGGGTGAAGGAGCTAGCCGAATACACCGACACAACAGTGCGGACAATCCGCTACTACCACCAGATAGGCCTGCTCCCCGTACCCGAAGGGGCTGGCATCCGGGACTACGGCCTCGAACATCTCATCAGGGTAGAGAGGATACGTCACCTGCGCAGATCGGGTCTGTCGCTCACGTCAATCCAGAGCCTCATCGCGGATGACGGTATCGATGTGGCACGGGAACTCCAGGCCACGGAAGATGCCATCAACCAGCAGATAGCGACTCTGGAGAACCAACGGGACCGCCTCCGGGATCTCCGCTCAGGACTGTCTGGCCGGTGCCTCGGGGAAACACCGGAATCCCAGTTCGACCTGATTCCTCCGCTGCCGAACCAGCTCGACGACATCTGCGACCGCCTGACGGAAGGAGTGGACGATGACCGTTTCATCGCACTCATCCGAAAAAAGAAGCAACTCACCCAGCTTTTCCTCCCTCGCAGTGTCATACCCAGCGAGCTGTTCGACTGGGCGGCACAAATTGATGAATCCTCGTTGGTTACGTTTCGCGCGGATATCGACCGGTTCACGCGGATCAACGAACTCGCTCCCGCGGAGATCACCGCAGCGGCCCACACCGCCGCTGATCACTTCATCGACCTCCTGCAAAAGACCGGCACCAGTCTGATCATCAACGCCATTTCTCGGTACCTCCGTGCACTTCGGAGCACGCCGATACGTCAGCTCATCTTCCTCGCCTTTCCAGACCCGGTCGAAGCACGGTACGTGGAGGCGCAGATCGATCGTCTGTGCACCCGGATCACAGACATCACCCCGTCCCACCCCGACTGCACTGACACCCCACACACACACCTCAGACCCGCTCGATAGACAAGGGAGTTTCACGTGAAACCACTGCTCTGTGACAGCCTCTCCAAAACGTTCGGCACCGTTCGTGCCCTCGACGGACTCACCCTGGAGGTGGGGGAGGGGAGCGTTCACGGTTTCCTCGGGCCCAATGGTGCGGGAAAGTCGACCACCATCAGGATTCTGCTCGGTCTCCTGCACCCTGACCGCGGAACAGTTCAGGTCCTCGGGAGCGATCCACGATCCAGTCCGGAGGTGCTGCGTCGCGTGGCCTACGTCCCCGCCGAGGTGACCCTGTGGCCGCAGCTCACCGGAGCGGAGACCATCCACTTCCTCGCCAAGCTACGGGGCGGGAACGTGAACGAGAAACGACGTGCGGAGTTGATCGAGGCTTTCCAGCTTGACGTCAACCGCCGGAACCGGGACTACTCCACGGGTAACCGGCGGAAGGTGCTCCTCATCGCCGCTCTATCAGCGGACGCCGATCTGCTGATCCTCGATGAACCCACATCCGGGCTTGATCCACTGATGGAGCAGGTTTTCGAGGAGCAGATCATCCGTGAGGCGAAGAGAGGGGCGACTGTACTGCTCAGTAGTCACATCATGAGCGAAGTGGAGAAGCTCTGCGATTCCGTCACAGTGATTAAATCGGGGAGGGTGGTACTGAGAGGACAAGTCGACGATCTGAAACAGATTTCGGCCCACCATGTCTCCGCTCACTTCGACGGGGGAGTACCCGAGCACTTCCGTTCCCTCTCAGCTGTGTCCGTGGACGGCTCCCGGCTGACGGCGACCATCGACCGGGAGGAGAGCACGGACCTTCTCCGCCGGATCATCGAGAGCGGCGGCCACGACATCACGAGCACGCCGGCGTCACTGGAGGACATCTTCCTCGACCACTACGCGGAGGAGCGATGATCACCGAGACACTGTCCCTGACAAGATTCAACCTCCGGCTCCGTCGCCGCTTTCTTCTGCTGTGGATCGTTCCACTCCTGGCACTGATCGGTGCCCTGCCTTCCGGATACGACACCCAGTACCCGGATCCCGCCTCCAGGAAGCTCGCCGCCGATGCTTTCCGGGGCAACGCCATCGTCGAGGCGATGTACGGTCAGGCACCCGGGGATGGCTCCCTCGGTCAACTGGTCACACTGGAGGGCGGAGCGCTTCTCACGTTGCTCGCCGGAGTGATGACGGTGCTCCTCGTGACCGGTCTCTTTCGCGGGCCGGAACAGGCCGGAACAGGTGAATTGATCCGGACCATGGGCTTCCGTCCGGGGTCAGTGCCCGCAGCCGCTCTGGCCACCGCGACGATCGCCGGGCTACTCCTCGGCACGGGGACCAGCGCCGTGATGATCGCCGCGAACTCCGCGGTCGGAGATCTTCCCCCGGAGGGCTCCCTGGTTCTCGGCGTAACCGTCCTCCTGACCGTCCTCGGAACAGCGTTTCTGACGGCAGCGTGCACCCTCTTCGTCCGGGACCCCGCAAACATCCGGCGGGCGGCCTTCGGCGTCCTCGCCGGACAGTTCATCATCCGCGCATTGGCGGACAGTCGGGATCTCCCACAGCTCAACTGGATCAGCCCGCTGGGTTGGCGCGCGATAGCATCGCCCTATGACTCGAACAACTGGCCGGCCCTCACGATTCTCGGAATTCTGTGCCTCGCCTGTTGCCTCGGTCTGGTGACGGTGGAGAAACACCGGGAGTTCGGGATGGCACTGGTCACCATCGGGAATCCCGGGCACGGATCCACACGCCATCTGAATGGACCGGGGGAACTTCGCCGGATACTCGACCGTGGTGCGAGGATCGGTTGGCTGATTCCCGTCGTGGTACTGGCCGTGGTCCTGAGTTCCCTCCTCCAGACCGTGATCGACGTGACCACCATCGACGGGCGGCAGACCCCACTGGCCGAGAGAATATTCGGGGACGGTGGGATCGTTCCGTCGTTCTTCGCCTACTGCGCCACCGAGATCGGGATTCTGACGGCGGCGGCCGGTGTCCAGACGGCGCTCCACCTCAGGGCAGAGGAGAACCAGCGCACAGTGGACCTGATCCGCTCGTGCGGTGTCGCCCGAAGTGCGCCGTACAGATCCGTCGCCCGGTCGAGCTGGACGACGGTGCTCCTCCTCGTGGTGGCGGGGACGGTCGCAGGTCTGCTCGGAGCCGTCCCGGAGGCCGCTGACGTGGGGGAGACCACCGCGGCCATCACCGTGAGTTTCCTCGCACAGATCGGTCCTGCGGCGGCCCTGACGGGAATCGCGCTTCTCCTGGTTGGCGCGAGTCCCAGATTCGGGATGCTCGCCTGGCTGCCCCTCATCTTCGGTGCACTGGTCTGGATCTTCGGTTCCCTGTACGACCCGCCGGGCTGGGTCATCGATCTCTCGGTGTTCAATCACACGCCGACCAGCACCGACATCTCCGAAACCGGCTGGAAAACGGGCGTGATGGTGATCATCGGCCTCGCGTGCACGATCGCGGGTACCGGAGCGGCGACCAGGCGGGAGGTCCACTGACCCGGGTGGTGTCAACCGGCCACGGCTGGTGGGTACGGACTCTGCGGGGGACACCCTCGACCCCACCGGGAAAGAGGCGAGCCTAACCGTCTGTGACACACCTCTTCCGATGGGAGATACTGGCACCATGAGCCACCACGGTGCATCTCCGGACACCCACCCTTCCTGCAGCCGTCGGATGTTCCTTCTCGGAACCGCGACAACATTCGCCGGTGCTGTTCTCGCCGCGTGTGGAGGGAAGGAGACGCCCGCATCCGTTGAGGCACAGGATGTGCCGGTGGGAAGTGCGGTCGTCGTGGGCAACTTCATCATCGCGCAGCCGACATCGGGGGTTTTCCACGCCTATTCAACGGTGTGCCCCCACCAGGGCGCGAAGGTCGACATCGTCGAGGGCGCGACGGTCCGCTGCCCCAAGCACAACTCGGTCTTCGACATCGAGGATGGGTCCGTCATCGAGGGGCCCGCACGGGATCCGCTCCACCCCGCGGACCTCTCCGCGGAAGGAACCACCCTCACCGCCTCCTAGGCGCGGCCGATGTTTCACGTGGAAATCGACGCCAGGATCACCCCGCACAACGCTGAGGGCCCCGGGTACCTGACCCGGGGCCCTCAGCGTTGTGTCACCTACTCCGCGATGTCCGCGACCGCAGCTTCCCCCGGCCGTGCCGGCCACCAGATCCGCTCGCCGATGAGCTCGAAGAGTGCGGGGACAACGAGAGTCCGGACCAGGAAGGTGTCGAGCAGGATCCCGAAGCCGACGATGATACCGACCTGGGTGAGGGTGATGAGGGGGAGTACCCCGAGTACCGCGAATACCGCAGCCAGAACGATCCCCGCCGAGGTGATCACCCCACCGGTGAGCCCCACCGCCCTCACCATTCCGCGCCGCACATTGCGCCCGACACTCTCCTCTCTGGCACGGAGCACGAGAAACACCGTGTAGTCGATCCCGAGCGCCACCAGGAACAGGATGGAGTAGAGGGGCGCCGCCACGTCCAGACCAGGGAAACCGAAGACGTGATCGGACATCCAGGCCCCCACACCGAGGGCGGAGGTGGTGGACAGTGCTGCCGCGGCGAGCAGCAGCAGGGGAGCGAGGAGCGCCCGCAGCACCACGACCAGCACGAGAAACACCACCAGCAGGATCAGTGGCACACAGACGCGGAGATCCCTCAGGGTCGCGTCCCGAGCGTCCAGATCACGCGCCGCGGCACCCCCCACCACAGCCCCGGGATCCGCTGCGCGGGCGATGTCACGGGTCTCGTGGATCAACCGGAAGGACCGGGGTGAGGAGGGTTCCGCGTCCGGTAGAACCGTGAGGCGGGCGAGCACCCCGTCGGTGCTCTTCACCGGAGGACCGAGAACGGTGAGGTCGGGGTGTGCGTTGATCTCACCACGGATCCCGGATACCGCGTCCGCGTCCGCGATGACGACGAGCGGTGCGGACGCACCCGCCGGAGCGTTGTCGGCGAGGGTGCGCTGCCCTGCGACAGCCTCCGAGTCCGTCCGGAACTGTTCGGTGGCGGACAATCCGATCCGGGTACCGGCGAGCCCCGTACCCATGCAGATGAGGAGCAGTACCATCACGGCGAGTACCGCTCCCGGTCGTCGGGCCACTGCGGCGGCGACCCGACCGAAGACTCCGTCGTCCGTCTCCGGTTGGCCGTCGGCCCGGGGGATCTTCGGCCAGAACAGCCCCCGACCACACACCGCCAACGCCGCGGGCAGAGGAACCAGGGCGAAGAGCAGGGCGAGCAGCAGACCGATCGCACTGGAGATTCCGAGGCTCCGAAACGCCGGTACCGTCGCCGCGGTCAGGGTCAGCAGGGCGAGCACGACCGTCAGGTTCGAGGACAGGATGGCCGGGGTCGCACCCCGCAGAGCACACCCCAGGGCCTGCCGGTGGCACGACTGTCTCCTCAACTCCTCCCGGTACCTGCTCACCAGCAGCAGCGCGTAGTTCGTCCCGGCACCGAACACCAGCACCGAGGTGATTCCGGCGGTGGAGCCGTCGTTGGCGAACCATCCCGTCGTCGAGGAGAGCCAGGCGGTGACGGAGGCGGCGGCCCGGTCCGCCAGCGCCACGATGACCAGGGGGACGAGCCAGAGAACGGGGGAGCGGTACGTGAGGATGAGCAGCACCGCGACCACCACGGCGGTGACCGCGAGAAGTGTGACGTTGGCCCCCGAAAACGCCGCTGCGGTGTCCGCCGCGAATCCCGCGGGTCCGGTCACCTCGACCCGGACACCCGGAGGGAGGCCCTCCCGGGCCGAAGCCCGCAGTTCGGTCACGACGCCGTTGAGCTCCAAACCGTCCAGGTCGGCGGGGAGGAGGACCGTCGCCTGCGCGGCCCGTTCCGACAGCGGCACCGTCGGTCCCGCACGTCGCGGCATCCACCCATCGGACAGCTCCGTGTCCGTCAGCCGTTCCACCGATCCGTCGATTGTGTTCAACTCGTCGGAGTCCAGCGTGCCACCGGTGGAATACACCAGCACGGCGGGCAGATTGTCACCTCCCGGGAAGCGGTCCTGGAGTTGTCCGGCGTGGGCGGACTCGGCCGTGTCCGGAAGACCCCGGGGCGCACCGCCGGGATCTCCGGCGCCGGCGGCCAGGAACTGCAGGCCCACGAAAAGCAGCAGGAAGGCCACGATGGTGGCCCATCCCACGGCTTTCCGTATGACGAAGGGTGGACCTCCCGGTCCAGGTTCCGCGCGGTGTCCCGCCTTTCGGTCCGGGGATACCGGGTGGACCGGATGAGTGGGGTTCATGCGTCCATGTTTCCACAGGAGAGCACCGGGGTGGGGAGAGGAACGTCCGCCCCGCCGCCGCGGCTCCGGCGCTCCGCCTAGACTGTCCCCATGCCCAGTCGTATCAGGCGCATGCGGATCGACCCGCTGATCGTCCTCATTCTCCTCGCCGTTCTCCTCGCTCTGGTTCTACCCGTCCGGGGTGAGGCGGCGGCGGTGTTCTCGGTGGCGACGAAGCTCGCGATCGCGCTTCTGTTCTTCGTCTACGGTGCGCGCCTTTCACCCGGCGAGGCTCTCGCCGGTCTCCGGCACTGGCGACTGCACGTCACCATCCTGGCCTTCACCTATGTCGCTTTCCCGCTGATCGGTGTGGCACTCACGCCTTTCGGGAACCTGTTTCCGACGGGCCTGTTCCTCGGGATCGTGTATCTGACGCTGGTTCCGTCCACCGTCCAGTCCTCGGTCGCGTTCACCTCGATAGCCCGGGGAAACGTCGCCGGGGCCATCATCAGTGCCTCGGCGTCGAATCTGCTCGGCGTGGTCCTCACACCGGTGCTGGTGATGCTCCTGATGAGCCGGGGCGGTCACGTCCACGTCAGTGGTCAGGTGTTCCTCGACATCGCGGTTCAACTGCTCCTGCCGTTCTTCCTGGGGCAGCTCGCACGGCCGTGGGTCACATCGATCGTGTCCCATTCCGCGGCGAAGATCATCGACCGCGGTTCCATCACCATGGTGGTCTATTCGGCGTTCTCCGCGGGCATGGTGGAGGGAATCTGGTCCCGGGTCACACCGCTGGATCTGCTGATCCTGGTGGTGTTCTCCGTCGGACTCGTCGCGTTCATGCTGTGGCTCACCCGGTTCGGCGCACAGCATCTGGGGTTCAACAGGGCCGACACGCTCGCCATTCAGTTCTGCGGGACGAAGAAGTCCCTCGCCACGGGATTGCCGATGGCGGCAGTCATCTTCGGGACCGGGGAACTCGGCCTGCTCATCCTGCCGTTGATGATCTTCCACCAGGTGCAGTTGATGATGTGTGCCGCCCTGGCGTCACACCACGCCGCGCAGAAACCGGACGCGGGGTCCTCCCCGGGGATGGTCGACGACGTCTGAACCACCTCCGGTGGTTTCACGTGAAACATCGACGGGTCGGGGCACTGTTCCGGCCCGTCAGTTGTCTCTCGGGTCAACGGGGAAGGTGGCGAAGGCGGGGAGAGGTGCCGCCTGACGACGCATGACGTCGCTCCAGAGATCCGCCGGACCCGGTGCCAGAATGTCGCCGGGGAGAGCGGGGGCGATGTACCAGTCTCCCCGTTCAATCTCCTCGTGGAGCTGGCCCGGTCCCCACTCCGCGTATCCGGCGAACAACCTGACGCCGTCAACCTGTGACGCGAGCTCCGCGGGGTCCGCTGCACCGTTGACGTAGACGATGCGGTTGGCGCAACGGGTCAACCGGGGGGTGTCGGCCGGGTCCACACCGTTCTTCATCACGCCGACACAGAGCACGGTGTCCCGGGCCAACGGCCCACCGACGTACAACGCCTTCGGTTTCGCCGTGATCCCGAGCCACTCGGGCATGACCTCGTCGACGGACAGTTCACTGCGGGCGACGAGATTGACGCCGAAGGTTCCGGCGTCACCGTGCTCGATGATGAGCACCACGCTCCGCGTGAACTCACCCGCCACGAGACCGGGAGCCGCGACGAGAAGCATGCCGGGCGCGGGATCGGTGCGCTCCAGAGCGTTGAAGAGCCGGTCCCCGAAAAGCTCACTCATTGTCTCGGTCCTCCGTCGTGTCCGGGGTTGCCGGAAGCCCCTTCTCCCTGTTCCACCAGGCGAGAAGTGCCTCCACCGCTTCATCGTGCTCGAGGGGGCCGCGTTCCAGGCGCAGCTCCTTCAGGAATGACCAGGCCTGACCGACCTCGGGGCCCGGAGAGATGTCGAGCAGCCGCATGATCTCGTTGCCGTCCAGGTCGGGCCGGACCCGGGCGAGGTCCTCCTTCTCCCCGATCTCCGCGATCCGTTCCTCGAGATGGTCGTAGGTGCGGGCGAGACGCTCCGCTTTGCGCCGGTTACGGGTGGTCACATCCGCCCGGACGAGTTTGTGCAGTCGCGGAAGCTGGTCACCGGCGTCGGTGACGTAACGGCGAACGGCGGAATCGGTCCAGCTGCTCTCCCCGTACCCGTGGAACCGCATGTGGAGAAAGACGAGCTGGTTAACCTCGTTGATGATGTGTTTCGGATATTTCAGGGTGCGGAGACGTCGGCGGGCGAGTTTCGCGCCCACCACCTCATGCTGGTGGAAGGTGACGGCGCCGTCCCCGTTGAAGGCCCGGGTGTCGGGCTTTCCGATGTCGTGCAGTAGAGCGGCCCACCGGAGAACGAGGTCCGGACCGTCTTCCTCCTTCTCCATCACCTGACGGAGCACCTGGAGGGAGTGGGCGTAGACGTCCTTGTGTTGACGGTGCTCATCCTGGGTGAGACGGAGTGCCGGGATCTCCGGGAAGATGACGTCGGCGATCCCGGTGTCGACCATCAGGTCGATGCCGAGCCACGGAACGGTGCCCAGCATCATCTTGTCGAGTTCCGCCCGGACCCGCTCCACGGTGATGCGGCCGATCTGCCCGGACATCGCCGACATCGCCGCGTGCACCCGCTCAGAGGGCCGGAAGTCCAGTTGGGCCACGAACCGGGCGGCACGCAGCATCCGCAGGGGATCATCATTGAAACTCTGTTCCGGGGTCGCCGGGGTGTCGAGGACCCCCTGTGCGAGGTCGGCGAGACCACCGACGGGGTCATGGAACCGGAAGGATCCGTCAGCAGACAGCTCGACGGCCATCGCATTGACCTTGAAGTCGCGTCGGATCAGATCCCCGTCGAGTGTGTCACCGTAGATGACCTCGGGGTTGCGGCTCTGCCCGTCATAGGTGTCGGACCGGAATGTGGTGATCTCGATCTGCTGCCCGTCCTTCTCGGCGGAGAGGGTCCCGAAATCGATGCCGGTGTCCCACACGATGTCGGCGTAACCGTCCAGGATCGCCCGGACCAGGTCCGGGCGGGCGGGGGTGGTGAAGTCGAGATCGGTGCCGAGTCGCCCGAGCAGTGCGTCACGGACGGAGCCCCCGACAAGGTAGAGGGGTGCGCCGTGTTCCGCGAAACGTTGCGCCAGAGGCAGCAGCACGGGGGCCAGGCCGGCGATGGCCTTCTCCGCCCGGGCGAGCGCGGACACCGCACCGGTACCGGTACCGGGATGCGGGCGGGAGTGTCCAGTTGCTTCCTCGTTTTTCACCCGGCCGAGTCTACCCGTCGGCGGGACACCCCCGACACCGTACCGCCGGAGGGTGACGGAGGGACCGGATCGAACCACCGGTGGACCGTGGGGATGCAGGTCGCGGTGGGTCGGAGTACCACGCCGGTGTCCGGCGGGTTACGATCATGGGATATGAGCGACAGCGAGCGGCAGCAGGCCGAGAAGCAGCCCGGACGTCGCCGGCGCGGCCGTCGGCGACGTCGCTCGCACGGCCGCACCGGCCAGAATGACACGACCGGCACGGCCGCCGGATCAGACAATTCCGGTGGCCGGGCCGGAGGCACCCCGAAAGCCGCACCGGGATCCGGTGGGGCCGGGTCGGCGGCGGCATCAGGCCCGTCCGACGCCTCAGGTGACACGGGCCCGACCGGTTCCGGCCGCCGACGCCCACGTCGGCGGCGACGTGGGCGGGGCAGGAAGGCGAACACCGTTCAGACGAAGGGGACGGAATCGGACTCCCGCGACCCCGGTTCCGGTGCGCAGAAATCCGGACAGAGGACGACGGCGTCCCCCGTGGAGAAGTCCACCACCAGGACCGGGGATACGGCGGACCGGGGGAGTGGACGGCGGCGTGACGGCGGTGCCCGTAACCGTAAGGGAGGTCGGCGTTCCCGTCCGGGTTCGCCGCAGCGTGCACACACCCAGCGCCCCCGGATGCAGACCAATGACGAGACCTCGGCGGGCGGACTCGTCGTGTCTGGTCTCGCCGAGGCCGTGCAGGATGACGGTTCCGTGGATCTGCGGAGGATCTATGTCGCGTTGATCGGTCGCCTGGACCGTCGCGGCAGACTTCTCTGGTCGATGCCCAAGGGGCACGTGGAACCGGGTGAGGGGCGTGCGGCGACGGCTGAACGTGAGGTGTGGGAGGAAACCGGCATCTCCGGTGAGGTGTTCGCCGAGCTCGGTGTCATCGACTACTGGTTCGTGTCCGACGGGGTGCGGATCCACAAGACGGTGCACCACCATCTCCTCCGCTACCTGGACGGGGATCTCAACGACGAGGATCCCGAGGTGACGGAGGTGACCTGGGTTCCCGCCAGCGAACTCATCGAACGTCTCGCCTACGCCGATGAGCGTAAGTTGGCGCGTTGCGCCCACGACATGCTCCCGGACCTCGCACGACGGGAAAAGTCGGAGGGGAGAGGGACCCCCCGGTGACGATTCTGTCCGAATTTCCCCGTTCCCCGGCGTCGGGTCCCGCCGTGGGACGCCCGGGACACAGGCGTGTCCGACGGGTGCGTGCCCTGACCGGGGCGGTCCTCGCCGCCGCACTCGTCACCGCAGCTCCCGTGGGACCTTCCGGTCCTCTTCCGGTAGCCGGTGCGCAGATTCACCGGGAGCACCCGTTGGTCGCCGGTCCCGCGGACGGGTGGAGGAATCCCTCCATCCGTGAGAACGATGCGACCAGTGGGGTGGAGGTGAGACTGACCGCTCCCGTCGGGGCCGTGGAACTGGGTTCACGGCAGCTGGTCGGTGTGACCGTCGTGAACCACTCCGAGGAAGTGGTGGATGAACTGTCACTCCGCATCCAGCGTGCCGCCGGTGTACCGGACACGGCGGCCGCGAGGGTCGCGCTGACGGATGACCAGTCCGCCTACGGGTACACCGGCCCCTTCACCGATGTACCCGGTCCGCTCCGGCCCGGTGAACAGGTCACGGTATCCCTGCCCGTGGACACGGACCCGACGTCGGCGGGAGGTCTGGACATCGCTGCACCCGGTGTGTATCCCGTGATGGTGAACCTGAACGGCCGGCCGGGTACCGGCATCGTCAGCTATCTGACGTCGGAGCGTTTCCTCCTGTCGGTCACCGGCCCCGAGACGGGACGACCGCACACCCCCGCCCCCGAGGGGGACCGGGTGGAGGTCCCCGGGGTGACGATGCTGTGGCCGCTCACCGCCCGTACCGGTCTCGTGGCGGGGGAGACTGGGGAGGCGCCGTTACGGGCCCCCCTCCTCCTCGAGGACGACGACCTCGCCGAACAACTGGAGGAGGGTGGCAGGCTCGACCAACTCCTCGACGCCTACGTCGACGCCACCTCCGGGGAGGCGGGTACCGCGCTCCGGGACGCGACATGTCTGGCGCTCGATCCCCAACTCATCGAGGTCGTCGACCGGATGCGGGACGGCTACACGGTGACCACGGAACGTCCGAGCCCGGTGGCCGGGACACCACGTCTCCGGGACAGTTGGCGTGCGGACTCGGATTCCCCGCGGCCGGAACAGGCGGGCTCCGGCACGGTCGCCGCCGCCAACTGGCTGGAACGGCTGCGGACGGCTGCGGAGCAGGGCTGTACCGTCGCCCTGCCGTGGGCCGGGGCGGACATCAACGCGGTCACCCGGACAGGCAACCAGTGGCTGATCCGCGAGGCTCTGACCCGGGGTACGTCCGTTGTCGCGGAGGTACTGGGCACGGAACCCGAACGGAATCTGGTGATTCCGTTGTCCGGGTACGTCACCGGATCGACGACCGACTGGCTGCCGCTCGCCGACACCACCACCGAAACCGGTGTCGACGATCCGGAATCGGCCTGGGAGGCGCTCCAACGGGAGGGTCTCCCCACCGTCCGGCGGCCCACGGACACCGCCGCGCTCGAGGATCCGACCATGCCCGATCCGTACCCCCGGGAACCTCTGCCGACGCCGGCGAACGGAGTCCGGGTTCTCGTGACTGACAACAGTGTGTGGGACGCTCCCGTCCGGGGTCGATTCGCGGGGCTCGGGCCCGGGGTGACCGGGGTGACGTATCAGGGTTCACTGGCGGCCACCCTCGCGGCGACGGGCCCGGAACCGTTGACCGTCGGCTACAGCAACCCGGAGACACGGCACGATCCGAACCTGGACTCCGGTCCGGCCAGGCTCACGACCGGGATCACGGCGATCCGCCTCGCCGTCGATGCCGCACGCACGACGGCACCCTCCGGGGAAGGTGCCCCCGGAGCTGAGGAGGGGCAGTCCGTCACACCACCGGAACCGGTCATCATCGTCCCACCCGTCGCCCCGGCCTCACCGTCGGACAGTGCGGCTCTGCTCGGTACCGTGGCGGATCTGCTCAGCTCCGGACGGGCCAGACCCCTGTCCCTGCATGAGGCGACGACACCGGACCCGGACACCCGGACGGTACTGGACCGGTCCGTGCCGCCCGGGACCGGGGACACGGGATCACGCCGGTTCGGGGCCCCCTTCCCGGATCCGTCGGTGCCGTCCGACCGGGAGATCCTCGCCGCGGCACAGCAGTCGAACTACATGAACGATCTCACCCAGCTGATGGTGAATGATCCGGGTATCGCACTCACCCGCTATGAGTTCATGCGTCCGCTCATGCTCGATCTGTTGCGCGGTCTCACCGTCATCGGGCGACGGAACGCGGAGGGGTACGCGGCGGCGACGGAGCGTGCCGACCATCTGTTCACGCTGAACCGGGAGATGCTGGAGAAACTCCAGTCCTCCGTCGCCCTTCTCCCCCCGGGGTACGTCTACACCAGGGTGTCCCAGTCCTCACCGCTGCTGATCGTCGCACGGAACGGTCTGCCGCTGCCCGTCGACGGCCGTATCAGCTACCAGGGGCCCCCCGGCAGTGTCGTGCATGTACCGGAACAGCTCTGGATTCCCGCCAAGGGTTCCATCATGACCCAGATGACCGCTGATCTCCCGACCCGACCCGACCAGGTGACCCTGGTGCTCCGTCTGTCCGGTTCACAGGGATCGGTGGTCAGTGATCCGGTCGAGATCACCGTGCAGACCCAGGGCCCGCTGATCGGCCTCCTCGGTCGCCTGCTCATCGGGCTGCTGGTCATCACACTCATCGTCCGCCTCATCCGGACCAGGATCGTGCGGCGCCTCAGGGGCACGGGGGACTGAGGGACGGCGGTCCCCGCACCGGTGGTTTCACGTGGAACCCGCGGTGCGCCGCGCCCTGCGACGACCGTTTACCTCGTTCCACACGATCCTGTTAGACAATGGGGATTGTGAATTCAGCTGATCCCGACCAATCCGACCGCGACGTACCCGGCGGAGGATCCGGTCACGGAGCCCCGAGAGGCCAACGTGAACGGATCATCCCGCCGTCCCCACCCGCCCCGGTACCCGTCAGTCGGCCGGTCACCTCCACCCGCCAACCCGTGGTGGATCTGTCCCGGCTGACCCTGGCACCCGCTGCCGTGAACAGTGGGATGGACATCGGACGGCCCCTCGTCGACACCCGGACCGTGACGGACCGCCACCCCGACGCCGACGCCGTATCCAGGCCGGAGCGCAGGGCAACCGACTCCGAGGTCGTGCGCTCCACCGGATCCATGGCGGTCGCCACACTCATCAGCCGTATCACGGGTTTCCTCCGGAACGCCGCGATCGGTGCGACGATGGGCACGGCGGTCGGGTCCGCGTTCAACACGGCCAACACCCTGCCGAACCTCATCACCGAGATCGTCCTCGGCGCGGTGCTGACCTCCCTCGTCGTTCCGGTCCTCGTCCGTGCGGAGAAGGAGGACCCGGACAACGGTGCCGCCTTCATCCGGAGACTGTTCACCCTCTCGGTGACCCTGCTGACGGTGGTGACGGTGATCTCCGTCGGCACAGCCGGACTGCTCGCGACACTGACACTGGGGAGGGACGGCGAGGTCAACCTGTCCCAGGCCTCCGCGTTCGCCTACCTGCTGCTGCCGCAGATCTTCTTCTACGGCATCTTCTCCCTGTTCATGGCGATCCTGAACACCAAGGGGGTGTTCAAACCCGGGGCATGGGCGCCGGTGGCCAACAACGTCGTCGTTCTGGTCGTGCTGGCACTGTACTGGATGCTTCCCGGTGGCCTGGCACCGGACGAACAGGTGTCCCTGACCGACCCGCACGTGCTGCTGCTCGGACTCGGGACCACCCTCGGCGTCGTCATTCAGGCGATGATCATGGTCAAACCGCTCCGAGACGCGGGCATCGATCTCCGTCCCCTGTGGGGCATCGACGACCGGTTGAAGCAGTTCGGTGGCATGGCGATGGCGATCATCGTGTACGTCGCGATCTCCCAGGCGGGCTACATCGTCGTCACCCGCATCGCGTCCGCCTCGAGCGACTCCGCCCCGTTGATCTACCAGCAGGCGTGGCTCCTGCTCCAGGTCCCCTACGGCATCATCGGTGTCACCCTGCTCACCGCGATCATGCCCCGGCTGAGCCGGAACGCCGCCGACGGTGACGACGCCGCCGTGGTCAATGACCTCACTCTCGCGACGAAGCTGACGTTCGTCGCGATGATCCCCGTGATCGTCTTCTTCACGGCGTTCGGCACACAGATCGCCAACGCCCTGTTCGCCTACGGGCTGTTCAGCCGCGACTCGGCGAACATCCTCGGCTGGACACTGAGCTTCTCCGCGTTCACGCTCCTCCCGTACGCACTGGTGCTCCTGCACCTGCGGGTCTTCTACGCGAGGGAACAGGCGTGGACGCCGACCTTCATCATCGCCGGCATCACCGGGACGAAGGTCCTGTTGAGTCTCCTGGCGCCCCTCGTGGCGACCTCCCCGTCCAGGGTGGTCATCCTCCTCGGCGCCGCCAACGGCTTCGGTTTCGCGGCGGGTGCGGTCATCGGCGCCTTCCTGCTGCGCCGCAAGCTGGGTTCCCTCAACGGCCTGTCGATCCTCCGGTCGAGCATGTGGGCGCTCGGTTCCTCCGCCGTCGGCGCCCTCGTCGCCCTCGCCCTCGACACCGCACTGGTCCACCTCGCGGCCGCGCTCTTCGACGCCCTGGGCAGCATCGGTTTCTTCCTCCGCTGCGGGGTGGCCGGTGTCATCTTCCTCATCACCACCGGTCTCGTCCTGTCTCGCTCCGGACTGCCCGAGGTCCGCTCGATGGGGGGTCTGCTGGGGCGGGTCCCGGTACTGCGACGCTTCATCACCGCCAGCGCACGGAACGGGGAGGGGGTCGACAAGGCGACCCCCGAGGAGATCTCCTCGCAGATCATCACCGTCGAACCCTTCAATGCCTCGCCGGTTCCGCCGCCGATGTCCGCAGGCGTGGTCCGGGGACCACGCCTGGTTCCCGGTGCACCCGTGTCCGACGGCCGTTTCCGGCTGCTGGCCGACCACGGAAGTGTGCCCGGGGCACGGTTCTGGCAGGCGCGTGAGATCGCGACCGGTCGAGAGGTCGCGCTCGTGTTCGTCGACACCACGGGACAGGTTCCCGCCGCACCCGTCAGCCCCGTCGAATCCGCCGCGACGGCCCGGGAGATCGCCCGCCGGACCCGCCTGCTCGGTCGTCTCGGGGCCACCGGCATCGCCCGGGGAATCTCCGTGTCGTCCTACCGGTCGGGGTGCCTCGTCGTCGCCGACTGGGTGCCCGGTTCCTCACTCGTCACCGTCGCGGAAGGAGAGGTCGAACCCCGGGCCGCGGCACTCGCGGTGAGCTACCTCGCCGATGCGGCGGCCGCCGCCCACGCCGAAAACCAGCCGCTGGGCCTGGAACACCGCTCCCGCATCCGCATCGACACCTCGGGGCGCGCGATACTCGCGTTCCCCGCGGTACTACCGGACGCGACCGTCGAGGAGGACCTGGACAGCATCGGTGCGGGACTCGCTCTCCTCGTCGGGGAAGACGGTCCCGGGGCCATCACCGAACTCTCCGGGGAGGCCCGGATCGCGGGTCGTTCGGGGGCCAGTGACGCCGGGCAACCCACCGCCGCGGATCTCGCCGTCCGTCTCCGGGAGGTCGGGCTGTCCGACGATGAGGAATCCACACCCCGCGTCATGGTGGAGGACGAACGGACACCGAAACCGGCCAGCACCCCGGGCTTCGGCAGCGCCGAGTACTCCGGTCGGATGATCGCAGCCATCGCGGCGCTCTCGGTCACGCTGGTCGTCGTCATAGCGGTGGCGGCCCTGTATCTGGCGAGTGTGTTCGGTGGTGGTCGGGCCGAGTCACCCGTCAACAGTGATTCCATAGCCTCCGCCCCCTCCGTCGCCCGGACCCCCGACAAACCCGGCGCC
The DNA here is from genome assembly GCF_016595275.2 of Corynebacterium pygosceleis. Lineage (GTDB taxonomy): Bacteria > Actinomycetota > Actinomycetes > Mycobacteriales > Mycobacteriaceae > Corynebacterium > Corynebacterium pygosceleis. Next base: position 688,052 of record NZ_JAENIQ020000001.1, on the reverse strand, counting down.
GTCACCGAGATCCCGCTGGCGTCAGCCGTCGAGTGGGAACCGGGGGAGGTGGCGCCGGGCACCGAGGACAATCCGGAACTCGCCCCCCTGGCGATTGACGGCGACCCCTCCACCGGTTGGCGGACGGACCGCTACCTCCAGCAGTTCGCCGCACCTCCGGCGGGGCTGAAGACCGGCGTCGGACTCCTCGTGGACCTCGCGGAACCCGCCAGGATCACGGAGGTCACGGTCACCGCCGAACGACCCGGCACGGGCATCCGGATCTACGGTGTCCCGGACGGCCCACTCGTCTCATTCGACCGGGCCGTGGAGCTGGGGGAGACCCACCTGTCCGGTGGCCGTGGCACCGTCACCACGGAGGTCCCCTCCACGGACGGTCCGGTCTTCACCCGCATTCTGGTCTGGGTCTGGGAACTCCCGATGCCGGACGCCGCCGACATCTCCGGGATTTCGGTGCAGGGTACTCCGGTCCAGTCCACCCGGATCAATGATCCGGGACAGGGACGGTAGCCGGTCACCACCCCCGTATCAGCACGATCGCTACCCCCGGGAGGAAATTTTCCACCCTGAACCTATCGCTTGTGAAGCTTTCGGTGGATACTGGTTTCCCACCGCCGGTACACGGGTCACCGGATCCATCGCACCACCTCTGACGTACCGCCCAGCGGTGTATCACCGATGATCAGGGGAGTGGAGCCATGGGAAGCAACGGCACCGGGGACGTCCCGGCCCCCCACCCGTCGTCCCCGTCCGCTCCGGACGGTGGACCGTCACCACGCCGGAGTGGGCCACCCGCACCCGGTTCCATCTCGGGTTCAACGCAACGCCCGCTTCCCCGTCGCCGGACCAGGCCCCGGGTCCGTTCACACCACAACGCCGATGACGCCCATCTCGTCGACGCCTACATCGACGGTGATGACACCGCGTTCGCGGAAATCGTCCGCCGACACCGTCTCCGTCTCTGGCGTGTCGCCCGCCGGTACGCCCGTTCCGATGACGAGGCGGACGACATCGTCCAGGACGCGCTTCTCCGGGCCAGCCGTCATCTCGCGAAGTTCCGCGGGGACGCCGCCCTGACGACGTGGCTGCACCGCCTGGTGGTCAATTCCGGGTACGACCATCTCGGCACCCGGTTCCGTCGCAATGAATCGACGACACTCGACGCCTCCGACATCGCCCAACGCCTGCTGGGCACCGAGGAACCCTTCGATCAGGTTGATCTGGAGATCACCCTCCGTGACGCCGTCGAACGACTCCCCGAGGATCAGCGGCAGGCCATCCTCCTCGTCGATCTGGCGGATCTGCCCCTGGAGGAGGTCGCGACCATCCTGGAGGTACGGCCGGGCACGGTGAAATCCCGGCGTGCCCGCGCCCGGGCGACACTGAAGGCACTGCTCACGGAAGTGGAACACTGAGTCCTGAGGGGAGGGGCGTGCGGACGGGAGGGGCACGCCTACAATCGACGCCGGTACTGCCCTTCAACTTCACGAGGATCCCCATGACGAACACCCCACCAGTCCATGACGTCATCATCGTCGGTTCCGGCCCCGCCGGCTACACCGCCGCGATCTACGCCGCCCGGGCGGAACTCAGGCCCCTCGTCTTCGAGGGCGTCGAGTACGGTGGCTCCCTGATGACGACGACTGAGGTGGAGAACTACCCCGGGTTCGCCGAGGGGATCATGGGACCGGAACTGATGGAGCAGATGCGGACCCAGGCGGAACGCTTCGGTGCGGATCTGCGCCAGGACCTCGTGGACCGGATGGAACTCGCCGGTGACGTCAAGAAGGTCTGGGTGGGTGACGAGGAGTTCTCCGCCCGGACGGTGATCCTCGCCATGGGGGCCGCACCCCGGTACCTCGGGGTACCCGGTGAACAGGATCTCCTGGGACGTGGTGTGAGCTCCTGTGCGACCTGCGACGGTTTCTTCTTCCGGGACCAGGACATCGCCGTCATCGGCGGCGGGGACTCCGCCATGGAGGAGGCGCTGTTCCTCACCCGCTTCGCCAGTTCCGTGACGATCGTCCACCGTCGGGAGGAGTTCCGCGCGTCGGCGATCATGGAGGAGCGGGCACGGGCCAACGACAAGATCCGTTTCCTCACCAACAAGGTGGTCACCCGGGTCGAGGGGGAGCAGAAGGTCACCGGCCTCGCGCTCGCCGACACCGTCAGCGGGGAGACGTCGCGGCTCGATGTGACCGCGATGTTCGTCGCCATCGGCCTCGACCCCCGTTCGGAGATGGTCACCGGACAGGTCGACCGCGATCCCGCCGGATACGTCACCGTGGAACAGCCCTCGAGCAGGACCAGCCTTCCCGGCGTGTTCGCCTGCGGTGATCTCGTCGACAGCCACTACCAGCAGGCGGTCACGGCGGCCGGTTCCGGTTGCCGGGCCGCGATCGACGCCGAACACTTCCTCACCACGATCACCACCGACTGAGTCCCTCACGCCGGACCGCCCGGAGCCCGGTTCGGCGTATTCTCGGGGTATCCATTGACCGGGGAACACGGTTCCGCACCTGTTCCAGACATCACCATCACACCGGAGAACAACACATGAGCAGTCCCGTCAACGTCACCGACAGCAACTTCGAGGAACTCGTCCTCGGCGCCGATAAACCGGTCCTGGTCGACTTCTGGGCGGAGTGGTGCGGGCCGTGCCGCAAACTTGCTCCGATCCTCGACCAGGTGGCTGAGGAGATGGGTGACAGGGCCATCGTCGCGAAGGTCGATGTCGAGGCCGAACGCGGCCTGGGTGCCAGGTATCAGATCATGTCAATCCCCACCCTGATGTTCTTCAGCGGGGGAAAGAAGGTGGCCGAGTTCAGCGGACCCCGGCCCAGGAACCAGATCGTGTCCCAGCTGGAGGGCATGATTTAACTGGTAATCTGACCTGAAGTACCGGCAGCATCATTAGTCGGATCTGTGGGAACGGTGCGTACGGGGACCTCCCTGACCGTTTCCACGGGAGATCTGAGAACGTAGGACGAAGGACGAAGATATCGTGGCAGAAAAACTGCGGGTGGGCGACAGGAGCCCCCGTGTCGCAGAGGTGCGTTCCACCCTGGCCCGACTCGGCCTGATCCAGGGCTACGCAGGAGATGTCGGCGGAAAGGACTCCGGACGTTTCGAGGAGAAGGACACCCTCTACGACGAGGATCTGGCCCGGGCCGTCCGGGAGTTCCAGCAGACCCGGGGAATCATCGCCTCCGGTGAGATCGGTGAGTCGACGCTCCGCGAGCTCCGCGAGGCGACGTACACGCTCGGTGCCCGGGTGCTGTCCTTCTACCCGAACAACGTCCTCGTCGGCGATGATGTGAACCAGCTCCAGCGGCAACTGCTCGAACTGGGCTTCTACACCGACCGGATCGACGGACATTACGGGCAGGCGACGTATGCCGCCGTCGCGAACTACCAGTTGAACTACGGTCTGGAGAGCGACGGCATCTGTGGCCCGAAGACCATCCGGGCGTTGAGCTACCTCGGTCGCCGGATCACCGGTGGGTCGCCCAACGCCATCCTCGAACGTGAGCAGGTCCGCCTCGCGGGGCCCCAGCTCACAGGTAAGCGCGTCGTCATTGACCCGGGTCTCGGCGGCGCGAACAGGGGTCGTACCGTCCGCGGACGGTACGGTGACATCACCGAAGAGGAGATCCTGTGGGATCTCGCGACGCGTCTCGAGGGGCGGATGGTCGCCACGGGCATGGAGACGATCATCTCCCGGCCCCGGATGGATGATCCGAGCCATGACCAGCGCGCCAACATCGCCAACGCCTTCGGTGCCGATCTGATGCTCTGTCTGCAACTCGATCACTACCCCAACGAGAAGGCCTCCGGCTGTGCGTCGTTCTACTTCGGATCACAGCACGGTTCCTCTTCACTGATGGGGGAGAAGCTCTCGGGCCTGATTCAACGTGAGGTCAGTGCCCGGACCGAGTTGATCAACTGCGGGAACCATGCCCGTACCTGGGATCTGCTGCGCCTCAGTGAAATGACGTGCGTGGAGTTCGTGGGAGGTTACCTCTCCAGTCCCCACGATGTCTCGATCCTCACCGACGCCTCCCAGCGGGACGCCATCGCCGAGTCCATCGTTGTCGCGGTCAAGCGGCTGTACCTGATGGACCGGGACGATCAGCCGACGGGCACCTACAAGTTCAGTGAGATCCTCGAGTCGGAGCTGCTGTAGTCGCGGGTGTTCCCCGGCTCACTGCCGGGACGTCACCCGTGCCACCGGTCATCCCGGTGTCGTCACCAGCGGGAGTTCCGCGGCCTCCTCGCTCCACACGAGATCCTGTCCGGGCAGCGACAGCCTGAGCCGTGGCAGAAGGTCATGGTCGGCGACCACCGCGAAACCGGCGGCCTCCAGTACACCGATGTCCGGGAGACCTATCTCGGATGCCCGGGCCGCGATGGCGACCGCGTCCATGTCCGCGTCCCCGGATGGATTCCGCGGGCCACGGTCCCGCCGGGCGGCCGTCGCTCCGGGGTTCCGCAGGGCGAAGGCCTCCACCGCGCGTGCACCCCGCCGGGTGAGATCCAGGATGACCGCATTGATGAGCACCGACTCGACACCCAGTTCACCGAAGCGCCGTTCGATGAACAGGGACGTGAGCAGTTGTGCATCGGGGGAGACCGGCGCCGTCGGCAACTGAACCACGCCCGAGGCATGCTCCGGGGCACAGAACAGCACGGTCGCGATCGCCTCCGCGTCCCCGGCCGTTCCGATGCTGTACCCGCACCCACCCTGTTCAAGGAGAACCCGGTTGATCCAGGCCTCCTTCTCCAGTGTCGCTGAACCTGCGTCGACGACCTCCGCGGCGGTCGCGGGGTCCAGTTCCCAGAAGACGCTCTCCCGGGCGGCCGGATGCATGCGGGAGACGGTGTCCGGTGTCACCGCGTACAGCGAGGGAATCATGCCGGGCCCCGATCTCTTCCGGAGTGGGTGTTACCTGTTACCGGCCCGGAGAAGTCCCATGATCCGTTCGAGATCCTCCCGGTCGCCGAACTCGACCATGATCTTCCCCTTACGTTTCCCGACGCTCACGGTCACCCGGGTGTCCAGGCGATCGGCGAGGCTGTCCGCGGCGAGGGTCGCGAACTCGGGTGGAGCGGCTTTTTCCCTCGTTTTCCGCTCGGGAACCGTGTCTCCACGGTTCAACAGGGTGACAGCCTCCTCCGTGGCCCGGACCGAGAGCCCCTCGGCGACGATCCGGTCGGCGAGGGATGCCTGCGCCTCGGCGCCGGTCCGCAGACCGAGGAGGGCACGGGCGTGTCCGGCTGAGAGAACACCCGCGGCGACCTTCCGCTGGACGGGAACCGGCAGAGCCAGCAACCGGATCATGTTGGTGATGACGGGACGGGAACGGCCGATCCGGTCAGCGAGCTGCGCCTGCGTCACCCCGAACTCCTCGAGGAGCTGCTGGTAGGCCGCCGCCTCCTCCAGCGGGTTGAGCTGTACGCGGTGGATGTTCTCGAGGAGGGCGTCACGGAGCATCGATCCGTCGTCGGTGTCCCGGACGATGGCCGGGATCTCGGTCAGTCCCGCCCGGGTGGCCGCACGCCACCGACGCTCACCCATGATGATCTCCCAGCCTCCGTCATCCGGTGCCCTCCGGACGACGATCGGCTGCATGAGCCCGAACTCACGGATCGAATGAACGAGTTCCCCGAGAGCCTCCTCGTCGAAGACGGTCCGCGGCTGGTGCGGGTTGGGCATGATCTGCGTGACGGGAAGCTCGCGGTAGACGGCACCGACGGAGGATCCGCTGTCCGGCGTCGCGGAGGCGGCGGTGGGTGCCTTGCCGCGCTTTCCCGTGGACGGTCCCCCGGGCCGCGCACCCTCTGCACCGGTCTTTCCGGTACCCGTACCCTGGCTACGCTGCTCACCCATGAGGATGCTCGCCGCACCGTCACCGAGCCGGGGACGGGCCGGCGAGGCCCCGTCCGGGATGAGAGCGGCCAGGCCGCGCCCCAGGCCGCCACGGCGACTGTCACCCTTGCGGGATTGTTGTGACATGGTGTGTTCGGACCCTTTCTTCTGGAGGAGGGGATTTCGTTCCGTGTGTCGCTCAGTCACCGTCCACCTCCGTCTCCGTCATCCGGACGCTGCGTGTCATGACCGGTTCCGGCCCCCGGGGCCACTCCGACGGCCCCGGATTCCGCGGTGACCGGGTAGTCGCCGCGTGTCGCTATCTCCTTCGCGGCATCAAGGTAGGCCATCGCACCACGGGAACCTGGATCGTAGGCGAGCACGGTCTGCCCGTAGCCCGGAGCCTCGGACACCTTCACGGACCTCGGTATCACCGATCTCAGCACGACATCACCGAAGTGCGAACGGACCTCCTCGGTCACCTGTTCGGCGAGCTTCGTCCTGGCGTCGTACATGGTGAGCATGATCGTCGAGATGTGCAGCTCCCGGTTGAGGTAGTCACGGATCATGGTGATGTTGTTGAGGAGCTGTCCCACCCCCTCGAGAGCGTAGTACTCGCACTGAATGGGGATGAGCACCTCACGCGCAGCGGTCATCGCGTTGATCGTGAGCAACCCGAGTGACGGGGGACAGTCGATGAAGACATAGTCGAACCCCTGCCCGACGATGAACTCCTCGTTCAGCGCATCCGCGAGACGGTACTCACGACGAACCATCGAGACCAGCTCGATCTCGGATCCGGCGAGATCGATCGTCGCCGGAATGCACTTGAGGTTCTCGTGCGCGGTCGACGTCTGCATCGCTTCGAGGGGACCGCACTCACCGAGCAGGACCTCGTAGCTCGACAACACACCCTCGCCACGGTGCTCGGCACCGAGAGCGGTGGACGCGTTCCCCTGGGGGTCCAGATCGACGACCAGCACGTTCAGGCCACAGAGGGCGAGACCGGCCGCGAGGTTCACGGAGGTGGTGGTTTTACCGACCCCACCCTTCTGGTTCGCGACGGTGAAGATCCTGGGGCGTTCAGGCCGGGGCAGTGAAAAGGCGTTCGGGGTCTTCACCCTGGCGGCACGTTTCGCTGCGGCCGCTATCGGTGTGTCGTCCCAGAAATTGTCGTCCATGGACGTGGTTTCCCCTTTTCATCGCCGGAATTGGCAGGTCATGAACACAGAAAGCCTGATCCGGTGCACCGGTTCAGGCGGTGTGTACCCGGGCCGTTGAATCCTCGACCCGTACCGCCGTCAGTTCAACACTAGTGTCTCACGGATGACTCATCCACCGGGACGTCCCCGCCCGCCCCGGTGGATCGCGGGCTACCGGCGGCGGGGAATCACGATGACGGTCGCCGGCTCGTCGACGAGGTCCTCACCGGCGGTGATGATCCGTGCCCGTCCACCTCCGGCTCGGTGGATCTCCCGGGAATCCCGGTCCAGTTCCTCACGCACGGACGTCCCCTTGAGTGCCATCATCTCGCCGCCCCGGGCGACCAACGGGAGTGACCATCCGGCCAACCTACCGAGGGGTGCGACGGCCCGGGAGGTGACCACCCGGAACCGGCCGACCTGTTCCCGGACCACCTTGTCCTCGGCGCGTCCCCGGACAACGGTGACATTGTCCAGCCCGAGTTCACCGACCACCTCGGAAAGATACGTCGACCGCTTCAGCAGCGGTTCGATGAGGGTGATGTCGAGATCCGGCCGGGCGAGTGCGAGCGGAATCCCGGGCAGTCCCGCACCGGAACCGATGTCCGCCACCCTGACACCGTCCTCCCGGGGGATGACCTCACCCAGGACCGCACAGTTCAGGATGTGCCGGTCCCAGAGCCGGGGAATCTCACGGGGACCGATGAAACCACGGACCGCGCCGTCCGTGGCCAATGAGCGGTGGTAGGCGACCGCCTTCTCCAGGTTCCCGCCGAAGATCGCCGCCGCAGCGGGGGACGGGGGAGCGGCCAGTTCTTCCGGATCAATCTCTGGTGGTTTCACGTGAAACATCTTTCCATGCGACGGACGGTCCGCACAGTCCGACGAAACCACGGAAGGAGACCGACACTCCCGGAGAGCCGAAAAGGGCCCACAGGGGAAGATCCTGTGGGCCCTCTCGGGTCGGGAAGTGGTCACCTACTTCCGCTTCCCGCCGTTCTTCTTCGGGGAACGGGTACCGGAGTCCCCGCCGTCGACGGGATTCCCAGTCTCTCCGGCCGCCGCGTCGGTTTTCCCGTCACCGCCGGCAACCTGGTCGATGCTCAGGTTGCCCTGCTTCGCGGCACGACGCTTCTTCTTCGGGGCCTTCTTGGGGTTCTCCGGGCGAACGCCGGGCTTCGGTGCGGTGGCCCGCTTCGCCTCCTTCTTCGCCTCTTCCTCGGCCTCTTCCTCGCGGTCGAGCTTCGCGAAGATCCAGCGCTGCTGGAAGAAGGTCCAGAGGTTGTTGGCCCCCATGTAGCACAGGAGACCGATGTGCCAGAAGATACCGGTGAACACGATGATGGCCGGGAAGAACCAGACCATCATCTTGTTCATCATCTCCATCTGGGACTGCATCTGAGCACTCGCCATGCTCTTCTGCTTTCCACTGGCGATACGTTCACGCTGCCGGGTGATGGACATCTTCGCGTTGAAGTGGGTGGCCACCGCGGTGAGGATGATCAACGGCACCGCGACGAGGACGATGTTCATCCGGGTGAAATCGACGGGCTGGAAAGCCTCGTACATGTCGCCGGGCATCTTGATGTAGGACGAGATCGGCACACCGAACAGGCGTGCGTCCAGGAAGGACTGTACGTCCGTGGGGGAGAAGATGTAGTTGGCGAGCTGCCTGTTCTCCTCGATCGACAGACCCAGCTGTCCGGGACCGGAACCCGTCCGGTTGAAGGAACGGAGAACATGGAACAGTCCGATGAACACCGGCATCTGGACGAGGACCGGAAGGCAACCTGCGATCGGGTTGACGCCGGCCTCCTTGTTGATGCGCCGGGTCTCCTCCATGATCTTGGTCTGGTCGCCCTTCCAGCGTTCCTTGACCTCGGCGAGCTGGGGTTGCAACGCCTGCATCTTCATCGAGGACCGCATCTGGTTGAGCATGGGCTTGACCAGGAGGACACGGATGGTGAAGGTCAGGAACACGATGGCCAGAACCCAGGAGATGCCGGATCCGGACCCGAAGGGGACACTGAAGACCTTGTGCCAGAACCAGAGGATGGCCGAAATGGGCCAGTAGACGAAATCAAGCACTTTTGAGTCAGGACTCCTTGGTGGTGGTGAGTGTGCAGTACGGACAGCCGGGATGATCCTCCGGTCGTCGGAGCTGAGGCGCAGGATCATAACCACCCGGATGCCAGGGTCCACACTTGGACAACCGCACAAGCGTGAGCACGATGCCGGTGACCGCACCCCGCGCTGAGATGACCCGGAGAGCATAGGCGCTGCAGGTCGGCTCGAAACGGCAGGTGGACCCCATCTTAAGGGGTGATATGTAGTTTTGGTAGAAACGCACGCCCGCCAGAAGCAGTCGGGCCGGCCGGCTTCCGTCCGGTCCGGAGCCGGTGGGCACCGACGGGGCTCCGCACCGGGGGCATGGTCCGGACCTCTCAGTCACGGGTCTTGTCCCGGATCTTTCCCAGGGCCCTGCTGATGTCCCGGTGAAGGTCACGTCCGCTGGCGTCCGCGGCACGCGGTAGGGCCCGGATGACGACATCGCAGTCGGTGCCGATCTCCTCGACCAGTGCGGCGCAGACATGCCGAAGCCGTCGGGAGACACGGTGACGGATCACCGCGTTCCCGACGGCCTTTGAAACGATGAGACCGAACCGGGGGCCACCACTACGGGCGACGCCGGGTTCGGCCTGCACGCGACGCAGGTGCAGGATGACCGTTTTCGAGCCCGTTCGACGTCCACCCCTGATCGCCCGACTGAAATCGGAGGGAGAGGAAAGTCGATGCTCTCTGGGTAACACCCGCGAACCTGCGAACTCCGACCGCTGATTAAGCGGTCAGGGAAGCACGGCCCTTGCGACGGCGAGCCGACACGATTGCGCGCCCTGCACGGGTACGCATACGGGTACGGAAGCCGTGCACGCGTGCGCGACGACGGTTGTTCGGCTGGAACGTCCGCTTGCCCTTTGCCACGGTGAACACTCCTCAAATTAACGGGTGATCCACAAACCCGGCCGTTCGACGTACCCGGATCCGGGGAACATGACCGTATCCACGCGTCGAGACACGCGGAACACGGGTGAACTTCCTCTTCGCCGGGCACCGAGAAACGCGGTGCCGGTTGTGCATCTCACCCTACGGTGGATGATTTTTCTGCTGCCCGGTTCGCAGTTGACGTCGTCGCGTGGTAGCGACGGCCGTTACGGCGAATCCCGGAACACAACGCAACGATGGTTCGGAGAGCGGATCAGCCGGAACGCGGCGACAGGGATCACGGACGGATCCCTGCTGTCAGTTCTGCGGCCGTCCGGCCGTCCGGCCGGTGCTGCGTGATACGCACCAGGCCAGATCGGACACACATGTCCACTCTGGGTGATGCGTTGAGACTAGGCCAGATTACGTGCAGGTTGATGGTTCGACAAATCGACACGCCGCGGAAGAAGACTGATCCTGAAATGACATTTCTGTCATTATCCCCCGGTACACCTGCTGCTCCCGACGCGTTTTCGCGGGCAGTCACCCCTGCGGCGACCACGGGTGCCCTGACCGGGGGGATGTCACCGGATGATCCGCCTAGACACCCGTCCGCGCGGACGGGTAACAATGGAGCAGCCGTGAAACCACAGTCTGTGGATGACTCCAGCTGTGAATAACTCTCAACCTGAACTTGAAGCTATTCGCTTTTTTGAGAAAAACAGCAGGTCAAAGAGTCGGGATAGTCGATTCAAATTATCCACAGGGTATCCGGTAACCTGTGGAGAACGAAAGTCATGCACTGTTGTCCACAGGTGTGGATAACTCTGTGGAACATGCTGGACACAGACCACATCAGGATGTGGACGAACCGGTGGAGAATGACATTTCCCCATCCACCGTCGACGTGGCCGGTCCGTCGGGAACGACGGAACCGACAACTGCGTTCCCCTGTTCCCGGTCCCTGTGTCCCATGTTTCATGTTTCGCCGGGCAGTGCACGATTCCGGGGTCAGGAACAGACCGCAGCCGACAGACAGAAGGATGACCGTGACGGATACTTCGCCCCAGCAGATCTGGGAACAGGTGGTGACCAAACTCACTGACCTGGCCGGAAAACCCGGAACCGGAATCCCCGTGCTCAGTCGGATGCAGTCCGCCAATCTCCAGCTCGTTCGGATCGTCGCACTCGTACCCGGTTTCGCCGTCCTCACGACCCCTCACCTGATAGCGAAGAACATGATCGAGAAGGATCTCGGTGAGCCGATCAAGTTGATCCTCTCCGACATCCTCGGCAGTCCACACGGAATCGCCGTCTCCGTCGCACCGGAGAATCCGGGGGAGCGGGAGACGGGTGGACCCCGCCCCCCGGAGACGACGACCTCCGCACCGGTTCATCCGGTCACCGGACACGGGGAGTCCGGGACGGATCCCGCCCCGGACACCGGACGGAACCGGTTCACCCCGGACGACCGCATCGGTGGACCCGGGCATCCGGACGATTTTCCGACCCTCTTCTCCACCGCACATTCGCGTGAGGGGGAGGACCCGCGCAACGAGCACCGCTCCGATGCACCCACCTCCCGGGAATCCGACCACTCCTCCGTGGACGGATGGCGTGCCACGGTGGCCCGGGCGACGGAACACTCCCGGAGTCAACCCCACCGTGACAGTGGCCAACGGATCGTCCGGGAGAAGGCGGCGAAGAACCCCAACAGGGCGGCCTCACTGAATGAGAGGTACACCTTCGACACCTTCGTCACGGGTTCGTCGAACCGTTTCGCCCAGGCCGCCGCCATCGCGGTCGCGGAATCTCCGGCACAGGCGTTCAATCCCCTGTTCATCTGGGGCGGATCCGGTCTGGGTAAGACCCACCTGCTTCACGCGGCGGGCCACTATTCCCAGGAACTTCAACCTGACCTCAGGGTTCTCTACGTGTCCAGCGAGGAATTCACCAACGACTACATCAACTCCGTGCGCGATGACAGGCAGGAGTCCTTCAAACGCCGATACCGGAATCTCGATGTACTCATGGTCGATGACATCCAGTTCCTCGAGGGCAAGGAAGGTACGCAGGAGGAGTTCTTCCACACCTTCAACGCACTCCACCAGGCCGACAAGCAGATCATCCTGTCCTCGGACCGACCCCCACGTCAGCTGACGACACTGACCGACAGGCTCCGGACACGGTTCGAGGGTGGACTGATCACCGATGTCCAACCTCCGGACCTCGAGACCCGCATAGCGATCCTGGAGAAGAAGGCCGGCCTGGAGGGCACCGTGGTCTCGCGGGACGTCCTCGAACTGATCGCCTCCCGATATGAATCATCGATCAGGGAGCTGGAGGGTGCACTGATCCGTGTCACCGCCTTCTCCTCCCTGAACGGAACGAGCATCGACATGGCGACGGCGATGTCGGCGTTGTCGGACATCATGCCCGAGGCCGCCGACATAGAGATCACCGCGACCACGATCATCGAGGTCACGGCCGAGTACTTCAACATCAGCGTCAAGGAACTCTGCGGTACGGGGAAGGCCCGACCGATCGCCCGCGCCCGACAGTTGGCCATGTACCTCTGCCGGGAACTCACCGACCTCTCACTCCCGAAGATCGGTGCGAGTTTCGGGGGCAAGGATCACACGACGGTGATGTACGCGGACCGGAAGATCCGCAAGGAGATGACCGAGAAGCACGACACCTACGATCAGATCCAGGAGCTGACACGGATCATCAAGACCCGGGGCCGCTCCTGACGCGTGCACCGCATTCCTCCGTGCGAAAAAAGGGAGACACCTTTCACCGGGTGTCTCCCTTTTTTCGGGCGTCTGTACCGGTCATCCCCCACCGGAAGTTGTCCACAGACGTTATCCACACCTGTGTAATTCCACTTTTGTAATTCGGTGATGCTGGACACATTCAAGGACAGACACGGACAGTGCGCCCTCCGGTGGACAACCGACGGAAAACTGTTGATGAACGGACACCGACGGGGGATGGAGTGTGGATGAATCGGGATGCCTGAAATTCATCCACAACCGGCGCAAGTTATCCACAGAATTCCCACAGTGACGCCCACATCCCGAATCGCCGCGCGGACCACAGTCGATGCGCCCGAATCCACAGTTTGCACAGGACTTACTGTTACTCCCGTCTTTTCCCTTGGTAGATCTAAAGAAGAAAGAGGGGGTGTGGGAAAACTCCGTGTCCGACGGTGCCCTCCGGTCGAACGACAACGGAGGAGACCGCCCGACACGGAGGGAAGCCTGTAATTTCAGGTTTCCCGTGACCCGCTCGCCGGGTACGTTGGTTTGTAATCACATGAAGCGGTGTCCCGGGCCGGTCGAACCCGGTCGGTGACAACGCTCCGGCATCCACTGGTGCCGTTCCGGTCATTCACCGGAGCATGTCCGTCTGTCGCGTCGCAGTGTTCGACCACGTCTTGAGGAGCTTCAACGAGCATGGAGTCACAATCGGTGTCATTCCGGGTGTCCAAGGATGACCTGGCCGGAGCTGTCGCCTGGGTGGCGCGCAGTCTCCCGAGCAAACCCACGCAACCGGTTCTCCGTGGCATGCTCATCACCGCCGACGATGAAGGCCTGGAGCTCGCCGGGTACGACTACGAGGTGTCCACCCAGGTCCGTGTCCCCGCGGAGGTCACCGAGACGGGACGCGTGGCCGTCGCCGGAAAACTCATCGCGGACATCACCGCGACCCTGCCGAACAAACCGGTGGAAATCGAGCTCAAGGGTTCAACCGTGCAGGTGAAGTGTGGTTCCTCCCGTTTCGAGCTACCGAGTATCCCGCTCGATGACTACCCCCAGCTCCCGGCGCTCCCGGAGACCACGGGAACGATCAACCCCAGGTTGTTCACCGAGGCCGTGACCCAGGTCGCGACCGCGGCGGGCAGGGATGACACCCTGCCGATGCTCACGGGTGTGCACATGGAGATCAACGGGCCGGAACTCCTCCTCGTCGCAACCGACCGTTTCCGCATGGCGGTCCGCACACTGGAATGGAATTCCGCCGACGCCACGGCAGAGGCGAAACTGCTCATTCCGGCGAAGACGCTCCTGGACAACGCCCGGACCCTCGACGGGGCGAACGACGACATCGAGATCGCCGTCGGTGCCGGTGCGGAGATCGGCAGTGAGGGTCTGTTCGGTGTCCACGCCGACGCCCGTCGTACGACGACCCGGTTGCTGGACGCCCAGTTCCCCAACTTCCGACCGCTTCTGCCGAAGAATCACAAGGCACTCGCGAGTGTCGAGATAGCACCGCTCATCGACGCGATTCGTCGTGTGGCTCTCGTCGCGGACCGGAACGCGCAGATCCGGATGGAGTTCTCCGAGGGACAGGTGATTCTCTCCGCCGGGGGCTCAGATGCCGGTCACGCGGAGGAGATTCTCCCGTGCGCCTTCACCGGAGCGCCGCTGCTGACCGCCTTCAACGCCGGTTACCTGAAGGACGGTCTCGCGGTCGTCCGTACCGAACGGGTCGTCTTCGGGTTCACGGATCCGTCGCGTCCGGCGATCCTGATTCCGGAGCCGGCCGAGCTGCCGGAAGCTGACGAGGACGGAACTTTCGTCACCCCGGAGACCGATTTCACGTATCTCCTGATGCCGGTGCGGCTTCCGGGTTAAACTCCACCGGAACAGTCGACGACCGTCGTGTGGATCGGGTGAAGGGGTGAAAGGCGAAGAGTGCACATCCGGACCCTCACGCTGCGTGATTTCCGCTCCTGGCCGAACCTTTCCCTTGACCTGCGACCCGGTGTCACGGTTCTCGTCGGGCGAAACGGACACGGTAAGACGAATATCGTCGAGGCCGTCGGTTATCTGGCTCATCTCGGATCCCACCGCGTGTCCACCGACGGCCCGCTCGTCCGGTCGGGAGCCGCTGACGCCAGGGTCTCTGCGGTCGCCGTCAACGGGGGCCGCGAACTCGCCGCACACCTGCTGATAAAACCGCGCGGCGGAAATCTCGCGCAGTTGAACCGGACCCGCCTGGAATCGCCGCGGGGACTTCTCGGGGTGGTGAAGACCGTGCTCTTCGCACCCGAGGACATCGCCCTGGTGAGGGGTGAACCCTCGGAACGGCGACGCTATCTCGATGAGGTGCTGGCGACACGGTATCCCCGTATCGCGGGTGTCAGGGCCGACTACGACAAGGTCCTGAAGCAACGCAATGCCCTGCTGCGTTCGGCGTCCGGTGCACTCCGCCGTGGTTACGAGAGCCAGGACGGGGCGGCGGCGCTGACGACTCTCGATGTGTGGGACGGTCAACTCGCTTCCCTCGGAGGTCAACTCACCGCCGCGAGGACCGCGTTGGTCGCTGAACTGTCGGAGCATGTCACGACCGCGTACGGGATCATCGCCCCGGAATCCAGGCCGCCTCACCTCAACTACCGCAGCAGTGTGACCACGGCACCGGTGGACTGCGGTGATCCCGAGGTTCTGGAGGCCGCCATGCTGACGGATCTCGCGCACAACCGGACCCGCGAAATTGAGCGGGGCATGTCACTCATCGGACCTCACCGGGATGATCTGGAACTGATGCTGGGGGACGAGCCCGCACGGGGGTTCGCCAGCCACGGGGAAACGTGGTCGTATGCCCTGGCACTCCGTCTCGGGGTGTTCTCGTTGTTCCGGGAGGACGGGACTGATCCGATACTGATACTCGACGATGTCTTCGCGGAACTGGACGCCGCCCGCCGGGAGGCGCTGACCCAGATCGCGATGACCGCCGAACAGGTGTTCATCACGGCAGCCGTCGACGGTGATCTGCCCGTGAATCTCGATACCTCCGACGCCCGGATCCACCGGGTGTCCATGGTCACCGATGATTCGGGGAGGTACTCGGTCCTGTCGGAGCAGGAGGACACCGGTCATGAGGGTGGGGTGGGGTCATGACATCTCCCGGGGAACGGGCGGATTCGGTCACCGCCGCGTATGAGCACATCCGTGCGGTCGCGAAAAGGAGGGGGACCCGGATCCCCGATGCGGGACGTGTGACACGGGGTGTCGTCCGGGGGAAACCGGAAACCGGTGCCCGGGTGGGACGGGTGGGGCGTCCCACGGGACCTGACGGTCGTGCCCTGCGACGTCCGGACACCACGGAATCGGTGGGTTCCGTGCTGGGCGATGAGATCAGGCGTCGGGGTTGGGGACGTCCCATGGCCGGTGGTTGGGTGAAGGCCAACTGGGAGATGCTGGTCGGGGAGCAGATCGCGCAGCACAGCCGGGTCCAGATGTTGAAGGACAAACAGCTGTTCATCTCGTGTGACTCGACTGCGTGGGCGACGAACCTGCGCCTCATGCAGCGTAAGATCCTGCAGGTCATCGCGGAGAAGGTCGGACCTGACGTGGTCGCGGAGCTGAAGATCTTCGGCCCGACCCAACCCAGTTGGCGGAAGGGGCCCCTCCACGTGAAGGGGAGAGGCCCGAGGGACACGTACGGGTGAGTGGAAGTGAGTTCCACCACATTCTGTTCCGACCTGGGCATTCGTGTTTTTTGCGGTGTGTGGGGCCGTCTGACGCGTGCAAAGCCGTGTTCGGTAGGTACCCCTGACCGTGTAGGATAAAAAGGTCCAGATTCAAACTCAGCGAGGAGCCCAGGACACCGTGGCAGACACCGTGGCAGCAACCGAACACCACTACGACGCTTCATCCATCACGATCCTCGAGGGTCTGGAAGCGGTTCGTAAGCGGCCCGGCATGTACATCGGTTCAACCGGTGAACGCGGCCTCCACCACCTGGTGTGGGAGGTCGTCGACAACTCGGTCGATGAGGCGATGGCCGGTTACGCGACCCGCGTCGATGTCACGCTCCTCGCCGACGGCGGTGTCCAGGTCGTCGACAACGGCCGCGGCATCCCCGTCGAGATGCATCCCACCGGTATGCCGACCGTCCAGGTCGTCATGACGCAGCTGCACGCCGGCGGTAAGTTCGACTCCGAGTCCTACGCGGTGTCCGGTGGTCTGCACGGTGTCGGTATCTCCGTCGTCAACGCCCTGTCCACACGGGTCGAGGCGGACATCAAACGTGAGGGACACCACTGGTTCCAGAACTTCAATCAGGCTGTTCCCGAGGAACTCCAGAAGGGCGGACGCGCCCGTGGCACCGGTACGACGGTCCGTTTCTGGCCTGATGCGGAGATCTTCGAGACCACCGAGTTCAAGTTCGAGACCATCGCCCGTCGTCTCCAGGAGATGGCGTTCCTGAACAAGGGACTCACCATCACCCTCACCGACCAACGGGTCACGGAGGAGCAGGCCGAGCTCGACGAGATCGCGGAGAAGGGCGTCGACGAGGCTGAACCGCTGACCGGCGATTCCTTCGACGAGGCCGAGATCGCCGCCGAGGAGGCGGAGGCCGCCGAAGCGGAGGCCACCGGCAGGAAGGCGAAGAAGAAGGTCAAGACCCGGACGTACCACTACCCGGAGGGCCTGAAGGACTACGTCAATGCACTGAACAAGACGAAGACCGCGATCCACCCGACGATCGTCGCTTTCGAGGCCAAAGCCGAGGAGCACGAGGTCGAGATCGCGATGCAGTGGAACAGCGGTTACCAGCAGAACGTCCACACCTTCGCCAACACCATCAACACCTTCGAGGGGGGTTCCCACGAGGAGGGGTTCCGGGCTGCACTGACGAGCCTGCTGAACCGCTACGCCCGTGAGCACAAGCTGCTGAAGGACAAGGAGCCGAATCTCGCCGGCGAGGACTGCCGCGAGGGGCTGGCGGCCGTGGTCTCCGTCCGTGTCGCTGATCCGCAGTTCGAGGGCCAGACGAAAACCAAGCTCGGTAACACCGAGGTCAAGGGCTTCGTGCAGCGTATGGTCAACGAGAACGTCACGCACTGGTTGGAGGCGAACCCCGCCGAAGCCAAGGCCATCGTCAACAAGGCGGTGTCCTCCGCCCACGCGCGTCTCGCGGCCCGCAAGGCCCGTGAACTGGTGCGCCGGAAGTCCAGTACGGACATGGGCGGACTTCCCGGAAAGCTCGCGGACTGCCGCTCCAAGGATCCCCGCAAGTCCGAGCTCTACATCGTGGAGGGTGACTCCGCCGGTGGTTCCGCGAAGAGCGGTCGGGAGTCGATGTTCCAGGCGATCCTGCCGCTGCGCGGCAAGATCCTCAACGTGGAGAAGGCCCGACTGGACAAGGTGCTGAAGAACAATGAGGTCCAGGCGATCATCACCGCGCTCGGTACCGGCATCCACGACGAATTCGACATCTCGAAGCTCCGCTACCACAAGATCGTGCTGATGGCCGACGCCGACGTCGACGGTCAGCACATCTCGACACTGCTGCTGACCCTGCTGTTCCGTTTCATGCCGGATCTGATCCGGGACGGTTACGTCTTCCTCGCTCAGCCCCCGCTGTACAAGCTGAAGTGGTCGAAGGGTGGCCCGACGTTCGCGTACACCGACGAACAGCGCGACCGCCAGCTCGAGGAGGGACTCGCCGCCGGCAAGAAGATCAACAAGGACGACGGCATCCAGCGCTACAAGGGTCTCGGTGAGATGGACGCCAAGGAGCTGTGGGAGACCACCATGGATCCCTCCGTCCGTACCCTGCGCAAGGTCACGATGGATGACGCCCAGGCCGCCGACGAACTGTTCTCCATCCTCATGGGTGACGACGTCGTCGCACGCCGGTCCTTCATCACCCGCAACGCCAAGGACGTCCGCTTCCTCGACGTCTAGGCACCTGTCCCTCGGATCCGAACCGGGTCCGTGGCGGGGGAGCAGCTGAAGAGCACCGCCCCGGAGAGATCCGGGGCGGTGCTCTTCTTCATGTCCGGTGGCCGGATCAGTTCATGATGACCTGTGGGACGCCGAGCCCCTTCAGGCCCTGGACACCGAATTCGATGCCGTAACCCGATTCCTTGATCCCACCGAAGGGAACCCGTGGATCGATGGCGCCGTGGTTGTTGATCCAGACCGTTCCGGCCTGAATCCGCCGGGCGACCTCGCGGGCCGCCTCCGGATCGGAGGACCACACCGAGCCACCGAGGCCGACGGGTGAGTCATTGGCCATGCGCACGGCCTCATCGACATCGGAGTAGCGGATGACCGGCAGAGCCGGACCGAACTGTTCGGTGGTGACCAGTTCGTTGTCCGGATCAATGTCGGCGACGATCGTGGTGGGGTAGAAGTTGCCGGGCTGATCCGGATCAGGATCACCACCGAGGACGATCCGTGCGCCGCTGGCCCGGGCGGCCTCGACGAGTCCGGCGACGATGTCGTACTGCGCCCTGTTCTGCAACGGGCCGAGCACGTTGTTCTCGTCCAGTCCGACACCCATCGGCATCTTCTGCGCCACGGCGGCCAGATTTTCCACGACAGCGTCGTAGATGTCCTCGTGGACGTAGAGCCGCTTCAACGCGGCACACGTCTGGCCGGTGTTGATGAAGGCACCCCAGAACAGTCCCTCGGCGATTGCGGCGGGATCGGCGTCCGGGAGAACGATACCGGCGTCATTGCCGCCGAGTTCGAGTGTCAGACGTGCGAGGTTGTCCGCGGCGGAACGCATGATCGCCTTGCCCGTGGGGGTGGAACCGGTGAACATGATCTTGTCGATGTCCGGATGGCCGCTGAGCGCTGCCCCGACCTCGCCGTCACCGGTGACGACACGGAAAACATCATCCGGGAGGACGGAGTTCACGACATGCGCCAGCGCCAGGACGGACAGGGGCGTGTTCTCGGAGGGCTTCATGACGACGGTGTTGCCCATCCGGAGAGCGGGGGCGAACTGCCAGACGGCGATCATCATGGGCCAGTTCCACGGGCCGATGGCACCCACGACGCCGATCGGCCGGTACTCCAGCACCGCGTGCTTCTCACCGTCATCGACGATCACCTCGGGCTCGAGCGGCAGCGCAGCGGTGGTCCGGAGCCACCCGACGCAGCCGCCGACCTCGAAACGGGCGTTGGGGCCGTTCAACGGTTTGCCCTGTTCCCGGGAGAGCAGTACCGCGAGTTCCTCGGCGTGCTTCTCCACCGCGTCGGCGGCGGCGTTGAGGAGTTCGCAGCGCTTTTCGTCGCCCAGGTCGGCCCACCCGGGCTGTGCCGCTCTGGCGGCGGACACCGCGCTCTCCAGGGCGTCGACGTCCCCCACAGGCGCGTGAGCTATGAGTTCCCCGGTGGCGGGGTCATGGACGGGGGTACCCGATTCGACGGAGATGGTGGACAACAGATCAGCTGCACTCATAGGCTCGCTCTCCTTATGGTTGGTATCATAACTTCACTACAGTGTGAGCCACAACACTACTATGGTGTTGTCCGAGAGTGCGGATGAATTGTCCGGGAGCGCCGGAATAGGTCCGGTCGGGCCGGTGGGTGGCTGTCCCGACGACCCCGCGTCCGGCCATCCGCCACCGTGTGGAATCCGCTGCACCGGATCCGCAGATCCACGCCACCTACGAGGGAGGACAGGGTAGTCACCGTGACACGCAGGCGAGAGTGGCGGGACAGGTCGGTACCCCAGGAGTACACGTACGCGGAGTGGTGCGAGATCGCCAGCAGCTCCTTCAGCCCGTTGCGTGTCACGACGTCAACCCCGGACACGTTCCGGGTGACGGTCCAGGCGGTGCAGGTCGGGGACGTGGGGATCATGGATCTGCGCTCACCCGCACACGGTGTCGATCTGGACGACAGCCACATCGACGTGCGCCAGGAACCGTGGTGCAAGCTCTGCCTCCAGATCTCGGGCCAACTCATCGTCCGGCAGGACGGGAGAGTCGCGGACACCCGGCCGGGTGATCTCGTTTTCTACGAGACGAGCAGACCCTTCACCCTGGAGTACACGTCCCATCAACGAAGTCTGATGTGGCATTTCCCGCAGAGTCTGCTGATGTCGAGCCGGGTGAACACCACGATCCGGACGGCCACCGTCCTCCGCGGAGACTCCGATCTGGGGCAGCTGGCCATTCCCGGCCTCCGCAGCTACGCCGACCGCCTCCCCGCCCTGGGATCCATGGACGACGCCTATGCGACCGAGATGGTGCACGCGAACCTCTCCGGCGTTCTGGCGGCGATGTCACTGCTCGGAAAGGAGGTGGACGGGACGGCGACGGCGTCGACGAACGCACTGTTCTCCGCCGCCACCGCCTACATCGAGGATCATCTGGGTGATCCCGCCCTGTCACCCGCGATGATCGCCGACAATCTCTTCGTGTCGGTCCGGCAGCTGCACGCCCGTTTCCGTGCCGAATCCACGACGGTGGGAACCTACATCCGGGGTCGCCGCCTGGAGGAGATCCGGCACGCGCTCCTGGAACCACGGAACGCAAACCTGAGCGTCGCGATGCTCGGTGCCCGCGTCGGATTCCATGACGCCTCGCACCTGAGCAAGGCCTTCAAGGCGAGGTACGGGGTGTCGCCGTCGACCTACCGGCGTAGTCGGGGACTGCCCCTCGGAAACAACCGTTGACGGTGGTGCGGTTCCGGATGTGTCGAGGGATCAGTCGGCGGTGCGGGTTCCCCTGAGTTCCCGGATCACCGCCCGGGCCTGTGAGATACCTGATTCGAGGGCGCCGTCGACGACGACACCGCGCCAGCCGTTCGCCCAGTCGGCACCGGCGAAATAGAGCCGGGAGTCCGGGGCGAGGAAGTGGCTCCAACCATCGATGAACTGGCCTTTTCTCAGTGTCGCCCATGCCTGGCCGCTGTACTTGTCGGCGACCCAGTCGTGTCCGGTGCAGCCGATGACCTCGAGATCGAGGTTCCAGACGTCCAGGATCCGGCGGGCGGAGTCGGGATCCTCGAGATCGATGGCCGTGTGATCGGGGCCGAAGCCGACGAGGATGGTCGCGTCGTCATCGGTGAAGTACTCACTGCGCATCACCGTCACCGGGCCGGGGGAGGGAGCGTAGCAGAGGATGCTGTGGTGACCCTTCACCTTGATCCAGATCTTCGCACCGGTGGAGTTCCATTTCCTGTCGATCACCCGGCACATGTCGGGACGGAGCACGGGCGAGAATTCGATGTTGCACAGCGCACCGACGGGAACGGTCACGATCACCGCGTCAGCGCTCTCCGACTCCCCGGATTCGAGGGTGATCCGGGCGCCGTCAGCGGTGTGCTCCACACGGGACACCGGGCTGTTGAGGTGGATCGGGCAGTCGAGGTCCCCGGCGATGCCGTTGTAGAGACGCTGCATGCCGTCGACGAGTTTGAAGCGGAGGGTCTGCTCATCGACCAGCGCGAGCCGGTTGTCGCACAGGGCGGCCCACTGCTTCGCCATCAGCGCGGAACCCTCGTAGGGGTTGCCGATGTACCCGGCGGACCAGTATCCGTCACAGAGGTCCCGTTCCTCCGGTGTGAACTCGTCGGTGCAGACGGCGTCCATGACGCTGGCGTCGTCAGCCTGACGGAACTTCTCCTTCAGTTCCTCGCTGGCCGGGAAATCATCCCCGAGGATGGCGAGTGGACGGTAGGGCTGCGGGAAGAAGTCGTGTGAGTTCTCGAAGATCTTCGCCATCGGGCGTGCGAGCAGCCCGTCGAGTTCATCCTCGGTGCCCTTCTTCACCGTGTCTCCGGTGCGCCAGTAGGCGGTGTCGCAGAAGGGGCTGGCAACGATCTCCGCACCGTAGCGCGTGATCTCCGACCAGACGTGCGGCTGATGCCAGTGCACCCACGTGGCACCCATCTCCAGCGGACGGCCGAGGCGCGTGTCCGTCCAGGCCCGGCCTCCGATCCGGTCACGGGCCTCGTGGATGACGACGTCGAAACCTGCGGTCTCCAGTTCGCGTGCCGCAGACAGGCCGGCGAAGCCGGCACCGATGATGACGACCTTGGGGCGCCTGTCGTCCGGATGTCCGGGGGTGTTCATGGGAGAGTCCTTTCAGTGGTGGTGGATCGTGGGGTGTGCACGGGGAACGGGTCAGGGGATCTCGACGTGATCCACACCGGTCCTCGCGATGAGCTGACGCTGGCGGATCACACCGGCCACGGCTGCGGCGACGATGAGTCCCGGGAGGACGAGGGTGAGGATCGCCGGCTGATCGTCGCCGATCATCAGGGAGAAGTTCATCAGGACGAGAAGACCGATCAGGGCGAGTCCGATTCCGCTGATCACCGGTGCGATGGACCTCGTCCAGAGGTTCAGTACCCCGTTCTCGCGGCCGAGGTAGCGGGCGATGGCGAAGGAGGTCAGCGCGAGCAGGATGACGAGACCGAGGGCGGCGGTGTTCGTGAGCCAGGTGAACAGCGTGATGACCGGGAAGAGGGGGGTCTCGCCGTTGACGGCGTCGGCACCCGCGAAGATGATGATGACGATGAGAGCGAGAACTGACTGACCGAGGGATCCGACGTGCGGGGTGCCGTCGTGGGAGACCTTCCCGAAGACCTTGGGCAGGACCCAGGCGCGGCCGAGGGCGAACGCGTACCGCGCGGAGGCGTTGTGGAACGCGATCAGGGCGGCGAACAGGCTGGTGATGAACAGGAAGCTGGACAGCAGCGAGAACGCCGGGGAGAAGGTCTCCAACCAGACGAACATCAGATCGGGACCGAACTCGCGGGACTCGTCGATGACCCCGCTCGGGCCGATACCCATGGAGAACGCCCACGCGGAGAAAGCGTAGAACAGTGCGATGACCCCGACGGCGATGAACGTCGCACGGGAGACGGTGCGGTCGGGATCGATGGTCTCCTCCGAATAGATGGCACCGGACTCGAACCCCATGAACGCGGCGATACCGAAGGCGAGGAGGACACCGACCCCACCGGTGAAGAAATCACCCGGGCGCAGGGTCACCGCACTGATCCCCTCCGGGGCGTGGGTCAGACCGAGGACGCAGACGACGGCGACGACGAGGAACTCGAGGGCGACCAGAACGGTGAGGATCCGTGCGGAGAGCTCGACGTGCCGGATGCCGAGGACACCCACGCAGAGCCACCCCAGGAGCGCGGTGGCCCACCAGGGGAGTACCAGCGGTGTGACCGACGACAGCACCCCGGACAGCGCGAAGCCGAACAGTCCGTAGAGACCGATCTGCATGAGGTTGTAGCAGAGGAGTGCGACGAGTGAGGAGGCGACACCGACGGTGTCCCCGAGTCCCTTCGAGATGTAGGCGTAGAAGGCACCGGCGTTCTGGACGCGGGTGCTCATGGCTCCGTATCCGAAGGCGAAGATCGCGATGAGGATACCGAGGACGAGATAGGCGACGGGGACACCCAGCAGCCCGGAGACCGCGAAGTTGGTGGGGACTCCTCCGGCGAGCACGGTCAGCGGCGCACTCGCCGCGATGATCATGAAGACGAGGTGAGGTGTGGTCAGGCGCCGGGTACCCGGCTCCAGTCCGTGCGCTTGCTGAGCCATGTGATCCTCCTGAATGGGAAATTACGTTTGGCTAAGCGTATGAGACGGATCACATGCCTGGGTTGTGTGTGAGCGCTACAGGTTTGTGATGTGATGCACGACTCGGTCCTTTCGCGGCCCCGGTCGCCCCCGATCCGGGAATCCGGGCCGTGATCCCCTTCCGTTTTTCCCGTTTTCTCCCGGGGCATGACTGAACCCCCGGCCCGGTGGCGGATCGGGGGTTGTGTCGGTCTCGTCCGTGGAAACGGTCAGGCGGCGTGCTTCTCGATCACGGCGCCGAGACCGTTCAGGTGGTCACTGATGATTCCGGTGAGCTTGCCCCGGATCGAGGAGTAGACCTTGGCGACGGTGGGTTGACCGATGTTGTCCGCGTTCCGGTCTGCGACGGCGAGGATCGAGTCGGTGACCTCGTCGCCGTGCTTCTCGAGATAGCCGCCGAAGTCTCCTCCGTCCGTCGCGGCACCATCGCCACGGTAGCTCCGCCAGTGCGGATCCAGCGCGTCGCAGAACTCGGGGAGGAGCCGGTTGACGCCCTTGGAGACCACATCGGGGTCGGCCTTGCGTGCGGCACCGAGGGCGCCCTTGACGGCCATGCCGGTGAAGCCGGACAGTCCGGAGACGGAAGAGTCGATGAAGGCGGCCATATCGGTGACGACGGCCTCCCGGTTGGCTCCGGTGAGTGCGGTCTTGAGGTCGGTCATCGGTGGTTCGTCGTCCTCTGGTTGTTTCGGGGATGTACCGGTTCCACTCTACCGTGCACCCGTCCCGCCGCGGGTGTCGCCGCGAATGGTGGGTGATGTGTCCGTCTCCGTCGGCCCCGAAAACGACACAGGCGCCCCCTGCCGCCGGTGGATGGACCGACATCGGAGAGCGCGTGTCATCGTTGTGATTCTTCCGCCACAGTCAACATCAGAAGTTAACTGCAATCACAACAGTCACAGATGTTACACATGTCGGGTGGATTCGCCTAGTCGCCGTGTGACTCGTGTGCCCACGGCGGGTGGTGTCCCGGCGACCGGTGGGGACGGCGAAGAGACGAGAGGGCCGGTTCAGTCAGCGACTGAACCGGCCCTCTCGTCATATCTTGTGGAGCATAGGAGAATCGAACTCCTGACCTCCTGCTTGCAAAGCAGGTGCTCTACCAATTGAGCTAATGCCCCAAGTTCTGTTGGTGGGCCTAACAGGAATCGAACCTGTGACCTCTTCGTTATCAGCGAAGCGCTCTAACCGACTGAGCTATAGGCCCTTGGAACGAGACTGAACTTTACCCAGCCCGCTCCTTCAAAAGCAAATCACCTGGTGACGGTGAGTTTTCACGGAGTCCCGCCGGAACCGGTGGATCACACATGATCGCTCCCGTTTCCGGCGGTCACCGGGTCAGTAGTCACCCTCCGTGAGGGTGACCACGACACCACCGAAGAGTTCGACCATGCCGTTGTAGATCACGGCCGTCAGCGGCGCGAGGATGGTCACCGCGATGGCGGAGATGGCACCCAGGAGACTCGCCACGGACAGAACCGTGCCGAAGGTGATGACGTCACTGCCACCGACGCCCGTCACGATGCTGTTCAGCTTCACCCAGAACCCGAACTGGTCGAGACCGTAGTACAGGAGAGTGACGCACAGGATCCACGCGGCGAGGGCCGCCAGGGACAGCGCCAGCGCGGTCCGGAACGCCGACAGGGGGGAGACCCGTGTGACGGTCACTTCCTGGATGTTCATCACTCGTCCCCGTTCTCGTCGTCGTCGGCACCGGCCTCGTCGAGGGGTACACCGTTGGCATCGAGGTTGGCGCCCCCACCACGGCGGACGCCGGGGATGTCGTCCGTGTCGGCTCCTTCGCCGAGGTCGAGGGCCGGACCCCTGGTGGCGCCGGTGGCGACTGCCTCAGCCGTCTCCTCACCCTCGTGCTCGACGTTGCGGTCGATGGCGAGCAGATCGACACCCTTCTCGAGGTTGACCAGCCGAACACCCATCGTCTGCCGCGAGGAGGGTCGGATCTGGCCGACCTCGGTGCGGATGACGCCACCGGCGGAGGTGATGGCGAAGATCTGGTCGTCGTCGTCGACCGACAGTGCACCGATGAGCTTGCCGCGCTTCGGGGTGTACTTGAACGTGGCGACACCGAGACCGCCGCGCCCCTTGGTGGGGTACTCGTCCATCGCGGTGCGCTTGCCGTAGCCGCCGGAGGTGGCGACGAGGAGGTACTCGCCGGTACCGACGACGCACATCGCGAGCAGCTTGTCCTCGCCCCGGAAACGCATGCCCTTCACGCCGGCGGTCGCGCGGCCCATCGGGCGCAGTGTCTCGTCGTCGGCGGTGAAACGCATGGCCTGGCCCTCCTCGGAGACGAGCAGCAGGTCGTCCTCGCCGGAGCACAGGGATGCGCCGATGAGCGAGTCGCCCTCGTTGAGGTTGATCGCGATCAGGCCGCCGGAACGGACGGAGTCGTAGTCCGCGAGACGGGACTTCTTGACCCGGCCGTGGGCGGTGGCGAGCACCAGGTACTCGGCGTCGTCGTAGCCCCGGATCTGGATGACCTGGGCGATCTGTTCGCCGGGCTGGAACTCCAGGAGGTTCGCGACGTGCTGGCCGCGGGCCGTCCGGGACGCCTCGGGCAGTTCGTAGGCCTTGAGCCGGTACACGCGGCCGTAGTTCGTGAAGAACAGGATCCAGTCGTGGGTGGAGCACACGAAGAAGTGCCGCACCACGTCGTCACTCTTCAGCTCCGCGCCACGGACACCCTTGCCGCCACGCTTCTGGTTGCGGTAGGCGTCGACCTTCGTGCGCTTGGCGTAGCCGGTGGACGTGATCGTGGCCACGACGTTCTCGCGGGCGATCAGATCCTCCTCGGTGACGTCGCCGGTGGCGCCGATGATCTGGGTGCGGCGCTCGTCGCCGTACTTCTCGACGATCTCGGCGAGCTCGTCGCGGACGATCTCGCGCTGGCGCTCGGGGCGGGCGAGGATGTCCTTGTAGTCGGCGATGATCTCCTCGATCTCGGCCAGACGGTCGACGATCTTCTGCCGCTCCAGGGCGGCGAGTCGACGCAGCTGCATCGCGAGGATGGCGTCCGCCTGGATCTCGTCGATGTCGAGGAGGTCGATGAGGCCGTTCCGGGCGATGTCGACTGTCGCCGACGAGCGGATCAGGGCGATGACCTCGTCGAGCATGTCGAGTGCCTTGACGAGGCCGCGGAGGATGTGGGCCTCCTTCTCCGCCTCGTCCAACAGGTACTGGGTCCGTCGGATGATGACGTCGACCTGGTGCGCGATGTAGTGGCGCAGCATCTGGTCCAGACGCAGGGTACGCGGCACCCCGTCGACGATGGACAGCATGTTCACGCCGAAGCTGGACTGCAGCTGAGAGTGCTTGAACAGGTTGTTGAGCACGACACGGGGCACCGCGTCCCGCTTCAGGGTGACCACGATGCGCAGGCCGACGCGGTCGGAGGACTCGTCGTCGATGCGGGAGATGCCGGCGATCTTGCCCTGGTTCGCCTGCTCGGCGATGCTGAGCACCAGGTTGTCCTTGTTGACCTGGTAGGGCAGTTCGGTGATGACGATGATCTGCCGGTTGCCGTCCTCCTCGATGCTGGTCACACCGCGCATGCGGATGGACCCGCGTCCGGTTGTGTAGGCGTCCCTGATGCCCTGGTCACCGACGATGAGACCGGCGGTGGGGAAATCGGGGCCCTTGACGTAGCGCATGCACGCCTCGAGGGTGGTCGCCTCGTCGGCCTCGTAGTTCTCCAGCATCCAGAAGATCGCGTCACCGAGCTCGGTGAGGTTGTGCGGCGGGATGTTGGTGGCCATGCCGACGGCGATACCGCCGGAACCGTTCATCAGGAGGTTCGGGACCCGGGAGGGCAGGATCACCGGTTCGAGGTTCTTGCCGTCGTAGTTCGGCTGGAAGTCCACCGTGTTGGAGCGGATGTCCCGCACCATCTGCATCGCCAGCGGCGTCAGGCGGCACTCGGTGTAACGCATCGCGGCCGCGCCGTCGTTGCCACGGGAACCGAAGTTGCCCTGCCCGTCGATGAGCGGGTAGCGCATCGACCAGGGCTGGGCCATGCGGACCAGGGTGTCGTAGATCGCGGAGTCGCCGTGCGGGTGGTAGTTACCCATGGTCTCAGCGACGGGCTTCGCGGACTTCACGTAGGAGCGGTCGGGGCGGAAGCCACTGTCGTACATGGCGTACAGCAGGCGTCGGTGCACGGGCTTCAGACCGTCGCGCACCTCGGGCAGGGCACGGCCGACGATGACCGACATCGCGTAGTCGATGTAGCTGCGCTGCATCTCCTCGCCGATGTCGATCGGATGGATCCTGTCGAACAGGAGCTCACCGCCGTCGTTGCCGCCGGAGTTGTCGTCGCTCACGGGTCACCTAATTTCCGTCTAGCAGGTTGATGTGGGTCTTGATCTCCACCATTCTAACCCGCCGAGGGCCGGAAACGGGCTCTCAACGTCACTGGGCGGGGATGAAAGCCGCCATGTGATACCGGAATGGTATCACATGGCGTAGTCTCGGGTCATGGCCATGACACTCCGTCTCACCGAAGCCCAGGACCGGGCGCTCACCCTCCTCGCCCAGGCTCAGGGCACGAGCAAACAGGAGGCCGCCACCCGCGCCATCGTCGCCACCGCCGCCCGCGTGCTCGCCGACGCGGAGGTCGCGGAGCTGGCCCGGACCGTCGTCAGCGGATACGCCGCGACCGAACGCAGACTGCGGCACGGTCGATGAACCCCGTGGGAGGCGTCCGCCCGCTCACCCCGGAACAGCTCCTCATCATCGCCGACGAGGTCGCCGCGGTGCACCGTGTCCGCGTGCGTGACCACGCCCTGCTCGCCGGAGCGGCCGCCGTCACCTCGGCCAGCTACCTGGGAATCCCCGTGCACGGGGATGTCCGCTCCGCTGCGGCGGGACTGTCCGAGGCGATCATCCGGCTCGCGCCTCTCGACGGTGCGAACGAGGTCCTTGCTGATGCGGCGGCCGAGGTCCTGCGGAGGATCAACGCCCGCTGAACGCGTGTTCCCCGTGGTCCGGGACAGGGCCCGGGACGCGAAAAGGTCCCGCGGACCCGAAAACCGGGATCCACGGGACCTGGTGGGGCGGCGCCTGTGGGTCAGTTGCCGCCCTTCTTCTCCTCGACCGTCTTCTTCACGTCGTCCGCGACGTCTTCGGCGGCCTCGGCCACATCGTCGGCGACGGTTTCGGTGACGGTTTCGGCGTCCTCGGTGAGGGTCTTGACCGCGTCGGCGGCATCGTCGACCCCGTCACGGGTCTTCTCCGCGATGTCCCCGGCCTTGTCGGCCACATCGTCGGCGATGTCGTCCGCGTTGTCGTGGACGTTCTCGGCGATGTCCCCCGCCTTGTCCGCGACCGTGTCGACGACTGACCCGTCACCGGCGTCGTTTCCGGCTTTGTCGAGAAGTTCATCGGCTTTGGCGCGGGCCTCCGCGAGCTTCTCTCCGGCGCGGGCGGTCGCGGCGGAGGCCGCGGCGGCCGCCCTGTCGGCGACACCGTCGGTCCCGGGAGTGCCGGATCCCGCGGCGTGATCCCGGACGTTCGGCGGTGTGGTTCCGGGCTTGTCCGCACGCCCGCGCAGCCAGAAGATCACGCCGGCGACCGTCGACACGAGGAGTGCGAGGAGGGTGAGGTTGGCCAGACGTCCCCGGCCGTTCCCGCCACCGCAGCGACTGGTCAGGCATTTCCGGCGGTCGAGTTTCTTCTCCGCCTTCTTCCGGGCCTTCGCCGCGGCCTTCCGGGCCTTCTTCAATCTCCGTCCACCCTTCTTCTCGACGTCACCGACCAGGTCCGTGCCCTTCTCCCCGGCTTGCTCGCGGAGCTTCTCCAGCCGGTGACGGGCCTCCCTGAGCAGCGCACCCGCCTGGGCCTGGGATTCCTCCGTCAGGGATCCGGCCTTCGCCCCGAGTTCATCACGGACCTGGCTGAGTGCCTTGCGTCGTTCCGCGTAGTCGTTCGCCTTCGCGACGAGATCGTCGTAGCTGTCCGCCTTGTGCCGGCTTCGGTAGTCGCGGGCGGTGCCGAAGGCCTGTCGACTGAGCTTGTACGCCATTCGGATGGTCGAGGGGTTCACGCGCTTCTCCTTGGTTGAGAGGTGTAGTGCCCCAGTCGAGCTGCCGCAGACGGACAGGGCGGGGGTGAACCACCACTGTACGACCGGAAAAACTCGTCGGGCTGTGATGCATACAGCGTAGCCCGGACCGGGCCGTCGTGGTGTCCGGGCCGTGCCCCGGTTCTGCTCCGGTGACACTCCGGGGACATGACCGCGCGGAGAAACCAGCATGGTTGACGCCGGTTGACTAGCATGGAGCGCATGACAAACAAGACCGCGACCGCGATCCTCCACACCAACCGTGGTGACATCACCATTGATCTCTTCGGAAATCACGCCCCGAAGACCGTCGAGAACTTCGTCGGTCTCGCGCAGGGTACGAGCGAGTACAAGACCAACAACGCCAGTGGATCCACGACCGGCCCGTTCTACGACGGCTCCGTGTTCCACCGCGTCATCGACCAGTTCATGATCCAGGGCGGTGACCCCACGGGCACCGGACGAGGTGGCCCGGGCTACCAGTTCGCCGACGAGTTCCACCCGGAACTCTCCTTCGACCGGCCCTACCTGCTGGCCATGGCCAACGCTGGCCCGGGTACCAATGGTTCCCAGTTCTTCATCACCGTCGCCCGGACACCGCACCTGAACAACCGCCACACGATCTTCGGTGAGGTCACCGACGAGGCGTCGAGGAAGGTCGTCGACGCCATCGCGACGACCGCCACCGACCGGATGGATCGCCCGACCGAGCCTGTGGTCATCGAGTCCGTCGAGATCACCTCGGACTAGTTCCACGGGATGTGCCGTACCGGGGATACCCCGGGTGGGCATCCTCCCGGACACAGAAGAAGTAGAGGTAGAGGCCCCGCACATCGTCGGAAGGCCGGAGCCGCACTCACGGCCCGGACACCGAGGTGCGGGGTCTCTCGTCATGTCCGGCCGTTCCACACCGGTCACCGGCGCAGCTGAACCCCGGATGTGGGACGAGTTCGGCGACCAACCAGCGGAAGGCGAACCTTGAACCCGTCACCACCGACCCCACCCTCACAGATGGCCCGCGACCTCTACCGGCAGGCACCGGTGTCCGCGGCGACCGTCGCCCTGATCGTGCTGATCTTCACCGTCACGGCCGTGCAGTCACGGTCACTCACGGACAATCTCAGTGGCAGTGGCCTCGGTGACGCGTGGATCCTCTACCTTCCCCTGATGGACGGTTCGCCTCTCGGCCCACTCCGTGCCCTCGGATCGAGCCTGCTGCATCTGGGGGTCGGTCACATGCTGGTCAACACCGTCCTGCTGTACCTCATCGGCAGAGAGACGGAGCGGACATTCGGGTCCCCCCTGACGGCCGGAGTTCTGGTCACGGGGGCGTTGGGCGCATCGGCGGCGGTGCTGTGGCTGGGTCCCGCGAATCCGACCGTGGGTGCCTCCGGCGCGGTGTACGCGCTCATGGCCGTCTTCGTCGCCGTCGCCCATGCCAGGAGGGACGCCCAGGTGGGCGGGGCACTCGCACTGATAGGCGTGAATCTCGCCTACACGCTGATGTCACCCGGCGTTTCCCTGTGGGGACACGTCGGTGGGTTGGGGGCGGGTGTGCTGATCTCCGTCGTGTTGTTCGGTGTCCGGGGGTCGGCCGCCAGATGGGTCGGTCTGGCCGCACTGTGTGCCGCGGCGGCGGCTGCCGTGCTGGTGCGTGTGTCGATGTACTCCACAGGGGGACACGGAACCGTGTTCCTCTGATCCACCGTCTGTTGACAACCCCCGACCGCTTGTCCACCGCGGTTGGGGGTTTTCTGTGTGTTGTCCACACACCGTGATCGATCCACAGGGTTTGTCCACACTGTGGATAATGACAGTTTTGTGATTTACCGTGTTCCCGTGTGGTCTCGGGTGTCATGTACTGGGGCGATGGCGGAAAAAGCGAAACTGTGTACGAACGGTGGATACAGTGCACAGGTTTATCCACAGGCTGTGGTATTTGTTGTGGACCCGAACCGGCCGCATTCCTCCACAATATTATCCACACCCTATGGATAACTCACTGCACACGGTGTGGAGCCGGTTATCCACAAATTACCTGTGTGTAACCCACCCTCCCTGTGGATAACTTGTCGGCCGTGGTGATTCTCCGGCTTCGGTGCCGTACCGGCCCCGGAGCCACCTGTGCCCGGTCGGGCCGGGGCGGGAAACACCCGTCCCGTGCCCACGGTGCTTCCTCTCCCAGACCTCTGGTGCGGCACGAAAAAACCGCATCCCGGTGCACCGGAGATGCCGGTGCGCCGGGATGCGGCGGGTGAAGTGGAGGGGCGGGGTCAGCGCCAGCCCATGGTCATGAGCAGACCCAGGATGAAGAGCGAGAAGCCGATGAGGTAGTTCCAGGGACCCAGCTCCAGCATGAGCGGAATCTGCGTGCCCGCGAGGTAGTTCACCACGAGCCAGGCGAGTCCGGCGAGCATGAGACCGAACATGATGACCTTGTACCACAGTGGAGTTCCGCTGGCGTTGATCTTCACCGGAACTCGGTTCGCACCACCGCTGGAGACGGGGGCGGTGGTCTTGTTGATCTTTGACTTCGGCATGGATACCTCTACAGATTGGCGTGATGTGTTTTCGAAGGACACCCTCGGGCTCGGGACCGTGTGCTCCGGTTCAACGGCGCCACAGGTTCGACCACACGCCACCGGCGGTCGACCGGTGCCGGTGAGGTGCCGGACATAGGTGACAATCTACCAGCACCGGGCGGCGACTCCACCCGGTCCCGGCCGGAGTCGCCGGGATCAGGGCTGGATGACCTTCAGCAGGTTGAACTGTTTCACCCGGATACTCACCAGAGCGTCCTTGCCCGTCAGTTCCCCGGGGAGCGGCGTCTGACCCTCGATCTGACCGGACTCGATCAGTGCACCCGTCTGGACCGGCTGCTGGAGAAGTGACGTGTCGGGAGAGGTCCATCCCGCGGCACGGAGTGCCGCGAGCGCCTGGTTGACGTCCATACCGGTGAGGTCCGGGATACGGAACATCGAACCGTCGGACACCTGCACGGTGACCGGGGTTCCCCGACGGACCTCGGTACCGCTCCTGCCGATGGAGGTCACCTGTCCGGCCGGAAGATCGGAGGCGACCGACTGCACGACGGGAACCAGATCCATGCCCTCGAGGCGCTGACGGACCTGTTCGACGGGCTGTCCACTGAAATCGGGTACCGCGATCAACTCCGGCCCGGTGGACACCGTGATCTTGATCTTCGACCCCTTGGGCACCTTCCTGTCGGCAGGCGGATCCTGCTCGGTGACGCGGCCCTCGGGGACCGTGTCCGAGCTCTCCTCACGGACGACGGGATCGAGGCCGAGTCCCGCTTCGACCAGTATCCGTTCCGCCTCCTCCGTGTTCAGGTCCGAGAGGTGCGGTACCGCTGTGAGTTCGGTTCCCGAGGAGACGAGCAGTGTCACGGTGGAACCCGGCTGAACCATCGAACCGGATCCCGGGTTCGTCGACAGGGCGACGCCGTCGGCGACGTCGGGGGACGGCTGCATGGTCACGTTGACCCGGAGATCGAGCTGTTCGAGACTCGTCCGTGCCGCAGCGAGCTTCTTCCCCTCCACGTCGGGAATCGTGACCGTTCCGTCGGCGTTGACACTGACAGGTGCCCCGGAGTTCTGCCCCGGGGCCCCGTCACCGGTGAAGACGTTGAACGCGACGACCGACGCTCCGGCGACGGCCACCAGACCCAACAGCGCACCGATCCACACACCACGGTTCCCGGAACGTCCGTCATCCGCGTACCGGGGTCCTTCGTCACTGCGCCTCCGGCGGGTAGCGGGCACGGGACGAGGTGTGTCCGTGTCGGCGGATGACGGCACCGCCCCCGGGGCCGCGGTGGTCCGACGGGTCACGGCCGTGCTGTCGGCGGCCCGGTTCACCCGGGTACGGTCCGGTTCCTCCGCGTCCATCGGGCGCATGTGGCTGCGTGCGGCATTGGACACCGCGTTCCGGCCCAGCCGGGTCAGGTCCTCGGCGAGTTCCGCGGCCGACTGGTACCGGTCGGCCGGGTGTTTCGCCATCGTCAGCAGGACCACGGCATCAACGTTCAGCGCGGCCGTCGGAGTCAGGTCGGGGATGAAGGAGGACGGCGGCTCCGGGTCCTCGTGGACATGGTTGAACGCCACGGCGAAGGGGGATTCACCTTCGAAGGGCGGACGTCCCGTCACGGTCTCGTAGAGGACACACCCCAGCGCGTACACGTCACTGCGGGCGTCAGCTGATTTTCCCCGGGCCTGTTCCGGGGAGAGGTACTGCGCCGTGCCGATCACCGCGGAGGTCTGGGTCATCGCCGAGGTGGCGTCGTCGACGGCACGGGCGATACCGAAATCCATCACCTTCACCGAGCCCGTGTTGGTGATCATGATGTTCGCGGGCTTGATGTCCCGGTGCACGATGCCGGCCTCGTGGGAGAACTGCAACGCCTCGCAGACCGGCAGCAGCGTCCGGGCCGCCTCCGCCGGGCGCATGGGTCCATCGTCCTGCACGATCTCACGCAGGGTCCTGCCGTGGACCCGTTCCATCACGATGTACGGAATCCTGATTCCGTTGAGTTCCGTTTCGCCGGTGTCGAGAACGGACACGATCGAGGGATGGTTCAGGCGGCCCGCGTTCTGGGCCTCACGCCGGAACCGTTCACGGAAGTTGACGTCCCGTGCGAGTTCGGCACGCATCATCTTCACCGCGACATCGCGGCCGAGCAGGGTGTCCTTCGCCGCGTACACGTCGGACATACCGCCGGTACCGATGACCTCACCGAGCTCGTAGCGCTCGCCGAGCACATGCTCGTTCACGGGGTCTCCTCTCCGGAGTCGTCACTGTCTGTCGCGGATCTGACGGGGGCCTCCACCCCGGTCACCGTACCCGCGTTCGTGGCGGGTGCGGGGGTCGTGCGTTCACCGACGTTGTCGGCGGAGGGAACGGCCGCGTCACCGGCGTCCGGAACCGGGGGCACCGTTTCCCGGTTGGTCTCCACGGCCGGTGGTGGTGTCGTCACGGATGAGGTGTCCGTTTCCCGTGACGCGGATCCGGGAGCGGGCTCCGGGGCGGGGACCGTCGTCGTCGTGATCTCGGTGACCACCGTCGGCTCCGGTTCCGGTGCCGGGGCGACCGGGGAACTGGACGGCGGTGTCCGGCCCGTGATTCCGTCGAGTGTCAGGGTCCCGGTGGAGAACAGCAGCCAGGCCACCGCGGTCAGTGCAGCCAGGAGCAGGAGGACGAGGAACGCGATGAGGCCACCGCCACCTCGGCGCCGTGGTGCCGGATACTGTGGCGGGGCACCGTGATGGACGACGGGACGGACGGGTACCGGTGGTGGCGCGACGCCCACGGCGGGTTGCACCGTCGTCGGATTGGTCACCTGGCCGAGTATGCGGGTCGACTCCGTCGGGGTCGGTGCGGGAGCCCGACGGTCCATGGCGGCGGACCGGGGCTGCGGGGGTCGTTCACCCATCCGTACGGTGTGCACGGCCAACGCCATCTCGTTGCCGTCGGCGAACCGTCGCTCCGGGTCCTTGCGGAGTGAGATGCCGATGAGTTCCCGGGTCCGCGCGGACACCGAGGTCCCCATCTGGGGAGGGGCCTGGTTGATGTGGGCTATGGCGACTGACACCGAGGAATCACCGGAGAAGGGGCGTCGACCGGACAACATCTCGTAGCCGACGACACCGAGGGAGTAGATGTCGGATGTGCTCGTCACGGTTTTTCCCTGCGCCTGCTCCGGGGAGACGTACTGCGCGGTACCGACGACCATTCCCGTCCTGGTCAGGGGGACGGCCGCCGCTGCCTTCGCGATGCCGAAGTCGGTGATCTTGACGCGTCCCTCCTCGGTGATGAGGATGTTGCCCGGTTTGATGTCCCGGTGGACGAGTCCCATCTGGTGGATCACGGAGAGCCCGTGTGCGGCCTGTTCCAGGACGTCGAGGGCGAGATCCTCGTCGAGGAATCCCCTCCGGGCGATGAGGTCCGCGAGGGATTCCCCGCGGACGTACTCCATGACGATGAAGCAGAACGTGTGTCCGGCGGGGTCAGGTACCTCCCGGTAGTCGAAGGTGCGGACGACGTTGACGGAGCTGATCCGTTCCGCCGCGGCGGCCTCATTGCGGAAGCGGTCCAGGAACTCGCGGTTGTCCGAGAATTCGGGGCGCAGGATCTTCACGGCGACATCACGGTCATGGCGGACATCGGTGGCCAGCCAGACGGTGGACATACCGCCGTGGCCGATGACCCACCGGAGCAGATAGTCCCCGCCGATCAGTCGTTGGATGCGTTCAGTTCCCTGGTTGTCCCCGGATGAATGCCGGGGGTCACTGGTGTTGGACATGGGGCTCACCGTTTCCTTTCCTAGCGTCCCGACCGGAGTACGGCGTCGATGACGGCTCTGCCGATCGGCGCGGCCACGGATCCACCGGTGGCCGCCTGCCCCCGGTCACCGCCGTTCTTGACGAGCACGGCGACGGCGACATCGGCGTTCTCGGACGGGCCGAAGGCGATGTACCAGGCGTGCGGGTTCGAGTTGCGGGAGTCCTCCCCGTGTTCAGCCGTCCCTGTCTTCGACGCGATGTCCGCACCGGTGTAGCCGGCGGTGTTGCGTTCACTGGCGCGCATCATCTCGGTGAGTTGGGCGGCGACCTCGGGGCTGACGGGCCGGTTGAGTTCGCGGGGGTCGGTGCTGCGCAGGGTCCGCAGATCCGAGCCGAGGATCCTGGAGACGAGGTACGGGTTCATCCGCTTCCCGCCGTTGGCGACGGTCGCGGCGACGACGGCGTTCTCGAGGACGGTCATGGCGACGTCACGCTGGCCGATCGAGGACTGGCCGACGGCTGCGGGGTCCGGCAGGTCACCGACCTTCCCGGGGATGGACGGCAGACCGAGGTCGTAGGAGTCGGTGACGCCGAATTTCTCCGCCTGATCGCGGAGTGCGTCCGCACCGACCTTCACACCGAGTTCCACGAACGCGGTGTTGCAGGAGAGGGCGAAGGCTGTGGTGAGGGAGGCCGTCTCGTCCTGTCCGCACGTCTGGCCGCCGTAGTTCTCCAGGGTGGTCTCGGTACCGGGAAGGGTCGTCCGGGAAGCGGCCGTGAGTCGGGTCTCGGGGGTCACGTCACCGGCTAGGCCCGCCGCTGTCGTGATCACCTTGAACGTCGATCCGGGTGGCAACGCGTCCTGTGTCGCGTGGTTGAGCAGCGGAGCACCGGGGTCGGAGGTGAGTTCCGACCACGTCGATTCCGCGGTCGCGGGATCCGTCAGTGACGCCGGGCTGAAGCTCGGCGTGGAGGCCATGGCGAGAATCTCACCGGTGCTCGGGCGGATCGCGACGACCGCGCCCTCGTAGCCGCGGTCGGCGAGTCCGGAGTAGGCGGCCTGCTGTGCCTCCGGGTTGAGGGTGAGCTCGAGGCTCGCCCCGGCCTGGGTCCGGCCCAGCAGGGTGTCCATCCACCGGGAGGCGAACAGGGATCCGTCCGTTCCGTTGAGGATGTCGTTGTACCCGAGTTCCAGGCCCGCGGCTCCGTAGACGTTCGAGAGGTAGCCCTCGACCGGACCGTAGACGACCGGGTCAGTGACGTACTCCCGACGGTAGTAGCCCTGCTCGTCCTTGACGGAGCGGGCGAGGACGAGACCCCCGGTGGCTATCTGGCCACGGGGGATCGACTGCATCTCGTGGTACTGACGCTTGTTCAGTGCGTTGTGGGCGTAGCGGTCCTCACTGAACACCTGGACCCGGGTGAGATTCGCTACCAGGATCAGGATGAGGAGCATCGTGAAGACCGCGGTTGCGCGGATTGAGCGGTTGATCATCTAGCGTCGC
Organism: Corynebacterium pygosceleis; assembly: GCF_016595275.2. GTDB lineage: Bacteria > Actinomycetota > Actinomycetes > Mycobacteriales > Mycobacteriaceae > Corynebacterium > Corynebacterium pygosceleis. The sequence continues at coordinate 649,755 of NZ_JAENIQ020000001.1, read as the reverse complement.
ACCTCCTGGCGGAGATCAGGTACGGGTGTGGCCGTCGGGCCGGTGGCGCGGACCACGGGGCGACGTGCCGTGTCGGAGATACGGAGCAGCAGCGCCACGAGGATGTAGTTGGCCATCAGTGAGGATCCACCGTGGGAGATGAAGGGGGTCGTCAGTCCGGTCATCGGCATGAGGGCGGAGATACCCGCCGTGACGACGAAGACCTGGATGGCCAGGGTCAGGGACAGTCCCGCGGCGACCAGTTTGCCGTAGGAGTCCCGGACGAGGATCGCGGTCCGCATTCCACGGATGATCAGGATCGCGAACAGGATGAGGACGGCGGTGAGTCCCACGAGCCCGAGTTCCTCACCGATCGCGGCGAGGATGAAGTCGGTGTGGGCGACGGGAACCTCGTCGGGGTAACCCTGTCCGAGTCCGGTCCCCGTGATACCTCCCCAGCTCATACCGAACAGAGCCTGGGACAGCTGGTAGCCGGTGCCGTCGTAGTTCGCCAACGGATCGATGAAGTTGTGCACGCGGGACTGGATCTTCGCGGAGATGGTGTAGACCCCGTACCCGCCGACGGCGACGAGCATGCCGCCGATCAGCAGCCAGGAGGTCCGTCCGGTCGCGAGGTAGAGCATCCCGAGGACCGTGCTGAAGAGCAGGAGCGCGGGTCCGAAGTCATTCTCGCCGGCCATGATGACGAGTGCCACTGCCCAGACCAGGAGAATCGGTCCCAGGTCGCGGAGACGGGGAAAATCGAGTCCGAGGATCCGCGCGCCGGCCACATTCAGCCGGGCCCGTTTGTTCACGAGGAGCTGGGCGAAGAACAGCAGCAGGAGGATCTTCGAGAACTCACCCGGCTGCACGGAGAAGGGGCCGAGGGAGATCCAGATCTTCGCGTCACTGGACCCGGATCCCGGCCACACCATCGGAAGGGCCAGCAGGATCAGACCCAGGATGCCCAGCAGGTACGAGTAGCGGGTGAACACACGGTGATTCCGGATGACCAGGAGCACCGCGATCATCACCACGAGTGCGACCACCGTCCACTGGAGTTGCCCCGGCGCCAGGAACACCTCCGTGACGCTGCCGTCCCGCTGGGTTATCAGCAGTGGGTCGAGGCGGTGGATCATGAGGATCCCCAGGCCGTTGAGGAGCGCGACAACGGGCAGCATGACACAGTCGGCGTAGGGGAGCAGCCAGCAGAGCACCAGGTGCACGGCGAGGAACACCAGAGCGAACTGGGCGACCGGGATCAACGCGGCGGCGGGATCATCGCCGGAGGCCAGTGCGAGGGACGAGCGCGCGACGAGAAGAACCAGGGCCGCCAGGATGAGCAGCCACCGCTCCGTACGCCGCATCCGCAGTCTTTCGGTGACACCCATCTAGGAGTTCACCTCCCTGCAGTTGACCCCCGGGGTACTCAGGTCACCCGGGACATGCCGGGGCGCCGTCGTGGACGTCGACGCAGACTCCGTCGAGTCTCCGTCCCCTTCACCGGTACCGGCTGCATCTTCCCCGGGGGTGTCCTCCGCGTCGGTGTCCTGCCCGGATTCCCGCGTCACGCACACGGGGAGCGCGTCCTCCGCGAGCCGTCGGAGCTGCTGGAGGACCTCGTCATAGGAACCCGGGGGCAGGGAGCCCACGGAGTCACGCCGTGATTCGGGGAGGTCGTTGAGATTGAAGGCACCGCACCCGTCGGTCGTCGTACCGCCGACGACGGTGACCTTGCCGTCGTCGTCGAGGCACACGGTCTGGTAGGTGCTGTGCAGTGGTCGGCCGAGAACGGAGAGGTTGACCCCTCGCTCGATGACGATGTCCCCACCGCGACCGGTGTCTCCGGAGACGGTGGACACGTAGTAGGTGGAGTTCAACTGACCCCATCCCCACCAGCCTCCCCCCGCGAGTGCGGCGACGAGCACGAGAACCGGAATGATCCAACGCAGCCGACGTGTCGTCCCGCCACCGTCGGTGGGGCCATCCACCGCTCCCGCCGATGCCCCGACGGATTGCGGGGAGACGCGACCGGAGGAGGAGATCTCCTGTGGCTGGCGTGCGCTCATCAGGGCGGCCCGTCCGGCGGCGGTGTCCGGGCGGGGTGTCTCGGGGTCGACGGTGTTCAGGGCACCCGCTACCACGGGGGTGACCGGCAGTGCCTTCTCCTCCTCCGGTGAGGAGAGCTTCTCCGTGTCGACGATGTCCGCGACCACGACCGTGACGTTGTCCGGGCCACCGGAACGCAACGCCAGATCGACCAGTCGGCGGGCGGCTTCCGTCGGGGTACCGGTGTGCAGGGTCTCCTCGATGGTGGAGTGCGTGACCGGATCGGACAGGCCATCCGAGCACAGCAGGAAACGGTCCCCGGGGCGGACGTCGATGAAGCGGAGGTGGGGTTCGACCGGTCGGCCGGTGTAGGCCTTCAGGATCAGCGAGCGCTGTGGATGGGTGGAGATGTCCTCGGGATCGAGCTTGCCCTCCTCGACGAGAGACTGGACGAAGGTGTCGTCCGTGGTGATCTGCTCCAGGTTGCCGTCGCGGAGCCGGTATCCGCGTGAATCCCCGACATGGCAGAGGGCGATCCGCCGGCCGGCGAACAACAGCGCGGTGAGCGTCGTTCCCATGCCGTCGGTGTCGGGATTTCTCCTGACCTCGGTGGCGATGGAGCGGTTTCCGTCATCGGCAAGGGATCCGAGCAGCGCGAGTATGTCATTGTCACCGGGGTCCGCATCCAGCGGACGGAGATGATCGATCATCAGCTGAGAGGCGATCTCGCCGGCCGCGTGCCCCCCCATCCCGTCGGCGAGCGCCAGTAGATGAGGCCCGGCGTAGGCGGAATCCTCGTTGTTGCCGCGCACAAGACCACGGTCGGATGCGGTCGCGTAGTTCAGTCTCCAGGTCACGGTACGAGCCTCACGGTGGTGGTCCCCAGGTCAATGTTGGTGTCGGTGCCGACACGTTCGGGTTGTTCGATGGGTGTCCCGGCGACGAAGGTTCCGTTCCGGGACGCGAGATCCTCGATGAACCACTCATCGGAGTGCCGGAACAGGCGTGCGTGCTGTCGCGTCGTGGAATCGTCCCCGACGACGAACGTGCAGTGTGGATCCCGTCCGATGAGGATCTCGTTGAGGCCGGTGAGATCGATCCAGGTGCCCTCCGACGGTCCTCCGACGGCCATCAGTCGACGTGGCGGAGCGGAACGCGTGAGCGGCAGTCCACCTCCGGCACCACGCTCGGAGCGAGCGCCCGGCACACCGGCTGCGGAACGTACGTCGCTGCGGAGTGCCCGGAGCGCCATGAGCACGAAGAACCACAGGAGCACGAGCAGACCCATCCGCAAGGCTAGCAGCACGACAGATTCCATAATCTTCTTCTCCTGGCGGGATGTTGCGACGGTGGACGGTGGACGGTTGTCGAGGGGGAGCGGTGGAACGCGGGCCGGTCAGCCGCCGGTCACCCGGACCTCGATGTAGGAGTGCCCCACTTTAATCACGTCTCCGTCGGCGAGAAGCCAATTGTCGATGTCCGTGTCGTTCACCGTGGTTCCGTTGGTGGAATGCAGGTCAACGAGTACGGCGTCACGGCCGTCCCACATCACTTCGGCGTGGCGGCGGGAGACACCCATGTCGGGCAGGCGGAAATCGACGTCGGTGCCTCGCCCGATGATGTTCGACCCCTCCTGCACCAGGTAGGTCCGGGATGATCCGTCCTGCAGCAGGAGCGTCACCAGCGGAGCATGCTGCACGGGGCCACGTGGTGCGAGATGCTCGGTCGGTGCGGCTGCCCCGGGCACGGGAACGGATGACGGACCGACCGCGGGTGCCGGGGTGTGCCCGACATCGGAGGCCGGGGCATCGGGCTCCGGGTGCGCCGGTACGTCGGCGCGGTCCACGGACTCCGGGGCCCGGGGTTCCGGCTGTCCGGAATCCCCGGTGTCATCCACGTAGCCCGTTCTCTCCCCGGGACTGGGGTCGATCCGGCTCCGGCTGCCCAGCTGGCCCGTCCGCAGCCCGGTGTCCTGTCTCACCTGGACGATCACCGGACCCAGTGTCACGAACCCCTGGTTGCGGCACCACCGGCTCATCCGACCGGCCGCCTCCCGCGGCAGATCGGGATGGGTGGAACGGAGATTGTCGAAGTCCTTCCGGCTGACGGTGACGAGGTAGACGTTCGGGGCCTCGATCCAGTCCCCGTCGCCCCGGGCGAGATTGTCCTCGGCCTGTTGGGTGATGAGATCGTCGACCTCCCCGGGAACGACCTTCCCGCCGAAGACGAAAGCGAAGCCGTTGTCCAGACCGCGTTGGAGCGAACTGTCCAACTTAGCTATCCGGTCCATGACAGACATCGTGTTCCACCTTCCTCCATGTGACGGCCACTCCTGGATCACTGGTCAACCGATGACCGGGGCAGCGGGTGCTGTGCGACGGATCCTGCCGCGTGCCGCGCCGAGACCGGGATGACCGGACATGAGACGGACCTGTCTGCGCAGTGCTCTGGCCCAGTATAGGTGTCCGTCAGGTGTAGACAGTAGGCCGACCTGCTCCGGGATGATGGACCGGGGCCCGGAACCCCTACCGGAAAGTGGATCGTGAACAGGGGGTTTGCCAATGAGGATCAGGCGCGTGCTATATTTCTTGAAGTTGCTGAGCAACCATCACTCGGGCGAGTGGCGGAATGGCAGACGCGCTGGCTTCAGGTGCCAGTGTCCCTTTGGGACGTGGGGGTTCAAGTCCCCCTTCGCCCACTCTTGAGGAGAGGCCCCGGACCATCTGGTCCGGGGCCTCTCCTCATTTCTGTCGTCCGTGGCGGGTTCCGGATGGGATCGGTTCCGTGGTTCAGGCCGGTGTCGCCCATCTTTCGATGGGGGTATTTTCGGGGGTACATTCCGAGGTTCTGTCTTCTGGAGATCCGTAGGGGCCGCATGGAGTCTGTCCGCACATTTTCTTACCCCCGTATACAGCCATCAGGCCTTTTGCAGCTTCAGGGGGTGCGTAACCGGACACAAGGGCCTTTGTACTGGTCTTTTAGCTAACAATGTTCCCACTGTGGGAGCGGAGGTACGGCACACGCACTTTTGATTCCGCGTCGACTTTCCTGTGAGTCCGATGATCCCGCGATCACGTGCGGGCCGGCCTGAGGTGCACAGGTTCTTAGATATTTGGTGAAATTTCTCAGAACATTCCCCGGGAACATTTGAAAAGCCCACGGTGGCGGTTTACAGTGACCGTGTATCCAGTGTCCAAACGGGTCAAGCTTGGCCTTGGAGTTGGCACAGTAAGTCCTACAACCCCTGAAAGGCCCGCAACATGCGTACTTTCCGTCGTGCTGCTCTGGCGAGCGCCACCGCCATCGCCCTGACTCTCGGTGTTTCCACCGTCGCCGTCGCCAACGAGAACGCTGACGACACGCAGCCGAGCACCGCTGCCGTCAACGAGAACAACAACGAGGACGGCACCAAGGAGTCCTCCGACAACGAAACCTCCTCCGAGATCAAGGACAAGGTTGGCTCTTCCGAGGACGAGGAGGGCAACGAGACCTCCTCCAAGGCGAAGGACAAGCTGTCCGAACTCAAGGACAAGCTCGGTTCCTCCGAGGATGAGGCCAAGGACAAGAACTCCCTGGGCTCCTCCGACATCAGCGGCCTGAACTCCAGCGAGATCAGCAAGATGCTCGACGGTGAGAAGCCGGTCAACGGTCGTGACGTCTTCGGTTCCGAGACCGCCGAAGATATCCCGGCCTGGGCCCGCGTCCTCCGTCTGGTCACCGCGACCACCCTGATCGGCAGCTTCTTCGGTCTGGTCGTCTTCCCGGTCTACAACTTCCTGAAGTTCAACAACTGGGTCCGCTAGGACCAACCGAAGAAAACCCTGAAAGGACATAGAAATGCGCAACATCCGTAAGGCTGCCATCGCAGCAACCGCCGCCGTCGCCCTGACCCTCGGTGCCACCACCGCAGTCGCCGAAGAGAGCGACTCCACCACCGTGGTCACCAACCCGGCCGCCACCGACACCGAGAACCCCACCCCGAACGACGGTCCGAACGAAGAGGACATCGATCCGAACTTCGACCCGGCGAACCCGGACGGCACCAAGAACACCGACTCGTTCCTGAATGATCTGTCCTCCCAGGCCGGTGGCTCCTCTGAGTGGGGAGACCGCTTCGACGGCGACGATGTCGTCACCGGTAACGACCTCCTCGGCTCCACCAAGAACTGGGAGAATCAGCCGATGTGGTCCAAGATCTGGTACGGCGTCACCGTCGCCGGTGTCCTGGCTTCCGTTCTCGGGCTGTTCGTCTTCCCGGTGCTGAACCAGCACCTGAACAACAACAACACCTAGGATTCTCCCGGATGTTCGAAGTCTGATCCCGGTCAGATTTCACGAAAGCCCCGCCCAGGCGGGGCTTTCGTCGTACATCGGGGTGTCTCGGTGCACGCCATCCCGGACACGGAGGTGTCTGATGGTTCACCGGACTAGACTTGAACGTGGTGCGCCCGCCGACGCAGGCCACCGGGCGAGAGAGGACGATCATGACACCGGAAGCACCCCTCAGGTCAACGGGTCCGCGAACGTGCAGTGTGGTCGTGCCGGCCGGACATGACACCGGGTTACTCGACCGTTGCCTCGGTGGCCTCGCCCGCCAGACCGACCCCGCCGGTGAGGTCATCGTCGTCACGACCGTGCGGACCTCCGGGATGATGGCCGCGACCATCGCCGGACACGACGTCACCACGATCACCGCAGGAACCGGTGTCCTTCCCACCTGGGCGGGCTTCGATGCAGCGACACACCCCACGATCGTGCGCGTCAATCCGCGTAGCAACCCAGCACCGGATCACCTCTCCAGGGTTTCCCGGGTATGGGAACGGGCACGTCCCCGGACCCCCGGATTCACCGTCGTCGGGGTGAGCGGACCGACCCGATTCGAGATCCCCGGCAGGCGGGGTGACCTCCTGAGCGACAGTTACCGGCGCGCTCACGGTGCCTCGGTGGGGAGGATACTGGGACACCAGCCGTTCTACGGTACGAACTACAGTCTGAGCCGCGACTGGTGGTGGTCCGTACGCAGACTCGTGTGCGCGGCGGGACCCCGGGTGTCCGAGGACGTCCACCTGAGTTTCGCGGTCCGCCCCGGGGAGACCATCTGGTACGACCCCGAACTCCGGGTCGCCGCACGACCTGACCCCGCCCTCCCCGGAAAGGTCCGAGACGGTATCCGCACGCTCACTGTGAATCTGCTCGGTGAACCACCCCATGAACGCCGTTTCGGCCGGATGACCGCAGAGGGCGACGGGTGAAGGCCCCCGGATCGCCACGCCGTGCCGTCGTCATCGGTGCGGGTGTCGCCGGACTGGCGAGTGCCGCGCTCCTCGCACGAGAGGGGCTGGACGTCACCGTCTACGAGACGAATCCGACGACAGGGGGTCGTGCCGGTAGCCTCACCGTGGAGAGCGCCCCGGGATTCAGGTGGGACACGGGGCCCAGCTGGTACCTCATGCCCGACGCCTTCGACCATTTCTTCCGTCTGATGGGCACCACGACGGAAGCGGAACTCGATCTGGTCACCCTGGACCCCGCCTACCGCATCTATCCGGAAGGGTCCGCGCCACTCGATGTTCCGGCTGGTCGGGAGAACACCATCGAGATGTTCGAACGGATCGAACCGGGTGCCGGTGGCGCACTGCGCACCTACCTCGACTCCGCCGCCGACGCCTACCGGATCGCCGTCGACAGATTCCTCTACACGACGTTCTCCGGTCTCCGCGGCTTCACGGACCCGGACGTCCGGACCCGACTCGGCCTCCTCGGTACCCTGCTGACGACCCCGCTCGACGCTTTCGCGGCCCGCCACGTCCGGGATGTCCGACTGCGGCAGATCCTCACCTACCCGTCGGTGTTCCTCGCCTCCCGCCCCGGGAACACACCGGCGCTCTACCACCTGATGAGCCACACGGACCTCACCCAGGGGGTCCGTTACCCGCGCGGTGGTTTCGCCGCCGTCGTCGACGCCGTCGAGCGGGTGGCGCGACGGTCCGGTGTCGACATCGTCACGGGGACACGGGTCACGGGAATCAGCACCGGAACCGTCACGGGGCGGCCCGGCCCGGCGATCCTGGGTCGATTCCGCCGGCCGGTGAGCCGGGCCACCGGTGTGCGGGTACGCCGACCGGACGGCCACATTGAGCGGGTGGCCGCTGATCTCGTCGTCAGTTGCGCCGACCTCCACCACACGGAGAATGCACTGCTGCCCGCCGAACTGCGCAGCTACCCGGAGAAATGGTGGGGAAACCGCAACCCGGGGCCCGGCACGGTGCTTCTCATGCTCGGTGTCCGGGGTGAACTCCCGGAACTGGCGCACCACACGCTGTTGTTCTCCCGTGACTGGGACACGGACTTCGACACCGTCTTCGACGGGGCCCCCTCCGTTGACGGACTTCCCGCCTCCCGCTCGATCTACATATCGAAGCCCTCGGCGACGGACCCCGATGTCGCACCGGAGGGACACGAGAACCTGTTCGTCCTCGTGCCCGTCCCGGCCGACCCCCGGATCGGACACGGTGACGCGTACCGGTCCCACGCCACCGGCCTCGTCGACGACATCGCGGAGGCGACGATCAGACGGATCAGCGAACGGACGGGGATCCCGGATCTCGCCGAACGCGTCGTCGTCCGGAGAACCCTCGGCCCGGCGGACTTCTCCGAGCGGTACAACTCGTGGCGCGGGAACGCCCTCGGCCCCGCACACACCCTGCGCCAGTCCGCCTTCCTGCGTGGCAGCAACGCGAGTGCACTCGTCGGGGGACTCTATTACGCGGGTGCGACGACACTGCCCGGAGTGGGGGTCCCGATGTGTCTGATCTCCGCGGAGAACGTCATCAAACGTGTCCGGGGAGACCGGTCCCCGGGCCCGCTGCGCGAGTGACCCCGGGGCCTACACTGGCGGACATGGATCCCGCCGCGTTGTTCACCGACCTCGCCCACCGCCCCGCACAAGCAGCGGCGGCACTACCCACCCTGGACCTGGACGTGTTGAACGCTCACCCCGGCGGCCACCCGAACTCACCCGCGTGGCTGCTCTGGCACGCCGCCCGTCAGATGGATGTGCAGCTCGCACAGCTCACCGGCGACACCGAGGTGTGGGCCGACGGGTGGCGCGACCGGTTGAACCTCGGCCCGACCGGCGACGGCCTCGGATACGGCGACAGCCCCGAGCAGGCGGAACGGGTGAAATCCGATGATCAGGAGGGACTCACCGGATATCTCGCCGCCGTGTGTTCCGCTGCGGCGCGGTATGCCGGGACCCTGCGGGAGGGGCAGTGGGAGGAGATCATCGACGACTCCCATGATCCGCCCGTCACGCGGGCCACCCGTCTCGTCAGCATCGTCGATGACGCCGCCCAGCACGTCGGCCAGGTGGCCTACGTCGCCGGTATGTCGTCGCTCTGAATGAGGGGGAACACCACGTCGGTGACCCAGGCCTCCGGATCCGGGTCCTGCGCGGGTGAAACCCGGTAGATGTTCATCATCGGTCCGGCCTCCAGACCGTGTTCAACCAGATGTGCGCCGATCTGTGCCGTGACCGTGCCCATACGTTCGTACGGCCCGTGGAGCGTGGCGGTGACGACGTCACGTGCGGGGATCGCCCGGTGGGTCAGTGGCGGATATCCGGCTGAGACGACCCGGCCACCTGAACGAAGATCTCCACGTCGGTCCGCGACTCGCGGAACTCCGCGTCGTGGTACAGGGCCCCGGCGAGACCTCCCGGAACAACGGGTGTCGTACCGTCGGATGTCAGGTCACGAAGGCGTTCCCACAGGTGGTGCTCGTGGTTGTAGTCGGGGAGCACCTCGCGCAGGCTGACGACGTCCACGGCGGGAAACACGGTCCGGGTGACCGGAACCGGATCGGTGTCCAGCCGCAGGTCGAGGGCGGTGAGTGCACTCAACTGCGCTTCCGCGGCCACGATGTCCCGGTGGATCGCACGACGACGTTCCCGGCTCAGAGCGGCGAGCACACCGGTGTCCCGGCCGGACCCGAGGATCGTGCGGATGTCACGGACCGGGAAACCCGCGTCGCGCAGTCGGGCGACCAGCAGCGCCTCCGGGACCTGTCCGGAGGAGTAGAACCGGTACCCGGTGGCGGGATCGGGTGCCGCAGGGGTGAGCACACCGTGTGTCCCGTAGTGGCGGAGCATCCGCACACTGATGCCGGTGAGCTGGGAGAAGACACCTATTCTCAGACCGTGGCAGGGTCAACCCCGGAAAAGGAAAACCCGCCACCGGCGGGCGGTGGCGGGGAAGGGGCGCGGTACGGGGGTCAGCCGACGGCGCCGAGGATACGGCCGTGATTGTCCCGCATGACACGGACCCACGGGGCCCAGGTGTGGAGGCCGTCGCCCTGCTGATGCTCGACGTTGACGCCCTGTGCCCGGGCCTTCGTGACGAAGCTGATGCTGGACAGGTTGATGAGGAACTCACCCAGGATCGCCAGCGGTACATTCGCCGCCGGGGGGAGTCCATCCGCGGGGTGCTTCAGGCCGTTGCCCGAGTAGACGATGGTGTCGACGTTCCGTAGTCCCCCGACATTCGCCACCGGGTCGAGCTTGTTCATGTTGGAGCTGAACGCCGGTGAGGAACCGAACAGCTCCCACACCTGGCCGCCACCGAACGAGGAACCCGCGGAACCGACGGCCGCGATCATCGGGATGTGCGTCGCCGCAGCGGGATCGATGAAACCGGAGAGTGCTATGGCCTGCTTGAACTGGTCGGAGTGCCGGGACGCCAGGGTCAGCGTCGGCAGTGCCCCCATCGAGATACCCGCGATGGAGTTCCGGTGCGGACTCACCCCGAAATGCCGCTGCAACCAGCCGGGCAGTTCAGCGGTGAGGAACGTCTCCCACTGGGCCCACTGAAGCGGCGGTACCTGTCCGATCTCCGAACTGTAGCCCGAGGACAACGGCTGGCCCGCCTGTGCCCAGTCCGCGTAGAACTGGCCCCGGCCGCCGACAGGCATAACGATGGTGACATTGTCGCCGAGGAACTGGTTCATCACGTCGGTGCGCACCCAGTCATTGCTGTCCCGGGGTGCCTCCAGACCGTCAAGCAGATAGAGGCCACCATTTCCGCCGTACGCCGCGGGCTGCACCAGGACGGCCATGTCCCGGCCGTTCGACGGAGAAGGCACCCAGCACTTCTGGATCCAGTGCCCGTGACCGTCCCACTCACAACCGGGCCGCAGCCAGTCGCGGTTTCCCGCCGCGTGCGCCGGGGGCGCGGTGACCGTGAGAATGACCGCCAGAGCGGTGACAACCGCCGCCACCACCGGGAGGAAACGGGAAAAACCGGTGATGTTGCCGGCGGACCGGGTGTGAAGTGCACTCATGGCAACAAACCTAGGCCATCGGGCTCATCAGCGCACCTTTATCACAGGAGAAGCTTCATGGCTGTGGAACTTCCGTGTCTTCTCTCGTGCGACTTGACTTGCTGTCAGGTCCGTATGACTGTCGGGGTTGTCCGACTTCACAGGGAAACCGTCCTGATCGACGTAGCCGGGATGAACCGGGAAGACACACAAACTGAATATTCCCCTGTGGCGACGGGACAATCAATATTCGGGCGCGATGCATGGGACGTGCCGGATGCATGGATCCGGCGGAAGGGGAAAACGGGGTGGGACTACGGAAAGGTATCTGTCCCAGGGTACGTGACGTGAGAAGATCCGGCAGCGGAGGATCGGCAGTTCAGCCCCGGAAACCGGCGGCCGAGACCAGCCGGCACCATGGAATGCGGCAGCCCTCCAGGATCGGGACGGGAGTTGTATTCGGTTGCCCCGTGTGATTCTTAGAGGAAGAGCTGCATTGTGCCGTAGACTCGGCCGTCAGCTGCCGTCGCGAAACCGACACCCACGCGGGTGACATCCGGTAGCAGCATGTTTGCGTTGTGTCCGGGTGAGTTTCGCCACTGGCGGAACGGGGCAGATGCATCTGATGCCGAGTTGTAGTTGTAGAGGACGTTCTCCCAGACATTGTCACCTGAATGGTAGAGGCGGTTTACATCGCGCATGTGTTTCGACCATTCAACAGATCGCCTGGTGAGATTCGCATCAACAATCACCGGTCGGAGTCCGTGTGCGACACGGTGTTCGTTCAGAAGACGAATGGTTTCAGCGGATACACGTGCATTGAGTGCGGACTCGGGGTCATTCGTTGCGGGGCTCGGCGATGGTGCCGGGCCCGGCAGGACCGGAGATATGGCCGGTATGGTGAAATCGGAACTTCCGGACGACAGTGGTGCCGCGGAGGCCGCGGTACCTGCACTGATGCCAATGGCCAGGACGGTGGCCGTGGAAGTGAAAATTCGAAGAATTCGGGTATTCACAGACTCTCTCCTGTGTGTACCGACTTCGGTATGGGGCGGCACACATGGTTGACGGGATTTGGATGGGTGAGGCCAGCGAACATCACGTTACCTAAATGGGGATAAAATAGCCATAAGGGGTATTCTTAGGCTAATGGCTAACTGGCTCGGTCGCGGGGGTACTGTGCCGGAGATGTCAACAGGGGCGGGTAAGCGTTTCACTGTCGGTCATCTGTCTGGAACTGGGCTTGGTGTCAGATGGGTATTTCCACCCACCGTTTGTGTGGTGAGACCGCATGATCGGTGGCGCCCGCTTTCGTGTCCTTCCCGGGACGTTCGATGATCACGGTAGGGAATGCGGGATGATTCGGTCGTGGCCTACCCGGAAGCCCGTGCGGAGACGAGTGTTCCCGAAGTCAACAAAGTTTTCGGGCTTTGAACAGCCGGGAAAATTGAGATGATCAGTGTTTTCCGGCCGGATAAGTATCGGACGGTGGTGGACCGGAAAATCTATTGTTTCACCGTGTGTGGGGCTGGCGATGGAGGGGGCTGCTGCACGGTGGTGTTTCAGACTGTTTTCCGAAATCGATGGATTGGCTGAAGTGTGGTGAGACTTGACTGTCTGGTCCCGTGGAAGAGTTTAATTTTTGCTGGAAAGTGGTTGGGGTGTCGCACGTTTTGAATGTGTCCATTCCACTGGAGGTGCCCCATATTTTGTCCTGTAACTCTGTAGCGGAAAAGGAAACCGCGTTCTTCACCCTGTGCGTGCTTGTCAACTATTTTCCATATCTTCCGGTGCACGGGTGCGTCCTCAACAATTCCGTGAAAGATGGTGTTTTTCTCTCGCGGAATAGTGTGGGTGACACTGAACTGTTCGCTGACATAAAACTCGAAAACATTCGCCAGCCGCTATCTCAGGCAACGGAAAACTAACCTTTGCCGTGTCGATTTTCCAAAGTGAACCTGTGTCGTCCACTAGGGGATGTCGCCTCCGGTGTTTTCGACAACCGGGGACTGTCCTTATGGTGCACGCAGTGCCGAGATCTCCTCGTAACGTGCCAGCGCGTCACGGCGCTCCTCCGCGTGATCCACGATCGGCACCGGATACTCCGACGGAAGATTCCGTATCGCGTGGATGTCACCGGCCGGAACGCCCCGCAACTCCGGGACCCAGCGCGTGATGTAGCGGGCGTCGGGATCGAACTTCCTCCCCTGGGTCATCGGGTTGAACACCCGGAAGTAGGGGGAGGCGTCCGTACCCGTGCCGGCACACCACTGCCACGAGTGCTGGTTGCTGGCCACGTCGAAATCGACCAGATGTCGGCGGAAGTGCTCCGCACCCGCCTGCCACGGCAGGTGGAGATCCTTCGTGAGGAAACTCGCCACCAGCATCCGCACCCGGTTGTGCATCCAGCCCGTCGCCGCGAGCTGACGCATCCCGGCGTCCACGATCGGGAAACCCGTCCGGCCCCGGGCCCACAGGTCGAACTCCGAACCGGACTCGTTCCACCGGAAACCCGCGAACCGCGGATTCACGTCACTGTGCGCCGTCTCCGGGCGGTGGTGGAGGAAATCCGCGTAGAACTCACGGAACGCCAGCTCGCGGGCGAACGCCTCCTTGTCATCCTCCGGCGCATCCGCGACCGCCAGTGTGGCCAGCAGACTCCGCGGGTGCAGCGCACCCACGGCCAACCACCCCGAGATCCGGGACGTACCGTCGATCGCCGGAATGTCCCGGTTCTCCGCGTAGCCGTCCAGCCGGTCCCGCAGGAACCCGCACCAGTCCCGCCACGCCCGGGTCACCGGCAGCCCGTCCTCGCCCGGGAGACCACCCACGGGATCATCGGCACCGTAGTCGCACCACGCCCGGTAGAACGGCGTGAACACCTTGTAGTGCCCGCCCTGCCCCGTGCGCAGGATCCCCGGATCGACGGCGTACGCGGACCCCGCGGCCTCCATCACACCGGGGCCGAGGGCGTCCGAGACCGCCCGGTCACGGGCCAGGCCCGACGGCGTGAAGTCGGCGCTCACCCACACCTTCGCCGGGTTCAGCCCCGGAATCACCTCGCGCGGATCACCGTCGAAAACCTCCACCGTGCGGTGCGCACGGACCTCATCCAACGCGGCGTCGACGAGCGCCCGCTGGAAACCGTTCGCCGCAGGCTCCCGCACCACGACGACCCGCGCATCGGGACCGCCCGCCGCCAGAGCCGGATGATCGTGCAGGCGGAGATCCCGACGCAGCCAGACGATCCGGTCAGCGCAGGACACGCTTGCCCCAGCGCAGAGCCGTCGACATCACGTCCGAGAACAACTCCCGGTCGACACCGGGCGGACCCGACACCGGCATGAGGTGCTGCGTCGCGACGGTGCGGGTCTCCGTGTACTTCGTCAACCCCACCGTCCCGTGGCGTCGACCCAGCCCCGAGGCCCGCCAGCCACCCATCGGGGCGGCGACCGAACCCCACGCCGCGGCGAACCCCTCGTTCACGTTCACGGTGCCCGCGTGCAGCCGAGACGCGATCCGGCGGCCCGTCGACGGAGCCGCCCACACACTGGCATTCAGCCCGTAGGTGGTCCCGTTGGCCCGCTCCACCGCCTCGTCGACGCCGGCGACCGTCTCCAGGAACACCACCGGGCCGAACACCTCCCCGTCATACAGCTCCGCGTCCGGCGGCACATCCGTCAACACCGTCGGCGCGTAGAACGTCGGCCCCAGGTCCGGCAACGGATGGCCACCGGCCAGGACCCGGGCGCCCCTCGACACCGCATCATCGACCATCGACCGCACCCGCTCCAGGTGCCCCTCGGAGATCAGGCAACCCATGTCGACGTCCCAGCCCGGACCCGCCCCGACCGTCATCGACGACACCTCCGCCAGGAACCGGGCGGTGAAGTCACCCGCGACCTCCTCGTGCACGTAGATCCGCTCCACGGAGATGCACAACTGACCCGTGTTCGCGAAGCAGGCCTGGCGCGCTCCGCGCGCCGCGCGCGCCAGATCGGCGTCCGGGGCGACGATCAACGGATTCTTGCCACCCAACTCCGCCGAATAGCCGATCAACCGCTCCCCGGCCCTCGCACCCAGGATCCGGCCCGTCGCCGTGGACCCCGTGAACATCAGGTAGTCGCACTCGTCGGCGATCGCCCCACCGACCTCCTCACCGGGGCCGGGCAGCACCTGGAACAGTTCCGCCGGCAGACCCGCGGCGGACAGCAGCTCCGACGCCTTCAACGCCGTCAACGGCGTCGCCGAATCCGGCTTCAGCACCACCGCGTTGCCCGCCAGGAGAGCGGGCACCGCGTCGGAGACGGCCATCGACAGCGGATAGTTCCACGGGGAGATCACCCCGACCACGCCGACCGGTGCCCGCTCCACGACGGTGCGCGTCAACACCGGCAGCGCCCCCTTCACCCGCTCCGGCGCGAGCAGCCCGGCCGCCGCGAACGCGTAGTGCCGCGCCGTCACCGCCACATCGAGCACCTCATCGAACGCACTGGCCCGGTTCTTCCCCGTCTCCGCCTGAATCAGATCCAGCAGCTCGTCCCGGTGCGACAGCACCAGATCATGGAACCGCAGCATGATCGACTTCCGGTCCGACACCGGCGTCGCCGCCCACACGGGCTGAGCCCGCCTCGCCACGGCGAACGCGGAACGGACATCCGCGCGCGTGTGGCCCGTCACCCGCCCCACCGTCCGACCGTCCACCGGACAGGTGATCGTGATGGCAGCTGCAGTCGTGGAGGAATCAGTCATACACTCAAACCTATGGGAAACATCTTCATCTCGGGCGGCGCCCAGGGAATCGGGGCAGCCGTCGCCGGCCGCTTCCTCCGCGAGGGCTGGACCGTCGGCGTCTACGACATCTCCGTCGACGGCCCCGACATCAGCGAGGAACAGGGCGGCACGATGATCAGCGGCCGCCTCGACGTCACCGACCCGGACAGCTGGAACGCCGCACTCGCCGAATTCACCGCCCACACCGGCGGACGACTCGACGTCCTCGACAACAACGCCGGCATCATCGCCGACGGGAACCTCGCCGGGATGGAACCCGGACACATCGCCGCACAGATCAACGTCAACTGCCTCGGCGTCACCCTCGGCGCCCGCGCCGCGCACCCCTACCTCGCCGCGACCCCCGGCTCCCACCTCGTCAACATGGCCTCCGCGTCCGCGATCTACGGGCAACCCGACATCAGCGTCTACTCCGCCACCAAGTTCTACGTCGCCGGTCTCACCGAGGCGCTGAACCTCGAATGGCACGACGACGGAATCCGCGTCGTCGACCTGTGGCCACTCTGGGCCAAAACCAGCCTCGCCGACGTCGACGCCGGATCCGTCCGCCGCCTCGGCGTCAACATCACACCCGAATCCGTCGCCGACGTCCTCTGGGACGCCGTGCACCCCACCAACCGTCTCACCCGCGCGAAGGTGCACTACGACGTGTCCACCACCGACCGCATCATGCACACCGCCCGCGAACTCACCCCCCACTGGATGGGGAAGATCGTCACCAGGCTGGTCGCCGGTTGACCAGCTTCACCCCGGACATCGCCCGCATCCACGACTCCGCACTCCGCTCCATCTCCCGGGTCGTCCGGGAAACCGTACGACCCACCCCGCCCGACGAGGCACTGTCCGCCACCGCCCATGCACTACGCCGTGGCGGGGCCCTCGTGCTCACCGGCGCCGGGGTGTCCACCGACTCCGGGATCCCCGACTACCGCGGACCCGCCGGATCCCTCACCCGCGGCCGCCCGATGACCTACCAGGAGTTCCGCCACGACCCCGAGGCACTCCACCGCTACTGGGCCCGCAGCTTCATCGGCTGGCGGCACATGGCGGGTGCCCGCCCCAACCGCACCCACCACACCCTCGTCGAACTCGAACGCGCCGGGCTGATCACCGGCATCGTCACCCAGAATGTCGACGGCCTCCACACCGCCGCCGGATCCCGCACCGTCATCGGACTGCACGGTGATCTCTCCGTCGTCATCTGTCTCCGCTGCGGCACCCGCGAACCACGGCACGAACTCGACCGCCGCCTCGCCGCGGCGAACCCCGGCTACCTCGATTGGGCACTGACCGCGGGCACGGGGGACGTACGCCCCGACGGCGACATCGACCTCACCCCCGACGTCGTCGCCCGCTTCCGGCTCGTCGGCTGCACCTCCTGCGGCTCCACACTCCTCAAACCCGACGTCGTCTACTTCGGCGAACCCGTTCCCACCGGTCGGCGGGACGCCGTCGGCAGGCTCCTCCGTGACTCACGCGCCCTCATCGTCATGGGCAGTTCACTCGCCGTCATGAGCGGCTACCGCATCGCACTCGACGCCTGCCGCGCCGGGCTTCCCCTCATCGTCGTCAACGGTGGACCCGGTCGAGCCGACACCCGCGCCGACGTACTGTGGCGCACGAGCGTCGCCGACGCCTCCGACCGGATCCTCGACGCCCTGGACCTGTGATGCGAGCCCTGTCCCTCTGCGTCCTCATGGCGGCCCTGATCTGGGCATTTTTCCCCGGGAACACGGTCACAACATGGCCTCTCGTCGCACACCTCACCGCGTTTCCCGTACTGATCGGCGTCGTTCTCGGGCTCATCGGGCTCGTCGGTGTGTTCCTGCGGCGGTTCAGACCGCTGCTCGCCGCCGGGGCGGTCCTCGTCATCGCCGGCGCCGGTAGTTTTCTCCCCGTCCAGCAGCCCTCCGTCAGCGACGAGGACGATAGCGGGCTCATCGTCCTTGAGTGGAACACCGGCGACGCCGTCACCCCGGAGACCCTCGGCGCCCTCATCCGGGAGGTCGATCCCGACATCGCCGTCCTGCCCGAGTACACCGGTGCGGTCCCGGCCGGCTACCGGTCCTTCGTCAGCGGCGGGATGCCCGTCACCGTCCTCACCGCTGAAGAACTCGGCGACTACCGGGCCGTCGACGTCCCCGGATCATCCGAGGTCACGTTCGGTACCGTGCACGTCTCCACCGGGCACCCCGGGGAGCGGACACCGGACGTCATCGGCCTCCACACCGCACCACCACTGCCCGGCCTCATGAGCCGGTGGCGCGATGACCTGGGAACCGTCGCGGGCCTCGCCGAGACGCACCCCGATGCGCTGATCATCGGGGACCTCAACGCCGTGCCTCGTCATGGCGTGTTAGCACGTACCGACACGCACGCCGACGCGGTGGCGGCCGCACCACTTTTCGGCAGCGGAACCTGGCCCGCCGCCCTCCCCGGCTGGGCGAGATCGCCGATCGACCACATCCTCATCCCCCACGGATGGAGCGTCGTCGACGGAGGCGTACGTGTCCTCGACACCGGGGGATCCGATCACGCCCCCGTTGTCGCGCACATTCGCCGGGACTAGGCAGGGGGGTGTTTCGCGGGACGCTCATGGGTGGGTGTGGTTTTCGTGGCCGGCTGGTCCAGCCCGTCCTCTGCCGGTGCGCCGCCGACGATGTCGTCAATGCGTGCGAACATCCCGGTTGCCCGGAGTCGAACCGGTGAAACGTCCATGGCTGGTGCGTGTTGACACGTGGTGACGAGGACCATGGGCTGGCAGGTAGGGGATTGTCGCACGGGCGGGGCTATCACCAATTGGGTCGGGTGTGTTCGTTACCGCGCGCAAACACCGAACCGCCGAGCCGTCCACCTGGGAAATCTGTGTTCGTCACCACGTGTTGACACGCAGCAGCGACGCTGAACCAGCCTGATCCGGGCCGACCCACCGTGGTCCGACGCTTTCATGCCGGTTAATCCCGACCGACCTCGCCGATCCGACACGTGGCACCCGCACGCCCCGGAACCGTTCGCCCGGCCCCACGGTCTGACGGGGCATGACCACCCGAACGGAAACGACAACTCCCGGTGAAGCACTGCCGCCGGGGTCCGCCCCGCCGCTGATCGACACGCGTCCGCTCCGGGGCGCGGCCCGGGCAAGGGTCTACGCGTCGGCCCGGAAGCACGAGCTGACGTGTGCGACCCGCGGGATCTATCTCCGTTCGGACACTGTCGACGGGTCGGAGGGAACCAAGTGGAGGGCGTACGCGGTCGCTCTTCTGCACCGCTATCCGAAGGCGGTCGCGATGGGGGAGACCGCGGCGGCGCTCCACGGGTTTCCCCTGGCCGGCGTGGCACGGGAGCCGTGTCTGCAGTATCCGCGCAGGACCACGTTCCCGTCGTGCGGGCGGGTCCGGTTCCGGTCGGCACCGACGGTGGCGCGGGCGGATCGTGTCCGTGTGGATACGGCGTGGGGGCCGGTGTGGGCGACGTCGCCGCTGCAGACGGCGATCGATGTCGCCCGCTACGGGAGTGTGGAGGATGCGCTGGTGGTGTTCGATCATTGCCTGCGGAAGCGGATGTTCACGCTCGACGACGTCGTGTCCCGCATTCTGGCCCTGGGTCCGGTGCATCGTCTCGCCAGGGTGGTCCGGGTCCTGGTGGTGGTCAATGGGGCGTCGGAGAGTCCGCGGGAGACGTTGGTCCGGTACCGGTTGTGGGTCCTGGGTTTCCCGTTGCCGCTGGTGCAGGCGACGGTGCGGGATCGGGGTGGCGCGTTCGTCGCGCGCACCGATTTCTGTTTCCCCGACCACGGGGTGGTGGTGGAGTATGACGGGCGGCCGAAGTACGGGGTGGTTGATGAACCGGGGGAGTTCGACGGTCTGAGTGGCGATGATCTGGTCGGTGCCCGGGTCGCGAAGACGCTGCGGACGCGGGATGCGTTGATGGGGGAGCAACGCCGCCAGCGCCGCCTGGAGGCTCTGGGCTTCCGGGTGGTGCGGGTGAACTGGGAGACGTTCCGGGGCGGGGAGTGGACGGATCACCTGCGCCGGTTGCTGGAGCTTGAGGCGCCCGCAGTTCCGTGCCGTGGTGCGCCCGCGTGGCGGCATCCGAAGGTGGTGGTGGATGCCGCGCGGGGGTCGGTGGCGTCACTCATCGTGCGGCTGCTCGGCGCAACTCCCGGTGTGCCGATGCGGTGGACACGGTGAGCAGTAGGGCGCCCAGGACCAGTGCCACGGGGAGGCGGGCGCCGGTGGCCGTCAGCGGCCAGGCGGGCACCGCAGGCAGCCAGAGCGGGGTGTCGGCCAGCACTGATCCGCCGAGTGTGACGGACAGGACCGTGAGGAACACGGTCGCGGCGATCACCGCGCCTGCCCCGGTACGGACGCAGAGTGCCAGAGCCGCCGTGACCATGACGGCCCCGACCACGACCAGCAGCCCGGTCACGCGCAGGACCTCCGGGAGCGGCGTTCCGCGCAGTGCGAGGACGGCGCCGGTCCCGAATCCCACGGCGGCCACCAGTACGTCGAGCCAGACGATGACACCGGGGATCACCCGCCGTGTCCGGCAGATGGTGATCCACCATGCGGGCTGCAGTGCGGTCCAGGTGATCACGGCCGCGATTCCGCAGCCCAGGGGCAGGATCAGGTGCACCGCGAGGTCCGCGGTCCACGATCCGGCGACGGCGATCAGCGCCAGCGCCGCGAGAGTGAGGGGGGTGAGTGCGGTGCGGAGCAGCGTGTGGCTCAGTGCCGCGCCTGTCGACGCCCGTCCCTTCCGCAGGTCTGCGGCGGGTCCGACGGTCCAGGTTCCGGTGTGTGATGTGGCCGTTGCGGTTGATCTGTCAGGCCGGGTGCGGGGTGTCCCGATGAACACGTACGCGGTGGCGGTGAGGGCCGCGAACACCAGGCAGAGGACCGCGGCGGTGGCCGGAGATTCCGCGGTGAGTGGATCGCCCGGGTCGAGGGGGACGGCATTGGAGTGGACACCGAGGACCGGCAGCATGATTCGTACCGCCCACGTCGGTGGAAGGAGGAACCACAGCGGATGTTCCGCCGTCAGCGTGCCCGTCAACTGCCACACCACCGCGACCAGGAGGGCCGGTATCAGGCCGATCCACCGGCTGATCACACCGAACAGTGCGACGACCCCGGCGGCACCGATCCAGGCGCACACCCAGGCCACCGGCATCAGGAGAGTGCCGAAATCGCAGGCGAGCATGGCCGCCAGGATGATCAGCAGGACGATGAGGCGTCCGCCCCGGATCAGGCGCGGTGACACCTGCCGGATCCCCGTCCCGCCCTCCCGGCAGGTCTTCTCCCGTTTCTCCGGGAGTCCGGACAGCAGTGCCATGAGCGGTGCCGCCATGCCGGTGACGTAGAGCGCCTGCCAGGCGCCGCGGCCGGCATCCGAGTAGCTGGTGAGGATTCCCATCCCGGCGAGCGCGAAACCGAGGAGCGGAAAGTAGGCGACGGTCGTGTTCTTCGTGCGGACGAGTTCCGCCCGGATCACGCGGATCATCGGATCGCCGTGAGGTCGAGGAACCGGGACTCGAGTTCGCCGGCCGGCGCGAAGGCGTCGAGTGGGCCGGAGTAGGCGGCCCGCCCGTCGTGGAGCACGGTGATGTCGTCGGCGGTGCGGGCGATCTCACCGAGCTGGTGTGAGCTGATCAGTACGGTCCCACCGGCGTCGGCGTAGCCGCGCAGGAGTCCCCGCAGCGCGACGGTGCCCTCCGGGTCGAGGCCGTTCTGTGGTTCGTCGAGAAGCAGAATCTGCGGTCCACCCAGTAGGGCGACGGCCAACGCCAGGCGGGATCTCATGCCGGTGGAGAAACTGCGCACCTTCTTCCGACCCGTACCGGCCAGGCCCACGACCCCGAGAACCCGGTCGATCTCGGCGTCGTCGAGGCCGAGGAGCAGGGTGTGGACGCGGAGGTTGTCCCGCGCACCCAGGTGCGGGTACAGCGCCGGCCCGTTGACCGAGGCGCCCACCGATGCCCGATCGACCTCCACCGTGCCACCGGCCCGGTCCTCGAGTCCGAGGATGATCCGGAAGCACGTGGATTTGCCCGCACCGTTCCGGCCGACCAGGGCGTGGATCCGGCCCCGCTCGACGGTCATGCTGAATTCGTCCAGGACCCGCTGTCCCCGGTAGCTGATGGAGAGGTCGCGACACTCGATCGCCGGTTCGTGGTTGCTCATGACACCAGTGAAACGTCGGCCGGCCGACGGCACATCCGTCGCGCGGGGGAATCAGAGGTGCAGCTCGTGGTCCCTGGCCCACAGAGCGAGCCCCACCCGGTCCCGGGTCCCCGTCTTCGCCAGCAGACGGGAGATGTACGTCTTCACCGTGGCCTCCCCTATGTGCAGCTCGGTGGCGATCTCGGCGTTGGTGCGGGCCCGGGCGATTCCCGCCAGGACGTCCCGCTCGCGGTCCGTCAACGGCTCCGCGGGTGGGGTGGGTGTGTGTCCGCGGAACACCCGCAGCACATAGTCCGTGACCCCCGGGGACAGCACCGACGCCCCGGCGTCCACGCGTCGTACAGCGTCGATCAGCGCTTCCGGCCCACAGTCCTTCAGGAGGAAACCGTGCACACCCGTGGTCAGGGCGTCGCGGACCAGCTCGTGCGCGTCGAACGTCGTCAGCATCAGCACCCGGACGCCCGGGTGCCGCGCCAGGATCTCGCGCGCCACACCGATCCCGTCGACCCGCGGCATCTGGATGTCCAGCACCGCGACATCGACCCGGTGTGCGGCGACCGCCTCCAGGGCCTCCGAGCCGTCGGCGGCGGTGGCGACGACCTCGATGTCGGGCTGGGTCGACAGGGTCATCTCCAGCGCCTGAACCACGAGCGGCTGATCGTCCGCGAGCAGCACCCGGATCACGGTGCCACCACCGGGAAGCTGGCCACCAGGTGCGCGTGTGCCGGATCGGACACATCGACATTCAGGGTCCCGCCGAGGTGCTCCACCCGCTCGCGCACACCGGTCAGCCCGGCGCCGGAATGCCGTGTCCGCCGCGGAACCGGGCCACCGGCGCGACTGTCCACCACCACGCGAACCTCATCGGTGACCTCCACGGAGAGCGTCACGGTGCTGCCCGGGCCCTGGTGGCGCAGCACGTTAGTCAGCGCCTCCTGCACCACCCGGCGCAGCGTCAGGCGGACAACCTGTGAGTCCGAGACCTCACCCTCCGGCAACGACGCCTCGATCGTGAGCCCGGCGGACCTGAATTCCCCGACCATGTCCCGGATCCCGGCCATGCCCGTCACCGACGTCGGTGGGGAATCGTCACGCAACGTCCCCACGATCCCGCGCACCTCCTCGAGGGCCTCCGAGCTGACCTTCTGGATCGTCGACAGGATCTCCGCCCGCCGGTCCGTCACCCCACCGCCGAGCATCACACCCGCCCCGGCCTGCATGTTGATCAGCGTCAGGCTGTGCGCCAGCACATCATGGATCTCCCTCGCGACACCCGCACGCTCCCGCTCGCGCGCCGCCTCCTGCTCCGCCACCAGGTGCCGCTCCGCGGACCGCGCGCTGCGCGCCGAGACGAACACCAGTCCCAGAACCAGCCACTGCAGCGCGACCCAGCTCGCCGCCTGCACACCGGTGGCGCGCTCGAAATGATCGGGTGTCCACCACCACAGCAGCGGGGAGAAGAAGCACCAGACGGCCTGAATCGTGGTGAAAACACCCGGGACGAGCAGATCGGAGCGGTACCGGGCCGTCGAGTACACCACCATCGGCACCGCGACCAGGAACGGACTGATACCCAGGTTCGTCGGCAGTGCGGTGAACCAGTTCACCGTCCATGCCACGGTCAGGACCGTCAGCGCGATCGCCGCCGGGATGACTCGGCTGCGCCACACCGCGAACGCGGGGACGAAGAGAACCGCGAGCACAACCTCGATCAGAGCCGCCGGGCCTGGCATTGTTCCGGACAGTGCCACGAGCAGGTGAAACACCGCCAACATCGCCGCCAGTGCAGCGAACACCAGGTCAAGACGGTAGGTACGGACCGCATCGAGATCTGCGTGCTGAGTTCGACGGGTCAGTGGTGCAGGTGCGGTCCCCATGGCCGAAAGCCTAGGCGCCCCGGTGCGGTGCGGTGGCGGAGGATGATCGGTGCATGGGCCGCCGGAAATGTCGTCGGTGCGTGCGAACCCGGCGGAAAACGGAGAAAACCCAGGCCGGTGGCCATCACTGGTGGGTGTTAACACGCACCGGCGACATGAAGGTGGCCCCTGGGCCGGAGGGGGTACCGGCCCCCGTCGACCGTGGCTAGTCTGGGCGGCATGGAGACACGGTCAACGCAGATGCCCACCGGATGGATCACACACGACTCGGTCGAAGCGGCCGTCGATGACCTGATCAGACGCTACGATGCCGCGGTGGAACTCGCCTGCGAGGTTCTGAACTCCGGAGAGGCCACCGACGGGCCGACCGACTACCGCCGGTACAGCGACGTCGTCTACCCCAAGCTCGTCGTCGAGGTGGAGTCCTGGCGCCCCATCGACCGCACCGAACCCTTCGGCTACGTCGACCGGGCGGGGCGCTACGCCGCGACCGTCTCCCGCCCCCGGCTCATGCGTCGCTATCTGACGGAACAGTTGGAACGCCTGACCACGAACTATCCGTGCACGATCTCCACCGGCCCGTCGGAGGTGCGTATCCCGCCGGAGTACCTCTCCCTTCCCGCCGACTGCCCACCGCCGCCGCGTGTCCACGATGACGCGGGTGTCATCCCGCGACCGAGCCTCGACGACGTGCACGACGGGATCATCGACGGGTCCTGGGACGTGTTCCACGATTCCGAGATGCCGTTGTTCCACTTCTCGCCGCAGCGTTTCGACATCGCCTGTGAACGCATCGAGCACTACACCGGTATCGGGGTCGAGGGTGTGCAGAAGTACATCCTGTTCACGAACTACGCCATGCACACCACCGAGTTCGTCCGCTACGCACTGTCGGAGCTGGCGAACCCCGAATCCCGCTACACGGAACTCCGTCTCAACGACGGTCGCGTGCTCCGGCGCGGGGAGGTTGACGGTGTGGAACTTCAGACGCTGCTCGGTCCGTCGTCACGCCAGATGCCGCGCTACGATCTCGCCGCCGAGGACAACACGGGCGTGACGATCATCAACATCGGGGTGGGGCCGTCGAACGCCAAGACGATCACCGACTGCCTGGCGGTCCTCCGACCCGAATGCTGGATCATGATCGGCCACTGCGCTGGCCTCGACGGCCGCATGCGCATCGGCGACCTCATCCTCGGAAACGCCTACCAGCGCCGGGATCACATCCTCGACGACCGGATCGGCCTCGACATCCCGATCCCCGCGGTGCCCGAGGTTCAGCGTGCGCTGGAGAAGTCGGTGAACGCGGTCTACGGCGACAATCACTCGCTCATGCGCACCGGTACGGTCATGTCGACCGATGACCGGAACTGGGAATGGCACACGTCCCGGGATCTGTGGCGGATCCTCCGCGGCTCCACGGCGGTGGCCGTCGACATGGAGTCAGCGACCCTCGCCGCCAACGGATACCGCTACCGGATCCCCTACGGCACGCTGCTCAGCGTCTCCGACCTCCCGCTGCACAATGTGCCGAAGCTGCCCGCCGGCGCCCAGGCGTTCTACTCCTCATCGAAGGAGGCCCACCTCATCTGCGCGATGCGCGCCATGGAGAAACTCGCCGCCAAGCCCGAGAAACTACACACCAGGAAACTGCGGCGAACGATCGGGGAAGTTCCGATGCGGTAGGGCCGGAGAGATCCGTACCGAGAACAGGCAAACCGGGGATACGGCTCCAGTGGGGTCTGGCAGCGCTGATCGACGAACCAGCATGTTCGCCGATCAGTGCAGATTGACCCCGGAGGAACCGAACAAGCCCTGGGTGACCTCGTACAGGGCGCCGCTGGCGACCAGACCGAGCATGGAGGCCTGCGCCCAGGCGGGTGTGCGTCCGTCGGTGGGCGGGAAGAGGATGTCGCGGATGATCGCCTCGTAGTTCGACGAGGTGTACGAGCTCAGTTCCGAAGTGGCGGTGTCGAGGATTTCCCGGGAGTCCCGGTGTTCGGGGCTGCCGGGTTCCGGAGTGGGCCAGGGGTTGGCGCCTGCGGGGGCGGCGAGGCTGAGAGCGAGGGCCCCCGTGGTTATTACGGAAACGGTGATTCGACGAAGGCGCATCGGGGGCTCCTTAGACAGGGAATGGGTGTGATGTTGTTTCTACCGGAGAATCACTCCGGAGGAACCGAAGATACCCCCGGTGAGGAGGAAGAAGATCGATCCGAGAAGAGCACGGACCTGTGCTTCCGGGCTGCCCGGGGCGGGTGTCGCGCCGGAAGGGCTGCTGCTCTGGGCGGAGAGGGCCGCGATCGGGTTGGCGGTAGCCGGTGCTGCGACGGCGGTGCTGATCGCGCAGGCGGCGACGGTGGTGGCGATGATACGGCGAAGTTTCATGTTGTTCCTCGGGTGCGCTGGAATTATTCGTCGATAGTAACAGTTTGGTAAACCGTGGAGGCTACAATCCTGCTATGACTCCACCCTCCCCGGATCCGGCCCCCGGTGGCCGTGACACGACGACCAGTCCGGAGATCTCGACCGGCTATCGCGAGGACATGGTGGAGGTTCTCACTGACTCCTATGCCGTGTCGACGGCCAATCGTTACGCCACCGATGCCGCGGTCGGGGTGCTCGCGGATGGTGGGTCGGCTCTCGACGCCGCTGTCGCCGCGCAGTTCATGCTCGGCCTCACCGAACCGCAGTCCTCCGGGATTGGCGGCGGCTGCTATCTGCTGCACTTTGATGCCGCAAGTGGGGAAACCACCGCGTTCGACGGGCGGGAGACCGCACCCGCTGCGGCAACGGGAACCTATCTGACCCGGATCAGCGCCGACGATCCCCGGCCTCCGGTCCCTGACGCCCTGCGTTCAGGCCGCTCCATCGGGGTACCGGGGGCGGCCGCCGCCCTCGAGCTCGCGCACCGGAAGTTCGGGCGTACCGACTGGTCGGAGTTGATCGCCCCCGCGATCAGGCGCGCCGGGGAGGGGTTCCCGGTCAGTCACCGTCTCTGGGCGTCGATCGACGACGCGAAGACCGACCTCGCCCGTTGTGCCGAAGCGGCGCGCCACTTCCTCGATGATGCGGGCGAGGCTAAGGCGGAGGGCACCGTGCTCACCAACCCCGACTACGCGCGGACGTGTGCCCTCATCGCGGAACGCGGTGCCGACGCACTACGCACCGGGGAGCTCGCCGAGGCGATCGTGGAACGGGTCTGCCGTCCCTCGGCGACCGTGACGCCGGGCCTGATGACGCTCGCCGATCTCGCCGGGTACCGGGCCGTTGAATGTGCGCCGCTGTGGTCCACCTACCGGGGACTGCGACTCGCCGGGATGCCGTCGTCCTCGTCCGGTGGGGTCACGGTCGCGGCGACCCTCGGGATGCTCGAACACCACGATCTCGGCGGCCCGCCGCGGGACGGGGTGCCCGCACCCGAACTCGTTCACCTCGTCAGTGAGGCCGAGCGCCTGGCCTACGCGGACCGGGACACGTTCATCGCCGACGGGTATCCGGTGCCCGAGATGTTGGATCATGATTACCTGCGGAAACGTGTCGCACTCATCAACCCGGACCGGACCATGGGCACCGCTGAACCGGGGCTGCCCACGAACGGACTCGCCGCCGGACGTGACCTGCCCGAGTACGGCACCAGCCAGGTCAGTGTCATCGACGCCGAAGGCAACGCGGTCAGCCTGACCACGAGCATCGAGATCGGGTTCGGGTCCTTCCACATGGTGTGCGGGTTCCTCCTGAACAACACGCTGACCGACTTCTCCGCCGAGCCCGTCGACGTCCACGGACGTCCCGTGGCGAACCGCGTTGAGCCCGGCAAGCGGCCCCGCTCCTCGATGGCGCCGACCCTCGTGTTCGACGGCCCCGATCTGCGGGCCGTGGTCGGCGCACCGGGTGGGGCGGTGATCATCCAGTACGTCGTCAAGATCCTCATCGCACTCATCGACTGGGGTCTGGACGCGCAGCAGGCGGTGGGTTCCCCGAATTTCGGGGCGCGGAACACACGTGTGACCGCCGTCGGTGGTGAACATCCCCTGATCGGCGCCGCCGAGGACGGGCCCGCCCGAGTGTTGATCGACGGACTGGTTTCCCGTGGCCACCGGGTGCAGCTCGCCGATCAGCCGAGCGGTGCCGCCGTGCTCGTCGTGCGGCCCGACGGCCGGATCAGTGGCGGGGCGGATCCGCGTCGTGAGGGGACCGTGGGCGGGGTCTGATCCGGCCCGTTCGGGTGGGGGGCCGTTCTTCTCACTGGTGCGTGCTAACACGCAACAGTGAGGCGCCCCATCCGGGGATTTTCGGTCGCGCGGATCCTCTTCGCACGCGGCGGCGAGCGTCCAGGGGCACTGACCGGTGGCGGGGTGCCGGCACATCCGGTGGTGAACCGGTTGATCGTCAGTACGTGTTAACACGCACTGACCGGAGGAGCCACCTGGGCGTTTCGTGGTGTGCGCCGGTGTTTGCACGCAATGATGACGTATCGACGAGCCACTTCAGAGGCTCGGGAGAAGCCCCGTCCATCGACGGGGTGGTCGTGAAGCGTGCGTATCGACGCCCGGCGGACATGAAGAGAGCGGGTCCGGTGCAACGCACGCCGCCGTTCAGCGACCGAACAGCCTCCGCCAGAAGCCCTTCCTGGGGATGCCCTGCTCGTCGAGGGTGTCCCGGACGCTCCGGCTCGCCGCCCTCCTGTCCGCGCGGCTCGGTGCAGGTCCGGTACCGATGTCGATGCGCTGCCAGGTCAGCGGGGTGGGCAGGTTGCGGACCCGGGCACCCGCCCCGATCATGCGGACCCACAGGTCGCGGTCGGCCTCGTGTCCGCCGCCCCGGTATCCACCGGCGTCGCGCATGGTGGTGGTGCGTGCCATGGCGGTGCCGTCGATGACGGGGCTGCGGCGGCCGAGGTGGCGGGTGGCTTCGTTGTGTGAGCTGGGCATGGTGCGGACGGAGAGGTCCGCGCCGAGGAGGCTGACGGGGTCGGTGGCGTCGGTGGTGCGGTCGAGTTCCATGACGGCGGTGCCGAGGATGTCGACGCGTCGTTGGTGGAAGGTGTCCAGTTGGCGGCGCAGCCGGTCGGGGTGGGGGATGTCGCCGGGATTGATGCGGGCGGTGTACTCCGTGTCGACGTGGGCGAGGCCCGTGTCGAGCGCGGCGGCCGGCCCCGGTTCGTCGGCGACGGTGTAGATGATGCCCATGTCGTGGGCCTCGGGGGAGGTGAGCTGCTTCTCGAGGGTCGGGTGGAGGCGTGCGTCCGCCGCGACGATGATGCGGGTGGGGCGCAGGGACTGCTTGGCGAGGCTGGCGAGTGTGGTGCTGATCAGGTCGGCGGGCGTGGTGGTGGACACGCCCATGAGCACGGTGACGGCGTCGGGTTGCAGTTGCTCCATGCCCGGATCCTAACGTGGGTGGTGTGGTATTCGGTGCAGGTCAGTGCCGCGCGCGTCCGCGTGGGCTGGTGACGGTGGGGTCGCCGGGCAGATAGAAACGCAGGGGCGCGTCGGCGTTGCGGGTGATGCCGATCCGGGGGCCGGTGGTCCAGTGCGGTTCGTGGTCGCGGTCTCTCAGGATGAAGCCGTCGGTTCCGGAGTGAAGGACGGGGGAGTGGTTGTGGTCGATGTGGAGGGCGAGTGTCCGGCCGAGGTTGCCCGGTCCCTGTGCGAGGCGGGCGTCGGGGATCGTCGGGCCGCGCCGGGCGCGTGCGGTGTCGTGGCCGTCCACGACCTCGCCGGCGCGGAGGAGGATTCCGCCGCTGCCGCCGGGTGGGTGGCAGACGATGTTGCCGGCCCGGTGGATGCCGTAGGAGATGTAGACGTACATCCGGCCGGGTGGGCCGAACATGGCGGCGTTGCGTGGTGTCTTTCCGCGGCGGGCGTGGGAGGCGTCGTCCTGTTCGCCGAGGTAGGCCTCGACCTCGGTGAGTCGGACGGTGACGCCTGCGTGGCTGAGGGTGCAGCCGAGGAGCAGGGGTGCGACCCTGTCGGCGGGTTGTGCGAAGTCGATCATCCGGTGTGGGCCGCCAGTGCCTTGCGGAGCAGGTGTCCGAGTGTCTCCCGCTCGTCGTCGGTGAGTCCGGTGAGGGTGTCGCGGCAGGTGTCGAGGTGGGTGGGCAGGACCTCGTCGACGAGTTCGCGTCCGGCGTCGGTGAGTGTGATGCGGACGCAGCGGCGGTTGTCGGGGTCGGTGCAGCGGGTGAGCAGGCCGGCGGCGGCGAGCTTGTCGACGCGGTTGGTCATCGCCGAGCCGGAGATCATGGAGTTGGCGCAGAGTTCCCCGGCGGTCAGTGCCCGGTCCGTGCGGCGGAGGGTGGCGAGGACGTCGAACTGCCATCGTTCTAGGTTGAAGCGTGCCAGGTTGGCGGTGATGCGGTCGCCGGCGGCCCTGGCGAGGTACTGGAGTCGGGCGGGAAGTTCCATCGGTTCGGGGTCGATGTCGGGGTGGGTGGTGCGCCACTGGTCGATGATCCGGTCGATGTGGTCGGCCATGTTCATCCCCTTACTGTTTGACGTCAAAGTGTTTGACATGGATCTTACCTGAGATTAGTCTGGCGTCGAACACTTTGACATCGAACAATCGAGAATCTTCCAGGAGCCCGTCATGTCCCGCACCGTCGCCGACGCCATCGCCACCCGCCGCGCCGTCCGCAACTATCTTCCCGACGACGTCCCGGAGGAGGTCCTCGACCGCGTCGTCCACCAGGCCCTCGAGGCTCCGAGCGCCTTCAACGCCCAGGCGCGCGATCTCGTGGTCATCCGGGACCCGGAGATCCGGCGGGCGCTCGTCGATGCCTCCGGCCAGCGCCAGTTCATCGACGCCCCGGTGGTTCTCGTCGCGGTCGGGCGCGCCGAGGTCCTCCCTGAGGACGCCGGGGAGATCCTGCCCGACCCGGTGCGGACCATGGCGGAGAAGTTCAACAGCCTCAAGACCCCGCAGGAGTTGCGGGAGGCCGCCCTGCGGGACGCGATGCTCGTCGCCGGGTTCGCGCTCGTCGCTGCGGCGGGGGAGGGGCTGGCCACCAGTCCCACGACCGGCTGGAACGAGGAGAAGGTGAAGGAGGCCATCGGTCTCGGAGGTCGGGACGACCGGGTCATCGCGCTGGTCATCGCCATGGGCCACGGTGCCAACACCCCGGAGCATCCGGGTCGCCATGACTCGCGCCGGGTCAACGAAAGGTACTAGGTCGGGAACCGGTCATGAATCTGCTGCTGACCGCCATCACGCCGTTCACCTGGGGAACGACCTACATCGTCACCACGGAGATGCTCCCGGCCGACCGGCCGATCCTCGCCGGCGTGATGCGCGCACTGCCCGCCGGGCTGCTCCTGCTGGCCTGGTTCCGCGTGTTGCCGAAGGGGCTCTGGTGGGTCAGGGCTGTCGTGCTCGGCGTGGTGAACATCGGGGCGTTCTTCGCCCTGCTCTTCCTCACCGCCTACCTGCTTCCGGGTGGGATCGCCGCGGTGTTGACCAGTGCGGCGCCACTGGTGGTGATGTGTCTGAGTCCCGTGCTGCTGGGGACGAGGGTGTATCGGGCGCAGGTCGTTGCCGGTGTCGTCGCGGTTGGTGGTGTGGCGGCGCTGGTGGTGTCTCCGGGGACGGCACTGAACATGGAGGGGGTTCTCGCCGCAGGTGCGGCGACGGTGTGCACCGGTACGGGGCTTGTGCTGGCGAAACGGTGGGGCCGTCCGGAGGGGGTCCCGCAGTTGGCGGTGACGGGTTGGCAGCTCACCTTCGGTGGACTGGCCCTGACGCCGTTGCTGTTGTTCGAGGGGTTGCCGGATCATCTGACCGGAACGAACATCGCGGGCTACACCTACCTGACCGTCGTGGGTGCGCTCCTCGCCTACGGTCTCTGGTTCCGGGGCCTCGCGCTTCTCGACGCGGTGAGTGTGTCGCTGCTCAGTGTGATCAGTCCACTGACCGCGACGGCGTTGGGGGTGTTGTTCAACGGGGAGCGTTTCACGGTCGTTCAGGCCGTGGGATCGGTGGCGGTCGTGGGGGCGGTGATCGTCGCGCAGGTTGTCGGGGCGCGGGCCCGGAAACGGGAGGCGGCGCGTGCCTGACGGGCCGCGGTAGATTGGCGGGTGTGCAGACCTGTCTCTTCGATCTCTACGGCGTCCTGTTGACCACGCAGACCGATGCCCACCTGCGTGCCATCGAGGATGCGGTGGGCACGGATGAGCGGTTGTGGCCGGTGTACTGGGAGTTGCGGGGGCCGCTCGACGCGGGTGGGCTCACGCCGGAGGAGTACTGGGAGCGGATCCGGGTGGCGCTCGAGCTGCCGCCGTTCGACGTCGATGCGGTGGTTGAGGCCGACGTCGCGAGCTGGTTGGACGAGGACGCCGATGCGGTGGCGTACGTGGGGGAGTTGATCGACGCCGGGCACCGGGTCGGTCTGCTGAGCAACATCCCGGCGTTCCTCGCGGAGCGGGTCCGGGCGCGGCACACGTGGCTGGAGCGTTTCGACGCGGTGACGATGTCCTGCGACATCGGTGTCGCGAAGCCCGATCCGGGTGCCTACCGGGCGGCGTGTGCGGCGCTCGGTGTGGAGCCGGCGGAGGTTCTGTTCTTCGACGACAATCCGGTGAATGTGGCGGCCGCCTGGGAGTTCGGGATGCGGGCGGTGGAGGTCACGGGCAGACTGGTGGAATGGAACCACTGATTCTCCCGTTCAACGGCATCAACCCGCGCATCCACGCCTCGGCGTTCATCGCGCCGAACGCCACGATCATCGGTGACGTGGTCATCGGTCCCGATTCGTCGGTGTTCTACGGCTGTGTGCTGCGGGCGGATGTCAACGCGATCCGCATCGGGGCGCGGACGAACATCCAGGACAACTGTGTCATGCACGTCGACGCGGATGCGCCGTGCACGCTCGGGGATGATGTCACGGCGGGTCACATGGCGCTTCTTCACGGTACGACGGTGGGGGACGGGACGCTGGTGGGGATGAAGGCGGCGCTGCTGTCACGTTCGCGCGTCGGTGCGGGGTCGCTCGTTGCGGCCGGTGCGGTCGTGCTCGAGGGGCAGGAGATCCCGGACCGGTCCCTGGCGGCCGGTGTTCCGGCGAAGGTGCGCCGTGAGCTGTCGGCGGAGCAGTCCGGGTCCTTCATCCCGCACGCGGGGCGGTACGTCGACATCGCCCGCGGGCAGTCGGATCGGCGCCTGCGTCTCGACGAGGTGCGTTACAGCTGATTTCTGGCGGTGAGGTCGGCGTGCACGGCGGCGGGGTCCCGGAGGAGCCGGTCGAGGGCGACGGTGCGGGCTGCGGTGCGGTTGAGTGTGGCGGCGTCCGGGATGATGCGGATGGCCACCCGCTTGTCGACGTTGGGGTTCACCGTCCGTGCGAGGTGACGGTAGCCCCCTGGATCGACGGTGAATCCGGGTCCGGCGAGGACGACGGTTCCGGCGCCGGTGTCCCGGGTGTGGTGGACGACGGTGTCACCGAGTTCCCGGGCTCGGTCGTCGAGAAGTGAGCGGAGCGCCGGGGGTTGGGGTGAGTCCGCGGGGAGGAGTCCGCTGAATCCCCGTCGTCCGGTTCCGGGGGTGAGGCCGGCTGTTGTGAGCTGGTCCGCCAGGGTGTCGGGGCCGAGGTCGGAGTCCACCGGGTGTGTCGTGACGCCGTCGTCGTCGGCGACCGCGAGGGTGAGCCCGCGGTCGAGGTGGATGACCAGGATCGGGTCGGTGGTGGTGTCGGTGGTGAGGAGTTCGGCTGCGGCGAGTGACGCGGTGAGATCGCCGACGGTCACCGGTGTGCCGAACTCCTCGGCGATGCGGTCGCCGAGGTGGCCGTCGTCCGGTTCCGTGACGGTGACGCCGATGTCGGCGACCGGTGGGGCGGGTCTGGACAGGAGACGGTGGATGCCGGCGATGAGGTGTTCGGCGGTGTCACGACCGGGTGGGAAGGTGGTTTCCCGGAGGGTGCGGCCACGGGTGTCGAAGAATCCGAGGGTGCCGCCGTCCGGTCCGACCGTGGCCCCGATGTGGAGCCACGGTGTGGGGGTCATCTCCAGGGGGATGCGGGGGCGTCCGGGCCCGGTCGCCTGGACGAGGTCGGGGCGTTCGTGGATGAGTCCGGCTCCGACGAGTGCGGTGACGGCGCGGGTCACGGTGGGTTGGGAGAGTCCCGTCGCCGCGACGAGGTCTCCCCGGATCGCCAGTTGGCCGCGCATCATGTGGTGCAGGCACCGGGCCGTCGGCACGGTGGGGCGACGGAATGCGGGGGTGCGCGCGGACAGGGCCAGAGTGCTCATGTGGGTTGAGTCTATAAAAGACAGACTGAACTGTCTACTGATATTAGCCGGATGAGGTTTCCGGAGGGTTAACAGTAGACAGAATGGTCTATAACTTTCCGGCCCACCGCGCCGCGCGTCGTGCCGCGGCGAAACCGGACATCCCGTGCACCCCACCCCCCGGCGGCGTCGACGCTGAACCGAGGAACACACCGTTGACACCCGTGTCGTACGGCTGCCGCACCACCGGTCGCGCAACCAACTGACCCGGAGAGTTCGCACCACCGGCCACATCCCCGCCCACGTAGTTCGGGTTGTAGGCCTCCAGCTCCGCCACACTCCGTGCGGACACACCGACGATCCGGTCCCGGACACCCGGCGCATACTCCGCGATCCGTGAGATCACCTGCTCCGTCGCATCTCCCCGGTAGCCGGCCGGCACGTGCGCGTACGTCCACACGGGATGCAGCCATTCCCCGTCGACCCGCACGGAACGTGACGGATCAGCCAGATACTGCTGTCCGACCAGGACGAACGGTTTACCCGCCGCCCGGCCGGAGGAGGTCGCCCGTTCCGCTGCGGCGATCTCCCCGGCGGTTCCGCCCAGGTGCAGCGTGCCCGCGCGCCGGGCATCCGGATTCAGCCACGGAATCCCGCCCCGCACCGCGAGGTCCACCCGGAACGCGGCGGCACCGTGCCGGAACCGTCGGTACGCGCGCCTCCGGCGTACCGGCTGGTTCCCCGCCAACACCGCGGCAGCGTGCCCCGGCGTCGTGGTCAGCACCACGACGTCACCCGCCGACGCGCCCCGGTAACCGAAACCCACCAGATCACTCAGCCGACGAACCGTCACCCCGGTACGGATCGTCCCGTTGAACTCCCGCACGTAGTCCGCCAGAGCGGCGGTCAACCGCCCCGAACCGCCGGCGACCACCGGCCATCCCCACGTCTGTGCCGTGAACCCCATCATCAACCCGACCGCCGAGGTCAAGGGACGGTCCAGCCGGTCGAACGCGTGCGCGGACAACCCCGCGAACAGCGCCGCAGCGGGCGTCTCCCCACCGAGAAAACCGCCCACCACCGTCGCGGGTGGCAGGCCGCGCACACCGAACCTCGGCCCCAGCACGGTGTGCCGTGCCAGCGACCCCGGCACGGGGGTCAACGTCAGGTCCGCGATCCTGTCCGGGTACCTGACCAACGGAGCGAACAGGGCCCGCCACCGTCGGCCCGCCCGACCCAACCCGGCGGCCGTCGCATCGAGGCCCCGGTACAGAACCGCCGCATCCCCGCCCGGCAACGGATGCGCCAGGGGGATCTCCGGGTGCACCAGCTCCACATCCAGTTCGAGCGTCCGGAAGAAGGGCGACGCGGCGAACAACGGGTGCACCGCGGCACAGTCGTCGTGGATCATCCCCGGAACCAGCCGCCCGGAACTCCGGCAGCCGCCACCGATCCCGGCGGCGCCCTCCAGCACCGTCACCCTGAATCCCGCGCGCGCCAGCTCGATCGCGGCCGCCAGACCGTTCGGGCCGGAACCCACCACGAACGCCCGCGCACTCACGGGATCCCCCGGGTACGGACGGCGTCGACGAGTAACGGCAGGCCCAGCGCCGCGGTCGTGGACCAGCTCACGTCCGCGATCCGGGTCAGCTCCGTCGGTGCCGGGGTGATCTCCAGGACCGGGACACCCGCCTCCACCGCCAGCAACGGCAGCGACGCCGCCGGCTGCACCACACCCGACGTCCCCACGATCACCACCAGATCAGCCCCCACCAGCGCCTCCGCCGCGCGCTCCCACTCCGCCGCGGGCAACGCCTCCCCGAACCACACGACCCCCGGCCGCACAGCCCCACCGCACCGCACACAGCCGGGCGGCCGCATGCTCGACACCCGCACCTCGGGGAACTCACGCACCTCGAACGGGGCCGCGCACTCCGCGCACCGGAACTCGAAGAGACTGCCGTGGAGGTGCACCACGTCGTCACTGCCGGCACGCTCGTGCAGGTCATCGATGTTCTGCGTCACCACCGTCACCGAACGCAGTCGCCCCCAATCAGCGACCGCCCGGTGTCCGGCGTTCGGCTCCGCCGCCCGCGCCAGGTGCGCCCGCCACAGGTACCAGGACCACATCGGTTCCGGATC
The DNA here is from genome assembly GCF_016595275.2 of Corynebacterium pygosceleis. Classification (GTDB taxonomy): domain Bacteria; phylum Actinomycetota; class Actinomycetes; order Mycobacteriales; family Mycobacteriaceae; genus Corynebacterium; species Corynebacterium pygosceleis. The sequence goes on along the minus strand of NZ_JAENIQ020000001.1, from coordinate 613,197 downwards.
CCGACGCCACGCGTCGATGCTCGCCATCGCCTCCGGATCGACCCGGTCCCACAACCCCGATTCATCGTTGCGGTACGTGTCCAGACCGGACTCCGCGCTCATCCCCGCACCCGTGAACACCACGACACGCACGGCGTCGCGCACCAGCGCCGACGCATCCCCGGTATCACTCACAACCCCCAGCGTACGGCCAGGATCGAAACACGTACAAGGAGCCCCGGGCTCCACTGGCGCTAGTCTGAGACACATGACTGCACACGCCACCGACAACCCCGTGAACCTGCGGCCCATGACCGTCGCCGATCTCCCCCTCCGCGAGTGGGCGACGATCCACAACGTCGGGGCGGACGCGGACACCACCGACAACCACCTGGCCCCCTATCTGCAGTTCATTCCCCAGCGCGGCGACACGGGCATGGTCGCCGAGGTGCGGGACCCGGTGACCGGCGGGAACCGCACCGCGGGTGTCGTCTGGGCCTCCTTCATCCGGTCCCACGGGTACATCTCCCCGGAGATCCCCGAACTCTCCGTCAGCGTCGACGACGACTTCCAGGGGGCCGGTATCGGGACGACCCTCATCCGCGCCGTCGTCGATCACGGCCGCAACGTCGGCTGGCCCGGCATCTCCCTCTACGTCGAGGACGACAACCCCGCCCGCCGTCTCTACGCCCGTCTCGGGTTCGAGTCCCTCGCCTGCGACAGTTGCCCCGGGACGATGGTCATGCACCTCACCCCACCGATCAACCGGGTCGCCGTCTACTGCGGTTCCGCCCCCGGTGCCCGCACCGAGTACGCCCACGCGGCCCGCGACATCGGCCGTGCCCTCGCGGAACGCGACATCGACCTCGTCTACGGCGGCGGCGATGTCGGCCTCATGGGGGTCGTCGCCGACGCCGTCATCGAGGCCGGGGGTCAGACCATCGGCGTCATGCCCCGGTCCCTCGTCGAACTCGAGATCGCCCACGACGGCCTCTCCTCCCTCGAGGTCGTCGAGACCATGGCGGAACGTAAATCCCGCATGGAGGAACTCTCGGACGCCTTCATCGTGCTGCCCGGCGGCGCCGGAACCCTGGAGGAACTGTTCCAGGTGTTCACCCGACAGCAACTCGTCGCCGGGACGGGCCCCATCGTGCTGTTCAACGCCGACGACTACTGGAACCCCCTGTTCGACGCCCTGGAACGCATGTGTGACGAGGGCTTCATCGAGCGCCGCTACCTCGACGCACTCATCGTCACCGATGACACCGGGGAACTCTTCGCGAAACTCGCCGAATGGCGCGCCCCCGGCACCAAGTGGGAGAACCGGGAACTCTGCGGGTGACCATCCCGCCAGATCGCGCCGCTACACTTGGGCGGCATGAGCTCCGACACATTCCGCAACCCGTCCCGCCTCGATCTGGCCTGCGAAACCTTCGTCAACGATCTCGCGGCGCTGTCCCCGCTGTCCGCGACAGAGTGGGGATTCACCGACCACAACGGTGAGATGGAGGACTTCTCCCCAGAGTACCACGACGCCATGGCGGAACGTATCCGCCGCATGCTCCACGAGGTCGACGCACTCGAGGAAGCCGCCGCAGGTGACGGTGACGTCGACTTCGACGACATCGACCGGGTCACCGCCGCCGTCCTGAGGGACCGCCTCGGACTGCGTCTCGAACTCCACGAGGCGGGCGAGGACATCCGGCAGCTCGACAACATCGCGTCCCCCGTCCAGTGGATCCGCGACACCTTCGGAATCATGCCCACCGACACCCCCGAGGCGCAGGCCGACGTCATCTCCCGTCTCGGCCACGTTCCGCGTGCACTCGACGGACACCGTGCCTCCCTCACCCTCGCCGCCGAACGCGGACACGTCGCCGCCCGCCGCCAGGTCGAGCAGGTCATCGCCCAGTGTGAGGACCTCGCCGGCGACGGGTCCACACTCAACGGTCTCGGTGTCGACACCGACCGGGCCGAGCTCGTCCGGGCCCGCGAGGCCTTCGGGGGCATGGCCACCTGGCTGCGCGAGACCCTCCTGCCGCAGGCACCCGCGGAGGACGGCGTCGGACGCGAACGCTACGAACGTTTCTCCCGCGAGTTCGTCGGCGCCACCGTCGATCTCGACGAGGCCTACGAATGGGGACTGACCCGCCTCTCCGAGATCGTCGCCGAGCAGGAGGCCATCGCCGTCGAGTGCTTCGGCGAGGGCACCACCGTCGAGGAGGCGATGGACCGCTTCAACGCCGACGAGCGCTACCGGCTCGACGGCGTCGACGCACTGAAGGAATGGATGCAGGCCACCGCCGACCGGGCCATCGCCGATCTCGACGGAACCGCCTTCACCATCCCCGAACCGGTGCGCACCATCGAGTGCTGCATCGACCCCGCCGGGACGGGCGGCATCTTCTACACCCCGCCCAGCAGCGACTTCACCCGCCCGGGCCGCATGTGGTGGTCCGTGCCCAGGGGCGAGACCGTGTTCCACACCTGGCAGGAACTCACCACCGTGTTCCACGAGGGCGTTCCCGGCCACCACCTCCAGATCGGCCAGACCCTCTGCGAATCCGACAAACTCAACCTCTGGCGGCGTGTCGCGTGCTGGAACTCCGGGCAGGGCGAGGGCTGGGCGCTCTACGCCGAACAGCTCATGGCCGACCTCGGCCACCACACCGACCCCGCGACCCGCATGGGGCTTCTCGACGGTCAGCGCCTGCGTGCCGCCCGCGTCGTCCTCGACATCGGTGTCCACCTCGGGAAGACCACGCCGGACGGCGGGACGTGGGACGCCGACTACGCGGCGTCGTTCCTGCGCGCCAACTCCGCCATGGCCGGCGCCAACCTCGACTTCGAACTCAACCGCTACCTCGGCTGGCCGGGCCAGGCCCCGTCCTACGCCCTCGGCCAGCGCCTCTGGCAGGAACTGCGAGACGAGGCCCTCGACCGTGGCATGACCCTCCCGCGGTTCCACGCGGAGGCCCTCGCCCTCGGCTCGATCCCCATGGGCATCCTGCGCGACTGTGTCCTCGACGGTCTCGACGGGGACGATAACCGATGAGCCGACCCCCACTCGTCGAGGTACCCCGCACCATCGTCGTCACCGGCGCCAGCGACGGCATCGGGGCGGCCGCAGCCCGGAAACTGGCCGACCTCGGACACCGCGTCATCGTCGTCGGCCGGAACCCCGCCAAGACCCGATTCGTCGCCACCGCCATCGGTGCGCCCCACTTCACCGCCGATTTCTCGTCCCTGGACGAGGTCCGTGACCTCGCCGCCTCCCTCGCCGAAATCGCCCCGCGCATCGACGTCCTGGCGAACAACGCGGGCGGAGTATTCGGCCCGGAGCGCACGGTCACCGACGACGGCAACGAACTCACCCTCCAGGTGAACCACCTCGCGCCGTTCCTCCTCACCGAACTCCTCGCCGACAATCTCGCCGCCGGACTCGGGTACGTCGTCGGGACAGCGTCGATCGCCGCGAAACTCTACGGGGACCTCGACGTGAACGACCTCGACAACGCCGACGGGCCCTGGGATCCGATGAAGGCCTACGGTGACTCGAAGATGATGAACATCATCCACGCCCGTGAACTGTCCCGCCGACACGCCGACCGGGGCATCTACGGCGCCTCCTTCCACCCCGGCGTCATCGCCTCGAACTTCGGTGCCGGAGCCGGGCCGCTCCTCGAATTCCTCTACACAAACCCCGTGACCCGCATGGCGCTGGGCAGTACCGACAAGGGGGCCGCCCGCCTCGTCCGGCTGGCCACCGGAACCGTCGGCACCGACTTCGTCCCCGGCGGGTACTACCTCGGAAAGAAGAGGGGGCCGGACTATCCCGGCAGCCGCGATCCGGAGATCGCCCGGCGACTCTGGGAGGAATCCGCCCGCCGCGTCGGGCTGTGAGGGGGTGGGACTGGACACATCCCGGGTAAACGCCCGCCGGATGGATCCACAGGGTCTCCGTCGGGGCCCGTCGTGGCGGTGGCCGGACGGAATCCAGGAGGGGACCACGGACCACAACTGATGGAACATCGCGCCGACTCCGGGCGAACGGCGTTCCCGTGGTCAGGTTCGTGGCACCGGCTTCCGCTCCCATCTCATGCGTCACTGTGCCGTGACCAACTGTGCACCGGGACAGAGTGAACCGGAACGGGTATCTCAACACCGGCGTGGGGCACGGAACCGCCAACCGCCGTCAATGACGGTGCTAGGCTCACTCCCCATGACGAGGGATGAGATGCTCGAACTCTACGACAATCAACTTCGTACCGAAGCTGAAGTCGCGGACGCGCCGGAGGTCACCAGGATAGGCCCTCTGTGGGTGGCCACGTATGTGCATCGCCACGCTTTCATCACCTACCGCTCCATCCCGCCGGAGGTGGATTTACCCGCATTGATTGAGCTCGTCCGAGAGCATTTCACCGCCGACGGGCGCGTGGACAGTGTCGAGTGGAAAACACGGGAGCACGATGACCTGGAGGGGCTCGAGAATCTGCTGACATCAGGTGGATTTCAGAAAAAGGAGCCTGAAACGGTGATGGCGGGACCCGCTGATGCGGTGATTGAGGCCGCGGGCCCACTCCCGGATGGATACAGTCTGGTCCGGGCGGGTTCCCCCACCGATATCCAGGGGGCCGAGTCGTTGGTCCAGCGTGTCTTCGACGCGCCTGTCGAAGAGGCGCAACGCCTCACCGACCAACTGGTGTCGCGCTCTGCCAGTGATCCGGACAGCTTTGAACTGTGGGTGGTGCGTGAACCTGGGGGCGGAACCGTGTGTACCGGGCGAACCGAGTTTGTGGCCGGTACTGAATTTGCCGGCCTGTGGGGTGGTGCCTGCGATGAGGGACATCGGGGTCGGGGTCTGTACCGCGCGCTCACCGCAGCGCGGGCCTCCTCCGCGCAGCGCCGGGGTTACCGATATCTGCAGGCTGACTGCACGGAGGATTCACGTCCGATTCTGGAGAGGGCCGGGTTGATGAAGATCACGACAACCACTCCCTTCGTCTGGGAACGGAACAGGGACTGAAATACCCACTGTCCGGTCGGTGGTTTGGTGATGGGACCCGGCATAAGGACTTCCGTCACCGCCCCGCACCCGGAGAGGGGGAAAATCCCCGGGGAGGGTGAGCCGGTCGTCGAGAAGTGCGTGGACGGGGACGGTGAGCAGCATCGACCCGAGTATCGACGGCGCGGGTATGTGCAGCCGGCTCCCGACGGGTTGTCCCACGGCCAGCAGCCGGAGGTACTGGGTGAGGGTGACGTAGCGGTAGTCGGCGCCCGTGTCCCATCGCACTAGAGAAAACGGGTTATATGTGGCCGGTGGGGACTGATTTTAGCGTGGTGAGGGGAGCGTCTGGCGGGGTGGTGCGGTGGATAAGGCGCTGGGGGATTCATGCGAGCTCACCACCGAGGAACGGTGGCCAGAAATACCGTTCAAAAATACGCCGACCCGACAAGCGACCAACCACCTTAAGGAAAAAGCACCACCGCATATGTAGCGGTGGTGCTTTTGACGGCTAGTGTCTATTTTCTCTGTTAGAACGGCACTGTTGGGGAGTGGCACTACGTTTTATGGCTACATGGCAGTAAAACACCACTTGATGTGAAGCACGCCAAACGGATTGCATGCAGTTTTTGTATGAGCCTGTTTTCTCGGGTCGCGTTAGTTCCGGGAGTGAGTCTTTCCAGAGTTTGTGGGACCTCTCGGACGGGTAGAAGTGTGGGAAGTCCTGGATCGGTAGTTCTTTGTCGATGAAATCTCGCCGCTGTTCGTCCGTGCCCCTCGGAGATCCGGTCACGGTAGGCGCAGCGGTGTTCTACGTCTACTGTCCCATCAAAGGTGCGTACCTCTTCGTTTTTGCCAACTGACTGAATGGGGAAGGATGAAGATTCACCCGGAGGAGCCTTTCAGATCGTCGAGGTTATCGGCGCGAGATAAGGCTTGTGATCTGCAGTGAACACTCGTCCGTGGTCCCGTTTATAACGGCGGCGTAGTGGTTCATGAGTCAATGGTTCCTTGCGGAGATGTGGCTTTCTTTAAATCTACTTGTGGGTCCACATAGAAACACCGTGAGCGCACCTGCCGTTCTGAAACCATCAGAACGGCTCGGGACGGCAGAGTCGTTGGTGGAGACAGAAAGCTGACGTAGGACCGGACGGCACTTACAGTGCGCGTGCTTTCCGGGACACAAGATCCCCGGGGATCTGCCGCGGTATTTTTATTACGTTCATCACCCCGCCAACCCAGGCTGCAACCCCGGCACCAACAACAGCGCACCCGGGTACCCCGCCGGTAAATAGCCCGGCGGTTTGCAGCGCCAGCAACCCGGCGACAGCCACAAGCACACACCACTGCCACCGCACACCTCCCAGAAGCCACCAGCAGCCAAGCGATGCCGCAACCGTCAACGCAACCACGGTGGTCACCAACGCAAGATTCGGTGTGAACATCTGCCCGAGGATGAGGTCGGTCGGTTTGTCGGACGCCGTGAGCACCGGGTCAAAGACACCGGCCCTCAGCCAGGAGGAACTACCGGCGACAAGCACCGCCGCCAGACAGACGACAAAGGCCACCAGGCTTTTGCTCGGCGCATAGCTTTCCGTGTGCGCCGCGCTGCTACGGGAAACGACGCTTGCAGCCGCTGGGAGGATGACGACAAGCAGCCCCATGACAAGACTTGCAACGAGCGTCAGTTCAACCCTGAAATCGCTCTCCATGCCCTCAATCGTGGCATATCCGATGTATGCGCCACCGGCCACGGTCACACCGTAGGCGGCCATCAAGAAGTTCATGAGCTTGAGCTTTCGCATCATGACAGCAAGTCCGGTCAGTCCCCCCAGCACGCAGACAACCGTGATCGGATCCTGGGTGGCAGGATCAATGAAAAACCAGTCGCCGTTGTCGGACATGGGCGCGCCTACAGCGATTCCGCCAGCGATCGACTGATGCACGCCCATCGGAAACAGTGTGCCCGACCAGAACGGAACCCCGTCCGGTGTCGGCGCAACACCGATGAATTCGTTCTCCCGGACAAACAGCGTCCTCATCAGTATCGCCGGAACTGCGACAGTGACAGCGGCAAGGGCGATAACGGTCCACCAGTATGCGGCCAATCCTGTTGCCAGGCCCCGTTCTTTCGCGTGGTGAGATTCCGCTTCGCGGGGGTCGAGTCCGTTGGTCGGATCCCGGCGACTTGCATGAGGAGGTGGACTCAGCCAATCCAGCTCCGCCCTATCCAGCGGCACATGTGTGCCGTCTCCTACCTGTGGGGAAGATCCACGCGGCAACACCAGTTCGCGGCGGTACACCGCTTCACACACAATCGGCACAAAAGCCGCCGTCAGTACAGCCCGTACCGTGTATTCCGGTGCACCGGCCAGCACTGTTTCCGGCCACATCATCCACAAACCGACACATGCCACCGGGCCGACGAGCAACGGATAGCGTGCCGAGTGCCGAGCCCCCACGCCGAGCATCGCGCACAGGCCTGCGCCTATCGCGAACAAGCTGTTGGTACCGCTTGCCGCAAGTCCTGGGCTGCAGGCAAAAGCACATCCCGCAACTGGTGCGAACACAAGCGCCGATTCAGCCACGTTCAGCATTGTCAACCACCAGGAAAGCAGCCACCCAGAGGTAACTCCGAGCAGCACAAGCCACAATATTCCGGCAACCAGGCCATCAAAAGGACCCCCCAGTGACTCTCCTTTTTGCTGCCGGAGCATAAACGGCACAACAAACAGGCCAATCCAGAAACCCGCAACCACAGCAGGGGCGACGAACCGGTTTTTCACGATGGAAAACCCGGTGGCGGCAAGCCAGGTGACTAGACAGAAAACAGCGCAGAAAACAACCTGCGGTATACCGGCGGTGATGTGCACGTCGTCAACCGGGTACCGATACCAAGTGTCGTCGACGTTGATTGCCCGTCGCTTTTCTGGGGTTGATCCCGTAAACAGCAGCATCTGCCACGCACCCAACACCAGTACAACACCCAGTACACGCGCAGAGTGCTTGAAACCCGCGGACGATGAAACACCGTTACATGCCACAGTTGCCATTCCTTTCCTCCACAGTGAATCAACCCTCAATCACGCGGAAAATCATGCAACGGCACAACTGCCACCTACCGAGAGTGAGTTTTTACCGAGAAATTCCCGAAATGCCAATGATCGGGATCGCGATGCCAAAATGCGGGCTCAATTAATCCCGGTCTAATGAGCGACTTCCTGTCCAGATAATAGGCTTTATTGTGAGACAAAACAACTCCGGCGTGATACCGAGTGGCTGATTGGCGCGCAGTAATTTTTGTGTTGGATACGCAGAAGATTGACGGGAGCAATTTTCGATAATATTCTTCATGTTTGAATATAGTTCATCGTCACAATCGGCCCGTTTTTGCAACGGTCATATATCCGTATGAATTACGGTTGGAGGCTGCGTAGCATAGATCATGAATCGCACAAGCGTCTCGGTAATCTAGGGCATTGTATGCAACATAATTATAATTTCCGATATATGGCATATCGGGGCCCTTAGTGCAATAGTCATGGAGAGCATCGAGACTTCTATTGCCGCACCATTTATAATTTCCTGGAATACCTATTGATCTAGTGAAAATGTCCTTCGAGGTTCCCTTTGAAGGTTCGGGATGAGCCATTCTCACACTGCTTCCCGTAAAGGGTACCTCAGGAAACACTGTTGTCAACTTTTCTATATCGTTTTCATAGGTCAAAAAGCCTCGGTGCACTTTTTGCCGTCAGTGGCGATGCTGACGGTACCGCGTTCAAAACTTCTGAACCTCGCCGATTCCATCCGCGTATGGTTCATTGATCGGCAAACCGAATCTACCGCCCTCAAGGGTGACGGTAATCCACTCTGTCAGCGGAAAACCATCAATTACGTGGGCATCCGCGGTCGATGACCAGACGATCACTCCCCGGTCGAAGACGTTTATCCGTCCCCGATCGGACCTCCAATCGAACTCATTTGTAATCGGATTAACCCCACCCGCCTTGATCCAACGATGGTAGATGCGGCCGTACGCCGCCACGTTCAGTCCCACAGCTTTCTGCACGGTAGCGCCATGCTGGATCTTCTGCATACGCTCGATCGGGTTGGAAGAGAGTCCATCGTGGTCCGTAATCGGATACCCCATAGGTCCCGCCTCCCACCTGAGGTCCTTCCAGACCGGGAAAACTCGGACGGGAATAATATGTGCTCCGGTCTCCGGCGAGCAGTAAATAATGCCTTTGGTCAGAGTGAACCGGTAGCCCCGCCCATCCGAATTGAGCCGAATTGGCGCAACCGGCCATAAAGATGGTGATGCTGGGCCACCGACCTGCTCGTAGCGATCAAGAACGGCGCCACACACTTCAATATTGTGTGGGGTGAAACGACGACACCTGGGGGCTGCATCCGCTGCACGGAGCAGCCTGTCGAGCAGAAGACTGGCCCCACCGTCCACCGTCGTTGACCGGCTGCAGCTTCTTGCCGACCACTACCTCACGCCTGCGTGGATCGGTGTTAACCCGCTTTCGGGACGGTCCAGATGATTTGGTACATCGAGAAGATCTGCACCTCGACAGACCGCACCAGCACCGACAGCCGGTTCCGACGCCGCAAAATCACGTAATTCCCGTGACTCTGAGCGACACACACCTTCCCGTTACCCGGAACCCATGCGTTCTTGGCTCAGCCACGTGTTCAACGTGCCTACATGAATCCCGAAATCCGTGACCACCTGAACCAACGTCACACCCGGATCACGCGCCAAAGCAACACGCACCACGTCATCGCGGAACTCTTTCGGATATCACTTAGGCACAACAACCCCCTTCCAGCAAGCACCAAGACGAGCCAAACCAGTTGCCACCTATTCGCGCAGCAGACCCGGGGTTGGGCGTGGGCCGTTCGGTGGCGGACAGCGCAAACACACACAACTTCGTCTGTGACCTATTGGGATGGTGGGTTGGCTGTAGGCTTGGGACGTAACCTCATCGAAACTCATGGGTAAAGGACACTTAATGATTCAAAAGAATATGCCAACACTTATTTTTGGTAATGTTGTTTTGCAGTCTCACCTTATGGGCACTGATGTACTCATCTTTTCTGAGGATATGAGGTCTTACTGGACTCATGCTGATCCTCCGGTTTCTCTCAACGTCCCACTCCATGAGCTTCCTAATTCTTACCCGGAGGGAAAATTGGAGAAAATGGTTCAAGCACTCTTTGAGAAAGTGAAATCTCAGCTAGATGAGAGCTATTCCGGGGGATATGAAAGAGCGTGTGCTGACCTCTGTGAGTGGATCTTGAGTCCCACGCGGGGGTTGTAATTGCACTGCAAGTGAACTTCCCTTGAGTGTCCGTGACCGGTGTGATTGCCCGCATAAATGACGGCCTTGACCCTGTAGTCATGTCCTGAATTGTCACGGTTACAGTGGGCGTCACCTCTGACGAAGCCGTAGCCACCTCCTGTAAGGGGAACGATTCGTGGGGAATCAACATCTTCACACCAAGTGCCTAAATGCTCTTCTTGGAGTGTGATCTGTACACTTAGTGGAAGAAATCCGGTGCCAGAGCATGGCACACTGAGTCCATATCTGATGATCCCGTCGGCTTCCAGACGGGGGTCTGCAAAGGTTCCTGAACAGGAACCCGAATTGAAATATCTTTCGGAAAATCCGTTTTCATCCTTTACTGGTTCACCGAAAGTGAAGGTGAAGGTATTTCCGTCAAACTTGTCCTTGTTGGCACCCCTATTGTCATTCAATGAATTTAGTTGTCTGATTTTCGTGCACTGGAGCCGTAGAGGAGCTTGCCAGGGGAGCAGTCATTGTGGTTGCGCTGATGGCTTTTTCCCTTCCTTTGCGAGCCCGGATGATACGCATGTTGGTTCCAATGTTCGGCAACGGCTCGAACTAATCCATTTCCGCGCCACACTGGCCACTACGGTCTACGAACGGCGTTGTTTCCAGGCTACATTCGAAGCTGTCAGCACACTGGCCGCCAAACCAATCGAAAAGAATGTCACCATCCCCTTTGATTGGGTATCCAGCACAGCGATCACCACGCAACCAATCGCGAAGAGACCGGTGATCCCTGCGGTGACTGCCAGTACTCCCCAGGCATCACCGTCCGGGAGACACCGCCTCCAGAACTGGTAGGCGAGCACAGCACCCGCTGCCAACGTAGCCGAAGCCGAAAAGTACCAGTACTCGAACGGGTAGGCACCAGAGCCGCGAACAAAATAGGCGAGACCCAGGGACAACGAACCTATGGCGGCCAGTATTAAAGTGGTCACCGCAACAGACCCGGACCGCATCACTCCGGTTGCCTCACGATCACGCCTTTCCGGTCGAGAATACTTGTCGCCCCCGTAACCGAGAACCTATTATATACGGAAACCGGTCTCAATAGACGCACGCGAAATTATCCCCGCCAACCCCTGATCCGGGATGATTTGCTCCCAAAATAGACATCACAACGGGTCATTCTCCACACCTCGGCAATGGTCCACACTCGACTAGCTACACCGAGGGATCCCATTCCCCGACGAGAGCCTGGGACGGAAGACAGCTTGGCGCAAACAGGCACAGTGCGGGCATCCGATGTACAACGAGGTCCACGGCCATCGCGGCCGCAAAGGTGACGTGTTGCATCAAGCCCGCAGGCATTGTTGACGGGGGTGTCGTTGCTGGCGAGGTGGCAGCAGGAAAAGATCGAGGCGATCAACGGCGGGCTGGGTGGCGGACGCGTGCGATACGGTGCAGTACCTGCGGCATCCAGCCCGCGAGGATCAGTACGCCGATCAGTCGGATGATCTGGACCGCGGCGACGACGGGCCCGGAGTCGGCCTCGTCGGCGATGATGAGGACGGTCTCGAGTCCGCCGGGGCTGGTCGCGAGGTACGCGTCGAGATAGGGGACGCCGAGCCACCAGGTCAGCAGCAGAGCGGTGGCGGCGCAGCCGGCCATGAGGGCGGCGATGAACAGCAGTGTGGCGGGCAGGGTCCGGGCGAAGGATTTCAGCGCCGGGACGGACAGTGCCCCGCCGGCCATCCAGCCGATCGCCATGAACGCGACCGCGGTGACGGCCCCGGGGAGGGCGAGGGTGAGCCGGTCGTCGAGAAGTGTGTGGGCGAGGACGGTGAGCAGCATCGGCCCGAGTATCGACGGCGCGGGTACGTGCAGCCGGGTCCCGACGGGTTGTCCCACGGCCATGATGATGAGGAGGACGAGCAGGCCGATCCAGGAGAAGTCCGTGGCCGTGTCGGCCGTGGGGTGGGTGTCGAAGCCGATGAGCATCGCGGCGAGCGGCAGGGAGAGCATCACGGCCAGCAGTCGGAGGTACTGGGTGAGGGTGACGTAGCGGTAGTCGGCGCCCGTGTCCCGGGCGAGGAACGGCATGACGGAGGCACCGCCGGCGAGCATCGAGAGCACACCCGTTGAGCGGCTGATCTCCCGGTGCGCGTGGTGCAGGAGCAGACCGCCGGCGACACCGATCCCGATGGTCGCCGCGGACACGACGAGCCCGGGGATGAGGAAATTCACCAGTTGGGTCGCGGGCGTGGCAGTGAGCGGTGCCGCGGCGAGGATGGCGATCACCGCGCGGGCCGCCCGGGAGGCGGGGCCGGGGAGATTGATGCTGCGACCGGTGGCGACGGCTGCGGTGGCGGCGACGAGGATCGCGGCGATCACCCAGCCCGCGGGCAGCCCGATGCGGGTGAACACCCACCCGAGGATCAGGGTCGACGGTACGACGGCGAGCCACCGGCGGTCGATGCGCGGGGCGTGCACGGACTCTCCTCTCCACCGGTCATCGGGTTTCCACCGTCCATTGTGCCGGTCGGGTAACGGATGTGGGCGGATCGGTGCATAATTGACATCCAACCCCGGTGGGTGACCGCAGTCACCTTTCCGGATTCCTCGAGAAAGCTGGTGACCATGGATCTCGCCCTGCCCGCGTGGCTCATTCTGATCGCGGGCGCGGGTGTCGCCGGCTGGATCGACGCGGTGATCGGCGGTGGCGGGTTGATCCTGATCCCGCTGATCCTCGCCGTGGCCCCCGGGCTGGCCCCGGTGACGGCGTTGGCGTCGAACAAGTTGGCGGCGGTGTCCGGGACGGCGTCCGCGGCGTTCTCACTGTGCCGGAAGGTTGGTGTGGACCTGTCCCTGGTGATCCGGTTCGTGCCGGTGGCCGCCGTGTGCTCGGCGGGCGGTGCGCTCGCGGCGAGTGCGATCGACAAGTCCCTCATGAGGCCGATCGTGATCGTGCTGATGGTCGCGGCGGGTGTGTTCGTGGCGCTCCGCCCGAGTTTCGGCACCGGTATCGCACGTGAGGCGCCGAAAGGTGTACGGCGTCTGATCGCGGTAGGCGCGGTGGCGCTGATCGCCGGCTACGACGGCATCTTCGGGCCGGGCACCGGCATGTTCCTCATCATGGTGTTCACGAGTGTGCTGAGCCAGAACTTCCTCACGTCCGCCGCCCTGGCGAAGGTCGTCAACACGGCGACGAACGTCGGGGCGCTCGTCGTGTTCGGTGTGGGCGGTCACATCTGGTGGACCCTCGGACTGGTGCTCGCGGTGGCGAACATCGCGGGTGCGCAGATCGGTGCCCGCACGGTGGTGCGTGGTGGTACGGGATTCATCCGTGCGGCGCTGCTGTGCATGGTCATCGTGATGTCGAGTTATCTGACGTGCACCCAGATTCTCGGTGGCTGATGGTTCCCGACGTCGCGTTCGGGGAGTGGCTCGTCGCCCACCGCGCACCGTGGATGGTGGCGGTCAGCGAGGTTCTTGCGGAGGTGTTCCGGCCCTGGCATGTCCTGGTGTTCGCGACGGTCCTCGCGGTGCTGTTTCTCCGCCGGTTCGGGCGGGCCACCGCCGTGCGGTTCTGGTGCGCGGTCGTCCTCGCCCAGGTGGTGACCCATCTGCTCAAGCCCGTCGTGGGGAGGTCCCGGCCGCCGGTGGAGTGGCGGCTGGTGGTGGAGCCCACGGCTGCGTTCCCGTCGGGACACGTGACGGGGGCGGCGGCCCTCGCCGGAGCCATGGTGGTGGTCTTCTGGCCGGTGCTGCGCGGTGCGGGACGGTGGGCCGCTGTGTTCGTCGCGGCCGCCGTGACCGTGTCCGTGGCGGCGAGTCGCCTGATTCTGGGGGTTCACTGGTTGAGCGACACCGTCGCCGGTGTCGCCGTGGCGGTGGTGTCGCTCGGTGTCGTCGGGGGAGTGGGGACGATCAGGCTGCGGCGGGGTTCCCCGTCGGGAAGTTGATGACGACGTAGGCGCCGAGTGCGATGAGCACGATGATGTTCACCCACAGCAGGATGCGGAACTGTGTGCGGAGTTCCGGGACGCGCCGCATCTTCCGGTAGGCCACGATCGCCGCGACGAGCGGGATCGGGAAGAAGATGAAGGAGTGGAGGGCGAGGAGAACCGCGGCGACAACGGTGATGGCCCACAGGATGTAGAGCTGGGTGGTCGGCTTCTGCATGGGAGGTACCTCCGATCGTGCGGGCTGGTGGGTGCTCCTGCGGGATCGCGGTCTCTCACCAGCTCAGCGGTGATGTCGCACCTTCCGGTCTATCAGCCGAAGCCGGTTATTACCAGTATGCACCCCCGGATGGGATTCCGCCGCTCTGTACCATTCCCGCTGTCACAGTCGACGTTTCGTCCGCGCCGTCGCGGTCGCGCTCCACGGATCCTCCGGCCAGGGGTGCTTCGGGTAGCGGCCACGCATGTCCGCGCGCACCCCGTTGTAGGGGCCGGACCAGAAGCTCGCCAGATCATCGGTCACCGCCAGCGGCCGTCCCGCCGGGGACAGCAGGTGGAACAGCACCGGGACCCCGGTGATCCGGGGGGATTCCGCCAGGCCGAAACACTCCTGCAGCTTGCAGGCCACGACCGGTTTCTCCCCCGAGTAGTCGACGGCGTGGCTGTTCCCGCTCGGAACGGTGAGCCGCCGGGGAACCAGCTCATCCAGCTGCGCCGCCTCGGGCCAGGGGAGCAGCCGGCGCAGCGCGGCGTGCATGTCGATCTTCCCCGGAGGGGTGCCCCGGGCGATGTGTTCCAGGTCGGGGGCCAGCCAGGCGTCCAGATTCGCCAGCAGGTCCCCCTCCGCCACCGACGGCCACGGATCGCCGACGTGGGTGTGCAGCCAGGCGAGCCGGTCGCGCAGCTCTGTCGCGGCCGCCGAGAAGGTGAACACCCCCAGGCCATCGGTCCGCAGCCCCTCCGCGATCGCCTCCGAGGCGTGGTGCCTGTCGACGGAGGTCGGCGTGGAACTCAGCTCGATGGCTCCGGCCCGCCGCACCTTCCGGGCCCGGATCCGCCCACCCTCGAGGGTCGCGGTCACGGTCTCCGAGACGCCGACGACCGCCAGGGCGGTCTCCTCGTCCAGCCGGGCGGCGGCCCGGATCACCGCACCGGTCCGGCCCTCCCGCGCCGTGGTGCGGGTGACCTCGGCGACGGCCAGCCACTCCGCGTCGTCCAGGCCCGTACCGCCGGGGAGGGTCGCCCGGGTACCGCTGGCGAGCAGCCAGTCGCCGCCCGTTCTCCGGGCCACCTGCTCCGGGTGCGCCAGTGCGGTGACCAGGCCCTCGGGATGCGTGGTCGGATAGTCCGTCCCGGGTTCCGCGTCGCGGGCCAGCCGCATCAGGCGCGTGGTCTCCCGACCGAGCCGGCCCCGTTCCGCGCGGGCCTGCGCCGCGATGTCACCCCGGGGCTGATCCGCCAGCAGCGCGACCGTACGTGCCGCCCGCTCACCGAGCAGCGGAACGGTGAGCAGCAGGGCCCGGGCCAGCCGGGGACCCGCGGGAATACCCGCCAGCCTCCGTCCGAACGGGGTCGCCGAGCCATCGTCGTCAACAGCGCCCAGGCGCCTCAGCACGTCCTCTGCTCCCGTGATCGCGGCGGTGGGCGGGGCGTCGACGAGCGGCAGTCCCCCGCCCCGGGGCGTACCCCAGCAGGCCAGCTGGAGCGCGGCCTGCGTGAGGTCAGACGTCGCGATCTCCGGGGTGATGTGCGGCTGCATCGAGGAATACACGCGGGGCTCGTAGCAGCGCAGCACCGTTCCCGGACCCTCACGGCCGGCACGCCCGGCCCGCTGGTCCGCCGATGACGCGGCACACGTCGTGGTCACCAGGCCCGTCATGCCGCGTGACGCATCCCGTCGCGGTACCCGGGCGAGCCCCGAGTCGACGACGATGCGCACCCCGGGCACCGTGAGCGAGGACTCCGCGATCGACGTCGCCACGACGATCCGTGGCCGATCCGAGGGCGTCAGCGCAGCATCCTGCGCCGCCGGGCTCAACTGTCCGTGCAGCGGCAGCACGGGCACGCGGGGTGCGAGATCGCCGACCGCGGCGACGACCCGGTCGACCTCGCGCGCGCCGGGCACGAACACCAGCGCCGAATGCCCGAGCTTCGCGACGGCGTCCACGGACACCCGGGCCACGTGGTCGAGGAACGCCCACTCCACACCCCGCGCGCCGAGGCGTGTGCCGCCGGGAACGTACCGGACGTCGAGCGGGTGCGTCACCGCCTCCGTGGACACCACCGGGCCCCCGATCAGACCGGCGAACGTGTCGGCGTCGATGGTCGCCGACATCGCGGTCAGCACCAGATCGTCGCGCAGCTGGTGCAGCTCGGTGAGCATGCCCACCAGCAGATCGGTGTCCAGCTGCCGCTCGTGCACCTCATCGAGGGCCACCGCGTCCACACCGCGCAGCTCCGGATCCGCCAGCAGACGGCGCAGCAGAACGCCCGGGGTGACGAACTGGACCCGGGATCCGGCGTGGTGCTCACCGCGCACCGTGAACCCGACCCGGTCACCCACCTCCGAGCCGTCCAGCTGGGCGAGTCGCCTCGCCGCGGCGCGCACGGCCACCCGCCTGGGTGCGGTGACCACCACCTTTCCGCCGGTGATGTTGGCCAGGGCCGGCGGTACGAGCGTGGTCTTGCCCGTGCCGGGCGGGGCCTGCACGACGCAGGCACCGGTCCCGGCCAGGGCGTCGCCGAGCGTGCCGACGGCCGTCGCCGCCGCGAGCCCGGCACCGATGCGGGTCAGATCGAAGGGGGACACGGGGGAAGTGTATCCACCGGGCGCTGCTACGGTGACCCCATGGCACAACTGTTCGAATCCGGTGCGTTGCCCCGCGAGGCCGCCCGCATCATCCCCGGAGTCGTCCACCTGCCGGCCTGGCTCGCCCCCGAGACGCAGTCCCGGCTGGTCACGGGCGCCCGCGCCCACGCCCGAGGGCCGGCCGCGATGCGTCGACCCGTCCTGCGGAGCGGGCAGATGAGTGTCTGGATGACCACCCTCGGGCTCTGGTTCCACACCAACCCGTACCGCTACAGTTCCCGCACCCCGGACGGAACACCTGTGCCACCGGTCCCGGACCTCCTCTCCGATCTCGCCCGCGGTGCGCTCGCCGCGGCGGCCCGGCACGCCCCGGAGCTGGGACCCTGGGTGGGGAACTACCGGGCCGACACGGCGCTCATCAACTACTACCCGCCCGGTTCGAGGATGGGGATGCACCGGGACGACACCGAGCTGAGTGACGCACCCGTCGTGAGCTTCTCCATCGGGGATTCCGCGATCTTCCGCATCGCCACCGTCGCGGGACAGACCCGTCCCTGGCGGGACGTCCCCCTCGAGTCCGGTGACGCCCTCGTCTTCGGCGGGCCCGCGCGCCTGGCGTTCCACGGGGTGCCCCGCCTCATCGCGGACACCACCCCGGACGGCTGCGGCCTCGCCGAGGGGCGCATCAACATCACCGTCCGCCAGGTCACCGCCTGAGCCCGCTGTGGACACGACTGCCACAGGAACGGATGTCCACAGGGGCCGCGGAGCTGTGTCTTCCGGCGGTACCGTTGACCTAGGGTGGGGACATGAACGACGACGATCTCACCGCACGGGGCCTGGTTCACGGGGATGACGGCCGGATCCGTCCGGAATGGGCCTGTTCCTCGGAGCTCCTGCGCGACTACTACGACCATGAGTGGGGTCGTGCGGTCACCGATGAACGGGGCCTGTTCGAACGTATCTGTCTCGAGGGGTTCCAGGCGGGGCTGTCGTGGGAGACCATCCTGCGCAAGCGTCCCGCCTTCCGGGAGGCCTTCGCGGGATTCGACCCCGATGTGCTCGCGGACTGGGGCGACGCGGAGGTCGACAGGCTGCTGGAATGTGACGGCATCATCCGGAACCGGGCGAAGATCACGGCGGTTCTCACCAATGCGCGGGCCACGGTGGCGCTCCGTCGGGAAGGGGGTCTTCCGGGGCTGGTGCTGTCGTTCACCCCGGAGCGGTGGACGCGTCCCGACTCCGCCGCTGTGCAGGCCACCACCAGTCCGGAGTCGACCGCTCTCGCCAAGGCGCTGAAGAAGGCGGGATTCTCTTTCGTCGGGCCCACCACCTGCTTCGCCCTGATGGAGGCTGTCGGCATGGTGGACAACCGGATCTCCGGTGCGTCAGGCCTCGTCGGTGGATGACCGTTCCGGTTCGACCACCGGAGCGGAGGTGGGGGACCTGTGGGAGAATGAAACCATGAACGCAATGAAGAACTCAGGTCGGGTCGCGGTCGTCACCGGAGCGTCCGCAGGTATCGGGGAAGCGTGTGTCGAGGCGTTGGTCGGCGACGGCTGGACCGTCATCGCCGGTGCCCGGCGGACGGAGAAACTGGAGGCGCTCGCCGAGCGCACCGGCTGCATCGCCCGGCACCTCGACGTCACCGACGACGTGAGCGTGGAGGAGTTCACCGCGGACATCGAACGCTGCGATCTTCTGGTCAACAACGCCGGCGGAGCACTCGGGCTCGACCCCGTCGCCGAGACCGAGATCGAGGACTGGACCTGGATGTACGAGGTCAACGTACTCGGTACCCTGCGCGTGACCAAGGCCCTGCTCGAACGCCTCACCCGGTCTCACGGCCAGGTCATCAACATCGGCTCCGTCGCCGCCCGCGTCCCCTACGCCGGCGGCAGCGGGTACAACGCCGCGAAGCACGGCGTCGCCGCACTCACCCGCGTCCTGCGCATAGAGACCGCCGACACCCCGCTGCGCGTCAGCGAGATTGATCCGGGTCGCGTCGAGACGGACTTCTCCCTCAACCGCTTCAAGGGTGACGCCGAGCGTGCCGCCACCGTCTACGACGGGAAGATGAACCTCACCGCCGCCGACATCGCGGAGGCCGTCCGCTGGGTCGCGTCCATGCCGGCCCACGTCAACGTCGACACGATGCTCATCATGCCCACCGACCAGGTGTGACCCAGAGCAGCCCGTCCCGGGCCCGGGGGTAGTCTCGTCCGCATGACTTTCGCCGCCCTCACCACCCTGCTCGTCGTCTGGATGGCGGCGATCGCCAGCCCGGGTCCGGACACCCTCCAGATCATCCGGCTCGGTGCCCGAAGCCGGGCCGACGGCGTGTGGTGCGCACTCGGTATCTGCGCGGGCAACACCCTGTGGATCGTCGCCAGCCTCATCGGGCTGTCCACGCTGATGACCACCCACCCCGGGCTTCTGCACATCCTGCAGATCATCGGTGGCAGCTACCTCGCGTGGATCGCGTTCAGGTCGATCAGCGCCGGGATCCACGGCAGACGCGAACGCTCCCGGGCTCCCGTGGGATCGGCACCGACCGGCACCGGGGCGCCCGCCCGCCCCGTCGCCTCCTTTCGGACCGGGCTGGCCACGAATCTGTCGAACCCCAAGGCCGTCCTCTTCTTCGCCGCCATCTTCGCGCAGTTCGTCGACCCGGACGGCGGGTTCGTCGCGGGTGCGACGATACTGGCGTTGCTCACCGTGACCGGTGTCGCCTGGTTCGTCGGCTTCGCTCTGGCCGTGCGGACCCTCGCCGTCCGCATCGTCCGCAACGGTCCCCTGATCGATCTGGTCAGCGGTGTGATCTTCGCGCTGATCGCCGCCTGGATGATCCTCGAGGGCCTCCGCGGGGTCATCGGCCAGGGATAGACTCGCGCCCCGTACCCCGTCCCCCCGAGAAGCGAGCACCATCACCACCACCGATTCCGTCGCGGGACGCGAGATCCACGAATATCTCGACGTGGTCACCGGTACCGGCTTCGCCCACACGCTGCGCAACAGCGGGGACAAGAAGGCCGCCACCGCCCTGACAGCCCGGGGCCGGGCGCTCGACATGCTCCGGGAGGAGGCCGCCGGGCCGCGCGCCGATGCGGTCATAGGTCTCCGGGTCTCCCACCCCTACTCCGGTGCCATCGGCAACTTCACGATCATGCTCACCGGTACCGCCGTCCGGCCCGTCTGAGTCTGTCGGCGCCTGCGCTGTTCCACGGGTGCCCCTACACTCGGCCGTGAACCGCACAATCAACGAGGAGCACGCACCATGATCGTTTCCACCACCCCGACCGTCGAAGGCCGCGAGATCGGCGAGTACATCCGTGTCGTCGCGGGCGAGACCATCGTCGGCATCAACGCCCTGAAGGACTTCGCCGCCGGTTTCCGGAACATCGTCGGCGGCCGTAGCCAGGGCTACGAGCAGGAGGCGGCCACGGCCCGGGAACAGGCCCTCGGTGAGATGGTGCAGCGCGCCACGGCACTCGGCGCGGAAGGCGTCGTCGGCGTCAGCATCGAGTACGCCGTCCTCGGTCAGGGCAACATGCTGCTCGTCGCAGCCACCGGCACCGCCGTCCGCTTCCGCTGACCGGAGCCGTACGGGCTCCCGCCCCGGCGGTGTCGGGACACCACCGGGCCGCCCGTACACTGGACCGCATGGAAGCAGTCGACGTCGCGATCCGGGACGACACAATCAAACTCGGGCAGTTCATCAAGCTCGCCAACCTCGTGGACACCGGCGGTGCCGCCAAGGAGGCCATCGCAGCAGGTGAGGTTACGGTCAACGGTGAGGCCGACACCCGCCGCGGGCGCACCCTGCGCGTCGGCGACGTCGTCACCGTCGGTGGAGCGTCGGCACGGGTCGCAGCCCCCGGCAGCGACGATGACGACGATTTCTTCGACGAGGCCACCGCAAACGATGACTTCGACCCCGAAAAGTGGAGGAACATGTAATGCCCGCGTTCATGGCACAGGACGGTATGCCGTTCTGGATCGACCTCACGACCTCCGAGATGCGGAAAACCGCGCACTTCTACGCCGAGATCCTCGGCTGGGATGTCGAGGAGGCCGCCCCCGGCTACCGGCTCGCTCGGGCCCAGGGCCTGCCCGTCGCCGGTTTCATCGAGCAGCCGGAGGCCGCCACGCAGCCCGACACGTGGATCACCTACTTCCTCACCTCCGACATCGACGCCACCGTCGCCCGCACCCGGGAACTCGGCGGCACCGTCCTCACCGAACCGTTTGACGTCCACCTCGGGCAGGTCGCGATTCTCGTCGACTCCGCAGGTGCGATGTTCGGCGCGATCGAACCCTCAGGCGAGGAGCGTTTCGTGTCGGGCGGCGAGCCCGGTACCGCCGTCTGGCACGAACTCACCGCCACCGGCGACTACGACCGCGCCGTCGACTTCTACACCGAACTGTTCGGCTGGACCGTCCGCCGACTCGACGAGGACGGCGCCCGCTACACCCTCATCGACGTCGACGGTTCCCCGTTCGCCGGCATCTGGGACGCGGAGGGCAAGTTCCCGCCGCAGGTCCCCGGCTTCTGGCAGACGTACCTCGGTGTCAGGGATATCGCCGCGACGGCGGAGAAGGTGACAGAACTCGGCGGAGAGATCATCCGGGGCCCCTTCGAGGCCGAGTTCGGCACCATGCTGATCATCGCCGATTCCACCGGCGCGACGCTCACCCTGTGCGAGGCCGACGAGCCCGCGGAGGAGGGCAGTGAGGCGGACCCGCTGGAAGGCATCGACCTCAGCCAGTTCGGCGGCTGACCGACACTCCCGTTGACCCGGGTGGCCCATCGGGCCACCCGGGTCTTCCGCTGTCCGACGCTCTCGTCATCGCGTGCTAGCACGCACTGGCGAGACGTGTTTCCGCAGGACGTCGTTCGCGACCGGGTGTGTTGGCACGCGGTGACGACGGTCCTGAGACTGGCCGTGGAGAAGAGGTCGGGTCGAGGACAGAGCGTCCGGGAACCGGCGACCCGCCTTCGGCACCTGGTGCCCCGACGTACGGCGGCGTACGGCCGCCCGCACCGTGCATGTGTCCGCCGGGCCCCGGACGCTTGTCGTCCGCCCCGCCCTATCCCCGCAGGAAGTCCGCGGCGTCCTTCGCCATCTTGCGCGCGACGGTGGGCGTGACGATGGTGTGTTGTGCCGTATAGGTCAGTACCTCGGCTACGTGTTCCGCCCACCGGAAGCGCGGCACGGTGGTGTCCTGTTCACCGACCTGGATCAGGGTGCGCGGCCAGGTGGCGGGGTCGGGGATCCCGGCGTCGCCGCGCACGGCGTCGGGTAGTCCGCCGAGGTGCAGGCTGGGGCGGGTGAGCAGGAGTTTGTCGACGTCGCCCGCGACGAGCGCAGCCAGCGCGGCACCGGAGGATTCGCCCCAGGCTGCGACATGGCGTGCATCCTGCTGGCGGGCGTGGGCGATGGCGGCGCGGGTCACCGCGCGCATCGCGGTGACCGGGTGCTCGGGTGCGAGGGGGTAGTCGACGTCGATGATGGTCGTGCCGGACAGTTCCGCCACGGCGGCGACGCCGGGGCGCCAGGCGTTGTCGAGGCAGGTTCCGGCGCCGCGCCACCACCCGCCGCCGTGGAGGCTGATGGCCCATTCATCTGTGGGCTCGGAGGGGGTGAACACGACACCGATTCCGGGGAGATCGTCGGCGGTGACTCCGCCGAGGTAGTCGACGCCGGGCATGCGGTGTCCGGCGGCGGTGCCGAGCATGAGCATGGCGGCGTGGGTGAGTCGGTCGGGGAGTCGTGCGGCCCAGTCGTCGCAGGTGTCCCGGTCGCCGGTGCCGCCGGCCCAGGGTGGGGTGAGGTCCGGGGCCGGATGGTGCTGGTCGATGTACCAGGCGAGTTGTTCGAGCTGTCCCGCTTCGTCGAGGCCGCTTTCGGTGCCGCCGACGGTGAAGTCGCGTCCGGTGGCGTCGTCGTGGATGACCTGGGGTTCGTCGGGTGTCTCGCTCATGGCGTCCATGCTACCGGCGGGTAGTGTCGGTCCAATGGACATGTTCGCGTTCCGTTCGCTCGACACTCCGTTCGGCCCGTTGACGGTGGTGGCCGGGGACGCTGGTGTGCGCCGGGTGCTGTTCCGGGGTGCGCTTGCCGACGATCCGTCCGGTTCCGGTGCGGCGGCGCGTCACGCCGTACGGGCGGTCGGGGAGATCGGGGAGTATCTGGCCGGTGGGCGTCAGGTGTTCGGGGTGTCGCTGGATGTGCCGGAGCCGGTGACGTTCACGCAGCGGGCGCAGGCGGCGTTGCGGGGGATTCCGTTCGGGGAGACGGTGAGTTACGCCCGGTTGGCCGCGCTCGCCGGTAGCCCGGCGGCGTTCCGTGCGGCGGGTTCGGCGTGTGCCTCGAATCCGTTGCCGGTTCTGGTGCCGTGCCACAGGGTGCTCGCGTCGGGTGGTGGGATCGGTGGGTTCGCCGGTGGAGTGGAGTTCAAGCGGGGTCTGCTGGCTCTGGAGGGGGTTGATGTCCCGGGGGCACCGTGAGATCGGTGCGCCCGGGACATCGGGGTGGATCATTCCCGGCGGTCGCTCAGTGGGCGTCGGTGCCCGGCGATCCAGGCGCCGATCGCCAGACCGGTGGCCCAGGCGAGGAGCGGAACACCGACGAGGGTGGCCAGGAGGGAGGTCGACCGCTGGACTGTGTCGACCTGGTGGAAGACCTGCTGCAGGAAACCGTCCCTGTCTCCGCTGAGTAGCTCGGCCAGGAAGGGGACGAAGGCGGCCAGGGTTCCCGCGACCGCTCCGCCGAGGCCGATGATCAGGCCCTGCGCGCCGACGTACCGGGCCAGGAGCCGGGGGGATCCGCCGACCGCCGTGAGGACATCGGTGTCCCTGCGGGATTCTGCGGCGGTGAGCAGCATGAGCAGGACCACGATGCCGTAGCTGATCAGGCAGGCGATCAGTAGCGGGAGCATCCAGGTCAACAGTTCGTAGGGGGGCTTGTTGGCCGTGTCCACCCGGAGTGGCTGGTCCCTGTTCACCTTCGTGTCCATCCGGAAGGAGTCGAGGGTGCTGACCGGTTCGAGCGTGCGCACCAGGGTACCCATGTAGGTGGTCCCCATGCCGATCTCGGCGGCGGTCTCCGGGGTGAGGAGCCAGACACCGGGGCCGTCGAGGGGGATGACCGTCACCGGGTGGGTGAGTACCTCGTGGTCCCGCGGTTCCTCTGTAGCCGTGTCGCCACGGTGGGCCGGGGCGACGGCGAATCCGTCCGTGTCCACGGTCTGTGCCGCGTGTTCCGGGGAGGCGGGACTCCTCCGTCTCTCGCGGCCGAATCCGGCGTCTCCGTCGACGGCGAGGTCGGGATCGGTGACGACGATCTCGCCCTTGTCCAGTGCCGTGTGGATCGCGGCGCGTTGCCGGTCCGTGAGGCCCTCCAGTGCGGTGACCGCTGAGCCGTCGTTGATGAGGATCTTCTCGTGGACGTCGGGGAGTCCGTGGGCGTTCCAGCCCTGGAACAGGGGGGCGTCGAGGTAGAACTCTTCATCGGCTGTCGTGCTGCCGGTGGCGGCGAGCCCCTTCCAGTCGGTGCTGTTCCACCGTCCCGGTTCGGGGATGAAGATGTCACTCCGTCCGGTGCGGGGCCGCTCGAGGATCCCGTCGATGCGTTCGTGTGCGGTGTCCGGGGTGAGATGGATCGCGCCTGTCGTGGTGAACAGTGCCGCGTCGTCCGGCAGTCTGTTCTCCCCCTCGTACACGGTCGTCGGGAGCCACAGGATGCTGAGGAATGTGGTGGAGACGAAGGTGATGCCGGCGATCGCCCCGACTGCGGGTGCGGTCCTCGTCATGGAGCGTAGTGCGTCGCGGGAGGCGAGTCTGCCGGGGAGGGGGAAGCGGGCGGCGACGGCGGCGGTGCCCCACAGCAGGAGGGGTGCGGACAGGACCAGACCCAGTCCGAGCAGGGGTTGGGTGAGGGCGTGGGTGAACGGTGAATCGGTCGCGACGCTCCACCAGGTGGCGATGAGCATGATCACGGGTCCGATGATCATGGGGCGGGAGAAGCGGCGGATCCTGATGCTGCGTCCGCCACGGAGTGCGACGACCGGATCCTGCCGTCCCGTCTGTAGCGCGGGGAGGAGGGAGGATCCGACGCCCACGATCAGTGAGGTGACGATGACCAGGAGCGCCAGGTCCCAGGGCCAGTGGACCTCGACCCCGGGGTCGACGGCTCCGACGAGCACCCGTTCGACGGGGATGGAGAGCACGCTGCCGAGGACCGCGCCGACGGCACCGATCATGAGTCCCTGGATGAGCAGCACCCGGCGCAGGTGTGTCGGGGCGGCTCCGGTGGCCGACAGCAGACCGGTGAGCCTGGTCTGGCGTCGGGCCGCGACCGCGAAGATGGGCGTGACGACGGCGATGACGACCAGGAGTGCGAAGGTGAGGAGGGTCCAGTTCAGAAGGGCGCTGTCACTGGTCAGTCCCCGGAGGACGTCCCGGGCGATGGGTGCCGGTTGTCCGCTCTGTGTCGTCCGGTCGCTGATGTGGACGCCGTTTCTGTCGGCCCGTTCGGTGTCGAGTCCGTCAGTGATCGTGTCGGTGAGCTCCGGGGGGATCAGGTAGCTGACCTGCCACGGTGACGTCTCGGGGATGCCGGTGAAATCGGGATCGTCGATGATCCGTGATCCCGGGACATCGGCGAGGGACAGGAATGTCCCGCTGGGGCTCGGACCTGTGTAGGTGAGTTCGAGGGCGTGTTCGTCGCCGTCGCTGTCCAGCACCGTGACCGTTGCCGTGTCTCCGGGTTTCAGGCCGAGACCTCTCGCGGTGTTTTCCCGGGCCATGAAGGATCCGGGTTCCGGTGCCCCGGTGACGGTGTCGGGGAGCGCGGTCGCGGTACGGTCGAAACTCGTGCCCCCGGGCGTGGATATCCGGGCTTCGGTGTCCAGGGTGGCTATCGGGTCGTCGGGGTCTGTTCCGAGGTTCTCGGCCATCCGTTGACGGTCCGGTAGCGCGACGGTGGCGGCATCGGGTGCCTCACAGTGTTCGGCGGTGTCCGGGCACGGGGATTGGCCGATCCACACATCGGCGTACGGGGCGGTGGGGTCGGTTCCCTGGTTGGTTCTGTCGCTGAACACGGCTCCCGCGAACACGAGGACCGCCATGACGGGCAGGGCGAACAGGAGGACGGCGGCGAGGGAACGCCACCGGTGGCGGGTCAGGTCGCGCCGGGCGAGCCGGGCGGAGGTGAGCCAGGCGTTCATCGGGCATCACTCCCGGCGTGGGGCTGGACGAGCTGTCCGTCGCGGAGCCAGACGGTGCGGTCGGCGTAGGCGGCGAAGCGGGGTTCGTGGGTGACCAGCAGGCCGGCCGCGCCGGCGTCGATACGCGAGCGCAGGAGCGCCATCACCGATTCCGCGGTGGTGGTGTCGAGTGCGCCGGTGGGTTCGTCGGCGAGGAGCAGGGAACGCTCGCCGACGAGGGCGCGGGCGATGGCGACACGTTGCGCCTGGCCACCGGAGATCTCGGCGGGGAAGCGGTCCGCGAGGTCGGCCTGGTCGATGCCCTCCAGCGCCGCGAGTGCCGCGGCGCGTGCCTCGCGGCGGGGTACGTTGTCGAGCTCGAGCGGGAGGGCGACGTTCTCCGCGACGGTGAGCGTGGGGACGAGGTTGTAGTGCTGGAAGACGAAGCCGACGTCACGGCGGCGGATCGCGGCACGTTCCGTGCGGGAGAGTCCCGCGGTGTCCCGTCCGTTGATGATGATGTGGCCGTGGTTCGGGGTGTCCAGGGTTCCGGCGACGTTGAGGAGGGTCGATTTCCCGGAGCCCGACGGCCCCATGACGGCGACCAGTTCGCCGGGGGCGACGGAGAGGCTGACGTTGTCGAGGGCCGCGATGGTGCGGGGCCCGTCGGTGTGCAGACGGGTGACGTTCTCCATGGTGAGGATGGGGGAGGTGGTCATGATCGGGGGCCTTCCGGTTCGGCGAGGGTTTCTATGTGGTCGAGCCAGCGTGCCTCGGCCTCGAGGTCGAAGATGCGGCGTTCGAGCAGGAGCCGTTGCGCGGTACGGGCGGGTGGGATGGAGGTCTTGGCGAGGGTGATGTCGCGGAGCTCGCGCATCGTCGCCTCCCGCTGGCCCTGGATGAGTGCGCGGTTGTCCACGCCCCGGACGACGGCTGCGACGGCGATCTTGATGACCAGGTCGTCGCGGTCGTTGCGGGGGCGGAGTGTCGGCTCGTTCCACCACCGCTCCAGGGCCGCGCGTCCGGCGTCGGTGGTGGCGTAGATGTCGGCGGGGCGGTTGGTGCTGTTGTCTGTTCCGACCTTCTCGATGAGTCCGTCGCGGTCGAGCCGTTGGATCGTCTGGTAGACCTGTCCGATGTTCATCGGCCAGATTCCCTGTGTACGGTCCTCGAAACGCTGGCGGAGTTTACCTGCGCCGCAGGGTTCGTCATTGAGGAGTCCGAGTAGTGCGAACCTGATTGACATGGGCGTCCTTCGGGGAAACAGGGCGGGGAGCAGGTGTGCGACCCAGTTGATTACCCAGTAACTTACTTAGTAATCGAGTGCCCGTCCGCTGTCAATCACCCGTGTTCGTCGTGCACCCCCGCAGCGGCGGCGACGGGGGATCACCGCGACACCCCGTGGTTTTTTTCGCACACGGACAGAAACGGACCGGGGTGGTGAAACCGTTGACGGGTCCACCACCCCGGTCCGTTCGGGGCAGCTCAGGGCATCACCAGATGGTGACGCGCCGACCGGGCTCCAGGTACATCAGGCCCTCGGGGTGCACGTCGAAGGCGTCGTAGAATTCGTCGACGTTCGCGGCGATGATGTTGCACCGGAACTCCGCCGGGGAGTGGGGGTCGACGGCCAGGTACTGGGTCGCCAGTTCCGGCCGGATCGCGGTCCGCCACACGCGCGCCCAGGAGATGAACAGACGCTGGAGTCCGGTGAACTCGCGTCCCTCCATGTCCGGGTCCCCGCCCTCGTGGTCGACGGTCTCGGTAGGGGCCGTGTCGAAGTCGAGGCCCCGGTCCGCGAGGTAGCGGCCGTAGGCGATGACCGCGATCCCGAGGCCACCCAGGTCACCGATGTTCTCGCCGAGGGTGAACTCACCGTTGACACCGGAGGATCCGGTACCGTCCAGGACCCCGGGGACACGCCCGTTGAACTGGTCGACCAACCGTGCGGTCAATTCCTCGAACGCGGTGCGGTCCTCATCGGTCCACCAGGAGTTGAGGTTGCCGTCACCGTCGTACTGGCTCCCCTGGTCGTCGAAACCGTGCCCGATCTCGTGGCCGATGACCGCACCGATCCCGCCGAAGTTCGTCGCGGCGTCGGCGTCCGGGTCGAAGAAGGGGGGGCGGAGGATCGCGGCGGGGAAGGTGATGTCGTTGACGACGGGATTGTAGAAGGCGTTGACGGTCTGCGGGGTGGTGACCCATTCCCCACGGTCGGCGGGCTTGCCGATCTTGTTCAGCTCGTAGTCGTGGAGGAACGCGCTGCCCCGCCGGACGTTCGCCACCAGGTTGGCGCCGCCGGGCTCGAAGGTGAGGCCCTCGTAGCTGCGCCAGGTGTCGGGGTAGCCGATCTTCGCGTTGAACTTGTCGAGTTTGACCAGGGCCTTCCTCCTGGTCTCCTCCGTCATCCACACGAGGTTGGTGATGCGTTCGCGGTACGCACCGATGAGGTGGTCGACCAGGGTGAGCATCTGCTGCTTGTGCTCGGGCGGGAAATGCTCGGCGACGAAGAGTTCGCCGATCTCCTCCCCGACGAAGCGTTCCGCCAGGCCGATCCCGCGTTTCCAACGGTCCCGCTGTTCGGTGGCGCCCTGGAGGACGGTGCCGTAGAAGCGGAAACTCGTCCTGCCGATCTCGTCGGTGAGCAGTCCCGCACGGCCGTTGAGGATGTGCCAGGTGGCCCAGAGTTTCCAGTCCGTGAGATCCGCCTCACGGAGCAGTTCATCCAGGTGTCCCAGGTAGGACGGCATCATCACGATGAGGCGGTGCTCCGGGAGCCCGGAGGCCGTGCAGAGCACCCGGACGAGTTCCGGGAGATCGGTGAAGTCGGTGGGGTTGAATGTCTTCACCGCATCGCGGGATGCGACGACGTCCCAGTGGCCGGCCGCGATGCGCTTCTCCAGTTCGACGACACGGTCGGCGGCGTCTGCGGCGCTCAGTCCGCCCAGCCGCTCCGTCGGGAGGAAGTCGAGCATGGTCGCCACATGTGCGCGGTAGGTGGCCAGTGTCTCCGCGTGGGCGGCATCGCGGTAGTAGGCCTCGTCGGGCAGGCCGAGGCCCGACTGGACCAGGTAGGCGAGGGAGTCCTCGCCGGCGGAGTCCTTCTCCACCCAGAAACCGACGGGGGCGCCGATTCCCTCGCGGTCGAGGTGGCCGAGTGCCGCGGCGAACTCCTCGGGCGTGTCGACGTCGATCCGGTCGAGGTCCGCGCACAGTGGGTCGGTGCCGGCGGCTTCGATGGCCGTCGTGTCCATGAAGCAGTCGTAGAGCGTTCCGGCCCTGCCCTCATCGGCCTCGACGATGGCGCGGACGTCCTCCTCCGCCCGGTCGCGGAGTGTGTGGAAGTTGCCGTCTGCGCCACGGTCATCGGGGATGACGTGGGAATCGAGCCAGGGTCCGTTGACGTAGCGGTAGAGATCCTTCATGCAGTCAACTGTACGGGTATCCGGGTGAACATATTCGGGGCGAGGCGGCGTGACCGCTCATGAACATGTACCGGGACAGACCCCGCCACACCCGGTGGAACGGGATCCGCGTGGTGGCGGGGTCCTGGCGGCCTGACGTATCCGGGTGGGAGGGGAAGGACCTTTCCGGCCGGCTCGGAAGCCCGGGTTCGTGGGTGTGCCGTTGCCGGGCGCATCGCCCGGGATGCACTCCGCGAGCACCCCGCCACCGCCGCTGACGGGGTGGGGCAGGGATCGCGAAGGTGTCCCGGTGGGATCCCGCTGTGGCCCCACGCGGGCGTGGCGTACGTCCCGGCCCGCACTTCTCATGGAATGTCGGGTACCGGGACCCGGTGGCGGTGTTCGTCGCACCGGCCGTCACTGCGCTGGTGGTGTACACCGTCTTCGCGGTCGTGCTGGTGCGGTCGCGGCGTCGGGCGGCCCGCGACCGCCGGGGTTCGGCCGTCCCGGAGTGACCGGGCCCGGCTCTAACGGCCCGTGGGGGGACCGGGCGACTTGGTATCGTCGTCGGGCATGGGACAGTACCGTCTGAAACCTCACTTCCGGGCCGCACACGTCGTGCAGCTGATCGGTGTGCTGATGGTGGTGATATCGGTTCCCCTGTTCGTCATGGACCGACTGCCTGTGGCCGCCGGGTCCGTTGACGAGGTGATTCTCGGGGACTCCGTCGGTGGCGGATGGCAGATTCCGCTGCGGTACGCGGACGGGGAACCGGTGATGTGTGACCCGCTCCCGGACGTGGTGATGGAGGGCGGTTGGGATTGTGACGGGACCCGGATCAAGTCCCTGGTCGTCACCGAGGTCCCCGACCCGGAGCTCGCCGCGCTCCGGATGATGCGTGCCATGGGTGTGTCCCGTGGGATGGATCTGGAGGTGGCGTGGGACGGGGATCTCCTCGTGCTGCACCATCCCGAGCGTCCCGACGTACCTGAGCCGGGGTTCGACGCCGGTGTGCCGGAGGAACAGTTCACGGGCCTGGCGTTGTCCGGCACCGGAGATCATGAGGGGGAGTTGCTGGTGGTCTCGATCGATGGTGAACGGGGGGATGATTTCACGGATCTCATCCGGCCGCAGGTCCGTGACAACGGTGGGGGTGATGTCACCGAACTGGAACTGCCGTCCGTTCTGACGTCGGAGGTGCGGGTGTGAACAGGTTCCTGCGTGTCGTGTTGTGGACACTCAACTGCATCGGGTTGATCGGCGGTGTCCTGACCCTGGTGTTCTCCCTGTTCGCGGGGTGGGCCACGGATGGTGACCTGCCCTCCGCCGGGGTCATCGGTGTCAGTGCGTTGTTCGCCGTGGTGGAGCTCGTGGTGGTTCTCCTGGCGGTCCGGTTCACCCCGCTGTGGCCCCGCGCCGGGGCGGGGTACGTGGTCGCCTCGCTGTTGTGGGGTGCCACGGTGTCCCCGTTGCTGGTGTTCCCGTTGGCGGTGGCGTCGCTGGAGTTGCCCGCGCGTCTCGGGCTGGATCACTTCGAGGCGTCCTGGGGAGGTGCCTACCCGGAGGAGACGGTCAAGTCGCTGGGGGTGCTGATCATCCTGTTCAGTTTCCGACGTCTCGTCCGTCCCTGGCACGGTCTGACCACGGGCATTCTCGTCGGTGTCGGGTTCGAGGTCGTCGAGAACGCCGGTTACGCGGTGATGGGTGCGCTGTAC
Source organism: Corynebacterium pygosceleis (assembly GCF_016595275.2). GTDB lineage: Bacteria > Actinomycetota > Actinomycetes > Mycobacteriales > Mycobacteriaceae > Corynebacterium > Corynebacterium pygosceleis. The sequence continues at coordinate 581,813 of NZ_JAENIQ020000001.1, read as the reverse complement.
GATCCGGCCAGCGACATGGACGGCATGTTGTCCATGTGGGGCCTGCGGGTGGCGGCCGGCCCGCTCCTCCACGTTCTGTTCACCGGAATGGTCGGGTGGGGGATCGGCGTGGCGGTGTTCACCGCCCGGCGCAGTCATCTGTGGCGCCTCGGGGTGGGGGCGATGTGGATGTGTGTGGCTTTCGCCGCGCACTTCTGCTGGAACATCATGCACGACGATCTGAGGGTCGCCGTCATGGCTCTGGTCGGTGTCGCGCTCGTCATCTATCCGTTGTTCATCTCCGTGGTGATCCGTGCCTGGCGGTCGGCGCGTGCGGACGCCGGGTACGTAATGACCGACCGTCCCCTGGTGTCGGTCAGGCAGTTGGAGCGGGCCACCGTCACCGGGGTGGAGCCCGGTGGGCATCGACGGTGAGGTGATGTGGGACACATGATGGACATGTTGTTGAAGTTAAAGATGTGACTGGTGTGAATTTGCTGTAGATTTACGTCCATGGACTTCCTCACGCACGATCGCGCCACCGTGCGCGCGACGCACAACCGCGCCGTTCTCATCCCCGTCACCGCTCTGATCACGGCACTCGCCCTGATCGCGACTCTGCTGGGCGCACCCAGGGCCGCCGCCTTCAGCATCACCTCGCCCCAGGGCGTCGACGTCGCAAGCTGGCAGCACCCCCAGGGTGCCGCCATCAACTGGCGCGAGGTGTCCGCCGCGGGCCACCGCTTCGCCTTCGTCAAGGCGACCGAGGGAATCGGCTACCTCAACCCCTTCTTCGTCGCCGATTCCAAGCAGGCCCGCAATGCGGGCATGCTGATCGGCAGCTACCACATGGCACGCCCGGACTCCTCCGCCACGGCGCAGGCCGCCGAGTACGCGGCCGCACTCGCCACCCAGCCGCAGCCCTCCCTCCCGCCGGTGCTCGACATCGAGTACGCCGAGGGGCTCGGCCCCGCCCAGCTCAGCTCCTGGGTCCGGGAATTCGTCACCGAGATCGAGCGTCTCACCGGCCGTAAGCCGATCATCTACACCTACCGGTACTTCTGGCGGGAGAACATGGCGAACACCGCTGAGTTCAGTGACTACCCGCTGTGGCTCGCCGCCTACGAGAACCAGCCCCCGAGCGACATTCCGGGCGGCTGGAACCACATGACCTTCTGGCAGCGAGCCGACAACGGGGTCGTCCCCGGCATCGTCACCGTCTCCGACGTGAATCTGTTCAACGGCGGTGAACAGCAGCTCAACGACTTCAGCGCCGGTATCGACGTCAATCTCGGCCAGGTCCTCACCGCAGGTATCGACCTCGACGCCATCGGTGGGCAGATCGCGGAACTCGAGGCGCTGGGCAGCAGCAACCGGGAGCTCGTCGGTGCGATCCTCGCCGTCGCCGCGGGAGCCCTCGCGATCGGTGCACTCGTCGCCGTCGCACAGAGTCAGGGCATCGACCTCGGTCCCGCGACCGAGATCGTCAACCGGGTCCGTGATCTCATCGCCAGCGGTGACCTGCCCGTCCCGGATCTCGAGGCCATGCTCCGGTCGGGTGACTACACCATCGGTGATCTCCTCATCCTGCTGAAGAACGCGCAGCACTTCGCCGAGCAGATCGGCTGACCCCCGGGCCGACGGCACGACACAGCGCAACTGACGGAGGCGGCACCCGGTGATCCAGACCGGGTGCCGCCTCCGTCTCTTCGCCGCACCGTGTCGGTGCCGGGGGACGCACGAGCCGTCCCCGTACCGCACCGGCTCCGCCGGTGCCCGATGGCGGTGACTCGCACACCGACCGAATGCGGGACGCCCCCGTGGGAATGTGTTCCCACGGGGGCGTCCGCTCCCCTCCGTCCGGGGAGGATCAGTCGTTGATCTTCATCTTGCCCGGATTCCAGAAACCGGAACGCTGCTGGGTGCGGTAGTCGATCACCGCGTCGACGGGGGCCTCACCACGGGAGTTCGTGCGCAGTTCGTAGGACTCCAGGGAACCCCAGTCACGGTGCCAGTCATCCTTCAGGTAGCTGGGGAGCTCGGTGGCCTTGTTGATGGCCTCCGCGACACCCATGACGCCGCCACCGTTGTAGTCCTGCCACGGGGAGAGGGTGACCTTGCCGCCGTGGTCCGGGGAGATCCGCCAGAGCGGGGTCTCCGCGACGCCCGCCCAATGGTCGAACGGACGCTGGCAGGGGAACTGGAGGGAGACCGACCAGTCGAGCAGCGCGGGATCCTCGGAACCGACGGTGTCATTCAGTGAGACCAGCGTGGGCACCCTGGGCGGGGTGACGGCGAGCCACTGGTCCGGATCCAGGCTCGTGTCCGTGGCGACGATCCGGACCACATTCGCCTCCGTCGGGATCCGGTCGAGCGGTACCCGCAGGTTCCGCCAGCCCGGCGCCGGTCCGATGTCGAGTGGTTCGATCTCGGTGACGCCCGTGACGGTGCCGTCCGCTCCACGGGTGCCGTACTCGATGACGAGCCGCTGACCGTCCTGGCGGACACCGTTGATGTCGTTGTGTTCGATGCGGCCGGCCGCTGACACCACGAGCAGCGGTGCGTCCTCACGTCGTCCGGGCAGCTCATACCAGGACGTGGTGACCTCGGCGGGGAACTGCGGACCGACGGTGTAGGACCCCAGAACCGGTACCTCACGGTAGTCGATGCCGAAGGGCAGCTGCGCGACGGAGCCGTTGACACCGACATCGCCACGGATTCCGCCACCGGATCCGGAATCCTGGCCGCCGGTGTCTCCGGAGGCCGTGTCCTCGTCCGTCGCGCCGGCGATGGATCCGGCACCGGTGGCGGCGGTGTCCACACCAGCTGAGTTGATCGAGGGGGGAACATTGTTCGCGTCGAATCCCCGGTTGTCCTCGCTCTCCAGGGACTCACCGAGGGGGGTGCCGTCGACGGGCGTGAGGAAACTGTCGTTGGTGTCGGATTCGATGAGGGCGTCGTTGGCCAGGCCGCAGCTGTCCCCCGTCAGGGAACGGAGATTGCCGAGTCCGATCGAGTACGCCGGATACTGGTCGACGAACCCTTTACCGAGGGAGAGCATCGAGAACACGACAACCAGGGCGGAGACCACGGCGATGGGGGACGCGGCCAGCCCGTCGAAGCGGCGCAGGCGGCGCTGCGTCTCCGCCGCGTACTCGTCAGCCCGTCCCTGTGCGGCGGCTCGCGCCGTGGCGACGTCGGAGACGAAGGACTGGAGTGCGCCGAGTGCGAGGACGGCGAGTGCGATGAACAGCATCACGGTGGACGCCTCGATGTGGCGGTACTGGATGGTCTTGTCGTACCACGGGATTCCGTAGCTGGAGATGTACCACCAGCCGTTGGTGCCCGACAGCGCGAACGCGAGAACGAAGAGGATCGCACCGATGAACAGGGTGCGGGACCGGGCGCTCTTCAACGCCATGTTCGATACCGCGATGGCGGCCAGGGCCGCCAGTGCGGCACCGATACCGGCGTACACGCCGAAGTGGTGGGTCCACTTCGTCGGCGTGAACATCATGAAGAACATCGTCCCGAAGAACACGAGCATCAGCCGCATCGACGGGCCCTTGGCGGAGCCGGGTACACGGCCGTTGCGCAGCACACTGGCGAGGACCAGCGCGAGGCAGACGAAGAGCATCAGCACGGCGAAACGGCGGGTGAAGGACCCGTCGACGGTCTGCTGCATCAGCGTCTCGTAGCGCACCCACTCGTCGTACCAGTTCAGTGACGGCCCCTTCGCGGAGCGGACCCGGATGGACTCCAGAACGGTCCCGAGGGTCTGGTCACCGAACACGGCGAGCAGGATCGCGGTCCCGGCCGCGAGGAAGGGCGACATCATCGCCGCGGCGGCACGCACCGACGCACCCCTGGATGACCCCGGTCCGGCTCCGAGGAGCGGCATACGGCGCAGGCCGATGCGGATCAGCCCGGACAGTCCGGCGAGGAGAGCCGCGACGGCCATGAGGCCGGTGGGACCCGCGCCGAGACAGACCGTCGCGATGATGACACCGGCGGCCGCGGGCAGCAGACGGGACGTGGCGATGGCACGCTCGATGGACACCCACGTCAGCAGTGCGCCGACGGCGATGACCGGCTCCGGGCGCAGACCGTTGTTGTAGACCATCCAGAAACCCAGGAAGGAGAACGCCGCGGTCCAGTGCGCCACCCGACGGTTGTTGATCTTCGTGCCCAGACGGGGCAGCACCTCGCGGGTGATGATCATCCACGTCAGCAGACCGGCGATGAGCTCGGGCAGGCGCATCCACGCCGAGGCGGTGGAGACCTGCGCCATCAGCCCGAGCAGATCGTAGTAGGGGGCACCGAACGGCGACTCCGGGACGCCGAACCAGCGGTAGTAGTTCGCCATGTAACCGGAGTGGTCGGACACCCGGGCCATGGTCAGGAGGTAACCGTCGTCGGAGGTGTTCGCACCGAAGATGTACCACCAGACGAGCACGCCACCGACGATCCCGTCGAGGAGCCTCGGACGGAACCAGCCGACCGGCAGGAACCGGCGCGCACGACGACCGTCGAGAATGTCCATCCGGTGCAGCGTCCACAGCGCGACCCCCAGCAGCACCAGGCCCGAGAACATCGTGATGTACTTCAGGATGCTCGGGGTGGAGGTGAACCGGGAGTTGATCTCGATGTGCGCCGACAGACCCGCATCGATCAGGTCGCGGGCGGTGGTGCCGTCACCCTCCAGCTCCGTGTAGATACCGGTCAACTGGGGGCGCTGGTCACCGCTGACGGTACCGCCGTACTCCGTACCGTCCGGAGCTGAGGCGCCACTGATCCGGGCCGTGGTCTCCTCCTCCGTGGAGGAGACGTGGAGAACGGCGTCCGGGGGGAGTGCCTCGAGTTGCTCCGTGTCCAGTTCGAAGGGGACCTGGTTGCGGACGATCACGTCCAGGCCCGTCGGCGTGAGCCGGACGAACAGTCCACGGGTGGTCGCGTCCTCACTGTCCGCGGGCAGGGTGGACAGGACCGTCGACTGGTTCTCCCGCAGATCCGAGAAGGCGGAGACCGGGATGTCGACGTCGAGTGACTGCGGCACATAACTGATCAGCGGTGCGTTGACGCTGTTCAGCGAGTCGTTCTGTGGCCAGTCGAAGGAGGACTGTGTCTGGGACACCGGCATGAACGGCGTGAGCACGAACATGAGGAAACCCAGGACGCCACTGACGATGGCGAGGTTGAGCAACCGTCTCGACGCGGTGGGCGGGGTATTAACGGCTGTGGTTGACACAGCAGACAAGTCTACGTCAGAGCGTCGTACGCGCTTCATCGGCTGCGGATCACCACCACGAAGGGGCCGACCTGCTCGACGTCCCAGGGGGAACCGTCACCGGTGAACGACGCCGGGTTGAACCAGACTCCACGGAAACGGACGTTCGGGTTGTTCGGGTAGATGTCCTCCGCGATGTCGTACTTCCACCCCTGTTCCGTGTCCCCGGCGTCACCCCGCAGGATCAGAACGTCCGGGGGTCTCACGTCGCCCCCGTCGAGCGCGGCCACGAACCTCGCCGGTTCGTCGAGAACATTCCACGATGATGTCGCCCAGTGCTCGATCTCCTTGTTGCGCAGATCGAACTCACCCAGCGGATTGGCGTAGTGGCTGGTGAAGGCCTGGAAACCCCGGTACGGGTGGTAGGACATGAAGTTGTGTTCATCGGTGAGCACGACCGTGTCCCGGGGAATGTGGCCCCTGCCCCGGATCAGTTCATCGATCTCCCCGTACCAGGCACCCGCGTCGGGCGGATAGAGATCGGCGCGGACCCCGTCGCCGTCGGTGTCGGTGTAGGCGAGGTCGATGGCGTTGTGGTTGCGCTGCGGAATCGTCTGCGCGTAGGCCACACCTGCGATGAGCAGCAACGTGACCATGACGAGCGTGACGGTGCGTCCCGTTCGTGCGGAAATCTGGTGGGGATAGAGTGCGTCCGGGCCCAGGAGCCGCATCTCCGCGATCGCGAACACACCCGCCGTCGCCAGCTGGAGGGTGACGACGGCGTCCATCCGGAACCCCAGCAGGGTGTTCCCGGCGAGCGTCGCGATCATCGAGGCGACGATCCACCCGTAGAACACGACCAGGGCGATGCCCATCGCGCGGACGTCCCGGTCGACGGCGCGGACGACGAGGAAGATCATGCCGAGGAGGCAGAGTATCCCGACGGCCGAGAAGGAGAACATCGGCATCGGGATCTGGGTGCCGGAATACGGCAGGTAGTGCATCGCCGTCGCACCGGAATGCGGCTCCCCGCTGGCGACGGCGAGAAGATACGGACCCCAGACCACCGAGGCGATCGCCATCGAGCACACCCCGACCAGCACCATCCGCAGCAGGGGCAGCCAGGACCGGTCGACGGCTGCCGCGAAGACCCCGGCCACGGTGACCACGGACAGGGCGATGACCCCCGTGTAGAGGGTGTAGATCGATGCGGAGGCACCGAGGTAGATGATCAGCCCCAGCATCGCGAGGCGACTGCCGTCGAGGGCGCGGCGTGTGAGCACGGTGGCGGCGGGGGCACCGAGGGCGACGATCGCGGCGTAGGGCTCCTCCGGGGAGATCACGAGAACGAGGCAGATGCTCGTCAGGCCGACCCCGGTGGCGACGGTCAGTGACCCGCTGAGCCGCTGCCAGGTGGGCACCACCATCGACGCGGCGGCGGCGAGGGAGACCAGGGCCCACGGCTGGAACGCCGCCCACCCGTCCAACCCGAGCAGATTGGCGAAGCGACCGCCGAACCAGAACCACCCTCCGGGGTAGTAGGAGGGCATGTCTATGTAGTTCATGTCACTCAGCGCCGGTGAGTCGGTCAGCCGGGTGAGGAACTGGGTGCGGAAACCCTGGTCGACGGTGATGCCGTCGAGGTACAGACGTGTCGCCGACAGGGGCAGCGCCAGTGTGGTGACGACGAGTGCCGCCGGTGAGAGGTAACAGACCACGTAGGTCAGCCACACCCGCCACCCGGGGCGGGAGGGGACCACCCTCTCACTGTCCGGGAACCCGGATGCCGGGGGAGCCGTGGACGGATCGGGCCCGTCCGCGTCCCCGTCGGTGACGGTGGTGTCCGTCCCCGCCCCGACCGCGGTACCGGGGCCACGGGCGAAGACCCTGACGGCGTCGGTCTCCGTGTCCCGTCGCCTGCGGTCGTGGTGTTCGTCGCGCAGCCACAGGAACGTGAGACTGATGACGAGGAGCAGCACCGCGACGGTACCTGCCGTGGACAGTGCCCTGGACACGAGGGATCCACCGAACGCGGGCAGGCTGGTCAGTTTCAGGATGAACCAGGCGACCAGGGTGAGTGCCCCGCCACCGACACCGGCCGCCGCGATCGCGAGGACGGTCCCCCGGCCGCCGAGGGCGTCCGAGGTGAAGTCCGCGCCGCCCGCGGGTGCGGTCGGTCCGAAGAAAACCCTGCTGCGTGTCGTTCGGGCGGGTGCGGCAGTGAAGCCATCCGTCGCGTGTGTCATGTGTTCAAGTCTCCCACACCCGGTCCGGACACGCAGGTCACGGACCCGGTGCGGGGCGTGTCACATCACTCAGAAGGGGAGCCTGCGGAAGATCGGCCGGGGGATGAGGTTGAACACCATCATCACGTACCGGAACAGCGGGTGGACCCAGACGGTGTCCCTGCCCTCTCCGACCGCGGAGACGACCGCCTCGGCGACCTGTGACCGGTCGACCGTCAGCGGGGCCTCCTCCACGTCCGCGCTCATCCTGGTCCGCACCTGGCCCGGGCGGACCACGAGGACGTTGGCCCCGGAGCCGCGCAGGGCCTCGCCGAGCTGGCTGTAGAAGCCGTCGAACCCGGCCTTGGTGGAACCGTAGACGAAGTTGGAGCGGCGCACCTTCATGCCCGCGACGGAGCTCAGTGCCACGATCGTGCCGTGGCCCTGAGCCTCGAAACGTCGGCCGAGCAGGACACCCACGGACACCGCCCCGGTGTAGTTGACCTGGGCGGCGGCGACGGCCTTGGCCTGATCGCGCCACAGTTCCTCGTTGTCACCGAGAGTGCCGAACGCGACAATCGCGACATCGACGTCACCTTCGGAGAACGCCTCCTCGATCACGGCCGGGTGGCTGTCGAAGTCTGTGGCGTCGAAGTCGATGACGCGGATGTCGCTGGCTCCGGCGCGCTCGAGCTGTGCCTTCGCCTCCTCGAGGTGCGGGGAGTTCTCCCGTGCGGCGAGGGTGACCGCGGCCGGGCCTGCGGCGAGGAACTCGGAGGCGATGGCGACGCCGATCTCCGAGGTGCCGCCGAGCAGCAGGATGTTCTGGGCCTTGCCCACAGCATTGAGCATGTCGTGTTCTACTTCCTGGTCGTTCTCGTGTGGCTGATCGGTCTAGTGCAGTTCGAGGCGGCGGGACAGGTCCGACGCGAAGACCCCGTTGGGGTCGATGGCGTTGCGGGTGTCCAGCCAGGACTGCATCTGCGGGTACATACTGTGGAAGTTCTCCGCCGAGGTCCGCGACTCCTTGGCCAGGTAGAGCCGGCCACCGAACTCCATCACGCGGCGGTCCAGTTCGTCGAGGAACTGGCCCAGACCCGGCTTGACGGGGAAGTCCACGCACACGTTCCAGCCCGGCATCGGGTAGGACAGCGGGGCCCGGTTGCCCTCACCGAACAGCTTGAACACGTTCAGTGCGGAGTAGTGTCCCGAGGCCTGGATGTCCCGGATGATGTCCTTGAACGGTTCGACGGCCTCACGCGGCACGACGAACTGGTACTGGAGGAAACCCTTGGGGCCGTAGCCGCGGTTCCACTCACCGATCAGGTCGAGCGGCTGGTAGAACTGCGTCAGGTTCTGCACCTGGTTGCGGTAGGTGCCCGACTTCAACCACCACAGCTCACCCACGGCGATCATGGACAGCTTGTTCATCGTGAACGACGGGAAGATGTCCGGCACCGTCACCAGCTGCGGGGCGTTGAACTTCAGCGGATCCTTCGCCAGCTTCGGGGCCAGCTCCTCGAGCTGCGCCAGCGTCGCCAGGGAACCCCGGGAGATCGCCGCGCGGCCGAGCTTCGGCGGGCCGGAGATCGCGTCGAACCAGGCGGAGGAGTAGGTGTAGTTCTTCTCCGAGCCGTCCGAGTGGAACTCGATCGTCTCGTCGAGACTGTGGGTCATGTCGCCGTCGGCGATGAAGTACGCGGTCTCGGTACGGGTCATCCTGATCCGGGCGCGGACGATGATGCCGGTCAGGCCCATGCCGCCGACCGTCGCCCAGAACAGGGAACCGTCCGGATCGTCGGCGGAGCCCTCGGGCTCCAGGTGGAGGATCCGGCCGTCGGCCACGAGCAGCTCCATCGAGACGACGTGGTCGCCGAAGGACCCGGCCGAGTGGTGGTTCTTGCCGTGGATGTCCGGGCCGATGGCACCGCCGATGGTGACCTGGCGGGTGCCCGGGAGAACGGGTACCCACAGGCCGTAGGGCAGCGCGGCCTTCATCAGCTGGTCGAGGGTGACGCCGCCGTCGACGTCCACGACGGCTGACGCCGAATCAATGGAGTGGATGCGGTTCAGCGGTGTCATGTCGATGACCAGACCGCCGGCGTTCTGCGCCGGGTCACCGTAGGACCGGCCCATGCCACGGGCGATCACGCCGCGCCGCAGGTGGGCGGGCTTGCTCTCGTTCTGTTCGGCGACCAGCTGCACTGCCTTGACGATCGTGTCGAGGTCTTCCGTGGAAAGAACCTCGGCGGTCGTGGGGGCCGTACGACCCCAGCCGGTCAGTTTCTTGGCTTCTGTGTTCAGGGCCCCGGAGGCACCGCTCGAAGCAACGGTGCTGGACTCGCCCTTATCGCTCGTCATCACTTGTCCACGCTACCCCCAGAACCGGCCCGATGGGGATCAATCGGACCCGATCGGGCGCTTTTACAGGAAGAAATCAGCGTGTGATTTCCCACAATCCCACATGCGGCGGGCGCCTCCGCGGGACACCACGGAGGGACGACGGGAACCGGCCACGGCCCGTGACGGGGTGAAAAGAACCGGCGTCGCGGGCGGAACCGGGAGTTACAGGTCCATCATCTGACGGATCTCCGTGGGCAGCTCCTCCTGGGAGGTGATCTCCGGGCCGTCGTACTCCCGCAGAATCTCGTAGACCCGCACCCTGTCGACACTGTCGAGCAGCGGGAGTTCCTGCGCCATGAGCATCGTCATGTGCTGATTCAACGGCAGCTGGGTACGCTCCGCGGCGATATGTCCGGGTTCTTCCCCGGAGTCGTGCTTCTGGCCCTTGAACAGTCCGAACATGCGCCCGAGTCTAGCCAACGCGGGCCCCCGCCCATACCGCGACCACCCCGGTAGGCTGCGGGGCATGGCAGCACCACGCACGGAACCGGGGTCCGGGATCCTCGGCGATCTGCCACTCGCCGTCGCGGGTGGCGTCCTCACCGCTATGCCCGACCACATCCCCCACCGACTGATCCGCTGGGGAGTCGATGTCGTGGTCCTCGTCGCGGCCGCGGCAACCACCGCAGCGCTCACCGACACCACGTCCGCCGCCCCGGATAAGGAACCCGACGGCGGTGGGGGCACACCCGTCGAAACGCGGGACGACACCCGCCGCCCGGTCAACCCGACGGTGCTCGTCATCGGACTCGCTCTCCTCTGCACGAGCTTCTACGCGGACGCCCGCATCAGACGCGGGCTCGTCGGATGGCTCCGCTCCCGGGGCGTCACCCGGCCCCACACGGTGCTCGGAGTGTGCACCGTGCCGGTCCTGCTCGGGGTCCGCGCACTGGAGAACACCACGGAATCACCGGATGGGACAATGAAGCGGTGACCGACACGCTGAACACCACGACCACCGGTGGCACCGCTGATCCCGCGCACCACCCCACGATCGCCGTCCTCGACGCCACGGACCCGACCCTCCGCACGGTCTGGCACGTGCAGACGGACCCGAACTCGGCCACCGGCCGCTACAGCGGGGCCTGGATCGTCGGGGAGGCCCCCGCCGACGGTGGCGCGCCCGATTCGGAACCGGATCCGGAGGAGGCGGACACGGGGACGCCGGAAACCGGATCCGCCGACCCCGTGACCGTCCTCGAGTCGCTCCTGCGCGGCACGGTGGTGCTGCCCGTCGGCGACACCGACCCGGACGCCGTGGACGGTGCCGACAGCCGTGCCGGAACGACGACACTCGCCGCGATCCACGGGGCGGTTGAACGGGCCGCCGACGAGATCCGGGCCGCCGCGAAGAAGGCGCATGAGGCACATCCGCACCTCACAGTCCCGCGTCTTCCCGCGGTCACCCTCCCCGACGCCGGCCCCGACACCGGTGCCGCGTTCCACGGTGAGGAGAGCGCCCGCGCCGCCTGGTGCACGGCACAGGCCGCGGGTGATCTCGTCGAACAGTGGTTCGCGGTCGAATCACAGCGCAGGAGTCGCGCCCACCTCAGGGAGGCGTTCGGCCCGGACGTCCGTCCGCTGCCGTTGAACTGACCGCTCCCGGGACCGGTCCACCGCCGGAGGGAGGCATCCGGTGGGGCGGCACGTCGTGCGACAGCTGGCTACGCTGGGGGCCATGTCCACCGATACCGCCCGCGGAAACGTCATTGAGCTCGCGCCCCGCCGCGACGCCCGTGACGCCCGTGACGCCGTGGGCGGCGCGACCCCCGACCGGCAGCCGCGCACGCTCATCATCCGTGTGACCCTCTGGTGCGCCGACCGGGAGATCCACCGGCAGGTCGGGATCAATGACGCGATGCCGCTCACGGAACTCCACCGTGTCCTGTCGACCTGCTTCGGATTCCACGGCCACGCGGCCGGTTCCCCCTGGTCGTTCACCGTCGGTGCACGGGTCTTCCGGGCTGACGGGTGCGTCCACGACGTCCTCGTCGGCCCCGGGGACACCGCCATCTACACGTGGGGGCTGTGGCGGATGTTCATCGAGGTCATAGAGTCCTACCCGCGGGACAGGGGAACACCACGGGCACTGTGCATCGGCGGCTCCGGGAGTCTGCCTCCGGACGGCTCCGGCCCCCAGTTCGACCCTGCCGACATCAACGCCGAACTCACCGGAACCGAGACGATCACCTCCACCCTGGCCCTCGTCGACGAGGCCGTATCCGACCTGATCAACCGTTCCCGCATCTTCGACTTCATCCCCCTGCTCCAGGCGCTGGACCTAGCCCGCCCGGTGCACCTGGACGACCGGACACGTACCGTCCTCGACACCCTGCCGCTGGAGGAGACCCCCGAAGCGCACGACGCATTCCTGGTCACGGTGCTCACCCTGTCCTCCCTCGTCGACGCCGACCTCGGGGACAACGTCATCGAGGCGACCATGGCGGAGATCGGGTGGGTCGATGACGAGGGGGGTGTCCTCACCGCCGACCGGGCCCGTGGGCTCTGCGCAGAGTCCCTCCGCGCACTCACCGGTGTCGGAGGGTACGGCACCGGGGCCCTCCCGCCCGTCGAGAGACTCGACCTGTACCGTTATCTGCTGCGCCGCTGACCCGGTGCGACTGAGCGGGTAGCATCACCTGGCGTGGCCGACTACGACGACAACACCGCACCCGACGCCCGCGATCCGCGGCACCCCGCCCCCTCCACCGCGCCCGGCGACGGGGACACCGATGACCGCATCTTCGTCTCCACCGAGGAGATGGAGGCGCAGGTCGCGGCCGGTGCCGACGAGTACACCGGTCCACTGCCCCCCGCCGAGACCGGCGACGGCCGTGACGTGAAGACACAGGGGATCAGGTTCATCATCTCCGGCGGCATCTCCGCCGTCGTGGACATCGGCCTGACGTGGCTGTTCCAGATGGTCCTCGGACTGAGCCCGTTCGCGTCCCGCAACATCGGCTTCATCTTCGGCACGATCACCGCCTACGCCATCAACCGGCGCTGGACGTTCCAGGCCGCGCCCTCCCGGACCCGGTTCGTCGCCGTGGCAGTGCTCTACGCGGTGACCTGGGTGCTGAACACCCAGCTGTACAAGTACCTGTTCGGGTTCCTCGTCGAGCGCGACATCCCCGACCTGTTCTCCCTGGTGGTCGCTTTCGTCATCGCGCAGGGCATCGCGACGGTGGTGAACTTCGTCGTCCAGCGGACCGTGATCTTCAGGGTCCGCTGACCGGCGAACGTCCCCCGGGGTTCAGGGACGCTCGAAGCGTTCCCGACGCCCCATCCGGTGCAGGCGCAGCCAGTCCCGGAACCCGGCGGGATCCCGTTGCTTGACCAGGAAGAACCAGCCGAAGCGGGCGTACTCCTGGGGGAGCAGGTGACGCATGCCGGGCTGGTTCATCAGGTAACCCCGGTTGCGGTACGTGAAGAAACGCTTGCCCTCGTTGTCCGGGTACTGGGTGTGCATCCGCCCGCCGAGGATCGGCTTGAACTCGTCGGAGCCGTCCGGGTGCAGGTACGCGCAGCGCAGACAGGTACCGAACTTCAACCCGGAGCGTGTCAGCCTGCGGTGGTACTCCACCTCGTCACCCCGGATGAACAACCGGAGGTCCGGCACGCCGATGCGTTCCATCGCCGCGGCGGAGATCAGCGCACCGTTGAACAGTGAGGCGATGCCGGGCAGCAGATCATCGTCCGGGTCGTCCGGGTCGATGAGTTCGCTGCGCCTGCGCCGCCACTCCAGTCCCCGCCGGAGCGGGAACGCGAGCCGTTCGGGTTCGTCGAGGTTGCACACCACCGGTGAGACCTCGTCCAGTCCGTGCCGCTGCGCGCACTCCCGCAGGGTGGCGAGCACATCGGGTCCCTCGGGCCGGCCGTCGTCGTCGGCGCACCACACGGCGTCCGCGCCCAGGGCGAGGGCGGTGAGGAAACCGTAGGCGAAACCACCCGCACCACCGAGATTCGTGTGCGAGGGCAGGTAGACGCCCCGTTCCCCGGCGATCTCCGACACGGCGTCCGACACGGCCCGTTCGCAGCCGTTGTCCACCACGATGATCCACTCGACGGGTGCCGACTGGGTGGCGACGACCTCCAGGGAGGCGCGCAGGAGATCGGCGCGGCGGTGGGTGACGATGACCGCTGCGACGCGGTCTGCGGTGGTGAGAGCCATGGGCCCATTGTCGCACAGGGACACGGACCGGAGAACGACGTCACCCACCGCCGGCGGGTGCACCGGTGGTGGGTGAGGGCGGCCCCGGTCAGGGACCGGGGGAGGGAATCAGTTCTCCGGAACGAACCAGCTGGTGATCGTCGTCGGATGCGTGATCGCGGTACCGACGCACGCGGCGAACGCTCCGCGCGCGAGGACACCGGCGACGTCCTCCGGTCGGTGCAGGCGGCCCTCCACGAGGACGGGCCGGTCCACCGCGGCGAGCACCTCGTCGATGAAGTCGTGGTCGGGCCCCGGGGTCTTCTCCCGGGCGTGCTCGTAGCCCGGTGTGTAACCGGCCAGCGTCGTACCGATGATGTCCGCCCCCGCCTCGGCGGCGGCCACCGCGTCCGGCACGGAGGCGCAGTCCGCCATGACGGCGACACCCGGGAATTCGGCGTGGATCGCGGCGACGGCGTCGGCGAAGGACTCCCCGTTGCCCCGCTCGCGGAGGGTGGCGTCGATGGCCACGACGTCCGCGCCCGCGAGCGCGCAGGCCCGCGCGTGCGCCACGGACGGGGTGATGTACACGCCGTCGTGTCCGTGTTTGATCAGCCCGATGACGGGAACCTCGACGGCCTGCCGGGTGGCGGCGATGTCCGCGACCCCCTGGACCCGTACCGCACGGGCACCTCCCTCGACGACGGCCTGCGCCATGGCCGCGGTGATCTCCGCGCGGCGCAGTGGTTCGCCGGGGTAGGCCTGGCAGGACACCACCAGTCCGCCACGGAGGCGGTCGAGGAGGGCGTCGATGCTCATGTCACTCATGGGATGAAGCTCCTTTGTCAGGGGTTGAGGTACGTGCGGGCGTGGTGCGCCGCACCGACGAGTGCCGCGTCGTCGCCGAGTTCGGCGGCGACGAGGGGGGTGTCCCGCAGTGGGGGCATCAGGGTCCGAGCGTAGGCCTCTTCGAGGGGGCCCCACCAGGTGTCACCCATCCGGGTGACACCACCGCCGAGGACGACGAGCCCGGGATCGAGGGCGTTGACGAGGGAGGCGATCGTGTGGCCGGTGGTGGAACCTGCGGCGGTGATGATGTCGGCGGCGAGGGGATCGGTCCTGGTTGCGGCGTGGAGCTGGTGTCCGTTGCCGACGCCTCTCCCACCGAGCCGGGTGTAGAAGGCGGTCATTCCGGGGCCGGAGGCCAGGTTCTCCAGGGTGTCGGTGTACCCGGCGCAGCTTTCGGGTGCGGTCGTGGTGACCCGGATCTGCCCGATGTGTCCGGCGACGCCGTGCACGCCGGGGACTAGACGGCCACCGACGATGACGGCTCCACCGATTCCGGTGCCGACCGCGACCATCAGCATCGAGTCGTGTCCGCGTCCTACGCCACCGGCGAGTTCACCGAGTGCGTGGGCGTGGACGTCGTTGATGACGGTGCAGGGGATGCCGAGCTCCGCCTCGACGTCCGTGGCGAGTTCGGTGCCCGCCCAGCCACGGATGGCGTCCGTCGCGGAGGTGATCCGGCGCCCGTCGGGACTGACGACACCCGCGCTACCGATCCCGACCCGGGTGGGGGCGGGACCGTCGTCTGCGTCGAGGACGCGGCGGGCGACCCGCAGCACCTGACGGACCACGGCGGCGCCGTCCTCGCGGCTGGGTGTCGAGGCGGTGGACAATCCCGTGACGGTGTTGTCCGCGTCCACGAGGGCGACGTTGATCTTCGTTCCGCCGATGTCGACCGCCAGCACGCGGCCGTTGTCACTGTCACTGTTCACGGGACCTGTCTCCTTGTCCTCTCGGTGCGTACGGTGCGTGTGGCGATGGTGATCCGGTGGGTCAGGAGGCGAAGGGGGCGATCCGGACGGAGTCCGGGTCGACCGTCGGTTCCAGGCCGCACGAGGACAGCACCCCGGCGATGGCGGTGAGGTTCTCACCGGTCAGGGCCGCGACGGGCTCCGGCATACGGTTCGTGGAGAACACGCCGAGGAGCATGAGCGCGGTCTTGAAGGCGCCGACACCCGCTCCGAAGCCGACGGCCCCGGTGGTGACGAGGACGATGCGCATGAGATCGGTGAGGTGGTCCTGCTCGGCGCGGACCGTCTCCCAGTCGCCCGCCCGGTAGGCGTCCCACTGGCGGACGTAGGCGGCCGGGTCGACGTTGCCGAGACCGGGGACGCACCCGTCCGCGCCGGACATGTAGGCGCCGTCGACGACGACCTCGTGGCCGGTGAGCAGTGTGAGGGGATGACCGGCGGCGGCGTTGTCGCGGGCGAGGAAACGGAAGGACACGTCGTCACCGGAGGAGTCCTTGACGCCCGCGAGGACACCGTCGAGTCCCAGCTTGACCAGCAGGTTGCCGGGCAGCTTGACGTGCACGCAGACGGGGATGTCGTAGGCGAACAGGGGCAGATCCACGGCGGCGTGGATCATGCGGAAGTGCCGTTCGATCTCGTTGATCCCGCCGAGGGCGTAGAAGGGGGCGGTGGCGACGATGGCGTCGGCGCCGAGTTCGGCGGCCGTGCGGGCGTGTTCGATGACCCGGTTGGTCTCCGTGTCGATGCAGCCGACGAGGACGGGTACGCGTCCGGCGACGGTCTCGACCGCCGCGGAGATGATCTCGCGGCGGCGTTCATCGGTGGAGAAGACGACCTCCCCGGATGAACCGAGGAAGAACAGGCCGTGGACACCGGCGTCGATCATGCGGTTGACCACGCGGTCGAAGCTGGCGCGGTCGAAGTTGCCGGCCTCGTCGAGCGGGGTGACTACCGGCGGGATGACACCGGTGAAGGGGGATTCCACTGTGGGCTCCTAGGTGATGGTTCAGATGATGGTGCGGCGGGACTGGCCGTCAGTGTGTGAAAGCGGACTCCGCGGGGTGCAGGAGCGACGGGGCCGCTCCGAGCAGGGTGCGGGTGTACTCGTCGGTCGGGTTCTCCAGGATCTGCTGGGCGGGACCTTCCTCGACGACGGTGCCACCGTTCATCACGGCGATCCGGTCGGACACGTAACGCACCGTCTGGATGTCGTGGGAGATGAACACCATGCCGAGGTTGAGATCGTCCTTCAGGTCCGACAGGAGGTTGAGGATCTGTGCGCGGACCGACACGTCGAGTGCGGAGGTCGGTTCGTCGGCGATGATCGCGTCCGGGTTCAGCGACAGGGCACGTGCGATGGCGACACGCTGCCGCTGGCCACCCGACAACTGTCCGGGGAGTGCCTGGAGCACACTCTCGGGTAGACCCACCAGGTGGATGAGCTCACGGATCCGTTCCTCGCGGTAGCTCTTGTTGTTGATCTTGTGCACGACCATCGGATCGAGCAGCTGCTCGGCGACGATCATGCGTGCGTTCAGGGCGGTCGCCGGGTCCTGGAAGACGACGGAGACCACGCGGCCGATCTGCTTGCGGTCCTTCGCGGAGCGCTTGGTCACCTTCCGGCCCTGGAAGTAGATCTCACCCTCGGTGGGGTCCTGGAGACCGCACATGACCCGTGCCGTCGTGGACTTGCCGCAGCCGGATTCGCCGACGAGACCGAGGGTCTCACCCGCGTTCAGCTTCATCGACACGCCACGCACGGCGTGGACGAGGTTCGGTTTGAAGATACCTCCCGACCGGGAGCGGAAGGTCACGGAGACGTCCCGCAACTCGATGATCGGGGTGGAACCGTCGTCGTTCGAGGCGGCGCGGCCGGTGGAGTCGATCTGCTGGGCGCGCACCGTCGTATCGGCGTGATCGGGGGCGGATTCGACGGCGTCCTGCTGGAAGGAATCCAGGGCGGACTCTGTCTCGGTGCGGGCGACCTCGTTGGTGTCCCGCTCGTTGTCGTTGGACATCGGATTGCTCACTTTCCGCTCTCGGCGAGTTCGGGTTGCACGGCGTAGAAGTGGTGCTCGCCTGCGGCGCGGGTGAGCACCGGGCGGGTGTCGAGACCGACGGTCGGGTGCGAGGAGCGGGGCGCGAAGCGGTCACCACGGGGGAAGTCCCGGGGGCTGGGGACGACACCGGGAACCTGGTGCAGTCGCCCGGAACCGGCCTCGATGGACAGCACCGAACCGAGGAGTCCGCGGGTGTACTCGTGCCGTGGGTCGGTCATCAGGTCGACCGTCGGGGCCTGCTCGACGACCTGACCGGCGTACATGACGGTGATCGAGTGCGCGACCTCGGCGACGAGTGCGAGATCGTGCGAGACGAAGATCATGGCGAAGCCGAGCTTCTCCTGGAGATCGTTGAGCAGTTCGATGACCTGCTTCTGCACCGTGACGTCGAGTGCGGTCGTCGGCTCATCGGCGATGATGAGTTTCGGGTCGCGGGTCAGTGCCATGGCGATGAGGACACGCTGCCGCTGGCCGCCGGACAGTTCGTGCGGGTAGGACTCGAGGGTGCGCTTCGGGTCGAGCCCCACGAGCTCGAGGAGTTCCTCGGCACTGCGGGTTCCGCCGCGCTTGGTCAGCTGCTTCAGCTGCGACTTGATGAGCATGGACGGGTTCAGGGAGGAGAGCGCGTCCTGGTAGATCATCGCGATCTCGTGACCCCGGAGCGCCGCGTGCTGCTTCGTCGAGAGCTTCAGCAGGTCGGTGCCGTCGTAGATGATCTCACCGTTGATGGTGGCCTTGCTGTCGAGCAGCCCCATGATGGTCAGGGAGGTGATCGACTTGCCGCAACCGGATTCACCGACCAGCGCCATCGTCTGTCCGGGACGGACCTCGAAGCTGACGTGGTCGACGACGTCGACGTCACCGTGGCGCGGGAAGCGGAGGCAGAGGTCCCTGACCTCGAGCAGAGGCTCGACGGAGAAGTCGGGGACGAAGCGGTCCGTGCGGCGCGACTCGATCTCGCGCAGGTCGGCCAGACGCCTGTTCAGGTCCTCCTCCTGGATCTTGTAGGCGGCGACCGGGTCGGAGGCCAGACGGTCGGCCTCGCGCTTCCCGGCGGTGTCCTCCGGGTTGATCTTGGTGGCGCCCGGTGCGGCGACGAGGGCGTCGGTGATGCCCTCGGCGAGCACGTTCAGTGAGAGAACCGTGATCATGATGGCGAGACCGGGGAACATCGCGGCCCACCAGAAACCGGTGAGCACACCCTGGCGGGCGGAGGCGATGATCGAACCCCAGGAGGGGTCGGGTTCCGGGACGCCCGCGTTGATGAAGGACAGGGACGCCTCGAAGACGATCGCGTCGGCGACGAGGACCGTGGCGAACACCAGGATCGGGGCGACGCAGTTACGGGCGACGTGCTTGATGAGGATCCAGGTGCGGGCGGCACCGGAGACCACGACCGCGTTGACGTAGTCCTCGCCCCACTGGTCGAGCACGTTGGCGCGCACGACGCGGGTCAGCTGGGGAATGTAGAGGAAGCCGATCGAGAAGATCAGGATCGGGATCGAGTTGCCGAACACGGCGATGAACACGGCGGCGAGCGCGATGCCCGGGAAGGACATGATGATGTCGAGGACACGCATCAGGGTCTCGGAGATCCAGCGTGAGCTGACTGCGGCGATGGAGCCGAGGACAGCCGCGCAGGCGAGTGCGAACAGGGTCGCGCAGATACCGATGGTGAGGGAGATCCGGGCGCCGTAGACCATGCGCGAGTAGACGTCGCGGCCGAGGTAGTCGGTGCCGAACCAGTACTCGGAGTTCGGGGCCACGTTCGGCCTGGTGATGAGCAGGGGATCGTGGGTGGCGAACACCGGGGCGAACACGGCGACGACGATGATGGCGAGGAGGACGATGACGCTGAGCCTGGAGGGCAGCGACATGGCCCGCCAGCGGCCGAACCTCAGTCCGGGCTTCGACAGCTTGTTGGTGAGTTCTCTGCGCATGTCACACCGTCCTGATACGCGGGTTGATGAGGATGTAGAGCATGTCGACGACGATGTTGACGACGACGAAGGCGAGCGCCACCGTCAGGGTCACGCCCTGGACGAGGTCCGCGTAGTTGGACTGGATGCCCTCGAGGATCGCCTGGCCCATTCCGGGCAGCGCGAAGATGACCTCGATGATCACGGCGCCACCCATGAGGTAGCCGATACGGAGACCGAGGACGGTCACCGGGGTGATCAGGGCGTTGCGGAGGACGTTGCGGGCCACGACGACGTGCTTGGGGATACCGGCACCGAGGGCGGTGCGCACGTAGTCCTTGTCGAGTTCCTCGACCATGGAGGTACGGACGACACGGATCAGTGAACCTGCGACGGGGATACCGAGCGCGAAGGCGGGCATGAGCATCCGCATCATGTAGGCCTTGGGATCGGATTCGAAGGCGATGAGCGGCCCGGACGCCGGAAGGATGTCGTTGTTGATGGTGAACGCCTGGATGAGGAGCACCGCGAGCCAGAAGGACGGCGTCGCGACGAAGATGATGGAGAACACGCGAATGATCTGGTCGATCCAGGAGTCGCGGTAGAGAGCGGCGAGGACACCGAAGATGAGGGCCATGATCACCGCGATGATCAGACCGTAGAAGGTCAGGGAGATGGTGACGGGGAACGCTTCGGCGATTCGTCCGGAAACGGGGAGGCGCTGCGAGGTGTAACTTCCCAGATCGCCGTGGAGGAGTCCTCCGAGGAAGGCGAAGTAGCGGACGAAGAGCGGGTCGTTCAGACCGTATTCCTCGTGGTACGCCTCGATCTGTGCGGCAGAAGCGCCCTCACCGAGGGCTCCGTACGCCGGGTCGACCGGGTTGAAGGACATCACGAAGAAGACGAGGAATGTGATGCCCAGGATCATGATGGGAAGTGCCAGGAGGCGGCGCCCGATGAGCCTGATCAGGTTGGACACGTGAGTACCTCAGGTTGTTGTCGAGTGGTGGTCCGGCGTGCGGTGCCGTGCGGAAACCGCCTGTGGCCCCCGCATCGGGAACGGGGCGGGGGCCACAGGGAGGGTCCGAAAAGGGGACGGTGTTACTTTGCCTCGACGTCGAGGAAGGAGATGCCGGTCAGGGCGATCGGCTGGAAGCCCTCGACCTCGTCGTTGTTCCACGCGGAGGTGACGCTGCGGTGGAACAGCGGGTAGATCGGAACCTCTTCGGCGATGACGTCGTAGGACTGGTTCCACAGGTCCTGCTGCTCGTCGCCGGTGGCGCGGACGGCCTTGTCCATCAGCTCATGGAGCTTGTTGTAGCCGTCGGAGCCCTTCCAGCCGGAGCGCTTCTGGGTCCAGGCGTTGTCGCCGTACCACCAGTTCATCAGCAGGTCGGGGTCGTTGCCGAAGACCGAGGGGTCGCCGGGGGCGAGGACCACGTCGAACTGCGGGTCGTCGACGTCGGTGACGTTGGAGTACATCGCGCCGGAGGCCTGCGTGTCGATGGTGTCGACGGTGATGCCGGCACCGGCCAGCTGCTGCTGGATCAGCGGGGCCATGTTGGCGATCCAGCCGTGGTCGGTGGTGTTGAGGACGAAGTGGAGGTCCTCGACGCCGGCCTCCTTCAGCAGTTCCTTCGACTTCTCGGGGTCGTAGGTGTAGACCTCGGACGCCTCGTGGTAGTTCGGGTGCGACTCCGGCAGGAACGAGGTCGCCGCCTCGGCGCTGCCGTCGAGGGTGTTCTCGATGAGCTCGTCGGCGTTGATGCCGTAGAGCACGGCCTGACGGACCTTCGGATCGTTGAAGGGGGCCTTCTGGGTGTTGAACATAACGAAGGGGAGGTTGAAGCCCTGCTTCGCCTCCATCTCGGCCTTGCCCTCGAGCAGGCTCTTGCTCACGGAGGGGACGTTCTCCATGGCGACGACGGAACCCTCGCTCATGGCGGTGACACGTGCGGTGTCATCGACGAGGATGTCCCAGCGCATCTCATCGGCACCGGCGGGACGGTCACCGTTGTAGTTCTCGTTCTTCGCGAACTTGACGTGCTTGGACTTGATGGCCTCGGTCATCTTGTACGGGCCGGTGCCGATCGGGGCGGACTTCAGCTCGTCGTCGGTCTGGCCCTCGGGGACGACCTTGACCAGGGAGATACGCTCGTTGACCAGGGAGAAGGGGTACTTCGTCTTGATGGTCACGCCGTTGTCGCCGTTGGCCTCGACGGAGTCGATGAAGGAGAGCATGGGGGCGTAGAAGCCGTCCATGGTGCGGTTGAACGCGGCGACGACGTCGGCCGGGGTCACGTCGGTGCCGTCGGAGAACTTCGCCCCGTCACGGAGGGTGACCTCGTAGGTGGTGTCGTCGACCTTGGTCGGCAGTTCCGCGGCGAGTGCCGGGTAGACCTCCCGGGTCGCGGGGTCGAGCTCGGTCAGGCCCTCCATGGTGTGCCAGTTCGCGGCGAGCGCGAGCGCGGAGGTGGTGGTGCCGGGATCGTAGTTGTCGGTGTCGTAACCGACGGCTGCGGTGATGATGCTGGCGCCGCTGCTGCTCTCGGAGGAGCTGTCGCCGGCGGCGGCGGGCTCATCCTTGGTGGTGGTGCCGCCGCCGCAGGCGGTCAGGCCGAGGGCGGCGATGGCGGCCAGGCCGGCCATCCGCGCGAGGGTGCGCTGTGAAGTGGGTGCTCGCATTGAGGGCTCCTCTTTGGTGTTCACGGGAAGTTGTCAGACATCTTACGAACCCGATGATACGGGGTGCATGAAATCCGCTCAATGAAACGGGAAACGGAAAGTAACGAAACGCAAACGGTGCATATCTGACATGTGCTTTTAATTCTAGCGCCCACCCCCGAAAGGGGGAGTGCTTCCCGTGCTTTTCAGAACCCCCACGATGTGAAATCGCCACAAAAATGTCCAAATTATCGTGTGGATCACAGTTTGTGGCGCTTCCGGCCCGGGCCACAGGGACGATCATTGCACGATCCCTGTCGGACAACCGTGATAGCTTTGGCGTCATGAGTATGAGGCGTGCCGATCAACCGGACGTGGATTCGGTGGAAGAGTTCCCGGTGGGGGGCGCTGCGTCCCGGGCACAGTCCGGTCGCAGCCGGAAGGACGCGACCAGCGAAGCCATCAAGCAGTTCATCCTGGACAACAGACTGCGGTCCGGTGACCCCCTCCCGGGGGAGACGAGTCTGGCTGAGGCGCTGGACGTCTCACGGTCCTCCGTGCGGGAGGCGCTGCGGCGCCTGGAGGCGCTCGATATCGTCGTTGTCCGCCGTGGATCGGGCTCCTTCGTGGGTTCGCTGTCGATGTCTCCGCTGGTTGAGGCGCTCATCTTCAAGACGACCCTGTCCGCCGGTGGGGATCTCGCCACGCTGCGTGAGGTCATCCAGGTGCGTCGCTTCCTGGATCTCGGCATGTCGGAGGCCCTCTGCGGACGGCTCCGGGGAACCCGGCAACCCGGACTGACGGCCCTGGTGCACTCGATGGTCGACAGTGCGGAGAAGGGCGAGACCTTCACCGACGCCGACCTCGCGTTCCACGACGGGCTGCTGGCCCTCGCGGGCAACGAGGTGGTCCGGCAACTCGTCAGTTCGTTCTGGCAGATCCATCAGGCGGTCGTCCCCACTCTCGGTCTCGCCGTGCACGAGGGACTCGTGCAGACCGCACACGCCCACGGTGACATGCTCGAGGCCGCGATCGCGGGGGACATGCGTGCCTATGAGCGGGCGGTCTGTGACCACTACCGGCCCCTGGAGACGATCCTCGACAACCGGTGAGGATGGTCGCCACCGGGCGTGTCGGATCACTCCACGGCGGCGTCCCCGCCGTGGACGCCCGTGTTCTCCTCCCGCATGCGCCGTATGAGGTTGCGCACGTGATCCGCGGCGCCCCTGCCCTCGTACGCCTCGACCACGTCGTCGACGCGTCCGGCCTGCCGGATCTGACCGTGGTCCACCCACAGGGCGGTGTCGCAGAGCTGGGCGAGGAAATCATTGGAGTGGGAGGCGAAAACGAGGATGCCTGATCGGGCGACCAGTTCCTCCAGACGTGCCCTCGCCTTCGCCATGAACGCCGCATCGACGGCCCCGATACCTTCGTCGAGGAGCAGGATCTCCGGCTCGATCGATGTGACCACCCCGAGTGCGAGGCGGATCCGCATGCCGGTGGAGTAGGTGCGCAGCGGCATCGCCAGATACTCACCGAGCTCGGAGAAGTCCGCGATCTCCTCCATCTTGTCCTTCATCTGTTTCCGGGTCTGCCCGAGGAACAGTCCACGGATGATGATGTTCTCGTAACCGGAGATCTCCGGATCCATGCCGACGCCCAGATCGAAGACCGGGGCGACACGGCCCCTGATGTGGGCACTTCCCCGGGTCGGCTCGTAGATACCGGACAACAGACGCAGCAACGTCGATTTTCCGGCGCCGTTGTGCCCGACGAGCCCCACGCGGTCACCCTCCCGCAGATGCAGGTTGATGTCCTTCAGTGCCTCGACGACGACGACATTGTCCGAGTTGCGGCCGATGGCACCGCCCGCGGCGCCGAGGAAGGCCTTCTTCATGGAACGGGATTTGGCGTCGAAGATCGGGAAATCGACGCAGGCGTTGTAGGTGTCGATGGAAACCATGTGGTGTGTTCTCCTTACACCCAGTAGCTGACGCGGAATCGCCACTGCTTCATCGCCAGCAGCGCCAGGCACAGTCCGGCGACCGTGCAGCCGATGACGATCCACCAGTGGTAGACGGGCAGATCCGCGCCGATGAGCGGGGCGCGGAGGACCTCCATGTAGTGGTACAGCGGATTGAGCTGGGCGAGTTTCGCCCGCTCCGAGATCTCCCCGCCCTGATCCTTGAGGGTGGCTGTGGTCCAGACGATGGGCGTGATGTAGAACAGCAGCTGGACGAGAGCCTCGAGGAGCGGGGAGACGTCACGGTAGCGGGTGGCGATGATGCCGAAGAACATCGACACCCACACGCCGTTGAGCACCAGCAGGAACAGTGCCGGGATCGCCAGGAAACCCTGCACGCCCAGTGGTCGGGGGAAGACCATCATCAGCACCACCCAGATCACCATGTTGTGCGCGAGGAACAGCAGCTGCCGCCACACCAGCCGGTACACGTGCACCGACAGGGCACTCGGCAGCTGCTTGATCAGCCCCTCGTTCTCGATGAAGATGTCGGACCCGTCCTTGATCGCACCCGAGATGAAGTTCCACATGATGAGCCCGACGGTGACGTGCGGCAGGAACTCGGCCACCGGGATGCGGAAGAGCACCGAGTACAACAGGCCGAGGGCGACAGCCATGACGCCGGTGGCGATGGTGATCCACAGGGGGCCGAGAACGGAACGGCGGTACCGTTGCTTGATGTCCTGCCAGCCCAGTTGAAGCCACAGCTCATGCTGGAAGAAACCGCGCACGAGATCGGACCAGGCTGCGGCGAAGGTCGTCGACCGGGAGCGGTACCCACCGGGGTCCTCGGCGCGGACCAGCCGCGCTATGTCCCCGGACAGGTCTTTGGTTGAATGGCTATCTGACACAATGAACACCCTAGCGGCCCGGGTGCGCCACACGCGGCAGGCGGGCATACTGGCGGGTGATCACCGGACAGGACGAGGAGGCGGACATGGCCCTTGATGTGGCCCGCGTGCGCGGACTCTACGTGTCGTTGAGTGACGGCTGGACCTACCTCAACGCCCATGAGCTCCCGCAGATTCCGGAGCGGGTCGCCTCCGGAGTGGCCACGGCCTTCCGGACCTCCGCATCAGCCACCCCGGGCCAGGTCGCCACCGGGAGCCACGGCCTGACGGCCCCCGGTGGGGGGCGTCGCGGCGAGGCGTTCACGGACTCGGCACGGCGCGCCGTCGCCGATCTCGTCGGTGCATCCGCGGACCGGGTCGTCCTGGGGCCCAACCGTGAGGTTCTGCTGCGTACCCTCGCGGATGCCGTCCGTCCCCGGTTGCGGCGGGGCGGATCGGTCATCCTGAGCAGGTGCGCCGACCCCTCACTGAACAATCCGTTCGTGCCGCTGGGCGACATCGACGGCACCTGCGTCCGGTGGGCGGAACCCGACCTCGGCACCGGGGAGTGGCCGGCGTGGCAGTACCGGGATCTCGTCGACGGTTCCACCCGGCTCGTCGTGGTCAACGCCGCCCACCGCCTCCTGGGTACCGTGGCACCCGTCGCCGAGATCGCCGAGACCGTCCATTCCCGGTCGCGTGCGTGGGTGCTCGTCGACGCCTCCACCGTCGCCGCGTACCGGGGCATCGACATGGACGACTGGGGGGCGGACATCGTCCTCGTTGATTGTTCCGTGTTCGGTGGCCCGCAGGTCTCCGCGCTCGTTTTCCGCGATACGACGATGTTCCCCAGGCTGGACGCCGCCTGGGAGGACGCACCCGCGGACAGTGCCGTGAAGCTGGAACTCGGTCCCCTCCCGGTGGGGCTCCTCGGTGGTGTGGCACCCGCCGTGGACCATCTGGCGGGCCTGAAGGAGACCGCCCGGGGCAGTCGCCGCAACAGGCTGGTTGAATCGACCGGAGAGTTGGAGGACTACATGCACTTCCTGTCGCTCCACCTCGTCGATTCCCTCCAGTGGCTCGGTGGACTCCACCTGCTCGGGATCACCGGTGAAACCGCCGGGGACGTCTACCGGCAGGACCGGATACCCCGGGTGAGTCTCGTCGTCCCCGGTGTCGATGCCCGGGCCGTTCAGCAGCGGTTGCTGGACAACCGGCTCATCACCACCGTGAGTCCACCGGACCCGCTTCTGGATCAGATGGGAGCGGGGGAGGCCGGCGGCTCCGTGACCGTGGCCCTCGGCCCGTTCAACACCACCGCCGACATCGACCAGCTGACCCGGGCCGTCGCCTCCTTCGGCTGACCCCGGCCGAGGTCCCGGGTGCCCGCGTTCAGTCGAGGGTGAGGACCAGTTTGCCGGTGACCTCACCCGAATCCAGCAGGCGGTGTGCCTCCGCCGCCTGTTCGATGGGCAGGGTCCGGTGGATGTTGACCCGCACCCGGCCGTCGTCAAGCATGGGCCACACCCGTTCGACGACCTCCGCCACGATGCCGGCCTTGTCCTCGAGGTCCCGGCCGCGCAGCCCCGTCGCGGAGATCGAGCCCCGCTTGGACAACAGGCGGGCGATGTTCAGCTCGCCCTTCACGCCACCCTGCATGCCGATGATGACGATGTGCCCGTCCATCGCCAACGCACGGAGGTTCGGATCGAGGTACTTCGCCCCCATGATGTCGAGGATCACGTCGGCGCGGTTCTTCAGCACCTCCGCGAAATCCTCCTCCCGGTAGTTCACCAGGATGTCCGCTCCCAGCTCACGGCAGGTCTCGAGCTTCTCCGCCGATCCGGCGGTCACCGCCACGGTGCAGCCCAGCTGCTTCGCCAGCTGGATGCCGAAGGTCCCGATACCGCCGGCACCACCGTGCAGGAGAACGGTCTGGCCCTCGCGCAGCCCCGCGACCGTGACGAGATTGGACCACAGTGTGCAGGCGACCTCGACGACGGAGGCGGCTTCCGCGAAGGAGTAACCCTCCGGTACCGGCAGTAGTTGGCCGACCGGGACCGCGACGTATTCGGCGTAGGCGCCTCCGGCCAGCAGGCACGCGACCTTCTCGCCCTTCTTCCGGTCGGTGTCACCCGGATCCGTGATGACACCGGCGCATTCGAGGCCGATGATCTCGGAGACACCGGGCGGCGGCGGGTAGTGGCCGGCGGCCTGGAGCAGGTCGGCACGGTTGACACCCACGGCCTTCACCTCGACCAGGACCTCGCCGGCCCTGATTTCGGGGGTGGGGACCTCCGTCCAGGTGAGTGAGGTCCTGTCGTCCGGATTTTCCAGTGTGATTGCCTTCATGTGGCCCAGGGTAGGGGAAAGCGGCTGTCGCGTCCGGTGTTTCACGCTCCCTGCGCGGTCGGGACCGTGTTGGTGCCGGGTCACGGTGATCCGCTAGGATTGTCCGGGTCGAGGAAGTATGGCAGAGCGGCCGAATGCACTCGCCTTGAAAGCGAGCGTCCCTTGAAACGGACCGGGGGTTCAAATCCCTCTACTTCCGCCGAGAAACCCCCTGCACAGCAGGGGGTTTCGTCTGTTTCCGGACACCACCCCACGATAATCCCACGACAGTGGAGGCCCGGGGCGACATCCGTGGGCCGCTGTGTCGCCCCGGTGTCGCTGTCGCGTATCGCTTCCGATGGTGGTGGGGTGCGGGGCCGGCGGCGTCCGTCCGCCTGTGGTCGCCGGTCGCCCGATCGTTGTCGCGTGTGGGGAGAGGTCCGGGCGGTCGGTGCGATCGCGGGGGTTCCCTGTCGTGGATCAGCTCGGTTCGACCGCCGTACGGAACACCTGAGGGTGTCGAGACAAACATCACAGGAGAGATTTTCAGGCGGGAAGATCACATCCGGAGGTGCGTATGGGCACCTAGTTTCGTTCATGAAAAGCATGTTCAATTTTGGGTGGCGGAGTAGTTTCCGGTGCCGTGCATTGTCACCCACCGGCTCATCGGTGGGGTTGTGTCGTGTTTCCGGGTGTCGCCTCTCCCGGATGTGGATGTGTGGTGTCCGCGGAATTTCTCCGCGGTATTCGCCGGTTGTCCGGGGGTCGATTCTCCGTTCATGTCTCTGCCGTACCGGTGTCGGGGGAGGGGTCGGCCCGTCCCGGGGGGCGGCGCGGCACCGCCGGGAGGTCTGTCCGGTTTTGGCGGGGAAGGGTGCGGTGACGTCCGGGGGCTTGTGTGTCAGACGTCGGGTGCCCGGCGGGGCCGGGGTGTCCGATGGCCCCTACCAGGGGAGAGCGGGGATGGGGTTGACCTGGCGTGTGTCCCGGCTTGGGTCGTGCGGGTGCTTCCGCGGCGGGATGTCCGCCGCGTGCGCGCCTTCATCGTGGTGCGGTTCCGGTCCGTTCCTGTCGTGGCGTCCGGGTGGCGTTCTCCCGCCGGTTTCCGGTGTCCGCGCTGCGGTGGGAGAGGCTGACTACGACGGCGGTCAAAGATGGTATCTAAATGCTCTACCGGATTGAATCCACAGGGTTTCCGCGTGTCCATTTCTCAGTTTTTTTGAGGGGATTGCGTAGGCTTCACCTCGCGGTCACAAAAGGGTGATTCGTGAATAAAACACTTGTTCACAGGATTTATTCCGGAAACTGACAGAGTCTTCCGTGACGTTTCCGGACCGCCCTCGGGAACGTCGCGATATTCCTTAAAAAGATATGACTTATTGATATGAAAGATATTTCCACCTACGGTTAGCTCGTTCGCTACAGCTATTGAGGTCGGGTGGCCGCAGCCCGGTGACGAGGACGTGCAGATGCACGGCCAACGTCGATCGAACGAAACCGGCACGCCCCCGTCCATGACTCCCGAAAGGTGGTAACCGTGTTTTCTTCAGCGCATCGGAGCAGGAGGGGGGTGGCTCTGTTCCTGGCACTCGTCCTGGCGGTCTTCGGTCTGTCCGCACCGTCCGGAACCGGAGTGGCATCCGCCGCAGACCGGAACGGGCAACCGACCCTGACCACACCGGTCAAGATAGATTCCCAACTCATCGACAAGGGATACCGGTTCGAGGTCGCGGAGACCGGCGACATCCGATCCGTCGCGCTGTTCATGGTCGAACTCCCCGACGGCCGGATCGCGCGGGCGTACTGCATCAACGCGGTCATCGGCAGTGCGGAAGGTGCACACAACCTGAGCAGTTTCGGTGAACAGGGAATCCCCGGAGGCCCGCACGTCCGCTGGGTCCTGAAGAACTCCTACCCGGAGATCGGTGCGCGTGAACTCGCCGCGAACGCCGGTGTCACCGGCGCCTTCCCCGAAGAGGCCGCGATCACCGCCACCCAGTTCGCACTCTGGCACTTCACCAACCCCGACGTGCAGCGTCCGCGAATCGTCGAGGTGAGTGAAGAAATCCGGATGAACGTCGACACCGTCGCCGACTACCTCATCGACCACGCCACCGCCGAGACCGCCCCGGAAGCCAACCTCGTACTGGCGCCCACACAGCAGAACGGACAGGCGGGATCCGACATCGACGGATTCACGGTGACCACCACCGCGGAGAGCGGCCGACTGACCCTCACCGGGGCTCCCGCCGGTGTCGAGCTCATTGACCCGGCCCGGAACGTCGCCGTCGGTACCACCGCAGAAGTCACCTCCGGCCAGCGATTCGCGGTTCGCGTCCCCGCAGGGACCGAAGCGGGCACCGCGACGCTGACCCTGGAGGCCGACGTACCGCTGCAGGCGGGATCCGTTCTCGTCTACACCGGAGGCGTGGCCCAGCAGCTCGGCCTGGTCTCGGACACCGCGCCCGTGCGCCAGGAGGTGAGGGCCGCCGTCAGCTGGACCGCGGAACCGGCACCGGAACCAGAACCCACCATCGGGACCCTGGCCCGGGACAAGGCCGACGGCGACAAGACCCTGGATCACACCGGTGGCACCGTGGTGGACACGGTCAGCTACAGCGGACTCACCCCGGGACAGACCTACACGATCACCGGTGAACTGATCGACGCCGACACGGAGCGGTCCACGGAGATCACGGCCCGCCACACGTTCACCCCGGATGCCGCCACCGGAACGGTCGATGTGGAGTTCACCGTCCCCGCGGCGCTCGCGGGGCGGACCCTCGTCGTCTTCGAGAAACTGTTCACCGGCTCCCGTGTCGAAACCGGTGCGGTGCCGGTGGCGGTGCACGAGGATCTCAAGGATCTGAACCAGACGGTCACCGTGGCGGAGAAGCCCGTCACCGACGTGCCGACGCCCACCGATGAACCGGGTGCCCCGGGTGACGGTGACGACTGTGGTGGGGACGGTCACGACGTGTCCTCGTCCGGCGGGGACTGTGGGGCGGGTTCCGCTCTGTCCGCCGCGGGCCTGCTCACGCCGTTGATTCCTGCGGTGGTCCTCGCGGTACTGGCGGGCGGCGCATCGAGTGCCGTCGGCTCCGTCGCACCGGTGACCGGTTCCGCCCATGTGCCGGCCACGGTTCCCACCCGGGCGCCGGTGAATGGCGGAAGTGTCACCCCGGTGGCGCCGGCCCCGTCATCCACGGTCGCCCCGACGCCCGCTGAAGAGGCTCAGGTGCCTGCCGCTGAACCCCGCAGACTGCTGGCTAACACGGGTGCGAGTGTCCTGCTGGTCGTCCTGGCGGGACTGATCCTCCTTCTCCTGGGGGCCTCCCTGGTGCAGGTGCGTCGCCGGCGTTCCTGACGAATGAACGGATGAATGAAGGGGTGGGGCCGGCGGCCCCACCCCTTCACCTGTCCCGTCCGGGGGTCACTGCACCTCATCCCAGGCGGTGAGGAACCGGTTGAGCTCCTCACCGGTGGTGACGGTGACCCGTACGCCCTCGTCGAAGGCGCGGATGAGAACGCCGCGCTCCGCGAGTTTCCCGGCGAGCTCCCGGGAGCGGGAGGTGGGGATCCACACGAAATTCGTCTGGGATGCCACGGCGCCCGGAATCCGGGCGACCAGTGCCTCACGTTGTTCGACAGCTTCGTCGGTGCGCTGGAGCAGCTCATCGGCGGCCGTGAGGGAGGCGAGTGCCCCGGCCTGCCCGACGGCGTTCACACTGAAGGGGAGGGCCATGCGGTTCACGGCGTCGATGATCCGTGGATCACCGAACGCGTAGCCCACGCGGACGCCGGCGAGACCATAGGCCTTGGAGAAGGTGCGCATACCCACGAGGTTCGGGTACCTCCCGAGGAGCTCGGTGGACACCGGGTTGTCCTCGTCGCGCACGTACTCGATGTAGGCCTCGTCGAGAACGACGACGACATCCTCCGGGACACGCTCCATGAACGCCGTGAACTCGTCCTCGGTGATGTTGGTCCCGGTGGGGTTGTTCGGGTTGCAGACGAAGATGAGCCGTGTGCGGTCCGTGATGGAGGCGGCCATCGCGTCGAGGTCGTGCCGGTGATTCCCGTCGAGGGGGACCATGACCGGTTTCGCACCGACGACGAGGCAGAAGATCGGGTAGGCCTCGAAGCTGCGCCAGGCGAAGATGACCTCGTCATTCGCGCGGCAGGTGGCCTGGACGAGCTGCTGGCAGAGAGCGGAGGAACCGCACCCCACGGCGATCTGATCCGGGGTGAGTCCCAGTGTGTCCGCGAGTTCCGCCTTCAACCTGACGACCCCCATGTCGGGATAGCGGTTCGCGTTGCGGGCTGCGTCGGTCATGGCCTCCACCGCACTGGGCAGGGGAGGGTGCGCGGCCTCGTTGCTGGAGAGTTTCAGTGCGTCGGGTGCGGCACGTCCCGGGACGTAGGCGGGGATTGCGGAGACATCATCACGGATCATGTGAACCACAGTACAACCTGATGAACCGGCGTGCGTGGCCTGTGGTTTTGCCGTAGCGGACGTGGTCGGGGTAATATCATCGCTGGTTTCACGTCATCTGCATCCGTGTTCTTCATGCGTGCGGTGTCGGTGAGGCTGATGGAGGCGTGCCAGAGCGGCCGAATGGGACTCACTGCTAATGAGTTGTCTTCCTAACAGAGGACCGGAGGTTCAAATCCTCTCGCCTCCGCACCCGCAAGGGTCAACTGAATAGGCGCCCGTAGCTCAACGGATAGAGCATCTGACTACGGATCAGAAGGTTGGGGGTTCGAATCCCTCCGGGCGCACTCTGTGTTGAGACAGAAAAGGAACGGCCCCACACCGGGTGAACTGGTGTGGGGCCGTTCCTTTTGTCTTGTGAGGGTATTGACCTGCGTATTTGTTGACTCTCTCGCCGTGGGTGTAATGTAGATCCTCGTTGCTGAGGGACGTCCGCGTTCCCCGATGGCATGCGCCCGTAGCTCAACGGATAGAGCATCTGACTACGGATCAGAAGGTTGGGGGTTCGAATCCCTCCGGGCGCACGAGAGAAAAGAAAGAGCCCGGCACCGTGACCTTGCGGTGCCGGGCTCTCTCGCGTTCCGGTCAGTACACCTCGATGCGTGCCCCCAGCATCTCCGCGTGGGCGAGCTGGTTGATCCACCCCGGTGCACCGGGCTGGAACCGGATCACGGGGCGGGGTGAGGCGAGAAGGCCACCGTTGCCGGTGTGCATGCCGGAGCGGGCCTCGTAGCGGATGCGTGAGCGGTAACCGGAGTCGACGAGTTCCTCGATGCTGGGCCGTTCGTCGGTGAGATGTGCGCGGGCGTCATTCAGCAGGGCGAGCGTTTCATCCAGGGCCTCGAGGAGGGCCTCGTCGTTGGTCTCGCACATGGCGCGCACGAGGGACGGGGCACTGCCGGCGACGCGGGTTCCGTCACGGAAACTGCCTGCCGCGAGGGACAGTGCCAGTGCCCCGCCGTTGTCACCGACGATCGCCAGTGACTCGGCGAGCAGGTGCGGCAGGTGGGAGATCCGCGCGACGGCCGCATCATGGTTCCCCACCTGTGCGGGAATGACCTCGGCGCCGACACGGGTGGCCATGTGCACGACATCGATCCACAGTGAGACCCACTGTGCGGGGGGCGGTGTGTCGTCGAGGGCGCGGTCGAAGGTGACCACCCAGGCGGCCCCCTTGAACAGGTCCCGCTGGCTCGCGGTCCAGCCACTGTCGGCGGTGCCCGCCATCGGGTGGCCTCCGACGTAGCGGTCGGCCATGCCGCGTTCCCGCACCAGCTCCAGGACCTTCGCCTTCACGCTCACGACATCGGTGAAACCGCAGTCGGGGGCGTGGGTGGCGATGGCGTCGAGAAGCGTGGGGATGGCGGGCATCGGGGTCGCGAGCACGATCAACGCGTCGCACCGCTGTGCCCTGGTGAGAACATCCGTGAGTGAATCGGTGACGTCATACCCTTCCCCGGCGGCCGAACGGGCGGCCGAGGGGGAGCGGTTGTAGCCGAAGACGGTGTGGTCGGAGGCGGTGAGATCGCGCAGCAGTGAGCCGCCGATCAGGCCGAGACCGAGGACACAGACGGGGCGGGAGATCGCGGTGGTGGTCATCTGACAATTCTCCCATATCCCGACTACGGTTACCGGTATGGATTCCAATGGCTATGACGGTTTCGACGGTGACACCGGCGAACATGACGATGATCTCTGCTTCGCCGTGACCGTCTCGCGGACGGGTGGGGAGTGGGACGTCCGGGAAATAGACGACTGCTTCGACTCGATCGACGACGCCGTCGCGGCGGTCGGGCGTCTGCGGAGTGAGAGTGCCGCGTTCGCGATGCTCTGCGTCGATGACGAGTACTTCCTCATCCTCCGCCCCGCGCCGGGTGGCGTTCGCCTGCTGCTGTCCGACGCGACGATGGCGATCGGTGACGACCTGGCCGCCGGCGCACTCGACGAGATCGGCGCCGACATCCCCGAGTTGGATTCCGACGAGCTGGACAAGGTCGATCCGTGGGCGGAGGGGGATGTCGCGATCCTCGCGGATCTGGGCGTCAGTGAACAGGTGATGACCGTCATCTGTGACGATTCCGAGCTCTGGGCCTCGGAACAGTTGCTGCGCATCGCCGCGGAACTCGGGTTCGAGTCCGAACTCGCGGACGCCGTCGACCTCGACATCGACTGACGGCCCGGTATGGCGGTACTGCCCGCCCCGGAGGGACTGGTCCGGGCCGAGACGCTCATGCGGCGCGCGATCGAGGTGGCGCGGACGACCCCACCCGGAGATGTCCCCGTCGGCGCGGTCATCCTGGACGGTTCCGGCCGGGAGCTGGCTGCGGCGACGAACCGGCGGGAGGCCGACGGTGATCCGACCGCGCACGCCGAGGTGCTCGCGCTCCGGGGGGCCGCACGGCTCCACGGGGACGGCTGGCGGCTGACCGGATGCACACTCGTCGTCACCCTGGAACCGTGCACCATGTGCGCCGGGGCGTTGCTCGACGCCCGGGTGGGGGAGGTCATCTTCGGGGCGTTCGAGCCCAGGACCGGTGCGTGCGGAAGTGTGCGGGATGTGCTCCGGCCTCCGGAGTCGATACGGTGGCCCCGCGTGCGCGGGGGTGTTCTGGGTGTGGAATGCTCCGAACTCATGACCGATTTTTTCGGTCAGCTCCGGTGACATCCGGGGGCTCCTCCGGGGACGGTTCCCTGGGACGTGTGGCCGTGTGTGCCCCGTGTCCGGGTTCCCGGTATCCGGGCCCGGGATAGCGGCGGGACACGGTGTCTGCCCACCTCAGGGCCCCTTTATGTGGATATCCTATGGGGGTGCTGAGTTGTCGATCAGGTGATACTTTCCGGCTGCTGAGGCTGCCGGCGGGAGATAACGTTCCGGATAAAGTTGACGCCCGAACGTGCCTGATCCGCGGAACACACCTAGTATGGGGCCATCCATTGACCGACCTACAAAGGAGTTTTTCATGGGTTTCGAGAGCAAGGCCAACGACCTCGGCGGCAAGATCAAGGAAGGCGTCGGTGAGGCCACCGACAACGAGAACCTCGCCAACGAGGGTCGTGCAGACCAGGTGAAGTCCGACATCAAGGAAGGCGTCGAGAAGGCCGAAGAGGTCGTCCGCGACGCCGCCGACAAGGTCAAGGGCATCTTCGACAAGTAATCGGCCTTCAACGGCGCAGCTGGCGTGGGAATTTGTTGCCTGATGCCCTGTGCGGTTAGGCTGGTCGGCGGTGGCGTGTCCGAGCGGCCGAAGGTGCTCGCCTCGAAAGCGAGTGTTGGGTAATCCCCAACCGGGGGTTCAAATCCCCCCGCCACCGCCAGTCGAAAAGACCCCCGGGATCCCCGGGGGTCTTTTTCTGCGCTCCGACCGTCGATCCCGGCCGGATCGACGACCCGTGCGTTCCGGGGCCGTCTCGTATTACAGTGTCACCGGTATCGTGCCACCGTGGCGCGACGGACCACGCGGGTTCCGTTCCCGGACATGTTCCGGCGGCCCCCGCCGCGATAGAGGAGACACCTGTGGCGAAGCTGCTGTACAAACTCGGACGCTGGTCCTTCCGGCGGGAATGGGTCGTCATCGTCGCCTGGGTGATCATCGTCGCGGGTGTCGGCGGCAGCGCGGGTGCGCTCCAGCGTGGCTTCAACGACATCTTCAACATCCCCGGCACCGCCTCCGAGGCGGCCGCGGACTCCCTGGTGCGGAACTTCCCCGACCAGCGCAACCCGCTGACCTCCACCGGTGTGACGATGGTGTTCGCCGCCCCGGAGGGGCAGCGCCTCGACGAACCCCGCTACGTGGAGGCCATCGACCGTGTCATCGCCGACATCGACGAGCACGTACCCGGGGTGATCGACCGGGACCGCTTCGGCAACCCCGTCACCCTCAACCCGCAGCTGCAGAAGGCGGTCATCGACCAGTCCGTGGGCGCCGGGCTCCCCGAGGAGACCGCGAAGGCCGATGCGGAGAACCTCGCGTTGCTCAGTCCGGACGGGCGGATCGGCTACACCAGCTTCAGCCTGGACGTGCCCCTCCCCGCCGACGTCACCGACGAACAGCGTGCCACGATCCGTGCCGCGATGGACGTCGGACGTGAGGCCGGACTCCAGGTGGAAACCGGTGGTCCCGCGTTCGGCGATCCACTGGTCATCAAGTCGACCAGTGAGATCATCGGTCTCGGCGTGGCGTTCCTCGTGCTGCTGTTCACCTTCGGTTCCCTCGTGGCGGCGGGTCTGCCGCTGATCACCGCCGTCGTCGGTATCTCGGTGGGCTCCTCGGCGATCCTCATCGCGACCCACTTCGCCCCCCTGAACAACGTCACGCCGGTTCTCGCGGTGATGCTCGGGCTCGCCGTGGGCGTGGACTACACCCTGTTCATCCTGTCCCGCTACCGCGCCGAGCGGAACCACGGGCACGGGCGGAACTCCCCCGAACACGCCGCGGGCATGGCCGTCGGCACCGCCGGTTCCGCCGTCGTTTTCGCGGGACTGACCGTCATCATCGCCCTGGTCGCCCTCACGATGGTCCGTATCCCGTTCCTCTCCTGGATGGGTGTGTCCGCCGCGTTCACCGTCGCCGTCGCCGTCGCCGTCGCCCTCACCCTCCTGCCGGCTCTCCTGGGGATGACCGGCCGGTTCGCGTTCGCGGGCCGCGTACCGGGGTTGGGGGGACGCCGGAAGAAACGGGGGGACGCCGGAGATTCCGGTGATGCTGCGGAGGACGCCACCACCGGAAGAAGGTCCGTGGGACGCACCTGGGTGACGTTCGTGCACCGGGTGCCCGCCCTCGTGCTCACCGTCGTCGTCCTCGGCCTGTCCGCCCTGTCTTACCCGGTGCTCGACCTGCAGATGGCGCTGCCGTCGGACAGCACCTTCAGCAAGAGTTCCACGCAACGGAAATCCGCGGATCTGCTGGCCGAGGGTTTCGGGGAGGGCATCAACTCCCCGTTCCTCATGATCATCGACGCCCATGACGTCAACCCCGACGCCCCGATCCTCCGTCCGCTCGTCGAAGCCCAGCGCGCGGGCGATCCCGAGGGGTTCAACCCGGAGAACGCGGCGGCCATGGCCTCCTACGCCTATGTCGCACAGCGGTACAACACCAACCCGGACATCAAACACGTCCAGATCATCGGGCTCTCCGAGGACACCCGGGCCGCCCAGCTCCTGATCACCCCACGGAGCGGCCCCGCCGACCCCGTGACCTCCCAACTCCTCGGATCACTGCGTGCGAGCGACCGGGAGATCGAGGACGCGACCGGCATCGACATCGGCGTCACCGGCCTCACCCCGATCCAGCGCGACGTGACGAAGAAACTCGCCGAGGCCATGCCCGTCTACCTCGCCGTCGTCGTCGGACTCGCCATCGTGCTCCTGCTCGTGGTTTTCCGCTCCATCATGGTGCCCGTCATCGCCGGTCTCGGCTTCCTGCTGTCGGTCGGCGCGGCCTTCGGCGTCACCGTCCTGTTCTGGCAGGAGGGACTGTGGGGCATCGTCGACACTCCGGCCCCGATCATCTCGTTCATGCCGATCTTCCTCATCGGCGTCACCTTCGGCCTCGCGATGGACTACCAGATGTTCCTGGTGACCCGCATGCGCGAGCACTGGATAGCCACCGGTGGGAAGCGCACCGGGGGGTCGCGCTACAACGCCGTCGAGGAATCCGTCATCGAGGGATTCAGCATGGGGGCCCGCGTGGTCACCTCCGCCGCGCTCATCATGATCGCCGTGTTCGCCGCGTTCATCGACCAGCCGCTGCCGTTCATCAAGATCTTCGGCTTCGCCCTCGGCGCCGGTGTCCTCTTCGACGCCTTCTTCATCCGCATGGGTCTCGTGCCCGCCGCGATGTTCCTGCTCGGCCGCGCGACCTGGTGGATGCCGAAATGGCTGGACCGCATCCTGCCGACCCTGGACATCGAGGGCGCCGTGCTGGAGGAACAGTTCGACGGACCCGACGCGACCCCAAACCAGCCGGTGGCGGTCGGTGCCGGTACACGCCGGTGACCGACACCGGAACACACCGGCACTACAGTGACAGTCATGACTGACACCACCTTCACCCTCGGCACCCGCCTGGAATCCAGCCCCCACGGGCGCACCGGGGTGATCCACACCCCGCACGGCGACATCGCCACCCCGGCGTTCATCCCGGTGGCGACCAAGGCCACGGTGAAGACGCTGACCCCGGAGCAGATCCGGCAGACCGGTGCGCAGGCGATCCTCTCCAACGCCTACCACCTCTACCTCCAACCGGGCCCCGACATCGTCGACACCGCCGGCGGGGTCGCCGCCTTCGAGAACTGGCACGGGCCCACCTACACCGACTCCGGTGGATTCCAGGTCATGAGCCTCGGCGTCGGCTTCAAGAAGGTCCTGGCCATGGACACCACGAACCTGACCGCCGCCGACGTGAAGGCCCGCAGCAAGGACCGCTTCGCGCACGTCGACGAGGACGGCGTGGACTTCCGCAGCGTCATCGACGGGTCGAAGCACCGCTTCACCCCGGAGGTGTCCATGCAGATCCAGCACCAGCTCGGGGCCGACATCATGTTCGCCTTCGACGAGCTGACCACCCTCATG
Organism: Corynebacterium pygosceleis; assembly: GCF_016595275.2. Taxonomy (GTDB): domain Bacteria; phylum Actinomycetota; class Actinomycetes; order Mycobacteriales; family Mycobacteriaceae; genus Corynebacterium; species Corynebacterium pygosceleis. The sequence continues at coordinate 543,119 of NZ_JAENIQ020000001.1, read as the reverse complement.
GACACCCGCGAGTACCAGGACGCCTCCGTCGAACGGACCCACCGCTGGGCCCGCCGCTGTCTCGAGGAACACAACCGGCTGACGGAACAGCGCGTCGGCAAGCCGCTGCAGTCCCTGTGGGGGGTCGTGCAGGGAGCCCAGTACGAGGACCTCCGCAGGCAGGCCACCCGCGGCCTGGTGTCGCTCTCGGAGGAGTTCCGCGCGGAGGGGAAACGCGGTTTCGGCGGCTACGGCATCGGCGGTGCCCTGGAGAAGGAACGTCTCGGCACCATCGTCGGCTGGGTGTGCGATGAACTGCCGGTCGAGGCTCCCCGTCATCTGCTGGGCATCTCCGAGCCGGATGACCTGTTCACCGCCATCGAGGCCGGCGCCGACACCTTCGACTGTGTCGCGCCCACGCGCCTCGGCCGGCGCGGCGGCGTCTACACCCTCGACGGGCGCATGACGTTGACCGGGGCGCGCTTCAAGCGCGATTTCGCGGGCATCGACGAGGAGCTCGGCGGCTACGTCAGCGAGAACTACTCCCGCGCCTACATCCACCACCTGCTCAAGGCCAAGGAGTTCCTGGCGGGCACGCTGTGCACGATGCACAACCTCTACTTCATGATCCGCCTCGTCGACGGGATCCGGGATGCCATCGAGGCGGGGGACTACGAGGCGTACCGCGACGAGTTCATGGGCCGCTACTACGCGTCGAAACGGTAGAGCGACGGATGCGGGCGCAGACGGTCACCCGTTCCGCACCGCGCGCCCGTCGTCCCTAGAACAGCTCGCCGTGGACGTCCCAGCCCTGTTCCCGCATCGCCCTGAAGGCGAGCATCCGCTTCACACCGACGGGGTGTGAGGAACCGAGGTTGGCGATGCGGAGCCAGATGTCGTCCCGGATGCGCCCGGCGTCCGCGAGGTATTCATCGATGTCGATCCGGGCCCGGATGTTCTTGTCCGAGTAGAGGGCGACGACCCCCTCCGCGGCCTCGGGGACGTAACGGCCCACCGCCCGGTCGGCGGAGTACTCCTCCGCCGTCGCCAGCGGGCGGTTGAGCTGGGCGCCGAGCATGACCGCGTTGACGGTGGCGCGAACCGGGGTGGTGTGGCCTGCGAGAATGTGGCCGAGCTGGTGGGCCAGGAGGTAGCGCACGGTACGCAGGTCGTCGACGGTGTAGACCATCTCGGCGAAGTCGGCGTGGAGTGTCAGTGCACCGGTGGAGACGTGGCAGCGTCCGGCGGTCCCGTCCATGGATGTGCCCCTGCCGACGAGATAGAGCGGCGGCCGCGGGCGCTGGCCATCGCCGTCCCCGAATCCCATGTGCTCCGCGACGTCGACGTAGACGGCGTGGATCTCCGGGAGCTGGCGCTCGGTGACGAGGATTCCGTCGCCGATGGCCAGCCAGTGCCTGTGGTGGGTCCGCAACCACAGGGTGAGGGGGCCGGTGGCGGCCGTGGCGACGGCGATGATCTCGGCCGGTTTCGCGGTGTCGTTGAACAGGAGGAGAACCCCCGCCACGATCAGAACGATCGTGAGCAGGACGCCGACCGTGAGCAGCGGGAGCTCCGCTCGGTGCCGGAGGGAGGCGTCGGCGGAGGCGCGGGGCACGGTCAGTAGTTCTCGCGTTTCTTCACCCAGGCGATCGCCGCGTAGGTCAGCGGCATCATGATGACCTCGATCGCGGTCTTCCAGAGGAATCCGACGAGGGTGTAGTTGACGGTGTCTCCGACGGTGGTGATGCCGATGACGGGAGCGGCGATGAGACAGAACAGAAGGGTGTCGCCGAACTCGCCGACGACCGTGGAACCGAGCAGCCGGGCCCACAGTGATTTCTCACCGGTGCGTTTCTTGATGGCGACGAGGACGTAGGAGTTGAGCAGCTGCCCGGCCAGGTAGCCGACGAGTGAGGCGATGACGATGCGGGGCACCACGCCGAGGACGCTGGCGAAGGAGTCCTGACCGTCGTAGAAGTCGGCGGCCGGGAGCGCGATGGCGACGGTGAACGCGGCGACGGCGAGCAGCATGACGGCGAAGCCGGTCCAGATGGCGCGGCGGGTGGCGCGGAAGCCGTAGCACTCCGCCAGGACGTCGCCGATGATGTAGGCGAGGGGGAAGAGGAAGAAGGCGCCGTCGGTGATGATCGGTCCGAGCGTCACCCCCTTGGTGGCGGTGATGTTCGAGATCACGAACACGGAGACGAACAGTGCCAGCAGCACGGGGTAGTAGGAGCGCTGGACGGGGATGAAGCGGGCGTTCGCGGACGCTGCGGAGGTGTCGGCAGCGCCCCGCCCAGACGGGATGTCGGAGTGTGTGGTCATGGCGAACATCGTGCCACAGGAGCTACCGGTGTCGCCCACCGGTGCATGCCACCCGGCACAGTTAGCATGGTCCCATGCCCGTTACCCCTTCCGGCGCCGGCCGCTACGCGCCCTCACCCAGCGGCGATCTGCACTTCGGCAACCTGCGGACGGCGGTGCTCGCGTGGCTGTTCGCCCGGCGCTCGGGGAGGCGTTTCCTGCTGCGTGTGGAGGACATCGACACCCAGCGCTCGTCGACCGAGTCCGCCGAACGGCAGATCGAGGATCTGCTCACTCTGGGACTCGACTTCGACGGTGAGGTGTGGGCCCAGCGGGACCGGTACCCCGCCTATGAAGCCGCGGTGGAGGAACTGCGTTCCCGGGGACTCGTCTACGAGTGCTACTGCTCGCGCCGGGAGATCCGGGAGGCGTCCGGTGCCCCGCACATCCTCCCCGGCTGCTATCCGGGAACGTGCCGGGATCTCGACGACGTGACGCGGGAACGACGCCGGGCGGAGCTCTCCGCCGATGGGCGGGTCCCGGCGCTCCGGCTGCGTGCGGAGGTCACGGAATGGACGGTGCACGACCACTACGCCGGGGAGTACACCGGTGAGGTCGATGATCTGGTGCTGCGTCGTGGGGGCCAGTGTCCGGACTGGGCGTACAACCTCGCGGTCACGGTCGATGACGCGGCGCAGGGCGTCGATCAGGTCGTGCGCGGGCGCGACCTGCTGTCCTCCGCTCCCCGCCAGGCGTACCTCGCGCATCTGCTCGGGTACCCGGAGGTCGGGTACGTGCACGTTCCCCTGGTGCTCGGCCCGGAGGGGAAGCGCCTGGCGAAGCGGGACGGGGCGGTGACGCTGCGGCAGATGTTGGAGGGAGAGTCGGTGGGTGAGGTCCGGGCACGTATCGCCCGGTCGTTGGGGGTTACCGGGGTTTCCGGGATGGACGAGCTGGTGGAGCTCTTCGACCCGGCGCAACTTCCCGCCGGGGACGTCATGTGGGTGGCCCCACATGATGATCCGGGCGGATGCCGGTAGAAGAGATGCCGTGGGGGTATCTCGTCTTCAATGTCCGAGGAAGAGGTGCTGGGTGGTCGCCACTGTCGAAGGGTGGGTTACAGCATCTTCCCGTGGACGTCCCATCCTTCGGTGAGGGTCCGGCGCAGCGCGCCCATGCGGCGGAAACCGACCGCGTGGTCGGAGCGGAAGTCGGCGAAGCGCAGCCAGAGACCCTCGCCGTGGGCGTCACTGGTGCGGAAGTACTCGTCGACGTCGATACGGTGGCCGAGATTCTTGCCGGCGAACAGGTCGACCATGGTCAACACATCCCCGGGAGCGTAGTACGCGGCGACCCGGTCGGCGGTGTACTCCTGTGCACGCGTCGCCGATTCGCCCAGGAAAAGCAGTGTCATGGCCGGGACGTAGATCAGCCGCCAGAGGGAGATGTGCCGGCACTTCACGTGACCCAGTTCGTGAGCCATGATGAACCGGAGGGCACCGAAATCACCGTGCACGTAGGCGAGATCCACGATGTCGGAGTTCAGGACGATGTAGGCCGCGCGCTTCCGGCACTCGGTGGCGTAGGCGTTCATCACACCGTTGCCGTTGTGCAGGTGGAGCTTCGGCAGATCCGGGCCGCCCGGGGTGTCGAAACCCATCCGCTCGCCGGGTTCGGCGTAGATGGCGTAGAGCTCGGGGAGCTGCTTCTCCGTCAGTTCGATGCTGTTGGCCGCGGCCTTCCGGTACATCATGCGGATGAGCACCAGGGCGACGACCGGTGTCACGAGTCCCAACAGGACCCCATCGCCCATTCGTCGGGGGTGTCTCCGTTGGCGAGCATCGCGATCGCGAGGGCCGCCACGACGGCGGTGAGGACGAGGCCCAGTATCACCAGTGGCCATTCCGCGCGGTGACGCAGTTCCTTCACCGTGGGCGGACACCCTGAAGAGGCGACTGCGGGGGAGGGGGACACGACCATGACGGTCCCTTCGATGGTGGTTCCGCCGGCGCGGGGATGTCGGTCACTGACGGACGTCCGGCACGCGGACAGCGGCGGATGAGTGACCGGAACGGGGCACTTCCCCGACGATGGATGACGATGAATGCGGAAAACCCGTGTCCGGGAGAGTGTCCCGGACACGGGTTTTCCGTGCTGCGGAGGATAGGGGATTTGAACCCCTGAGGGATTGCTCCCAACACGCGTTCCAGGCGTGCGACATAGGCCGCTAGTCGAATCCTCCAGAAAGAGCACGACAGGTTTCCCCGTCATGTCTGCGGTGTACTATACCCAAACCTCCGCCCCGATCAAAACCCGGCCCCGGCTTGGGCCTCCGGTCACTTGTGGGTTACCCTGTGGGCAGGACCCCGTGCGGCGTACACCTCGTGAACTCCCCCAGGGCAGGAATGCAGCAAGGGTCAGCGAGCTCTGACGGGTGCGCGGGGTCCCCTTAAACTCAGACGTGGTGATGCACCGTCCCTTCCCCGGGGCGGTGCATCTTTGTGTCTTCCCGTCCCCTTCCCGAAGGGTGCTCCAACCGTGGTGCACACCGGCACCGGCGGCTACAGTGGACCCCGGAGACACCACCACGGGGGAAGATCCCGGGGTCGGTGTCATCAGGAACGTTTCACATCCATTCACCGCGGAAGGTGGCACCCATGACGTTGCAGGATCTCGATGCGAAGGCTCTCGCCGACTTCACCGAGGAGATCTCGGCGAAGTACGACGAACTCAAGGCCCGGAACCTGAAGCTGGACCTGACCCGGGGTAAGCCGTCGGCGGAGCAGCTCGACTTCTCCGAGGAGCTCCTCGGTCAGCCCGGTGCGGGGGAGCACACCACGGCCGACGGCATCGATGTCCGCAACTACGGTGGTCTGAACGGGATCACCGACATCCGCGCGATCTACTCCGAGCTCCTCGGCATTCCGGTGGAACAGATCTGGGCCGGTGACGCCTCCTCCCTCAACATCATGTTCGACCTGATCCTCGCGTCCTACGTGTGGGGAAACAACGATTCGGACACCCCGTGGAAGGATCTCGAGACCGTCCGCTGGATCTGCCCGGTCCCCGGCTACGACCGTCACTTCACCATCACCGAGCATCTCGGCTTCGAGATGGTCACCGTCCCCATGACCGACGAGGGCCCCGACATGGACGCCGTCCGGGAACTGGTCAGGGACCCGTCCGTCAAGGGCATGTGGACCGTTCCCGTGTTCGGTAACCCGACCGGCGTCACCTTCTCGGAGCGGGTCTGCCGTGAACTCGCCGAGATGGAGACCGCCGCGAAGGACTTCCGCATCGTGTGGGACAACGCCTACGCGATCCACACCCTCACCGATGAATTCCCCGTCATCCACAATGTGCTCGATCTCGCGGAGAAGGCCGGAAACCCGAACCGTTTCTGGTTCATGACGTCGACCTCCAAGATCACCTTCGCCGGTGCGGGCGTGGCGTTCTTCGCCTCCTCGAAGGAGAACCTCGACTGGTACGGTGCGCACGCCGGTGTGCGCGGCATCGGCCCGAACAAGGTCAACCAGCTCGCCCACGCCCGGTTCTTCGGCGACGCCGACGGCGTCCGTGCCCTCATGCGGAGGCACGCGGCCTCCCTGGCGCCGAAGTTCGAGAAGGTCCTCGGGATCCTGGAGTCCCGACTCGGCGGACACGGTGTCGCCACCTGGACGAAGCCCGAGGGCGGCTACTTCATCTCCCTCGACGTCGTCGACGGCACCGCCTCGCGTGTGGTCCAGCTCGCGAAGGAAGCCGGGATCGCGCTGACCGGTGCGGGTTCATCCTTCCCGCTGCACGAGGATCCCGACAACCGCAACATCCGGCTCGCCCCCTCGCTCCCGCCCGTCGAGGAACTCGAGGTCGCGATGGACGGCGTCGCCACCTGTGTGCTGCTCGCGGCGGCCGAGAAGTTCGCAGGCTGAACCGGCCCCCTATACTCGTCTCACCGACATGTGACGGTGAGACGAGAAGGGGAGGCACCGTGGACCTCAGGGAGACGACCTACTGGATCAACGATCTCATTCCGGGATCGCTCGAGGTGAAGCGGATCGGGGATTTCCATGTCGGGGCCGGACTCCTGGATTCCGGGGAGCGCCTCGCCACCACCCTCGATTTCGGCCGGGTGGACACCGGGTTGATCACCGACACGAACAGCGTCACCGAATCAGCCGATGAGGTGCCGACGGAACCCGCGGATCTGGACGCCCGCCCGGTTGACGTCCGCAGTGAGGTGTTCGCCGTCGCCGCCGGTACCCACGACTGCCTCGACCGCGTCGTCGCGGCGACCGCGGCCTTCCTCCGCGACTCGGCGGGCAGGGTGCCCGCATCGCCGGGGCAGCTGCTACCGGGGGTCGGGGTGCTCGGTGGCCTCGTCGCGGAACCGGACGTTACCGTCCGACACGGACTTCTCGTCGTTCCCTATGTCTGGGCGAAGGGCGTGCCCCGCATGATGGAGGAGGCCGGCGAGGTCGGCACCGATGACGTGTCGTCCGCGCAGCCCGCGAACGCCCGGCTCACCGTCCTGCTCCAGCTCGTCCTGCTCACCGACGATGAATTCTCCTACGCCCGGACCTATGGTGTCCCGGCCCTGCAACAGGCGATGGTGGAGCAGAACGTGGACCTCCTCGATCTGGGGCGCTGAGCTGTGCCACCCCTACCCCGGTAGGCTGGGGGAGTGGCTCTCTATCGCAAGTACCGTCCCGCAACGTTCTCCGAGGTCATCGGCCAGGAGCATGTCACCGACCCGCTGAGTGTGGCGCTGGATTCCGGAAGGATCAACCACGCCTACCTCTTCTCCGGCCCGCGGGGCTGCGGCAAGACGTCCTCCGCGCGGATCATGGCCCGGTCGCTGAACTGCGCCGAAGGTCCCACCTCCACGCCGTGCGGCACCTGCAACTCGTGTGTGTCCCTCGCGCCGGGAGGACCTGGCAACCTCGATGTCACCGAGCTCGACGCAGCCAGCCACAACGGCGTCGACGACATGCGGGAGCTGCGGGACCGTGCGCTCTACGCACCGGCGGAGTCCCGCTACCGGGTGTTCATCATCGACGAGGCGCACATGATCACGACCGCCGGCGCCAACGCCCTGCTGAAGATCGTCGAGGAACCTCCGGCACATCTCATCTTCATCTTCGCCACCACGGAACCGGAGAAGGTTCTCGGCACCATCCGGTCCCGGACCCACCACTACCCGTTCCGGCTCCTCACCCCGCCGGCCATGCGCAGCCTGCTCGAGCGCACCTGCACGGCGGAAGGGGTCGAGGTCGAGGACTCCGTCTACCCGCTCGTCATCCGCGCCGGTGGCGGTTCCCCGCGCGACTCCCTGTCGGTGATGGACCAGCTCCTCGCCGGTGCCGGGCCCAACGGCCTCACCTACGACATGGCCGTCCCGCTGCTCGGGGTCACCGACTCCTCACTCATCGACGCCGCCGTCAACGCCCTCGCCGAAGGTGACCGGGCGACGATGTTCCGCACCGTCGCCGACGTGATCGAGGCCGGACACGATCCCCGCCGCTTCACCTCCGACCTCCTCGACCGGCTCCGTGACCTCATGGTCCTGCAGGCCGTCCCGGATGCCGTCGACATGGGACTGGTCGACGTTCCCGCCGCACAGGTACCCGTCATCACGGAACAGGCCGCCGCCTTCGGCGGTTCGGCACTCGCCCGTCTCGCGTCCCTCGCCAACGACGGCCTCGACGAGATGCGCGGTGCCACCGCCCCCAGGCTTCTCCTGGAGATCCTCTGCGCCCGTATGCTCCTGCCCGCCGGGACGGACAGCGTGGCCGGTGTCAGCCAACGACTCGATCTCGTGGAACAGGGACTCAACCAGCTCCCCGACGCCCCTCCCGCGACCCGCGCGGCGGCGCTCGCCGCCACCAACCAGGAACAGAGCAGGCAGCAGACCGAGGCCCCGACCTCCGCGACGCCGTCCCCGGACGGCCCACGGCAACCGCAGGCGCCCGTCAGTGAGGGAGCCCGTCGCGCCCGGGAGGCCGCCGAACGGCTGGCCCGTCGCGGCTCCGGACGTGAGCAGGTGCCGACCCGGGGACAGGACGCCCCGGAGTCCCGTCCCCACACCCCAGCCACCCCGCCGCACCCGACCGACACGGCGGTGCACCGGTCCGAGGGGGCACCGGCAGCTCCGGACCGGGAACCGACGGCGCCGGAGTCCCGTCCCGCCACCCCGGACGCACACGACCGGGACCGGGGGCCGGAACCCCGGGCGACCGGCGACACCGGGACCCGGCAGGAGTCCCCAGGGGACACCCGCCCCGAGTCCCCGTCCGGCCCCGGGCAGGCACCGGAGCCGGACCGGCAGCCCGAACCCGACGGACCCGGACACGACGACGTCGACACGCACACCCCCACCGGGACCACCCCGGACACCCGGAACGGTGACCCCGCCGACCTCATCCGCCGGAACTGGGCGCAGCTCCGTTCGGCCATCGGGGCGAACAACAAGGTCGCGGAGATCATGCTGACCGAGGCCAGGGTTCTCGGTGTCCGTGGGTCGACACTCGTCATCGGACACAACACCGGTGCACTCGCCTCACGCCTCAACGCCCCGGGCAACAACGACGCCATCGTCGCGGCGCTCAGGAATGAACTCCAGCTCGACCTCACGGTCGAATGCGAGGTGGGGACCGACCCTTTTGATCCACCGTCCCCGGCTCCGCAGGACACCCCCCGCCCCGGGAAGGACCCGGCACCGGAGAACCGTCCGGCACCGGAGCCGGAGAAAACCCCCGTGCCGGACTCCACCACCGGCAGCCCCGCCGGAGAGCGATCCCCGGAACAGATCCGGGAACAACCGTCACGGAGGCCGTCCGACAGTCCACCCCCCGCAACCGGGTGGGGGACACCGGCACCACTCGGCGGCCCGACCCCGGGCACGGACGGCGGTGACGACGCAGGTACGGCCGACACCGGGGACGAGGACCGGAAACGCGCCGGGCAACAGGAACCGACGGCGCAACCGGCGTCGGAGAACACCACCGGACGCCCCTGGGAACAGGTCATCAACCGGGTCAGCCGACGACAGGACCGGCAACCGGGCCCCCCGACGGACACGCACAGCTTCACCGGTGGTGTCCCCCTTCCCCCGGAACCCTTCGACGACGACCCGCCGGTGCCCGACGACCCCTACGGTTACCCGCAGGACGAGGGCATCCCGGGTCCTGCGGCGGCGGTCGCGTCGCGGCCGGAGACACCGGTGCAGGACCGCGACCGGGGCACGGTGAACGGCGGGGTGCACGCCGGAACCGACCCGTCGGAATCCGGAACAGACCAGGAGGAGGAGGACATGCTCCGTGAGGCCGCGTCAGGCCCCGGAACCCCCGACCGGCGCACGGCCCGCGACGTCGCGATGGAACTGCTCTCGGAGGAACTCGGCGCACGTCGACTCTGACACCGGGCGTCGGCAGGTAGACTGCGCACCGACGGCCGCTGTTCCGCGGTGGCCCACGAAAGCGTGCGCACAGTGCCGCACACCATGAACACACCAGGAAGGTCACGCACATGACTCAGCCCGACATGAACCAGATTCTCCAGCAGGCACAGGAGATGCAGGCCAAGCTCGAGGCCGCCCAGCAGGAGATCCTCTCCTCCAGCGTCGTCGGTGAAGCCGGCAACGGCCTGGTCAAGGCCACCATGACCGGCAACGGACAGGTCACCTCCGTCACCATCGATCCGAAGGTCGTCGATCCGGAGGACATCGAGACCCTCCAGGACCTCATCGTCGGCGCCTACGACGACGCGCACCGCAAGGTCGCACAGATCGCCGAGGAGAAGATGGGCCCGCTGTCGCAGGGCCTCGGCGGCGGCGACTTCGGTGGCCTGATGGGCTGACCTGCCCTGTTCTCCCGGCACCCGCGCTCCCGGACGTGATCCGGCGCGCGGGTGCCGTCTTTTCCGGCGCCACCCCGGGGCAACGGGGCGGTGCACTTTGGCCGGTGCACGTGACCGCCGTAATCTGTTCGGGTGTTCGCCCCCAGGGGCGCTGCCCATGGTTTCCGAGTAGGAAAGAGAAACGCCGGTGTTTGAAGGACCGCTCCAGGACCTCATCGACGAGTTGTCCCGTCTTCCCGGCGTGGGGCCGAAATCGGCGCAGCGTATCGCCTTCCACCTGCTCACCGTCGATCCGGAGGATGTGACCCGCCTGCAGAGCGCCCTGGGTGCGGTGCGTGACGGGGTGGCCTTCTGCCGGATCTGCTGCAACATCTCGCGGGAGGCCGTCTGCCGGATCTGCGCCGATTCCGGACGCGACCGAGGACTGATCTGCGTGGTGGAGGAGCCGAAGGACATCCAGGTCATCGAACGCACCGGAGAATTCAACGGCCGCTACCACGTACTGGGGGGTGCGCTGGACCCGTTGGCGAACGTCGGACCGAAGAACCTCAACATCTCCCCGCTGCTCCAACGCATCGGGGGGGTGCTCCCGGACCGTGAGCTGGCGGATTCGACGCCGGAGGAACCCAGGTTCGACGATGCGCCGGAGATCACCGAGGTGATCCTCGCGACCGACCCGAACACCGAGGGGGAGGCGACCGCCTCCTATCTGGCACGTCTGTTGCGGGATTTCCCCGGTCTGACGATCTCCCGTCTGGCGTCCGGTATGCCGCTGGGCGGGGATCTGGAGTTCGTCGACGAACTGACGTTGTCCAGGGCCCTCAGTGGGCGGTTGACGCTCTAACTAACGCAGTCGCTCCGCGCGGAGCCTGTCGACGACGTCGAGGTCCAGCGGCGCGAGGCCCGCGAGCTCGACACCGAGCGCCCGGGCGAGGATGAGATCCGCGAGCTGCGGATTCCTGGCGAGCGCAGGTCCGTGCATGTAGGTGGCGATGACGTTTCCCTGCACCGCCCCCTCGGCGGCGGTCTGTGCACCGGGGTCGGCTGTACCGGCGGCACCTGCGGCGTCGCAGTTGCCCACGCCCCGGGTGACGGTTCCCAGGGGGCTGGCGTCGGGCCCGAGGATCGTGGCACCCATGTGGTTCTCGAAACCGGTGAGCGGTTGATCGAGTGCCGCGGTGATCCCGGCTCCGGTGGGGGTGGACGCTACCTCTCCGATGGTGCGCCTGGCCAGCGATGAGGTTGTGGCGTCGAGGAGGCCGACACCGTCGACCGTGCGCCCCGCCGCCCGGAAGGACGTGCCCAGCACCTGTAGTCCGGCGCAGATGGCGAGTATCGGGCGGCCGGCGTCCGCGGCCCGCCGTAGACCACCGTCGCTGATGAGATGTTCCGCCGCGAGGATCTGGGCGGTGTCCTCGCCGCCACCGAGGCAGTAGGCGTCGAGGGTCTCCGGCACGGGTGTGCCGAGGGAGACGGGGTGGATCTCGGCGTCGATGCCGCGCATGCGGGCCCGCTGGCGGAGCACCAGGGCGTTGCCGTCGTCACCGTAGGTGCCCAGAACCTCGGGGAGCACGAGACCGATGGTCAGCTGGGTCATTTCTGGTCCTCCGTGAATCTGGTCAGGGCGCGGCGCAGGTCGCGGAAAGCCGTGTAGTTCGCTAGTACCTCGACCCGCCCCTCGGGACAGGCGCGGATCGCGTCGACGGTGTTCCCGACCAGGGTGTGGTCGATGTCGGCGTAGGTGAGTCGGACCGCGAGATCGGTGCCCCGTTCGCCTGCGGCGACGACGGAGAGTTCGCCGAAGTCCTCGAAGCGGACGTCCCAGATCCAGGACAGGTCCTCCCCGTCCGCGACCTGGCCGTTGACCGCGATGACGAGGCCGTCGGCGGAACGGTCGACCATGCTCAGCGCCTCCTGCCAGCCGGCGGGGTTCTTCGCCAGCAGCATGTGCACGTCGCGGCCCTCGAACCGGATGGTGGAATAGCGGCCGGCGACATTGTCCACGGCCTCCACCGCGGGCAGGGCCTCGGCGACGGGCACACCGTAACGCTCCGCGGCGGCGGCGATGGCCTGGGCCGCATTGCCGCGGTTCGCGTTACCGGGCAGCGTGAGGTTCACCGGCAGGGTTCCACCGTCCGGCCCCGTGAGGCCGTCACCGGTGATCGTCCACGTCGGTGTGGGGCGGCGGAACTCGCGGCCGTCGGCCAGCGGCTTGACCGCGTACCAGTCCTCGCCGTCACGCACGATGTGTCCGCCGGTGCGGGGGCAGGAGACGGAGTCCCCGTGCCAGCCGTTTCCGGCGGCGACCCACACGACGTTCGCCGCGTCGTAGGCCACGGACGTCATCAGGACGTCGTCACAGTTGGCGATGACGGTCATGTCGGGATTGTCGGTGATGCACCGGCGCAGCGCACGTTCGATGGAGTTGATCTCCCCGACGCGGTCCAGCTGGTCACGGGTCAGGTTGAGCAGCACCAGGCAGTCGGTGCGGAGTCTGCGCGTGACGCCCGGCACGTGCAGTTCATCGCACTCGAGGACGATGTGGCTCGCGTCGCGGCCGGAGAGCAGCGCGGAGATGATGCCGGCGTCCATGTTGTCGCCGCCCTCATTGGTGACCACGTCGAATCTGGTACGGAGCGCGGCGACGAGCATGCGGGTGGTGGTCGATTTACCGTTGGTGCCGGTGATCAGGGTGACGGGGCGGCCTCTGCCGAGCCCCTCCATGATCGCGGGGTCGATGGCACCGGCGACGAGACCGCCGATCATGCCGCCTGCACCGCGCCCGGTGGCCCGTGACGCCGTCGTCGCGGCCGTCGCCGCGAGAGTGGCGACGGTGGTGCGCAACCGTTTCACGGGTGCTGGGAGGTTGAGTTTCATTCTGCCGAGTCTACCGCCCGGTGCCCCTCATTCCCGGGTTCCGGGGACGATGTCGCCGCTGACGACCTCGAGGAAAGTGGAGTCACTGATCAACGGGATGCCCTTTCGGGCCGCGTGCATCGCCTTTCCCGACAGATCGGTGGTCTGGTTGCACACGACGAGACTCGTGGCCCGGGTCAGTTTCTCCGAGTAGTTGAGGTTCGCGCCGACCGCTGCGGCGATGATCTCGTCGGGGTCGACCGCGATCTCGGGGGACACCACGATCTCCATGCCCTCGGTCAGCGGTTTGCCGCGCTGCCAGGGGCCCGGGTTGATGAAGCGGCGCTCCGCGTCGGCGGCGTCGACACGCAGGTGACTGCGTTGCAGCCCGAAACGGTCACCGTGGAGATCGGCGGGATCCAGACACGCGAAGGGGCGCTGTTCCTCGAGTGCCGCGGGGCCACCGTAGGCGTCGAAGAACAGCTGCGCGACGAGTCGGGTGTCGGTGCGTGTGTGCTCGGCCTCGTGGACGCCTGCGCGCTCCACGGAGGCACGGGGGGTCGGTGCGTCAATCCCCAGTGTCCGGGCGACTCCACGGATGCGGGTGTCATCGAGCTTGACGGAACGCCTGCGTGCCGTCGCGAGGGTGTCGATGATGGTCCCGGGCCTGGGAACATGCCCGGGACGACGTCTACGGCCACGGGAGCGCCGCCCACGGTTGGTGCGGTTCGTGCTGTTCCGGACCGCGCGCCGGGACTCGGAGACGATGAAGCCCCAGACCCGTGGGGCGTTGTGCACCAGGAGGGTACGGCCGTCGATGAGCCTGGTCACCGACCGCAGAACGGTGTCGAAACGTTGACCCGAACGGATCTCCGCAGGGCTCAGCCCGTGCAGGTGGTGGGGGCCGGGATCGGTCCCCGGGTCGAGGACCGCATGGTAGGTGTCCACCTCCTCGCCTGTGGCGGAGTAGGTGACGAGGTCTATGGAGACGAGACGGGCGGTACTCGGATGGATACCGGTCGACTGGATCGCGGCCGCGACGTAGGGGGCTGCGGCGATCTCCGCCGCCCGGTCGCGCTGCCGCCGTGCACGGTCCCGGTTGTCGCGGGAGCGTGCGGCCGGCGTGTCTGCGGTGCCTGCGGGATCTGGGGTGTCTGGCCTCGTCGTCGTCATCGACTCCATCCTAAGCTGATCGGTGGCTGGTTCGCGCGGGCGGCTGTGGTTCGTGGCTAATCTGGTTTCATGACCCCGACGAGCTCCTCCCACCGACCGGCCCGCCGGACCGGACGGAAAACCGGTCCGAAACCGAGTTTCACGGTTGACGATGTCGTTGATGCCGCACTGGAGATCGGTATCGCACGTTTCACCCTCGCCCAGGTGGCGCAGAGGATCGGGGTGTCGACGTCGGCGGTGTACCGGCTTTTCGCGGGCAGGGACGATCTCGTCCACGCCTGTCTGTCGCGGGGGGCGACCACCGTGAGGTGGCCGGACGGTGACGCCGGATCCTGGCAGGAACTGCTGCGTGATTGGGCTGAGGCATCGTGGGAGGTCTGTGAACGCTATCCGGGTCTGGACGAGGTGCTGTTCACGTTTCCCGGCGCCTTCCGGCACATTCAGGGGGCGGCCCGGTCACTCGTCGACAGTCTGTGTGGTTTCGGATTCACTGAACCGCAGGCACTGTTCGCCCTGGATTTCATCGGGGACACCGTCATCTCCACCCATCTCAGTGTCTCCACCCTGCGGAATCTCGGTGAGGACGGACGCACCGGTTTCGAGCAGATCGTCGCCGCCGCGCGGGAGGATGACGCCTTCAAACCGCACGAGTCCTGGATCGGGCGGGGGTTCCTCGACGCGAAGCTGGACTTCATCATCGCGGGACTGGAGGAACGTCGCCCGGAGGTGTGAACCGTCCGGGTCGGGAACGGAGGGCGCCCCACCCGGGTTCGTGGCCCGGGTGGGGCGTTTCGTGGCGTGGGGTGGTCGCCGAGCGTCCCGGACTGTCCGGGCGGGGACTACGCCCCGGTGAACGCGGGGTTCTTGGCGTTCGCGCGGTTGACGGCCGAGGTGATGGCCTTCAGGGACGCGTACGTGATGGAGCCGGCGATGCCGACGCCCCAGACGCGGGTGCCGTTGACGTCCGCGTAGACGTACGCGGCAGCCTCGGCGTCGTCGCCCGCGGTACGGGCGTGCTGGCTGTAGTCCTGCACCTCGACGTCGATGCCCAGTGACTCCAGGGCGTTGGCGTAGGCCGCGACGGGGCCGTTGCCGTGTCCGGTGACCGTCTTCTCCTCACCGCCGTGGATGACGTGCGCGGTGACGGTGGCCTGGTCGTTCTCGGTCTCGGCGGCGTCGACGCGAACGGAGATCTGTTCCAGTGGTGTGGTCCGGTCCAGGTACTCCCCGGCGAAGATGTCCCACATGTTCTTGGAGTTGACCTCACCACCCTCGGCGTCGGTGACGGCCTGCACGGTGGCGGAGAACTCCACCTGCATCGGCCGTGGCAGGGCGATGCCGTGGTCGGTCTTCATGATGTAGGCGACACCTCCCTTGCCGGACTGGCTGTTGACGCGGATGACGGCCTCGTAGGTGCGGCCCACGTCGCGCGGGTCGATGGGCAGGTAGGGGACCTCCCAGACGGAGCCGCGCAGATCCTCCGGCGAGACATCGGTGTGCGTGGCACCCTCGCGGACACCGGCCGCCATGGCGTCCAGGCCCTTGTTGATGGCGTCCTGGTGGGAACCGGAGAACGCGGTGAACACCAGATCGCCACCGTAGGGGTGACGTTCGGGTACGCGCAGCTGGTTGCAGTACTCCACCGTGCGGCGGATCCGGTCGATGTCGGAGAAGTCGATCTGCGGGTCGATGCCCTGGGTGAACATGTTCAGTCCCAGGGTGACCAGGCAGACGTTGCCGGTGCGCTCACCGTTGCCGAACAGACAGCCCTCGATGCGGTCCGCGCCGGCCAGGTATCCCAGTTCCGCCGCCGCCACGCCGGTACCACGGTCGTTGTGCGGGTGCAGGGAGATGATGACGGAGTCGCGCTTCGCCAGGTTGCGGTGCATCCACTCGATGGAGTCGGCGTAGACGTTCGGGGTGATCATCTCGACGGTGGACGGCAGGTTCAGGATCACCGGGTTCTCCGGGGTCCCCTCCAGGACATCGACGACGGCGTCACAGACTTCCTTGGCGTAGGCGACCTCGGTGCCGGAGAAGGACTCCGGGGAGTACTCCCAGCGCCAGTTGGTGCCCGGGTAGTCGGCGGCCAGGGACTTGACCAGCTCCGCGGCGTCGGTGGCCAGTTTCTTGATCTGTTCCCGGTCCTTGCGGAACACCACGCGGCGCTGCAGTTTGGAGGTGGAATTGTAGAAGTGCACGATGACGTTCTTCGCGCCCTCGCACGCCTCGAACGTGCGGCGGATCAGGTGCTCGCGGGCCTGCACCAGGACCTGGATGGTCACGTCATCGGGGATGCGGTCGTTCTCGATGATGTCCCGGACGAAGTCGAAGTCCGTCTGGGAGGCGGAGGGGAAACCGACCTCGATCTCCTTGAAGCCCATCTGAACCAGCAGCTCGAACATGCGGCGCTTGCGTTCGGGACTCATCGGATCGATCAGGGCCTGGTTACCGTCGCGCAGGTCAACCGCACACCACTGCGGGGCACGGGTGATCCGCTGGTCCGGCCAGGTACGGTCCGGCAGGCTGATCGGTTCCACTTCCTCGTGGAACGGCTGGTATCGGTGGATCGGCATGTCGGAGGCGCGCTGCATGTTCCACGGGGCCTGGCCTTCGGCGCGGGGGCCGGAGGGGGTGTTGATGTCAGCGGGCGCTGCGATGAATGCGTCGGAGGGGGCCATGAGAAGTTCATTCCTTTGCTGGGCCCTTGCACAGGGCCGGTCGGGTGTGGGGGGGGGAGAAGTCACGACCGGCGGCAGAGCTCTACTCCGCGACGGGGTGCCGGTCGTGTCAGACCTTGTTCCACCCGCCGCGGCTAAGGAGAAGTGCTCGCTGCATGGGAGACACGGTACATCAGAACCCGAAATTTGGGAGGGCATTCCCACCATGTGGGCACAACCGTATTCCTGGTGTCGGGCACTTATTCCGCCGGGCTGACTGTTTTTCCCCGTCATCCCCAGTTTTCCGGGACTCCCGAAAAACTGGGGCTCCGCCCGGGGCCGGGTGTGTGCGCGACCTGTGCCGTGGACACGGGTGTGGTTCGGGGGTGTTCCGGGGAGTGTGGATGGGGCGGATCGGCGGGAGCCGGATCGGCCCCACACGGTGCAGGTCCGGGGTCTCAGGCGGATCCGGTGGCGGTCCGGATCCAGTCGACGAACGCGACATAGGCGTCAACGGCTGCGGATCCGGTGTCACGCAGCCCCTCGACGACGACGGGTACGGGGACGGGAATGAAGATCATGGTTCTCCTGGGGATCGATGCATCGGCGCACCGGGCGGCCCGCTGATCGGACGATCAGCGGTACCCGGAACGTATTGACTGTCCACCTGATTCTATCGGCTTCGTGTGGTCCCGTGGGGGCGACCGCACATTTCTTACCCGACGCCCCGTCTGGACAGTGCGAACGTCGAGACGACCATCGCGACCAGCGCCAGGGCCATCCACGTCCAACTGAGCCCGGAGACCGCGAACTTCTCCCCGAGAACCGCGTAGCCGAGCACGAACGCGAAGATCGGCTCGGTGACGGTCATCGCGGGCAGTGACTGGCGGAGGGCCCCGGCGTTGAAGGATGACTGCTGGACGGCGGTCCCGAGTACCGCCCCCGCCAGGAGGGCGTAGGATTCCCAGCTGGTCAGAATGCCCACGAAACCCTGGTGGACGAAGATGTCGACGAAGGCCTTGGAGAGCACCGCCACGTACCCCATCACGCCCCCGGTGACCATGCCGAGGAGCAGTGCTTTCTGGCGCCGGACACGCGTGTACGCGAGCCGGTCGATGAGCAGGAGGAGCAGGCCCCCGACGGCGAGGGCGGGGAGCCAGCGATTGAGCGGCGGTTCCAGCAGCCCCGGGCTGGGTTTGCCGAGGATCACCAGGACTGCGACCGCGACGGTGAGAACGAGCGACCAGAATGTCTCGGCCTTGCTGATCCGCCGACCGTCGTACACGGCGGACATGGGGAACGTGAACATCAGGGAGAGCACGAGGACCGGTTGGACCACCAGCAGCGTGCCGAAGCCGAGGGCCGCGATCTGCAGTGCGTAGCCTGCGAGGGCGGCGAACGTCCCGGCCCACCACAGGGGGCGGGAGATGACCGCGATGATGGGCGCGCTGCGGATGGTGGTGCCGTCGCCCGGGGCCTCTTCAGCGATACGGTGCCGGATGACGGTTCCCCAGGCGATGGTCAGTGCGGAGGCGAGGGCGAACAACACTGCGATGACGTTGCTCTGCACCCGTTACACGCTAGCGGATCCGCTTGGTGCGGCAGGTATCCACGGGCCGCGTGGCACGGACGCCACCGCAGTAACAGTGTTCCCCGGTGTCGGGCGCGTGACTGTCGTGCTCCGGTGGCGTGCAGGTGTGGTGCTGCCTTGTACGATGGTGTTGACTATTTCGTAACAGACATGAAACCCGAGAGGTGACGCGGTGGCACTGGTCGTCCAGAAATATGGTGGTTCCTCGCTGGAGAGCGCTGAACGCATCCGGCGTGTGGCTGAGCGGATCGTCGCCACGAAGAAGCAGGGGAACGATGTCGTCGTGGTCTGTTCCGCCATGGGTGACACCACGGATGAGTTCCTCGACCTGGCTGCCCAGGTCAACCCCGTGCCGCCGGCCCGCGAGATGGACATGCTGCTCACCGCCGGTGAGCGTATCTCGAACGCGCTTGTCGCGATGGCCATCGAGTCCTTCGGTGCGAAGGCGCAGTCCTTCACCGGGTCGCAGGCCGGTGTGCTCACGACGGAGCGTCACGGAAACGCACGCATCGTCGACGTCACGCCCGGGCGGGTCCGGGAGGCGCTCGATGAGGGGTGGATCTGTCTCGTGGCGGGATTCCAGGGTGTCAACAAGGACACCCGGGACGTGACCACACTCGGCCGAGGTGGTTCGGACACCACCGCGGTGGCGCTCGCGGCCGCCCTCGACGCCGATGTCTGTGAGATCTATTCAGATGTCGACGGTGTCTACACGGCGGACCCCCGCATCGTGAAGAACGCCCGCAAACTCGACCAACTGTGCTTCGAGGAGATGCTCGAACTCGCCGCCGTGGGATCCAAGATCCTGGTGCTGCGCAGTGTCGAGTACGCCCGTGCATTCGGCGTCCCGATCCGGGTACGCTCGTCGTACAGCAACGATCCCGGCACGCTCGTGACCGGCTCAATGGAGGATATTCCCGTGGAAGAAGCAGTTCTCACCGGCGTCGCAACCGACCTCTCCGAGGCCAAGGTAACCGTGCTCGGAATCCCCGACTCCCCGGGTGAGGCCGCCCGTGTCTTCCGCGTGCTCGCGGACGCCGAGATCAACATCGACATGGTGCTGCAGAACATCTCCTCGCTCGAGGACAACCGCACCGACATCACCTTCACCTGCCCCCGCGCCGACGGGCCCCGGGCGGTGGAACTGCTGAAGAAGCTCGAAGCCGACGGAGCCTGCGAGAACGTCCTGTACGACGACCAGATCGGCAAGGTGTCCCTCGTCGGTGCCGGCATGAAGTCCCACCCCGGGGTCACCGCGGTGTTCTGCGAGGCCCTCCGGGACGCCGGCGTCAACCTGGAGCTCATCTCCACCTCGGAGATCCGCATCTCGGTGCTCATCCGTGAAACCGACGTCGAGGCCGCCGCGCGTGCCCTCCACGACGCGTTCGAGCTGGGCGGCGACACCGAGGCCACCGTCTATGCGGGTACCGGCCGCTAACCAATCCCTCATTCACCGGTCGCCGTGGCGGTACCGCACATGTTTCCGGTGGCCGGCCCGTGTGAACAACAAGGAGTTCTGATCCCATGACCACCGTCGCCGTCGTCGGCGCCACCGGACAGGTGGGCCGCGTGATGCGTGCCATCCTCGAAGAGCGCAACTTCCCGCTGGACACCATCCGTTTCTTCGCCTCATCACGGTCCGCCGGCACCACTCTGCCGTTCCGTGGGGAGGAGATCGAGGTCGAGGACCTCGCCGAGGCCACAGAAGAGTCACTCAAGGGAATCGATATCGCACTGTTCTCCGCAGGCGGATCGACCTCGAAGAAGTATGCGCCGATCTTCGCCGCGGCGGGTGCCACCGTCGTCGACAACTCCTCCGCGTGGCGAAAGGACGACGAGGTTCCGCTCATCGTCTCCGAGGTCAACCCCGGAGCCAAGGAGAATCTGGTCAAGGGCATCATCGCGAACCCGAACTGCACCACCATGGCCGCCATGCCGGTACTCAAGCCGCTGCACGACGCCGCGGGTCTGAAGCGTCTCCACGTCTCCTCGTACCAGGCCGTCTCCGGGTCCGGCCTCGCCGGGGTCGAGGCACTGGCGAACCAGGTCGCGGAGGTCGGTTCCCGTTCCACCTCCCTCGCCCTCGACCCTTCCGCCGTCGCCCCCGGGGATACCGCTCCCTATGTCGCACCCATCGCCTTCAACGTCGTCGCACTCGCCGGGAACTACGTCGATGACGGCAGCGGTGAGACGGATGAGGAGCAGAAGCTCCGCAACGAGTCGCGCAAGATCCTCGGTATCCCCGATCTCAAGGTCGCGGGTACCTGTGTCCGTGTCCCCGTCTTCACCGGGCACACGCTGACGATCCACGCCGAGTTCGATCAGGCGATCACCCCTGAACAGGCGAAACAGCTGCTGGCGGACGCGCCGGGCGTCACCGTCGTCGACGTGCCTTCACCGCTCGCGGCCACGGGCGGAGATGACTCCCTCGTGGGTCGTATCCGTCAGGATCAGTCGGTCGACGACGGCAGGGGACTCGTCCTCGTCGTCGCCGGTGACAATCTGCGAAAGGGCGCGGCCCTCAATACCGTGCAGATAGCTGAGTTGCTCATCCGGTAGAACATCTCGAGAAAGAAAATGCCGCCCCTCTTCGGAGGGGCGGCATTTTTGTGTCCTCCCGTGCTGAGAGGTTTCGGGTTGCTTCGCGACCAGTGCCAACTGGATGTGCCAGTAGCAGTTGCTCTGTAAATTAAATACTTAATAAAAAGCAAGAACGCGTTATTTTCCGAGGAATTGTTCCCTCAATTCTTCCGCACTCGCCCTCTTTGTGTAAATAATAGGGAATCTACCCTCCTTTACCTGCATGTATGCCACCGATCATGGACGAGCGTCTCCTTTTGGAGATTCCTTTCTCGGGGACCAGGTCGACAGTTCTTGTCGAAAAGTGGCAGGTGTGCTACGTTCAAACTAATAAAATAATGTTGTATTTCTTGGTTGGGGGACAGCTTTAACATATTGCATACATTCTCCAATCACATATTAAATCTACAAATGGGCAAAGGGTCTCATTCCTGACCGGAATGGGACCTTGACGCGAAAAGCAACCGTACCGCCAGGTCAGCATCGGTGGACACGTCGAAAGGCACCAGAACTTGAGTGAGCAACAGAACTGCAACATCTTTGCGGATGGGATCACCGTCACCATGAAACGAATCTTCGTCCTGGTCTCAGTGGTGGCTCTGCTGGTCGCTATCGTGGCGGTACAGAGTGCTTCCGCCGATGAGTCGCAGACTCCGTCGCACCAGGCCGATACCGGAACGGGGGGTGACGCCGCTTCAGCCTCGGCCTCCTCGGCCGGCGATCCCGAGGTGGGATCGACTACGGCGGATGTCCCCGAGGCTGCCGTCGAGCCCCCGCGCCCGAGGCAGAGCCGGAAGCCCCGACGGTCCTTGACCCGGAGACCGAACTCAATGAACCGGCACTCCAGAGCCCCGCCACTCCGGCTGGTCTGCCGCGGGAGTATGAGGACGCTCTGGCGAACTGGCCGGCGGACGAGGCCGAGGATTTCCGTCAGTACTACCTCGCACATCCGGACGAGCTCGAGTTCATCGAGGTCGAACGACTCATCCGGCCGGATCAGCCCGTGGCGCGGAATTTCAGTGTCCGCGCCGCGAACACCTTGGACGGTCCTGTCGAACCTCTGCAGTGCGGCGGCAAGGTCGCCCTGGTCATGGATGCCTCATCCTCGATCAATTCGGCGGAGATGGAGCAGATCAAGTCGGCCGCGAACACCGTCATCGATAACTTCGCTGGAACCGACACGAAGCTCGGCATATTCAACTTCGCCACGAACTCCCCCACAGACGGCAAGGAGCCGCTGGCCGACGCCGAACTGCAACCGACATCCATGCTCGAGGGGTCCGACGTCGCGGCGGCCAAAGCCGCGATCTCGAAACTCAAGGCCGGCTACGCCGCGGACCATCCGAATGCCACCGGTTACAGCGATAACGGGCGGAACACCAACTGGAAGGCCGGACTCGACCGGGTCAAGGACGGAAACTACGACGCCATTATCTTCGTCACCGACGGCCCGCCGAATGCGCCCGTCACCGTGGGAGATCCATTCGGTATCTTCCAACACGAGGCCATCAGGGAGGCCTACGAGGTCGCCGGGGAAATACAGGCCAACGGCTCGGAGATCATCGGAGTTTACGTAGGTGAAAGTAATCCGCAGCCACTCCCCGTGTACTCACAGTTCTGTCACATAGCTCCGAAAAACAGTTCCGCCTGCAGAAAAATCACCAACCCCAACGCTCGCACGGAAATCCTGCCCTACATCAAGAAAACTGATTACCTTGAGGGCCTCGAATACGAGAACATATATCTGTACGGCCGAAAGAGCTACTCAAACCAACTCGCGGACAAGGGGCAGCTGCCCGACAGTTATGTCCCCGCGTGCAACGGTGACACCTGGTCTTACCAGGGACATGAGTTCCGTTCCACCTTCGACTGCCCCATCGTCGGACGTAACAACACGTATGCGGCGACCCGGGTGAAGGCCCATCCGGAGGAAGTGCTCAAACACATCTCGACACAGTCGGTGAGGGTCGACAGCACCGCGGACCTGGAGAGCAAGCTCGACGAACTGACGAGCTCCTGCAAGGGCACCGTCCGGATCGAGAAATCCATCGTAGACAGTCAGGGGACACCCACCAACGGACCACTGAATGGCTGGAGCTTCGAGGCGTCGAAGAGTGTGGTCACGACCGGTGGTTCGGAAAATGTCGTCACGAACCAGACCTATGTCACCGATGATGAGGGCGTCACCGAAATCCGTATCGCCAGCGGCAACGCCGGCAACGCCGATTCCGGGACCGCCACCATCAGGGAGATTCAACAAACCGGCTACACGCTCCGCCCGCAGAACGGTAAAACCGCCGTGTGCACGATCATCGGTGCAAACGGACAGGCTTCCACCACCGCCAGCTACGACAACCTGGACGATGATCCCTACAGTTTCCGGCTGTCCGGCGTCAGCCAGGATGACAAGGTCACCTGCAAGGTCCAGAACACTCCTTTCGTGGCCCCGGAGGTAAGTCTCAAGAAGCGGGTGAGTACCGAAGGAAGCACATTCACGGACGCGGACGCCAAGACGGAAGAAGCGGCACTCAACCTCGGTTCGGAGAATGCCAGGTTCAGCCTCGAACTCGAGGTCGAGAACACCGGCGGAGTTCCCCTCAGCTATCTGGAGTTCACGGACCGCCAACTGGAGGTCCCGGAAAGTACCCCGATCACCCTCTCGGGTCTGACCTGCGGCGCATCCGACACCGTCACGTTCAGCGGTGAGAACGACACCGTCGCCAAAGTTCAGCTGCAGACGCCGTTGGCCCCCGGACAGAAGGTCAAGTGCCGTAAGGACGGGTCCGACGCGTACCGCGTCGAAGAACTGGACTTCCAGGATGATGGAGCTCCGACAAGCGAGGACAAGTACTTCGGAAACGAAGCCACGGTCACGGCGAAGGCGAACGCATCCGCCGATGAATCAGCGACCGCATCAGACCCGGCATGGCTCCGGGCGCAACCCGCGCTCGTCCTCTTCAAATCCTTCAACGGTGGACAGCCCAGGACGATCACGGGAGTCGTCGGTCAGAAGTTCACCGCCGACTACAACATCATCCTGACCAACGACGGATACGTCGAGGCCCAGTTCCCGAGCATCATCGACCGGCCGAAACCCGCAACCGGACTCGTCGCCAAGAGTGTCCGCGTCTACGACCGGGAACTCACCCAGAGCACCGGAAACCTCACGAAACAGGACAAGCTGATCGTGGGTGGATCCGCCGACCTCACGACCGATGACAACGGTGAGAGCTGGGTTCTCGACACCTCCAAGCTCCTCCCCATGAAGGCCCGGAGCAAGGGCAACTTCCGTCTCGAGGTCACCTACGAAGTCGAACAGGTACTTCCCGTCGCCGGACACGGTGAGGACGAGTACGTCTGTGACAAGGTCCGCAACAGTCAGAACCGCAACGAGAACCGGGGCCTATTCAACACCATCGGTGTCGACGAGACCGACGGACTCGTTCCGGTCCGTGGGAACACGCGCAACGTCTGCTACTCGGTACTACGGGCCAACACCGACGTGACCAAGAAGATCAACGGTCAGGGCGAACAGGTGTCGGACGCCGACAGCGCCGAAGAACAGAAGAACAAGAAGACGATCACGAATCCCGACGGTGCCGACGCCTTCGAGGTCTCCTACGTCATCGACAACACCAGTAAAACCGGTCCGAAGTACGCGAACCAGGGAACCGCGGAGTTCCAGTCATCGGACATCACCAGTGTCGTTCTCGAGGACTACGCTCTCGACGGCAACGGCCTCGCGACCGGCCAGAAGGTCCCCGTGCAGGGAATAACCTGTACCGGTGGCGACGCCGCCGCATCAGTGGTCACGGAGAACGACGGCTCGACCACGGTGGCATTCAACCCCGGTCTCGCATCGGGTAAGACGGCGACGTGCACCGGCACGGTCAAGGTCTCGGAACTCGAACCCGATCACGTCTACGACGATGTCCACGGTGACCAGGTGAAGGTCACACCCACCTACGCCCTGAACGTCAATGAACAGGCCGTTCCCGGCGACCCCACCTACCCGGAACCCGGGAAGGTCACCGGTCCGCCCGTCGAAGACAAAGCGTGGGTCGGCGTCGAACTCCCGACGAACTTCACCGTCACCAAGGACGGCGTGTCCGATGCCGTCGTGATAAAGGGAGAAGCCGAGGAGGCATTCGAGGCGACCTACCGGGTCACCGTCAGGAACGAATCCTCCGGCTCAGGTAAGCCCTCGACCCTCATCGAGTCGCCGTCCGCCGTCGACGGGGTGACCGTCACCGCCGTGAAGGCGGGAAACTCACAGGGCTCCAACAACAAGCTGCTGTCGTCGGATGAACTGGTCACGTTCAACGACGAAGGCGACGGAACCTTCACACTCGATCCGACCAACTTCCGTGACATCCCGGGAATCGCCAACGGTAACAACGACACCTCAGCCACCATCGAGGTCCACGTCTTCTACAAGGTCACCTCCGCGGAAGGAATACCCGTAACACCCGACGAGTCCACCGGAACCACGCAACCGGACTACAGTGCTCTCCGGTGTGAAGGATCAGACCGGTCCCGTGGACTGTTCAACTCCGTGGCCGTCGAGGGACAGGACGCGGAAGCCGCCCCCACATCCGGAAACAGCGATGATGCGTGCATCGACCTCGTCATCCCGCGAATCCATCTCGAGAAGCTGATCGAGGACGCCGACGCCGACACGAAGGACGCCGCCGCCGCGATCATGCCCGGTGCGCCGAAGGTGAAAATCACCTACACCGTCATCAACACGGGAACCGCGGAAATCACACGTTTCAGGCTCAATGACCGTCTCGGCGAAACCGCCAAATCGGGAAGCAGCATGGAGATCGCGGGCCTCGAATGCGACAAACCTGTGACCGTGGACGCCCAGGGTTCCTCCGGAGTGGAGGTGACTCCGGTCACCCCGCTACCGGTCTGGCTCGGCGACGGTGGTGCACCCGCCACCGGTGATGATGCATCAACCATCACCTGCTCCTGGTCGGCGGACAATCCGTCAGCCATGAACTACGACGACGACGGTTTCCACGTCAACACCGCGAGTGTCTCCGCGACATTCCAGAAGTCAAACATCCAGGGCTCGGTCTCCGACATCACCGACAGTGACTCCGCATGGGCCATCCAGCTGAAGTCCCTCGACGGCACCCTGCCGAAGTCCGGAGGAATAGGTATCGCGCCCTTCGGTCTCGGTGCCCTGATCCTCTTTGCCGGCGCGGTCCTGCTCTCCCGGCGTCAGCGAAAGGTCTAGAGCAATGAACACATCCAAATTCAGACAGCGTGCAGGCCCTGCCGATGTCGGAACCTCGTCCTAGTTCGAGTCGATTCAACGAAGTCGGTCACACCGGCCGACACAGTCAAAAAGCGCACAATCGCAAAAATCAGCCCGCCAGGGCAAACCCCGTGCGGGGAAGAAAGGTATTACCATGAAGAACAACACGCGCACCCTGCGCGCCGCGACCCAGGCCACCGTCGTTTCACTAGCCTTTACCGCCGCCGCCATCGGCGCACCGGCTGCATTCGCCGTAGGCGACACCGCAACGACCGCCGCCACGAACGCCTACAGCAGCGGAATCGACGCGAACCACGAGGTCAGCCTGACTATCAACAAGCGCCTCAACGCCAACACCACCAACAACCCCACGGGTAAAGAAGACCCCAACGTCGACGGTGAAAAGCTCGGTGGAGTGACCTTCTCCATCCAGAAGATCAACGCCGACATCACCACCAAGGCAGGCTTCCAGTCCGCGGCCAACATGACTCCGGCGGACGCCGAAGGCAATCTCACCGGTGACGTCTACACGGACACCACCACCTCCGAGGGTGTCGCCACCTTCTCCACCGACAAGAACTCCATCACACCCGGTGCCTACCTCGTCAAGGAAACCGACGCGCCCGAGGGCGTCGTCAAGGGCGACGACTTCATCGTTTTCCTGCCGATGACCGACCCGGAAGGTTCCGGATGGAACTACGACGTCGTCGCCTACCCCAAGAACACCAAGATGGACGTCACCAAGGAAATCACGGGTGGCGAGAACGCCAACGCCGGTGACATCCTCGAGTACACCCTGACGACGAAGCGCCCCCCGTTCGACCAGGCCCGCTCCTACCTGACCTTCTTCGCCTTCGAGGACTCCCTCCCCGATGAACTCCGCCTCAAGAATGAAGACCCCAACAAGGTCGTCGTCAAGATCGGCGACACGGAACTGGTCGAGGGCACCGACTACGTCGTCACCAAGCCGCAGTCCACCACCGCCGGTAAGGGTGAGGACGTCGCCGTGACCTTCACCAACGCCGGTCTCGTCAAACTCCGTGACGCGGACGACAATGCCGTGGTCAGCGCCGTTCTCCCCGTCGAGGTTCAGAAGGTCGCCGAAGGTGACAACCCCTCCGACGGTAAGGCCGTCAACACCGGTACCGCCAGCTACAAGCTGAAGGAGATCGCGGACCCGGGCAACACCGACAGCGACCCGGAGAACCCCGAGAACAAGGATCAGGACGAATCGCCGGAGAAGCCCACCGACACGACCTCCGGTGAAAGCCCCGAGGTCCCCAGCCGCTGGGCCAACATCAAGATCAACAAGACCGCCGAGGGCTCCAACGACAAGCTCACCGGTGCGGAATTCAGGATCTTCCGTTGCACCGACAAGGACAACTACCTGTCCGAGGCCCTGACCATCGGCGGCGAAAGCAGCTGGACCACCGATGCCGGCACGGCGACCATCAAGTCCGTCATCGTTCCCGCAGAGGGCCAGGACTTCAAGTACTGCCTCGAAGAGGTCAAGGCGCCCAAGGGTTACGAGCTTCTCGTCGAACCGATCGTCGTCGACATCACCACCATCGGTGATGACGCGGCCTCCGTCGACGCCGACATCACCAACATCAAGTCGACCTCGTCGAAGCTGCCCTCCACCGGTGGCGCCGGTGTCGGCCTACTGATGGCACTCGGCGCACTGATCGTCGGTGCCGGTGCATTCGCGGCCAAGCGATCCTCCCGCAAGTCCTAACCCCGACCTAGCGTCCCATCTCCCCGGTACCCGGCAGAACAGTACCGGGGGGCCCGGACGGGCGCCGGATCCCACGGGCGCATGACGCCAGCGGGGAGCGTGAATCCCCGCCCTTTTTCAGCAGTGCTTTTTCACCGACCTGGAGTTCAACGATGTCCCACAACCTCATGACGGACACACCGCCGCGAGACGACTCTCAAAGCGAGAAGAAACGCAGCCTGTCTGCCGTTCTTCTGCCTGTCCTGCTCATCATTGTGGGCGTCGCCGTGCTCATCTACCCCGTCGTCTCCACCCAGTGGAACAACTACCGTCAGGCAGACGTAGCGCGCCGCTACTCGGAAGTCGTGAAAGAACAGGACCCGATCAGACTGAGCGAACAGGTCGAACGGGCCAGACAGTACAACTCCGAGCACATGAACGGCCCCATCCTCGACCCGTGGCTCAGCCGGGTCAGCGAAGACAACCTCGCCTACCAGGACTACCTCGACCAACTGAGCTCGAACTACGCGATGGCGCAGATCGTCGTCCCGAAAGCCGAGGTCAACCTCCCCGTCTACCACGGAGCCGATGACAGAACCCTTGAAAAAGGCGTCGGACACCTCTTCGGATCGGCACTTCCGGTGGGCGGCGCGGGAACACACGCTGTTCTCACGGGACACACCGGACTGACGAATGCGACCCTCTTCGACAACCTCACCAGGCTGAAGGAAGGGGACGCCTTCTACGTCAACACCTTCGGCGAGAAAATGAAGTACCGGGTCGACCAGATCAAAGTGGTTCTTCCCGAAGAGACCGACGACCTCCGGGCCATACCGGACCGTGACCTCGTCACCCTCGTCACCTGCACCCCCTACGGAATCAACTCCCACCGTCTCCTCGTTCGAGGAACCAGGGTCGCGATAGACCCCGTCGAAGAGGAAGAAGCCTTCGAGGAGACAAACGGAATCGTGTGGCAGTGGTGGATGATCGCGGCGGTCGCCGTCTCACTCCTGGCGCTCATCCTCCTCTTCGTGTGGCTCTGGCGAGCATTGTTCGGCTCGAGAAAGACCCAACCCCGCGGTCGGCACGCCGCTTCAAACAATGATGAAAAGAACCGGTGAAACAGTGAAACCTACATCCACAATGAAGACACGCACGATTGCCGTCCTCCTGGCCGCGACACTGGCGACGGTCGCGCACCCGATCGCCGACGCCGCAGTGGTCACAGGTAACTACAGTGGACTTCCCGTAGAGAACATTGAAACCGGTCGCACCGTCCAGTTGACGATCTACAAGACGGCACCGAACCCGTTCAACGACGTACCCGCTGGCGAGCTCCCCCCGGGAGGCGTCGCCGGTGCGACCTTCACTGTTGAACGGCTCGGCGGCTACGACCTGACCGACGCCGCCGTCTGGGACACGTTCCCCGCACTCGACATCTCCGACACCGAAACCGCCGAGATCCTCGACGCATACACCGCCGTCACCGATGCCAGCGGAAACGCGGTGTTCCAGGCACTGCCGCAGGGTCTCTACCGGGTGAAGGAGACGGCGCCGGATGATCCGTCGAAGGACTACCGCGTATCCGCGCCGTTCCTCATCACCCTGCCCGTGGCAGACACCGAGGGCAGCTCATGGGCGTACGAGGTAACCATCACCCCCAAGAACAAACCGCACCAGCCACCCCCCGGATCATCAGGCTCATCGGGCGGCGTCATCCCGATCCCCATCCCCGTACCCGGTGACGGGCACTCCTCGTCCGGCAGCTCGACTGGCACGACCGCCCAAGCACCCCAAAAACCGGAAACCCCGGTCGAGAAGGCGAAGCAGCCGACCAAGGGCATCGCGAAATACCTTCCCAACACAGGTGCCGACGTGCTGATGCTCACCCTGGTCGGAGCAGTACTCATGCTCCTCGGTCTCGCACTGCTCCGTCGCCGGAGAAACAACGCCGGCTGAACCACCGGACCTGAGACAATCAGGAAGATAACCCACGAACACCCCGGGTAAGGACCAGTATCCCTCCCGGGTTTTCACGTCGAGGCAGGGGGGTCAAACCTCGTGACGGGTAGGGGCCTTCCTCCGCTTACCCCCCTCTCTCCGGAAGGCGGTTTGATTACCTCTGTCGCAGCCTCCACTATGTCGGCGCGCGCCCTCGCCACCCGGGACCGGATAGTACCCGTGCGGACGCCTGCGATCTTCGCGGCCTCGTCGTAGGTGTAGCCGAGCACCTGGGTGAGGATCAGCGCCTCACGGCGATCCTCTGGTAGCGCGTCGATGAGCATGCGGGCGTCGACCCATTCGGTCCACGAGTCCGTGGTGGCTGAACCGGCCGCGGCATCCTGGTACTCGACGACCGATTTCCGGGGGCGGGCCATGTCATGGCGGATGTTGTCGATCCAGACGCGACGGGCCAGTGACAGGATCCAGGTCCGTGCGGACGAGCGTGCGGCGAAGCGCGGGAGTGCACCCATCACGCGGAGATAGGTCTCCTGGGTCAGGTCATCGGCGATGTCTCGCCCGCCGAGGTGGGCGAGGAGCCTCCAGACATCGCCCTGTGTCGCGGTGACGAAGTCGGTGAGCGCCGCTCGGTCGCCTTGTCCGGCTTTGAGTGCCAGCTCGGTGACCTGCGCGTCTATGCGCGTGCGTTCGCTTTCGCCGGATGACTTCACATTGTGGAATATACCAGCGCGGCCCAGACTGTCCGCAGGTAGCGGATCCATGTAGGTGTCTGTGGCGGACCCCGTATCCGCCGAAAGTTGGTATTTGGTCATATCTCTGGCGTTGCGTGATTAAATGGCATAGACTTTGAGTCAGCGGCAACCGATAAGTAAACCTAAGGGTTGCTTCACCTACACCTCACACCAGCCCAGTCGAGGAGACACACCCGCATGACCAACCAGAATGAGAACCCCCGTACCCCTGACGTCGACGACATCGTGTCCGCGGGACAGTGCCCCGTCGCACACGGAGCGTCGACAAGTCTCGCCGGAGCCCCCGTTCCGAGCGAGAACCATTCAGTGACCCAGGGGCGGCAGGGGAGTGTCGACCTGCGTGACTTCCACCTCATCGAGAAACTCGCCCACTTCAACCGCGAGCGTGTCCCGGAGCGTGTCGTCCACGCGAAGGGGTCGGGTGCATTCGGTGAACTCACCGTCACCGAGGACGTCTCGCGGTACACCTGCGCGGCCCTGTTCCAACCGGGCACCGTCACCCCGATGCTCGCCCGGTTCTCCACCGTCGCAGGTGAGCAGGGCTCGGCCGACGCGCTGCGCGATGTCCGTGGTTTCTCGCTGAAGTTCTACACCACCGAGGGAAACTACGACCTGGTCGGCAACAACACGCCGATCTTCTTCATCCGTGACGGCATCAAGTTCCCGGACTTCATCCATTCCCAGAAGCGTATGCCCGGCAGCGGACTCCAGGACTGGAACATGCGCTGGGACTTCTGGACCCGGACCCCGGAATCCTCCCACCAGGTCACCTATCTCATGGGTGACCGTGGCATCCCGAAGGACTTCCGCCACATGGACGGTTTCGGTTCCCACACCTATCAGTGGATCAATGAGGCGGGGGAGCGCTTCTGGGTGAAGTACCACTTCAAGACCCGTCAGGGTTGGGAGACCCTCACCGACGCCGAGGCGGCCGAGGCTGCCGCCGCGAATCCCGATTCCGCCCGCGAAGATCTTTACAACGCGATCGAGAACGGGGACTACCCGACGTGGGACGTCAAGGTCCAGATCATGCCCGTCGACGAGGCGGAGGGGTACCGCTTCAACCCCTTCGACCTGACCAAGACCTGGTCGCAGAAGGACTACCCGCTGATTCACGTCGGACACTTCACGCTCAACCGGAACCCGCGCAACTTCTTCGCCCAGATCGAGCAGGCCACGTTCGCGCCGTCCAACCTCGTGCGTGGCATCGGTTTCTCGCCGGACAAGATGCTCATCGCCCGTGGTTTCGCCTACGCCGACGCCCATCGCTACCGTGTCGGTGCGAACAGCGAGCAGCTGCCGGTCAACCGTCCCGTCTGTCCGGTCAACAGCTACTCGCAGGATGGGGCGATGACCTACGAGTTCAACGCGCCGGACCAGCCGGTCTACAGCCCGAACCAGACGCAGCGTGAAGCCGGCTATCTCGATGACGGAGGGGAGACCTCCGGCTCGGGAGTGACCGTCGGAACTGCCGGTGACCTCGGATTGTGGGACAACACCCACGGTACGGACTTCACCCGTGGTGCGTATGTGCGGCACCCCGAGGACGACGATTTCGTCCAGGCGGGCACCCTCGTCCGCGAGGTCATGGATGACGCCGAACGTGAGCGTCTCGCCGGCAACATCGCCCGCACGATGGACGGCATCACCAGTGAGGTCGAGAAAAAGGTCTACGAGTACTGGACCAGTGTCGACGAATGGCTCGGCAATCGCGTCCGGGAACTGCGTTCCGACGCCACCGACTAATCATCTGGTGCCAGATGAACGGCCCCGTGACTTCAGGAACGGGGTCGTTTTCCGTGTGTGAGGGAGACTGGACCGTAGGTCGGGAATGTGGACACGTCATATTTGGTTGCAGTGGATATGCCCCCGAAAAATAGTGTCAACAGAAAACCCCTCTACATGGCGGTGATCGCCCTGATCATGGTGATCACGATCGCGGTCGCGCTGGCTCTGACTCAGCCGTGGCGTGCCTTCACCTCCTCCACGGTCGATGAGGCGTTCCCGTCCGTCGCCCATTCCCGGTCGGAGGAGGCCGGCGGTTCCCCCGCTTCTGCGGTGGTGCCATCCGCGGGAGCCACAGAGGCCGTTGAGCCCGGGGAACCGGTCGAGTTGAGGACGGGGGAGTTCATCTCACTCGATCACGAGACGTCCGGGAGTGCTCTCATCGCCGAGCTCCCGGACGGATCACGCGTACTCCGACTGGAGGATCTGGCGAGTCTGGACGGTCCCGATCTCAAGGTCGTGCTCACTCCGGCAGCCGGAGACTACGGGGACCTCGGAGCTACCGGGTACACGACTCTCGGTGCACTCAAGGCAACCCACGGAAACCAGAATTACACCATTCCCGCTGATCTCGATCTTGAGGAGATGAACAGCGTGGTCATCTGGTGTGAACGGTTCAGTTCAGCTTTCGGCGCAGCTCAGCTCAGCGGGAACTGAGTCCGTTTCCGCCGTTCCTCCATCTGGGACCGAAAAAGCGGGAGGCTCCCCACCGGGTGTCCGGTGGGGAGCCTCCCGCTTTTGTCTCAGTCGTCGGACGGGGTGTTGTCCGGGCTGGAAGTCGGGTGTGGTTCCCGTTTCCCGTAGTCACCGGTGCGTAGTTTCTCGACGGTGATGATCTCCGGCTCCTCGACCGCGAAGATGGAACGCCCGAGATAGAAGGTGGACACGCTCGCGATGACGAGCAGCCCGGTGATCGCCACACATGCCCTCAGGAGGTCTGCGGCGACGAAACCGGTCGTTGACCAGTCGTACAGGAGGTGGGCGACGATGATCAGCGGTAGGGCCACACCGATGGTGGGCCCGAGCAGGTTCGCCCTCGTCAGCGCATCCGGGGAACGCCACAGTGCGGCAGCGGTGGCCAGGGTCATGGATGCGGCGAAGAGGAGGGTCAGACTGATGATGATCTCTACGACGGTCATTAGCGGCGTCCCTTCGACAGGATGCGGGCGAGGGAAACGGTTGTCAGCAGGCCGAGCAGACCCGCGAGGAGCGGGATCTCATAGGAGATGGATGTCGGATTGATGATTGTCCAGGTCACGAAGATCGCGATCATGGTGTAGAAAACCTTGTCCGCGAGCACCGCTCTGGTGGTGTCCTCGTCGTTCTTCAGCAGCAGTGCGAGGCTCGACAGTAGGGCGAGCGTCATCATCACGACGGACACCGCCACGGCAACGGTCAGTGCACTCATCGGTTCTCCTCTCCGGTGCCCTGTCCGGGCGCACCGTGGTCGATGCCCCTGACGGAGGGCACCATCCTTTCCTCCATGTCCGCCAGGTCGGCGAACACCTCGGACGGATCCGTGCCGTACACGGCCTGCACGAGGAGAATCTCCGGTCCTTCACCGTCACTCCCGTCGCCGTCGGGGCGAAGCCCGACGGACAACGTGCCGGGGGTCATGGTGATACAGGTGGACAGGGCGGCGATCTGCCACCCCTTGGTGACGCGCAGCGGGTATGCCACGACGACAGGGTGCATCGTCGTGTGGCGGCGCACCACGTCCCGGGCCACGGTGAGCGCCCCGGTGAACACCTGGCCGATCAACCAGATGCCGAATCGGATCACGTGGAACATCAGTGGGCCTCCTCTACTGTGTCGGTCCCCGGTACGGGTGTGGAGTCGCCGTCGACGACACCGACGGCGGTCGTGAGGTCTCCGAGTACGGCCTGCTGGTAGCCGCTGACGTCGAGGAGTCCTTCTGCGGCGGTGGTGGTGGCGGAGGTCAGGATCCCGGCACCGAAGAACATGGCGACGCTCAGGACGGCGAGTGCCGCACCGGGGACGAGCTTCCTACCGGACACAAGCAGTGTCGCGGGGAAGTCCTTCTCCTTCATGTCCTTGCCCCAGAACACGGAGCGCCACAGTCGCAGCATGGACAGCAGTGCGCCGAAGCTCGCGGCGATGATCGCGGCGATGACCAGCCATGCCTGTGGGTCACCCGTCCGGGCGACCGCGAGCGTCACGTAGAGCTTGCCCCACACACCGGAGAACGGCGGGAAACCGATGACGGAGAACGCCCCCATGACGAAGATCGCGGACACGAGGGGTTCGCGCCGCATCAGGCCGGACAGACGGGTCAGCATGCCCGTGCCGTAGGTCTCCTCGACGGCGCCGACGGTGAGGACCAGTGAACCGACGGTGATCATGTGGTGGAGTGCGTAGAGGATGCCCGCGGCGAGTGCGCGGACCGGGTCGAGTGTGGTGAACGCCAGTACGACCAGGATGAACGGCATGCCGTTGACCATCTGGTAGGCGATGACGCGACGCATGGTGTGCTCCGCGAGGCCGGCGTACGCGCCGACCAGCATCGAGATGATGCACACGATCGCGATCAACCAGGACCAGCGTGGGTCCAGGTCGAAGACGACGGTGTAGATGCGGAACAGGGCGTACACCGCGACCTTCGTGTGCAGTCCGGAGAACAGGCCCATCACGGACGGGGACGTCCCCGGGTAGGTACGGGGCAGCCAGGTGTGTACGGGGAAGACGCCGGCTTTCACGCAGAGGGCGATGACGACGACGCCCATGGCGACGGTCAGGGGACCGTTGCCTGCGGCGGCACCGGCGAGCGCCGCCATGTTCACCGTTCCCGCGACACCGTAGACGAAGGCGACACCGATGAGCAGCACCGTGGAGGTGGTGAGGTTCACCAGCACGAACATCCGGCCACCCGCGAGGCGGGACCAGGTTCCGGTCATCGCGATCAGGCCGTAGGACGGCAGGAGCATGACCTCGATGAACACGAAGAGGTTGAACAGGTCGGCGGTGAGCAGAGCGCCGTTGACGCCTGCGGTGAGCATCAGTGCGAGTGCCGGATAGAACCGGGCGCGTGTCTCACCGGCCACGAGGGCGAAGAGATTGGAGGCCAGTGCCACGATGCAGGTGGTCAGGATCATCACGGCGGAGAACGGGTCGGCCGCGAAGGGGATCGCGATACCACCGTCGTAGAGGCCGACGGAGTGCGCCACCGTGCCGGTCTCGGCGGTGTGCGTGAACAGCCATGCACCCGCGACGATGCCGATACCGGGCACCAGCACCATGAGGACGTCACGGATGGCGCGCGAGGGGATGACCACCGCGACGGCGGTGGCGACCAGGGGGACGGCGACGAAGAGGGGGAGGACCCAGGAAAGATCGTTGTTCACTGTCTACTTCTCCTCCTTTGCCAGCCGGTCGGCGACGCGGGCGGCGCGGTGTGAACCGGGACGTACCGGCGCGGCGGTCCGTCCACGGGTCTCCAGTGGGGACTCCTCGTCGGGGTCCTCGGCGGAGCGGGTGTCGTCGGAGCGGCCCAGTGCCGCGAGTGCCAGCATGAACGCCGTGGTCGCCATGGTGATGACGATGGCGGTCAGAACGAACGCCTGCGGCAGTGGGTCGGCGGCCTCGTCGAGAGGTGTACGGCCTCCGAAGGGTTCTCCGCGCCAGGCACCGATGCCGGTGGCGAGGATGATGAGGTTCGCGGCGTGGCTCACCAGACCCATGCCGAAGACGATGCGCACCATGCCCCGCTGCATGATGAGATACACGCCGCCGCCGAGCAGGAACGCGATGGTCAGTGCGAGAATCACTGCTTCTCTCCCTTCTGTCCGCCGGTGGTGGCCGGGTCATGGTGGGGGGCGTGGTCTGTCGCGGATACGGTGGCCGCGGTTTCCGGCTGCCGTGGATCGTCGGTCCGTGGATCCGGCTGCACGTCGGGCGTGGTGGGCAGCGGATGCTCACCACCGCGGTGGAACGGCAGCAGTTTCTTGTCCGCACCGGGCCGCAGGTACCCGCCGAGTGCGTTGATCGCGAGGGTGAGCATGCCGAGCACCGCGAGGAACACCCCGACGTCGAAGATCATCGACGTGCTGACGTGCTCCGGGCCTATGTGTCCGTGCAGCGGGTAGAGGAAGGAGCCCCCGAAGAACCCGAGGAACCCGGACCCGACGGCGGTCAGCACACCGATACCGGTGAGCAGGAACGGGGTGTTCGGGCGGACGACGGGTTTGTCGGTGCCGAACGCGAGGTAGACGACCATGATCGCCCCGCCGGCGACCAGTGCGGCGATGAATCCGCCGCCGGGGGAGTTGTGCCCGCGCATGAAGATGAGGAAGGACAGGATCCCGAGGACCGGCAGAAGGTACCTCTGCAACTGCTCCAGGGGGAGTGCGTTGCGGATCGACGCGGGGAGGAACAGTGGGCGGGTGCCCCGTTGGAACGGATGCCTCGGTACGGACCCGACGACCGCGGCGATGACGACGCCGGCCATGCCGAGAACGGCGAGTTCGCCCAGGGTGTCGAAGGCACGGAACTCGACGAGGATCGTGTTGACGATGTTGTCGCCGCCGGTGATCTCGGGACCGTTGTTGAGGTAGTACAGGGCGATGTCCGAACGCTCGTGACGCCCCAGCAGGCCCATGACCGCGGCGAAAGCCGCGGCTCCCGTGGCGATGCCGAGGACGGCCGCCGAGGTGCGGCGTCGTCCCGAGGTCCCGTGGAACTCCTCCGGCTGCTGTCGGATGACCATCATGACGATGACGACGACGAGTGTCTCGACGAGGAACTGGGTCAGCGCGACATCCGGTGCCCCGAGCGCGAGAATCTGCAGGGTGACACCCACACCGGTGGTGCCGAGCAGGATCGCGCCCGAGAGTCGCGTGCGCGCCCGTGCGAGGCCGAGGACGGACACGACGATGATGAGCAGCGGGACCAGGTCGATCGGATTGTCGATGCCCTCGACGCGGGGAGCCGGGGTGACCCCGTCCACACCCGGCATGATCAGCACCGCAGCGGCGAAGGCGAGAAGCACCAGCAGCGGGTACAGCAGGTGGCGTGCGGGGGAGTAGGAGTCCGCCATCCGGCCGGCCGTCCGTCCCCAACGACCGCACAGCTCCACGAAACGGCGAAGCACGATGTTGCCGGTGAACGGAAGCAGGGAGCGACCGTCGAAAGCGGGCAGAAGCCGTTTCCGGGCGAGGACACCGAGGACACCGACGATCAGCACCGCAACCGAGATGCCCAGCGGAACGGTCACACCGTGCCAGAGTCCCAGGTGGACGTGCGGAGTGGTGGTCACCGAACCGACGACCGCGTCGAGCGGTTCATCGAGGGAGGCCGCGACGAACGCCAGGGGCAGTGACACCAGTCCCGGCAGCGCGGCGGGCAGCCACAGCTGGACCGGGGCCTCGTGGACATCGGACATGTCGCGTGGACCGTCGACGAAAGCGCCGAGCACCAGTCGGGCCGAGTAGGTGAACGTGAACACGGCGCCCACGCCTGCGGCACCGAGCAGCAGCCACACACCGGCGGTGTCCAGGGGTGCCTCGGTGAAGGCCTCCAGCATGCTCTCCTTGGAGATGAAGCCCATCAGCGGTGGAACGGCCGCCATGGACAGGGAACCGACGAGGACACCGGTGAAGGTGAACGGCATCCGGTTCCAGAGCGGGCCGAGACGTCGCACGTCACGGGAACCAGCCTCGTGGTCCACCACCCCGATGAGCATGAACAGAGAGGACTTGAACAGGGCGTGTGTCAGGGTGTGCAGCACCGCGGCTGCGAGTGCGAAGGGCGTGCCGATGCCGATGGTGGCCACGATCCAGCCCAGGTGGGACACCGTCGAGTACGCCGTGAGGCGCTTCAGATCGGTCTTCTGGATCGCGAACAGGGAGGCCATCACGGCGGTGAACATGCCGACGGTGATGAGCAGGAGGTTCCACACGTGGTTGTCGTGCATCACTGTGGAGAAGCGCAGCAGCAGGTAGATACCGGCCTTGACCACCGCCGCGGCGTGCAGGAACGCGGACACCGGCGTCGCGGCGGCCATCGCCTCGGGAAGCCAGAAGTGGAAGGGGAACTGCGCGGACTTCGTGAACGCCGAGACGGCGATCAGCACACCCACCGCAGTGCCGAGGCGTGGGTTCTCGGTCCAGAAACCGGACGCCAGGATCGCCGACAGATCCGTCGTCCCGGCCTGTGTCGCGGCGATCGTCAGTGCGGCGAGCAGCGTCAGGCCGCCGGTGAAGGTGAGGATCAGGGTACGGACGGAACCCGCCTCACCCGCTGATCCCGCGCGTGCGATGAGCAGGAAGGATCCGATGGAGACCAGCTCCCACGCGATGAACATCAGGACGACGTCATCGGAGAGAACCAGCAGCAGGACCGCGAGCATGAACGCCGACATGATGACGTAGAAACTGCCGTTGGACTGTTTGTCGTGCAGGTAGGACGCTGAATAGATGAAGACGATGGCGCCGATGACGAGGGCGAGGAGCGCGAAGAAGACGCTCAACGGGTCACCCCGTAGCGCGAAGTCCGCGTCATGTCCCGGGGCCAGGAAATCCCGGGCCCAGACGTGCCGGTACGTGATCACCTCCCCGTCCACCAGTCGGGGGATGTGGCGCGCCAGGAGCCCGGCGGCGATGAGGAAGATCGCGGCCAGCGGCCAGCCGGCGCGGCGGTCGAACATGCGGACCGCGAAGGGGGCGAGCCCGAGGGCGAGCGCCGCCAACGCGAGGACGATGAACAGCGTCACTTGGGCATCACACC
Organism: Corynebacterium pygosceleis; assembly: GCF_016595275.2. Classification (GTDB taxonomy): domain Bacteria; phylum Actinomycetota; class Actinomycetes; order Mycobacteriales; family Mycobacteriaceae; genus Corynebacterium; species Corynebacterium pygosceleis. The sequence goes on along the minus strand of NZ_JAENIQ020000001.1, from coordinate 503,902 downwards.
TGCGTTCCTTGAGTTTTCTGAGGGGTACCGTGGGTAGATTCGAGTCGAGCTGGAGTCAGACATACCCTTGTAGACGATACCAGTCAGCCATTGTGTACAGCGTCGGATGGTGCGCCCGGGTGAATGATGTGAGCCTTCCGTTCCGGCCGCGCACACGGCCTGATCCGTTCACCTCTCCCACGGAACGTGTTCGGTGTGGCTCATCACCTTTCCCGGTATTACCGCTAGATTTCACGGTATGAGCCGAACCGGAGCAACCGTCACCCGTGTCCTGCTGGCCCTGCTGCTGTTCCTGCCCGTGGTCGCGGGCGCGGTCTACACGGTCGTCACGGACACCGATCTCACGGTCACGTTCACCGCGCGGAGCGCCGGGGAACCCGCGACCGGAACGGACGTCGCGCAGACCGTACCGAACGGAAACAACCTTGTCGCGGCACGGCGTGCCGCAGGGGAGGCTGACACGCAGGCGGGTTTCCTCGTCGCGGGCACCGGTGAGCTGAACGACGGCGTCGAGAAACTCGACGACGGGAGTCGGAGACTCTCCGAGGGGGTCACGGAAGCGGCCGATGGCTCGCAGCGGCTCACCGACGGACTGATCCGTCTCCAGGCGGGGACCGGGCAGCTCGGTGATGGGGCTACGCAGGTCGCCGATGGTGTGGCCCGTGCGGTGGAGCAGATCGAGGCCATGCCCGGTGCCCGTGATGATCTTCTCGGTGTCCTCGATGAGGTGGACGCCACCCTCGCGACGTCAGATCATCCGGACGCGGCGCAACTACGCATGGAACTGGTCAAACTGCGGGTCGAGGTGGTCAACTTCCGCCTCGACCCCGGGATGCTCGGCCAGCTCAATGAACTCCGCGACGGTTCCCGTCAGGTCGCCGACCAGCTGAGCAAACCCGGACAGCCGTTCCATGACGGTGTCTACAGTGCCGTCACGGGATCCCGGTCGCTGACCGGGGGACTCCGTGAACTGGATGAGGGGACCAGGACCCTCCGGGAGGGGGTCGGTGAACTGCGCGACGGTGCCGCACGCATCCACGCCATGGCGGAAGCCAACGAGAACAAGGTCGATGCGTTCCGGTCCGGTCTGCCCGCCAGGGAAACCCCCGGGGCCGCCGGGGCGGAGGAATCACGTTCGACGCCGGAGACGAACGTGGTTCCCGGTAGCGGCGGGATGAACGCCTTCTTCGCGGCACTCCTCGTCTGGTTGGCGGCCACATCCCTGTGGTTGATCGTGGTTGCTTCCCCGGCACGGTCCGACGGTGGGGGCCGCCGTCCCGGGCCTGCCCAGATTCTCCCGGTCATCGGGATCGCGGCCGTCGGTGCGGTTTTCGTCGCCACCGTCGCCCGGCCGACGGGGGCCGTCGCGCTCACCGGGTCCATCCTCGTGGTCACGTTGGCCGCTGTCGCCGCCGCGGTGTCGGGTCGCGCGGTGATCGGTCTGCTCGGCGGGACCGTCGGGCGTATCGCACTGGTGCTGGGCCTGATCGCCCAGGTGGGGATAGTCGGCCACGTCTTCTCCGCCATCGCATCCGGGGAAACGGTGACCGCATCCTGGCGGCTCGCCACCGCACTGACCCCCGTGGGTTACCCGGTCGCCGCACTGACCGAACTCGACTCCGGTGGGAGCGGCCCCGTCCTGTGGGTCGCGGTCGCCGTTCTCGGGGCGTTGGTTCTCCTGGGGGCGGTCACGGGCCGTTTCGCCCCGGCGGTGGAACGGTCGTCCGGTACGGTCGCGGGTGGTCCCGGGGATACGGTGACCGTGGGGCCGGACCCCGGTCAGACCTCCGCCCACGACCTTCCGTCACGCTCTCCGGAGGCTCCGTAACAAAGAAAAACCTGAGGGCGGCGAACTGATGAAAAGTTCGCCGCCCTCACGTGGTGGTCGGGATAACAGGATTTGAACCTGCGACCTCCTCGTCCCGAACGAGGCACGCTACCAAGCTGCGCCATATCCCGGTGTGCGGACTCTGTCCGCTACCCGGAATACTTTAGCCTACGGGATCGTACCGGGCAAAACCCCAGCTGGTGGCCCCTGTACCGGTGGCGAAATCAGGCGTGTTCGGTGATCCGCAGGAGTGTTGCGGCCGGGGGGCAGAACAGGCGTACTGGAGCGTAGCGTGACGTGCCCAGTCCCTCGGAGACGTGGAGGTGCATCGGGCCGAGGTGACTGAGGCCCTTCGCCCTCCGCGCGTTGATGCCGCAGTTCGTCACGATCGCGCGCCCGCCGGGAAGGCAGATCTGACCTCCGTGCGTGTGTCCGCACAGGGCCAGCTGATAACCGTCATCGGCGAATCGGCGCAGGACGGCCGGCTCCGGTGCGTGTGAGAGCGCCAGCGCGAGATCACAGTCCCGGTGCGGCGGGCCTGCGATGGTGTCGTAGTCGTCGAGATCGTGGTGCGGGTCATCGACCCCGGCCGCGGCGATACGGACATGCCCGGCCTTGAACTCGCACCGGGCGTGGGTGGCGTCCCGCCAGCCGTGTTCGACGAAAGCGGCCCGCATGTCCCGCCACGGCAACTCCACATCGCTGACCGGCCGTTTCCGTCGTGCCAGATAGCCGAGGGGGTTCACCGGACGGGGAGCCCAGTAGTCGTTGCTGCCGAAGACGAACAGGCCCGGGCGGCTCAGCAGGGGGCCGAGGGCACGGAGAACATCGGGGACCGTCTTCGCGTCCCCGAGATTGTCCCCGGTGTTGACGACGAGATCGGGGTCCGTGTCGATGAGGGAGCTGACCCACTCACGCTTCGTGTCCTGCCCCGGCAGCATGTGCAGATCGCTGATGTGCAGGATCCGGAAATCGGTGCTGTCGCCGCGGAGTGTCCCGGGGGGCAGCAGCGGGACGGTGACCTCGTGGAGCCGGAAGTTCTCCAGCTCACGGTTTCCCCATGCCGCGAGGGCGGCCCCGCCCAGTGCGGCGGCACCGGTTGCGGAGAGGGTGGATCGGAGGATGCGGTTCGTGTTCGGTTGCACCTGTCCAGCGTATCGTGGACCGTATGAGTACGTTGACTGACGCTGTCCGTGCGGATCTCACCGCAGCCATGAAGGCCCGTGACGAAGACACCAAGCGCACACTGCGCAGTCTTCTCGCCGCGATCCAGACCGAGGCGGTCTCCGGCGCCAAACACGAGGTCGGGGACGATGACGTTCTCCGGTTGATCGCGCGGGAGATCAAGAAACGCCGGGAGTCCGCCGGTATCTACCGGGACGCGGGTCGCACGGAACTCGCCGACGCCGAGGACACCGAGGCGGACATCCTGGCCCGCTACCAGCCGGCGCAGCTCGATGACGCGGATCTCGCCGCGGTCGTCGATTCAGCGGTCGCGGAGGTCGCGGAGGAGACCGGCGGAGCCGTGACGATGAAGCAGATGGGGCAGGTCATGAAGGCCGCCCAGGCTGCGGTGGCGGGGCGTGCCGACGGGAAACGGATCTCCACCGCCGTCAGGGAGCGCCTCCAGCGTCCCTGACGGCAGGTCGGATCAGAACCCGTTCTCCCGCAGAATGCCGTTGAGGGTGTTCTGCAGGTTCTCCAGGGTCTCCCCCGGATCGGGCGCGTCCCTCCGGGTGTGCTGTTCCCCGGCCGGGGGTTGTGCGGGGACCGGCGGGACCTGGACGGGACGGGAGCCGTCGGACAGCTGCAGGATGACCTCGCCGCCCTCCAGGAGCGGCTCCTGCACCGGAACCACATTGACGGCCCGGCCGAGCGGCATCCCGTTTCCCGGAACGTACTGGGTGCGCACGGTGTAACCCTCGGCGGTGATCTTCCTCCGTGCGTCGTCCTCGCTCATCCCGGACACCTTCGGCAGGTCCGCGACGGCCGTTCCCTGCCTGAAGCGGGCGTCGACGGGGCCGAGTCGGCCACCGGTGGCGGCGGGAATCCGGTTCGCGGCGTTGAACCAGGTACGGGCGGCCTCCATACCGCCGTAGAGGTTGCCTGCGGGGCACTGGCGAAGTGGCCCCGTGCACAGCGGGGACACCGTGGTGCCGTCATTGTAGATGTACGGGGCGGCGGCGAAGCCACTGTTGAATCCCATGAACGCCGCTGACTGGTGGGATTCCGTCGTTCCCGTCTTGGCGGCGGTCGGCGCGGACCAGCCTGCGGCGCGTGCCGCATCGGCGGCGGTACCGGACACCACGTCCTGTGACAGGCCGTCCTCGAGGGCGTGCGCGACCCCCGCATCGAGGACCCGTTCGCAGTCGGGGCGATCCGGGGTGACGTCCCGGCCGTGGCGGTCCGTGACCCGCACGATCGGGTTCGGTTCGCACCAGACACCACCGGAGGCGACCGTGGCGGCGACATTCGCGAGTTCCAGCGGGTTGACCGCCGTCGGTCCGAGTGTGAAGGATCCGAGATTGTTGTCCTTCATGTAGTCCGCGATGGAGGACTCACCGTCGAAGCTGCCCGGTTCCGCGTAGCCCCGCAGCCCCAGTTTCACGGCCATGTCCACGGTCGGGCTGACACCGACCGTCTCGATGAGTTTGACGAACGTCGTGTTGGGGGAGTGCGCGAGAGCATCCTTGAGCGTCATCTTCGGTTTGAAGACACCGGCATTCTCGACACAGTAGGTGTCGGGCGGGCAGTTCTCCGCGCCGCCGGTGCCGAGGTTCCGTGCCTCGTAGCGGGTGGGGACGTCGAGCATCGTGTCCACGCCCATGCCCTTCTCGAGGGCTGCCGCGGCAGTGAAGATCTTGAAGACGGATCCGGCGCCGTTGCCGACCCTCGTCGAGGTCTGCGGGAGCACGGTCTCGCCGGCCTCGAGGTTGAGTCCGTAGTTGCGGGAGGAGACCATGGCACGGATGGGGTGATCGTCCTCACCGGGTTCGACGACGTCCATGACCTCGGCGACTCCCGGCGCCATGGGGTCAACCTGGCTGGTCACCGCATCGTGTGTGACATCCTGGATGACGGGATCCAGGGTCGTCTCGACCGTGTAGGCGCCGGTCTCCAGCTCGTCCAGGCCGATGCCCTTGTCCTCCAGGTAGCGCAGGACATGGTCACAGAAGAAACCACGGTTGCCGGCGGCGATGCAGCCCCGGGGCAGTTCATTGGGGGCGGGCAGCACCCCGAGGGGCTGCTGCTTGATCGCCGCCCCCTCCTCGGGCGTGATCGATCCCGTGGCGACCATGGTGTCGATCACCGTGTTCCTGCGTTGGGTGACACCCGCCTCGTTGGTGTACGGATTGAGCACCGACGACGACTGGACGATACCGGCGAGCATCGCCGACTGCGCCACATCCAGTTCGACGGCGGGGACACCGAAATAGGTCTGCGCCGCAGCCTCGACACCGTAGGCCCCGTTACCGAAGGGGACGATGTTGAGGTACCTGGTGAGGATCTCGTCCTTGGTCAGCAGCTGCTCCAGATCGGAGGCCATCCTCATCTCGCGGAGTTTACGGGCGTAACTGGTCTCGGTGGCCGCGGCCTGTTCCGCCTCATCCTCGGCGTCGACGAGCAGGAGGTAGTTCTTCACGTACTGCTGGTCGAGCGTGGACGCACCCTGTTGAACGGACCCCGAGAAGATGTTGGTCGCCATCGCCCGGATGGTTCCCTGCCAGTCCACGCCGTCATGCTCGTAGAAACGGCGGTCCTCGACACTGACGATCGCCTGCTTCATCGCCGGGGAGATCTGATCCCCGCCGACCTCGAATCTGCGCTGCCTGTACAGCCAGGCCATCGGAGTGCCGTGGGAATCCAGGATCGTTGTCACCCCGGGCGCCTCACCATTGGTGAGGTCGGCGAGGTTCGAGGACATCGCCTCCTGCGTCCGGGCGACGGCCATCCCGGATATTCCGGCCACCGGTGCGACGACAGCCGCACCGAGAACTCCGACGGCGACGACGGCGCCTGCGGTCTTGGACAGGGATTTCACGAGAGACACCCCTTTACCCTACGTAACAATCCCGTACCCCGGAAACGCTCACCCCACCCACCGGTGTGACGCATTCGACATGTGATGTCCGGTGTGAATACACTTACATGCGTCAATGAAGGCATGCAGTAGGAGAGATCAGCGATGACCACATCACTCATCCAGGACCCACGCACGAACCCCTACTTCGCCCGCAGTTCACGCGCCTCCTCCGCCACCGCCACGCCCCCGGGGCGCGGTGAATGGGTCACCCGGGCGAAGTGCCGGGAAGGTGACCCCGACGCCCTGTTCGTCCGAGGCGCCGCACAGCGCAAGGCCGCCGCGATCTGCCGCCGCTGCCCCGTACTCACGGAATGTCGCGCCGACGCCCTCGACAACCGTGTCGAGTTCGGTGTCTGGGGAGGACTGACCGAGCGGCAGCGCAGGGCACTGCTCCGCAAGAACCCGCACATCAGAAACTGGGCGGAGTATCTCGCCGCAGGCGGTGAACTGGTCGGCATCTAGCTGGCGCCGCCCCCGGAGCCTGTCGGGAACAGGACCGTCCACGGCGCTCACGGCTGCCGGCCCGCCGAGACTCGCATAAGGTGTCAGGCATGACTAACACCGCCTGGGAATACGCAACCGTTCCACTGCTCACACACGCCACCAAGCAGATCCTCGACACCTGGGGCGAGGACGGCTGGGAGCTCGTCACCGTCGTGCCGGGCCCGAACCCCGAGAACGTCGTCGCCTACATGAAGCGCCCGAAGGCCTGACATGGGAATCACGCAACGTCTCAACGAACTCGGGATCACCCTGCCGACCGTCGCCGCGCCCGCAGGCTCCTACCAACCGGCCATCCGGGTCGGTGATCAGGTGTGGACCTCCGGTCAGCTCCCGATCGTCGATGGTGCCCTCGCCGCGACCGGCAAGGTCGGTGCGGACGTCACCGTCGACGACGCGGCCCACCTGGCGCGCACCTGCGCCCTCAACGCACTCGCCGCCGTCGACTCCCTCGTCGGCATCGACAACGTCTCCCGTGTCCTCAAGGTGACCGGATTCGTCGCCTCGGCGGAGGGATTCAACGCCCAGGCCGCCGTCCTCAACGGCGCCTCCGACACCCTCGCCGAGATCTTCGGGGACGCCGGACGACACGCCCGCTCCGCCGTCGGCGTCTATGAACTGCCCCTCGGCTCGCCCGTCGAGGTGGAGATTGTGGTGGAAATCAAGGAGTAACACCGTGCACGGACGCCGTTGGCGGTTAAGCTGGTGGGCATGGAGCACCCCGCCTACAGCCAGCTGCGTCCGGTAACGCCGTCAGCTGCAGTTGTCCTCAGTCCGAACCCGTCCTACGCCTCACTGGAGGGAACAAACTCCTGGGTCATCCGTGCGGAGGGCGATCCACGGAGCATCGTCATCGACCCGGGGCCGGAGGATGAGGGCCATCTCAACGTCCTCAACAGCAAGGCCAGTGAGGTCGCACTGATCCTGATCACCCACCGGCACCACGACCACGCCGACTCCACCGGCCGGTTCCGCCAGCTCACCGGCGCACCCGTCCGAGCCTTCGACAAAACCTACTGCCGCGAGGGGGAACCGCTGGAGGACCGGGAGGTCATCTCCCTCGAGGGGGTGACCCCGCAGATCGAGGTCCGACACACCCCGGGGCACACCTCGGATTCCGCCTGCTTCTTCATCTGGAGCGGCGTGCCCCATGAATCGACACTGGAGGGCATCTTCACCGGTGACACGATCGCCGGTCGGCACACCACCATGATCTCCGAGACCGACGGTGACCTGGGGCTCTACCTGGACACCCTCCACATGCTGGAGAAGGAGGGCGACGGCATCCACCTGCTGCCCGCCCACGGCCCCGACCTTCCCGACACCGCGCAGATGGCCCGCAAGTACATCGACCGCCGTGAGCAGCGCCTCGCGCAGGTCCGCGAGGTCCGCGCCCGCCTCGGCAAGGACATCCCCCTGAAGACCCTGGTCGACGAGATCTACACCGACGTCGACCCCGTGCTCCGCGGCGCGGCCGAGCAGTCTACCCGCGTCACCCTCCGCTACCTGGAGAACAACGGCGAGTAGGAGCGTCTCCGGGTCGTTCCCGCCGGTACACCGTCAGGGTAAACCCTGGTGGCAGTGAAAAGCCCCGCCCCCTTCCCGCGCGATGCGGAATGGGGGCGGGGCTTTCGGTCGTGTCGGCGGGGATGGAGCGAACTGGACTCCTACTAGCGGGAGAAGCTGAATCCCACGTCGTTGCCGTCTTCACCTGCCTTCAGGACAACCGGGTCATCCGGGCGGATTCCCGTCCCGTAGAGATAGATGTCGGCATGGGAGGTGAGAACGAATTCCGGGACCGTCGTGATCGGGTTTCGTTCCAGGTGGACGTTGGCCCGGTACCCGGTCGGGTGGAGTCTGTGTTTCAGGAACTCCGGCATCTGAGTGATGCCGTTGCCGGACAGATACAGATATTCGAGACTGGGCATCTCGCCGAAGGATTCCGGGATGTTGTCCCGCAGGAGATTGTCGGAGAGACTGAGACTGGACAGGGTCCCCATGTTCTCCCAGTTGTCGGGAAGGGACTCGAGGCGGTTCCCGCCCGCGTACAGCGTCGAGAGGGAATACAGTGTGGTCACCGATTCGGGTAGTGCGCTGAGCGTATTCCCGGAAACGTCCAGGGTACTCAAGGTGTGCAGGTTTCCGATGGAATCGGGGAGGGTTTTCAGGCGGTTGTCTGACACATTGAGTGAGTTGAGGAACTCCGCATTTCCCAGGTTGTCGGGGAGCGTCGACAGGCCTGTATTCCTGATTTCAACCGAGCGGAGGGGTACCACGTCAAACAGGCTCTCCGGGAGTGAGGTGAGCGCCGGGGACTGGGTGACTCTCAGACTGTTGAGTGAGGGTGAGTTGCCGATATCGTCCGGGAGAGAGCGGAGATTTGGGTTTTCGGAGAGACTCAGGTTCTGGAGTGATGTGATGTTCCCGATACTGTCCGGGAGGGTGGAGATCGCGGTCTCGGATATGGTGATGCTGTTCATCGTGGTCTGCTGCCCCAGGCTCTCCGGAAGGGCTGCGAGGTAGGGCAGATTGTAGATCTTGATGCTGCGCAGCGATGGGGTGTAGGTGGCCTCTGCCGGGTGCTCGAACATCGCCGAGGGGAGAGTCCTCCAGTTACCGCTCCACAGTTCCACGGATGCGAGTGCCGGGAAGGTTCCAGCAGCCTCGTCGAAATCGTGCTGGGACGCACCGTAGATCACGAGTTTGGAGAGGTGCGGGAGGACAGACAGATCGGGAATATGCGCGTTGAAGTCGAAACCATAATAGCCAATCTCGAGTTCCTCGAGACTCCTGATGTACTGGATCCCCTCGAGTGTCTCGTAGTATCTGTAGCTCCCGTCAGGCATATGTATCTCGTTGGTAATGTGCAGTGACCGGATCAGTGCCCCGTCCAGCTCGTCCTGGGTCACCGGAGAGGTCAGGTCCTCTTTGCCCAGTTCTCTGTTGATGAACACGCGCAGCGCTTCATCGGGGATGACGTTGTTCCTGTCGTAGCCGGGGGTGTCCCCGGTGCCGTCGCCTGGATCGGATCCCGGATCTGAACCGTCTCCCGGTCCGTCTCCGGTGCCGTCACCGGAACCGTCGCCCGGGTCGGTGGAGAAGCTGCACAGATTGCGGTCATTGGCCCAGAGCACCGCGCTGAAACCGGCGATCCGCCGCTCCCACTTCAGGTTCGTCAACGGGACCTGGGCGTGCAGGGAGAGACTCGGGCGGAAGTTGGCCACCAGGTCACACCGCAGGTCGGTGTTGTTCAGGGTGACGGTGAGAATGGCCTCGATGGTGGCGTCGCCGCTGGTGGAGACCGTCTGGTACAGGGAAATGTCCACGCCCGCGATGATGCCGGCGGTGATGGTCGCCTTGCCCCTGATGGAGATGTCGTCGACACCGGACGGGGTGAACCACCGGTGATCCACGGGGCCGAAGTTGTTGTTCTGGTAGCGGACGCCGGTCTGCATGCCGGTGGTGAAGCTCGGGTGGTAGTTGAAGTCACCCGTCGCATGGATGGAGGCCTGGAAGTTCGCCTTCGGGGTCACGGTTCCGTGGATCGGGATGGCCCCCACCGTGAAGGTGACGGGGTAGGCGCGGGGAACGATGAGGGGGAAGTCGAAGTCCTTGTCGTAGGCGACGTGCTTCTCCAGGTCGAGCCGTGCGTCCATGGACACCTCGGCGGTCATGGAGAACTCCCGGACACCCTTGAACGCCCCGGCGTCCAGGGTGAGGAAGGCACGTGACTTCAGGTTTCCGGACAGTTTCGCTTTGTCCATTCCGGGGGCGTAGGGCTTGAGGTCCGCTGTGAACGGCAGGGACGGGCCGTCGAAGGTCTTGTTGAAGGCCCGTTCCTCCACGGGCAGTGGGGTGACGCCTTCCGCGGGGATGAGGGCGGCCTCGGCGAAGGTGCCTTCGATGGTGACGGATCCCGGGGTCTCCTTGACGATGTCGCTCAACGTTCCCTCGCTCGTGACGACGATCTCAGCATCCGGGTTCGAGGGATCATCGGTGACTGACTCGATCTTCACGATGGCACCGGTCGGTGCGCCCGGTGACGGAGGGATGGAGAGGACCGTACCGGGGACGAGTTCTGATTCGGCGACGACGCTGTCCGGGATGACATGGGTTCCCTCGACGGTGACCTCACCGTCGTCGGTGGCGAGGATCGCCATGGCCTCGGCTTCATCGGCGCCGCGGGCCATCGGGTTGACCTCGACCTGTTCGATCGCCTCGTCCGGACTGGGTTGAACCTCCTCGGTCTGTGTCGGGAGGTTCCCGGGCTCCGGTGCCGGGGTCGTGGGTTCCGGGGAGGGATCCGACGTGGGCTCCGTGGTGGTGGAGGTTTCGCTGGTACTCGTCTCCGTCTCATCCGGGGACGTGGTGCTGGTCGGCTCGGTCGTTGTCGTCGTCGGCGTCGTCGAGGTCTCCGGGGGAGAGCTTGTCTCCGTCGGGTCGTTCTTCGTCTTTCCGGAGGAGCCTCCGCCGGAGAACAGCCCGAAGAGTACGGTGCCGAGAGCTGCGAGTATGGCGAGTGCCCCACCCAGGATGGCGAACTGCTGGGGTGAGAACCCCGGAGGGAGCGGTAGACCGGCGAGTGCCGGGGGCAGTGGGACATCGGCCACCGGGACCGCCTTCATCTCCGGGGCGGGTCCCTCGCCCCGGACCGTCTCGATGTTCTGCGTGACGGAGATGTGCGGTGTGGGGTCATCGACGGTGGGGATGGCGCCCGCAGGTTGCGCGAAGGTCACGAGAAGGCTGGCCGAGACAATGGCGGCTAGCAGCGTTCTCCCTGGTCTGTTCTGGAACACGTCAATTGTCCTCTTCCTGGAAAATGATGGATGCAGCCTGTTACCGGACCACCGGAAGCGGTACAGAGGTGCGGAGAACGGGCGACACCGCCTTTCACGGGAAGTAAAACAGCTAACCTAATAATTCAGGAAAGAAAATTACCCATCAATTACTATGGTCCCAGTAAAAGACCACGATATGGCCCGAGTTTTGCATAAAAATAAAGGAAAATAGCACCAAAGTGCGGGGTGTTCGGGGGTGGCTCCGGGACTGTTCGACCGGTTCCGGGCCCTCCATTCTGAGCGGGGTGTCCGGGCGCTGGTGTGTGGTTTTCCCGCACGGTCGAGGACATGAAAAAAACCGCCCACGGCTGGTGCGGGGCGGGTTTTTTTGGGGTGGGGGGCGTCAGCGTGCGCGCTTGGCGAGGTGTTCGGTGTCGCAGATCAGGACGCTCTTGCCTTCGAGGCGGATCCAGCCACGGTGGGCGAACGTCGCCAGGGCTTTGTTCACGGTTTCGCGGGAGGCGCCGACGAGTTGGGCGATCTCCTCCTGGGTGAGGTCGTGGTTGACGCGCAGTGCGCCGCCCTCCTGGGTGCCGAACCGGTTGGCGAGCTGCAGCAGAGTCTTGGCGACACGGCCGGGGACGTCGGTGAAGATGAGGTCGGCCAGGGAGGCGTTGGTGCGGCGCAGGCGGCGGGCGAGGACGCGGAGCAGCTGTTCGGAGATCTCGGGGTGGTTGCTGATCCACTTGTGGAGCATGTCGGAGTTCATCGTCGCCGCCTGGACCTCGGTGACGCACACCGCCGATGACGTGCGGGGGCCGGGGTCGAAGATGGAGAGTTCACCGAACATGTCCGATGGTCCCATGACGGTGAGGAGGTTCTCGCGTCCGTCCGCGGCGTGCCGGGCGAGTTTCACCTTGCCGGCGGTGATGATGTAGAGCCGGTCACCGGGCTCGCCCTCGTCGAAGATCGTGGTGCCGCGCGGGTAGCGCACGGTCTCGAGCTCCTGGATGAGGTTGTTGACGGCGACGGGATCGACGCCCTGAAAGATACCTGCGCGGGACAGAATCTCCTGTACGGCTTCCACTCGTTTCTCCTAATCAGATGAAGCAGGTCCGCATGTGGGGGACAGGCTGGTCCGCAGATTCTCCAGCTCACTTACTCCGCCCCGGTGGGGCATCTTGTGACGGAAAAACTTGTGCGGTCAAGAAATAACGTTGTTCCCCAACATTCTACTATGTTATGCGTCACGAACGCACTCTCATTGTGACCGTTCTGGGTTTTGCGGGGTCTCTTCGGGGGTGATTTATGTGTGTTCATGTGTTGATGACATTCATGTCACTGTGCAGCGGAGATGCGGAAAAGCGGTGTCACTTACCGTCAAGCGGGTGTCGACGGTGGTGTACGACACCATTTCCGGCACGGCACCGGAACTACGCCGCGGGGTCTGCGGCAGGGGCGTGAGTGGTGCATCGGGTGCAGTATGTCTCGAATCTCTCCATCTGCATGGCGAACACTGCGAGAATCACCGGTACGAAGAGGGCGGCAACGACGGTCATGGTTCTAAAGTCTAGCCCCCTTCGGTGTTTCGTGGCGCACAATCCGTGACTCCGGTGGAAACCCGACGGTGACGGGCGTTCCGGCATCCCGTCGGCGCCGACTAGAGTGGGGGCCATGTCTGCACCGTCCGTCACCCTCACCAGTCGAGCCCGTCCCAGGGTCGGCGCGCATCCGGCCGCGTCCGGACGGGAGACGGATCTCGCCCGGAAGCGGCGCGCCCGGAGAATCAACCGCACACTCGCCGTCGGCTACCCTGACGCCCGCTGTGACCTCGACTTCTCGTCCCCGCTTGAGCTCCTCGTCGCCACCGTGCTCAGTGCACAGACCACCGACGTCCGCGTCAACCAGGTCACCCCGGATCTGTTCGCCGCTTTCCCGACGGCCGCGGACTACGCCCACGCCGATCCGGAAAAGATCGAGGAGATCATCCGCCCCACCGGGTTCTTCCGCGCCAAGACCCGTAGTCTCATCGGCCTGGGGCAGGCTCTGGTCGACGAGTACGACGGTGACGTCCCCGACACACTCGAGGATCTCGTGAAGCTCCCCGGGGTGGGACGGAAGACCGCGAACGTGGTGCTCGGTGACGCCTTCGACGTTCCCGGAATCACCGTCGACACCCACCTCGGTCGTCTGGCCCGCAGAATGGGGATGACGACGAACGAGGACCCGGTCAAGGTGGAACGCGACCTCGCCGAACTCATCGAACGACGCGAATGGACGATGTTCTCGCACCGCATGATCTGGCACGGCCGTCGTGTCTGCCACTCCCGGAAACCCGCCTGCGGGGCGTGCTTCCTCGCCGCGGACTGCCCGTCCTTCGGTGCGGCCGGCCCGACGGAACCCGCATCCGCCGCCCGCCTGATCACCAGCGACGACCGGGAGCATCTGCTGGACCTCGCCGGGGTCGACGTATGAGCCGCCGTACGGGATGGGGGATCGTGGCCGCGATCGTCCTCACCGCCCTCGTCATCCTCGCGGTGCCGGCCATGCTCCGCACCGTCAACGGCCCCACCCCCACAGACACCCCGCGTGCCCCGGAGACGCAGGGGGCGCGGGGAACCCCGACGCAACGGCCCGTCGATCCGGGTGCGCTCGACGGGCGACCGTCCTGTCCCGGCCCCACCGTCGCAGGAGTCGAACTCGACTGCCTCGGTGACACCGCCCCCGCCCCGACGGAGGATCGTCCCACGATCGCCGTGGTGTGGGCCTGGTGGTGCGCACCCTGCCGGGAGGAGATGCCGCTGTTCGAGACCTTCGCCGGACAACACCCCGACTACACCGTCGTCGCCGTCCACGCGGACACCGCCGAAGCGGCGGGCATCGACAAACTGGAGGAATGGGGGATCGAACTACCCAGCTACACCGACCCCCACGGAACCTTCGCGGGCACCCTCGGGTTGCCCGGTGTCGTACCGGTGACCGTCGTCACTGACGCGGCGGGGGAGATGCGTGGCACATTCCCCCGGACGTTCACCAGTGTCGAGGAAATCGACGAGGCCGTGGAAGGGGCACTGTCATGAACGAACGGGATGACGCCGGACGACCGGACGAGGGGACCCCGCATCGTCGGACGCCCTGCGGGCCGGACCGGCCCGGGACGAACATCGAACTGATGCCGCACGCCGCTCCCGTCTGGATGCGTCGGCTCGTTGACGGCGTCACCTCCGGAGAACTGCACCGCCGACTTCCCGAATCCTCGCGTTCCGGAGGGGACCACAATCGTCGTGCCGCGGTCCTGATGCTCTTCTCCGGTGCCGAGACCTCGGCTGAACTCCCCAACGACGCCGCGATACTCCTGACCCACCGGTCTCCGACGATGCGTTCCCACTCCGGACAGATCGCTTTCCCCGGTGGCCGGGTCGACCCCGGTGACATCAACGCCGTCGACTGCGCCCTCCGCGAAGCCTGGGAGGAAACCGGGCTCGACCGGACGAGCACCACCCCGCTCGCCCAGCTCGAGGACGTCCACATCCGTGCCTCCGGATACCCGGTCCACCCCATCGTCGCCCACTGGCACACCCGCACCCCCGTCGGGGTCGTCAGTCCGGATGAGGCGGACGAGGTGTTCGACGTACCCCTCATGCAGCTCATCGAACCGGAGAACAGACTCACCGTCGGCTGGAAGAACTGGCGCGGTCCCGCCTTCACCGTCGACGGATACCTGGTCTGGGGATTCACGGCCGGACTGCTCAACGCGGCGCTCCACCAGGCCGGGTGGGAACGCGACTGGGACCGCGACACGGTCCACAACCTCCACGACACCCTCTCCCGCTCGCGCAATAATGAGAGGCTCCTGTAGTCGCCTCCCGCTGTTCCGGCGATCGACCGGACCCCACGGGCCACCCGTGGAATGCAAGTGGAAACCAATCAAGGAAGAGTCCGCGAAGTGA
The DNA here is from genome assembly GCF_016595275.2 of Corynebacterium pygosceleis. Taxonomy (GTDB): domain Bacteria; phylum Actinomycetota; class Actinomycetes; order Mycobacteriales; family Mycobacteriaceae; genus Corynebacterium; species Corynebacterium pygosceleis. The sequence goes on along the minus strand of NZ_JAENIQ020000001.1, from coordinate 488,761 downwards.
CAGAGTCCCCTCAGCTTGTCGTTGACGGAATGCTCGTCACCGCTGTGCTCGTCGCCCTCTGGGGAGGGTGGCGTCAAGGTGCGTTCGCGTCGGTCCTGTCGACCGTCGGAGTGCTCGCCGGTCTCGTCTGCGGTGCGGCTCTCGCCCCCGTCGTGATGAGTTACACCGATTCCACGGCACTGCGTTACCTCTACGCCCTCGGCACTGTGCTCGCCCTCGTCGCCCTCGGAAACCTCGTCGGCGGAGTCACCGGATCCGCGCTGCGTGAATCAGCACGTTTCCGGCACACACTCATCATCGACTCGATCATCGGGGCGATCTTCCAGGTCATCGCGACGCTCATCGTGATGTGGCTCGTCGCCAGCACACTGGCGACAGGCATCACCGGCCCGATCGGCCGGGGCATCCGCAACTCCGAGGTCCTCGGTGTCGTGGACAGCGCCACCCCGGCAGCCCTCGACACCCTCCCGGACAAAATCTCCGCGATGCTCAACGACACCGGGCTGCCCCCGATGATCTCCCCGTTCGAGGGGCGCGTGAAACACGTCGACGCACCGGCCCCGGAGGTCGGTGATCCCGCCCTCGTCGAGGCACTGCAACCCAGCGTCATCCACGTCCTCGGAGACGCCCACCAGTGCCGCCGTCGACTCATGGGATCCGGGTTCGTCGCGGCACCCGATCTCGTCATCACCAATGCACACGTCGTCGCGGGCACCGACGCCGTGCTGCTCGACACGGCGCTCGGTGTGAAGGAGGCCCGCGTCGTGTTCTACGACCCTGCCGAGGACATCGCCGTGCTCCGTGCCGAACACCTCGACCTTCCCGCACTCGGCTGGGCCCCCGAACCGGCGGTCAGCGGGCAGGAGGCGATCGTCATGGGATTCCCCGAATCAGGTCCCTTCGAGGCCGCGCCCGCCCGGATCCGGGAACGACTCACCATCAACGGCCCCGACATCTATGCGACCGGCCGGGTCGAACGTGAGGCGTACACCGTCCGTGGCACGATCAGACAGGGCAACTCCGGGGGCCCCATGGTCAACGAGCGCGGAGAGGTCCTGGGCGTCGTGTTCGGTGCCGCCACCGAGACCACCGATGTCGGGTACGCCCTGACCGCCGAGGAAGTCCGTGGCAGGATCGGCGACATCACCCGGCTCACCGAGCCCGTGGACACCCGTGAGTGTGTGGTCCGCTGAGACGGATGAGGGGGCCCACCGGGGTGCGGTGCCCGACGGCACCCTACGTCAGGTCGCGGAGGAAATCCGTGACGATACGCGTGAACGCACCCGGATCCTCGATGTGCGGCAGGTTCTTCGTGCCGGGAACCGTGGCGCGCACCCAGGGGCCGTCCGTACGGCGGGAGTTCCTGGTGGCGAGTGCCCGCCACGTTCCGTTGTCCTCGCTGAGCCACAGGACGGGTGATCCGACTCTGGTGGAGACCCACTTCGGCGGGAGCTGAGCCATCTCCAGGCGGGCGTTGCGCATCATCGCGGGCCCCGTGTTGTCGATACGTGCGGCCTGGGTCCGCAGTTCCAGGTACTCGGAGAAACGGCTCGTCCGGTGGAAGGGGGTGGCGGTGTTCGCCGCCAGGTCCAGCCGGGCGAAATCCACGGGATCAGGGGTGAGTCTCGACGGCAGACGGACCGTGATCCCCCGCGTCAGGGGGACGGTGTGCTGCCAGAACCGGGCGGCGATGACCCGGTTCATCTCGGTCGGGTGTGACGCGGAGACGGAGACGAGCGCATTGACGCACTGCGGGTAGTTCGCCGCCAGCGTCCATGCGACGGCCCCACCGGTGCCGGAACCGATGACGATCGCGCCGGAGTCGCCGAGTGAATCGATGACATCCGAGATGTCCCCCACGGCGTAACGGAGTTCGTACTCCCTGGGGGGTTTGTCGGACATGCCGTAACCGCGCATGTCGACGGCCGCCACCCGGTACCCGGCGTCAGCGAGCGGTCGCATCACCTCCCGCCAGTCGAACCAGCCGCCGAAGGCCCCGTGCAGCAGGACGATCAGAGGGGCGGTGGGGTCACCGGTCGTGGCGACGTGGAACCGCATGCCACGCGCATAGACCCGCTCATGACTCCACGGCCCGTCGAGAGCCACAACGGACGGCGGATTCGGCTTTCCCTTCTTCCGGAGCAAGCGTTTCACGTCCTTTCCGTTGTCGACGTGCGGTGGGTGAGGGGAGGGTGGAAAAACGAGCCCGCCCCGGCGCGGTGCAGCGGGGCGGGAATGTGACGACCGTGGGAAACCCGCGGCCACCATGATCGGAACTGTCGCCTAGGTGAGCAGGCCCTTGCGTGAGGACGCCTCGAGCTTCTTCTCCGCCTGGCCCGGTACGAGCGTCTTGAGTTTCTGCACCGAGTCAATCGTCTGCTTCGGAGCACCGATCTTCTTCACCTTCCTGTACCCGATGAACGCGACCACAGCGGCGATGACGAGCATGAACAGGAACACGATCAGGTAGGCGGCCCAGCGATCCAACCAGATGTTGAGCAGCTCCGCGAGGAAGAAGAAAAAGAAGAAGGAACTGTAGAGCGCGACGACACCGGCCACCGCGAACATGCCGCCGCCGATCGCGCCCTTCTTCGCCTCCTGGGCGAGTTCGGTCTTGGCGAGTTCGATCTCACCACGGATCAGGGTGGACATCTGGGCGGTGGCATCAGAGACAAGGTCGCCGATGGAACCCTGGCCGGCTGCACGGGTGTCGACATCGGACAGAGGGATGCTGTTCACCCTGGGGGTGAATGAGTCGTTTCCGTCTGTGAAAAGGCCGTCAGAGTTGCTCACGGTAGGTAGTCCTCCACGTGGGTGAAATATGGGTTGTGTGACGGTACCGGACGCGACCGGCCACGAAGAGTGGTGGGGCGTCACCGGAACCGTCAGTTCAATTACTGTCAATCGTGCCACGAACACGGAGTTTGTGCGAACCACGGACCCGTGGCGGGTACCCGGGGCGACGCGGACGGGGAGTGACATCCCCGCTTCCCGCGCCTGCGCAGACGGGCCGGGGTTACCCTGGTTCCGTGACCGACAGACCCGATCCCCTGGCACCACTCCGGCTACTCCCCGGTGTCGCAGAGTCCGTGGCACACGCCGGGAAGGCACTGGCCGCAGTGCACAGAAAACCCGTCAACCTGCGTCGACCGGAGATCGCCGGAGCGGAGTCGGTGCTCCGTGGAGCCCGCTCCGGGGCGCTGATGGACGGTGCCGACCCCGCCCTCCGGGACGCGGGGGCCGGGTCACGGGTACTGAGGCGACACCTCGACGTCTACAGTCTGCTCGCCCCGGACACGGTCCAGGACACCGCCCGTGTCTTCCTCCGGGCCCCGCTCCAGGTGCTCGCACGGATGGACGTGCTCGCCGGTGGGACCGGTCGCCCGGAGCGGGCCGTCGGTGAACTGGCGGTACTGGCCTCGACGGTGACCTCCGGGGCGGACCCCGACCTGTTGCCGGGGGTCGTCCACGGCCAACTGCTCGCGACCGCTCCGTTCGGTGAACGCACCGGAGTCGTGGCGAGAGCCGCCTCACGGTTGGCTGCGGTCGCGGGAGGGTTCGATCCACGCGGTCTGGCGGTGCCCGAACCCTGGCTCAACCGGCACCGGACGGAATACCGGGACGCCGGAGCTGCCTTCCGCACCGGTCCGGAGGGGGTGGCGCGGTTCCTGGTCCTGCACATGCGTTCCTATGTCGCGGGAGCGGAGGAGGCCGAGGGCATAGCGGCACTGCTGTGACCCCGGGGCCCGGTCGGGAGGGGAACCTGGTGGATCAGGCGCGGGCGCGCCGGGCCAGCCAGAATCCCCCCACGGTGACGGCGGCGATGCCGGCGGCGATACCGGTGCCGATGCCGACGTCGCGACCGCTCGGCATCTGGAACAGCGGCTCCGGATTCTTGAAGGTGCGGATCTCCCAGCCACGCTGCAGGGCCGTCTTCTTCAACGGTCGGTCAGGGTTGACGGCGACCGCGTTGCCCACCGACTCCAGCATGGGGATGTCGGTGGCGGAATCGGAGTACGCGAAACTCCGGTCCAGATCGTAGGCGTACTCACGGGCGAGGTCCTTGAGGGCCCGGCGCTTCGCTGCTCCCTTGCAGTAGAACAGCACCTCGCCGGTGAACTTGCCGTCTCTCGTTCCCAGTCGTGTGGTGACGATCTTCCGGACACCGAGTTCGCGGGCTATGGGTTCGACCAGTTCCGCCGCTGACGCCGAGATGATGATGACGTCGTGCCCGAGGGCGCGGTGGTGCTCGATGAGTTCCCTGGCCTCGGCGTAGATCGCCGGGGTGACCACCGAGTGCAGGGTGTCTTCGACGATGGTGCGCACCTGCTCGACGTCCCATCCCGCGACCATCGCCGCGAGATGGTCGCGGGTGGAGTCCATCTGCTCGGAGGAATGTCCGGCGACCATGTACGTGGACTGCGCGAGGGTCATCCGGAGAGCCTCCGCCGGGGTGATCAGCCCGTTGTTCATGAATTCCCGGCCGTATGCGTAGGCGGAGGACGTGGCGATGACGGTCTTGTCCAGATCAAAGAAAGCCGCCACGGGGGACGTGGTGGCTTCCGGGGACGGGCTCTGCTCGGGCACGGGAACCAGTTTAGCTTCATTCTCCGGTAAAAAACCACAGTTGGAGAGTGGCTGGTGGGGCTGGTGTGAATTAAGGGGGTGAATGTGGTTCTCCTTTCGCGGCCCGGTCCTACGCGGTAGGACCCCGCGTTCTCCGATCTCCCTATCGCTCGACGTCCCGGTGCGGTTACATGTCTCCCCGACTCTGTCGGCCGGTACCCGTGACGTTGTTGAACCCACTGAATGTCTGTGACATACTTGCCAGTGCTGGGCCCCGATATACTGTGCGGCCCGCCCCGGTCACACCCCCCGAGACCGGGTTACGACGGCCCGCGTAACACCCCCCCCCGATACGCGGGCCGTCCCCATGTCCGCACCCGGTCGCGGAAGGACCTGAACGCCGGGACCACCCCGGAGACGGTGCGCCGATGGTCCGGGGTTGTTGAATTCCCGGGCCTCCGGGAGAGTTGTCCACAACCGGCGTATCCCCACTGGGACCGGTCTCTGCCGGATGAGCCAGGCTCACCCGTATGAGCGCAGCCGACAGCACCCTCCCCGTCCTCGTCGTCGTCACCGACCCGGTCCTCCATCCGGAGGCCATCCACGTCGCGACGGTCACGGGACGGACGGTGATCGACACGGTCGATCCGGATGAGATCACCAGATATGTGGCGCGTGCCAGCGCGGTACTCGTCGATGCCGGGGGATCGGTCCACCTCCGCGAGATGGCGCGCCATCCGCACCTCTACCTCGTCGCCCCTGATCCGGGTCCGGTCGATTGGCGTGCGGCGATGCACTGTCACGCCGAATCCGCGTTCCTCCTCCCGGCACAGGCACCTGAACTTCTCTCCGCCCTCGGGCGGGAACGGGCGACCGCATCCGGTGGTCGGGTGGTCGGTGTCCTCGGTGCGGTCGGTGGTTCCGGGGCCAGCACACTGGCTGCGGCCGTGGCCCGGGAACTGGCTGACGGGACCGTGGTTCTCATCGATGCGGTGGACAGGTCCGGTGGCCTGGACCTGCTGCTCTGTCTGGAGGACACCCCCGGAGCGAGATGGCCCGAGGTCGCCTTCGACCGTGGACGCATCGAACTCGCCGACCTCCGGAAGGCGCTCCCGGGCACCCCTGACGGGGTCGCGGTTCTCTCGACGGCCCGGAGCCGGATCGCGGACCCCTTCGTTCTCGAACCGGAGCGTCTGTCGGCTGTGCTCGACTGTGTCCGGGCGGGTGCGGGTACAGCTGTCGTCGATCTTCCCTCCGGTCAGATCGGGGCCCGGGTGGCGGGCATGCTCTGCGACCTCGTGGTGCTCGTCGTACCCGCCGAGGTCAGGGCGGTCGCCGCAGCGGCGGCACTCACGGCGGATATCACCACGCGGCGGACCCCCTGCCTCACCGTTCTCCGGCACCGGGGCTGGTCGGGAATAGATGCCGCAGAACTGGAGCGGCTGACCTCGACGGATTGCCTCGCTGAACTCGGTCAGATCACCGGGTTGCCGAAGTCATGTGAACTGCGCGGTCTCCCGGCGAGAACACCCAGGGTCCTCAGCACCGTCGCGCGTGCGGTCGCCGCGGAGATCAGGGAACTCCCATGACCGGGAGGAGCGCCCTCGTCGAGCGGGTCCGGCGTCGACTGGCGGAGGAACCTGAGAGCACGGCCGGTGGCGTACGGCAGTCGGACACCGCACAGATCATCAGGCAGGAGGCCGGGGTGATCAGTGACGTGGAGGTTCTCGAGGTGCTCCGGCAGTTGCGCCACGATTCCACCGGTGCCGGTCCGCTCGAACCGCTTCTCGCCGTCGAAGGAGTCAGTGATGTCGTGGTCAACGGACCGGACGACGTCTGGTTCGACTCCGGGGAAGGTTTGTGCAGGGCGGAGACCGTGTTCACCTCCGATGCCGAGGTCCGCAGGCTGGCCACCAGGCTCGCGGCCCTCTGCGGCAGACGGCTCGATGACGCCCACCCGTTCGTCGACGGGCGGATGCGCCGCGCCGACGGCACCGCGGTCCGGATACACGCACTGCTGTCGCCACCCGCGGAGAACGGCACCTGCATCAGTCTCAGGGTGCTGCGGCAGGCGAACCTGGGGCTCGATGCGCTCACCGCCGGAAACGCCATGCCGCCGATGATCGCCGATCTCCTCAGGGACATCGTCAGATCCCGTCGATCCCTGCTCATCGTCGGTGGGACCGGTACCGGTAAAACGACACTGCTGTCCGCACTTCTCGCCGAGGTGTCCCACCGTGAGCGAATCGTGTGCATCGAGGACACCGCTGAACTCCACCCGTCCCACCCGCACGTCGTCAACCTCGTCGCGCGGCAGGCCAACACGGAGGGCAGCGGAGAGATCACCATGTCCGGGTTGCTGCGTCAGGCACTCCGGATGCGGCCCGACCGGATCGTCGTCGGTGAGATCCGTGGTGCTGAGGTCGTCGATCTCCTGACCGCACTGAACACGGGACATGAGGGTGGTGCGGGTACCGTGCACGCGAACAGCCTGGCGGAGGTCCCGGCCCGTTTCGAGGCGCTCGGTGCACTCGGCGGCCTGCCCCCGGAAGCCCTGCACCCCCAGCTCGCCGCAGCTTTCCGGGTTGTGGTGTCCGTGCACCGTTCACCGGGTGGCGCGCGACGTGTCCGACAGATCGGTGTACTCGGAGGGAACCCCGTGACGGTACGTCCGGTCTGGGACACCGAACGCGGACAACTGGACGGCTTCAGGCGATTTCGGGCGGAGGTGTCGGCGTGATCCCGCTTCTCCTGTTCACCGTCGCCTGCCTGCTCGGTCCGACCGCGCCCGGTGCGCGGATCAGTTCCGGCGCGCCGGGACGCCCCATCCGCCCCGTCCACCGCATGATGTATCCGCTCGTCGGACTCCTTGCGGTGCTCTCGGCCTCGTTGGTCACCCCGCCGACGGTCGTGCTCTCCGTGACGGCCCTGGCCGGAACATGCGTCTGGTGGGGTCGGAGCGTCCGGCGGGACCGCAGAAATGCCCGTACCGCCGATGCCACAGCGGAGATTCTCGGCGGCATCGTGTCCGACCTGCGGGCGGGGACCACCATGCCGGACGCCGTACGGGCGGCTCTGGACAACCGGCCCGGGAACGGTGGAATTCCCGCCCGAATCACTGAGACACTGCAGACGGCCGCCCGTCGCGCCACCGACGGACCCGGTGCGGCTCTGATCCTCGCCGAAGCCCGTGACCTGCCCGATCTCGCGGCGGCGGGGCGCCTGTGGAACCTGTCCGAGCAACACGGCCTCCCCCTGGCGATGCTCCTCGAGCAGGCACAACGCCGTACCGACGCCCGGATCCGGCACAGGGAACGTACCCGGGCCGCTCTCCAGGGGCCGCAGGTGAGCGCCGTCATCCTGACCCTCCTCCCGGGCGTCGGGATGATGATGGGCACCCTCATCGGGGCTGACCCCCTCCCACTTCTCACCGGAGGTGGCACCGGAGGTGTGCTGCTGCTCGGGGGAGTGCTGTTCACCTGCGTGGGAATCATCGTCTCACGCATCATCATCCTGCGTGCGGCAGGAGACACGGCATGATCGATCCGCTCATCTGGGCCACGCCACCCACCCTGATCCCACTCGCCGCCGCCCTACTCTGTTCGGCCCCGGGCCCGGCCCGGCGGATCCACACCGACACCGGCCACACGCCGAAACAACCACGAGATCGCCCGGCCCCGGCATCCCCACTCGAGGTCGCCGCGGACATCGAACTGTTCGCGGCATGCACCACGGCAGGCCTCCCCGTCGAGACGGCCATCAGGGCGGTGGCGGACACGGCATGTCCCGCCACCGCAGAGAGCTGGCGGAGAGCCGGCGCACTGATCGCTGTCGGGGCGCCGGTCACCGATGCCTGGCGGATACTCGCACAGACCCGGGGGCTCGACGATCTCGCCCGTGCAGCGCTCCGCTCCGGAGACTCCGGCGCCGCCATCGTCGCAGGCTGCGAGCGTGCCGTACACAGACTGCGTGAGGAGAGCGCGGACCGGGCGACGGGAACGGCGGAGCGTGCCGGAGTGCTCATCGCGCTACCCCTGACCCTCTGTTTTCTGCCCGCGTTCATCCTCCTCGGACTCGTACCGATCATCCTCAGCCTCGGCGGTCAACTACTCGGATAGCCCGCCACACCCCATCACAGAAGAACACAGGAAGAGAGAACAAGCATGAACGACACCACACACGCCCGGACACCGGTCGCCCGGGCGGATACCGACACCCCCACCTCACCGCTGGACGGAATGCTCCCGGCATCCCTGAACAATGAAGACGGCATGAGCACCATCGAATACGCCATGGGAAGTATCGCCGCAGCCGCCCTCGCCGCCGTGCTGTACACCGTCATCACCGGCGGAGATGTCGTCGACGCGATCCGTGGAATCATCCTCGACGCGCTGAACAGCGGGCCCGGGGCGTGACGCTAACCGGGACACGGGCATCCGTCGGGAACGACCGGGGATCGGTGACGGTCGAAGCCGCCATCGCCATGAGCGCACTGATCGTGGTGTGCGCGGCCATCGCTGCAGGCGTCGGCACACTCGCCGCCCATGTCGCCGCCATCGACCTCGCCGGTGCGGTCGCCCGGGGACATGCCGTCGGACGGGTCGTCGAACCCGGACCCGGACGACAGGTGTCGATCACGGAGAACTCCGGAATGGTGACGGCCACGGTCACGGTTCCCGCGCCATTCGGAGCCGCCACCGCCCGTGCCTTCTACCCGGTGGAGTACCCCCGTGGAACACGGTGACAGGGGAGAGACCGGATCGACGACCCTCATCGCGGCCGCGGTGATCGCGGCGTTCACGGCACTCACCCTCGTCATGGTCCACATCACCGCCGGCGTACTCGACAGACACCGGGCACAGGTCGCCGCCGACCTGGCCTCCGTCGCCGCCGCGACCGCACTGTGGTTCGGGGACGACGCCTGTTCCGCGGCGGAGAAGACGGCGGTGCGGAACTCCGGGGGAGACGTCCTGGACTGTCTGATCGAGGGTACGGATGTCACCGTGCGTGTCGGGGTGCGTGACGCCACGGCACGGTCACGGGCCGGGCCCCTGTGAGATCAGGCGTCGGCGAGCATCGTCACCATCGCACCGAGCAGCGTGAGCGCACCGTGCTTGTCCAGTGGTGAGTTACCGTTCCCGCACTTCGGGGACTGCACGCAGGACGGGCACCCGTCCTCGCAGGAACAGGCACGGACCGCCTCGAACGTGGCGGTGATCCAGTCCCGGAAACGGAGGAAACCGCAGTCGGCGAACCCGGCCCCACCCGGATGCCCGTCATAGACGAACACCGTCGGGAGCCCGGTGTCCGGGTGCAGCGCGGTGGAGACGCCACCGATGTCCCACCGGTCACAGGTCGCGATCAACGGGAGCATCCCGATGGCGGCGTGTTCGGCGGCGTGCAGTGTGCCCGGGAGATCCGCGGCGGACAGTCCCATGGCGGTCAGTGCCGCCGGATCGACCGTGTACGCCACAGCGCGCGTCCGCAGCTGTTGCGGAGGGTAGTCCAGCGGAACCTGGTCGAGCACCGTTCCGTCGCCGAGACGCACGACATAGCCGGTGACCTGTTCGGTGACCTCGACGCCCACGTTCGCGACCCACAGTCCCGGGGACGGGTTCCACAGTTCCCCGTCACCCGGATCCTCGACGATCCGGATGGTCGTCGTGCTCCTGGCGAAGGTCGTGTAATCGGGGATCTCCGCGTGGGTGAGTGCGATGTGGTCGTCCAGCAGCAGATCATCGATGACGAAGGACTCACCCTGATGGAGGTACACCGCGCCGGGATGGACCTGGGAGACCGCCCTCACTGAGTCGATCGTGCCCAGCAGTCTGCCGTCCCCGGAATCCACGATGGTGATGTCGCCGCCCGTGCCACCCCGGAGAGACACCGATCCGTGGGCCGTGTGCGGTCGCGGCAGCTCCGGACGGTCATCGATGTCCCGGTCCACGGCGAACCACCCACGGGGTCGTCTTCGCAGCAACCCCCCGCCCGTCAGTTCCTCCACCGTGGCGCGGACATCGGTCGGCGGACCGAAGATCGTGAGATCGTCCTCCGAGAGCGGAGATTCCACCGCCGCACAATACAAGTGCCCCCGCAGGACGTACGGATTCGTCGGATCGAAGACGATACGTTCGACGGGGGACCCCAGGAGAACCTCCGGGTGGTGCACCAGGTAGGTGTCCATGGGATCGTCTCTGGCGACGAGAACCACGACGGACCCCTGCCCCCGCCTGCCCGCCCGTCCCGCCTGCTGCCAGAAGGAGGCCACCGTGCCGGGGAAACCGGCGGCGACCACAGCATCGAGCCCCCCGACGTCAATCCCCAGTTCCAGGGCGTTCGTCGCGGCGACCCCCACCAGGGTTCCGTCGTCCAGCTGTTTCTCCAGGCGCCGACGGTCCGCCGCGAGATAGCCGGCGCGGTACGCCGCGACACGCCCCGCCAGATCCCGACGGCCCATCCCCGACAACTCGTCGGCGCAACGCAACGCGACCGCCTCCGCGCCCCGGCGGGACCTGACGAAGGTCAGGGTCCGTGCCCCCTCGGCGACGATCCGGGCCATGATCGACGCCGCTTCCGTTGACGCGGCACGCCGGACCGGAGCTGTGTCCGTGCCCTCCCGGGGTTCGATGAACCCCGGCTCCCAGAGCACCGTCGTCCGTGCACCGGTCGGGGCTCCGTCATCGGTGACCGCCTCGACGGGGAGGCCGGTGAGGCGGCTCGCGTGGCCACCCGGGTCCGCGACGGTCGCGGACGCGAGGATGAACACCGGGGTACCGCCGTACAGGGCACAGATTCTGCGCAACCGACGGAGGACCAGTGCGACGTTCGCCCCGAAGATGCCCCTGTACGAGTGGCATTCGTCGATGACCACATGGGTCAGCCGTCGGAGGAACCGCGCCCACCGTGCGTGGTTGGCGAGAAGGGAGGAGTGGCACATGTCGGGATTGGTGAACACCATCCGGCTCGTGTCCCGGATGTGGTGGCGCACCTCTCCGGGGGTGTCACCGTCATACGGGGCGGGATGCACCGATTCCAGCCCCGCGACCAGGCGTGTCAGCTGACTGACGGTCGAGAGCTGGTCGTTGCCCAGGGCCTTCGTCGGGGTGATGTAGAGGGCGCACGCCCGGTCGTCCTCCGCGAGGGCGGAAAGGACGGGGAGGAGATACCCGAGGGATTTACCGGATGAGGTGCCGGTGGAGACGACGACGTGACGTCCCGCGCGTGCGGTGCGTGCGCACTGCTCCTGGTGGCTGAACAGGTGCCGTATGCCGCGCTCCTCCGTCAGGTGTCTGCGCAGGGGTGGATGGACCCATTCCGGCCATTCCCCGTACCGGGCCGCCCGGGGGGCGGAGGTGGTGACTGAGGTACAGGTTGATTCCGGGAGCCGGGCCGACAGAATCGCTGCGATTTCGTCGCCGAATGATGCGGCTGTCGACATTGGGCTCCTTTTTAAATGCTTGTGACCTGCGTTGATGGAGTTATTTGTGGTCCAGACTATCGCTGAGCGTTCAAACGTGACACACTGGTACACGGTCGCAGATTTTCATGCGGGGTACTTCGGTACACGCAGAGGATAGTGTCACGGTACCCAGGCTTCAGCATTGTTCCCCGGAACTCATCTTGAGCCTGTCAGGAGGTTTCCGTGACGGCCCGGTGTTCTTCGTCAGGTGAAGTTCAACCGCATCCTAAAGTTAAGAAAAAGGTTAAAAGTATGGCACAGGGAACTGTGAAGTGGTTCAACGCTGAAAAGGGCTTTGGTTTCATTGCCCCGGCCGATGGATCCGATGATGTCTTCGTTCACTACTCCGAGATCCAGGGCAACGGCTTCCGTACCCTCGAGGAGAACCAGCAGGTCGAGTTCGAGATCGGCGAAGGCGCTAAGGGCCCGCAGGCCCAGCAGGTCCACGCCATCTAGGTTTCATCACCTGATACGATCGCCCGGCTTTCCCCGCAGCAATGCGGTGGAGCCGGGTTTTCGCTGTGTCAGGGGTTTTCGTGCTGCGGGGCAGGTTCGTGTCACCGGCCTTCCCGAGCGGGGCTCCTGTGCGGGTGTGGTGCAGTCCCCGTTGAGGGCTGACGGGCGGTGGAGGGGGAGTGCCCCGTACCGGTTGACGGTGTTTGTGGCGGTGGTGTCGCATCGGGGAAAAGGTGTGTCCGTGGAGAGGGGGCTAACCCGGGTGGGGGTGGCTCCGTGTGTCGGGCGGGCACGGGGAAATCAGGTGTGTCCGGCATGAATATGCGGTTCCCGGTCCACCCGTGCCGGGAGGATTCCCGGCGGTGCTGTGCAATGGAGACATATACAACTGTGTACGGTAGTCGGAGATGAAGAACACCCACTGTGCGAGAGGGACGTAACCCAAGTGGCACCAGCTAAGCGGTCAGGAACGAAACGACTGGTCATTGTCGAGTCGCAGACGAAGGCGAAGAAGATCGCGCCTTATCTCGGCGACGACTACATCGTCGAGGCGTCCGTCGGTCACATCCGTGACCTTCCGCGTGGTGCCGCCGACGTGCCCGCGAAGTACAAGAAGGAGCCGTGGGCCCGTCTCGGCGTCGATGTCGAGCACGGTTTCGCACCGCTCTACGTCGTCAGCACGGACAAGAAGAAGAAGGTGGCCGACCTCCGGGCGAAGCTCAAGGAGGTCGACGAGCTCTACCTCGCGACAGACCCCGACCGTGAGGGGGAGGCCATCGCCTGGCATCTCCTCGAGGTGCTCAAACCCAAGGTTCCCGTCCGGCGCATGGTGTTCAACGAGATCACCAAACCCGCCATCCTCGCCGCCGCGGAGAACACCCGTGAGCTGGACGACAACCTGGTCGACGCCCAGGAGACCCGACGCATCCTGGACCGTCTCTACGGCTACGAGATCTCGCCCGTGCTGTGGAAGAAGGTCATGCCCCGGTTGTCGGCCGGGCGCGTGCAGTCCGTCGCCACCCGCGTGATCGTCGAACGTGAACGCGAGCGCATGGCGTTCATCTCCGCGAACTACTGGGACATCGCCGCTGAGTTCGACACCGGTAACCCGAAGGCCGATCACACCAACCCCCGGGTGTTCTCCGCCAGGCTGACCAGTGTCGACGGTTCCCGTGTGGCCTCCGGCCGTGACTTCGACGACCGGGGCGCACTGAAGAGCGATTCCGTCGTCGTCATCGATGAGGCCCGCGCCCGGCGGCTCGCCGACGGTCTGGCCGAGTCCACCATGGCCGTCGCCGGTGTCGAGGAGAAGCCCTACACACGTCGTCCGTACCCGCCGTTCATGACGTCGACCCTCCAGCAGGAGGCAGGACGTAAACTGCACTACACCTCGGACCGCACCATGCGTATCGCGCAGCGCCTGTACGAGAACGGCCACATCACCTACATGCGTACCGACTCGACCACGCTGTCCGCCTCGGGCATCGAGGCGGCCCGGACGCAGGCCGTCGAGCTCTACGGCCGGGACTACGTCTCCGATTCGCCGCGCCAGTACACCCGCAAGGCCAAGAACTCACAGGAGGCCCACGAGGCCATCCGCCCCGCCGGTGAGACGTTCGCCACCCCGGGGCAGCTGCACGGTCAGCTCGACGCCGAAGAGTTCAAGCTCTATGAGCTGATCTGGCAGCGTACCGTCGCCTCCCAGATGGCCGACGCGAGGGGGACCTCGATGAAGGTCACCATCGCCGGAACCGCCGACGACGGCTCGGCGTGCGAGTTCGCCGCCACCGGCCGCACGATCACGTTCCCCGGTTTCCTCAGGGCCTACGTCGAGGTGTCCCGCCAGGCGGACGGACGTGACATGGCGGACAACGCGGAGAAGCAGCTCCCGCGCCTGCACGAGGGCGATGATCTGACGATCGCGGACGTGACCGCCGAGGGGCACTCCACCAACCCCCCCGCCAGGTACACCGAGGCGTCGCTGGTGAAGAAGATGGAGGATCTCGGCATCGGCCGTCCGTCGACGTACGCGTCGATCATCAAGACGATCCAGGACCGGGGCTACGTCTATCCGCGTGGCAGTGCCCTGGTGCCCAGCTGGGTCGCCTTCGCCGTCGTCGGGCTCCTCGAGGCCTCGTTCTCCTCACTCGTCGACTACGACTTCACCTCATCCATGGAGGATGAGCTGGACGAGATCGCCGCGGGCAACGAGGACCGGACGCACTGGCTCGGCGGTTTCTACTTCGGCAACTCCGAGGCCTCCGACGCGATGGCGGAGACCGTGGCCAGGCTCGGTGGCCTGAAGGCGCTGGTCGGGGACAACCTCGAGCAGATCGACGCCCGCAGCGTGAATTCCCTGCACCTGTTCGATGACGAGGAGGGGCGGGCCATCTTCGTCCGCGTCGGCCGCTACGGCCCCTATCTGGAGCGTCAGGTGGGCGTCGCCGCGGACGGAACCCCGGAGCACCAGCGGGCGAACCTCCCGGATGCGATGACCCCTGATGAACTCAACCTCGAGACGGCGGAGAAACTCTTCGCCACCCCGCAGGGGGGCCGGGAACTGGGTGTGAACCCGACGAACGGTCGTACCGTCGTCGCCAAGGAGGGCCGCTACGGGCCGTACGTCACGGAACTGGTCACCGATTCCGAGCGCGAAGGGGCTCTCGAGGTCGCGGAGAAGGTCGTCGCGGAGGAACGCGCCGCCGAGGACGCCCAGCGGGCGGCGGAAGGTAAGCGGGCGAAGAACTGGGAGACCAAGACCGCCGCGAACCAGAAGGAGAAGCGGCTCAACCAGATCATCGAGGAGACCCTCAAACCGGGGACCGCGTCCCTGTTCTCCTCCATGGAACCGGCGACGGTGACCCTGGAGGATGCCCTCCGTCTGCTGTCGCTGCCGCGTGAGGTCGGCACGGATCCGTCCGACGGTGAGCTGATCACCGCACAGAACGGCCGCTACGGCCCCTATCTGAAGAAGGGCAACGATTCCCGTTCCCTGGCGAACGAGGAGCAGATCTTCACCGTCACCCTCGATGAGGCGCGCAGGATCTACGCCGAGCCGAAGCGACGTGGTCGAGCGCAGGCCGCCCCGCCGCTGAAGACACTGGGGGACAATGACGTGTCGGGTAAACCGATGGTGGTGAAGGACGGCCGTTTCGGTCCCTACGTCACCGACGGTGAGACCAACGCCTCCCTCAAGAAGGGGGACACCCCCGAGACGATGACCGACATCCGGGCGTGTGAACTGCTGTCCGAGCGTCGCGCCAAGGAGGCCGCGAACCCCTCCCCGGCGAAGAAGACCCGGAAGAAGGCCACGAAGAAAACGGTGAAGAAGACCACGAAGAAAACGGTGAAGAAGACCACGAAGAAAACGGTGAAGAAGACCACGAAACGCGTGGTGAAGGCGGGTTCCCGGAAGAAGTAGACGGGTGTCGCCGGTTTGTTTCCGGCTGAAGGGTGCCGGTGCCGTGGGAGTGGCACCGGTGCGTTTTCGCCTCCCGGCGGATGTCCGCCGGTTGTCCGTGCTGGACAACCGTGATCTCACGCGTACCATGAGTAACACGTGTAACCATCGGAAAGAAGACCCAACGTGAATATTCGTCGTTTCACGGCCGCGTCGGCCGCCTCCCTCATCGCCGTCACCGGCCTCGCGACCCCGGCGTTCGCCGCTGACGCCGAAACCGAGGTGAACAACGCGATCAACAAGGTCAACAGCATCACCGGTCTCGTCCAGTTCGCCCCGTGCAGCAGGGTCCGCAGCGAGTTCGATTCCCGCGGCGGCTCCGGCTACCGCACCACCGGTGACCTCCGCGACCGCGCCGCAGGCGAGGTCGCGGGCCAGATCGCCCGCGTCGAACGTCGTGCCGGCGGAATCAACGCCGCCCAGCGGCAGCGCCTCAACGACGCCTTCTGGGCCGGTGCCAACGCGGGTATCGCCAAGGCACGCTCCTGCGGCATCGTGACCGAGGGGCCGGCCTCGGGCGCCGCGACAGGTGGCAACGGTGGTGGTGCGCAGGCAGGCCACGGTCGTCAGCCGGCCCCCGCAGCACCCGCCCCGGCACCTGCCCCGGCGGCCGGCAATGCGCCCACCGGACCGGCGCCCGTGCTGCCTTTCCCCGTGCCGGAGCCGGTCCGGGACGCGCTGCGCGGTACCGTGATCCGCGTGCCCAACCCCCTCGACCCGGCGCACCCCTTCGAGATCGTCGTCCCGGCTTTCCTCGCGCCCCTGTTCGGCCTGTCGAGCTGATCACCGCTTCACCGGCAGAGGAATGCACGGAAGACCGGGCCCACCACCCCAAGGGTGGTGGGCCCGGTCTTCCGTTCCTGCGTCCGGAGTTCCGGACGCAGGAGACCGCAGGAGATCTACGCCCGTTCCGCGAGAGTGGGCCGGATGGGCCGGGCCAGCTGCGTCAGCTCGCGGCGGCCACGCAGCTCCACCGACTTGAGTAGTGTCCACCGGGCGCGTTCCGCCTCATTCGCGTCACGCAGTGTCGCGGCTGAGGTGAGTACCTGCCCGGGGGTGTCCTTCGCGAGTTCCGTCAGCCTGGCCGCCTGATTCACCGCGTCACCGATGACGGTGTACTCGAAGCGGTCGTGCCCCCCGATGTGCCCCGCGACGACATGACCCGCGGAAACACCGATTCCGCAGGACAGTTCCATGCCCTTGAGCTCCTGTCGTAGTTCACGGGCGGCGGCCAGTGCATGTCCCGTCGCGTCCGCGAGTTGCAGGGGTGCGCCGAAGACGGCGAGCGCGGCATCACCCTGGAACTTGTTGATGATGCCCTTGTGCCGGTGCACCACGTCGACCACGTGCTCGAAGAACTGGTTGAGTGCGGCCACCACCTCCTCCGGGGTGTGGTTCACCGCGAACCCGGTCGAACCGATCACATCGACGAACAGCACGGCGACCTTGCGGTCCTCACCCCCCAGCGTCGGACGTTCCTCCATCGCCCTGTGCGCGACCTCGATGCCGACATACCGGCCGAAGAGCTCCCGGACCCGTTGGCGCTCACGGAGACCACGCATCATCTCGTTGAACCCGGCCTGGAGAACGCCGATCTCGGAGCCGTCGTAGATGTCCACCTGTGTCGATGTCTCACCGCGCCGCACCCTGTTGATCGCGTCCTGGAGCTCACGGATCGGATCCACCACACTCATGATGACCAGGGCGGTGGCCGCGAACCCGGTCACGAGCGCCGCGAGGGCGAGGGCCAGGACCGCCGGGAGAATGTCCGCCGGATCGGCTGAGAGGTACCCCGTCTTCTGCCCGGCTATCAGCAGCAGGATGCCGACGACGGGAACGCCCGTCGTCGACAACCACGTGAGCTGGAGCCTCCGCTGGACGGGAGGTTCCAGGGTGGAGTCCTCGAAGCGGCGCGCGAGCGCGACGACAGCCACCGGGCGGACCAGCCGCTCGGCCTCGAGGTACGTCATCAGCACGACGACGGAACCCCCCAGGACGCTGGTCAGTCCGACGACCAGGGCGTGCCGGGGTGTCTCCTCGATCCCCGCGACCGCCGTGATGATCCCGATCCCGATCAGCCACACGGTCCCGGCCAACGCCGACTGATACACCGGTATCCGCATGACCAGGTTGCGCACCATGTTCGGGTCGTGGGTCTCCGGGTGCCGCTGCCACCGGAGCACCGGCAGGAACAGCACGGCGGTGGCGATGACACCGACGATGATGGCGAAGACGAGATAGCCGACGGCGAGGATCGGCAGGTACCCCGCCTCATGGCGGCCGTCGGGTGCGGCGGGCAGCGGGACCAGGAACTTCAGGAAAAGCATGACGCCCACGGCCCCGAGGACGTTCGAGCCGAGCACCGTCGCGGAGTACAGCGGCCACGAGGTCCCCCACAGCCACCGGACGATCTGTGCGACACGACTCATGTCCATCACCTTAACCGGAGCACCGGACATGTGCGCGAGCTCGCCTATAGGCTGGGGGAGTGAGTACGTCGAACACCCCCCAGAATCCGTCCGACGCCCCGGTGCCCGGTACGGATGTCTTCGACCGGATCGCCGGATCCGGAGCTGTCCGTCGCACCCTGACCGGTGCCGCAGCGTCAGCCCGTGCGCTGGCCGCCGGACGCGCCGTCGACGGCTCCGCACCCGCCGGAGTGGAGGGCGCCGGAATGACGCACTCGTGGTTGTTCACGGGGCCCCCCGGTTCCGGGCGCTCGGTCGCCGCCCTCGCCTTCGCCGCGGCGCTCGTGTGCGGTGACCCCGGGGTCGCCGGTTGCGGCCGGTGCACCGCATGCCGGACCGTCCTCGCCGGGACCCACGCCGACGTCATTCACGTGGTTCCCCACGAGCTGAGCATCAGCGTCAAGCTGATGCGCGATGTGATCCGGGACGCATCGAAGCGTCCCACCACGGCCGACTGGCGGGTCGTGGTCATCGAGGACGCCGACAGATTGAGCGACGCCGCGGCCAATGCCCTGCTCAAGACCGTCGAGGAGCCGCCGGAACGAACGGTGATCATCCTGTGCTCCCCGTCGACGGACCCGCGGGACATCGCGATCACGCTGCGTTCCCGGTGTCGCCACGTCTACGTCCCGACACCGGCGATCCCCGATGTCGCCCGTATCCTCGTCCGGGAACTGGGGGTCACGGACGGTGACGCGAAGCTCGCCGCGGCGGCGTCCGCGGGGCACATCGGCCGGGCGCGGAACCTGGTGCGCAGTACCGCCGCCCAGCAACGGCGTGCGCAGGTCCTGGGGCTCGCACGTCTCGTCTACGAGGGTGACCTTGCGTTCCGGGAGGTCACCAACCTGATCCGCACCATCGAGACGGAGGCCGGGGAAACCCTCGACGCCCTCGACGAACGGGAGACCGAGAAACTCACCGTCGCCCTGGGACTGGGCGCGAAGGGGAAGGGCACCGTCAAGGCGCTTCGTGGGACCCGCACCGAGATCAGGGAACTGGAGGAGAGGCAGAAACGGCGGCGTACCCGGTACCTGCGGGACGCCCTCGACCTCTCTCTCGTGGACCTGGCGGGCCTCTACCGGGACGCGCTGCTCGAGTCCTCCGGCGCGCAGGAGGTGCAGCGCATCCACCCGGACATGGTGGAGATCGTCGACACACTCGCCGAGCGCAACACCGCCGAAGCTCTGGTGGAGTGCCTCGACGCCGTGACGCTCTGCCGGGAGTCACTCGGCCAGAGCGTACGCCCCATCGTGGCAATGGACGCGCTCGTCGGACGACTGCGTAAGGCCTGCGGAGTGTCCTGACAAAGGCTCTGTGCTGGTCTTTCGTGTCAGCGACGTTCATGCGCTAGAGTGGATACCCGGTACCAGTACCGTGCCGCCTTAGCTCAGTCGGTAGAGCATTTCACTCGTAATGAAAAGGTCGCGAGTTCGATTCTCGCAGGCGGCTCCACATCGCACAGTCCCTCCCCGGTCGTCCGGGGAGGGACTTTTTCGTCCGGGACTCCGTCGGACGGGGGGAGAGGAAGGGCTCAGGTGCGCCCCCTCCCCGGGGTGAACCGGATCACGGTCTAGCATGTGTCCATGGTGGAGGAGAGCTCTGAATCACATGTGCCCGGCTACGTCCGTCCGGGGCACGCGCTCAGACGCGTCGCCGGGGAACGCCGGGCCTGGCTGCCGGTGGCACTCAGCATGTTCACGGTCGCCTGGGGCGGGAACGAGTTCACCCCACTGCTCGTGCTGTACCGGCAGGCGGGGGAGTTCTCCCCCGTGTTCGTCGATCTCATGCTCGTCGCCTACGCCATCGGGGTCGCGGTGGGGCTGCTGGTCACCGGTCCGCTGACCGACCGGTACGGCCGACGTCCGGTCATGCTGCCCGCCCCGGTCCTCGCGGTGCTCGCATCGGTGATCATCGCCCTCGCGGAGCACACCGCGGGGTGGATGACCGTCGGTCGTCTCCTCTCCGGGCTCGCGGTCGGTATGGCGATGACCGGTGGCGGTTCGTGGGTGAAGGAACTCTCCGCGCCGTTGTTCGACCCGGGGGCCCGGCCCTCGTCGGGCGCGAAGCGTGCCTCGATGGCGTTGACCGCCGGGTTCGCGGTCGGCCCGGCTGTGGCCGGTGTTCTCGCCCAGTGGCTGCCCTGGCCGGGTCAGTTGTCCTTCGGTGTCCATGTGGTGCTGTCCCTGGTTCTGGTTCCGCTGCTCCTGACGATCCCGGAGACCCGGCAGCCCGCCATCCACGCGAAGCGCCGCTCCGTGCTGGACAGCCTGCGGGTGCCCTCGTTGCGGAATCCCCGCTTCTACGCGGTCGTGCTGCCCATCGCGCCGTGGGTGTTCGGTTCCGGGTTCACCGCCTACGCGACACTGTCGGCACGCATGCAGGACCACGTCGCGCACCCGCTGGCGTTCTCCGGTGCGATCACCCTGCTGACCCTGGGGGTCGGTTTCGCCATCCAGCAGGCGGCACCCGCGATCGCCGGAAACGGGGGCGCACGTGGCCCGGTCGTCGCGATGATGGCGACCATCGCCGGATTCGTCGGGGCCGTCGCCGTGGTGCTCAATCCGGGGGTGCCGGTGATGCTCGTCGCGTGCGTTTTCCTGGGGCTCTCCTACGGACTGTGCGTCTACACGGGTCTGTCCGAGGTGCAGCGGATGGCCGCCCCGAACGAACTCGGCGCCCTGACCGGTATCTTCTACTGCTTCACGTACACCGGGATGGCTTTCCCGGCGCTGCTGACCAGGCTCAGCGACTGGTTCAGCTATCCCCTGATGCTCGGATTCGGGGCGGTCGTCGCGACGGTCGTACTGGGCGTGGTGAGCGTGACGGGCCGGAGGTTCTGACGCAGGTGTGCTCCCCGATGGCGTCGCCGGGGAGCATACCTGGGGGCTGATCACGGTCGAACGCAGTCAGTCGCACAGGTTCGAGGTGGAGAAGCATTTCTTCGGGAAACTGGTGTCTCCGTGCGAGTGGGCGGGATATCCGACCGTGACCTTCCACTCGGATCGGTCGACGAGGTCACTGATGGTGGATTCAGCGGTACTCTCCCCGGACTCGAATCTGTTCGGGTGAACAGCGCTGATATCCGGACCGCCCTCGGTCCCCAGCTCCGCGGTGAACGGAACGGTGGCGCCCGCAGGGAGAGGATCTGTCAGGACCATCAGCTCACCGGACAAGAAGCAGCCTTCATCGGAGTTGACCGCGCGCCACGATCCGCAGATCGGGTGCGATTCATCGAGGTACTGTCGGATCGTCGGGTACGGGGGCACGGGGGCGTTTCTGCCCGGCGTCAGGTTCTCGATGTGTCCGGTGATCCTGGTCTTGTAGGAGACGAGCGCCTTTCCGGGTTTCGCATCCGCCACGTTGATGTCGTAGCTCAGTTCGGGCGGAGAATCGACGACGATCCGGTACCGGTAGCCGTCTTCGTCGGAGAATTCCCCGTCGAGGAGGACACCGTCACCGGTGGGGTAGTAGTGCTCCACCGGATTCCGTTGGCGGACCGAGTGGTCGGCACCGCATTTCTCGATGGTATAGGCGTCAATCTCCGCGAGCTCGGGAGAGACGAAGAACTCCCGGACATCCCCGTCCTTCAGTTCCTCCTCGAAGGATTTTGTATGGATGTCGTTGATCCTCTTCATGGCCTGGGCCGCCGAGCCACTGATCTCTTCTGGCGCCACCCGGGAGAACTCACTCCAGACCTCCGCCGCCCCGGTGATGAAATCGTCGAGGTAGCTGAACTCGACGGGTCTGAAGTACTCGATGGGGTACTGCCAGACCTCCGGAACACTGAACAGTGAGTAGTTGATGATCGCCACCTGCTCCACATCGGTGCAGTACCCTCCCGCCGGTTCAGTTTCCTCGCGGTCGCCGTCCCCCTCGGGAGTCCGGGTATCGGCCTGAGACTGAGCTTCCCCGGAAGGGGGCGCTCCGTGTCCGGTTGAATCTCCACAGGAACTCAGAAGTACGGTACCGGGGAGTGCTGCGGCGGTCAGGACGGACAGAACTGTTTTCTTCACGGGTTCTCTTTTCTCTTGGGATGATCTGCCGCTCGGAGGTGTTCTCCGGATTGACTGACCTCGGGAGAGGCGTGACTGAGAATCCTACAGAGAAATGCAGTGTATCTGCTACATGTCGCTGTCGCCTGGTTACCGCCGCAGGAGCCGAACGCCGACCCCTGCGGCGATGACGCAGAGAATGATGATCAGGGCAATGACGTTGTCGATGCCCGCCGCGAACCGGGCGACCTGACTCTGCAACCGGAACTGGGTCTCCGTGTCCAGCAGGGCGGGCAGCGCCGAGGTTCCGTGGCTCGTGATGAAGGTCAGTCCGATGAGGATGAACAGGGCACCTGCCGCGATGCTGAGTGTGTTCGTGCGGACCGGGCCGACGTGGATGTCGTGGCCCCGGAGCCAGCTCGCGTGACCGAGATCGAAGCGTTCCCACAGGAGTGCCAGGAGGAACAGGGGGACGGTCATGCCGAGGGCGTAGCAGGCCATGACGACCGCGCCGTAGCCGGCGGAGCCACCGAGAGCGGAGGCTGCGAGCACCGCCCCGAGGAGGGGACCTGCGCAGAAGCCGGCGAAACCGTAGACCGCGCCGAGCGCGAACACGGGCAGCCACCCGGTGCCCCGGATGCGGTTGTTCATGGTGGAGAGCCCGGGAACACGGAATCCGAGGCCGAGCAGGGACCAGACACCGAAGGCCACCATCGTCCAGCCCGCCACGGAGATCACCGTGTCGCGGTGCTGGGTGAACAGGGAACTGAATCCCCCGACACCTGCGCCGACGGGGACGAGGACGGCGGCGAGTCCGGCGAAGAACACGGCGGTACGTCCGAGCAGCTGGCGTTTCGACGTGAACGCGTAGGCGAAGAACGCGGGCAGAAGGAGTGCCGAGCAGGGACTCAGAATGGAGAGAATCCCGCCGAGGAATGCTCCCGCGACACCGATGGAGAGCACTGTGTTACTGCGCTCCGGCGTCGGTGAGTTCAGCGGCGGAGCGGGTGTCGGGCTCGGTGACCGTGACCTCCCCGTCGGCGACGCGCTTCAGTTCGGTGTTGATGACCTCCTCGAACACGTCCAGGGGTTGGGCGCCACCGACGAAGGTCTCCCCGATGACGAATCCGGGGGTTCCGCTGATCCCGATGCCGCTGGCGTAGGCGCGGGCGTTGGCGATCACCTCGTCGTACCTGTCACTGGTCGCGTCGGCGCGGAACTTGTCCAGGTCCGGGACCCCGGCTTCCTCGGCGAACCTCATGAAGTCCTCGATCCCGTGGTTCGGGTGTCCGGACACATCCTTCGAGGCGTTGTAGAGGGCGTGCTTGAACTCTATGAACCGGCCCTGTTCGGCGGCGGCCCGCCCGGCCCGTGCGGCGGCTTCCGCGTTCGGGCCGTTGATCGGGAGGTCGTTCCACTCCATACGGACCAGACCGGTGTCGACGTACCTGCTCAGGAGGGTCGGCTCGGTTTCGTTCGCGAACAGGGAGCAGAAGGGGCACTCGAAGTCGGAGAACTCGGAGATGACGACGGGGGCGTCGATCGCACCGACGGCGAAGGGATCATGGACGTTGCGACGGTGGATGTTGAGCATGTCCTCCTGCGTCTGCAACGGCCCCCGCGGGCCCCAGTACATCGCGTCATAGGTGCCGTCGTCCATCTTCTCCGGGCCGTCGCCGCGGGTGCCGTCGGCGCCCGGCGTGACGGAGTCGAGGACGTCCTCGTAGGAGGGCACGGAGCCGCCCGTCTCCGCCGTCGTCTCCCCGGTGGCGGTGGTGCTCGGTGCGGCCGGTCGATCTGAGGTGCGGTCCCCGATGACGTACCCGACGAGGCTGGCGATGATGACGAGGAGGACGGTGAAGACCCACATCGTCGGCGGGATCCGGGTGGTGGTGGGGGTCTCTTCCGCCGCCGGAGTGGAGGATTCGGTTGACGCGGTGTTCTCCGCGGTCTCGTCGGACACGGGAAAGCTCCTTCTGAGGGGCGTGGTGGGTGAATCGGTCAGTTTCCCATTGTCCACGAAGAACGGGGAAAGCCAACCGTCGGTTCCGCTATGCGGACGGGTAGTCGTCCCCGGGACGGACCGCGTTGCGCAGGGCTATGGCTCGGGCGAGCCGCGCGTAACGCAGATCCTGCTCCCGGAACCGGACCCAGGAGCTCAGTGTGGTGAACATGAAGGCGACGGTCAGGGCGTAGAGCAGCAGATCCGTTCCCCGGTCCACACCGACCCAGTTCGCGACGACCGTCAGATCATCGGGGCGCAGCACCGCCCAGATGGCCGCGAGGATGAACAGGATGAAACCGATCTTCACCCCGGCCTTGGCCCGGGCCTTTCTCCGGTTCGACAGGAAGTACACGACCAGTGCGGTCGTGCAGACCAGCAGAAGTATCTGGATGAGCAGTTGTCCGGTGATCACGGGAGCCTCCTGGCGAGCAGTCCGTCGGCCAGAATGTTCACACCGTTGATCAGAGACTGGCCCTTACTCATCGAGTACTCGGTGTAGAGGATGTCGACCGGCTGTTCTGCGACACGCCAGCCGCGTTCGTCGATCTGCGTGACGAACTCGCTCGCATGACTCATGCCGTTCATCCTGATGTTCAGTTCCTCCGCGACACGACGGTTGAACGCCCGCAGCCCGTTGTGGGCGTCGGTGAGACCCATCCGCTTCGCCCTGGGGGAGAGCATCACCACGGTGCGCAGCACGAGGCGTTTCAGCAGCGGAACCTGATCGCCTTCGGCGCGTGGACGACCGAAGCGCGTACCGACGACGATGTCCAGGGGTTCCGTGCGCAGCCGTTCGAGCATGGCGAGGACATCCTTGACCTGGTGTTGGCCGTCAGCGTCGAAGGTGACGAAGAACCGGGCACCGGGTTGCGTGCGGGCGTACTCCACGCCCGTCTGGATGGCGGCACCCTGACCGAGGTTCACGGGATGGTTGACCAGGTGTGCGCCGGCGGCGTGGATGGCCACGTCGGAATTGTCGGTGGAGCCGTCGTTGACCGCGACGATGTTGGGGAACGTCTCACGGGCGGCGCGGATGACGTCGCCGATGACGGTTCCCTCGTTGTAACAGGGCACGACGAGCCAGGTGTCCCCGTGGTCCGGGGACACGGCACCGTCGGTGCCTGCTGTATCCGGTGAAACTGTGTCGGGAGATTCCATGATGGTGCTCATGCTAGTCGACACCGGGGGACGTTCAGACCTGCACCGGTGCCCGGGGGAGAGGAGACATAGGAGAATGCCCCCATTCACAGCGTGGCCTCAGCCTCCTCTGTGGAACAGTCTCCGGTAGGTGGCTCTCAGGAGTCGTGGGGGGAGCGCCCGGTAGAGCGTCCGGATCCCGAGGTTGAGCACCGCCCGCACAGGCCCCACCAGACCGTAGTCGACGAGGTTACGCTGCATCCGCCGTTCCGCGGTGAACATGCCACGACCCGTACGACGTGCGAACATGTCGTCACCCGTACGGAATCTGGTCAGAGGCTCCGGGAGGTTGTGGAACCTGGCCCCGTTCGTGAGCATCCGGGCCCACAGATCGTAGTCCTCCATGAAATGGACGTCCCGGTAACCGCCCGCCCGACGCACGGCGCTCGTCCGCAGCATCACGCTCGGATGATTCACGGGAGTGTTGATACGGGCGTACCGTGCGATCGCGGCGTGGTCCTCCGGCAGGGTACGAACGCCGGTGACCGTGGTCGGGTCGTCGTCGGTGAACTCCGACATCGCGGTACCCAGGACATCGATCTCCGGGTGCGCGGCGAGGAACTCCAGCTGCACGGCGAAACGTTCCGGTTCGGCGAGGTCATCGGCGTCGAGGCGGGCGAAGTAGTCGGTGTCGATCTCATCCAGTGCGGACTGGGACGCGGGTCCGAGTCCCCGGTTCACCGGCAGCTCGAGCTGCCGTGCCGTCGGGGTGCTCTCCAGGAAGCCGGACACGACTTCGGCGATCCCGTCCGGGACGGGCCCGTCCCGGACGATGAGGATCTCCTCCGCGGGACGGGTCTGCGCGGCGACCGATTTGAGGGCCTGCCGCAGGTGATCGGGGTTGTTCCCGTGGTAGACGGTAACGAGGGCGGTGAGCGTCGGCATGGGCTCAGCGTACCAGCGGGCCCACCGGCTCACGCAGGCCCGTGACGTGCACCAGAGCCCCGGCGACGGGGCCGATGACCAGTGCGAGACACACATCCACCGTCAACGGGAAGGGGGCGAGGAACATCCCGAAGGCGACCACGCTGCCGGTCACCCACCCCGACACGTACCTGTTGTGCCGGTTGACCGCGAGCGTCGCCGTTCCGGTGATCATCAGGACACCGGTGCAGGCGGCGCCGAACGTGAGCGCGGCGAGGACCGGACCGGGAACGACGAACCCCGCACTGAAGAAGACCCCCATGATCCACGGCCCGATCAGCCAGGCCGCCGCCGCGCCGAACACCCCCACACCCAGTACCGCACCGAGAGGCCGACGCAGGGCTTTGAGCAGATCGGTGGCGTTCTCCACGAAGTGGACGATCAGCGCGGACTGGAACCTCTGCAGCGGCACGAGAATGGGGGCACGGGTGAGCATCACCGCGAGCATGATCCCGTCGACCGTGGTACCCGCACCCGCATCCACGGCACCCCCCGCGACGGCCTTGACGAAGGTGGGGAATCCCACGATGAGCAGTGCCGTCGCCCCGGTGGCGACCATCGCGGAAACCGCGTTGCGGACGAACCGCCCGGCCCTCACATCCGTTCCCGAGCGCATCGCGCCCCGGGCCTCCGAGGAGGTCCCGAGGATGAGCAGCCATGTCGCCGCGCCGATTACGGTGACCAGCAGGAAAACGGGAAGGCCCCAGCCCAGTGGCCATGCCACCAGAACAAGCACCAACCGGATCCCGGAGTCCACCGCCATCAGCCACGCGTACTGTGCCCAGAGACCGCAGCCGGACAACACGCCGGACAACACGGCCTGGTACGTGTAGCTGACCAACCCGACGGCCAGCAGTGTCACCGCGAGGCCGTGGTCGTGTTCCAGGAGCCGCGGGGCCCACAACGGCCCTGTGATGACGAGGAGCACCGCGACGGTGACACCCACCATCCCCGCGATCCGGAACGGTCGGGCACCCCGTGACGTCACCACAGTGCCGGCCCGATCTGCGGTACGGGCACCGGCGACCGCGCGGGTCGTCTCCTGCATGAGACCGTCAATCACCCCGGCGAGGGCGAAGAACAGACTCCAGAACGCCATGAACTGACCGAACCGCTGCACCCCCAGCGCCCAGGATGCGATGGTCAGGATGATGAAGCCGCCGGCCGCGGCGAACACCGTCGCCAGGCTCAATGCGCGCATCAGACCGTACCCCGGACACCGGTCCGCGGCTCCGGGAACGCCGGAAGCGGCAGCTCGTGCAACCACGAGTTCCACAGTGCGGTCAACTCGACGACGGGAACCCCGACCTCGGCGCAGGCCGCGGTCATCACCGTCCGCAGGTCGATCGGCTCCACGACGGCATGCCGGTTCGCGGCCGTGTAACGGCGGATCGCGGCGAAGAACACGGCGTCGTCGTCGATCAGGCACCGCAGGGCGTGCACGACCAGCGCACCACGCTTGTACACCCGGTCGTCGAACATCAGTTTCGGCCCCGGATCCGCGAGCAGAACATCCTTCGGCAGCCGGGACAGCACCCGGTGGTGCCGGCGTGCCGGATCAGCGGCGGGGGTCCCGGTCGAATGCTCGAACCACAGCCACTCCGCGTAACACGCGAATCCCTCGTTCAGCCAGATGTCGTTCCACTGCGCCAGGCCCAGGGAGTTGCCGAACCACTGGTGCGACAGTTCATGGGCGATGAGCCGCTCCTGCTCCTTCCCGCCGTCGACGTGATTCGAGCCGAAGATGCTCAGACCCTGGGCCTCCAGCGGGATCTCCAGGTCATCCTCCGTCACCACCACCCGGTACCTGGCGAACGGGTACGGGCCGAACAGCCGCGTGAACAGACGCAGCATCTCCACCTGGTCCGCGAACTCCACCCGGGCCGCCGGAGCTTTCCCGGCCGGGAGGAAAACCGACACCGGGACGGGCGCGGGCGGTGCTGTCGGGGTGGGTCCCGCCAGACGCGGATCGAAGTCGGAGGCGTCGAATTCGGTGTACTGGCCGACCTGGACGGTGGCCAGATACGTCGCCATCGCGTGTTCCGTTCGGTAGTGCCACGACGTCCGCGATCCGGACCGGCGGCGCTCCACGAGCTCCCCGTTGCAGATCACCGCGTACGGGTTGTCCGCGGCCACGATGATGTCGTAGCGGGCCTTCTCGTCCGGGGTGTCGTCGCACGGGAACCAGCTCGGCGCGCCACAGGGCTGGGACGCCACCAGGGAACCGTTCTCCAGTTCCTCCCAGCCGAGGGTTCCCCAGGGGCTGCGCACGGGACGCGGTGACCCGGAGTACGTGATCGACAGGGCGAACTCACTGTCGACGGGGATCTCCCCGTCGAAGGTCAACAGCAGTTTGCCGCGTGCGTGGCGCCACCGGGTCAACCCCACGTGGACCCCTCCCGAACCGGAGACCGTGATCCTTCCGACCTTCAGCGACGGACCCAGATCGAGGGTCAGTTGCTTCAGCGGCAGGTAGTTCACCATGTCCAGGGTCGCGGTGCCCGCGAGACGGTTCGGCTCGACCCGGTAATCCAGGTCGAGCCGGTAGTGCCGGACGTGGAACCCCAGATTGAAATCGACCCCCGTGTAGGAGTCACGGGTTCCCGGGACGGGGGAATTGCGCAGGCGTTGGCTAGTCATCGTGAGCGGATAATACCGCGCCGGTGGGCCCGTGACCGACCTGCCGGTCCAGCCAGGCGAAGATAACGGACGTCAGGCGCGCCCGCTGGGCGTTGTCCGCCGCACCGCCGTGCCCGCCCTCGGTGTTCTCGTGGTAGTCGACCGGCTGGCCCGCGTCCGCCAGCGCCGCCGCGAACAGCCGCGCGTGGGCCGGATGCACCCGGTCATCGCGTGTCGACGTCGTGACCAGTGCCGGCGGATACGGTCGCTGGCTCCGGGGCACGACGTTGTGCAGGGGCGAGTACTCCTCGAGGACCCCGCGGAACTCCGGATCATCCGGATCCCCGTACTCGGCGGTCCAGCTCGCCCCGGCGGACATGCGGTGGTAGCGCAGCATGTCGGTCAACGGCACCTGCACCACCGCCGCCCCGAACCGCTCCGGATACCGGGTCAGGGCCACCGCCGCCACCAACCCGCCGTTGGAGCCGCCCCACACCGCGAGCCGCTCCGGGGTCGTGTAACCGCGTTCCACCAGATCGATCAGGATCGCCTCGTGGTCCTCGTGGACGCGCAGGCGGTTCGGGCCCGTCGCCGAGCTGTGCCAGGCGGGGCCGAATTCCCCACCGCCACGCAGATTCGCCTGCACGAACAACCGGTCCTCCTCCAGCCACCCTATCCCGGTGGACCCCAGGTAGTTCGGCAGCAGGGACACCTCGAAACCCCCGTAGGCGTGGACCAGGCACGGTCTGGGTGAGACGGCTCCGTCGGCGGAGTCGCCGAAACGTCCGGTGATGAAATACGGGACCGTCGTGCCGTCCGCCGACCGGGCGTGGTGCTGCCGCGTACTCAGCCCGGAGGCGTCGAACATCTCCGGTGCGCGACCCACCGTGTGCAGCTCCAGCGCCCCGGGGCCGTCAGCGAGATCCCCCCACAACAGCTCAACGGGTTCCGTGAACGTCCTCGACGCCAACCAGATCTGGTCGTCGTCCAGCGGTGCGGTGTCGATCACACTCACCGTCGCCAGACCGGGGACGTCCAGCCGCGTGAGTTCCCCGGCCGGATCATCCAGGGGCGCGGTGAGAAGCACCGTCGACACCGCCTCCGTCACCGTCAGGATCAGATGGTGCCGCGTCACCGTCAGGCCCTCCAGGGCGGTCGACGGTGACGGGGCGAACACGCATTCCAGGGTGTGGTCCCCGGCCAGGTACGTGTCGAGGTCGGCGACGCCCATCCCACCGTCCGGCACGCCGCCGAAACCGGTGCGCGGGAACACGAACAACCTCCCCCGGTGCACCGACACCTCGCAGTCCTCGGGGACCTCGATGATCTGCAGTCCCGCGTCGGTCTCCACGAAGGTCCGCTGCCGGTAGAAGTCGAGTGCACGTCGCACGAAGAGGCGCTCATGTCCCGGAGTCGTGTCCGCCCACCCTGATGTGGTGATGTCCGACTCCGGACCGGCGAAGTACAGCTCCGCGTCCGTCAGGGGCTCACCGCGTCGCCACCGCAGAACCCGCGCCGGGTAACCGGACCCGGTCAGGGACCCGTCGCCCGTGTCCGTGCCGATGAGGATGGTGTCCCGGTCGATCCAGCTCACCGTCGTCTTCGCTTCCGGGACGGTGAACGGACGGTCCGTGACGAACGTCCCCGACACCAGATCGAACTCCCGGATCACCACGGCGTCGGCCCCTCCCCGGGACAGTCGGATCAGCGCCCGGTCACGGTCGGGGGAACGGACATGTGCACCGTGCCACACCCAGTTCTCGGACTCGGCGGTGGCGAGGGCGTCGAGATCGAGCAGGATCTCCCAGTCCGGTGACCCGGCACGGTAGTCCTCCGGGGACGTCCGACGCCACAGACCCCGGGGGTGTCCGGCGTCGCGCCAGAAGTTGTAGACGTGCCCGCCACGCCGGTTCGGGAACGCGATCCGGTCATCGGTGTCCAGGGCCCGGTGGATCCGTGACTCCATGGCTATCCGGTCGACGTCGGTGCCCGGGGAATCGAGGAGGGCCATCGTGGAGCGCGTCCGTTCCTCCGCCCAGGTGAGGGCCGGAGGGGAGAGGACCGGTTCCAGCTCGGGGTGTCCGGAAACCGGTTCCCCGAAATCCTCCGGATCAGCGGGGAGGTCGGGCGTGGTGGGTGTCATGGGGCCATCGTACCGGCCCGGGGCAGCGTGAAACCCGCCGTCCGGTGGTGCGGAACGGCGGGTTTCACGTTGAGAGGTGGGTCAGCCGGCCGCCGGGCTGGCGCCGGGGAGATCCGTGATGTTGAGGGGAGCCGGGTTACGGAGTTCCTCGATGATCCTGTCGACGTCGATGTTGCCCGCGTCGACGGCCTTCTCGACCTCTTCCGGGGTCATGACCTCGGCGTTCGCGGCGCGCTCGTCTTCCCTGGTGACCTCGTCGTTGAGGCCGAAGGCCCTGGAGAACGTGACCCAGGACCCCCGGAGATCCTGCTGCCAGTACGGCCAGGAGTGCGTGCCGGTGGGGCGGAAGTTGAAGTCGGCGGGGATGCCTTCGGCGTCCAGCTTGGCCTTCAGGTCGTGGGTGCACTTGTTCGTGGCCGCCTCGATGATGCCGCCCTCGATCACGAGGGTCGCGACGGCGTCGGATCCCCGGCCGGCGCTCCACAGGTCCTTCTGCCCGGCGAAACCGGAGGCGTTGGACACGTAGATCGCGGTGCCCTCCAGATCGGCGGCGTTGATGAGCGCGTCATTGTAGGTCCACAGCTCACTGCCGAGGGGGCCCCACATCTGCTCCTTCGTGGCTCCGCCGCGGGCCAGGGTCACGTCGATGAACGCCGGTCCGAAACCGTTGGAGGTCTCGGCGCAGCCGGAGAAGGATCCGACGGCGTCGTAGAACCCCTTGTTGTGCTCGGCGAGAAGCAGGGACGACGTGGCTGTCATCGACATGCCGACGACAGCACGCTGGTTCGTGGTCTTGAGGGCGCTCTCCAGCGGGCCGGGAAGTTCCTTCGTCAGGAAGGTCTCCCAGGTCTGTCGCCCGCCGAGACCGGCGACATCCTCGACCCAGTCGGTGTAGTAGGAGAACTTGCCCTGCATCGGGATGACCACGTTGACGTTCTTCTTCAGGTAGAAGTCGATCACGTCGGTCTGCATGACCCAGTTCGCGCGTCCCTCCCCACCGTCACCACCGTTGAGCAGGTAGATGATCGGTCGGGGACCGGCGGGTTCATCGGCCTTGATGACGACGAGGGGAACCTGGCGGTCCATCGAAGGGGAGTAGGCCCACCATTCGGCGACGCGGCCCTTCGACGCCTTGGTGTATTCACCGACGAGCTTGCGCCACGCGAGCGCCTCGTTGCCGTCGTAGGCGTCACCCGGGTTCTCGATGTCCAGCGGACCCTGGGTGATGACGGCCGGCGGAAGCCCGTCGTTGACGTCCTCCGGGGTCAGTTCCGCGGCGGAGGTCACGGGAACGGCGAGGAGCGTCGCCGCGGGCACGACGAGCAGGGAGGCGGCGAGCGCGGCGGCGGTGATCGGGGAGGCGATGCGTCGGTTCAGATTCACGGTGGGACCAATCGGACGTCGGGACGGGGGGATCAGGCGGAGAAAAGTCAGTGTGCGACAGGTGCGAATGCCGCAACCGGCCACCGGGCGGATGCGCCGCCGCGGTGGCCGGAGGAGGTGCTAGCCGTCGATGCCGAAGGCCCGGGCGAAGACCGGCCACGAATCACGGAGATCCTGCTGCCAGTAGCCCCATGAGTGGGTTCCGGTCGGGCGGAAGTTGAAGTTCCCGGGGACACCCTGGGAATCCATCTTCACCTTCAGGTCGTGGGTGCACGCGTTGGTCGCGCCCTCGATGATGCCGCCGTTGACCACGTGCACGAACACGTTCATCGGGTCACCGCCGGTCCACGGTGAGGTCCACAGGTCCTCGGTGCCCGCGTAACCGGAGGCGTTGGAGACGTAGACCTCGGTCCCACGGAGCTTGTCGGCGTTGATCAGGGCATCGTTGTAGTGCCAGTTCGGGGTGCCGAGAGGTCCCCACATCTGCTCCGGGGTGGCGCCACCACGGGCCAGCGTCAGGCGGATGTACTCGGGGGCCAGACCCCGGGAGGTCTCGGCGCAGCCGGAGAAGGAGCCGACGGCGTCGTAGAGACCCGGATTGTGCTCGGCTAGGAGCAGGGAGGTGGTCGCGGACATGGACATGCCCGCGACCGCCCGCTCATTGCTGGCGCCCAGGGTCGCCTCCAACGGTTCCGGGAGTTCCTTCGTCAGGAAGGTCTCCCACATCTGCTTGCCGCCGAGAGCGGGAACATCCTGGACCCAGTCGGTGTAGTAGGAGAACTTGCCCTGCATCGGGATGACCACGTTGACGTTCTTCGACAGGTAGTAGTCGATCACGTCGGTCTGCATGATCCAGTTCGCGCGGCCCTCACCTCCGTCACCGCCGTTGAGCAGGTAGATGGTCGGGCGCGGACCGGCGGCCTGGTCGGCCTTGATGACGACGAGCGGAACATCGCGGTTCATGGAGGGGGAGTGCGCCCACATCTCGACGACCCGGTCATTGTGGTAACTCTCGATCTTGTCTCGCCAGATCAGGGAGTTGCTTCCGTCGTAGGCGGTGCCGCCGTCGACGTCACGGGGGCCCACGGTGACGGTGGCACGCGGCGTGTCACCGGCGACCTGCGCCGGGGTCAGCTCGGAGGCCAGTGCGGCGGGCGCGGTGAGTGCCGTGCCAGTGACGGCGGCGGCGGACAGGGCCAGAGCTGCGACAGGGGCCGCGATGCGTCGGAGGTTCCTCATGAATGTTCCTTGGTGTAGTTGTTCGCGTCGACGGGGAAGATCTTCCCCGTCACCGTGTCAGGACCGTCAGTTCCGTTCAGTCGCCCGGTGGGGACAGTCCGGTCGGGGCACGGCGGGTGCCGTGCTGCTGCACCGTGCCCCCGCCGTGCCGGCGTCGGCTGATCGGATCTGACAGGTATGTCGTGGGGTGTCACCCAAACGTTAGCACTCCGTGTCTGAATGGTGTTCCCCCATTTTCCGGGGTCCCCGCATCTCCCGGCGGGGTGCCGGCGTCGGGGATTTCCGGAGGGGGTCCGGGTGGGTGACGTGGTGGTCGGTGGTCCTGTCGGGCATGTGCCGGGGGACACACGGAACCATTGCCCAAGTTACCTGTGTGACTGAAGTGAAACAAGGGGTGGAAGGTTGCGGGTCGGTGGGCGCGGGCTTGTCCCGCGCTGGGCGGAAAACCGTGTCCCCGTCATCTTCCGGGGTGGCACGCCGGTGCCTACGATGAGTCCGGGGCTGCGGCGCGTAACGTCGTGGACACCCCGTCCATATACACCGGACAGTGGTGCTTCCACCGGTGCAGCCGGAGCGGAACCACCGTGGAGGGACCCCTCCGCCGTTTCGCGGCCCCGGGCCCGGACACGGACATCGACACAGACATCCCCGATCGAAAAGGTAGACATCCCATGCAGGCACTCGAACCCCTCATCCTCATGATCAACAACGCACTCGGATTCCTCGCCCACGCCGGTTCCTCCGTCACCAGCGCACTCTCCCACGGAGTCGGTCGCTTCTGAGGCGCACGGATACTGCCCGGACCGGCGTGTCCCGCTGACCGGGGCCCGGGAACCCCACCGCACAGGCTCCACGTGCGGTGGGGTTCCTTCGTCGCTTCCCGTCCCGTCGTGTCGTCATGCCCGGGGCACGGGTCCGTCCGGTGTGTCGCCGCACCGTCGCGGGTGCGGACCGGTGGGGTGAATTGATGGACCGTTTGCACGACATCCAGAGCGTTGGCACGTATCCTTGTGCGTGTGACTGAACATTATGACGTTGTTGTACTCGGCGCGGGTCCCGGTGGCTACGTGGCCGCCATCCGTGCTTCCCAGCTCGGCAAGAAGGTTGCCGTCATCGAGAAGCAGTACTGGGGTGGTGTCTGTCTGAACGTGGGCTGCATCCCCTCCAAGGCGCTGCTGAAGAATGCGGAGGTGGCCCACACCTTCAATCATGAGGCGAAGCTCTTCGGCATCTCCGGTGACGTGTCCTTCGATTTCGGGGTGGCCCACGACCGCTCGCGGAAGGTGTCCGCGGGCATCGTCAAGGGTGTCCACTACCTGATGAAGAAGAACAAGATCACCGAGATCAACGGTCTCGGTTCCTTCGTCGACGAGCACACGATCGAGATCACCGACGGTGATGATGCGGGTCAGAAGGTCACCTTCGACAACTGCATCATCGCCACGGGTTCCGTCGTGCGTTCGCTGCCCGGAATCGAGATCGGCGGAAACATCGTCTCCTACGAGGAGCAGATCCTCGACGGTGATCTCCCGGAGTCCATGGTCATCGTCGGTGCGGGTGCCATCGGCATGGAGTTCGCCTACGTTCTCTCCAACTACGGCGTGGACGTCACCATCGTCGAATTCATGGACCGTGTCCTGCCGAACGAGGACGCGGACGTCTCCAAGGCCATCGCCAAGGAGTACAAGAAACTCGGTGTGAAGATCCTCACCGGCCACAAGACCACGGCTGTCCGGGACAACGGTGACAGTGTGGAGGTCGACGTCGAGTCCAAGGACGGCAAGAAGACCGACACCCTCACCGTCGACCGTGTCATGGTGTCCATCGGTTTCGCCCCCCGTGTCGAGGGGTTCGGGCTGGACAAGGCCGGCGTGAAGCTCACCGAGCGCGGCGCGATCGACATCGACGAGCGCATGCGCACCAACGTCGGGCACATCTACGCCATCGGTGACGTCACCGCGAAGCTCCAGCTGGCGCATGTCGCCGAGGCGCAGGGTGTCGTCGCCGCGGAGACCATCGCAGACGCCGAGACGATGGAACTGGGCGACTACATGATGATGCCCCGGGCCACCTTCTGCAATCCGCAGGTCGCGTCCTTCGGGTACACCGAGGAGCGCGCCCGCGAAATCGCGGATGAGCGTGGCTGGGAGATCAAGACCGCCACGTTCCCCTTCTCCGCGAACGGTAAGGCGCAGGGACTCGGTGAGCCCGCCGGTTTCGTCAAGGTCATCGCCGACGCCGAGTTCGGTGAGTTGATCGGCGCGCACATGGTCGGATCCAACGTCTCCGAACTCCTGCCCGAGCTGACCCTGGCGCAGCGCTTCGACCTCACCGCGGAGGAGGTGGGGCGTAACGTGCACACCCACCCGACGCTCTCCGAGGCGATGAAGGAAGCGGTCGAGGGTATCTCCGGACACATGATCAACCTCTGATCCACTTCACCGACGGAAGGGGCCGTACCGGACATGTCCGGTACGGCCCCTTCCGTCGGTGAAGGTCTAGTACGGGGCGACCGTCGAGGTGTGTGCGTCGATCTTCAGGGGACGGTGGACCGGCGGGAAGGCCCGCTGTGCACAGTTCGATCTCGAACATACCCGGCATCCCGCACCGATGGGTGTCGCGGCATCGGGGTTCGTCAGATCTAGACCTTCGGCGTACACGGTGCGCTCCGCGTGTCTGGCCTCACAGCCCAGGCCGATGGCGAACAGTTTCCCGGGGTCCGCGAAACGGCTCCGGTGGTGGCGGACCGTGCGCGAGATCCACAGGTAGTTCCGGCCGTCGGGCATCTGGGCGAGCTGTCTCATGATGGTGCCCGGACTGGTGAATGTCTCGTAGACGTTCCACAGTGGGCAGGTGCCACCGGAATGCGTGAAGTGGAAACCGGTCGCGGACTGTCGTTTGCTCATGTTCCCCGCCCGGTCCACACGTACGAACGTGAACGGGATGCCGCGCAGATGCGGTCGCTGGAGAGTGGACAGCCGGTGGCACACCGTCTCGTAACCCGCGCCGAACAACTGGCTGAGATACTCGATGTCGTAGCGTGAACGCTCCGCTTCGGCATGGAAACGGCGGTAGGGCATGAGGAGGGCCGCGCCGTAGTAACTGCCGACACCACGGGTCGCGAGCACCCGGGACTCGGCTGAGGTGAAGTGTCCGGCATCGACCGCGTCACCGATGATGTCTGTCGCCTCCAGATGGGCGAGTTCGGCGGCCATCCTGAATGACCGTTGGCCGCTGTTCAGCCGGGGGGAGAGCAGCAGTGTCCCGCTTTCGCGGTCGAGGTGGTGCAGGGTGTCCTCCGTCGCGGTGCCCTTCTCCACGGTGATGCCGTGGAGAGCGAGGCGGCGCGCGATCAGATCCTCCGTCCTGGACGGGTCCGTGGGGTCGAGATCGAGTTCCCCGGAGAGGGCCTCCGCCGAGGTGTCGAGTTCGTCGAGATAGTTCTGCCGGGCGTAGAAGAAGTCGCGGACCTCCTCATGGGGCATTCCCAGGGGATTGTCGACGGCCCGTGCACCGGATTCCACCGGTGCCGGGAAATGCCGCACATCGGTGGCGAGGGAGAGTTTGTCCCGGACATTCCGGTAACGGCGGTGCATGTCCACCATCGCCTTCGCGAGGGTCGGATGGTTGTAGACCATCTCAGACAGTTCCTGGAGCTCGACAGGATCCGGGCAGATCTCCCGGTCGAGGACGACATCCTGCACCTCCGCGAGCAGACGTGAGTCATCGTCCCGCGAAAAGAAGGTTGCATCGACCCCGAAGGTCTCGGTGATCCGGAGCAGCACGGGAACCGTGAGGGGGCGGACATCGTGTTCGATCTGGTTGACGTAGGACGCGGAGAGCCCGAGTGTCGCGGCCAGTGCGGCCTGGCTCAGGTCCCGTTCCCGCCTGAGTTGCCGGAGCCGGGATCCCACATACGTCTTACCCATGGATCGGAGTCTAAGCGACGTCGGGTGCACTTTGCAGGACTTTGCCGGTGGACGACGCAAATTTGCAACACCCCACGAATCGGGGGAGCTCAGCGGGGTGGAGGATGTCGGCGTCCGTGGCCGTACGGGTACGTGTTCCGCGGGGGATGC
This sequence comes from Corynebacterium pygosceleis, assembly GCF_016595275.2. GTDB lineage: Bacteria > Actinomycetota > Actinomycetes > Mycobacteriales > Mycobacteriaceae > Corynebacterium > Corynebacterium pygosceleis. The sequence continues at coordinate 450,771 of NZ_JAENIQ020000001.1, read as the reverse complement.
CCCCGCCCGGACGTAGTGGGGAAGGTGCCGGTCCCGGGACGGGGCGGACCATCGGCGGGGCCGCGGTCCGTCCGTCCCCGGTTTCGGGGACGGAAAGACGAGGTGAAAACGTTTTTCCGGATCTGTCGCCGGTTCGGCGGACGGTCCCGTGGGTGGGTGTCGGTCGGATACGGTGGTTCAGGGACGCGGTACCGCCCCGCGAATGGTGGGGTTGTGTTCCCTTGAAGGGGGTGTCGAGGTTTTCCGTGTGCGGCATTTCAGGGGATCCGGGGGTAGATTCAACTAAAGATTGATCCCGAATGGGGTAGGCGTGAGATGACATGACAGCACAAGGTGTCGTAGATCACACACTAAGATATTCCTCTAAATAAGTCACCGTTTCGGCTGGTGAGGGTCATATGGCTGCCGCACTTCAAGGGTGGAACCAGGTAACGCTACCCTAAAGTTGTTCGGAGTGGCAGGGGTGGCACATGTGAGCTGTATCACCACGATTGTTAACGGCTGGTTTGGGGGGCTTAGCGCGCCGTAAGGTTAGGTCAACACTGGAGGTGCCATGACTGTCAAAGATATGGACCGTGACGCAATCCGTCACGGCAAAATTACTGAGAAGCCGCTGCGTGAGCGGCCGAAGGTTCCGAGCTGGGCCCTGAAGCTGACGATGGCCGTCACCGGCCTCATCTTCGGAGGCTTCGTTCTCGTCCACATGATCGGAAACCTGAAGATCTTCCTGCCGGCACATGACGGCGAGCCGGCCATCGACGTGTACGGGGAGTTCCTCCGTACCATCGGCGAGCCGCTCGTTCCCCGTGAGGGTGTGCTCTGGATCTTCCGGATCGTCCTGTTGACCGCTCTGATTCTGCACGTCTACGGCGCATTCGCCCTGACCGCACGTGCATACCAGTCGCGGGGCAAGTTCCGTCGGAGCAATCTGATGGGTGGATTGAGTTCGTTCGCCACCCGCACGATGCTCGTCTCGGGTCTGGTGCTCCTGCTGTTCATCGCCTTCCACATCTTCGATCTGACCCTCGGCGTCCAGCCCGCCGCCTCCGCGGTCTTCGAGCATGGGGCGGTCTACGCGAACATGGTCGCCAGCTTCAGCCGTTGGCCGGTCGCGATCTTCTACATCGCCGCGATGATGGTGCTGTTCGTGCACCTGTCCCACGGACTGTTCACCGCAGTCAGTGACCTGGGGATCACCGGTCACCGCACCCGTGCCGTCCTGCTGTTCATCTCCTACCTGGTGCCTGCTGCCGTCATGGTGGGCAACATCTCCATCCCGCTGGCCATCGCCCTCGGCTGGATCCACTAGGTCCCGGAAGGTAATCACACTATGAGCACTCACTCTGAAACCGACACCAAGCCCGACTTCACCCAGCCGGCCTCCTGCGTCGAAGGTGTCACCCCGGGCCGGATCCTCGAGGACCACGCACCCAAGGGTGTTCCGATGAAGGACGCCTGGGAATGGCAGAAGGACCACTACAACCTGGTCTCTCCCCTGAACCGTCGTAAGTTCCGCATCCTCGTCATCGGCACCGGCCTGTCCGGCGGCGGTGCCGCAGCCGCTCTCGGTGAGCTCGGTTACGACGTCAAGGCGTTCACCTATCATGACGCCCCGCGTCGTGCGCACTCGATCGCCGCCCAGGGTGGCGTCAACTCCGCCCGTGGCAAGAAGGTAGACAACGACGGTGCGTACCGCCACGTGAAGGACACGGTCAAGGGCGGCGACTACCGCTGCCGCGAGACCGACTGCTGGCGTCTCGCCTACGAGTCGGTGCGTGTCATCGACCACATGAACGCCATCGGCGCACCCTTCGCCCGTGAGTACGGCGGGACCCTCGCCACCCGTTCCTTCGGTGGTGTCCAGGTCTCCCGCACCTACTACACCCGTGGCCAGACGGGACAGCAGCTGCAGCTCTCCGCCGCGGCGGCCCTCCAGCGCCAGATCCACCTCGGCTCGGTGGAGATCTTCACCCACAACGAGATGGTCGATCTGATCGTCAAGGAGGACGAGGACGGGACCAGGCGCTGTCACGGCGCGGTCATGCGTAACCTCATCACCGGTGAACTCACCGCCCACACCGGTCACGCGGTGCTCCTGTGCACCGGCGGCTACGGCAACGTCTACTACATGTCGACGCTGGCGAAGAACTCCAACGCCTCCGCCATCATGCGCGCCTACGACCGTGGTGCCTACATGGCCAGTCCCTCCTTCATCCAGTTCCACCCGACCGGTCTCCCGGTCAACTCGGAGTGGCAGTCCAAGACCATCCTCATGTCCGAGTCACTGCGGAACGACGGACGTATCTGGTCGCCGAAGGAACCGAAGGACGACCGCGACCCGAACTCGATCCCCGAGGACGAGCGCGACTACTTCCTCGAACGCCGCTACCCGGCATTCGGTAACCTCGTCCCCCGTGACGTCGCCTCCCGTGCGATCTCGCAGCAGATCAACGCCGGGCTCGGTTGCGGCCCGATGCACAACTCCGCCTACCTCGACTTCCGCGACTCCATCGAGCGGCTCGGCAAGGACACCATCCGGGAGCGTTACTCCAACCTCTTCCAGATGTACGAGGAGACCATCGGCGAGGACCCCTACGTCACGCCGATGCGTATCGCACCGACGTGCCACTTCACCATGGGCGGTCTGTGGACCGACTTCAACATGATGACCTCCATCGAGGGCCTGTTCGCCGGTGGCGAAGCAGGGTGGACCTATCACGGTGCCAACCGTCTGGGGGCCAACTCCCTGCTCTCGGCGTCCGTCGACGGGTGGTTCACCCTCCCGTTCTCCGTGCCGAACTACCTCGGCCCGCTGCTCGGCTCGGAGCGCATGGATGAAGAGGATCCGGCGGCGGTGGAAGCGGTCGACCGTGCACGCGCCCGGCTCGACAAGCTCATGAGCATCAAGGGCAACCACGGCCCGGAGTTCTTCCACCGGAAGCTCGGTGACATCCTCTACTTCTCCTGTGGTGTCGCCCGCAACATCAAGGATCTCTCGGACGGCATCGAGAAGATCCGGCAACTCCGCAAGGAGTTCTGGAGTGACCTCAACATCACCGGCGACGCCGATGAGATGAACCAGGTACTCGAGTACGCCAACCGTGTCGCCGACTACATCGACCTCGGTGAACTGATGTGCGTCGACGCCCTGGACCGCGACGAGTCCTGTGGTGCCCACTTCCGTGACGACCACCTCTCCGACGAGGGCGAGGCAGAGCGCGACGACCTGAACTGGTGCTTCGTCTCCGCCTGGGAGCCCGATGGCGAGAACAAGTTCATCCGCCACGCGGAGCCGCTGTACTTCGAAGCGATCCCTCTGCAGACAAGGAACTACAAGTAATGAAACTGCATCTCGAGATCTGGCGCCAGGCCGGACCCACGACCGAGGGTCACTACGAGTCCATCGACGTCCCCGACGCCGTGGAGCAGATGTCCATCCTGGAGCTTCTTGACCACGTCAACGAAACTCTGATCGAGTCCGGCAGGGAACCCTTCGCCTTCGCCTCCGACTGCCGCGAGGGCATCTGCGGTACCTGTGGTCTGACCGTCAACGGTCGCCCGCACGGCCCCGAGCAGAACAAGCCGTCCTGCCAGCAGCGTCTCTTCAACTTCTCCGACGGGGACACGATCAGGCTGGAGCCCCTTCGTTCCGCCGCGTACCCCGTGATCAAGGACATGATCGTCGACCGTTCCGCGCTCGACCGGGTCATGCAGCAGGGTGGATACGTCTCGGTCAACGCCGGTACAGCCCCCGACGCCGACACCCTGCACATGAACCACCAGACCGCGGAGCTCGCGCTCGATCACGCGGCCTGCATCGGTTGCGGTGCCTGCGTCGCGGCCTGTCCCAACGGTGCCGCCCACCTGTTCACCGGTGCGAAGCTGGTGCACCTGTCGCTCATGCCCCTGGGTAAGAACGAGCGGGGACGCCGGGCGCGTAATATGGTCGATGAGGTAGAGACCAACTTCGGCCCGTGCTCACTCTTCGGAGAATGCGCGGACGTTTGTCCGGCCGGTATCCCGCTCACGGCGGTTGCGGCCATCAACAAAGAGAGGGCCCGCGCGGCCTTCACCGCCAAGGACGCCTAGGCTCGTCGCGACGACGACCCCGGGCCGACGGTACGACGACGAAAGGCAGCATCCGCTATGTCAGCCAGCCACTCCTCCGCTCCGGCGAACACCGAGCGGTCATTCCCGCTCTTCGAGGGTGAGCCGCACTACGTCGAGGGCTACCACCCCTCCAGCCTCGACGCACAGCACTCCTCACTCCTGCGTTCATCCACCTGGATCGGAATGGGGTTCATCCTCAGTTCCCTCGCCGGTTTCGGGGCTCTTCTCTACGGGCTCGGATCGTGGACGGTCGCGAGTCAGCCGCACTGGGCCGAGATGACGATCATCGGTGCGGTCCTCGCCGTCGGTTTCCTCGTCGGCGGGTTCTGGATGGTGCACTACGGTCGCCGTTACTACCGCGAGTACGCGGCGCGGACCGGCAGGCACTGACACCAACGGATCACACACCTCGACGCCCCACGGATGTCCACACAAGGACACCGTGGGGCGTTCGGCGTTTCCCGACGGTCGGTCCCGTGGCGGTAGAATCCGGGGAATGCGACAAAAGATCCTCTGGATTCTGATCTCCGTGATGACCTTCCTCGTCGTGCTGGGACTGATTCCCCGCGCGATCGAACTGTGGGACACGGAGCCCCCGTGGCGGGCTGCGGCGGACACTGCAGGTACCACGGCCGGTACCGGGCGTCCCTGACACGACGAACGCGATTACCCGGAAGCCCGCCCCCACCCGTCATAATGGTGCGATGGGCACACACGAACTCACCCCACACCGGGATGTCGAACCCCTCGCCGTCCCGGGACCGTCCCCCGAGGTCGAAGCTGAGCGGCGTCGGCAACTGCGCCGGTACAAGGCGATCGCCACCGGCCTCCTCATCGTCGCAGCCGCCGTCTACCTGGTCTGCCGATGGTTGGAAACCCGCCCGGGTGAGGTCGACGCCTGGGTCGGATTCGTCCGTGCCGCCAGCGAGGCGGGTATGATCGGTGGTCTCGCGGACTGGTTCGCCGTCACCGCCCTCTTCCGGCGTCCGATGGGACTGCCGATCCCGCACACCGCAATCGTCCGCAACAAGAAGGACCAGATCGGCGAGTCTCTCGGCGGCTTCGTCGGGGAGAACTTCCTCAACGCTGAACTGATCACCGCCAAGGTCCGGGCCGCGGGGATCCCCAACCGGCTCGGTGGCTGGCTCTCGGACGCGGACAACGCCCGTACCGTTTCCCGGGAGGTCGGTCGACTCACCGGCAGGATCGTCACGGCGCTCGATCCCGCCGACGCTGAGGCGGTGATCAACTCGACACTGATCGACAGGCTCGCGGAACCGGAGTGGGGGCCACCAACCGGACGACTGATGGCCCAGTTGATCGAAGAGGGCAGGACGGAACCGGTCGTCGATGAACTCGTCCACTGGCTCAACGCGAAAGCCGAGGACGCCGGCCCGTTCATCACCCGTATGCTCGACGAAAGACGCCCTACCTGGGCACCCCAGATCCTCAATGACGTCATCGGGGAAAAGGTCCACCGCGAACTCGTCCAGTGGACCGCCGCCGTCGCCGCCGATCCGGAACACGAGGCCCGCCGGGCGGTACGGCGTTTCATCCGGCAACTCTCCGAGGATCTCCAGAGTGATCCGGAGATGATCGGGCGGGTTGAGAAGATCAAGCGGGACATCATGGGCTCGACACCGGTGAGAGGAGCTGCCGCGACCATCTGGAAGAGTGCATCGACCTCACTGCTCACCGCCGCCGCCGACCCGGACTCCCTCCTGCGGACCAAAATCACCGAACTCTCGATCACCTGGGGAAACAATCTTCTCGATGACGCGGATCTGCGGGAATCCCTCGATCGGAGGGTGACGGGTGCTGCGGCGTTCCTCGCGGACAACTACGCTGAGGAGATCACCTCGATCATCAGTGAGACGGTGCAGCGCTGGGACGCCGATGAAGCGGGCGAGAAGATCGAACTGATGGTGGGCAAGGATCTCCAGTACATTCGACTCAACGGCACCATCGTCGGTGCTCTCGCCGGGCTCGGCATCTACACCGCCTCACACATCATCTTCGGTTCCTGACGGAGAACCCTCCGGCAGGAACCGATCTGACCGCCCCCTGACTGAAGGAGTACCACACCATGACATCCACCACTCCCAACGAGAACGACCCCGGTAACCCCACGGAGGACACCACCACCGGCTCCACAGCGGGAACGGGTGGCCGGGACAGCGGCAGCGGGCTCCTCGCCGACGCACTCGACAAGCTCCGCGAGCCCTTCAACGCCTGGGTGAGCGCCGGTGCGGCACTCGGCCCCCTGGTCGGGGAACTGGGTGACAAGCTCCGCGACGACCTCCGGGGTGTCGGTGACCGCGACGGCCGAGGGGCGAACACCGCTCAGGTGGAAGACACCGCAGCCGAGGCGAAGAAGGCCGCCGAGGACCTCGGTGACGCGGATTCCGTGGATGAGGCGAAGTCCGTCGTCTCAGGGTTCGCCGCCACCGCTGAAAGCACCATCCGGGATCTGTCCGGTTCGGTGCGTAACGCCGCCGGTGAAACCCGTGACACCGAAGCCGCGGAAAAGGCCCGTTCCGCGTTCCAGGAGGCCGTCGATTCAACCCGCCGTGCCTTCGACGAGGCCGTGGAGTCACTGCGGGAGCGCAGCGGACGGAGCGACGGCGAGGGGGATTCCACGGAGGACGATGAATCGACCCTCGACGGTGTACGCAACGCCGTCGACAATCTCGTCGCCCGCGCCGGCGAGGTCGTCCGGGACCTGAAGAGCTCCGGTGGGGAGCGCCTCGACGACCTCCGTACCCGGGTTCAGGACTCCGGTTCGGACAAGTCGGACACGGCCGATATCATTGACGGTGAAGTCGTCAACGAGGACGACGGCGCCGAAACAGGTAAGTAGCTCTCCCGGGCCGGCCCACGTCGTCCCGTCCGTCCCCGCCCCGATCCGAAAGGCCCCGTCCCGACAATGGATATGTTCATCTATGAGGCCATGCACATCCTCCGGTACGTCGTGCTCGTGGTGATGGCGCTCGTCGGTCTCGCGGGAATCGTCGGCGCGGCACTGTGCGCGACGACCCGTGAGGATGCGTTCACAGCCGGTGACCGTCAGCAGAAATGGGTGTGGTTCGGGATTCTTCTCGGCGCGTCACTCGGCATGTTCCTCAACATCCAGATCCTGCACTGGGTGGGGATGGTGGTCATCGGGATCTACTGGTTCGATGTCCGTCCCCAGCTGAAGGACATCGTCAACGGCGGCTCAACCTGGTAGATTTCCGGGAAGAGACGGGTAATGCCCCGGGGACGCTCCGTGAGAGTCTCCCCGGGGCATTTTCACTGCCCCGACGGGTCCGTCGTCAGTCGAAGACGACGGTACGGTTGCCGTAGACCTGCACCCGGTCCTCGAGGTGGAATCGCAGTCCCCGGGCCAGAACGATCTTCTCGGCGTCGCGTCCGAGGCGCTGCATGTCGGCGGGGGTGTCCTTGTGCGTGATCCGGATGACGTCCTGCTCGATGATGGGACCGTCGTCCAGAGCCGAGGTCGCGTAGTGGCAGGTTGCTCCGATGAGCTTCACGCCGCGCTTGTACGCCTGGTGGTACGGTCGGGCGCCCATGAATGACGGCAGGAAGCTGTGGTGGATGTTGATGGCACGGCCCTCCCACATCTCGCAGAGATCCGGCGGCAGGATCTGCATGAAGCGGGCGAGGACGACGGCGTCCGGCTCATGCTCGTTGACCAGTTCCGCGACCCGGTCGAAGGAGGCACGCTTGCCGACGGCGTCCCTGGGGAAGGGAACGTGGTGGAAGGGGACACCGTGGTTCTCCGCGATGCCGCGTAGATCCTCGTGGTTGCCGATGACCGCGGCGACCTCCATCGGGTAGTCGTTCTGTTCCACCCGTCCCAGGAGATCGTGGAGGCAGTGGCCCTCTCTGCTGACCAGGATCACCGCGCGCTTCGGGCGTGCGGTGTCCCAGATCCGCCAGCGGGCACCGGGACCGAACTCCGCGGCGATCTCGTCGAACCCGGCCCTGAACTGTTCGACCGGGGTGTCCAGGGACTCCGCCCGGACTGCCTGACGGGTGAAGAACCATCCCGAGTCCGGGTCGGTGAAGTAGTCCGCCTCGGTGATCCATCCGCCGTGCTGTGCGATGAAGGTGGAGAGTCGGGCGACGATGCCGGTGGTGTCGGGACAGCCGAGGGTGAGAACCAGCTGACGTTCCGTGACAGGCGCGGTGTGGGCGTTCTGGGCGTTGCTCATTCCAGGGATTCTACTCTGCGGGTCAAACACCGGTCGTCGCCGGTCCGGACGGAACGGGCTAGGCTCGTGAGCTATGAACGACTCCATCACCCGTGACCGCCTGGCCGCCATGATCGACTACACCCTCGACACACCGTGGGCGAGTGTCACGGAGGTCCGGCATCATGTCGCAACGGCTCTGGAACTGGGTGTCGGCCAGGTGTGTGTCACGCCGTCGATGCTGCACGCGACGAACGCCGCCGACGGATTCGGCCTCCGGGTCGTCTCGGTGTGCGGGTTTCCCTCGGGTGGACACCATCAGCTGATCAAGGCGGCGGAGGCACGGCTGGCCGTTGAATCCGGCGCGGACGAGGTCGATGTGGTCCTGGATCTCGCCGCTGTCCGCGCCGGCGACACCAACAGGATGATCGGGGAGATCGTCGCTGTCCGTGAGGCGGTCCCCTCTCCCGTGACCCTCAAGGTCATCATCGAGACCGGTCTCCTGGGGGAGACGGAGATCCGCACCGCGGCGCGGGCGGCACGGACCGCCGGGGCCAACTACGTGCGGACATCGACGGGATGGTTCGACTGCCCGGGTGCGACACCTGAAGCCGTCCGGATCATCGCGGAGGAGACCGGCGGTGGACTCGGGATCGCGGCCGCCGGTGGGATCACCTCCATCGACCGGGCCCGTGAACTCGTTGCGGCGGGGGCGACCCGTCTCTCCGTGGGGGCGGAGGCCACGGCACTTCTCGACGCCTCCGGGGAATGATCCGTGCGGATCAGCCCATGTCCCTGAGGTTGACGTTCTCCCCGCTCATCTCCAGGTGCATGCCGCCCCGACGTACGGTGACCACGTCGACGCTCATGCCCCCGCCCAGGTCCGCGGCACTGGACCGCAGTGCCCTGCTGATCGCACCGGAGATCTCGTCGGGAAGAGCGAAACCGAAGAGTCGCGCCTCCGTCGCCTCCATCTGCAGCTGACCGTCGACCGCAGTCGGCCTGATGACGATGTGTGCGGCGCCGTCCGTGAACTCGATGTCCAGCGTGTCCGTCTCGGGGTCAGGGGTGATGTCGGTCACCTTCACCAGATTCTGCAGGAGTGATCCCGCGAGTCCGTCACCGGCTGTTCTCGTCTGGGAGTGCATCGCCGCCTGGACCTGCGCGAGCATCATGTCGTCGGAGATGTCCGTCTGTACGGTGAGCCGACCGGCGACCGGCCCCTCCGGTCCGCGCAACGCGAGGTCCGTGATGTGGATGTCGGAGGCCGGGGTGCCCTTGATGTCCGGATCGGAGTTGATGCCCTCCGGATGCGTGATCTGCAGGGTCGAGGGAGTGGAGACGTCGACACTCGGGACCGTCCCGCTCGCGACCGAGAGCAGCAGCGGCACGGGGCCGAAACCTATCTCCGGCCTCCGATCGGTGACGACACCCGTCATCGCGGTCTGCTCAGCGAAATCATCCTCCAACTGCTTCGAGATGAACATTCTGAGGGCTATCTCGGCGACCAGGAGAATGATGAACACGGAGATGACGATGCCCAGCAGGATCTTCCACCAGACGGAACCACGTTTCTTGCTCACGGAGCTACTCATTTTTCCCAGTGTCCCCGATCTTGATCCCCTGCGCCACATCCACGGGTGGGTCGGACGACGAAAGTCCGTCGGCGCAGGTGACCGGAACCCACCCCATCGGAGAGGAAGACGGCGGGGGATGAACCGGACGACTGATCCGTCCGTCACGCGGTCTCACCAGTCGACCGTGTGGTCGGCGGGTGCGACCACCGACCAGGGCACGGTGAGCAGGCAGTCCCGGACGGGGCGCCGGATGGCGGTGAGTGGGACCCCCGATTCAGTCAGGATCCGGCGGGCCTCCCGCCAGCGTGCGCGTGGGCCGTGCGGTGCCCAGCCCGCCGCACACTCCCAGGCACGGTCAGCTGCGGTGAGCAGGTCGTGGACGGGCTCACCGGGTACGTTCCTGTGGATCAGCACCTTGGGGAGCCGGGCCGCGACATCGGAGGGGCGTTCCACGTCGAACGGATCCCAGGCGAGAGTGAGGGAGACGGGCCCCCCGGCGTCGATGAGCAGCCAGCTCCCCCGACGGCCGAGTTCATCGCAGGTTCCCTCGACGAAGACCCCACCGGGTGCGAGCCGTGAGGTCACGGTCCTCCACGCCGGGAGCACCTGCTCGACGTCGTACTGGCGGAGCACGTTGAACGCACGGACGAGATGGGGCCTGTGCCCGGCGAGTTCGAAGCCGCCGAGTTCGAAGGTGACACCGTCCCGGGGAGGGAGGACACGCTCCGGGGTGATCTCCAGACCCGTGACGCTGATGTCCGGGCGGAGCGTCCGCAGACGTTGAGCCCATTCGACGGTCGTGGTGTCCGAGGCACCGTATCCGACGTCGAGGGCCAGTGGGCGGTCGGCCCGGCGCAGCACCTGAAGGACACGTGGTTCGTGGGACATCCACCGGTCGCACCGGCGGAGCCGGTTCCGGTTGGTGGTTCCACGGGTGGAGACACCGATGGGCCGACCACGGCTGACGGAGAAATCAGCCGCCAGATTGTGCGCGTGATCGGCCATGGGGTGACGAAGGGACGGATCAGTTGTTCTCGGAGATCCACTTCTCGGTCAGCTCGGCCTCGGTCACCGTGAGGTCGGCGACGGCGTCCGCGACCTTCGGCTCGATGGCCGGGCCCATGAACGGGACGGTGACGTTGATCTCATGGGTGTAGTGCATCGTCGCGGTGGAGTCGTCACCGGTGAGCTTCAGGTCGCCGGCGAAGTCGACGGGTGCACCCTTGACATCCGCGGTGTAGCGGCCCTCCGCGTCGGTACCGTTCAGCGGACCGATCTTCACGGTGCGCTTGATCTTCAGTGCCTGACTGATCATCGCCCTGACCGCCTCGGGCAGCAGGTCCGTGGGCATGACCTCGTAGAGCACGATTTCCGCGCCACCGTCGACGGCCTCGAAGGAGTGCACCTCGCCGGCCTCGGAGGAGAGGTTCGCGACGTTGTACGCCCAGTAGTCGGGGTTGGTCAGCGCAGCGTGCACGGCTGCGGGCGGGAAATTGACGGTTGCAGTGTTCTCTTTACGCGTGGTCATGGGTTAAGACTACCGTTAAGAGGGTGTCCCTTTCATCGCTGACCCACAGATTCAACGAACTCCACGATGCTCTCCGGGGTGTCGACGGCATCCGCTTCGCCGACGACTTCCGGTTCTCCGAGGCGACCACCCTGCACCTGGGGGGCCGTCCCGTCGGTGCGGTGCACTGTGCGACAACCCCGGCGCTCGCCGCCGCGGTCACACGTGCCGACGCCCTCGATCTGCCGTTGCTGGTGGTCGGAGGCGGTTCGAACCTCGTCGTCGCCGACGGTGACCTGCCCCTCGTCGCCGTCATCGCGGACTGCGCGGACGTCAGCATCGACTCCGCCCGCGGTGTCCTGCGGGCGGAGGCCGGGGCCGTGTGGGACGACGTCGTCGCCTCGTCCGTCGACGCGGGACTCGGAGGTGTCGAATGTCTCTCCGGGATACCCGGAAGCGCCGGGGCCACGCCCGTGCAGAACGTCGGGGCGTACGGGGCGGAGATCGCCGACGTCCTCACCCGCGTCCTCCTGCTCGACCGGACGACCGGGAACGTGGACTGGGTGCCGGCCTCCGCGCTCGACCTGGGCTACCGCACCTCGAACCTGAAGCACACAGACAGGGGGGTGATCCTCGCCATCGAACTGCGGCTCCGCACCGACGGATTGAGTGCACCCCTGCGCTTCGGGGAACTCGCGCGCAGACTGGGCGTGAACGCGGCCGACGCCGGGAACACGCGGGGGGCCCTCCGACGCCCTGCGGCGGCGGTCCGTGACGCCGTCCTCGAGCTGCGTCGGGGCAAGGGCATGGTTCACGATCCGGCGGACCACGACACCTGGTCCGCGGGTTCCTTCTTCACGAATCCCGTCATCACCGACACGGACGTCACCTCTGTCCGGGCCGCCGTCGCCCGCCTGCACGATGACACCGTCGCCGAGGCGATGCCCTGCTACCCGGCGGGTGAGGGGCGTTCGAAACTCTCCGCCGCGTGGCTGATCGAGCGCGCCGGGTTCGTCAGGGGGTATCCCGGTCCGGAGGCACCGGCGCGACTGTCCACCCGGCACACCCTCGCGTTGACGAACCGTGGCGCGGCGACGACCGGTGATCTCGTGGAACTCGCCCGTGAGGTACGTGCCGGTGTCCGGCAGGCCTTCGGGGTGACGCTCCACCCGGAGCCCGTCTGGGTCGGGGTGGACATCGACGGGTGACGGGTTCCCGGAACGGAACCGTGACGGCCGCACGAGAAAGGTCCGCCCCGACGGGCACCCGTCAGGGCGGACCTCTCCGCTGTGTGACCCGTCCGGGTCGCGTGTCGAACGCTACTTCTTCCGGCTCTCCTCGACCTCGCGCAGCGCCTTCTTCTCGTCGTCGCTGCCGTATCGCTCGACGAGCTGGTCCCGCACCTCGCGGCGCCGGATCTTGCCGATCTGGTCCCTCGGCATCTCCTCGAAGTGGTAGAACTTGCGCGGCACCTTGTACCGGGTCAGCATCTCGCGGCAGTGCTCCTTCAGCCCCTCGGGGTCGAGGGCCGAACCCTCCGCGAGGGTGATCGCGGCGACGACGGACTCGGACCCGTCCGACCGGGGCATGCCCACCACGGTGGCGTCGGCGACGTCGGGGTGCGCCATCAGCGCCTCCTCGACCTCACCCGGGTAGACGTTGAATCCGCCCGTGATGATGACCTCCTTGATGCGTGCGACCAACCGGATGAAGCCGTCGGGTTCCATCACGCCGACATCTCCGGTGCAGTACCAGCCCTTGTGGAAGGACTTCTCCGTTGCCTCCGGCTGATTCAGGTAGCCCTGGAACACCTGGGGACCACGGACGAGGACCTCGCCCTCCTGGCCGTCGGGCATCGTGACATCGAGATCGTCCGGATCGGCGATCCGGACCTCTGTGTCGGGGAAGGGAACCCCGACATAGCCGGGGCGACGGGTCGGGGTCATCGGGTTGCCGACGATGATCGGTGACGTCTCCGTCAGGCCGTACCCCTCGACGAGGAGGCCGCCCGTGTAGCGCTCCCACCTCTCGACCGTGCGTGTGGGCAGGGTGGAGGCCCCGCAGAAGCTGTTCCGCACTCCCGAGATGTCGATCCCGGCGGATTCCGCCGCCTCGACGATGCGTTCGTAGAGCGCCGGGACGCCCGGCAGCCAGGTCGGGGTGTTCTTCTTCATCACCTTCATGATGAGCTTCAGATCCGGTGCGGGCAGCAGGATGATCTCACCGCCGATGAAGAAACCGAGGGTCACGTTCATGGTCAGGCCGTAGGCGTGGAACATCGGCAGTGCCGCGAGGAGCACCTCGTCCTTCTCGCCGAGACCCGGGACCCAGTGCTTGCCCTGGATGATGTTCGCCACGAGGTTGCCGTGGCTGAGCTGGGCGCCCTTCGGGGCGCCGGTGGTGCCGGAGGTGTAGAGGATGAGAGCGATGTCGTCCTTCGTCGTCCCCGGTTCCTCCAGATCCCGGCCGTCTCCACCGATCGCCTGTCCGATCAGGGCCTCCCACGGAACCGTGTTCGGGGCATCCGCGGTGAGTCGGTCACGCATCTTGTGGATCATCGGCAGCGGGAGCCTGAGCAGGAGCTGCTGGCTGCGGGGCATGGCTTCGGTCATGTTGACACTGATGATCGTCTCCAGCTGGGTCCGGCCCCGCAACTTCTCCAGGGTCCGTGCCGTCTTGTCCCAGCAGATCGCGACCCGTGCACCGTGGTCGTTGAACGGGTGCTCGAGCTCGTGGGCCGTGTAGAGCGGATTGTGCTCGACGACGGTCGCACCCAACTTCAGTACCGCGTAGAAGGCGATGATGTGCTGCGGACAGTTCGGCATGAGGAGCGCGACGCGGTCGCCCGGGCGGACGCCGAAGGCACGGAGCCCGGCCGCCGCGCGCCGCACCTGGCGGTCGATGTCGCTGTAGGACTGGGTCCGGCCGAAGAACCTGGTGGCGGTCTTGTCGCCGTTCACCGCCAGATTGTTGTTGTAGTGGTCGATCAGCGTCGTGTCACCGTACTCGAGACTGTGCGGTGTCCAGTCCGCGTAGTGGTCGAGCCAGGCTTTCGATTCGAGTGCCGACATGGTGTCCCTTCGTAGGATATGTGCTCACCGGCCGGGGTCGTGTGTGCCGCCGTTGAAGACACCGGGAGCGGTGCGGAGGACGTGCCCGGCTGTTCCGGGCCCCTCCGGGCCGGTCGGGAGAGCGTCAGTGCCCCTCGAGTATAGCGTCGAAAGATGAGTGTTCACTCGGGTTCCCGGTCGCCGGGGTGTGAATCGGTGACGGGCGATTAGGATGGCCGACATGCGCGTAGCGATGATCTCCATGCACACGTCCCCGCTGCAACAGCCCGGTAGCGGTGATGCGGGCGGGATGAACGTCTACATCGCCTCCACCGCGAGGCAGCTCGCCAGAAAAGGGATCTCCGTGGACGTCTACACCCGCGCCACCCGGCCCAGTCAGGGTGAGGTCGTCGAGGTCGAGCCGAATCTCAGGGTCGTCAACATCGTCGCCGGTCCCTACGAGGGGCTGGACAAGGAGGCGCTGCCCACGCAGCTCGCCGCTTTCGCCGGCGGTGTCCTGCTGTTCGCCCGCTGCGCCGCCCTCAGCTACGACGTGATCCACTCCCACTACTGGCTGTCCGGACAGGTCGGGTGGCTGCTCCGGGACGTGTGGCGGATTCCGCTGGTGCACACCGCCCACACCCTGGCTGCGGTGAAGAACGAACACATCAGTGCGGAGGACTCCCCGGAGTCCGAGGCCCGCCGGATCTGTGAGCAGCAGATAGTCGACAACGCCGACCGGTTGGTCGTCAACACCAGGGAGGAGGCGGACAATCTCCAGCGGCACTACGACGCGGCACCGGACTCGATCACCGTCATCCCGCCCGGCGCCGACACCGAACTGTTCACCCCGGGCACGGAACGCGCCACCGAACG
The DNA here is from genome assembly GCF_016595275.2 of Corynebacterium pygosceleis. Classification (GTDB taxonomy): domain Bacteria; phylum Actinomycetota; class Actinomycetes; order Mycobacteriales; family Mycobacteriaceae; genus Corynebacterium; species Corynebacterium pygosceleis. Next base: position 435,455 of record NZ_JAENIQ020000001.1, on the reverse strand, counting down.
CTGCCGTCGTGAACTGGGGATCCCGTTGCACGCGAAGGTCGTCGCCTTCGTCGGCCGGTTGCAGGAGTTCAAGGGGCCGCAGGTGCTGATCCGGGCGGTCGCGGAACTGGTGCGCCGTGACCCCCAGCGCAACCTCAGGGTCATCGTCTGCGGCGGGCCCTCCGGTCGTTCCGCCACCCCGGAACAGTACCGGGAACTCGCGGAGGAGCTCGGTGTCGCCCGCCGGATCCGGTTCCTCGATCCACGCCCGCCGGAGGAACTGGTCACCGTCTACCGGGCTGCGGACATCGTCGCGGTGCCCAGTTACAACGAGTCCTTCGGTCTCGTGGCGATCGAGGCACAGGCGGCCGGCACCCCGGTCGTCGCCTCACGTGTCGGGGGACTCCCGATCGCCGTCGCCGACGGGAAGAGCGGGCGACTGGTGGGGTCGCACGAACCGGGGGACTGGGCTGATGTCCTCTCCGAACTGCTCGACGACGATGACACGAGGATCGCGATGGGGGAGGCCGCGGTCGGACACGCCGCGGAGTTCAGCTGGCCGAGGACCGCGACGCACCTGGAGGATCTGTACCGTGCTGTCACCGCGCACGCCCCGGGGCGGTGCTATTCACGCAGGGCCGCGGGGTGACGGATGCCGGCCGTGACCGGTGACGTCCGTGTGAACATCCGGTGAATCCTGCCGGCCTTTCCGGTCGACGTGGGCACGATGGCCCGACGCGTGGAACAATGGTCCCCATGAGTACCGGAAAGCTAATTCTGCTCCGCCACGGCCAGAGCCAGTGGAACGCCTCGAACCAGTTCACCGGGTGGGTGGACGTGGACCTGACCGATCAGGGTCGCGCCGAAGCCCGTCGCGGTGGTGAACTGCTGCGCGAGAACGACATCCTCCCGGACGTGGTCTACACCTCCCTGCAGCGCCGCGCCATCAACACGGCGAACATCGCCCTCGACGCCGCGGACCGGCACTGGATCCCCGTCGTCCGCGACTGGCGTCTCAACGAGCGGCACTACGGTGCCCTCCAGGGCCTGAACAAGGCCGAGACGAAGGACAAGTACGGCGAGGAACAGTTCATGGCCTGGCGTCGTTCCTACGATACCCCGCCGCCGGCGCTCGATGCGGACGCCGAGTTCTCCCAGGCGCACGACCCGCGCTACGCCGATCTCGACACGGTGCCGGACACCGAGTGCCTGAAGGACGTCGTCGAGCGTTTCGTCCCCTACTTCACGGAGGAGATCCTCCCCCGTGCCCTCGCCGGTGAGACGGTCCTGCTGGCCGCCCACGGCAATTCCCTGCGTGCACTGGTCAAGCACCTCGACGGTATCTCCGACGAGGACATCGCGGGCCTGAACATCCCCACCGGGATCCCGCTGGTCTTCGAGCTCGATGAGAAGGGCAACGTCCTCAACCCGGGTGGAACCTACCTCGATCCCGAGGCGGCGGCCGCCGGTGCCGCTGCCGTCGCCGCGCAGGGCGGCAAGTAGACGGACCGGGCACAGAAAAGCTGACGATCCGGAGGTTGACGGCAGGTGTCTCTGTCTGTGTGGGCGGGGTTCGCCGGCGGTGTGATCCTCACGCTGTGGGCGGCACCGGCCGTGGAGTTCCTCCGGCAACGGCTCCGGAACAAGCGCTCCGCGGCGACGCTCGCTGAGCACCAGGTGACCACGGTCTCCCAGGTCCTGCATCTCGCGGTGCAGGGCGCACCCACGGCGGTCGCCGTCGTGGGGCGCGCGGGGGACGTGGTCCTCTCCAATTCCCGGGCCCATGAGATGGGGATCGTCCACGAGCGTTCCCTGAACGAGAAGGTCTGGGCGAACGCCGTGGAGGTCTTCGGGGACAGGGAGGCGCGTTCCATCGATCTGGCGGGCCCGGCGAAGCGGTCGGGCAGCCGGGTGATGGCCGTCCAGGCCGTCATCAAGCCGTTGACCCGTGCCGATTCCCGGTTCGTCATCGTCTACGGAACCGACGAATCGGAGAATCTCCGGATGGAATCCGCCCGGCGGGATTTCGTGGCCAATGTCTCGCATGAGCTGAAGACACCGGTCGGCGGCATGGCGCTCCTCGCGGAGGCGTTGATCGAATCCGCCGACGACCCTGAATCGGTCAGCTATTTCGGGGGTCGTCTCACGAAGGAGGCGCACCGTCTGGCGGACATGATCAACGAGCTGATCTCACTGTCCAAACTCCAGGGCGCCGAGAAGCTCCCGGGGATGGAGCCCGTGTCCGTCGATGACGTCATCGGGGAGGCTCTCTCCCGGAACGAACTCGCGGCGGAGAACGCCGGAATCACCCTGATCCGGGGTGCGGACACGGGGGTCCAGGTTGACGGTGACGTGAGTCTTCTCACCACCGCCGTGTCGAATCTGGTCGGCAACGCCATCAACTATTCACCCTCCGAGACGACGGTGTCGGTGTCGCAGAAAGTCTCCGACGACGGCTCGGAGGTGCACATCCGTGTGACCGACCGGGGTATAGGCATCGCCCCGGAGGATCAGAAGCGGGTGTTCGAGAGGTTCTTCCGTGTCGACAAGGCGCGGTCCCGGTCAACCGGTGGGACGGGGCTCGGACTGGCCATCGTCAAACATGTCGCCGCGAACCACGGGGGCTCCATCACCCTCTGGTCCAGGCCGGGGACCGGGTCCACCTTCACCCTCATCCTTCCCGTGCACCGGGACCGGGAAGAGGACCCTCCCGATGGCATGCATCTCGACCACGCTATTGACATGAAGAAGAAACCGGCGCCCCTGCGCGCCCGCAGAAAGGACCGTGCAACATGACCCGCATCCTGCTCGTCGAGGACGAGGAGTCGCTGTCCGACCCGTTGGCCTTTCTCCTGAAGAAGGAGGGCTTCGACGTCATCGTCGCACCGGACGGGCCCACCGCCCTGGTTGAATTCGACCGCAACGAGATCGACATCGTCCTCCTCGACCTCATGTTGCCCGGCATGTCCGGTACGGACGTGTGCAGGAGGCTGCGTTCGGCGTCCTCGGTTCCGGTCATCATGGTCACGGCCCGTGACTCGGAGATCGACAAGGTCGTCGGCCTCGAGCTCGGGGCCGACGACTACGTGACGAAACCGTACTCGTCCCGGGAACTCATCGCCCGTATCCGTGCGGTTCTGCGTCGTGGTGGCGACGTCGAGGACGACACGGCCGGGGACAGTCAGGTGCTGGCCGCCGGACGCGTCCGGATGGACGTCGAACGCCACACCGTCTCCGTCGACGGCGAAGAGGTCGCGATGCCGCTGAAGGAGTTCGACCTCCTCGAGTACCTCCTGCGCAACACCGGACGTGTCCTGACACGCAGCCAGCTCATCGACCGGGTCTGGGGTGCCGACTACGTCGGTGACACCAAGACCCTCGACGTCCACGTCAAGCGACTGCGCGCGAAGATCGAGGAAGAACCCTCCCGCCCCCGGTACCTCGTCACCGTCCGGGGTCTGGGCTACAAGTTCGAGGACTGACCGTGCCCCGCCCGGTTTCCCCGCGGGCGGCCCGCCGGGCGGCGACCGTCGCCGGGTGGGGGGCACCGCCCGCGCTCCCGGTGGCGAATCCCGAGTCGCGGAGGAAATCGGAGGCCGCCCGACGTTCCGCACAGTGCCCGGCGAGAATCGTGTAGGCCTCGACCCCCATCAGTGCGATCAGCTCCCGCTCGTGGCTCAACCACACGGGTTGCCGGGACGTGTGGCAGGCGGGGGAGGTGGTGCAGTACCAGTCGAAGTCCTCCCCGCCCCCGCCCCAGCCCCGGCGCGTGTATTCCGTGATCGTGGTGCGCAGGATCTCGGTGCCGTCACCCCGGTCCTCCCAGTCCTCCAGACGTCTGAGCGGTAGCTGCCAGCACACCTCCGGTTTCACCACGGTCAGGTCTTCGCCCGTCGCTGCGCCCCACTGGTGCAGTGCACAACCGGAACCGGTCGCCCAGCCCGCCCGGTTCGCGAAGATGCAGGCGCCGTCGGTGATGACGGTCTTCAGGGCGGGTTCGGGTTCCCCGTCCTCCCCGTCGAGTTCATCCCACTCCAGCCAGGGTTCGAGGAGGTCGGGTTCGCGCCCCTCCGCACGCTCCGTGAGCCAGCCGTCGGTTCCCTCCGGACGTAGCTGCCAGAACTCGGCGGGCATCCTGGAGACCGCGTCGACGAGTTGTTCCCGGTCCTCCTCATCGCAGAGGAAGGCGCCGTGCACACAGCACCCGACATCGGGCATGTCCGCGTCGATGCCCCGGCAGGTCCCGGTACCGAACTGGCAGCTGTAGTGGGATTCAAGCCAGGTCAGGTCGATGGAGAAGACATGGTCCGGATCGTTCGGATCCGTGAACTCGAACCATTCGCGGGGGAAGTCCGGCGGTAGTTCCGCCCCCGCGCGGATCGACGCGGCGGCCGGCGAGCTGGCCGGGAAACCCAACCGCACCGGCCGCGACACGTGTTCTGTCTGTGGGCAATTCACACCTGCCTACGCTAGACCGTCTACCCTGAGGGTGTGAGATTAGGTGTATTGGACGTGGGAAGTAACACGGTCCATCTTGTGGTGGTCGATGCCCGTGCGGGCGGTCGGCCCACCGCAATGAGCGACTGGAAGACCACCATGCGGCTCGTCGAGTTCCTCGACGCCGATGGTGCCATCAACGACAAAGGAATAAAACGCCTGGTCAAAGGGGTCACTGAGGCCTCTGAGCTGACCCGGCAGCTCAACTGTGAGGATATTCTCCCGTTCGCCACCTCCGCGATCCGGTCCGCGACGAACGGCCAGGACGTGATCGACACCGTCGAGCGGGAGACCGGTGTCCGGCTGGAGGTCCTCTCCGGCGAGGACGAGGCCCGGTTGACGTTCCTCGCGGTGCGTCGCTGGTACGGCTGGTCCACGGGAAGGATCGTCAATCTCGACATCGGGGGTGGTTCACTGGAGCTGTCCACCGGTACGGACGAGGTCCCGGACGCCGCGTTCTCCCTCGATCTCGGTGCGGGGCGTCTGACCCATCAGTGGTTCGACACGGATCCGCCGCAGCGTAAGACCATCAACGTGCTGCGTGACTACATCGACGCGGAGCTCGTGGAGCCCGCGAAGATGATGAAGCGGTGCGGTCGTGCGGAACTCGCGGTCGGTACGTCCAAGACGTTCCGTACACTGGCCCGGCTCACCGGTGCGGCCCCGTCGTCGGCCGGCCCGCGGGTGAAGCGTACTCTTACTGCTCCGGGCCTCCGTCAGCTCATCGCCTTCATCTCCCGGATGACGGCCGCCGACCGTGCGGAACTGGAGGGGGTGAGCTCCGACCGTTCCCACCAGATCGTGGCGGGTGCCCTGGTCGCGGAGGCCGCCATGCGCGGGCTCGGTCTCGAACAGCTGGAGATCTGCCCCTGGGCCCTCCGTGAGGGAGTGATCCTGCGCCGGACGGAACAGGGTATGGACTATGAAAGGACGCGCACATGAGCGAGAAGAAACTCACCGTCGCGGAGCTGATGGCGCGCGCCGCCGAAGAAGGACAGGGGGGGACCCCGAGGCCCCGGCGTCGTCGCCGCCGCAGTCTGGATGAGGGCGGTGTCTCCGTCGCCGAGCTGACGGGATCCATCCCCGCCGTTGAAACGAAACCCGCGGAGAGTCGCCACTCCAGTGTCCCGTTGGACACGTCCGAGGGGGAGAGTGCGGAGGCCCGGGGTGCGGAGCGTTCCGGGTCCCACGCCGTCACCGAGACGGACACCTCCGCTCCGGGGGACGCCGTCCCGACCACCGGCGGGAAACCCGTTCCGGAGGAGTCCGGGGAGGTGCGGAAGGTTGCCTCCGGCGTTGACGTGGAGGATGCGCCGGCGACCGCCGAGACCGCCCCCACCGAGGTTCCCGGGAAGGACGTGGACCCCACCCCGCCGGGTGAGACCCCGCGTCCCAGTGCGGATGAGACCGTTGTCCTGTCGATCGTCACGGATGAGGATCCGGTCCGGCTGACCACGGGTGAGTTCCCGAAGGTCACGCCCCGCCAGGTCCAGGAGGAACGGGCCGGGGTGGCCTCCGTCCCGTCATCCCCGCCGTCCGATGCCGTCGACGCTGCACGTACCCCGTCGGTCGCGGTCGACGGGGACGGTGGGCCGCACACGACCGAGATAGCGGCCGTTCCCGCCGGTGCCGCGGCTGATGCGACGGGCACCGATGACGCGACGACCGTCACCGCGGACACCGGCTCCGATTCCGGTCGGTCGCCCGACGAGGGGGAGTCGGGGCAGGGGAAGGTCTCCGTCGCCGCCGTACTGGGCATGATCCTGGTGGGTCTGGTCGTCGGCGTCGCCCTCTTCTTCGGTTTCGAGAAGCTCTGGGGTCACTTCAACACCGCCCTCACCGCTGTTCTGGCCATCGCGGTCACCGGTGGAATCGTCGGGGTGGTGCACGCACTGCGGACGGAACGTGACGGGTTGTCGATGTTCCTCGCGGGGCTGGCGGGACTGGCCGTCACCTTCGGCCCGTTGCTCACCGCCTGAGTGGCCCGCGGAGATCGCTCCGGTGGGGTGACTTCTGCGGTCGGGGGAGGTTCATGGCAGTGTGGAGGCCATGACGAAGATTGCTGTAATCGGTGGAGGAAAGATCGGCGAGGCACTGATCGCCGGTCTCGTGAGCGGTGGGGTGTCCGCGAAGGACGTCCACGTCTCGAATCGGCGTGCGGAGCGGGGCGGGGAACTGACCGAGGAGTACGGGATCGTCGACTTCACGGACAACCGTCAGGCCATCGACGGTGTCGACGTGGTGTTCCTGTGCGTGAAACCGAAGGACACTACCGCGGTGCTCGCGGAGCTCTCGGACACGATCGACAACAATGCCGAGGACACCACCGTGATCTCCATGGCGGCGGGTGTCCCGCTGAAGAGTCTGGAGGACGTCGTCTCCGCGGGGACACCGGTGGTGCGGGTCATGCCGAACACCCCGATGCTCGTCGGTAGGGGGATGTGCGCCGTGTCCGGTGGCCGTTTCGTCAGTGACGCCCAGCTCGAGCAGGTCTGTGATCTCCTCGACACCGTCGGTGACGTCGTCGTCGTCGAGGAGAACCAGATGGACGCGGTGACCGCGATGTCGGGATCCTCACCGGCGTATCTGTTCCTCGTCGCGGAGGCGATGATCGACGGTGGCGTGAATCTGGGTCTTCCCAGGGATCTCGCTTCGCGGCTCGCGGTGTCCACGCTGACCGGTGCGGCGCACATGATGCTCGAGGGGGATCTGGGGCCGTCCGAGTTGCGGGCCAACGTCTGTTCCCCCGGTGGTACCACGATCGCCGCCGTGCGGGCCCTGGAGGAGAGCGGGATCCGGGCGGCCTTCTACCGTGCGACCCAGGTGTGTGCGCAGCGGTCGGCTGAGATCGGACGTATGAGCACCGGTTCCGCCGGTGCCGGCGATGATGACGAGGACTAGTCCACGGGTCGGATCATTCCGTGACGGGTGTGCCCGCTGGGGTGGGGGACCGGGCTGTTCCGGAGTTCCGTTACCCCTGTGACCAGTGGGGACGCCGGGAACGTCGTTCCGTGTCCCGTCCGGGGTGAAATAGTCGGCAACTTATGTCGCAACAGTCACAGGGTTCACGGTAGGCTTATCAGAGCACGTGCGTGACCGATCTGCGGGAGGGGAAGCCCGCAGCGCGCCACGGGCTGAAGGGTTGAATGAATATGGCACATGAAGAAAACGGAACCTTTTTGACCGTCGCCGAGGTCGCGGAGATCATGCGCGTTTCCAAGATGACGGTTTATCGCCTGGTCCATTCCGGTGAACTGCCGGCGGTTCGGGTGGGACGTTCGTTCCGCGTCCACGAGAAGGCGGTCAATGACTACCTCGACTCCTCCTACTACAACGTGGGCTGACGGTTCACCGTCGGTCCTCCGTGTCCGGAGGCTCCGGCCCCGACCACCCGGTATCCCGGGCGTTCGGGGCCGGATTTTTTTGTGCTGGCCGGCCCCGCCGGTATGATGGGTCTATTCGTGCCTGCGAACGTTTTCGGCGACCGTCGTTCCGACGTCGGTTGGCCGTGATCCGGAACCGTCTCTCCATCCTCCCGGTGGTGATGGTCCGGTTGATACGGTCACCTCGGGTGTGACGGCGGTGTCCGGTGGACTGAAAGTGCACTCGGCCCCGCGACCGCACGCCGGAGACAGTGGGCAGGGTATGTACATACACCTACGAGCAGAAGCGAGGAAACCCCATGGGTTCAGTCATCAAGAAGCGCCGCAAGCGCATGTCGAAGAAGAAGCACCGCAAGATGCTCCGCCGTACCCGCGTCCAGCGCAGGAAACTCGGCAAGTAGGCCGACGCAGGTCCGCGGAGAACCGGCCTCATACCCGTACCGGTACGGGTATGAGGCCGGTTCTCCGTCTCCGACCCTCGTGATCGGGCGCGGTGTCGAGGGCGGTCGGCCCTGACGCGCCGATGTGTTTGAGGGTAAGGTTGCACTCGCATTTGACAAGGCTCTCCTTATCGGAGGGTAACCGAGTGAATGGGAGATTCAACCACATGACATCGACATCCACGCGCGACCCCCGACATCTCCGGCGGATCCTCCAGGTCGGTGCCACCACGGTGGCGCTCGCACTGGGCCTCGCCGCGTGCAACTCCTCCGTGGAGGAGACCGGCAGCGACGGGGACGGCACCTCGTCGTCGACGACCTCTGCGGAGACCTCCGCCACCGGCGAAGCCACCACGGAGTCCTCCTGGCCGCGGACGATCGACGCCGTGAACGGTGAAGTCGAGATCCCGGCCCGACCCGAGCGCATCGTCTCCACCTCCGTCACCCTCACCGGTAGTCTCCTGGCCATCGATGCTCCCGTCGTGGCCTCCGGCGCGGGCCAGCCCGACACCCCCTTCTCGGACAGTCAGGGCTTCTTCAGGCAGTGGGCCGGGGTCGCCGATGAACGCGGAGTCAGCGCACTCTACAACAAGGAGCCCGATCTCGAGGCGATCCTCGCCGAGAAGCCGGATCTCGTGCTCGTCGCCGCAACCGGCCGTGACTCCGCCGTCGATCTCGTCGATCAGCTCTCCCCGGTCGTTCCGACCGTCGTCATCGACTACGGCGACAAGACCTGGGAGGACGTCACCCGTCAGCTCGGCGAGATCACCGGTCACGAGAAGGAGGCGGAGAAGGCACTGGACGATTTCGACGCCCTCGTCTCGGAGGTCGCCGACGCCATCACCCTGCCCGAGCAGCCCGTGAACACGATGGTCTACCTGCCGGACGGCAAGGGAGCGAACGTGTTCACCGACGAGGCCGCGCAGAGCCGCCTTCTCGCCTCGCTCGGCTTCGAGATCGCCCCGATCCCCGACTCGGTCAAGGGCAACGAGTCCAAGGGCAAGCGCAGTGACATCGTGAAGGTCTCCGGAGAGAACCTCCCGGTCGCCATGAACGGTGAGACCGTTCTGCTGGCCGCGGCCCCGGACAAGCGCGTGTCCGAGGTGCTCGCGGATCCGGCACTCGCCGGAACCGCGGCAGTCCAGAATGAGCGTGTCTTCGCCCTCGGCGCGGACACCTTCCGGTTGGACTACTTCTCGGCCACCGACATGGTCGAGAAGATCCGGGAGCTCTTCGCCTCCTGATCCCCGGAATGACCTCCTCCACCACGACACACGTTCCGCCCGCAGGTCCGGCCCGGTCCGGCAGCGGGCGGTTCGTGCTGGCACTGGTCCTGCTCGGTGCGTTGTTGGCGGGTAGCGCCCTGATGAGCCTCACCGTGGGGTCACGGGTGAACTCCATCGACGAGGCGCTCCACCGGGTTCCCGGGGCGCTCGACTATCTCCTCGACCCGGCGACCACCCCGGGAGACGTCGATGAACTCACGGTCCTGATCGGAACCTACCGGCTGCCCCGCACGATTCTCGCCGTCCTGTGCGGCGCCGGGCTGGGAGCTGCCGGGGCGGTCATCCAGGGACACACCCGTAATCCGCTCGCGGATCCCGGGATCCTCGGGATCAACGCGGGGGCCGCCGCAGCCGTGGTGACGGTGATCGGTGCCGGTGTCGCGACGGGTGCCTCCGGCTACGTCTACCCGGCGATGGTGGGGTGTGCGGTGGTCACTCTCCTCATCTTCCTGCTCTCGTCCGGCGGGCCGACGGCGGCGAACCCCGTCACGGTCATTCTCGCCGGCGTCGCGGTCAGTGCCCTCCTCATGGCCTACGTGCACCTGATGGTCCTGTCCAGTGACACGGTCCTCGACCAGATGCGGCTCTGGGCGACGGGCTCCCTGGCCGGTCGCCGGATGGACGTCGTGACCGCCATCGCGCCGGTCATCTGCGTGGGCCTCGTGCTCGCACTGAGCCAGGCACCCGGACTCAACCTCATCGCCCTCGGTACGACGACGGCCGCCAGCCTCGGTCTTCCCGTGGCGGGGGTCCGGGCCCTGGGGCTGGTGACCGTGGCTGCGCTCGGTGGTGCGGCGACCGCAGCGGCAGGTCCACTGTCCTTCGTCGGTCTCGCCGCACCCCACATCATGCGCACCCTCGCCGGTCCCGACTACCGCCGGATCATTCCCGGTGCGGCGGTAGTCGGTGCAATCCTGACGCTCTGGGCCGACATGGCCGGACGCGTGATGGCCAGGCCCGATGAAATGGCCATGGGTATCGTTCTCGCACTCGTCGGGGTGCCGGTCTTCATTCTTCTCGTGCGCCGCCGGACGGTGGTGGGACTGTGACCGGGGTCAGGGCGCTCCGTGCCGGTGTGTTCTCCGTCGTGTGGCGACCGCGTCCCCTGCTCGTCGGGATGTTCCTCGTCATTCTCGGGACGGTGGTTTTCACCGTCGGGCTCGGACTGGGAAGCTATCCACTGTCACCGACGGACGTGTGGCGCATCCTCCTCGGCCGTGGAACGGAGATCGAGCGCACCGTCGTCTGGGATCTTCGGCTCGGAAGAGCCGTCGTGGCGCTCCTCGTCGGGGCATGCCTCGGTTTCTCGGGTGCGCTGACGCAGACGGTCGCGCGGAATCCACTGGCGAGTCCGGACATCCTCGGGGTGACCCACGGGGCCAGCTTCGCGGCGGTCGGTGTCATCGCGTTCGCCGGGACCGGTGGGGTCCTCGGCGACTCCGCCGGGCTGCTTCTCGGATCGATCGGACTGACCTTCACCGCGGTGGCCGGTGCCCTCGGAACGGCGGTCCTGGTCTGGTTCCTGGTCGGCCGGGAACGCAGCAACATGCTGAGCCTCGTGCTGATCGGCGTCGCCGTCTCCATGTTCCTGGGGGCGCTGAACACCTGGATCATCGCCCGCACCACCCTGGAACGGGCGGCCGCCGCGCAGCTCTGGCTCACCGGCTCGCTGAACGGCCGCGATTTCGCGCACGCCTGGGCCCCGGGGGTCGTGCTCTTGGGGGCGGTGTCCGTCGCCGGGTGGCTGGCCTTCGTTCTCGGGGCCCTGGCGCTGGGCCCCGCGACAGCCCACACCCTCGGCCACAACGTCACCGTCGCGCAGGCCGTGCAGCTGCTCACGGCGGTCGTTCTCGCCGCCGTGGCCGTCAGCGCCGCAGGTCCCATCGGATTCGTGGCCTTCGTCACGCCCCAGATCGCCCGGCTCGCCGCCGGATCGGCCACACCGCCACTCGTGCTGTCCGCGTTGACCGGCGCCGTCACGGTCGCCACCGCAGACCTCGCCGCACGGGCCCTGCTCCCGTGGGAGGTGCCCGTCGGTATCGTGACCGCCCTCGCCGGCGCACCGGTACTGCTCTGGATGATCGTCTCACTCAACCGGAAAGGACACTGATGTCCCCGAACAGCGGATACCGGCTCCGTGCCCGTGGACTGACCGCGGGCTACGGAGAGACGGAGATACTCCACGGCATCGACACCGATGTCCCCGAGGGGCGGATCACCGCCCTGATCGGGCCGAACGGTTGCGGGAAGTCGACTCTGCTGTCCTGCTTCTCTACTCTGCTGCCCTACAGGGGCAGCGTGACACTCGATGGCCGGGATCTCGGTGACGTTCCCAGGCGGGAGCGGGCGAAACTGCTCGCCCTGCTGCCGCAGCAACCCACCGCACCGGACGGACTCACCGTCGCCCAGCTCGTCGCACGGGGGAGGCATCCGCACCAGTCGTGGTGGAGCCAGTGGTCCACCGGGGATGAGGCCGAGGTCGGCCGCGCGCTGGAGACCACCGGGGTCCTCGATCTCGCGGACCGGACCATCGACCAGCTGTCCGGTGGGCAACGGCAACGGGTGTGGATCGCGATGACGCTCGCGCAGGACACCCCCACGCTCCTGCTCGACGAACCGACGACCTATCTCGATCTCGCGCACAGCATCGACGTGCTCTCCCTGGTGCGCAGGCTCTGCGACCGGGAGGGTAAGACGGTCGTCATGGTCCTGCACGACCTGAACCTGGCGGTCCGGTACGCCGATCACCTGCTCGTGATGGGGGAGGGGCGGATGGCGGCGGCGGGTGCACCGGGTGAGGTGATGGACGCCGACCTCCTGCGTGAGGTGTTCGGCCTCGACGCCCGCGTCGTCCCGGACCCGGTGACCGGTGGTCCGATGATCGTCCCGGAACTGGTCTAGAGCACTGTTCCGGAGCCGGTCCGGCGGGGTTCTCAGCGTCGACGGGCGAGCTTCCAGCCCTTCCATCCGAGGAGACTGAATCCGGCGCCGACGAGGGCCGGGACCCCGAAGGCCCGTACGGCCTTACGCAGACTGCGGTAGTCACGGATCTCCCAACCCCGTTTCTCCGCTTCCTTCCGGAGCTCGGAATCGGGGTTGATGGCGACGGCGGTGCCGACCATCGACAGCATCGGGACGTCATTGATGCTGTCCGAGTAGGCGGCGCAGCGGTCCAGCTCGAGTCCCTCCACGGCCGCGAGAGCCGCGACGGCGTGACGTTTACCGGGACCGTGCAGGATGTCACCGACGAGGCGCCCGGTGAACTTCCCGTCCTTCACCTCCGCGACGGTCCCCAGGGCCCCGGTGAACCCGTACCTGCGGGCGAGGATCTGCGCCAGTTGCACCGGGGTGGCGGAGACCAGCCACACCTGGTGTCCCGCGGCGAGGTGCATCTCCGCGAGTTCCCGGGTGCCCGGCCAGATCTTCTCGGACATGTGGGTGTCGACGATCTCCTCGCACAGTTCCACGAGTTCAGAGACGTCCCTCCCCTTGATGAACTCGAGGGCCTGCTGCCGACCTTCCGCGACATCCTCGGCGTTCTCGGAGCCGGTCACCCGGAACTTGAGCTGTTTCCAGACCACGGGCAGGACCTCCCCCAGCCTGAAATAGCGTTTCCGGGCCAGACCCAGTGCGAACACGAGGATCGACGCGCCCTGGATCAGGGTGTTGTCGACGTCGAAGAACGCCGCGGTCCCGGCGTCCTGCTGGATGGCGGGGTCCGGGGTGTTCACACGGTTGGAACCGGCGGCCTCGAAAGCGCCGGACACAGAGGTGATCCCCGAGGTGAAGTCCTCGAGTCCCAGGTCGAAGGCCTGGGCGATGGCTGCTGCGGCGGCGGCTTCGCCGGCGGCGCGCTGGGTCGACTCGTCGACCGGGGGGAGTGCGGTGTCCTCCAGGAAACGGCGCAGATTACCCCGGGAAGCGGACCAGGTGGCGAGGAAATCCTCGGGGCTGCCGGGGATTGCGTCATCGGGAATGGAGGTGCTCACGCGTGTCGGGTGCCTTCTCGTCGGTGGAGCGTGCAGTAACGTCTCCAATCGTAGGTCACCCGACGACCGGAGAGGGCGTGGGGCGACACGGCCAGTGGAAAACGCACCCGGACGGAGGAGCTGTGGGTCGTCACACCGTGGAACTGATGGTGCGGGAGGGCTGTGGGTCATGTGTGCGCGTGGCGACACAGATACGGCCCGTCGTGGGGGCGGCGGGAGGGGTGCTTCAGCTTCGGGACGTCGATGCGGACCCTGAGCTGGCGATGGAGTACGGTGACCGGGTTCCCGTCGTGGTCATCGACGGTGAGGAGTTCGCCTGCTGGGAGGTCGACGACGAGGACTTAGCGCAGGCTTTGTTGTAGTAACCCGGTGTGCGGGCTACTTTTGAGCGAAGACGACGCGGGGTGTACCGCGGGGTCAACCTTTCGATTGATACCTAAACAATTGTGATCGATCGTCAGTGTTCCACCAGTGACAGGCAGAGCAGTGAAAGCGGTGAGGTGTACAGCATGAGCGTCCTCGTGGTCGGCATGTCGCACCGGTCGGCCCCCGTGGCTGTCCTCGAACAGGTCAGCATGAACGACGACGTCGCCCGTGAACGGGCGTCGAGGGCACTGATCCGTCGCCCGTCGCTCTCCGAGGCGATGATCGTCTCCACCTGCAACCGTGTCGAGATCTACTGCGTCACCAACAGCTTCCACACCGGTGTCAACGATGTCGTCGAGGTCCTCCACGACATCTCCGGTGTCGAGACGGACATCCTGCGCCGGTCCCTCTACGTCCGTTACGCCGACGCCGCCGCCGAGCACATGCTCGTCGTCACCTCCGGACTGGACTCCATGGTCGTCGGTGAACAGCAGATCATCGGACAGGTGCGCACCGCCTACTCCCGGGCCCGGGAGCTCGGAACCGCCGGCCCCACCCTCCACGCTCTCGCCCAGTGCGCACTGCACACCGGCAAGCGGGTCCACACCGAGACCGACATCGACGACGCCGGGGCCTCCATGGTCTCCTTCGCCTGCTCCGAGGCGGTCCGCCAGCTCGGGTGCGAGGGGAGTGAGAAACCTTTCACCGGGGTCACCGCCATGGTGCTCGGCGCCGGCGTCATGGCATCACTCGCCGCCACCCACCTCGGGCGCATGGGCGTCGACGGACTCGTCCTGGCGAACCGCACCCGCAGCCGTGCCGAGATTCTCGCCGAACACTCCCGTGAAGCGGGGGTCCCCGCACGTGTCGTGGACTTCGATGACCGTACGGCGGCGCTTTCCGGGGTGGACATCGTCGTCTCCGCCACCGGTGCCGACAACCACACCGTCACCGCCGTCGACGTCCCCCCGGGGAGGGAGATCACCTTCGTCGATCTCTCCCTGCCCAGGGACATCGATGATGCCGTCGCCGACCTCGCCGGAGTCCGGCTCGTCAACATCGAGCGTCTGCACGAGGCACGCCGCGACACCGACGACGACAGTCAGGCACACGCGATGCGGATCGTCTCCGAGGAGCTCGAGGCGTACTCCTCCGCACAGCGGATCCGTGACGTCGTCCCCGCCGTGGCGGCACTGCGTCGCCACGCGTCCGATCTCGTGGCGGCGGAGATGGAACGACTCGTGCAACGGACCCCGACGATGTCGGACTCCGACCGTGAGGAGGTCTCACGCACCGTCCGCCGGGTCGTGGACAAACTTCTGCACCAGCCCACGGTCCGGGTGAAGGAACTCGCCGCGCACTCCGGGACCGTCTCCTACGAGTCCGCACTCCAGGAACTGTTCGGTCTCACCCCTCCCCAGTCCGGTCGTCCCGTCTCGGTGGCCGCCGTCGACCTGCCCGTCGGAGACACCGGTACGATCACCTCGATCCGCGCCACCGTCGCGGACACCGTCGCGGGCGCCTGATCTCCCCGGCGTGGGGTCCGGAAACGGGGGACGCTAGAGTTCGAGGGGACGGTGCCGTGTTCCGCAGGTGCCGCGTGGACGACAGTGCGGTGTCACGAGACGCCGCAGAAAGGCAGCGCAGTCATGACCTTCCGCATCGGTACCCGTGGATCCCAGCTGGCGACGACCCAGGCCGGAACCATCCGTGACGCGCTCATCGCCGCCGGCTTCGACGCTGAGCTCACCATCATCTCCACACCCGGTGACCGTTCCCAGGCCCCCGTCGAACGTATCGGGGTCGGCGTGTTCACCCAGGCACTGCGGGACGCCATGGCCGCCGGAGACTGTGACATGGCGGTGCACTCCTTCAAGGACCTGCCCACCGCGCCCGATCCCCGGTTCCGGCTCGTCGTGCCCCCTCGGGCGGACGCCCGGGAGGCACTCATCGCCCGGGACGGTCTGACCCTGGAGAACCTTCCGGAGGGCGCCCGGGTCGGCACCTCCGCACCGCGACGGGTCAGCCAACTCCGCGGTCTGCGCCCCGATCTCGACATCCGTCCCCTGCGCGGCAACATCGACACCCGCATGGGACATGTCACCGAGGGTCGGCTCGATGCGGTTGTCCTCGCGTACGCGGGTCTCGACCGCACCGGAATGGGGGAGCGGGCCACCGAGGTCTTCGCCCCGGACGTTCTCGTCCCGGCCCCGGCGCAGGGTGCCCTCGCCGTGGAGTGCAGGCACTCCGATTCCGGTGCGGTCACCGCCATCGAGACCCTCATCGATTCCGCCGCCACCGCGTGTGCCGCAGCGGAACGCCGTGTGCTCGCGTGTCTGGAAGCCGGCTGCACCGCACCTGTCGCCGCTCACGCGACCATCGACGGGGATCGGATCACTCTCACCGCGGGGGTCTTCGCGCTGGACGGATCCCGTCGCCTCGTCGTGTCCGGGAACGCCGATCTCGACCGTCACCTCGAGCTCGGTGAGGATTTCGCCCGACAGCTCCTCGAGCAGGGTGCGGCCGACATCATGACGGCTGCCGGGGACAACTGACATGGTCCGCCTGGAGTTGACCGACACAGCGCTCACCGTGCAGTTGAACTGGTGGGAGAAGGCCGCGGCCAGACGCAGCCACCTCACCGTTCCGAGACGGTCGATTCTCTCGGCACGGCCACTGGACAATGCCGCCGCCGCCGTGGAGAGGTACGCGGGGTCGAAACTCTCGGGTACCGCCATCGCCGGTGTGACCCGTTCCGGTACGCTCACCGGTCCGGTGGCACCCGGGAGTTCCGGGACGACCTCGACGTTCACGGTCTGCCACGGCACCGAGCCGGGGTTGGAGATCCTGCTCGACCACCCCACGGTGCAGCGCATCGTCGTCGCCACCCCGGACGCGGGGAAGATCCTCGACCGGCTCGATGTCGGGAGGACGCCGGTGCCTGACCTGTACGGCACGCCCTCCCCCTGACTACCTCGCTGGTTTTCAACCCTGCCGCCGATGCTTTATCGTTGTCCTGGTATGCGCTAACGCCCACGGACAACATGACCGGGGGATCGTCCGTCCCGCCCGGTCACCGTCCGGTCCGGGCGTCGCGGTCGTACCGGGTCCCCGGCACTGATCCCGCACCGATCCCGGATCAGGAGCTCCCGTCCGTCACGTGCGACGTCCAGCCGGGTCGTCACCGAGAACCGCCCGGGAAACCGCCCGAGAACCCAAGCCTTGAAGAAAAGACACACATGAGCATGGCCCATCCGGCCCCCGAGGCCCAGGAACCCGCGACGGGGAACGTCATCTTCGTCGGTGCGGGTCCGGGGAACCCTGACCTCCTGACCGTCCGCGCCCGTGAGGTACTCAGTCACACGGCGATCGCGTTGACAGACCCAGGTGTTCTCGGAGGCGTCCGTGAGATCGTGGCCAGTGAACTCGCGGTTCCGCAGGCCAAGCTCGACGCCGCGGAGGAGGACTACGCCAGGCAGTGTGCCGAGGCGAAGGCGGCCGGGGCGCGACGTAAACCACCGCGCCCGCCCACACCGACCGCCGCGGAGATCACGGAGATCTCCGACGCGGGCCCGGAGGACGTCGCCAAACTCCTCGCGGAGGGTGTCGCCGACGGTTCCGACGTCATCCGCCTCGTCGCCGGCAACCCCCTGAACAGCGATTCAGTTCTCGCCGAGATCAACGCCGTCGCGGCCGCGGGCCTCGAATTCCAGGTCGTACCCGGTATGTCCGTGCCCTCCACCGTGCCCGCTTTCGCGGGTATCGCACTGGGCTCGACCTACACGGAAACCGACATCACCACCGGTGAGGTCGACTGGAGCCAGCTCGCCACCGCACCGCAGCCCCTGGTCCTGCAGGCGACGCGGGAACAGCTCTCCACCATCGCCGAGGAACTCCTCGAACGGGGCATGTCCGCCCGGACCCCCGTTTCCGTGACGGTGCACGGAACCACCCGGCTCCAGCGCACGCACGACACCACCCTGTCGACCCTCGGGAAACTCGACGCCGAACTCCCCGGCCGGCTCGTCGTCTCCCTCGGCACCTCGGTGGACGACCGCTCGAAGTACTCCTGGTGGGAGAACCGGCCGCTGTACGGGTGGCGTGTACTCGTGCCCCGCGCGAAGGAGCAGGCCGCCCCGATGTCGACGAGGCTCGCCACGCACGGTGCGATCCCCCAGGAGGTGCCCACGATCTCGGTGGAGCCGCCCCGTAATCCGGCGCAGATGGAACGCGCCGTCAAGGGCATCGTCGAGGGGCGTTACCAGTGGATCGTACTGACCTCGGTCAACGCGGTGAAGGCGCTGTGGGCGAAGATGGCGGACTTCGGCCTCGACGCCCGGTCCTTCGCCGGTGTGCGGATCGCCGCCGTCGGACACAAGACGGCGGCCGCGATCCGGGACCTCGGCATCACCCCGGAACTCACACCCCGGTCCAACAACCAGAACGCGGCCGGCCTGGTTGAGGTGTTCCCCGAGTACGACTCGGATCTCGACCCGGTGGGACGGGTTCTGCTTCCCCGTGCCGACATCGCGACCGACACCCTCGTCGACGGGCTCGTGGAGCTCGGCTGGGAGGTCGACGACATCGTCGCCTACCGGACCGTCCGTGCTGCGCCACCCAGCGCCGAGATCCGCGAGATGATCAAGTCCGGCGGGTTCGACGCCGTCTGCTTCACCTCCTCGTCGACCGTGCGCAATCTCGTCGGTATCGCGGGCAAGCCGCACCAGCGGACGATCATCGCCTGTATCGGGCCGATGGCGGCCGCCACCGCCGTCGAGATGGGGTTGCGGGTCGACGTCCAGCCGGAGGTCTCCGGAGTCGCCGAGCTCGTCGACGCCCTGGCCGCACACGTCGCCGCCCTGCGGGCCGCCGGACAACTCCCCCCGCCACGCAAGAAACGCCGGGCACGACGAACGAACCCCTGATTTCGCCCACGGGCCCGTGCACGCCCGGCGGTCGGGGAGTAGGACGGTAGGTGAGTTCTTCCCGGCACCCGTCAATCCCTTCCGAGAGGTCTATTTCCTGTGAACGCTTTCCCCCGTCGTCCGGTCCGTCGTCCGCGTCGTCTGCGAACCAGCCCGGCGATGCGTGAGCTGGTTTCCGAGAGCACGCTCCGACCGGCCGATCTCATTCTCCCCATGTTCGTCGCCGACGGTATCGACGGACCCAACCCCATCGGCTCCATGCCGGGTGTCGTGCAGCACACCGTCAGCTCACTGCTCGACGCAGTGGAGGAGGCCCGTGGCGCGGGGATCCGGTGCATCGACCTGTTCGGCGTGCCCCTCCCCGGGGACAAGGACGCCACCGGCTCCGTGGCCTGGCGGACCGACGGCATCCTGAATCGTGGTGTCGCCGCCGTCCGGGAGCGGTTCGGCGACGAGATCCTGGTCATGGCCGACACCTGTCTCGACGAGTTCACCGACCACGGGCACTGCGGTGTCCTGACCGAGGACCGGTCGGGACACACGATCGTCGACAATGACGCCACCGTCGAGCTCTACCGGAAGATGGCGGTGTCCCAGGCGGAGGCGGGCGCCCACATCGTCAGTCCGTCGGGCATGATGGACGGCCAGGTCGCCGCTATCCGTGAGGCCCTCGATGACGCGGGACACGGTGATGTGGCGATCATGGCGTATTCCGCGAAGTACGCCTCCGCGTTCTTCGGACCGTTCCGGGAGGCCGTCGGGTCCTCCCTCGACGGTGACCGACGCGCCTACCAGCAGGACCCCGCGAACTTCAGGGAGTCTCTGCTGGAGGTGGAACTCGACATCGAGGAGGGTGCGGATTTCGTCATGGTCAAACCCGCGCTGCCGTACCTCGACGTTCTGCGTGCGGTGGCGGACACCTCCCCGGTTCCCGTCGCGGCCTACCAGGTGTCCGGTGAGTACGCGATGATCGCGGCAGCCGGTGCGAACGGCTGGGTCGACGCCGACGCCGTCATGATGGAGTCGCTGACCTCCATCAAGCGTGCGGGGGCGGACCAGATCCTCACCTACTTCGCGGTCGACGCGGCCCGGCGGTTGCACGACACCCGGAGCTGATCCGGGGAGACCACCGCCCCACCGTTCCGCTCCCACCCACCGGCAACTACCGTGGGGAGGGGCTCTTTCCAGGCCGGCACCGGGTCGTTCCCGGGCAGCCGAAACCATCGACCGCACATCCCCGAGGACAGGACACCCGCATGACGCAGCAACCCGGGCGGCCCCAGGAGAAGCCGGCCCCCACCATCCCGGAATCCGCACGGTTCGCGGTTCAACTCTGGTGGGCGATGGTTCTCCTCGAGATCATCCACCAGGTCTTCAACGTGGTCATCAGTCTCATCGACCCCTCCGGAATCAGGGAGAACGCCGATTTCGGGGACACCGGTGGGGTGCCCGTCGACCTCGTCATCACGGTCGCCGTCATCATGGCCGGTGTACTCGGCATCGGGGTCATGGTCCTCCTCGGGTTCGCGGTGTACGGTTACGCCCGCAACAGTGGCTGGAAGTGGCTGCGTACACTGCTGATGTTCTTCAGCGTCTACTTCGCGATCCGCGCGGTCGTCGTCTTCACCGCCACCCCCACGGGCACGGCGGTACCGACGGCCCTGTACCTCATCGACGGGAGTCTCCAGATCCTCGCCGCCGTCGCCGGGGTTCTCGCCCTGATCTTCAGCCGGAGACCTGATGCCGTTGAATGGCGGGAGAAGAACGACGGTGGCGGGAAAGACCCGGGGAATCCGGGGAAGCAACCGTGAATGCACCGTGATCCGGGTAGATTCGAACACCGAGGACAACCGTTCCACCCGGCGTACCGGGTGTGTCCGTACACCGACCGACACCAGGGAAAACCGTGACGCCGAAAAAGGATGAACCCACGAACGCCGACAACCCGATTCCCGAGGTCTTCGTCCAGGACAGCACCCCGGAGGAACTCAAGGAATCGGAACGTCAGGTCGCCGAGGCGATCGCCGACGCGAAGGAGGCCGCCCGTAAGGCGGGCCTGGGTACCCGCAGCGGTGACGAATCACTCCACCTGCGGCTCGCGCGTCGTTCCGGCGGAGGGTGGACATCCTTCGCCCTCGAACTCGAGGGAGTGAGATCGGCGGTGCACGTCACCGAGATCCAGCGTGCCCTCAACGGTATCGACGGGGTTCGGGCGAGCGTCATCTACCCGACGTCGACCGCGTGGGTGACCGTGCCCGACGACGTCAACCCGGAGGACCTCATCACCCGGCTCTCGGAGGTGGGGGTCAAGGCCTACCTGACCCGGTCCTCACTCCGGCGCCGCGCGGAACGCCTCGAGATAGCGAACCGGAGGAAACGTCTCGCGCAGCACCGGCACTCCCGGTCGGGCCTGTCCATCCGCGGCCTCAGCCCCCGTTCCGGGCCGAGAACCCCCCGGGAGGTCGACCAGGAGTCCCGTGACAAGGGGCGCCTGCGGTCGGACGTACGGACCCTCCCCAGGGAATCGGAACCCACCGACGTGCTCTTCACCGCCCGGGCGCTCATCACCCCCCTGAGGCTCCTCGTCAGCCTCGCACTGACGATCCCGGTTCTGGTGATGAACTACGCACGGGACCTGCAGTTCGACTACTGGCAGTGGGTGTGTCTCGGGCTCGCGACCCCGGTGGTGCTCTGGGGTGCGTGGCCGTTCCACCGGGCGATGGTCGCGGGCCTGCGCCGGGGCATGTCGGCCCTGGACGCCGCGAGTTCGGTGGCGATCATCTCCGCCTACCTGTGGTCGATCATGATGCTCACGTTCACGAAGGCCGGTGACGTCGGCTGGACCTCCTCCCCGGAATGGCTCGCCGTCAACCACTCGATCTTCTCCTCCGGTGAGCTCTTCCTCGACGTCGCCTGCGGATCGACCGTCCTGCTTCTGGCGGGGCGGCTCGGTACCCGGTCCGGAAGAAACTCCCTCCTCGACGAGGAGGGACAGAACATCGAGTCCACGGTGTCCGAGGTGACCGTCGTGCGGAAGAACACGCGCAGCGGCAAGCCCGTGAAGAAGACGATCCCGTTGCAGGAGATCCGCGTCGGGGACGACATCATCGTCCCCACCGGTGAGGTCATACCCTCGGACGGCCGGGTCATCGGTGGTGCCTCCACCATCGTCCCCGGGCTGATCGGCGGTGGCAGGTCCACCCTCGACGTGAAGGTCAACAGTGACGTCTACGCCGGTGGCGTGAACCTCGGAGGGCCCCTCAAGATCCGTGTACAGCGCACCGGTTCGCGGACCCGGTTGGCGAGCATGCACCGCTGGATCGCCGAGGCCTCCCAGTACCAGAACCGTTCCGCGCAGCTCGCGACCCGCTCCGCGTCGCTGCTCGTGCCGTGGGCGCTGAGTCTCGCGACCCTCGACTTCTTCCTCTGGTGGCTGATCAGCGGCAATCTCAACGCCGCCTTCGCCACCGGTCTCGCCGTGCTCGCCTGCGTCGGCCCCGTCGCCCTGGCACTCTCGACACCGATCGCCATGCGTCTCGGCATCGAGACCTCCGCCCGGCGCGGTGTCCTCATGCGCAACGCGGAGACCATGCGGGAACTCGACGAGGTCACCACGGTCATCTTCAACCGGGTGGGTACCCTCGCGAAGGGCGAGATGGCACTGGAGACCATCACCACCGAGATGGGGGAGAACCCCGAACTGGTTCTCCGCGTCGCCGGTGCACTCGCCATGGAGAGTGACCACCCCGTGTCCAAGGCACTCGTCCGCGCTGCCCGTGAGGCCCGTGACTCGGGGGCGGGCGGCGAGGAGGTCCCCCACTGGATCGAGGTCAACCACGTCCGGATCACGGAGGGCGGCAACTTCTCCGGCCAGGTCGAGATCCCGGTACCCGACTCCGACGGGAACCTCGAACTACGGACGGTGGACGCCATGCTGTGGCGTCCACGTGACCTCTCGGAACTCGACGGCCGTCTCGCCACCGCCTCCGTCGCCGGCGGCACCCCGCTGGTCGTCAGCTGGAAGGGCCGGGCGCGCGGTGTCATCACCCTCTACGACAAGGTCAAGGAGGACGCGATCGACGCCGTCGCGGAGCTGGAGAATCTCGGACTCGAGACGATGATGCTGACCCGCGACACCTATCCCGTCGCCCGCCGTTTCGCCGACAATCTCGGGATCTCGAAGGTGCTGGCGGGCATCTCGCCCGGCAAGAAGGACATCGCGGTGCGCAGCGTCCACGCCCGGGGGGAGACCGTCGCCATGGTCGGTGACACCTCGGTGCTCGGCTGCCTCCGGGTCGCGGACATCGGTGTGCTCATGGGGTCCGCCGACGACCTCGACCATGATGAGGCCGACGTGGTTCTGCTGCGTGACGACGTCGAGACCGTCCCCGAGATGATCGTGCTGTCGCGCCGGGTGTCCGCCCTCGCGGACCGCAACATCATCCTCGCCTGGACCTACAACGGTGTCGCGATGGCCGCCGCGGCCGCCGGGGTCCTGCACCCGATGGCCGCGACCGTCCTCATGGTCGCCTCCTCACTCATCATCGAGTACCGCTCGCAACGGGTGCGGAAGTTCTGAGCACGGTACACGTGGGGAGACGGTCAGCCCTCCGCCAGCGCGGCCGCCCGTACCGCTGTGCTCACCGCAGGGCACACCCGCGCATCGAGCGGTGAGGGGACGATGTACTCCGCGTCGAGACCCTGTGCGGCGATGTCCGCGATCGCCCGGGACGCCGCCAGTTTCATCGCAGGGGTGATCGCCGTCGCCCGGGCCGCCAGCGCACCCTGGAAGATCCCCGGGAACGCGAGCACGTTGTTGATCTGGTTCGGCAGATCACTGCGCCCCGTCGCGACCACGGCACCGTAGCGGTACGCGAGATCCGGGGTGATCTCCGGATCGGGGTTCGCCAGGGAGAACAGGATGGGGTCCGGGGCCATGAGCCTGAGTGCTTCTTCGCCGACGTGGCCACGGGACAGACCGATGAACGTGTCCGCCCCCGTCAGCGCCTCGCGTACACCGCCCGAGACGTGACGCGGGTTGGTGATGCGCGCGAGTTCCCGCTTCACGGAGTTCAGGGGGGTGCGCTCCGGGTGGATGATCCCCCGGGAATCCAGCATGACCACATCGCGGACCCCGGCGTGGATGAGCATCTTCGCGCACGCGACCCCGGCGGCACCGGCCCCCGAGACCACGACCCGGAGATCCCGGAGCCTCCGGTCCAGGAGTGTGCACGCGTTCCGCAGGGCCGCCGTGATGACGATGGCCGTTCCGTGCTGGTCGTCGTGCATCACCGGGATGTCCAGGGCCTCGATCAGCCGTCGCTCCAGTTCGAAACAGCGGGGAGCGGAGATGTCCTCCAGGTTGATCGCCCCGAAGGACGGGGCGATCGCCACGATCGAGGCGAACAGTTCGTCCACGTCCCTGGTGTCCAGCACGACGGGCACCGCGTTGAGCCCGGCGAACCTGCCGAACAGCTGCGCCTTGCCCTCCATCACGGGTAGCGCGGCCCGCGGTCCGATGTCCCCCAGTCCCAGGACGGCACTGCCGTCGGAGACCACGGCCACATTCCGCCCCGCCCAGGTGTAGTCGTGGGCGAGCGCCGGGTCCTCCCGGATGGCCTCACACACCCGTGCGACACCCGGCGTGTAGGCGATGGAGAGGTCGCGGACACTGTCCACGGGTCTGCGGGACACGGTCCCGATCTTGCCGCCCTCGTGTGCCGCGAAAATCTCGGCGTCGGTCAGTGTCGCTGGATGGTGGTCGTTCATGTCCGGGTCCTCTCCGATGTTCCGTCCGGGAAATAAACGGTGACCTCCCCATTTAAACCCGCCCGCAGGAGGGGCGGAGTGTTTCGGGGGTTGACTGTGAGCGCATTCATACCGGCTCCCCATCCACCCGGTGCCCGTCTGGCCCCGGAGCGACGGTGTCAGGCAGGATGGGACCCATGACAGCATCCTCCCCGGCGGCCCGCCGCACGCTCGACAACGCCCCTCTCCTCGACGCCGCAGCAGGCCGGACCCCCTCCCGCCCACCGGTGTGGTTCATGCGCCAGGCCGGACGTTCCCTGCCGGAGTACCGGAAGGTCCGCGAGGGCATCGCGATGCTCGACTCCTGCTTCATGCCGGATCTTCTCGCGGAGATCACCATGCAGCCCGTCCGCAGACACGACGTCGATGCGGCGATCCTCTTCTCCGACATCGTCGTTCCCCTCAGGGCCGCCGGCGTCGACGTCGAGATCGTCCCCGGCCGTGGGCCCGTCGTCGCGAGCCCGATCCGCAGCCGGGCGGA
Organism: Corynebacterium pygosceleis; assembly: GCF_016595275.2. Taxonomy (GTDB): domain Bacteria; phylum Actinomycetota; class Actinomycetes; order Mycobacteriales; family Mycobacteriaceae; genus Corynebacterium; species Corynebacterium pygosceleis. The sequence goes on along the minus strand of NZ_JAENIQ020000001.1, from coordinate 410,301 downwards.
CGTCGACGCCCTCCCGATCCTCGACCATGAGGTCGAACCCGTCGCCGCCGGCATCGACCTCATCCTCGACGAGCTCACCGACACCCAGGCGCTCATCGGATTCGTCGGTGCGCCCTTCACCCTCGCCAGCTATCTCGTCGAAGGCGGGCCCAGCAAGAACCACCAGGTCACCAAATCGATGATGCACGCCGACCCGGACACCTGGCATGCACTGATGCGCCGCATCGTACCCACGGTCACCGCATTCCTCCGGACCCAGGTCACCGCCGGGATCGACGCCATGCAGCTGTTCGACTCGTGGGCCGGATTCCTCACCGAACGTGACTACCGTGACCACGTTCTGCCGTACTCCACCGAGATTCTGGCGAGCATCGACGGTGAGATCCCGCGCATCCACTTCGGTGTGACCACCGGCGAACTCCTCGGCTCCATGGCGGAGGCCGGCAGCGAGGTCATGGGCGTCGACTGGCGTGTACCCCTCGATGAGGCGGCCCGGCGCGTCAGCGCGACCGCGGGCCCGAAGGTCCTCCAGGGCAACCTCGACCCGGCGCTCCTGTTCGCCGGGGAAAAGGTCGTCGAGCGGGAGGTCGCCCGTATCCGCGCCGAAGCCGCCGCCGCGATCACCGCCGGGGACGCCACCGGTCACATCTTCAACCTCGGACACGGGGTGCTCCCCGACACCGACCCCGGCGCCATCACCGCCGCCGTCGCCGCGATCCACGCGGGGTAGGGGACATCCCCGCCCGCGGCGGACCGTACGCGCCGGGATACTAGGCTTGGACGGGGCATCCGCCCCGTACCCCGAGCAACCCTCCCCAGGAGCACTGTCTAAACCGTGAGCACCTCGTACGCCATCATCGGAGCCGGTCTCGCCGGACTCACCGCAGCCCGGGAGATCCACACCCTGGACCCGGACGCGCACATCGACGTCTTCGAGGCCACCGACCGCATCGGCGGCAAACTGCACACCGTCGCCTTCGACGCCGGGCCGACCGACATGGGCGCCGAGGCGTACCTGGCGTTCCGCGCCGACGCCACGGAGTTCTTCACCGAACTCGGACTCGCCGACCGTATCGTGCACCCCGGGGAGCACACCTCGATGATCTACTCCGGCGGGCGGCTCCACCCCCTGCCGCACGACACCGTGATGGGCATACCCTCCGCGTCGGCCTCACTGGGCGACCTCGTCGGGGAGGAGACCCGCGCCCGGATCGACGCCGAAGGTGACGCACCCGGCATCGACTGGACCGTCGGTGCGGACACCAGTGTCGGCAGGCTGGTGCGCGACCGCTTCGGCGACGATGTCGTCGACCACGTCGTCTCAGCGCTCCTCGGTGGCGTCTACTCCTGCCCCGCAGATGAACTCGGCCTGCGTGCCACCGTGCCGCAGCTCGCCGCGGAACTCGACGCCCTCGCCGAAGCGGGGGAAGAGGTCACCCTGAGTCGGGCGCTGAAGAACCTGGACGAGAGGAAGCAGGCCCGCAAGACCCTCACCCCGAAGGAGAAGCTCACCCCGGAGAAGACCCCCGTCTTCGGTGCGTTCCGTGGTGGATACGCGGAACTCTACGAGGAACTCGCCGAACAGTCCGGGGCGGACATCCACCTGGACGCCTTCGTGTCCGGTATCACGCGCAAAGCCGGGAGCTACCGGGTAGCCGGCGCCGGCGACACCGCCTACGACCGTGTCCTGGTCACCGTTCCCGCCCCCACCGCCGCCGTCCTCCTGCGCGACGTCGCCCCCGATGCCGCGACCGCCGCACGGGACGTGAAGCTGTCCTCCTCCGTCGTCGTCGGCATGCGCTTCGACTCCGGTGACGGCCTGCCCGACCACTCCGGGATCCTCATCGCCGCCGACGAACCCGACATGCACGCCAAGGCGTTCACCTTCTCCTCGAAGAAGTGGCCCCACATCGGTGAACGGGGCGGGGCCTTCGTCCGCGCCTCCTTCGGCACCTTCGGCGACGACTCCATGCTGAAGATCGAGGAGGACGAACTCGTCGACCACGCCCTCGACGACCTGCAGGCCATCACCGGGTTCGACGGGCGCGCCGCCGGGCTCGCCGAGATCTACACCCAGTACTGGTGGGGCGGGCTACCCAGGTTCTCCGACACACACCTCGACACCGTCGCAGCCGTGCGAGCGGCACTCGGCGAGACCCCGACCGTCGACGTCGCCGGGGCCTGGGTCGACGGTGTGGGTGTCCCGGCGGTCATCGCCGGAGCCAGGGCGGCGGCACGGAGACTCGTGGAAGGCGGCTAGACCGGGATCCGCCACAGGCAGATCGTTACCGTGATCGGTGAAAAACGGGGACCGGCCCCGGGCTCCCTGAGACGGACGGTCCCGGTTCCGGCGTCCGGGCCCGCGCGGCGTGGAAGCCACGTCGGCACCGCCTACAATGGTCCCATGACTTCACGCTTTCCGACGTCCCAGAACACCGACGGCTCCGCGCGCTGGTTCGAGCGCGCCCGTGCGCTCACCCCGGGCGGGGTGAACTCGCCCGTCCGGGCCTTCGGTTCCGTCGGTGGGCAGAGCCGCTTCATCGCCTCCGCCGAGGGCAGCCGACTCACCGACGTCGACGGCAACGACTACGTCGATCTGTTCTGCTCCTGGGGTCCAATGCTCATGGGCAACGCCCATCCCGGGATCGTCGCCGCCGTGCAGGACGCCGCCGCACGTGGTCTGAGCTACGGTGCCCCCACCACCACCGAGGTCGAACTGGCTGAACTCGTCGTCGAGCGCACCAGCGTCGAGGAGGTGCGCCTGGTCAATTCCGGCACCGAGGCCACCATGTCGGCGGTCCGCCTGGCCCGCGGATACACCGGGCGGCCGAAGGTCCTGAAGTTCGCGGGCTGCTACCACGGGCACGTCGACTCGCTGCTGGTCTCCGCCGGCTCCGGCGTGGCGACGTACTCTCTCCCTGACTCACCCGGGGTCACGGGGGCGACCGCGCAGGACACGATCGTCGTGCCCTACAACGACCTCGACGCCGTGCGCGCCGCCTTCGCCGGGAACGCCGGTGAGATCGCCTGCATCATCACCGAGGCCGCGGCCGGAAACATGGGTACCGTCGCCCCCGCCCCCGGCTTCAACGCCGCGTTGAAGGAGATCGCCCACGAAGACGGCGCACTCCTGATCATCGACGAGGTCATGACCGGCTTCCGCACGTCCTATTCCGGCTGGTACGGCGTCGACGGGGTCGCCGGAGACCTCACGACCTTCGGCAAGGTCATCTCCGGTGGACTGCCCGCTGCGGCGTTCGGCGGCCGGCGTGACATCATGGAGCGTCTCGCCCCCGGTGGGCCCGTCTACCAGGCGGGAACCCTCTCCGGGAACCCCGTCGCCGTGGCCGCGGGCATGGCGTCACTGCGTCTCGCCACCCCGGAGATCTACGACACGGTGAACGCGAACGCCGACCACCTCCACGCCCTCGTGTCCGGTGCGCTGACCCGTGAGGGGGTTGCCCACCACATCCAGCGCGCCTCCAACATGCTCTCCGTCCGCTTCGCCGACGGCGAGGGCCGGAACTTCGCGGACATGCAGGCCGCCGACACCTTCCGCTTCCCGCCGTTCTTCCACGCACTCCTGGACAACGGCGTGTTCGTCTCACCGTCGGTGTTCGAGACCTGGTTCGTCTCCTCCGCCCTCACCGACGAGGACTTCGACCGCATCGAGGCCGCCCTCGTTCCCGCGGCGAAGGCCGCGGCCGCGGCAACCGCCTGACCAGACACCCACCACGACCGAAAGACACCATGAGCACCACGATCGTCCACCTCGTCCGGCACGGAGAAGTATTCAACCCCGAGCGCATCCTCTACGGACGGATACCCGGATACCGGCTCTCCAGCAGGGGACGTAGTCAGGCCGCGTGCACCGCAGCCAGCTTCACCGACCACGACATCACGGTTCTCCGTGCCTCGCCCCTGCAACGTGCACAGGAAACCGCGGAACCCATCGCCCGGATCTCCGGCTGCGGCATCGACACCGACGAGAACCTGCTCGAGGCGGGGAACCGGTTCGAGGGACTGCGGACCAAGGGATGGCGGTCCCAGTTGTGGAACCCCTCCCGCTGGCCGTTGCTGACCCGCCCGTGGGTACCCAGCTGGGGCGAGCCCTACACCGCGATCGCCGAACGGATGATGGCGGCGGTGGAGAGTACCCGCCGCGACGCGGAGGGGCACGAAGCCGTTCTCGTCAGTCATCAGCTGCCCATCGTCTGTGTGCAGCGCACCGTCCAGGAACTTCCGCTGGCGCACCTGTCCCGTCAGTGCAACCTCGCCTCCGTCACCTCCCTGGTTTTCCAGGGTGAGGAGATCAGCGACATCTACTACACGGAACCCGCACAGGAGATCTGACGATGCTGCACCGCGTGAGCCACGCACTCACCGCCGTCCTGGTTGCCACGGTGACACTGGTCACCGGCTGTTCCACGGGTGGTGACGGGGACGCCCCCGCCGCGACGGTGGAGACCTTCCAGTTCGCCTCCCCGGGCGGGGCCCTCGAGATCCTCTATCCCGAGGATGAACGCCGCCCCGTCACCCCGTTCTCCGGGGAATCACTGAAGGAACCGGGGGAGACGATCAGCCTGTCCGACTACGACGGCCAGGTGGTCGTCCTCAACGCCTGGGGGCAGTGGTGCGGCCCCTGCCGGACGGAATCGGACGACCTCCAGCTCGTGCACGAAACCATCCGGGAACACGGGGGGACCGTCCTCGGGATCAACGTCCGTGACTACACCCCGGAGATCTCCCGCGACTTCATGGAGGACAACGGACTCACCTATCCGTCCCTCTACGACCCACCGTTCAAGACCGCGGCAGCCCTCGGTGGTGTACCCGCCTCGGTGATCCCCACGACCATCGTCCTCGACAAACAGCACCGGCCCGCGGCTGTATTCCTCCGCGAGATCACCGCCGATGACATTCTCGCCGTCACCGGGCCGCTCCTGGAGGAATGACAGTGACCGACAGTCTCATCATCCTCGCCGACGCCGGATTCGGGTCCCGGGTCGCCGACACCGCCGTGTCCGGACCCCTGCTGCTCGGCCTGCTCGCGGCGGCACTCGCCGGGCTGGTGTCCTTCGCCAGCCCCTGCGTCGTCCCCCTCGTCCCCGGGTACATGTCCTACCTCGCCGGTGTCGTCGGCGGGGAGATGGAGTACACACCCGACGGCGGGCCCCGCGTCGCCAGACGCGGTCGGTGGCGCGTCGCGGGTGCAGCGCTCCTGTTCGTCCTCGGGTTCACCGTCATCTTCGTTCTCGCCACCGCCACCGTCTTCGGTGCGATCAGCGCACTGACCCTCAACGCCGAACTGCTGCAACGCATCGGCGGGGTTGTCACCGTCATCATGGGTGTCGCGTTCCTCGGATTCATCCGGCCCCTCCAGACCGAGCGGCGGATCCACCCCCGCCAATGGTCCACCTGGGTGGGTGCGCCCCTTCTCGGCGGTGTGTTCGCGCTCGGATGGACACCGTGCCTGGGTCCGACCCTCGCGGCGATCATCTCCGTCTCCGCAGGCACCGAGGGGATGACGGCCGCCCGGGGCGTCGTTCTCATCGTCGCCTACTGCCTCGGACTCGGGCTCCCGTTCATCATCGTCGCCCTCGGATCAGCCTCCGCCATGCGTGGTGTCGGCTGGCTGCGGAGACATTCCCGCACCATCCAGGTCATCGGCGGCATCACTCTCATTCTCGTCGGTCTGGCGCTCGTCAGCGGCCAGTGGGCGCACTTCATCAACTGGGTCCGCCAGTGGACCGTCGAATACGGGGGAACCCTGATCTAGACGACATGCCGCCGCCCGCCGGTGGCAGTCCGCACCCTGTTGTGCCGTCATTCCCCGTGGTCCTTCAGATTCGCGAAGCGGGGACAGTGGGGCACGGCTGGTAGATTGACACGTCGATGACCCGTCCGGGGTCCACCGGACCCCGGCTCCGTTTCCTGTTGGAGGATGAAGACCCCGACGATGCTGACCTCCCTCTCCAGGTATCCGTTGAAGGCATGGCGCTGGCTCACCAGCATGCGCACCGCTCTCGCGCTACTGTTCCTCCTCGCCTTCGGTGCGATCCCCGGTGCCCTGCTTCCTCAACGCCAACTCAATGAACAGACGGTCACTGACTACATCGAGGCCAACGGCAGGGTCGCGGAGATCTACGACCGGCTCGAGCTCTTCGACGTGTTCAGTTCCAGCTGGTACACCGCGATCTACGTCCTGCTGTTCATCTCCCTGATCGGCTGTATCCTCCCCCGTTCCCTCGAGCACTACCGCTCCATGCGCGGGCGCCCGGTTCGGACACCGCGCAACCTCTCACGGCTGCCGCACCACGGATCCGGAAGAGCGGAGAAGACACCGGACGAGGTCCTCGACGAAGCCCGTGGTCTGCTCAAGGGCTGGCGTGTCGAGGGGTACTCCGCGGACGAGGACCGCGCCGGGGCGAGTTCCCTGTCCGCCGAGCGGGGCTACTCCAGGGAATTCGGCAACCTCGTGTTCCACCTCGGTCTGGTCGGTATCCTCTTCACGATCGGGCTCGGCCGGCTGGTGTACTACGAGGGGCAGGTGATCGTCGTCGCCGGCGCCGACAACTCCCAGTTCTGCAACACCGCCCTGGCGAACTACGACTCCTACAGGTGGGGAACCCTCGTCGACGGAACCGATCTCTCACCCTTCTGCGTGGAGGTCGAGGACTTCACCGCGGACTATCTCGCCAACGGTCAGGCGGAGATGTTCACCTCGAATGTCCGGTGGGCTGCGGGTGAGGATATTTTCACTGACTCGTCCGGCTGGGAACCGTACACGTTGAAGGTGAACCATCCGCTGCGCATCGACGGCGACAGGGTCTATCTCCAGGGGCACGGTTTCGCTCCGCGGATCACCGTGACCTGGCCCAACGGCGAATCCCGCACCCAGATGGTCCAGTTCCGGCCCGATGACCTGACCTACTTCCTCTCCTCCGGGGCGATGCGTTTCGACCCGCCGGCGGGGATGTTCCCCGACCTGTTCGAACGCCGGCAGAATCAGCTCGGGATCCAGGGGCTGTTCGCGCCCACCGCCCAGTTCACGGGTGAAAACGGTGAACTGCTCAGCTCCGCGTTCCCCGCGATGCGTGACCCGGCACTCGCCATCGACATCTACCGCGGGGATACGGGCCTCGACGCGGGCAGGGGACAGAGCATCTTCAGCCTGGACTCCGGGCAGATCCACAACGGTGCCATGCAGAAGATCGAACGCGTGAACCTTCTCCGTGGCGAATCCGTCACACTGGACGACGGAACACGCGTGACGTTCGACGGTGCGAATGAGTTCGTCAATCTCCAGATCAGCCACGACCCGACCCAACGCTGGGTCCTGGTCAGCGCCGTCGCGATGCTCGGTGGGCTCGTGCTGTCCCTCGCGGTGAAACGACGCCGCGTCTGGGTGCGTGTCCGTGCCGGGGAAGACGGGATGACGATCGTCGAGACGGCGGGGCTGTCCCGCACGGACAGCGCCGGATGGGGTGAGGAACACGGCCGATTCCACCGCAGACTCCTCGGTCTCCCGGATGACGAAGAGGACGACGATGAGTGACTTCCCGGGTGGAATCGCCTCATCGGAGTAACGTAAGCTGGCCTTTTGAACAACCGTGGATCCCCATGCACGGTCAGGAACATGTGACACCGAGAGTTGGATCTGATGCCCGTCAACAGCAACCTGGCGTATTTCTCCGATCTGTCGTACCGGACAGCTTTCGTGATCTACGTGATCGGACTCGTCATCGCGCTCGTCTACTACATCCGCCGTTCAAGCCAGGTCGCCGCAGAGACCACCGGTGTCCGTGAGCGGGAACTCGTGGGTGTCTCCGGAAGCGGGGCCGTCCCCGGGGATCCCGCTGAAACCGTCGGAGACAGGAAGACGTCGGCACGCGCCGTGGACAAACTGGGGGGCATGCTCCAGTCGATGCTCTGGCTCGGGCTCATTCTCCAGGGGGCGTCCATCGTGCTGCGGGGTATGTCCGCGGGAAGGTTCCCCTGGGGAAACCTCTACGAGTACATATCGCTGGTGACCTTCCTCACCATGGCTATCGCCGCGCTCGTGATCCAGCGGAAGGACCTGCGGGCCATGTGGCCCTGGCTGCTGGTTCCGGTGCTCATCCTCATGTTCTACGGAGGGACGAAGCTGCACGTGGCCTCCGCTCCGGTGGTTCCCGCGCTCCGCTCGTTCTGGCTGCCGATCCACGTGTCGATCGTGTCCTTCGGAGCCGGAATCTGCATGCTCTCCGGGGTCGCGTCCATGCTCTACCTGTTCCGTCGGGCACAGCCCAGGGGAGAGGAGCGCGGAAAGATCGGCGAGATCCTGCGGCCGCTTCCCGGTGCCGACACCCTCGACCGGATCGCCTACCGGTCAGCGGCCTGGGCGGTTCCTGTGTTCGGCCTCGGGGTGATCCTCGGTGCGCTCTGGGCTGAATCGGCGTGGGGGCGTTTCTGGGGTTGGGACCCGAAGGAGACGATGTCGTTCGTCACCTGGATTCTCTACGCCGCCTATCTGCACGCCCGATCCACGCCGAGCTGGCGTAAGGCGGCCCCCTGGATCAACATCGCGGGCCTCGCGGCGATGGTGTTCAACCTCTTCTTCATCAACCTGGTGACCGCCGGCCTGCACTCGTACGCGGGACTGCCGAACTGACACTCTGATCCGGTACGGAAAAACCCTCCCCGTCGCGGGAGGGTTTTTCCGTGTACCGGGGAAGATGTGGCCTGCACCCGGCCTTACCTGAACGGGGGTACACGCTGTGAGCGGCTGAATGGGGGCCTGCGTAAAGGGACGATTTATGCGCCGATCCATAACTGTAATTTCACCATCAAATCTAATGGGTCGGGATTTTCCCGGCAGGTCCCCAAACAGAGCTATGCAATGGCATGAGGGGCGCCGACAGGTGCCGTACGGGAATCTTGTTGTTGCACGAATGACACCTTCGGTAGAGCGGACGCGGTTGCCGAAGCCGGAACCCCGCAATCTGTGCTGATGAGGGTCGAACCCCCCTCTCGCCCCGAACGAACGTGCGTCGGAGCCGACCACGGTGCCCACGGAAACGCCGGATGAAGACCCGGATTCAAGCATCTCGGGGGGAGCCTTCATCCAGGTGACCCGAATCCTGTCGATTCTGTTCCTGGTCGCTGTTCCACTGATCGGGTGGCTGACGACATCCGGTCAACTGACCGCGCTCTTCCGTGTACTGGGTAACGGGAGATGATGTAGCTCCCGTCTAGCGTCCCCTGAACCCCCGTGATGTTGCCCCGCATTCAGCGTGGCGGCATCCCGGGGGTTCTGGTGTCTTCCGGGTACCGCGGGCACCGTCGCCGTAGGCGGATGGGAGGGGGCTGCACCTGTGCCGTAGGGTGTTCCACAGAACCAGACAATCACCTGAATCCGGAGTGTCTCACCGTGCTTTCCGCTGTCCTCGCGCTGACCGTCGTGTCGGCTGTCCTCATCGCCGTACCTGGCCCGAGCATCGTCTTCCTCGTTGGTCAGGCTCTCGCGGTGGGTCGTCGTCCCGCTATGGCTGGTGTCGTGGGGAATACTCTAGGTATTGCGCTGACGGGTGTTCTCATACTCACTGCCGTGGGAACCATCGCGGCGAGGACGTCCAGTTTCCTCATCGTCCTCCGTTGGATCGGGGTGGTGGTGCTGGTGGGTCTCGGCGTCGTCTATCTCCGTGCCGCATGGACGTTGCACCGGCGTCCCGGGGGACTGGAGATTCCTGAGGTGGAGGCGGCGGACAGTGGTGTGAAATCAGCGTTCGTGTCCGGTGTCCTCGTCGGTGCGTCGAATCCGAAGGTGATCGTCATGTTCGGGACGATCATCCCCGGGTATCTTCCCGCGGGCGAAGCCCCGCTGCCCGGGCTGGTGATCCTGAGTCTGGTGCCCATTGTCACGGGGTTGGTCATCGACGCGGCCTGGGTGGAGGCGGCGTCGAGGATCCGGGGTTGGCTGACGGGGTCGAACGGTGGAATGGCGTGGATACAGGCGACGGGTGGTCTCCTGCTGCTCATCATGGCGGGGTTGGTGGCCGCCGGTCACTGAACTGCCGGTGGTGTCGGTGGGGCGACGTAGAATCGGCGGCATGAGAATGCTCGTCACCGGTGGTGCCGGTTTCATCGGTTCGAACTTCGTCCGCCGTACCCTGTCCACCCGCCCCGAGGTCAGTGTCACCGTACTGGACGCGATGACCTACGCAGCCAATCCCGCGAATCTCGCGGGGTTGGAGCCTTCACGGTTCGCCCTGTTGAAGGAGGACATCCGAGCGGGGGATCTCGTCGATGAACTTGTCGCTGAATCGGATCTTGTCGTGCATTTCGCGGCGGAGAGCCACAACGACAACTCACTGCGGGATCCGTTCGCCTTCGTCCGGAGCAACGTGGAGGGCACGGTCACACTCGTGGAGGCGGCGGCGCGGCACGGTGTCCGGTTCCACCACATCTCCACCGATGAGGTGTTCGGGGACCTGGCGCTCGATGATCCGGCACGTTTCACTCCGGAGACGCCCTACAACCCGTCGAGCCCGTACTCGGCGTCGAAGGCCGCGAGTGACCATTTCGTCCGTGCCTACGTCCGCTCCGCGGGGCTGAAGGCGACGATCAGCAACTGCTCGAACAATTACGGTCCCAGGCAGCATCCGGAGAAATTCATTCCCCGGCAGATCACGACGCTGCTGGAGGGAGGGACACCCCGCCTCTACGGCGCCGGCGACAACGTCCGGGACTGGATCCACGTCGATGACCACAATGACGCCGTCTGGGCGATCATCGAGAACGGTGAGATCGGCCGGACCTATCTCATCGGGGCCGACGGGGAACGGTCGAACCGTGCGGTGGTGGGTGACCTGCTCGAGATCTTCGGGCGTGACCGGGATGATTTCGTGCACGTCACCGATCGGCCGGGGCATGATCGTCGCTACGCCATCGACCCGTCGTCGACCAGGGGACTGGGCTGGGAACCCCGCTACACCGATTTCCGTGAGGGGCTCGAGAAGACCGTCGACTGGTACCGGCGAAATCCGGGTTGGTGGAGGGATGCGCACGACGCCGCAGAGGCGAACTACGCCACCACCGAAGACGTCATCGGCTAGCTGCGCACCGCCCGGATAGACTGGGGTCATGCCTGAACCACATCCCGAACTCCCAGAGATCCTCGTCGACGATCCCCGTGTCTTTCCCGATTCCCGGGGGAGTTTCCACGAGTGGTTCTCCGCCGCCCGGTTCGAGGAATCCACCGGTTACCCCCTCGATCTGCAGCAGGCGAATCTGAGTGTCTCCCGCCCCGGTGTCGTGCGCGGGCTGCATTTCGCCGATGTGCCGCCCGGTCAGGCGAAGTGGGTGACCTGCGTGCACGGGAGGGTGATCGATGTGGTCGTGGACGTCCGGACCGGATCGGACACCTTCGGCAGGCACGTGGCGGTGGACCTGAACGACGGGAACCGACGCTGTCTCTACATTCCGGTGGGTTTCGCCCACGGATTCGCTGCGGTCACCGATGCGACCGTCGTCTACCTGACCTCCGCCGGATACAACCCGGGTGCCGAACACGCTATCGACCCCTTCGACCCGGACCTGGGTATCGACTGGCCGGTGTCGGCGGGGGACCGGATCGTGTCCGAGAAGGACTCGGCGGCGCCCTCTCTCGTGACCGCCCGTGACACCGGGATTCTCCCGGACATCGGGGACTGCCTGGCCCATGAGTCGGACCTGAAGAACGGGTGGGCGCTGGCCAATGAGGACGCCGGACTGTGAAGGGCATCATCCTCGCCGGCGGTACGGGCTCACGTCTGCATCCGATCACCCTGGGGGTGAGCAAGCAGCTTGTGCCGGTCTACGACAAGCCGATGATCTACTATCCGCTGTCGACGCTCATGCTTGCGGGTATCGATGACATCCTCATCATCACGACCCCCGCTGACCGGCCGCAGTTCGAGCGACTGCTCGGGGACGGGAGCCAGTTCGGTGTCCGGTTGAGTTTCGCCACGCAGTCGGAGCCCAATGGTCTGGCGGAGGCGTTCATCCTCGGGGCGGAGCACATCGGTGACGACTCCGTGGCACTCATTCTCGGGGACAACATCTTCTACGGTGCCGGGCTGGGGACCCAGCTGCGGGACTTCACCGATCCCGAGGGGGGAGCGATTTTTGCGTACTGGGTGGCGGACCCGTGCGCGTACGGTGTGGTCGAGTTTGACGGGGAAGGTCGGGCGCTGGCCCTGGAGGAGAAGCCCGCGGAACCGAAATCACACTACGCGGTACCGGGACTCTACTTCTACGACAATGACGTCGTCGAGATCGCGCGCGGTCTGCGTCCGAGTGCCCGGGGGGAACTGGAGATCACCGACGTCAACTCCGCGTACCTGGAACAGGGCCGGCTCCGGGTGCAGGTACTGCCCCGGGGTACCGCCTGGCTCGACACCGGAACCGTTGATCTGCTGATGGCGGCGGGAGACTTCGTGCGGACCATCGAGCAGCGTCAGGGACTGAAGATCGGGTGCCCGGAGGAGGTCGCGTGGCGGATGGGTTACCTCAGCGACACCGAACTCGCCCGAAGGGCACAGGCCCTGCGTAAATCCGGGTACGGCGATTACCTGCTGCAGACACTGCAACGGGGTAGATGACACGCACCCGCCGACCTTTCCGGAAGAACGGTGGGCGGGTGAGATCTCAGAGTTCGTGGATCAGTGCGTGGATGCGGTCGAACTCATCGGGGTTGACGGTGTAGTACGCCCACTTTCCGCGCTGTTCCCGGTTGACCAGACGGGCCGCCGCCAGTTTCTTCATGTGGTGCGTGATCGTCGGTGCGGAGACCTCCAGGGCGACCGACAGTTCATGTGAACAGATCTCGGAGGTGTCGCTCCCGGCGATGAGATAGAGAAGCCTGAGCCTCGTCGGATCACCCAGTGCCTTGAACAGTTCACTCGCGCGCTCACTGAGTTCCGGGGGAAGCGCCCTGACGGCGGGTTTCCCGGTCGGACGCGGGCGTTCATCAACGGCGACACCGCCCGGAGTGGAGGTGGCGCGGTTCCCTCCCGGTTCTCCGCCCGCAGGATCGGCCATCTGGTTCATGAAGGGCATGCAAACCAATATAGCGCAACTGTGGGTAGCCTAATAAATGCTGGTCTGCGCCTTTTTGTTCACGGAGTCCTCCGTGCGGGGGTGTGATCGCCCCCGGTCGGTGCGGCCTTCCGCGGAGTGCTCGGGCGGCCGTGGTCGATGTTCTCTCCATCGAAACCGGGGGTGTGCTGGGTGTATCCGACGATGTTCGGCATTTCCCCGGTGGGGCGGAATTGTCGGGGGAGGCTTCCGGTGGTCGGGAAGTCAGCGAAAGGGCGTGAGAAAGGTCACTTTTCCGGAGTGTCGGTTTTCCCGGTGTCCCCGTTGTCCGTCGGGTCGTCCGGGTGTCCTGTGTACCTGTCGCGTGCCCGACGCATGCGTTCCTCTTCTTCGCGGGCGGCCTGTTCGGCGGCGCGTCGTTCCTTGAAACGCTGTTTCTTGATGGTCCAGAGGAACTCGTCGTCATCGTCCGGACCCTTGATCTGGGGTTGCGGCATGGCGCGGTACCGCGCACGGCTGCCGGGGCCGAAGGCCTTCCACAGCAGAACGATGACGACGATGATGAGGAGCAGCAGTATGAGGCGTCCCACGGGGATTCCTTCCGACGGGGTGGTCCCCGTCAACAATACGGGCCTTCCGGGTCGGTTTAGTAATGTCGGTGGGTGTGAGTGAAAACGCCGTCAATGACGCCGCCCCGGAACTGGATCAGGAACTACGTGGACGTGTCCGCCGTGACATGGTGCTCTACGGTCTCGCCCGGTTGGGACTGTTCCTTCTGCTGACCGTGGTGATCCAGGGGCTGGCCATCCTCATCGGTGCGCCGGTTCCCCTGGTGATCTCGTCGCTCCTGGCGCTCTTGGTCGCCTTTCCGTTGTCCATGTTCGTGTTCCGCTCACTGCGGATCAGGGTGACCCGGAATCTCGCGGAGTGGAATGAACAGCGACGTGCCCACAGGGAGTGGGTCAAGTCTCAACTGGCGGAACGCTGACACGTCCCGTCCCCGGTGTGGGTTAGCCCAGTGTGAGCGCGATCGCGGTGACCGCGGCCCACAGCAGCATCGCCTTTCCCGTGGCCCCGAGCACGGGGATGAGGTCCCGGCCGGTCCGCCCACGGAGCACCGGCTCCGCCGCCGCGACCGACACCGGGAGTGCGATGAGTGCTGCGAGGGCGGGAAGGTGCGGTGCGGCGATCGCCAGACTCAACAGGTAGGGGACGCCGGCGAGGACCGCCCACAGCAGGCGGGTTCCCCGGTCGCCGAGGCGGACCGCGAGGGTGATCTTTCCGCTCTTCGCGTCCGTGGGGATGTCCCGGAGATTGTTGGCCAGGTTCACCGCCGCGGAGAAGGACCCCACCGCCACCGCCACCGCCAGACCCGTCCACGTGATTCGGCCGGCCTGGGTGAACTGGGTTCCCAGAACCGCCACGAGGCCGAAGAACACGAATACCGCGACTTCACCGAGCCCCCGGTAACCGTAGGGGTTTCTTCCACCGGTGTAGAACCACGCCCCCGCGATGCAGAGGGCACCGACGAGGATCAGCCACCACGCGCTCGTCGCGGCGAGGATGAGCCCGAACACACCCGCGACGCCGAAAGCCGTGAAGGCGGCGGTGCGGACGTGCTCCGGGCGGGCGAGTCCGGAACCTGTCAGGCGCAGGGGGCCGGAACGGTCGTCATCGGTGCCGCGGATGCCGTCGGAGTAGTCGTTGGCGTAGTTGACCCCGACGATGAGTGCGAGAGCCACGACCCCCGCGAAGAGTGCCTTCCAGGCGACGAATCCGTCGATGGCCGCCGCCGCACCGGATCCCGCCATGACGGGGGCGAAGGCGTTGGGCCAGGTGTGGGGGCGGGCGCCCTCCAGCCAGTCGGCGGGACGGGGGGACCGGGTGATGGTTGAATCAGCCATGTCACCATCTTCGTCGACCGGGGTGTCGGGTGTGCAATCGACTCCCCGGATCAGCGGCGGGGTGCCGTGAACAGTCTCCGCACCGCGTCACGGTCAGGTTTGCCGGGGCCTGTGACCGGCATGGTGGACAGGCGGCGCACATCCTTCGGCAGTTGCCATCTGGGCAGCTCGTCGAGACCCTCGATCACCTGACAGGGGTCGATCGATCCGGTGTAGGCCGCGACGACGGCCTGGCCGAGTCGCGGATGCGGGACACCGACGACGCAGGCCCCGTCGACACCGGTGATGTCCAGCATCGCCTTCTCGACGACTCCGGGGTGCAGTTTCAGACCGCCGGAATCGATGATGTCGTCGAGTCTTCCGGTGACGGTGAGAAGACCGTCGGTGATCTCTCCCCGATCCCGGGTCGCGAACCAGCCGGGTTCGGCGAAGGAGTCGTCGCCCGGGGGTGGATTGCGGTAGCCGGCGGCGATCATCGGCCCGCCGAGGAGTATGCGGCCGTCCCGGATCCGTACCCGGGCTCCGGGAACCGGGTGTCCGTCGTACACGCAGCCACCGGTCGTCTCGGAGGAGCCGTACGTGCTGACGATCCTGATGCCGAGTCTGTCGCAGGACTGTCTGAGGTGGCGCGGCAGGTGGCCACCGCCGATGAGGACCGCATCGAATTTCCGCAGTGCCTCGATGCCGGCGAGGGTGTCCAGGGCCTTGGCCAGTTGCAGTGGGACGAGTGCCGTGTATGCGGGGGTGTCGTCGCGGGCTGCGGCGGCGACCAGCTCGGAGGTGGTGGCGGCGAAGGCGGCGACGTGGAACCCGTCGGAGACGTCGAGGTGCAGTGGTGCGGTTCCTGCGACGAGTGCGCGGACGAGGACCTGGAGGCCCGCGATGTGGTGGCCGGGCATCGCCAGAAGCCAGTGTCCCTCACCGCCGAGGGCGGTGTGTGTGGCGTCCGCCGCGGAGACGAGGTTTCCCGGGGTCAGGAGTGCACCTTTCGGTGTGCCCGTCGAGCCGGAGGTGGCGACGACGACGGCGATGTCCGGGTCCACGGGGGCCCCGCAGCGCTGGGATCGGATCAGCAGTTCCGCACGGTCCCGGTCCGCCCGGCCACGGCCGGCGGGTACCGGGAGCCAGGTGACATTCCCGGCGATGGCGTCAGCCAGGTCGGGGAGTATCGACGCCGGGTCTCCCGGGGGCACCGGGAGCGGACGCAGTGTTCGGGTGTCCATGGGGGAAGTCTACGTCCCCTCCGGATGACGTTTAACCGGCGTTGAGTCCGAGTGGTTCGAGGACGGACTCCCGGAGATAGGACACGGTCTCCTCGCTGGGACGCAGTCCGTGGTGGATGACCCAGGCCAGTTCGATGTCCTCTCTGGTCGCGGGGGTCATGCCGGCGTCGATGAGATACCAGACGAAGATGTCCTCGTCCCCGTGGAGAAGCTCCCGGACCCGGAGGGGCTCCGCGAGGACGGTCAGTGGTGCGGGCACCGGGGCGGGGGCCGGACGGAGCCAGTTGAGCACCCGGCCGACGGTGCTGCGGAATGGGCCGGTGGCGGACACGTGGAGCAGTGACATGGTGTCGGCCTCCTTTCTTTCATGGTGCGGGGGCGCATCGGCTGTGCCGTCGGATCAGGTGGTGGACGGCCAACGATGATGGGGCACAGAATTAGTTGGTGATCATCAATGATTGATGAGACTAGCGATACTGTCCCGCGGATGCAAGCCCGGCGCACCGGCGGCCCGGTGAAAAGGTCCGGCCCCGTGGTACACGGTGACGGTGTACCACGGGGCCGGGGTTCTTCCGGTGGTGCGACGGGTCAGTGGGCCTCTGTACCGAATATGTCGAGGCCGAAGGAGTCGTGGAGGACCCCCTTGGTGATCCACATGATCCCGAGGATGATCGAGCCGACGATCACGGCGAAGCACAGTCCCGCGAGACCTTTCCGCCAGGTGGGGACGGTCTGTGTCGCACTGTGTGCGGCCGGTGACGCCAGGCGGACGCCGACGGCGAACAGTGCGGGGAGTCCGGCGCCGAGGACGAGTCCGGCGAGGATCACCTGGAGGAGATCGGAGATCAGGGTTGCGACGCTCATCGAAGGTTCCTTCCGGACGAGTCACTGGTGCTGGTCCCGACGGTGTCGGTGGGGCTCAACGGCTCCTCGGGGTCGGCGGTGATGCGGGTGGCGGGTGCGACCCGGTTCGTGCTGGTGTCCCAGTCCGCGTTGACGTTGCCGGAGTTGACCGGTGCGCGGCGGGAGCGGGTCCAGATGAGTCCGGCGAGGGTGACCAGGATCGTGAAGGCGAGGACGACGCCCACCAGATCGTCGGTGGCGAGCCCCACCGCGTGGGCGAGCAGCCAGGTCAGTCCGCCGACGAGGGCGGCGGCGGGGAGGGTGATCATCCAGGCCACGGCCATCCGTCCCGCGACGGCCCAGCGTACCTCCGCGCCTTTCCTGCCGAGTCCGGATCCCATGATGGAACCGGTGGCGACGTGCGTGGTCGACAGGGCCATGCCGAAATGGGAGGAGGTGAGGATGATCGCGGCGGAGGAGGTCTCGGCGGCCATCCCCTGCGGGGAGTCGATCTCCACCAGTCCCTTGCCGAGGGTGCGGATCACCCGCCACCCGCCCATGTAGGTGCCGAGCGCGATGGCGACGGCGCAGGAGAACTTGACCCAGAACGGGATGTTCGCGTCCGCTCCCAGGCTCCCGGTCGCGACGAGCGCGAGGAAGATGACCCCCATGGTCTTCTGGGCGTCATTCGTGCCGTGGGCGAGCGAGACGAGTGACGCGGAGCCGATCTGACCCCAGCGGAAGTAACGGTTCTTGTCCCTCTCGGCCACGGGGCGGGTGAAACGGTAGACGAGGGACGTGCCCACGGTGGCGACGAGGCCGGCGACCACCGGCGCGCAGAGTGCCGGCACGACGACCTTCGCCAGAACACCGCCCCAGGCGACGCCCTGCATGCCCAGTGACGCGACCGCCGCGCCGATCAGGCCACCGACGAGGGCGTGGGACGAGGATGACGGGATGCCGAGCAGCCAGGTCAGCAGATTCCAGACGATCCCGCCTATCAGCCCGGCGAAGACGACGAGGAGCAGCTGGTGCGCCTGTCCGGGGTCGGCGAGGTTGAACTGGTCGAGGTCGACGACACCTTTCGCCACGGTTGTGGCGACCTCCACGGACAGGAAGGCGCCGACCAGGTTCAGGACCGCCGAGAGCGTCACCGCCGCCTTCGGGCGCAGTGCCCCGGTGGCGATGGACGTGGCCATGGCGTTGCCGGTGTCATGGAAGCCGTTGGTGAAGTCGAAGGCGAGGGCCGTGACAACCACGATGAGCAGGATGATCAATTCGGTCACACTTCAGGAGTATGCCGCAGGTCATGTCCCGTCAGAAAAGGAAAAAACAGATGATCGGAAGCCATCTCGCCCGCTGGGTCGGAAAATTGTCACGAATGGGGGTATTTAACTGTAGTTTTCTTACCCGATGTATGCCGTTCTCCCACTGTTTCACCTGCGTTTACCGATTTATGGGGTGTGACAGGTGCGGGCGAAGGGCCCGTGCCCGGTCATCGTGGACCCCCGGAAACGGAAAGATGAACTTTAGGTGAATTTTGCCGATTTCCGGGAATCTTCCGGTCGGACCGGGCATCACCCCGGTGAACCGTACGCGCTTACCCTATCCGGACGTCAGTAGTAGTAGGGGAACCCCGACCAGTCCGGATCGCGCTTCTGGAGGAAACTGTCCCGTCCCTCCACCGCCTCGTCGGTCATGTACGCCAGTCGCGTGGCCTCACCGGCGAACACCTGCTGCCCCATCAGCCCGTCATCCGTGAGATTGAAGGCGAACTTCAGCATCCGCTGGGCGGTGGGGGACTTCCCGTTGATCGCCCGGGCCCACTCCACGGCGGTGTCCTCCAGCGCCCCGTGGTCCGCGACCTCGTTCACCGCGCCCATCTGCCGCATCCGCTCCGCGTCGTACGTCCGGCCGAGGAAGAAGATCTCGCGGGCGTACTTCTGGCCCACCTGCTTCGCCAGGTACGCCGAACCGTAACCGGCGTCGAAGGAACCGACGTCCGCGTCGGTCTGCTTGAACCGCGCCTCCTGTCGGGAGGCGATCGTCAGGTCGCAGACGACGTGCAGGGAGTGTCCTCCGCCTGCGGCCCACCCGTTGACCACCGCGATGACCACCTTGGGCATCGTCCGGATCAGCCGCTGGACCTCCAGGATGTGCAGGCGCCCCCCCTCGACCTTCTCCCGCCCCCCCTCGACCTTCTCCCGCTCCGCGTCCACCGTGTCCGCGGTTTCGCCGTCGGCGTACCGGTAACCGGACCTCCCGCGGATGCGCTGGTCCCCGCCGGAGCAGAACGCCCAGCCGCCGTCCCTCTCACTGGGGCCGTTGCCCGTCAGCAGGATGCAACCCACGTCGGGGGAGCGGCGGGCGTGGTCGAGCGCCCGGTAGAGCTCGTCGACGGTGTGCGGGCGGAACGCGTTGCGTACCTCGGGCCGGTCGAAGGCGATGCGCACGATGCCGTTCACCCGTCCCTCGCCCACGTGCCGGTGGTAGGTGATGTCGGTGAAGTCGAAGCCGGGGACCCCGCGCCACTGCGTCGGGTCGAAGGGATTGTCGGTGCTGTAGTCCGGTGTGTCCATGGGGACAACGGTAGCGTCTCGTATCCTGGGGCCATGCCGTTCACCCACGCCCCCCTGGATTCCCGCCTCGTCGAACTCATCGCGACCCTGGACGCCGACGAGCTCATCGGCCGCTCACACACCGTCGCCCTGCCCATGCGGGTGAGGTTCCGCGGGGTCACGCGCCGGGAGGCTCTGCTTCTCGACGGTCCCGTCGGGTGGGGGGAATTCGCGCCGTTCCGTGACTACGGCCCCGTTGAAGCGGCGGCGTGGCTCGCCGCGGCACTCGAGATGGCGTACCTCGGGGCCCCGACCCCGGAACGCGACCGTATCGAGATCAACGCGACGGTCCCCGCCGTGGAACCGGGGGAGGTGCCGGAGATCCTCGCCCGGTTCCCGGGCTGCCGCACGGTCAAGGTGAAGGTCGCCGAAGCCGGGCAGACCCTCGACGACGATGTCGCCCGGGTCGCCGCCGTTCGGGAGGCGGTCCCGAACGCGCTCGTCCGGGTCGACGCGAACCGTGGATTCACCGTGGACCGTGCGCTCGACGCCGCGCGTGCGCTCGGGCCCCTCGACTACTTCGAACAACCCTGTGCCACGACCGCTGAACTGGCGGAACTGCGCCAGCGACTGGTCCGTTCGGGCATTTTCTGCCGGGTCGCGGCCGATGAGTCGATCCGACGTGCCGGTGACCCGTTCGCGGTGCTGGATGCCCGCGCCCTCGACGTCGCGGTGGTCAAGGTCGCTCCGCTCGGTGGTGTGCGACGGCTGCTCGACATAGTGGAGAAGATCGCGGCGCACGGGGTGTCTGTCACCGTCGCCAGTGCGCTGGACACCGCCGTCGGGCTCAACGCCGGTCTCGCCGCGGTGGCCGCCCTGCCCGGGCACACCGATGACGACGAGATCGACGTCCCACCCGCACCCGCCGGGCTGGGGACCGGAGGATTCTTCGTCGAGGACGTCGTCGATGCGGAGGCCGCCGGACGGACCATCGTCGACGGTCATCTCTCCTGTGCACCGGTGGAACCGGACACGGACAGGCTCGCGGATCTCGCCGCGGACACCGGCACCGTCGATTTCTGGCACGCCCACCTGCGGGAGGCGCTCCGGCACCTGAAACATCAGGTCGGTGTGTGAGGGGGCGGGTCGGTGAACCCGGTTAGACTCTGAAGACCATGACCGTCCCCGCCACCACAACCGCTGCCGTGATCGCCGCGGAACTCGCCGCCGCCGGGATCCGGAACGTCATCGTCTGCCCGGGATCCCGTAGCGCCCCACTGGCGCTCGCCGTCGCGGCCCGCACCGATCTCACCCTCCACGTCCGGCTCGACGAACGCTCCGCCGCGTTCCTCGCACTCGGGATGGCGCGTGTCGACCACCGTCCCGCAGCGGTGATCGTGACCTCGGGAACAGCCGTCGCGAACTGCCTGCCCGCCATGCTGGAGGCCCACCACAGCGATCTTCCGCTCGTCGTCCTCGCCGCGGACCGTCCCTCCCGCCTCGTCGGCACCGGTGCCTCCCAGACCATCGATCAGCACGGGATCTTCGGGACGTCCGCCGTGTGCGTCACCGTCGACGCCGGTGCTGAACCTGCCCACGCGGCCGCGGTCACCCGCCGCGCACTGTCGCACGACCGTGTCCACCTCAACGTCGCCTTCGATGTGCCGCTCGTCGATCCGCAACCTCCGACGTCCGCTGAGCTTCCGTCGGGGTGTCCCCCACGCCGCCGTCCCCACCGCGACTGGGGGACCGCGCACCTCGATCTGACCCGGCGCACCCTCGTGATCGCCGGTGACGGAGCCTGGCCCGTCGAGGAACTCGCCGGTGTCCCCACCATCGCCGAACCCACCGCCCCCGCCCCGGACCGTCCCGTACATCCCGCGGCCGCCGGACTCTTCACCCGGGAGCAGGTGTCGGCGGAGGGACACGTCCTGGAGACCCGCCCGGAGCAGCTCGTCGTCATCGGACACCCCACCCTGCACCGTGACGTCCTTGCCCTGATGTCCGACCCCGGTATCGAGGTCACGGTACTGACCCGTTCCGACGGCTACACCGACCCGTCGGGGAACGCCCATCGTGTGGCCAGTCGGGTGCGTGTCGACGGGCAACCCACGAAGCAGTGGCTGAAGCTCTGTGAGACCGCGGGCCAGCAGGCCGCCGACGCGGTCCGTGAGGTCCTCGGGGAAGAGGAGCTCGGATTCACCGGGTTGCACGTGGCCGCCGCCGTGGCCGACGGCCTCGCGGTCGGGGACACCCTCTTCGTCGGGGCGTCGAATCCCGTCCGCGACATGGCCCTCGTGGGGCTGCCCTTCGACGGCGTATCCACCCACGCCCCACGGGGCACGGCGGGAATTGACGGCAGTGTCTCGCAGGCGGTCGGGGTCGCTCTCGCCACACAGTCCCGCGACCGGACCGCACCCCGCGCCCCGCGTACCGTCGCACTGCTCGGTGACGTCACCTTCCTGCACGACTCCGGCGGACTTCTCATCAGCGACGGTGACCCGCTGCCGAACAACCTCACGATCGTCGTCGCCAACGATGACGGAGGGGGGATCTTCGAGACCCTGGAGGCCGGGGCTCCCGGCCTGCGCGGCACCTTCGAGCGTGTCTTCGGTACCCCGCACGGCGTCGACATCGCGGGACTGGCCGCCGCTCACGGTTGGGAGCACCGCTCGGTGGGGAACACCGCCGACCTCATCCGGGAACTGGAGGAGTCCATCGAACTCCCGCACCCACCGCTCATCATCGAGGCCAGAACCACCCGGAGCACCCGACGGGACCTGCACTCCGCCCTGTCGGGCAGGGTGGTCGGCAGGTGATTCCGGGTCCGCTCCGGGCGGCACTGGACCGGGTACCCCGCGACCGGATGCGCCGCCGCCAGCACCAGCTGGTGATCCTGTTCTGGGTGTCCGCCATGCTGATGGTCCTCGCCATGGTCATCGGCCCCTGGCTCAACGACCGCACGATCGCGGCCGACCGGGGCCAGGCCTACGCGACCGTCACCGACGCCGGATGGTGGCGGACCACCGTGGAGTACCGGGATGAGAGCGGGCGCCTCCGCGCCCCCAGAGGTGGTGTCCTCTACCCGGGGAACCTCGCCACCGGCAGTGGGGTCTGGGTCGACTACCAGCGGGGGAACCCCGACCTCGTGAAGGTCTCCGGGAGGAACTTCAGTCACGCCCTGCCCCCGGCGCTGGCCACCGCGACCGTGGCCAGCGCACTCGCCGCCGCAGCCTGGTGGCTCATCGGGATTCCGGATCGTCGACGCACACGTCGGGAGGGGGGAACCCAGGGTGGTTGAGCGGAGGCTCCGCATCGCCGTCGTCGCCGAGTCCTTCCTCCCCAACGTCAACGGTGTCACCAACTCCGTGCTCCGGGTGCTCGAGCACCTGTCCGCGCACGGCCACGAGGCGATCGTCATCGCGCCGGGTGCGCGGGACTTCGAGGAGGAGGTGGTCTCCTACGCGGGTTTCCCGGTGGTGCGTGTCCCCACCGTGATGGTTCCGCTCATCAACTCACTGCCCGTCGGTGTCCCCGTCCCGATGATGTACAGGACACTCCGGAACTTCCGCCCGGATGTCATCCACCTCGCCAGCCCGTACGTCCTCGGCACCGCCGGTGCGTCGGCAGCCCGCAGACTCCGGGTCCCGGCGGTCGCGGTCTACCAGACCGATGTCGCGGGCTTCGCCCTCCGCTACCATCTCCGGTTGCTGATCTCCGCCTCCTGGCGGGTCACCCGGATGATCCACAACTCCTGCGCCCGTACCCTCGCCCCGTCCACCGCGGCGATCGCCGAGCTCACCGACCACGGGGTCCGGAACGTCCACCGCTGGGCCCGGGGCGTGGACACAGAGCGCTTCAACCCGGCTCACCGGAGCACGGGGTTGCGCCGTTCCTGGGACCCGACCGGGGAGCGGCGCATCGTCGGTTACGTCGGTCGGCTGGCTGCGGAGAAGGGCGTGGACCGGCTCGCCTGTCTGTCCGGTCGGGATGATCTCCAGCTCGTGATCGTCGGCGACGGGCCCGAGCTTGGGGCCCTGCGTGACGCGCTGCCGGGAGCCGTGTTCACCGGGGCCCTCGGGGGAGAGGAACTGGGGCGGGCCTACGCGAGCTTCGACGTGTTCGTCCATCCCGGGGAGTTCGAGACGTTCTGTCAGACGATCCAGGAGGCGCAGGCCTCCGGTGTGCCGACGATCGGGCCGCGTGCCGGTGGGCCGGTGGATCTCATCACCCCGGGGGAGAACGGTGATCTTCTCGAGGTGGACACGTTCAGTGAGGATCTGCCTGCGGCGGTGGACCGTGTCCTGGCTGAGCGGGAGGGGATGTCCGCCGCGGCGCTCGACCGGGTCGCGGGCCGGACCTGGGGGCGCGTCTGCGCGGAACTCGTGGACCACTACCGTCAGGTCCTCCGGCACCGATAGTTCCGGACATCGTCATTCTCCCGTCACCCGCACGTGACCTCACCGTCCACCGGAGCACCCATCATCGGGGACATGCGTGTAGCCATCGTCGCCGAGTCCTTCCTCCCCAACGTCAACGGTGTCACCAACTCCGTGCTCCGGGTGCTCGAACACCTTCGCCGCCACGGGGACGACGCCCTCGTCATCGCCCCGGGCGCGCGTGACTTCGAGGAGGAGGTGGTCTCCTACGCGGGTTTCCCGGTGGTGCGTGTCCCCACCGTGATGGTCCCGCTCATCAACTCACTGCCCGTCGGTGTCCCCGTCCCGGCGGTCAACCACGCCCTGCGTTCCTTCCGCCCCGACGTGGTGCACCTCGCCAGCCCGTTCGTCCTCGGTGCCGCGGGCGCGTTCGTCGCCCGACAGCTCAGGGTCCCGGCGGTCGCGGTCTACCAGACGGACGTGGTCGGGTTCGCCGAGAAGTACCACCTGTCCGCACTGTCGGTCGCCGCGTGGGAATGGACCCGACTGATCCACAACTCCTGCGCCCGTACCCTCGCTCCCGCGACGCCCGCGATCGAGGCGTTGAGGTCCCACGGTGTCACCGACGTCCACCGCTGGGCCCGGGGCGTGGACACAGAGCGCTTCAACCCGGCTCACCGGAGCACGGGGTTGCGCCGTTCCTGGGACCCGACCGGGGAGCGGCGCATCGTCGGTTACGTCGGTCGGCTGGCTGCGGAGAAGGGCGTGGACCGGCTCGCCTGTCTGTCCGGTCGGGATGATCTCCAGCTCGTGATCGTCGGCGACGGGCCCGAGCTTGGGGCCCTGCGTGACGCGCTGCCGGGAGCCGTGTTCACCGGGGCCCTCGGGGGAGAGGAACTGGGGCGGGCCTACGCGAGCTTCGACGTGTTCGTCCATCCCGGGGAGTTCGAGACGTTCTGTCAGACGATCCAGGAGGCGCAGGCCTCCGGTGTGCCGACGATCGGGCCGCGTGCCGGTGGGCCGGTGGATCTCATCACCCCGGGGGAGAACGGTGATCTTCTCGAGGTGGACACGTTCAGTGAGGATCTGCCTGCGGCGGTGGACCGTGTCCTGGCTGAGCGGGAGGGGATGTCCGCCGCGGCGCTCGACCGGGTCGCGGGCCGGACCTGGGGGCGCGTCTGCGGTGAACTGCGGGGACACTATTCGGTGGTCATCGCCGGGCAGCGCCGGACGGAACGCTCCGGTGGGGTACGACCAGGGGCGTGGGCACGGTGGCGCTAGCCGTCGCGTAGCCTTGACCACGTGGTTAAGGCATCCCTGGACAAGAATCCCGACGAGGTCGCGCGGATGTTCGACGCGGTCGGCGCCAAATACGACATCACGAACACGGTGCTCTCCCTCGGTCGTGACCGCTACTGGCGCCGCCGGACCCGCCAACGCCTGGACCTGCGCCCCGGGGAACGGGTACTGGACCTCGCGGCCGGAACCGCCGTGTCCACGGTCGAACTGGCCCGCTCCGGGGCCTGGTGCGTGGCCTGTGACTTCTCCACGGGAATGCTCGCAGCCGGCGCGCACCGTGCCGTGTCCAAGGTCACCGGCGACGGTCTCGCCCTCCCCTTCGCGGACGGGTCCTTCGACGCCGTCACCATCAGCTTCGGCCTCCGGAACTTCGCCGACATCCGTGCGGGTCTCCGGGAGATGGCGCGGGTGACCAGACCCGGTGGACGGCTGACGATCGCCGAATTCTCCACTCCCGTCGTCCCCGTCTTCGCTCAGGTCTACAAGGAGTACCTGATGCGCGCACTGCCCGCTCTGGCCAGGGTCGTCTCCTCCGACCCCTCCGCCTACGAGTACCTCGCCGAGTCGATCCGTGCCTGGCCCGACCAGGAGCAGCTCGCCCGGGAGATCGCCGCCTCAGGCTGGACCGGTGTCGGCTGGCAGAACCTCACCGGGGGCGTCACCGCCCTCCACTCCGCCGTGAAGCCCGTCTAGGGGCTCACGCCCAGAGGACCGCGCCGGAACCACGCAACCGGTAGAGTCCCCCGGCGGCCGCACGCCACGCCCGGGCCACCACATCCCGGTCACCGTCCGTGACGAGGTTTCCCATCAACCGTGCCGTCGTCCGCATCAGGGGAGCCGCCTGTGGGCCCCGGAAACCGAACGGCCCCACCGCCGGAAGCAGCCGTGGGTGGGTCAACAGTCGGGCAGCCGTCCTGGCCAGCAGAAACGCCTCCCCGTAATTCTCGCGCAGTACCCGGGGCCACACCACGGTCAGATCACGCCGCGGGTCGATCAGCTCCGCCGCCAGACGCGCGGTTTCCAGCCCGTAGTCGATCCCCTCCCCGTTGAGCGGGTTCACGCACGCCGCGGCATCCCCGATCAGCATCCAGTTCGGGCCCGCGACCCCACTCACGGCACCTCCCATGGGCAGGAGGGCGCTCGCCACGTCGGTCTCCGGTCCGAGACTCCACTCCGCCCTCCGGAGCCCCGCGTAGTGGGAGAGCAGTTTCTTCGTGTTCACCTTCGCCGGGCGTGCCGTCGTCGACAGTGCTCCGCAACCGATGTTCACGTGACCGTCTCCGAGCGGGAAGATCCATCCGTAACCCGGCTGCGCCCGCCCTTCCCGGTCACGGAGTTCCAGGTGGGAATGGATCCATTCCTCCCCGGAGAACGGGGTGGCGCAGTAGGCGCGGGCGGCGATTCCGTACACCTCGGTCCGGTGCCACACCCGCCCCAGCAGTTTCCCGAAGGGGGAGCGGACACCGTCGGCCACGATCACCGTCCCGCACCGCACCGTCCGGTCACCGTCCGGGGTCGACACCGTCACAGACTCCACGCGTCCATGCCGGAGCGAGACATCCACCGCCGGAGAGCCCTCCCGGACGGTCACACCGTCAGTCGCCCGGGCGGTTTCGAACAGCAGTGCATCGAGACGGGTCCGACGCATCGCGGACCCCTCGGATCCGAAGGCCGACTTCGGCCACGGAGCCGTCACGTCCCCGCCGAACCCGTGCAGCTTCAGACCCCGTGAACGGTAGCCGGCGGCTATCTCCGGGCCGAACCCCAGAAGCTGCAACTGGTGCATGGCACGCGGAGTGAGGCCGTCACCACACGTCTTGTCCCGGGGGAACCGTGCGGCGTCGACGAGGAGGACGCTCAATCCACGTCGGGCCGCGTGGAGGGCGGCTGCGGCTCCCGCCGGTCCACCGCCCACCACGAGGACATCGGTTGAATCGACCCGGGGCGCAGAGATACTCACCGTCCCATTGTCGCACCTCCGTGCGCCACCGGGTTTTCACCCCGGAGTGTCCGGCAACCGTTCGCGTCGACTACGGTTGATTCAGGGTCTGCTCTGGTCCTGTGATGGTCGTCAGGTGGCCACCGCGCCGGAACCAGGGAATCTCCTGACATCATCTGCGGTAGCGGCGTCGGACGGCGCCGGAACCGCGGATGCCCGGAAACCGCAGGCAGCCCCAGCACACCACTCCAATCCGGCGGTCGGTCCAGCCCGCCGAGAGAAGACAACGAGGGCAACGACGCATGAGTAACGGCCGTACCGTGTCACACGGTCCAGGCGACCACGACAAGAGGTTCTCCCCGGGAACGTCGTTCAACCTGGGAGATGAGCAACTCAACGAGGCGATCTCCTCGGGTATGCGCGAGGTCGAGGAACTCCTCGTCGCCGAACTCGCCGTCGGTGAGGAGTTCGTCACGGACAAGGTCCGCTACCTCGCTGCGGCGGGTGGCAAGCGCTTCCGCCCCATGTTCGCGCTGCTGGCCTCCCGCTACGGCGCCCGCGCGGGAAGCGGTGAGGTCGTCAAGGCCGCCGCCGTGGTCGAGATGACCCACCTGGCCACCCTCTACCACGATGACGTGATGGATGAGGCGGACAAACGTCGTGGTGTGGACTCCGCGAACTCCCGGTGGGGAAACTCCATGGCGATCCTCGCGGGGGATTATCTCCTCGCCCGCGCCTCACGGATCATGGCGCAGCTCGGGGCCGACACCGTCGCGCACTTCGCCGAGACCTTCGGGGAACTGGTCACCGGCCAGATGCGGGAGACGGTCGGACCCCGTGACGGGGACCCGATCGAACACTACCGGGACGTCGTCCGGGAGAAGACGGGCGTCCTCATAGCCTCCGCGGGATACCTCGGTGGTCTGCACGGTGGAGCGGAACCGGAACAGGTCGACGCTCTCCGACGTTTCGGCTACGCGATCGGCACCGTCTTCCAGATCGTCGACGACATCATCGACATCTACTCCGACACCGACCAGTCCGGGAAGACGCCGGGAACGGACCTCAAGGAGGGGGTCTTCACCCTACCCGTCCTCTACGCCCTCGAAGAGGAGGGGGCGGTCGGCGACGAGTTGCGCGCCCGACTCACGGGTCCGGTCGCGGGGGATGATGAGGTCGCGGAGGTTCTGGAGCTCCTGCACCGGTCGTGCGGGCGGGAGAAGGCACTCGCCGATGTCCGCCACTACGTGGATCTCGCGGAGGCCGAACTGGAGAAACTGCCGCAGAATGACACGACCGCAGCTCTGCGTCATCTGACCCGCTTCACGGTCAGTCGTGTCGGCTGAACCTCTCCAACCTCTGAAAAAGAGCTTTGACGTGCAGACTTGCGTGTC
The DNA here is from genome assembly GCF_016595275.2 of Corynebacterium pygosceleis. Lineage (GTDB taxonomy): Bacteria > Actinomycetota > Actinomycetes > Mycobacteriales > Mycobacteriaceae > Corynebacterium > Corynebacterium pygosceleis. Next base: position 381,703 of record NZ_JAENIQ020000001.1, on the reverse strand, counting down.
TACGGAGGTGACGTAGTAGAGTGTTCAGTGCACCGCGTGAGCGGCGCACGCCAGGTTGCCCGAGCGGCCAAAGGGAGCGGACTGTAAATCCGTCGGCTTAGCCTACGTTGGTTCGAATCCATCACCTGGCACCGCAGAAAGGTCCGTACGGTTCCTTCCCTCATGGGGGGGGTGTCCGTACGGACCTTTCGTGTGTCCGGGGTCGAGGTTGGTGAGGTCTGCGGGTTGCGGGGAGGGGTGTGCGTCCCCGGTAATGTCCGGTGTGGTCCCGATGTGGCGCCGGTATGGTGAAAAATGGGTTTTGAACTGGTGATTTGTGTAGTTCGGTGGGATCGGGTTAATCTTTGTGAGGCTTCAACGGAGAGGGCGCGCGCCGCACGATCCTGAAGAGGCTGTGCCCCCTTAGCTCAGTCGGCAGAGCGTTTCCATGGTAAGGAAAAGGTCGACAGTTCGATTCTGTCAGGGGGCTCTGTTGTTTTTCCCGCCGGGGTCTTCTACGGTCGCGGTCGTGGAGAAACGATCATATGGCGGTGTAGCTCAGTGGTAGAGCAAACGACTCATAATCGTTGTGTCGCGAGTTCAATTCTCGCCATCGCTACCGGGATACCAGAAGATCCACCGTCCACACCTCTCGGGGTGTCGGGCGGTGTTTTCCTGATATCTCTGCGGATGCCCCGGGTGTCGGAGGTGCTTTCATCAGGCCCGTGAACATCTGGTAGGGTAGTCGCGTACTGCAGAATGCAGTGCATGAAGGGGCGTAGCTCAACTGGCAGAGCAGCGGTCTCCAAAACCGCAGGTTGCAGGTTCAAGTCCTGTCGCCCCTGCAACATACTTTATGCACACGCAGAACCGAGGAGCACCGCACCGTGACCGACGAAAACAAGCCGCAGCCGACAGGTTCGGCACGTCCGGCCGGTAAGCGGCAGGTGGCCGGTGTCTCGACCACCAGCAGCGATTCCTACGCCGCGAAGAAGGCGCGCGACTCGGTGGCGGTCTCGGGGGACGACAAGAAGGATTCGGGTTTCGTCTCCCGTGCCGGTAGCTTCCTCCCCGAGGTCGTCCAGGAGATGCGGAAGGTCATCTGGCCGACCGCGAAGCAGATGGTGGTCTACACGGTCATCGTGCTGATCTTCCTCATTCTGCTGACCGCTCTGGTTTCCGGGGTCGATTTCCTCGCCGGACTCGGAGTTGAGAAGGCGCTCACCGCCAACTAGAATCGCGGACACAAACATTCATCACGCAGTATCCCGCCCGACCCAGAGAGGTCCGGCGGGATATTTCATGAGGTGGTGGGCGTAGAATGTGGCGAAGAGACCCTGTCGGGACCGGCGCACAGCACCCCGTCCCCACCCCGATCGAAAACCTAATGGAGTACACCCAGATGAGCGACGACAACACCAACCCCGAGAATCTCGGGTCCACCACCGACGAGGCGGCGACCACTCCGGAACAACCGGTCCAGGACGCTGACATCCAGATGGTGGAGGGCACCGACGAGCCGAACCTGGGTGATGTCACCGCCGAGGACGCCAGCGGCTCATCCTCCGTGGGCGAGGGGAGCACCGACATCGCCGCCGCCGCTGCGGCGGCTCTCGGAGACGAAGGCGGAGACGCAGCCAACGGTGCTCAGAGCGAGGAGGAGGCGGCCCTCGCCGACTACAAGGCCCGTCTGCGGAAGTTCCTCCGGGAACTGAAGAAGCTCCCGGGCCAGTGGTACATCATCCAGTGCTACTCCGGCTACGAGAACAAGGTGAAGACCAACCTCGACATGCGTGCCCAGACCCTCGAGGTCGAGGACTCCATCTACGATGTCGTCGTTCCGATCGAGGAGGTCATCGAGATCCGCGACGGCAAGCGGAAGCCGGTGAAGCGGAAGCTGCTCCCCGGTTACGTTCTCGTCCGCATGGACATCAACGACCGTTCCTGGTCCGTCGTCCGCGATACACCCGGTGTCACGAGCTTCGTGGGCAACGAGGGCAACGCCACCCCGGTCAAGCACCGCGACGTCGCCAAGTTCCTCATGCCGCAGGAGACCACTCCGGTCGAGGGTGAGGAGAGCACCGCGGACGCGTCCGGTGAGAAGCTCGTCGCGCAGCCCGGTTCCTCGGCCGCGCAGCAGATCGAGGTGGACTTCCAGGTCGGTGAAGCCGTCACCATCCTGACCGGAGCGCTCGCCTCCGTCTCGGCGACGATCTCCGAGATTGACGCGGAGGGTGGAAAGCTCAAGGCCCTCGTCTCCATCTTCGGTCGTGAGACCCCGGTGGACCTGACGTTCGACCAGGTTGAGAAGCTCACCTAGCTCACCGGACCCGATCCGCACCACAACCCGTCCGACCCGCCGGTCCGCACCCGGCCGGAACCGGACGGGTTTTGTGCGTCCCCGATCGGTGAGGTAGTCTGACTCGTTGCGTGTGTCCGGGTTTCAGCAGCGGACAGCCGTCAGTGGACATACCGGGAAACGTCCCGCGTGATCGCGGTGACTCCGGTAGATCAGGTCGTTGACGGGTGAAACGGTGCCGAGGAAGGACCACACGCATCTCTGACGGGTCACGTCATCACTGACGGTGAAGACGTCAGGAACCAACACACATCAATCCCCGGTGGCCGGGTTACGCCTTCAACGCAGTCGGAACTGCGGGTGGGGCCCGGCATCCGGACGATGACGGCGGTTGTGCACGGTCGGAGCGGGAGTTCCGGCCGGCCCACACACGGACATCGGCCACCGTCGTCGGTAACAAGGAAGAGGTATTACGATGCCCCCGAAGAAGAAGAAAAAGGTCACCGGACTGATCAAGCTGCAGATTCAGGCGGGACAGGCCAACCCGGCTCCGCCGGTCGGCCCCGCCCTCGGTGCACATGGTGTCAACATCATGGAATTCTGCAAGGCCTACAACGCCGCCACCGAGCAGCAGCGCGGAAACGTCATCCCGGTCGAGATCACCGTCTTCGAGGACCGCTCCTTCGAGTTCAAGCTGAAGACCCCCCCGGCCGCGAAGCTGCTGCTGAAGGCCGCCGGTCTCCAGAAGGGTTCCGGCGTTCCGCACACCCAGAAGGTCGGCAAGGTCACCATGGCCCAGATCAAGGAGATCGCGGAGACCAAGAAGGAAGACCTCAACGCCAACGACATCGACGCCGCCGCGAAGATCATCGCCGGTACCGCCCGTTCCATGGGCATCGAGGTCGAGGGCTAGTAGCCCGCGGCACCCCGGTCCCGCCCGTCGGGACCGGATCGAGTGGGAGGGCCCGCTTCGGCCCGTACCACGAATTCCACCCCGTTTTCCGACACCTGAAAATTAAGGAATCACAATGAGCAAGCAGTCCAAGGCCTACCGCGCCAAGGCGGAGAAGATCGACGAGGGGCGCATCTACGCCCCGATCGAGGCCACCCGTCTCGTCAAGGAGACCTCCTCCGACAACTTCGACGCCACCGTCGACGTCGCCGTCCGTCTCGGCGTCGATCCCCGCAAGGCCGACCAGCTGGTCCGCGGTACCGTCTCCCTGCCGAACGGCACCGGTAAGACCGTCCGCGTCATCGTCTTCGCCGCAGGCGAGAAGGCGACCCAGGCTGAAGAGGCCGGTGCCGACATGGTCGGTACCGACGAGCTGATCGAGAAGATCCAGGGCGGCTGGACCGATTTCGACGCCGCCATCGCCACCCCGGACCAGATGGCCAAGGTCGGACGTGTCGCCCGCGTCCTCGGCCCCCGTGGTCTCATGCCGAACCCGAAGACCGGCACCGTCACCATGGATGTCGCCAAGGCCGTCACCGAGATCAAGGGCGGAAAGATCTCCTTCCGCGTCGACAAGGCCGCCAACCTGCACGCCGTGCTGGGCAAGGCCTCCTTCGACGCCGAGAAGCTGGCCGAGAACTACGGTGCTCTCATCGACGAGCTGCTGCGCCTCAAGCCGGCCTCCTCGAAGGGCACCTACCTGAAGAAGGTCACCATCTCCTCCACCAACGGCCCCGGCATCCCCGTGGACAACACCGTGGTGAAGAACTACCTCGACGAGCCCCAGGTCTGATCATCCCGCCGATGATCTGACCCGGGTCACCGGGTGGGACCCCGTCCACGGTCATTCCGACCGGACGGGGTTTCTTCATGTCTCGTACCCGCCCGGGGGCGTCCGGGAAGATCCAACCGGTGATGATTTGACCTGCGCGTGGAGTGCGCATACACTGACCCATCGAAGTTTGAACGGTGCGCCTTTCAGCGTGCCGAGCTCAAGTTTCACCGAAGACCGTCGGTCATCCCGGGAACGGGATCGAAGGTGTCCGCCCAGTGCGGAACGGCCCACGCAGGAGACACTTGGAGCCTCCCTCTTTCCGAGGTGTGCGCCCCGTGCTCTTGCACGGGGCTCCGTCATTTCCACATCGTTCATCCGGTGCGGTGTCGGGGTCCCGGCGGATCAGACGACCCACACACATGAGGAAGGAGGCGAAGTAATGGCTAACGCAAAGAACGTCGCCGCAGTGGCTGAACTCAAGCAGCGCTTTGAGTCCACCAACGCCGTCGTGCTCACCGAGTACCGCGGTCTCTCCGTGGCTCAGACCACTGAACTGCGTCGGGCTCTCGGCTCGGATGTCACCTACTCCGTCGCCAAGAACACCATGATCAAGCTGGCTGCGAAAGAAGCCGGCGTCGAAGGTCTTGATGACGTCCTGACCGGTCCCACCGCAATCGCCTTCATCGAGGGCGAGGCTGTTGACGCAGCCAAGGCGATGAAGGACTTCGGCAAGGACAACAAGGCGTTCGTGGTCAAGGGTGGCTACATGGACGGCGAATTCCTGAGCGCGGCTCAGGTTGAAGCCATCGCCGAGCTGGACAACCGCGAGACCACTCTCGCGAAACTGGCGGGCGCCATGCAGGGCAGCTTGGCAAAGGCCGCAGGCCTGTTCAACGCACCGGCTTCCCAGATCGCACGCCTCAGCGCTGCGCTCCAGGAAAAGAAGCAGGGCGAAGAGTAAATCGTTTCCCGCCCCACGGCGCGAGACGTACAGAGTTAGACCACAGCACAAACTTTTCGGCCCGGTGCATCCGGGCCACCAACTGAAAGGACTGCCACCATGGCTAAGTTCACCAATGACGAGCTCATCGAGGCCTTCAAGGAAATGACCCTCATCGAGCTCTCCGAGTTCGTGAAGCTCTTCGAGGACACCTTCGACGTCACCGCCGCCGCTCCGGTCGCCGCCGTGGCCGCCGGCGCCCCCGGTGCCGCTGCCGCAGCCGAGGAAGAGAAGGACGAGTTCGACGTCGTTCTCGAGGATGCCGGCGCCAAGAAGATCGGCGTGATCAAGGCTGTCCGCGAGATCGTCTCCGGCCTGGGCCTGAAGGAAGCCAAGGAGCTCGTCGAGTCCGCTCCGAAGGCGATCATCGAGGGCGCTTCCAAGGATGACGCCGAGGCCGCCAAGACCAAGCTCGAAGAGGCCGGCGCCAAGGTCTCCCTGAAGTAATCCCACGGGATTCACTTCCGCCACCGCGTGACGGTGGCACCCCGAACGGCCCGCGGATTTCCGTCGACACGGAAAACCGCGGGCCGTTTTCAGTGTCCCGAGGCACGGTCGATGACTGATAGGACGGCAAAACCGATCTTCATCACCGACCGGTGCGCGGGGTAGCATCGGGGCATGCTTGCGAAGTCGCGTATTTTCTCGGTGCTGATCCTCGGGCTCGGGGCCGCCCTGGTGACGTGGGGGCTGGTGTCACCGCACTTCTTCCACGAAGACGGCAGATTGCCCCTGTCGCTGGACGACACGACCCTGACGGTGCGGGACGGTGAGGCGCGCACGACGCTGAACCCGGGGCCGGGTGAGGTCGTCACCGCGCCGGTGATCCGTCAGCACCATGTCGAGCTCCTCGATCCGGCTGACGCGGAGACCGTGACGGTGCGGATCGGTAGCACGATGATGCGGGAGGCGCGGGAAGACGACCTCGAACGTCTCGTGGAGGCCTCCGTCTGGAGTTTCGTCATGGACCGCGTCACCGGTGAGGCACGTGGTCCGGCGACGATGACCTCGCAGCTGGGAATCCCGCCGAACGAGGTTCCGATGTCGGGACTGTGGGCGAAATTCCCGGCGGACCCGGAGAAGACCACCTATGAGGTCTTCGACGGCACGCTGCGGGGGAGTGCTCCGGCGGTGTACACGGAGACGGTGGAAAGAGGGGGCAGGGAACTCAACGTCTACCGTCAGACGATTGAACCGACGAACCTCGCCACCCGCTACGCGGACATGTTCAACACCACGACCCTCGACACCGACGACGGTGGCACGGAGGCCGGTTACCTGTTCTATTCCGCTGAGCGGGACTGGTACGTGGACACCGGGACGGGCCTGGTGGTCGACATCCACGAGAAGGTCGAGGAGTACTACGGCACGCGGAACGGAGAGCCCCGGCAACAGGTTCTCGCCTTCGACGGGGCGGGTACCGGGGAGTCCGTCGACCGCCTCATCGAACAGGCCGGACATGTCCCGGATGGTTCGGGGCAGCGGACCCTCGTCACCGTCCTCCTCGTTCTCGGGGTGGTGCTCATGCTCGCCGGTCTCGTCGGAGCGGTGTCCGGTGGTCGACTCCGGCGGAGGGAACGACGGGAGGAGGCCCACGCCGGACGGTGACGCCACGCCGTCCGGGTGTCCCGTGGGACCGGGTGGTGGCCGATCTGTTAGGGTGGCGCCATCGGTACTACCCGCCGTCCCGTGCCGGTGGGGAAGGCCCGGGCCCCGTCCGGGCCGTCATTCCGGTGGGGTGCCGGTGGGCGCCGGGTGGCACCTGTTCCCGGGGTTCGGGGCCGTGCACGGGTGCTTTACAGGCGGCGGAAAATGGTATAGGCTGGCTCGTTGCGCTGGAATCTCTTTCCGGTTATCCTGTCCGACCTTGACCGAACCGGTCCAAAAACCCGGTTTGACAAGGTCATTCAGTGCTATCCGGAGATGAACGGTTCCACAGCAGACCACATGCTAAAAATTCTAGCGGAACGGGCTCACCATCGTCGTGGGTGCGCCCACCGCGTGAGGTGCTGGAAGGACGCATCTTGGCAGTCTCCCGCCAGACCAAGTCAGTGACCGAAATCCCCGGAGCTCCGCAGCGTTACTCGTTCGCGAAGATCACCGAGCCCATCGAGGTGCCCGGTCTCCTCGACCTGCAGCTCGAGTCGTTCGCGTGGCTCGTCGGCACGCCCGAGTGGCGTGAACGCACCCAGGCCGAAGCGCCTGAGGGTGCCCGAGTGAGCAGTGGACTGGAGGACATCCTCGAGGAACTGTCCCCGATCCAGGACTACTCCGGAAACATGTCCCTGTCTCTGTCTACGCCACGCTTCGAAGAGGTCAAGAACTCTATCGACGAGTGCAAGGACAAGGACATCAACTACTCCGCTCCGCTGTACGTGACAGCGGAGTTCGTCAACAACGAAACCGGAGAGATCAAGTCCCAGACCGTCTTCATCGGTGATTTCCCGATGATGACCGACAAGGGCACCTTCATCGTCAACGGCACCGAGCGTGTCGTCGTCAGCCAGCTGGTGCGCTCTCCCGGTGTCTACTTCGACCAGACCATCGACAAGTCCACCGAGCGGCCGCTGCACGCCGTGAAGGTGATTCCCTCCCGTGGCGCCTGGCTCGAGTTCGACGTCGACAAGCGGGACACCGTCGGTGTCCGCATCGACCGGAAACGTCGTCAGCCCGTCACCGTGCTGCTGAAGGCACTCGGTTGGACCAGCGAGCAGATCGTGGAGCGTTTCGGCTTCTCCGAGATCATGATGTCGACCCTGGAGGCCGACGGTGTGTCCAACACCGACGAGGCGCTCCTGGAGATCTACCGCAAGCAGCGCCCCGGTGAGCAGCCGACGCGTGACCTCGCGCAGTCGCTGCTGGAGAACTCCTTCTTCAACGCCAAGCGCTACGACCTGGCCAAGGTCGGCCGTTACAAGGTCAACCGCAAGCTGGGACTGGGCGGCGACAACGAGGGCAACCTCACGCTGACCGAGGACGACATCGCGACGACCATCGAGTACCTCGTCCGACTGCATGCGGGTGAAACCTCCATGGAGGCCGCGAACGGCAGGACCATCCCGGTCGAGACCGATGACATCGACCACTTCGGCAACCGTCGTCTGCGTACCGTCGGTGAGCTGATCCAGAACCAGGTCCGCGTCGGTCTGTCCCGCATGGAGCGTGTCGTCCGTGAGCGTATGACCACCCAGGACGCCGAGTCGATCACCCCGACCTCGCTGATCAACGTGCGTCCGGTCTCCGCCGCGATCCGTGAGTTCTTCGGAACCTCGCAGCTGTCGCAGTTCATGGACCAGAACAACTCCCTGTCCGGTCTGACGCACAAGCGTCGCCTCTCCGCGCTCGGCCCCGGTGGCCTGTCGCGTGAGCGCGCCGGCATCGAGGTCCGCGACGTGCACCCGTCGCACTACGGCCGCATGTGCCCGATCGAGACCCCCGAGGGTCCGAACATCGGTCTGATCGGTTCACTGTCCTCCTACGCGCGGGTCAATCCCTTCGGTTTCATCGAGACCCCGTACCGCAAGGTCGTCGAGGGTCGTCTCACCGATGAGATCGACTACCTCACCGCGGACGAGGAAGACCGGCACGTCGTGGCCCAGGCAAACACCCCCTACGACGCTGACGGTCTGATCACCGACGAGCAGGTCGTCGTACGCATGAAGGGCGGCGACAACGAGGTCGTCGACCGTGAACGCATCGACTACATGGACGTTTCGCCCCGGCAGATGGTCTCCGTCGGTACCGCGATGATCCCGTTCCTCGAGCACGACGACGCCAACCGCGCCCTGATGGGTGCGAACATGCAGAAGCAGGCCGTCCCGCTGGTCCGTGCGGAGTCGCCGTACGTCGGTACGGGCATGGAGCTGCGTGCCGCCTACGACGCCGGCGACCTCATCATCTCCCGGAAGTCGGGTGTCGTCGAGAACATCGCCGCCGACTTCATCACCGTGATGGGTGACGACGGCATCCGCGACACCTACATGCTGCGGAAGTTCCAGCGGACGAACCAGGGCACCTGCTACAACCAGAAGCCCCTCGTCAACATGGGCGACCGGATCGAGGAGGGGCAGGTCCTCGCCGACGGTCCCGGAACCCACAAGGGCGAGATGGCGCTCGGCCGGAACCTGCTCGTCGCGTTCATGCCGTGGGAGGGCCACAACTACGAGGACGCGATCATCCTCAACCAGCGCCTGGTGGAGGAGGACGTCCTCACCTCGATCCACATCGAGGAGCACGAGATCGACGCCCGCGACACCAAGCTCGGTGCCGAGGAGATCACCCGCGAGATCCCGAACGTCTCCGAGGAGGTCCTCAAGGACCTCGACGACCGCGGTATCGTGCGCATCGGCGCCGACGTCCGCGACGGTGACATCCTCGTCGGCAAGGTCACGCCGAAGGGCGAGACCGAGCTGACCCCCGAGGAACGCCTGCTGCGCGCCATCTTCGGTGAGAAGGCCCGCGAGGTCCGCGACACCTCCATGAAGGTCCCGCACGGTGAGACCGGCAAGGTCATCGGTGTCCGCCGCTTCTCCCGCGAGGACGATGACGACCTCGCGGCCGGCGTCAACGAGATGATCCGCGTCTACGTCGCGCAGAAGCGCAAGATCCAGGACGGCGACAAGCTCGCCGGTCGCCACGGCAACAAGGGCGTCGTCGGCAAGATCCTCCCCGCCGAGGACATGCCCTTCCTGCCCGACGGCACGCCGGTCGACATCATCCTGAACACCCACGGTGTCCCGCGCCGTATGAACATCGGCCAGGTCCTCGAGGTCCACCTCGGCTGGCTCGCCGCCGCCGGTTGGCACGTGGACCCGGAGGACGTCAAGAACGCCGAGCTGATCAAGACCCTGCCCGAGTCCCTCTACGACGTCCCGCCGGAGTCCCTCACCGCCACCCCGGTGTTCGACGGTGCCTCCAACGAGGAGCTCGCGGGTCTGCTCGCGAACTCCCGCCCGAACCGTGACGGCCAGACCCTGGTCAACGGTGACGGCAAGGCGCAGCTGTTCGACGGGCGCTCCGGTGAACCCTTCCCGTACCCGGTGTCGGTCGGCTACATGTACATGCTGAAGCTGCACCACCTGGTCGACGAGAAGATCCACGCCCGTTCCACCGGCCCGTACTCCATGATCACCCAGCAGCCGCTCGGTGGTAAGGCCCAGTTCGGTGGACAGCGCTTCGGTGAGATGGAGGTGTGGGCGATGCAGGCGTACGGCGCGGCCTACACCCTGCAGGAACTCCTGACCATCAAATCCGATGACGTCGTCGGCCGCGTCAAGGTCTACGAGGCGATCGTCAAGGGGGAGAACATCCCTGATCCGGGTATCCCGGAGTCGTTCAAGGTCCTCCTCAAGGAGCTCCAGTCGCTGTGCCTGAACGTCGAGGTCCTCTCGGCCGACGGGACCCCGATGGAACTCGGGACCACCGACGACGATGAATTCGATCAGGCCGGTGCCTCACTGGGCATCAACCTGTCCCGCGACGAGCGAACCGACGACGTGGCCTGACGGCCACCGGCACCGCACGACGGTCTGATCCGCGGGCCACCGCCCCCCCAGGGGAAGGTGGCCCGCGGGACGGGCAGCTAATCACCGATATTCTTTTTCTCCACACAACACCCCCGGAAAGACGGGGGGAAAGGGAGTTACGTGCTCGACGTCAACTTCTTCGACGAACTCCGCATCGGCCTTGCTACGGCCGACGACATTCGCCGCTGGTCCAAGGGCGAGGTCAAGAAGCCGGAGACCATCAACTACCGAACCCTCAAGCCCGAGAAGGACGGCCTGTTCTGCGAGCGGATCTTCGGACCCACCCGCGACTGGGAGTGCGCCTGCGGCAAGTACAAGCGTGTCCGGTACAAGGGCATCATCTGTGAACGCTGCGGCGTCGAGGTGACCAAGTCCAAGGTGCGCCGTGAGCGCATGGGGCACATCGAACTCGCCGCCCCGGTGACCCACATCTGGTACTTCAAGGGTGTTCCCTCACGTCTCGGCTACCTGCTGGACCTCGCGCCCAAGAATCTTGAGCGCATCATCTACTTCGCCGCGAACATCATCACCTCCGTCGACGACGAGGCTCGGCACAACGACCTGTCCACTCTGGAAGCCGAGATGCTCCTGGAGAAGAAGGACGTCGAGGCCGACGCCGAGTCCGACATCGCCGACCGCGCGCAGAAGCTCGAGGAGGACCTCGCCGAGCTCGAGGCCGCCGGAGCCAAGGCCGACGCACGTCGCAAGGTGCAGAACGCCGCCGACAAGGAGATGCAGCACATCCGCGAGCGCGCGGAACGTGAGATCGCCCGACTCGACGAGATCTGGAACACCTTCGTCAAGCTCACCCCGAAGCAGATGATCGTCGACGAGACCATCTACTCGGAACTCGTCGACCGCTACGAGGACTACTTCACCGGCGGTATGGGTGCGGAAGCCATCCAGACCCTCATCCGCAACTTCGACCTCGACGCCGAGGCCGAGGAACTGCGCACCATCATCAACGAGGGCAAGGGCCAGAAGAAGGCCCGTGCGCTCAAGCGCCTCAAGGTCGTCGCCGCGTTCCAGCGTTCCGGCAACGACCCCGCGGGCATGGTCCTCGACAGCATCCCGGTCATCCCGCCGGAGCTGCGCCCGATGGTCCAGCTCGACGGTGGCCGTTTCGCCACCTCCGACCTGAACGACCTCTACCGTCGCGTGATCAACCGCAACAACCGCCTCAAGCGGATGATCGATCTCGGGGCCCCCGAGATCATCGTCAACAACGAGAAGCGGATGCTCCAGGAATCCGTCGACGCCCTGTTCGACAACGGCCGTCGCGGACGTCCGGTCACCGGACCGGGCAACCGACCGCTGAAGTCCCTGTCCGACCTCCTCAAGGGCAAGCAGGGTCGTTTCCGTCAGAACCTGCTCGGTAAGCGCGTCGACTACTCCGGTCGTTCCGTGATCATCGTCGGTCCGCAGCTCCGCCTCCACGAGTGCGGTCTCCCGAAGCTGATGGCCCTGGAACTCTTCAAGCCCTTCGTCATGAAGCGGCTCGTCGAACGTGACTACGCACAGAACATCAAGTCCGCGAAGCGGATGGTCGAGCGCCAGCGTCCCGAGGTCTGGGACGTGCTCGAGGAGGCCATCTCCGAGCACCCCGTCATGCTGAACCGTGCGCCCACCCTGCACCGCCTGGGTATCCAGGCCTTCGAGCCCGTGCTCGTCGAGGGTAAGGCCATCCAGCTGCACCCGCTCGCCTGTGAGGCCTTCAACGCCGACTTCGACGGTGACCAGATGGCGGTCCACCTGCCCCTGTCCGCCGAGGCGCAGGCCGAGGCCCGCATCCTGATGCTGGCATCGAACAACATCCTCTCCCCGGCGTCCGGTAAGCCGCTGGCCATGCCCCGTCTGGACATGGTCACCGGCCTGTACTTCCTGACCCTGGACAAGAACACCGACGAGTTCGGTGGTCAGGGTGCCTACGAGCCCGCGTCGGAGAACGGACCCGAACGTGGTGTCTACAGCTCCTTCGCCGAGGCGATCATGGCCTACGACCGTGGGATCCTCGGGCTCCAGGCGCCGATCAAGGTCCGTATCTCGCACCTGCGGCCGCCGGCCGACATCGAGGCGGAGCAGTTCCCCGACGGTTGGAACCGGGGCGACGTGTGGATGGCTCACACCACCCTCGGCCGCATCATGTTCAACGACCTGCTGCCGTGGAACTACCCCTACCTCGAGGGCGTCATGGTCCGTAAGGGCGGCGGCAGCGACAAGATCATGCTCGGCGACGTCATCAACGACCTCGCCTCCCGCTACCCGATGATCACCGTCGCGCAGACGATGGACAAGATGAAGGACGCCGGTTTCTACTGGGCCACCCGGTCCGGTGTCACCATCACCATGTCCGACGTGCTGGTTCTCCCGAACAAGGCCGAGGTCCTCGATCGCTACGAGGCCGAGGCCCGCGAGATCGAGCGCAAGTACTGGGTCCAGGGCGCACTCACCGAGCGTGAGCGCTACGACCGTCTGGTCGAGCTCTGGAAGGACGCCACCGACACCGTCGGTAAGGCCGTCGAGGACATGTACCCCGACGACAACCCGATCCCGATGATCGTGAAGTCCGGTGCCGCCGGCAACATGCGCCAGATCTGGACCCTCGCCGGTATGAAGGGCATGGTCGTGAACTCGAAGGGTGACTACATCACCCGGCCGATCAAGACCTCCTTCCGTGAGGGACTGTCCGTCCTCGAGTACTTCAACAACTCCCACGGCTCCCGTAAGGGCCTGGCCGACACCGCGCTGCGTACCGCCGACTCGGGTTACCTCACCCGTCGTCTCGTCGACGTCGCGCAGGACGTCATCGTCCGCGAGGAAGACTGCGCCACCCGACAGGGCATCAAGGCGCCGGTGGCCGTCGAGGTCACCGACGCCCTCGGCAACGTCAGCGGACACCGCCGTCACCAGCTCGTCGAGACCTCCGTCACCGGGCGGGTTCTCGCGGCCGACGCCACGGACACCTCCGGTGAGGTCATCCTCGCCGCCGGTTCCGACCTCGGTGAGCTCGAGATCGACGCACTCGTCGAGGCGGGTGTCGCGGAGGTCAAGCTCCGCAGCGTCCTCACCTGCCAGACCCCCACCGGAGTCTGCGCCAAGTGCTACGGGCGCTCCATGGCGTCCGGCAAGCAGGTCGACATCGGAGAGGCCGTCGGCATCGTCGCCGCCCAGTCCATCGGTGAGCCCGGTACCCAGCTCACCATGCGTACGTTCCACCAGGGTGGTGTCGGTGGCGACATCACCGGTGGTCTGCCCCGTGTCCAGGAGCTCTTCGAGGCCCGCGTCCCGAAGAACAAGGCCCCGATCGCATCGGTCGCCGGAACGGTGCACCTCGAGGACGAGGGCAACTTCTGGACCCTGACGATCACCCCGGACGACGGCTCGGACGAGGTCGTCTACGAGAAGCTGTCCAAGCGACAGGGGCTCGCGATGATCAACGCACCGATGGAGTACTCCCCGGGCTCCCACATCGACAGGACCCTCCAGGAGGGCGATCACGTCGACGTGGGCGACCGTCTGCTCCGCGGCCCCGCGGACCCGCACGACGTCCTCGAGGTCCTCGGCCGCCGTGGTGTCGAGCAGCACCTCATCGACGAGGTCCAGGCCGTCTACCGGGCACAGGGTGTGGCGATCCACGACAAGCACATCGAGATCATCATCCGCCAGATGCTGCGTCGCGGTACCGTCATCGAATCCGGCTCCACCGAGTTCCTCCCCGGAACGCTCGTGGACCTCGCCGAGGCGAAGCTCGCCAACGCCGAGGCCCGTGCGGCCGGCGGCGAGGTGGCCGCCCTGCGCAGTGAGATCATGGGTATCACCAAGGCCTCGCTCGCGACCGAGTCCTGGCTGTCGGCGGCCTCCTTCCAGGAGACCACCCGGGTGCTCACCGACGCCGCGATCAACAAGCGTTCCGACAAGCTCATCGGGCTCAAGGAGAACGTGATCATCGGTAAGCTCATCCCGGCCGGTACCGGCATCTCCCGTTACCGCAACATCTCGGTCAAACCGACCGAGGCGGCGCGGAACGCGGCGTACGCCATCCCGACCTACGGAGACTCGATCTACGGTGACGACGGCTACGGTGAGTTCACCGGTGCCTCCGTCCCGCTGGACGACTACAGCTAGTCGAGTGTGCGGTGGCGGGAGCGATTCCCGCCACCAGACGAAAAGCCCCCGCTGGGTGTGCCCCGTGCACCCGGCGGGGGCTTTTCGGATGCTGAAGCCCGGTCCGGTGGGTGGCACGGGCACCGTCAACCGGGTGCGGGTGGTCGGGACGTCATCATCTGCTCCGACGGACTCCGGAGGGGCAGGAGACGAGCGGCACGGGGGTTGGGCGACGGTGCTGTCCCGGAGGTGCGCGGGACCTGCGGCTGTGGAGCCTGCCCCCGGTGATCCGTCACCGCCCGTCCCCCTTCCGTGATGGTGTTCCCGGGGAGGGGGCATCGGAGTGTGCGGAACAGTGCCCCGGAAAGGACGGGACGCACTGCGCCCGTGACCGCCCCGATCGCCACGGTTGCTCGGCCGTTTCCTCGAATCCGGCCGGTCGGCCGAATGGTGGACCATTGCTGTGGTGGACGTTGTTAACTACAGTCGGACATGGCCAGGGCAGCCTAAGCTAATGGTGAGGTTGGGGTGTTTTGTGGCCGGTTGTCATGTAGGCGCACTGTCAGTGAGGATTAGGTGGAGTGACATCAACTACCGGATTGGTCGTGGTGGGGGCTGGGCCGAAGGCGATCTCCGTGATCGCGAAAGCGGAGGCCGTCAGGCGGTGCGGGGGTTCGGTACCCGAGATCACCGTGGTCGAGTCCGGGCGGATAGGTGGAAACTGGCGCGAGGGATCAGGGTGGACGGACGGGCATCTGTCGCTCGGGACGTCGCCGCTGAAGGACATCGGTTTTCCCTACAGCTCCCGTTTCTCCCTGTCTGCCGAGCATGACGTCGATACGGTGTTGGCGGAGTTGTCCTGGCCGAACCACCTCCGCCTCACAGGAGGCTACAGCGATTGGGTGGACAGAGGGTGCCCCGCTCCGCAGCATCGCGAATGGGGCCAATACCTGGCCTGGGTCGCTGAATCCGTGGGATGCCGTCCACTCAGGGGAAAGGTCGTGTCGGCGGACATCGAGGATGGTTGGTGGGTGGTCGGGATCGACGAGGGGAACGGAAACCCACGGATCATCCGTTCACGCTCGTTGATGCCCACGGGACCGGGTTCCGCTGTCACCAGGTTCGGTGACGTTCCGGGACTGTTCTCCCAGGAAGATTTCTGGTCGTCGCGGGGGGATCTGTCGCGTTTTGTGGGATCGTCGGTGGTCGTGATCGGTTCCGGTGAGTCGGCGGCGGGCGTCATCTCGAGACTGGCGGAGGTGGGGCCGGCGCGTGTCACCATCGTTGCGCCGGGGGCGGCGGTGTATTCCAGGGGCGAGGGATTCTTCGAGAATCGACTGTACTCCGAGCCGGACGGCTGGGCTCTGCTCAGCGTCCCGCAGCGACGTGAGTTCATCCGCCGGACCGACCGCGGTGTCTTCTCCGGCGACTTGGTGTCCCGTTTCTCGGGGGTCGGTCAGCTGACCCACGTGTCCGCGAGGGTCTCCGGTGTGAGGGGATCCGGGGAAGGGCCGGTGGTCGATGTGGTCAAGAGTGACGGTACGGCGGAGAGCCTGACAGCCGATTCGGTGGTCGACGCGTCAGGGGGTGACCCCCTGTGGTTCACCTCTCTCTTCGGTCCGGAGACGCACCGGCTCGTCATGGGCGGGAGGGGCGATTCAGCAGCTGTTCTGGAAGCGCGGATGGGTCATGATCTCTCCGTGGAGGGGTTGGATCCGAAACTCTTCCTGCCGACGCTGTCCATGCTCAACCAGGGGCCGGGGTTCGGGAACCTCAGTTGTCTGGGGGAGCTGTCCGACAGAGTGCTTTCGGGGTTGGGTGTGGAACCCGGTGAATCCTCTCGGGTGGAAACGGCATGAAAACCACACGTGTCCGGAAGATCCGGCCCGGGGAAAGCCGTGAACCGCGTTTCCGGGACGGATTGGTGGTCCGTGTCTGCGGCGCGGTCACGGTCCTGTTGCTCGCCGTGACGCTCAGTTTGTCGGTCGGTGCACAAAGTGTTCCGCCCGGGGAGGTTCTCGGTTCGCTGGTCGACTACGATCCGGTGAACGTCAGCCACATCATCGTGCGTGAGACACGGTTGCCGAGAACCGTCACGGCGATCCTGGCCGGAGTGGCTCTCGGGGTGGCGGGGTGCACGATTCAGGCGATGGTGCGCAATCCCCTCGCGGATCCCGGTCTGCTCGGTGTGAACTCCGGAGCCGCGTTTGCTGTCGCGGTCGCCGCCGCCACTCTGGGGGTGTCGTCGCAGTCGTCACTGATCTGGTTTGCTCTGGTCGGTGCTCTTGCGGCATCGGGGTTGGTGTATTCCCTCGGAACCCTGAGTCCTGTCAGGATGCTGCTCATCGGGACAGCGTTGACTGCGGTGCTCACCGGCCTGACCGCGGCGGCCACGCTGTTGGATCCGCGGGCGTTTGACCGCATGCGGTACTGGGCGGTCGGGAGTGTCGATGGTCAGGGATGGGCGGCCATTGCCTCAGTCGTTCCCTTCGTCATCGGTGGTCTGCTGTTGGCGTGTGTTGTGGCTGTCGCGTTGAATGCGGTGATGCTGGGTGATGACGTCGCCTCTTCTCTGGGGGTCAACGTTGTGGGCGTTCGTCTGGCGGGATCGATCGCCGTGGCTGTTCTCGCTGGCGCGGCCACCGCCGTCGCCGGCCCGATCTCCTTTGTCGGTCTCCTTGTCCCCCATGTCGCGCGACTGCTCGTCGGTGTGGATCAGCGGCGGGTCCTGTTGTTCGCCGTCTTCTTCTCGCCTGTGGTGCTCATTCTCGCCGACGTCGTCGGTCGGATCATCGTCCGCCCCGCTGAAATGCCCGCCGGCGTCACGGTCGCATTCTTCGGTGCGCCGCTCCTTGTGTTCCTGATCCGTAGAAGTGGGGTGAAGCTGTGATGACCGGGACACGACATCCCGGGCCGCCACGTGATGTCCGGTTACGGCTCGGTACGTTCGGGATTCGGGTGGGGCGGCGACCATTGACGGTGTCGCTCATTCTGATGGCGGTGACGGTGCTGGTGGGGGGTTGGGGAATGACAGCCGGTCCGTCTCCGATCACCGTCACGGAACTGGTGTCGGTGCTTCTTTCCGGCAGGGATTCGACGACGCAGAACGCGGAGATCGTCTGGACCTGGCGTCTACCACGAACCGTCACCGCTCTGGCTGCGGGAGCCGCCCTGGGGGTCAGTGGGGCTATCTTCCAGTCGGTGACGCGGAATCCACTGGGAAGTCCGGACATCATCGGTTTCAACACCGGTGCGTACACCGGTGCGCTCATCGCGACAATCGTCGCACCCCCGACAGCGGCATCCGTGCTGTCGATCTTCGGGGTCCCGGTCAACCCGGGTTTCTACGTCATCGCATTCGGAGCCCTGATCGGTGGTCTGACCACCGCCGCGCTCGTACTCGGTCTGTCGAGGGTGAAGGGGTTGACGTCCGGGTACCGGCTCATTGTCGTCGGTATCGCGGTGTCCGCCGTACTGCATTCCCTGAACATGTGGATCATCATGAAGTCGCACATCAAATATGCGATATCGATGACCGTGTGGGGTTTCGGTTCGCTCAACGGTGTCAGCTGGCCGGAGGCGAAGGTGGTCGTTGCCGGGTGTGTGTCCGGTCTGATCGTTCTTCCGGTGGTCAGGCGGACGTTGACTATTCTGGAGATGAACGACTCGTCTGCTCGTGGACTCGGGGTCAACCCGGACGCACAGCGGATTTTTCTGGTCGTGGTGGGTGTTCTTCTGACGGCTGCGGTCACGTCCATGGTCGGTCCGATCATCTTCGTGGCCCTGGCGGCGCCGCAGATCGCCCGTCGACTGACCGCTTCCCCCGGTCCGGCACCCTTTTCCGCTGCCCTGACCGGAGCCGTCGTCCTCGGTTTCTCTGATTGCCTGGCTCAGGTTCTTCCCACTGAGTTGCCTGCCGGTGTCATCACCATCAGCATCGGTGGTGTCTATCTCCTGTGGTTGCTCACCGTCGGTTCGGTAGATGCCCGGATGCGCCGGTGACCGGTCACGGCTGCCGGTTGTCCAGATCGTCGAGGGTTGCTGTGCCGAGCAGTTCCTCCACGGACACATCCATACCGAAATCCCGGCTGAGGTTGGTACGTACGGAAATCGCCTGGACCGAGTCGAGACCGAGCTGGACGAGAGGGATGTTTCTCTGTGCTTCATCGACGTCGCTCACTCCGAGAGCGGTGAGTACCGCGGAAGCCGGTGATGTCGAGGTGGCCCTGTCTCCGGAATCCGGGGTCCGTCCGTGTTCCACCACCGGCTCCGGGTGCCCGGAATCCAGGTCGTCGAACTCCGCACCCAGTAGACGATCACGACCGTTCAGTGCCAGGGCCTCACGGAACTGTCCCCAGTCCGCGGCCGCCACGATCCGGTTGCCCGGAGCCCCGGGGAGGACCGTGGGGAGTGCGTCCGACGGTTCGAAGGAAATCAGACCGGTACCGTGCGCCGCCGCCGCAACGTTCCTGTAGCCGTCGTCGCTCCTTTCGGCGGGAGGGGTGAAAAGGCCCCACTGCACCGAACGGACATCGGTCGGGAGGGCTGCGGTCGCCTGTGTGTCCGTGATCCGGTTGACGGCGCAGTACGCGGCGAAACCGGCCCCGTTGAACTGCGCTGAAACTGATGAACACAGCAGCACCGTGGTGTCGGGGGCGGAGCCCAGTGCCTGGAGCAGTGCCGCGGTGATGCGGGCCTTTCCTCCCGCCGCACCACGTAGGGCGTCAGCCGTGGCGGTCGCCCCGGATGCGAGTTCATAGTTCACTGCGGCATGCACGACGCAGTACGGGGCGGAACCGGGGAATCGTGCGAAGAGTCTGCGGAGTTGTTCCGGGTCCTCGGCGTCGAGGGTGACGTGTTCCAACGTGCATTCCGGTCTGCTGTCGCGCAGTGCCGCCAGTGCTCCGGCCGTGTGTCGGGAACGGGTGCGACTGGCGAGAACGATGTGACGGGTGCCGGACTCGGCGAGGTGTCGAACCGTCGCCCAGCCGAGATGTCCCGTACCACCGAGCACGACGGCAGTGTCGGGGGGAGGGCCGGCGTCGGGAACCGCGACAGGGAGAAGTCTGCGTCTGAAGTGCAGTCCGCCGCGCACCGCATTCTCCTCGTCGGTGGTGTGGACGGCACGGGCGATGTCGGCCGCCCACTGCTCCGCGGGGTCCGTCGGATCGAGGTCCACGCTGCGGAAAGGCAGTGAGTGCTCGGCGGCGAGACACCGTAGTGCCGCCACCGCGCCGGCGGATCCCGGGTGGGGGATGGAACCGCAGACGGCTTCGGCTCCCCATGTGACGGCGATGATGCGTGAAGACGGTTTGAGGAGCACCTGTGCGGCCTCGTCCACCACCCTGGCGGCAGCTTCGACGGGGCAACCGTCCCGGGGTACCACGGGGATGACACGTACCGGTGACGATGAGTGTTCCACGCGGTGCGAACCGTACCGGGCGAGCTCCGCCCGGAGAATATCCGGTGCCAGTCCGGGGTGGTCGTCTTCCATGACGACCGTCGTCGCGGGACCGAGGGGGGAGTGCCACACCCGTTCCCACGTCTCAACGACGTGATCGGGACGGGGGCCACGGGGTGCGTCACCTCCGCCGGTACGTCCGTGACGCGGCGGCAGCCAGAACCGGTTACGCCGGAGAACCGTGGGTGGGAGCGGAGCGGGGAGACCACCCGGGGGAGTCAGATCCCCGGACGGTGAGGTGACCTCCAGCAGGCAGGCTGTTTCGAGTATCGCGGACTGCACAGCTTCGACCGGATCGCTGTTCCTGGCGGGAGCCACGACTGTGCCGCTGTGCCCGGCGAGGCACTGACGCAGCGCCCCCGCGAGTACCGGAACGGAGCCCATCTCTATGAAGAGATCGGCACCTCCGGCGGATGCCTCGCACACGGCGGGGTGGAAGGCCACTTCGTTGCGGAGATTCTCGGCGACGAATGTGGTGAGGGGCAGTCCCTCCGGCAGGGGGCGACCGCCGTAGGTGGGACTGAGAAGAAGCGTCGATGGTGGATCGATGGTCGGGTTCCCGGAGATCTCCGGTGACCTGACCACCTGGTCTGTAATGTTATCTATGATACAGGTGTGGGCCGGGTAGTCGACGGAGATGACTTTGGTGAATATCCCTCTGCCCTTCAGGTTCTCCGCCAGTTCGGTGATCGCGTGGTGGTCGCCGGAGACGCAGCACGCTTCCGGTGAGTTCACCACCGACACCTCGGCGAACCCGTTCACGGCGTGTGCGCTCTCGGAGACGGTCGTCGCGTTCGCCGCGGCGAAGAGCATCGCGTATGCGCTGCTGTCGGAGAGTCCGGCGACGGCGCGGGACCGTGCTCTGACGGCCGAGAGCGCATCCCCGGATGACAGCGCACCGATCTCGTGCATCGCCCCCAGTTCACCCTGTGAGTGTCCGATCACCGCCCACGGACGTATGCCCGCCCGGCGCCAGAGTGCGGCCACTCCGGCAGTGTGCATGAACAGGGCCGGTTGAATGACTGTGACCGGTGGCGTCGCGTCGCCGTGGCCCCTCAGATACGCTTTGACGGCGGCACTGATCTTCGGTGACCGCTCCAGTCGGTCGAGTTCGGAGCACAGGGCGTCGACTGTTTCGGCGTAGGTTGTGCACCGGTCGTACAGGTGCCCGCCCATGCCGTGGCGCTGGCTTCCCTGGCCGGGGAAGACGAAGACCGGTTTGTGGAGTGTCGCACGGTCGACGTGGATCCCGGGTGACGGAGACGGTGGCCCGGAGTCCAGGAGCCGGGCCAGGTGTGCGCTGTCCCCGGCGGCGACCGCGACGATCCAGTTGCCGGGTGTGCGCCTCCTCGCCAGTGCCGCAGTGAGTGCGTCCACATCGGTCCGGGGATTCTCTCTGAGCCATTCCGACAGTACGGCGGCCGTCTGGTCGGTGACGTCACGGCAGTGGCACGGGATCGAGATGAGTGTCGAGCCGTCGGGGAGCCGGGGTGTCATGGCCATTACTGGTCCTTTCCTCGTGGAGCCGGGTACGCGACGATGAGGTGCGTGTTGGTTCCCCCGATGCCGAATGAACTCACTGCCCCGATGCGGTGGCCGTCGCTGATTCTCCACGGCTGGCCGTCGGCGGGAACCAGTCCGAGTTCCGGCACCGGTACAGCCGGTGCGGAACCGATGATGGTGGGGGGCGCTGTCCCCTGCCTGGCACCGAGCATCAGCTTGATCAGTCCGATGGCGCCCGCGGCGGCCTGGGGGTGGCCCATGTTGGACTTGACCGACCCGAACGGTACGGGATGTTCGTGGTTCCCGTAGACCCGGGACAGGGCCGCCATCTCGATGGGGTCCCCCGCACGTGTACCCGTGCCGTGGCCCTCGATGCAGCCGACCTGCCGGGGAGTTATCCCGGCTGATCTCAGTGCCCGCAGCATCACATCGACCTGCCCCTCCTCGGACGGGGCGTGGATCGGTCCTCCCCGGCCATTGTGGTTGACGGCGCTGCCGAGAATCCGGCCGTGGACGGTGAGATTGTGGGCCCGGGCGAAACTGCTGCTGCACAAGACGAGTACCGCGGCCCCTTCCCCCCAGACCGTACCGTTGGCTTCCGCCGAAAAGGGACGGCACAGGCCGTTCGTCGACAGGGCCTGGTTACGGGAGAATTCGACGAACATCATTTCCGAGCCCATGACGGTGACCCCGCCCGCCAGCGCGACCGTGCATTCCCCTGCCCGAATCGCGGCGGCCGCATTGTGGATCGCGGTCAGTGACGCCCCGCAGCCGGTGTCCACCGTGACACTTGGACCGTGCAGGTCGAGGTGATGGGAGATCCTTCCCGAGATCGCACTCAGGGAGCTTCCGACGAGCTTGTGTCCGTTGTAGTCGTCGGGTACGGCCATGTCGGGTCCGTACCCGGACATCAGTGCACCCATGAAACAACCGGTGTCCGTACCCGCGAGATCCGCGGGCGTCCAGCCGACGTGCTCGACGGCTCTGTACGCGACCCTCAACCCGACACGTTGCTGAGGATCCATGATCCGGGCTTCATGGGGGGTGATGCCGAAGTACTCCGGGTCGAATTCCGCTGCGCCGGTGAGGAAACCGCCGCGGTCCGGTACGGGTGCCCATCCGGGCCTCTCGTGGAGGGAGAACAACAGGTCAAGGTCGTACCCCCGGTCGCGAGGTAGAGGACCACACACGTCTGAGCGGGAATTGACCATGTCCAGAAATGTCTCGCAGGAATCGGAGTTTCCCGGAGTCTCCAGACCTATCCCGACGATCACGATACCGGGTTCGTCGGTCATGACGGCCCCAGATCCCCGTAGGCCTGCAGGGTCGCCGCAACGACCGCCTCCCGGTTGTCGTTGATGTAGAAGTGGCTTCCGTCAAAGAGCCGGGGAGACACCGCGGAGGCACCGTGGGCCGCCCATCGTCGTAGCTGCGCGGGGGAGACCACCGGGTCACGGTCCCCTCCGAGCACGACTATCGGGCAGGAGACGCGGGTGTCGGGGGAGCAACTGTAGCTGTCGATCATCGCGTAGTCCGATTTGAGGACGGGCAGCGTCAGCGCCATCATCTCCGGGTTCTGGTGGACACTCCGGTCGGTGCCCCCGAGTTCGATGAGGCGTGTGATGATGTCGTCGTCGTCCGTGGGATGCCGTGGTTGGGCGGTCACCTCACCCGGCGGAACCACGGCGGAGACCGCCAGCAGGTGCACCGTGAGGCCGAGTTTCTCCAGTGCGCGAGCCGTCTCGAAGGCGACGATTCCCCCCATGCTGTGTCCGAACAGGATCAACGGCCGGTGTTCATCGCGTGAGACCAGTTCCAGTGCGGTCCCGGCCGCCAGTTCCCGGACGTCCTGTGCCGGTGTCTCCGTGCGCCGGTCCTGCCGGCCGGGATACTGCACCACGACCGGGGCGGTGGATCGGCTGAAGTGTCCGCTGAGTTCTCGGTAGGAGGACGCCCCCGTGCCCGCGTGGGGACAGATCACCACCATCGGGGCCGACTCATCGTCAGGTGTCCCGTGAAATTCGCGTAGCCAGACCGGACGTGCGGTGGGGGCCGGGCTCGTGCCTGCCGGTGGGTTCATGGTGCCACCGCCCGATCGGAGGTGCAGGTGCGCCTTTTCCCTATCGGGATGATGAGGGGGCGGTCGCTGACGGGGTCCTGTGTGATCGCCGCCTCCAGGCCGAAAACCTCACGGAGCATGTCCGTGGAGATGATGTCCCGCGGGTGTCCGGTCGCCGCTATCCGTCCCTCCTTCATGATGATGAGATGATCCGAGTAGCGGCAGGCCAGGGCGAGATCGTGAAGCACCATCACCACCGTTCTCCCGTGGTCGGCGCACAGTGTGTCGATGAGGTCGAGGACCTCGATGCAGTGTCTGAGGTCGAGATAGGTGGTCGGTTCATCGAAGAGGACCAGATCGGTCTCCTGCGCCAGGGTCATCGCGATCCAGGCGCGTTGCCGTTGTCCCCCGGAGAGGGAATCGACGGGGTGGTCCGCCAGTTCCGAGGTGTGCGTGAGCTCCATCGCACGATCGACGGCGGCATCATCTGACGGGGTCCAGCTGTTCAGCCACGAGTGGTGGGGGTGCCGGCCGAGGGCCACCAGATCACGCAGGCGCAGCCCCTCGGGTGCGGTGGGGGACTGCGGCAGCAGACCCATGCGTCGAGCGAGTTCTCTGGTGGAGAATCTGGTGATATCAGTTCCGTCCAGCAGTATGTGGCCGGTCGTGGGGCGGAGTAGCCGCAGGAACGTCTTCAGGAGGGTCGACTTGCCGCAGCCGTTCGGTCCGATGATGGTCGTGACGGCGGAGCCGGGGATCTCGACGTCGATACCGTCGAGGACGGGACGGTCGCGGTATCCGACGGATACTCCGGCGGAACATAGTCCGTCCACCTGGTTCTTTAATTCCATAGCTCCCCTTTCGTCGTCGTGTCCGCTGTACGGTTCTGCGTCTGGTTCCGGTCGGTCGCAACCGTGGGGCCATGGTCGGTGACGGGGTGCGGTGCATGGCTGTCGATATCGCCGGAAGCATGGTCACGGAGGCCTGTCCGGCGAAAAACTAATGTTGTGACGATTGCGACCAAAACAGTCGTTAGCATATGCTATCCTACATTGTAGTTGCAGGTTCTGGAAGGCTGTCAAAGGCGGGCGGAACCCGGTTGACGGCTCCGGATACCTGTGGGGAACAATGAGCTGAAGGGGTGAACGATGGATCTTTCTCGTCCGTTCCTCTGTCCGCCGGTTCGGGGCGGTCAACCGTGACCGCCGCAGACTCCCGGAGCAGACGTCTCGGAAAACTGCGGTCGGTGGTCCGTAAGTCCAGGGAGCGGAGCGGTACCGCTGCGGTCGGGGGGCGGGTCACCTCCCATGTGGAACGGATACTGCTCTTCCACCGTTCCGATCCGACCGGGATCGCCCTGAACATCGGCGTCGCGGTTGAGTTTCCGAATCCTCTGGACCGGGACCGGCTGACCGGGGCGCTCCACCGTGTGGTGGAGCGGCATTCTGCGCTGAGGAGTCGCTACCCGCTCTCGGACGCGGGGGCGGAGATGGTCACCGACCTGCCCGGTAGATGTCCCGTCACCGTCATCCGGGGCACGGATCCGCTCGATGCGGCGAATCATGACGTGCAGATTCCTTTTCGCCTCACCGCGGAGCATCCGATTCGGGTCACTCTGGTTGAAGGGAACGGAGAGGGGACGGTCACCGGAATGGCGGTCACCGTCCACCACGTGGCTTTCGATGACAGCTGCTGGGGGCCGTTCTTCACCGATCTGTCCGCGTTCTACCGCTCGGGGGAACCGTTGCCGGTTCTCGAGGGTCCACCGTCCGTCCCGTCTGTCCGGGTGGACACCGAATTCTGGCGAGAGATCGGGAGGACCAGCCGTTTCGCCGGATGGGCGGATCCCGGAGACGCGGTACCGTCACTCGCGGACAGTGTGGAAATCCCTGTCCCGCCCGAGGAACTCAGTTCCCTGCGTGACTGCGCGGCCCGCCGCCGGGTGAGTGTGTTCACGTTGATTCTGGCTTCGGTGCGGCTGGCGATGCGTCGTGGTCCCGGTCGTTGTGCGGTGGCCGTCCCCATATTGCTGAGGGACCACGATGACGGGGAGGGGGTGTGGATCGGATATCACGGTAACACCGTCATGGTTCCGTTGGAGGTGGTTCCCGGAGAGTCGGCGTCCGAGTACACCACCGGCTGCGGGGCGGCGCTCCTCGACTCTCTCGGTCACGGGCACACCGATTTCGCGGAGCAGGTGCGCCTGATGGGGTTGACGGGGGCGACGCGCGGTATCGATGTCGCGGTGGCCAGTGAAAAGGTGGGAATGACCGTGACGATCGGGAACGGTGAGTGCCGTGTTCTTCCCGCCCGTCTGCCGGTGTGTCAGATGCCGATCAACGTCATGTTCCGTGACCACGGGGACAGTGCCGCCATTGCGGTCAACTACCAGACCGCCCGTATCGGTGCCGGGTACGCACGCTCCTTCCTCGCGGCCGTCGCCGAGTCGATGCGTGAACTCGTCCGGGACGATGAGGCGGTACCGGTACCGGCGGCCCTCTCGGAAACAGGTGGGCAACCGGCACCGTCACGGACGGGAATTCTCGATGAACTGGTGCGGTCGGTGGAGGAGCATCCTGCACGGATCGCGGTATCCGGTCGTGATGCGGTGTTGAGTTACGCCGAGCTGTGGGCCGCTGTGGAGCAGAAGGCCGCACTTCTCCGGGCGAACGGTGTCAGGGCGGGTGACACCGTCGCGGTAGTTTCCGGACGTTCAGTTCAGTCCACGGTGTCGCTCCTGGCAATACTGAGGTCCGGTGCGGTCGTCACCGAGATTGATCCCCTGACACCATCGGACAGGATCCGGATGCTGTTGGATTCAGCACAGGTCAAGGTGGTCGTCACCGACAACGGTGATGTCCGCTCCCTCGCCCGTGACAAAAAACTGGTGGTCATGGATCCAGGTGCCCGGACCGGCGGTGGGGTGGGGGGTGAGGAGATTCCGCTCCCTTCACCGGGGCAGATCGCCTGTGTGATTCACACCTCGGGTTCAACGGGAAAACCGAAACCCGTCATGATCACCCATGCGGCACTGGGGGCTCATGTCCGCTGGTTCCTGCCCACGTTCTACCGGCACGTGGAACCGCCACGTTGGCTGCACACCGCGTCAAAGGGATTCGACATATCCATCGGGGAGATACTGTGCACCCTGGCGGTCGGGGGTGAGGTGATTGTCGCGCCGGACGGGGTGGAACGGGACCCGGCCCTGATGGTGGCTGCGGTGGCTGAATCACGGTGCAACATCGTCCACGCCGTGCCCACCCTGCTCCGCCACTTTCTCAGCGCAGCCCACAGAAGCGGTACGGAACTGCCGTACCTGCGTTTCATCCCCGTGGGAGGGGAGGCGTTTCCCACGGACCTCGCTGAGGAGGTCCGGACCATGCTCCCGCAGGTGACCATCGGTAATTTCTACGGCCCGACCGAAACCACCGTTTCCGTCACGGGACATCTCGTATCCGGTGACGAACCGCCGGGTGTCGTGGCTGTCGGTCACCCCAAAACAGATACGTCATGCGAGATTCTCGACGAATGGTTGGACCCGGTGGCGGAAGGTGTGACCGGGGAACTCTACATCGGTGGTGAAGCCGTCGCCACGGGGTACCGTTCGATGCCCTCCGAGACCGCGGCCCGTTTCGTTCCTGCTCCCGGTGGACGTCGTCGGTACCGAACCGGAGATCTGGTCAGATCGGGCAACGGTGAGTTTCACTTCATGGGCAGAAGCGATGACCAGGTGAAGATCGGCGGCGTCCGTACCGAGCCCGGGGAGATTTCCGCGGTGGTCCGCAGATGTCCGGGAATCGCGGATGCCGTGGTGACCATCAGCGGCACCGCAGTCACCGCGTACATCACCGCCACTGACCCGGCAGTGCAACCTGACGAATCCTCGGTCCGTGCATCGGTCGCCGAACAGTTGCCCCCCGCGTTGGTGCCTTCCCGGGTGATCACGTTGGAGCAGTTCCCCCGCACCGCCCACGGGAAGATAGACAAATCCGCTCTACCTGCACCGCCTGCGGGAGCACCGGAGCATGGTGGTGATCCGGAGATCGTCGCTGAGGTGGTACGGATCTTCTCCGGTGTCCTGGGCGGTACACCGGTCGGTCCCGGGGACTCGTTCTTCGCTGTCGGGGGGCACTCCCTGCTGATGGTGGAGGTTGCGGCCGAGTTGACCAGGTCCTTCGACGTCGAGGTTCCGTTGTCGGCCATCTTCGCCGATCCAACTCCCGGGGGACTCGCAGTGACGATCGGGGAGATGCTTTCCACAGGTGACGATGTCGTGTCAACGTCACCGTCAGTCTCGCCGTGCCCCGGTGAACGGGGCCCGAGACCGGACCGCCCGCCACTGACCGAGGCACAGCGCCGGTTGTGGATCGTCGACCAGTTGCAGGGTCCGTCGGATCTGTACACTGTTCCCGCGGCCGTGGAAATCAGTGGTGATGTCGATGTCGAACAGGTCATATCCGCCATCCGTCTGATGGTTGAACGGCATGAGGTTCTCCGCACCAGTTACCCGGAACACGAGGGCCTTCCCTGGCAGAACATCACCGACTACGTTCCCGATGTCACCGTGATAGACACCGGTGACGAGACCGACGACGCCCTGCGACTGCTCGCCACCACGGTGTTCGACATCACGGACGAGGTTCCCGTTCGCTTCGCCCTGCTACGTCGTGGGGCGGGGGACCTCGTTCTCTCCGCCGTCTTCCATCACATCGCCTGTGATGACGCGGCGGTGAGGGCACTGCCCGGGGAACTGGCCGAATGCCACCGTGCCGTCGTCGGCGGAGGAGAAACCGGTGCGGTGGCCGTTCGACGACAGCCTGCGGACCGGGCCGTGGACGAACGTCACCGGGATGACACCGCGGCGAAAGAGTACTGGAGCAGGGCTCTCGCCGGAGCGGTTCCCGGTGACGTCTGCGGGGACGGAAACACGGGGGACGGTGAGCTGCTGAGCTTCGACCTGGACAGCGACACCACCGCGCTATTGACCGAGGCTGCGGCGGCTATGTCCGTCACCAGGTTCATCGTCGTCTTCGCTGCACTGACCGCACAACGGGCCATCGTCTCGAAAAACGGCGACCAGATCATCGGTGTGCCGTTCTCGACCCGTGAAGCGGGGGACGACCAGTTCGGTAGCAGTGTCAATATGCTGCCCCTCCGGGTGCGGGTGGATGCCGGGAGCTCTTTCAGGGATCACATCGCGGCCTGTGCACGTGCCGCCGCGGGGGCATTCGATCATGCGGCACTGTCCTACGAGACGATCACGCAGTTGGGGGATGCCGCGCCGACAGCCTCCAGGTCGTCCCTTTTCAGGGAGATTCTGCAGTTCCGTGAACATGATGCGGACGTCACCGCAGACGCCGACGGTGTGACATTCCGGATGATTCCCCAGACGGCCCCCACGGCCAAATACGACTTTGCGTGGGATTTCTTCGATCGGGGTGACGGTACCACCGGAGGTGAGTTCGTCTACCGGGGCAGTCTGCTCACCCGACAGGCGGCGCAGTCAATGGTCGACCTGTTGCGCGACACTCTCGTCCGACTCTGTCGTGACACCACCGCCCCCATAACCCCTGAACATCAACAGACACCTACCAGACAGAGAGGCCAGCAATGATGACGCAACCCGACGATCACACAGCTTCACGTGCAGTTCTGACGGATGTCGACCGTATTGAAGACGCTATCGTCGCGGCCGTTCCGACCGATCGTGGCTGCGACGCACTCATCGCCTGGGTCACCGGTGACCGGACCCTGCCTCCGGAGGCCAACCCGGAATGGAGCCCCGGAACCGCGTTGCAGCAGGAATTGCTCGGTGCAGGTGTCGACAGGGCCCTCATTCCCGGGAGCATCGAGTTCGTGGACGAGATCCCGACCTCGGTCGGGGAAGCTCCGCCCTATGCCACCACAGGACAATTCGATCCACCGGAACCGGGCGTGGAAACAGAACTCGCGGACATCATCGAGTCCGTGTGTGTGGTGGTCAACCTGGGTAGGCACGACGATTTCTTCGCCCTCGGGTGCAACAGCATTCAGGCGATCAGCATCGCCAGTCGATCCCGGGCGACGTCTCATCCGGTCACGGCCCGGATGATTTTCGAGAATCCGACGATAGCCGATCTCTGTGCCACCGAAGCCGGAGAGGCGCATGTGACAGCGGATGAGGGGGACGGTACCCCGGGGGAGAACCCGCCCCCCATGAGTGCATCGGGCCTCGACCACGAGAGTCTGGTCGCTCTCCTGAAGAACGGGCAACAGTGATGACGGCGGCGAAACACTTCCCCGGTGGATGCGACGCCGACACGGCCGATGAGCTCTGTGGTGGCCTCATCACGGAGTTACGGGACCGGGGGATCGCGGCGAACGAAGAAGCCGATGGTTCCGCACTCAGCCTCTTCTCCGGATCCCGGGCCCCCGGACTCGTCGTGCCCCGGCACGCCGGGGGCATCGGGGTTGACGGGTCCACCGCGGTGGCCGTTCAATCGGCACTCGCCGGAGTGGCACCTTCCGTGGCGGTCGCCACCCTCATGCACCATCTTTCCGTGGTCACCCTCTCCGACTACATCGGGTGCTATCACGGACATGATGCGGAACAGTGGGAACTTCTGCGGGCGGTGGCCGAACGGGGGATGCTGATGGCCTCCGCCATCTCGGAGGGGCGCTCGGGGGCTGAAGCCCTCGCCCCGGCGACAACCGCACGTCGCAGTGGTGACGGCTGGATCATCAACGGAAGCAAGAAACCGTGCAGCCTGTCGCGGTCCATGGATCTGCTCACCTGCACCGTTTCCACCTACAACGAACAGGGTGTTTCTCTGGGAGTGAGTCTGGCGGTCTTACCGGCACAGATACCGGGAATCACCACCGCGGACCTCTGGACGAGCCCGGTGCTGCTCGCGGCAGAAAGTCACGAAGTGCGACTGGATGATGTGCGGGCTTCCACAGGTATGGTCCTACCCCCCGGTCCGGGTGGGAACCTCGATGAACTCGGTCTGTCCGCATGGGCGTGGTTCAACGTCCTGGCGGCGGCAACCTATCTGGGTGTCGCCGTGGAACTGACCTCACGCGCGGCGGAGTCTCCACGGAACAACGCGGCACAACTCGGAGCTTTGGCCGCGAAGATCTACGCGTGCCGGAACGCTGTCGATGCCGCGGCAGAACACCTCGTGCCCGGTGGAGACGCGGACGCGGCGTTCACCCACTCCGTAGCGGCACGCGCAGTGACAGAGATCCTCGCGCCGGACATCGCCGTCGGTGCGTTCGATCTTCTCGGGGGACATGGCCTGGCCTGTGATCCGGTTGCCCCGGCGCTGTTGGCGGCCAGCCGGGCGTTGCGGTTCCACCCGCTCTCCTCGGACAGGTCACTACCTGTTCTGGGGGAGTGGATATCGGGGAACGCACCGCCCACGGAACTGTTCCGGTCCGGAAACCACGAAGAGGACGGAGGCCGCGCATGACGGTGGCTCAGGTATCCCGCTACGAGGCACGGATGTGCGGGGCGGATCCCACGGAGATCATCTCCCGCGCCGAGACGCGGGGTCTGCGGACGGTGGACGCCGCGTGCAGTGCGGAGACCGTCGCACTGTGCGAGGAGATCACCGTCGTGCAGTGCGACGGAGATACTCTGCGCATCGTGACCCCCGGCGCCGGGGGAGCGTCTGCCGCCCGGGAGGTTGCCTGGGCCCTCACCGGACAATCGGCCCCCGAGCCAGATCGGTACGGTGACAGTTCTCCCGTGCGTTTCCCGGACAAGCTGAGTGTGCCGGTCGGATGCCATGAACTGCCGGAATCTCTAGCGGACATACTCGGCCTTTTCACACCGGGCCCGCTCGCGGACTACCGGTGCCGGGACGTTCAACCTGTGGGGGGACCGGCGATAGCGCCGAGTCGGTTCATCATGCCCGCCCCGGACGGACTGCGGACGGTCACGGACACCGGTGACCCCGCGAACGATCATCCACTTCTGCTGTGGCCCGACGATGACGGGTGGCACCTTGATTTCACTGTCGATGTGTTCGACCGGTGCGACATGGACACGCTCGTCGCGGCGCTCGGAGCCGGTGATCCCGCCGATGTCGTCGAGCGGACACCCGGGGGAACGGTCAACACACTCATCGTCGGGGCCCTGGAATCCGGTGGAGGGCGCCCGGCGGTACGGTGCGGAAACGAGGAGCTCAGCTGTGGGGAGCTCAACCTCGAAGTCGGCAGGTTGGCGGGGCAGCTCGAGCATGCCGGGGTGAAGCGTGGTTCCGTCGTCGGCGTGCACCTGCCACGGTCGATTCAATCTGTCGCGGTGATTCTCGCGGTTCTACGGCGGGGCGCCGCATACTGTCCCCTCGACCCGTCACTGCCGACCGCCAGGCTGCGGACCTACGCTCAGAAGGCGGGGATCGATGCGGTTGTCACGGAAGATCCACACCGGTGGGACCTACCTTGTGTGGTTCCGGACAACGCGTGGGAGGATTTCAGCCCCGGGCAGGTGGAAGTGTGCGGTGGCGATCTGTTCGCCGTGTTGTTCACCTCCGGTTCCACCGGTTCCCCGAAAGCTGTCGGTCAGACCGTGTCATCGATGACCCGTCTGGCTGAGTGGCATGTCTCGAGGTCCCTGAGACACCGTGGGGGCGTCGTCGCCCAATACACGACCCTCAATTTCGATGTGTCCATCCAGGAGATGATCGCCGCCCTGGTCACCGGTAGTGTGCTGGACATCGTGCCGGACACGCTGCGGGCTGACGGCGAGGGGCTCGTCGCGTGGCTGCGGGAGCGTCACATCACGGAGTTCTTCTGCCCCCAGGTCATGCTCCAGGAGATCTGCCGCGTGGCGACGGCGTCCGACCGCCCACTGACCGGGTTGCGTCACATGTACCAGGCCGGTGAACCACTGGTCATGAACACCTGGATCCGGGACTTTCTCGTCGCGCATCCCGCGACCACACTCCACAACCACTACGGACCAACCGAAACCCATGTGGTCTGCGAGTTCTCCCTGTGCTGTGGTGACTACGGGGACGGGCCGGTACCACTCGGCCGTCCGACGACACCGGGGGCGGTTCTGGTTCTGGGGCCTGACCTCAGTGTCCTCCCCCCGGGAAACACCGGTGAACTCTATGTCCGCGCCCCCCACACAGCCCGGGGATACACAGGACAACCATCTGCGACGGCCACCACGTTCCTTCCTGATCCGGTTCGTCCGGGGGAACGGATCTATCGCACCGGGGACATCGTCGAGCTCGATGAGAAGGGCTGTCTGCATTTCGTCGGACGCGTCGATGACCAGGTGAAGATCCGTGGACACCGGGTCGAACCCGGTGAGATAACCGCCTGTGCCCTGGCGGTTCCGGGAGTGGGGAACGCGGCGGTGCTCGTCGTCGAAACGCCCGCCCACGAGAAACAGCTCCAACTCGTGGTCTCCGGGAACCCGGAGAACCTGCAGGATGCTGTGTGCCGCAGGTTGTCCACGGATCTACCCGACTACATGATTCCGGCGACGGTAACCGTTGTCGACGATATTCCGCGCACATCAACCGGCAAAGTGGATCGCAGGGCACTCCTCGAGAACGCTGGCGACGGGACAGACAGGCGACCGGAGCAGCGAGAGACGGACGCCATCTCGCTGGCCTGGGAAAGCGTGCTCGGAGTTCATCCGGGTCAGGACGATGATTTTTTCGCGCTGGGTGGAAGTTCCCTTTCCGCCGTCTTCCTGTCCCGGGAACTGTCGACCGCATTGTGCACGCCGGTCGGTGTCAGGGACATCCACGACCACCCCGTTTTCAGCGATCTTTCCGCACTGCTCCGGCTCCGTCGTGAAGAGAAGGGCGGGACACAGACTCTCTTCGGTGCCCTGACCCGTGATCCCGGGGGCCGGTATGAGCCCTTCCCGCTCCTGGACCAGCAGCAGGCCTACATAATCGGGCGAGACCCGGAGTTCGATGGTGGTAACGTCGCGTGTCATCTGTATCTCGAATACACCGGAGCGTCGGGCTCCCTCGACCACCGACGTCTGGAGGACTCACTCAACAGGGTCGTCGGATCCCATCCGGCGTTACGGACGGTGTTCGATACGGCCGACATGACGCAGCGCGTGCTCCGGGACCCGGGGAGAGTGACCATACCGATCACCCGTGGCCGGGAAGCCGACGGTCGGGAGGTACGGCGAAAACTGTCCCACAGTCAACATGACTTCGCCCGTTTCCCGCTCTTCGAGGTCGAGGCCTGCGATGACGGCGACACCTACACGCTGTGTGTCAGCATCGACGCGCTCATAGCCGACGCCCACAGCGTTCGCCGCATCATGACGGACTGGGAGAAAGCCTATCGGGGTGAACCGTTGACCGCCGGTGAAGGTCAGGGCGCGACTTTCAGGGACTACGTGCGGAACTACCTGGAGTGGAGGGAAGGGGCAGGAGCGGAAGCCGTGGCCGCCGCCGCACGCTACTGGAACCGGCGCCTGGCGTCGCTGCCTGCGGCGCCCGCACTACCGCTGGCGGCGACCGGCCCCGGGGACCCGCACTTTGAGAACCTGCGGTACACCGTCGACACCGATGCATGGGGAAGCGTCAAGGACGCCGCAGCGCTTCACGGTGTCACCCCCAATGCCGCACTGCTGGCGATCTATTCCGCGGCGCTCGCGGAATACTCCGATTCGGGTCACTTCATGATCAACGTCCCCACCATGGGGAGGGACTGCACCGACACCGCGGTACAGGACATCGTCGGTGAATTCGCGTCATTCATTCTTCTCGACGTCGACGTCCGGGACGTCAGCTGCATCGCCGAGCTCGCCGTCCGGATACAGAAGAGATTGTCCGCCGACCTCGCCAACACCGCAGTGTCCGGGGTGGAGGTCCTACGGAAACTGCAGCACCACCGCGGCAGTTTCTCCGCACCCGTGGCGCCGGTGGTCTTCACCAGTGAACTCGGGGTCGCGGACGATATGGGGAGTTTGTTCGACGGGGCACTGACCCAGAGTTTCGCGGTGTCCCAGACCCCGCAGGTCTGGTTCGATCTCCTCGTTTCCGAAGAGAACGGCTCGTTGTTGCTTCGGGCGGATGTGCTGCAGGGACAGTTCGAGGAGGGGGTTTCCGACAACGTCTTCGCCGGGGTGGTGAGAGGCGTCCGTTCATTGACGGAGCGTGCGGCATGGCTGGCTCCGCTGTACCGGACGGTGGGTACCGCAGCGGCTCTGGCAAGGGGCTATGGTGGCAGACCCGGTGCGGTCGAAGACCTCGTGGAGCCCATCTTCACACATCCGGGTGACGGTGTGGCGGTCATTGCCCCGGACCGGCGGGTCAGCCGAAACGAGTTGGCCGGTCGCTCCGCCCGCATCTCTGATCTGGTGGGCGGTCACGCCGCTGACGACGGGCCGGTGGCGGTGGCCGTCGGTGATGCCGCGGATACGGTGGCCGCGATCTACGGTGTGCTGGCGTCCGGGCGTCCCTATCTCCCCGTCGACCCCGATTGCCCCGTCTCCCGGGCCGCGAAGATGTTCACGGCCGCCGGAATCAGTGCCCTGATCACCGACCGCCGTGACCTCATGGATCTCTGTCCGGCTCCGGTCATCGACGCATCCGGGACGTCTGCATCACGTAGTGCGGTCCCCACCGTCGTCGAATCGGGGAACCGGTGCGGAGCGGTACTGTTCACATCGGGCTCCACCGGTACGCCGAAAGCGGTTCCGGTTCCGGTGTCCGGGATGCGGTTGTGCGTCTCCGAAACTCTCCGTCTCATCGGTATCGGCCCGGAGGACCGCAGTCTGGCCCTGTCCCGTAACCATCACGACCTCTCTTTCTTCGATCTCTTCGTCGTCCAGGCCGCCGGGGGATCAGTGGTGGTTCCACCTCGCCGGCCCGATCCCGAGGAGTGGGCGCGACTCGCCGTCGAGCACAGGGTGACGTGCATCTGCGCGGTACCGGCAGCGGTGGACATGCTGCTTGACGGGGCTGCCGCGACCGGAGCTGATCTCAGTGGTCTGCGAATCGTCATGACCGGTGGGGACCGGGTTCTGGAACAACTGGTCGAGCGACTCCGTGAGGCAGCTCCGGAGGTCCGGGTATTCAGCATCGGTGGTCCCTGTGAGACAACCGGGTGGAACATCGTCTATGAGGTACCGGCGGAGGGGCCGCCCCCGGGGTGGGACGGCGTTCCCTATGGTCGACCTCTACCGGGCACCTATTACCGTATCGTCGACAGCTCCGGACGCGACCGTCCTGACGGAGCCGTCGGAGAAATGGTAGTTGCGGGACCCGGTGTGATGGAGGACTATCTCGGTGACTGTCCCGGTGCGAGATTCACGACGGACCCCCGTACCGGAATGCGGTGGTACCACACCGGTGATCTGGGATCCTGGAAAGATGGTCTGATCCGCTTCGTCGGTCGTGCTGACCGGCAGTTGGAGATCCGGGGAAACCGCGTTGAACCCGCCGAAATTGAAGCGGTGTGTAAAGACGTCGATGGAGTGCTGGATGCAGTGGTGGTGCCGCTGCGGTCGGGCGCAGAGGTCGTCGGCACCGTTGTTTTCATCACCGGCGACGCGGATGTGACTGATGTCGGGAATGAACTGCAACAGGCGCTTCTTCCTGCGGTACGGCCACGAGGGGTCCACAAACTCGACTGTTTCCCCGTCAATCGTGCGGGGAAGATCGACCATGCGCAGCTCGAGAAAGCCGCCGCCGACACGTTCGTCCGGGAAGACGGCGACACGGATCCGCTGACTGAGCTCATCTGTGACATCTGGGCCGAGCAACTGCAGATCGACAGCGCCCCACCGCACCTGAGTTTCTTCGACCTCGGCGGAGATTCACTGACCGGGTTCCGGCTCATAGCGACTCTGCGCGAATTCTTCGGTGACGGTGTTCCTGTGTCCGTCCGGGACGTCATGGGGGGATTGTCGCCCCGGCATCTCGTCGACCTGATGCGGGCCAGTCCGGAGAAACGTGAGTATGAGCATCTCGCGGACCTGTACCGGTCGACGGTCTGACCGCTCCGGAAACCGACGAACTGACCACGGAAGAAGATTTTAAGGAGTGAAGCATTGAACAACTCATGTGTCCGAGTGGTGGCCCTCGATGAATCTGCGGGACTCGCGGCCGCTTCGTTTTCCGTTGTACCCCACACCGTCTACGCCTCCGCGGGGGATCGCGTCGCACAGGATATTCTCCGGGGACTCGGGTGCCGGGTGAAACAGCTTGACGTTCTCGGCCTCCCCGGCAACGGGGAACTGCGGGAATGCGGTCCCGACCTGATAATCGCCACAGGCGAAGAAAGCCCGGCGGGCAAGGAGATCCGGAGTCTACGGGAGGTGGCTGAGACCGCGGTACTGCCGATCCTGGGGAACTGGACGGATGTCGTTGCGGCGGTGGGGGCGGCGGTCGGCGACGAGGGGGGACGAACCGATTCGGTGCAGGCGGCCATCCGCGCTCAGCTGGCTGATGCGGCCCGGCACACGGAGGGACGGTCACTGTCGGTTCTGTCGAATACCTTCGGAAAAACGACGTTCACGATGCCACCGTCAACCGTATTGTCGCATTTGATCGGGGAATCTGGATTCCGTAGGCCTGAACCGCAGATGCGGTGTGACGATGATCTGATGTGGAGGATCCTCGATCCCGATGACCTGGCGGACCATGACGCCGACATCATCGCTGTCCCCACCGGTGGTTACTACACCGACGGGGTCTTGCGGGAGTCCGCGGCTTTCCGACGGTTGAGCGGTGTGAAGGTCGCCGTGCTCGGGGAACTCTGGTGCACCATGAATCCGTTCTCGTTCTACGCTGTCGCCCGGGACCTCGGTGAGGTGGCTCGTGGTGGCCTGCCGGTGGGGGAGACCGGTGCGGTGGAGACCTGGACACGGTTCCTCGGCGACATCGAGGGAGCGGCATGAGCAAAACCGGAGAAAGACAGCGTTTTCCCTGGTGGATGCTTGGCTTCTGTATCGCGTTATTCAGTCTGTTCACCGATGACTACATCATCGCAGGTATATTGCCCGATGTGGCCGAGGGCCTCGATGTGTCGGAAGCAGCCGCAGGGCAGCTGGTGACGGTGTTCTCCGTGACGATGGCCGTCGGTGTCGCCGTGTTCGGTGTCGTGTTCGCCCGTGTTCCGCGCACCCTGCTCCTTCCGGTGGCGCTGGTCATTTTCACCGTCGCCAACGCGCTGGCCGTCGTCACAGACAGCTACTGGGGTCTCGTGGTGCTCCGGATGATGTCGGCGTTGTCCGCTGCGGCGTGTCTACCGGTGTTTTTCGCCGCCGCGGCGGAACTGGCGCCGCAGCGGCGTCAGGGGCGCTATCTGGGGCTGCTGTCGGTATCGGTCACCGGTGCCGTCGCGGTGGGCGTTCCGTTGGGGGTGTGGATCGGTGGAACAGTCGGCTGGCATGCGACATTCGGGTTCATAGCGGTGTGCGGAGCCGTTTCCACGCTGCTCGTGGTCCTGACGTTCCCCGGCGTGGAACCCGCTCCCGCCATCAGTGTCAGGGAACAGTTGAAGGTACTCGCACATCCCTCAATCTCGGTGGCGCTGATCGGTGGCGCCGTGGCGGTGATGGGGGCACTGGCCCTGGTCACCTATCTGGCACCCTTCCTGGAGGCCACGGTCGGCAGCGCCACAGACCGCGGCACCGTGTTCATGCTTTTCGGCGTCGCCGCCACCGCCGGGGTTTTCGGCGGGGGTTGGTGCGTTGACGCGATCGGCCCCGACCGCACGATCATGTGGGGAATGGGAGGATACGCGGTGTTGATGGCTGTGTTCACCACGCTGACACAGATCGGCCCGGTTCCGCTGCCCGTGATACTGGCGTTGACGCCCCTGTGGGGTGCCCTCGCCTACTGGTGTGCCTCGGCGGTTCAGGTGAGACTCCACCAGATCGCGGGTCCGCTCACCGCTCAGGCGCTGGCCCTCAACAGCTCGCTCAGCGCTGTGGGTGTGGCCGGTGGCGCCGCTGTCGGTGGCCTGCTCATCAAGTTGGACGCCGCCGCCCTGCTGTCGGCTTTCGCAGGCCTGGGGTGCCTGACCGGTTTGTGCCTGCTGCTCATCGCCTTCCGCAAGGCGGAAAGCGACCCGGTGACGGCGTCGACGACAGCGTAGCGGTGTGCACCCGGAAGCACTCAGCCGTGGAGACACGGTTCCCCGTGACGGATTCCGTGCAGTGACGGTCCTGAAACTGAAAGTTACGTTGCCCCGGAAGAATTAGGAGAGAAAATGCACCTCAACCCCTTCGACGATCCCGACGGTGTGTTCTACGCCGTCATCAATGACGAACTCCAGTACGCCCTGTGGCCGGATTTCAGGGAACCGCCCAGCGGATGGAAGGTGGTTCACGGCCCCGGCCGGCGCGCCGAGATTCTCCGGTTCATCGAGGAGAACTGGACCGACATGCGTCCGCTGTCGGTGCGTCGAGCGATGGATGCAGATCATGACGGCGAACCGGAGAATACGGGTGGAACACTTCCATGAACAGGGGAGTCTCTGATGTCCTGGCGCTGTCTCCGCTTCAGGAGGGGCTCTACGCGGCAGCCTCCGGGGCGGTCGGTGGGGCAGGTGACCTCTACACGGTGCAACTCGCAATGGCATTCGCGGGTCCCCTCGACCCCCGCAGACTGCATCAGGCCGTGACGCGGGTAGTTGAGCGGAACCCCCATCTGGACGCACGCTTCACCTCCAAAAACCTGCCTCACCCCGTCGCTCTCGTCCCGGCTGAGCCTGTCGTCGACTGGGAGGAGAGGACATGCACCGTCGAGCAGGCCCGGAGACTCGCCGACAGTGAACGTCTCCGTACGTTCGACCTCGGGTGCGGACCCGTCAGTGCAGTCAAGCTGTGTACCGTCGGACCCTCCGATGCACTTCTGGTGTGGACGATGCACCACATCCTCATCGACGGATGGTCCGTACCGCTGCTGTGGGAGGAGCTCCGCCGGGCCTACACCGGCGACTCCACGGTGGACCCCGTCCCGGTGCGGCCCTACAGTGCGTGGCTCACCAGTCGCGATCAGAGCGACGACCGGGAATTCTGGAGCCGGTATCTCGAGGGACTCGACGGACCGTGTGTGGTGGGTAGCCCCACCACCGCAGGTGGCCCACCGGAAATGTCGACCCAGGTGATCCGTGGAACCGACCTTGAACGGTTGCGGAACGGTGCACGATCGATGAGGGTGACACTCGGCACCCTCGCCCAGGTTGCGTGGGCACTGGTGCTGCGGAGGATCACCGGGACCCCCGACCCGGTGTTCGGTGTCAGTGTCGCGGGGCGGCCTGAGACCGTTCCCGACCCGGAGAAAATGATCGGGATGTTCACGAACACCATCGCAGCCCGAATCAACACCGCCACAGGTGAAACCGTGGAACAGTTGTGCCGCCGTGTGCAGAGGGAACTGACGGTGGCCCGCACCCACAGTTACAACCGGCTGTCGGAGCTCCAGCAATGGGCGGGAGTCTCACCGTTGTTCGATACGGCAGTGGTCTTCCACAACGCACCGAAAGGTGAAGCGGCCACGGCGGTCGACTTCGGGGACGGCGTGACGATGCATCCCGTTCACCGGGACAGCTGGTCGCATTTTCCGCTCGTTCTCGCGCCCGCGGAAATCGGTGATGAACTCCATCTGACCGTCGATGTCCGGACCGAAGCTCTGCCTTCCGGTGTGGATGGACCACAGCTGACGAACCTGGTCCGCAGCCTCATGGATTCGCTCGTCGCCCATCCCGACCGGCCCATTCGTGGTGTCGGGGTGGAACACGCCGAATCGCGCCCACGGCATCACTCCGCGGAAAGTTCTGCGGGGGAGGGGATAGCGCACGTCTTCGCCCGTACCGCGATTCGGTACGCCGAGCGGCCCGCGGTGACGGACCGTGAAGGCACGCTGACCTACAGGGAACTCAGCTGTTGGGCGGCCCGTACCGCCGAACGGCTTTCCGCGGCGGGGATCGGGCGTGGCGATCGGGTTGCCGTGCTACTGCCCCGGACCGTGGCCTATCCCGCCGCCCTGCTGGGGATTCTCTCGGTCGGAGCTGTCGTGGTGCCGCTTGATCCGAATGCCCCCGCTGAGCGGAACTCCTACATAATGGATACGGCACGGGTCTCGGCGACCGTCACAGCGGAGGGGATGCCCGAGATCGAGGCACCCTCGGGTTCCCGGTTGATGATGGAGGGAGCCCCCCGGGGGAACCTACCGCTCATCCCCGGGGAGCTGCACGCGGTGACGGAGTCCGACCCCGCCTATGTGGTGTTCACCTCCGGGTCCACCGGAAAACCAAAAGGGGTTGTCGCGGCGCACAAGGGGATTCTGGGCCTGTTGGCCGCGCACTCCGAACGGATCTGGGGTCCAGTGTCAGAGGAATCTGGTGGCCTTGTCACCGGCCACGCCTGGTCATTCGCCTTTGATGCCGCATGGCAGCCGCAGCTCGCGCTGCTGGCGGGCGGGGAGCTGGTCATCCTGGACGAACACTGTCTGACTGATCCGGCCGAGTTCGTCCGGGTGGTACGTGCAGCCG
The DNA here is from genome assembly GCF_016595275.2 of Corynebacterium pygosceleis. Taxonomy (GTDB): domain Bacteria; phylum Actinomycetota; class Actinomycetes; order Mycobacteriales; family Mycobacteriaceae; genus Corynebacterium; species Corynebacterium pygosceleis. Next base: position 340,571 of record NZ_JAENIQ020000001.1, on the reverse strand, counting down.
GGGTCGAGATACTCGACACCTCACCGACGTTGGTGCGTCCCCTGATCGATGCCGGGCTTGTCGCGCCGGGAGGGCTCAAGGTTCTGGCCCTCGGCGCCGAGGACATCTCTGTGGATCTCTGGCGCAGGCTGGCCGAGACCGAAGGGGTCGCGGTCCATAATTTCTACGGCCCCACCGAGACCACGGTCGAGGTGTGCTCGGCGCGTCTCACCACGGACGATCCGCCGAACATCGGCTTCCCCTTTCCCGGCACTCTGTGCCATGTCCTCGGTCCTGACCTGGCACCGGTACCGCGTGGCTTCACCGGGGAGTTGTATGTCGCGGGGGACCAGGTTGCACTGTCGTACGAGCAACAGCCCGGTCGAACCGCCGAGAGATTCGTCCCCGCCGCGGACGGTCGCCGGATGTACCGGACGGGAGACCTGGTGCGGGTCAACGAAGCCGGGCGCATGGTGTTCGTCGGGCGTGCTGACAGACAGGTCAAGATCCGCGGCTTCCGTGTGGAACCCGGAGAGACAACCGCCGTGATGAACAGTTGTCCCGGGGTTGCCCACGCCGTCGCGGGTGTGGTTGACCGTGGCGGTCATCGGGCGTTGATGGGATGGGTGGTCGCAGAGGGCGACGGGGATTTTGATGTGCAGACGGTTCTCACCCACTGCGGCAGTCATCTGCCGGCCTACATGGTTCCATCGGTCGTGACCGAGGTGGATGTGATCCCACGGGACGTGAACGGGAAGACCGACTTTGCGACGTTGGAATCTCTGCTTCCGACAACGACGGGAGGTTCCCGGGCGGTGTCGGACACCGAGAAAACGGTGCATGGCGTGGTGTGCAGACTGCTCCACAGGGATGGCGACACAGTCGGTACCGACATTCCGTTCCGCGATCTCGGAATCGACAGCATCGCTGTCATGGGGCTCGTGACCGCACTGCAGAAGGAAGGTCTGCACGCCAGTGTTCGGATGATCAACCGGGCTGACACCATTCGGGCACTCGCCTCCGCGATCGACGCCGGGACCCCAGCGGAAATGGGTGGCGACGACCGTGGGAAAGATCCGCACCGGGATTCCGTTCCGCGGCATCTGTGCTGGCCGATGCTGCACTGGCTCGCTGATCTGGGACAGATACGTCGATTCGCCATGACAATGGTCGTGAAACTCCCCTCCGGTGCAGAGCTGGCCCGTGTGGCCGACTGCTGGGGGAGAGTTGAACGGGCCCACCCCATCCTCCGCAGCAGGCTGGTCCGCAGTGGCGAAGGCCTGCGTCTTGAACCTGGCGTCGGTAGCGGGGCCGAGATCCGTGGCATCGACGGGGACCCACTGTGCGCCGACACTGTCGCCGACGCGGTGGAGAAGGCCCGCCAGGCACTGGACCCCGAGAAAGGGAAGATGGTCGGCCTGGTGATTCTGGGTTCCGGATCACCGGATCCACTACTGATCGCTGCAGTCCATCACACCGTCTGCGACCTGGCCAGCTGGCACGTGCTGTTGGGGGATCTGGCCGCAGGCTGGTCCGGTGCTGATCTGCCGGCGCACACCGGTGACACATCGGTGTTCGAGGACTGGATCAGTGACGCTACGGACAGCGGTGGTGAAGAGTCGTACTGGAGGTCCGTCGCGGAATCCGTGGCTGCCGCACAACCCCTCCCCGTGGCCGGTTGCACCGGTTCCATGGGGGACACCGAACTCCTTCAACGGGAGATTCCCGCGCCGGATCTGCTGCTCGGTGCGCGCAGTCGGGACACCGTCGCAGCGGCTTTCGCCTGGGCGTGGACGGAGACTGTCGGAGGTGATCCGACATCGGGGGCGGCCGTCATCACTGAAGGTCACGGCAGGGGAGCACACCTCGTCGGAGACCGTGACCCCGGGGATGTCGTCGGTTGGCTCAACTGTCTCTACCCGGTGGTTCTGGGGAGGGGCAGTACACCGCCGGCCGGTACCGTGGAGATCACCCGTGAAGATGCCGGGGCATGGATCGATGCCGTGGCCCAGACCCTCGATGACGTGCCTTCGGGTGGCCTGCACGCAGCGGCATGTATTCCGGTAACGGGGGACACGGCGCCACAGGTGATGCTGATACATCTCGGTCGCGCGGACACTCTCGCCTCCGGAACGGTCACCGACGCGGAGCCGTTCACCGTCGTCACCGATCGTAGGGTCGTCGGTGACGTCGATCTCACACCCGAGCCGGAGATGCGCAGCCCGTACCCCCTCGAGGTGTCCGTCGGCGTGCAGGCGGCGGAGAACGGCCCCGTTCTCTGTTCCGTGTGGCGGTTCAATCCGGATAATCTCGAGCGGTGTTTCGTCGAACTGCTGGTGGACAGGTTCGTGACGCACATCCTCGCACTGTCAACTGCTCTCGACCGTCCTGAAGGGAAAGGTGCTGACTGACGTGATCATTGAATGCGGTACAGCGGACATCAACGTTCACGTGGAGGGTTCCGGCCCGGACGTGATGCTGCTGATGGGGGCCGGGTCACCCGGTGATGTCTGGCGCGCCTATCAGGTACCTGCCCTCGTCGCCGCCGGATACCGCACGATAGCCCCGGATTCACGTGGGGTCGGCGGATCCTCCTCAGAATTTCCGGCTCCACCGGAGACAATGGCCGGAGACGCCGCCCGTATTCTGCGTCAGATCGCCGACGGCCCCGTACTTGTCGTGGGTACGTCAATGGGGGCCCGGGTCGCGGTGGAGCTGGCCGCCCGGGAGCCCGATCTGGTCGCGGGCATGGTGCTCATGGCCGCCCAGTCGAGCGCGGGTACCGTCGCGCAGATGTATCTCCGGGCGCACGCCGCACTCACCGGGGACGTTGTCCCGGGATCGGAGTCACTGAGGGTGCTTCTCGGTTGTGCCGGACTCTCGCCGAGGACACTGGAGGATCCGGTTTCCGCCCGGAACTGGGCCGACCTCTTTTCCTGCCAGCCGTGGCCTCCGCCGACTGGGGTGGTGGAGCAGTTCCGTGTCGCTGCGTCGGTTCCGGGGCCGGATCCGGACATGCTGGGCCGCTGTACGGTACCGGGGACGGTGGTGTCGTTCGCTGATGACATCATCGCCCCGCCCGGTGCGGTCCGTGAGTTCGCTGATCTGCTGCCCCGTGTCGATGTCGTCACCGTGGAAGATGCGGGGCACCTGGGATATCTCGAACAACCCGAAGAGACCAACCGGATAATTCTCGCCGCGGCCCGCCGGTATTTGGCCTGACACGATCGCGCCGGCCCCGTCCCGCTGGTGTCACCCACGGGACGGGGCCGGCGCGATCTCATCCGGAAGTGGCGTTAAATTTCCGTTTCCGCGGCAAAATCATCCCACAGGTCGCCGATGGTGTCCTCCGTCGTCACCGGCTTCCCGGTTGCGATCGCCTCCAGGTCGGTGGCGATCCCGTAGAAGGCGAAAGGTGTGGCGACGAGCCACAACTCGGCCAGGGTCCGGACCTGTTCACCCTGCAGGGTCCTGGCCGTGGGAAGCGCCAGGAGTGCATCCGCGTCGTAGTAGGTTCCTTCGGGCAGGACGAGGATATCCGCGTCCTGCTGCGGCAGGAGTTCATCCGAGAGGGTCACCGCATAACCCTCGGCCTCCTGTCTCTGAAACTCCGGACGGTCGAATCCGGCTTCCTTGATCAGTGTGGAGCTGGGGGCTGCCGGTGGCATGGTGAAGTTGGACGTACCGAAGGTGTTTCCGAGAAGTGAGATGGTCCGATCGTCGGAAGCGGCGGCTGCGGCCTCCAGGCGGGAACGGATCGCCTCGATCTGACGGTCGGTGACCCCGGGATCCGCCCCGAGCAGTTCGCCGTTGCTCCTCACGAGCTCCTCCCACGGGCCGGTGATCGGCAGAACCACCGTTCCCGCGATGTCGTTCAACTTGTCGAACTGCTGGCCCACCGGGCCGACGGCACCTGTTCCCACGAACATGTCGGCCCCGAGAGCCTGGATTTCCTCCATGGGGGGAAGCTCCAGGGCGGCCGCCTCCCGAATCTCGACACCGGCTGCCTCGAGGATCGCGTCAGAACCGACGTCGCTGGACGAGGTGTAGACGACTGAGGGGCGTATGCCCGCCGCCAGTGCGGCTATGCCGGCGTTGTCATCGAAGGCGACGACCTTCATCGGGGAGACCGGGACCTCGGCGGTTCCGACCTCGTGGTGCACGGTCCGCGTCTCGTCGGCGGACGCCGAGCTATCCCCGGAACCTCCGGACTCTCCTCCGTCGCCACTGTTTCCCTTCGACGGGGAAGAGACCGCCTGTGATGAATCAACTGAATCTGCTGTGTCATCCCCGGTGCTGTTGCAGGCGGCGAGTGTGAGGGCTGCGACCAGCGCTACGGCGAGATGGGGCGTACGACGTGTGGGCACGTTCAATCTCCTCGGGACTTCTCGGGATTAGATGTCGATTAGATGTCACGGACTGAAGGTCGACCTACCGGACCTACGGTTAGGGTAACCTTTCCAAGGGTGACGGGCAAGGATTCTCCCCGCCGTGCGGGGTCGATGTTCCGGATCCGTATCCTGTCCGGGTTGGTCTCCGTGGGGTTCGCCGGCGGGATGTGGGGGCGTCGGGGCCGTGTTCGCGATTCGCGTCAACTCCGGTGGGGTGACCTGCGCCCTCTCCCGCACTGTCGCCGCATTGTCGTGGCGGGATTCTGCCCCTGTCGGAGGTTCGGGCCAGTTGTCCCCGACGGCTGCTCGGGGGTGTGGTGCCCGTTCCGGTTTTCTCCGGTGCCGGGAGGTGTTTCATTTTGGGGCTGTGGTGATGTATGATGACTCGCTAGTCCCACGTCTCCATGGTGGGAGCCTGAATTTTCCCCGGTAGGCCAGCGAGAGCGGCTGACTGGGTTTCGCGCGTTTTCATCAGTTTTGCGTGTTCAGGCGACAAGCAAGGAACGTACAGTACTCGGTCGGCGACATCGAACCGAGGAAGCCGATCAGACAAGAAAGACGGTTCATGCCCACTATTCAGCAGTTGGTCCGAAAGGGCCGCCACGACAAGACCACCAAGGTGAAGACCGCGGCGCTCAAGGGTTCCCCCCAGCGTCGTGGCGTGTGCACGCGTGTGTACACCACCACCCCGAAGAAGCCGAACTCGGCGCTCCGTAAGGTCGCGCGTGTCCGCCTGACCTCCGGTATCGAGGTCTCCGCCTACATCCCCGGTGAGGGCCACAACCTCCAGGAGCACTCCATGGTGCTCGTGCGCGGCGGCCGTGTGAAGGACCTTCCCGGTGTCCGTTACAAGATCGTCCGTGGCTCCCTCGACACCCAGGGTGTCAAGGACCGCAAGCAGGCCCGTTCCCGCTACGGCGCCAAGAAGGAGAAGTAAGACATGCGTAAGTCTGCAGCGCCGAAGCGCGAAGTAGTCAAGGATCCGGTCTACAACTCCGAGCTCGTGACCCAGCTGGTCAACAAGGTTCTCCTGGACGGCAAGAAGTCGACCGCACAGCGCATCGTCTACGGCGCGCTCGAGACCTGCCGCGAGAAGACCGGTACCGATCCCGTCGGCACCCTGGAGAAGGCTCTCGGCAACGTCAAGCCCGATCTCGAGGTCCGCTCCCGCCGTGTCGGTGGCGCCACCTACCAGGTGCCCGTCGAGGTCCGTCCGGGCCGCGCCAACACCCTCGCTCTGCGGTGGCTCGTGAACTTCACCCGCCAGCGCCGCGAGAAGACGATGACCGAGCGTCTCGCCAACGAGATCCTGGATGCCGCCAACGGTCTCGGTGCCTCGGTGAAGCGTCGCGAGGACACCCACAAGATGGCCGAGGCCAACCGCGCCTTCGCCCACTACCGCTGGTAAGAGCAGTAGATCAGCTGATGGCCCCCTCGCCGTTCACACCGTGTCACACCCGCCGTCCCGGATGCCCCGCGTATTCGGCACGGCCGGGACGACGTGGTCCGGTGTCGGGGTCATTGCGTTAGTCGAAGGTCGGTCGTTTCCGGCCCGCGTCCACGACGATGCGGGTTGCGGGACAGCCGGCGCCGTTCACCTCCGGTTCACCCGGAGCGCCTAAGCTCTCCACGAGCGGCTGGCCCGGGTACGGGCCGTGGCGCGGTACGGCAAAGAATTCATATCCACCGGTGACAACACCGTCCGGACAGACGTCCGGGCAATCACCAAGAACCAACGAGTTTGGGGAACACTGTGGCACAAGAAGTGCTTACCGACCTGAAAAAGGTCCGCAACATCGGCATCATGGCCCACATCGATGCCGGCAAGACCACCGCTACCGAGCGAATTCTCTTCTACACCGGCATCAACCGGAAGGTCGGCGAGACGCACGACGGTGCGTCGACCACCGACTGGATGGAGCAGGAGAAGGAACGCGGCATCACCATCACCTCCGCCGCCGTCACCTGTTTCTGGAACAACAACCAGATCAACATCATCGACACGCCCGGTCACGTCGACTTCACGGTCGAGGTCGAGCGCTCCCTCCGCGTGCTCGACGGTGCCGTCGCCGTGTTCGACGGTAAAGAGGGCGTCGAGCCCCAGTCCGAGCAGGTGTGGCGTCAGGCCGCCAAGTACGAGGTCCCGCGTATCTGCTTCGTCAACAAGATGGACAAGCTGGGCGCCGACTTCTACTTCACCGTCAAGACCATCATCGAGCGCCTCGGTGCGAAGCCGCTGGTCCTGCAGCTTCCCATCGGTGCGGAGGACGACTTCGACGGTGTCGTCGACCTGCTGAACATGCGCGCCATCACCTGGCGCGGCAAGGTCGACATCGGAACCGAGCCGACCTACGAGGAGATCCCGGAGGATCTCAAGGAGATCGCCGAGGAGTACCGCGAGAAGCTGCTCGAGGCCGTCGCCGAGTCCGATGAAGAGCTCATGGAGAAGTACTTCGGTGGTGAAGAGCTGACGATCGACGAGATCAAGGCCGCCATCCGCAAGATGACCATCAGCTCCGAGGTCTTCCCGGTCCTCTGTGGCTCCGCCTACAAGAACAAGGGCATCCAGCCCCTGCTCGACGCCGTCATCGACTTCCTGCCCACCCCGCTGGACATCGGCGAGGTCCACGGACACAAGGTCGGCGACGAAGCCGTCGAGATGACCCGTAAGCCCAGCGTCGAGGAGCCCTTCTCCGCACTGGCCTTCAAGATCGCGGCACACCCGTTCTTCGGCAAGCTGACCTTCGTGCGCGTCTACTCCGGTCGCGTCGATCCTGGCGCCCAGGTCATGAACTCCACCAAGGGCAACAAGGAGCGCATCGGAAAGCTCTTCCAGATGCACGCCAACAAGGAGAACCCGGTCGATGAGGCACGCGCCGGTAACATCTACGCGTTCATCGGTCTGAAGGACACCACCACGGGTGACACCCTGTGTGACCTCAGCGACCAGATCATCCTCGAGTCCATGGACTTCCCGGACCCGGTTCTGCAGGTCGCCATCGAGCCGAAGTCGAAGGCCGACCAGGAGAAGCTCGGTACCGCGATCCAGAAGCTCGCCGAAGAGGACCCGACCTTCACCGTCAAGCTGGACGACGAGACCGGCCAGACCGTCATCGGCGGCATGGGCGAGCTCCACCTCGACGTCCTCGTCGACCGCATGCGCCGTGAGTTCAAGGTCGAGGCCAACGTCGGTGCCCCGCAGGTCGCGTACCGCGAGACGATCCGCAAGCCCGTCGAGAAGCTCGAGTACACCCACAAGAAGCAGACCGGTGGTTCCGGCCAGTTCGCGAAGGTCATCATCGCGCTCGAGCCCTACTCCCCGGATCCGGAGGAGCTGGAGGAGGGTGAGTCCGCGACCTACAAGTTCGAGAACGCCGTCACCGGTGGTCGCGTTCCCCGCGAATACATCCCGTCCGTCGACGCCGGTATCCGTGACGCCATGCAGTACGGCTACCTCGCGGGCTTCCCGCTCGTCAACATCAAGGCATCGCTTCTCGACGGCCAGTACCACGAGGTCGACTCCTCGGAAATGGCCTTCAAGGTCGCCGGTTCCCAGGCGCTCAAGGAAGCTGTCGCGAAGGCGAAGCCCGTCCTGCTCGAGCCCGTGATGGCCGTCGAGGTCACCACCCCCGAGGAGTACATGGGTGAGGTCATCGGTGACGTCAACTCCCGTCGTGGCCAGGTCCAGGCCATGGAGGACCGCGCCGGTGCCAAGGTCGTCAAGGCCAAGGTCCCGCTCTCCCAGATGTTCGGCTACGTCGGCGACCTGCGTTCCAAGACGCAGGGCCGCGCCAACTACTCGATGATCTTCGACTCCTACGCCGAGGTTCCCACGAACGTCGCGTCCGAGATCATCGCCGAGCGCAACGGCACCTCCAACTAGCAGTACCCCCCGGCGGCGGCACCAACGCGTACCGCCTCCGGGGACAACCCGAGATCTCTCTCCGTCGCACTGAAGCAGTGCGACGGAGAGATCCCGGGGCCCGGAACGGTCTCACCAGAAACCGGCCGGGCGAACCGTCCAGTCACCGGTAACGGTCCGCTGAACCTCCGTACACCGGATGTTGAGCCGGCCGTTACCCGGAGTACAGGACTCCTGCCCGTGGTTTGAAAAACGCGGGCTGAGCACCTAGTATCAGGTAACTGGCACAAAATGAACCAGTCATACCCGTATGCCCCTTTCGAAAGACGCGGGGCTGCCGGCAGTATGGCACTACCACCTATGTGGCTGCGAGAGTCGTAGCCACCGCGAAGTCCAGGAGGACATACAGTGGCAAAGGCGAAGTTCGAGCGTACGAAGCCGCACGTCAACATCGGTACCATCGGTCACGTCGACCATGGTAAGACCACCACCACCGCAGCCATCACCAAGGTTCTGGCTGAGGCTTACCCGGAGCTGAACCAGGCTTTCGCCTTCGACGCCATCGACAAGGCGCCGGAGGAGAAGGAGCGTGGTATCACGATCAACATCTCCCACGTTGAGTACCAGACCGAGAAGCGCCACTACGCGCACGTCGACGCCCCCGGTCACGCCGACTACATCAAGAACATGATCACCGGTGCGGCTCAGATGGACGGTGCCATCCTCGTCGTTGCCGCCACCGACGGTCCCATGCCCCAGACCCGTGAGCACGTTCTGCTCGCGCGCCAGGTCGGCGTTCCCTACATCCTCGTCGCGCTCAACAAGTGCGACATGGTCGACGACGAGGAAATCCTCGAGCTCGTCGAGATGGAGGTCCGTGAGCTCCTCGCTGAGCAGGACTTCGATGAGGAAGCCCCCATCGTTCACATCTCCGCGCTGAAGGCTCTCGAGGGTGACCCCGAGTGGTCCGAGAAGATCGTCGAGCTCATGCAGGCCTGCGACGACTCCGTTCCGGATCCGGAGCGCGAGACCGACAAGCCGTTCCTCATGCCCATCGAGGACATCTTCACCATCACCGGTCGCGGCACCGTCGTCACCGGTCGTGTCGAGCGTGGTCAGCTGAAGGTCAACGAGGAGGTCGAGATCCTCGGCATCCGCGAGAAGAGCCAGACCACCACGGTCACGGGCATCGAGATGTTCCGCAAGCTGCTGGACTACACCGAGGCCGGCGACAACTGTGGCCTGCTGCTCCGCGGCATCAAGCGTGAGGACGTCGAGCGCGGTCAGATCGTGGCCAAGCCGGGCGCCTACACCCCCCACACCGAGTTCGAGGGTTCCGTCTACATCCTGTCCAAGGATGAGGGCGGCCGCCACACCCCGTTCTTCGACAACTACCGTCCGCAGTTCTACTTCCGCACCACCGACGTCACCGGCGTCGTGAAGCTGCCGGAGGGCACGGACATGGTCATGCCCGGCGACAACGTTGACATGTCCGTCACGCTGATCCAGCCGGTCGCCATGGACGAGGGCCTGCGCTTCGCCATCCGCGAGGGTGGCCGCACCGTCGGCGCCGGTCGCGTCACCAAGATCATCAAGTAACAAGATGATCTGACACCCCGGATCCCGGAGCAGAAGGCTCCACGGAACCGGAACAGAAGCACCCTGTTCCACGTACAGCGTGGGACAGGGTGCTTTTCCGTTTGTGTGTCCCCGCCCGCGTTACCTGTTCAGCCCCGTGATGCCCTCTCCCAGCCCTGTCTCCCCCTGTGTCCACGTCCGGTCGAATCAACAGAGGCGGCAACAACCGGACAGGCAGAATCGGGGACGCAGGGAAGAAAGGCGGGTGGGAACGCAAGGGCCCCGAGGACACCCGGACAAGGAGAACACCGTATCCCCGATCGGTGGCCACGTAGCGGCGGTCCGGGCCTGTCCGGGTATCCGAATTGAACCGGGATGGGGAGAGAGTCTCAGGGACTGGCCGATCCGGCACTCGCGGGAGGGATCCCGTCCTCCGTCACGTCGGACGGCCCCGACCGGAGAGCAGTCTGCTCATCCCCGGCAACGGAGCTGGTGTGTCAGTGGCTCCGCCACCTGCCCACCCGTCCGAAGACGGGGGACCGGCCGTGGTCCCGTCGTGATGAGCTGGTTGCCGAAGCGCAGAACTCCGGTGCGTGGAACCACCAGTGGGGGAAGAGGCTGCTGACGGCGTGGGCGGGTGCTCCGGGCGGCGGAGAAGTCGACGGTGGCGGTTTCGGGGATGGCGCCGGAGTTGCGCAGGGAGAAGAAAAACCCACTGGTTCTCCTTGTCGTCACCAGAAGGTGGTGGCGGGGGAGAAGCCGGCGGGTTCGGTGGGGAGCGCGCGCGGGACCCTACTCAGATTTCGTGGTTCTGGGGAACCCTCTCGATGTGGATCCGGTAGGAGGTGGCCGCGTCGCTCGGTCCTATGGCTTCCCGGAGGTCGCGTTCGGACTGCTCGATGGCGGTCTGGATACCCGGAACGCTGCAGTCGGCGTCGGCGTCGACGGTGAACTCGACCGTGGTCAGACCCCGGTCTATGACGACACGTTTCCGGACCTTGGAAACGCCGTGGGTGTCCTCGATCGTGTCGGCGACAGCGTCCGCGAGGGTACCGAGGTTGAAGTTGATGTCACCCATCTCGGTGGAGGCACCGCTGGTGACAACGGAGACCGACCGGCGCCGGAGGTTGGCGATGATGAGCCAGAGACCGATGATGATCCCGCCGGCGACGACACCGATGAGAGCGCCCTCGTACCAGCCGAGTTCGGCGGCGTTGGCCCACATCTCCTGATCCGCGTAATCGGTCACCTGATTGGCCTGGGGGACGTCGAAGAATAGGCCGATGGACCACACCCCGAGGAAGGTCAGTGCGAGCCCGATGACGAAGACGAGCAGGCGATCGACAAATGCTAGTCCGTGGCTCACTTGGAGACCTCCTTCTTCTGGACCTGCACGTTGAGTGCAGGCGACCCGGCGACGAGGTTCGCCAGGGGCTGGAGAGAACGGTGCAGCTCATCCCTGAGCCGTTCGTCCCCGGGGTTGCCGATGACGGTGACGTCGATGGAACGCTTCTTCGCCACGGTGTGTGCGGCCATGACACCCGGGACCTGCTGTGCGCTGGCGGTGCACATCCTGGCGACGTCAACGGGCCGCATCCACACAGCGACCGGCGACGTGAGTTCGCGGTGGGTCTTGGTCCTCGGTCGGATCGAGGCCCACAGGAGCAGCAGCCCGACGATGAGGGCGGCGATGCCCGCCGGAAGCATCCAGTTCCGGTAGCTCAGGCCACCGATCCACTCGGTTGCGGTGGAAACCCACGGTTGCCACTCGACGTCGGTGTAGCGGATGTAGAGATCCCGTCCCGCGACGGCTGCGGCCGCGAGCAGCAGCAGTCCGAGGAGGATCGCCAGGTACCGTGCGACGGGGCTGGCGGCGGGCCGGTGTCCCCGGACCGTCTGGATTTCACTCATCTCTTGATACCGCCTTTTGCGTTGGCAGGGTCGACACGGACGGGAATGATGGTCGTGGGCTTCACGGTGATCGGGCGAAGTTTCGCCGGGGTCACGGTCACCTGACGGCGCTCACCCGCGGTTGAGGCCTCGTGGGACGTGGGACGTCGATCGACACGTGGCTTCCGGTCCACCGAAACGGGATTGCGTTTCACCGGTTTGAGCCGGGGTGGACGGGGGGCCTTCACGGGACTCACGCGGGGTGCATCAGCGTGCACCTGCGCGAGCCGGTGGGTGTCCGGTGCGTGGACGCTGCGCAACCGGACCGGCTCCGGAGCCTCGACCTTTCGCAGCGGCGCCGGTGAAGGGGCCGTCACCGACGTGGGTTCGGCGGCCGCGGGAACCGCGACCTCCACTGTCGGGAGCTCCCGCGCGCTGATCGGTTTCAGCGGTGCCGGTTCGGGGACGGTGATCCCCGACAGAGGCTGTGGGTCGGCAACGGTGAAAGCGGACAACGGCCTGGACTCCGCGACGGTGACCGTGCCCAGAGGGGCGGCGGGGCTGACCTCCGGGGAGAAGACCCGTGCCGCGGCTTCACCCGTCACCGTCACCTCGCGGAGGTCCGCGGGCTCCGTGACGACGACCGGCGACAGATCCTCGCCGGTGGAACCGACGGTTTCGATACTCCGGAGGTTCGCGTTGTCCGGTCCGGTGACCGTCACGGGCCGGAGGTTCTCACTTCCCGGGGTGACCGAGAACTCCGTCAGCTCAGAATTACGGGAAACGCAGGTGATCTCGTCGAGTGCGGCGTTCCTCGCGGTGACGACGACGGGCCGGAGCCGCGGGGTGGTGTCGAAGTCGCGCAGTTGCGTGTCGGTCACCCGTTCGGTCCCCTGGACGATGGGACCGACGGTGACGTTGACCCGGACGACCGGAATGTCCGTCATGTCGCGGACCCAGTCGAAGATGGTGGTCCTGACCGTTTCGGCGACCCGGGTGACGGGGGAAGGCCAGGTCACGGCAATGTACGCGTCGATGGAGACGGCGTCACCGTTGCTGTCCAGTTCGACGTCGAAGCGCGGATAGCCGCGCCCGAGGACGTCGATGCCACCGCTCACCTGGTCGGTGGTTCCCGGAACACTCGCCGCAGCCTGGCGGACGATCTTCGTGACGGTCTTCTCGGAGATCCTCACCCAGCCTCTGCTCGGGTTGTGGTCCTCCGGTTCCTCCGGGGCACGGAGGTATTCCGGCACGGTGGCGGGCGCAGCGGAAACAACCGTTCCACCGGTTCCGACGGAACCGGGACGGTCTTCCTCGGCCGGGGTGGTCGTCGGCTCCTGGGCCCTGGCGGGGGCCGGATCAGTTTCCCGAGCCCCGGTATCCGCTCCGTCGGTGATCTGATCCCGTGTGACGGGGAGGGGATCGGAGTCGGTGACGGTCATGTCGGAGGGTGTGTCCGCTGCGTCGACCGTCGACCGGTCGGCGGGATCTGCGGAACCTTCCGACGTCGCCCCACCGTCCCCGGTAGCGGCATCGTCGGAGGACACCACCGCGGCATCACCGGTGGCGGAACCGTCCTGCCGCGGGGTCCCCGCGGAGTCGTGGTGACCGCCTGTCTGTACAGGTAGATCGGACGAACGTGTTTCCGGAGTTTCCAGCCGATCCCCACGGCGCCCGTCGGACGGAGTGGCGGCGGTGGCTTCTGCACCGTCGACACCGGCGTCACCGTTCCCGGAATCCCCGCTGGGAGCCGGCGAGGCGGCGTTCCCGTTCTCCCGCAGGATGCGCCGATCCTCCTCCGCCTTGTCATCGTCCCGGACGATGTCGGACATGGCCTGATCGGCCCGGCGCTCAGCCTCGGCGCGGAGTCGCTCCTCCGCCGAGTCGACGGAGGAGGTCGGGGAGTCGTTCGTGGTGTCCCCGGTGGAGATCGGTCGGTCGGTGCCGGAGCGGCGTTTGGACTTGCGGGACCTTCCAGAACGTTTCGTCAACGAGATTACCCCCTGTTACCGGAGCCGTTGATGATGGCGCGGAGGTCGATCTTGCCGTCGAAATGGGCTCCGATGACGCCACCGACGGTGACGAAGAGCAGGGCCCAGAGGAAGCCGACCAAACCGCCGAAAATCACGGCGAATGCGAATGCGAAGCCGAGGATGAGGCCGGTCACAGTAAGAGATTTCATGACACTCTTTCAGAGTCGAAGTGTGGGGTTCGGGCGTGCGGGACAGTTGATGAAGGTGAACTGCCGGTCAGCTTGCGTCGCTGAAGAAGACGTCCACCGGTTCGGTGACGTACCTCTCGGTGACGGTGCGCACCTTCTCGGCGAGCTCGCCGAGATCGGGTAGCTGAGACAAATCTGCGATGAGATGAACTTCCATCCGGGTCTCGTCCGGGCGGCCCCGGGGCGTGAACAGGTGAAGTCCACGGACCCGGGTCCCGGGGTAGAGCATCGCAACCTCACCGAACTGTCCGCCGTGCATGCCGGCGACACCGGGGAGCGAGAGGATCTCGTCCCGGAGTGTCTCGGCCTGCTCGAGCGAGATGGGATCAGGTTGCACGGAGTCCGGCCTTACTTGACGCGGGGCTCGTGATCGGCCTCGGCCTCGACGGGCTCGAGCTCCTTGACCTCGTCCTCGGCGGACTCATCGTTGTCGTCCAGCTCGAGGTGCACGTCGTGGACGGTGACGTTGACCTCGGTGACCTCGAGGCCGGTCATGCGCTCGATGGCGTTGATGATGTTGCGGCGGATGGCGTCAGCCAGCTCGTGGATCGCGACACCGTACTCGGCGACGATCGCCACGTCTGCGGCGGCCTGAGTTTCGCCGACCTCCACGGAGACACCCTGGCGGACGTCGACGCGGGAACCCGCCATGTCACGGAGGGCACCCAGTGCACGGGCGGCGCCGCCACCGAGGGCGTGCACGCCGGAAACCTCGCGTGCGGCCATACCGGCGATCTTCGCGACGACAACGTCATCGATGTGGGTGCGGCCGTGCTCGGTCTCCAGGGCGGAGTTGCGCTCGACGCTGCTGTCGTCGATGGTGGCCGGGGACTTGCTGTCGGTCTTGTTTTCGCTCATTGAGATGCTCCTCGTGTAATCAAGCGGTAGTGGATGCACCACGTCAGCGGTGCACTAGGTTGATCCTAGGTGAGGGCGCGGGTCTCTCGCCGCCCTGTGTGCAATACGTTACATGTTTGTCGCTTTTCGGGGGTTGGCTTGCCACTCGGCCAGCTGTGTGTTTGAATGCTTGGGTTGCTCCAACACGACACATCCGTCTGCGCGGAAGTCGAAACCGAAGTCTCAGGACCACCAGCGCCGAAAGGTGACGGTGCAGGTTTCGTCGGAACGCTGACGAGGATGCTGGCGCTGGTGGGGCAAACATGGCACCTGGTGCCTGTGGTTTCTCCGGTTTCACCGGGAAGCCGCCGGAATCTCGGTGTCTCCGTGTACCGGGGAGTTCGTCTCCTCCGATCCACGGAGATCGGGAATCATCAAGGGAACATGGCAAATAAACAGCGGCAGTAGGCAGGATGCCCGCCCACGTCGGATGTTCAGGCTGGTGAATATATTTCAACCGGCCGTGATTCCGGCGTCGAGTGGACCTCATCCCGACGACCTGACACACCTCATACCGATGCAGTAACCGGCTCGCCCGATGTATCCGTCCCCGGATCATCGACGGAGCGGTCTCTGTTCCGCGGGGTGGTTGTTTGTGGTTCATGTGACCCGGTGAGTATCTCCCGGTCGGATTTTTCAGACAGGTTCAGGTCAAGACAACTGGCGTTGCGCCCGAGTTTCCGTGATTCACGGCCGGACAACGTTATAGAGATGACAACAGCGACCCCCACCAATCATCGCGACGTGGGGAAGCGAAGGAAGAGGACAAACGTGGCGGGACAAAAGATCCGCATCAGGCTGAAGGCCTACGACCACGAAGCGATCGACGCGTCCGCGCGGAAGATCGTCGAGACCGTCACCCGTACGGGTGCGCGCGTCGTCGGCCCGGTGCCGCTGCCCACTGAAAAGAACGTTTACGCCGTTATTCGTTCTCCCCACAAGTACAAGGACTCGCGCGAGCACTTCGAGATGCGCACGCACAAGCGCCTCATCGACATCCTTGACCCGACGCCGAAGACGGTTGACGCGCTCATGCGCATCGATCTTCCCGCAAGCGTCGACGTCAACATCCAGTGATCGCGTAAACAGTCTTTCAGCAGTGGAGAATAAGTAATGAGTGAAACAGAGATCAAGGGCATTCTGGGCACCAAGCTCGGCATGACCCAGGTCTTCGACGACGACAACCGGGTCATCCCGGTCACCGTTGTTGAAGCCGGGCCGTGCGTGGTCACCCAGATTCGCACCATCGAAAATGATGGCTACAACGCCATCCAGATCGCCTACGGCGACATTGACCCGCGCAAGGCCAACAAGCCTGCCGGTGGTCACTTCAAGAAGGCTGGCGTTACCCCCCGCCGGCACGTGGCGGAGATTCGCATGGACGATGTCTCCGGTTACGAGCTGGGTCAGGACGTCACGGTCGACATCTTCGAGGGCATCACCTTCGTCGACGTCACCGGAACGTCCAAGGGCAAGGGCTACGCCGGCGCCATGAAGCGCCACGGTTTCGCCGGTCAGGGTGCGTCCCACGGTAACCAGGCCGCACACCGTCGTGTCGGCGGTATCGGCGCCTGCGCCACCCCCGGTCGTGTCTTCAAGGGCACCCGGATGGCCGGACGCATGGGTAATGAGCGCGTCACCACCCAGAACCTCAAGGTTCAGAAGATTGATGCCGACGCCAACATCCTGCTCATCAAGGGCGCGATCCCGGGTGTGCGTGGCGGCGTCGTAACCGTTAAGACCGCAGTGAAGGGCGGTGCACACGCATGACCAACCTCAAGCTTGACGTCCTGAAGGCCGACGGAGCTACCGCCGGCCAGGTCGAGCTGCCTGCCGAGATCTTCGACCGTGAGGCCTCAGTCGCACTGATGCACCAGGTCGTTCTCGGACAGCTCGCCGCCAAGCGCCAGGGCACGCACTCCACCAAGACCCGTGCACAGGTGTCCGGTGGCGGTCGTAAGCCGTTCCGCCAGAAGGGAACCGGTCGCGCCCGTCAGGGCTCGATCCGTGCTCCGCACTTCACCGGCGGCGGCATCTCGCACGGCCCCGTGCCGCGCGACTACTCGCAGCGCACCCCCAAGAAGATGAAGGCCGCCGCTCTCCGTGGCGCCCTGACCGACCGTGTCCGCCACGAGCGGATCCACGTCGTCAGCGAGCTGGTCGAAGGCCAGACGCCGTCGACGAAGTCGGCCCGTGCCTTCATCGAGCGCCTGACCGAACGCCGCAACGTGCTGGTCATCCTCACCCGTGAGGATGTCACCTCGTGGAAGTCCGTCCGCAACCTGCCGGGCGTCCACATCCTCACCGAGGACCAGCTGAACACCTACGACGTCCTCAAGTCGGACGACATCGTGTTCTCCGTTGAGGCTCTGACCACCTTCATCAACCGGGCCACCGGCGCGGTCAAGGAGGAGGAGAACTAATGAGCACGATCGCTAACCCGCGTGACATCATCATCGCCCCGGTGGTGTCCGAGAAGTCCTACGGACTGATGGAGCAGGGCACCTACGTGTTCTTCGTCTCCCCGGACGCCCACAAGACCCAGATCAAGATCGCCGTCGAGCAGATCTTCGGTGTGAAGGTCGCCAGCGTCAACACCGCCAACCGTGAGGGTAAGCGCAAGCGCACCCGCTCCGGTTTCGGTCAGCGCAAGGCCACCAAGCGCGCCTTCGTGACGCTCGCTGAAGGCAGCGACTCCATCGACATCTTCGGCGGTTCGGCCGCGTAAGCGCGCCGAAGGTAAGGACTTAGAAACCCATGGCTATTCGCAAGTACAAGCCGACTACGCCGGGCCGGCGCGCAAGCTCCGTGTCGATGTTCGAGGAAATCACTCGTTCGACGCCGGAGAAGTCACTGCTGCGTCCCCTGCACAAGACCGGCGGCCGTAACGTTCACGGCCACATCACCACCCGCCACAAGGGTGGCGGACACAAGCGTCAGTACCGTCTGATCGACTTCCGTCGGCACGACAAGGACGGCATCGAGGCGAAGGTCGCTCACATCGAGTACGACCCGAACCGCACCGCCAACATCGCGCTGCTGCACTACGTCGACGGCGAGAAGCGCTACATCATCGCCCCCCGCAACCTGCGTCAGGGTGCCATCGTCGAAGCTGGCCCCAACGCCGACATCAAGCCCGGCAACAACCTGCCGCTGCGCAACATCCCGGCCGGTGCCACCGTGCACTGCGTCGAGCTGAAGCCCGGTGGCGGTGCCAAGCTGGCCCGTTCCGCGGGAACGTCCATCCAGCTCCTCGGTAAGGAAGGCAAGTACGCGATCCTGCGTATGCCGTCCTCCGAGATCCGCCGCGTGGACATCCGCTGCCGCGCCACCATCGGTGAGGTCGGCAACGCCGACCAGATCAACATCCGCTGGGGCAAGGCCGGCCGTATGCGCTGGAAGGGCTGGCGCCCGACCGTCCGCGGTGTCGTCATGAACCCCGTCGACCACCCGCACGGTGGTGGCGAGGGCAAGACCTCCGGTGGTCGTCACCCCGTTTCCCCGTGGGGCCAGCCTGAAGGCCGGACCCGCCGCCCGAATCGTCCGAGCGACAAGCTGATCATGCGTCGTCGCCGCAGCAACAAGAACAAGAAGCGCTAGGAGGTAACAGACAATGCCACGCAGCCTCAAAAAGGGCCCGTTCGTCGATGAGCACCTCCTCGCCAAGGTTGATGCACAGAACGAGAAGGGCACCAAGCAGGTCATCAAGACCTGGTCCCGTCGGTCCACCATTCTCCCCGATTTCATCGGTCACACCTTCGCCGTCCATGACGGTCGTAAGCACGTGCCGGTGTTCGTGGACGACTCGATGGTCGGACACAAGCTGGGCGAATTCGCCCCGACCAAGACCTTCAAGGGTCACATCAAGGACGACAAGAAGGGACGTCGATAAGCGATGAGCGAAGACACCATCACGTCCGCAAGCGCGACGGCTCGTTACGTCCGCGTCACCCCCATGAAGGCACGCCGGGTCATCGACCTGGTCCGCGGCAAGTCCGTGGCCGAGGCCCTCGCCATCCTGAAGTACGCCCCGCAGGCGGCCAGCGAGCCGGTTGCCAAGGTCGTCGCTTCAGCGGCCGCCAACGCCGAGAACAACTTCGGCCTGGACCGCGACTCACTCGTCATCTCCGAGGCCTACGCCGACGAGGGACCGACGATGCGTCGTTTCCGTCCGCGCGCCCAGGGTCGTGCCTTCCACGTCCGCAAGCGCACCAGCCACATCACCGTGGTTGTTGAGAGCCAGAAGGGAAGTGCTCAGTAGTGGGCCAGAAAATCCATCCCCACGGCCTCCGGCTGGGCATCACTTCCGACTGGAAGTCCCACTGGTACGCCGACAAGCAGTACAGCGACTACGTCGCTGAAGACATCAAGATCCGCGAGTTCCTGTCCAAGGGCCTCGACCGCGCCGGCATCGCCGACGTCGTCATCGAGCGCACCCGGGACCGGGTCCGCGTCGACATCCACACCGCCCGTCCGGGCATCGTGATCGGTCGTCGTGGCTCCGAGGCCGACCGCATCCGGGGAGAGCTCGAGAAGCTCACCGGCAAGCAGGTCGCGCTGAACATCCTCGAGGTCAAGAACATCGACGCCAACGCTCAGCTGGTGGCACAGTCCATCGCCGAGCAGCTGACCAACCGTGTGGCGTTCCGCCGCGCGATGCGTAAGGCCATCCAGTCCGCGATGCGCCAGCCGCAGGTCAAGGGCATCAAGGTCGTGTGCTCCGGTCGTCTCGGCGGCGCCGAGATGTCCCGCACCGAGCGCTACCACGAGGGTCGCGTCCCGCTGCACACGCTGCGTGCCGAGATCGACTACGGCACCTACGAGGCCCACACCACCTTCGGCCGCATCGGCGTGAAGGTCTGGATCTACAAGGGTGACGTCGTCGGCGGCAAGCGCGAGAGCGAACTCAACGCACCGGCCGACCGTCGCGGTCGCGGTGGCGCCGATCGTCGCGAGCGTCCGCGCCGCGGTGGCCAGCGTCGCCAGCGCGCCGAGCAGAAGCAGGAGGGCTAGACACATGCTTATCCCCAAGCGCGTCAAGTACCGCCGGCAGCATCGTCCCACCCGGACCGGTGTGTCCAAGGGCGGAAACCGGGTCACCTTCGGTGACTACGGCATCCAGGCCCTTGAGCCGTGCTACATCACCAACCGTCAGATTGAATCCGCACGTATCGCGATCAACCGCCACGTCAAGCGTGGCGGCAAGGTGTGGATCAACATCTTCCCGGACCGTCCCCTGACCCAGAAGCCGCTCGGCGTGCGTATGGGTTCCGGTAAAGGCCCCGTCGAGAAGTGGGTGGCCAACGTCAAGCCCGGCCGCGTTCTCTTCGAGATGAGCTACGCCAACGAGGAAGTCGCCCTCGAGGCACTCCGCCGTGCAGCCCAGAAGCTGCCCTGCAAGGTCCGCATCATCAAGAAGGAGGACCAGCTCTAATGGCCACCGGTACCCCCGCATTCGAGCTCCGCGAGCTCAACGCCGAGGAGCTTGTCACCCGCCTCAACGAGGCGAAGGAGGAGCTTTTCAACCTCCGCTTCCAGATGGCCACCGGCCAGCTGACCAACAACGGTCGCCTGAAGACGGTCAAGCGTGACATCGCCCGCATCTACACGGTCATCCGTGAGCGTGAACTGGGTCTGTCCGTCGTTCCGGGAGCTGAAGGCTAATCATGAGTGAGGCAAACGTGAACAATCAGGAATCCACCAACGAGAGGGGCGCCCGCAAGGTCCGCACCGGCTACGTTGTCTCGACGAAGATGCAGAAGACCATCGTCGTCGAGCTCGAGGATCGCCGCCAGCACGCGCTGTACGGCAAGACGATCCGCACCAACAGCCGCGTGAAGGCCCATGATGAGGACGGAACCGCCGGTGTCGGCGACCTCGTCCGCATCATCGAGACCCGCCCGCTGAGCAAGGACAAGCACTTCCGTCTCCTCGACATCGTCGAGAAGGCCCGCTAGTCCCGCCCAGGCTTCATCCCGTGTCCATTCCCCGCGGCGGTTCATCCGCCGCCGGGAACGCACCGGACCAGCCGACCTTGAAGACCCCGACCGGATGCCCGGTCGGGGTCTTCAGGCGTTCAGGGAGTCCGTCCGAACCCTCACCGGTCGTCCCACGGCCGGACGAGGGCTGCCGGAACCACTCCGCCCGAAACACGTCGAAATGAGACAGTGATGACATCAGAACCGGTGAGCCCGGACAGGTCCACGCTCCACGCCAGACTCCTGGCCCTGGGCCTGGAGAGCGGCACGCGCGACGGTGAACTCATCGTCACCGTCGAAAATCTCACCTTCTGGTTCAGGACGGGAACGGACAGTTCCCTCACCGTCACCACCGCGCACCCGAGGGTCCTCGGTGGAGAAAACGAGATCACGGCCGGGGAGATCCTCGCGTCCGCGCTGAACACGGTTTCCGGGAACGGGAGGGTCGTCCTTCTCCCGGACGTCGGTCTGCTGACGGTCTCCTTCGATCTCGACGGTACGGCACAGGCGACGGCCGGGGCGCTCGACGAATTCATCCTGTCCTCACTGAGCAGAGGGGTCGTCACCGAGGCGCGGATCCGGGAGGAACTGGATCCGCTCATTCTCCGTGTCGCAGAGTTGACCGGATCCTGAAGTGCACTCCTCCGCCCGGGGTACCCACCGAGCCGGTTCGGGTGAGAGCGCCCACATCACTCCGTGCTCTGTCGGTCCGGTCCCATTTGACCGCCCGGAGATTAGGTTAGGCTTGTGACAATGTAAGCTGGTTCAGAGCCAAAGCTAAGGCTGTCCTACCATTCGTGGGGCGGTCCAATGATTTTAGTGGCCCAATCTTCGGGTTCGGTGTGCCGTCACGCATGTCCGGTTCCCGGATCGAGGCAACCACACAACGACAGGAGCGAGAAGCCCAGTGAGCACCCTCACCATCGTCGGAGCCGGTCCCAAGGCGGTTGCGGTCGCGGCCAAGGCGCACGTCGCCGGGCGTCTCGGACTCGAGGTTCCGGAGATCACCGTGATCGACCCCCACGGTGTGGGTGCTCACTGGCTCGCCGCCGGCGGATGGACCGACGGGCGTCACCGTCTGGGGACCCTGCCCGAGAAGGATGTCGGATTCCCCTACCGCACCGAGCTCACCGGAGACCGTGACACCGACACGCGGATCGACCGGGGCATGGCTGAGTTGTCCTGGGCCTCCCATCTGATCGACACCGGAGCCTACTCGGCGTGGATCGACCGGGGGCGCCCGCAGCCGATGCACTGTGAATGGGCCACGTATCTTCGTTGGGTCAGTGAACGGATCGGGTTGAATCCGGTGTCCGGCCGGGTGACCAACGCCGAGACCTCCGGTTCCGGTTGGCGCATCCGGGTGGAGGACACCATATCCGGTGACGCCCGTATCCTCACCTCCGATTCCCTCATGCTCACGGGCCCGGGTACGAGTGAACGGCGTTTCCTCCAGGACGGCAACGTGCTGAGTGTCGCCGGATTCTGGGCGCGCATCGCCTCGGATGCCCGATTCACCGGACGGATCTGTGTCGTGGGTGGGGGTGAGACCGCCGCGAGCATCATCGAGGAACTGACGTCCCACCGGGTGGCCGAGATCATCACCGTCGCACCGACCGCCTGTCTGCTCTCGCGGGGTGAGAACTTCCAGGAGAACGCCCTCTACACCGATCCGGATGTCTGGATCACGCTGGACGCCCCGACCCGGAGGGCGATGCTCTCCCGGACCGACCGGGGTGTCCTGTCCCTCCAGTCCCTGGACCTCATCGGGCGTGACGGCAGGTGCCGGCATGTCATGGGGTCGGTGTCCTCCGTGACGGCGGGTGCCACGGGTCCGGTCGTCCACGTGGACAACCCGGGGGATTCGATCGCCGTGGACACGGTCATCGACGCACGTGGCGCCGATCCCGCCTGGTTCATCGGTCTTCTCGGTGACCGGGCCCGGACCCAGCTCGCCACGGCGGCGGGGGTCGACCCGGGGGAGGGGGCGAAACCCGTCGGTCTCGTCGCGGGCATCGAGGGGAGCATTCGACGGGACCTCACGGTTGACGGAATGGAATCGAAGCTCGTCCTCCCGACCCTGGCGGGATTCAACCAGGGGCCCGGTTTCGGCAACCTCAGCTGCCTCGGCCTCCTCGCGGACCGGATTCTCGGGGGGATCTCCGGTGACGCGGACGGGCTCGTGACCGTCGGGCGTGCCACCACCGGCAGCGGAGCCTGATCCGTCGTCGGACGAAACGACGGTAGTCCAGCAGTTCAGTGATTCAGTGACGTACGACCATCAGACGGGAACGGACAGATGACCTCCAGCTCCTCCACACAGTTACGCCCGGTACCGGCACGGAACCGGGGGCCGGCGGTGCCGGTTGAACCGGCGACGGTTGACGCGATGATCCGACTCGCGGCCCGGCGACACCCGGATCTGGACGCCGTGGTCGCCGAGGACGCGACACTCACCCATGCCGAGTTCGACGCCCGGGTGAACGCCTTCACCCGGACCCTTCTGTCCGCGGGGGTCTCCACGGGTGACCGTGTCGCGGTCGTGGCACGCCGTTCCGCCGCGCTGCCGATCGCCGCTGCGGCCGTGATCCGGGCGGGTGCCGTCTACACCCCGATCGACCCGTCGAACCCGGCTGAGCGGATCGCTTTCATCCTCGGGAACTCGGCCCCCGTCCTGGTGCTCACCGTCGGCGAGGTGGACCTGCCGGAAACGGAAATCCCCGTCCTCCCGGTGCCGCTGGACCCCGCGGGCGACACCACCGCCGTCGATCCGGGGGAACTCACCAGGCCGCTCACCCCGGAGGACGGTGTGTACCTGATCTACACCTCAGGTACGACGGGAACGCCCAAGGGGGTCCTCAACGTGCATCTGGGTGCGGCAGCCCACATGCAGTGGTTCATCCGTACGTTGGGGCCGGTCCAGGATCTCCGGTGGATGCAGAAGGCCCCGGTCGGGTTCGACGTCAGTGTCGCGGAGATGATCACACCGCTGGCCGGGGGCGGTGCCGTGGTGCTGCCGTCCGCGAACTGGTGGCCCGGTGACGTCGACGGATTCGTCGACGTCATCCGCGACAACCGGGTCACGGTCCTGTCGATGGTTCCGAGTCACATGCGGGTCGTCGCTGAGGTTCTCGAGGACTTCGGGGACTCCCTCGCGTCGTTGAGCGGGCTCCGGTACCTGCTCCTGGGGGGTGAGGCGGTCCCCACGGACCTCGCGCAACGGTGCCTCGACGAGATCGGGTGCCGGATTCTGGGGCTCTACGGGCCGACGGAGGCCGCGATGGACGTCACCTGTGTCGAGTACACCAGTGACTCGACGCCCCCCTGCCCGGAGGGGACGTGCCTGCTGGGCCTCCCCGAGGACAACGTCACCGTGCACATTCTCGATGCCGAGGGCAACGAGGTCGGTGACGACGAGACCGGCGAACTCTACCTCGCGGGGGTGCAGCTCGCCGCCGGGTACGTGGGCGACGAGGAACTCACCGCCCGGACGTTCGTGCCCAGCCCCTTCGAGGGCGATGACGGTGGACGGATGTACCGGACAGGTGACCTCGCTGGCTGGCACAAGGGGCAGATGTACTACGCCGGGCGTGTCGACGACCAGGTGAAGATCCGCGGCAACCGGGTGACCCTCGGCGAGGTCGAAGCCGCGCTCGCCGCCCTCGACGGTGTCCGTGCGGCCGCCGCGGTGGCCGACACCACGGGTGAGCACCCGGAACTTCGCGGATTCATCGTCGCGGAACCGGGCTGCCCGGACTCCGACACGTTGACGGAACGCCTGCGGGACCGGGTACCGGCCTACGCGGTGCCGTCGACGATCACCCGGATCGAGCAACTCCCCGTCACCGCAAACGGAAAACTCGACCGCCGTGCACTGGTCCGGATCTACCACGACCGGCCCTGAAGATCCCCAACCCCGTTCCCCAGCTCTCACCCTCAAGCACCTCCCCAAGGAGCCCACCACCATGACCAGGAATCCCACGCCCGTACCGGACCGCGCCGAGGCGACGGAGCTCATCGCCCGGCACATGAGCGACCTCACCGGGACCGACATCGGATCCGGTGACGACTTCTTCGCCTGCGGCGGCCATTCCCTGTCGGCGATGAAGCTCCTGGGACGGCTCCGTCGCGCGGGTCTCGACGTCGGGGTCGACACGATCCTGACGCACCGGACCCCGGAGAAGATCGCGGCCGCCGTGACCGTCGGCGCGGACGGTGGTGAGGGGCCGGTGGCGCACACCCAGCTACCGGGGGAGGGGGTCCTCGTGGACTTCTCCGGTGGTGACGGCGCACCGCTCTTCTGTTTCCACGCTGTCGTCGGTCTGGCCTGGAGCTACGCGCCCCTCGCAGGTCTCCTGGACGGTGGGCACCGGGTGATCGGTGTGCAGCTCCCGGATGCCGAGACCACGCTGTCCATCGGCCTCGACCACGATGAGCTCTGCCGCTACTACCTCGATCTCGTCCGGCAGGTGCAGCCGGAGGGGCCGTACCGGCTGCTCGGGTACTCCTCGGGAGGTGCACTTGCGCACACCATCGCCGGGATGCTCCAGCAGGACGGTGAGGTCGTCGATTTTCTCGGTGTCATCGACGCCTACCCCTCCGGCATCGCCCCGGACACCCCCAACGGTCTGGCTGCGGCCCTGGACACCTTCATCCGGCACCACAAGCCGGGGGAGGAGATCCCCGCTCTTCCGGGAGACGGTGGCTTCGGGGACATCCTCGCCGTTCTGGAGCATTTCGATGATGCACTGATCGGTGAGATGATCCGGGCCGCCAACGCACCGAACTTCTCGGAGGAGGAGATCGAGTCGATGAAGGACGCCTCCGGACGGTGCTTCATGATCCACATGACCGCCACCCCCTCGCCGTACCGCGGTCCCGTCCTGGTGCTCCGTGCCGGTGACACGACGGACATGGCCGGACTGAACTGGGAACCGCTCAAGGCGTGGGAGGACCTGGACGGTGTCGAACCGGTCACCTCGCACACGGTCGACAGCGCGCACCTGGCGATGAGTTCCGTTCAGGCGTGGGAGTCGATGGCTCCGGTGATTTCGCGGCACCTCACCCACTGAGGTGTCCCGTCACCGGGACAGGAGCACCACCCCCGATGGTAACTGCGTTCACCGACCTGTGTTCCCGGTAGCATGAGGGTCGCCTAACCTCCATCGTCGGATTCGGAAGGACACCAGTGCAGATGGCGCGGAGCAGTCGAAGCCGGGACATTCACCCGATCAGCGTCCGGGAACTGGAGGTGCTCCGGATCGAGGACGTCACACCCGGAATGCGTCGCGTCATCCTCGGCGGTCCGGGACTCCGGAGGCACATCCGTGACGGGTACGAGATGCCGGATTTCACCAGCGACGGATTCGACGATGACGTCCGTATCATCTTCCCGGACCCCGTCACCGGATCGCGCCCGTACCCGCCGCCCCTCGGGGACGGTCGCCTCCGCTGGAACGAGGAGGTGAATCGACTCTTCCGGACCTACACGGTGCGACGGTTCGACCCGGACGCCGGCGAGGTCACCGTCGATTTCGCCCGCCACGGTCGGGGTCTCGCGGAGGGGTGGGCACTGTCGGTCGTCCCGGGGGCGAAGGTCTGGGTCGCGGGTCCGAAACGGTGCGGCGCACTTCCGGTGCACACCGATCACCTCATCCTCGCGGGGGACGAGACGGCGCTGCCGGCCATCGGGCGCTGTCTCGAGGAACTGCCCGCCGGGACACGTGCGACGGCGCTCGTGGAGGTCGCGGAACGGTGTGATGTACAGCGTATCGCCACCTGCGCGGACGTGGATCTGCGCTGGATCGTCCGCGCCGAAGGCGGGGATCTCGTGGAGGACTTCGGGAATCTGGAGTGGCCCGGAGGTCGTGTCTACGTGTGGTGCGCCGGGGAAGCTGGCCGTCTCCGGGGGCTGCGCCGGACCATCGGCGGGCGGGGCGTCGATCCCGCCGATCGTGAGCTCACGGGGTACTGGCGCGAACAGGGGGACGGTGACGGTGGCGGAGGTGCCGCCCCACTGCATGCCCTGGCTCGGCTCGCGGATGTGTCCGGGGGACTGGCCCTGCGTGCCGCCGTGCGGGCGGGGGTGTTCACCGCGGTCGCGGACGGTGCCGACACCCCCGGGGAACTCGCCGCGGCGACCGGGATGGACGGCACGGTGGTGGTGCGTTTCCTGCGGTACCTCGAGTCGTGCGGTCTGCTTCGCCTCCTGACCGTGGACCGGGGTGAGGGGCCCGAGGTGAACCGGATCCGGCTGACGGCGACGGGACGGGAACTGTCTGATCCGGAATCGGGGACGGTCCGCGCGCTCGCGGGACCCGGTCTGGTGAAGCTGGCGGCCTTCCTGAACCTCGATACCGCGCTACGGTCCGGTGGGGCGGTGGACCTCGGCGGCGGGGAATGGTCGGGGGGTGTCGATGTCGGTGACCTGGCCTCCCGGGTGATTCGCCGGCAGCAGGTGTCCACCGCCTCCCGGACTGCACCCGCCGTGATCGAGACACTCGGCTCCGGCGGTGGGGACGGTCACCGTCCGGTGATCGGATTCGTGGGTGCGGCAGCCGGGACGTATGCGGAGGAGTGCGCACGACGTCGGCCCGAACTCCCGGTCATCTGCCTGACCTCCGGGACAGGGGCGGAGGGGTCGGCCACCGGTGGTGTGCTTCACCGTGGGTACCGTCCGGGGGAGTGCGTCGAGGGGGTGGATGTGCTGGTGGTGATCGACCCCTTCGCCCTCGCATCCCCGGATGGCGTCACCGACCTGATCCGGGGCTGCGGGGTCCGTGAACTGGTGCTGGTGACACCGCAGGTGGAGGAATCCGCGGGGGAGGCGGATGACTACGAGGCCGACCTCATCCGGTTGTGCGTCTCCGGTGCCTCTGTTCCGACAGCGGGGGACGTCCGCACCGTGCTCGATGACGCGGGATACGACCGTGGTCGGGTGGAAGGGGTGGGCTGGGGCTTCTGGCGGATCGCAGCTACCCGACGGTCGTGAGGACCGAGTCCGTCAGGGCGGGCATGCCCATCGCGCGCAGCTGATACTCCTCATACGGTGGGTCGTTCAGCACGAGGGCGTCACCGTCATCGAGCGTGATGAACTGGCCGGAGTTCATGATCTCCTCCGGTGCGCACGATTCACCGCAGTCGTCCGCCCAGAAGATGACGTCCGCCCGGAGATCGGAGAAGTCACTGTCCGGGTGGTAGACGGCGACGTCCGTGGTGTTCGACTTCGCGGCGATCGCCGGATTGAGGACCATCCCCAGCTGCGTCAGGTACCGGTTGGTCGGATCGTCCGCTCCGGTGTTGACGAGATACCGTTCGCCGTCCTCTGACGGGCGGATGTAGGTGAAGGTCCTGCCGTGGAGGTTGGGCAGGGCGTCGGCGGCCTTCCTCACCGCGAGATCGTAGGTGGTCTTCGCGTTCCACAGGGTTTCCCGGGCGGCCGGATCGTCGTAGAGGTCAATGTAGAAGTCGATGGCCCGTTCCGTGTCGACCTGTCCGGAGGCGTCGGTGCCGACGACCGTCGGAGCTATGTCGCTGAGGCGTTCGTAGAGGGCCGGGTCGGTGATGCCGTGCGCCAGGATCAGGTCCGGTCGGAACAGGGTCTTCGCCTGTTCCCAGGGGAATTCCTGTTCGTACCGGAGATTTCCCTCCGTCATCGGGAGCGGTATGAGTGATGCCTCGGAATCGGGGTCGCCCATGGTGGTGGCGAGGAAACCGAGGTGCTGCCATCCCAGTGCCGTGGTCATCACGACCTTCGGGTTGCGGGGTACGTCGGTCGTGCCCAGGGCGTGGGTGACGCTCATCGTGTCACCGCTCGCGTATCCGCTGAAGTCCGGTGCGGTGGAATTCTCCTCGACGAAGTCGATGTCCTCCTCGTCGACATCGGGGATCGCCCCGCTCTCCTCCAGTTCCCTCAGCTCCCGGATCTCCTGGGATAGTGGTGGTTCCGGTGCTGAACAGGCGGTGGCGAACGCCCCCACGGTGAGTCCGCTGAGGATGGCCACGACGATTCTTCCGGGTGACGGTGCTGGGGTGTGTGACATGGTGGCCTCCCTGGATCCGTACCTCTTGAAGAGGTGTGCAAAACTAAATCTGTTATCGGAGATGCTAATCCCGTACTTTTCCCTGCACAATGACAGGGGTGTCGGACGGGGGCGGGTTGCCGCACTCCGGTCCGTGTGATTAAATGGTTCGGTCACTGACGTGGGTCGGTCCGCCGTGCGTTTCCGAGCGCGGGCCGAGACCCTTCGACACCGCAGGTATTGCCGGTCCGGCTCCGATCCGATCGGCCGGTATCTGCTCATGTACGGTGTTCGTCGCCTTCACCGGGTGTGTCCCGGAGCGTCAGTGGCCGTGCAAGTACATCAGACCGCGTGTGTCCGGGTCGGAAATCCGGCGCACATTGAAATCCAGGTCAGGAGACCCATAGTGATTCAGCAGGAATCGCGTCTGCGGGTCGCCGACAACACTGGTGCACGGGAGATCCTGTGCATCCGCGTTCTCGGTGGCTCCACCCGACGCTTCGGCGGTATCGGTGACGTCATCGTCGCCACCGTCAAGGAAGCCACTCCCGGCGGCAACGTGAAGGCCGGCGAAATCGTCAAGGCCGTCATCGTCCGCACGAAGAAGGAGACCCGTCGTCCGGACGGCTCCTACATTCGTTTCGACGAGAACGCCGCCGTCATCATCAAGAACGACAGCGATCCGCGCGGTACCCGTATCTTCGGCCCCGTCGCCCGTGAACTCCGTGAGAAGAAGTTCATGAAGATCGTCTCGCTGGCACCGGAGGTAATCTAAATGAAGATCCACAAGGGCGATAACGTCCTCGTCATCTCCGGTCCGGACAAGGGCGCCCGGGGCAAGGTCATCGAGGCCTTCCCGAAGCGTTCCAAGGTCCTGGTCGAGGGAGTCAACCGCATCAAGAAGCACGTCGCGAACTCCGCGCCCGAGCGTGGCGCCGAGTCCGGTGGCATCGTCACCCAGGAAGCGCCGATCCATGTCTCCAACGTCATGGTCATCGATTCCGACGGTAACCCGACCCGCGTCGGCTACCGCATCGATGAGAACGGCAAGCGCGTGCGCATCTCCCGACGCAACGGGAAGGACATCTGAACATGAGCGAGAACTACACCCCTCGTCTGAAGAACCGCTACCGCGAGGAAATCCGCACCGCGCTGTCTGAAGAGTTCGACTACGACAACGTCATGCAGATCCCCGGCGTCGTGAAGGTTGTCGTCAACATGGGCGTCGGCGACGCCGCCCGTGACGCCAAGCTCATCAACGGCGCGCTCGAGGACCTCACCCTGATCACCGGTCAGAAGCCGGAGATCCGTCGGTCCAAGAAGTCCATCGCAAACTTCAAGCTGCGTGAGGGCATGCCCATCGGTGCCCGCGTCACCCTCCGCGGTGACCGCATGTGGGAGTTCCTGGACCGTCTGCTGACCGTCGCCCTGCCCCGTATCCGCGACTTCCGCGGACTCTCGGACCAGCAGTTCGACGGCCACGGCAACTACACGTTCGGCCTCACGGAGCAGACCATGTTCTACGAGATCGACGTGGACAAGGTTGACCGTCCCCGTGGTATGGACATCACCGTCGTCACCACGGCCACGAACAACGATGAAGGCCGCGCCCTGCTCCGCGAGCTGGGCTTCCCCTTCAAGAAGCCGGGCCAGGAGCGCTAGAAGACGCCTCCGGCACAGCTGAACCGCCCCGACCGTCGTCATGACGGCCGGGGCGGTTTTTTCGTTCGCTGAACCCCACGGTGCGGTGTGTCGCCGTAGCTCGGCTACTATGACCATCGTTGAGCCTTCCCTCACCTCCACCCACGGAAAGAGATCTGATTCGGGCATGCGCGTCATCTTCACCGGCTTCGCCACCTTCGGTTACCGCTCCATCACCGCACTCGCTGACAGCGGTCACGAGATCGTCCTCGTCTGTACCCAGCCGCCCATCGACGATCCCTACTACGCCGGCATGGACGAGGACGTCGCGGCCTTCGCGAGGGGGCTCGGTATTCCGGTCATCGAGACGAAACGCCTCGACGGGGTCGCCGCCGAGGCGATCCGTGAGGCGGACGCGGATCTCATGGTCGTGACGAACTGGACGTCGGTGATCGCGCGGGACGTGTACGACGCCCCGCGTCTGGGCACGCTCAACATCCACGATTCACTCCTGCCGAAGTACGCGGGGTTCGGTGCGCCCAACTGGGCGCTGATCAACGACGAGTCCGAGGTGGGCGTGACCGGACATCTGATGGCCGAAGGTTTCGACACCGGCCCCATCGTCGCCCAGCGCGCCACCCGGGTCACGGACTCCGACGACGCACTCACGCTGACCGACCGGTGTCTCGATCTGGTCGGGCCGGTTCTGCGGGATTCCCTCGACGCCCTCGATGCGGGGAGGGAGCCGACGCCGCAGGATCCCGAGCAGTGGACCTACTTCCACCGGCGTCGTCCCGCGGACTGCGGCGTCGACTTCGCCCTCGGTGCCCGGGCGGTGTTCAACCTCGTGCGGGCCAGTTGCGACCCCTTCTTCAATGCGTGGGTGTATCTGGGTGATCAGCTGATCTACCTCATCGATGTCGAGGTCAGTCCCATGCGCTTCGGCGGAACCCCGGGGCGGGTGGTGACCGACGGCGAGCACATCGTCGTCGTCGCGGGTCCCGCGGCGCACACCGGCCGGGAGCACGGCGTGCAGATCAACCGTATCCGGCTGGCGGACGGGACCGACATCGAGAATCCGGGGCAGGTCATCCGGCCCGGGGCCTACCTGCTGTCGGCCCCTGCGTGACGGGATTCCATTGACATATTTCTAGAGCTCTGGAAGTCTAGAAATATGTCAAACAAGCATGTCGCCAGAAC
Organism: Corynebacterium pygosceleis; assembly: GCF_016595275.2. Classification (GTDB taxonomy): domain Bacteria; phylum Actinomycetota; class Actinomycetes; order Mycobacteriales; family Mycobacteriaceae; genus Corynebacterium; species Corynebacterium pygosceleis. The sequence goes on along the minus strand of NZ_JAENIQ020000001.1, from coordinate 308,913 downwards.
CCTCACCTCAGCCGTCCTCTGCGGCGCCGTGACCCTGGGGTCCTGCACCCCGCCCCCGGTCGACAACCCGCCGGCGCACTCCGCCGGTGACTGCCCGCGGGCCGAGTCCCCCGCCGACCTGACGACACCGGACGGATGGATCAACCACCTCGCCGCGCACCCCGATGACTCCGCCCTCGTCATCATCCCCGACGCCGCCACCCCGGACGGCCCCGACACCGTGCGGAAGAACGCCGACACGGCGCTGGACGTCGCCTCCGCGGCGAAGATCATCCACCTGCTGGCCTACGCGGACGCCGTCGCGGACGGGAGCCTCGATCCCGATGAACGGGTACCGGTCGCAGAATGGGAAGCCTTCTACCTGCCTCTCGACGGCGGCGCGCACGCCGCCGCACTCGAACGGTTGGGAATGGACAGGCGGGAACCGTCCCCCGGGGTCGCCGTCGCCACCGACCCGGACGCGACCGTCACCCTCGACGAACTCGTGAGCACGATGATCGTCGAGTCCGACAACGCCGCCGCGGACTGGCTCGCGGAAGAGCTCGGCCCGGAGACCCTGGAGGCCGCCGCGGTGGAGGCCGGATGGGACAACCCCCGCATCCCCGACTACCTGGGTTCCATGCTCGCTATCCTCGATCCCGAACTGGCCGGTGACCCGGCCGCCGCATCCCGCAGATACCGGGAAGACGCCGAATGGGCCGCCGACATCCTCCGCCGCACACCGGGCGGGTACGCCGTGCAGCGGGACATTCTCCGGGGAACCGCCACCGCCACCGCCGGTGATCTGGCGGCCGTCTACACGACTCTCGCCACCGGTGGCGGCGGACAGGCGGGTGAGATCGTGCGCCGTCATCTCGAACACACCGATCCGGACGGATACACCGCGATCGGTCACAAGGGCGGCAGTCTCCCGGGTGTGCTGGCCGACGCCATGGAGATCCGGCGTGAGGACGGAACCACGGCGGTGGCCGTCCTGATCACCAACGAGGTGCCGGAGGAGGGGAACGCGGACATGCTGCGCTCCTTCGCCTGGCAGGATCTCATGCTCCGGGCGGTCGACTCCCGGGAGACCCTCGACCGGCTAACGTGTGGAGAATGACTGAAGCACAGGAACTCGCGGATCTCAGGAGACGCGTCACCGACCTCGAGTCACGCGTGCGGAAACTGGAGGACCCCGGGACCCCGGAGCCGTCGACCCCCGGGGGAGAGGGGGCGATCACCGGATCCATCCGGTACGGCGGGGAACTGACCGCCCCGGACAGTCTCCGGTGGACGATCACCCTCGACGCCGACACCGCACGTCTCCTGCCGAGGCAGAAGGTGGCGGAGACCCTCACCGCGGTGTCCAGCCCCGCGCGGATGCACATACTGCAGGAACTCCTCACCGGGCCGGCCACCTCGAAAGAGCTCCAGGAACTCCTCGGCTACAGTTCGCCCGGGCCGTTGTACCACCACCTCAAGCCGCTCCACGCGGCAGGGATCGTGGAACGGGACGCGGACGGGAGGAACCGCATCCCCGCTCCCCGGGTCGTACCGGTTCTCGTCCTGATGGCCGTGGCCGGTGACATCGCGGGCGAACTCGGGGGCTGAGGAGCCGCACGGAGGTGGATTTCTTTTGCCGTTACTCTGCTGGTCATCTTCACTGAATCGGTAAATACGCAGTTCAGCCAGCTTGTTTTTGGTTTCGCGGATGCGTTGAATGACTCATTGTGAAACTCAACGATCTGTCCCCGCTGTTCTCCCGTGACCGCGCCACCCGCACCCGCCCCGCACGGCGGGTCTCCGCGCTCGCCGCGACCCTCACCGCCGGTGCGCTCGCACTCGCGTCGTGCTCATCCACGGGTGGAGCCCCGGAATCCGGTTCGGGGTCCGCCGGCGGCGGGACCGTCGACACGCCCCGCGCGGTCGTCGCGATGGTGAGCCACGGGGCTCCCGGTGACACCTTCTGGGATCTCGTGCGCAAGGGTGCGGAGGACGCCGCGAGGAAGGACAACATCGAGCTGCGCTACTCCTCGGACCCCCAGGCTCCGAACCAGGCGAACCTCGTGCAGTCCGCGATCGACGCCGACGTCGACGGTATCGCCGTCACGCTGCCCAACGCCGAGGCCATCGGACCGGCGGCGAAGAAGGCCGTGGACGCGGGGATCCCCGTCGTCGGCCTCAACGCCGGCATGAACGACTACACCGACCACGGCCTGTCCGCCTTCTTCGGTCAGGACGAGTCCATCGCCGGAGAGCTCGCCGGTGAACGGCTCGCCACCGACGGCGCGAAGAAGGTCCTCTGCGTCATCCACGAACAGGGGAACTCCTCCCAGGAAGCCCGGTGCGGCGGGATCAGGAAGGGGCTCGGTGACTCCGGGGACATGGAGATCCTCTACGTCAACGGAATGGACATGACCTCGGTCGCCTCCACCGTCCAGGCGAAACTCGCCCAGGATCCCTCCATCGACTGGATCATGGGCCTGGTCGCACCGGTGGCGATCACCAGCATCGACGCGGCGAAGGACGCGGGCAGCGACGCGAAGATCGCCACCTTCGACACCAACGCCGAACTGGTCAAGGCCATCAAGGACGGCACCATCGAATGGGCGATCGACCAGCAGCCCTACGTGCAGGGCTACCTCGCCGTGGACGCCATCTGGCTCGCGATCCGCAACGGATCCACCCTCGGCGGCGGCAAGCCGGTGCTCACCGGCCCCTCGTTCGTCGACGCGAAGAACGTCGACTCCATCGCCGACGCCGCGGCAGAAGGACTTCGATGAGTGGTGCACACACCTCGACCGGGGAGGACACGGTGACGGTGTCGGACGGGGCCGTCGGCGGGGATGACCGGCTGCGGGAACGCGGCCTCTTCGACCGGTTCATCCGTCGTCCCGAACTGGCGAGCCTCGTCGGTGCCGTCATCATCTTCACGCTCTTCATGGTCGTGGCGCCCCCGTTCCGCACACCCGACGCCTTCGCCACCGTGCTCTACGCCTCCTCGACCATGGGCATCATGGCGCTCGCCGTCGGCATGCTCATGATCGGGGACGAATTCGACCTCTCGTCCGGTGTCGCGGTCACCTCCGCGGCACTCGCCGCAGCGATGCTCAACTACCATCTGCACCTCAACTCCTGGGTCGGTGTGTTCCTCTCCCTGGGAACGGCTCTGACGATCGGGGCGCTCAACGGTTTCCTCGTCACCCGCACCGGGATCCCGTCGTTCCTCATCACCCTCTCGGTGTTCCTCATGCTCCAGGGGCTCAACCTCGCCCTCACGAAACTGATCGCAGGCCAGGTCGCCACACACTCCATCGGAGACATGGAGGGATTCGCCTCCGCGAAGGTGATCTTCGCCAGTTCCGTCGGCATCGGTGGGGTCAGCGTCAAGATCACGGTGTTCTGGTGGCTGCTGTTCGTCGCCGTCGCCAGCTACATCCTCTACAAGACCCGCTTCGGAAACTGGGTGTTCGCCGTCGGTGGCGACAAGGCCGCCGCAGAAGCGGTCGGCGTCCCCGTGCGCCGGGTGAAGATCATCCTCTTCATGTTCGTCGGCTTCGCCGCCTGGTTCGTCGGCATGCACAACCTCTTCGCCTTCGACTCGATCCAGGCGGGGCAGGGCGTGGGCAACGAGTTCCTCTACATCATCGCCGCCGTCATCGGCGGCTGCGCACTCACCGGCGGTAAGGGGACCGCGGTGGGGACGGCCATCGGTGCCCTGATCTTCGGCATGACCAACCAGGGGATCGTCTACGCCGGATGGAACCCGGACTGGTTCAAGTTCTTCCTCGGCGCGATGCTGCTCTTCGCCGTCATCGCCAACCGGACGACAGCAAACTACACGGAGAACAGGTAGGAACAGGCAGATGGACACCACCAGCCCCCTGTCCCGGGCCCGGGACACCGCCCCTGATTCGCCGGGCACCGCCATCATCGAACTGCGCGACGTCGCCAAATCCTACGGAGCCTTCAACGCACTGTCCGGTGTCAACCTCACCGTCCGTGCGGGCGAGGTCACCTGCATTCTGGGAGACAACGGCGCCGGGAAGTCAACACTCATCAAGATCCTCTCCGGGCTGCATCCGGCAACCTCCGGTGATCTCCTCATCGACGGGGCCATCACCCACTTCCGCGGGCCGAAGGACGCCCTCGACGCCGGTATCGCCACCGTCTACCAGGACCTCGCGGTCGTCGGCAGCATGCCCGTCTGGCGCAACTTCTTCCTCGGCCAGGAACTGACCGCCGGCCCGTTCGGTCACCTGCGGGCCGCGGACATGCGCAGGATCACCCGTGAACAGCTGCTGGAGATGGGGATCGACCTCCCCGACATCGACGTCCAGGTGAGCCGACTCTCCGGCGGTCAACGGCAGGTCGTGGCCATCGCCCGGGCGATCTACTTCGGGGCCCGGGTGGTCATACTCGACGAGCCGACCGCCGCACTCGGCGTCAAACAGTCCGGCATGGTGCTCAAGTTCGTCGCCGATGCCCGCGACCGTGGAATCGCGGTCATCCTCATCACCCACAATCCGCACCACGCGTACCTGGTCGGCGACGAATTCGTCGTGCTCGGTCTCGGACGGCAGATACTCGCCGTGAACCGTGCGAACACCAGCATCGACGAACTCGCCCTGCAGATGGCGGGCGGTGGGGAACTCAACGCCCTGGAACACGAGCTCAGGAGAGACTGACCACCCCCGGATCCCCGCGTGACGTGAACGGGAAATGACGATCCGGTGAGCGTCCGGTGGGGATCCCGGACCGCCCCGTGAAGACGACCTACACTGTCGCTCATGTCGTACCACCGCCACGTCGCAACCGTCGGTGCCGCAGTCGCCGTCACCCTCGCCTCCGTCTGTGCGCAACCCGCACAGGCGGTGGATCTGCCGTCCATCCCCGCGCAGCTTCCCGGACAGGAGGCCCCGGTCCAGCACGACGGTGCCCCGGTGCCCGTGCCTTTCGGACCGCAGGACTACGTCGGCTACATCTCGGACATCAGCTCGCACCCCCACGGCATCTACCTCGACGTCATAGACTCCTTCGCGGAACTCCGGGAGAACCCGGACGTGATGAACTCCAACCTCGAGCAGGTCATCGCGATCAACAACGCCGCCGCCGGAAACCCGTGGCGCACACGGCGCGCCCAGGCGGACGCCCGGGCGGACCGCGACGGAATCCTCCATCCCGTCGCGGACGCCCTCGGGCCCGATCTGGCGGTGCACTTCCGCGCCGCCCTGGCCGAGAACCGCCTGCCCAAGACCCGGATGCTGCTCGGTGGTGGATGGTTCGCACGCGCGGGGGGACCGGCGAGCTCCACCTTCATCGAGAAGGAGATCTTCGCCAACCCGCGTCCCTTCGTCGTCGCCCCTGACCGCGTCACGAGGCACACCGCCCCGGACCGGGACTTCTACAGCACCTCGAAGTCCTTCCCCTCCGGTCACACGAATCAGGCGACCTGGGCGACCACACTCCTCGCGGTGATGCTCCCGGAGTTCGGTCCCCAGATCCTCGCCCGGGGCTCCGAGGCGGGGGAGAACCGCATGGTGATGGGCGTCCACTACCCGCTCGACGTCATCGGGGGTCGGATGACCGGCACCGCAGCCGCCGCCGACCGCTGGAACGACCCGAAGATGCGGGCGAACCTGCGGGCGGCCGCCGAGGAGATCCGTGCGGAACTCGAATGGCGGTGCGGCGGCACGCTCGCCGAATGCGCGGCGCGTGGAGGCGCCTACTCCGCTGATCCGGTGGGGGAGTACACCCGGCGGATGAATTACGGGTTCACCCCGGTCGGGGACACGTCCGCGCCGATGGTCGTTCCCCAGGCGGCACCCGACCTGCTGCTCGGGGCATTTCCCGAGCTCTCGTACGCCCAGCGTGCGGAGATTCTCCGTCAGACAGCGGGGCCGGCGGGAATGCCCCTCGACAAGCGCGGGGAGCGGGGATCCTGGCAGCGGCTGAATCTGGCTGCGGCGATGGCGGCCGAGGTCACCGTGACCCCTGACGGAGGGGTCCGGGTACGCGGATAGTGCGTCCCGGGTCCGGATCGCGGTGGACCGGTGGGTGGAACGCCACCGGCGGGTTGCCCATCGGCGCCCAGCTGCGGTAACGTGATCGGCTGGACTTGCGTCAATCCTCGTTGTGCCGTCATGTGCGACACGATCCGGGGGTTGTGCGGGTCCCCTGTGGCAACACCGCCACGAAAACGTACAGACGTTCCACTCCTACTTTGTTGTAGGCCCCCCGCCCGATGGCGTCCATCGGTTACTGCTGGCAGCGAGCTGCACCACTACTAAGTGGCCTGTGGCGACAAGTGGCCAGGGAGAAGATGATAACGCCGGGTGGTCATTAGCGTGATCAGGGGAACCGCAACGAGAAAGGCTACTGGTCTGCCATGACCATGACTGATCCTATCGCCGACATGCTGTCGCGCGTGCGTAACGCGAACAACGCGTTCCACGACACCGTGTCGATGCCGTCCTCGACTCTCAAGGCGAACATCGCCGAGATTCTGAAGCAGGAAGGCTACATCGCCGACTACAGCGTCGAAGATGCGAAGGTGGGCAAGACCCTCTCGCTGACGCTGAAGTACGGTCCGTCCCGCGAACGCTCCATTGCGGGCGTCCGCCGCGTGTCCAAGCCGGGCCTGCGCGTTTACGCCAAGTCCACCAACCTGCCGCAGGTCCTCGGAGGCCTGGGCGTGGCGATCATCTCCACGTCCCAGGGTCTGCTGACCGATCGTCAGGCTACCGAGAAGGGTGTAGGCGGAGAAGTCCTCGCCTACGTCTGGTAAGGGAGGATTGAGCAACAATGTCGCGTATCGGTAAGAACCCGATCGTCGTTCCCAACGGCGTCACCATCACCATCGACGGCCAGGATGTCGAGGTCAAGGGGCCCAAGGGAACCCTGACCCAGGCCATCCCGGCTCCGATCACCGTCGCCCAGGAGGAGAACGAGATCATCGTCTCCCGCCCGGACGATCACCGCAAGAGCCGCGCACTGCACGGCCTGTCCCGTTCGCTCGTCAACAACATGGTTGTCGGCGTCACCGAGGGATACACCATCAAGATGGAAATCTTCGGTGTCGGTTACCGTGTCCAGGCCAAGGGAAGCAACCTCGAGTTCGCCCTCGGCTACAGCCACCCGATCCTGATCGAAGCTCCGGAGGGTATCACCTTCGCCGTCGACGGCAACACGAAGTTCTCCATCACGGGTATTGACAAGCAGAAGGTCGGCCAGATCGCCGCGAACATCCGCCGCCTGCGCAAGGATGACCCCTACAAGGGTAAGGGCATCCGTTACGCCGGTGAGCAGATCCGCCGCAAGGTCGGAAAGACGGGTAAGTAATGAGCAACACTGCACAGAACAAGCGCCTCCCCATCGGTCGGGACATCTCCACCCGCCGTCGTGTCGCCCGCACGCGCCGTCATGCGCGCCTGCGCAAGCACATGCGTGGAACAGCGGAGACCCCGCGTCTCGTGGTGCACCGCACCTCGCGTCACATGCACGTCCAGATCATCGACGACCTGGCCGGCCACACCCTGGCCGCCGCGTCCACGATGGAACCGGAGATCCGTGGCGCCGAGGGCGACAAGAAGGCCCGCGCCGCCAAGGTCGGAACCCTCATCGCCGAGCGTGCGAAGGCGGCCGGCATCGAGTCGGTCAAGTTCGACCGCGCAGGCTACAAATACCACGGTCGTGTCGCCTCTCTGGCTGACGCCGCCCGCGAAGGTGGTCTGAAGTTCTGATGACCGCTTTCACCAAGATCAACAACGGAAGGATCGCGTAATGCCGGGACGTGAACGGCGTGACGGCGGACGCTCCGCCGACAGCAGCACCAACAGCAAAGACAACAACAACCGCAACGAGCGCCGCGGCGGAGGACGCCGCGACGACCGTCGCAACCAGCAGCAGGACGAGCGCAACCAGTACATCGAGCGCGTCGTCACCATCAACCGCGTGTCCAAGGTCGTCAAGGGTGGTCGTCGCTTCAGCTTCACCGCTCTCGTGATCGTGGGCGACGGCCAGGGCATGGTCGGTGTCGGTTACGGCAAGGCCAAGGAAGTTCCCGCGGCCATCCAGAAGGGTGCGGAGGAAGCTCGCAAGAACTTCTTCCGTGTCCCGATGATCGCCGGCACCATCACCCACCCGGTCCAGGGCGAGGACGCCGCAGGCATCGTCATGATGCGCCCGGCGGCTCCCGGTACCGGTGTCATCGCCGGTGGCGCCGCGCGCCCCGTGCTTGAGTGCGCCGGTGTCCAGGACATTCTCTGCAAGTCCCTGGGATCCGACAACGCCATCAACGTGGTGCATGCGACCGTCGCCGGTCTCAAGCAGCTGGTTCGCCCCGAAGAGGTGGCAGCCCGCCGTGGCAAGACCCTCGAAGAGGTCACCCCGGCCCGGATGCTGCGCGCTCGCGCAGGCAAGGAGGCTTAACCAATGGCCCTCAAGATCACCCAGCTCAAGGGCACCGTCGGTGCCAAGAAGAACCAGAAGGACTCGCTGCGTACTCTCGGTCTCAAGCGCATCCGCCACTCTGTGGTCCGGCCCGACACCCCTGAGGTGCGCGGACTGGTCAACGTGGTGCGCCACATGGTCGAGGTCGAAGAAGTGGCGGGGGAGTAGGTAGTTAAATGAGCGATCCCATCAAGCTTCATGATCTGCGTCCCGCCAAGGGCGCCAACAAGGCCAAGACCCGTCTGGGTCGAGGCGAGGCATCCAAGGGTAAAACCGCCGGTCGCGGTACCAAGGGCACCAAGGCACGCAAGCAGGTTTCGGCGGCGTTCGAGGGCGGCCAGATGCCGCTTCACATGCGCCTGCCGAAGCTGAAGGGCTTCAAGAACCCGGCGAAGGTCACCTTCCAGGTGGTCAACGTCTCGGATCTCGAGAAGGCCTTCCCGCAGGGCGGCGACATCACCGTCGCCGACCTCGTCGCAGCGGGCCTCGTCCGCGCCAAGCAGCCCGTCAAGGTTCTCGGCAACGGCGAGATCAGTGTCAAGGTCAACGTCACCGCCACCAAGTTCTCGAACTCCGCCAAGGAGAAGATCGAGGCCGCAGGTGGTTCCGTGACCGCCGAAGGTAAGTAACAGCTACCTTCACGGTTCACCGGCACGGTGAACCCGGAAAACCCCGCAACCCGTCGACAACGGGTCGCGGGGTTTTCCGGGTTTCCCGACTGCCCCCTGGGCGCCCGAATCTCCGGCACCGTCCTGTTCCGGACGGGACTGTGATCTTTTTCGTCCGGTGGGCCGGACGAAAAGTGGTTCCGGGATTTCTGCGCGGCGGTGGTGGGCGCTGTATATGCTCATGTCCCATGACAGTGAAACGACCTGCAACGGACCTGCACGAACAACGTTATGCGTTCGGGGTGGACCTCGGGGGAACCAACATCAAGATGGTGATCGTGGGGCAGAACGGGGAGGTCCGTCACCGGCGGCAGATCAGAACCCCGGACACGGGGGTGGACGACATCATCTCCGCTCTCGAGCGCGCCGTCGCCGAACTCTCCGCCACGGTCTCCGATGGTGGAGCCGAGGGAGTCGACGCTGACGCCGTCATCGACACGGTGGGGCTGGCGGTGCCCGGAATAGTCAACGAAACGGACGGGATAGCCGAGTACTCGGTCAACCTGGGGTGGCGGGATCTTCCGATGGCGGAGATCCTCACCGACAGAACCGGCCGTGGTGTCGCTCTCGGGCATGACGTCCGTAGCGGAGGCCTCGCCGAGTTCACCTGGGGCGCACTGCGGGACCGTCCCCTGAAATCCGGCTACTACCTCGCTGTCGGCACGGGCATCGCCATGGTCACCCTCATCGACGGACACGTCCTGGCCCCCCACCCGTGGGCCGGTGAAGTGGGGATGGCGCCGTACCCGGATCCCGACCGGCCCGGTCGAACGGTCCGCATGGAACAGATCGGCTCCGCGGCGGCGATGGCGCACCGCCTCCGGGACCTGAAACCGGGGATCATCGGGCACGAAGCGGGATCCCGGGAGGTGTTCGACGCCGCAGCCGCCGGAGACGAGACCGCACGTGCTGTGATCGGCGATGCCGTTGCGGCGTTGGCCGACCCGGTCGCCGACGCGTGCCATCTCCTCGGTCCGCTACCCGTGGTCATCGGGGGAGGCGTGGTGCAGGCCGGGCGGCAGCTCACCGGTCCCCTCGGGGAAGCGATCCGCGACCGTACCCCTGCACTCTCCGCACCCGAGGTCATCGCCGCCGAGCTCGGAACCTGGAGTCAGGCGATGGGGGCGGCGGTACGCGCATTCAGGCTGGAGGGAACCGACGTCACCGTGTGAACGGGAGCCGCCACCGGAATGGGGCGGGCCTATGCCGTCCAGCTCGCGGATTCCGTTGTCTCCGTATCTCGTTTCCGACTTTTGTCTGTGTTCACGGTCCCGCACGGGTTTTGTCTGTGTTCACGGTCCCGCACGGGTGAGCGATGGAGCACGAAACGCACAAAATGTGATCTAAAACACACATATTATTTTGTCGGGACAAACGGACGAAAAAACTCGTCGTTAGCATCCTCTCTAAAGATCAGGTGCACCTGGATTGACCGCACCTTCCGACGGAAGAAACGGAGAGTGGAGCTATGGCAACGGCACAGGCAATCGACGTGAGGGCGGCGCAGAGGAGGGCGACCCGCATCGCTCTCATCGCCTCCCTCGGTGCGTTCTTCTTCGGGTTTGAGGGAATGGTGCTGAACGGAGCGATCCGGGCGGTAGGAACGACCTTCGAACTCGGTGCACTCGCCAAAGGTGTCGCGGGGTCCGCCGGAATCATCGGAGGCCTGTTCGGTGCCATCATCGCGGGCCGTATCTCCGACAGGATCGGGCGGCGGACGGTCCTCAACATGGTCGGCCCGTTCCTCCTGTTCGAGGCGATCTTCGGCGCATTCAGTCCCTGGCTCGGCGGCTATCTCTTCCTCGTCCTCTGCCGGGTCATCGGTGGAATCGGTTTCGGAGCGGCGACAACGGTCGGTCCGGGATACATCGCGGAGATCGCACCCCCGAGAATCCGGGGTCGGCTCATTGCTTTCAGGCAGCTCGAGATCATTCTCGGTCTGTTTCTCGCCGGCATCATCAACCTGTTCGTGCTCGAGAAGGTGGGGAGTTCAACGGATGTCGTGGGACTGGGCCTCATGGCATGGCAGTGGATGTTCCTCTGCCTCATCATTCCCGCGGTGTTCTTCATCGTCATGACTGCGACCATTCCCGAATCCCCCCGATACCTGGTGGCGAAGGGACGTTATGACGAAGCCAAGAAGGTGCTCGCCACGGTGTCCGCCGATCCTGATCTCGACGTTCGTATCGACCGGATCCGGAAGACCCTCAACGCCGAGACGACGACGATGTCGATCAGCGCCATTCTCCGTTCTAAGTGGCGTGGTCTGGTGGCTGTCGGTGTCGCGCTCGCCGCATTCCAGCAACTGACGGGAATCAACGGTGTGTTCTTCTACTCCAACTCCCTGTTTGAGGCGGTCGGTTTCGATGAGTCGAAGGCCTTCCAGCAGACTCTGCTCATCACCGCGTTCAAGATCGTCGGAGTCGTCTTCGGTATCACATTCGTCGACAGGATCGGCCGGCGGAATCTGCTCATCGGCGGTGGAGCACTCATCACGGTATCCTTGGCTACCGTCGCCACCGTCTTCACCATCGCACCTGTCGTGGACGGCCAACCCGACATCTCCCACAGCAAGCTGCTCGGCTACGTCGCGGTCGGGGCACTCTGCTGCTTCATCCTCGGTTTCACCTCGTCCTGGGGACCGATCTTCTCGATCGTCATGGGGGAGATGTTCCCGAACCAGATCCGCGGTGGCGCCATGTCGCTCGCATCGGGTGCCGATTTCCTGGTGAACTTCATCGTCGTCCTCCTTTTCCCGTTCGCGATCGCGTGGAGTCCGTCAGCGACCTACTGGATCTACGCGATGTTCGGGGTCATGTCGGTGATCTTCACCGTCAAATACCTCAAGGAAACGACCGGTAAAGACCTCGAGGAGATGGATGAACTGGCGTGATCGACGACACCGGGAACGCAGCGGTCGGTCAAGGCCGGTACAGGAAAAGAATCAGAAAAGAGATTGTCTGCCATGAGTGAAATTCCGGAGAATGTGCGCAACGTGATCGTCATCATGACGGATCAGCACCGTGTGGACACGATCGGTTGTCTCGGAAACCCGCACGCCCACACCCCCAACCTTGACGCCCTCGGGGAGGACGGGTTCGCGTTCAACAACTGCTACACCCCCACGGCGATCTGTACCCCGGCGAGGGCCTCACTGCTGACGGGTAAGATTCCGCTGAAACACCAGGTGGTGGCGAACCCCGAATGGAACATCGCCTACCAGTGCGACTTCCGTCCCGGTGAGTGGACCTACACGCAGCATCTCAGGGACAACGGATACAACGTCGGGCTCGTCGGAAAGTACCATGTGGGCAATCGGCCACCGGACGAGTTCGGTATGGACGATGATTCATTCTTCGGCGCGATCAACCCCGTCGCCCACGAAGAATATGTCCGGTGGCTCGAGGACAATGGTCTTCCCCCGGTCAAGGCGCATGACTTCCGGCAGGGGGTACTGCCCGGAGGACGTCCCGGACACGTCATCGCGGCGAGGCTGGAACAGCCGGAGGAAGCCACCTTCGAACGGTTCCTCGCAGACAGGGCCATCGCCCGGATGAAGGAGTACGCGAAGGAATGGAAGGAGGAGGGAAAGCCCTTCTCGCTGGACATCCACTTCTTCGGTCCGCATCTCCCGTATTTCATACCGGACGAATGGTTCGATCTCATCGACCCCGAACTGGTCACCCTGCCCCCGAGTTTCGGTGACACACTGGTCGGGAAACCCCAGGTGCAGTCCAACTATGCGACATACTGGTCGACCTCGTCATTCAGTGTGGATGAATGGAAGAAACTGATCGCGGTCTACTGGGGCTACATAGCGATGATCGACTTCGAGATCGGCCGAATCATGGATGCGGCCCGTGACCTCGGTATTCTCGACGACACCGCCGTGTTCTTCACGGCGGATCACGGCGAATTCACCGGTTCTCACCGTCTGAACGACAAAGGACCCGCCATGTACGACGATATCTACAAGGTGCCGTTCATCGCGAAGATACCCGGAGTGTCAACGGTCGGTTCGTGTGACGAATTCGTCTCGCTACTGGATCTTCCGGCCACGGTGCTCGATATCGCGGGCCATGATCCGGGACTCGCGGAGGACGGACGTTCGATCGTCGACCTCACCCGCGGAGATGACGCCGCCGTCGACGACTGGCGTGAGGACATCGTCTGCGAGTTCCACGGGCACCACTTCCCGTTGCAGCAGCGGATGCTCCGGACGAGAGACTTCAAGCTCATCATCTCTCATGAGGGGATCAACGAACTCTATGACCTCCGTTGTGATCCCTGGGAGATGAACAATGTCTACGATGCCCCGACCTACGCCGACATCCGCAGCGATCTCGCGAAGAACCTGAGGCGTCAGCTCCTCGACCGGGGCGATGAAGCATTCGCCAAATGGATGAACGCGATGATCGACTATGATGTGCCGCTCGGAGGGACGTCAAAGTCGGACTGGGACAATGTCGGAGATGACGACAAGTCCACGTGAGTGAGGGGGTCCGAGTCATTGTTCCGCCACCGCCGCAACAGGACCGTCCGGCCCGCGGCGGTGGCCGCACCACCGAGCCTGGGGGAGAAATGAATGATCTAGATGCGGTCCGTCCGGGTGGAACGTTGGTCTCCGGGATCGTGGCAGTCCTCGAGGAGGGGCAACGTACCAGGCAGCAGTTGTGCTCGGAGCTCGGTGTGTCCCGTACGACGCTCGGTCGTGCCCTCAACGAGCTGATCGAGGGAAATTACGTGGGTCTCACATATGCCGCCCCATCCGGCAGGGGGCGTCCGGTGGCCTACTTCGCGCTGAACAATGACGTGGTCTGGGCCATCGGAATCGACATCTCCCGGACCAGGGGAGTGGCGTTGGCGGTCAACCGGGTCGGTGACGTGGTAGCGGAATCCAGGGTCGACGGTACGCACCGCGGCTGGACCGAGGTCCTCGGCGAGCTCGTCCGGCGACTGTCTGAGGAACTGCACGCCGTGGACGGGATCATAGGCTGCCTTTCCCATATAGGGGTCGGGATCCCGCTTCCTATCCTGCAGGGGCCGCCCCTGGACGGCCGGGACGCGGACGACTGTAAACCGGTTCCGGTCACCCTCCTGGAGTCGACGATCCATGACCGGTTCGACGCCCCCATCATGGTGGACAACACCGTTCGAATGGCTGCGCTCGGAGAAGCACGGTGGGGAGCCGGAAAGAATGTGGGGCTACAGATATACGTGAGGATCTCCGGCGGAATAGTCGCCTGCTCCGTCGTCGATTCCGAAGTCACGGTCGGGGCCCACGGCATTGCCGGAGAGCTCGGTCATGTGAGGGTTCCGGGCGGGGAATCAGAGTGTCACTGCGGAAAAACCGGTTGTCTGGAGACCGTCGCCTCGGTCCCCGCGATTCTCCGGTTGAGCGGACACCGGACGATCGGTGACCTGAGGGAATCGGTTCAGTCAGGGGACCCGGCCGCCGTCGAGTGCGTCGGAAGAGCCGCAGACGCCGTTGCCTTCGCTCTGTCAACTGCGGTTCTTCTCCTCGACCCCGAACTACTCATACTCTCCGGAGAGGTACCCGAGCACGTTCCCGGCTTCGTCGATGAAGTGAAACGTAACTTACCGTCCCACCTCATACCGGGACTCCACGACAACCTCGATGCCGTTCCCGCGTTACTGGAGGAAATGGGCAGTGCGAGAGGAGCGATTCTGGCGGCCGAGCGCTACCTCACCGCACAACGGTTGAAAATGGAGCGGGAGGAAAGGGCCGCCCTCTACGCCCGCTCCAGAGAATTCGGGCGAGAAGACTGATTCTGATCAATCAATTCCCGGGCACACGACATCTGTCGACCCGTCCTAACATCTGGGAGAGGACCGGACTTTGAGCACCGACGACACACGACCACTGGTCCGCAGGCAACTGCCGTTCTCGGTTGTCGCGAAACCGACCGGGGCGGCCTGTAACCTCGACTGCTCCTACTGCTTCTTCCTGTCGAAGGAACTTCTCTACGACGCCAAGCGGCAGCAGATGCCGGCTGATGGTCTGGAGACCTATGTATCGGAGTACCTCGCAGCCCAGCCGGACGGTGAGGTGACCATGCTCTGGCAGGGTGGGGAACCGACGATGCGCGGTCTGGATTTCTTCCGGGAGGCTGTTCGTCTGTGTGCCGGCTACGCCCGTCCCGGGCAGATTGTGACACACGCGCTCCAGACGAACGCGACACTCATAGATGAGGAATGGGCGGGCTTCCTCGCCGAGCAGGACTTCCTGGTGGGGGTCTCCGTTGACGGACCGGAGGAACTGCACGACGCCTACCGGGTGAACAAAGCGGGTCGGGGCACCCACCGTCAGGTGATACGTGGGTACGGGTTTCTCCGGGACGCCGGGGTCCGGACGAACATCCTCTGTACCGTCCACCACGCCAACCAGGATCATCCGGAACGTGTCTACACCTACTTCAGGGACGAACTCGGTGCGACGTTCATGCAGTTCATCCCGATCGTGGAACGGGTCGAACGGGTCGATCTCCCGATCGCGGAAGCCGGATGGCGCACCGACCGGGGTGAGCGGCTGCTGTACCAGCAGAACGGTGACGCGGTCACCTCCCGCACGGTTGATCCGGCGGCGTACGGGCGGTTCCTTTCGAAGATCTTCGACATCTGGCGGTCACGGGATGTCGGGCAGGTGTTCGTACAGGACTTCGACGCGGCCCTGTCCGCTCTCTTCGGTATTCATTCGGTGTGTGTCCACGCCCCGGAATGCGGAAACAACTTCGCGATGGAATTCAACGGTGACGTGTACGCGTGTGACCATTGGGTGGAACCTGACTGGCTTCTCGGAAACGTGTCCGAGAATTCTTTCGCGGAACTCGCACGGACTCCCCGCATGAGAAGTTTCGCACTGAAGAAGTCGGCCCAACTCACCGCTCAGTGCCGGCGCTGTCCGGTCCTCCGCTTCTGCAACGGCGGATGTCCGAAGGACCGGTTCGTGGAATCGTCGGACGGGGAACCCGGCCAGAACTTCCTGTGCGCCGGGTACTACCACTTCTACTCCCACATTCGTGGTGATCTGGTCGCCATGGCACGCCTGGTGCGCTCCGGACGTAGCGCGGATGCGATCATGGACGATCAGGTGCGGAACTCCCTCCGCCCGACGGTGAGGAGCTGAACTGATGTCTGATCTGATCGCGGCCGTCGGGATCGGTGTTCTCGTGGGAGCCGTCATCGGTGCGCTGGGTGCAGGTGGAGGGATCATCTCGGTACCGGTCCTCACCTATCTTCTCGGACAGACTGAGCATGCGGCCACCAACGGTTCGCTCGTCATCGTCGCCGTGACGGCTCTCCTCACGCTCCCGGGGAAGGCCAGGACCGGCCACGTCAGGTGGCGTGACGGCGTGGTCTTCGCTTCGATGAGCTGTCTCGGTGCGGTCGGCGGCAGACTCGTCAACGAACGGATCGACGGAAGGCTGCTGTTCCTCCTCTTCTCCGTGCTGCTGCTCGGTGTGGCGGCGATGATGGCCCGTGACGCGATCCGGCAACGTCGGAAGGAAAACGCAGGTGGTGGTGGCGGGGCCGGTGTCGTGCCGGAGCCGTCTGGTCCGCGGGCACCGGTCCTGATCGCGGGTGCGGCTGTGCTGACCGGACTGCTGACCGGGCTGTTCGGTGTCGGGGGAGGGTTCGCGGTCGTGCCCGTGCTCATCCTGTTCATGCGTTTCACCGTCCGCGAGGCGGCTGCGACGTCACTGCTGGTGATGGTCATTGCGGCGGGTGTCTCCATACTGACGGGGGCCGTGAGGGGGACATTCGAGGTCGACTGGCCGGTTGTCCTGCTCTTCACGGCGGGGTCCACGCTGGGTGGGATGCTCGGCGGACCACTGTCGGAGAGGGCGCGGCCGTCGACACTGACGCTTCTGTTCTCACTGCTGCTTTTCTGCATGGGGGCCGCGACTCTCGGGCACACCCTGGTCGCGTCCTGACCGGGAGCACCCGGACGGGTTAAGTGGACCACTGGAGGCCCGGTGAAACGGGTGGCCGGACCCCGGGTGAAGTGGACGGGGATCGACCGGGGGGATGCGGGATGTCTTCTCGCACAGCAACAATGCTGGGCCGGGGTATTCGGCGGGCCTCCGCACAACCCCTACATGTGTGCGCGGGGCCCTCGGCTGGTAGGGTTACGTAGTCGTACAACTTCTGTGCCACTGACCGACCCGCCCGCCAGCGGTTGCCGGGTCTGACGGTGCGCATCGAAGAAGAGTCTCAATTACCGTCACCTTCTCCATGAAACCGCGGGCCCGATGGCGGGCCGAAGTCCCTCAAAGGGCTTTTCTGCGGCGGGGGAGCCAGCAGGAGGATATGTGTCCGCCATCGTCTCGGCATTCAAGGACGCTGATCTACGCAAGAAGATCTTGTTCACCATTGCGATGATCATCTTGTACCGTATCGGTGCCCAGATCCCGTCCCCGGGCGTCAACTACGGCGCGATCGCGGGTCGGTTGCGTGATCTCACCCAGGATCAGTCCAGCGTCTACTCGCTGATCAACCTGTTCTCCGGTGGCGCGCTGCTGCAGCTGAGTATCTTCGCTGTGGGCATCATGCCGTACATCACCGCGTCGATCATCACGCAGCTGCTCACGGTCGTCATCCCGCACTTCGAGGAGCTGAAGAAGGAGGGGCAGTCCGGTCAGGCGAAGATGACGCAGTACACCCGTTACCTCACCGTCGCGCTGGCGCTGCTCCAGTCCGCGGGCATCGTCGCACTGGCGGACCGCGGACAGTTGCTGGGCTCCGGTTTCGAGGTGCTCATGCCGGACCGCACGATCTTCGATCTCCTGCTGCTCGTCTTCGTCATGACCTCGGGGGCCGTGCTGCTCATGTGGCTCGGTGAACTGATGACCGAGCGTGGCATCGGAAACGGCATGTCGCTGCTCATCTTCGCGGGTATCGCGACGCGTCTGCCGACGGACGGTGCCGGTATCCTCGCCAGCTCCGGTGGGCTCGTGTTCACCCTCGTGCTCATCGCGGTCCTGATCCTCGTGGTCGGCGTCGTGTTCATCGAGCAGGGGCAGCGCCGGATCCCGGTCCAGTACGCGAAACGCATGGTCGGACGTCGTCAGTACGGCGGAACCTCGACCTATCTCCCGTTGAAGGTCAACCAGGGTGGCGTCATCCCGGTGATCTTCGCGTCCTCGATCATCTACGTTCCGGTCCTGATCACCCAGATCATCAACTCGGGCGGTACCGTCTCCCCGGACAACTGGTGGCAGAACAACGTCATCCAGTACCTCCAGACCCCGTCATCATGGCAGTACATCGTCCTGTACTTCACCATGATCATCTTCTTCAGCTACTTCTACGTGTCGGTCCAGTACGACCCGAATGAGCAGGCCGACAACATGAAGAAGTACGGTGGCTTCATCCCGGGTATCCGTCCCGGCCGGCCCACCGCCGAGTACCTCGGTTACGTCATGAACAGGCTCCTCTTCGTGGGTGCCTTCTACCTCGGTATCATCGCCGTGTTGCCGAACCTCATGCTCGATCTGGGGGTCGGTACCTCGTCCGGTTCCACCCCGTTCGGTGGCACCGCGATCCTGATTCTCGTGTCGGTCGCCCTGACCACGGTGAAGCAGATCGAAAGCCAGCTGTTGCAGTCCAACTACGAAGGATTCCTCAAATGAGACTCGTTCTCCTCGGTCCCCCCGGTGCGGGCAAGGGCACACAGGCCGCCATTCTGTCCGAGAAGCTCGGTGTACCGCACATCTCCACCGGCGACCTGTTCCGCGCCAACATCGGCGAGGGAACTCCGCTCGGACTCGAAGCGAAGAGTTACATGGACGCCGGCAAGCTCGTCCCCACGGATGTCACGGCACGGATGGTCGAGTCCCGGCTCGCGGAGGACGATGCGGCCGACGGTTTCCTTCTCGACGGGTTCCCCCGCACGGTCGAACAGGCGGAACTCCTGGCGGGCATGCTCGAGAAGTCCGGTCACGGTCTCGACGGTGTCGTGCAGTTCAAGGTCGCCGAGGATGTCGTCGTGGAGCGGATGCTCGCCCGTGGTCGCGCGGACGACAACGAAGACACCATCCGGACACGGTTGGGCGTCTACCGAGATGAGACCGCACCCCTGATCGACCACTACGCCGACGTGATCATCCTGATCGAGGCCGAGGGCTCCGTCGAGGAGATCAACGAGCGCACCATGGCGGCCCTGAAGAAGTAGCCGGGGCTGCCCCGGTCGTCGTCCCCGCGCGGACGACACCCGGGAGCCGGAGGACCGGACCGCTCAAGCGGTCCGGTCCTCCGGTGTTTCCCGGCCCGAACACCGAGTCACACGTTTCACCACCTTCCCCACACACGCACCCAGGAGCACACAGACAATGGCCTTCCGTAAACGTCACCGCACCATGCCCGTCCGTACCCCGGGAGAACTCGATGCCATGCAGGCCGCCGGGGAGATCGTCGGCAGGGCACTGCAGGCGGTCCGGGCGGCGGCGGCACCGGGCGTGAGCACCCTCGAACTGGACGCCGTGGCGGAACAGACCATCCGGGACAACGGCGCCGTCCCTACGTTCCTGGGGTACCACGGATTCCCCGGGTCGATCTGCTCCTCCGTCA
Source organism: Corynebacterium pygosceleis (assembly GCF_016595275.2). Classification (GTDB taxonomy): domain Bacteria; phylum Actinomycetota; class Actinomycetes; order Mycobacteriales; family Mycobacteriaceae; genus Corynebacterium; species Corynebacterium pygosceleis. The sequence goes on along the minus strand of NZ_JAENIQ020000001.1, from coordinate 289,225 downwards.
ACGACGTCATCGTCCACGGAATCCCGAACGCCGAGACGGTTCTGCGGCCGGGCGACCTGGTCTCCATCGACTGCGGGGCGACCCTCGACGGATGGGTCGGGGACTCAGCCTGGACCTTCGGGATCGGTGACCTCGATGACGAGTCGGAGCGCCTCAACAAGGCGACCGAGTGGGTGCTCGCGGAAGGGATGAAGGCCATGATCCCGGGAAACCGGCTGACGGACGTCTCCCACGCTCTCGGTGAGGCGACCGCCCGTGCCGCCACGAAGTTCGGTGTCAGCCTCCACATCGTCGACGGTTACGGAGGCCACGGAATCGGCCGGGAGATGCACGAGGACCCGTTCCTGGCCAACGAGGGCAAGCCGGGCCGGGGACCGGTCATCGGCGAGGGCAGCGTTCTGGCCATCGAGCCCATGCTCGCGACCGGTACACCTGATTCAGCCGTGCTCGAGGACGACTGGACCGTGGTCACCCTCGACGGGTCGCGCGCCAGTCACTGGGAACACACCGTCGCGGCGACCGCGTCCGGCCCCCGGATCCTGACCCCCCGACACTGAAAAGACAGGAGATTTCCCCCGCGGAAGTTCCGTGTTCCCGCGGTCAACGACTAGGATTGTGTCCCATGTACCAAGTTCGCACCATTTCCTCCGCGACCACGTCGGCCCTGCGTCGCTTCCTGATCGTCGCTTCCGTCGCGTTGACCTTCGTGTTCGTGCTCTCACCGGTGGGTGCGAACGCCGCTCCCGCCGTGGGATCCTCGGTCGGTTCCAGTGGTTCCAGTGACCTCAACGATGATGCGTGGAACCTCAGGAACGACATCCACCAGCGGAGCAACGGTCTGCCGCCCGTCATAGGGGACGGGGTGAAGGCCGCCACCGACGGTGCCGTGGACCTGTTCTTCCCCGGTCTCATCGCGCAGCGCAGCGCTGAGGAAGCCGCCCGGATGGCCCCGCCGCCGGCACCGGAGCCTGCGCCGGCGCCCGAGTTCGACCGTGGATCCTGCCCCGCGGCCGCCCGTGCCTGCATCGACCTGACGAACCAGCGGACCTGGCTCCAGGACAACGGCAGAGTGACGTATGGTGCGGTTCCGATGTCCTCCGGTGCCGTCGGCTGGGAGACCCCGAAGGGTGTTCACTACGTCAACCGCAAGGTGAAGGATGAGATCTCCCGGGAGTTCAACAACGCCCCGATGCCGTATTCCGTGTACTTCACCCACACGGGCATCGCCTTCCACCAGGGGGACGTGAACCTCTGGTCCCACGGGTGCATCCACCTGAACCACGCCGACGCCGTCACGTTCTTCGATTCCCTCCGCGTCGGTGACATGGTCTACGTCTACTGACCGTCGAGTTCCGCCGGTCGCCGGGCCCGCCCTTTCACGCAGTGCGTGGGGCGGGCCTTTTCGTCACCGGAATTGCGCTCCAGTCCTGCTCCGCGTATTGTCAGACGTTGGTGTGCACCATCATGCGCACCGCTTGTCGGAAGAGGCAATGCAGTCAACTATCTACCGGATGACACCGCACCTTTCAGGGCGGTACCGGAGAAACGTGGAGGATATGGCTAAGAAGGAAGGCGCCATCGAGGTTGAGGGCCGCGTCGTCGAGCCCCTGCCGAACGCGATGTTCCGTGTCGAACTCGACAACGGGCACAAGGTTCTTGCACACATCAGCGGCAAGATGCGCCAGCACTACATCCGTATTCTGCCGGAGGATCGCGTCGTCGTGGCTCTGAGCCCCTACGACCTGACCCGCGGCCGCATCGTCTACCGCTACAAGTAAAGACCATCAGCCTCCACACTCACCGCACGTGTCCCGCGCTGCGCCGGTTCCCCGGAACCGACGTCAAACCGCTCCGTGGCACGTGCATCATGCACCTTCGGCATCGGTGGCCGAAGCCCCGTGTATCCCTGATCCACTTTCCGGCATCCGCCCGGACGAAGCATCAGCAGACGGGGACGGGTGTGGGGAAAACCACCGGACCAACCGGAAGGAAACTGCCATATGGCACGCCTTGCTGGAGTTGACCTCCCGCGCAACAAGCGCATGGAGGTCGCTCTGACCTACATTTACGGCATCGGGCCCGCCCGAGCCAAGAAGCTGCTGGAAGAGACCGGCGTCTCTCCGGACCTGCGCACCGACAACCTCACCGATGAGCAGATCGCCGCTCTCCGTGACGTGATCGAAGCGACCTGGAAGGTCGAGGGTGACCTCCGCCGTCAGGTTCAGGCGGACATCCGCCGCAAGATCGAGATCGGTTGCTACCAGGGTCTCCGTCACCGTCGCGGACTTCCCGTCCGTGGCCAGCGCACCAAGACCAACGCGCGTACGCGTAAGGGTCCGAAGAAGACGATCGCCGGAAAGAAGAAGTAACTCATGCCTCCTAAAGCACGCTCTGGCGCGCGCCGCTCTGGCCGCCGCGTCGTAAAGAAGAACGTGGCGCACGGCGCCGCACACATCAAGTCCACCTTCAACAACACCATCGTGTCCATCACGGACCCCAATGGTGCCGTCATCTCGTGGGCCTCCTCCGGCCACGTGGGCTTCAAGGGATCGCGTAAGTCGACTCCCTTCGCCGCCCAGATGGCTGCCGAAAGCGCCGCCCGCAAGGCGATGGAACACGGCATGAAGAAGGTCGACGTCTACGTCAAGGGCCCGGGCTCGGGCCGCGAAACCGCTATCCGTTCCCTCTCGGCCGCCGGCCTTGAGGTTGGCCAGATCACCGACGTGACGCCGCAGCCCCACAACGGCTGCCGTCCGCCGAAGCGTCGCCGCGTCTAGCAGGGAAAGGAAACAGACACACTATGGCTCGTTATACCGGCCCAGTCACCCGTAAATCCCGCCGTCTCCGCGTCGACCTCGTCGGCGGGGACATGGCGTTCGAGCGCCGCCCGTACCCCCCGGGACAGGCGGGACGCGCACGCATCAAGGAGTCGGAGTACCTGCTCCAGCTCCAGGAGAAGCAGAAGGCCCGCTTCACCTACGGCGTCATGGAGAAGCAGTTCCGCCGCTACTACGCCGAGGCGAACCGTCGCCCCGGCAAGACCGGCGACAACCTGGTCATCCTGCTCGAGTCCCGCCTGGACAACGTGGTCTACCGCGCTGGCCTCGCGCGTACCCGTCGTCAGGCACGCCAGCTGGTCTCCCACGGTCACTTCACCGTGAACAACAAGAAGGTCAACGTTCCGTCCTTCCAGGTCTCGCAGTACGACATCATCGATGTCCGTCCGAAGTCCCGGAAGATGGAGTGGTTCGAGGACGCACAGGATCGCCTCGTCGATTCCGTCGTTCCGGCCTGGCTCCAGGTTGTTCCCGACACCCTGCGCATCCTCGTGCACCAGCTGCCCGAGCGTGCCCAGATCGATGTGCCGCTTCAGGAGCAGCTCATCGTCGAGTTCTACTCGAAGTAAGCCGGTTCATCCCGCGCAACCCGTTCCACCGACCGTCCTCCGACGGTGCGGGGACAACGGGGTCGCGGGAACCGTCTCGTGGATTCGTCCACACCGTCATATCGTCTGCCTACTGACGTCAAATAGCGGGCGTCACAGAAGGAGATCTTCAAGCAATGCTCATCTCAAAGCGTCCGGAGCTCAACGAGGAGTACATCGACTCCTCCCGTTCCCGCTTCACCATTGAACCGCTGGAACCGGGCTTCGGTTACACCCTCGGAAACTCTCTGCGCAGGACCCTGCTGTCGTCCATCCCGGGCGCCGCGGTCACCAGCGTGAAGATCGAGGGCGTTCTCCACGAGTTCACCACGATCTCTGGTGTCAAGGAGGATGTCAGCGACATCATCCTCAACATCAAGGGACTCGTGCTGTCCTCCGACTCGGTCGACCCCGTCGTCATGTACCTCCGCAAGGAAGGTCCCGGCGAGGTCACCGCAGCCGACATCGAGCCGCCGGCGGGCGTGGAGGTCCACAACCCGGAGCTCCACATCGCCACCCTGAATGAGCAGGGCAAGATCGACATCGAACTGGTCGTGGAGCGTGGGCGCGGTTACGTTCCCGCAACCCTGACCGGTGACACCGGAGAGATCGGCCGCATCCCCGTGGACCAGATCTACTCACCGGTGCTCAAGGTCAGCTACAAGGTCGAGGCCACCCGTGTCGCCCAGCGCACGGACTTCGACAAGCTGGTCATCGATGTCGAGACGAAGAACTCCATCACCGCCCGTGACGCTCTCGCGTCGGCAGGCAAGACCCTGGTTGAGCTGTTCGGTCTCGCCCGCGAGCTGAACACCAACGCTGAGGGCATCGATCTCGGCCCCTCCACCCAGGAGACCGAGACGAACGCCAACTACAGCATGGCCATCGAGGACCTGAACTTCTCCGTTCGTTCCTACAACTGCCTGAAGCGTCAGGAGATCCACACCGTCGGTGAACTCGCTGAGTGCACCGAGTCCGATCTCCTCGACATCCGTAACTTCGGTCAGAAGTCGATCAACGAAGTGAAGATCAAGCTGGCCAACCTGGGCCTGACACTGAAGGACGCCCCCGAGGACTTCGATCCCTCCACCATCGAGGGATACGACGCCGAGACCGGTGACTTCATCGACGTCGACGGCGACGATTCCGAGTAAAACCCGGGTAGCACGCCCAGGCGGCCCCGTCGGTCGGATAGACCGGCGGACCACGGCCGCCGCGCTCACACACACGTACACGAGGAGTACCCCCAATGCCCAAGCCCAAGAAGGGCGCCCGTTTCGGCGGTTCGGCGCAGCACCAGAAGAAGATCCTGGCGAATCTCGCTGCCCAGCTGTTCGAGCACGGCGCTATCAAGACCACCGATGCCAAGGCGAAGCTGCTTCGTCCCTACGCAGAGAAGATCATCACCAAGGCCAAGAGCGGCACCGTCGCCGACCGCCGCAACGTCCTGAAGCTCGTCAACCAGAAGGACGTCGTCGCGTACCTGTTCAATGAACTGGCACCGAAGTTCGAGAACCGCGATGGTGGCTACACCCGCATCATCAAGCTCGAGAACCGTAAGGGCGACAACGCCCCGATGAGCCAGATCTCGCTCGTCCTCGAGGAGACCGTCTCCGCGGAGGCCACCCGTGCCGCCCGCGCAGCAGCCTCCAAGAAGGCCGAGGAAGAGGTCGTCGAGGTCGAGGCCGACGAGTCCACCGACGCCCAGGCCGCCGAAGAGGCCGCCGAGGCCGAGCAGGACGAGGCCACCACCCCGGCCGAGGCTGAAGCCGAGCCCGAGAAGGCCGAGGAAGAGAAGTAGTTCCCTTCCCCGGCCGGCCCCAACCCGGGCCGGCCACAACCGAGAACCCACGATCACGGTCCCCGTCAGGGGAACGGTGTCGTGGGTTCCGGCGTTTCACGGGGTGTCCGCGGCCAGTCTCCCGGTATCCGCCCGCGGCGACCCGTGGCGGTAGACTCATCCGCTGTGACCGATCCGACCTCACCCCCCGACCCGACCGAACCGATCCGGCTCCGTCTCGATCTCGCCTATGACGGAACGGACTTCCACGGCTGGGCGCGGCAGAAACCCGCCGGTGGCGTGGAACTGCGGACGGTGCAGGGATCCCTCGAGGACGCGTTGTCCAAGATCCTCCGGTTTCCGGCGAAACTGACCGTGGCCGGGAGAACCGATGCGGGAGTCCACGCCACGGGCCAGGTCGCACACCTGGATGTACCCGCAGCAGCTCTCGGCACCCGCTCCATCGGGGACGATCCCTCGACGCTGGTACGGAGACTCGCGAAACTGCTCCCCCCGGATGTCCGGATACATCGCTGCACCCGCGCCCCGGAGGGATTCGACGCCCGTTTCTCGGCACTCCGCAGGCACTACGTCTACCGGGTGACGACGCACGCCAGGGGAGCGCTCCCGCTCCGTGCGCGGGACACCGCACACTGGCCGCGGAACGTGGACGTCGCGGCGATGCAGGACGCCGCCGAGGTACTCACGGGCCTCAACGACTTCGCGGCGTTCTGCCGTGCCAGAGCCGGGGCGACGACCGTCCGTGATCTTCAGGCGTTCACCTGGCGTGACATCTCCACGCCGGCGGAACCCCAGCTGTACCTCGCGGAGGTCACGGCGGACGCCTTCTGCTGGTCTATGGTCCGGTCGCTGGTCGGTGCCTGCCTGGCGGTCGGCGAGGGACGACGACCCGCGGGATTCACCGGCGGGCTCCTCGCGGAACGAAGTCGATCCCCGCTGGTGCCGGTGGCCCCGGCGAACGGTCTGACCCTCGTGGCCGTCGACTACCCCGACGACGGGGAACTCGCCGAGAGGGCCGAACAGACGCGGGGCGTCCGCGTCCTGGAAGGGGAGGAACACCGTGCGCGCGGGAAGGGATGTCCCGAGGGAAACCCCCACTTCGAGGGGCCGGGTCCCGACGCACAGCACACCGGCGCGCGTCCTGCGGGCGAGGCGGCCGGAGACAGCTAGACTCTGGTGGTTGAACGTCGTTCGGCGGGCGGGCCTGCGCCGCCCGGACCCGGCGGCACGGCAGTCACCCTGAGAGGTGGACACAGAGAGACCGGAAAGGAGAGGTGGGGCACCCCATGGACATGTACCAGGCAGTACTGGTCGCAGTTCTGGTGTTCACCGTGCCGGGCTTCCTCACCTGCCGTGTCTCCGGTGTCCGTGCGCCCTGGGCGGCTGCGGCGTCGATTCCGGCCAGCTTCGGCATCTACGGACTCGCGGCCTGGTTCTACGGGCTGACACCCTACGCCTATGATGCGCGCAGTGTCAGCGTCTTCACCGTGTTCATCATCATGCTCGCGGGATGCTGGAGGCTCGGTGCCCTCGCCGTCACTCGACGGAGGAGGGACCGTGCACGGAGAAGAGCGGCTACGGAGGACCCGGACGGTGCCGATGGATCCGTGACGGTGGAGTCTCCTCCGGAGGAACCGACCGTCGTGGAGGCCGACCGGAACCCGGCGACCGAATCCTCATCTCCCGCCACACCGCCAGCCGCTGCAACCGGTGCCGGGGATTCCGTGGGAGCACCGGTGGCGCCGGCGGACACCCCTGAATCCCGGGAGACCACGGGGGAGGGCGGTACCATACGCCGTACGCCACAGGAGATCCCGGCGGAACCCAGTGTCCGGAGTATGGAGGACACCCGGGAACGGTCCCGGAAACGGGAGGAACGCTGGCTCGCCGGTTCGTTGTTCGACCCTGTGTGGGTCCTCCCCGGCACCGGGGTACTGGTCTCCTTCGTCCTTCTCGTCTCGCGGAGTCTCGGACTGCTCCGGGAGGCGCGTTACGGACTCGAGAACATCTTCCAGGGATGGGACGTGCACTGGCACGCGAGTGTCGTCCGTTTCATCCAGGAGACCGGTGTCGCGTCCCCCACGAGAATGGGGGAACTCCAGAACACCGAATCGCGGGAGCTGCTGTTCTATCCGACGGCGTGGCACGCGGGTGCCGCGCTCGTGCGGGAGCTGACCGGCATGTCCGGGATCGCGGCGATAAACCTGACGTCCGTCGTCCTGCCGGCACTGCTGCTCCCGCTCGCCGCCGCCGTACTCGCCTGGCGTCTCCTGGGGAACCGTGGCCTGACCGCGCAGATCGCCGCCGGTTTCGCCGCGATCATCGTGGCCCCCATGCCCGTCCTCTACTGGGTGGGGTACTACGTCGGGGCGTGGCCCTATCTCGCGGCGGTCGGGATGGCCTTCATCGTCCTCGGACTGTTCATGTCCGTCCCGGCTGCGCCGGTCCGTGCGTTCGCCGCCGCCCTGGTGTTCGTCGGCATGGTGGAGACCCACCCGTCCGCCGCCACGATCGTCATCCTCGTTCTCGGGCTGTGGTGGCTGCTCGACCTGTTGTGGCGGCCGGCGCACCGACCCACGACCCGGCTGGAGCACATCTCGTTCCGGGTCCGGGATCTCGCCGTCCTGGCGGCGACGGGTATCGCGGGGACGTTGATCCTCCTGCCCCAGATCCTCACCGGACTGGGCCAGAGTGAGGAGGTCAAGTCCTTCGTCGCCTACGAGGACCTCACCCGGAGTGAGTCCTGGTGGGTCGCGATCCAGATGCAGACCCGGCACGCGGGTGATTTCGGCGTCAACGAGCCACTGCTCTGGGCGGCCGCGGTCGGTGGGGTGATTCTGATCGGGTGGCGGCGGAACATCTGGGCCCCGTTGTTCTGGTTCGTCAGTGTGGTGGTCACGGTCAACTCCCTGTTCCCCTTCGAGGACACGTGGTGGACCGGTGCGGCGACGCAGATCGGTTCACTGCACTACAACACCCCGCACCGTCTGGTGATGCCCGTGGCGATGTTCACCGCCGCCGCTGCCGCGGTGGCGCTCGCCACCGTCGGGAGGCTGGTCCTGCTCGGCCCGGTTCGGCGCCTCGCGCCAGTATCGGCACCCCTGTGCGTCGTGGTTGCGCTCCTCGGCGGGTTCCTCCTGGTGCAGGAAGCCGAGGACGAGATGCGGGTCGTCCCGGAGTTCGCGATCGGTGCGGCACGGGACGGACGTATGGTCGATTCGACGGACCTGAAGGCGTACCGGTGGTTGGCGGAACAACCGCTGGCGTACGAGGGAACGATCATGAGCAATCCCGCCGACGGTTCGGGTTGGATGTACCCGTACAACGGTCTTCCGAACGTCTTCAGGCACTATCTGTGGCCGACGGTGTCCCCGAACAGTGCGACGAACCGGATGTTCTGGAATCCGAATGAGCTCGGAACCGGAAATCTGGGTCACCCCGACATGGAGAACGAGGTCGACCGGGCGGCACAGATCCTCAACGTCCACTACATCTACGTGTCTCCGCCGAACTTCTGGGCGTTCCAGGAACCGATCCCGGAGATGGAGGTCGAACTCTGGAACACACCGGGGGTCACGCCCGTGTACAAGGATCGCCAGGTCTCGATCTACGCGGTCAACGAGTGGTTCACCGATTCGGAGCTGGACCGTATGCGTGCCCCGGGGAACTCACCCGAGCCACTGCCCCCACTGCCGACCCGCGCTGAGGCCGGTGTTTCGCCGGCCGGTTCCGGTGACGGACTGCGCCCGTACCACCACCGGCCGAGCAGAGCCCTCCGGGGTCCGGTCGAACACTTCGAGTCTGAACTGGAGAAGGAGATGCGGGAGTCGGCCGCCGCGGCCGGGTGACCCGGGGTGTCGGCGGAAAAGTGGGCGTACCGGGATTGCTTCAACTCCGATAGTATGGTGTCCGGAAGGTCGGATACGGGCGCTTTCCCGATTCTGCGGTGATCCGGGGACGGGAAGCGGGGGATCTTCCGGTTCAGCCGGTGACCGCGCGATCAAGGGCGTACGGGCACGGGCCCCGTTCTCCGACGTGTCCCCGTCCGTGATGTCCCCGCCCTTGGAGTCCCCTGATGAACCGGTTCCCGCTTCCGACCACCCGTGCACAGGTCAGCGGCCACAAGTTTCTCGTCCGACGGCTCGAACACGGTCTCGTCACCGGTGACACCCGTCTGATACATGACCCGCTCGGACGTCGCCGCAGGGGGATTCTCTTCGGCGTCGCGGGATGTGTGCTCGCGGGCCTCGCCGCCGGTGCGATGGCGGTTTTCGTCCCCGAACCCGACCCGGGTGATGCCGCGGTCGTCAGGGCTGAATCGGGTGCGCTGTACTCCCGGGTGGACGGGAAGCTCCACCCCGTCGGCAACCTCACCTCCGCCCGCTTGATCGCGGGATCGGCCGTGGAACCCGTCGCGGCGGCTGATTCCGTGCTCTCCGGAATGGAACGTGGTGTACCGGTGGGGATACCCGGAGCTCCGGGGCCCGTCGCGGACGAGGTTCCCGATGGTCTGGTCTGGGGTGTGTGCCAGTCGGCCACGGACATCACGGTCACCGTCGGGCCACCGCCCGCGGAGCCCTCGCCCGGTTCCGGGGTGCTGGCGCGGGTCAACGGGGTCGAACACGTGATCACCGCGGAGGGGAGGACAACCCTTCCCGATCCGTCGACGAGATTCGGCAGGGTGCTGCGGCGACGTCTCGGCATCAGTCCGCACACCCCGACCTGGGACCCCCCACCTGAGATCCTCAACGCGATCCGGGAACTGCCCCGTTACGTACGGCCGCCGAACTCCGGGGTGCTGCTCGGAAACGGCCGGGAATCCTGGCTGCTGCGCCCGGACGGGATACTGCCGGTGACTCCCCTGCAACGGGGGATACTCCTCGACCTCGGGGCCTCGGAGCGTGCGGTTCCGCAGGACGGCCCGGCGGCACGCCCCGATGCGTCCCCGGAGGACATCAGGCTCCCCCGGACGGATCTGGATTGGCTCGATCCCCGGGCGGTCACGGTCTGTGCGGTCGGTGACGTCGGCCGTCTGGGGGTCGTCGACACCTCTACGGAGGAAGCCGGTGCCACCGGAATCTACGTGACGGGCGCGGGGGTGGCGCTGTCCGGTGACTCCGTCGCCACCCGCTATGCGTCGGTTCTCGTCAACGGCATCGGTGTGGACACCGGCCACGGACACTACCTGGTGTCTGACAGTGGCCTCAGGCACCCCGTCGGTGGTGTGGAGGAGCTCGGGGTCATCGGTGTCAGGGAGCCCTCACCCGCCCCCTGGCCGATCATCAGGCTGTTACCCGCCGGCGAGGCACTGACCCGGGACAGGGCGCTCGAACCACGCTACTGATCCACACGTCCGCGAACCCGGCGGCGTCGGGCCCCCGCGTACCTGACGATCAGCGCGACACCGACAACGACCAGCAGAATGGTGACGGTGGACAGTGACCTTTCCCGGATACCGGTGGGGGGCTCGATCGGTGTGGCGACACTGACGGGGTGCGGGATACCCCGGTAGTCCGCGGGGACATGGGTGATCACGGTCGCGGGATCCACCGTGCCGGTCGCAGGATCGACTGCCGCCGCGATCCGGGCACGGATACCTGCGGCTGAATCGGTGGGGTGCAGTTCGATCAGCAGGGCTGCGGTTCCACTGACCACCGGTGCCGCGAAACTCGTCCCCTCGAAGACACCTGTGCCGGACCGCTCCGCGACCCCCACGACGAATCCCGGGCCCCGGGGAGACAGTGCGACGGGAACCCGGCCCGGCGCGGACAGCAGCGGCCCGGGACCGGCGACGGAATAGTCGGCGACGGTGTGCGGTGTGTCGATGGCGGACACCGAAATGACCGTCGGCCTGTGGGCCGGAAGAACGACGCTGCCGGGAGGGCACCGGTCACCCGCATTACCCGCTGCTGCGACGACCACGACCCCGAGTTCCTCGGCCCGCGCGAGGGCGTAATCGAAGGCGTCCGTGTCCACCTTCCCGACGGCCTCAGGGGAAAGACAACTGGTCAGGGACACGTTGATGACACGGGCCCCCTGGTCGAGCGCCAGGTTGACGGCGTCGGTGAGGGAGGCGAGGCTGCCACCCGCCCCGACCGTCTCCGTTGCCCTGCGGGTGCTGGTCTGCCGGATGCTGACGAGGTCGACCCCCGGAGCCACCCCGACGATCCCGTCGTCGGGGGAGGGCCGCGCGGCGAGTATTCCCGCGACGATCGTGCCGTGAGCGTCGCAGTCGTCGAGTGCACCATCGGGCGGTGGAGGGGCATCCGGTCGGTGCTCCCGGAGGACGACGAGATCACCACCGGGGATCACCCGGGGAAGACGTGGGTGCGGTGCTACGCCGGTGTCGATGACCGCGACACGGACACCGGCACCGGTGGCGAACTGGTGCGCCCTCTCCAGGGAATCCGGTGTGTCGTCCGCGCCCGGGACATCCCCCGGTGCCGCGGGGACGGTGGCCGCGCAGCCGGGATCGGGAGGAACCGGAACCGGCGGAGGATCGGCGCCCGCGATGAACTGCGCGGCGTGGAGGAACGCGACGGTTCCGAGGAACACGGTGAGACGCCTCATCCGAGCTCCCTGATCAGCGCGAAGACACCGAGGAGATGCGCGGCGAGGGGGAGTGCCGCCGCCACGGCCAGTGTCTCGAACCGCTCCATCCAGTTGACCGCCACCGGTCGGAATCCGGCGACGGCCGGCCCCCACCACGGCCCGGTGAGGATGACGACGGCCGTCAGGGAACTGACAACCGCCAGTCCCGGTGATTCAGCGTCGATTCCGGCCAGAACCACCCCTCCCGCGGCACACAGTGACCACATCCACAGCGCCCACACAGCCAGCGGGCTACGGTGCCGGAGTGCGTGGAGAACGGTCGCGACGGACGTCGCCAGACACAGAGCGGCCGGGAAACCACCTCCCGACCATCCGACGACGAGGGCGCAGAAACCACCGGCGAGAGCGGTTCCCGCGAGTGACCCGGCGAGCACCGCGCGGGCGCAGGTCGTGCGGTCACCGACCTCCGGGTCGGGGTCCTCCGGCAGCCCGATGTCCTCACCCGCGGGAGGGAGACGTGGAACGGTGAGACCGGCGACCCTGATGGACAGGGAGGGGAGAACCGTCACGGCGATCAACGCGAATCCGATCGTGGCCGCAGCCGCCCCCGCATAGTCCCCGGCGATGGGCAACGTGCAGGCCCCGGCGACGGTGAGGAGGAGACACGCCGTCACGGCTGCGGGGAGCTCCCGCGTCACCGGGCAGCAGAACCGGCAGACGGCCAGAGCGACGAGCCCGGTGAGACACCCACCGATCACGGCGGCGCCCGTGTCCGGGCCCGGCCCGATCCCGGGAACCGGGGCACCGCCCAGTACGCCGGTCGTCACCGCCACGACCGAGGAGATGACGACCCCCGTGACCAGTACCGGGATCGCAGTGTTCCCGCCGTGGCCGTCGGAACCGGATCCGATGCGGGCGGCCACCACGAGACAGAGCAGACCCAGCAGCCCCATGCGGAGCGCCGGGGACAGGAGATCACCTCCGGGTGGAACGCCGACGGCCGCCACCAGGGCGCACGCGACCAGACCCGCCACGGCGGCGGCCGTCCCCAGGCCTGCCGGCGGACGGTGCGGATCTCCGTCGGAGAGGATCTCCGCCGCGTCCCGGAGCACCGGAGCTTCGGGGACCGTTCCCGGGGAGAGCACGAGAACCCCTCCCTGGCGGAGAGCCGTGTGGGTCAGCGGTACCGCGGTCTCCACCGGGACGCCCACAGCGGTGGATGCGACCCAGGGGCCCGGATGGCCGGGGAGTCCGGCGAGATCCAGGATCTCCGGGAGTATCTCGGCGAGGCTGGCCCGGACGGGAAGGACGAGTTCTATCTCCGGGGGTGGGAGACCCGGGGCATCCGGGTGGAGGGCGACGGCGTCCGGAGTGATCCGGACAGTGATTCGGAGAGCGTGGTCAACGGCCACTGGTTCCCCCTTGCGAGGTGGTTGCGGATGGCATGGTGGCCCACCTCCCGGTGTGTCCCGGACAGTGCCGTGACCTTGTCGGGAGGTGAGGTAGAACCTGTGCAACCAAACTAAGGATGTCCTATAATTTCCACCAAGTCCAGCCGGATTTGGGGATCCGGGCATGTTCTATCCGTCGGACACCGTTCCGATGCCGTCTGTCACGTCACCTGGCGCACCATTCGTGTCCGCTGTGATCCGTCGTGCCGGTCGTGGCGCGTGATGCGTCCACCACCCACGGCCGTGTCGGGGTGACGGGTGGAAACCGGTCCCGGTGCCTCGGCGGAGCTGACCCCGGAAAGTCCGAGGAACTGCCGTGCCGCCTCCCCGCAACGACGGAATCGTCCTGCCCCTGAAGCCCGCCGAGCGTGAACCCGCGCCACCACTGCCCGTGGGTGAACTGAACGTCGATCCGGTTCCCCCGGCGGCGAGACCCCGACCCGTTCCACTGCTCCGTCTCCTCATGCCGCTGGTCATGGTGCTGGTGCTCGTCGCGATGGTCGGACTCATGATGATGGGAGGGCGTGGCCTGAACCCGGGGCTGCTTCTCTTCCCGTTGATGATGATGGTGAGCATGTTCGCGATGGTGAATCCGTCCGGCTCAGATGATCCCGACGAACAACGGAGGGTGTATCTCCGTCACCTGTCCGCCGTCACGGAACAGGCCCGGCTGAACGCGACCGGACAGCGGGCCACGGAATTCCACCGGCACCCGGACCCGGGGCAGCTCCACGGTCGTGCCGGATCACCGAGGATGTGGGAACGCGGGGCGACGGACCCCGATGCGTTCGAGATCCGGATCGGGCTGGGCCCGGTACGGTTGTGCACCCCGGTCGTGGTGGCCGACACCGGATCCCCGGAGGACCTTGATCCGGTGTGCATGGTGGCACTGCGACAGATGATGCACACCATCGGTGTCGTGCGCGATGTACCGTTCGCCGTGCATCTGGGGGCGTTTCCCGTGATCGGTGTCCACGGCCCCGGGGCGGAGGGGCTGGTGCGGGCGGTGATCGCCCAGCTCGTGTTCCACCACGGACCTGAAGCTGTGGGGATCAGTTCCACCCTGCCCGGGCACGGGTGGCTGAAATGGCTGCCACATTCCCGGCACCCCCGGGGCGCGGCGTTCCGCGTACTGGTCACGGGACCCGGACACAGGGACGGCGTCACCGTCGGCGGGGAGGTCACCACCATCATCGACATCGACTCCCACCCGGGAACGGAGCTGGGGGAGATCGCCCGCACCGAGGGGCTGCTCCTGTACGTCGACGATTCCGTCTGCGTCGATTCGGGTGCGGGAAGAGAACGCCTCGGGGCCGCGGACACCCTCACCGGGGAGGAACTCACCGCGCTCGCGCGGTCCATCACCGGGTACCGGCGCCCGCAGACCGACACCGTGCAGGAGACGGGGGCGGACCTGCTCTCGATGCTCGGCATCGACGGCGTGTCCGCACTCACCGGGGACAGGCTCTGGAAGAAACCCGGGGGAGATCGTCTGGCGGTCCCCATCGGTGCCGATGACGCGGGGAAACAGGTGGTGCTGGACATCCGTGAGTCGGCCTACGGGGGAGTGGGGCCGCACGGCCTGTGCATCGGTGCGACGGGGTCCGGAAAATCAGAGCTGCTGCGCACGCTCGTCGTCGCTCTTGCGGCGACCCACAGCCCCGATGAGCTCAACCTGGTGCTCGTGGACTTCAAGGGTGGGGCGACGTTCCTCGGTCTGGAGGAACTCCCCCACACGTCGGCGGTCATCACCAACCTGTCCGACGAGGCGCATCTCGTTGAACGTATGCACGACGCGATCTCAGGTGAGATGAACCGGAGGCAGGAGGTCCTTCGCCGTGCCGGTGGTTTCGCCAACGTCACCGATCACAACGTCGCCGCCCGGAGCCGTGATGACCTGGATCCCCTCCCTGCTCTGCTCATCGTCATCGACGAGTTCTCCGAACTGCTCGGACAACACCCGGATTTCGCGGATCTGTTCACGGCGGTGGGGCGTCTCGGTCGGTCACTGCACGTCCATCTCCTCCTCGCCAGTCAACGCCTCGAGGAGGGGCGGCTCCGGGGTCTCGAGTCCCACCTGTCGTACCGGATCGGGTTGAAGACGTTCTCCGCCGCGGAATCGCGCCAGGTTCTGGGTGTGCCCGATGCGCATTTCCTGCCGTCCCGTCCCGGTACGGGGTACCTCAGGACGGGAGCGGAGCAGCTGACACGTTTCCGGGCCGCCTACGTGTCGGCGCCACTCTCGGTGGAGCCGCTCACCGGGCGGTCCTCCGTCGAACGGAGTGTCCCGGTGGTACGGCACTTCGATACGTGGGCGGACGTGGACGGGGATGGGGTCCGGACGCCCACCGTGTCCACCGGCGTGGGGGAGACCGGTCCGACGCTTCTCGACGCCGTGGTGTCCGCCGCCGTCACCGCCGCCGGGAGTCGGGGACTGAAGGCGCACCGTATCTGGCTGCCGCCGTTGCCGATGTCTCTGGGGCTGGGTGAAGTGCACCGCGGCGAGGTCGGGGGGATCATCCGGAGGGCGGGAGGGAAGGGATTCCTGACGTGTGCGGTCGGTGTTGTCGACCGTCCGTTCCTGCAACGTCAGGACCCTCTCACCGTCGACTTCACCGGGGCCGGGGGACACATGGCTATCTGCGGCGGCCCGCAGACGGGTAAATCGACGGCGCTGCGCAGCATCATGCTCGCACTCTCCGTGAGTCACGATTCCTCGGACGTCCGTTTCTACGTTCTCGACTACGGTGGCCGCAGTCTCGGTGATCTGGGGGCGCTGCCGCACGTCGCGGGTTGCGCCGGGCGGGGTGAGCCGGAGAAGACCCGCAGGATCGTCGATGAGGTGATCGGGTTGATCGATGAACCGGGGGCCAGGCACACATTCCTCGTGGTGGACGGATGGCAGTCCGTCATCGAGACATCCGAGGACCTGCGGGACTGCTTCACCCGGATCGCCGCGGAGGGGCCGGGGAGCCGGGTGCACCTCATCGTCGCCACGCAGCGGTGGACCTCCATCCGGCCGGCGATCCGTGATCTGATCGGACACCGGACGGAGCTGAAACTCACCGAGCCCCTGGATTCCCTGATCAACAGGCGTGCCCAGGAGAACCTTCCGGCTCTCCCCGGACGGGGCATCACCGCAGAAGGTGAGCCGATGCTCGTCGCCAATTCCGGGGCACAGGACCTCGCGCACGTCCTCCGTCTGACCCGGGACGCCGGGTTCACCCCGGTACCGCGTCTGCGGGAGCTGCCCCGGGACATCGTGCTCTCCGACCTCAGCTCCGGGGACCACTCCGCCGAGGTCCCCACCGGAATACTCTTCGGGGTGGGTGGACCCCGTCTGGAACCTGTCCCGTGGGATCCGGTCGGGGACGGGCACCTGCTGTGCCTCGGTTCCCGGGGGTCGGGAAAGTCGACACTGGTGGCGACGGTCGCCGCGGGGATCGCGGAACTCGGTCCCGACTCGGCACGGATGGTCGTGCTAGATCCCCGACGTGCGCACCTGGGGACGCTCGATGAATCCATGGTGGCGGTGTACGCCGCAACGGGGGAGTCCATCGCCTCCGCCGTTGCCGACACCTTCACCACCCTCACCGGGCGACTACCCGGTACCGATGTCACCCCGCGCCAGCTCCGGGAGAGGTCGTGGTGGACCGGCCCGGACATTTTCCTGGTCATCGACGACCATGATCTCCTGCCCGACGGTGTGCTGACGACGCTGCGCCCGCTGATCCCGCACTCCCGTGACATCGGACTCCATGTCGTGCTGACCCGGAAAGCGGGTGGTGCCTCCAGGGCGATGTATGACCCGTTCATCTCGGAATTGCGTGACCAGTCCCCCGCCGTACTCCTCCTCGACGCCGACCGCGACGAGGGTTCCCTCTTCGGGATCCGTCCGGTTCCGCAACCCCCGGGCCGGGGTACCTGGATGACGCACGGCAGCGTCCACGGCATCTGCCAGATAGCCCGACCCGGGGCCACACCCGACCGAAAGGCGACACACTGATGCGCATCACCATTCTGGCGGCGGCCACCGTTTTCGAACTGACCACCCCGAGCGGGGAACAGCGGACGGTCTTCCGTGATGATCTGATCCCCGATGACAGTCCCCTGTGGCTCGACGCCGTCGTCGAACAGGCGAGGGAGCTCGTCGGCGGGAGTTGGGAGGGACACCCGGTGACCGTCCTGGCGTCCGACACCGATTCCGCGGATCTGCTCACCGACATACTGCTGACCGACGGTGCGGAGGTTCACTGCGATCCACTCCGGGGTGTGGTGGGCGATGACACGACGGGGTCGGTGGACGGGGTGCGGGGCAGTGGGGAGTTCGCGATCCGTAGGCCACGGTCGGGTCGGCGCCACCGCGCCCGCGCCTCCTTCCGCCCCACGCTCTTCCACGTGGCGATCGTGGGGGTTGTCCTCGGGGTCGTGGGGTTCTCGTGGTGGAGCCTCGGGCCTGCGACCGGTCCCGGGGGAGAGGCGGGGAGCGTCGTCGGTTCCGGTACCGTCCGTTCGTCGCCGCCGCCCACGTCGCCGGCGCCGGTCACCGGGCCGGACCCCGGGACGGCGGTATCACCCGTGCAACGACCGGGGACCGTCGTCCTCGATTCCGGGAACATCAGTGTCGCGACTCCGGCCGGATACATCCTCACCCCCGGGGAGCGGGGTGGCGTCACCGCCACCGGCCCGGACCCCGACCTCCGCATACACCTGGCTGCGGACCCCGCTTTCGGGGCTCCCGCCGCCGCGGTTCTCGAGGAGGTGTCGATGCGGGTCGAGACGGATCCGGAACTGCACCGGACGGACCGGGCGGGGATGCGGCCGGACGCGGACGCAGTGGTCACCTATAGGGAGGATCCGGGAGACGGATCGTTCGTGGACTGGACGACCTGGGTCGAGGGCGATCACCAGATGAGCGTGGGCTGCCACACCCGCATCACTCCGACCGTCGCACAGCGGGCGGTCTGCCGTATGGCGGTGAACAGTGTTGCCCCGCGGAAAGAGGGGATTTCCGAAAAGTTCCCGGAATGACGGAACCGTCCGTCACCCCGATCGGTCTCACCTTAGTGAAAGAGCAGAACGATCCCGCGTGACCGGAACACCGGACGGCGGAACGCTTTTTCCCCGGAGTCCGGAATCCGGGAGGCATGCGGCAGACGTCCAGGACGTGTCCGGTTCTCCGTGAAAAGAGAGCATGCCCCACCCCTCGGGAACAGTCAGACAACCAGAAAGGCCAGAAGTGAGTCAGATATTCCGTACCGAAGCAGCCGTCATGAAGCAAGCGGCCTCCAACGTCGATGCCACGAACGACGACATCCGCAATGAACTCGGCCGGCTCCGGTCAGTGGTCGAGCAGGTCCGTGGATCGTGGGACGGTGCCGCGCAGGTGTCCTTCGATGAGCTCATGGGGCGGTGGAACACCGCCGCCGTCAAACTCCAGGAATCCCTGGGCAGCATCTCGGAGAATCTCCGGAGCAACGCCGGGGCCTTCGAGAACGTCGAGGCGCAGAACGCCGAGGCCCTCCGCAGGACCGGTGCGGCCGGTCTCCAGCTCTAGTACGTCGTCGACCCCCGTAACCACCACACAAAAAGGAAAACAGCATGGACTCCACCATTCGTTACCAGTTCGGCGAGATCGCCTCCGTCGTCGGAGACATTCGTGCGACCTCAGGCCGTATCAGCCAGCAGCTGGAGGAAATCAAGCGTCAGATCCGGCCCATGGTCGAAACCTGGGAAGGTGACTCGGCCGCCGAGTACCGGGCCGCCCAGCAGAAATGGGACAACGCGGCCAATGAACTCAACGTCATCCTCGACACCATCGCCCGCACCGTCGGCGAAGGCAACGACCGGATGAGTGACATCAACCGGCGTGCGGCCGCGAGCTGGAGCTGACGGCGATGTCACCTGAACGGATCCACACCCGCGTGGGAGGTGGTGCTTCACAGACCGTGTCACTGTCCCCGGAACACTGACCTCCGGATCCGGGGGACACCTGTGCAACCACACACCAACCACCGGATCCCCGACACCCTCTACCCCCGTGCGCACGCGCCCACCACAGCCGGTGCCGGTCCCCACCCCTTGATCTGCGACACCGTCTCCGCTGTCGCAGAGGGGACGGCGTCGGCCGACGTTCCGGTGGGTGTCCCCCGCACGGTGGACACATCCGTCCCCGTCTCCCGGCCGATGACCGGTTTGAACCGTTCCACCCCTCCGTCATTCAGCGTCCCCCAGCGCATTGACGGAAGAAACCGTGGAACGTTCGTCCGGTCCGGGGCCGGGACGGCGGGGACGGGCGTGCCCCGTGCCGTGTGTCCGCGGCTTTCCGGGTGCCATGATGTCGACGGCCCACTTCCCGCGTTCGCGTGTGGGCCGTGGCGTGGGGCACCGGATTGGTTTTTTCACCTCCGTCACCTAAGCTGAGATGTCTGTGTGTGGAGTCTCCCGATGACGCCCTGTCACCCATTCGAATCGGTCATGCCGGTCGGATGACGTGAGGGTTGCCGGGAGACAGCGGATCAGTGCGGGTCTCCACCGGCCGCCGTACCTGATCATCCGCACGTTGATTCGTGGCCGGCAGTTTTCGACACAACGCTCTTCAGAGGAGTCATTTTGTCTACTTACCACCCGAGAAGCGGTGACATCACCCGTAAGTGGTATGTCATCGACGCCACCGACGTGGTGCTCGGCCGTCTGGCCACGCACGTCGCCGACCTGCTGCGCGGCAAGGGCAAGCCGCTCTACGCGCCGAACGTCGACTGCGGTGACTACGTCATCGTCATCAACGCCGACAAGGTCCACATCTCGTCCAACAAGCGGGACCGTGAGTTCCGCTACCGCCACTCCGGTTACCCGGGTGGTCTGAAGACCATGACCCTGGGTCGCTCCATGGAGCTGCACCCCGAGCGTGTCGTCTTCGAGGCGATCGAGGGCATGATGCCGCACACCAAGCTCACCCGTGCGTCGGTCAAGAAGCTGCGCGTTTTCGCCGGCTCCGAGCACCCGTACGCTGCCCAGAAGCCCGAGACCTACGAGATCAAGCAGGTGGCCCAGTGACCGAGAACAACACCAACGAGCCCCAGGCCGCCGAGGCCTCCGACATCGCCGCCGCCCAGGCCGCGACCGAGGAGTTCACCACCACCATCGGTGACGCGATCGCACCTGAGGCGACCGACTCCGAGCTGGACGCTCCGGTTGCCCCCGCTGAGCTGGATCACCCGATCCAGACCGTCGGTCGTCGTAAGCGCGCCATCGTGCGTGTCCGCATGACCGCCGGTTCCGGCGAGTTCTTCTGCAACGGTCGTTCCCTCGAGGACTACTTCCCGAACAAGCTGCACCAGCAGCTGATCAAGGCCCCGCTGGTCCTGATCGACCGTGAAGGCCAGTTCGACATCCACGCCAATCTCGGCGGTGGCGGCCCCACCGGCCAGGCCGGTGCTTTCCGCCTGGCCATCGCCCGTGCCCTCATCAGCTACAACCCGGCCGACCGGGATGCGCTGAAGAAGGCAGGCTTCCTCACCCGTGACGCCCGTGCCGTCGAGCGCAAGAAGGCCGGTCTGCACAAGGCCCGTCGCGCTCCGCAGTACTCGAAGCGCTGATCCTTTTCCAGGATCCCCGTCCCGTCCTCGCGCGGGACGGTACGAGCCGTCGTTCCCACTTTCCCGTGGGGGCGGCGGCTCCCGCCGTTTCCGGGGAGGGGCACATGCGGCGGGCACCGCACCGTGGATCACCCCACCGCACTCACCGGGTACACCCGACCGGCATAATGGACACATGACTCGACTCTTCGGAACTGACGGCGTACGTGGACTGGCGAACAAGGCGTTGACCGCGCCCCTGGCTCTCCGCCTGGGAGTCGCTGCCGCCCATGTTCTCACCAAGGAAAACCGCACCTCCAAACGCCGCCCGATGGCAATCATCGGACGAGATCCCCGGGTCTCGGGTGAAATGCTCGCCGCCGCCCTCGCCGCCGGTATGGCCAGCCAGGGCGTCGATGTTCTTCGGGTCGGCGTCCTACCCACGCCGGCGGTGGCGTTCCTCACCGACGACTACGGTGCCGACATGGGCGTCATGATCTCGGCCTCCCACAACCCGATGCCGGACAACGGCATCAAATTCTTCGCCTCCGGTGGGCACAAGCTCGCCGACGAGGTGGAGGACGAGATCGAGGCGGCGATGGCGCGTCTCCCGGAGGGGGGACCGACCGGGCACGGTATCGGGAGGGTCCTGGAGGAGGCCCACGACGCGCAGGAACGCTACCTCCAGCACCTGTCACAGGCCGTGGCGAAGGATCTCTCCGGTATCAGGGTCGTCGTCGACTGCGCCAACGGCGCGGCCCATGAGGTGACGCCGCTCGCGTACGGCGCCGCCGGCGCCGAGGTCATCGCCATCCACGACAAACCCAATTCCTACAACATCAACGACGGCTGCGGATCCACCCACATCGACCAGGTGCAGCAGGCCGTCATCGAGCACGGCGCGGACATCGGGCTCGCCCACGACGGTGACGCCGACCGGTGTCTCGCGGTCGACGCGGAGGGCACCGTCGTCGACGGTGACCAGATCATGGCGATCCTCGCGATCGCCATGAAGGAGAACGGTGAACTGCGCAAGAACACGCTCGTCGCCACGGTGATGAGCAATCTCGGACTCAAACTCGCCATGGAGGAGGCGGGTATCGCGCTGCGCACCACGAAGGTGGGGGACCGTTACGTCCTCGCTGACCTCAACGCCGGGGGTTTCTCCCTCGGGGGTGAACAGTCCGGGCACATCGTGCTCCCGGACCACGGAACCACCGGAGACGGTACCCTCACCGGCCTGGCGCTCATGGCCAGGATGGCTGAGACGGGCAAGACACTGAAGGAACTCGCCGCGGCGATGACCGTGCTGCCCCAGGTCCTCATCAACGTCCCGGTGTCGGACAAGACGGCGATCTCATCCAGCGCCCGGGTCGCGGAGGCGACGGCGACGGCGGAGGCGGAACTCGGTGAGACCGGCCGGGTGCTCCTGCGCCCCTCCGGAACCGAGGAGCTGTACCGTGTCATGGTCGAGGCGGCGGACGCGGAAACCGCCCGGCGGGTGGCGGGTCGCCTGGCGGCGGTCGTCGCGGAGGTCTGATCCGGAGATCCCGCCGCCGCCGTTCCACCCCTGCGACCACCCCCGCGGCATCCTGCCGCCCCGGTGTCGACGCAGGTAGAGGAACTTCCTCAGTCGGGTGTCCGTTCTGCGGTGCGCAGGTGCTGAAAAAGGGTGGAACCTTTTCACCGGCCGTGACGGTCTAAAGACCAAGAATGATGGGATCCAGCTGCATTCCCGCGCCGTTCCGATCCGGTGAGGATCACGGACGAGGGGCGCGCGGGTACCCGGCACAGATGAATGAGGTTCAGACGTGGACAACGGTCACACACCCGGCTCTCCGGCGGCGGATGATTCGGCATCCGTCCTCCGTCTCGATCCCGGTGTCGTCGAGGCCCTGAAGAGGCTCCTGGACGACGTCGAGCAGCGGCAGGCACGGCACGCGGCCATGGTCCCGGAACCTGTCGGCGAGCACCTCGGTACCGGGTTCCGCGACTTCGCGGTGGAACTGGACCGGCAGTTTCTCGACCTGCACGCAGCCACCGCGCACCGGCTGGAGGCAATCCGGGCCACGGTGTCCGCAGCCCTGGTCCAGGTCGATGAGTTCGTCTCCGGTGACCGCACGTTCGGTGATGAACTGAGGGGAATCCTCCGGTGAAGGACACGACCGAGACACGCACGGGTGACGCGGACGCCGGTGTCCGCATGCTGTACAACGCGGTCGAGGACTACCGGGCCGTCGTCACGGAGCTGGAGAAGGCCGCCCGTGCGGCATGGGCGGGCCCGCAGGTGACACCGGAGGAGCTCGCCGACACCGTGGGGACCGTGACGGGATTCAACCCGGGCGCCGTCCTCGACAGGGCGGTCGCGGTCCCCGGTCCGGCTGACCAGCAGGACGTGGGGGAGAACCTCAGGGACGTCGTCGGTCGACTGGGGGAGGACGGGCCCGCACAACTCATCGCGGAGCAGCTCACCGGCGTCGTGGAGGACTACCTGACCTACTGCGCCGAACAGGGGAAGGCGGTCGAGGGGGCCGCGCGTGCGATGTCCGCGAACGCGACCCTGTGCAGGATGTCCGGGGAAGCAGCCGGGGTGACCGTCCGGGCGACGTTGTCCGTGATCAGGGCACAGACGCTCATGATCTACCGTGCACACACCGACGGTGACTGGGACACATTCCGGGATCTCGTCGGGACGGCGGCCACACTCGTCGATGAATGCGCCCACGAGATCTGGGGACTGTGCGTGGACCGTGACGAGACGATGTGTGAGGGGCTCAATCACCTCATGGCGATACAGTCGGCCATCGCGGGCGTCACCCCGCCACAGCTCTCCCCGGCGGCGGAGATCCTGTTCAACCCCGCGCTCTCCCATCCGCCCCCGCAGATCGAACCGGACCCGGAGGTGACGACTCCGGGAGCCGGTGGCGAAGCACCGGTGGCGGCGGGCGTCGACGCGCTCTCGTGCACCGGAATCCTCGGTGCTCTCGGTGTCGGGGTCGCCCTTCTCGGCGCCGACATGATCGCCGATCTCGCGGACGGCTCTCCGGAACCTCTCACCGACACCACCGGAGACACCGTCCCGCAGGAGACACCGCCACCGGCCCCCGACATCACTGACGGAACCGGGAGCGGACACACTGAGCCGGTCGAATCACCGGAGACCGCACCCGAAGGCCCCGCACCGGCCCCCGTGCCCGAACCCGACCGGGTGGAGCCTCGACCGGCCCCGGAAACCGGGCCCCCACCGGAACCCGGCCCCGCCGCCCCGGTACAGGACACCGGTGACCCCGTCGGCACGACACGGAAGGCGGGCCGCTGGTGACCGACGAATTCGACCGGTTCATCGCGGGCTTCGAGCAACGTTCGATGCGACGTCTCGCGGACTTCGAGAAAGCCCTCGAACGTGCGCACAGGTCGGCGAGTGAAGCCGCGGGAAAAGCGGGGAATCAGACACGTGGGTGGCGATCAGCCGCAGTGCACCCCGACACGAGCCGGGACGAAGGGAAGGCCGTCCCCCCAGGCGCCCAGATCAGACGGGATGTGGCTGTTCCCGCTGAACGTCGTCCCCGGACATCCGCCCGGGGCGTCCTGCGCCAGGGATGGAACTGAACCGCTCCGGCCGTCGTCAGGACACGAGTGAATCGGCCTCGTCGGCGAGTTCCTCCCCGGTGTAGGCGGTCACGCCCTTACCCGGGTCCGCCTCCGGATCGGAAAAGGCCGCGAAGTCCTTTTCCCCGCCCAGGCGGTGGAGCAGGAATCCGGTGAGCAGAGCCCGGGCCGCCTCCTGCGCGGAGAACTTCGGCAGACCCACGCCGATGGCGAGATTCGTGCCGATCCGCTCCGGAAAACTGAACTGGGTGCCCTTGTCCACGACGCGGTACACCACGTCATCACACCCCCAGTTCGCCGCGACCTTCGCCGGGCTACCGGCGTCGATGAGGAAGGGACGCCCGGAACCGACGACGAGCCCGGGAACGGTCATCTCCTTCGCCGCCTCAGCACATGAAGGACTCGTCACAGCCGGGTAGAGCGCACCCACGGCGCGGACGGCGGAACGATCGACGGCGGCGAGGATCGCGCAACCCGCCCCCATCCCGTGCCCGGCGACACCGAGCCTGCCGGGCGACACCGTCACCTTCCCGGCGCCAAGCTTCACACCCGCGAGAATCTGAAGACAGGTCTCCATGTCCGCGACGAACCCCCGGTGGTCCGGGAGGACCCCCTTCTCCGTCCCCGGTGCAGCCACAGCGATACCCCAACTCGCGAGGTGCCTGAGGGTGCGGTGGTACCTGTCCACCCCCGTCATCCAGTCATGCCCGAACACGATCCCGGGGATGCCGTCACCCTCCGCAGGGGTGTACAGCTTGCCGGGGATCCCGGCGACATCGAGGTCGCCGACCATCACCCGGTGTGGGCCGCGCCGGGACAGCTTGGACATTTGCTTCTTCAGTTTCTGAGCCACGCCCCCAGGATAGTTCACGGTCGTGCATCACCACACTCACCACGGACACGGAAAGATCCCGGACGGACACCGTCGGACCCCTGCGGCCCGGTCCCCGGGGAACGACGTCCGCCGTCCCCGACGGGTCTGCGTCCCGTTGAGCGTGGGTGAGCGGGCGGATCCCCGGCTTCCACTACTGTGGTCGGTATGTGTGGAATCGTTGGATATGTAGGTAAACAGCAGGGCCTCGACATCGCCCTGGAAGCGCTGCGTCGGATGGAGTACCGCGGATACGATTCCTCGGGCATCGCGATCGTCGGTGACGACGGTGGAATCCAGTCCGTCAAGCGGGCCGGACAGCTCGCGAACCTGGTGGACAAGATCTCCGAGACCGGGCGCGACCACCTGGTCGGGCACACCGCCATCGGGCACACCAGATGGGCCACCCACGGCCGTCCCACCGACGAGAACGCACACCCGCACGTCTCCTTCGACGGGAAGGTCGCGATCGTCCACAACGGCATCATCGAGAACTTCGCGCCGCTCCGCGAGCAGCTCGAACGCGACGGCGTCGAGATGAAGTCGGTCACCGACTCCGAGGTCGCCGCGCACCTGCTCGCCCGCGCCTACAACGACGGTGAGACCGCCGGTGATTTCCGCGCGAGCGCCCTGTCCGTGCTCAACCGCCTCGAGGGCGCGTTCACGCTGCTGTTCACCCACGCCGATCACCCCGGCGAGATCATCGCCGCACGCCGCTCCACGCCACTGATCGTCGGCGTCGGCGAGGGCGAGACCTTCCTCGGCTCAGACGTCGCCGCCTTCATCGAATTCACCCGCGAGGCGGTGGAACTCGGCCAGGACACCGTCGTCGTCATCAACGCCGACGGTTACGAACTGCTCAACTTCGACGGCACCCCCGCAGAGGGCCGCCCGTTCACCATCGACTGGGATCTCGCCGCAGCGGAGAAGGGCGGCTACGACTCCTTCATGATCAAGGAGATCCACGAGCAGCCCGCCGCCGTACGCGACACCCTCGCCGGACACTTCGTCGACGGGCGTATCCGCCTCGACGAGGACGGACTCACCGACGACGACCTCCGCAACCTGGACAAGGTGTACGTCGTCGCCTGCGGTTCGGCCTACCACTCCGGTCTGCTCGCCAAGTACGCCATCGAGCACTGGGTCCGCATCCCCGTCGAGATCGAGGTCGCCAGCGAGTTCCGCTACCGCGACCCGATCCTGGACAAGCGGACGCTCGTCATCGCCGTCTCCCAGTCCGGGGAGACCGCCGACACCCTCGAGGCGGTGCGCCACGCCAAGGCGCAGGGCGCGAAGGTCCTCGCCGTCTGCAACACCAACGGTGCGCAGATCCCCCGCGAATCCGACGCCGTGCTCTACACCCACGCCGGCCCCGAGATCGGTGTCGCCTCCACCAAGGCGTTCCTCGCGCAGGTCGCCGCGAACTACATCGTGGGCCTCGCGCTCGCGCAGGCGCGCGGCACGAAGTACCCCGACGAGATCGCCGACATCTGGGAGGACCTCGAGGCCATCCCCGCGAAGATCGAGAAGCTGCTCGACTGCGCCGATGACGTCGCCCAGATCGCCGACACCCTCGGCGCGATCCGCACCATGCTGTTCCTCGGCCGCGGCGTCGGATTCCCCATCGCCCTCGAGGGGGCGCTGAAGCTCAAGGAGCTGGCGTACATCCACGCGGAAGGGTTCCCCGCCGGTGAACTCAAGCACGGCCCGATCGCGCTCATCGAGGAGGACCTGCCAGTGGTCGTCGTCGTGCCCAGCCCGAACGGAGTGAAGGTCCTGCACTCCAAGATCGTGTCCAACATCCAGGAGATCCGCGCCCGCGGAGCGAAGACCATCGTCATCGCCGAAGAGGGGGACACCTCCGTCGAACCGTTCGCGAACTGGCTGATCCGCATCCCCGAGTCCTCGTCGATCATGCAGCCGCTCCTCGCGACCGTGCCACTCCAGTTCCTCGCAGCCGACATCGCCCGCCACTGCGGCAACGATGACATCGACAAGCCCCGGAACCTCGCCAAGTCCGTGACGGTGGAGTAGTCTCCCCCTTCGTCACCGGTTGACGCCACGGTCCCACACACCGGCGTCACGACGCGCCCCGCGCCCACCTCGTGGTCGCGGGGCGCACTCGCGCGCGGCACCGCAACCGAGGAAAACACCGAGGAAAGGAATCGACAACGTTGTCCGACACCGCCGACCGCACCCCCTGGGCGGGCATCGTCATGCTGGGCCTGGGAATCTTCGTCATGACCACGATGGAGGAACTGCCCATCGGTGTCCTGACCCTCGTCGCCGACGACCTCGACACCTCCCACGGCACGATCGGCCTCGGCGTCACCATCCCCGGAATCCTCGCGGGCGTCGTCGCGATCTTCGCCCCGAAGCTCGTCGGACGCACCGACAGGAGGTTCATCCTCGCCGGTGCCCTGGCCGCGAACGCCGTCTCGGGCGTGCTCTCGGCACTCTCACCCACCGCCGGATTCTTCCTGGCCTCCCGCATCCTCGTCGGAGTCGCGCTCGGCATGTTCTGGGCGCTCCTCGGAGCGACGGTCGTCCGCGTCGCGGCGGAGGAGGACGCCCCGAAGGCCCTCACGGTCGCTTTCTCCGGAGCGGCGGCCGCCATCGTCCTCGGGGTGCCGCTGGCGACCTGGCTGGGGGAGCGGACCTCCTGGGAGGAGGCGTTTATCGTCGTGGCGGGAGCCGCCCTCCTCGTGGCGGTCGGCCTGATCCTGCTCGTCCCCGCGGCCACGACCACCACGGCGGTCAGCCTGGGCGACATCGCGGCGACCGCCCGCCTGCGTGGGGTCCAGTTCGGTGTGGCCTACACGCTCATCCTCGTCACCGCGCACTTCACCGCCTACACCTACGCCTCACCGCTCCTGCAGGACCTCGGCGGGGTACCCGTCACCGGGATCAGCACCCAACTATTCATCTTCGGTATCGCCGGGCTCACCGGCAACTTCCTCGCGGGTCCGCTGATGAAACGTTCCCTCGACGCCACCGTCGTGATCATCCCCGCCGGAGTCGTCGCCGCACTACTCGCGTTCGCCCTGTTCGTCGGTTCGCCGCTGTCCGCCGGCCTGGTCATGCTCGCCTGGGGGCTGTTCGGTGGCGCGATCTCCGTGGTCTCCCAGGCGTGGGTGCTCCGCGCCGCCGGAGACAACGCCGAGGCCGGATCCGGCCTCAACTCCGGGGCCTTCAACATCGGCATCGCATCGGGGGCGTTCATCGGTGGACAGGCGGGCGAACACCCCCTGCCCTTGTTTACCGGCGGCACCTCCGGCGGGAGTGAGACGATCCTGTTCGTCGCCGGAGCCGGTGTCGCCGCAGCCTGCGCACTCGCCGTCACCGGGGCGCGCGTCACACGGAAGCGGCGACGGGCTCGGGTGCGCCAGGTGGGGTAGACAGTCCTACCATGGTTTTCATCGCCGCCACCTTCCAGGAGATGAAACCATGATCCCCGTCCACACCCCGGACACCGTCCGCGCCGCCGAGAAACCTCTCCTGACGAAACTCGGTGGGGGTCTCATGCGCCGTGCCGCGCACGCTCTGGCGGTGGACTGCGACCGAATCCTGCGCGGACGTCGGAACCCGGGCCCCGCAGGCGCGAAGGTTCTGGTCCTCGCCGGCTCCGGGGGAAACGGCGGCGACGCGCTGTTCGCCGCAGCCGAGCTCGCCCGTCGCGGTGCGGGTGTCACCGTGTGGCCCGTCGGCTCGACACTGCACGGGGAGGCGTCCGCATTTCTCGGACCCCGCGCCCGCTGGCGTGAACCCGGGGAACAACCTGTCGGAGACGTCCGGGATGCCGACCTCATCATTGACGGCATCGTCGGAATCGGGGCATCCGGTGGTCTGCGGGGCCACGGTGCGGACGCGGCCCGGATGATCCGCGGCTGCGACACCGGAGACACGGGCACCTGTCCGGCCGTCGTCGCCGTCGACATCCCCAGCGGTGTCGACCCGATGACCGGGCACGCCCACGACGACCATCTCCCCGCCACCCACACCGTCACCTTCGGTGCGCTGAAACCCGTGCACGTGTTCGGCGCGGAACACTGCGGAACCGTCACGTGCCACGGCCTCGGGATCGACCGGGAACTGGAGAACCACATCCCGTACGCCCGACTCGTCGAACGTGGGGACCTGGCCGCCTGGCCGAGGCCCGGTCGCACCTCGGACAAGTACACCGGGGGAGTGGTGGGCATCCACGCGGGATCCGGTAGATATCCAGGGGCGGCGGTGCTAGCCACCGCCGGGGCCCTGCGCGCCACCTCCCCGATGGTCCGCTTCGCCGGGAGCTGCCACGGCGCGGTGACCACCGCCCACCCCGAGGTCATCGGTACCGCCACGACCGGTGAGGCGGGTCGGGTCCAGGCGTGGGCCGTCGGTCCCGGAACCGGGACAGGGGATGACGAGGCCGGTATCCTCGCGGATCTCCTCGCCACCGACCTGCCGGTGCTTCTCGACGCCGACGCGCTCACCCTCGTCTCCTCCCGCACGGACCTCGCCGACGCCGTCACCGACCGCGGACACCGGGGCGCATTCACCGTGCTCACCCCGCACGACCGCGAGTTCGGGCGCCTCGCCGGTACCACCCCGGGACCCGACCGGATCGCCGCCACCCGAGCGCTGGCGGAGAAACTGAACTGCTGCGTCCTGCTCAAGGGGCGGGTCACCGTCATCGCCACCACCGACGAGTGTCTCCTCGTCGACGCCGGCTGCTCCTGGGCCGCCACGCCCGGCTCCGGGGACGTCCTCACCGGGATCACCGGTGCCGCCATCGCCCACCGCCCCGATCCCGGGATGGTGGCGCTCGCGGCGAAGATACACGCGGAGGCGGCCCTGGCCTGCGGTGGACCCGTCCCATCAGGTGACATCGCCGAGGCCGTCCGGGGTGTCGTCCGCAAGGCCGTGAACCCCGACCGGTGACAGGCGACGGTGGGGACGGGCGGGCGTCGACGAGCGGGGAGACGCCAACGGGAACCCCGACCGCCCGCGTGGCACAATGGACCACCATGGAACTGCTCACCGCACGCATCGATCTGGCCGCCATCGCGCACAACACCCGGCTGATCAAGCGACGTGCCGGTGACTCGCAGCTGATGGCCGTCGTCAAGGCGGACGGCTACAACCACGGCGCCCCGCGTGTCGCCGCGGTCATGGCCGACAACGGCGCCGACCAGTTCGGGGTCGCGACCCTCGCGGAGGCCCACGCACTACGGGCCGGCGGGATCACCGCCCCGGTGCTGTCCTGGATATGGACACCCGGGCAGGACATCGCCGCCGCGATCCGCGACAACATCGACCTCGGGGTGAGCTCCCCGGAACACGCGCACGCCGTCATCGACGCCGCCAGATCCCTCGGGACCACCGCGCGGGTCACCGTCAAAGCCGACACCGGACTCCACCGCTCCGGGGTGCCCGCCTGCGACTGGGGTGCGGTGTTCGGCATGCTGGCCGACGCCTCCGACGCCGTCGAGGTCACCGGGGTGTTCTCCCACCTGGCGTGCGCCGACGAACCCGCCAACCCGGAGAACTCCGCCCAGGCCACCAGACTCCACGACGCCATCCGGGCCGCGAGGGACGCCGGGCTCAACCCGACCGTCAACCACCTGTCGAACTCACCCGCCGTGCTCACCGGAGGTGACCTCGGATTCGACATGGTCCGGCCCGGGCTCGCCCTCTACGGACTCGACCCCGTCGCCGGCGGGGACGGTGATCTCCGGCCCGCTATGACACTCGCCGCGACCGTCACCGTCGTCAAACCCGTCGCCGCAGGCGAAGGCGTCTCCTACGGGCACACCTGGCGCGCCGGGCACGAGGGCACGCTCGCCGTCGTGTCCATGGGCTACGCCGACGGTCTGGCCCGTGCGCTCGCCGGGAAGATCGAGGTCACCATCGACGGCCACCGCTACCCGCAGGTCGGCGTCGTGTGCATGGACCAGATAGTCATCGATCTCGGTTCGAATCCGTGTGGGGTGAACCCGGGTGATGAGGCGTTGATCTTCGGGCCCGGTACCTCGGGCGAGATGACGACCTACGAGGTCGCCGACGCGCTGGAGACCATCCCCTACGAGATCATCTGCCGCCCGCACGGGCGCGTGGTCCGTGGGTACGTGGGGCAGTGACCGTGTCCGTCAGGCAGCACACAGTGGGAGAACACCGATGAAGTCCACGTTCCCGACCTCCGGAACCACGCGGCTGGAGACCGCCGCCGACACCCGCGCTTTCGCGGCGGAACTCGGCGCAGCACTCGAAGCGGGGGACGTGGTGATTCTCGACGGTCCGCTCGGCGCGGGCAAGACCACCTTCACCCAGGGCCTGGCGGAGGGGATGAGGGTGAAGGGCCGGGTCACGTCCCCGACGTTCGTCATCGCCCGCGTGCACCGCTCCCTCACCGGAGGTCCCGACCTCATCCACGTCGACGCCTACCGGTTGTTCGGGGAGGACCCCGACGCCGAGGTCGATGCCCTCGGGGCTCTCGACTCCCTCGATCTGGACACCGAACTCGACGACGCCGTCATCGTCGCCGAATGGGGCGGGGGACTGGTGGAACAACTCGCCGACACCTGGCTCGAGGTCACCTTCGACCGGGAGACCGCGGTGCGGGAGGACCCGGAGTCGGAGGCGCGGATCCTCAGTTGGCGGTTGCGGAAATAGGCCTTGCCCCGTGAACGTGACGGGGGAGCACGCCTGAAGGCGGGCGTAGATTCGTGGGAGAATGACGCGAACCCCCTGTCCGGGCGCCCGGATGACACACTGAGGAGCAACCGTGAGTGTTGTGCACGATCTGCCGACCCCTTCATTCCAGATTCCTGTCATCGGGGGAGTGGCCGCATTCGATCCGGTGACCCTGTGTACCGCCGCCCGTGGACTCTCTGAAATAGGTCTGCACGTCCACCTTCCGGCGGAACTGAGCCGTGGAATTCCCGCTGATCTCGCGGCGCTCGCGGTGATCACCTTCAGCCCTCCGGAGGGTTTCCCGGTGTCGGTGACCGCGACCATCGACACGGGGAGACTGACATGGGATCTGTCTGAACCCGCTGACCCCTGGGATTTCACCGACTACCGGGATGCGGAGCGCTACGGCGTGGACATCGGGGACCACAGCGTCGTCGAGGTCGACGGGACCCCGGTGGTCAGCGTGTCCATGCGGCTGCCCTCGGGTGCCCCGGTGAACGTCTGGTTCGCGGAATGCCCCGGTGAAGCGGAGAACATCGACGCCTTCGGTCTGCTGCATCATGTCGATCACCTGATGTCCGAGTTTTCCTGCGGCAGAGGGAAGATGTTCGACCGGGTCGTCGTTCCGGCGCTGGACTTCACCTACGCGACGGAAGCCGGTGGTGCCCGTGTCGAGGAATGGGAAGAAACGACCGTGTTGCAGCGCTTCGCGGCCGCACTGAACGAGGACGGGGCACGCGTCATAGCGGAGACAACAATATGCACCGGAGCTCCCCCGAACATTGATGAGCTCCCGTCCGAGTACGTCTTCGGAGCGGAGGGGCCGATCCTCACGTGGTTCACGCAACCGGGCAATCCCGTGCCCTTCTCCATCATCTGGAGCAGTTCAGACGGCTGGTCGGACCCCGGTGAGGAGATCGACCTCGACAGCGTGGAACTCGCGGGGTCCTGAGTATTCCGTGCGGAGGCAGGCCAGGTATCGGCGCATACTCAGACGAGTCCTTCATCGAAGAAGTCCGCATCGACCTCGTACAGCGTCAACTGCTTCGCCCTCTGCACGGCCACCCCGTAGTGAAGCATCAGTGATGTCAAGCGAAAACCGTCGATGAGAATGATCTTCCCGTGGAAATTGTCGTCTGCCAACCGCTGCGCACCTGATGTGAACCGTGACGTGGTGATGAACACGCCACGTTCCGTACCTTTCTCCGCGAGCGCCCCGTAGAATTGCTGTATGGCTGGGCGTTGGATGACGTTGTCATCGGCATATCGTTTCGCCTGGATGTAGACACTGCTCAAACCGAGCGCATCCTGGCGGATGATTCCGTCAATTCCCCCGTCACCGGAGCGTCCGACATGCTGTTTTTCTCCGTGCGCTCCGCCGTACCCCATGGCCCACAACAGGTCGACGACCGCTCTCTCGAAGAACTCGGGTGATGATTCCTGCAGGGCTCTGCGAAGATCGGTCTCAACCTTCGCGTTGAACTCTTCGACACCTGCCTCGATCGTCTCCACGAGATTGTCACTCTCGGGTGCTTCTTGACCCTTGATTTTGGATCTGTAGCTGCGCTTTCGCTCAGCGACCTCCTCCTGGTAAGCCGCCCACTTTGGCCACTCGAACATATCTGATTCGGAGTATGCGGCCAGGTTTCGTTTGTCGACCGTCCGTCCATCATCTGAGATCGTGTAGTGCCCCCTCTTGGGACGAACGATGAGGCCGCCCTGCGTCAGAGCCGACAGTGCCCAGTTGATCCGGTTCATATACCTGTGTTGTCCAGAGTTGAGGCGTTCCGCACGGATCGATTCGCTGAGCTGCATGCGGTCAGCCACCTCATCGTGAATCTGTTTCGTTGAACGCTCAATTCCGTCGTTGAGAACCCTGAGAACCACTGGGCGAAACTGGTCGATGGTGGGGGTGTCATCGGTACTCATGTTGTGGTCCTTCTCTTCACGGCATAATCCGGTGCTGCTGATGCTGAGGTTAACCGTCCTCCCCGGCACCTCCGGCCGGCACCGGGCATCCACTACAGTGTCCCCCGTGCACATCCTCGTCATCGACACGTCCACGCCGACCATCGTCACCGGTATCGTCGCCGCCTCCGGTGGGTCGGTCGACGAAACCAACACCCCGACCGTCCGCTCCGTCGTCGAGCGCATCCTCCCGGACTGCCGCCAGCACGGTGAGCGTCTGACGCCGTCGATCCTGGAGTGTCTCGATGAGGCCGGTGTGAAGACCGCGGATCTCGACGCGGTGGTCGTCGGGTGCGGGCCGGGGCCGTTCACCGGCCTGCGGGTGGGGATGGCGACCGCGATCGCCTTCGGGGAGGCGCTCGGTATCCCGGTGCACGGTGTGTGCTCGCTGGATTCCATCGCGATCCAGCTTGCGGAACAGGAGCCCGCGCAGTCCCGGCTTCTCGTCGCCACCGATGCGCGCCGGCGGGAGGTCTACTGGGCCAGCTACGAGTGCACCGACACCGGTGCGGGACCGGTCCGGGTAGGGGGGCCGGCGGTGAACAAGCCAGCCGACGTCGCTGAACTCGTCGGCGTCGTCGGTTCGCTCAGCGTCCCGGCCAGTCTGGCGGAGAAGCTCCGCGTCGACACACTCGCCGAGGTGCCTGCGTTCGACCTCTCGCCGTCGCCGGTGTCGCTCGTCCGTGCGGCCGATCTGGCCCGGGAACCGGAGCCCATCGTCCCGCTCTACCTGCGACGCCCGGACGCGGTGCCGCCGAAACCGAAACCGATCAGTCCGGCCGTGCCGGACGTGGAACTGTGATGGGTTCCGTCGTCATCCGGCGCCTCGCGCCTATCGACGCGCAGCGGTGTGCCGATCTTGAGCGGATCCTCTTCCCCGGGGATGATCCGTGGAGTGCCGCGGCGTTCCGGTCGGAGACGGCCAACCCTTTCTGTCTCTGCCTCGCGGCGGTGGAGACCGGTGGCGCGGATCAGTCCGCTGGTGCGGGTGCCACGGTCGAGGGGGCGGACGGCCTCGTGGGGTACGCGATCCTCGCCATGGCCGGGCCCCCTGATGACCCCGAGTTCGAGGTGCACACCATCGGTGTGGACCCCGCACACCAGCGTCGCGGTATCGGCCGTCAGCTGCTGGAGGCCATGCTCGCCGCCGCCGATGAACGCTCCGGCCCGGTGTTCCTGGAGGTGCGGTGCGACAATGAACCGGCCATCACCCTGTACGAGCGGTACGGTTTCGTCCGCCTGGGCGTGCGCCGCAACTACTATCAGCCGTCGGGTGCGGACGCGTACACCATGCGTCGCGATCCCGCATCAGCGCGGACGGACACCGAGGACAACCTGTGAGGACACGACCTGTGAACACGTCGACCATCCCGGAACCGGCACAGAACGGTGACGACACGATCCGCCGCACCATCGTCATGGGCGTCGAGAGTTCCTGCGACGAGACGGGCGTCGGCATCGTGCGCGTCACCCACGGTCCCGGGGTGACACCCGAACTGGAGATCCTCGCGGACGTCGTCGCCTCGTCGATGGATCAGCACGCCCGTTTCGGCGGCGTCGTGCCCGAGATCGCGTCGCGTGCGCACCTGGAGTCGATCGGCCCGGTCACCCGGGAGGCACTCCGGCAGGCGGGCGTCGACCGCCCGGATGCCGTGGCGTGCACCATCGGTCCCGGCCTCGCCGGTGCGCTGCTCGTGGGCGCGAGCGCGGCGAAGGCCTTCGCGGCGGCGTGGGGGGTGCCGTTCTACGCGGTGAACCACCTCGGCGGGCATGTCGCGGTGGCGACGCTCGACGGCCGGGACCTGCCGCACTCGGTGGCGCTGCTGGTCTCCGGCGGTCACACGCAGCTGCTCGAGGTCGACGGCGTCGGGCTGCCGACGCGGGAGCTGGGGTCCACCCTGGACGACGCCGCGGGCGAGGCCTACGACAAGGTCGCGCGTCTGCTCCGGCTCGGATATCCGGGCGGCCCGGTCATCGACCGCCTGGCGGGGCGGGGGAACCCGAGGGCGGTGGACTTCCCGCGCGGCATGATGCGCCGCGATGATTCCCGCCACGACTTCTCCTTCTCCGGGTTGAAGACGGCGGTGGCCCGCCACGTCGAGGCCGCCGAGCGCGAGGGGCGGGTCATCGACGTGCCGGACGTGTGCGCGTCCTTCCAGGAGGCCGTGGTCGACGTCCTCACCCGGAAGGCGGTCCGCGCGTGCGGGGACGTCGGGGCGAAGGTGCTGCTCCTCGGTGGGGGAGTGGCCGCGAACTCCCGGCTGCGGGAACTGGCGGAGGAACGCTGCCGTGCCGCCGGTGTCGAGCTGCGGGTCCCGGAACTCAGACTCTGCACGGACAACGGCGTGATGATCGCCGCACTCGCCGCCCACCGGATCGCGGCAGGTGCCGGGCCGAGTGACCTGGCGGCCGGGACGGACCCCGGGCTCGACGTCGAGATCCCCCAGGTGTAACCCCGGGAAACAGTCGGGTACGGGTCGGTGAATTGTCGGGGAAGAAGCCCTGACATCGGTGTCCGGGTGGTGTGGGGCGGGATACCGTTGCCTCGTTGAACTTTGCCCGTCCCGACGAAATCCCTGGAGTATCCCCCGCATGAGCATCGGTTACCTGGTCTACCCCGATCTGACCAGCCGCACCCTCACCTTCGAGATCGACGAGGCGGCCCGCTTCCTCGGCGACCTGGAGAACGACCGCGTCTACGTCGCCTTCCAGGACGACGGTGAGACCCTGGCGGCGCTGTACTCGGCGGGTGCGAAGGCGAGTGGCGCAGAGCCGAACCCGGTGGCGTCGATGGCCCGGAACAAGGCCGCGACGGGCAACGCGCACTTCCTCACCGACCCGACGTCGGCGATCTGTGGACCGGTGATCTTCATCGGTGCGGACGGCGCGGACGTCACGGAGAAGGACATCGCCAAGGTCGACCGCGGTATTCAGGCGGTGCGCAACTACCGGGACGATGAGCCCGACGAGTACGCCCTGTGGCGGGGGTCGGTCCTCGCTATCGCCCGCCGGGAGAACGACGCCGACGTTTCCTAGTTTTCAGCATGGGTGCTGTGCGCCCGGTGCCCTGACGGTTAGGATTGCGCGGACAACCAACAGACAGTCGTCAGGAGTTCCAGTGGTCCGCAGCAGAATCATCCGTACCGTATTCGTGCTCGGGCTGGCCGGGGTGCTGGCCGGCTCCGCGGGTGTCGTCGCGGCACAGGGCGCGATCCGTTCCGCGACGGAGCCCGTGGTTCCGTACTGTCCGGAAGCGATGGTGCTGACGGCGAGGGGCTCCGGGTCGGAGTTCAGTGGGCCCCGGAACTACCCCGGGGCCGCCGGCCCGTCGACGGGATGGGAGGGGGAGGGGATCGCCCGGTTGCTTGAGCGGGCAGATCTCCACGGATTCACCGTTCGTGCGCTGGATCCGGAGGAGTATCCGGCCGTCGAGGCGTGGCGTCTCGACGAGATCATGGGATCCATTGAGCGGGGACGACGGTCCGCCGTGCGCCGGGTGGCCGACATGCAGGCGGCCGGGTGCCAGCCGGTGGTGATCCCCGTCGGCTATTCACAGGGGGCGATGGCGCTCAACGGGGCCGAGTGGGCACTCGCAGCCGGTGCTTACCTGCCGGGTGTGTTGTACCTGGGTAATCCGCTGAGGGACGGGAGCGTCCCGCGTAACACGGGGAGTGCGCCCCCGGTACCCGGTCGGGCCTTTCTGCCGGAGTGGCCCTGGGGAGTCGCACCGGCGTTGAATGCTCCGGGACAGACGGGCATCGACTACTGCTACCGGAACGACGTGTTCTGTGACCCGGGTGGAACCTCGGTGGACATCCACACCAGCTACTTCACCGGTATTCCCGGTGAGCGGAACCGGGACCGGGAGGTGGCTGAGGCGTTGTCCGGCTGGACGTCAGCGGCGAGGGGCCGGATTGACCGGGGCGGGCGGGTGCCGGTGACACGCCCGGTCGATGAGATCCTGGTGCTCGACACCACGGACCCCGGGGTGACCGGGGCGCTGGCACGGGACGCCTCCCGGATCATGGGTGCCGTCACCGGCGTCAACCCCGTCTCACGGGTCGGTGTGGCGGTGCTGCGTGAGGGGGAGGCCCGGTGGCTGCTCCCGCCGACGGGTGATCCGGCAGCTCTCGCGGCGGCGCTGGTGGACCCCGGGGGAATGTCCGTGGGTGATGTCCTCCCCGCTCCGGAGTCCGGTGAGCGGTCCGTGTTCAACAGGATCACGGTGACGGACACGGAGGTGGGTACGGATCAGGGCTCCGCCGGTCATGCCGGGGGACGGGATGTCGTCGCCGCCGTTCTCTCCGCGATCGACGCTCAGCTGCTCGCACCGAATGCCGTCCTCGACGTTCCGGCCGTCTGGTTCACGGATCAGCCCGCCGGGGCGACGGGCATGCTGTCCCGGGTGTTCGTCGATGGTCCGGTCCGGCAGCGGCTGGATTTCGGCGACGGTACCGTCGTTGATCCCGCGGTGGACGGGTACGTGGAGCACGTGTGGCGGAGGCCCGGTACCTACCGGGTGACACTGACGGTGACCGATTCCCTCGGTCGGACCGGTGTGGACCGGAGACGGGTGCGGGTCTACTCCGGGGATGTCGCGGCGGAGCTGGACGGGGCCCTGCGGGGCCTGTCCGCGTGGTCGGGGAGTGCGTGACCGGGACTGTGGTGGAGGGTCGGTCCGGGAAGGCCCGGGACCGGCCTCGGGGTGGCACACCGCGCGGTTGAGTGCTGGCACTCGCGAGGGTAGAGTGCCAGTAGGTTGTTTGACACACAGTTGTTCACCCGCGACGACGGCTGTGCTGGGCAAGCTCAACCGGCACAATCACATTCAACTTCCCGAGCACATGGAGGAATTCATCGTGGCGAACGTCAACATCAAGCCGCTGGAGGACAAGATCCTCGTCCAGATCAACGAGGCTGAGACCACCACCGCTTCCGGCCTGGTCATCCCGGACTCCGCCAAGGAGAAGCCGCAGGAGGCGACCGTCGTGGCCGTCGGTCCGGGCCGCTTCGACGAGAAGGGTGACCGTATCCCGCTGGACGTCAACGAGGGTGACACCGTCATCTTCTCCAAGTACGGCGGCACCGAGATCAAGTACGCGGGCGAGGAGTACCTCATTCTCTCCGCCCGTGACATTCTCGCCGTCGTGACCAAGTAAGAGGGTTTTTCCATGGCTAAACTGATCGCATTCAACGAGGAGGCCCGCAAGGGTATCCAGGCCGGTGTGGACACCCTGGCCGACGCGGTCAAGGTCACCCTCGGCCCGCGCGGCCGTAACGTCGTGCTGGACAAGCCCTTCGGTGGCCCGACCGTGACCAATGACGGTGTGACCATCGCCCGTGAGATCGACGTCGAGGAGCCCTTCGAGAATCTCGGCGTCCAGCTGGTGAAGTCCGTCGCCGTGAAGACGAACGACATCGCCGGTGACGGCACCACCACCGCCACGCTGCTCGCCCAGGCACTCATCAACGAGGGCCTGCGCAACGTCGCGGCCGGCGCGAACCCGATCGAGCTGAACCGCGGTATCGCCGCCGGTGCCGAGCGCACCGTCGAACTGCTGCTGGAACGCGCCAACGAGGTCGCCTCCGCATCGGACATCGCCAACGTCGCGACCGTGAGCTCGCGTGACCCGGAGGTCGGCGAGATGGTCGCCGGCGCGATGGAGAAGGTCGGCAAGGACGGTGTCGTCACCGTCGAGGAGTCCCAGTCGATGGACACCACCCTCGACATCACCGAGGGCATCTCCTTCGAGAAGGGGTTCCTGTCCCCGTACTTCATCACCGACATCGACGCGCAGCAGGCGATCCTCGATGACGCACTGATCCTCCTGGTGCGCAACAAGATCTCCTCCCTGCCGGACTTCCTCCCCCTGCTGGAGAAGATCGTCGACTCCGGCAAGCAGGTCCTCATCGTCGCCGAGGACATCGAGGGCGAGCCGCTGCAGATGCTGGTGGTCAACTCGATCCGCAAGACGCTGAAGATCGTCGCCGTGAAGTCCCCGTACTTCGGTGACCGTCGCAAGGCGTTCATGGATGATCTCGCCGTCGTCACCGACGCCACGATCGTCGACCCGGAGGTCGGCATCAACCTCTCCGAGATCGACCTCGACGCACTCGGCTCCGCACGTCGCATCACCGTCACGAAGGACTCCACCGTCATCGTCGACGGCGCGGGCAGTGCGGAGGCGGTCGAGAACCGTCGCGGCCAGATCCGCCGCGAGATCGAGTCCACGGACTCCTCGTGGGACCGGGAGAAGGCCCAGGAACGTCTGGCCAAGCTGTCCGGCGGCATCGCCGTCATCAAGGTCGGTGCCGCGACCGAGACCGA
Source organism: Corynebacterium pygosceleis (assembly GCF_016595275.2). Classification (GTDB taxonomy): domain Bacteria; phylum Actinomycetota; class Actinomycetes; order Mycobacteriales; family Mycobacteriaceae; genus Corynebacterium; species Corynebacterium pygosceleis. The sequence continues at coordinate 248,969 of NZ_JAENIQ020000001.1, read as the reverse complement.
GGTCAGTGAGCGCAAGCTCCGTGTCGAGGACGCCATCAACGCAGCCCGTGCGGCCGCCCAGGAGGGTGTCATCGCCGGTGGCGGTTCCGCACTCGTGCAGATCGCCCACGAGCTCAAGACATACGCCGGGGAGTTCGAGGGTGACGCCAAGGTCGGTGTCCTCGCCCTGTCGCGTGCACTGGTCAAGCCGGCGTTCTGGATCGCCGAGAACGCAGGCGTCGACGGTTCCGTCGTCGTGTCCCGCACCGCCGAACTGCCGAACGGGGAAGGTTTCAACGCCGCCACCCTGGAATACGGCAACCTCATCGACGCGGGCATCATCGACCCCGTGAAGGTGACCCACTCCGCGGTGGTCAACGCCACCTCCGTCGCCCGCATGGTGCTCACCACCGAGGCGTCGATCGTGGAGAAGCCCGCCGAGGAGGAGGACTCCCACGCCGGTGGACACCACCATCACTAGGCTGAACGCCTGACACCGGCACAGACCCGGTCCCACCACACCGAACGCCCGACGTCCGGTGGTAGGAGGGGCCGGGTCTGCTCCATTTTCACGGGGAAACCGTATTCTTGGTGCAGTCCCCGGAGACCGTCCGAGAAAGGCACCGAACGATCCATGACCCAGCCCGACGGCGCACGCGCTGAGAGCCACAACTTCCAGGTCGATCTCGGCGGTATCGTCGAGATCCTCAGCCGGAACCTCTACTCCGGCCCCCAGGTCTTCGTCCGGGAACTCCTGCAGAACGGCGTCGACGCGATCACCGCGCACCGCGCGATCGACCCGGACTGCCCCGCCGAGATCCGTGTCATCACCGACGGCACCACGATCACCGTCACCGACACGGGCATCGGCCTGACCCCGCAGCAGGCCGAGGGGCTTCTCGCCACCATCGGGGCGTCGTCGAAACGCGACGAATGGGGAATGTCCCGCAGCGACTTCATCGGGCAGTTCGGTATCGGACTGCTGTCCTGCTTCATGATCTCCCCGCGGATCACCGTCCACAGTCGCTCCGCCACGACCCCCGGGCAACCGGTGTGCTGGCGGGGCTCCAACGATGGAACCTGGTCCGCGAGCGTGGTCACCGACGGTGAACTCCCGGCCGAGCTCACCGGCCCCGGTACCACGGTGACCCTCGAGGTGATGCCGGGGGAGCGGCACGCGGAACACGAGGTGCTGCGCCGCCGGATCCTGTCCTACGGCAGCCACCTCCCGGTGACGGTGACACTCGCCCGGAGGGGAGCCGAACCGGAGTGCCTCAGCGAGGCGGTCGCGCCCTGGGAGATGGACCGGGACGCGGCGGCCCGCTGGTGTGACGAGGAGTTCGGCTTCACCCCCTTCGACCAGGTTCCACTCGATGTTCCCGTCGCCGGTCTCCGCGGGATCGCGTTCATCTCCGCGCGTGCCGGGCACCCGGGCCAGGAGCAGCACCACCGCGTGTACCTGCGCCGGATGCTGCTGTCCGAGCGCGCCTACGACGTCGTGCCTGAGTGGGCGTACTTCGTCCGTGTCGTCGCCGATGCGGAACACCTCAAGCCCACGGCATCCCGTGAGGGATTGTTCGACGATGAACTGCTGGAGGAGACCCGACAGGGCATCGGTGCCGCGATCCGGAACTGGATGAACAACCTCGCCGAGCGGGAGCCCGCCCGGTTCCGCGAGTTCCTCGCCCTCCACCTCACGGGCCTGAAGGCCCTGGCCGTGACCGACGAGGAGACCCGCGCACTGGTGGCCTCCAGCGTCCCGTTCTCCACCTCACTCGGGATGCTCACGCTCGACGAGATCCTCGGGAAACACGGGCGGATCGCCTACACGACGACCGACGACCGGTTCCGTGCCCTGCGCCCGGTGGCGGAGGCCAACGGACTGTGCATCGTCAACGCCGGTTTCTCCTACGACGAGGAGGTCATCGGGCAGATCAGACTCGACCGCCCGGAAGCGGACATCGCGGAACTCGACCCCCGGGACGTCCTCGGTGTCCTCGAGAACGTCGACCTCGGTACAGAGGCGGCACTGATCCCCCTCGTGGACGCGGCCGAACTCGCCCTCGAGGGACAGAAGCTGAACATCGTCGTGCGGAAGTTCCTCCCCGCCACGATGGCGGTCCTGTTCCTGCCCAACCCGGATGCGGCGGGTCGGGCACTCGAGGAACGGCAACGCCGTACGGAGGGGCTGTTCGCGGGTCTGGTCGATTTCATGCACCCGGAGAAGGCCGACGACCACGCACCCCAGCTGATCCTGAACGCCAACGCCGGAATCATCCACCAGCTCGCCGGCGCGGCCGCCGGAGGCGGTAGCCCGGTGATCGTGGAATCGGCGGTCAGGGGCTTCTACGTGCAGGCCCTGCTCAGCGGCAGGCACCGCATGGACGCCCAGGTGCGGGCCTGGTCCTCCAACCTCTTCACCGCACTGATCAGTGCGTCCCTCGATGACGGCGACGCCACATGAACCACGTACCCGACGACCAGGAGCACCCCATGACCGAGCCCGACAACCGGCACGACGAACTCCGCCTCCTCATGCACCGTGCCGACAGCACACCGTGGGGGAGCACCTGCAGTGAACTCTGGGCGGAGGCCGCCCAGCTCGCCGTCGACACCGACCGGCTGGAGGAGGCCCTGATCTGCCACGCGGAGCTCTGCACCGCCTACTGCATGGACGGGCGGAACTACCGCTGCATCGCGCCCTTCTCCTACGTCGAGGAGATGCGTTCGAACCGTCCCGACCTGTTCAGCCCCGCCCTGCACCACAAGCACGCCTGGAACCTCAAGTACGTGCTCTCCGCGGTGGCGAACAACCCGGAGGTGCCCGTCGCGCAGTACCGCTCGCTGCTCGATCTGATGACCGACTACTACCGGGAGCTGGGGGATCCCGGACGTGCCGTGGCGATGCGCCGCCTGGGGTTCCTCCGGAACACCGGTGGGGACGGGATCGAGGACACCTACGCCGAGTGGCTGGATCTCCCCGACTCCGAGCTCGCCGACTGCGCCGGCTGCGGTCCCGAACAGCGGGTCGAGTACCACGCCAGCCGAGGCGAGTGGGAGACGGCCCGGGAGATCGGCGAGGCGGCGCTCCGCGACATGGAGAACAGCTGTTCGTCGCAACCCGAGGGCCTGCTCACCGAGATGCTCGAACCCTGGTTGCGGACGGGACAGGACACCAGGGCATGGTCCGCCCACGTCCGCGGATACCGGCGTTACCGCCGCGACCCGGCCGATCTCGCCCAGCACGCGGACCACCTCCGTTACCTCGCACTGTCCGGCGCCGCGGGCAGACCGGAACGTCTCGAGCGGGCCGAGGCCATCCTCATCCGTCACCTGCCCTGGTGGGAACGTGCCGAGGACCACAGGGACCTGCTGAATCTCGCCGCAGCCGCGGTCGTGCTCCTCGACCGGATCCCCGGGGCCACGGACCGCACACTGGATGCCACGCTGCCCGGTGAAAACCTGCCGTGGGTGACCGGCATCGAGACGCTCACCCGCCCGACCCTCGCCGAGGCGCGTGCCTGGTTCCTCACCCTCGCCACGACGATCGCCGAACAGTTCGACGCCCGCCCGGGTATGGAGCACGCGGTGCACGTCGCGTCGCTGCAGCGGCTCATCGACCCGGAACCCGTCTCCCCGCTGCCCGGGCCGGTGGAGGGTGCCGTCGCCGACGTGTCCGGCATGTTCACCCCCGACGAGGCCGACTACCAGGTCATCACCTCCCCCGGGGCGTCCACCGGGCCGGTCACGGGGACCACGACGACCCCGGACGAGGGGGAGGACGAACCACCGGTGGTCCCCATCGACGTCACCGGCTGGTGGCGCGGCGACGATCTCGCTGAGGCACTCGCCGCGAACGCCGCGGTGGGACACGAGATCGAGACCGTCCACTGGCACCATGCGGTCCACCTCCTGATCGACCACCCGGGACTGCGCACCAGCCCGGAGGCCGCCGGGGTCCCCGATGAGCTGCGGGACGCGTGGCAGCGTGCCGTCGGCGACGCGGAATGGTTCCTCGGCGTCGACCTCGACGCCGAGACCGGGGAACTCCCCGGCACGACCGGAGACCCCGCGTACCGGTTGATCGAGGAGGCTGCGGCGGCCTTCCGTTCGGGGCAGATCATGGAGGCCTGCCAGGCGGCGGACACCGCGATGCGGACCGGGTCGGCGGAACCCGTCGGTGTACGACTGACCGCGCTGCTCTTCCTCGCCCGGGGTGCCCGTGACGCCGGTTACCTCGACGAGGGCATCGACTGCGCCCGACAGATGCTCAATCTCTGTGCCGCGGCCGAATTGCCCGGATTGACCTTCATCGCGGCACAGACGCTCGCGGAACTCCTGATTTCCGCGCACCGGTACCACGAGGCCGCCGAGGTCCTCGAGACGGCGCTGATGAAGATCTCCGGCTACCCCGGTTCGCGGGCTGAGCTGGATCTGCGCCATGCGCTGGTCCGGGTGTCCGCGAAACTCGAGTTCCACGACGAGGCGGGGGAGGAGCTGCTCAAGATCGCCGGACACATGGACACGAGGGGTGACCGGGAACGGCAGTTGGGGGCCCTGCAACAGGCTGCCGTCGCGTTCGACCACGCCGGGGAAGCCCGTCGCGCGGTATCGACCTGGCACCGGATCATCGAGGTGTCCCGTGCCATGTGGCGGGACGCGGCCGATCGTCTGGCGGCGGGGGACGGTGCGGACGGGCAAACGAAGGAGAAGGTGGACAAGTACCGCGAGGCCTACGCGCTGGCTCTCTACAAGTGCTGTGCCGCAGCGGTGAATCAGCCGGGATACGTCGGTGACGCCGACATGGCCGTGGTCGATGACCTCCTCGACACCCTGCGCGCCCTGGTCAACGATCCCGGGCACCCGGGGCCGAAGACCCCTGAGTGGCGGGAGGCCGACTGGCTGGTCGACAGGGCGTACATGTACCTCTACGCGATGCGGTTTTCCGCAGCGGTGGACTACGCCACCGCGGCGGCGTCAGGGTTCGAACAGCTCGATGAGCCCGTGGACCGGGCGCGTGCCCTGATGATGGCGTCCGACGCCCGGTTCTACGGTGACGAGCCGGAGGCCGCCGTGGAGATCGCGCGTGAGGCACTCGGGGTCCTGTCCGGGAAGCGGTTCATCGGGCACCCCGTACGACGTGCGGCCGAACAGCGGATCCGGGAAGTGGGGGACAACTGATTCGATCCCCGTATGGCGAGAATAGGTTCATAAAACTACAGTGGGTCGTGCACTCCAGCACACCTCGGACGGTGCAGCCGTGGCCGGGGACGGCCCCCGACATGAAGGGATACACCGAACATGGCGTTACCAAAGGTCACCCACTCCCGGGTGGAGAGTTTCCTCACCGGTGAGGGGCTCAACTTCGGCAGGGACGACGATGACGACATCGTCGTCGGTTTCGACGGTCTCACGTTCTTCATCACCGTCCAGGAGGATCTACTGCGGGTCGCGGGCTGGTGGCACGCGGAGCTGTCCGACGATGACGCGGTCGGACGGGCGCTCGCCGCAGCCAATGCCCTGAACCAGGATCTCGTGGCACCGAAGACGGTCATCGGGGGTACACAGCCGAGCATCATCTTCGAGAACGCCCTGAAGACGACCTCGGGGCGCACGGACGAACAACTCGGAGAGTTCATCGTCATGTCCCTCCGGACGAGTTTCATGGCGGGGGAGCGCCTCGCGGCGGATCTGCCCGACCTCGCACCCGCAGTTGAGGAATCCAAGGAGGATGAGAACTGATGGCCTGGTTCAAATCGAAGACAGCCGCCGAAAACCCCACCCCGGTCACCCCGGAACGTATCGAGGCGGCACTGATCCGCCAGGAGATCACGGCGGACCGGGCCGATGACGGTGCCCCGCGGTTCTACTGCATCATCAACGGCTTCCCGGTCATCGTCGACGCCTCCTTCGACTTCGCGGTGGTGTTCAGCGCCTCGACCTTCGAGCGACTGCCGGTGGCACGGGAGGAGGAGGTTCTCGGCTGGGCGAAGATGGTCAACGCCGGAACCCACTTCGTGACCACCGTGAAGAACGTCGATGACGACGGCGTCTACGCCGCGGCGGACGGGACGCTCTTCACCGGAGGCGGACTCACGGATGAACAGCTCGACGAACAGATGGAGCTGATGCTCGTGGGCACCCTCAGCACCATGGGGAACTTCTGCCAGGAGTTCGATCTCGAACCCGGCACCCCGGGAGAGGACAACTGACCCCACGGTCGACCCTCCCCGATACCTGCGGGCCGTAGGCCCGCGCAGACAAGTGAAAGGAAGTACAGCGCATGGCTTTACCCAGGGTCACCGATGCCCGGGTGGAGAACTATCTCACCGGCAAGGGTCTCAGCTTCTCCAGGGACAACGACAACGACATCGTCGTCGGCTACGAGGAGATCTTCTTCTTCTTCACCATCGGGGAGGATCTGCTCCGGATCGCCGGCTGGCGGCGTGGAAAGCTGAGTCACGATGAAGGGCGCGCAGCGGCCGCCGCCAACGTCCTCAACACGGAAATGGTGATGCCGAGAACGGTTATCTCGGGCGACGGCAACAACATCGTCTTCGAGAATGTGGTCGATACCGCCGTCGGGCTCACGGATGAACAGCTCGGCACCTTCATCGACGTCGCGTTCGAGGTCAGTTTCCGCGCGGCCGACAGAATTGACGAAGAATTTCCCGGCCTCGTGCAGCCGGTGGAAGAAGGAGGCAACTGATGGCCTGGTTCAAGTTTGGTTCGAAGAAGGTGGCGGACGAACCCACGCCGGTCACCCCGCAACGCCTGGAGGAGTCCCTGGCCAGGCAGAACCTAGCGGTGTCGAAGCTGCAGGGCGAATTGCCCGTCTACTACTGCTTCTTCAACGACATTCCGGTCATGTTCATCCTCGCGTCCGACGCCTTCGCCGTCGTCAGCGCCGAGATGCGACCCCGCCTGCCCGTCGACCGGGAGGATGATGTTCTCGGGTGGACGACGGCATTCAACTCCGGGAACCACCTCATCACCGCACTGAAGAAACGTGACGCCGACGGAATCCACATCAAGGCCGAGGGCGGGATCTTCATCAAGGCCGGTCTCACGGACGCGCAGCTGGACAAGCAGCTCGATCTGATGCTCAAGGGTGTGCTGCCCACCATCGACAGATTCTGCACGGAGTTCGGGCTCACCGCCGGGTAGGGGGTCGACGGCCCGGGGGACGGTTCACCACCGGGACCGTGTGCGGCGGTTCGGGAGGTCCGCTTCGGAGGGGTGTTCAACGCTGGTCGGGGGCGACGCCCCGGGCTTCCGGTGTTCCGGGGTGAGCCGGGATCCGGGTCGCCTGTCGTCGGTTCCGCTCCTCATGCGGGGGACAGGTGATCTAGACTGTCGGAATAGTGAACCCTTGTAGCGCTTCAGAAACTCCCGCCTGAGGCCCGCTGGTCGGGGTTGACGGTGTCCAGGAATGTCGGAAGATGCAGAGGTCCACAGCGTGAATGATGCAGAGCGCGAACTGGCGGCACTCGTGCCGTTGGCGGCCGGCGGGGACCGGTCCGCGCTCCAGCGGATCATGGAGATCGTGCATCCGATGGTGCTGCGTTACGCCCGTGCCCGGATCGGTGGTGGCAGGCACCCCACTCCGGAGGATGTCGCCCAGGAGATCTGTCTGGCTGTCGCCAACTCCGTGTCGAACTACGTCGACCGGGGGCGGCCGTTCATGGCGTTCGTCTACGGTATCGCCTCGAACAAGGTCGCGGACGCTCACCGCTCCCTGTCGAGGGACCTGTCGAATCCCACCGATGATGTTCCGGACTACGTGCGTGACGGGGATACCCCGGAGGACTATGCGCTGGTCAGCGATGGTAGTAACAGAGTGCGTTCACTTCTCGATTCATTGAGTGACAAGGCTCGCGAAATCATCACCCTCCGGGTGTTCGTGGGACTGTCTGCGGAGGAAACCGCGCGAATCGTGGGAAGTACCCCCGGAGCAGTCAGAGTGGCCCAGCACAGGGCGCTCGCGGCATTGCGTAAGAAGCTTAATGAGCAGGAGCACCAGGCATGAGTGACCGCCGACCCGAGGACGCAGGCGTGAGTGGGGGACAGGACGACAATCTGTTCCGCACCGATGCCTTCCTTGACGACCTCGCCAACGGCGTTGACCCCTCCCGGGGGGACGACGGACTCGCCGGGCTGCTGCTCGGTCTGAAGGCGGACGTCGATGCGCCGATGCCCCCTGCGCCGTCGCTCACTGGTCCGGGACTGTCCGTCACCGCCCCGGCGACGACGCAGTTCACCCCCGTCTCCGCCCCGGTGGTGGAGGAGATCCCCGCCGCCGGTCGTGGCGGTCAGGTGGTCGGTCTCGCGGACAGGCGCAGGCTCGTACCCGGTTTCGTCCACGGCATGATCGGCGCGGCCGCCGCGACACTCGTCATCGCCGGTGGTGGTACAGCCGTCTACAACGCGGGCCCCGACAGCGCCCTGTGGGGTGCGCACACCGCGATGTTCGGTGAGCACGCCTCGGTCGTGGAACTCGCGAGCACACTGGAGGAAGCGGACAACCGCAACGCCAACGGAGATGTCGCCGGGGCACTGGAACTGCTGGAACAGGCCAAACTCATGGCCAAGGAACTCAACGCGCGCAAAGCGACCAGGGTGGACGCCGACAGGCATCCCCCGGCCCCCCGGACGGTGACCGTCACGGTCACGCCGGCGCCACCGGCCCCGCCGGAACCGGACACGGTCACCGTGACCTCCACCGTCGAGGTTCCCCCACCCACCCCGAGCAGCACCCTTCCCCCGACCACACCCGGGTCCCCGACGGGCATCCCGTCGGAGACCGCCCCGACCACGTCTCCGCTGCCGGTTCCGGACGGAAGCGGGGATCCTACGGCACCGGGTGAGGATGACGGCGTCGATGACGGTGGTACCGCAGACAACGTGAGTGCTCCGGTGGGCACGGGAACCACGGGGTCACCGACGACCAGCGCCGAGACGGTCCCCGATCGGTGATCCGGTGGTCCCGCCGGCACACGGGACGACGAAACCCCGGTATCCCTTTCGCGGGATCCGGGGTTTTCACCGTACCGGGGCCTCCTCGGCCGCGCCGGGCCGGTCAGTGTGCCTCCATGCCGTCGAGGAAACCGAGGCAGTAGTCCCAGGGGACGTACGCCGCGGGGTCGGGGCGTGCGGACGGTTCGTGCACGGGGGAGAGTTCACCGGCGAGAGTGGCGCGCATGTTCGCGGCCATGATGTCCCAGTCGTAGTAGTGCTGTTCGTCGCAGTCCTCGCACATGAAGAAGACCCCGAGAACACCACGGGGTTCCAACGCTCGGCGGAACTCGCCGACGAGTTCGAGATCCTCGCGGACACGCTCACGGTCCTCGTCGGTGAGCGGAGGCAGGGGTTCGTCCGCCTCGAGGAACGATGCGGGGTCGTTCGGATCGCCCGCGAACGGGTCCGGCGGCATCATAGAATCAAAGTTCACACAGGCCACCCTAAGGGTGCGGCACGTAAACGGCAACCAAAGACAGGCGAAACGAACTCCCGGTCGGTGGCCCCCGTGACCGCCCCGCGCGCTACTGTTGTAGGTCATGGCACCTCGCCAACCCGGTGCGGCCCGGGAGTGTCTCCGGGCCGGACCGTGAGAGCGGGCAGCGGAAGCTGATCCGGGGAGGGGAACCTGTGCCGACCCAGCCTCACCACCACCCGAGAAAAAGGATGATCCACCTTGACTGACAACCGCGTCTCCACCGGGGGCGACGACCCGAACAAGGTCGCGCTCGTTGGACTCACCTTCGACGATGTCCTGCTGATCCCGGATTCCTCCGATGTGATCCCGAGCGAGGTGAACACCTCCTCGCAGCTCACGCGGAACATCCGGTTGAACATCCCGTTGATCTCGGCCGCCATGGACACGGTGACGGAAGCGCGCATGGCCATCGCGATGGCGCGACAGGGCGGTATGGGTGTGCTGCACCGGAACCTGTCCGTGGAGGATCAGGCGCAGCAGGTGGAGATGGTGAAGCGTTCCGAGTCCGGAATGGTCACCGATCCGGTCACCTGCACCCCCGACATGACGATCGGCGAGGTGGACGCACTGTGCGCCCGTTACCGTATCTCCGGTCTCCCCGTGGTGGACGGGGACCGCAGGCTCGTGGGTATCTGCACGAACCGGGACATGCGTTTCGAGCACGACTACTCCCGGAAGGTCGCCGAGGTCATGACGGCGATGCCGCTGGTCGTGGCGCAGGAGGGGGTCGCGAAGGAGGACGCCCTCCAGCTGCTCAGCGCCAACAAGGTGGAGAAGCTCCCCATCGTCGATGATGCTGGGCGTCTGGTCGGGCTGATCACGGTGAAGGACTTCGTGAAGACGGAGAAGTACCCGGACTCCTCCAAGGACGCGTCCGGCCGTCTGCTCGTGGGGGCGGGTATCGGCACCGGTGAGGATTCCTGGGGGCGGGCCGCGGCACTCGTCGACGCGGGCGTCGACGTGCTGGTCGTGGACACCGCGCACGCCCACAACCGTGGGGTGCTGGAGATGGTGTCCCGGGTGAAGAGGGAGTTCGGGCACAAGGTCGACGTGATCGGCGGAAACCTGGCCACCCGTGCCGCCGCGCAGGCCATGATCGACGCCGGTGCGGACGCCATCAAGGTCGGCATCGGCCCCGGTTCCATCTGCACGACCCGTGTCGTCGCGGGTGTCGGTGCACCGCAGATCACGGCGATCATGGAGGCCGCCGTCCCCGCGAAGGCCGCCGGTGTCCCGATCATCGCCGACGGCGGCATGCAGTTCTCCGGTGACATCGCCAAGGCACTGACCGCCGGTGCCTCCACGGTGATGCTCGGTTCCCTGCTCGCCGGAACCTCGGAGGCACCGGGGGAGACCGTTGTCGTCAACGGCAAGCAGTACAAGATGTACCGTGGCATGGGTTCACTCGGAGCGATGCAGGGACGTGGCCTGAGCGGCGAGAAGCGTTCCTTCTCCAAGGACCGTTACTTCCAGGCGGACGTCAGGAGCGAGGAGAAGCTCGTCCCCGAGGGCATCGAGGGACGTGTTCCCTTCCGTGGTTCGATTGACGCGATCACCCACCAGCTCGTCGGTGGACTCCGTGCCGCGATGGGGTACACGGGTTCCGCCTCCATCGAGGATCTCCAGCGCGCCCGCTTCGTCCAGATCACCGCAGCGGGACTGCGCGAGTCCCACCCGCACGACATCCAGATGACAGTCGAAGCCCCCAACTACTACCAGCGCTGACCCCGGCCACCCCGGCCCCGGTCGGGGCACGATCCAAGGAGCACCACCATCATGCGTGACATCGTCGAAATCGGAATCGGGCGCGAGGCCCGCCGCAGCTACCGGCTGTCCGACATCCAGATCATCCCCTCCCGGCGCACCCGGTCCTCGAAGGACGTCGACACCAGCTGGCACATCGACGCCTACACCTTCGACAACCCCTTCATCTCCCATCCGACCGATGCTCTGGCGACCCCGGAGTTCATCATCGAGATGGGTCGGCAGGGCGGTCTCGGTGTCATCAACGCCGAAGGCCTGTGGGGCAGGCAGCGGGATCTCGGGGGCGCCGTCGGTCGCGTCCGTGAGGCCATCAACGCGGAGCTGTCCGGGCCGGAGTTCTACGGCTCCGAGGCGACCCGGGTCCTCCAGGAACTGCACGCCGCCCCCATCGACGAGGAACTGCTCACCGCCCGTATCGCGGAGGTCCGGGCCTCCGGCACGACCGTCGCTGTCCGGGTCACCCCGCAGCACGCCCGGGAGCTCGCCCCCGTGGTCATCGGGGCCGGTGCTGAACTGCTGTTCATCCAGGGCACCATGATCTCCGCGGAGCATGTCGCGACCGGCGGGGAACCCCTGAACCTCAAGGAGTTCATCGGTTCCCTCGATGTTCCCGTCATCGCGGGTGGCGTCGCGGACTACACCACGGCCCTCCACCTCATGCGGACCGGTGCGGCGGGTGTCATCGTCGGTGGCGGGGCGAACACCAATGACGTTGCACTGGGGATCGGGTGTCCGATGGCCACGGCCATCGCCGATGCCGCGGCCGCCCGACGTGACTACCTCGACGAGACCGGTGGCCGTTACGTGCACATCATCGCGGACGGGGAGATCGAGTCCTCGGGTGACGCGGTGACGGCGATGGCCTGCGGTGCGGACGGAGTCATCCTGGGGCATCCGCTGGCGAAGGCGCGCGAGGCCGCGGCGCAGGGTGCCTACTGGTCACACTCCGCGGCTCACCCGCGTTTCCCGCGCGGCACGGTGGAACCGGCGTGGACGGACGTCGCCTTCTCCGCGGATCTGCTGGGGAGCGGGGACGGTGACACCGTCGACACCGTGGGGAACACCCCCACCCTGGAGACGGTGCTCCACGGCCCGTCCACCGATCCGCACGGGATGCTCAACTACGTCGGCGGACTGCGCAGGGCTATGGCCAAGTGTGGTTACACCGACCTCAAGAGCTTCCAGAAGGTGCAGCTCAGCGTGGCCGGCGGCGTGGGTTTCTGATTTTCGTGACGCCCCGTGCCCGGGGCATGTCGTTCCGGGCACGGGGTCGGTGTGCGGGTGCGGTAAAGTACGTTCCGTGACTGACTCAAAGCAAGCTACCGCAACGAATCACCGCCCGGTGCTCGTCGTCGATTTCGGCGCGCAGTACGCGCAGCTGATCGCCCGCCGGATCCGCGAGGCGCGGATCTATTCGGAGGTCGTCCCGCACACCGCGACGGTCGAGGAGATCCGGGCGAAGAACCCCGCCGCGCTGGTGCTCTCCGGTGGTCCTTCCTCCGTCTACGAGGACGGCGCGCCGGAACTCCGTCCGGAGCTGCTGGATCTGGGCGTCCCGGTGTTCGGTATCTGCTACGGCTTCCAGGCCATGACGCACGCTCTCGGGGGGACCGTCGCCAACACCGGTGACCGGGAGTACGGGCGTACCGATCTCAGCGTCAGCGGCGGAACCCTGCACGAGGGGCTCGAGACGACGCACAAGGTGTGGATGAGCCACGGTGACGCCGTGCACGCCGCACCGGAGGGTTTCACCGTCACCGCGTCCTCCGCGGGTGCACCGGTCGCGGCCTTCGAGTGTGCGGAACGGTCCATGGCCGGTGTCCAGTACCACCCCGAGGTCCTGCATTCCCCGCACGGGCAGGAGGTGCTCACCCGGTTCCTCACGGAGATCGCCGGGCTCGAGCAGAACTGGACCGCCGCGAACATCGCCGATGAACTCGTCGAGGCCGTCCGCGCGCAGATCGGCCCCGAGGGGCGTGCGATCTGCGGTCTGTCCGGCGGCGTTGACTCCGCCGTCGCAGCGGCCCTGGTGCAGCGCGCCATCGGTGACCGGTTGACCTGCGTGTTCGTGGATCACGGTCTGTTGCGTGCCGGTGAGCGTGAGCAGGTCGAGCGGGACTTCGTCGCCGCGACCGGTGCGAAGCTGGTCACCGTCCATGAACAGGACGCCTTCCTGGCGAAGCTCGCCGGTGTCACCGAACCGGAGGCGAAGCGTAAGGCCATCGGTGCGGAGTTCATCCGTTCCTTCGAACGTGCCGTCGCCGGTGTCCTCGAATCCGCACCCGAGGGTTCCTCGGTGGACTTCCTGGTGCAGGGGACCCTCTACCCGGACGTCGTCGAGTCCGGTGGCGGTTCCGGTACCGCGAACATCAAGAGCCACCACAACGTCGGTGGCCTGCCCGACGACGTCGAGTTCGAGCTCGTCGAGCCGCTCCGTCTGCTGTTCAAGGATGAGGTCCGTGCGGTCGGGCGTCAGCTCGGCCTGCCACAGGAGATCGTCGGCAGGCAGCCGTTCCCCGGGCCGGGGCTGGGTATCCGCATCATCGGTGAGGTCACCGCCGAGCGGCTGGAGACGCTGCGCGCCGCGGACCTCATCGCCCGTACCGAGCTCACCGCCGCGGGGCTGGACGAGGAGATCTGGCAGTGCCCCGTGGTGCTGCTCGCTGACGTCCGTTCCGTCGGTGTCCAGGGTGACGGCCGTACCTACGGGCATCCGATCGTGCTGCGCCCGGTGTCCTCCGAGGATGCGATGACCGCCGACTGGACCCGTATCCCCTACGACGTCCTGGAGCGCATCTCCACGCGCATCACCAACGAGGTCGCCGACGTCAACCGCGTCGTGCTCGACTGCACCTCGAAGCCTCCGGGAACGATCGAGTGGGAGTAGCCTCCACTCACTTTCCGTCGATGAAGGCCCCGCACCTCAGGTGCGGGGCCTTCATCTTTTCTCTGCCGGGTCGCCCCCGTCGGGGTCACTCGCAGGCGACACCGTCTCCGTCCCTGTCGAGTTTCCGGCTGTATCCGGGGCTGCCCGCGTAGAGGGGTGCGGCACCTGCGGCGCGCGCCTCCCGGCAGTTCGAGAAGTTTCGGGAGGGGGCCGGTGCCGCCGGTGCCGGTGCGAGGAACCCCTGCATCTGGGTCCCGGGTTCCGGTTCCGGTGCGGGGGCCGCTTCCGGTGTCTGTGTGATGATTGTCTCCTCGGTGATCGTCACGGTCTCCGTTGTCGTCTCCGTTGTCGTCTCCGTTGTCGTGGCGGTGGTGGTCGCGGTCTCCGTGGTGGTCGAGGTCGTGGTCTCGGTGACCGTCGCCCCGCTCTCCGGAGTTTCCCCGGTGTCCCCGCAGGCGGTGAGCAGGGCCATCGACAGGATCAATCCCAGTGCCGCGAGGCCGGTGGTGGGGGCTGATGCGGGCTGGTGCGGCATGGTTTTCCTCGCTTCTCGGCGGATGGGGGCGCTGTGGTGGCCCCGGTGACAATCGGCTAATGGTCTTAGCTGTCACTGTATTCGTCGCTCTCCGGGCTGCTGCCGTTTTGCGGTGGAACAACACATTCGGGGGAGGCACCGTCACTTTTCCCCGGGGTTGTCCGGGAGACGGGGGACCTGTCCGGTGGGCGTGGAAACCACGGGGACGTGATGTTCCCGCTGGGTTACTGTGGAGGGAGATCGCCACCGTCCGAGGTGGTCGGACCTGAACCCCGTGGAACCCGGGAACGGTGCCGCGGGTCGATAACCGTCGAAGAATAGGTGGCAGTCAACGTGGACAGGAATCCCGCACGTATCGTCCTCCCCGGTGTGATCAGTGCTCTGATCGCGGTCGTCGTGATGATCTTCATGCTCCTGGTGGTCGAAGGTGGCTCGATCGCCACCGCGATGCGGCTGGGGTATTCCGGGCCGACGCTCCAGGCGACGGCCGCCGGTGCCGGTGACCTCGATCCGGAGGAGCAGGTGGAGCTGCAGCGGGAGATCGCCGATCTGGCGGATTCCCGGGGCATGTCGGTGCTGGCCGCCTCCAGCGGCGGTACCGGGGCGTTCGCGGTGCACGATCCGGACGGTCGCTTCCACGTCGCGGGCGTGGATGAGCTGGATGCGGAACTGGGAAAGGACCGCACCCTGATCTCCACCGCCCTGCCGGAGACCCCGGGGGAGTCGGCGCGCACACCGATGCTGTCGGCGTCGCAGGAGCGGAGATTCCTCCGTGAGGTGGTGTTCAGCACGCCACTGGCTCACCCGATCGCGGGGACATTCCCCGCCGGTGCCCTGGTGGGCAAGACCCCGGTCGTGGCGCTGCAGGGCTTCGAGGTTCCGGGCCCCCGGGACACATGGCTGTTCGCCGGTGACGGGGCACCCGAGCTCGCCGGCGCCGTCGGGGATGTTCTCCGGTCCGCCGGTCTCGATGACGTGGAGACGACCGTGGCGCTGCCCCGGTCCGGCAGTGACTTCGCCGGTTCCACATTCGGGAAGTTCAGTGTCGCGACAATGCTGCTCCTGCTCGCCGTGGGCGTCGCTCTCAGTGTGACTCAGCTACGTCGTGTCGACGGCCGGTCAGGGCTGATCCGGTTCGCTTCCGTGCTCGCCGCCGGTGCCGGTTCCGGGGTGCTCGCGGTGTGGCTGGTGTACCTCGTCAGGCTCAGTGCGACGACGCTCGTCGGTTTCGGGACGGTGTTCACCGTCGGGCTGCTGTCTCTGCTGTTGTGTGCCGTGATCTGGGCGGTGATCATCGGGGCCGTCCTGATCATTCCCGCGAAGATCTCCCTCGGCGACCTCGGGAAGGGGAGAGCTGTGGTGGGCCGGAGGGGCGGTCTGCCCGGGGACCTGGCGTCTGTTCCGGGATGGGCGGTGCTCTGTGTCGTCGGTGGTCTCGTCCTCGGTATGGCGCTCACCTTCGCGACAGCGCGCAGTGGCGGGGAGATGCGGGAGCTGGGGGTCGCGGCGAATGAACCGGACGGGCCCGTCAGCGTGCTGCGGACGTCCGACGTGGATCCCGAATTCCAGGCCCGGATGGAGGAGATTTCGAAGGCGTTCGAGGTACGTCCCGATCTGCTGGTGCTCGCCGGGGAGATGGAGGAGAATCCGGGTCTCACCGCGCAGATCCCCGTCGACGATGACAGGGTCCTGCTCATCGTCGGGCTGCCGGAGTCGATCCCGGCCACCGGCCAGCTCCGCCAGGGGGTCGCCGTGGTGTGGGGGGACACGGAGACCGTCACCGATTCCGGTGTCACCGATGGCCTCACCGTCATCCGGGAGGGGAACGATCCTGCGGCGGTGTCGATGCTGGACGGCACCGGTGCACCGAACCGTCCGGACAACCGGCCCATCGTGGCCCTCACCCCGCGGGACTTCTCGGTTCTCGCCCCCGATCTGCTCCCGGGGACACGCGAACTCGCCGAATCCGTCACGTGCCTCTGCGAACCGGATGAACTCATCGGGGCGGCGGTTGTCCTCACCGGCCTGGTGGGGGATCAGGAATCGGGTGATCGTGTCTACCCCATCGCGCGTGACGGTGTGTACACCGATGTCCAGAGGTCCTCGGCCACGGCGGCCCTGTTGACCGCGCTGCTGTTCGCGGTGGCCCTCTCCGTGTTCTACCTGCTGACGCTCACCGCCGGTGCCCGGATGTGGGAACGCCGTCGTGCCGACTACGCGGCGGACCGGGATGCGGGGGTCAGTGGTTTCGTGCTGCACCTGCGTCGTCAGGCGTTCACCGCCGTGCTCATCACGGTTCCCGTCGCCGCCGGTTTCCTGGTGGCCTACCGGCAGATCGCGGGCGGTGATCCCGCCCCCACGCTGTACGGTGCGCAGCTCGCGGGGGTGTGGATCGCTGTGCTCGTCGCCCATCTGCTGGTCGGATCCCCGGGATTCACGCGGGTCGGGGAGCTGCTCCGCACGGAGGACGGTGACCCGGATGCCGGCCGCGTGGACCGGGACCGTGGCACCTGGTCCGACGGCCTGCGGGAACGGTTCCGGGCCGTCCTCCGCGGGCGGGGGTGAACCCGCGGTTCACCCGGCGTGGACCACGACCTTGCCCACGCCGTTCGTGATGTCGAGGGTGAGTCGTTCGCCCTCGGCGCCGGTGTTGTAGTCCCCCGGTGTGCACACCAACCTGCCGACGCCGTTCGAGCAGTTCACCGTGACCGGTACATCGGTCGGCAACCACACGACGGTCTTGCCCACACCGTTGGACACGTTCACCTCCCGGCTCTCGGTCAGCGGCCGCAGTCCGCGCAGATCCAGTTCGGTCTTCCCGATGCCGTTGTCCACCCTGGCCGGCAGGTCATCCCCCGAGACGGGGGCGAGGACCGACGGCCCGGACGTCGTGTCCCCGGCGCCGATGCTGATCTCCGTGACGGAGTCGTCGGCGACGGCCCCCGCGAATATCAACGCTGCGGAGGCGCCGATGCCGATGAACAGTGCGGGGGCCCGGATTTTTCCCCGGTTCAGGATGCCGACACCCGTCCCGAGTCCGCCGACGAGCAGCGCTGAGGTGGATGCCCAGAGCCAGAACGGCACACTCAGCGGGGAGAACGCGGAGATGACCGCGAGGGCGATGAGGCCGATCCCGCCGAGAGCTCCGGTGACGAGCGCCAGAGTGCCGAGGGCGGTGGCCCAGGGTGCCCGGGGCGTGGACGCGGCCGGTTCCCGTGCGGGGCCCGGTTCCGGGAGATCCCACAGGGCGGGTGCCGTGCCGAGCGGATCCCAGCTCGGGGGAGTGGTCTCCGCGCCGGGGACGGTGTAGCCGTTGACCGGTTTCAGGTGTGCCAGTGACGGATTCGGGGAGATGCGCCGTTCCTCCCCGGTCGTGGACTCACCTGCGGTCGACTCGCGTGAGGGGACGGCCGCCGGGTCCGCGATCAGCCCCACGGGTGGCTCCGGAGTCCGTGAATGGAGCAACCACCAGAGGACACCGGCCAGGAGCAGTGTCACGAACAGGGACTTCGAGAACACGTCGGAGAATCCGAGGATGCCGCTGAACACCAGTAGCGCGAAGATCAGGAGGTACCCGGTGGTCCTTTCCCCGGAGAGCCCGCGGGTGGTCTTCTTCTGGACCGCGGCCCCCAGCGGGGACACCGGCATCGACCAGCGGGGCATGGACAACCAGCAGATCGCGTACAGCAGGATGCCGCTGCCGGTCAGTGCCGCGACGACGAAGGCGATGCGGATGAGCGTGGGGTCGATGCGGAAGCGCACGCCGATGCCTTCACAGACGCCGGCGATCTTCGCGTTGCCGCCCTGATCCGAGGGAATTCTCGGTGGGCGTGTCTCCCACATGTCGCGGAGGGTCCGGTCGAGGCCCGGGGATGTGGTGTTCGTGGGGGAGGAGGTGGTGTCCATGTCTCCATTCTGATCGCCCGGGTGGTGCCCGCGCATCAGGGAGCACCCTGAAAAACGGGGCATCGGGGTGTTCCCTGATGCCCCCTGAGGTCGGTGGTGCGATCATGGACGACATGGTGACATCCTCCACCCCACGGCCCTATCCCCGTTTCACCCGAGTCCGTCAGGGGCGGGTCATCGGGGGAGTGGCGACAGGACTGTCCCGGCACCTCGGCGTCGATGTCCGTGTCGTGCGTCTGCTGCTCGCCCTCAGCTGCCTGCTCAGTGGCGCGGGGGTGTTCTGTTATGCACTGATGTGGGTGTTGTTCAGCCAGACCGACGCTGACGCTGACACCACCGCTGATTCCGGTTCCGGGGAACCGGACGGCCCCTCGGAGGTGTCACGGACGGACCATCTCCTGGTCGTACTCGCCGTCATCGGTGCACTGGTCGCCTTCACCCTGGTCACCGGTTCGACGGCGGTCAGACTGTGGCCGATCCTCGTCATCGGGCTCGGAGCGGTCATCGTGTGGCGCACCTATGACCGGGGGGTGGATTTCTCGGAGCTGCGCGGTGGAGCGCCCACGCTCCTGGCCGGTGGGGCGCTCGTGCTCACCGGTATCGTTCTCGTGCTGGTGAACTGGGAGAACCGGCAGGCCTTCGGGACGACCCTCATGGCGGTCCTTCTCACCCTCGCGGGGGTCGCGGTACTGGGGGTGCCGCTCTGGTTGAAGATGTGGGAGGAACTCACCCTGGAACGGGCGGAACGTCTCGCCGCCGCCGAACGGGCCGAGATAGCCTCCCGACTGCACGACTCGGTGCTGCAGACACTCGCGCTGATCCAGAAGCGTGCCGGAGAGGACACGGAGATCGCCGGTCTGGCCCGCAGTCAGGAACGTGAGCTCCGGCAGTGGCTGTTCGGCCAGCGGGAGAACGCTGCCGCAGGTGCCGCCACCACCGTGTTCGCCGCGCTGAAACTCGCGTGCGGGGAGGTCGAGGACACCTACTCCGTCCGGATCTCACCGGTCACCGTGGGCGCGGACGGTCTCCTCACCGAGACCACCCGGGCGGTCGCCCTCGCCGCCCGGGAAGCCATGGTCAACGCCGCCCGGCACTCCGGGGTGCGGGACATCGACGTCTACGCCGAGAATCTCGCCGGTGAACTGTCCGTCTACGTCCGTGACCGGGGACGGGGGTTCGATCCGGAGGTGGTTCCGGAGGGGCACCACGGGTTGGCTGAGTCGGTGCGGGGACGGGTCACCCGCGCCGGTGGCACCGCACTGATCAGATCCGCCCCCGGGGAAGGTACGGAGGTCATCCTCCGCGCACCCGTCGACGGGTAATCTCGGGGTGGGGCAAAGGCGACGGGTGAGGCGAACGGAGCGGACATGATCACGGTGTTTCTGGTGGACGACCACTCGGTTTTCCGTGCGGGGGTGCGGGCCGAACTCTCCGGGGTGGTCGACGTCGTCGGGGAGGCGGGTACCGTCGGGGAGGCGGTCGAGGGGATCCTCGCCACCGGGCCTGACGTCGTGCTTCTCGACGTGCACATGCCTGACGGCGGTGGATGCGCCGTGATCCGGGGTGTGCGGGGTGCCGGGTCGGACGCCATCTTTCTCGCGTTGTCGGTGTCCGACGCCGCCGAGGACGTCATCGCCGTTATCCGCGAGGGGGCCCGTGGTTACGTCACCAAGACCATCTCCGGGGAGGAGCTCGCGGACGCGGTGCGTCGGGTCCGGGACGGGGATGCGGTGTTCTCCCCGCGACTGGCCGGTTTCGTCCTCGATGCGTTCTGTGCACCGGACGCGGGTGCCGGTGTCGGTGTGGTGGACGCGCCCGAGGCGGACGCCGCCGTCGAGACGCAGCGGTCGGTGCCACCGGCGGACCCTCTCGTCGATGCCCTCACGCGGCGGGAACTCGAGGTGCTGCGTCTGCTCGCCCGGGGTTACACCTACCGGGAGATCGGCGCGGAGCTGTTCATCTCGGTCAAGACGGTGGAGACCCACGCCTCGAACATCCTGCGCAAGACCCAGCAGTCCAACCGTCATGCACTGACCCGGTGGGCGCACTCCCGGAAGTTGGACTGACCTCCTGCACCGGCCACCTGCGCCGATCCGGATGCGGGTCGGCGCGGGTTTGAAATCACGTGCCCGGAGGGGTTGACTGGACCCCGTGAATGGAACACGTGTTCGAATGCGGGGTGATGTGACCCGCTCCCCGGATCTCACCGGAATGGATCGTCCGGCGCGTGTCCGTGCGCTGCGCGCAACTCTCGCGACGATGGGCGGCGGGCCTGTCCGGGGTGACGCGGAGGACGTGTGGCACCGTGTCCCGGGAGTGCCCTCCGCCGGGGTTGTCCCGGTACCGGAGAACCTGGCCGACTGTCTGCCCCGCGGAGGCCTGCTGCGCCGTGAGGTCACCGCAGTGGGGGACTGTCCGGCTCTCGTCATCGAGCTCATCGCCGCCGCCACGGGGAACGGTGCCCGTGTGGCTGTGGTCGGGTGGCCCGACCTTCTCCTCGCCGGGATCCCCGACGCGGGCGGGAACCTCGATCGGGTCGTGGTCATCCCGGATCCCGGGCCCAGGCCGTTCGCCGTCACCGGCATGCTGGTCGAGGGCATGGACCTCGTGATCCACCGTTGGAACGGGGAGGACACGGCGGTCGGTGTGTCGCAGGCGCGCCCGTTACTGGCCAGGACACGACGCGGTACCGCGGCGTTGATCGTCATCGGTGCGCGGTTGCCGGCCCCGTCGGTACGTATCGGAGCGGACATCGTCGCCTACCACGGCATCGGTGCGGGCTCGGGGCGGATCAGGGGGTTCGACATCGCCGTGGAGGTCACCGTGAAGGCCGCGCCCCCGCGGCGGGCGCTGCTCCGGGTGGGGTGCACCCCGGTCGAAACGGCACGGACGGACGGGCACCCCATTTCCCCGTGGCCCGTTCCACGGGTGGTCCGTACCGGATGACATCCACACGGATTCTGGCGCTGTGGTTCCCCGACTGGCCCGTTCAGGCGGCGGTCATCGCCGGTGTCGTGCCGGGTGACAGGGCGTCGTGCCCGGTGGCCGTCGCGGGATCGGGACCGTCACGGGGTGCCGTGCGGGCCTGTGGGGTGCGGGCCAGGGAAGCGGGTGTACGTCGTGGGATGCGTCTGAGGCAGGCGCGTGCGGTCTGTCCGGAGCTGATCCTGATCGACGATGATCCGGACCGGGACGCCCGGATGTTCGAGCAGGTGCTCGGTGGGGTCGATGACGTCGCCGCCTCCGTCGAGGTGCTTCGTCCCGGGTTGCTCATCGTCGACGCCCGGGCGGCGGCCCGGTACCACGGGGGCGAGGATGCCGCGGCGCAGCGGCTCATTGATGCGGCCTCGCTCGCCGGGGTGGACTGTTCCGCGGGGATAGCCGATGAGATCACCACCGCACTCATCGCCGTGCGCGCCGGTGTCGGAGGTGCCGTGGTTCCGGAGGGGGGATCCGTGGCGTTCCTCGCTCCACGGTCCCTCCGGTTGGCCGCCGCGGAGGAGGCCCTCGGCTGCCCGGCGGCCACTGTGGAGGCCTTCATGGAACTCGGGGTGGGGACGTTCGGGGAACTTGCGGCCCTGCCCTCCGCTGCGGTGGTGACCCGGTTCGGCGTCGCAGGTGGTGCCCTGCACCGTCTGGCACGCGCCGCGACGGACGGGACCGTCTCACCGGTGCTCCCCGCCACCCCGCTCGCCGTGGTCCATGAGGCGGACGTACCCGTCAACCGGGTCGATGAAGCGGCATTCCTGGCCCGGGCGTTGGCCGCGCGACTGCACCGGCGGCTGGTCGGGGCCGTTCTGTGCTGCCGACGGCTGAAGGTGCAGGCCACGATTCTCGTGGAGGGTGGGGAGCACGTTCTCGAACGGATCTGGCGCACCCGCGAACCTCTCACCGAGCAGTCGACCGCGGAACGGGTCCGCTGGCAGCTCGACGGGTGGCTAACGGCGCGCCCGTCTTCGGTGCCGGAGGACGGCGGCGGGGACGTTCCGGCTGACTCCGGGATCATTCGGCTGGTGCTGGATCCGCTGGAGGTCACCGTTCCGGAGGAGAGGGGATTGTGGGGTGGTGGTTCCACGGAGGATGCCGAGGCGGGCCGGGTGATCGCACGGGTGCAGTCGTTGCTCGGCGTGGATGCCGTTCTCCGACCCCGGACCGTCGGTGGGCGGAGTCCCGTGGAACGCATCGGGTTGGTGCCGGTGGGGGAGGAACGCCCCCCACCCCGTGGTGCAGGAGACTGGACCGGGGAGCTGCCGGGTCCGCATCCGGCCCGTCGGGGTGGCGGTCCCACGTACCCGGATTCCCGGGTCCGGCTCGTCGACGCCAGCGGCCACCCGGTGCGGGTCACCGCTGAAGCTCTGCTCGACCGGGTTCCGGACGTGCTGTGTGGAGGGGGTGCCCGGTACCGGGTCACCGGATGGGCGGGGCCGTGGCCCGTGGACGAACGGTGGTGGGAACCGGCTGCCCGGTTCAGGTGCGCGCGGATGCAGATCACCGCCGAAGGGCCGGAACCGGGTGGTGTGGACCACCAGGCGTGGCTGCTGATGTGGACTGCGGGAGGCTGGACCATCGAGGCCGGTTACCGTTGAGGAACCGGCCTCCGCCGTCCCCAGCTGTCCTACCCCCGGAGAATGTCGATCACCAGGCGGGTCGGGTTCTCCAGGACCTGCACCGAGTACGGGTGCTTACCGCCGTTGACCCCGATGACGAACTGGGTACGACCCTCGAAACTGAACCCTGAGGTCACCCCCGCCACGATGGGGCCGGGGCCCGTCGTCGGCTCGATCTGGGGATTCTCCAACCCGAGGGTGAAGGGATAGGTGGTGCCGTCGATGTTGACCTCGATCGCGGAATCACCGGGGAAATCGATCGGGAACCCACTGCCCTGCTGGGCCGGGCGGTCGTTGTAGTCGATGAACCAACCGGGTGTCCCGTCACCGACGAGGTCGAAGACCACACGGTCGAACCCCTCGTGCGTACCCACACGGACCCCTGTGGTGACGAGCTGAGCCGCGGGACCGGGACGCAGCGTCTTCATCGTGGTGTCGGCGTCACCCAACGGGGTGAGCCCGGCGTCGGCGCGGGCGGTGCCGGTGGCGTCCGTGGTCTCCCTGGGGGTCGGGGAGGAGGTCTCCGTCACGGTGGAGGTGACGGTTCCCACCGCGGTGACGGGTTCGACCGAACGCGCGCCGTCGTCACGGGTGCCACAGGCGGACAGGACGAGTGCGCCGGCCACCAGAAGCACCCCGACGGGGCGGTACGGGAATTTCACAGGCGGGAGAATCATGGCTTCACGGTAACTGCCGGTGGCGCCCCGGGGAAAGCCCTGGGGCCGATTGTGCGGGATCGTGAGAGAATTGTTGTGAAAATGTCGCAACGGTCGCCGCCATCTGCGGCGCACAGGTGGCGGGGAGCCCCCGGATCTCCGGGCGTCGCCGGTTATTCTGTGCACATGAGTCCCAGAACCGATTCCGGCCGTCCCCCGAGGTGCTCCGACGATCACGGCGAACCACTGCCGGGAACCGCGAAGAAGGGAACCACCTACCTCATCGTCGAACACCCTCACGGCTGGGGACGGGACGTTCTCGACGGTGAAGCCCTCGGCGCGGAACTGGCGGAGAGGCTCAGGAGGTTCGTGGGTTCCGCCGGTGCCGCCTTCCACCTGATCCGTCGTCCCGGCAGGACCCGGAACGAGGGGGCTCCCGTCCGGGCGTACCTCATCTTCACCTCATCGTCGGAGCCGGACGCTCCACCGGCGTCCATCGAGGCCTTCGACCTTCCGGGAGGTCTCGAGGAGATCTTCGCCCTGGATCTCGGTGGTCCCGGGAGGAACACCGCACTGGGGGCACGTCAGGTCCTCCATCCCCTGGTGCTCGTCTGCACCCACGGTAAACGGGATCTGTGCTGCGCGGTGAAGGGGCGTCCCATGGCGAGTGCGATGCGTGCCGCCGCGGCCTCCATGGAGGGACTCAACCGGAGGGGAACCACGGGTCCCTGCGCCGTCGACGTGGACGGGTCGGGCCCCGTCGTCGACGACACCGCCGAAGCTGTGTGGGAGTCCTCCCACACCGGAGGTCACCGTTTCGCCCCGTCGATGATCCTCCTGCCCTGGGGGTACTCCTACGGCCGGATCAGTACGGATCAGGGGATGTCGATGCTGGCGACCCTGGCCCGTGGCGAGCTTCCACTGCCGGGCCTACGGGGGCGGGGATGCTACGACGGGCCCGGCCAGGCGGCCGAGGTCCACATCGCGGCGCGCCTGTCCGGGGAGGGACGTCCGGTGGCGCCGGGGGAACTCACCGTGACCGGTCCCCGGGATCCCGGGGCCGTGACCGCACGACGTACGGTGACCCGTCCCGGTGACGGGCGTTGGCTGGTGGAACTCCGGTACCGGACGCTGCCTCCCGTGCTGAAATCCTGCGGCAAGGAACCCGGTGAGGTCGGCGCCTGGGAGGTCACGGGGGTCCGGGGATCGGAACCGGGGGAATGACGGCTCCATCCGGAGACCGTGTACGGCCCCCGCAACCGGAATCGACGATGATCCGTTGCGGGGGCCGTACACGGTCGGGCTCAGGGGTCAGCGGCGCATGACCTTTCTGGACAGCCAGTTGCCCAGCAGCTGGGCGATCTGCACGATGACGATGATCGCGGCGGTGGCCACCAGCGTGACCGACCAGTTGAAGGACTGGTAGCCGTAGGTGATGGCGAAGTCACCGAGTCCGCCGCCGCCGATGATGCCGGCCATCGCCGACATGTCGACCACGGCGATGAACAGGAAGGTGTAGCCCAGGATCAGCGGGCCGAGTGCCTCGGGGATGATCACTGAGGTGATGATCTTCAGAGGTGACGCGCCCATCGCGCGTGCGGCCTCGACGACACCGGGGTCGATGGACACGAGGTTCTGTTCCACGATGCGGGCCACACCGAAGGTCGCCGCGATGGACATGACGAACATGACCGCGTTGGTTCCGACGGTGGTGCCGATGACCTTGAGGGTCAGGGGGCCTATCGCGGCGATGAGGATGATGAACGGGATCGGTCGGATGAAGTTCACCAGGATGTTGAGGACGGTGTAGACGAACTTGTTGCGCAGGACGCCCTGATCCCGGGTGCTGTAGAGCAGGACACCGATGACCAGTCCGAAGAACCCGCCGACGAGCATGGTCACGATGACCATGAGCAGGGTGTCACCGATCGCGTCGAGGAAGGTGCCGCCGAAGCGGTCCCAGTTGAAGTCCAGTGCTTGGGTTGTGGTGGTCATCGGAGGATCTCCTCGATGTCGGTGGTGCGGTCCAGGGCGGCGCGGAATTCCTCGATGGGGGAGTCGTCGCCGGTGAGTCGGACGGTGATCTTGCCGAAGGAATGCTGTTCCAGGGTGGTGATGCCGCCGTGGACGATGTTGATGCCCACACCGGCGGAACGCGCGGCTGCGGCTGCGGTGAAGAATCCCGAGTTCTCGGTGAGGTTGATCGTGAACAGGCGCCCCTCGCCGGCGAGAAGATCATCGGCCTCGACGTGGTCCGGTGTGTTGCGCAGGGTGGTGGCCACGAACTTCTTGGCGACGTCGGTCTGCGGATCGGAGAACACCTCGTAGACGCTGCCCCATTCGACGACCCGTCCGTTCTCCATCACCGCCACCTTGTTGGCGATCTTGCGGACCACGTCCATCTCGTGGGTGATGACGACGATCGTGATCCCCAGTTCCCGGTTGACCTTGTGCAGCAGATCGAGGACGTCGTGGGTGGTCTCGGGGTCGAGTGCGCTGGTGGCCTCGTCGGCGAGCAGGAGGGAGGGGTTGGTGGCCAGGGCACGGGCGATGCCGACGCGCTGTTTCTGGCCGCCGGAGAGCTGCTCCGGGTAGTTGCCGCCCTTGTCCCCCAGTCCGACGAACTCCAGGAGCTCCGTCACCCGACGTTTGCGTTCGGCGGCCCCGACGCCCGCGAGTTTCAGCGGGTAGGCGATGTTTCCCGCGGCGGTGCGGGAGTTGAACAGGTTGAACTGCTGGAAGATCATCCCGATCCGGCGTCGTAGCTGCCGCAGTTTCTTCTCCGACATGCCGACGACGTCGACACCGTCGAGGAGCAGTTGTCCTGACGTGGGGGTGTCCAGTCCGTTGATCATCCGGACCAGGGTGGATTTGCCGGCACCGGAGTAACCGATGATGCCGATGATCTCGCCCGGTTCGACGGTCAGGGAGACGTCGTCGAGAGCTGTGGTCGAGGTCTTGTTGTTCCTGAACACCTTGGTGATGTTCCGGAATTCGACCCTGGTGCCCGGCTGTGGGGTGTCGGTGTCTGCCACGGTGTGTGCTCGATTCTGTGGAGGAGAAGCAGGTTCGTTGTCGGGGATCGTCCCGGCGTGCCACCGGCCCCGGCGGTGGTTCCGCCGGGGCCGGGGCGCATGGTCACTGCCAACTGTTGAAGCTGTGACCTGCTGAAAAGAACTTCTTACTGGTTCTTCAGCTTGTCCTCGAGACGCTTGAGGATCTCCTGGAGATCAGCTGCGGAACGCTTGACGGGGACGGAGGTTCCCTTGGATTCCTCGGCGACGGCGTCGGTGACGGCGTCACCCTGCCAGATCTCGACGAGCTCCTGGATGTTCTCGTTGTCGGCGTCCTCGGCGCGGACGACGAAGGCGTTGATGTAGGGCTCCGCCTCCTCGGAAGAGGGGTCATCGGCGAAGACGGAGGACTTCGGGTCGATGTTCGCGCGATCCAGGAAGGTGTTGTTGATCACGGCGGGCTTGCCCTCGTGGAAGACCGTGGTCGTCTGCGGTGCGGCGACCGGGGTGACGGAGACCTTGGACTTCTCGGTGTCGATGTCCGCGGGGGTCGGCGTGATGAGGCCGTCCTCCTTCAGGGTGATGAGCCCCGCCTGCACCAGCACGTTGATGGCACGGCCCTGGTTG
Source organism: Corynebacterium pygosceleis (assembly GCF_016595275.2). Classification (GTDB taxonomy): domain Bacteria; phylum Actinomycetota; class Actinomycetes; order Mycobacteriales; family Mycobacteriaceae; genus Corynebacterium; species Corynebacterium pygosceleis. The sequence continues at coordinate 221,498 of NZ_JAENIQ020000001.1, read as the reverse complement.
GAGGAGTCGTTCGGGATGGCGACCGATTCTCCCTCGATGCCGTCGATGGAGTCGTGGTCCTTCCAGAACAGTGCCAGCGGGACGATCTCGGTGGAACCGACGGGGGTGAGGTCGTCACCGGTACCGACGTTGTACTCGGAGAGGAACTTCAGGTGCTGGAAGAGGTTGGCGTCGATCTGTCCCTCGGACAGTGCCTTGTTCGGGGTGTTGTAGTCCGAGTAGTTGACGACCTCGAGGTCGATTCCGGCCTTGTTCGCCTCTTCCTCGAACACCTCCCAGGCCTTGCCGCCGGCATCGGTGGTGCCGATGGTGACCTTCGTGCTCTCTTCACCGGCGGCACCGGTGGAGTCGGCGGAGTCACTGCCGCAGGCGACGAGTGACCCTGCGGTGAAGAGGCCGGCGGCGGCGATGGCGGAGAAACGGCGGAGGTTCATGGGTTCAGGCTTTCTGTCGGGGTCTGACTGTCATCTGTTCATCTGTTCCACCTGGTTACGGCAGAGGAACGGATGATGCGCGGATTCACCCGATGGAGGGCTAGACAAAGCGTTCTGTCGTTCCGCTCGTATCACCGTAGCAGTGAGTCCCGTTCGTGTACAGCTCGGTCTAGTGCGGGTCTTCCGGAGGTCCTGTCGGACGTGTCCGCCGGACCGTCGTACGGGGTGTCTCCCACGGCACCTTTTCGCTACTGTGTTCTACATGGAGTGGAGTGGCGGGGAGGTCGGCTTCAACGGTCTTCCGATGGACTGGCGCACCCTGGAGAAGGTGCTCTCCGGTGGTGTCGCGGGCGGGGTGGTGGATGCGTCGGATGGACGTGAAACGGGGGATGACGGTGAAAAGGTCCGGGAGTTCGGTTCCGGGCCGTCGCGGTCCCATCCGTTCGCCGAACTGCGTGCCCGGAGTTCCTACAGTTTCCTCTCCGGGGCGTCTGACCCCGGGCGGCTCGTCGAACGTGCACTCGAACTGGGTCTCGTCGCGCTGGGGGTGACCGACAGGGACGGCTTCTACGCCGTGGTCCGTTTCGCGGAGGCTGCCGCGGGGACCGGGCTGGCCACCGTCTTCGGTGCGGAACTCACGCTCGGGGACGGGGAGATCCTCTGCGTGCTCTGCCGTGGTGCGGACGGCTACCGCAGACTCAGCCACACCATCACCGACGCGCACATGGCGGCGGGGTCCGGGGGTGCGCCCGTCTATCCGCCACTTCCCCTTCTCGGCGAACACGCTGCCGGTACCTGGCAGATCCTCGCCGACATCACCTGGATCGACCGGCTGGGGGAACTGGTCGACGCCTTCGGCCCCGGACAGGTAGCGGTACAACTGTCCTGGACCATGAGCCCCGGGGACGTGGACGCCAACGAACGCCTGTCCTCGGCGGCGGAACAACTCGGTCTGCGGACGGTCGTCAGCACCATGCCCCTGGCCGCGACCCGTCACGATGCACATGTGGCGGGGGCGAAGCACGCACTCAGGCTGCGGTCCGCCCTGGCGGACACGGAACCCGTTCTCCACCCGTTGGGTGGAACCTGGCTCCGGGGTGCCGCCGACATCGAACGTGCGCTGCCCGGCAGCGGGCAACTCCGCAGGACCACGGTGGAGGTCGCCACCGAATGCGCCTTCACCCTCGATCTCCTGGCCCCGGAGCTTCCCCGCCGCGACGCGCCCGACGGACACACCGAGATGAGCTGGTTGAGGGATCTGACGCTCCGCCGCGCCCGGAAACGGTACGCGGGCAGGCCCCGGGAGCTCAGGCCCGTCGTCCGTGCCCAGCTGGAACACGAACTCGGCGTCATCGAGCACCTGAACTTCCCCGGCTACTTCCTCATCATCTGTGACCTGGTGGACTTCTGCCGGGACCGGGGCATCCTCTGTCAGGGACGTGGCTCCGCCGCGAACTCCGCCGTCTGTTTCGCACTCGGCATCACCAATGTCGAACCCGTCGGTGCCGGGCTTCTCTTCGAACGCTTCCTCTCCCCGGAACGGGACGGTCCACCGGACATCGACCTCGACATCGAGTCCACGCGCCGTGAGGAGGTCATCCAGTACGTCTACACCCGCTACGGAAGGGACAACGCCGCGCAGGTCGCGAACGTCATCACCTACCGTCGGCGCAGTGCCCTGCGGGACGCCGGACGTGCCCTGGGCCATCCGCAGGGGGCCTGCGACGCCTGGGCGAAGGGGACGGCGGAACCGCCCGCTGACGTCCTCGCACTCGCCGAACGGTTCACCGGACAACCCCGGCACCTCGGGATCCACTCCGGGGGAATGGTCATCTGCGACCGGCCTCTCGCCGATGTCGTCCCGGTCGAATGGGCCCGCAAGGAGAACCGGAGCGTCGTGCAGTGGGACAAGGACGACTGTGCCGCAGCGGGCCTGGTGAAGTTCGATCTCCTCGGGCTGGGGATGCTGGAGGCGCTGCACCACATGATCGACCTCGTCGCCGAGCACCGTGGTGAAACCGTCAATCTCTGGGAACTCGATCCCGATGATCCCGAGGTGTACGCCATGCTCGCGCGTGCCGACGCCGTCGGGGTGTTCCAGGTCGAGTCCCGGGCCCAGATGTCGACCCTCCCCCGGCTGAAACCCCGGGAGTTCTTCGATCTCGTCGTCGAGGTCGCGCTCATCCGGCCCGGCCCCATCCAGGGCGGCAGTGTGCACCCCTACATCCGGAGGCGCAACGGTGAGGAACCGGTCACCTACGACCACCCCTGTCTGGAACCCGCACTGGCCAAGACCCTCGGGGTGCCGTTGTTCCAGGAACAGCTCATGCAGATGGCCCGCGACGCCGCCGGATTCACCGGTGCCGAGGCTGACGCCCTGAGGCGCGCCATGGGGTCCAGACGCTCCCCGGAACGCATGGCCCGCATCCGCGACCGGTTCTTCACCGGGCTCGAGGAGAAGAACGGCATCACCGGGGATGTCGCGGAGAACCTGTGGAACAAGATGGTCGCCTTCTCCGCCTACGGCTTCCCCGAGTCCCACTCCCAGTCGTTCGCGTCCCTGGTCTACTTCTCCGCCTGGTTCAAGTACCACTATCCGGCGGAGTTCTGCACCGGGCTCCTTCGCGCGCAGCCGATGGGCTTCTATTCGCCGCAGTCCCTCATCGCCGACGCCCGCCGCCACGGTGTCCCCGTCGACCCGGTCTCCGTCAACGACTCGGGCATCACCGCGGACTGTCCCGGCGGCCGGATCCGGCTCGGTCTCGACCTCGTGCGGGGCGTGGGGGAGGGGGCGGTGCGGCGGATCCTCGCGGCGCGGACCACCGGTGGGCCGTTCACCGGGATCGTGGATCTCGCCAGGCGTGCGGACCTCAGTGTCCCCCAGACCGAGGCGCTGGCCAGGGCCGGGGCGACGGACTGTCTCGGGGTGGACCGCCGCAGGGCGCGCTGGGAAGCCGGCGTCGCCGCGACGGAGAAGGAGGGGATGCTGCCCGGGATCTCCGGGGTCACGGCTCCCGCGCTGCCCGGGATGACCACTTTTGAGTTGCTGGCCACCGACATCTCCGCGACCGGTGTCACCCACGACAGGCAACCGGTCGCACTGCTGCGTTCCGTACTCGATGCCCGGGGGATCATCCCCGCCGACCGTCTGCCCGGCCAACGGGACGGGACCCGGATCCGGGTCGCGGGCATCATCACCCACCGGCAGCGCCCCCGGACCGCCGGCGGCGTGACCTTCCTCGGGATGGAGGACGAGACCGGGTTGATGAACGTCATCGTCCCGCCCGGACTCTGGTCCCGGCAGCGGGTGCTCGCCCGGACCGCCCATGCCCTGATCGTCCGGGGGATCGTCCAGAACGCCTCCGGTGCGGTCGCCGTCCTGGCGGACCTGCTCGAACCGTTCCCCGTCGCGGAAGCGTTCTCCACCGGGTCCAGGGATTTCCGGTGACCCACGCGCCCCGGTCGCCGGTTTCGGCATAGTGGAACCATGACCCAGTTCACTGACTCGACCCCACTGACCCCGGTGTCCCCCGACCTCGCGAAAGCCAGGCTGATCGTCGTCCTGCCGGTGCCGGTGGTCCTCGCACTGGGCTGCGCGGTGGCGGCCTGGTGGTGGACCCCCTGGTTCTGGATCGGTGCGGCACTCATGCTCCTCACCACGTTTTACCTCGCGTGGTTGATTCCCGCGCAGGTCCGCCACCTGGGGTGGGCGGAGACCGGGGATGAACTGCTCATCACCAGGGGGCGTCTCTGGTACACGTTCACCGTCGTCCCCTACGGCCGTGTGCAGTTCGTCGACCTCACCTCCGGTCCGGTGCAGCGCCATTTCGGGCTCAGGACACTCACACTGCACACCGCCTCGTCGACCTCCGACAGTGAGATACCGGGACTGGACGCGGACACGGCCGAAGCCCTGCGCGACCGCCTCGCCGTCAAGGCGAGGGAGAGGATGAGTGGCCTGTGAGCGGCGGCGCGGAAAATGATGTCCGGGACACCGTCGGCCCCGCCGGGCCCGACGGTGACTACCGGCGTGTGCACCGGATCAGCCCTCTGCTTCATTTCTGGACGGTCCTGCTGGCTCTCGTCGCCGTGGCCGTCGGAAACATGTGGGGGGAGGCGCTCGGTGCGGCACGGGGACTCGTCGCCGGGGAGATCCACCTCGATGCCGGCCCCCTGCTGATCGGGGTCGGTGGTTTCATCGTGGTGTGCACGCTGATCTGGTTGATCTCCGGTGTCTGGTGGCGGGCCGCCGGCTACCGGCTCACCGCGGAGGAGGTCGTCCACCGGCAGGGGGTGCTGGGTGTGCGGGTGCGTACCGCCCGTTACGACCGTATCCAGGCGGTGGACATCGTGGAGTCCGTGATCGCCCGGATCTTCGGACTCGCGGAGGTCCGCATTGAGACCGCCGGGGGAGATGACTCCGCTATCGGTATCTCCTACCTGATCAGGGGGGACGCCGGGCGGCTCCGGGCGGAGATACTCGACCTGACGGGGGAGCGGAACCGTGTGCCCGGTGCGCCGGCCGGGGTGTCGGGTGGAGGTGCGCCGGACGCGGGATCCGACCCGGAGGTGTCCGGAGGGGAGGTCGTCGTGACCCCGGTCCCGGTCGCCCGGTCACTCACCGCGGCTCTTCTCTCCGGCTGGTTGCTGCTGCTCGTACCGGCCCTCGCGGCCGTCCTCATCAGGCCGGAGGCACTGGGCATGCTGTGGCCGCTGTTCATCGGCGTGGTCCCCGCCACGTGGAACATCATCGACAACTCCTGGCGGTTCACCGTACGTCGGGACGGCGGGAAACTGGACATGGCCTACGGTCTCGCGGACCGCCGCAGACAGACCCTGAAACTGTCCCGGGTCCACTCCGTGGAGATCCGTCAGCGGTTGCTCTGGAGGATCACGGGATGGTGGTCGGTACGTGTCTGCGTGGCCGGCTACGGGGATGCCGCGGACGGAGGGACGACGATCCTCCCGGTGGGGACCCGTGAAGAGGCGGTCCGTGTCGCGGCGCTGCTCAGCCCGCTGACCGCCCCGGAGATCGAGGGGGTCGCGCGTCCGGAGGGCTGGACGGAGCCGAGGCTGCGGAGTCCGCGCCGGGCACGGTGGCTCTCACCCCTCGCCTGGCGTCAGCAGTCGGTGACGTTCGCGGGTGGACCTGACGACGGTGGTGGTGGGTTGCCGGAGGTGATCATCCTGCACGGTGGCCGGTTCACACGTCGGATGTCGATGGTCGCACTGCCGCACATCCAGGAGATCTCCCTGTCCACGGGAGTCGTCGGGCGGGCCCTGGACCTCGGTTCGGTGCAGCTGCATCTGGTGGATGGGCCGGTTCGGATGGTGGCCGCCGAACTCGGGACCGGGGACGCCGTGGAACTGCTGGAACTGCTGCGGCGCAGGCGGTTGCCTGCGCTGGTCCCGGTCGATGAGGCGGAGGCGGGCACCCCTGAATGAGGGGGTGGGGCCGCTGTGGAGGTGAGGTGAGGCTGTGCGTGTGCGCAGGGCCGATAATGGGATCCATGTCCAATCCACTCCTCTGCTCCACAATTAAGTTCAACGGGTTGAAGATTCAGGTTTGTGGCTCCGTCTGATCTGGGTATGGTTACCGTGTACTTACTGGCGGGCAGTGATGTCCCGGACCTTGCATGGCCGGTGGACGTCGGCCCGGAAACTGCTGAAAAGAGACTGCGAACCATGAAGATCGGAAAAGCTGCGGCACTCGCCGCCTGCACCGCCGCCTCGCTCGTCCTGACCGCGTGCGGCTCGGATTCCGGATCCGGGGATTCCGGTTCCGGCGACGTCGAGAAGGTCTCCGGTGAGTCCGTGAAGGTCGTCGCCACCACCACCCAGATCTGCGACTACGTCACCCAGATCGCCACCGATGAGTCGGATGACGCGGAACTCTCCTTCAACAAGACCGGTTCCGACGGAAACACCACCCACTTCGGAGCTGACCCCGACAAGGCCAAGTCGGAGCTGGATCTCACCTGCATCCTGGCGCCCAACGCCTCGGCGCACGACCATGAGATGACCCCGCAGCAGATGAAGGCCATGACCGAGGCGAACCTCCTCATGGTCAACGGCGTCGACCTCGAGCACTTCCTCGACAACGCCGTCACCTCCTCCGGCTTCGGCGGAACCCTCGTCGTCACCAGCGGTTTCCTCACCTCCGACGAGAAGTCCGATGAGAAGGCGGTTCTCGAGGCCGAGAAGAACCTCCCGTACAAGGTCTACCGGGGTGTGGAACAGGTCGACATCAACGAATGGCCGTTCGCCACCGCCGCCGGCGAGGAGCCCGAGTTCATCTTCGATCCCCATGTCTGGACGTCCCCGCACAACGCGATGGTCCAGGTGAAGAACATCGGCGCAGCCCTGGAGGAGGCGTCCCCCGAGAACGCCGACCTGTTCAAGGAGCACGTCAGCCGCTTCGAGGAGGAACTCGACGAGCTGGACAAGTGGGCCGCCGAGTCCTTCGCCTCCGTCCCGGACGGGGACCGCGTCCTGTTCACGTCGCATGACGCCTTCGGCTACCTGTCGAAGGAGTTCGACATCAACTTCATCGGCACCGCGTTGACCGACTTCAACGACCAGGCCGACGCCACCGCCGAGCACATCGCCTCCGAAGCGGACAAGGTCCGTGAGTCCGGGGCCAAGGCGCTGTTCGCGGAGAACTCCAACAACTCCAAGTCGATCGAGGCCATCGCGAGCGCGGCTGGAGTGAAGGCCGTCATCGGTGATGACGCACTCTACGGTGACTCGCTCGGCCCGGTCGGTACCGACGGTGAGACCTACATCGGGGCGATCATGCACAACGTCACCAATCTCGTCCGTGCCTGGGGTGGCACCGTGGCACCCGTCCCGGAGATTCTCGAGCCGTACACCCCGAAGGACCTCTAGGTCAGGGTCCCCACCCACGCTGAAGCGAGTCTGCCGCGTCCCGGTCGCCGGGATGCGGCTCTCGTGCGTTCCGGACCTTAACCGGAGTCACTTTCACCAATAACAAACACCGGTTTCATCAAAGGTTTCATCAAAGGGAGAAGATCAATGGCCACAACACAGTCCACCCCGGCGCTGCGCTACGTTGACGCGAGTTTCAGCTACGGCGGCTCCCCGACACTGACCGGGGTCACCGGGGAAGTCCGGCGGGGGGAGGCCCTCGCACTCATCGGTCCCAATGGCGCCGGAAAAACCACCTTGCTCCGCGGCATCCTCGGTACGGTCCGGGTCTCGGGGACGATGGAGATCCTCGGGCGTGGGGACGGAAAGGTGCCCAAGGGGGCCATCGGTTACGTCCCCCAGGTCGCGGACCTCGACATCACGTTCCCGGTCACCGTCCGGCAGGTCGTCATGATGGGGCTCTACGCGGAACTCGGTTGGCTGCGTCGCCCCGGTACCGCACACCGTCAGCGTGTCGACGCCGCGCTTGAGCGTGTCGGCATGTCCGAACGCGCGAACCTGCGGTTCGGCCAGCTCTCCGGTGGGCAACGCCAGCGTGTCCTGCTCGCCCGTTCCATCGTGGCCTCCCCGGAGATGATCCTCCTCGACGAGCCCTTCAACGGACTCGACGAACCCAACCGTGAGGCACTGCTCGAGATCATCCACTCGGTGAAACGGGAGGGCGTGGCCGTCGTAGTCTCCACACACGACCTCAAGCTCGCCTACGAGTGCTGCGAGGATGTCGCGCTGCTCGCGGGACGACAGATCGCCTTCGGCCCCATCGACGGTGTCCTGACGCCGGACAACCTGGAGAAGGCCTACGGCAGTCGCAGCACCGATCAGCTCGTCGGATCGGGGCTCGGGGAGGAACTCCATGTGGGATAGCGTCATCACCGGTGTCACCGACGCCGTCGAATCCCTCCGGATCACGGTCATGGATGTACCGGGTCTGCAGACGGTCGCCGCCGCACCCTATCTCTTCCGCCCGTTCCTCATGCTCATGTTCCTGGGGATCGTCGCCGGTCTCGTCGGTGTCATCATCAATCTGCGGTGCCTGGAGTTCAACGCCGAGGCCATGGTGCACTCCGTCTTCCCGGGGATCGTCGCCGGTGCCGTCTACGGGGGCCTCGACATGATCATCCCCGGAGCGGCCGTCTGCGCCGTCTTCATCGTCATCGCGCTCACGGCCGTCGGAAGGCGCAGCACGAAGGTCTCCGAATCCGGGACCGCCGTCGTGCTCACCTCCTTCTTTTCCGCGGGTATCGTGCTCTCCCTGTACAAGGGGGACCGGTCCGGTCAGCTCGAGGCGCTGATGTTCGGACGCCTCCTCGAGGTCACCCCGGAGCGGTTCGTCGAATCCGTCGTGGTCTGTCTCATCGCGCTCACCATCATCACCGTGTCCTGGAAGGAGCAGATCTTCACGGCCTTCGACCGGGACGGAGCCCGGGCGGCGGGCATCTCCGGTTTCGCCGTGGATCTCATGGTCAACGGTGCCATCGCCGCCGTCGTCGTGTCCTCCGCTTCCGCTGTCGGTGTCCTCCTGGTCATCGGTTATCTCGTGGTCCCCGGCGCGACGGCCAGACTCCTGGTCGACCGGGTCTCACTGATGATCCCGGTCGCGATCGCGGTCGGTGTCATCGGTGGATACGCGGGCATGATCATCATGACCCTGGACACCCCGCACCCCGTCTCGCCCCAGGCCTCGGTCGCACTGTCCGTGATCGCCCTGTTCTTCCTGGCTCTGCCCGTGCGCTGGCTGCGGACGAGGTTCTCCTCCGGCCGGGCCACCGACGCGGGGGGGACCACGACACCATCCACCACCATCCCCGTCGGAGGTGCGGCATGAGTTTCTTCGACTCCACCCTGTGGACGATCCTCCAGCTACCCATCCTGGAGATCGTCATCGTCGGCGTCCTCGCCGGCCTGGTCGGGGTTCTCGCGGTTCTCCACCAGCGTGTGTTCTTCGTCGAATCCGTGGCCCACGGAACCTTTCCCGGGGCCATCCTCGGCGTCGTGCTCGGAAAGGGACTCTCCGACGGATGGAACCTGGACAATGACACCCGGCACGCGGTGCTCTCCCTCTTCCTCTTCGCCGGTGCACTGCTGGCGTGTGTGCCCCTGTCCTGGCTCATGCACCGGCTGACACGCATCGCGGGGCAGTCCTCCCAGGCGTCGGCGGGCATCGTGCTCACCCTCGGTTTCGCACTCGGCTACTTCCTCAGCAAGTGGTTCCAGCCGTTGCCGTTGAAGATCGAGTCCTTCCTCACCGGATCGGTGCTCAGCGTCAACCGGACGGATGTCCTCGCCGCCGCCGCCGTCCTCGTGATCACCCTCGTGGTTCTCCTGACGTTCGGGAGACAGTTGATCTTCTACGCCTTCGACGGCGGTGGGTACCGGGCCGCAGGGCACAGTGCCACGGTCGCGGAGGGTGTCATCCTCGGCCTGATCTGCGCCGCCATCGTGGTGGTGATTCCCGCGGTGGGGACGATCCTCTCCATCGCACTCGTCGCCGCCCCGGCGGCCGGTCTGCAGCCACTGGTGAAATCGACCCTGGGCCTTTTCATCGCCGCGCCCGTCGCCGGTGTCGCCATCGGTGCGGTGGGACTCGCCCTCGCGGTGAAAGCCGATCTGTCCGCAGGTGGCATGATCGCCCTGACCGCAGGTGTCTTCTACGTCGGGTGTCTCGTCGTCGGTCGTCTTCTGGCCGGTCGTGGATAGGCTGGACCCCGGAAAGGATGAACAGTGTCGGAAACCAATCTCTCGGACCTGCCGGACAGGTCGCAGGACTACCTCAAGGTCATCTGGGACATCTGCGAGCGCACCGGTGAACCGGCCGCGCTGAAGGACGTGGCCGCACAGACCGGGCAGAAGACCTCGACGGCCTCCGAGGCCGTCCGGCGGCTCACCGACCGTGGTCTGGTCAGTCATCGCCCGTACGCGGGGATGACGCTGACGGGGGAGGGGACCCGTCTCGCTCTCGGCATGATGCGCAGGCACCGTCTCCTCGAGATGTTCCTCTGCACCACGCTCGGATACACCTGGGATGAGGTCCACGAGGAAGCTGATGTGCTGGAACACTCCGTCTCGGACAAACTCATCGAGCGTATCGACGCCCATCTCGGGCATCCGGTGCGGGACCCCCACGGTGATCCGATCCCGGACGTCGACGGTGAGATGGTGGGGCACGTCTCGGAATCCCTGTCCGGGGTCGAGGAAGGGGGGAGCGTCACCGTGGACCGGGTCAGTGACCGGGATCCGGAGCTGCTCCGGTACCTCGCTGACCACGGTATCCGTCCGGGGGCCGGGCTCACCGTTCTTCCCGCACCGTTCCCGGGGATGTCCGTGGTCCGGGTGGACAGGCCGTCAGGTCCGCGCGGGAGCGACGCACCGGTGGATGTCCCGATGACGGCGGCCGGTATCGCCGCCATCCACGTCACCCGGGACTGAGCGGGACAGGTGTCTACACCGCCCCCGGGTAACCCAGTTGGCGCCACGCCTCGTAGGCGGCGACCGCCGCACAGTTCGACAGGTTCATCGAACGGCGACCGGGGAGCATCGGGACACGCACCCGCCCCGTGATCCTCGGATCGGACAGTGCCCGACCGTCCAGTCCGGTGGGTTCCGTCCCGAACAGCAGGACATCACCCGGGCGGTAGCTGATGTCCCCGTGCCAGCGTGTCGCCGAGGTGGTGAAGGCGAAGACCCGCGCGCCGGGAAGCGCGGCGAACGCTGCGGCGAGATTCTCGTGGACGCTCACCCGGGCCAGGTCGTGGTAGTCGAGTCCGGCGCGGCGGAGGTTCTTCTCCTCGAGGTTGAATCCCAGTGGTCCGGCCAGGTGGAGGTGCGCGCCGGTTCCCGCGCACATCCGGATGGCGTTCCCCGTGTTCGGCGGGATGCACGGGCGGTCGAAGATGATGTGCAGGGTTGCGGTGTCTCCGGGGTCACTGGCCTCACTCATGGGTTCAGATCCTAGTGCGCTCCCTGCTTTCTCCCGGATCCGCACCGGAACCTGCGGTGGTCGTCGGGTACGTGGAATAATGGTTCGCGTGACTGCACAGAAACTTGACGGCAAGCTCTACCGCGACGAGATCTTCGAGGACCTGAAGAGGAGGGTGGACCGGCTCGCCGAGCGTGGCGTGGTTCCCGGGCTCGCCACCGTTCTGGTCGGGGATGACCCCGCGAGCCACAGTTACGTCAAGATGAAGCACCGTGACTGTGAACAGATCGGCGTGAACTCGATCCGCAGGGATCTTCCCGCTGACGTGAGTCAGGAGGAACTCAACGCGGTCATCGACGAACTCAACGCCGACGACGCCTGCACCGGGTACATCGTCCAGCTGCCGCTGCCGGGGCACCTCGACGAGAACGCGGTGCTCGAGCGCATCGATCCGGCGAAGGACGCCGACGGCCTGCATCCCGTCAATCTGGGCAAACTCGTTCTCAACGAGCCCGCGCCGTTGCCCTGTACCCCGAATGGTGCGATTCATCTGCTCCGTCGTTTCGGCGTCGAACTCGACGGGGCGAAGGTCGTCGTCATCGGCCGTGGTGTGACCGTCGGTCGGCCCATCGGGCTGATGCTCACCCGGCGCAGCGAGAACGCGACCACGACCCTGTGCCACACCGGGACGAGGGACCTGGCCGCCGAGACCCGCGCCGCGGACGTCATCGTCGCCGCTGCGGGTGTGCCGCACATGCTCACCCCGGACATGGTCAAACCGGGGGCCGCGATCCTCGATGTCGGTGTGTCCCGCAGGGACGGCAAACTCGTCGGAGACGTCCATCCCGATGTGTGGGATGTGGCGGGGGCCGTGTCCCCGAATCCCGGGGGTGTCGGGCCACTCACCAGGGCGTTCCTCGTGCGCAATGTCGTGGAACGCGCGGAACTCCTCTCCGGAGTGGAGTGACCGGGAAACGGTCGATGCGTTCCTCCTATGTACCGGGCATCGACAATCCGCATGACGTCGACCTGTCGCCGTCCGTGGTGCCCCGGTTCATCCAGCGGGTGTTCCTGGCTCTCCTCGTCGTCGCGTTCCTGGTCGCGGTCGGATTCGCCCTGACCGAACACTGGCGGCGCGCGACGTTCCTTCTCGGTGGTGCGCTGGTGTGGCTCAGTGTCATCCGGGTCACCTGCGATTCCCGGGAACTCGGGGTGCTCGCGGTCCGCTCCCGCAGGTTCGACGCCCTGTTCACGTTGCTGATCGGTGGTGTCATGGCCTTTCTCGCCGTGTCCGTCGATCCGCTCGGAAGTTAGCCGGAGGTTTCCCCGTCCGCGTCCGCCGCGAGCAGGAGGAAACGGCGCAGCACCCGCGCGACCTGCCTTGTCTCGGTGAGAAAGGCGTCATGGCCGACGGGGGACACGATCTTCGCCATTCCGAGCAGCTCACCGACGTTGCGGGAGATGTGTTCCTGCTGGTGGTACGGATACAGGATGTCGGTGTCCACGCCGGTCACCAGGGTCGGGACCCTGATTTCCGACAGGGCCCTGTTCAACCCGCCCCGGCCGCGACCGATGTCGTGCCGGTTCAGGGCCTCGGTCAGGGTGACGTACGATCCCGCGTCGAATCTCTCCACGAGTTTCTCCGCCTGGTGGTCGAGGTAGCTCTGTACCGCGAAACGCTGTTCCGGATCGCGGTACTCGCCGAGGGGATTCTCGCCTTTCTGCGCATCGGTGCCGAAACGCTCGTCGAGCTCCTGTTCACCCCGGTACGTCAGATGTGCTATCCGTCGGGCCGCGGCCAGCCCCTCGTGGGGGTATCCGTCGGATGAATGATAGTCACCGTTCAGCCATTCCGGATCATTCGTTATGGCCGATATCTGCGCCGATTGGATGCCTATCTGCCAGGCGCTGGCCCGTGCCGAGACCGCCAGGACCGCTGCGGACCGGACCCGCTCCGGATGCATCAGTGTCCATTCGAGGGTGCGGGCGCCGCCCATGGAACCGCCGATGACGGCGGCGACGCTGCCGATCCCCAGGACGTCGAGGAGCTGACGCTCCGCCGTGACGAGATCCCGGATCGACAGGGCGGGGAAACGGGAACCCCAGGGGCGCCCGTCGGGGTGCGGGGAGGCGGGTCCGGTGGAGCCGGAGCAACCTCCGAGGGCGTTGGTGCACATCACGCAGAACCGGTTGGTGTCCAGTGACAGGCCGGGGCCGATGAGCCCTTTCCACCAGGTCACGGCATCGGAATCGCCCGTGAGTGCATGTTCGACGAGGATGATGTTCGTCGACCCGTCGGAGGCGATCCTGAGCTCCCCCCACCGTTGGACGGCGATGGCCGCGTCGAGGACGACCCCTCCCGCTTCGGTGTGGACGTCTCCCACGGGATAGATGGCCGGCCGCCCCTCCTCCGGGAAGGGGGCCGGCTGCCCGGAATGCTGGTTCTTCATGGCGTCTCCGTTGATAGGTGCACTGTGCAACCATCGTAGACGGACCGCTCTGTCTAGTTCAATGTCGGGGGAAATACCGCTTCCGACAAGCTGTATTGCTACATTCGCGGACTATGTGGTCTGTTCTCGTGACGGGTTCGGGTAAGGGGGTGTGCCGGGGCTGGGGCGGGCCTCTTCAACGCTGTCGGTCGGCCGTGTGCTCGACCATATCGGGGACATGCCCGGCAGGAACCAGACGATCGTCCCGGTCAGTACCGCGGCGCCCGCCGGAGCCCACGGATACCAGCCCGCCGGAGTGAAGAAGAACACGAGTGCGCACACCACGACCGCAATGAGCCAGAGAAGGGGTACGAGCAGGTCAAGGCGAAGATTTTGGACCATTCCGTACTCCGCCCAGTCCTCCGACGGAAAGCGTGACCGTGCCTCGTTGCGGATCTTCCGCCGCATCTTCAGGCTGTTCGCCACGAGGCAGAACATCAGCAGTGCGAAACCGACGCCCGCCACGAGGAGGTCTCCGGCCGCGGCCCCGAACGCGAACACCGTCGCCGACAGTGTCATGCCGATCCTCTCGCCCCGGGTCGGGGGCAGGGGGGTGGTCGGGTCGACGTCGGGATAGAGTCGGTCAAATGTGCTGTCGTTCATGATTGTCGCGTCTATCCTTGTGTGCAGGGGTGAGGTTCGGGGTTTCATAAGCTGGGTAGATTCGTTAGGTTAGTCTAGCCTGGCGATATGTAAAGTGTTCGCCTTCCATCCAGAGACTCCCTGCGGTCAGCGACGGGACCCGGCACGATTCCCGCGTGAATCGGCCGTGGTCCGGAAGTGTCACCGGAGAGCCCCTCCGCCCCAGTGGCGTGTGGTCGGTCGAAGACCCTCCCGCACAAACCCCATAAGCACAACAGTTCCCCAGAAAGGACGACGCATGCCGTTGCGTTCGCCATTCACCACCCGGCAGGTGCGCCGTGTCACCGTCACCGCCACCGCCGCCGCAGCCGTCACCGCCGCAGCGGGATTCATGGTCCTGCCGGTCGTCCCCGCCGTCGCCGAAGACTGCTCCGAGTCCTACACCCGGATCGACGGAGAGATGCGGTGGGGCTTCAAGAAGTCCTTCCGCTCCTACATCCGGTCCGGTGGCACCAGGGGCGGATGGGACCTGAACGGACTGAGCTTCGACAGTGGAACCGAGCAGTTCGTGTTCACACCGGATCCGGACCGGATGAAGGTTGTTGACGAAGACACCGCCACGATCCCCCTCCAGGGATCACTGCGTTTCTTCGGGCACGAGGGTGAAGGTGGCCGAGGGCCCGGTGAGTACGCCCTCGATTTCACCCTCTCGGACATGAAACTCGTCGTCGACGGAACGGACGCCACTCTCGTCGTCGACTACAAGGGGCTCGAACTGGAGGAGGGGACGACGACCGTCTCCGGGGAAACCTCCGCCGATGACGCCACATTCATGGACATCCGGCTCGCGCAGACCCCGGACTTCACCTCCGGTGCACTCGACCTCAGCGGTTCCGTGAACCTGTCCGCCGAGGGGGCGTCGATCTTCGCCGGGTTCTACCAGGCCGGTCAGGAATTCGATCCGATGTCCCTGAACGCCTCCCTGGAGAAGGTGTGCGGGAAGCAGCCGGCCGGCGGCGGAACCGGAACCACCGGCGGCGGCAAGAACACCGGCACCAAATCGGTCGGCATCGACGCGGTGAACTCAGTCAACGACCACCTCGACTCGCTGAACAACCTCATGGGTACAGCGGACAAGTTCATGGGGAACAGCGACAAGCTGTACAAGCGTTTCACCGAGGACCGGAGGTCGCTGGCGGGTGGCGGCGCCACAACAGCCGGAACCACCGCCGGAGGTACCGCCCCGGGCGGGACCGGCGGGGCCGCAACCTCAGGTGGCGGAAAAACCACGGGGACCGGTGCCGGAACGACCGGCGGAACCCATTCCGGGGGAGGCGGTACCGCGTCCGCCGGGGCGAAGCCCGCACAGGGGAACGCCTCCGGTGGTGCCTCCGGTGGCGCCACCGCGACAGGTGGAGCCGGAGGCGGTGCCGGTGACGTCTGCACCGACGACGGGTCCCTGGGGGTTGTCGAGGCACAGGCCGCCTGGGGCGTGAAAACCTCCTTCCAGACCTACATCTCCGGATCAATCGCCAACGGTGGCTGGGAGCTCAACGGCGTCGGACACGGCAACGGCCAGTTCCTCTTCTCCGGCAGCTCCGGAGCCGTGAACCCCTCGGCGGGAACCGGCTCCCTGCTCATGCCGGGATCCGTCCGTTTCACCGGGCACGGAGGAATCCTCGATCTCACCATCGCCGATCTCGAGGTGCAGTGGAACGGCAACTCCGGTTCCCTCATCGCCGATGTGACCTCCAACGACATGGACGGCAACTCCAACAGCTACGGTCGTGTCGCCCTCGCCAACCTGGCGTTCAGCCAGCTGGACGTCTCCGGGACCGGTGTCACCGGGCAGACCAGTTCCGTGACCCTCACCCAGGCCGGTTCCTCGGCCTTCGCCGACTTCTATCCCGCAGGCCAGGAGATGGCGCCGTTGAGCTTCGCCGCGACACTCGGCGGATCAGCCAGCTGCGCCGCAGGTCAGGGTGGTTCCGCTTCCGCATCCGGTGGCAGCGGCGGCGGTGGCGCCGCCGCCGCGAAGGTCGGTGCGGCAACCAGGGGTGCAAACGGTTCCTCCACGGGGAAGCCGGGACTCCCGGGTTCCACCGACAGCGAAGACGGAGGCAGCTTCCACGCGGGCAAGGGCGGATCCGGCAAGTTCAGGATCAAGTCGGCCGGCGCCGCCAGTGAATCCCCGGACACCGAGAACGTCGCCGCCAGCACCGAAACCGGAACACTGACCACACCACTCCTGCTGATCCTCGCCGCGTTCGTCGTCGCAGGCAGCACCCTCACCTCGTTCGTCTCCCGGAACCCCGCCGGATAGTCGAATGACCGTCCGTCACCCTGATCCACCATCTTCCCCGCGAAAGGCCCCCACGTTGCTGACCTCCCGACACAGCCTCCGATCACGGTTCTCCAGAAAGGCACGTGCGACGGTGGTGACGTTGGTCTGCACCGCCACCGTGCTGGCCGGCTGCTCCGGCACCGACAACGGCGGCAGCCCCGATGCACGGGGCAAGGCCGCTGAGCCCGCGGTCAGTGCGGCACTTCCGGATCTCCCCGACCCGGCGGATCTGCCGGATCCGCGGACACTGACCGGGGTCGGTGCGGTGACCGGTGTCGGGGAACCCGTCCCGGTCACGGATGACCCGATGCCCCAGTTGCCCGTCGAGTTGACGGACGCGGACGGCTACGACGTCGTCGTCGACGACGTCTCCAGGATCCTCGCGCTCGACCTGTACGGTGCCTACACCAAAACCCTCATCGGTCTGGGGATGCGGGACTCCATCATCGGGCGCACCGTCAGCTCCGACGAACCCTCCCTCGCCAATCTTCCCGTGGTCACCCAGGGCGGGCACAACATCAACGTCGAGGCCGTACTCGAGCTCAACCCGAGTCTCGTCATCGTCGACCATTCCATCGGCCCGCGCGAAGCCATCGACCAGATCCGTGAGGTCGGTGTCCCCGTCGTCGTCATGGAACCCCTCCACACCGTCGACGGAATCAGCGAAGACATCATGAACCTCGGCGGTGTCATCGGGCTCCCCACCGACGCGGAGGCGCTCGCAGAGCGTTCCGTCGCGGAGTACGAGCGGGCGGTCGAGGACATCCGCACGATCACCCCGGAAGACCCACTGCGCATGGCGTTCCTCTACGCGCGGGGCACGGGCGGTGTCTTCTTCATCCTCGGTGAGGAAGACGGCGTGAGCGAACTGATCCAGGGCGTCGGTGGCATCGATGTCGCGACCGAGAACGGTATCCGCACCGCATCCCCCGCCAACGCCGAGGCCCTGGCGAAACTCAATCCCGATGTCTTCATCATGATGGAGAAGGGTCTCGAATCCACCGACGGCATCGACGGTCTGCTCGAACGGCCCGGTGTGGCCCAGACCGTGGCGGGACAGAACCGGCGTGTCGTCACCGTCCCCGACGGTCAGGCCCTCGCCTTCGGACCACAGACCGGTGATCTCCTCGAACGCCTCGCCCTCGAACTCTATGCCCCGGAGTCGAAGTAAGTGACGGCACCGAGAACAATCCCCGACGGTAGGCGGACCGCGGGGAACCGTGAACGTGACGCTTTCCAGGTGAGACGCCGCAACCGGGTCATCCTCTTCCTCGTCCTCCTGCTCATGCTCCTCGGGACGACGGTGTTCTCCGTCGTCGTCGGACAGTACACCCTGAAGACCTCTGAACTACCGGGGCTCCTCGCCGCCGGACCGGGACAGGACTCGATCCAGCAGTCGGTCCTCTGGAACATCCGGCTGCCCCGTCTCGTGCTCGGCATCATCGTCGGTGCCGCCCTCGGCGTGGCGGGGGCCCTCATGCAGGCCGTGTTCGCCAACCCCCTCGCCGAGCCGAGTGTCATCGGGGTGACCTCGGGCGCCGGAGTCGGTGCCGCCGTGGTCATCGTGTTCAACTGGACCTGGCTCGGTACCTCGACGGTTCCCGCAGCGGCCTTCGTCACCGCCGTCATCACCACCGTGGTCGTCTACCAGCTCGCCCGCCACGACGGACAGGTCCACGTCCTCAACCTGATCCTCACGGGTATCGCCGTCAACGCCGTCTGCGGCGCCGCCATCTCACTGCTGGTGTACATCGCACCGGCCACATCCAGGGAACAGATCATCTTCTGGCAGATGGGCTCCCTGAACGGTGCCCAGTGGAAATACGTCACCGTCGTTCTCCCCATCATCTCCCTGGGCATCGTCATCTCGCTGCTTCTCGGTAGCGCACTCGACATCCTCGCCCTCGGTGACAAGGCGGCCGGACACATCGGCGTCAACGTGCAGACCGTCAGAATCGCAGCCATCGGGGCGTCCACACTCCTCACCGCCGGTGCAGTGGCGTACGCCGGACTCATCGGCTTCGTCGGCCTCATCATCCCCCACCTCCTCCGTGGGATCACGGGACCGTCGAACAAGATCCTCATGCCCGCCTCCGCCCTCGCCGGAGCGGTCCTCATCGGACTGTCGGACATCGCCGCCAGGACACTCATCGCCTTCGCGGATCTCCCGATCGGCATCTTCACGGCAATCGTCGGCGGCCCCACATTCTTCATTCTGCTGCGCCGCATGATGCGACGGGGAAGGGCCTGACATGAGCATCCTCGAAACACGTGACGTCAGTATCGCCTTCGGCGAGAGACTGCTGCTCGACGACGTCTCCATCAGCGCCAACGCCGGGGAGGTCCTCGGTCTCATCGGCCCCAACGGTGCCGGTAAATCAACACTTCTCTCCGCCATCAGCGGAGACATACCCGTCCGGGGCGGAAGCATCTCCATCAACGGACTCGATCCCGCCACCGCCACGCCCCTGGAACTCGCCCGGACCCGCTCTGTCATGCTCCAGGACGTCTCGGTCTCCTTCGCCTTCCTCGTCCGTGACGTCGTCGCCATGGGCCGCCGCCCCTGGGCGCGGACGAAACGGGCGAAGAACGACGAGGCGCTGATCGACGCGGCCCTGAAGGCGACCGAAGTCGACCACCTCGCGGAACGCGACATCATGACACTCTCGGGAGGTGAACGGGCCCGCGTAGCGCTGTCCCGGGTGCTCGCCCAGCAGACGCCGGTGGTCCTCCTCGACGAACCGACAGCGGCCCTGGACATCGGACACCAGGAACAGGCACTCGGCCTGGCCCGTGGCATGGCCGGCGCCGGCGCCGCCGTCGTGATCGTCCTCCACGACCTCAACGCGGCCGGTGCCTACTGCGACCGGATCGCCTGCCTCGCCAAAGGAGGGGTCGCGGCACAGGGAACGGTCGAGGAGGTCTACACCAGGGAGATACTCAGCGACGTCTACGACTGGCCCATTGAGGTCCTCCGGCCCCGCCCCGGTCAGTACCAGGTCATCCCGGAACGGGGAATGGGCGGGAAGGCCACGGCCGCCGCCAACGAACTGCTCGAACTCATACAAACCTGAACGAACGCCCACACCCTCCCACGCAAGGAGAACAGCATGACCACCATCCCGAAGGTGCCCGTCGCCCTCATCACCGCAACAGTCCTCACCACCGGTTCCATCCTCGTTCCTTCTGCTTTTGCTGAGGATGCTCCGGAGTGTGTGACGTCGGTTAAGGAGGGTGTGTCTTCGTGGTCGATCAAGGAGAGCTACCTGAATTACCTGACGATGCCGATCACCAGGGGTGAGGTCATCGTGTCTGACGGTGTGACCATCGCGGACAAGAAGAAGGGGCCGTTCGAGTTCACCGTCGATGCCGGTGAGTCGAAGATCGAGTCGGAGTCGAAGGGTGTGTTCGCACTTGACGGCACGATCGTGATTCACGGTCACAAGAAGGGTGACAAGTGGGAGCTGGATCAGAACATCTCCGATGTGAAGATCGCTGTTGACGGTACGTCGGGTGAGATCATCGCGGACTACTCGTCGGTGAAGTACCCGAATCCGAATGATGAGGCTCCGTACACCGCTGATGATGAGGTCATCGCGAATGTGACCTGGGATGCGGCTCCGAGTCTTGCTGCCGGTGACGTCGATCTGTCTGGTGCGAAGGTGACGCTGACTCAGAAGGGTGCTTCCGAGCTGTTCGGTGGTTTCTACGAGGTCGGTCAGGAGATGGCGCCGGTGGGTGTCAAGGCTTCGTTGGAGGAGAAGTGCACGACTCCGGAGCCGACGTCCACGACGTCGAGCCCGGAGCCGACGTCGACGACCTCGAGCCCTGAGCCGACCTCCACGACGTCCAGCCCGGAACCGACCTCCACGACGTCCAGCCCGGAACCGACCTCCACGACGTCCAGCCCGGATGAACCGGAGACAGAGGTGGAGGGATCATCCATCGGGCCGGATCTCCTCAAGACGCTCGTGAAGAGTCCCGTCAACGGCATCATGAGCATCTTCGTGATGCTCGGAGCCGGAGCCGTCTTCGGAGTCATCCTGCAGCACCTGGTGGCCCTGTTCCGACGGTGACGGGCGGCGTCGGGAATTGACGATCCGCCGAACATCATTCCGGCCACCGCTGAGGGGGTGACTGTGTGGTGGTCGGTTCCCGCCCGTCCCCCTTTTCGCGGGACATTCTGCTGGTAGCAGAACTGTTGAATTACCGGCTAATTGTTCTGGGGGTGCCCCTGTTGACCGTATTGCCTAACCTCACTAGATTTAGCTTAGCCTTATTTACATGACCATTGGGGTCATTCATCGATTTCAGGAGTTTCACTTGAAGAACACCACTCGTTTCACCGCAGGAATTTTCACCCTGGCCGTTGCCACCGGTTCCATCCTCGTTCCTTCTGCTTTTGCTGAGGATGCTCCGGAGTGTGTGACTTCGGTTAAGGAGGGTGTGTCTTCGTGGTCGATCAAGGAGAGCTACCTGAATTACCTGACGATGCCGATCACCAGGGGTGAGGTCATCGTGTCTGACGGTGTGACCATCGCGGACAAGAAGAAGGGGCCGTTCGAGTTCACCGTCGATGCCGGTGAGTCGAAGATCGAGTCGGAGTCGAAGGGTGTGTTCGCACTTGACGGCACGATCGTGATTCACGGTCACAAGAAGGGTGACAAGTGGGAGCTGGATCAGAACATCTCCGATGTGAAGATCGCTGTTGACGGTACGTCGGGTGAGATCATCGCGGACTACTCGTCGGTGAAGTACCCGAATCCGAATGATGAGGCTCCGTACACCGCTGATGATGAGGTCATCGCGAATGTGACCTGGGATGCGGCTCCGAGTCTTGCTGCCGGTGACGTCGATCTGTCTGGTGCGAAGGTGACGCTGACTCAGAAGGGTGCTTCCGAGCTGTTCGGTGGTTTCTACGAGGTCGGTCAGGAGATGGCGCCGGTGGGTGTCAAGGCTTCGTTGGAGGAGAAGTGCACGACTCCGGAGCCGACGTCCACGACGTCGAGCCCGGAGCCGACGTCGACGACGTCGAGCCCGGAGCCGACGTCGACGACGTCGAGCCCTGAGCCGACCTCCACGACGTCCAGCCCGGAACCGACCTCCACCCCGAACTCCTCCTCTTCCTCGGTGAAGGGTTCCTCCGACACCGACGGTGGCCTCAAAGGCATGCTCGACAAGCTGAAGGAGATGCTGGACAAGCTGTTCGGCAACAACGGCGTCATCGCCGCTCTCGGTCTCGGTGCCGCGATCGCCATCATCGCCGGTATCGCCAACCACATCAACATGACGATGCACCGCTGACCCTGAGGTCCAGCCTCCGGTCGTCACATCGGTGACGGAAGCAGCTCCGGTTTTCCGGAGCTGCTTCCGTCATGTGTGGACCCGTCCGGCAGTGGCACCGGCCCGGGGATGCCTGTGGAAAACGGCGAACCCCACCGCGGGTATGTGGACCCGGGGTGGGGTGAACCGGAACGCGGACTAGCTGATCGCCTCGAAACCGCGCTGGAGATCGGCGATGATGTCATCGATGTCTTCGATACCGACGGACAGGCGGATCGTGCCCTCGGTGATACCGGCACGCGACAGTTCCGCTTCATCGGACTGCGAGTGGGTGGTCGAGGCCGGATGGACGACCAACGAACGCACATCACCGACATTGGCGACATTCGAGTGCAGCTTCAGGGCATCGATGAAGGCCCACGCCTCCTCACGTCCACCGTTGATCGTGAAGGACAGGACGGCGCCCGTGTACCTGAGTCCCAGCTTCTCCCTGACCTTGTACCACGGGGAATCGGGGAGCCCCGCGTAGTTGACGGCCTTCACCTTGTCGTTCCCGGCGAGGAATTCCGCCACCTTCTCCGCATTCTGGTTGTGCCGTTCCACCCGGAGCGACAGGGTGTCCAGCCCCTGTGCGGTGACCCACGCGTTGAAGGGGGAGGGGGCGGCACCGGTGTCACGGAGAAGCCCGACACGAGCCTTCAGCCCGAACGCCGCCGCACCGAGGTCCGCGTACTTCAGACCGTGATAGGCCGGATCCGGGGTCACGAAATCGGGGAAGACGGGCTTTCCGTCCCGTTCCACGGTCCAGTCGAACTTGCCCCCGTCGACCAGGACTCCGCCGAGGGCGGAGCCGTTGCCGGTGTAGAACTTCGTCGTCGACGCGACGACGACATCGGCACCGAGGTCGAGCGGGCGGACGAGTGCTGCGGTGGCCAGGGTGTTGTCGATGATCAGCGGAACCTGGTTGTTGTGTGCGACCTCCGCGATCGCCGGAATGTCCAGGACGTCGGCCTGGGGATTGGCGAAGGTCTCACCGTAGAATGCCACGGTGTTGTCCCTGACCGCTGCCTGCCAGGACGCCGGATCGTCCGGGTCCTCGACGAATGTGGTCTCGATGCCGAGGCGGGGCAGGGTCACACCGAGCAGCGTGAGGGTTCCTCCGTAGAGGCGGGGTGAGGCGACGATGTGGGAGCCCGCGCGGGCGATGTTGAGGATGGCCGCGGTCTCGGCCGCCTGGCCGGAGGCGAACAGGACGGCGTGTACGCCGCCCTCCA
This sequence comes from Corynebacterium pygosceleis, assembly GCF_016595275.2. GTDB lineage: Bacteria > Actinomycetota > Actinomycetes > Mycobacteriales > Mycobacteriaceae > Corynebacterium > Corynebacterium pygosceleis. The sequence continues at coordinate 198,228 of NZ_JAENIQ020000001.1, read as the reverse complement.
GGGAGTTCAGCCGATTCTCGACAGCCTCGACCGTGGGGTTCGTGAGGCGGGTGTACACCGGGCCGAGGTCCTCCAGGGCGAAACGCTGTTTGGCGTGTTCCGCGGAATTGAACACGTACGAAGAGGTCTGGTAGATCGGCAGGTTACGGGCGCTGGTCTCTGAATCGACCGGCTGACCCGCATGGACGGAACGGGTCTCGAATCCCCAGGAATCCGCGATGCTGTTGTCGTACTGAGTCATGATGATCGGTGTCCTTCGTCGGTGTCGGGTGCAGTGTCTTGCGTTGGGGATCACCGTAACGGACATGTCGACAAAAAGTAAACAGCTCTGTCTATTTTTGGACAAAGCTGCTGGTTGGAAAGTTGAAAAAAATAGACCGCTCGGTCCTTGCGGGTGGTCCGTGGACGGTCAGGCGGCGTGCCTGTTCGGCTTGCGTGAATTCCGGAATGCGGTGAGTGCCACGGCCAGGACGGCCAATGTCGCGGCTCCCCCCAGGAACCAGATCCAGGTGGGGAGTGGTTCCGCATCCCTCAGCTCGTCCGCGCACTCCACCAGGCTCTGCCGCAGATGCTCCTGGGTGCGGTTGTAGTCCCCGGCTCTCCCCGTGAACAACTCCGCCCGTATCACCTCGAGACGGGGTCCGGTGGCGGCCTGCTCCCACAGCGCCTCGCCGACCTTCGCCCCGGGGTCCGCCCCGATGGCGGTCGCCGCGTCACGTGCCTCCTGTTCGGTGTATTCGGTCTTGTGCCCGGTGGGTTCACCCGGAACGCCGGCGTCCTCCGCCGTCAGTGTGGTGAGCATGCCGAGTCCCTCGGTTCCACCCGCTTCACCGATCCGGCGCTGGAGATCCGCGGGCGTCGGGGAATCGGGCCCGTTCGTCGGGGAGTCGTACGCCTCGATCGCCGAGCGGAGACCCGGATCGGCCTCATCCAGTTCGTCCAGGCGCTGGTTTCGGGCGTCCTCGTCGAGCGTCCGCCAGAACTGGACGACGTCCGAGCCCTCCTCCTCCGGGTCCACGGAGCAGACCATCCGTGTCGTGTCGGCCGTGACGGTGTACGCCGCCGCAGGCACCGCGCACACCGTCAGGACACACGTTGCGGCTCCTGCACCGCCCACCGCGCGCAGGAGCTGACGGGTCACCGGGTGTGTACTCATGGGGGGAAGATGTCGGGACATGTCCCCATTATCCTCCAGTTCCCTCCGTCCGCATTCCCCCGAGGGGTGACGGCACCGGAAAAGAGGGATGCCAAAGTATTCGCGCCCGGGACATCCCCGGTACCGGGGATGTTCACCACCTGTTCATCAGGGCTCTCTATCGTCCAGCGAGGCATGCTCACTCCGGATACACGAGAATGAAAGAGAAAACAGCCCTATGTCGACAGGCACACTGGAAGCCGTCTCAAAGGTCGTCCAGACCGACACCCGGACGGACAAGTGGTGGCACATCGGATTCGGGTCGATGCTGGCCATCGCCCTGGTGACCTTCATCCTGTGGTCCAACGGGTACGTCGGTGAGGAGGCGAACCACCTCGTCCTCCTGACCGTCATCATCTTCGCCATGTTCATGGCCTTCAACATCGGGGGCAACGACGTCGCGAACTCCTTCGGCACGTCCGTCGGTGCGGGGACCCTGTCCATCAAGCAGGCGCTCATCGTCGCGGCCATCTTCGAGGTCGGTGGTGCCGTCATCGCCGGTGGTCAGGTCACCGACACCGTGCGCAAGGGGATCGTCAACCTCAACGGCATCGATCTCGCACCGATGCAGTTCGTGTGGATCATGATGTCCGCACTGCTCGGTGCCGCGATCTGGCTCCTGATCGCCACCCGGATGGGCTGGCCGGTCTCCACGACGCACTCCATCATCGGCGGTATCGTCGGTGCCTCACTGACCCTCGGATTCACCACCGGTGCCGGTGGTTGGGAGATGGTGCAGTGGTCCCAGATCGGATTCATCGCACTGTCGTGGATCCTGTCTCCCCTTCTCGGTGGCTTCGTCGCTTTCGGTCTCTTCTGGTTGGTCAAGAGGCACATCCTGTCCTACAACGAGCGGGCCGACGAACAGCTCCGTCAGATCAAGAAGGAACGGGCGGAACTGCGTGAACGGCACAAGTCCGCCTTCCAGCGACTCAGCGAGATCCAGCAGATCTCCTACACGAACGCGATGGTCCGGGACTCGGTGCTCGTCGATCAGGGGGAGTACGACCCCAGTGAGCTGGAGTCCGAGTACTACCGTGAACTGCACCGGATCAACTCCCAGACCGACGACGTCGAGGCACACAAGGCACTGGTCACGTGGGTGCCCATTCTCGCCGCACTCGGGTCTCTCGTCATCGGCTCCATGCTGCTGTTCAAGGGACTGAAGAACCTGCACCTCGGCATGTCCGCCGTCAGCAACTACCTGATTCTCGGAATGATCGCCGCAGCTGTCTGGATGGCGGTGTTCATCTTCGCGAAGACCCTCCAGAAGACGAATCTCGGGCGTTCGACATTCCTGCTGTTCTCCTGGATGCAGGTGTTCACGGCCGCGGCATTCGCGTTCTCCCACGGTTCCAATGACATCGCGAACGCCATCGGTCCGTTCGCCGCCGTCCTCGACGTACTGAAGACCGAGGCGATCAACCCGAAGGCCGCCGTGCCGCCGCAGGCGATGGTCGCCATGGGTGTCGCGTTGATCGCGGGCCTCTGGTTCATCGGACGTTACGTCATCAAGACAGTCGGTTCCGATCTGACGAAGATGCATCCGGCATCGGGTTTCTCCGCGGAGCTGGCCGCAGCCGGCGTCGTGATGGGGGCATCCGTGCTGGGCCTCCCGGTCTCCTCCACGCACATCCTCATCGGTGCGGTCCTGGGGGTCGGCGTGGTGAACAAGGCCGCGAACTGGAATCTGATGAAACCCATCGCACTGGCCTGGGTCATCACCCTGCCGTGCGCGGCACTCGTGGCCTCAGCCACGGTTCTCGTGCTGCCCGTGGTGTTCGGCTGACAGGAACCGTTTTCCCGGGTTCCGTCACTTCCTCCCGACCGCCCCGCATCTCCCGGTTCTCCACCGGGGTGCGGGGCGGTTCCTTCGTGTGACGCCGGGACGCCGCAGGTTCGGGACGCACCGTGGGGGGAGAACACGGAGAAGACCCCCGCCGGATGAACCGGGTGGGGGTCTTCTCCGTGTTCCGGAGGGAACTACTTCTTCAGTCCGTCGATGATGCTGTTGAACTTCTCGCTCGGGCGCATGACGCCGGAGGTCTTCGCGTCATCCGGCTGGTAGTAGCCGCCCAGGTCGACGGGCTTGCCCTGGACCTCGATGAGGGTGGCGTCGATCTCGTCGACCGCGTCCTTCAGTTCGCCGGCGACGGTGGTGAACAGCTCGGCGAGCTCGGTGTCCTCGGTCTGCTTGGCCAGTTCGTCGGCCCAGTAGGTGGCGAGGTAGAAGTGCGAGCCACGGTTGTCGATCTCACCCGCCTTGCGTGACGGGGACCTGCCGTCGTTCAGGACACGCTCGGTGGCGCGGTCCAGTGCACCGGCGAGAACATTGGCGCGCTCGTAGCCGCTGCGGGCGAAGTGGCGCAGTGACTCGGCCAGGGCGAGGAACTCCCCGAGCGAATCCCAGCGCAGGTGGTTCTCGGACTCGAGCTGCTGGACGTGCTTCGGTGCGGAGCCGCCGGCACCGGTCTCGAACAGCCCACCGCCGGCCATGAGCGGCACGACGGAGAGCATCTTGGCGGAGGTGCCGAGCTCGAGGATCGGGAAGAGGTCGGTGAGGTAGTCACGCAGGACGTTGCCGGTGACGGAGATGGTGTCCTCGCCACGGCGGATGCGCTCGACGGAGAACTTCGTGGCCTCCACCGGGCTCATGATGCGGATGTCGAGGCCCTCGGTGTCGTGCTCGCCGAGGTACTTCTCGACGAGTTCGGTGAGGTTGCGGTCGTGGGCGCGCTCCGGGTCGAGCCAGAACACGGCGGGCATGCCGGACTGGCGGGCGCGGTCCACGGCGAGCTTGACCCAGTCGCGGATCGGGGCGTCCTTGGCCTGGCAGGCGCGCCAGATGTCACCGGCGGCGACCTCGTGCTCGATGAGGGTCTCACCCGCGGAGTTGGTGACCTTGACGGTGCCGTCGGCGGCGATCTTGAAGGTCTTGTCGTGGGAGCCGTACTCCTCCGCCTTCTGCGCCATCAGACCGACGTTCGGGACGGTACCCATGGTGGTCGGGTCGAACGCGCCGTTGGCGCGGCAGTCCTCGATGACGGCCTGGTAGACACCGGCGTAGGAGGAGTCGGGCAGCACCGCGAGGGTGTCCTCCTCCTGGTCGTCCGCGTTCCACATGTGGCCGGAGGTGCGGATCATGGCGGGCATGGACGCGTCGACGATGACGTCGGACGGGACGTGCAGGTTGGTGATCCCCTTGTGGCTGTTGACCATCGCGAGCGACGGTCCCTCCGCGAGTGCCTTGTCGAAGGCGGCCCTGATCTCGGCGCCGTTGTCGAGGTTCTCCAGACCGGAGTAGATGGCGGCCAGACCGGACTCGCCGTCCAGGCCCGCAGCCATCAGCTGGTCACCGTAGGTCTCGTAGACGTCGGCGAAGAAGGTGCGGACGACGTAGCCGAAGATGATCGGGTCGGAGACCTTCATCATCGTGGCCTTGAGGTGCACGGAGAACAGGACGTCCTCCTCCTTGGCGCGGGCGACCTGCGCGGCGAGGAACTCCTGCAGTGCGGCGGCGCGCATCACGGTGCCGTCGATGACCTCGCCCTCGAGGACCTTGAGATTGTCCTTCAGGACGGTCTCGCTGCCGTCGGCCGCGACGTGCGTGATGGTGAGGGTGTCGGCGGCGGGCATGATGACCGACTTCTCGTTGTGGCGGAAGTCGCCCTCGTCCATGGTGGCGACGTTCGTCCTGGAATCAGCGGACCACGTGCCCATGCGGTGCGGGAACTTACGGACGAAGTTCTTCACGGCCTCGGGGGCACGACGGTCGGAGTTGCCCTCACGCAGCACCGGGTTGACGGCGGAGCCCTTCACGGCGTCGTAGCGGGCACGGACGTCGGCGTCCTCGTCGGTCTCGACCTTGTCCGGGTAATCGGGGAGATCGTAGCCCTGGGACTGGAGCTCGGCGATCGCGGCCTTCAGCTGCGGGACGGAAGCGGAGATGTTCGGGAGCTTGATGATGTTCGCCTCGGGAGTCTTCGCGAGCTCACCGAGCTCGGCGAGAGCGTCATCGACACGCTGCTCCTCGGACAGGCGGTCCGGGAACTGGGCGAGGATACGGCCGGCGAGGGAGATGTCGCGGGTCTCGACATCGATACCGGCGGTGGAGGCGAACGCCTCGATGATCGGCTTCAGCGAGTAAGTCGCGAGAAGCGGTGCTTCGTCGGTGCGGGTGTAGATGATCTTAGCCAAGAGGTTCTCCCAAAATTATCGGACAGGGTTCAGCTCTCCAGAATACCTGTTAAGCATTCGGTCGGTGGTTTTCTCACCCTTGAAAAGGGTGGAAAAGGTGGTCGGTATATGCCCTGGTGAAGGAAAAGCCACGGCGTGGACGTGGTACCCGTGGCCCGTTCGGGGGCATTTCCGCCTCAGCTCACAGTGCACACCCGGGCGTCGGATACGACACGATCACCGTCCATGACGCGACCGCCGTCCCCAACGGGGAGTACGGTGCCACCGTGCAGTTGAGAAGAATCCGCGAAATCACCGAACCCAGACGCCGTCCACTTCCCGTGCAGACGGAGATCTCCGGTGCCCGCCGTCGGTGGACGATGCTCGCCCTGGCGGCGGGAGCCTTCGGCATCGGCACCACCGAGTTCGTGTCAATGGGGCTGCTGAACCTCATCGCCGCCGATTTCGGTGTCGGGGAGAACACCGCCGGGCGGATCATCTCCGCCTACGCCCTCGGCGTCGTCGTCGGTGCGCCGCTGATCACGGCGGTGACGGGGATGGTTCCGCGACGACGGCTCCTCCTCATCCTCATGGTGGCGTTCACCGTCGGCAACGGCCTGTCGATGCTGGGGGAGAACTACCACCTGCTGCTCGCGGCGCGGTTCATCGCGGGTCTGCCCCACGGGGCCTATTTCTCCGTCGCGGGACTCGCGGCCGCGTCACTCGCCCCGGAAGGTCAGCGTGGACGCGCCGTGGCGTTCATCGGGATGGGATTGTCCGTGGCGACGGTCATCGGTGTGCCCGCAGCCCAGGCGCTCGGTGAGTGGCTGGGGTGGCAGGCCGCCTATGCGCTCGTCGCGGCGATCGGGCTGGGCACCCTCGCGGCACTGTGGCGTCTGATGCCGCACATGACGAAGATGCCGGCCACGAGACCCACGACGGAGCTCGGGGCCCTGGCCAATCCCCAGGTCTGGTTGACCCTCGCGATCGGGACGGTCGGCTTCGGCGGCATGTTCGCCGTCTACAGCTACATCACCTGGACGATGACGGAGCACGCGGGACTGCGTCCTGACCTGATGTGGCTGGTGCTCGCCACCTACGGCATCGGGATGGTGCTGGGCAATGTCGTCGGCGGCAGGATGGCGGACCGGAACCTGGAGCTCGGTATCGCCGCGTCACTCATCGCGATCGCGATCGCGCTCGTCGGGTTCTCCGTCACCTCGTCCGGCCCCTGGTTGGGCACACTGAACTTCGGTCTCATCGGATTCTGCGGTTCCACGCTCGTCCCCGCCCTCCAGATCCGGTTGATGGATGTCGCCGGTCGGGCGCAGACGCTCGCGGCGGCGCTCAATCATTCGGCCCTCAACGCCGCCAATGCGTCCGGTGCCGCGATCGGTGGTGCGGTCATCGCGCACGGCTTCGGCTACACCGCACCGGCCCTCGCCGGGGCGGGGCTCGCGCTCGCCGCGCTCTGCATCTGGGCGCCGACGTACCTGTTGCGGCGACGGGCTCTGCGTCGCCACCGGGGGCTCACCTGATCCACGGAAACCCGCGGTACCGGTGGTGGTGGAACGCCCGTACGGGTGGGGCGTGTCCACGCCGTGGAGACTGACTATCGTGGTGCACATGTCTTTCACCGTCACCACCGTCAACGTCAACGGCATCCGCGCAGCCGTGAAGAAACGCAGCGAAGAGAACCTGGGGCTGCACGCCTGGCTGGAGCAGTCGAACGCCGATGTCGTGCTCATGCAGGAGGTCCGTGCCAGTGACAGTCAGTCGCGGGAGGCCCTCGCCCCCGCGCTCGACGCAGGCTGGCACTGGATCGGTGCGGAAGCGGCGGCGAAGGGACGGGCCGGGGTCGGCATCCTCTCCCGTACCCCGCTGACGAATGTCGAGATCGGTTTCGGTTCCTTCACCGACGCGGGCAGGTGGATCGCCGCCGACATCGCGGCACACGGTGTCCGGGTGGCGTCACTCTATCTGCCGTCGGGGTCGGCGGACACCGCGAAACAGGACGAGAAGTACCTCTTCCTCGATGAGTTCACCGGCATTCTCGCGGAACAGGCGGACGCCCACGATCAGATGGTGATCGGTGGGGACTGGAACATCTGCCACCGCCGGGAGGATCTGAAGAACTGGAGGACGAACAGGAAGAAGTCAGGGTTCCTGCCCGATGAGCGGGCGTTCATGGACTCCGTGTTCGGTACCTTCCCCGATGATTCCACCCAGGTGGAGGGCGCCGGGGCGTTCGCCGGTGCCGTCGACTACGTCCGTGGCGAGGACCTGCCCGAACGTGTGGTCCCGGATGACCCCCGGTGGTTCGACGTCGCCCGCCGTCTGCAGCCGGAGGGGGAGGGACCCTACACCTGGTGGACCTACCGTGGGAAGGCCTTCGACACCGATGCCGGATGGCGCATCGACTACCAGGCCGCGACGAAGATGATGCTGGACAGGGCGGAGCGGACCTGGGTGGACAAAGCGGACGACTATGCGCTGCGCTGGTCCGATCACTCGCCGCTGAACGTCACGTATCGCTGAGCGGGCGGGTGGACTTCCGGACGATGAGTTCGGCGGGGAGCTGCCGGTGTCTGCGTGTTTCGCCGGCGATGATCCTGTCGAGTTCCTCCAGGGCGGTCCTCCCGAGCGCGGTGAAGTCCTGCCGGACCGTGGTGAGGGAGGGGTTCTGGAACTTCGCCTGCGGGATGTCGTCGAAACCGACGACGGAGACGTCGTCGGGGACCTTTACCCCGGCCTTGTACAGGGCGTGCATCGCGCCGATGGCGATGTCGTCGTTGCCGGCGACGATGGCGTCCGGCAGGCCCCGTGAGAGGAGCTGCTGGCCCATCGCGTAGCCGCTCGCACTCGACCAGCTGTCACCGATGAGCCAGTCCGGTTCCGTGTCATTCACGGTGCACACCGTGCGGAATCCGTTCAGTCGGACCTGTGCGTCCTGCCACCGGAGATCGCCCGTCAGGTAGACCGGGGAGGTGCAGCCGGTGTCGAAGAGGTACTGGCTGGCGGCGATCGCCCCGTCGTACTGGTCGATGGACACGGTGGAGACCCGGTTGGTCTCGTGTCGTCCGGCGATGATGACGGTACAGGGGACCTGTGCTTTCGCCGCGATCACGGGCAGGACGTCGGAGGTACGGGCGAGAACGACCATCCCGTCCGGATTCGTGCCCTGGAGGTAGGAGATCGCCCGCCGCAGTGAATCCGGGTCGTCGGTGGGGGACGTGGCGATGACGATGTGCCGGTCCCGTGACGCGAGTTCCGCCTCGAGTGCCGAGAACAACCGGGCCACGCCGTGCCGGATCTCCCCCGTCACGAGGAGCCCCGTGGTCTTGGACCGCTTCGAGGCGAGGGAACGCGCGGCGAGGTTCACCTCGTACTTGAGCATCGCGGCGGCGTCCTCGACCTGGCGTCTCGTTGCTTCTGAGGCCGGCCCGGAGTTGTTGAGCACCCGGGACACCGTCTGGATGCTCACCCCGGCGAGGGCGGCGACGTCGCGCATGGTCGCGCGGTTCGGTGCGGGTGTCACGATGATTGTCTCCATGGGGGCTTCGGTCCAGGTACATCCAGTGTAATCCCGGTACCGAAACAGATGTACGGTGCCCCATGAAATCGTTTCGGGAAACGTGGGGCACCGTACGGCATCGGCTCCGTCAGATCAGAGGACGACGCCCTTCTTCAGGATGATGTTGCCGTAGAGGGCGGTTTCGCCGGTGATGAGCACGGCCCGGGCCTTGCGTGCCTGCTCGTAGAAATCGAAGCGGTCGAAGTGTCCCTCGGTGTGGTGCTCGGGTTCGGCGCTCTCGATGATGGTCCGGTAGGTCGGCCAGATCTCCGGGGTGGGATCATCGCCGAGCGTGTTCATCAGTGCGAACTGCCAGTCGTTGTAGGGGTCGAGCGGCATGAGTTCGAGGATCGCCCCGAGGATCTCGGGGATGCCGTGGCCGTCGGCCCGGAGGACGTGGTCGTTGAATTCGGCGCCCGGGAAGTTCGCGTCGGCGATGACGATCTCCTCGCCGTGCCCCATGTCCATGAGCACGTGGACGAGGTCCGGACTCAGGATCTTCGGGATTTTGTTCAGCATGGTGGATACTCCTGTTCGGTGTCGGTCGGATCAGTGGACTACTTGGTGACCAGAGCCTCGGCGGGGATGTCCGCCCGCTCCTGCCAGTACTCCTCGATCTCCTCCAGGGACTTGCCCTTCGTCTCGATGACCTGCGTCAGGATGAACCAGACGGCCAGGCCGCTCATGATCGCGAAGAGCAGGAACACCCAGGTGCCGATGGCGGCGATGAGATCGGGGAAGATCAGCGACAGGAGTGCGTTCATCGTGTACTGCGCGAAGGTGATGATGCCGACACCGAGGGCGCGGGCACGCAGCGGGAAGATCTCGGGGACGTAGGTCCAGAACACCGGGCCCAGACCGAAACCGAAGGAGAAGACGAAGAGGAAGACCGCGATGATGGCGAGCGTCGCGTTGGACTCCGCGAAGAACGTGAGTATCAGCAGCGGTGGGATCTGCCCGGCCAGCGAGACCGTCAGCAGCTTCTTCCTTCCCCACCTGTCGATGAAACGCAGCGAGACGAAGGTAGAGACGACCAGTGCGATGCCGACGCCGTAGTTGGCGACGATACCGGCGTTGATACCCATGTCCAGGTGCTCGAAGATCTTCGGGGCGTAGTAGACGGCCGCGTTGATACCGGTGAAGACCTGGAAGATGACGAGTACGAAGGCGAGGATGACGACGGGGCGGAAGGTACCGAACAGCTCCTTCATTCCCGCGCTCTGCTGCCCCAGGGACTTCTGGATGTCGGCGACCTCACGGTCCACCTCTTCCCTGGTCTCCCGGACCCGGCTGAGGGTTTTGCGTGCCTTCTCGATCTGTCCGTCCCGGATCAGCCACCGCGGGGACTGGGGGGACAGTGCCATACCGATACCGAAGATGAGGGCGGGAACCAGACCGAGGCCGAGGGTCCACTGCCACCGGTCGGTGAGGGAGAAGTAGTGTCCGACGGCGTACGAGGTCAGGATGCCGAAGTTCACGGAGAGCTGGTACAGCGAGGCCATCATGCCGCGCAGGTGCGCCGGGGCGATCTCCGAGAGGTAGATGAGGCCGAACATGTTGGCGATACCGGCCGCCATGCCGAGCATGAACCGGAAGGCCATCAGCGTCTCCGGGTTCGGTGCGAGTGCACAGCCGAGTGAACCGACACCGAAGATGACCGCTCCGACGACGAGGAGGTTCCGTCGCTCGATCTTCTTCTCGAAGGCGGTCGCCACCGCGATGGAGGGGAGCGCGCCGAACAGCAGGAACGAGACGATCAGGCCTTCCGCTGTCGGGTTCAGTCCGAACTGGCTCGTGATGTCCGGCAGAGCCAGCGAGATGGCACCCGAGTCGTAGCCGTACAGGAGGCCCGCCAGTCCGCCCAGGACCGCGAAAACGTAGACGATCGGTTTCGTCCGCGGTGGTTCAGTGCTCGCGGTGGGCGTGGTGGGGGGAGATGAATGGGTCATGGTCTTTGTCCTTCAACGTCCGCATGTGGGAGGGGTGGGTGGACCGTCAGAGTCCGTACTGTGCGCGCATGCCGATGAGCTTCTCGATCTCGTCGGCGGGCAGTTCGCGTTCGCCGTTGATCAGGCGCGTGAGGAATGTCAGTTGAGCCGTGTACTCGAGGCGCTCCATCTGGAAGTAGGCGTCCCAGACATCGGAACCCCAGCTCAGTGCGCCGTGCTGTTCCAGGAGTGCCACCTTGTGGGTGAAGGCGAAGGGCTCCACGGAATCCGGGACCGCCTCGGTGGAGGGGGTGCCGTACGGAGCCAGCGGGATCTCCGGCATGGCGATGACCGATTCAGGCATCATCTTCTTGGTCAGTGCCTCGCCCTTGATGGCGAAGGCGGTGCCGTGCAGCGGGTGCGCGTGCACGCAGGCCTTGATGTCGGGGTTCACGCGGTACATCCGCAGGTGCATCTTCACTTCACTCGTCGGCTTGTGGATTCCGCTGGGCGCGGGCTCGACGATGTCACCGTCCAGGTTCATGACGATGAGCTTGTCCGGGGTGAGCTGTCCCTTGGAGACGCCGGTCGGGGTGGAGAGGATGTGGTCGTCGTCGACCTTGGCGGTGATGTTGCCGTCGTTGGCGGCGACCATGGTCCGTGACCACAGCATGTAGCCCACCTTGCAGATGGCTTCGCGCAGTTCCTGGTGGGAGTACTCGGTGTGGGACATTCTGGGTGTTCCTTTCATTGGATGAGAGTGATGGTGTGGTGCCGCACGGGGCGGCACCGGATGCGTCATCGGACCTCTGCGAGGCGCCTGCGCATGTCGTTCCAGCGGGTCGGGTCACGCGGTTCGAACCGGAGCGGGGTGAACGAACGCTGTATGATCCCGTCGCGTTCACCCGGTTCGATAGCGCCGATGGCCTCGAACTGGCTGAGCAGGTTGCCGGCCGCGGACGCCTCCGCGGGGCCGCTCAGGACCGGCAGTCCCGTGGCGGAGGCCGTCATCTGGCAGAGCAGACCGTTCCGGGAACCGCCGCCGACGATGTTGACCACCTTGGGGCGGGCCCCGGTCAGGTCGGTGACCTCGGAGATCGCGGTGGCGTGCGCGATGGCCAGCGACTCGAGGATGAGGCGGATGAGCTGGCCGGTGCTCTCCGGCTCCCGGCCGTACAGTTCCCGCATCCGGTCGTGGATCTTCTCCGGCATGTCGCCGGGCGTGGTGAACACCTCGTCATTCGGATCGAAGACCACCCCCATGCTGGGAGCGGATTCCGCGGAGACCAGGAGTGCCGGCAGGTCGGTGCTCTTCCCCGCCTGCTGCCAGGCGCGCATGCAGTCCTGCAGGATCCACAGGCCGGTGATGTTCTTGAGGAGTCGGATGCCGCCGTCGATACGGACCTCGTTGGTGAAGCCGCTGGTGAAGCAGGCGTCGCTGAGCACGGGTTCGTCGGTGCAGGCGCCGACCAGGGTCCAGGACCCGCAGGATATGAACACCGATTCCTCGGCGGACACTCCGTCGTGCGGGATGGCGTGGACGGCGCAGGCGGTGTCGTGTCCGCCGGGGCGGACCATGGGGATCCCGGTGATGGTCTCGGGGCACAGGACCATGGAGTCACGGGAGATGTCGGAGAACCACCGCCGGGGGATTCCGAGTGCGTCGAGCACCTCATCCGACCACGTGGCGGCCCCCGGAGTGGCCAGACCGGTGGTGGATGAGATCGCGCGACCGTGGGCCTGTTCCCCGCACAGCAGGGACGCGAAGTAGTCGGGGAGCAGCTGGACCCGTTCGACGGAGTCGACGAGCTCCGGGTGCTGCCGGAGATCGGCGAACAACTGGTTCGCCGTGTTGATGTCTGCGGGCTGGATGCCGGTGAGCGCGAAGGCCCGCTCCGCGGGCAGAGCCTCGTTGAACTTCTCGCGGTGCTCCGCCATGCGGGTGTCGCGGTACGACCGGACCGGGAGCGCGACCTGGCCGTCCTCCTTGACGAGCGCGTAGTCGACACCCCAGCTGTCGACACCGATCGAGCTGATGGCGATCGGGACACGGGTCCGGGCGATGGTGATTCCCGCGATCGCGCCGTCCAGGAGACGGTCGATGTCCCAGGCCAGCGCGCCGTCAACGGTGTCCACCTTGTGCGGGAAACGATGGGCTTCCTGCATTTTCAGGGTTCCGCCGTTGAGCACTCCGACGATCGCGCGGCCGTTGGAGGAACCGAGATCGAGGGCTACGGCGGCGTACTGGCTCGGGGACATGACAGTCTTCCTTACTTCAGTGGGGGGATGGGCGGGGGATCAGCGGTACAGGGGCCCGAAGTTCGCGCAGGCCCGGAAGTCCGCGCTCTCCAGATCGGTGGTGCCGAAGCTGGACCAGGCCCGCGGGCGGAAGATGCGTTCCGGCTCGATGTTGTGCATGAACACCGGGATGCGGAGCATCGACGCCAGGGTCAGCAGCTCGTCGCCGAAGTGGCCGTAGCCCGTCGCCGTGTGGTTCGCACCCCAGTTGTCCATCCAGTCGTAGACGCTGCGGTGTGCGCCCTCACCCGTGAGACGCGGGGCGAAGAAGGTGGTCGGCCAGGTCGGGTTGGTGCGGTCGGCGATGGCGTCGCGGACGTCGTCGGGAACCTCGACCGTCCAGCCCTCCGAGACCTGGAGCGCGAGGCCCAGTCCGTCCACCATCACCAGGCGGGAGGCCGTGACCGGGAGGTCGCCCGGGGTGTTGAAGTGGGTGGAGAAGCCGCCGCCCGGGAAGTACTCCTTGATGGCCGCGTGGAACGTGCTGGCCTTGATGTCGGCCTCGATGTCCTCGTCGGTCATCTCCCACCAGGGCTTGATCGTGGGGTTGCCGTCGGCGTCCTTCGCGCCGCACGCGCCGTCGAGTGCGGTGGCGCCGGAGTTGCGCAGATCCACGAAACCGTTGGCCGCGTGGCCGCTGAGCTCGTGACCGGTGACCCGCTTGACCGCCTCCGGGGACCAGTAGGTGCGGACGTCGCTGAACAGCTGGGCGCGGTTCGTGAGCAGGTTGTTGAGCAGCATGGCCAGGCCGTTGAGGACGTCACCCTCGGTCGCGAGGATGGAGGGCTGACGCTTGCCGTTCCAGTCGAAGCTGGTGTTGAGGATGGTCTCCAGCAGGTCGCCGTTGGGCTTGTAGTCCGTCCACTGGCGCTGACCCTGGAAACCGGCGGCGATGGCGTCGTGACCGTGGGCCTCCTCGGCGAAGCCCATCTCCTTGAGCTTCGGGTTTCCGTTCATGAGGTCGTTGGCGACGAGGGTCATCTTGGTGATGTAGTCCCACTGCTCCTCGTACTCGGCCTCGGAGAGTCGGTTGTCCTCCGGGTTGGGGTTCTCACCCTCGACGAGGTTCTCCCGCACCCACCTGCGGGCGATCTCGTACTCGTCCTTGTCGTAGATGCCGTGGGTGATGCGGCGGTCGAACTCGATCATGTCGATGTACTCGGACTTCAGTCCCAGGTACTTGAGGATGTCGACCTCGGGGACGCGGCAGCCCGCGATACCCATGGACACCGTGCCCATGGCGAGGTAGCTGCGGCCCTTCATCTGACCGACGGCGATGGCGGCGCGCGCGAACTTGAGGATCTGCGCGACGACGTCATCGGTCAGTCCGTCATCGGAGGCGTCCTGGACGTCGTGACCGTAGATGCCGAAGGCCGGGATGCCCAGCTGCGTGTAGGCCGCCAGTGCGGCGGCGAGGGTGACCGCGCCGGGACGCTCGGTGCCGTTGAAGCCCCAGATGGCGTGGGGGATGGAGGGGTCGAGGTCCATGACCTCGGTGACGTAGTTCCAGGAGGAGGTGACGGTCAGGTCGGCGCCGACGTTGTGGGCGTCGAACTTCCTCTTGCAGGCCGCGGCCTCCGCGGCGCCACCGATCGTGGTGTCGGCGATGACGACCTCGACCGGTTCACCGTCGGTGTAGCGGATGTTCTCGCGCAGCAGCTTCGCGACGTTCTGCGCGAGCTCCATGGTCTGGTCCTCCAGGGACTCCCGTACGCCGCCGAGACGACCGTCGATGAGGGGACGGATACCGATTGCCGGATGGTTGGTCATGATGGATCCTTTCCAGATTGTGTGAACGATCCCAGTATCTGAATGTGCTGTGAACTGCTTTATTCAGATCTGCTGTCACCGTAGGTTCACTTATGTGAACGCTCTTACCTGAGTGTGACGTGCAGGACCTCGGGGTGTCAAGGGTGATCTGTAACACTGGTTAAGTATGGGCAGTTCAGCGCCACTTTTCCGGGTTTTGTCGACGGGGTCATCTGTCCGTTTGGGTCATATGGGAGCGATCACATTATGTGATTCCATGCCACGGCGTCCGGGCGTTCCGGTGTGTCCCGCCGTGGGGGCTGGCGCCCCTGAACGCCCGGAATGGGCCGGAGACATGCGAAAGCCCCGCACCTCGGGCACGGGCTCGAGGTGCGGGGCGGGCGGGGATTCGGGGGGAGACTCCGGCTAGCCGTGGAAGAAGCGCCTGTAGGCCTTCACCGTCAACCAGAAGATGAGGTAGCACAGTCCGCAGACGGCCACCGCGGCGCACACCGAAATGAGGGGCCGGTCGATGTTGATGTACCCGGCGCTCCACGCCAGCAGAAGGCCGAACGCGATGCTGGAGATCGTCAGTTCAACCCTGGTGATGCCGTTTCTCTGCTTCATGACGGCAACACTAGCAAGAAAGGCCGGTACCGGGCGTCCCGGATGACCACGGCATCCGCCTTGAGGTGGGGCGGGGCGGGAGCTGGCCGGTGTGCCCCGCCGCCTCCGCCGCCCACGCTGCGGGGCGGGGGCGGCAGGTGCGGGTCACGCCCGACGGGAGCCGGGCCGTGTCCCCGCTCCCGGAGGGGCGGGTCGGGATCAGAGCAGTGAGGCGTAGATCTCCCGGATCTCGTCACGGGTGGCCTCGCGCGGATTGCCCGGGGTGCAGACGTCGGCGAACGCGTCGTCGGCCAGGGCGTCCAGGCCGGACTCATCGACCCCGACCTCGGAGATCCTCGTCGGGTTCCCGACCCGTACCGTCAGATCGGCGACAGCGTCACACGCGGCCTTGCGGGCCTCGTCGAGCGGCATGTCGTAGGCGTCCCTGACCCCGAAGGCGTCGGCGATGTCGCGGTACTTCTCTCCGGAGTACTCGGCGTTGTAGCGCATGACCGGGGCTAGGAGGATGCCGTTGGCCACCCCGTGCGGTGCGTGGTAGCGGCCGCCGAGAGGGTGCGCCATCCCGTGCACCAGGCCGAGGCCGACATTGGAGTAGCCCATGCCCGCGATGTAACTGGCGTAGGCCATCTTCTCTCCCGCCTCGGCATCGCCCTCGAGGGACTTCTCCAGGTTTTCCGCTGCCATCCGGATGGCGGTCATGTGGACGGAGTCGGACAGCTCCCAGGCGCCCTTCGTGATGTACCCCTCGATGGCGTGTGTGAGGGCGTCGAGACCGGTCGCGGCCTTGAGTCCGCGTGGCATCGAATCGGTCAGATCGGGATCCACGATCGCCAGGACGGGGATGTCGTGCGGGTCGACGCACACGAACTTCCGCTGGTTCTCCGTGTCGGTGATGACGTAGTTGATCGTCGTCTCCGAGGCGGTGCCGGCGGTGGTCGGGATGCCGATGATCGGCACCGACGGGTTCTTGGTGTCCGCGACGCCCTCCAGGGAGACGACGTCGGCGAACTCCGGGTTGGCGGCGATGATGCCCACCGCCTTGGCGGTGTCCTGCGGTGAGCCGCCGCCGAGTCCGATCAGTGCGTCCGCACCGCATTCCCTGAACGCCTCAACCGCGGCCTTGACGTTCTCCACGGGGGGATTGGGGCGGACGTCGCTGAAGATCTCGTAGGGGAATCCTGCGTCATCGAGCAGATCGGTGATTTTCGCGGTCACCCCGGTCTCCAGGAGGATCGCGTCGGTGATGAGCAGCACCTTGTTCAGGTTGCGGGAACGAAGTTCCGGAACGAGATTCGAGATCGCACCACGGCCGAAGTAGGAGGTCTGGTTGAAGATCATTCTGTGCGTCATGGGATTCGACTTTCTGGGCCACCGGGGTGGTCCGGGTCAGGTCCGTTCGCCGACCGGGGTTCCGGGCGGCCGTCCGGAGATGCTGGGACCTGTCTCATCCACACGCTGGAAACAAGTCCTTTCAGGGCAACCGGACGCGATAACAACTATACGCCTGCGGAGTTAAATGTGATCGTTCCCAGCCGGTGTTCTTTGTGTCATCTGAGGCACACACCGGAGGGGTGGCCTCCGACGGAGGATGCACTGACTCGCCCACCTCCGTTCCTCTGACGGGCAGATTTCGGTGGCGAATGGATCTTCGTGCCGCTCGACGGGTGCAGGGATGAGGGGGTTTTCCGCGTCGATCGGCGACTATCGGAGGTGTGAACGAAATCAGGGTTCGTCGCTCGCGCGGATGGAGTGTCGGGACGACGGGGCCCGTTCTCTGTCGTCCCCGGGTGCCTGGACGCTTTCGGCGGTGGCGGACCATGGCGCGGGAACACGGAACCGTCCGGCGGGTTGGGTGGACACCGCCACGCGGATGCGTACCGGTCGGTTCCGTCGACGGCCCCGACATCTCCGGAACCGGTTCTCCCCGTGCGGCCGGTGGAACGGTTGGTAGTGTGGCCGCCGTACACAGCTGATTCCGAGGAAACTGGAGTGGTCATCGTGTCCCACAAAGTTCGGGCGGTCGTATCCAGGGCAAAGGACGCCCCCGTGGAAACCGTCACCATCAACATCCCCGACCCGGGCCCCGGCGAGGTGGTGGTGGACGTGCTCACCTGCGGGGTCTGCCACACCGACCTGCACTACAAGCTCGGCGGGATCGGGGACGAATACCCCTACCTTCTCGGGCACGAGGCCACCGGGGTCGTCGCGGAGATCGGGGAGGGTGTGACCAATGTCGCCGTCGGCGACCGGGTGATCCTCAACTGGCGCGCCGTCTGCGGGCAGTGCCGCGCCTGCGCCAAGGGACAACCGCAGTACTGCTTCGACACCGCGAACGCGACCCGGAAGATGACCCTCGAGGACGGTACCGAACTGTCCCCGGCGCTCGGGATCGGCGCCTTCGCGGAAAAGACCCTCGTCGCGGCAGGTCAGTGCACAAGGATCGACGGGGACGCGGACGCCGCCGCCGTCGGGCTGCTGGGCTGCGGCGTCATGGCAGGTATCGGCGCGGCCATCAACACCGGTGAGATCAGGCGCGGGGAATCCGTCGCCATCATCGGCTGTGGCGGGGTCGGCACCGCGGCCATCGCGGGGGCACAGCTCGCCGGCGCGACGACCATCATCGCCGTGGACCTCGACGACGGGAAACTGGCCACGGCCCGGAAACTCGGGGCGACACACACCGTCAACTCCGGCGACACCGATCCCGTCGCGGCCATCCGTGCGGCCACCGGTGGATTCGGCGCCGACGTCGTCATCGACGCCGTGGGCATCCCGGAGACCTACGAGCAGGCCTTCTACTCCCGCGACCTGGCCGGTCGCGTCGTCCTGGTCGGTGTTCCCAACCCCGACATGAAACTGGAACTGCCCCTCCTGGACGTCTTCGCGCGCGGTGGTTCGCTGAAATCCTCCTGGTACGGGGACTGCCTGCCGTCGCGGGACTTCCCGATGCTGATGGAACAGTACAGACTGGGGAGACTGGACCTGGATGCGTTCGTCAGTGAGCGCATCGGCATCGACGACATCGAGGAGGCGTTCGACAAAATGGGCAGCGGCACGGTACTGCGTTCGGTGGTGGAACTGTGACGGGAGCGCGCATCGAGAACATCGTCACCTCCGGCACCTTCTCCCTCGACGGGGGAACGTGGGAGGTGGACAACAACGTGTGGATCATCGGTGACGACACAGAGGTCATCGTCATCGACCCCGCCCACGACCCCGCCGCGATCCGGGAGGCGGTGGGCGACCGGAGGGTGACGAGGATCCTGCTCACCCACGGCCACGACGATCACATCCGCCACGCCCGTGAGTTCGCTGAACTCGTCGACGCCCCCGTCCACATGAATCCCGAGGACCAGGTGCTCTGGGAGAAGGTGTTCCCCGGTACGACCCCCGATCACCGGATCGCGGACGGCGACACCTTCGACATCGCGGGAACGACGCTCACCGCCCTGCACACCCCCGGGCACTCCCCGGGATCCACCTGCTTCCACGCGGAGTCCCTCGGTGTCCTGTTCTCCGGTGACACCCTGTTCAACGGCGGACCCGGGGCAACCGGACGCAGCTACTCCGACTTCGACACCATCATCGGGTCCATCCGCACGCGGCTGTTCACCCTGCCCGACGAGACCGTGGTCAAGACCGGACACGGCGACGAGACGAGCATCGGTGCCGAGAAACCGCACCTGCGGGAATGGATCGAGCGCGGACACTGAGGGGGCCGGGGTATTCCCCGTCAGACCCGTGACCGGCACCGCTGTCTCATGTTCCCGCCGCCGCCCGCAGCCACCCGATGTCCCCGGAGCCGGGCCGTCGGTGGCGCCGCCGTCCCCGACCTGCGTTCAGCGGAACGACATCGACGCCGCCGACCACGGATGCGAGCAGACGGATGGCCCGCACCGCATCGGTGCGGGCTGCCTCCTTTCCCGTCGCGTTGAGGCCGACGTTCGCGGCACCGTCCGTGAGGATCAGCGCGCGGACCCTCCCGGGATCCTGCCTTCCGGCGATCCGGGCCGCCAGCAGCAGGGCCGACGCCAACGGTGTACCGCCACCGGTCGGGAGAGAACGCACGCAGTCGCGGGCGCGGGACACGGACTTCGTCGGAGGAAGCCCGACGTAGGCCTCCCGTCCGCGGGCGATGACCAACGCCACCCGGTTCCGCCGCCGGTAGCCCTGTTCCAGCACACCCAGCGCCACGGCCTTCGCCGTGCGGATCGCCCCGACGCCCATCGACCCGGAGGCGTCGACGACGATGACGACCAGCTCACCGCCCCGGGACAGCCGTACCTGGGTGCGCAGATCGTCCCGTTCCAGGAGAACACCGCGGGGATCGTCCGGGTTCGTGCGACGCCGGACACGCTGCCAGGGGGTGGCCGCCGCGAGTGTCGGCAGAATCGCGAGTGACTCACCCGGGTTCCGCATCGCCACGGAGCGGCGCGGTCGCCCGCGCGTCCGGGAGGGCTCGAGTGCACCCCCGCCGCCCGGCCAGCGCGGGCCGCGGGCACGTCCCCGGCCGGGTCGCGGTGGCGGGGGAGGGGCCTGCTCTTCGTCGGCGTCCTGGGGCGGTTCCTCCCCGTCCCGGGGACGCGGCGGTTCCGGCTTCTCTTCCGGTTCCCGGTCCGGCTCCGTCTCCCCCGTGGGCTCCGGTTCCTCCGCGGGGTCGTCAGGTGGCGGCGGTTGCTGTGCTGGTGGTGGAGCGTCCGGAACCCGGGGTGCGATGATCAGCGCGTGCACCGCGGCCAGGATCTCATCCTCACCCGCTCCTGCCCGGGCGAGCGCCGCGGCGAAACGGGCGGCCGGGACATCGAGGCAGTGGGCAGCCAGCCCGGCGGCGGTGAGAAGCTCCACGATCCGCCCGACCGGCACGTCCGCACGGGGAGAACCGCAGGCGGTCGTTCCCCCGGGTACGCCCGCGCCGTCGAGAAGCGAACGGAGCAGCGCCACCGGGTCACCGCCGCCGTTTCCGGTCAACGGGAGGATCAGGTGGCAGCGGTCCAGCAACGCGCCCGGTACCTCGTCCAGGTCGGCGGCGCGGACGAGCACCCGGGGGCTCGTGATCGCGACGGCCTGCTCCGTGGAGAGCACGTCACCGTGGGCGACCACCGCCGTCGGTGCCGCCCCTGTGGTCCGGTCGATCTCGGGCAGCTCCATCCCGGGCGTGACCGACACACCACCGGCGAGCTCCCGGAGCGTCGGCCAGACGGCGTCGACGAGGGCCGGGTCCCCGGTGACCACCAGACCCACCCGCGGCGCCCGGGCCCAGGCATCCAACCAACGGCGCAGATCGGAGGAGATCACGCCAGCACCGAATCCAGCCGTTCCTCCACGTCCGCGGGCGTCTCGAAGGCCTCACGGGCGACGCGGTGCCGCAGGCACAGCTTCGCGACGGCGCGCACGTCCCGCTCATCGACCGAGCCCCTGCCCTCCAGCGCGGCGTGCGCCGCCGCCGCACGGCTGACCACGAGTTCAGCCCGGTGCCCGACGGTGCCCGCGGCGGCACAGACCCCGATGATCCGGGCCAACAGCCCGTCGTCGAGCGTCACACCGGGCAGCAGGTCGCGGGCGGACACCACCCGCCCGCCCAGCTCACCCTGCCGGGCGGACACGGACGCCAGGAAGGCGTCCGGGTCACGGTCGAAGGCCAGGCGGTTGCGCACGATCTCCAGGCGGACAGCGGGATCGGTGACGGTGGTGACCCACGTCGCCAACCCGAACCGGTCCTGCAGCTGCGGCCGCAGATCCCCCTCCTCCGGATTTCCCGAGCCCACGAGCACGAACCGCGCCGGGTGGGTGTGCGACACGCCCTCGCGCTCCACGATGTTCACCCCGGACGCCGCGACATCGAGGAGCACGTCCACCAGGTGATCGTCGAGCAGATTGATCTCGTCGATGTAGAGGAAACCGCCGTGTGCGTCAGCCAGCAGCCCGGGGCGGAACTTCGTCTCCCCGCGGGCGAGGGCGGCGTCGATGTCGAGGGACCCGATCACCCGGTCCTCCGTCACACCCAGCGGCATGTCCACCACCGGAGTGCTCAGCCCCGCCCCCTCCAGAAGGGCACCGAGGGCACGTACCGTGGTGGTCTTCCCCGTGCCCCGGTCACCGAGCGCGAGCACGCCGCCGATCAACGGATCCACCGCACACAGCAGGAGAGCTGACTTCATCTCGTCCTGTCCGACGATTCCGGTGAACGGGTAGGTGGGCACTGCTCGGGCTCCTTGTCGGGGGACAGCGTTGTACGGCCTCAGGGTACCCTGCCGGGAAACCGTGGTTCCGGCCGCCACGGTGCCGCGCACACCGGCATCCCCGGGGAATGTCCTTTGCCGTGATCTGTGTGAGGTGTGGATAAGGGTGTTCACCGTGTCCGCACCGTTTCACGGCCTCAGTGGAGATGGGATACTTCAGATCTGCTGATCTACACTGGACAAAAAGAAACCCCAGCTGCGTACCGACTCATGTTCGGCAGAGGCGTGTGCTGGGGACTGCGTGAAGAAGGTTACTCCGATTCTGGAGGTCGAGTCAAGTGGACATGCTGCCTGAACACCGCGCCGCGCTGGAACGGTCGATCAAACCGGCGCGGATGGGAACCTACCTGGATGCCGCCGGGGGAGACGGTGATCGGGCACGGGCACTGTATCTGTGGGACCGTGAGCTGGCGGCGGCCTTCTTCGCGGACCTCGCGATCCTCGAGGTGGCGTTGCGTAACGCGATGTCCTCCCGACTGGAGGGTAAATGGGGGCCCGAGTGGTACAGGAACCCAGACATGCCACTCGATGACCGTTCCCTGAACACCCTCAGCACAGCCTGGCAGAGAATCACGGGGGAGAGAACAGCGGACAGGCTCGTCGCACAGTGCATGTTCGGCTTCTGGCGCGGACTGCTCGACGAAGGAGGCTATGCGGGAAAGAAACCCCGGCGGGTCAAGTGCGACTACGAGGTGCTGTGGCGTGGGGTCCTCGACAAGGCTTTTCCCGGGGGTCGTGCCCTGGCGAGGTCCGAGGAGAACCAACGCTGGAACCGGGAGTACGCCTTCGCAGTTGTCAGCAGGGTCAACGAACTCCGTAACAGGGTCGCGCACCATGAGCCGTTGATCAACGGATTCCCCCTGCCGGGGCAGCGGGTGCGGGTGACCGCGAGGGAGGCGCACGAGGACACCATGCGCCTGGCCGCGATGCTCGACCGGGATCTGCACAGCTTCCTCAGTTCCCGTTCCCGGGTTCGGGGGATACTCGGCGCCAGACCGTGACCGTCTCCCTGCGTCGCGTCCCGGGTCACTCCGTGGCCGCTCACATCTCCTCGATACCCTCCAGCACCCCGTCCAGCTGGTCGGCGATGTCCTCCAACCGGTCGAGCGTGTCCGGGTCGGCGTCCCACAGTCCCCGGTCCGCGGCCTCGAGCAGGCGGTTGGTCATTGAGTTCACCGCCGCGGGATTGGCCCGCTGCATGCGTGCGCGCACGTCCTCGTCGAGGAGGAGGTTCTCGGCGGCGCGGTCGAAGACCCAGCCGTCGACGGTGCCGGTGGTGGCCTGCATGCCGAAGGTGTTCTCGAGCCTGGTCCGAACCTGTGCGACTCCGGCGTAGCCGTGGGCGAGCTGCCCCTCGACCCACTTCGGGTTGAGCAGCCGGGTGCGTGATTCGAGCTGCATCGCGTCGCGGAGCGTGCCGACGTTGATGTCGGCCGCCCACGACCGGGAGACGAAGGACGCCGGGGCGTCGCCGCGGAGTTGGGTGATGGCGCTGGTCACCCCGCCGAGGAACTCGAAGTAGTGGTCGATTCCGGCGATGGAGGTCTCCGCCGAGTCGACGTTCTGGAAGGTCGCGTCGACGGTGCCGAGCACCTTCCGCAGGACCGCTCCCGCGTCCGCGCCGTCGGCGCCGGTGCCCCAGGCGTGGCCCATGCGCGTCAGGTACATCTCGGCGAGATCCTCCCCGCCGTCCCAGTCACCGGCCTGCACCAGCTTGTTCACCCCGGTGCCGTAGGACCCGGCCGCCGCGGAGAAGATCCGGGTCGCGGCCTCGACCGCCGTGGTGTCCATCTCCTCGGCGTGGGCGCGGGCGTGGGCGGCCAGGGGGTTGAGTTCATCGGGTTCGTCGAGCGCCGCGACGGCGCGCACCGCCTCGTCGAGGAGCTGCACCGGCTGCGGCAGCACGTCGCGGCACACGCCGGACAGGGTGCACACCACATCCACGCGGGGGCGGCCCAGCTCCTCGGGGGAGAGGATGCGGAAGGTGTCCACGCGGCCCCGGGGTCCGGCGACCGGTTCCACGCCGAGCAGCGCGAACGCCTGGGCGAGGCCCTCGCCGCCGGTCTTGATGTTGTCGATGCCCCACAGCACGATCGCCACCGACTCCGGAAAGCTCCCGTGCGCGTCGACGTGTGCGGCGATGAGCCGTTCCGCCGTCTTCCTGCCCCGCGCGATGGCGGAGGCGGAGGGGACGGAGACGGGGTCGATGGCGTGCAGGTTCCGCCCGGTCGGCAGGGCGTCGGGGCGGCGCGCCGGGTCGCCGCCGACGACGGGCGGGGTGTATCCGCCGGCGAGGGCCCTGACCAGTGCGTCCAGTTCGGTGTTGGACCGCAGCTTCTCCTCCAGGTCGGCGAGGATCGCCGTGCGCTCCGGCTCACCGGTGTCCGCGAGGTAGGTGGCGGCGAGTTCCAGGGAGCGGGCCGTCTGCCGCTGCTCCATCGGACGGCCCACGGTGTGCAGTCCGAGGGCGATGGGGGAGCGGCGCACCCGTTCCAGTTCGCGTCGCAGCTCGGCCGGATCCTGCGCCTGCTCCCCGGTGAAGTCGGCGCGGAGCGCGGCGTCGATGATCTCCTGTGGCACTGGTCCCGCTCCCTTGCCGGAGGACAGGTGGGCGTCGAGAAGCCCTGCCAGTTCGTCCAGTGCGCCGTAGAGACCGGCGTCCGCCAACGGCGGGGTGAGGTAGGTGACGAGGCTCGCCGCGGCGCGTCGTTTCGCGATGGTGCCCTCGCCGGGGTTCGCCATCACGTACAGGTAGTGGTGCGGTACCGAGCCGGTGAGCAGGACCGGCCAGTCGGCGGCGGCGAGCCCGGTCTGGCGGCCGGGCATGAACTCGAGTGCGCCGTGGGTGCCGAAGTGCAGCATCACGTCGTGGCCGAAGACGTGTTCCAGCCACAGGTAGTAGGCGGCGAAACTGTGCGACGGCGTGGAGTCGTTCGCCATGAGCAGTTCTGCCGGGTCGGAGACGTCCCCGAACTGCGGCTGCACGCCGACGATGACGTTGCCGAAGCGGGCTCCCCGGATGATCAGGTCGCGGCCGTCGGTGTCCACGGTGCCGGGCAGTCGACCCCAGGGGCCGTCGATGCGTGCGGCGTGCTCACCCAGCACCTTCGCGTAATCGGTTGCCCGCCAGCGGGCGAGTTCACTGGTCTGCGAGCGGGCGCCGCCGGCGCCGTCGCCGACGAGGATGTCCGTCAGTTCCTCGACGGTGTCCGGTACCTCGACGGTGTAGCCCTCATCCTTTAGTCGGCCCAGGAGCGCGTGGAGGGAGGCGAAGACGTCGAGCTGGGCCGCGGTGCCGACGGTGCCGTCGCCGTCGTAACCGAAGATCGTCACCGACACCTTCCGGTCCGCGGGCCGCGCCCGGCGTAGGTCGATGGTGCGCCGCACCCGTTCCGCCAGGCGAGCGACCGCGGCGTCGTCCGGTGTGAGGTGGTTCGTGTCCGCGTCGCGGCCCATGAACACCCAGGGCACGGTGGCGCCCTCGAGCTCGGGCACGGCGATGTTCATGCTCACCGCAGCGGGCCACAGACCCACCGGCCCGGGTTCCGCGCGCCAGTCCGACAGCGTGCCGCGTTGCAGCGGGACCGGGGTGAGCAGCTGGGCGTCCGTCTCCTCCGCGAGTGCGGTGCCCCTGTCCGTGGCGGGGGCACCGTGGTTGCCGCAGGCGGTGAAACCGGTGAGGTTCAGCCACACGTCCACCCGGTACTTCATGTCTGACGGCATGTCCTCCGGGGAACCGAGCCACGTGCGGGTGTCGACGCCCCGCCGGTGCAGTGCCTCCGCGATCGTGTGCAGGTAGCCGTCGTCGCCCGCGGCGACGTTCAGGCCGGTGCCGATGATCCCGCAGGTGCCCACCGGGTGCTCGGGCCCGTCGCCGGTGTCGAAGAGCCCACGGGGGATGTCGTCGGGGATCGGCCCCGGGTCGACGTCGGTGTGGCCCGCGACCAGAGCCGACAACCGGCCCGCGTGCACCAGACGCCCCGGCGTGACCAGCCGGAGCGCGAGCGCGATCCGGGCCTCCGGTGAGGGGTTCCGCGGCGGACGCCCCATCCCGGTGCCGTGTGCCGTGGCTATCTGGAGGGACTGCGCCACCGGCGGGGAGGAGAACAGGCGGCGTTCACCGGCCGCAGCCAGGACCCGGTCGCCGAGCATCGGATTCATCGCCCCCTGCACCCACACCACGTCCGCCTCCGGGGGCAGGTCCTCGTCGAGTGGCACGCGGATCAGGCGGATGCCGTGCTCCCGGGCCAGTTCATCGGCGGCGCGTCCGATGGTGAGCAGCGCCGGGCCGGTGAAACCCCAGGCGACGATGGTGGTGGTCATGTGTGGTTCGGCTCCGTCGTGGTACGGCGAAAAAGGGGATCCTCCCCACCTTAGCGGCCCCGGAGGTCACCACCCGGGATCGCGCGGTGCCCCCGGTGCCGTGGCCGGGAAACATGGGGCAGGGGCCCGCCGGTGCACGTCCCACCGGTCGGGGCCGGGGTATCGCCTGACCGGTGGCCCCCTGTCGTTGGGCCGCGCAACGGGGCCGGACTACAGTGGTGTCCATGAGCGAACAGATCCCCTCCGAGCAGGACCGACCCGCCAAGAAACAGCGTGTGCTGTCCGGCATCCAGCCGACCGCCGACTCCTATCACCTGGGTAACTACCTGGGTGCGCTGAAGCAGTGGATCAACCTGCAGGACGAGTTCGAGGCGTTCTACTTCATCCCGGACCTGCACGCCATCACCGTGGACCAGGACCCGAAGGAACTGCGTGCCCGTACCGTCGGTGGTGCCGCCCAGCTCCTCGCCCTCGGCATCGACCCGGAGAAGTCCGCCCTGTTCGTGCAGTCCCACGTTCCCGAGCACGCCGAGCTCGCGTGGGTGCTCACCTGTCTGACCGGCTTCGGTGAGGCCTCCCGTATGACGCAGTTCAAGGACAAGTCCACCAAGCGGGGTGCGGACCGCACCTCCGCCGGACTGTTCGCCTACCCGATGCTCATGGCCGCGGACATCCTGCTCTACCGTCCGCAGCTCGTGCCCGTGGGCGAGGACCAGCGCCAGCACCTGGAGCTCACTCGGAACCTCGCGGAGCGCTTCAACGGGCGCTACAAAAAGACGTTCCCGGTGCCGGAGGGTTTCATCCCCACCGGTGCGTCGAAGATCTACGACCTCCAGGACCCGACATCGAAGATGAGCAAGTCCGGGGACAACCCCAAGGGCCTGATCAATCTGCTCGATGACCCGAAGGTCTCCGCCAAACGGATCCGCAGCGCCGTCACCGACAACGACGGCGAGATCCGTTTCGACAAGGACAACAAGCCGGGCGTGTCCAACCTCCTGGTGATCCAGTCGGGGCTGACCGGAACCGGCATCGACGATCTCGTCGCCGGTTACGAGGGCCGCGGCTACGGCGATCTGAAGAAGGACACCGCCGAGGCCCTCGAGGCGTTCGTCACCCCGCTGCGCACGAAGTACGACATGTACATGTCCGACCGCGCCGAGCTGGAGCGCGTGCTCGCCCGGGGCGCGGACCGTGCCCGCGAGATCGCCTCCCGCACGCTCGCCGACGTCTACGAGAACATCGGTTTCCTGCGCCGTACCTAGCGCAGCATCCGCAGCACCAGCGTATCGACGGCCGCGCCTCCCGGAGGTTCGCGGCCGTCGTGCGCGTTGCGGGGGTCAGCGGCGGCCGGCGAGGTCGTAGTGCGCCCAGATGCGCTGTTGCCGCCCGTCGAGGGTGACACGCCCGCCGTAGGGTACGACCAGTTGCGGCAGGGTGTGGCCGAAGGGGACACCGAAGCAGCACACCGCGTGCGGGGCATAGTGGTGAATGGTGCCCAGCACGGTATCTCGCCAGGTGTCCGGGTCCAGGGTGTTCCCCTCGAGATCGATGGTGGGTGGTACGGCGACGAGGACTCCCGCCGCCTGCCGGAGGAAACCTCGTTCGCCGAAGGCCCGCACGATGTCATTGACACGCCCGATGGGGGTGAGCTCCTCGGACGCCTCGAGCAGGAGCACCGCGCCGTCGATACGCTCGGGCAGCCGCCCGGCGACGGCGATCTGGTTGAGCACCTCGATGCACCCGCCCCAGGCGCGGCCGCTGACGCGTTCCGCAGGGCCGGACCACCGCCACGGGGTCGGGGCGTGGCGGGGGCCGTCCTCGGTGAGCGACCGGGGATCCTCCCAGCTGATCCCCACGCTTGCGCCCCACGAGGGTGCGGTCAGTTCGATGCTCTCCCCGGCGAGAGCGGCGCGCAGGGTGCGGAGGTGGGCGTCGTCGATGCCGCTGCCCGATCCCAGGTGCACCTGCGTGGAACCGCCGTAAACGCTGGGGATGCCCAGGCCGTAGAGGAAGTTGTGCAGGTTGGTGTTGTCGCTGTAGCCGAAGAACTGCTTGGGGTGTGCCGCGATCAGGTCGGCGTCGAGATGCGGGATCACGGTGATCTGGTCGTTGCCGCCGATGGTGGCGAAGACGGCGTCGATCGAGGGATCGGTGAACGCCGCGTGGATGTCGCTCGCCCGGTCCGCGGGGGTCGCACCGAGCTGTCTCGTCGTCGGGTACTCGACGGGATCCCAGCCGAGTTCCCGCATCCGGCGCAGGGCCTGTTCGTGGATGTCCGGGAACACGGCGGGCACGGCGAAGGCGGGGGAGAGCACGGCGATCCTCATACCGGGGGAGTGTACCGGCGGCATCCGCGGGGAGGGGACACACACCGTCGGCGCCGCCACCGCCACGGTGTGTGGGGTGTCGGCGCCGACGGTGGCGGGTGGTGCGGTGGGTTAGCGGGGAAGGAACCCGAAGAGCATCCTCAGCTGCGGGAGTGACGTCAGGAAACTGACCATCGTCCCCAGGAGCCCGAGGAGACCGGTGATGGCGATGATCGTCATCTCGTTCCTGCCGGCGAACTCCACGATCTGCGCGCCCGGGTTCCCGGTGTTCTCGTCGGTGCCTTCACCGGGGTTGGTGACCACGATGTCCCGGGCGGTGACCGTGAGCTCCAGGGGTGCGGACACCGACGCCCCGTACCGGGTCGCCGTGGTGCCGGAACCCGTGAACTCCGCCCGCAGGGTGACGGTGCCGGGGACGCTGAACGTGTGCGACAGTGTCGCGGCACCGGTGTCGTCCGTGTCCGCGCTGCCGATCAGGACGTCGTCGGCGTAGAAGGACACGGTTCCGGTGGTCACCGGGGCGGTGCCGGTGGTGACGTTCGCGGTGAGATCGAACGCGGTTCCGGCGGTGGGGGTGTCCGTGTCGCCGGGGACGGCCCGCGAGAGGGTCGTCGTGGTCCCGTGCGTGGTGGGGCCCGCGACGGTCACGGTGCGTTCCGTGGAACGGGCGGTGGGGTAGACCCTGCCGTCGGTGTCGTCGGTGCGGGTGGCGGCGACGGCGGTGAAGGTCACGTCGCCGCTGCGGGTGAGGGTGTGGGGGAGAACCGCGACACCGTTGTCTCCGGTGGTGGCGGTGCCGATGCGGACACCGTCGGCGCGGAAGATGATCTCCGCTCCGGCGGCGCTGCCACCGACGGTGCCGTAGGTGGCGGTGAGATCCAGGGTGTCACCGACCGTCGCCTCCCCCGCCCCGGTGTCGAGGGCGAGTTCCGTGCGGGCGGACGGGGTGACCGGGAGCGTCGACGTCGCGCTGGTTCCGGTGAACCGCACGGTGTCGGTGGTGGTGTCCCCGACGGTCGCGGTGAAGGTGTGCAGACCGACGGCGTTCGGCACGGTGGTGGTGAACACGGCGGTTCCGTCCGTCACTGCGGCGGTTCCCAGTTCACCGTCACCGTTCCGGAAGGTCACGGTGAGTCCGTCGGGCAGTTCCGCGTCGTCGGTTGTGCCGACGGTTGCGGTCAGGGTGGCGGGGATCCCGGTCGCGGTGAGTTTGGAGGTGTTCAGTTCCGCGTCGAGGGCGAGGGTTCCCCGGACCTGGCGCAGTGGTGCGGCGGCGACGGTGACCTCGGTGGTCGCCTGTGCGGAGGCGTTGTAGCGGCCGTCGACGCCCGTGTACTCGGCGGTGACGGTCGTGGTCAGGGGTTCGCGGCCGTCCGGTGCGGGGAACTCGTGTCCGGTGAGGGTGGCGGTGCCGTCGGGGTCGATGTCGACGGTGTGTTTCCTGTCGCCGACGGTGAACACGACCTGTCCGGACGGTACGGGGGAACCGGATGTCGCCCGGGCGACGGTGACCGTCAGCGGTGCGGTGGGGTTGGCGTGGTCCAGTTCCCCGGAGGGAACGTCCGTGAAGGTGACGGTGGTGTCCAGGGGCTTGTCCACGCGGGTGGTGGTGAGTACCGCGCCCGCCGCATCCGCTGTGCAGAAGATCGCGTCGTTGTTGTAACCGAAGAACCAGCCGGGGCTGACCTCGATGAGGGAGAGCGTCGGGGTTCCACCCTCCGTTCCCGCACCGCGGAGACCGGTGGTGACGGTACCGCCGAACTCGTCGGGTGCGGTCATCGTGACGGTCACACCGGGTAGCCGGAAATCGGTGTTCTTGGCGACGGTCAACCCGGTCGCCGGGTTGTTCCCGTCGTCGGCGTTCGGCCCGTTGTCGATGGTGAGGTTGCCTGCGGAGATACGGGCGAAGGAACCGTTCGGGTCCTCCTCGCCGTCGGCGTCGACCCTGGTCACGGAGATGTCTGCGTCGGTTCCGGCGACGTTTTCACCGTCATCCGCGAGTGCGAGTCCGGTGACGGTTCCGGTCGTGGGGAGGGCGATGTCGTAGCGGATCCGGCTGAGTTGCACGGTGGTGTTCCACTGACCCGGCTGCAGCGTGACGGTGAACTGTTCACCGGGGGACACGGATTCCGGATAGGTGACGGTGACGGTGTCGGGGCTGAGTGTGACGTCCTGTTTACCGTTTCCGGACAAGGCGAAGTTGGTGGTGCAGGTCTGTTCGACCTCGACTGTGCGGGTGGTGTCGGTGGTGTCTGCGGCGGTGGCGGTGGCCTGGAGGATCGTCGTGGTGAGACACAGCGTAGAGACGGCTGCGATGGTGGTGCGGAGGACGCGGTTCATGGTGTGGTGCTCCCGGTTTCAGGTGGTGGTGGTTGTCTGTGCGTGGGCTGGTGGAACTAGGAGGATCCACCGGGGAGGAAGGAGAACAGGCCCTTCAACCAGGTCCACAGGGGGGTGAGCAGGGAGAGCAGGGCGGCGAAGATCCCGGTGCCACCGGCACCGTCGGCGGAGGACCCCTGTGACAGGGCGACCCCGGAGCTGCCTGCACCGGGATTCTGTGTTCCCCCGGTGACGGTGACCGTGTGGGTTGCGGTGGCGTGGACGTCGTCGGCACCGGTGAACGTGATCCCGACGGTGTGCTCGCCGCCGTGTGTGAAGGACAGGTTGACGGCGGAGCGTCCGCGTGTGACGGGCATGGTGACGGGGGCTCCTGCGGCGTCGACGACGGGGTCTCCGTCGATGGTGAACGTCAGTGTTCCCGTCACGTCGGCGCTCGTCCCGGTGTCGGGGGTGACCTCCACGGTGAGGGGCAGCGGGGTGTCGGCGGCGACGGTCTCCGGTGCGGTGACCTCGAGTGTCGCTGAGGCGTAGGCCGGGTCCGTCACCGTGACCCCGATCGTGTCGGTGACGGGCGCGGCGGCTGCGGGGTCGGACGGGGTGAACGTCAGCGTGACGGGGGCGGTGCCGGTGCGGGTGAAGGTGAGGGGAACCGTGGCGGTGCCGTTCTCGACGGGCACGGTGGTGCGACGACCCTCGACGGTGGCTTCGAGGGATCCGGTGGTGGAGGGGGTGACGCTCACGGTGAACGGCGTCTCCCGGAACGGGTGCACGGTCCCGGGTGCCTCGACACTGAGAGTCGGGGCGGTGATGTCGGTGACCTTCACGGTCATGGTCGCGGTGGCGGGCGTCTGCGTGTCGTCGGACGGGGTGAACGCGGCCTCGACCGGGAAGGTGCCCGCCCGGTCCGGGGTGAACTCGAACGTGGCGGAGTTGTCGACGACGGTCCGCGTGGTACTGATGCCGTCGGCGGTGAGGGTGACGGTGCCCTCGGCGGAGGTGGTGTCCTCGACAGGCTGCAGGGTCACGGTGATGGTGGCGGATTCACCGGGCCGTACGGTGTCCTCCGGCCCGCTGAGGGACAGGAGTGTGAAGGAGGCGTCGGTGACGGTGACGCTACCGCGTGCCGACGCCGTGGTGAACAGTGACCCGGGGGTCGGGACGAAATCGGCGGTCAGCGTCTGGACGCCCGTGGCCTCGGGGACCGGGATGGAGGCGGTCGCCCGACCGTCGGTGACGGGTGCGTCGACGCTCGCCCCGGCGATGGCGAAGGTCACGGTTCCGGTGGCGTCCGGGTCGAGCGAGGCGGTCACGGTGATCGGGGTGTTCGCCCGTGCGCTGGATGGCACGGTGGCCGTCATGCCGGGGTTACGCCCCACCGCGGAGATGCTGGTCGTGGCCCGGGACGGCGTGTGGGAACGGGAATTCTCCGGGGTGAAGACCGCGGTCACCTCGTGGTCGCCGACGGTGGGGAGGGTGAGCGTCCCGGTTGCGGTCCCGGAGACCACGTCCACGGTGTCCTCCGCTCCACCACCGGAGAAAGTCACGGTTCCCGCGGCGTCCGCGGGGGAGAGCCGCACGGTGACGGGGGTCGCCGTACCCGCCTCAACCTCGGTGGTGTCGAAGGTGAGGGACGTTTCCGCGGCCGGGACCGCCGCGGTCACGTTGACGGTCGTGATCGCCGTCGCCTGCGGGGCGAGGGCGGCGCTCCGTTCGACTCTCGGTGTGCAGCGGGTCGGGGCCCAGACGGTTCCGACGAAGGGGGCGTCGACCTTGGCGAGCATCGTCAGGAAGTTCGTGTCCTGTGCGTACTCACCGGCGGTGTCCGCGGTGCGGACACCGAGTGCCGCAGGTCCGACCTCATCCGCACGGAGTGTGATCTTCAGAACCGGGAAACGCATGTTGATCCGGTCGTTCCGGACGGCGTGGGACACACCGCCCGACCGGTCACCCGAGGAGTTCGGGCCGTTGCCGATTGTCGCCCCGTCGGCCCCCACCAGCCGGAGAATCCGCCCCTCGGGGTCCGCATCACCTGATTCGTTGACGCGGATGAACTCGAAGCCCTTGAGGTTCGCGTCCTTCTCGTCGAGCTCCCCACCCACGTAGGAGAGGCCCTCCGGGATGGCGAGATCCATCTTGATCCGGCTCGTTTCGGTGAGCTTCGGCTGGAAACCGTACACCTTGGACAGTTTCGCCCTGATGTCGACGGGTTTGATCTCGATCGTCGCGGTGAACTCGTCACCGACGCGAACATCGTCCGGGGTGGTGACGGTGACGGTGACCCCGTCCTCCCCGGTGGTGAAATCCTGGGAATCGTATCCCTTGGGTGCGGCCTGGCAGGTCAGCGGGAGATTGACGGTGTCGGTGTGCTCTGCGGCGGATGCGCCGGGAATGAGCAGAACGGACGTGGTCAGTGCGACGGTGGTGGCGAGTACGGCCGAGGGAATGCGTGGCATGGGGAGTCCTTGGGGTGGGTAACCGGTGGGAGGCAGATGAATCGTAGAACGATTCTCTCCGCGCGTTGGGGGAGTTCTCTGTAAGTTCACTGACTTTTCAGGTGCGGTGACCGTGAGGACGGTCCCCGGGGTGGGAGGAGTGGCCCCATCCGGGCATTCGCCGTCAGTAGTGGATCAGCTGCCAGCATAGGTAACTATGCTGGCCGAAACAATTATCGGCCGGTTCCGCCCGGTTCCGCCCGGGGCGTCGGCGACGTGTCCACGGACGGTGGAGCACGCGCCGGGAGCCGTCGGGGCTTCGGTCACCCGGCCCTCAGGAATGGGAACAGGGAGAGGAGCGGGCCGAGGATCCGCCTGATGATGTCGAGGAGGGTGCGGAGAAACGGCGTTGACCCCGCGGCGGTGTCCGGCTCCGGTGTCCGCGTCGTGGTGTCGGGAACGGCGGTGTCGGTCGGTGTCGTGGTCGAGGGGGTCGTACCCGTGGAGGGGGACGTCGGTTCAGGTTCGGGCGTGGGGCTCGTGGCGGGGCCGGATGTGTGCGGGGGTGTGGATGTCGTCGGTTCGGGTTCGGTCGAGAGCGTCGGCGTCGCGGTCGTGGGTTCGGTGGGGTGGCCCAGGACGAACACGGTGAATCTGCGCGATGTCTCGGCCGGGGCGTACACGGAGTCCGCGTCGGGGATGTACCGGGCCCCGGCGGTAGCTGTTCCGGCGTCGATCTCGTCGAACACGAACACCGCGGACGCACGTCCGTCCAGCACCGGAGCCGTGACCGTCCGTCCGGCGACGGTGAACTCGATCTCCCCCGTGGCCCCGGTCGGGACCTCAGCCGTCGCCGTGACACGATCCCCGGCACGGGCGCCCCAGGGGAGGGACAGTCCCAGATCGGTGACGCGGGGGGACACTGTGACCTCGGTCGATGTGGCCGCACCGGTGGCGTTCTCCGGGTCATCGGGATTGAAGATGACCCGCAGTGGGGTTGTTCCCACCCGGGTGAACGTCAGATCCGAGACGGCGCCACCACGTGTTGTGCGCACATCGGAGACCGCGCCGCCGGGCTCGTCCACGAAGAAGGAGACCGTGCCGTTCGCGTCGTCCGGATCGAGGTGCGCGGAGAAACGGGCGGGAACTCCGGCGGTCACGGTTCCGGGGACGTCGACGGAGAGAACCGTCTCCGCGGCGGGGGAATCGGTGACGGTGACGGCACGGAGATTCCCGGCCGCCGGGACGAGCTCCGCCGTGGGGCCCGGGCGTGGAGAGCAACTCGTCGGCGCCCAGACCGTGAGGAAACCCACCGTCAGTCGGGGGAGGAACGTGAGGAAACTGCTGCCGTCTCCGTAGCGGGCGGCGTCACCGCCGGTGCGGACCCCGAATCTCTTCACTCCCCCGGTGTCCGCACGGAGCTTCAGCGTGAAATCGGGGAACCCGAGTCGGGCGGCACCGTCCACCGCCGGGGTGGACACCCCTCCCGTCCGGTCGGTGCGGGAATTCGGGCCGCTACCGATGGTCGCGTTGTCCGCGCCGACCAGACGGAGGATGCTCCCGGACGGATCCGGGACACCGGCTTCGTCGACCCGGAGCACCGTGAACCCGTGGAGGTTCGAGCCGGGAGTGTCCCGGCTGATCTCCGCGCCGAGGAAGTCGACGCCGTCGGGCAGCGCGAGATCCATCTTGATGCGGGAGACCTCCCTCAGGGTGGCGGGGCCGTTCGATCCGCCACCCGGACCGTCCGGGATGTCCATGTGCACGTTCACGCTGAACTCCTCGCCGACGGTGACGTTCTCCGGTGACGAGACCGTCACGTCGATCGGCGGGACGTAGCTGTCCCGGGGGCCGACGAGGGCACCGGGTACCGACCTGCAGGTGAGGGGCAGACGGGAGGTGGTTGATCCGGTGTCGGCGTTCGCCGTCGACGCGGCGACTGTGAGGCCCGCCGACAGGGCCGCAACGGTGGTCAGGGCGGTCATTCGACGCATCATTCGGGTCCTCGACGGTGCTGGGGCGGTGCTTCGCCCGGGGATACTGTCCTGTCATCAGATTAGGAGCCCGGCGTGGTCCTGTCACGACCGGGTGTCCCCCGCGTGACCTGGAACCCGGAAGGTCGGGAAACCGGGGATACTGTCCTGCCGGGCTCCGACGGCGGGGATACCCGGCCTGATTGCCACCTCGCCACCCCCTACGCCTAATCTGAAGGCACCTGCTGTTTTTCAGATGATCTCTCCACCGACCCAGAAGGACCGACACGACTGTGGCATCAACGAAGACCGCACCGAAGAAGACCGATGAGTTCGGCATTGAGCGGGTGACCCAGGACGAACCGGGGGTCATCGACGGGTACCGCGAGAAGTGGCCGTGGTTCGACCACGTGATGCGCATGCAGGAGCGGTACGGAACGATGGGCGGCAACCAGTACGCGGCGGGGATCACGTACTTCTCGGTGCTGTCGATGTTCCCCATCCTCATGCTCGTGTTCGCTGCGGTCGGTTTCGTCCTGGCCAACCATCCCGCTGCGGTGGTCGAGGTACAGGAGCGGATCAACAGCTCGGTGTCCGGGGATCTCTCTGAGCCGGTGAACAGGATCCTCGACACCGCCATCGCGCAGCGTTCGGCGGTGGCCGGCATCGGTGGTCTGACCGCCCTGTGGTCCGGGCTCAACTGGATGAACCATCTCCGCTACGGCGTGTCGATGATGTGGAGGGCCGACCCGACCGAGGGCAATTTCGTCATCCGGAAGCTCAGGGACCTTCTCGGTCTGATCGCCCTGCTGCTCGCCCTGATCGTCGCCTTCGGTGTCGCGGCGGCGGGTTCCTCCGGTCTCACCGAGATCCTGCTGGAGAAGCTGAATCTCAGCCACATTCCGGGGATCACGCTGATGGTCTTCGCCCTCACCCTCGTCATCGGTCTGCTGGTGAACTTCGTCGTCTTCGTCGGGTTGCTCCGTTTCCTCCCGCGCACCCACGTACCCGGGGCGGCGGCGGTCAAGGGGGCGATTCTGGGTGCGCTCGCGTTCGAGGTGTTCAAGCAGATCGGAACGGTGTTCTTCTCCAAGGCGCTGGACAATCCGGCGGGGGCGACGTTCGGCCCGATCATCGGCGTGATGGTCCTGTTCTTCTTCGTCTGGCGGATCCTGCTCTACAGCTCGGCGTGGGCCGCGACGACGGAGGAGTCGCTCGAACAGACGCACACCCCGGTGCCGGAGCCGGCCGTCATCCGGGTACGCAACGACGTCGACACGGTCCCCGACCCGAAGGCGTCCGCGGCCCTGATCGGTGCCGGTGCGGCGATCGGCGCGGCGGGGATCGCACTCGTCCGGAAACTGACGGGAAGGTAGGGCCCTTTCACTCCACGGGGAACGGGGTGGGGAACACGGACCGCACCGTGTTCGCCACCCCGTTCCCCGTGGATCAACCGTCTGTCAGCGCCGTCTGCGTACCTCGCGCCGTCGGGTGGCGCGTCGGCGTCTGTCGCCGAGTTTCCTGTTGAGGGCGAGTCCGGCGAGAAGAACCACGAGGAACAGCACGCCGGTCGTCACCGCCGCCGGTCGCCACTCCGACGACTGTGCTGCGGGCGCCGTCGGGGCACCGTCACCGGCTGCGGTGGCCGGTGCCGCGGCTGCGGTGGGGGCGGTGGACGTCACTCTGGGGGAGAGGGGTGTGGAGGTCTCCGGGAGTTTCTCGACGACCCCGATCCCGCTGCCGCGTGGGACGGGGTACGCGGCGTCGAGGAGCCGTCTTGCCTGTTCCCACGGCCGACCCCGGTCGATGGTCGTGTCGAGGATGACGGCGGCCAGCCGTCTCCCGTCGACGTTTTTCGCTCCGACGAATGTGTGTCGGGCGTCATCGGTGAAACCGGTTTTCCCGCCGATCCCGTCGGGGTCGTTGAGCAGCAGGTGGTTGTCGTTCCAGACCTGGAATCCCTCGTGGTCCGGTCCCCCGGGGAAGTCCACGAAGTCGGTGTCGACGATGCGCGCGAACACGGGGTTCCCCCACGCCGCGCGGTAGATCAGGGCCAGGTCGAACGGTGACGTCGACATCCCGGGACCGTCGAGGCCGGTGTAGTCGGCGACGCGGGTGTCCTGTGTCCCGAGTTCCCGGGCCTTCGCGTTCACCAGCTCCAGTGCTCGCTGGTCACCACCGAGTTCTTGGGCGAGGGCGTGCGCGGCATCGTTGCCGGAGGCCATGAGCAGTCCCTGCAGCAGCTGTTCCACCGTGTAGTGACCGTCCTCGATGATCCCGACGCGGGAGCCCTCCATCGCGGCGGAATCGTGGGTGGCGACGACCTCCCGGTCCAGGGGGAGGCGTTCGAGTACGACCATGGCCAGCAGTGCCTTGATGATCGACGCCGGACGGTACCGGCCGTGGGGATCCTTCGCCGCGATGACCTCGCCGTCATCGAGATCGAAGACGATCCAGGCGGTCGCGGTCTGCTCCTCGGGGACGATGAAACCGGGGGCGGCGACGACACCGCATTCGGCCATGGCGGGACCACCCGCCGGGACGTCCGGTACCGGCAGCGGCATCGGTGCAGGTTTCCCGTCCGTCGGGATCTCGGAGGTGTCGACGGGTTCCACTGGTGAGGTGGCCCAGGGGCAGTCATCCGTCACCGGGGCGTCCGGACGTCCACTGAGCGCGGTCTGCGGCGGGGTGGTCGTCACCGTCAGGGTACCGGTCTCCGACTCCTCCGCTGTGGCTGTGGCGGGGGTGACGGAGATGAGGGCAGTCGCCGTGAGTGCGCAGAGGAGATGGGGGCGGAGATGTCGCCGCGGTCGCAGTCGCATGGTTGTCCAGACTACTGCCGGTTGGAGCGTACCCGGGGATTGGCCGGCCGCCCGGTGTCGACACGGAGACCGCACCGACACCCACGGGGAGGAAGGTAGATTGTGGTCCATGAACATCAGCAGCAGGCAGAGCCCGGATCACGCCCCGGAGCACAAGAACCTCGACCGGGAGACCGTCGCCTCCCTGCCGAAGGTTGTTCTCCATGACCATCTCGACGGTGGTCTGCGCCCCCGAACGGTGATCGACCTGGCTGCGGACTGCGGCTACGATTCACTGCCCACGACCGACTCCGGGGCTCTCGGCCGTTGGTTCGTCGACGCCGCCGACTCCGGTTCACTGGAGAAGTACCTGGAGACGTTCGCCCACACCTGCGCCGTCATGCAGACCCGGCGGGCGCTGCACCGCGTCGCCAGGGAAGCCGTCGAGGATCTCGCCGCTGACGGTGTGGTCTACGCGGAACTGCGATTCGCACCGGAGCAGCACCAGGAGCAGGGCCTCGGTCTCCGTGAGGTCGTCGACGCCGTCGTCGAGGGAGTCAGGGAAGGCGAGAAGACGGCTGCACTCGCGGGGCGCACCATCCGGGCCCGGGTGATCCTCTGCGCGATGCGTCACGCCGACCGGTCCGGTGAGATCGCCGACCTGCTGGTCGAGTACCGGAAGGAGGCCGCACGGGAGAAGAGGGGGTACGTCGTCGGCTTCGACATCGCCGGTGCGGAGGACGGTTTCCCCCCGAGCTGCTGCTCCGGGGCCTTCGCGACACTGCGGCGGGAACTCGTCCCGTTCACCATCCACGCCGGGGAGGCTGCGGGCATCGGGTCCCTCGAAGGAGCGGTGCAGGAAGGTACCTGGCGGATCGGTCACGGCGCGCGCCTCTACGAGGACTTCACCGCCGACCTGGAGTCCGGTATCGAACCGGGCCACGTGTCATCCTTCGTGCGGGACCGGCAGATCATCCTCGAACTCGCGCCGACCTCCAACATCCAGACCGGAGTCGTCGACGATCTCGCCGATCATCCGTTGCCGCTGCTGCAGCAGCTGGGGTTCGCCTGCACGGTGAACACCGACAACCGGCTCGTGTCGGGGACGACGATGACCGACGAGATGATGCTCCTCGTCGACACCTTCGGATACGGGGTCGGTGAGCTGTTCGAACTCACGGCGACCGCGATCGGAGGTGCCTTCATTCCGGAACCTGAACGCCGGGAGATCATGGAGACACTCATCGTCCCCGGTTGGGATGCGCTCACGGGAGAGACCACGGAGACAACCCGGCGGACCGCCACGGGGGAAGCTGACGGGGAACCGTCCCCGACGCTCACCCCGGCCGGGGACCTCGAGGGGATCGACCCGCAACTCCTCGCTGAACTGGGGATCGACCCCGGGGACCTGTTCCCGGGGAACTGAGGGGAGAAAGACGAAGGCCGGCCCGACGGGCCGGCCGGAAGTCCGCGGGGACGTCAGAACCTGCTGAAGCGGCCGACGAGACCGTTCTCCAACTGGCGCCAACCCTCCGCCTCCGCGGTGTACGGCGCAGAGGGGGAGTACCCGGACGAGCCGCCGAGCATGTAGGCGATGTACTCCTGCAACGCCGGGTTCGCCACCAGTACGGAGTTCACGGCGTCGTCTCGTGCCCAGTCAGCGGCATCGGCGAGAAGCTCGTACGCCTGGCGCAGCTGCCCGGTGTCCACCTTGTTCGGCCCGTCGGTGATGTCCTCCACCAGCCCGGTGAACACGTAGGTGTTGTCGGGGTGCGCGGTGACCTCGAGTGTGCCGCCGTTGACGCCGTCCATGATCTCTGACCACGTGGAGGTGGAGGCGAGGTCGTGTTCATCGTGTTCGGCCAGCCAGCGGAGCATCGCCCGGCGGTTGTTGAAGGTGTAGATCTGGCCGAAGTGCCCGAGGAAGACCGGTTGCCCGTCGACATAGGTACGCAGGGTGTAGAGGGTGCGGCCCTCGACGGCGATCTTCACCGGGTCGATCCCCGCGGTGCCCCACAGGGAGGCGTCGTAGGGGTCGACCTGCGCCTCGGCGGCCTCGGCGGCACGCTCCTCCTCGATCCGCGCCTGTTCGCGGGCCTCCACGGCGGCGTCGACCTTCGTCTGCGCGGCGTCGACCGTCGCGGTGTCCTGCTCCGGGATGATGTAGCACCCGTCCAGTTCATCGACGACGCGGTCCCAGTTGGACAGGACCGCACGCCCCACCGCCGACCATTCCGACCCGCCGTTCTCCACCGCGTAGTGGTCCGCCCCGCGCGCGACGTTGGCGAGAACCGAATACGAGGAGAAGAAGGAACCGACCGTCGTCGAATCGATCACGTCACCGAGCGACCGGGCGACGGCGAGGGCGCGTTCCACACCGGTGACGTTCTCGTGGCTGGGTCGACCGGCGAGGAGCTCGGGGACACCGATGACGTCACAGTAGCCCCGCTTGTCGGGGACCACCCTGGCGGCATCCTCGTGCTGGAACGCCTGCCACTTCGGGTGGTCACGCAGATCGTGGCGGGCATCGGACTCGATGAAGGCCAGCAGTTCGCCGGTGGAGCGGAAGAGATAGACATCATCCCCGTTTCCGAGGAACGCCTGCCACTCCTGCCCGTGCTCCCTCCACTTCGGGGCCCACAGCGTGTGGAAGTCGCCCTCAGTCAGGGCGATGGTGATCGGGACGATGCCTTGTAGTGCCATGGGTGCAGATTCTAGCGTGCCGTTTCAGCGGCCGTCACCTGGCGTGCCGTGAATGGTCTACCCCGTGGGACGCCAGTAGCCGTAGAAGTCCATTCCGCTGTTGGTGGTGCGCAGCGGCGAGAGCGCCACCGGATCCCCCGCCTCGACGATCTGCCCGTCACCCACGTACATCGCGACATGGCCGTTCCACACCACCAGATCACCCGCCGCGAGTTCCCCGGCACTGATCCGCCGCCCCACGGTCTGCTGTTCAGCCAGCCGCGGCAGCTCCACCCCCGCCTGGCGCCAGGCCCAGGTGGTGAGCCCGGAACAGTCGAAACCGCCGGGTTCGGAGCCGCCCCACACATAGGGCGTCCCCACCATGGACACGGCGGCGTCAGCGGCGCGCCGACCGGCCTCCGGGGCGGGCTCGTCGAGGCACCCCGGGCGCGGAGGGGACGGTGCGGGGCCCGGGACAGGAACCGGGGTGTAGGGCCTGCCGTCCGGTGTGACGACCCGGGGGAGATGCGTCTCGGTCGCCGCCAGTTCACGGAACTTCGCGGCGAGCGGGCGCAGGGCCATCTCCATCTGGGCGATTCTTCCGATCACGGCGGTGAACGTCGCGACGGAGATCGCCGTCAGACGCAGCAGCGCGGACATCGTGGCGGCGGGGTTCGGGGTGAGCAGGAGCGCGATGACCGGTCGCGCCTCCCGGACCGCGGCGGTGGCCAGGGTGATGAGATCGTCCCGTGCGGAACGCAGCTCCATCAGGGCGGTGCCCGTCGTGACACAGAACGAACCGAAGTCCTCGGTCAACGACCGGGTCTCCTCCATGAGCACGGACGCGTCCGTGCCGAACATCTCCGCCAGCGCGGGCGCGGAGGACACGTCCGTGACACCGGGGTCGGGTGCGTGGATCTCGGGGGGAAGGAGGGCCGCGATCCGGTGCACGCAGTCGAGGACACCGGCGAACGGGGCCAGCGGGGTCATCATCTGCACCTGCGTGTTCATGCCCGGAACCCCCTCGCGAGTGCACTGTCCGCCGCGACGACGGTGTCGATGTGGCCGCCGACCGCACCGTGGGCCGCAGCCAGTTCCCGGGCGTGCGAGCTCAGGACGATCCGCCGGCGGTTCAGGGTGCGGGCGGCGTCGATGAACGCGGGGATCAGTTCCAGGGTGCCCGGGGTAGGTTGCGGGGCCTGCGGCTCCTCGTCCGGGGTGGCGTCGGCGGAGTCGTTCAGGTCCCGCGCCAGGACGCGGGCGTGTTCGGGATCGAGTGTGAGTGTGTTCATGCACGGTCAGACCGGCGGAGCGTGTTCGGGGTTCCCTCCGGTTGATCCGGGTGGCTTAGGATTGGGTGCATGGACATCACAATCGTCGACCACCCCCTGGCGGCCGCCCGCCTGACCATCATGCGTGACCGGCGCAGCGACAACTCCGTCTTCCGTGCGGCGTTGCGGGATCTGGGGGCGATGCTCATCTATGAGGCCGCCCGGGGGCTGGACGTGGAGACGTTCGACACGGAGACCCCGGTGGCCACCGCGACCGGGACCCGGCTCCGGAAACCACCGATCATCGTTCCCGTGATCCGGGCGGGTCTCGGCATGGTCGACCCCGCGCTGTCGATGATCCCCGACGCGCAGGTCGGGTTCATCGGGATCGCGCGGGACGAGGAGACCCACGAACCCGTGCCGTACCTCGAGGCGCTCCCGGAGGACATGTCCGATGAGACGGTGTTCATCGTGGACCCGATGCTCGCGACCGGTGGTTCCCTCCTGCACTCGCTGAAACTGTTGTGCGACCGTGGTGCGCGGGACATCACCGCCGTGTGCATGGTGTCCGCGCAGCCCGGCGTCGATGCGCTGGCGGCGTCCGGCTACCCGGTGCGCCTGGTCACCGCCACCGTTGATCCGGAACTCAACCCGGACGCCTACATCGTCCCCGGACTGGGTGACGCCGGGGACCGTCTCTACGGGCCCCGGAACATCCACCTGTAGGACGTGTCAGAACCGGTGGAGGAGACCGTCCACCTCGGTGCGGAGCACGTGCAGGAGTTCCCCGGTGCCGCCGGGGTCGGGGCAGTGTGAGACCTCGAGGTACACCTTGGTCTTCGCCTCCGTCCCGGAGACCCGTGCGATCATCCGGACGCGGGTCCCGTCAGTGTCGCGTCCGGTGATGAGCACGCCCTGTTCGGCCGGCAGGTCGGTGGTGGTGACGGCTATCCCGATGAGGGTCGTCGGGGGATCGGTGCGCAGCTGGTCGACGAGCCCCTCCGGGTCCGAGGTACGGACCTGTATCTGCGCACCCGCGTACTCCCCGAACCTCCTGTGGAGGCGGGCCAGCTCATCGCCGAGCGTCCTGCCCCCGGCCTTGAGCTCGGCCGCCCACGCACAGGCGTGGAGTGCGGTGGCCAGCCCGTCCTTGTCCGAGACGATTCCGGGCATCGG
Source organism: Corynebacterium pygosceleis (assembly GCF_016595275.2). Classification (GTDB taxonomy): domain Bacteria; phylum Actinomycetota; class Actinomycetes; order Mycobacteriales; family Mycobacteriaceae; genus Corynebacterium; species Corynebacterium pygosceleis. The sequence goes on along the minus strand of NZ_JAENIQ020000001.1, from coordinate 155,114 downwards.
ACAGGTGCCGTGGGCCTCCTCGTAGGCGAACCTCAGGGTGCCGGGCCTGTGGTCCCCGGCGCGCATGAGGTTCTTGAAACCCGTCGGGGTGACCACGCAGTCCCACCTGAGCTCTCCGGCGATGTCGGGGAGCAGTCCCGAGGAGACCAGTGACGTGGCGACCACCGGTGCCGGGCCGGTGCCGTCGTGGCGGGGGAGGAGGCGGGTCGCGAGGAGCGGCCCCAGTTCATCACCGCGCAGCATCCGGTGTCCCCCGTCCGCCGTGCGGTAGCCCACCGCGCAGCGGTCGGCGTCCGGGTCGAGTGCGATGAGGAGGTCGGCGTCCATGTCCGTGGCCTGCCGGAGAAGCAGTGCGACGGCGTCGGGCTGTTCCGGGTCGGGGAAACTCACGGTGGGGAACGTGGGGTCCGGGTACTGCTGCGCGACGACGGGGTACGTCCGGGGGAAACCCGCGGCACCGAGGGCCTGCGCGAGGGGACGCCCACCGACGCCGTGGAGTGCGGTGTAGACGACGGTGAGTGCGGCGCGTTCATTGTTCACCCGGAGGCGGTCATTCTCGTCGGGGTTCACCTCGGCGACGATCTGGTCGAGGTAGCGGCGCAACTGGCCGCCCGCCGGGCGGACGGGTACCCGGGGGACCGCGAGTGGGTCACCGACCGCGCGGATCGCGGCTTCGACATCCTTTTCCGAGGTGACGTCGATCTCGGATCCGTCCGGGCCGTAGACCTTGTACCCGTTGTCGGCGGCGGGGTTGTGCGAGGCGGTGATCTGGACACCGGCGTCGAGCCCCCGGTACCGGACCAGCCAGGGCAGGACCGGGGTCGGTGTGGGTGCGGGCAGGAGCGTCACCTCGAAACCCGCTCCGGCGAACACCTCCGCAGCCGTCGCCGCGAAGGTGTGTGAACCGTACCGGGCGTCGTACCCCACGGCAACCCGGAGCGGCCCGTTCTCCCCGTAGATGGACAGTCCGAATCTGCGGGGGAGATCACCGGGAGACGCGTCGGGGTCGGTGCGACCGGGCGCGTTCGTGCTGGCGTTGTCGGCGAGCCAGGCGGCGAGGCCGGCGGTGGCCCGGGTCACCTGGGAGACATTCATCTGGGTGCGGGCGGGGCCCACCGGGGCGCGGAGGCCGGCGGTGCCGAAGGAGAGGTGACGGGGGTGCATCAGGTCGTCCGGTCTGACCGGGGTCGGGGTGCGCGCCCTGACGGGTTTCGGTCCGTCGTGGCGGGTGGGCGGGGCGGTGCGGGCCGGAGCATGGTTCAAATATAGAATTGCGTCAGTACCGTTGGCCAGTGTCCGGTGCACCCGAGGGAGTCGTTCCGTGAGGGACGGGTGTCCCGGTGTGAGGGTTGCCCGCGCTGGTCGACGGACGGATGAGAAACACAGATGCAGCACCCACAGCGCGAGAGGACCAGATGAGCATCCGGGCACAGGTCGACGGTTGGCTGACCGAGCACACCGATGAGCTGATCCGGTGGCGACGGCACCTGCACACGCACCCCGAGCTGAGCCACATGGAGTACGACACCACCTCCTGGATCGCGGACACACTGTCCGGGTACGGCATGGAACCGAAGCTCTTCCCCGGCACCGGCCTGATGGTCGACATCGGGCCCGACACGGGAAACCGGATCGCACTGCGGGCGGACATCGACGCTCTCCCCATCGAGGAGAAGGCGCCGGTCGACTACAGCTCCAGGACCCCCGGTGTCATGCACGCGTGCGGGCACGACGTGCACACCGCGATAGTGATGGGTGCCGCCTGCGCTCTGCACGCGGCGGATCTCGACCACGGTGTCCGGATCATCTTCCAGCCCGCGGAGGAGGTGATGGACGGTGGTGCCCCGGACGTCATCTCGTGGGGTGGTCTGGAGGATGTCTCGTCGATCTTCGCCGTCCACGTCGAACCGAAACTCCGGACGGGGAAGATCGGGCTGCGTACCGGGGCGATCACCTCCGCAGCGGACATCCTCGAGGTGAAGGTGCACGGCCCTGGCGGGCACACCTCCCGTCCGCAGATGACCTCGGACGTCGTCTACGCCCTGTCCAGTGTCGTGACGCAGTTGCCGGCTCTGCTCAGTCGCCGGGTCGATCCACGGACCGGGACGGTGCTCGTGTTCGGTTCGGTCAACGCCGGCTACGCGGCGAATGCGATTCCCGAGGACGGTCGGGTCGCGGGGACCCTCCGGACGGCGGACATCGGGGTGTGGCGTGCGGCCGAGCCGTTGCTCACCGAACTGATCGGTCAGATCATCGCACCGACCGGGTGCACCCATGAGGTGATCTACACCAAGGGGGTACCTCCCGTGATCAACGACGATGTCGCGACCGCCTTGATGGCCACCGCGGCCAAGGGCATTGACGCGCACTCCATCGTCGCGGCGCCGCAGTCCTCCGGTGGTGAGGACTTCTCCTGGTATCTGGAGCATGTCCCCGGGTCGATGGCGAGACTCGGGTGCTGGTCCGGTACCGGCAGGCAGTTCGATCTCCACCAGGGTGACTTCGTGGTGGACGAGCGGTGTCTGGGTGTCGGGGTCCGGTTGTTCGGTGCCGTCGTCGACGGCTATTCCCGTGAGATGAACAAGGACGCCCAGCGGCCGGTGGGGCCGGACGGCTTCCTGCCGACCAGGTGACGCGGGGACGGGGTGCGGTGGCGTCTGCGCCGGTGCACTAGACTGCATCCTTGGGACAGCCCACACAGCCCGTGGGGAGCGGTTTTGCCGTGCCCGCGGTGTGGCCCGATACTGACGCACTGACCTGCACCCGAAGCGTACCTGGAGGAGACCTGTGTCCAAACGAATCGTGATCATCGGCGGTGGCCCCGCCGGCTACGAGGCCGCGTTGGCCGGCTCGAAGTACGGCGCCGACATCACCCTGATCGAGGACCAGGGGCTCGGTGGATCGGCGGTCATCCACGACTGCGTTCCGTCGAAGTCCTTCATCGCGGCGACGGGCATCCAGACCGACCTCCGTCGTGCGGATGACATGGGCCTCGAGCGGACCGGGGAAACGAACCTCCTTCAGCTCGACGAGGTCAACGAACGTGTGAAGAATCTCGCGGAGGCCCAGTCCTCGGATGTCCGTGCGCAGATGGAGTCGGCCGGTGTGCGGCTGATCGACGGCCGTGCCCGTTTCGACGACTACAAGCCGAAGCAGAGCACCCACTACATCGCGGTCACCCCGAATGACGGTGGCGAGGATGAGGTCATCGAGTGTGATCTCGTGCTCCTGGCCACGGGTGCCTCACCCCGTGTCCTGCCCGGTGCGCAGCCCGACGGGGAGCGGATCCTCACCTGGCGTCAGGTCTATGACATCGATGAGCTGCCGGAACACCTGATCGTCGTCGGTTCCGGAGTGACCGGCGCGGAGTTCGTCTCCGCGTTCGCGGAGCTCGGCGTGAAGGTCACCATGGTGGCCTCACGGGACCGGATCCTCCCGCACGACGACGCCGATGCGGCCGATGTCCTGGAGACGGTGCTCGCCGAGCGCGGGGTCTCACTCGAGAAGCACGCCCGCGTGGAGTCCGTCACCCGTACCGACGACGGCGGGGTCTGCGTCCGGACGACCGACGGGCGTGAGATCTTCGGTTCCCACGCCCTGATGACCGTCGGTTCCGTGCCCAACACGGAGAACCTCGGGCTGGAGACCGTCGGCGTCGAGACCGCCCCGTCGGGGCACATCATCGTCGACCGCGTCTCCCGGACGTCGGTCGCCGGTATCTACGCCGCCGGTGACTGCTCCGACCTGTTCCCGCTGGCGTCCGTCGCGGCGATGCAGGGCCGGGTCGCGATGTACCACGCGCTCGGCGAGGGCGTCAGCCCGATCCGGCTGAAGACCGTCGCCACCGCCGTGTTCACCCGCCCCGAGATCGCCGCCGTGGGACACACCCAGAGTGACATCGAATCCGGTGAGGTCACCGCCCGGACCATCGTTCTTCCGCTGACCACGAATCCGCGCGCCAAGATGCGTTCCCTCCGCCACGGCTTCGTGAAACTCTTCTGCCGGAGGAACTCCAGCCTCGTCATCGGCGGTGTCGTCGTCGCGCCGACCGCCTCCGAGCTGATCCTGCCGATCGCGGTCGCCGTCACCAACAGGCTGACCGTCGATGATCTTGCGAACACGTTCTCGGTCTACCCGACCCTGTCGGGTTCCGTGACCGAGGCCGCCCGCCAGCTCGTCGCCCACGACGACCTGAGCTGAACGGAGCTCCGGTGAAGGGGCGCACCCGGGATCGGATGCGCCCCCTCAGCGTCTCTCGCATGAGGGACTGAACGCTCGGTAGGGCTCGTCGGGGGAGTAGCGTTCGTCGATGTCGAGGGTCAGACCCGTCGCCGGGAACGCCCGCTGCCGGCAGTGCCCGCGCGGGCAGGTCCGGCACCCGGACCCGATGGGGGTCGCGGCGTCCGGGGTGAGATCCAGCCCCCTCGAATAAACCAGTCTGTGCGCCTGATCCAGGTCGCACCCCAGCCCGATCGCGAACTCACGGGGCACCTCGCCGTACTCACGGGTCCGGCTGCGGACGGTGCGCGCCACCCACAGATAGGTGCGGCCGTCCGGCATGGAGGCGATCTGGCGCACCACGTGCCCCGGATTCTCGAACGCCCGGTGGACCACCCACAACGGGCAGGAACCGCCCGTGCGTGAGAAGTGGAAGCCGGTCGCCGACTGCCGCTTCGAGATGTTCCCGGCCCGGTCGGTCCGGACGAAGAAGAACGGGACCCCCTCGCTGCCCGGGCGCTGAAGGGTGGACAGTCTGTGGGCGGTCGTCTCGAAACCGGTACCGAAGACGGCGGCGATGCGGTCGATGTCGTGGTCGCTGGTGCGCGCAGTCTCCAGGAACTCCGAGTACGGCATGACGACGGCCGCGGCGAAGTACTGGGCGAGGCCGAACCTGCCGAGTTCCCTGGATTCGGTGGTGGGGAGCTCCGGAGCGTCCGCCAGATCGGTCAGGAGATCCCCGTGCACCAGGAACGCCAGCTGGAGGGCCAGCTCGAAGGTCTGCTGGGCCTCCGTGAGATCCGCCCGGAGTCGGACGCACCGGGAACCGTCGTCGAAGATGCGGCGCGGACCACGGTCGTGTGCGTTGAACTGCACCCTCACCCCGTGGGTCCCGTCGAGCAACGAGGTCAGACGGGTGAGTCGGAGGCCCGGGCGCCCCAGGGTGCCCGCGAACCGCTCCGCCCGGTCATCGAGTTCGGGGATGTGGTTGCGGCGTGCGTAGAAGTAGTCGCGGACGTGTTCGTACGCAGACGTGCTTCCCTCCGGCAGTGGCACTGTGTGTACCGGAGTATCGAAATCGGGGGTGGTATGGGGGGAGGTGTGTCCGGTTGTGGAATTTGCGGCGTGGCGGCGGGGCAGGCGCAGCATTCCGCGCGCGATCTCCGGGTGCCGCTCGGCGAACTCGACGAGTTCCGCATCGTCCACACCGGACGTCCCGGCGAGCGTCAGGATGTCCTTCAGGTCGGCGACCATGCGTGAGTTGGAGTCCGGGGCGAAGTAGGAGGCGTCGACGTTGAAGGCGCGGACGAAGGCCATCAGGGCGGTGATGGTCAGTGGTCGCGCGTCATTTTCCAGTTGGTTGAGGTAGCTGGTGGACAGGTCGATCCGCTTGGCCATCTCGGTCTGGGTGAGGCCTTCCGCCCGGCGCAGAGTCCGGATCCGTGCCCCCGCGTACATCTTCTCCATGGGTGTCACTTCCTGGTAAATCGGCCGTGGCCTGACGTTTCCGCAAACTTTGCGGAAACGCCGTTTCCGTACCGCAGAATTATGCTTTTTCCGCAGCGTGGAGGGGTTGTGAACCACTGTATAGTCGGTCCACAAGATATCCGTTTCATACCTCCTAACGGGGGTGTGGCGGTAAAAGATCATCCGAGACGCCGCAGCGCGCCGGCCCCGACCCCGTTAGGACAGCACATGGAGAACATCGAAGTCCGCACCCGCCGTTCCGCGGAGGAGTTCCCCCGCGGCGAACACCTCGCACAGCGGATCGCCGAAGTCGCGACCGACCCCGTGGAGGTCCCGGACGACACCCGGGAGATGATCATCAACCGGATCATCGACAACGCCGCGGTGTCCGCCGCCTCGGTCCTCCGCCGCCCCGTCAGCGTCGCCCGCAGGCAGGCCACCGCCCACCCGACGAACAAGGGGGGTGCCGGGGTCTTCGGTGTGCCGGGCACCTACTCCGCCGAGTGGGCCGCCCTGGCCAACGGCACCGCCGTCCGCGAACTCGACTTCCACGACACCTTCCTCGCCGCCGAGTACTCCCACCCCGGCGACAACATCCCTCCGATCGTCGCCGTCGCCCAGCACCGCGGCTCCACCGGCCACGACCTGATCCGCGGCATCGCCACCGGCTACGAGATCCAGGTCGACCTCGTCCGCGGCATGTGCCTCCACGAGCACAAGATCGACCACGTCGCACACCTCGGCCCCTCCGTCGCCGCGGGCCTCGGGACCCTGCTGCACCTCGATGACGAGACCGTGTACCAGGCCATCGGCCAGGCGCTCCACACCACCACCGCGACCCGCCAGTCCCGCAAGGGCCTGATCTCCTCCTGGAAGGCCTTCGCCCCGGCGTTCGCCGGAAAGATGGCCATCGAATCCGTCGACCGCGCCATGCGCGGGGAGGGTGCCCCCGCCCCGATCTGGGAGGGTGAGGACGGCGTCATCGCCTGGATGCTCGGCGGCCCCGAGGCCAGCTACACCATCCCGCTGCCCACCGCCGGCGAGGAGAAGCGCGCCATCCTCGACACCTTCACCAAGGAGCACTCCGCCGAGTACCAGTCCCAGGCCCCCATCGACCTGGCCCGCCGCATGCGGGAGCGGATCGGCGACCTCACCCGGGTGGAGAAGATCGAGCTGCACACCTCCCACCACACCCACTACGTCATCGGCACCGGCTCCAACGATCCGCAGAAGTTCGACCCGGACGCCTCCCGCGAGACGCTCGACCACTCGATCATGTACATCTTCGCCGTGGCCCTCGAGGACGGTGACTGGCACCACGAGCGCTCCTACGCGCCCGAGCGTGCGCACCGCCCGGAGACCATCGAACTGTGGCGGAAGATCTCGACCGTGGAGGACCCGGAGTGGACCCGCCGCTACCACGCCGAGGACCCCAACGAGAAGGCCTTCGGTTGCCGCGTGGAGGTCACGCTGAAGGACGGCACCGTCATCACCGACGAGCTCGCCATCGCCGACGCCCACCCGCTGGGCGCCCGCCCCTTCGCCCGCGAGCAGTACATCGACAAATTCCGGACCCTCGCCGAGGGCGTGGTGTCCGCTGGTGAGCAGGACCGCTTCCTCGATGTCGCCCAGCGGCTCGACGACCTCGGCGCCGGTGAGCTCGACCAGCTCAACATCGAACTGGCCGATGACGTGCTGGCCCGCGCATCCGAGACTCCGGAGGGGCTGTTCTAGATGACCAACCTGTTCTCCGCCGCAACCACCCCCACCGAACGGCGCAGGGCTTTCCGCGCGGGACTCACGGGCGACCGCATCCAAAGGCTGCCCGGTGCCTTCTCCCCGCTGGTGGCCCGGGCCATCGCCGACGCCGGATTCGAGGGCGTCTACGTCTCCGGCGCCGTCGTCGCCGCCGACCTGGCCCTGCCCGATATCGGACTGACCACCCTCACCGAAGTCGCCGGACGGGCACGGCAGATAGCCCGCGCCACGGAACTGCCCGTCCTCGTCGACGCCGACACCGGCTTCGGTGAGCCCATGTCTGCGGCACGCACCGTCAGCGAACTCGAGGACGCGGGCCTCGCGGGCTGTCACCTGGAGGACCAGGTCAACCCCAAGCGCTGCGGCCATCTCGACGGCAAGGAGGTCGTCCCGACGGACGTCATGGTCCGCCGGCTCGGTGCCGCGGTCTCCGCCCGGCGCGACGACAGCTTCGTCATCTGCGCCCGCACCGACGCCGCCGCCACCGAGGGGATCGACTCAGCCATCGAACGGGCGAAGGCCTACGCCGACGCCGGTGCGGACATGATCTTCACCGAGGCGCTCCGCACCCCGACGGACTTCGAGAGGTTCCGGGCCGCCGTGGACGTCCCGCTGCTGGCCAACATGACCGAGTTCGGCAAGACCGAGTTGATCGGCGCCGAACTGCTCGGGGAGATCGGCTACAACGCGGTGATATACCCGGTCACCACCCTCCGCATCGCGATGGGACAGGTCGAGGAAGCCCTCGCCGACATCGCCGCGACGGGTACCCAGACCGGGTGGCTCGACCGGATGCAGCACCGCTCCCGGCTCTACGAGCTCCTGCGCTACGCCGAGTACAACGTCTTCGACCAGAAGCTGTTCACCTACCGCCGACCTCCGGGCGACTAGGTGGACGGGGCCGGTCCCGTTCCTGACATTTCGGGACCGGCCCACCCCACAGACTTTCCCGGACAACGCCGACCCAGCGACCCGGAAGCGACCCCGCGACCCAGGCGGACGTCGAACAGCAAACCCCGCACTGCACCAGTTCACCTTCGAGGAGTAATCCGTCATGTCCGAAAACACCCAGCCGACCATCCACAAGGGCCTCGGTGGCGTCGTCGTCGACTCCACCGCGGTGTCCAAGGTCGTCCCCGAAACCAACTCGCTCACCTACTGCGGCTACCCCGTGCAGGATCTCGCCGCGAACTGCAGCTTCGAGGAGGTGGCCTACCTCCTCTGGCACGGCGAACTGCCCACCCCGGAGCAGCTCGGGGAGTTCTCCGACCGTGAGCGTTCACTCCGCGACCTCGAGCCGGGTCTGGTTGACCTGGTCCGCGGACTCCCGACCACCTGCCACCCCATGGACGTGCTCCGCACCGCGGTGAGCTGGATCGGCACCCAGGACCCGGACGCCTACAGCCGCGATTCCGGGCACATCCGTGACAGCGGCATGCACCTGCTGGCCAAGCTGCCGACCATCGTCGCCCTGGACATGCGTCGCCGCCGTGGACAGGAGTTCATCGCGCCGGACCCCGAGCTGGGGTTCTCGGAGAATTTCCTCTCCATGGCGTTCGGCAGGGGAGAGGGATCGCCCGCGATGAATCCCGAGGACATCCACGCCTTCGATGTGTCGATGATCCTCTACGCGGAGCACTCCTTCAACGCCTCCACCTTCACCGCCCGCGTCACCACGTCCACCATGTCGGACAGTTACTCCGCGATCACCGCCGCGATCGGGGCACTCAAGGGCCCGCTGCACGGCGGTGCGAACGAGGCCGTCATGCACACCATGCTCGAGATCGGGGACCCCGCCAAGGCTGAACGGTGGGTCACCGACGCCCTGGCGAAGAAGCAGCTCATCATGGGCTTCGGCCACCGCGTGTACAAGAAGGGCGACTCCCGCGTGCCGACGATGGAGGCCGCGTTCAAGGCACTCGCCGCGAACCACGACGGCGGGAAGTGGGTCGAGATGTACGACCGCATGGCCGCCACCGTCGATGAGGCGAAGGGCATGAAACCGAACCTCGACTTCCCTTCGGGGCCCGCCTACCACCTCCTCGGATTCGAGGTCGAGTTCTTCACCCCGCTGTTCGTCATGTCGCGGATCACCGGGTGGATCGCGCACATCATCGAACAGAGCGAGGACAACCGGCTGATCCGCCCGTTGTCCGCCTACCACGGCCACTCCCAGCGCGACGTCCCGGTTTCCGGAGCCGCCTGACCCCACAGACCCGCCCCCTCCGCCCCGTTCCCGGTCGTCCGGGGTGGAGGGGGCGCCCAAACAACTGCGGACGACACCTGCCGCTTGCTAGATTGAAGGTGTCCTGCGCCACTGTCGCTCCCGACGGTGGCGCCGCGTCATTCTCAACGACGTCGGCCAGGGGTGGTGGACCCCGTCCACACCCGCCACGGAAGCACCGACGCACAGTTTTAGTCCCAAGGAAGCAGACGAGATGCTCAAGAAGATTCTGGTAGCCAACCGAGGTGAGATCGCCGTCCGTGCGTTCCGCGCCGCCTACGAGGTCGGTGCAGCCACCGTCGCGGTGTACCCGCAGGAGGACCGCAACTCCTTCCACCGGAGTCACGCCTCCGAGGCGTATCTGATCGGCAAGGACGATTCCCCGGTCAAGGCTTACCTCAACATCGACGAGATGATCCGGGTGGCCAAGCTCTCGGGAGCCGACGCGATCTACCCGGGTTACGGTTTCCTCTCCGAGAACGCACAGCTCGCACGGGAATGCGCGGAGAACGGCATCACCTTCATCGGTCCCTCGCCCGAGGTTCTCGACCTCACCGGTGACAAGTCCCAGGCGGTCGCGGCGGCCCGGCGCGCCGGGCTGCCCACCCTGAACGAGTCCCCGCCCACCGATGACATCGACGAGATCGTCCGTCAGGCGGAGGGGCAGGATTACCCGCTGTTCGTCAAGGCCGTCGCCGGTGGCGGCGGGCGTGGCATGCGTTTCATCGAGTCCCCGGACAAACTGGCGTCCCTGGCCGCCGAGGCGTCCCGTGAGGCGATGAGTGCGTTCGGCGATTCCCGCGTCTACATCGAACGTGCGGTGATCAACCCCCAGCACATCGAGGTGCAGATCCTCGGTGACCACACCGGTGAGGTCGTCCACCTCTTCGAACGTGACTGTTCGGTGCAGCGCCGTCACCAGAAGGTCGTCGAGATCGCCCCGGCGCAGCACATCACGCAGGAACAGCGGGAGGCGATCTGCGCCGACGCCGTGAAGTTCTGCCGTTCCATCAACTACACCGGTGCGGGCACCGTGGAGTTCCTGGTCGACGAGCAGGGACGTCACGTCTTCATCGAGATGAATCCCCGTATCCAGGTGGAGCACACCGTCACCGAGGAGGTCACCCTCGTCGATCTCGTCCGGGCCCAGTTGCAGCTCGCGGCGGGGGCGACACTGGAGGAACTCGGCCTGACCCAGGACCGGATCGAACTGAAGGGTGCCGCACTCCAGTGCCGCATCACGACCGAGGATCCGGGCAACGGGTTCCGCCCCGACACCGGGATCGTCACCGCGTACCGTTCACCGGGTGGTGCGGGCGTGCGTCTCGACGGGGCCGCGCAGCTCGGTGGCGAGATCACGGCACACTTCGATTCGATGCTGGTGAAGATGACCTGTCGTGGCGGTGATTTCGCCGCCGCGGTGACCCGCGCCCAGCGGGCCCTGGCGGAGTTCACCGTCGCCGGTGTGGCCACGAACATCGGTTTCCTCCGGGCACTGCTCCGGGAACCGGACTTCCAGAACAAGCGGATCGACACATCCTTCATCAACGAACACCCCTGGCTGCTGGCCGCCCCGCCCGCCGACAATGAGGCGGGCCGGGTGCTGACCTTCCTCGCCGACACGACCGTCAACCGTCCGCACGGCCCCCGTCCGGACGCCCCGCTTCCGGCGGACAAGCTGCCCGCCCTCGACCTCGGGGCGCCACTGCCGAAGGGGTCGCGGGACCGGTTGCTGGAGCTCGGTCCGAAGGCGTTCGCGGAGCAGCTCCGTTCGCAGTCCGCCGTGGCGGTCACCGAGACGACGTTCCGTGACGCGCACCAGTCACTGCTCGCGACCAGGGTCCGGTCCAGTGCGCTGGTCGACGCCGCACGCCACGTCGCCCACTCCACCCCGGATCTCCTGTCCGTCGAGGCGTGGGGCGGTGCAACCTACGACGTCGCGATGCGGTTCCTCTTCGAGGACCCGTGGGAACGGCTCGACCAGCTGCGTCGTGCGATGCCGAACGTGAACATCCAGATGCTGCTGCGCGGCCGTAACACCGTCGGTTACACGCCCTACCCGGACAGCGTCTGTGACGCCTTCGTCGAGGAGGCGGCCCGCAGCGGTGTCGACATCTTCCGCATCTTCGACGCACTCAACGACGTCTCCCAGATGCGTCCCGCGATCGACGCGGTCCTGTCCACCGGCACCGCCGTCGCGGAGGTGGCCATGGCCTACTCCGGTGACATGAGCAGTCCGGGGGAGAAGCTCTACACCCTGGACTACTACCTGAAACTCGCGGAGAAGATCGTGGAGTCCGGGGCCCACGTCCTCGCGATCAAGGACATGGCGGGACTGTTGCGCCCGATCGCCGCGACGAATCTCGTCTCCGCGCTGCGCAGCGAGTTCGACCTGCCGGTCCACGTGCACACCCATGACACCGCCGGTGGCCAGCTGGCCACCTACATCGCCGCGGTCAACGCCGGCGCGGACGCCATCGACGGTGCCTCGGCACCGCTGTCCGGCACGACGTCCCAGCCGTCCCTGTCCGCGATCGTCGCGGCATTCGAGAACACCGAGCACGACACCGGACTCGACATGCGTGCGGTCTGTGATCTCGAGCCCTACTGGGAGGCCGTCCGCCGCGTCTACGCACCGTTCGAATCCGGAACCCCCGGGCCGACGGGGCGTGTCTACCACCATGAGATTCCCGGTGGTCAGCTGTCGAATCTCCGGGCCCAGGCCACGGCTCTGGGCCTGGCCGACCGTTTCGAGCTCATCGAGGACAACTACGCCGCGGTGAACGAGATGCTCGGCCGTCCGACGAAGGTCACCCCGAGCTCCAAGGTCGTCGGAGATCTTGCGCTGCACCTCGTCGGCGCGGGCGTCGACCCCGCCGACTTCGTCGCGGATCCCCAGCGGTACGACATCCCCGATTCCGTGATCGCGTTCCTGCGCGGCGAACTCGGTACCCCGCCCGGCGGATGGCCGGAACCGCTGCGGACGCGTGCACTCGAGGGGCGTGCGGAGAAACCCTCCACCCTCACCCCGGTGTCCGACGACGACGCCGCGCTGCTCGCCGACGAGGACCCGATGATCCGGCGAGCGACCCTTGACCGGCTGCTGTTCCCGGCACCCGCGAGGGAACTCGCCGAACACCGACGCCTGCACGGTGACACCACCGTCCTCAGTGACAACCAGTTCCTCTACGGACTCAAGCACGGGGAGGAGATCACCGTCCGACTGCGCACGGGCAAGGACATCACCGTCCGACTCGACGCCGTGTCCGAGGCCGACGCCAAGGGCATGTGCACCGTGGTGTGCACGGTCAACGGTCAGATCCGTCCGGTTCGTGTCCGCAACCGTTCGGTGAAGTCCGAGACGCCCGAGGCGGAGAAGGCCGACACCTCGAACCCGGGTCACGTCGCTGCCCCGTTCGCCGGTGTCGTCACCGTGAACGTCAAGGAGGGGGACACCGTCGCCGCCGGTGATCCGGTCGCCGTCATCGAGGCCATGAAGATGGAGGCCACCATCACCGCCCCCGTCGCGGGAACGATCGGACGTGTCGTCCTCGGTGCCGCGGTCAAGGTGGAGGGTGGTGACCTGCTCGTGGTCATCGATCCGGCGGAGTAGACCTACCGCCCGGCACGCCCCCGTCCCCGACCGCATTCGTCGGGGACGGGGGCGCCCGTCTGCGCCGGATCGCGGTCATCGACCCGGGGATCTGTCACTGAAAGGGAGGAGGGTGAACAGTTGAGGCCCTAAATGTCCACCGGTGATAGTCCCGTGAACACATGACCGGATAACTGTTCGTTCATTGCCGGAGTGGAGGAGATTGGAGGAGCCGTGAACGTGACTGAACGGGGATGACCCGGTGTCCACATCCGTGAACGCCCCCGGAAGCCCCGCAACACCGATCTGTTGTCCACGCGCCAGCGCACACGGCTCCCCGCCACCCACCGGGAGTCGGTGGTTCCGGAGATCGCGGGTGCGACGCCTGGCCTTCCGACGGATCTGTTCGCCGAGATGGAGGTGGCGACCCTGGAGATCGTCCGCTTCGATGCCGCCCGGCACACCTCACCGCTGCCGTTCACCGCTCTGCTGCTCCGTGGCGAAGCCAGCGCCTCCTCACGGATTGAACGCCTGACCGTCTCGTCGCGGAAACTGGTCGAGGAGGAGATGTTCGGCACCGACCAACCCGGCTCACGGGGCAACGCCCCCGAGATCGTCGCCAACACCAGAGCCATGGAGCTGGCGTCCCGGACGGTCGATCCGCTGAACCCCGGGACCATCCTCGAGATGCACCGCATACTGATGGAGCGCACCAACCCGGAGATCGCGGGCCTGTTCCGCGGTGAACCCGTGTGGATCGGTGGGTCGGATCTCAGCCCCGCAGGCGCGGAATTCGTCGCCCCCGACAGTGCCGCGGTCCCCGCCCTCATCGACGACCTCTGTGTGTTCATGCGGCGGACGGATCTTCCGGCGCTGGCGAAGATCGCGGTGACGCACGCCCAGTTCGAGACGATCCACCCGTTCGCCGACGGCAACGGCAGGACTGGGCGGGCACTCGTCCACGTGCTGCTGCGTAATGCCGGTCTGACGGCGACGACGGCGCTACCGCTCTCCGCGCGACTGCTGACGCGGGTCACGGACTACTTCGACACCCTGACGGCCTATCGTGCAGGGGATCCCGAACCCGTCATCCGGTTGTTCACCACGTGTGCACGCCAGGCGGCTGAACTCGGTGTGGACACCGCCGCTGAACTCCGTTCCATACGTGACACGGAGTGGGAACCGCTGCTCACCTCACGGGCGGACGCCGCCGACCGGAAGGTCTGCGATCTCCTGACCTCGCAACCGGTGGTCGACGTCACCACGGTGACGAGCCACCTCGGCTGCACCGGGATCACCGCACGGCGGGCACTGTCGTCTCTGGAGGAGGCGGGGATAGTCGTGGCGTACCAGATCGGGAAGGGACACCGGGCCTGGCGGGCGCCCGCCGTCCTGGAACTGATGGACGACGTCGCGGAGGGGATCGGACGCAGGCAGGCTAGTCCACCCAGTTCAGCGTCCTTTCCACCGCCTTGTGCCACCCCGCGTACAGGCTCTCCCGCTCGGTTTCCGGCATCGTCGGCTGATAGGTGCGCTCCTCCCGCCACAGCGTGCGGATCTCGTCGGTGGACGAGTAGATCCCCGCGGCGAGCCCGGCGGCGTACGCCGCGCCCAGGGCGGTGGTCTCGTGCACCGCGGGCACCGTCACCGGGACACCCAGCTGGTCGGCCTGGAACTGCATGAGCAGCTCATTGGCCACCATTCCGCCGTCCACCCGCAGTGCGGTCAGCGGAACCCCGGAGTCGGCGTTCATCGCCTCCACGACCTCCCGGGTCTGGTAGGCCACGGCCTCGAGCGTCGCGCGGGCGATGTGTCCCTTGTTGTTGAAGCGGGTCAGCCCGGCTATCACGCCCCGTGCGTCGTCCCGCCAGTGCGGGGCCAGTAACCCGGAGAACGCCGGGACGATGTAGCAGCCGCCGTTGTCGTCGACCGTCCGTGCCAGCCTTTCGACCTCCGGGGCGGTGCGGATGATCCCCAGGTTGTCCCGCAGCCACTGCACCAGTGAACCGGTCACCGCGATCGAACCCTCCAGGGCGAACACGGTGGGCTCATCGCCGATCCGGTAGCAGACCGTCGAGATCAGCCCGTGCTCCGAGCGCTTGACCTCCGTGCCGGTGTTGAGCAGCAGGAAGTTCCCCGTGCCGTAGGTGTTCTTCGCCTCGCCCGGTTCCAGGCACGCCTGACCGAAGGTGGCGGCCTGCTGGTCACCCAGGATCCCGCCGATCGGTACACCGGAGAAGTCACCCGCGCGGGTCACGGTCCCCAGTTCGCCGGAGGAGGGGACGATCTCCGGGAGCATGGACTCCGGTACCCCGAGTGCCGTGCACAGGTCCGGATCCCACGTCTGGGTCTCCAGGTCCATCAGCATGGTGCGGGAGGCGTTGGTGACGTCGGTGATGTGCCGTTCACCCCGGGTCAGGTTCCACACGAGCCAGGTGTCCATCGTGCCGACGAGCAGTTCACCGGACTCCGCGCGTGAGCGTGCGCCGGGGACGTTGTCCAGGATCCAGGCGATCTTCGGGCCGGAGAAATAGGTGGACACCGGTAGACCCGTGCGGGTGAACAGATCGGGGTCGAGCCCGGCGCAGACCCGTTTGGTGCGGGTGTCCTGCCAGACGATCGCGTTGTGGACCGGTGCCCCCGTCGCCGCGTCCCAGACGACGACGGTCTCGCGCTGATTCGTGATTCCGAGAGTGGCGATGTCCCGGGGGTTCACGTCCGAGCGGGCCACCGCGTCGGCGAGGACGCGTCTGGTGTTCGCCCAGATCTCCGTCGCGTCATGTTCGACCCAGCCGGCGCGGGGGAAGATCTGCCGGTGCTCCAGCTGTGATGTCGCGAGCGCGGTACCGCGTGCATCGAAGAGAATGCAGCGTGTCGACGTCGTGCCGTGGTCGAGCGCGGCGATGATCGACGCGTCCCCACGGTTGCGGGTGCGTTTCCGGTGGGCCCTTCCGGTGACCCGGCCGACCATCTCACCGACCTCACCCATGGGGCCGCGCGCGGCGCTCACCGCAGTTCCAGACCGCAGTAGCCGTGGGCCCAGCGTTCTATCGTGCCGCGCCCCTCGATGACCCCGTCGCCCACGGACTTCGGGGGAAGGGCGGGATCGTTCGGCAGCATTCTCCCGGGATCACCTGCGCGCCGGACGTCCAGGCTCGCCCCACCGTCCCCGTGGAGGGTCAGGGTCGCGAGGGCGAGCATGGACACCGAGGTCTGCTCGCAGACCGCCCACGTGTACACCGTGTCCGAGGCCCAGTCCGCGCGTGCCCCTTCGACGAAATCCGGGTCGACGGGTCTTCCGAACACCTCGCCGAGCGCCGGGCGGTCGTCGATGCGGTCGTCGTCGTGCAGGGGGCGGGCGTAGAACCTGCCACCGTTGATCTCCATCGGTTCCATGCGTCCCAGTCTACGGAACGACCGGTCCCGGAAGGACGGATTCGTCGGGGAGCGGAATCTACCTCCCGCGGTGTCCGTCGGCGCGGAGGGCGCGGCGTTCGAGCTGCCGTAGTGACGGCGTGTACCAGCTGTCGGGACCGACGTTGAGGATGAACAGCGCGATCGCGGTGAGCGCCCACACGACCAACGGCAGCGGGCTCGCGGTCGCGGCGGTGGCCGTCATGCAGAGCACACCGACCGTGAGGAAGACACCGATCCGGGTGCGGATCCCGGACACGCGACCGGGTGACGGGCTCGCGGTACCGGACCCGGTGGAGGCCGGGGCGTCTCCGCCCGCGGGGAGATCCGCGAGGATGATCTCCAGATCACCGGTCGTCCGGCAGCCGGGTACCGCGGCGGAGCGTTCCTCGAAATCCGTGATCGTGAGGTGCCCCGATTCGAGGTAACCGGCGAGCGCCTCGAGGACCCGGGTGCGGTCTGTGTCTCCGATACGGGTCTCACGGGCGGGAAGGAGGGCACCGGGGTCGGTGGGCTGTCTGGGGACGTCGTACTTCATGGGGCCAGTGTAGAACCGGGGGTGACCGCGAACGGGGAAACGCCCCGCCCGGGGGACCGGGAGGGGCGTTTCGGTGGAGCGGGGACGTGCTACTTGATCTCCATCAGGACGGCGCCCTTGTTGACACCGGCGCCCGCCTCGCAGTCGAGACCGGTGACGGTACCCGACTTGTGTGCCTTGACGGGGTTCTCCATCTTCATCGCCTCGAGGACGACGACGGTGTCACCTTCGTTGACCTCCTGTCCCTCCTCGACGTTGACCTTGATGACGGTACCCTGCATGGGGGCCGCGACGGCGTCACCGGAGACGGCCTTCTTCGCACCACCGGCGCGGCGCTTCTTCGCCTTCTTCTTCGCCGCACCCCCACCGAGGGCGAGATCACCGGGCAGGGCGACCTCGACGCGGCGACCGTTGATCTCCACGACGACCTTCTTGGCGGGAATCGACTCGTCCTCGTCCTCGACGTCGGCGGGATCGACGAACGGCTCGATGGTGTTCTCCCACTCCTCCTCGATCCACTTGGTGTAGACGTCGAAGCCCTCGTCATCGCCGACGAAGGCGGGATGCTCGACCATGTGGCGGTGGAAGGGGAGAGCGGTGGGTAGACCCTCGATGACGTACTCCGCCAGCGCACGGCGGGACCGCTCGAGCGCCTCGGTACGGGTCTCCCCGAAGACGATGAGCTTGGCGAGCATGGAGTCGAACTGGCCACCGATGACGGAGCCCTCGACGATGCCGGAATCCATGCGCACACCCGGGCCCGAAGGCTCGACGTACCTGGTCACCGTGCCCGGGGCGGGCATGAAGTTGTTGCCGGCGTCCTCGCCGTTGATACGGAACTCGAAGGCGTGGCCACGGGGCTTCGGGTCCTCCTTCAGGTGCAGCTCCGCGCCCTCGGCGATACGGAACTGCTCGCGCACCAGATCCAGGCCGGTGGTGGCCTCGGTGACGGGGTGCTCGACCTGGAGACGGGTGTTGACCTCGAGGAAGGAGATCAGGCCGTCGGCGCCGACGAGGTATTCGACGGTGCCGGCGCCGTAGTAACCCGCCTCGCGGCAGATGGCCTTCGCGGACTCGTGCAGGCGGTGGCGCTGGTCGTCGGTCAGGAAGGGGGCGGGGGCCTCCTCGATGACCTTCTGGAAACGACGCTGGAGGGAGCAGTCACGGGTGCCGGCCACGATGACGTTGCCGTGCTGGTCGGCGAGGACCTGACACTCCACGTGGCGGGCCTTGTCCAGGTACCGCTCGACGAAGCACTCGCCGCGACCGAACGCGGCGGTGGCCTCACGGGTCGCGGAATCGAAGAGATCGGCGACCTCGTCCATCGTGTACGCGACCTTCATGCCACGTCCACCGCCGCCGAAGGCGGCCTTGATGGCGATCGGGAGACCGTGCTCCTCGGCGAAAGCGACACACTCCTCGGCGTTCTTCACCGGTTCCTTGGTGCCCGGCGCCATCGGTGCCTCGGCCTTCAGGGCGATGTGCCGTGCGGTCACCTTGTCGCCGAGGTCGCGGATGGACTGCGGGGAGGGGCCGATCCAGATGAGGCCCGCGTCGATGACGGCCTGGGCGAACTCACCGTTCTCGGAGAGGAAACCGTAACCCGGGTGGATGGCGTCCGCGCCGGACTTCTCGGCGGCGTCCAGGATCTTGTCGAAGACGAGGTAGGACTCGGCGGAGTTCTGTCCGCCGAGGGCAAAGGCCTCGTCTGCCATGGTCACGAACGGCGCGTCCGCGTCCGGCTCAGCGTAGACGGCGACGCTGGCGATGCCGGCATCCCGGGCAGCCCGGAAAACGCGGATGGCGATCTCGCCGCGGTTGGCCACCAGAACCTTGGTGATCTTCTTCGTCTCGACGGTCACTGAAAACACTCCTGATAGTTTGCTGCGCGCCGACGGACGCACCGCTGAGGATGCGGACGCCGGTGAGCCTGACATTTTTCACCGTGTCGCCCGGCCGTGGGACATCACGGATGAGTCACGACCGGACTGCGGAATACCTCACATTCTTGCACAATATCGTCGCTGGTTTGGGCGGGAATACTGTTTTCGGGGTTGCCTCTCCGGTGCCGCGGGGGTGGCGGGTGACGGCGATGTGTGTGTGAACAGCAGAGTTGAACGATGTTCAGTTTGGGGTGGGGGCACCGGGGGTGGATCCGGGAGCTTCGCCGGGCTCCGGTCCCGCTGCAATCGGCATCCTGACCATGTTCCCCCACTCGATCCAGGAACCGTCGTAGTTCCGGACGGACTCGAACCCGAGGAGATGCCTGAGCACGAACCACGTGTGCGCACTCCGGTCACCGACGCGGCAGTACACGATGGTCGGATCCTCGGGATTCAGGCCGGCGTAGATCTCCTCGAGTTCCTCCCTGGACCGGAAACGGCTGTTCGGGTGAACCGAACGGTTCCACTCGATGTTCACGGCGGTGGGGATGTGCCCGCCGCGCATGACGAATTCCCAGGGGGCCGCGTCGGCGGACACCGCCTCGCCCACGTACTCGGCCGGGGAGCGGACATCGACGAGCGGACCCGAACCGATCTGCGCGAGCGCGTCGTCGACGAAGGCGCGGAGCTCGGATTCACTGCGCTCCGGTACCGGGTAGTCGGTGCGGGGGTACTCGGGTACCACGTAGGAGGTCTCCCGCTCCTCCGCCATCCAGGCGTCCCGGCCGCCGTTGAGCAGTCTGACATCGGGGTGGCCGTAGAGTTCGAACACCCACAGGGTGAAACTCGCCCACCAGTTGGAGCGGTCACCGTAGATGACCACGGTGTCGTCCCGCGAGATGCCCTTCGAGCGCATCAGCTCCGCGAACGCCTCGGGGCCGATGAAGTCCCGCTGCACCGGGTCGTTGAGTTCCCGGCGCCAGTCGATCCGGATGGCTCCGGGGATGTGCCCGATGTCGTAGAGGAGCAGATCTTCGTCGGACTCGACGACCTTGAGCCCCTCGCCGCCCAGGCGGGCGCTCAGCCACGCCGCCTCCACGAGGCGGTCCGGATGGGCGTAACCCTGCTTCTCCTGTGACCCGGGGGTGGTGGTCGACGGGTTCTGATCGGATGCTGCGGACATGGGTTCCTCTTCTTCGTGGCTCTCGGATGCTGCAAACGGCGAGGTCGCCGGATGCGGCGCGCTGTGTGGCGCACGTGCGATCCCAGCATATTATGTCGTCCAGCTCACGGCACCCGGGTGGAGGTGGTGTGGGCTTAGTTACGTTGTGTCCGCATCGCCCGTGCAGCCCACTGATCTGACATAGCCTTGAGGTGTCCGGACGGCGTGCGCGACCGGGGTCACGGAACCGACGGCGACCACCGCACCGGACACGCAGCTGCAAGGCAGCACACTGAAGCACCCGAAGAATCAACAAGGAGAAACACGTGCACAAGAGCATCGTCGTATTCGAGGTCGAAGGCGGCTCCGACAAATTCATCGACGGACACCGCAAGGACACCATGCCCATCGTCCGCGCGATCCGCGAGAAGGGCTGGAACGCCGAGGTCGTCTTCTACCGTCCGGAGTGGGCCGATGCCCTCTTCGAGTACGTGTCGAACAACTTCGACGCCTACATCTCCCGCGTCAACCCCGGAAACATCCCCGGTGGTGAGCGCGGTTACTTCGATCTGCTGACCCGTCTCTCCGACGAAGCGGGCCTCGTGGGCATGTCGCGTCCCGACGAGATGATGTCCTACGGCGCCAAGGACGCCCTGGTGAAGCTCGCCGACACCGATCTCGTCCCCGAGGACACCTACGCCTACTACGACGTCGAGAACTTCCACGAGACGTTCCCGTCCTCACTGTCCTACGGTGAGCGCGTGCTCAAGCAGAACCGTGGCTCCACCGGCTCCGGCATCTGGCGCGTGCAGCTCGTCGACAAGGAGCTCGCCGCCTCCGTCGAACCCGGAACCTCCCTGCCCCTCGACACCAAGCTCAAGTGCACCGAGGCCGTGGACAACCACACCGAGGTCCGCGAACTCGGCGAGTTCATGGACTTCTGCGACCAGTACATCGTCGGTGACAACGGCATGCTCGTGGACATGCGTTTCATGCCGCGCATCGTCGAGGGCGAGATCCGCATTCTGCTGGTCGGTCCCCACCCCGTCTTCGTCGTGCACAAGAAGCCCGCAGCCGGTGGAGACAACTTCTCCGCCACCCTCTTCTCCGGTGCGAAGTACACCTACGACAAGCCGGAGGCGTGGCAGGAGCTCATCGACCAGTTCGCCGCGGCCCGCCCGGTCATCGCCGAGAAGCTCGGCGGCGACAACATCCCGCTGATCTGGACCGCCGACTTCATGCTCGCCGACGGTGCCGACGGAGGCGACGACTACGTCCTCGGCGAGATCAACTGCTCCTGCGTCGGCTTCACCTCCGAGCTGGACATGGGTATCCAGGAACTCGTCGCAGCGGAAGCCATCAAGCGCGTCGAGGAGAAGAACCGCGCCTGATTCCCCGACAGACATGACCGCCCATCCCGGTGCGCAGGCACCCGGGTGGGCGGTCGTCGTTTCCCGTTCAGTCGTCGAGGAGCGTGGCGACACTCTCCGGGTCGCAGTCCGAGAGCAGGGCACGGCAGCGGTCGTACTCGTTGTCCTCACCGATGAGCCGCGCGGCCCGGGCGAGTGCGGCGATAGCCCGCAGGACGCCACGGTTCGGTTCATGGGAGTGGGGGACCGGGCCGAAGCCCTTCCACCCGTTCCCGCGCAGCCTGTCGAGTCCCCGGTGGTAGCCGGTACGGGCCAGGGCGTAGGCGGTGATCGCGTCGACGTCGGACGCCGAATCGGTGGACGCCGTACTCAACGCGTGTTCCGCGAGGACCGCCCAGATGAGCGGTGACTCAGGGTACCGCCGTGCCTTCACGGCGAGGGCCGGGACATCGTCCGGGGCGTCGGCGACGGCGGCGGCCGCCGGGTCATCGGGGAGGGTGACGGGCGGCGGTGCGAGCATGTCCTTGAACTGGTTCATGCCGCCAACCCTACGTGCTGTTCCGGGTGGGGTCCGAAAAACCCCGGGTCAGCTGCTGGACCCCGTCGAACGGTGTCCGAGCATCGGGCGGACCACCGCCGCAGCGTCCCTCCGCATCCGGTCCAGTGAATGATCGAGGTAGACCTTCCTCACGGATCTGCCGCTGTACTCGAAGATCCACGCCAGATTGAGCTGCTCCTCGGCGACGTAGACGGCGTACCGGCCGCCGTTGGAGGAACTGTAACCGTGAACGGGACGCCCGTACCTGGCGGTCGCCTCCGCGAGACCTGACCCACCCCGGATCCCCTCCGGAGTGTGCGGCATCCCGATGCGGGTGACCACGCCCTCGGCGACGTAGTATTCGGCGCCCTCGAAGTCGTAGCGCACCCGTGTATCACCGGTCTCCAGGAACACGACGGTGCCGTCCTCCGGGAAACCCTCGTGCAGCACCCGGATCTGATCGACCGGCTGTCCCACGGTGATCCCGTTGACGTGGACATCTCCGAGACCGTCCGTGACGACGATGACCTGCGAAGAGGGTGGCGGGACCGGAAAACCGCCCGCACCTGACGACGGGGAACCGGCCAGAAGCTGGGAGATCAGCGCCAGCACGGTGCCGAGGGCACCGAGGAGCGCAAGGAACTGCTGCATACGCTGAGCCTAACAACCCGGATCATGTCCCGCAGCGGGGAACACCGTCGCCCCACCCCGTTTTAGGGCCGGTTCAGTCGACCGTCACATGTTCGATCCGGATCTCCTCGGCCGGTGCGCCGTCCGGTGCACCACCCACCGCCCCCTTCTCCGCGATCTCCCCCAGAACCTTCATCCCGTCCGGTTCGACGGTGCCGAACATCGTGTAGCTCGGCGGCAGCGGGGAGTCCCTGTAATTCATGAAGAACTGGGAACCGTTGGTGCCCGGCCCGGCGTTGGCCATGGCCAGGACACCGGCCGCATAGGTGGGGGAGTCACCGGAACCCACCGGGTACTCGTCCGCGTAGCTGAATCCCGGACCACCGGATCCCCTGCCCGTCGGGTCACCGCACTGGAGCACGTAGATGCCCGCAGTGGTGATCCGGTGACAGACGGTGTCATCGTAGTAGCCGGACCTGGCGAGATGAGAGATGGCGTTGACGGTGCACGGCGCACGGTCGCCGTCGAGACTGAGGGGGATGTCCCCGACGTTGGTCTCCAGAGTCATCGACACGGTTCCCTGCGGTGCCTCTGCCGGCGGAAGATTCACGTCCTTCGCCGCCCCACCGGTCACCGTGTACTCGCACGACGCCGCGGAGACGTCGCCGGTGTCCGCGGCATCCGGGGAATCGGAGGTGCCGCAGGCGGCGGTGAACACCGCTGTCGCGGCGAGGAGACCGGAGAGAACTGTCCTGGTTTTCTTCATGCCCGCAGTGTAACCGGAACGGCACCTACCCGGGAACGGACACGGGCTCAGTCTTTTCCGGCGGCGTCCACCGTTTTCCAGAACTCGTTCACGTCATGACCGAGTTCGTAGATCGCTCTCCGGACGACGGGGAGACTGAGCCCGATGACGTTGGACGGATCCCCCTCGATCCGGTCGATGAACCATCCACCGAGGGCCTCCAGGGTGAAGGCACCGGCGCACTGCCACGGTTCCCCCGTCGCGGCGTACGCCTCGATGTCCGCGTCCGACACGTCAGCGAAGACCACCGCGGTGCGGGAGACCGCGACCCTGCGGGCGCCCCCCGGGCCGACCACGCAGTGTCCGGTGATGAGCTCGGCGGTTCGACCACGCTGCCGTCGCCAGCGTTCCACCGTGGCGGCCGCGCTGCGCGGCTTACCCTGCAGCTCACCGTCGAGGAGCAGCATCGAGTCACACCCGATGACGATGTCGTCCGGGTGATCCGGGGCGACCTTCCGGGCCTTCGCCTCCGCCAGAGCGGCGACCACCTTGTCGGGGTCGGCCTTCGGCAACCCCGCGATCAGCGCATCCTCGTCGACGTCGGCGGGATGGATGACCGGCTCCACCCCCGCCGAATTGAGGATCGAGCGACGGGAAGGTGAAGCGGAGGCGAGGACGATGTTCATGCCCCGACTCTATTGTCTCCGTGGATCGTGGGGCAACGGGTGGGCAGTACCACTGCTAGTCTGGTGCGATCCCCGCAGCCGGACGATGAGGAGATGATCCACCTGCGCCGACACATGTTCAACCCCGACAACGCACTGCGTTCCGAGGCGACGCAACGCCTCTACGCCTGTTACGCCGTCGCGTACACCGTCGTCGATGTTCTTGCCGCCTTTCTCTTCATCGTGGGATCGATCCTGTTCTTCCGGGAGTCGACCACGACCACCGGTACCTGGCTGTTCCTCATCGGTTCAATCCTGTTCGGTGTCCGGCCCTGCATCAGCCTCGTCCGTGAATGGCATCTCCTGAGAATCAGGGACTACGACGACCTCGCCGCGGAGGCGTGACCCTCCGACTCTTGGGCGGCGCGGCAGGTCGGGGAGCGGGGTAGAATCCGTTTCTCAGCACCGGTTTTCCGGTACCGGCAACCCGAAGGCGGTATTTCCGTGACCATCGTCGTCATCCTCCACGTCCTGATTCTCGTGGGCTTCGGGCTCCGGATCCTCATCAGGGACGACCTCGAACCACCGGTACGGCTCGCCTGGATGATCGTTCTCCTGTTGCTGCCGTTCATCGGTGCGATCGTCTACTTCCTCTTCGGTGAGGTGGACCCCGGACATACCGCCAACCGCCGGCACGATGAGGTGTGCGCGGAGATGCGCGACCGGGGCACCGTGTTTCTCGGGGACCGGGGCGTCACCGACGAACTCGTCGAGGCCCGCTACCGTCCGGCGTTCCACTACTGCGCCTCGATCAACGGCTTCCACGCCGTCCCCGGCAATCGCGCGGAGCTCATGGCGGACGCGGAGGAGACCAACCGCCGGCTCATCGCGGACATCGACGCGGCCACCGACCACGTGCACGTCCTGTACTACATCTGGTTGACGGACACCACCGGCACCGACGTAGCCAGAGCACTGATCCGTGCCGCGGAACGCGGGGTCACCTGCCGGGCGCTCGCCGACGGACTCGGTTCCCGGGCATTCATCCGGTCGGACCTGTGGCGGGAGATGGCCGATGCGGGGGTGCAGCTCGGTGTGGCGCTGCCGATCCGGAATCCGCTGTGGACGATGATCACCTCGAGAATCGATCTGCGCAACCACCGCAAGATCACCGTCATCGACGGTGCCGTGACCTACTGCGGCTCCCGCAACTCGGCGGACCCGGAGTTCCGGGTCAAGCCGAAGTACGCGCCGTGGGTGGACATCATGCTCAGGTTCACCGGGCCGGTCGTCTCCCAGAACCAGCTGCTGTTCGCCAGCGACTGGGCACAGGCGACGGGGCAGAGCATCGACGTCATCCCGGTTCCGCGACAACCGGCGGACCCGGCGGGTTTCGCGGCGCAGGTGATGGGTGACGGACCTACCGAACGTCAGGGGGCGACGCCGCAGTTGTTCGCGACCCTGATCGCCTCGGCGCACCATCGGCTGACCATGTCCACCCCCTACTTCGTGCCCGATGAGACCGTGGTTCAGGCGCTCATGGCCGCGGCGTTCCGCGGGGTCGAGGTCACGATGATCTTCCCGGAGAACAACGACAGCTGGGTCGTCGGTGGAGCGAGCCGCAGCTATTACCGTCAGCTCCTGGACGCGGGCGTCGTCATCCACGAATTCAGCGGTGGTCTCCTGCACGCGAAGACGCTCACCATCGACGACACGATCACGCTCATCGGGTCGACCAACGTCGATCTGCGCAGCTTCGACCTCAACTACGAGAACAACATTCTCATCCATGACGACGGTGTGACCGCCGCCGTGCAGGCCCGTCAGAGTCGGTACATCGAGAACTCCCGGACGGTCACGCTCGAGGAAGTGCTCGACTGGAGTCTCGCCAAGCGGGCGTGGAACAACATCCTGGCCACCATCGGGCCGGTGCTGTGAACCGTGTCATCTCTGCGGCACCCGATGCCGTGCACCCGACCTGATCCGGAAAGGGGAACGGAAAAAGGGCCCCGCCCCGGAGTGTCATCGACATCCCGGGGCGGGGCCCTCCGTACTGTCCGGGGATCAGTAGAAGCTGACGTTCTGGAACGCGGTCGGATTGTGGGTCACCGGGCGGCGCAGGCGCTCCTCCAGGTTGCCCCACATGTTCCGGGAGCGCTCGGTCTTCTCCGCCTCGGCTGCGGCCTGTGCCGCGAGACCGGCGAAGATCACCGTCAACGCGGCCGTTTCGGCGTCATCCGGGTTGCCGCTGATGATCTGCAGCACCGGCTTGGCCGGAGCCTCGGGTGCGGCGGAATCGACGGCCCCGGCGTCAGCCGGTGCGGTGGTGGTGTCGGACATGGATCCTCCGGGTTGGTTCTGGTGGACGGTGCGGGTGCGGTGGTGTCGCACCCGTTACAGCGGGATGTTGCCGTGCTTCTTGGCGGGGACGTTGACGACCTTGCGGTCGAGCAGGCGCAGGCCCTCGATCAGCTGGCCACGGGTCTCGGACGGCGGGATGACGGCGTCCACGTAGCCGCGCTCGGCCGCCATGTACGGGGTGCACAGGGTTTCCTCGTACTCTTTCTCGTACTCCTTCATCACCGCGGCGACGTCCTTGCCCTCAGCCGCGGCGGCCTTCAGTTCCTTGCGGAAGATGAAGCCGACGGCACCGGAGGCGCCCATGACGGCGATCTGGGCCGTGGGCCATGCGAGGCAGATGTCCGCGCCCATGTCCTTGGAGCCCATGACGCAGTACGCTCCGCCGTAGGCCTTCCGGGTGATGACGGTGATCTTTCCGACCGTCGCCTCGGCGTAGGCGAAGAGCAGCTTCGCGCCGCGCCGGATGATGCCGTCGTATTCCTGGGTCGTACCGGGCAGGAAGCCCGGGACATCGACGAACTCCACGATGGGGATGTTGAAGGCGTCACAGGTCCGGATGAACCGGGCCGCCTTCTCGCTGGCCTTGATGTCGAGGCAACCGGCGAAC
This sequence comes from Corynebacterium pygosceleis, assembly GCF_016595275.2. Taxonomy (GTDB): domain Bacteria; phylum Actinomycetota; class Actinomycetes; order Mycobacteriales; family Mycobacteriaceae; genus Corynebacterium; species Corynebacterium pygosceleis. The sequence goes on along the minus strand of NZ_JAENIQ020000001.1, from coordinate 127,942 downwards.
TGCATCGGCTGATTGGCGACGAAGCCGACGCTGCGGCCCTCGATACGACCGAAACCGATGAGGATGTTCTCGCCGTAGCCCTCCTGGATCTCCAGGAACTCACCGTCGTCGACGACGCGGGTGATGACTTCCTTCATGTCGTACGGCTGGTTCGGGGAATCCGGGATGATCGTGTCGAGCTCACGATCGGTGTCGGTGATGTTGTCCGCGATGGAGCCCTCCATGATCTCGGCTTCCTGGCGCGGTGCCTCCGCACGGTTGTTCTGCGGCAGGTAGGTGATGAGTTCACGGACCCAGTCGAGTGCGTCGGCGTCATCCGAGCCGGTGTAGTGCGAGGTTCCGGACATGGACATGTGCGTGTCGGCACCGCCCAGTTCCTCCTGGGTGACCTCCTCACCGGTGACGGTCTTGATGACGTCGGGGCCGGTGATGAACATCTTCGAGGTCTTGTCCACCATGACCACGAAGTCGGTCAGGGCGGGGGAGTAGACGTGGCCGCCGGCGCAGGCCCCCATGATCATGGAGATCTGCGGGATGACACCCGAGGCCATGGTGTTGCGGTAGAAGATCTGGGAGTAGAGGCCCAGGGAGACGACACCCTCCTGGATGCGTGCTCCGGCGCCTTCGTTGATGCCGATCAGCGGGACACCGGTCTTGATGGCCAGATCCATGATCTTCACGATCTTCTCGCCGTAGACCTCGCCGAGTGCGCCGCCGAACACCGCGCCGTCCTGTGAGAACACGCAGACCTTGCGGCCGTCGATGGTTCCGTAACCGGTGACGACACCGTCGGTGACGGGCCGCTTCGCATCGAGGCCGAAGTTCTTCGACCGGTGGCGCGCCAGCGCATCCACCTCAACGAAGGAACCGTCATCGAGGAGGTACTCGATGCGTTCACGGGCGGTCTTCTTGCCCGCCTCGTGCACGCGCTCGACGGAGGCTTCGCCCATCGGGGCGACGGTCTCGGTCAACCGGGCGCGGAGGTCGGCCAGTTTTCCGGCCGTGGTGGTCAGGTCGGGTGTGGAGTTTTCGGTCGTCATGTTTTCCAAGTTTATAGGCGTGGTACCGGAGGAAGGAGTGAAAAGGCCCGGCATTCTCGGTCCGTAGGATGTCCCGGGACGGGAACTCCCGTGGACTGAGACACTCTAGCAGGGCTCCCCGCGTCCGACGATGGGGCGGGAGGTGCGACCTGTGCAGCACTTTTGTTCCCGGAACTTAAAAGGTGAACGGTGTCTCCCCGTCGATCATCTCTGCGTGGGGAGACACCGTCCGTCCGGCTCCGGTCACCCCCGGGCAGGGGGCCGGGGTGGGACTTCGGAGGGTCCCACGGGTCCGGTTCACGTCGTCACAGGGGGATGTTTCCGTGCTTGCGGGCGGGCCGCTGAACATTCTTGCCGGAGAACAGCCGCAGGTTTCGGGCGATCTGTCCACGGGTCTCACTCGGCAGGATCACGGCGTCGATCAACCCGCGCTCCGCGGCGAGGTACGGGGTCAGCATGTAGTCCTCGTACTCCCGCTCGAAGGAGGCGGCGAACTCGGCGACGTCGAGGCCCCGGTCGGCCGCGTCCTTCAGCTGCTTGCGGTAGATGAAGCCGACGGCACCCTTGGCGCCCATGACGGCGATCTGTGCGGTCGGCCACGCCAGGTTGAGGTCCGCCCCGAGGCCCTTGGAGCCCATCACGCAGTAGGCTCCGCCGTAGGCCTTGCGCATGGTGACGGTGATCTTCGGGACGGTGGCCTCGCCGTAGGCGTAGAGCAGTTTCGCGCCCCTGCGCAGGATTCCCTCGTACTCCTGGCCCGCGCCGGGCAGGAAGCCGGGGACGTCGACGAGCATGACGATGGGGATGTTGAAGGCGTCGCAGGTGCGGATGAACCGGGCCGCCTTCTCGCTGGCGTCGATGTCGAGGCAGCCGGCGAACTGGGTCGGCTGGTTCGCGACGAACCCGACGGACTGTCCCTCGACGCGGCCGAAGGCGATGACGACGTTCGCGGCGCGGTCCTCCTGGATCTCCAGGTAGTCACCGTCGTCGGTGAGGCACTCGATGACCTCGCGGACGTCGTAGGGGGTGGTCGGGGAATCGGGGATGATCCCGTCCAGTTTCAGGTCGTCCGCGGTGATGTTGTCGTTGATGGACCCCTCGTCGCGGTCGTGTTCCTCGAGGGGGGCGTAGCTGCGGTTGTTCGAGGGGAGGTAGCCGACGAGTTCCTGGACCCATTCGAGGGCGTCCTCGTCGCTGGCGGCCGTGTAGTGGCTGTTGCCGGCTGTCTCCATGTGGGTGCTCGCCCCACCCAGCTCCTCCTGGGTGATCTGTTCGCCGGTGACGGTCTTGATGACGTCGGGGCCGGTCACGAACATCTTCGAGGTCTGGTCGACCATGACGACGAAGTCGGTCAGCGCGGGGGAGTAGGCGTTTCCTCCGGCACAGGCACCCATGATCACGGAGATCTGCGGGACGACGCCGGAGGCGTTGATGTTCTGGTAGAAGGTCTGCGCGATGAGGTCGAGGGACACCGCACCGTCCTGGATCCTCGCACCGGCACCCTCGTAGAGGCCGATGAGGGGGCGGCCCGTCTCGATGGCCAGCTCCATGATCTTGATCATCTTCTCGCCGTAGACCTCCCCGAGTGCGCCCCCGAACACGGTGCCGTCCTGGGAGAAGATGCAGACCTCACGGCCGTCGATGGTTCCCCAACCCGTGACGATGCCGTCGGTGGCGGGACGACGGCCGCCCATGCCGAAAGCGGTGGTGCGGTGCCGGGCGAGCTGGTCGGTCTCGATGAAGGAACCTTCGTCGAGGAGGAAGTCCAGTCGTTCGCGGGCGGTGAGTCGACCGGCGGCATGGACCTTCTCCACCGGGGCGAGACCCATGGGGAAGGTGGCCTCGGCGCGGCGTGCCTTGAGGTCCGCGATCTTGTCTGCGGTGGTCATCGGGCCGGACATCGAGGAAACGTCGATCAAAGGTGAGGAAATCGTCATGTTTCGGGAGTCTAAGCCAGTAGTTTTAGTTTTCAAAGCAAAAACGTGGTGATCTGTGTCACAGCGGGGAAAAATGCTGGTGAACTGCTGTTTCCTCAGGTCAGGGCAGCTTCCGGTGTGTCGCCCTCCCGGCCGCCCACGCGCTATCGTGGCAGTCATGAATTCGCGGACCCCACGTACCCAGGTCGACACCGGCGCCCTGCACCGTCGCTGCGTCACCGGCGGCCCCTACGCCCGTATCGTGCACACCGGCAGCACGGGTTCCACGAACGCCGATCTGGTGGCCGCATCCTCCCGGGGGGCTCCGGAATGGACCGCCGTCATCGCCGAACACCAGTCGGCGGGGAGAGGCAGACACGGGCGGGTGTGGACGGCGCCCGAGGGAAGTCAGGTCATCGTCAGCGTGCTCATCCGTCCGTCTGCGCCGGGCCTCGTCCGTCTCGGCACACTGCCGCTCGCCGCCGGGCTCGCGGTCATCGACGCGGTCACGGCCGCCGCCGACCGTGCCGCCGCGGAAACCGGATCGCCGAGCCCACTGCAGCCGGTGCTGAAATGGCCCAACGACGTGCTGCTCGGAGGGCGGAAACTCTGCGGCATACTCGCCGAGGCGGCGAACCTCTCCGACGCCCCCGCGGTGGTGATGGGCCTCGGCATCAACGTCTCCCTCACGGAGGATGAACTGCCCGTGCCCCACGCCGTCTCCCTGGATCTGGCCGCCCCCGGGCACACGTTCGACCGGACCCTGCTGACCGGGGACGTCCTGCTCGCCCTCCATCACCGGCTGACACAGTGGGCGGCCGGTGCCCCGGGACTCCTCGCCGACTACCGCGACGTGTGCTCATCCATCGGCGCCCGTGCGAAGGTCCTCATCCCCGCGGCGGAGGGGGAACGGACCATCTACGGCACCGTCACGGGGGTCGCCGACGACGGACGGCTGCTGTTCCGCGATGAGGACGGGAACGACCATGAGCTCGCCGCCGGTGACGTCACCCACCTGAGGCCCGTATGAGTGGAGGGATGACCCCGGACCGGGACGAGCACGTCCTGGCCGACGTGAAGGCGCCGCTGCGGGAGATGGTCTTCCCCTTCCTCGAGATGATCGTGGTCACCGGGGTGCTGTGGATCATCATCGGCTGGTTCGACGCGGCGGACGCGGGCAGATACGGGGTGGGGCCGCTGCACCTCCCGCCGGAGTGGCGCAACGGATTCGTCCTCCTCTGGGCCGTACTTGTCCTCTGGCGTTTCCTGCTCCCGTTGCTGCGGAAACGTCGCCGTCGGATGATCGTCACCGACCGGCGCATCATCTTCCGCGGCGACGGGTTCCGGGCCCGCCCCCGGACCCTGTCCATGTCAGCGGTGACCTGGGCCGAGAAGGAGCGGGGGCTGCTCGCCGTGTACCTCCGGGACAGTGACGTACCCGTCTGTTACCGGGGGCTGCCGAAGGTCCGGAAGATAGCCCGGATCATCAATGATCCCCACCTCTGAGTCGCACGGGCGCACCGCTATAGTTGGGCGGTGTGAGCAACCATCCCCGTGATCCCTTCCCAGCAGGCGGAAACCCCGACGCGCACGCGACCGGGATGCCCGTCGTCACCGTCATCGGCGACGGACAACTCGCCCGGATGATGCAGACGGCCGCGATCGAGATGGGGCAGTCCGTCCGGCTCCTCGCGGGCTCCGCGGGAGCGTCGGCGGCGCAGGTCGCCGCCGACGTCATCATCGGTGACTACACCGATCTCGACGCCCTCCGGGGTGCCGCCGAGGGGGCGAGCGTCGTCACCTTCGATCACGAGCACGTGCCCGCGCGACATCTCCGCGCGCTCATGGACGCCGGTGTCAACGTCCAGCCCGGTCCCGATGCCCTCGCCCATGCGCAGGACAAACTCATCATGAGGGAACGACTCCGGCAGCTCGGTGCCCCGGTTCCCCCCTTCACGGCGGTCGACTCCGTCGACGATGCGACCACCTTCTTCGACGACGTCGACTCCAGGGTGTGTCTGAAGGCCCGCCGTGGCGGATACGACGGCAAGGGCGTCTGGTTCCCCGGCACCCGTGAGGAACTGATCCGGCTGGTCACCGAACTCCTCGGTCGTGGCGTACCGCTCATGGCGGAGGAGAAGGTGCGCCTCGACCGGGAACTGTCGGCGATGGTCGCCCGGACCCCGTCCGGTCGCTGCGCCGCGTGGCCCGTCGTCGAATCGGTGCAGACCGCCGGTGTCTGCACCGAAGCCGTCGCCCCCGCACCCGACCTTCCCCCGGCGCTCGGGGAGCGGGCGGGGGAACTCGCGGTGAAGATCGCCGGTGACCTGGGGGTGACCGGTGTCCTGGCCGTCGAGCTCTTCCTGGTTCACGCCGATTCCGGGGGAGAGGCACGGATCCTCGTCAATGAGCTGGCGATGCGGCCGCACAACACGGGTCACTGGACACAGGACGGTTCCCGCACCAGCCAGTTCGAGCAGCACATCCGGGCGGTCCTCGATCTCCCTCTCGGGTCCCCCGAACCTGTCGGGGGGACGACGGTCATGGCCAACGTCCTCGGTGCGGACACCGATCCCGACCAGAGTCTCCACGACCGGATGATAGAGGTCTGGAACCGTTTCCCCGACGCGAAGATCCACCTGTACGGCAAGGACTGGCGTCCCGGCCGTAAGATCGGACACGTCAACCTGACCTCGGATCCCGGTCTCGGCGGCGGCGTCCCCGAACTCCGTCGACGGGCGCGTCTCGCCGCCCACTACCTCGTCCACGCGACCTGGGCGGACGGCTGGATCTCCGACTGACACACCACCCCACAGCCCCCACCGGAAGGACGGACATGGACGACAACGCGGAGCGTGACACTCCACGGCACACCGGCCCACTCGTCGGACTCATCATGGGATCCGACTCCGACTGGCCCACCGTGGAACCCGCCGCCGAGGTACTCGCCGAATTCGGCATTCCCTTCGAGGTCGGTGTCGTCTCCGCGCACCGGACGCCCGAGCGGATGCTCGACTACGCCCGTTCCGCCCACACCCGTGGCCTGTCCTGCATCATCGCCTGCGCCGGTGGGGCGGCGCACCTCCCCGGTATGGTTGCCGCGGCGACCCCGCTGCCGGTCATCGGCGTCCCCAGGGCCCTCGACACCCTCGACGGCATGGACTCCCTGCTGTCGATCGTCCAGATGCCCGCCGGTGTCCCCGTCGCCACCGTGAGCATCGGTGGAGCGAAGAACGCGGGGCTCCTCGCCGCCCGGATTCTCGGCGCGGGCGACCCCGCGCTCGTCGAGCGGATGGCGGCCTACCAGGACGAGATGCGTGACGCGGTGCTCGCCAAGGACGCGGCACTGCGTGAGCGGTTGCTGGGACAGTGACCCCACCCGTCGCGGACGGTCCCCGGCTTCCCGTCGTCATCCTCGGTTGTCGGCTCCGGGACGGCAGACCCGGTCGCGCACTCGAACGACGTCTCGTCGCGGCGCTCCCCGCGGTCCGGGAACACCCTTCCTCACCCGTCGTCGTCACCGGATACGGGGAGGCGCCGGCGATGCGGGACTGGCTCGTGGACAGGGGGGTGGACGTCACCCGCATTCTCACGGAGGATCGCGCCACCTCCACCAACGAGAACCTGGAGAACACCCGTGAACTACTGGCCGACTGGCCGGAGTGGATCGTCGTCACCAACGAGTTCCACATTCCCCGGGTGAAACTGTGGGCGTGGCACCACGGCTACCGTGTCAGGATGGTCTCCGCCAGGACCCCGCTCAAGCGGATCCCCCATCTCTGGAGCAGGGAGATCCTCGCCCTGCTCCACTCCGCGCTCAGAATCATCTGGCGACGCATCCGCTCCTGAGCGGTCTCAGCGCCTCCGGCCCGACCGCCACAACCAGACGGCCGCGAGGACGAGGACGAGAGCGAGAACCGCGGGCCACACCGCAGGTTCGGGACGTGTCACGTTGACCACCGCCTGGATGAGGGCCACCACGGCGAAAAAGGACACGAAACCGGTGACGGTGTCGCGTTGCAGTTTCCGCCGGCGGGCCTCCGCCGGATCACGGCCGGGACCGGACGGAGCTGCACCGGAGCTCCTCCCCGTCGTCGGACCTCCGGTCACGCCTTCACACCACCGGCGGTCAGACCGGCGACGATACGCCGCTGGAAAACCAGCACCATGATCACCAACGGCACCGTCACCAGTGCACCCGCCGCCATGATCGACGTGTACGGGTACTCGAACGCGGACGGCCCGGAGAAGCGCGCGATGGCGACCGTCACGGGCTCCGTCGCGGTCGTCGAGAGCTGCTTGGCGAGCATGAACTCGTTCCACGCCGCGATGAACGCGAGAATCGCGGTCGTGAACAGGGCGGGTGCCGCCAGCGGGAGCAGGACCAGGCGGAACGCCTGCCCCCGGGACGCGCCGTCGACACGCGCGGCCTCCTCGAGTTCCCACGGGAGCTGCTGGAAGAAACTCACCAACGTGTAGATGGTCAGCGGCAGCGCGAAGGAGATGTTCGGGATGATCAACGCCCGGTAGGTGCCGATCCACCCCATGTCGCCGAAGAGCTGGAACAGGGGGGTGACCAGGGCGATGCCCGGGAACATGCTGGCCGCCAGGACGATCCCCGTGACGATGCCCTTGCCCCGGAAATCCAGCCGCGCCAGTGCGTACGCGGCGAACACCCCGACGAGGACACTCGCGGCGGTGGTGACCAGGCCGATGATCAACGAATTCCCGATCGCCGCGAGAAAGTTGTTGCCGGCGTCCGTTGCCAGCGCGTCACGGAAATTGTCGAGGGTGACGTGTGTCGGCCAGGGTGTCGTGTCGAAGGTCCAGTCCGAGTCACGGAGCGCGGTGACCAGCATCCAGTAGAAGGGGGCGAGTCCCCACACGAGAATGGCCAGTACACCGATGTAGTTGCGGATGCTCTTCATCATCGTTCCTCTTCTTCGGTGTCGGCCGGACCGGGAGTCGGGGCGTTCCCCGGACGGGCACCGGATGCGGCCAGGACGAGCGGGTTGTGCGCCGGGGGAGCATCATCGACCGGCGCGGCGGTCGTGCCCTTCGCGGTCCGCGACGAACCGCGGATGTCCGCCCCGAGGAAACGGATCATCACGAACGCGACGGCGAAGATGAGCAGGAAGATCAACGTCGACAACGCGGAGGCGGAGTTGAAGTGGTTCTGGCGCATGTCCTCGACGACGAGCTGGGAGATCGTCGCGGTCGGGGAGCTGGAGGCCCCCGAGATCATGATGACCGGAAGGTCGTACATGCGCAGCGCGTCCAGGGTGCGGAACAGTACCGCGACCATCAACGCCGGTCGCACCAGCGGGAGAGTGATCCGGGTGAATATCTGCCACCGTGAGGCACCGTCGACCCGGGCGGCCTCGTAGACGTCCTTCGGGATCATCTGCAGTCCGGCGAGAATGAGCAGGGCCATGAACGGTGTCGTCTTCCACACGTCGGCGAGGATGACGGCCGTCCGTGCCGCCCACGGGTCGGTCGTCCACCGGACGTCCAAACCGAGGACGGCGTTGACGACACCCTGATCGGCGAAGATGAACTGCCACAGTTTCGCCGTGACGGCGGTCGGTATCGCCCACGGGATCAGCACCGCGGCGCGGAGCAGGCCCCGACCGAAGAACTCCCGGTTCATCACCGTCGCCATCCACATCCCCAGGGCGGTCTCCAGACTCACCGTCACCACCGCGAAGAAAACGGTGATCCGCAGCGCCGGCCAGAAATCGGTGGACAGCACACCGGGGGGACAGGTGCTGTACTCCCCGCCGCCGGCGGGGCAGCTCTGGGTGAGCCAGTACAGGTAGTGCCGGAGTCCGGCGAAACCTCCCTCCACGAAGAAACCCGTCGTGGGGTCGAGGCCCTTGTCCGCCTGGAAGGACAACCAGATGGCCCGGACGATGGGGTACCCGATGACGACGGCCAACACGATCATCGTCGGTGCGATGAGCATGGCCGCCGAGCGGGTCTGCTTCAACCTGGACATGGAACTCCTCGGTCCGGTGGTGGTGGCCCGGCGGTACCTGCCGGGTCCGTGGGGCATCCTTCTACTACATCTACCCGCCGGTCAGCGGCGGTGGACATCCTCCCCGGATGGCCGGGGGTGCCGCGGGGGAGGATGGGGGAGGTGGAACAATCGTCGGTACACAAGGATCAGCCCCGGTGATCGACGTCGTGCCGAACACCGGGGCGGACCCGCATGGTGGAAATCCGGGTGGAACGGTGTGACCCGTCCTACCTGGGGCGCTAGCGGCTGGACTGCTCCATGGCCGCCTGCATGTCGGACGCCGCGTCATCGACGCTCTTCTCGCCGGTCAGTGCGGCGTAGGAGTTGTCCTGGATCGCCTTGGAGATCGCCGGGTAGAAGGGGCTCACGGGACGCGGGACGGCGTTCTCGAGGGAGATCTTCAGGGCCGGCATGTAGGGGAACTTCTCGATGAGGTCCTCGTCGTCGTAGATCGACGCGAGCACCGGCGGGAAGGACGCCTCGGCGAAGCTCATCTGGTTCTCCTCGGAGATGATGAACTCGATGAAGTCGCGGGCGGTCAGCTTGTTCTCGGAGTAGGCCGAGACGGCGTTGTTGTAGCCGCCGAGGGTCGAGACACCGACGCCGTCCTTGGCCACCAGCGGCTGCACCTCGAACTCGCCCTTGACCGCGGAGTTGTCCTTCTCCGCGTTGCCGTACATGTACGGCCAGTTGATGGCGAAGGCGGTACGGCCCTCGGTGAAGGCCAGGTTGGTCTCCTCCTCGGTCGCGGAGATCGAGTCACTCGCGATCACCCCGTCGTCGTAGGCGTCGACGAGAGCCTGGAGTCCGGCCTTGGAATCGTCGGAGTCGACGACGGGCTTCTCGTCGGAGTCGATGACGTGGCCGCCCCAGCCCTCGATGAAACCGACCGTGTTCACGGTCAGGCCCTCGTACTTCTTCAACTGCAGGGTCAGGCAGTCCTTGTCCTGCTCCGAGACCTCCTTGCAGTCCTCGGCGAGTTCCCCGAAGTTCTCCGGGGCCTCGGGCACCAGGGCCGTGTTCCGGAAGAGGAGCTGACCGTTGGTGTTCTGCGGCACCGCGTACAGCTTGTTGACGTAGGTCGCGGAATCGACGGTGGACTGCAGCAGTCCGGAGGTGTCCACGGCCATGTCTCCCTCGAGGGGCTCCAGCCACTGGTTCGCCGCGAACTCCGCGGTCCAGATGACGTCGAGTGCCATCACGTCATAGTCGGTGCTCTTGGCCTGCAGCGCCTGCTTCAGGGTGTCGGCCTGTTCGTCGGCTTCACCGGCCAGCTCCTTGAGCGTGACCTTCTCGTCCGGGTGCTCGGCGTTCCACTTCTCGATGACGGGCTTCAGCTTGTCGGTGTCGTTCTTGCCCATCGCGAAGGTGATCGGTCCACGGCCCTCCGCGTCGGAGGACGTCGCCTCCTTCGCGGCGGAGGATGCCGCGGAACTTCCTGAGGTGACCGCGTCCCCGGCCTTCTCCGAAACATCGTCGGAGTCGGAGGAACAGGCGGTCAGCGCGCCGGTCGCGAGGAAAGCGGTGGCTGCGACGGCGGTGACGGCCCTGCGGTTGAATCTGATCGTCATAAGGTGACTACCTCTCGTTCGGTGTTCCCCGGGGGTGCGGCTACGCATCACCGTGAAAGAAGGTGATGAGATACGCCACATGCCGGGGCGGTTGTGATCGACTATACCTTTGACGCCGTTCAAAACGGGCGTTATGGCGTGTGCACATGTCGGATGTGGGGGGAGTCACGCCCCATCCGTGGGTGAAAGGAGCCGCACCGTTCCCACCTTTCACACCGGCGGCCGTGCGGCTGAAGAACCCCGGTCCGCACACCCCGGGGGTCAACGGAACTGCACGGGGCCCGCGATCACTCCAACCGGTCACCGGTCCCCGCATCGAACCAGTGCGCCCGGTCCATGTCGAGGACGAGCCGGACCCGGTCACCGCGTGCCGGCGTCGGGATGTCACCCAGTCGGGCGACCACCGTCACCTCGGGGGAATCGACACGGTGGGCGTAGAGGTACGATTCCGCCCCCAGTTCCTCCACCAGATCCACCTCGGTGTCGATGACCGTGACCCCGGGCCCGTCGGGCTGCGGGGCACCGTCTGCGAGCGGGCGGACGTGTTCCGGGCGGATGCCCAGGGTCACCCGTCCCCGCTCCGGGTCATCCGCCGCGAGGAGGTTCATCGAGGGGGAACCGATGAAGCCGGCGACGAAGGCGTTGACCGGACGCTCATACAGATCCTTCGGGGACGCGACCTGTTGCAGAACCCCGTCCCTGAGGACGGCGACGCGGTCCCCCATCGTCATCGCCTCGACCTGATCGTGGGTCACGTACACCGTCGTCGTACCGAGCCGCCGTTGCAGCGCCGCCAGTTCCGTCCGGGTCTGCACCCGGAGCTTCGCGTCCAGATTCGACAGGGGCTCATCCATCAGGAACACCGCCGGATTCCGCACGATCGCCCGCCCCATCGCGACACGCTGACGCTGGCCACCGGAGAGATCCTTCGGTTTACGGTCGAGGAACGGGGTGAGGCCGAGCACGTCAGCGGCCTCGCGGACCTTGGCCTCGATATCCCTCTTGGGCAGCTTCGCCAGCTTGAGGGAGAAGCCCATGTTCTCCGCGACACTCATGTGCGGGTACAGGGCGTAATTCTGGAAGACCATCGCGATGTCACGGTCGGCCGGTTCCGCCCGGGTCACGTCGTGCCCGTCGATGGTGATGCTCCCGTCCTCGACGTCCTCCAGTCCCGCGAGAGCACGGAGGGTCGTGGACTTCCCGCAGCCTGAAGGTCCCACCAGCACGAGGAACTCACCGTCGGCGATCTCCAGATCGAACGAGTCCACGGACGGACGCTCGGCGCCGGGATAGCGGATGGTGACATTGTCGAAACGAACGGTAGCCATGGGGAAAATCTAGCAGTGGCGGGGCCGCGTCACCGGAACGTCACCCGTTCGGTGGTGGCGATCGACTCCAGACGATCCGCGTCGACGGGGCCGCCCACCACGACCACCGAGCCACCGGCGGCCAACGGGGCGAGCACCCCCGAAGCGAACCCACCGTTGTCCGTCCACCCCGTGATCAGCGTCCGGGACCCGGCGGGCGGCAGCGGGACGGTGTCCCCGATCTTCTCCCGCAGGGTCCCCGTCGGGAAGGGGAACTGGTCACCGTAGAAACGGACGACCGGCCCGAAGTCGACCATCCCCTCCGGAACCGTGCCACCGCATTCCTCGACACCACGTCCGAAGGGATCGTCGGTGACCACCGCGACATCTCCGGTGAAGGACGTGTCCGCCCGGTCGAGTGACGTGAACAGAACCTCGGCGGAGGAGTCGGTGCCGATCGTGTAGTCGACACCGGCCGCGAGAGCACCGAGCACCACCGCGACGGACTGCCACCCCGCGGGCAGGTCGACGGCGATCCTGGAACCCGACTGGAGATCGAACTCCTCGTAGAGCATGTTCCCCACCTTCGCGGCCCAGTTGTCGAGGGTCTGTGCGGAGAAGTCGAGCCGGGCGCCGGTGATCTCGTCGTAGACGGTCAGCCGGGGCACACCGGGGTCGGCGGTCAGCAGATCTCGGAGCAGGTCCATGCCACAAGGGTAGGCGAAACCGGTCCGCCCGGTTCTAGTTCACGCACCTCGGTCCATTGCCGCCGGCGTTGATGACCGGTGCCGGGGGTGCCGCGTCCGGGCCGGGTTGTCCGACCGTGCCGCCATCGGTCCCGTCCGGGCCGGCGTCCCCGTCGACGGGTTCGTCGCCGATGGGCCCGGACCAGTCGGAGGCGACCGCGACGACAGCCTCACCGTCGACGAGCGTCGGTGATTCGGTGATCCGGAGGCCCCCCAACTGCTCGGAGAGGAGTCTGACCGCGGGATCGCCGCCGTCCGCGGCGACGATGACACTCTCCGGATACAGTCCGTCGGGTGCGTTGCTGACCTCACCGATCCGGTAGCCGAGGTCCTTCACCGCACCCGCGACCCTGCCCGCCTTGCCGGACACGGTGGTCGCGTTGAGGACATGGACGTCGAGCTCCGGTACCGGTTGCCGGTCCCCGTCCGGGGCGACGGGGGTTTCGGGGGATCCGCCCGGCTCCTCCCCACCGTCGCCGAGGAGGGTGTCGAAGAAGTCGTGGACGGAATCGACGTCGACGGTGACGACGGACTCCCCGTAGTCACCGACACCGTCGATGGAGGTCACCGGGATCGTCGTGAACTGGACCCGACCGCCCGCGAGGTTCTGCAGCTGGTTCGCGAAACTCATCACGTCCCAGTCCTCGTCGATGATCACCGACCGGCTCACCGCCTCCCCGAGCTGGGTCAGGGTCTTCGGGTTGGACAGGGTCCGGCTGCTCAGGACGTGGTTGACGAGGGACGCCATGTAGGACTGCTGGCGGACGATCCGGTCCAGGTCGCCCCGGGGGAGTCCGTGGCGCTGGCGGACGAAGGACAGGGCATCGGGACCGGAGAGCTTCTGCCTGCCGGCGGGGAAGTCGGCGCCGGAGAACTCGTCGTACACCGCATCGTTGAGACAGACCTCCACCCCGCCGACCGCGTCGGTGAGCAGGACGAACCCGAGGAGACCGACCTCCGCGTAGTGGTCGACCGTGATGCCGGTGAGATCCGCGACCGAATTGATCAGGGCCTTTCTGCCGGCGTCCTTGGACTGCTCCTCCAGTTTGTTCTCGTCCGTGACCCCGCTGTCGACGAGCTCCTCCTTGCGCTGGGCCTTGTACGCGCCGTACACGCCGTTGATCTTGGTGTTGCCCATCTCATCGTCGTGGATGTAGGTGTCCCGGGGAATGGAGATGGCCGTCGCCGAGGATCCGTCGTTGGGTACGCGGATGACCATGATCGTGTCGGTGTTGTCGTTCGCCTCGTCACCGGCGCGCAGCATCGCTATTTCCTCGGGGGTGAGGGGATTGCCCTGGGCGTCGGAACGGGAGTCGGACCCCACGAGGAGGATGTCGGTGGCACCGTCGAGCTGCTCGCCCTTCTTCACCCTGGTGCCACCGCCGAGATTCAGGTTGCTCGCCCCGGCGACGGTGTCACCGAGCCGACCGACCGTGAAGTAGCCCATGCCGGAAACGACGAGCACCGCGGTCGACATCAGCGCGAGCAGTATCCGCAACGGTTTCGGCCCGGTCTGCCGGAGTTCGGGCACGGGGGACGGTGGCGGCTGGATGTCGCGTACCGGGCGGTACTGGTCGGTCACGGGCGGGCTCCAAGTACGTCGACGGAAAGGGCTCTACTGTGGCGTTGGGAGATTCCCGGACAACCGGGTGCCACCTCACGACGTGGGATACACGTCTCTGTCAGACAAGGAGTCTATGTCATGGACGTCGCGGTCACCGGTAGCAGCGGACAGGTCGCCTCGGCACTGAAGCTCACCGTCCCGGACGGGGTGCGGGTCAGATGGCTCGATCGACGGGGTCTCGACGTCACGTCGGAGCCGGACGTCGGTGCGTCGGCGGCGCTCGCCGGGGTCGATGCCGTGATCAACACGGCCGCGTTCACGGACGTCGACGCCGCCGAGGACCCGGCGCGCCGCGATGAGGTGGAGGCGCTGAACGTCAGGGCCCCGGAACTGCTGGCCCGCCGATGCGCGGAAACCGGGGCACGGTTCATCCACCTCAGCACCGACTACGTCTTCGGCGCCACGGGAGGTGCGGACCACGTGCCGCTGTCGGTCGACGCGCCGACCGTTCCCGACAGCGTCTACGGGATCACCAAGCTCGCCGGGGAACGTGCCGCGCGTGCCGTCGCCGAGAACGGGGACGCCCGGGTCACGGTGGTCCGTACCGCGTGGGTCCACTCCGGGGCGATGCTTCCCGACCACCGTGACTTCGTGGGCACCATGATGCGTCTCGCCGCCGGGGAGGGGCCGGTCCGTGTCGTCGACGACCAGATCGGGAACCCGACGTACGCCGTGGACCTCGCCCGTGGGCTGTGGCGGCTCGTGGCTGACGGATCGGCTCCCGACGGTGTCCTGCACGCCGTCGGATCCGGGCACACGAGTTGGTTCGGCCTGGCCCGACAGGTGTTCACCGAGGCCGGTGCGGACCCGGGCAGGGTCGAACCCTGCTCCAGCGCGGAGTTTCCGCGACCGGCCCCCCGGCCGGCGTGGTCGGTCCTCGACACGGAGGCGTGGTGTGCCCTCGGATACGGGGAACTGCCGGAGTGGCGCTCCGGCGTCGCCCGTGCGGTTGGGGCTAGACTCTGACCCCGTGACCCTCCCTCTACCCGTTGTGACCGTGACCTATTCGCCCGGCCGGCATCTGGACAGTTTCCTGCGTTCGCTCCCGGCGTCCAGTGCCCGGGACCTCCGTGTCATTCTGGCGGACAACGGTTCAACCGACGGCGTCCCCGAGAGGGCCGCCGGGGAACGGGAGAATGTCGAGCTGCTGCGGACCGGTGGAAACCTCGGCTACGGCAGTGCGATCAATGTCGCCGCCGGGATGCTGCGGGAGCGTCGGGACAGGGGCGAGATCGACCCCGACTTCTTCCTCGTCGTGAACCCTGACGTGACCTTTGATCCGGGAAGCATCGACGCGCTCCTGGACTGTGCGCACGGTCATCCCGGGGCCGGGGCCGTCGGACCCAGGATCCGGCAGCCCGACGGCGGAACATATCCGTCTGCCCGCACTGTCCCCACCCTGCGCAACGGAGTGGGGCACGCGCTGTTCTCCGGTGTCTGGCCGTCGAACCCCTGGACCGCCGAGTACCGCGCGGACAGGGACATGGACACCGAGCACGCCGCCGGATGGTTGTCCGGGTCGTGTCTGCTGCTGAGGTGGGCAGCCTTCGACGAGATCGGGGGATTCGACGAGCGCTACTTCATGTATCTCGAGGACGTCGACCTGGGGGATCGCCTCGGTCGTGCGGGGTGGGAGAACATCTACTGCCCGCTGGCGTTGATCGAACATGACCAGGGGCACTCGGCGGACGCGCATCTCGACCTGACGCTTCCGGCGCACCACGACAGTGCCTACCGTTTCCTGGCCGACCGTCACGCGGAACCGTGGATGGCGCCCCTCCGGGCCGTTCTGTGGGGCGGACTGAAACTCCGCGCCGGCCTGGCGCTGGCCGTGTCCCGACTGCTACCCCGGTCCCGTTGACCGGTCCCGTCGACCGGTCGGGTCATTGCGGTACTGTCAGCCGGAGAACCGATTGGAAGAAAGAGATCAGATGACTGACCCCCACCAGCTGGCCAAGGACACCGACGCCGTCATTCTCGTCGGTGGAAAGGGGACACGGCTGCGTCCGTTGACCGTTTCAACACCGAAGCCCATGCTTCCCACAGCCAACGTCCCGTTTCTCACGCATCTGCTCGGGCGGATCCGGGCGGCCGGGATCAGGCATGTGGTCATGGGCACGTCTTTCCGGGCGGAGGTCTTCGAGGAACATTTCGGTGACGGTTCCGAGATGGGACTGGAGATCGAGTACGTCGTGGAGGATGTCGCGCGGGGCACCGGTGGCGCGATCCGGAACGTGTACGACCATCTCCGCAATGACACCGTGATGGTGTTCAACGGCGATGTGCTCGGTGGAACGGATCTCGGGGCGATCCTGAAGACGCACGCGGAGAAGGACGCGGATCTGACGATGCACCTTGTCCGGGTCGCCGATCCGCGGGCCTACGGATGCGTGACCACCGACGGAGAGGGGCGTGTCCGGGATTTCCTGGAGAAGACCGAGGATCCGCCGACGGATCAGATCAACGCCGGTTGCTACGTGTTCCGCCGTGAACTCATCGAGGGCATCCCCGCGGGCCGGAACATCTCGGTGGAACGTGAGACGTTCCCGAGGCTTCTCGAGGACGGGTGCCGGGTGTTCGCGCACGTCGACAACGCCTACTGGCGCGACATGGGGACGCCCCACGACTTTGTCCGGGGGTCCAGTGACCTGGTGCGGGGGATCGCCCCCTCACCGTTGCTCGATGGGAGGACCGGCGAATCCCTCGTCCACGAGTCCGCGGGTGTCAAGGACGGGGTCCTGCTGCTCGGGGGAACGTCCGTGGGGCGGGGCACCGAGATCGGTGCGGGTTGCCGCCTGGACGACACGGTCGTGTTCGACGGTGTGACCATTGAGCCGGGGGCGATCATCAAGAACTCCATCATCGCCTCCGGTGTGCACATCGGCCCGAACGCCCGGATCTTCGATGCGGTGATCGGGGAGGGGGCGCAGATCGGTGCCCGTTGTGAACTGCGGCACGGGATGCGTGTCTGGCCCGGGGTGGTCATCCCCGACGGCGGGATCAGGTTCTCGTCGGACGCCTGACCGGTGGTCGGCGGCCGGTGGCGGGGAGCCCGGGAAGTCCTAACACTTCCCGGGCTCCCTTTTTGGTTGCGACACGCGATCATCTCTCTTTCTTGCGATCTGGCACAGACCCCACCACTACATGTGGGACACCCGCACTTCACCCCCGAAGTTCCGCCGGTGTGACTGCTGTGGTTTTTGTGGTTTGTTTCCTGCGTAAACGATGGAGCGGCTGAAAATAGATCACGGGCGGGTTGACGATATCTAGGGGTACGTGTGTAATCACACTTATGTAACCGGCTGTCGGAGCGGTTCCCGCCCCCGGCGTTCCACCGTTCGTGTCCGTGGGGTGGAGGGTGGTCCGGTCCGGGATCGTCCGTCGTCAGCAGCACATGTTTGTCTTTGTCCACCACGAGCAGGAGAGGGGAGCGTCCATGGAGGATTACGCGTCCGGCGCACCGCTTCGCAGTGTGAACGTGGACTGTGGCGATGGTGGTGATGATGCGCACACCGGGCGTCCCGCTCTCCGTGGCGTCACCATGCCGCTGGACTCCCTGTTCGGGGCTGTGGAGCAGGAGTGGCAGGAACAGGCTCTCTGCGCCGAAACCGATCCCGAGGCTTTCTTCCCGGACAAGGGGGGCTCCACGCGTGAGGCGAAGCGTATCTGTCAGGCGTGCGGTGTCCGCGACGAATGTCTCGAATACGCCCTGGAGAATGACGAGCGTTTCGGCATCTGGGGTGGGCTCTCCGAACGTGAGCGTCGCCGGCTGAAAAAACAGCTCGGCTGAACGGTTCCTCATCTGTTGCGGTCACTCCCGGTGGGGTGGCCGCTTTTCTTCTCGTCCGGGGCTTCTCAGTCGTGGAAACCCGGGTCGATGTCGGAGGGGTCCATGTTCAGGTGGGCGGCGACCAGCTGGGTCAGGATCCGGCGCAGCAGCTCCGTCCGTTCCTCCACTCCGGTGCAACGCTGTTCCACGGGCTTCCTGAACACGACGATCCGTGCCCTGGTGGGGCGTCCCCTCGAATCCACGCCGGCGGGGATGACGCGCCCGAGCGGAACGGGGCCGTCGGCGGCTATCTCCTCCGGAAAGACGGTCATGTCGGGACGCAGGCGCATCCGGGGTACCGTGTCCACCGCGATGTCGAGGTTCCGGAGCTGGTCCGGGTAGGCGTCGAGGAGTGGCTGGTAGGCGTCGACGACAGCGGCGTCGAAGCGTCGGGCGACGCTTCTGTGCCTGGGTGTTCCCGGAGGGAGCAGGGGGCCGCGAGGGCCCCTGCCGCGTCGATTGCGGGGGGACTGGACGGGCATGCGTTCCAGCGTAACGGTGTTCATGTGCATGTCCGAGGGGGCGCGCCGGGGGAGGTGCACTACAGAAACCTCAACCATGGGTCTAGACTTTGTGACCGTGAGCCAATTTCGACGCTGTTCCCGCCCGGGCTGCGGCAAACCCGCCGTGGCCACCTTGACGTACGCCTACGCCGAGTCGACGGCCGTAATCGGGCCTCTCGCCCCGAACAGCGAGCCCCACAGCTGGGATCTGTGCGACCACCACGCCAGTTCCATCACCGCCCCCCTCGGCTGGGAGCTGCTCCGGTTCAACCACATCCACCCGGAGTTCGGCGAGGACGACGATCTCACCGCGCTCGCCGAGGCCGTCCGTGAAGCCGGTAGATCTGTGTCCGGTCTCGTTCCGGACCCCGAGTCCGCGGACTCCGTCGACCGGGACACGGATGCCCGGCACCCCGCGCGCCGTATGCCACGTGTCCAGGCGGCACGTCAACGTCGTCGTTCCCACCTGCGCATCGTCCCGGATCCCGATGGGGGGGAATCCGGTTCCCCGGACGTGCAGGGGGAGTGACACGGTACCGGACATCCGCCTGGACCGGAGCGGCCCGGACACCGGTTTCTCCGGGGCGGTGCGGGTCGGAGCGGCCTCCCGGTACGTGAGACCGCTCACGTAGTTCGCTTTCGCCCTGCTTCCCGGACGCATCCGGGGCGGGCGCGGGTATGATCGGGCGAAATAAAAAACGAATCCGGACAAAAGACAGGGATACGGGCACGGATCACCGGCCGTCCCTGTTTTCCACCGTTTTCTGAGCCCACCCCTGAAGGAGATCCACCACATGCGCACCCGTGATTCCGTTGATGCCGTCATCAAGGCCTATGACATCCGTGGTGTGGTCGGAGACGGCATCGACGTGGACTTCGTCCGGGACACCGGTGCCGCCTTCGCCCGTCTCATGCGCGGTGAAGGTGCGACGGTGATCGCGGTCGGACATGACATGCGTGATTCCTCGCCCGAACTCGCCGCAGCCTTCGCCCGGGGGGTCACCTCCCAGGGGCTGGACGCGGAGATGCTGGGCCTGACCTCCACCGACGAGTTGTACTACGTCTCCGGTGCGAGGAACTGCCCCGGCGCGATGTTCACCGCCAGCCACAATCCCGCGAAGTACAACGGAATCAAACTCTGCCGCGCCGGTGCCCGCCCCGTGGGGCAGTCCTCCGGGCTGGCCACCATCGCCGATGATCTCGTCAGCGGTGTTGCCGCGTTCGACGGTACCGCCGGATCGGTCACCGACAGTGATGTCCTCGCCGAATACGGTGCGTTCCTCCGTTCGCTGGTCGACCTCTCGGGGATCCGGCCGCTGACCGTGGCCGCCGACGCGGGCAACGGCATGGGGGGTCTCACGGTTCCCGCCGTGTTCGAGGGACTGCCCATAGAGATCCGTCCGCTCTATTTCGAGCTCGACGGCACTTTCCCCAATCACGAGGCCAATCCGCTGGAGCCCGCCAACCTGAGGGATCTCCAGCGGTTCGTCCTCGAAACCGGGGCGGACATCGGACTCGCCCTGGACGGTGACGCCGACCGCTGTTTCGTCATCGACGAGAAGGGGCAGCCGGTCAGTCCCTCCGCGATCTGCGCCATCGTCGCGGAGCGTTACCTCGCCGAGCATCCCGGTGCCGCGATCATCCACAATCTCATCACCTCCAGGGCCGTGCCGGAGATCATCGCCGAGAACGGCGGTCGTCCCGTGCGTACCCGTGTGGGGCACTCCTTCATCAAGGCGACGATGGCGGAGGAGGGGGCGGTCTTCGGCGGGGAGCATTCCGCCCACTACTACTTCACCGAGTTCTTCAACGCCGATTCGGGACTGCTCGCGGCCATGCACGTGCTCGCGGCGCTCGGACACCAGGAGTCCCCGATGAGTGTGATGATGGAACGCTACGACCGCTACGCAGCCTCCGGGGAGATCAACTCCAGACTGGAGAACTCCGCGGCCCAGACCGAGCGGACCGAGGCTGTTCTCGGGGCGTTCGCCGACCGTACCGACTCCATCGACCGCCTCGACGGAGTCACCGTCAGCCTCGCCGGGACACCGGCCTGGTTCAACCTGCGCGCGTCGAACACCGAGCCGCTCCTGCGCCTGAACGTCGAGGCCCCCACCGCTGCGGAGGTTGACGCGTTGGTCACGGAGATCCTGGGGATAATACGCGCGTAACCTGCCTCCGTCCGCCACCGTGCCCGGAACTCCGCCGGGCGAACAGGGTTCCGGACTACCCTGGGGCTGGACCACCCCGGAACAACCTCCGGGGCACACGGACATCCACGGCCGTTCGGCCGGGTTTCCGGCCGGGCCCGGGCCCGGTGACCCCGTGCGGAGAAAGGACCCCGAGTTCATGACCAACGGTACGCAGTACAACGGCGACTGGTCGGACGGCTCGGCCTACGACACCGATGCCGTCCGGTTCTTCGATGTGGCCCATGAGGGGGCACAGGTGAGAGCTGTCGCGGGTGCCGTCGGGAACGGTGATCTCGATGCCCTCGTCGGAATCCGCCCCCGCAGTGTCGTGATCGTGGCGGGGGATCTCGTCTCCGAACGCGCGGCGCACCTGGCGCTCGCCCTGAGGTCGCCACTGAGGCAACCGATGCTCGTCACGGATGTCCTGCCGTCCTACGTGGGGCCACTGGATGTCGTCATCATCGCGTCAGGGCACGCGGATGATCCGGTTCGCGCACGGGCCATGTCCTCGGCGGTGGACCGGGGATGTCCGACAGTGCTCATCGCCCCCGGCAGAGGACCACTCGCGGGGGACGCTCCCGGGCGGGTGGCGGTCATCCCGGAACCCCCCACCGTGCAGGCGACGTCACCGGCGCGGGTCACCGCCACCGTCGACGCCGTCCTCGATCTGCTGGAACAGGACCGCACACTCGTGGTGGAGTCCCTGCACCGGGTCGCGGACGAGATCGACGCTGAGCTGGTGGCCCTGAGGCCTGAGCGTGATGAGCTGGTCAATCCGGCGCGGGAACTCCGGGGCAGCGTCGAGGGGCGCCGTGTCATCCACACCGCCGGACACACGGTCGGTGCGGCGGTGGCGTCGGTGGTCGCCGCGATCTGGGACTGTTCGGGACTGCCCGGAACCGTCATCCCGCAGCCTGAACTGGGGTTGGCGCTGCCGGCGCTGCGCCGGGGAGAAGCGGATCTGTTCCACGACCCCTATCTTGATGACGGCCCCGCAGTGCTATCCTTGAGGATCGTCGTCTGGGCAGCGGAGGACACGTCGCTGCCCGAGGCAATCGCCCAGGGCTGCGGTGAACCGGCACCCGGCAGACTCGCAGGCGCTCTCCGCCTGACCACCCGCGGCTGGGCCGCTTCCATCTACCGCGCCACCGAATGAGGACGTGACTTCAGAAACATGCACCTGCTGACAGGTACTGTCCGTACATACCCGTGGGGTTCCCGGACGGCCATCGCGGAACTTCGGGGACTGCCGACACCGTCGTCCCGTCCCGAGGCGGAGCTGTGGTTCGGATCCCATCCCGGTGGTTCGTCGACGGTGGGGGACACCCCGCTCATCGACATCATCGCGGCGGACCCCACCGCCGCCCTGGGTGCCCGTGTCTGTTCCCGGTACGACGGCCGGCTGCCGTTTCTGATGAAGATTCTCGCCGCGGCGGAGCCCCTCTCCCTCCAGGCGCACCCTTCTCTGGCTCAGGCGCAGGAGGGGTGTGCGCGGGAAGACGCGGCGGGGATCCCCCGGAACGCGAACAACCGCAACTACCGCGACGACAACCACAAACCCGAACTGATCGTCGCGCTCACGGACTTCGAGGCCCTGGCCGGATTCCGGCCGCTCGCCCGGACCATGCGGTTGTTCGACGCGATCTCGTGCCCCGAACTCGCCCGGTACCTCACCATGCTGGACAGTGATCCGGAGCATGAGGAGACGAATCTCCGTGCGCTGTTCACCACCTGGATCACCATTCCCGCGGCCACGCGGATCTCCCTGATCGACAAGGTGATCGAGTGCATCGGGGAGACGGTCCGGAGGAACGACTCCGAGGAATGGATCATCGATGTGCTCCGGAACATCCTCGCGTTGAACGAGCGTTACCCCGGTGACGTCGGGGTCCTGGGGGCGCTTCTGCTCAACAAGATCAACCTGAAACCCGGGGAGGCCGTCTTTCTCGACGCCGGTCAGCTGCACGCCTATGTCTCCGGCATGGGGGTGGAGATCATGGCGAACTCGGACAACGTCCTGCGTGGTGGCCTCACCTCGAAACACGTCGACGTGCCGGAGCTGGTCCGGGTCCTCAGCTTCAGCTCACTGGCGCAGCCGCTGGTACGGAGTGAGACCACCGGTGAAGCGACCCACTACCCGGTCCCCACCGATGAGTTCGATCTGACCCGGTTCAACCTCCGTCCGGGGTCCTCCGGTGTCGTCGAACACGACGGACCGGTCATCGTGCTGTGCACCGCCGGTCAGGTGGCTGCGGGGCACGGCGTCGATGATGAGCCCCTCATTCTGACACCCGGTTCCGCGCTCTGGATCCCGGCCTCGGAGAGCGCCGTCACGATGTCGGCGTCGACGGCGGACGGGGCTGAGTTGTTCGTGGCGAAGGCGTGACACCCGTTCCGGACATGTCCTGATCCGGCTCCTCTGCAGGTGTCCCGGGAACACCTCGTGTCGGTTCCGCGTGCGGCCGGGTCGTGCCGTCGGGGGCATCCGTGCCCGGGTCCGCCCCACCCGGGACCAGGGGAGGATCGGGGGGTTCGATGACGGGTGGTGGGACGTCCCCCTCGTCCTGACCGGGGTCAGGTTGTCCGCTGGTCCCCGGGGATGGTTCGGACGACGGTTCCGTCGGAACGTGTGACGGGGTGGATTCCGTCGGTGTGGGGGAGGGTTCCGTGGTGTCGACCGTCGTGGTCGTGGACGACGAGGGTGAGGGGCCGGGCTCCGCGGTCGTGGTGGAGGACGTCGGCGTGGTCTCCGTGGAGTCGGTGGACTGGCCGGGTGATGTCTCCGGGGCCGCCGGAGGGGTACCCGGGTCCGGTTGAGGTACAGGTTGCGCCGGGGGGCGGAAGGCCGTTGTGGGCTGCACCGGGCGGGTACCTCCGGGACCGGGCGCCGGGATGTGCGCGTTCGGGGGCAGCAGCGGATCCGCCCGGTCGACGGTGATTCGGCCAGTGGACGGTGTCCGTGCCTCGACCGGCCCCTCCCGGGGATCTGTCGCGGTGGGGGAGACCGGTGTCGTTGTCGCCGTGGTGGTCACGGTGAGCGGAACGGTCGACGTCGGCTGTTCCGACCCGGGTGTTGCCGACTCCCGTGCACTTGTGGCTAAGGTGGGATCCGGAGCCGTCGAGCGCCAGACGCCGACACCTGTTCCGCAGGCGATGAGACAGCCGAGGACGACGAAAACGAGGATTTTACCCGTTTCTCGTTTCATCACTTCTCCTCGACTTCTTCTCGGAACACGGCGGAGACATCCGGGATGGTCCGGACCGTTCCGGATTTCCGGTCCACCATCAGGCTGAATCCGCAGGTGGCGGCTCCATGACAGTAGAAAGACTAGCATGGTGCCCGGATCGGGGAAGGCCGGTCACGGGCCTCGTCACCCTCTAGAGAGCAGGAGAAGTCCACATGGGCGCATGGGATAACAGGATCCTCAACGATCCGGTCAACACTGATTTTCTGGATGAGTTGGCCGCCCTCGACAACGATGAGGTCGTCGAGGCCGTCGCCGACGCCTGCAAGCTGCTGCTGGGAGATCCGAAGGTGACCGACGATGACCGGGCCAACGGTCAGTGCGCGGCCACGATCGCCGCCATCTGGGCCGGGGCGCCGTACTCCGCGGGGGATGTCGTCGAGGAGTACCCGTTCATCCGGGAGCTCATCGGAAGCGGTGACGAGTCCCTCTACGACGACGCCACGTCGATCCTCGAGGACGTCGACGAGGACTACGACACCGAACCCTACATCGAGGCACTCGGCGTCGTCGCCTGACCACCACCCGACTGCCCCGACACCCGAGGAAGAATCCATGATCGTCAGCATCGAAGGCATCGACGGGGCGGGGAAGAACACCCTCGTCACCGAGCTCAGGAAACGAACGGGCGCGGAGGCACTCTGTTTCCCCCGGTACGACGTCTCCCGCCCCGCACAGTTGGCGGCGCGGGCCCTGCACGGTGACATGGGTGACCTCACCGACAGCATCCACGGAATGGCCACCCTGTTCGCCCTCGACCGGTACGGGGCGGCGGCCGTCCTGGACCGGTACCGGGGGAGCGGGGACCTCCTCCTGCTCGACCGCTACGTGGCGAGTAACGCAGCCTACTCCGCCGCCCGTGCCGGGGACCTCTCGCTGTGCGGCTGGGTCGCGGACCTGGAGTTCGGGGAACTCGGGCTCCCCGTCCCGGACCTCCAGGTTCTCCTGGACACCCCGGTGGATGTCGCGGCGTCGAGAGCGGAATCCCGGGAGGCGTCGGACAGCTCCAGGACCCGGGACCGCTACGAGTCGGACCGTGGTCTCCAGGAACGTACCCTGGACACCTACCGGAGACTCGCCGCCGAGTCCTGGTGCGGACCCTGGCTGTCCGTCGATGCGGGGGACACCGCCGCAGCCGCACGGGCGGTCGTGGACCGTCTCGGGAGTCTGCCGGGATACGCGGGGTACGCGCCGGGAGGTCGGGAGCCCCGGGCTGACGGCTGATCCGGGTAGTATCTGGGGGAGGAGTCGTGCGGTGCCGAATTCCGGCGACGGAGTTCCCGGGGCCGGCCCCCGCCGCAGGACAGTCCAGGACGACACGCGAAGTAGGACAGATGAACGCCAAGATTCTGGTGGTCGACGATGACCCCGCCATCTCCGAGATGCTCACCATCGTTCTTCAGGCGGAGGGGTTCGACACCGTCGCCGTCATGGACGGTGCGCAGGCGGTGGCCGCCGCTGAACGTGAGCAGCCGGATCTGATTCTGCTCGATCTCATGCTCCCGGGGATGAACGGCATCGACATCTGCCGGATCATCCGGCAGAAGTCGACGGTTCCGATCGTGATGCTGACCGCCAAGACCGACACCGTGGATGTGGTCCTCGGACTGGAGTCCGGTGCGGACGACTACGTCAACAAGCCGTTCAAACCGAAGGAACTCGTGGCCCGCATCCGGGCCCGCCTGCGCCGGACCGATGATGAACCGAGTGAGGTGCTTGAGGTCTGTGATCTCACCATCGACGTTCCGGGGCACATGGTCAAGCGGGGTGACGAGGAGATCCAGCTCACTCCACTGGAGTTCGACCTTCTCCTCCAGATGGCACGTCGCCCGAGGCAGGTGTTCACCCGGGAGGAACTGCTCGAGAAGGTCTGGGGATACCGGCATGCGTCGGACACCCGGCTCGTGAACGTCCACGTGCAGCGGCTGCGTGCGAAGATCGAGAAGGACCCCGAGAACCCCCAGATCGTTCTCACCGTCCGTGGTGTCGGTTACAAGACCGGCGCCGGCGAGTAGCGGCACCGGCCCCGGTGTCTCCGGGTCGGGAAGAGGAAGCGGGACAGTTCTGAGAAGACAGCTGACGGGTGCGAGACAGCGGCTCGCGGAGACGTGGCGCATGTCTCTCCAGGTGCGTGTCATCGGGTCGATTCTCGCCGCGTCGGCGGCGGTCGTCCTGATCCTCGGGCTGGCGATGGTGAGCATCGTCGCCCAGCGTCTCGTCGACTCCAAACTGTCCATCGCCACCTCGGAGATCGATCGGGCACGGGCGATCGTCGAGCAGCAGGTGGCCGCGACGGACACCTCGAACTCCACGCAGGTCCGGATCAATTCGGCACGTGCCGCGCTCACCAACCGGAGTACCGGGGGGTCCTCCGAATCGGCGGCCGTTTTCGAACCGGTTCTGGTCGTCTCGGACAACGGGAACGTTCTCGCCACGTCCCCTGAGGCGTACCGGATCCCCGACCGGCTGCGGAGTTTCGTCTCCCAGGGGCAGATCTCCTACCAGTACGCCACGATCGACCGGGCGGACGGGTCGATCTACAAGGCGCTGATCATCGGGACACCGACGGAGTCGGACATTCCCGGTCTGCAGTTGTTCCTCGTCCTTCCGCTGGAGAACGAGGAGGCGACGCTCGCCCTCATGCGGGGACTGCTGTCCTTCGGTGGCGTGGTTCTCATCGTTCTCCTCGTCGGTATCGCGTGGCTGCTCACACAGCAGGTCACTGCGCCGGTCCGGTCCGCGTCCCGTATCGCCCAGCGTTTCGCGGCAGGTCATCTGAGGGAACGGATGCGGGTCGACGGGGAGGACGAGATGGCGCGACTGGCGATCAGCTTCAACGCCATGGCGGAGTCACTGTCGAAGCAGATCCACCAGCTCGAGGAGTACGGGAACCTGCAACGTCAGTTCACCTCGGACGTCTCCCACGAGCTGCGCACGCCGCTGACGACGGTCCGTATGGCCGCCGACATGATCGCGGACCGCGCCGACGACCTCGACCCCTACACACGGCGTGCCGCGGAGCTGATGGTCCGGGAACTCGACAGGTTCGAGTCGCTTCTCGCGGACCTGCTGGAGATCTCCCGGCACGACGCCGGCGTCGCGGATCTCTCCGAGGAGAGGATAGACCTGCGCACCTGCGTCACGGCGGCGTGGCAGCAGGTGAAGCACCTGGCCGGGGAACTCGGGGTCGAGGTGACCTTCGAGCAACCGACGACCCCCGTGACACTCGTCGGGGACTCACGCCGGATCGAGCGGATCCTCCGGAACCTCCTGGCGAACGCGGTGGACCACTCCGAGGGCAATCCCGTCGTGGTCCGTGTGGGGACGGGGGACAATGTCGTGGCGGTCACCGTCACCGATCACGGTGTCGGTCTGAAACCCGGGCAGGAGGCGCTGGTCTTCAACAGGTTCTGGAGGGCCGATCCGTCGCGCGTCCGCCACTCCGGTGGCACCGGACTGGGGTTGGCGATCTCCCACGAGGACGCGGTCCTGCACGGCGGACGTCTGGAGGCCGTCGGCGAGATCGGGGTCGGCTCCTGTTTCCGGCTGACCCTGCCCGTGACCCCGGGATCGACGTGGAACGGGGAATCACCGCTTGAGCTCACCGTCGGACAGGGTGAGCGCGGGACCGTTCCCCAGGGCCCTCAGGGTACCCCCGGAGCGTCGGAGAGCGACGTCCCCCCACCGTCCGTGATCCCCGATGAGGAAGGTGAACGTAGTTGATGAAGCGACGTCCTCTCCGTGCTCTCGGGGCACTGCTCCTGGTTCCCGCACTGGTCACCGGTTGCACGAGCCTCCCCGGGGATTCCGCCCCGCAGGCGATCCGGGCGTTCGAGCCGTCCCACCCGACGGAGGACGAGCTGGCGCCTGTTCCCGGACAGGAGCCTGATCTCCTGCTCCGCGGGTTCTTCACCGCAGCGGGCAATCCGGCACAGAAGCACCAGGCGGCCCGTGCTTTTCTCACCGATCCCACGGCATCCAGCTGGGACGACACCGCCGGTACCCTCATCCTCGACCGCATCGACCTCAACGCTGAACCGGGGGCGACCGAGGACTCCATCTCCTACAAGGTCCGTGGAACCGTCGTCGGCACACTGGGGACCGGAGGGGTCTACACCCCGGAGAACGGGGAGTACGAGGCCACGATGGAGTTGAACCGGGTGGGCGGGGAGTGGAGGATCTCGGCACTGCCCCCGGGGGTCGTCCTGGAGCGCACGGAGCTGCGGAACAAGTTCAGCCCCTACGACCTGTTTTTCTTCGCGCCGACCGGGAAGTTCCTGGTCCGTGACCGCAGGTGGGTCTACAACGGACAGCCGTCACTGGACACGGCGTTGCTGTCCCTCCTCATGGAGGGGCCCCAGTACGACCTCGCCCCGGGTGTGGTCGATGAAATTCCCCCGGAGGCGGTGTTCACCGGTACAGAGGGCGGTGTCTACCACTTCACGGGATTCGGTGATCTCGACATAGACCAGCGGCACCGGTTCGCGGCACAGGTGGTGTGGACGCTGGCGCACGCGGGTGCACGGGGCCCCTACCGCGTCGAACTCGACGGCACTCCGATCGATCCCGGACACGAGGCACTGACGGTGGAGGACGTCGCGGAGTTCAACCCGAACGCCTTCGCCGGTACGATCAGCCCGCTCTACGCACTGAACGAAGGATCGTTGATGCTCGTCGACGGAACGGACGCCCGCCCCGTCGCCGGTCCGCTCGGTACCGCCGGGAACATCGCCTCGGCGGAGATCTCCTCGTCCGGTGGAGTTGTTGCGGCGGTGGAGACCCCTGACGGTGTGGGTGACCCCGGGAAGACGGGGGCTCCCCGGTCCGGGGAACGGGGGAAGTCCCGACTGCTGCTCGGGCCCGTGGGTGGGCAGACCACCGAGGTGCTCTCCGCCGGGACACTGACACGTCCGAGTTTCGAGTACGAGGCCACGGCGTTGTGGACCGTCCTGGACGGGCGGACCGTCGCACGTGTCGCCCGTTCCACCTCGACGGGCGAGCTGTCACAGGTCGAGGTTGACGCCAGTACCCTCGATGAGCCGGACCACGGTGGGGATGAACAGCTGATATCGGTGCTGAGACTGTCGCCCGACGGGGTCCGTGTCGCGATGATCCGTGGTGGACGGGTGTGGGTGGGGACGGTGGCCCGGCCGGCACCGGGGGAGCGGAAGATCGTGCGGCCCGTGGAGATCGCCCCGGCGATCGGTGACACAGCTCTGGCGTTGTCGTGGCAGCAGGACGGTTCACTCCTCGTCGGTACATCGTCCCCGGACACCCCGGTGTGGCGGGTGGAGGTAGACGGTTCCGCGGTGACATCGCTGCCCACCGGTAACCTCATGGCGCCGATCGTGGCTGTCGCGTCGTCGTCGAACACCCTCTACGCCACCGACGCCCGCGCGATGCTCCAGCTTCCGGCCTCGACGAACTCCGCCGCGTTCTGGCGTGAGGTTCCGGCGCTTCAGGGCACCCGCGCGGTGCCCGTGGTCGCGGACTAGGCCGGCGGGCCAGGGGAGGGAACCGGTGCTGGAACTCCTGCTCCCGAAACACTGCGCCGGATGTGGTGCGGTGGGGGTGACACTGTGTGAACCCTGCCGCACCGCATGGCGCCGGATTCCGTTCCGGGTTGAGCCGCGGGTCGATCCCCGTGTTCCGGTGTTCGCGCTGGGTCCGTGGGGTGGGGTGCACCGTTCGACGGTCCTGGCCATCAAGGAACGGGGCAGGAGGGACGCGATTCCGGAGGTCGGTGCCGTCCTCCGCTCCGCGATCGTGTTCCTCTCCGCGCGCGGGGAGCTCCCGGAATGTTCCGGTATTGTCCTGTCACCTGCGCCCACGAGGAAAAGAGCGGCGCGTCTGCGCGGAGG
The DNA here is from genome assembly GCF_016595275.2 of Corynebacterium pygosceleis. Classification (GTDB taxonomy): domain Bacteria; phylum Actinomycetota; class Actinomycetes; order Mycobacteriales; family Mycobacteriaceae; genus Corynebacterium; species Corynebacterium pygosceleis. Next base: position 98,089 of record NZ_JAENIQ020000001.1, on the reverse strand, counting down.
CGATCCGGTGACGGCGATCTGTCGGGCGACCGGTCTCACGGTGGTTCAACTGGTTCATCTCGACGCCTCGGTGGAGGACTCGGCGGGGCTGGACGCCCCGGCCCGTCGGGCGAATCTCGTGGGTGCGGTTCGCGACGAGCGGCGACGTCCACGGGTGGATGAGGGGGTGGTGCTCGTCGATGACGTGGTGACGACGGGGGCAACCGCGACCGCCACAATCGAGCGTCTTTCCGTGGCCGGAATACAGGTCACGGGGGTGGTTGCCCTCACCGCGGCATGAGGTGCGGGGGTGCCCGCCGCGATGGTTATGACCGGCGGGTAAACTCGGCGTTGCAGTAGTTCCCGTCACCGTGGACGTCGTGGGTAATCCCACCCGCTTCTGTGCGGTGGCCGATACCGGGAGGTAAGAGCAATGACCACGCCTGCTGACAACAAAGACGGCCTGCGCCCCGAGACTCAGGTGAGCATCACCGGCCGTAACGTGGAGGTTCCCGAGCACTTCGCGGAACGCGTGAATTCCAAGCTCGCCAAGATCGAGCGTCTTGATCCCACGTTGACGTTCTTCCACGTCGAACTCCAGCATGAGCCGAATCCGCGCCGCAGTGATCAGAGCGACAAGATCCAGATCACCGCGACCGGAAAGGGGCACATCGCGCGTGCGGAGGCGAAGGAGGACAGCTTCTACGCTGCCCTGGAAACCGCCCTCAGCAGGATGGAACGCTCGCTGCGCAAGGTGAAGGCACGTCGCAAGATCAGCCGCTCGGGGCATCGTGCGCCGATGTCGACCGGGGAGATCGCCGCTGAACTCACCGCGGAGGCCAGTGCCCCGCAGCAGGAGAAGATGGGTGAGTTCGACGTGGATCCGTACGCGGACAGCGTCCAGGATATCGTTCCCGGCCAGATCGTCCGGACCAAGGAGCATCCGGCCGTCCCGATGAGCGTCGATGACGCCCTGTCCGAGATGGAGCTGGTCGGACACGACTTCTATCTCTTCGTCAACGAGGAGAACGGGCGTCCCTCGGTCGTCTACCGGCGTCGTGCGTTCGACTACGGTCTCATCACCCTGACCGAACCGGAGGAATGATGCGATAGTGCCGCCTGTGCAGCACGGATGCTCCCGCCCGGGTCCGGTGTGAGCACACCGGAGAGGCGGAGCGGGAGGCCACGCACCCGTCACCCACACCAGATGTGAGGTGGCGGGTGCTTCCCATGTCGGGGTGGGCGCGTAGAATGATCGGGAATCTATCCGCTTGAACCCACATAGACAAAGGACGACTGCCCGTGTTTGGACTGTCCCGGATCCTCCGAGTCGGTGAGGGGCGCGCCGTGAAGCGCCTGAAGAAGATCTCCGACGAGGTCATCGCCCTCGAGCCGAAGTACGCCGATGTGAGCGATGATGAGCTCAGGGCCTCGACGGACAAGTTCCGGGAGCGGCTGGAGGCCGGCGAGACCCTCGATGACATCCTGCTGGAGGCTTTCGCCGTGGCACGGGAGGCCTCGTGGCGTGTTCTCGGTCAGAAGCACTATGCGGTGCAGATCATGGGTGGCGCGGCCCTGCACTTCGGCAATGTCGCCGAGATGCGCACCGGTGAGGGCAAGACCCTGACCTGTGTGCTGCCCGCCTACCTCAACGCCCTGGAGGGCAAGGGCGTCCACGTCGTCACGGTGAATGATTACCTGGCCAAGCGTGACTCCGAGTGGATGGGTCGTGTGCACCGCTTCCTCGGCCTGGAGACCGACGTCATCCTCTCGAACATGCGCCCGGAGGAGCGTCGCCGCGCGTACAACGCGGACATCACCTACGGAACGAACAATGAGCTGGGTTTCGACTACCTCCGGGACAACATGGCGCAGAGCATTGATGCGCTCGTGCAGCGCCCCCACAACTACGCCATCGTCGACGAGGTCGACTCGATCCTGATCGACGAGGCACGTACCCCGTTGATCATCTCGGGTCCGGCGGACGGCTCGAGCGAGTGGTACTCGGCGTTTTCCCGGATCGTCCCGAAGATGCGTCTCGATGTCCACTACGAGGTCGACCACCGGAAGAAGACGATCGGTGTCCGTGAGGAGGGCGTGGAGTTCGTCGAGGACCAGCTCGGCATCGACAACCTGTACGCTCCGGAGCACTCGCAGTTGGTGAGCTACCTGAACAACGCGATCAAGGCGCAGGAACTGTTCACCCGCGACAAGGACTACATCGTGCGCAACGGTGAGGTCATGATCGTCGACGAGTTCACCGGCCGTGTCCTTCCGGGCCGGCGGTACAACGAGGGCATGCACCAGGCGATCGAGGCGAAGGAGGGGGTGGAGATCAAGAGCGAGAACCAGACCCTCGCCACGATCACCCTCCAGAACTACTTCCGTCTCTACGACAAGCTCTCCGGGATGACGGGTACCGCCGAGACCGAGGCGGCCGAGCTGCACCAGATCTACAAGCTCAACGTGGTGTCGATCCCGACCAACCGCCCGAACCAGCGTGAGGATCTCACCGATCTCGTCTACAAGACGCAGGAGGCGAAGTTCGCCGCCGTCGTGGACGACATCGCCGAGCGTGTGGAGAAGGGCCAGCCGGTCCTCGTCGGCACCACCTCCGTCGAGCGGAGCGAGTACCTCTCGGGTCTGCTGCAGAAGCGCGGCATCCGGCACCATGTGCTGAACGCCAAGCACCATGAGCAGGAGGCCGAGATCGTGGCCCGTGCGGGTCTCCCGGGGGCCGTCACCGTCGCCACCAACATGGCCGGTCGCGGTACCGACATCGTCCTCGGCGGCAACCCGGACATTCTCGCCGACATCAACCTGCGTGAGCGGGGTCTCGATCCGGTGGAGAACTCCGAGGAGTACGAGGCCGCGTGGGACGAGGAGATCGTCCGGATGAAGGAGAAGTCCGAGAAGCTCGCGGAGCAGGTCCGCGCGGCGGGTGGGCTCTATGTCCTCGGTACGGAGCGGCACGAGTCACGTCGAATCGACAACCAGCTCCGTGGTCGTTCCGGCCGACAGGGCGACCCGGGCGTCACCCGCTTCTATCTCTCCATGCGTGACGACCTCATGGTCCGTTTCGTCGGCGCGACGATGGAGAACATGATGAACCGGCTGAACGTGCCGGATGACATGCCCATCGACGCGAAGATGGTCTCCAACTCGATCAAGGGTGCGCAGACGCAGGTCGAGAACCAGAACTTCGAGATGCGGAAGAACGTCCTCAAGTACGACGAGGTGATGAACGAGCAGCGCAAGGTCATCTACCGGGAGCGTCGACAGATCCTGGAGGGCCGGGAGGTCGGACCCCAGGTGCAGTCGATGATCGACGACACCGTCACCGCCTACATCGCGGGTGAGACCTCCAACGGCTATGTGGAGGACTGGGACCTCGACCGTCTCTGGAACGCCCTGGAGAGCCTCTACGGGCCCTCGATGACCTGGAAGAGCCTCGTCAAGGGGACCGAGTACGGCCAGGCCAACGAGCTGACCGCCGAGCAGCTCCTGGATGCCGTCCTCAAGGACGTGCACAAGCAGTACGACGAGATGGAGGACGTCGTGGTCTCGCAGGGCTCGGAGGAGCAGATGCGCTCCGTCGAGCGCATGACGATCCTGAACGTCGTCGACCAGAAGTGGCGTGAACACCTCTACGAGATGGACTATCTCAAGGAGGGCATCGGCCTCCGTGCGATGGCGCAGCGTGATCCCCTGGTCGAGTACCAGAAGGAGGGCGGCGACATGTTCAACGCCATGAAGGACGGCATCAAGGAGGAGACCGTCCGCAAGCTCTTCATCCTGCGCAACCAGGTGCTGCCGAAGATCGAGGAGGAGGGGACCGCGGACCTCAACCACGACGGCAAGCTGGACGCCGAGGACTTCGGAGACGGTGGTTCCCGCCGGCCGTCACCGGACTCGCTCCGGACCTCGGGTCCCGCGGAACCCTGATCCTCCGGCCCCGCCGCGGGTGACGAAAAGCGGGTGCACCACGACCGGTGACGGTCGGTGTGCGCCCGCTTTTTCGTGTGCTGTCCGTGTGCCGGTGCCCGTGTCGCCGGGCTCCGGTGCCGCTCTCAGAACAGCCGCAGTGCGGTCATCCGCCACGGGCGGTTCCCGGACTCCCGTTCGATTCTCGCGGCGAAGGCCCACCTGCGCCCGGTCGCACGGGCCGATCCGCATATCTCCAGGAGCGTCGCCCCGGATTGTCCGGTACCGTCCGGGACGGGGTCCTCCCGGCGGATGTGCAGCGACGTCAGGGCGACCCGTCCCGCTCCCGCCGATCCGGAAGCGCGGGCGCGGCGGTGCCTGATCTGGACGAGCTGTCGCACCTGAACCGAGTATTCGGACATCCGGAGCTGCGTCGTGGGACGGATGCCGAAAGCCGCCTCGAGGCTGAGGAGGACCAGCCGGTGACTCGCCTTCCTCGCCTCGGGGGATGCCGGGGTGGAGGGGCTGAACGAACCTCGGGGGCGGGGCTCCGGGGGCGGCGGAGCGGGGTGGCGCTCCGTTCCGCGGAAGGTCTTCATGTGGACATGGCCGGGGAGTGTGCTCAGCATCTGCTGCTCCTGTGCGGGAGGGGATCGGGGAAGGTGTCTGTTTCTACCGACCCCGTTGCCGTGGTTTCGGTTCCCCGACCCGGGTCGGGACCGCACGGAACCGTCGTGCCGGGGTGTCCACCGGTGGTGTTCGGGAGGGGCGGGGAGTCGGCCCGCCGGATGGTCGGGGCGACAGCGGGGGCGGTGACCGACTACCTTGGTGGTGCCGGGTTCGGGGACATTCGATGATGTCCACCCGCCCGGTGCGCACCGACCCCGGTGGCCGGTGTGCGGAAACGTGTCCGAGGAGCGGAGAGAGCAAAAGTGCGTGGACTGATCGTCGATTACTGCGGTGTCCTGGACGGGACCGAGGAAGACCAGCGGCGGTGGCGGAACCTACTGGCCGCAGCCAAGAAGAACGGTGTGGCCACGGCCGTGCTGTCCAATGATCCGGGTGGCCCCGGCGCTGAACCGATCCGGGAGCTGGAGTACCGCGGCGTCGTTGACGCGGTGGTGCTGTCGGGTGAGATCGGTGTCGAGAAACCCGAGGAAGCTGCTTTTCAGGCGGCTGCGGACGCCATCGAACTGAGGCGTCAGGACTGTGTCATGGTCGATGATTCCATCCTCAACGTGCACGCGGCGGTCCGGGCCGGTCTGGTCGGGGTGTACTACCAGCAGTTCGACCGGGCGGTCGTCGAGATCACGGGCCTGTTCGGTATCGAAGGGGAGTTCTGATCGGTGCGCGTCTATATTCCGGCGACCTTCGACATGTTGTCCGAGCTGGCTGAACAGCGTTCCGTTCCGGCCCGGGGAGGGTGGGGCTTCGCGGTGACCCCGGCACTGCTCGAGTTCTACACATCGGGTGACGAGGAGGAGATCGCGCATCTCGCGTTCCAGGATGCGGCGCGCGCCTCACTTCGGCTGCTGGCGACGGGACGGCAGGAGCGTTTTCCCCGTCGGCGTGTGGTGATCTCCGCGGACATCGACGACGGTTCGGTGGAGGTGTCCCCCGAATCGGGTGAGTCGGTGGTCCGTCTCGATCCTCCCCGGATCGATCTGTCGGACATCGTGTGCTTCCACGTCGACATCGCGGGCAGTGAAGAGGCCACCGCGGCGGCCGTCGAGGCCGTCGATGCCGCTGATCTCGGGGACGAGGATGCCGAACTGACGGTCGGGGACGCCCTCGACAACTTCATGGCCTGGTACGAGGTCCAGGAGCTCGATGCGCTGGTTCAGCTGCTCTGAGGGTGGTGCGGTCCCGACCTTGTGAACGCCCGGGCAACCTCCGGGACGGCCCGTGGGGCCCGCGTGTCGGGGTCGGGAGGGGTCTCGAGGGGCTTTCGGGGTGTGCCCGCCGGATGTCGTGTCCTGCGTGGACACGTAACCTACGATGCCGTAAGCTACGGTGTCGTACGAATATCCGGAAAGTGTAAGGACAGTGAATCACCTGTGGTCACCAAAGCCACCAGGGCGCGGGACGGGCTCGGCGCCCTGCGCCATGTACTCCGACGTTTCACCACGCCACTCCTGCCGGACGACTACACGCAGCTGGTCAACCCACTGTGGTCCGTGCGGGAACTCAGGGGACAGATAGTCAGCGCCTCACGGGAGACGGGGGACACCGTCAACCTGGTCATCCGGCCCGGATGGGGGGTACCCGTCGATTTCGAGGCCGGTCAGTACATCGGTATCGGTGTCCAGATCGACGGCCGCTACGTCTGGCGTTCCTACTCCCTGACCTGCAGCCCACGCCCGGCGGGGGATCTGCTGTCCATCACGGTCCGTGCGGTCGAACGGGGGAAGCTCTCCAACCACCTGGTCGGCAGCGCACGCCCCGGAATGACGGTGCGGATCGGGGCACCGGCGGGGGACTTCCACCTGACCGATCCGATCCCGGAGAAGCTCCTGTTCATCACGGCGGGAACCGGCATCACCCCGGTGATCAGCATGCTGCGCACCCTCGCCGACCGGAACCAGTTCGGGGACGTGACCCTGATCCACTCGGTACGGACCGAGGATGATCTGCTGTTCTCCGACGTCATAGAGAAACTCCGCCGTGAACACCCCGGATTCACCGCGACCGTGCGGGTCACGGGGGTGGAGGGGCGCCTGACCCCGGACGCCATTGCGGAGATCGTCCCGGACGTCACCGAGCGCACCGCCTACGCCTGCGGACCGAACGAGATGCTCGACGCCCTGGAGGCCTGGTGGTCGGACCTCGACGCCGACGAGGAACTCCGCACCGAACGCTTCACCCTCGACCGCAGCAGTGAGGCGACCGGTGGCGAGATCACCTTCGGACACCGGGGGAGCTGCCACGCGGACGGTGCGACGACGCTCCTCGAGGCCGCTGAGGGAGCCGGGATCCAGCTCACCTTCGGCTGCCGCATGGGCATCTGCCAGACGTGTGTGCGGCCCCTGACCGACGGGTACGTCCACGATCTGCGGACCGGTGACGTCCACGGCCCCGGCGAACGTATCCGCACCTGCGTGTGTGTCGCCGCCGGTGACGTCTCCGTCGACGTCTGACACCCGGCAGCCGCACAGAACACCCACCGAACGACCACCTTAAGGACACCGACATGGCCATCGACAACATCCGGGCATACTCCCACCTGACCGACGAGGACATCGCCGAGATCGGCCGCCGCCTCGACGCCATCAAGGCGGAGATCGAGGCGGACCTAGGGGAGCGGGACGTCCGGTACATCAAGGGACTGATCCGGTTCCAGCGTTCCCTCGAGATCGCCGGACGGGCGACCCTGCTGTTCAGCCACAGGAAACCGCTGTGGTGGGCGGGCAGCGGAATGCTCGCCGTGTCCAAGATCCTCGAGAACATGGAGATCGGGCACAACGTCATCCACGGACAGTGGGACTGGATGAACGACCCCGAGATCCACTCCACCACCTGGGAATGGGACATGACCTGCCCGTCCTCCCAGTGGATGCACTCCCACAACTACGTGCACCACAAGTACACCAACATCATCGGCATGGACAACGACGTGGGATACGGCATTCTGCGGGTCACCCGTGACCGGAAGTGGACCCCGCAGCACGCGTTTCAACCGGTGACGAACGTCGTGCTGGCGTCGCTGTTCCAGTGGGCGATCGCATTCTACGACGTGGAACTCGGCCGCTACTTCGCGGGCAAACAGAGCTGGGACGACACGAAGGTCCGGTTCTGGGAGGCGGTGCACAAGTCCAAGCGCCAGGTGCTCAAGGACTACGTGATGTTCCCCGCGCTGTCCGGGCCGAACTACGTGCACACCGTCACCGCCAACGCGTTCGCGAACTGGATCCGCAGCGTGTGGGCGTACCTGGTGATCTTCTGCGGACACTTCCCCGACGAGACGGAGACGTTCACCAAGGAGCAGTACGCGACGGAGGACCACAATGAGTGGTACCTCCGGCAGATGCTGGGCTCGGCGAACTTCAAGGGCGGCAAGCTGCTCACGATCCTCTCCGGGAACCTGAACTACCAGATCGAGCACCACCTGTTCCCGGACATGCCGTCGAACCGTCTCGCCGACGTCGGCAAGCGGGTGGAGGAGATCGCGCGGGAGTTCGACCTGCCGTACAACACCGACTCCTTCCCGATGCAGCTGCTCAAGGTGCAGAAGACGCTGCTGAAACTGACGCTGCCGAACAAATACCTCGCCGCCGATCCGGACAACGCACCGGAGGTGCGCTCGAACGCGGCGTTCACGAAGCACCCCGAGGTGGAGGAGAAACTGCACGTCGGTGCGGCAACGGACGGGGTCCGCAAGGGGCTGCGCACCGGCCTGAAGATGCTGGGGAAGCTCCGTCCCACGGTCGTCGAAGGTATCCGGGGGCTCACCGGACGCAGCCCGTACCACACCCCGGTGGAGAAGGCCCGCCGCTGACCGCCGACAGGCACCGCACCCGGCACGCCCGTCCCGACCGTGATCAGCGGAAGGGGCGGGCGTTGCGGTGTCAGGGTCTGATATCGGCTTCGGCGGTCCAGGCCGAGTAGGTGAAGGGGAGCTGGCGCTGGTCCTTGTCGACGATGACGCCCCACACTCGGACGGCGAGGGAGGCGGTGATCACGGCGATGAACATCGCCAGGTAGCCCTGCGCGGCGAGATCGGTGAACTCGACCGCCGCGATCATGCCGAACATGGGGGCCGCCATCGTCGTCGACAGGAACGCCCCGGCCCCGAGCAGTGCGAAGGCCGCGACGGGCACACCGGGGAAGAACGGCTGGCAGAGGATCCCGATGACACCACCCGTCAGCGCCCCCAGCGCGAACGCCGGGGTGAGGGTACCGCCGACGGTGCCCGCCCGGAAGCAGGCGAGGATGATCGCCCCGCGTGCGATGCCCAGGAGAATGAGGATCCCGATCGGTAGGCCGGTGGTGAACATCGTCTCGGCGGCCCACCGTCCGTTCGCCGACACACCGGGAAGGAAATAGGCGGCGATGGCGCACAGAGTGAACACGAACGGCATCTCCCAGAGGATGTTCGCGTCCCGGGGACGGGACGCCGCAGCCTTCCTGGCGAGGATCCCGAACCAGTGCCCGGAGACCCCGGAGACGACACCGACGAGAACCGCCGCGAGCAGCATGGCGGGACTCTCGTTGAGCGGTACCGAGTGATAGATCGGGTGGGGGTCGACGAAGACGGCCGTCGTGGCGACGGCCGTCGCCGACGCCAGCATCGTGGACACCACCGTGCGGGTCGACATCTCGACGAGCAGAAGCTCGAGGGCGAACAGCGCACCCGCCAACGGAAGATGGAAGCTCGCCGCCAGTCCCGCACCGGCGGCGGACGCCACGAGGATGCGTCGGGCCCCGGCGTCGACGGACAGGGCCGTCGACAGTCGGGACGCGACCATCCCACCCATCAAGCGGGGAGCATTCTCCCGTCCGACCGGTGCTCCGGCGGCCACGGACACCACCTGGGTGAACGCCGAGAGCGCGGTCTCGAACAGGGGCATCGGGGTACCGTTCATCGCGCCGGGCACGGACACGGCGGGCCTGCCGAAGCGGTCGAGGAGGTACCAGATCCAGGAGGTGACGAGACCGACGCAGATCAGGGTCACCGCGAGACGCCCGGGGGAGACATTGCTGCCGGGATCGAGGACGATGAGGTGGTGGGCCCCGTAGATCCACTGTTCGGTGAGCACGATCAGACGGTTTCCGACGGCGACGAGCAGCCCCGTCAGGGCGCCGGCGACGATGGCGAGCACCGCGAGACGGTTCAGGGGAGTCTCCGTCATCGGTGGTCGGGCGACGGGATTCGCACCGCCGGTGGGTTCGTTGTGGTGGGTGTCCCGGTCATGGTGTGCGTCGGTGAGCTTGCGCTCGGTCAACGGACTGCCCTGTTTGTCCTGTTCGCGGGAGTGCCCGCTACCTACCCACCAACCCATGTCCTATACCTGCCGCTCCCAGTCGTCATTGCTCCGCAGGGCCTCCAGGAGGCCACGGACCGCGGTGACCCGACGTGCGCTCGCCCCTTCGAGGGTGTCCAGTGCACATTCCGGATCAGCCGGGGGACCCGCGTGGGTGCATCCCCTCGGGCAGTCGGTGACGGCGGCGGCCAGATCGTCGAAGACCCCGACGACCTGATCGGCGTCGACGTGCGCGAGGCCGAAGGAACGGATGCCGGGTGTGTCGATGATCCAACCGCCGTGAGGGAGCGGGAGGGCCACGGACTGTGTGGAGGTGTGCCGGCCCTTTCCCACGCCGGACACCGCACCGGTGGCCCGGTCGGCGTCGGGGACGAGCCGGTTGACCAACGTGGACTTCCCGACGCCCGAATGCCCGATCAGTGCGGTCACCGAATGATCGACGATCTCCCGGACCGGTTCCAGCGGGTCATCGATGCCGCAGACCACCACCGGCACGTCGAGGTCACGGAACTCGGCGGCGAACTCGGTCGGATCCGCGAGATCGGACTTGGTCAGACACAGGACGGGCCTCAGCCCACCGACGAACGCGGCCACCAGGGCGCGTTCGACGAAACCGGAGCGCGGCGGGGGATCGGCGACGGCGGAGACGATGAGCAGCTGTCGGGCGTTGCCCACCACGATGCGTTCATAGGGGTCGGTGTCGTCGGCGGTGCGGCGCAGCACACTGGTCCGGTCCTCCAGGCGCACGATCCGGGCCAGGGTACCGGGCCGTCCGGAGGTGTCCCCGACGACCCCGACGCGGTCACCGACCACGACGGCGGTCCGGCCGAGTTCCCGGGCGCGCATGCACACCAGGGGATCGGAGTGCGGGTCGGTGCCGTCGAGAATGACGCCCCAGCGTCCCCGGTCCCTGCTGACGACCATCCCGGTCTCGGCGTCGTCGTGGGTGGGGCGTTCCTTCGTCCTGGGGCGCGTCCCCCTGCGGGGCGGGCGGACACGGACATCGGACTCGTCCCAGTCGCGGCGTCTTCTACCCACGTCCGGACGCCCCCTCCTCCGGTTCGAGCATCTCCATCCACATCCGTTCGAAACCGGGGAGGGTCTTGCCGGTGGTGGCGATGTCCACGACCTCGACCCCGGGAACGGCGAGACCGAGGATCGCGCCAGCGGTGGCCATCCGATGATCGTGGTGCGACTCCCACACCCCGCCGTGCAGCGCGGACCTCCCGACCGGTTGGATACGCAGTCCGTCCTCCAGTTCGGTGCAGTCGCCGCCGAGGGAGTTGAGTCCGTCGGACAGGGCCTTCAGCCGGTCCGTCTCGTGCCCCCGGAGATGGGCGATACCCGTGAGCTCGGAAGGGGTGTCCGCCAGTGCGGCGAGTGCGGTGACCGTCGGTGTGAGTTCCCCGATGTCCCCCAGATCGCGGGAAACGCCGCGCAACCGACCGTCGGCCGGGCCGGTGACGGTCAGTGAGGAGTGACCGCTCTGGGGGTCCGCGGAGATCTCCACGGCGCACCCCATCTCGGTGAGGATCCCGCGGATGGCGTCACCGGCCTGGGTGGTGTGGACGGGCCAGTCGTGGACACGGACCCGCCCGCCGGTCACCGCCGCGGCGGCGAGGAACGGGGTGGCGTTCGACAGGTCCGGTTCGACGAGCCAGGCGCGGGCACCGACGGGGCCCGGGCGGACGGTCCACTGGTTCGCCGCGGAGCAATCGACGCTGACCCCGGCCTCGCGGAGCATGGCGACGGTCATCTCGATGTGCGGCTGACTCGGGAGCCTGTCTCCGGTGTGCCGGACGGTGATGCCGTCGCTGAACCGGGCGCCCGCCAGGAGCAGCCCGGAGACGAACTGGCTCGACGCGGAGGCGTCGATGTCCACGGTGCCGCCGCGCGGGGTGCCGGAGGCGGTGACGGTGAAGGGCAGCCGGTCGCCGGTGACCTCCACACCGAGCTCGCGGAGAGCATCCAGGATGGTGGACATGGGGCGTTTACGGGCCTGCGGGTCCCCGTCGAAATGCACCGGTGCACCGGCCAGGGCCGCGACCGGGGGAACGAAACGCATGACCGTGCCCGCGAGACCGCAGTCCACCTCACCCCCGCCGAGACGACCGGGATCGACCGTCAGCGCCGTACCGTCATCGGCCGACGGGGTGATGGTGACGCCCATGCCGCGCAGCGCGTTCATCATCAGTTCCGTGTCCCGGGAACGGAGCGCACCACGGATCGTGGAGGGGCCGTCAGCCAGTGCCGCGAGCACCAGGGCCCGGTTCGTGATGGACTTCGAACCGGGAACCGTGACCTCACAGTCGACGGGGGCGGATGCGACGGGGGCGGACCACAGGGGGGGATCGGAGTGCTTCAGTGAATTCACTCCTCCATGATAGGGAATATGTGCGGCCGTTTCGTCCTGTTCACCACATCCGAAGCTCTCACCGGTGCCGCGACCGCGCTACCCGGGGTCCGTTCCGTCTCCGCACCGGAAGGGACACCCCCTCCCCGCCACAACATCGCCCCCACGCAGATCATCCCGGTGCTGCGCCCGGTGGGACGCGTCCCGGAGGGGATCGACGTCGAGATCTCCCCCGCGCGCTGGGGTCTGCTGCCGTCCTGGAAAAGGGATGCCGGAGGCCCGGTGCTGTTCAACGCCCGCGCCGAGACCGTACCGGACAAGCCCTCGTTCCGGGACGCATTCGCCCACGGGCGGTGCGCGATCCCGCTGAACGGGTGGTACGAGTGGCGGGAGAAGCGGCCGTACTACGTGCACCCGGCGGACGGCGAGCCGGTGATGTGGATCGCCGGACTCCGGGGCACCGGCACGGACACCGTCTCCGCCACGATCATCACGACCACCCCGGTCGGGGAACAGCTGACCCGGCTGCACGACCGCATGCCGAGGATCCTCGCCCCCGACGAGGTGGAGACGTGGATCTCCGGGGACACCGATCAGGCCCGTGAACTGCTGCGTCCCGCCCCGGAAACGCTCGTGTCGGGGCTTGCGCTGCGGGAGGTTGACCGTGCGGTGGGCAACGCGCGCAACGAGGGGCCGCGGTTGATCGACGACATCGGACCGGTCACCGGCTGACCGACGTCGTCGGACACCGCGACCGGTGAAGATCCACCGCGCAGGCGAGTACGGTGACCAGCAGCACCGCGGACACCGCCCCGTAGGTCACCGTGAAGGCTGTCCCGGAATCCGTGGCCCCCGCGACCCGGAGGAAGACGGAACCGAGGGCGGCCGAGCCCGTGACGAGGCCGATGTTGCGCGCCAACCCGAGGATCCCGGCGGCGGTACCTCTGCGGTTCCCGGGCACGGACTCCAGAACGGTCATGTTGTTCGCCGCCATGAACAACTGGTAGCCCGGAGCGAGGAGAACCGTGCCCGCGACGTAACCGGGAACCCCGAGCCACGGTTCGCCGACCGCGAGAACCGTCACCGCGACGCCCATCCACGCCAGCCCCAGCACCGTCAACCCCGGGGCCGTGTCCCCGGTGACGAATCTCCCGGTGACCACGCCCGCGACCACCGACGTCAGGGGGCCGAGAGCCATGATCAGACCGATGTCCCGCGGCGCGAGACCGTGTGCGGCGGAGAGATGGAAGGGGCCGATGACCAGGGTGCTCATTATCACCGCGCCCACGACGACCATGTGGGCCACGGCGCGCCGTACAGTCGGGGACCCGAGCAGCCATCCCGGCAGAAGGGGCCGTGGGGCCCGGCTCTCGATCCGGTGGAGCACGACCAGGGCAGTGACCGCCACCGCGAGCAGACCGACCGCTCGCGCCGGGGAGCCCCCGGCCCCGCCGCACGCCGACGCGTACGCGAGGACCGCGACCATGAGCAACGCCGTGCCCGCGGCATCCGGCCGGTGGCGGGGTCGCCCGACCGGATGCGTCCCACCGGTACCGCCACGCGTCGCGCGGAGCAGCACGGCGGTGGACAGTGACAGACAAGCCAGCATCCAGAAGACGGCCCGCCAGCCGATCGCATCCACGAGGACACCGGCCAGGACCGGACCGGCGGCGGTTCCCGCGGCGGTCGCCGAACCGAGCAGCCCCAGCCCGGAACCGGATCGTCGTACCGTGAGCAGATCCCGGACGGCGGCGACCGGGAGCACCGCGAGCGCCGCGCCCGCGGCGCCCTGGATCGCTCTCACGGCGATGAGAACGCCGGGTGAGGGGGCCAGGGCGCACAGTGCAGCTGTGGCGGTGAACAGGACCGCCGCACCGAGCAGCACCCGATCCCGACCGAGAAGATCACCGAGATACCCGACCACCGGCCCCACGGCCGTCATCCCCAGGAGGAAAGCGGTGACGATCCACCGTGCGGTCCCCGGATCGCCGTCGGACCACGCGGCGACGGCGGGCAGGACGACGGGTACCGCGCTCACACCGACCTGGGCGGTGGTCGCACACCAGGCCAGGGCCATGAGCCGCAGCGATCGGACGGTGCGGGGATCCGTGGACATGCCTCCACACTGGTTGCCCGGAGGCGTACCGGACAACGGGTGTTGCCGAAACCGGGAAATCCTGCTGTGCTGGGTGAATGACGCCGACCCCAGCCGGAACCGCACGCATCCTGGAGGAACTCGGCCCGCGGTTGCGGAGCACCCGGGAACAGCGGGGCCTGACGCTGGACGCTGTCGCCCGGAAAACGGGAGTATCGACGAGCACCCTCTCCCGGCTGGAGAACGGGCGGCGCCGCCCGAGCCTCGACCTGCTCCTGCCCCTGGCCCTCGTCTACCGGGTCGACCTGGACACCCTCGTTGGTGGGCTGGGAACCGGGGAACCCCGCATCCGGATGCGGCCCAGAGTGATCCGGAGCCGGGTGGTCGTTCCGCTGACCGGACGGACGGCGGGTGCCCACACCTGGAAGATCATCGTCCGGCCCGACGAATGCGTACCTGAGTTACGCACCCATCCGGGCCGTGCGTGGATGTACGTGCTCTCCGGGCGGCTGCGTCTGATCGTCGGTGAGGATGACGTTGTTCTCGAGCGGGGCGAGTGCGCCGAGTTCGACACGACGACCCCGCACTGGTTCGGTGGCGACGGGGCCTCGGGTGCGGAGATCATCACCGTCTTCGGTCCCCTCGGAGCCGCTCCGCACCTCCGGTACGGCGGAGCACCGGACTGAGGGCGGTCTCAGCCCCGGGCCCAGATCCTCCCGTCCTCGTCCCACGACCAGTGCACGGGGTCGCCGACCGCCACATCGGTCAGCCAGTAGGTCTCGCCGGGGTTCCAGCCGGCGATCACGGATGCTGTTCCGGCGTCGACGTCGATGGCTCTACCGGCGGCCGCCAGATATCCGAGATGGGTCAGGTGCACAGCGTCGTGGTGCTCCGCGACGGCGGCCCAGTCCGGGATCACCCACCGTCCCCGACGTCCGGTGGTGCGGTGCCAGTCGTGGTAGCGCTGCCGGGTGACCTCGACCGGGAACCGCCTGCAGAGGTCCGCCCACGAGTCGGCACCGGTGATCTCGAGGATCCTGGTGTCTCCCGGGACGACGATCCGGTGCGTCGCCCGGGGATCGTCGTCGAAGGAGTCCTCCTCGAACCAGAGAGCGGAGGGAGCACCGTCCGGGAGCGGGGCCGTGGTGGCCGGTGCCCCCATCGGAGCAGACCACCAGACCCCCGACACCTCTTTCTCCGGATCGAATGTCGCCGCCGCAGCGGCCTCCCGGGCGATCAGTCCGTCACGTTCCGCTGTGAGGCGTTTCCTGACCCCCGATGTCAGAGCGGTGGAGCCCCGCACCGACAGCGTCCACTGCCGCTCCGGATCGAACGGGGCCGTGAGGACGTCCATCAGTGGTGAGTCGGTGAGTTCCCCGGCGATCCGGAGCAGTGGTCCGCGCATCTCCGGGGCTGCCGCGAGGATCTGGGCACCGCACGGTTCCTGCCAGTAGGCGGCGTTGTCGACGGAGCAGGCCAGTGCGTCGCGCAGTACGGGCCACGTGATCTCCGCGAGTTCCACATCCCGTAATGTGGCGGCGATGTCCCCGACATCAACGACGTCAGGGAGGTGACCACCGGCACTGCAGTCGTGGGAAGCCGGATTCGCCGGCGACGGGGAGGAAACGGGGAAGTAGATGGTCGCCGCCCCGGATTCGACGTCGAGAGTCATCGCCGCCCTGTGAAACAGATCGAAAGGTCCTGACGGGCCTGTGTCGTCCTCCAGATTCAGTAGCAGGTCACGGCCCCGAGGACCGGAGACGAGCTGTTCGGCGGGATTCATGGTGGTTCCTTTCAGCCCCCTCCGACCGAGGTTCCCGGGTCCCGGACCCGGTGGAGTAGGGACGGTCAGTGTGTTCCCGGTGCCGCGACCGCGGCGAACCGTGCGCCGGTCACCGCCGCGAGATCACCGGGGGTGAGCTGGACGTCCAGGCCCCGTCGCCCACCGGAGACCAGGATCTCGCCGAACTCCAGCGCAGAGGAGTCGATGACGGTGGGCAGGGCGTTCTTCTGGCCGATGGGGGAGATCCCGCCGGTGACGTAGCCGGAGGACCGCTCGGCGTCGCGCGGCTCGGCCATGCAGACCTTCGGCACATCGAACGCGCGCGCGGCGGCCTTGAGACTGACGTGGCCGGTCACCGGGACGCACACCACCCCGAGCTTCCGTTTCGGGCCAGACCCGGCGGTCAGGTCCACCACCAGGGTCTTGAACAACTGCCCCTCGTCGATCCCGAGGGGACCGCACAGCTCGGCCGCGGCCTGCGCCCCGAAATGGTCGTGGCCGGACTCGAAGGTGTGCACCGTGTGACTCACACCCGCCTCGTTCAGCGCCACGAGGGCGGCCGTTCCCGCACCGGATGATTTCGACCTACGCTTCGACATACAGCCAGTATTACGCGCGGGAGCAGTGTTTTTCTACAATGGAGGAGATGTGCGCGTCGCTGTGCGGCGCGCTTGCCGGACGCCGAACCCCGCCCCACACCCGCGGGTGGGAGGGCGTCGACAAGCAGAGGGAAGGGACGCGACGCCAATGCCGGACACGATGACCGGTGCCGCCGAGCAGGCGGCCAGATTCGAGAAGGAGGCACTGCCCCTGCTCGATCAGCTCTACGGCGGTGCCCTGCGGATGACCCGCAACCCCGCCGACGCGGAGGACCTGGTCCAGGAGACCTACATGAAGGCCTTCCAGAAGTTCGGTTCCTTCACCCCGGGAACGAACCTCAAGGCCTGGCTCTACCGCATCATGACCAACACCTACATCAACTCCTACCGCAAGGCGCAGCGGCAACCCTCGCAGCTGCCCACCGAGGAGATCACCGACCACCAGCTGGTCGAGACGTCCTCGCACACCTCGGCGGGACTGGCGTCGGCGGAGGTCGAGGCGCTGAAGAAGCTGCCGGACGCGCAGATCACCGACGCGTTGAACCAACTCCCGGAGGACTACCGCATGGTGGTGTTCTACGCCGATGTGGAGGGGCTCGCGTACAAGGAGATCGCCGGGATCATGGACACCCCGATCGGTACCGTGATGAGTCGCCTGCACCGTGGAAGAAAACAGTTGCGGGGTTTGTTGAAGGACGTGGCCCGGGAGCAGGGGATCGGCCTGAACCATCCCGATCTCGCAGGTGAGCGTGGAGCCGCGTCGGGAGACGCGGACGTGGAGAAGGCACGGAAGGGAGCGGACAAATGACGCGGCGGGATGAGAACGGCGGCCACATGCCGGACATGGCTGACTGCGGGGAGGTCTACGAGTCCCTGTTCGAACTTCTCGACGGTGAGGCCACACCGGAACGGTGTGCGGTGCTGCGTGCCCACATCGAGGCCTGCCCCGGGTGCTTCGCGCAGTTGGGCATCGAGGAGGAGATCCGGGAACTCGTGCGCCGGTGCTGCTGCACACCCGCCCCGGTGACCCTGCGGGAGAAGATCGTCCTCCGCCTGCGGATCGAACGCTACCGCAGTTGATCCCGGCCCGGGGGCCGGGCCGGAGACCGCGAAAACGGGGAGATCGGATGACGAGGAGGGCCCCCGCACGATGTGCGGGGGCCCTCCTCGTCAACTCCTGATCAGGAGTTGGGTCGCTTGCCGTGATTGGCCTTGTTCTTGCGACGGTCCTTACGCTTGCGTCCACGCTTGCTCATGGTTCTCCTCCAGAATGTATCGGGCTCTGCCACAGCCGGGCCGTGGCATGACGGTCAGGGCTATCCTGCCGCGTACTTCTCGTGATCGTCACCGTGGACTGGTCCGACGGATCCGACACAGTCCCAGAGCGACAAATGCCGTTGATTATACGCAGTGGAGACCGTGACACGAAATATCCGGCACCCGCAGGTCCCCGTGGGGTGGGTGCCGGATATCCCGCATGGTGCGGGTCAGCGAACGGCGCTGCGGGTGCGGGTGCGTCCCCGGTTGCGGCGACGCTTGAGTGCACGGCGCTCGTCCTCGCTCATTCCACCCCAGACGCCCGCGTCCTGGCCGGATTCGAGGGCCCAGGTGAGACACTCGGAGGTGACGGGGCACCGGTTGCAGACGACCTTCGCGGTCGCGATCTGTGCCAGTGCGGGGCCGGAGTTTCCGACGGGGAAGAAAAGCTCGGGGTCTTCGTCGCGGCAGACTGCCTTGTGACGCCAATCCATGGGTGAATCTCCTTCAGAAAAATAAGTGATCTGTGTCAGACATTCGGCATGGCTGAACACTCTCCGACAGTTCGGTGCATCGGTGTGTCGGGAAGCCGGGCGGTGAGCCGCCCGGAGGCGGTTCCCGTGATGGTCCGCCGGGTGTGCGGGGGAATGGACTCCATTCCGGGGCGCGGTCCCGGCATCATGCCAGAAAATGAACCCGGGTTTAACACCGGGTGTCTGTGCTACCGGAAGATAATGACACGTACACATAGATGTCCGCTAGGGTTCCACCTCTAAAAGTGTCGAAGATCACACCTTCTCTTTGTCCACAGATGACACAACGTCAATGACATCCGTATAGGAACGAAGCTCCAGCCTTTTTGTTTTGCCCGCAGATTCACCGTCTACCTGCCACTTCAAGGGTCGGGGTGAGGTGAGTGTGAGCTCGCTGATGTCGTCAACTCGGATCTCCCGCAGATCCACCCGCAGAGGACGCCAGAGTCGTGCACCGATACCCATCGCATGCAGGAGCGCCACCAGACCCCCGGGTCCCTCTATGTCACGCAGGGCGTAGAGGGACAGGCCGGCATCGAGTTTCTGCTCCGGATTCGTCACCACCGCCACCGGCCCGGCATACGTCCAGGGATTCGTGTTGGACACGATGAGGAAGGGGACCTCGCCACCGGTCCGTGGCCCTTCCGCGGACTCCGCCGAGTACGTGATGGCGGGAGGATTTCTCCGGAGACGTTGCCAGGCGGTCGCCGTCACCATCGCGTAACGCCACGGTGTCGCGGACTTGCCGGCGTCACGGAGCTCCTCCATCAGGGAGATGGCGTTCGCGTCCAGTCCGAATCCCGCATTCACGCAGAACCAGCGGTCCTCGACCCGCCCCAGGGGGAGCCGACGGTACGTGTCGGAGAGGAGGAGATCACGCAACTGGGCGGCGGCCTCGGCCGGATCATTGGGTAGCCCCAGTGCCCGGGCGAAGACGTTCGCCGACCCGGTGGGGACCACCGCGATCCTCGGCAGTTCACCGGGGGCCGGACGGTTCCCCGGATCCGCCCCGAGGAGTCCGTTGATCACCTCGTTCACCGTCCCGTCACCACCCACGATGACGATGACATCGACATCGTCCCGGGTCAGACCCCTGCAGATGTCCTCCGCGTGCCCCGCGTACTGGGTGAACACGGAGACCAGCTCAGTCGCCTCCAGGAGTGGCTCGACCACCTGTCGGGTGACCTGGGGTGTCAGTGTCGTGGAGTTGGGGTTGGAGAGCATCAGGCTGCGCATGGCGTCGAGTGTAACCCCGCACCTGCGGAACCCCCGCACACACGCGGTAGGCTGGTGCCGTGACTGATTCATCCCGCGTGCCCCGTTCCCGTGCAGCATCCCGGACAGCCGGCGACCGGGCGGAATCCCCCCTGCCACCGGCGGACATCCGCCGGGCGGGACTGCTCGGCATCGTCGAGGCACTGGTGGGTCTCGCCTACGCCGTGTTCCTCATATTCCGGGAGATCACCGGACAACACGACTACGGCACCGTCACCTCGGACGGAAGCGGGAGTCTCTTCGTCGGCTACGGCACGGCCGCGTTCTTCATCGTGGTGTTCGGCACCGTCGCCGCCGCAGGTCTCGCACTCCGTCGGGGACGCCGCTGGGGGAGGGGGCCGGTGGTCATCCTCCAGATGCTGCTGCTGCCCGTCTCCTGGTACATCCTCTCCGCGGGCCTGATCGTCCCTGCTCTCGTCGTGGCGGCGTGCGCCCTGTTCGGGCTCTACCTCACCTTCAACGGCAGGTCGCTCAGCTGGGCTGCGGGCGTCTTCAGCTGACGAGCCCGACGACCTCCCCGCCGTCACCCCGCTTCTCCACCAGGACACCCCCGACGAGAGACAGGGTCACCTGTCCGGTGTATCCGCCACGGTCAACGGGAATGACCCGCTCGGTCTCCCCGGTGTCCCAGTTGGCCACCGCGATTCCTTCGGACGTGGGGTAGAGCAGTCGTTCGCCGACCGCCACCCCGGTGCCCAGTGCATCCCAGAAATGATGGGCTAGTACCAGGGACTCGGGTGTGAACAGATACAACCGCTCACCGTCGAACCACGTCAGATGATGCGGCAGGTCGGCGACGACGGGGGAGAACAGATCCGGCGCCGAATCGATGAGCGGGGCCGGTGGAACCACCGCGGTTCCGGTCTCCCCGCCGTCGAGATCGTATCCCACCATCCGGGGCTGTTCCCCGTCCACCGCGTCACGGTAGACCACGGCGCCCTCCTGGCCGGCGGCGATGATCCGGGCGGGTCCCTCCCCGAGGAACACCTGGGTCTTGATCACGGGTTTCCGGGAGTCCTTCGGGGCACGTTCCTGCATCCGCAACCAGTAACCCGCCTCCCGGTCCTCGGACGGGGGACAGTGCTCCACCACGGACAGCAGGTCCTTGCGGGTCAGTGCGGAGTTGATGGTGCAGTCCTCGTTCGGTTGCAGGGTGGGTTCCTGCTTCGCCTCCACCTCGCCGTACTCGACCGTGCGCACCAGGTCGTTGCGCCAGAGTTCCACACGGTCGCGGGAGACCAGCCCCACGGCGTCATTCGACCGGATCGGTACCGTCTCCTCGGATGCGATGGCCGACCGTGCGGCCCGGTACTCGCCGGTGGCGGTGTCCAGCCCGATGACGTCCCCGCATCCGACACCGGTCCGGTAGGTGACGTACACCCGGTCGAAGGCGGAACCGACGGAACAGATCTCGTGGTTGCTGCGCCGGTACTCCCAGACGGTGTCCCCGGTCATCGGGTCCACCGCGGTCAGTGTGCCCCCGTCAGCGGTGAAGACGAGCCCGGCACCCGACTGAACCTGGGGTTGCCCGGGTACGGCGGAATCCGGTGAACGCCACGCCTCGTGCACCTCGGCGGGGGCGGTCGCCGGTGCCGCCGCCGCGACATGCGGCTGCTCGGCGGTGGTCAGGTCGGCGGCACGGTGTTCGGAGGTGACCCACACGGTTCCGACCCCGAGGAGTGCGGTCGCGGTGATCACCCCGGTCGCCAGGAGGTCCCTGCGGCTGCGACGCAGGACGACGGTCCCGTTCCGGGGTGTCCCGGTGGGAGGGGTCCTCATCGCCGTCCCCCCCGCGCGCCGCGTCCGGTACGGCGTCCCCCGCCACCCGGGGAACCGTCACGCTGTGTCCTCGAGCCCTGCCGCGGCCCGGCGGGGCGGGTCACCGACGGGCCTCCGAACACCTTGCGCGCCGGCCCGACGCTCTCGCCGGCGCCCTCCGGGATATCGAGTGCGTCGTACAGTTCCGGGGACGTGGAGAACCAGGCGGGGGGCTCCGGCTGGCCGAGATCGAGTTCCTTGTTGATCAGCTCCCACTTCACCAGCTCGTCGTAGCCCACGAGCGTGACCGCGGTACCGGTGTGACCGGCCCGGCCGGTACGGCCGATCCGGTGCACGTAGGTCATCTCGTCGTCCGGGGTCTGGTAGTTGATCACGTGGGTGACATCGTCGATGTCGATGCCGCGTGCCGCGACATCCGTGGCGACGAGGATCTCCACGGCCCCCTCGCGGAAGGCGTTGAGGGACTTCTCCCGCGCAGGTTGCCCCATGTCCCCGTGCACCGCGCCGACGGCGAAGCCCTTGGCCGCGAGTTCCTCGGCGATCGTCGCGCAACTGCGCTTCGTCCGGGCGAAGATGATCGTCCTGCCCCGGCCCCTGCTCTGGAGTACGCGGGACAACACGGCGGTCTTGTCCATCCGGTGTGCACGGAACACCACCTGCCGGGTACTCGCGTGGGTGGCCGCCGCCCCCACCTCCTCGGCCCGGATGTGCACCGGACGGTCCATGAATGTGCGGGCCAGGGCGATGATGGGCCCGGGCATCGTCGCGGAGAACAGCATCGTCTGGTGCCTGTGGGTCAGGGCCTTCAGCAGTTTCTCGATGTCGGGGAGGAAGCCGAGGTCGAGCATCTCGTCCGCCTCGTCGAGCACGAGGACCGCGACGTGATCGAGCTTCAGGCAGCCACGGTTGTACAGGTCGATCAGACGTCCCGGGGTGCCGACGACGACGTCGACGCCGGCGTCGAGTGCCTCGATCTGTTCGTCGTAGGGCCGGCCGCCGTAGATCGTCAGGATGCGCACGGGGATGTTCGCGGCGGCACGCCGGAAATCCTCGCCGACCTGGACGGCCAGCTCGCGGGTCGGCGTGACGACGAGGGCCCTCGGGGTCCCGTCCAGCTCCTCGACGTCGGCGTCATCGAAGACCCGGTCGAGCAGGGGAACACCGAAACCCATCGTCTTGCCCATGCCGGTCCGGGCCTGTCCGATCAGGTCCTTGCCCGCGAGCGCGAGCGGAAGGGTCAGCTCCTGGATGGCGAAGGTCCGGACCATGCCGGCCGCCGCCAGTGCATCGGTGATCTCCTTGGCGACGCCGAGTTCGGCGAACGTTGGCTTCAGCTTCTGTTCAGACACCCCTTCATAGTATCCGCGCCGACGCCCGGTAGACACCCCGGTACCCACCGCACCCCAACCGTTAACCCCATCGGTCACCGGGGCGGTACCCCGGTGCTGAAGCCCACGGGCTGTCGGTGAAGTACGGAGGGCCGAACATCGGCCCGCATGTGCACCCGCGGTGCCGTACGCGTAGGCTCCCCGGTGAAAAGCGTGAACATCCGTGCCCGTTTTCCGGCCGACGTCGTTCCAGCGGACGTTCCGTGCGGTGGAACGACGTCGGCCGACGGGCACGAGGCACACGATGACATCCGAGCAACCCTAGGAGACACGACGTGGACATCAAGATCGGTTTTTCCGACACCGCCCGCGAAGTAGTGGTCAGCAGCAACGAGGAACAGGACACCATCATCGAGCAGGTCGCCGAGGCCCTGTCCGACGACAACGGTGTGCTCCGGCTCACCGACGACAAGGGTCGCGTGGTTCTCGCACGGAACAACCGCATCGCCTATGTCGAGGTGGGGACGACGACCTCACGCCCCGTCGGATTCCTGCACTGACCGACCGGCACCGGGCCGGTCGGCACCGCCGGAAGACCACCCACCGCAACTGGAGAGACCTGAAGAGACGTGGAACCGATGCTTGTACGCTTCGCCCGGGAATACGGCTGGCGCGCCTACGCGATCCCGGTGCTCATCGTGATCACCGTGTGGGTACTGGTCAGCATCTTCACCACAGACGGCCCGGAGGTCGTCGCACCGCAGGCCACGTCGCGTAGCGGTCCCGCATCCGGCGCAGGCACCTCACCGGCGGTTCCCGTGGCGCCGGATACCGCGGATCCCCGTGATCCCGGTCTCGGGAGCGGGCCGAATCCCGCGGACGCCCCACCGCCGGTCCTCCCGAACGGTGAACTGCCCCCCGGTTCCCCCTACACGGAGAAGGGGACCGGCGAGTTCCGTGCCGTCGGTCACGCCGGTCCGCCGCTCGGTCGGGGGGAGCGGACCTTCACCTACGTCGTCGAGATCGAGAACGGTGTCGACGCGGCCGTCTACGGCGGTGATGACGCCGTCGCCGCGATGGTCGACGCGACGCTCTCCGATCCCCGGGGCTGGACGGCCGACCCCCGTTTCGCGTTCCAGCACATCGACGCGAATGATCCCCGTACCCCGGACCTCCGGATCCAGCTCACCTCGGTCGGTACCACCCATGAACTGTGCGGGCACTCCCTGGAGATGGAGACCAGCTGCTTCTACTCCGACGGAAACCGTGTGCTGCTGAATGAATCCCGGTGGATCCGTGGGGCCCTGCCGTTCGACGGCGACCTCGGCTCCTACCGCCAGTACCTCATCAACCACGAGGTCGGGCACGGCATCGGCTTCGCCTCCCATGAGCCGTGCGGCGGCGACGGGGCGCTCGCCCCGGTGATGATGCAGCAGACGCTGTCCCTGTCCAACTCCGTTCTCACGGGTATCAGCCCGAACGAGATCTACCCCGATGACGGGGCGGTGTGCCGCTACAACCCCTGGCCCTACCCCCATGCCTGATTCGCGACTTCCCGTGGCCCCGGTGGACCTGCCCACGGGGGCGACCGCGCGGTACGCACGGCACCTGAGTCTCCCCGGTGTCGGTCTCGTCGGGCAGCAACGGCTCGCCGGTGCGAGAGTGCTGTGCATCGGTGCCGGTGGTCTCGGTTCCCCGGTTCTCCAGTATCTCGCCGCCGCCGGTGTCGGGACCCTCGGCATCGTCGACGACGATGCCGTCGACCTGAGTAACCTGCAGCGCCAGATCATTCACCCGGTCACCGCGGTCGGTGAGCGGAAGGTGGCGTCGGCCACCGCGTTCATCGCGAACCTCAACCCCCTGGTCACCGTCCGCACCTGGGACACCAGACTGGACCGGGGGACGGTCGGGGAGATCCTCGACGCGCTGGACCCGCACATCGTCGTCGACGGTTCCGACAACTTCGCCACCCGCTACCTCGTCGCCGACACCTGCGCCGACCGGGGGATCCCGGTGGTCTGGGGTTCCATCAGCCGGTTCTCCGGGCAGGTCTCCGTCTTCGGCGACGGGTACACCCTCCGCGACGTCTACCCTGAGCCGCCGGAGCCCGGTACCGTACCCACCTGCGCCGAAGGGGGCGTCTTCGGGGTGCTTCCCGGGGTGATCGGCACGATCATGGCGACCGAGGTCATCAAACTCGTCACCGGGACGGGGACCCCGCTGATCGGGCGTCTCGCGCTCTGGGACGGGGCGGACGCGACGATGCGCACCGTCCGGTTCGACCGGCAACCAGGTTCGGTGGCACTGCGGCACACCACCCCGCCGGAGACCGGGGGGAACCGTGCACCCGGGGCGACCGTCACACCGGACGGAATCCGCGAGATCCCCGTGTCACACTGGCCGGAACTCGTCGGAAACGGCGTCCGGTTGCTCGATGTCCGGGAACCCCACGAATGGGCGGGCGGTGTCCTCGGGGATCCGCTGCGGCTGCCGCTGGGCACCCTGAAGACCGGCGTCCTCGGCCCCCTCGACGACCTGCCGCGGGACACACCGCTGGCCGTCTACTGTGCGGCCGGTGTCCGTTCCCGGGCGGCGGCGCTCCTGCTCGACGACGCCGGATTCACCGACGTGGTGTCCCTGTCCGGCGGCATCAACGGCTGGTGGCTGCGTCACTGAACGGTCCGTGCGACCACCACCTCCCGGGCCGGGCGGGGCCGGGCGGTAACGTGGCGGGCATGGACAACACCCCTCCGGAACTACCGGACTACGTGTGCGGCATCTTCCGGGCCGCAGCCCGGGACCCGCAGCCCCTCGGTCCCGTCTGGGACAACGGCTGGCTCGTGGACCAGACGGTGATCAGCCGGGTCCTCGATCCCGTCGCCGCGAGCTGGTCGGCGAAGGTCCGTGAGCAGCTGCGGCCCGCGGGCGTCCGTCCCGCGAGACCCGTCCGGTCCACCGACGGGCGCTACGTCGTGTCCGGCTGGCGTGCCTCCACCTTCATCGAGGGGGAGCCCCTCGCCAGGGTCGACGAGACGGTCGCCGCGGCACTGCGGCTGGCGGACGCCCTCGCACCGTTGCCGGTCCCCGGTCATCTCACCGCACCCGTGGGGGAGCCGGACGGTGTCACCGACCTGTTCGCCGTCGCGGACCGGGCCGCCTGGTCCTCCGACCCCGCCTCGGTCCTCGCCCCGGCACTCGGACTCGACGCCACCGCCAGTGAGACCCAGCGCGCGGGGATGACCATGGCGGCACTGGTCACCAGGACCCTTGAACCGGTCGGTGGTGCCCGACAGGTCGGGCACGCGGACATGTTCGCCACGACCCTGTTCTCCGGGAGCCTGCCGCCCGTGGTGACCGACCTCGTCGGGGTGGCCCATCCGCACGGCTACACCGCCGCGCAGGTCATCGTCGACGCACTCGTCGCCGGTGACGTCGACGACGGCATCATCTCCCGGTTCTCGCACCTGCCGGACATCGGCCAGCTGATGCGCCGCGCCCTGCTCTACCGCCTCTACCTCCACGCACTGCTCCCCGACGCCGACCAGAACGCCAGTGCGAAACTCGCCCGGGTCGTCGAACTGCTGTTGTCCGGGGATTCTGACACACTGTGATCCATGCCTGAGACCCGCCCCACCTCCGGTGTCGGCACGTGGAATCATCTCGTGCCACCGCCGAACCCCACCGTCCGGTTGCGCCGTTCCACGACGCGACCGGACTCCCCGGCACGGACCTGGGGGCCGGAGGCCCGGCGCCTGATCGACGGTGGGGAAGGCGTCTGGCGGGTCACCGGAGCGGCCGGCCACGGCGTCAGCTCACTGCTGCTCGACACCGCCCTGGAGCGCCTGCGGCAGGGGGCCGACCCGGACGGACTGCTCATCATCACCCCGTCGAAGGAGGCCGCCGCCAGGCTCCGCGGGCAGCTCGCCGGGCACCTGCGGGAGATACCCGGTTTCGCCGGTTCCGCGCCCCTCGTCCGCTCGGCGCCGTCTTTCGCGTTCGCGTTGCTCCGGGCGGCGGCCGTCCGCTCCGGGGAACAGTCGCCCCGGCTGATCACGGGTGCGGAGCAGGACGCCGTGATCCGCGAACTCCTCGCCGGTCACGCCGAGGACGGCCTCGGCAGCTGGCCCGCCGAGCTGCGGCCCGCACTGACGATGGTGGGATTCGCCCGACAACTCCGGGATTTCCTCCTGCGTGCCGTCGAGCGTGGCCTGGGGCCGGAGGATCTGGTCCGCCTCGGACAGGAGCACGCACGCCCCGCATGGCGGGCGGCAGGCGACTTTCTCCGCGAGTACGAGCGGACGATGGCCCTCGGAGGTGTACGGCGCTACAACGCCTCGGAACTCGTCACCGTCGCCATCGAGTCCCTCGCCCTCGACACCGGACTGCTGGACCGGCAGCGTGAATCCCTGCACACCCTCCTCATCGATGACGCGCAGAACCTCGATCCACGGACCGCAGAGCTCCTGGGCCTGTTCATCCCCTCGACCCGGCTGACCGTGATCGCCGGGGACCCCGGGCAGTCGGTGTTCCGCTTCCGTGGCGCGGACCCCGACTTCCTCACGGACCACCCCTGCACCGACGAACTCATCCTGGACGTCCCCCACCGCACACCCGCCCACCGTGGTGCGGTGATCTGCGACAGTGCCGCGACCCAGTCCGGAACCGTGGCGGACACCCTCCGGCGCGCCCATCTCATGGACGGGGTCCCGTGGACGCGGATGGCGGTGATCGTCCGTTCCACCGGGGCCCTGGGGGCGGTGCGGCGGGCACTGCTCGCAGCCGGGGTCCCCGTGCAGCTGGATCCCACCGACACCGTTCTCGCGGAGCAGCGCATCGTCTCGGCGATCCTGCTGGCGGCCCGGGCACTCGACGGACCACTGGAGCGCACCGAGGTCGAGGAACTCGTGCTCGGCCCCGTCGGCGGCGCGGACCCGGTCACGCTCCGTCGTCTCCTGCGTGGACTGCGCCAGGCGGAACTCCGTCGCGGCGGACAACGACGTGCCGTCGACGTCCTCGCGGATCTGGTCCTCCCGCACGGCTCCACAGCCGGGACCCCGCCCCGGGACGTCGGTGCGGACGGCGGGGACGACGGCGGCGGTACCGGGGCCACGGACTTCCTCACCGACCGGGAGACCGAGATCCTCGACCGGGTCCGGTCCGTCCTCACCGCGGGAGTCGGGGCACACCGTGCCGGTGGATCAGTGGAACTCGTCCTGTGGGAACTGTGGAACGCCACCGGGCTCGCCGACCGGCTCTCCGCGGCGTCCCTGCGCGGCGGCACAGCCGGTTCACAGGCCGACCGCGACCTCGACGCGATGATGGCCCTGTTCGACGCCGCCGGCGACTTCGTCGAGCGTCGCCCCACCGCCGGGACGGCCAGCTTCGTCCGGCACATCACCGAACAGCAGCTCCCGACCGGGGCCCGGGACCGGCGTGGTGTCGAACCGGACGCCGTGCACCTCCTCACCGCGCACGCCGCCGGTGGCAGGGAGTGGCACACCGTCGTCATCGCCGGGGTCCAGGAGGGAACCTGGCCCACCACCTCCGAAACCGGGACGCTGTTCGGCCAGGAGGACCTCGTCGACCTCCTCGACGACGGCATCGACCCGGACATCCACATCTCCCGTTCCGTGGAACGCCTCGCCGAGGAACGGCGCCTGTTCCACCTGGCGTGCACCCGCGCCACCGACACCCTGCTGGTCACCGCACTGGACACCCCGGAAGGCAACGAGGTCCTCGAGCCGTCCCGCTTCCTCGGGGAGCTCGGGGTGGAGGTCCGCCGGATCACCGGCGGCCCCGGGGACACCGGGGGAGAGGTGCCCGGGGACACCGGTGCCGCCGACGGTGTTCCCGGCGGCCCCCGACTGCTGTCGGTCCCGGCCATGGTCGGCGAACTCCGCCGCACCGTCTGCGACCCCGGCCAACTCGGCAGCCGTCGTCGGCAGGCGGCCCGCCAGCTGGCACGCCTCGCGGAGGCCGGGGTACCCGGTGCCGACCCGGACCAGTGGTGGGGGCTCGCGGGGCCGTCCACCGACCGACCGGTCCGCCCCCACCGGGACACCGTGACCCTGTCACCCTCGCAGATCGAACAGATCGCGGAGTGTCCGCTGCGGGCCGTCCTCGGCCGTGTCGACACCGACGAGGAGATTCCGCTGCACCTCGTCGCCGGAATCCTCGCCCACGGTTTCGCCGAGGCGGTGGGGGAGGGCGCCGACAGGGACGAGGCCGCGCGGATGGTGCGGGACGCCTACACCCGGGTCCTCGACCTCACCGGAACCCCGAACTGGCGGACACCGACCGATCTCGCCGCGTGGGACCGGCTCATCGCACGCACCACGGACTGGATCACGGTCTCCCGCTCGGTGTTCACCGCCGTCGGAGTGGAGGTGCCCGTGTCCGTCACCGTCGGAACCACGGAAGACGGCCGGGACCTGGTCATCACCGGCCGGATGGACCGGCTGGAGCGCACCTCCGACGGCTCGCTCGTCGTCGTCGACCTGAAGACCGGTACCCAACCGCCCACCCAGAAATCGATGGGGGAGCACGCGCAGCTCGCCGCCTACCAGCTCGCCCTGTCGAGGGGAACGGTCATCCCCGACACCACCGCCGGGGATGTACCCGGGCGGGTCCGGGTCACCGACGCCGGGTCACCCGGCTCCGCAGAATCCGTCGGCGGTGGTGTCCTCGTCTACCCGGGCACCACCTCGGCGAAGATCACCACCCGTGACCAGGCCGCGAAGACCCCGGAGGAACTCGACGAACTCGCCGCCACCCTGCCCCGTCTCGCCGCCTCGGTGACCGGACCCCGTCTCGCCGCCCGGGTCAACCGTTCCTGTGACCGGTGCCCGCTACGCCGCATGTGCCCCGCACACGAGGAAGGACGGATGCTCACCGATGTCCGCTGAGAAACTCTCCCCGGTGCTGCTGTCCCGGTGGCTCGGACAGGAACACGCCCCCACAGACCAGCAGGCCGCCATCATCAGCGCGGATCCCGGCCCCCTCCTCGTCGTCGCGGGCGCGGGTGCGGGCAAGACCGAGACGATGGCCGCCCGCGTGGTGTGGCTGGTCGCCTCCGGACTCGCCGCACCCGATCAGGTCCTCGGGCTCACGTTCACCCGGAAGGCCGCCCAGCAGCTCTCCCAGCGCATCCGGGCACGACTGGCCACACTCGCCGGGATACCCCGGCTCCGGGACCTCGACCCGACCGGCACCCTGGAGCACAATCTCCGGGCGATCACCCCGACCGTCTCGACCTACGACTCCTACGCCGGCCGACTCATCGGCGAATACGGCCTGCTCCTCCCCGTGGAGCCCTCCGCCCGACTGATCACCCGCACCGAGCTCTTCCAGATCGCCTGGGATCTCGTCGGCTCCTACCGGGGTGAGCTGCCCATGGAGACGGGCCGCGCCCACGTCGTCGACACCCTGCTCGCCCTGTCCGCCGACATGGACAACCACATGGTCGACGCCACCGGCATCACCGAGGAGACACTGCCCTTCGTCTCCCTCTTCGAGGAACTTCCCCCGGGCCCACGGCAGAAGGAGAAGCTCGCACAGAAAACCGCGAACATCCGGGACCGGCAGTTGACGCGCCTCGCGCTCCTCCCGCTCGTCGAACAACTGCGTGCCGAACTCAGCCGCCGCAACGTCATCACCTTCGGGGAGCAGATGTCCCTCGCCGCCCGACTCGCCTCCACCCACCCCGAGGTCGGATACAGTCAGCGCCGCCGTTTCCGTGTCGTCATGCTCGACGAGTACCAGGACACCTCGCACGCCCAGCGGGTGCTGCTGTCCAGTCTCTTCGGCGGTACCGACCCCTCCCTCACGGTCACCGCCGTCGGCGATCCCATGCAGTCCATCTACGGCTGGCGGGGAGCGACCGCGGCCAACCTCACGCGTTTCGTCACCGACTTCCCCCGCATCGACCGCCACGACCCCACCGCCCCGCCGCAACCGGCACCGAAGATGGAGCTGGTCACCAGCTGGCGCAACCCACCCGAGATCCTCACCGCGGCCAACGCCGTCTCCCGTGGCGTCCTCGGGCCGGAGAACATCCCCGACCGTGCCGTCCAGCCGCTCCGGTCGCGCCCCGGAGCACCCGCCGGGGTTCTCCGACTGGGCTGGTTCGCGGACGCCGCCACCGAGATCGGGTGGATCGCCGACCGGCTCGCCGACGACTACGCCGAGCGCCGGGAAAACGGGCGGAAGTTCACCGGTGCCGTCCTCGTGCGCAAGCGGAAACACTCCGCCGCGATCGCGGCGGCACTCGGGGAACGGGGCGTTCCCGTCGAGATCGTCGGACTGGCCGGGCTCCTCGACATCCCCGAGGTCGCGGACCTCGTCGCCTTCGCGACGATGCTGGTCCGACCGGGGGACAACCGGGCCGCACTCCGCATTCTCACCGGGCCCCACGTCGGGCTCGGGGGCGCGGACGTCCTCGCCCTCGCGGACCGGGCCGCCAACCTCGCGGGTCGTGCCACCGGAGGAGCGCGACGACAGGAACCGCCGGACACTGACGCGGTGGACCGGGGCCCCGACGACCCCGCCCTCGCCCGACTCCACCGGATCATCAGCGAGACCCTGCCCACGGGGGACGACACCGCCACCGCCGGACTCACCGACGCCGTCGCCGACCTCGGTGAACCCGAGAGATACAGTGCCGGCGGGCTGATCCGGCTCCGTCGCCTGGCCGCGCACCTCCGGTACCTGCGCACCCACTCCCTGGGGCACGACCTGAGCGAGATCTTCGGGGACATCGAGAGGATCACCGGGATCCGCACCGAGATCCTCTCCCGGACCGACCCCCACGCCGACGGTGCCGCCGGAACCGTCCACCTCGACCGGTTCCACGAACACGTCGCCTCCTTCGCCCAGATCCCCGGGACGGGACTGCGCAGCCTCCTCGACCACCTCTCCCTCGCCCGGGAACAGGAGGAGGGTCTGGAACCCGGTGAGGTACGGGTCAACGCCGACCGGGTGCAGATCCTCACCGTGCACAAGGCGAAGGGGCTCGAATGGGACACCGTCGCCGTGCTCCACGCCGACAACCGGACCTACACCGACGCCTCCTCCCCCCGGGTCACGGTGGAGACCTGGCTCACCGACATCACCAAGGTGCCCGCCACCCTGCGTGGCGACGCCCGCGACGACGCCGATGACCCGGTGGGCAGTCCCGTCCTGGACACCGTCGACGCGGAGAACCGGAAGGACCTGGAGAACGCGATGGAGGAGCACCGCGCACAGTTCCGTACCGCACTCGAGGAGGAGAACACCCGCCTGTTCTACGTCGCACTCACCCGTTCCGAACGACTCCTCTACGTCACCGGATCCGAGACGAACGACACGGGCACGACCGCCGCCCCCTACGTGCACGTCGACGAGATCCGCCGCAACCAGCCGGGCTCCGTCGTCCACTGGCACGAGACGGAACCGGAGGCCCCGACGGAGAACTCCGGCAGTGACGACGGCGGGGACACCCCGGACGCCGTGTTCCCGCCCGAGCACCTCGGCGCGCGGGCCGACGCCGTCCGCGGCGGTGCCGAGCTCGTCCGGGCCGCCGCGGTCGAACCACCCCCACCGGGCCACGACGGCGACATCGAGGAACTCTGGGAACAGGAGGTCAGCGCACTGATCGAGGAACAACGCCGCCTGGACACCCCGGTCGTCGACGTCGAGATCGGCCGGGAACTCACCGCCTCGGATCTGGTGGCGGTCGCACGGGACGCCACGGCCTTCGCCCGCAGGCTCCGCAGACCGGTGCCGTTCAAGCCGAACACCTACGCCAAACGCGGCACGGCGCTGCACCAGTGGATCGAGGACCGCTACGGTGCCACCGGTCTGCTGGACGAGGACGAGTTGCCCGGTCTGGGGGAGGAGGACATCCGTGGGCCCGAGCTCGCCCGTCTCAAGGAGGCGTTCCTCGCCAGCACCTGGGCGCAGCGGACACCGGAACACGTCGAGCAGCCCTTCGAGATCACCATCGGCGGACATGTCGTCCGCGGGCGGATGGACGCGGTGTTCCATGACGGGGACGACCCGACGACGGGCTGGATGGTCGTCGACTGGAAGACCGGTCGGCCACCGACGGGCCCCGATCTCGGGGCGGCGGTGATCCAGCTGGCGGTCTACCGTCTGGCATGGGCGCAACTGCTGTCCCGGCGGACGGGGAGACGCATCGATCCGGCCGAGATCAGGGCCGCTTTCCACTACATCGGGTCCGACCACACCCTCGAGCCGGGTAAGCTACCAGACGCCGGGGAACTGGCGCAGTTGTTGTAGGGTGCCTCACCGTCGGGTGCGGGCCCGCACCACGGCCCACCGGCACAGCGAGACGACCAGAACACGGAGACGAGATGCGCAAGAGCTTCCGCGACCGGTTCCGCAGCGACACCGAACTCGATGATCTCCCCGATCACGCGCTGCTGAACATCATCCGCATCCCGGGGCAGCGCTACTTCTCCCCGTGGACGCTCATCGCGCGTCGGGTGGTGTACGCACTGATCCTGCTCGCTCTCGTCGCGCTGATGGTCTACGCGGACAAGGACGGCTACTCCGAGGACCTGACCTTCATCGACGCGGTCTACTACTCGGCGGTGTCGCTGTCCACGACCGGTTACGGCGACATCACCCCGGTGACCCAGAACGCCCGCCTGATCAACATCATCATCATCACCCCGATCCGGATCGCATTCCTGATCCTCCTGGTCGGTACCACCCTGTCCGTGCTCACGGAGGAAACCCGTCGGGCACTGCAGATCCAGCGTTGGAGGAAGCGCATGCGCAACCACACCGTCGTCGTCGGCTACGGCACCAAGGGACGCTCCGCCGTCGCCGCACTCATGGCCGACGGCACACCGCCCAGCCAGATCGTCGTCGTCGACACCGACCGGCACTCCCTCGACATGGCGTCGAGCCAGGGGCTGGTCACCGTGCACGGCTCCGCGACGAAGGCCGACGTCCTGAAACTCGCGGGTGTGACCCGGGCCCGGGCCGTCGTCGTCGCCCCCAACATGGACGACACCGCCGTCCTGGTCACCCTGAGCGTCCGGGAGATCGCCCCCGCCGCGACGATCGTCGCCAGCGTGCGCGAATCCGAGAACCTGCACCTGCTGAAGCAGTCCGGCGCGGACTCCGTGGTGATCTCCTCCGAGACAGCCGGCCGCATGCTCGGCCTGGCCACCGTCACCCCGTCCGTCGTGGAGATGATGGAGGACCTGCTGTCCCCGGACGAGGGCTTCTCCATCGCCGAACGACTCGTCGGTGAGGACGAGGTCGGGGCGAACCCCAGACACCTCGCGGACATCGTGCTCGGTGTCGTGCGCTCCGGTGAGCTCTACCGCATCGACTCACCCGAGGCGGAGACGGTGGAACCGGGGGACCGGCTGCTGTTCGTGCGCCGCGTGTTCCGGGAGGACGTGTCCGGGCAGTGACGACCCACGAACCGGACGCACGCCTCAACGACACCGGGGAGGAGGGGCCCGTCGTCCACGAGAACCATCTCTGCGTGACCCTGCGCGACACGGCCCTGATGTCCGGGGACCTCACCGCCGTCTACCTCACGACGGCTCAGCTCGCCGACCTCGGAGTGCCGACCGACGGGAGGGTGCTCCTCGAGGTCGGTGCCACCCGTGGGACCATCGACCGGGACTACGCCCTGCGCGTCGACGACGCAGCCGCCGAGGCCGTCATGTCGGGGACGGAGGCGACCCACGAGGTGGCGCCCCGGGATCTCGACCACCGCACCTGGTTCCGCACCGTGGCCCGGGCCGTCGCCGTTCTGCGCACCACCGAACGTCTCCGCTTCGATCCCCGGGACGGGTCGGAACTGACCTGGAACGAGACCGGCAGCAGAGCGGTGAACGGTGCAGGGGGAGAGTACTTCCCCCGCGTCGATCCGGCGGTCATCGGACTCATTGAACTCTCCGGTACGGGCCGGATACTCCTCGCCCGGAACGCCAGAAACGACTTCTTCTCGCTGGTGGCCGGATACGTGGAACCGGGGGAGAGCCTGGAACAGGCCTTCGCCCGGGAGGTGGCGGAGGAGACCGGGCGCACCTGCCGGGACATCCGCTACGCGGGCAGTCAACCGTGGCCCGTGTCCGATTCGGTGATGATCGGGTTCACCGCCGTCACCGACGACGCCGACGCCCGGTGGGGCACCGACGGGGAGCTCGCGGAGATCATCTGGGCGACCCCCGCGGACATCCTCGACGGAGCGGTGCCCGTCGCGCCACCCGGCTCCATCGCGCACCGCCTGATCATCGGGTGGGCCCGGGCGCGGGCGACCGCCGCCACGACCGACACCGAACACTGACCCCGGAGAGACGACATGGCGATCAACCTCGACGAACTGGACCCGGACCAGCGGGTGGCCGCGACCGCTCCCCGGGGGCCGGTCTGCATCCTCGCGGGAGCCGGGACCGGCAAGACCCGTACCATCACCTACCGCATCGCGCATCTGATCGACCAGGGCTTCGTCGGTCCGAACCGGGTGCTCGCCGTGACGTTCACCGCACGGGCCGCCGGAGAGATGCGGCACCGGCTCGCCCGCATGGGCATCGGTGGTGTCCAGGCGCGCACCTTCCACGCCGCCGCCCGGCGCCAGCTGCGGTACTTCTGGCCGCAGGTCGCCGGAGATCTGCCGTGGCGGCTGCTGGACAACAAGTTCCCGCTCGTCGGGCGGGCCACCCGCAGCGTCGGCGTGGACTCCGGCACCGAGACCGTGCGGGACATCCTGGGTGAGATCGAGTGGGCCAAGGCCTCGCTGATTACCCCGGACGCCTACGCGGAGGCGATCGCCGGCACGCAGCGCACGCCGCCCGTCGAGGCGGAGAAGGTCGCGGAGGTCTACCGACGCTACGAGCGGGCGAAGACCTCGGAGGAGGGGATGCTCCTCGACTTCGACGACCTCCTCCTGCACACCGCCGCCGCCCTGGAGAACGCCCCCGCCGTCGCGGAGGAGTTCCACGAGCAGTACCGCAGTTTCGTCGTCGACGAGTACCAGGACGTCACCCCGCTCCAGCAGCGGGTGCTCGACGCGTGGCTCGGGGAGCGCGACGACCTCACCGTCGTCGGTGACGCGAACCAGACCATCTACTCGTTCACCGGCGCCAGCCCGGACTTCCTGCTCAACTTCACCCGGAAGTACCCCGACGCCACCCTGACCCGGCTCGAACGCGACTACCGCTCCACCCCGCAGGTCACCCGACTCGCCAATGCCGTGATCGGTCGGGCGAAGGGCCGGGTCGCGGGCACCCGGCTCGAACTCACCGGCATGCGGGACCCGGGGCCGGAACCGGAGTTCTCCGTCCACGACGACGAGCCCGCGGAAGCCGCCGCCGTGGCGAAGAAGATCGCGGAACTCATCGATTCCGGGGTGTCGCCCGCCGAGATCGCCGTGCTCTACCGCATCAACGCCCAGTCCGCCGTGTTCGAGCAGGCGCTCTCCGACGCCGGAATCGTCTACCAGGTGCGCGGTGGGGAAGGGTTCTTCAACCGGGCGGAGGTCCGTAAGGCAATCACCGAGCTCGTGCGCGCGGCGCAGCGCGACGACCTCCCCGCCGAGGCCGTCGGACCCGGGCTCCGCGTCGTCGCACGTGCCGTCCTCGCGCCCCTCGGCCTCACCCCGGAGGAACCGGAGGGCGCCCAGGCCAGGGAACGGTGGCAGTCCCTCAACGCGCTCGTCGAACTCGTCCACGAACTCGGCCTCGCGACCCCGGACCTCGACATGAACGGTCTGCTCGTGCAGCTGAAGAACCGGGCCGAGGCCAAGCATCCGCCGACGGTGCAGGGGGTGACGCTCGCGTCGCTGCACGCCGCGAAGGGGCTGGAGTGGGACGCCGTGTTCCTCGTCGGCCTCGTCGAGAACACCCTCCCCATCAGCCACGCGATCAAGGCGGGGGACCACCAGATCGAGGAGGAGCGCCGACTGTTCTACGTCGGTGTCACCCGCGCCCGGACCCATCTCTTCTGCTCCTGGGCACTCGCCCGACAGGAGGGCGGCAGAAAGTCGCGGAAACGCACCCGGTTCCTCGACGGGATCGTCACCGACCCGGAGCCGGTGGAACGGGGAACGTCCCGCAACCGCCCGAAGCGGTGCCGGGTGTGCGGCTCCCCGTTGGAGAGCCCGCAGGAGAAGGTACTGCGCCGCTGCATCGACTGCCCCGGCGGTGCGGACGACGGGATCTTCGAGCAGCTGCGCGCCTGGCGGGCGGAGACCGCACGGGAGGATCAGGTTCCCGCGTACATCGTGTTCTCCGACGCGACCCTCATGGCCATCGCCGAGGCCATGCCCGCCGACGAACGGGAACTCCTCGGTGTCAGCGGCGTCGGCCCGGTGAAGGTGGACAAGTACGGTGACCGGGTGCTCGCCATCGTCAACGGCACCCTCGACTGACCTTCACCGGTGTGCGGCTGACCAGCACTCCGGGCAGTGCGGATGCGTCCCGTAACGGGCCGAACCTGTCGTGAGCCGGTGCGGATCGACGGTGAGCACCGTCCCCACGGAGGGGAGTCCACGGTCGGGTCCCGGGGCCGGGGCCGTGGCACCCGCACAGCGGAGAACCAGCGCCGCGGCGGACGTGACCGCCGTGTGCAGGACAACGGGATCCGGTGGCAACCAGCCGCCGTCCCCGAACCGGAACGCATCCCGCGGACCTCCCGGATCGGTGGCGCACCGGTGCAGCCGCAGGCAGAGCGGGCACGGCCCCTCGCCCCGTAGGCGGATCGGCCCCAGGATCACCCGACCGTCCACGACGGTCACGGGAATGACGTCCCCGCCCCGGCGCAGGATCGGAGCCGCGAATCCGGGCAACTCGTCCGGGGCTCCCGTGACCACCACCGGGGAACCGGGGGAGAAGGTGCGGAGGAAACCACCGGGCCGTTCGCCGGGGAGCCTCCCGGACACCTCGACACCGTGTTCCACGAGAAGGGCACGGACACCGTCGGCGAGGGGGTTCTCGCCGAGTACACCGATACGCGGGGGCGCACCCCGCGCGGGGACGAGAACACCGTATCCGAGGAGTTCATCGATCAGGGTGGCGGTTTCCGCGGGCGTGACACCCGCGTCGGTGAGGGCCTCGGTGAGTTGCCCGCCCGTCACGGGGGAACGGGCGCCGGTGAGGAGCGAGTGGACGCGCCGGGTCGTCTCCGGGGTGAGGGTGTCGATGACTCCGGCCCAGGCGGAGTCGGCACCGAACTGGAGCGCCCCGTCGCGGCGGAGGTGGAGGCCGACCGTCGGGGCCAGCTGGAGGAGAGTTCCGTTTTCGGGCATGGGGTACCTCGGGATCGTGGTTGTCCACAGGTCGCATCACGGTGACGGTGCGACCCCTTCATCACGGATAGACTCTGTTTCCATGGCCGAGCGTTCCACACTCCCCGAGATCCAGGTGATCCGATCCACCCGCCGGAAGAGAACGGTGTCCGGCCGGATCGTCGACGGGAGGATCGTCGTCCGGATTCCGGCGCGTCTCAGCGCGGCGCAGGAGACGGAGGCCGTCGCGGACATCGTCGCGAAGGTGCGGCGGCGGTCCACGTCGGTGCACACCGGGGACGCGGAACTCGAGGCCCGTGCCCTGGAGCTGAACAAGCGGATTCTGGAGGGACGCGCCACCTTCAGCTCCGTCCGGTGGGTGGCCAACCAGACGCAGCGCTGGGGTTCCTGCAGCCCGGACACCGGGGAGATCCGCATCACCGATCGGCTGCGCGAGGTCCCCGGATACGTGCTCGACGCCGTTCTCGTGCACGAACTCACGCACACGTTCATCCACTCGGGGCACGATGTGGCCTTCCGGGCGTGGGCGGACCGTGCACCGCATGCGGAGCGGGCGAAAGGTTACCTCGAGGCGTACCAGCGTTTCGGTGGAAAAGGGAAGTGACCCGCGGTACGGGTCACTGCGGGTCACTGTGGGGTCACGGGGGAGCGGATCAGGAGTTCGGTTTGTCGTCCCCGGCGTCCCCGCCGTCTGCGTCATCCGGGGCGTCGGATTCCGGGGTGTCCCCCGTGTCCTTCCGGTCGGCTTCCTCGGCGAGCATCTTCTCCAGGGCGTCGATCTCCGCGATGGGGTCGAAATCCTGGGCCCCGCCCTCGTCGAGCAGGCCGTCGATGAACTCCGCGGAGTTCTCCAGGTCGGAGGCCACCGGCAGGAAATCGGGGTGGTCCCAGACGGCGTCACGGCGCTTGACACCCACGGCCACCTCGATGCGGCGCCACAGCTCCATGGCCTCGGCGACCTTGGGTGCGGCGAACTCGATGCCGACGACCTTGGAGAACGCCTGCTCCGCGGAACCACCCGTGGCGCGGCGTCGACGCCACGCCTCGTTCATCGCCGCGGTGGAGGGAATCCGGTCGCCGATCGCCTCGGTGACCACGAGTTCCACCCAGCCCTCGACGAGCGCGAGCATCGTCTCCAGCCGGGACGCGGCACCCGCGTTACGGGAGGAGATCCTCGGCGACAGGTCCATGCCCTGCAGACGCTGCATCGCGTCCTGGATCTGCGCCGGATCGCCGCTCTCCAGGTTGAGCTCCCGGGCCGCCTCCTCGATGTGGGAGGTGTCGATCACGAGCCCCGCCGCGTACTCCTCCACGGAGGAGACCAGGCGCTCGACCAGCCAGGGAACGTGCCTGAACAGGCGCTGGCGCGCGGCCTCCCGGACACAGAGGTAGACGAGTGCCTCCTGCGCCGGGACATCCAGGCCCTTCGACATCTCCTGCAGATGCACGGGAAGCACCGCGGTGACCCCCGCAGGCGCGACCGGGAGACCGAAATCGGAGCCCGTCAGCGCCTGGCGGGCGAGATCCCCCAGGGCGTTGCCGAGCTGCATGCCGAAGTTCATCCCCGACATCTGGTTCATCATCTGGAGCATGGGGCCGATCATCTGCCGGGCCTCCTCCGGCAGGGACTCCAGCTGGGCCTCGTTCATCCGCTCCGCAACCGGGGTGACCATCCTCCTCCACACCGGGAGCGTCTGCTCCAACCACGTCTCCGCGTTCCATGCCTCGACCCGCCCCGAGGACGTGGGCAGTTCGGTGGCGTCATCGAGCCAGAGCTCCGCGAGACGCACCGCATCGGTGACGGCGGTGACCTGATTCCCGGGCACCGGCTGCACGCGACCGATCTGCTGGCGGGCGATCCTTTCTGCGAGTGCGTAGTTCACCGCCCCCTGTCCGTCGGGGGAATTCATGGACGACCCCATTCCCGACAGCATCTGACCGAACTGGTTGAGCATGTCGCCCAGGCCACCGCCGCCCGCGTTGCCGCCGCCCATACCCGGACCGAAGCTGAAGAAACCGAAGTTCCCCTGACCGTCGTTGCGGTCGTCATCGTCATCGTTACCGGGCCGGAAGCCAAAACCATGGTTGTTCATGGCTCCAACCTACCGGCGGCCGTGAGAGCTTCGCCATCACGGAACAAACGCTCTCAGCGAACAGCATGACGCCCTCCACCGGAGCATGACCGGGGACATCGACCGGGGGCTGTATCGTGTGTAGTCGTGAATCGTCGAACAAGCACTGTGCTGGCCGGGGCGCTCCCCGTGGTCGCGCTGACCTTCCTCGCCATGGCCGACCACGTCCCCGGGACAGGGATCGACCTGACGGTGCCCTACGCCGCCGAGGGGCCGGGCCCGACCTTCGACACGCTCGGTGAATACCGGGGAGAGAACGTCGTGGACATCACCGGGGCGGAGCTCGATGACACCGAGGGGAACCTCAACATGACCACCGTCGAGGTCCGTACCGGGATGACGCTCGCGCAGGCGGTACGACGGTGGCTGTCAGAGGACACCCTCGTCCCCATCGACCATTTCATCCGCCCCGGGGAAACCATCGAGGAAGTGTCCGAACGGAACGAGGTCCTGTTCACCTCGTCCGAATCCGCCGCCACCGTCGCGGCCATGAACTACCTCGATCGACCGGTCGAGGTCAGGGTCGCCGGTGTCGCGGAGGGCTCCGCGGCGGACGGTGAACTACGGGACGGGGACATCATCCGCGCCGTCGACGGCACGGCGGTGACGATGCCGGTCGAGGTCCAGGAAGCCGTGCGCGCGAAGAAACCCGGCGACCGGATCCGGTTGGAGATCGGCGGGGAAGACGGGGACCGGTCCCTCGACGTCACCCTCGGAAACCACGACGACCATCCTGACGTGCCGCTGCTCGGTGTCCTCATGGAGGCCGCACCCGCCGACGGCGTGAGCGTCAGCTACAACCTGGAGGACATCGGTGGCCCGAGCGCGGGAATGATGTTCAGTCTCGCCGTGGTGGACAAACTCAGTGACGGGCCCCTGAACGGTGGCCGTTTCGTCGCAGGCACCGGAACGATCGACGCCGCCGGAGACGTCGGCCCCATCGGTGGAATCGCGCACAAGGTCCGTGCCGCACGCGACGCCGGAGCGGAGGTGTTCCTCGCCCCGAGCGAGAACTGCGCCGAGGCCGTGAGCCGTGACCACGGGGAGATGGCCGTGCTGAAGGTGGACACGCTCACCGAGGCGATCGACCAGATGGCCGCCTACGACAGTCACCCCGGGACCGCCGTCACCTGCGAGGACTACCTCTCGAACTAGTCGGACACCCGGTCGGACGGCGCGTCGGACGACCCCGTGGGGGTGGTGGCCCCCGTCGACCCGTCCCCGGTCGTCGCATCGGTGGACGATGATGTCCCCTGCTGTGACGACCGCGTCGTCTGTGTCGTCTGTGAGGTCGTCACCGACGGGGACGACGATGAGCGGGGTGTGGAGACAGGGGAGGAGCCGCCGCTCAGCGGCTGCCTGGATGACGTGGCGGTGTTCCGTGCGAGACCCAGCTCCACGATCCGCTCCCGGGGGTCCTGTTCGTCGGTCGAGACCATCTGCTGCAGGACCACACCGTTGGCGTTGTCGACGACCGTGATGATCGCGACGGTCCCCACCGTGGACCACCCGACGATGACGTCACCGTCATCCTGCACGATCCGCGCACTGCGCAGTTCGGTCAGCAGCTGGGTGGTGGACGCGGCCTTCGCCTCGTTGGCGAAGAACTGGAACTGGCCGACCTCCTCACCCGAGCACGCCGAGGAATCCGCGACCCCGTTGGGCATGCAGGAATCGAACTTCTCGAACAGTGACCGCGGTGCCAGGGTCCCGAAACGCTCGTACGCGTCCTGCACGCTCCGCGGCAGCCGGGGACTCTTTCCCCCGGATGCGGACGTCGGGGAGGAACCGGGAGAGGTGGAGTCCGCACCGGCCACCGTGGTCGGGGTCTCCGGTGACGTCGACGTGTCACCCGTCACGGACGTCGCCCCGGCGTCGTCCCCGCCGCCGGGTGCGTCAGCTGAACCGCAGCCGGCGAGAACCACGCTCACGGTCAGCACGGCCGCGATCCGGGACAGACGGGAGGAGCGGGGGAAGAGGTTGTCGGGCACCGGAATCAGTCAGCTCCTCATTGATGGCGGATGGTACGCGCCGGGTGGGATCCATCGGCCGTCAGTCGACGGCCGGCTGTTCAAGAGTGTAATGAAGTGCGGCGATGACACCGGGAGCGACACCGGGACCACCGCGCAGACTGATCTCGTCCTCCGCGAAGGGGCCCGCCTGGGCGAGTTCCTCCTCCGTGGGGCGCAGCTGCAGCAGCGTCAGTTCCTCACCGCCGCGCAGTACACCGGAGAAGAGGCGCGCCGGCCTCGCCTCGATCGGGATGTCCCGACCGTCGGAGACCTCGTCGGGGTCGGTTCCGGCGGTGTCGCGGAAGAGGATCTCCTGGGCGAGGATGACCCCGGTGACCTGCTCCGGC
Source organism: Corynebacterium pygosceleis (assembly GCF_016595275.2). Taxonomy (GTDB): domain Bacteria; phylum Actinomycetota; class Actinomycetes; order Mycobacteriales; family Mycobacteriaceae; genus Corynebacterium; species Corynebacterium pygosceleis. The sequence continues at coordinate 55,441 of NZ_JAENIQ020000001.1, read as the reverse complement.
CACGCCAGACGGGAGATGAAGTCACCGAGTTCATCGGAGCCTCCCTCGATGTGCGGTGGCAGATCATCCTGCTGGACCAGTGTCAGCGGGGATTCGCCCTCGATGAGGTCCGCTGCACCGGTGGCGTCGACGAGCAGCGACGTCTCGACGAGGGCGAAGAGGACGGGTGGGGAATCCCAGCCTGCGGCATGGACATGATCGACGGCCTCCATCATGGCCCGGTTGAGGGCCTGCTGGGTGCGGGGGGACTCCGGAGTTGCTGACATGGAGGTGGGGGCTCCCGTTTGTCTCGGATGCGGAAAAAGAAAGTACTGTTGGATTCTATCCGTCACGTGCACGTTAATTAAAGGAGTTGGCTTGTCTAGCGGCCTTAGCCCCCAGAAGCCGTTCAAACGACCACCCAGGGCGATCAGCGGAATCATCTTCCTCGTCGCCCTCATCATCTTCGCGGGACCGATACTCGTCGGCTACTACACCGACTGGCTGTGGTTCTCCGAGGTGGACTTCCGGGGTGTGTTCACCCGGGTCCTGATCACCCGGGTCGTCCTGTTCCTGGTGTTCGCCGCCGTCGCGGCGGTCATCGTCTGGCTCGCCGGGTTCCTGGCGTTCAGGTACCGCCCGGATGACACGGCGGGATCGCTCAACCTGGATCCGGACAACCCGATCCGTGCGTACCGCGCCGCGATCGAGCAGTCGCTCAGGCGTGTCCTCCTCGGCGTCCCGATCTTCGTCGGAATCCTCGCCGGGCTCGTCGGACAGGCCAACTGGACCACCGTGTCCCTGTTCCTCAACGGCTCCGACTTCGGGGTCACCGATCCCCAGTTCCACCGGGACTACGGCTTCTACGCCTTCACTCTCCCCCTGCTGAGACTGGTCATCGGTTCCCTCTCCTCACTTCTCGTCGTCGCCTTCCTCGTCGCCCTCGTCGGGCACTACCTGCTCGGTGGCATCCGGCTGGGATCGAACGGCTTCTCCGAGAAGGGGGGCATGTCCAACCCCGCCCGCATCCAGCTCGCGGTCACCGCGGGACTGTGGATGCTGCTGCGCGTCGCCAGTTACTGGCTGGACCGGTACGACCTGCTGAGCGCACACCACAGCGGGGCGCAGGGGAGTTCCTTCTACGGCGGTTCCTACACGGACATCAACGCCGTCCTGCCCGCGAAGATCCTCCTCATGGTCATCGCGGTCGTCGTCGCGGTGGCGTTCTTCTCCGCGGTGGTCCTCCGGGACCTCCGGATCCCCGCTCTGGCCACGGGGCTCATGGTCCTGTCCGCCGTGGTGATCGGAACGGCCTGGCCCCTGGCCGTCGAACAGTTCTCCGTCGCCCCCAACCGCGCGGAGAAGGAATCCAAGTACATCGCCCGCAACATCGAGGCGACCCGCTACGCCTACGGTGTCACGGATGACGAGGTCACCTACATAACCAACTGGGGTGCGGACGGGGCGTCCGAGGAATCCGTCGCCGATGATGTCGCGACACTGTCGAACATCCGGCTGCTCGACCCGCAGATCCTCTCCGACACGTTCACCCAGCAACAGCAGCTGAAGAACTTCTACGGTTTCCCCGACAAGCTCAACATCGACCGCTACACCGTCGACGGTGAACTGCGCGACTACGTCGTCGCCGCCCGTGAGATCGACCCCAACGCCCTGCGCGACAACCAGCGGGACTGGATCAACCGGCACACCGTCTACACCCACGGCAACGGCCTCGTGGCCGCACCCGCCAACCAGGTCGACGAGGTCGCCCGCGACGTCGGATCCACCCGTGGCGGTTACCCCGTCTACACCGTGAGTGACCTGCAGACCCTCCAGCGCCGCGCGGAGAACGAGGAGGCCGAGAAACTCGGCATCGAGGTCGACGAACCCCGCGTGTACTTCGGCCCCGTCATCGCCTCCGGCCCCGCCAACAGCGACTACGCCATCGTCGGCGGCACCCTCGACGGCAAGGCCCTCGAATACGACACCGACGGGTCGAGCTACACCTACACCGGATCCGGTGGCGTCTCCATCGGAAACATCATCAACCGGACGGCCTTCGCCCTGCGCTACCAGGAGATCAACATGCTCCTGAGTGACCGGATCGACTCCGACACGAAGATCCTGTTCGAACGTGATCCCCGCTCCCGCGTGGAGAAGGTCGCCCCCTGGCTGACCACCGACTCCACCACGTACCCCACCGTCATCGACGGGAGGATCAAGTGGATCGTCGACGGCTACACCACCCTCGACAACCTTCCCTACGCCCAGCGGACCACGTTGACCGAGGTCACCCGGGACTCCCTGAACGCCAGCGGCACGAACCAGCGTCTGCTCAGCGACCAGGTCGGCTACATCCGCAACTCCGTGAAGGCCGTCGTCGACGCCTACGACGGATCCGTGGAGCTCTACGAGTTCGACGAATCCGACCCCGTGCTCAAGGCATGGGAGGGTGTGTTCCCCGGGACGGTGAAGCCGAAGGATGAGATCTCCGACGACCTGCGCGAACACCTCCGCTACCCGGAGGACCTGTTCAAGGTCCAGCGCGAGATCATCGCCAAGTACCACGTCGATGACGCGCGCGTCTTCTTCACCTCCGACGACTTCTGGTCCGTGCCCAGCGACCCGAACGCATCGAAGGGTGTCGAAGGGGTCAACCAGCCCCCGTACTACGTCGTCGCGGCGGACCCCGAGTCCCGCGAGGCCGGTTTCCAGCTGATCACCCCGTTCCGTGGCCTGGAGCGCCAGTTCCTCGCCGCGCACATGTCCGTCTCCTCCGACCCGGACAACTTCGGCAGGATCACCGTCCGCGTCCTGCCCACCCAGACCCAGACGCTCGGCCCGGCGCAGGCGCAGGACACGATGATGTCCTCCGACCAGGTGGCCCGCGACCGGTCACTGTGGGAGGGCACGAACGACATCAAGAACGGTAACCTCCTGACCCTGCCGGTCGGCGGGGGAGAGATCCTCTACGTCGAACCGATCTACACCCAGCGCAAGGACCAGGACTCCGCCTTCCCGAAGCTGCTGCGCGTGCTCGTCAACTACAACGGTCAGGTCGGCTACGCCCCGACCATCGCCGAGGCGCTGAGCCAGGTCGGCATCGACCCCCGGTCCGCCGCAGACGTCGAGGAAGCCACGGACCTGCCGGACAGCGCCGAGGAGACGCCCGCCGGTGGTGAGTCCGGTGGTGGTGGGGAAGCCACGCCGCCGACCCCCGCAGGCGTTCCGGCGGCGGACCTCAACGAGGCCATGGACCGCGTCTCCGAGGCTCTCAAGGGGCTGGACGACGCCAAGAACGCGTCCCACGAGCAGTACGGCCGGGCCCTCGACCGGCTCGACCGTGCGGTCGCCGAGTACCAGCGGCTGCAGAACGGCGCCGGCGACACGGACACCCCCGCGGCCGACTCCACCGACGCCTGACGGCTGAGAGAAGCGGCGGACCCGGCTGACCGTGTTCGCCGCTTCTCTCATTTTCGCAGTTCACCGCCCCGATTGGACGTTCACCGAGAAGCTATGTAAAGTAACTCAACGTTGCCAGGGAGCAGACGAAAGGAAGTTTCCAGGCACGGTGTCAGTACGTAGCACCCGACGCGGGGTGGAGCAGCTCGGTAGCTCGCTGGGCTCATAACCCAGAGGTCGTAGGTTCAAATCCTGCCCCCGCTACCACGTACGGAAAACCCCCTCTCCTTCGGGAGAGGGGGTTTTCTCGTTTTCAACCCTCCGAAAGCCGGACATGTGCAATCTCTGCCCCAGGCCGGTGGTAGATGAAGTTTTACGGTCACCGACAGAGGGGGGACAGTGCGATCCCCGGTACCCGGACCGCTGCTCGGGGTCGTCCCGGTCCTCGGGCTGGACCCACAACACTGACCCGCACCCCGACAGTGCAACCCACCTCACACCGGTCCCGCAGGCTCGGCCGCCGCGCGAACCGGTGCCGAACAGGAGGCGGGCGACAACGAGGCCGGGGTTACCGGTGGGCGGTTCAGGATCGTGAAGTCCGTGTACCCGTGGCGTTTTGTGGCGTGGATGTTTCCTCGCCCGACCCGGAACGGCAGTGGTCGGCCACCGTCGGTGGTCGTGTACACCCGTTCGGTTGCGCTGCTTCGGGATCCGGATCCGGCACTGCCGTGGTGTGTCCGCACCGGGGTGGTGCGGTGGTGGTGCAGCCCGTGCCGGGAAAGAAGCGGGAACTCGCTTGCCCCGGAAAGCAGCTGAGGCTAACCTTCGGCCTATGACGCAGACGTGCGCCCCCGATACCGATGACACCGCAGCCACCCCCGACACGGAGTGTTCCCCACCACCCGGAACGTCCGTCGGGGCACTGATCGGGAAGCAGAAGCCCCGTCTGATCGCCAGCGGGGTGCTCTCCGTGCTCGGGGCGTTCGCCGGACTCGTGCCCTACGTCGTCATCTACTTCCTCGCCCGGGATCTTCTCGTCGGCGAGCAGCAGACCGGTCGCATCCCCTTCCTCGTGGCCGTCGCGGCGACCGGGGTGGCGGGCAAGGCCCTGCTGCGCATGGCGGCGAACAATGTCGCACACATCGCCGCCTACCGGGCGCTCGCCGACATCCGCCTCGCGCTGGCGGAGAGACTGGCCCGGATGCCGCTCGCCCGAGCCCAGGCGCGCAGCAGCGGCGAGGTGAAGAAGGTGTTCCAGGACGACGTCGAACAGCTGGAACTCGGGCTCTCCCACGCGATCCCCGACATCGCGGCATCGGTGACGGTCCCGGTCACCACGCTGATCATCATGTTCGTCATCGACTGGCGCATGGCCCTCGCCGCCCTCGTCGTCGTCCTCGGCATCGTCGGATGCGTCGCTCTCGCCGTGACCGCGTCGAAGGACCTGATGGAGCGGGAATCCGACGTGAAGAAGCGGCTCAACGTCGAGGCGGTCTCCTTCGTCCGGGGTATCCGGGTGATCCGGGGTTTCGTCGGTTCGACGTTCCTCTTCGACGGCATCCGGGACGCGATCGTCGCCAGTGAGGACATCGAGCTGGTCAAGACCGAGCGCGGCCGGGTGGGCGCAGCGGGTGCCGCCACACTCGTCGCGATCAGCATCATCGTCATCCTGCCGCTCGGCCTGTGGCTGTACCACTCGGGTTCGCTGGAGCCACAGGACTTCGTGTTCTTCATCCTCGTCGGCGTCGGTTTCGCCCAACCGCTGATGTCACTGACACTGTCGGCGGCTGTCCTCCAGTACCAGATCGAGGCGGGGCTGAAGAACATCTCCGGGTTCCTCGGGGAACCCGACCTGCCGGTGCCACCGACCCCCGCCACCCGGGACGGCTCGCGCATCGAACTCCGTGGTGCACGCGTCACCTACGGGGACACGGACGTCGTCAGGGACATCGATCTCGTCATCGAACCCGGTGAACGGGTCGCTGTGGTCGGCGGGTCCGGGGCGGGGAAATCAACCCTGCTCCGTCTCATCGCCCGGTTCATCGACGTCAGCGCCGGAAAGGTCACGTTCGGTGGAACCGACGTCCGCGAGCTGGACCCCGCGGAACTCTCCGGGGCGGTCGCCTTCGTCCAACAGGACGACTACATCTTCAACGACACCGTCCTGGAGAACATCCGCCTCGCCCGCCCGGACGCCACCGACGAGGAGGTGCGTTCGGCCGGCCGGCGGGCACGGGTCACCGAGTTCATCGACGAACTGGACCGGGGATGGGACACCGTGCTCGGCTCCGGCGGGTCGGGTCTCTCCGGGGGACAGCGGCAGCGGATCTCCATCGCCCGCGCACTGCTGGCCGACTCCCCGGTGGTGATGCTCGACGAGGTCACCGCATCACTCGACGCCACCAACGAGCGGTCGGTCGTGGCGGCGCTGGCGGAACTGCAGCAGGGCCGCACCGTCATCACCGTCGCCCACCGGCTCGGATCCCTGACCGGCTACGACCGTATCCTCGTCATGGACGACGGTCGCATCGTCGCCGACGGAGAACACGAGGAGCTGTCCGAGACCTCCGACACGTACCGTCGTCTCTGGCGGGACTTCGTCGCCGTGGACAACTGGGGGATGGAGTCCGGCGACGGGCGCCCGGCCGCCGCCCCGTCGCCCGCACCGGTCGCCTCCGCCGCGGAACCCGCCCCCGACGGCGGATTCGCCGACCACACCCCACCTGTCCGCAACCTGACCGGTCTCGGCCCCGTCGGTCAGTGGTTCGCGATGCTCGGAACCCACCGGGGACAACTGTGGCGGGTGGGATTCTGGCGCCTGCTGCTCGAGGGATTCTTCACCTCGGCGCCGATGGTCGTCGTCTTCTTCAGCCTGCTGGCGGTGCTCGACGACACACTGACCACCCGGGACGTCTACCTGTTGTCCGGCGGACTCCTGCTCATCTTCCTCACCCGGTTGACCGTCGGAATCGGCGTGGCGAAGCACTGGTGGCCGGTCGCGTTCAGGGCCATCTCGGATCTCCGCCGCTCGGTGCTCCGTCGGCTGACCCGGGCACCGCTCGGGGTGTTCGACCGGATGGACGCGGGCCGCACCACGACACTCCTCGTCTCCGAACTCGCCCTCGTCGACTTCATCAACCTCCCCGCGAAACTCATCATCGCGGTGGTCCAGCCCGTCCTCATCACCGTCGTCCTGTTCTCCCTGGACTGGCGGCTCGCGGCCGCGGCACTCATCGGAGTCCCGTTCTTCCTGCTCACCCTGAAGGTGACCGACCGGGCGCACGAGGCCACCTTCACCGATGTCACCGCCGCCAGGAGGGAGGCCAACTCCGCGCTCCTCGAGTTCTGCCGCGGCACCGCGGTCCTCCGCGCCTTCCCCGACGCCCCGCAGGCGCAGGTCTACCGCACCCGGGTGGAGGCCCTGCGCCGCGCCAGCGTCCGCATGGCGGTGCGCACGAGCCCCATGACCACACTCGGCACCATCGTCCTGGAGGCCGGATTCGTCGCGATGCTGTGGCTCGGAGCCACCCTGTTCACCGGCGGTTCGGTCAGCGCGACGACCCTCCTGCTGTTCCTCATCCTGGCACTCAACATGTACCGGCCCTTCCAGGAACTGCTCGAACTCTCCGCCTACCGGCACCAGCAGGAACGCATCGCCCGGAGCCTCGCCGAGGTCTGGGACACCGGGGAACTGCCGGAACCGGAGAACCCCCGCACACCCGCAGACTCCACCGTCGAGATAGACGGCGTCACCTTCGGCTACGACGACCGGGACATCCTCCACGACGTGTCGTTCACCGCCGGATCCGGGACGGTCACCGCCGTCATCGGGCCGTCAGGTGCAGGAAAGTCCACCGTGGTCAACCTCGTCGCGCGGTTCTTCGACCCCGGCAGCGGGGCGATCCGGATCGGCGGCGTCGATCTGCGGGACATGGACGCCGCGACGCGCCGGGAGACCATCTCCACCGTCTACCAGGACGTCTACCTCTTCCCGGTCTCCATCCGGGACAACCTCACCATCGGTTCCCCCGGGACCACCGACGAGAAGGTGTGGGAGGCACTCGCGCAGGCGGAGGCGGGTGACTTCGTCGCCGCTCTGCCCGACGGACTGGACACGGTACTGACCGACGGCGGCACGAACCTCTCCGGAGGGCAGCGTCAACGACTGTCCATAGCGCGGGCCCTGCTCAAGGACGCACCGGTGCTGCTCCTCGACGAGGCGGTCGCCGCCGTCGACCCGGGGACCGAACGACGCATCCAGGCCGCGGTGAACAGGCTGATCCACGGCAGGACCGTGCTCGTCATAGCCCATCGGCTGAACACGATCCGCAACGTCGACCAGATCGTCGTCCTCGCCGACGGCCGGGTCGACGGCGTCGGGACACACGACGAGATCATCGCGACGAGCCCCGTCTACCGGGAACTGCTCGGCCTCCCGGAACAACCGACGAACACACGAGGAGTGGCAGAATGACCGTGACCGGCAGTGAAACCGCCCCGCCCGAGGACACGCGTCCCCCGGTGCGCGGCCGGAAGTTCCACATGGCGCTGATAGCCTCGCTGTACAGCACCCAGAACCTCAGCCTCGCCATGTTCGCCTACGCGTTCCTGACCATCGCCCAGGCCGGCGGGGTACCTCTCACCAGGATCGGTGGGGCCAGTGGGCTGGCGACCCTCCTCGTCCTGAAGTTCCTGTGGGCACCCGTCGTGGACAGGTTCGGTTCCAGCCGATTCGGGCACTACCGGAGCTGGCTCATGGCGATGCAGATCACCCTGGTCGCCGGCTGCACGCTGTTGAGCTTCATCGACCCCGTCGGACAGTTCTCCGTGGCGCTCGTCGTGTTCGGGTTCCTGTTCATCGTGGCGGGCACCCAGGACATCGCGGCCGATGCGACGGCGACCCGCCTCCTGTCCGCCGGTGATCGCGGACTGGGCAACGGGTTCCAGTCGGCGGGAAGCGCGTTCTCCCAGGTCGTCGGTGGTGGGCTCGTCCTCGTCATCTACGACACCGTCGGATGGCAGGCCGCCGCACTCAGCATCGCCTTCTGGAGTGCGGTCCCGCTTCCGTTCGTCCTCCTGTGGCGGGAACGGCAGAGCACCGCCGAGCTCCCCGAACCCGGCGTGAACGGAAACGTGATCCGTACCTTCTTCGCGGACCGGGCCCGGCGGCGGTGGGCACTGGTCCACATGCCGCTCTACTTCGCCGGGGTCGCCGTGGCGTACAACCAGGTGCGCCCCATCCTCGTCGCCGCCGACTGGTCGGCCACCCGCATCGGGATCCTCTTCGTGATCTGTGGAAGCCTGTTCGGGATCGTCGCCGGGATAGGCGCCGGAATCCTCACCCGGAAATGGTCACGCCACCACGCGGTACGGGCACTCGGGTTGATCCAGGCGACGACGACCCTCGGGGTGGTCCTTCTCGCATCGGGAATGACCGGCACGTGGGCCGCGACCCTCATCATCGGGATCCTCTACGGAGGCGTGGCCGCCACGATGACCGTGGTGTACACCGTGGCGATGGACCTCACCCGCTACGAATCTGCGGGAACCGACTTCACCGTGTTCAGCACCCTCGCGGCGCTCGTGATGGTCATCTCGGCGGGAGGCGGCATGGCGCTGTCCGGCCTGATCGGTTTCCTGCCCGTCTCCGTGATCGCCGTCGTCCTCGCCTTCACCGGAGTCGGTGCGGTCATCCGGGGCTGCGGTCCGGTGCTGGAATCGGCCGCCGTCAGACAACCCGGAGCGAACTGAACGCCCCGTCGGCGAGGACCGGGACGACAGCGGAGGCGTCGAGGTCCGCGGCGACGGTGACATCCTCCGCGAAACCCATGGCGGTGAGTTCGCGACCGCCGACGCAGTCGGCCAGAAGTGAGGCGAGATACTCCTGCGACCCGGCGAACAGACCGGCCGCCGCGAGTGCCTCCGGGCTGCACACCCCGATGTGGCGTGGCGTGACCAGCGCACCGAGGATCGCCCCGGCACCGAGATGATCCTCCAGCGCCGGCCGCAGGGACCCGTCCCCGCGCCACCGTTCCCCGGCTGCGATGACCGCGACACTCCGTCCCGCATCCACCTGCCGCGCCGCCCACCGGCCGACCGCCGTGGCGTTCCGCAGACAGCCGGCGACGACCTCGGCGCCGTGTTCCGCCAGGATCGCCGAGATCGTCGAACCGTTGGGGGAGGGGAGCACGATCCGCGGGACCCGGGTGGCGGTGAGCAGCCCGGCCGGGGACAGTGAGATCCCCCGGACACCCGGCGCCGTTCCGGCCTCGAGTCGACCGACCGCGAGCGTCGCACCACGGTCCGCGGCGAACTCCTCAGCCCGGTCATCCCTCCACCGGCAGGGGTACACGGCCATTCCCCGCTCCGCGGCGACCGTCACGGACGTCGAGAAGCTCAGCACGTCCACGATGATGTTCACGTCCGCGGCACACCTCCGCGCACCCTCCGGACCCCAGTCCATCCGGATCGCGTAGTCGGTCTGCCCGAAATAGTCACTCATGGGATCAAGCGTATCGGTCCCGCTTGACCGGCCGTCCCCGTGCCCGGCGAAGTGAGATGCTGACCGGATGCCGTTTCGCCTCACACGGTTCGGGTTGTGGGTGCGGGGAGGGGTGTGGGGTCGGGTTGATCTCCGGTACCACCTGGGGTGGGGGCGTCAGCACTGATCGTCGGGTTTGGGACTGTCGCACCGACTCCAAATGATAATACCTAATTGGTTAACTGAAAGTTCTTAAGTCTGATATATATGGCTGATTTTTCGCCGTATGGACATTTTCTGTACTCTGACCCTATTCAGGTTTGCTATAGGGTGGAAGATGAGATTTTCATGAATGAAAAATATAATTTCAATGAGAGGTTGCGGTGTCTGGGTGCACTGTTGGGCACCCTTCTGCTCATGGTGACCACCGTTCTACTCGGGGGAGTGCCGAACGCCGTTGCCGCGGAGGGGGACGGAGACAGGGTGAAGGTCTCCGGTGCCACCATAAGATTCGGTTCGGCCGGAACCGTGAAGACGGCCCAGTCCCTCACCTGGCCCGTGTCCGTGAACTGCAATTCGGGTGAATCCTGTGACGGTCTGCGCATCCAGTTGTCTCTTCCGCAGATCCCCGAAGGGGCGGTTCTCGAGGACAGCAGCAACGGTCTCATCCGTCTGGAAAGGGCGGACACGCCGAACCCCGTCATCGTCTTCGACCAACTCGCGCGGGGAAGCGCCTACGCCTTCGACCTGAGATACGCGGCGACCAAGGATCCCGTGTGGGTCCCCGGGGACTATTCCATGGGGTTCACCGCGAAACTCGGTGCGGACGAAGCATCGGGAGTGGCACCCGCCCACGTGGAGGGTGCACCTTTAACCGGGTTCAAAAAGCGTGTCATAGGTTCCCCGACCGTGCTCCCCGGCCAGGTCCTCCTTTTCGAGTTCGATTACGAGCGTCGGGTCCAGACCGGTACGACGGGACTCACCGGAACCATCGTCGACACCCTGCCGGAAGGCCTCGAGTTCGTCCGGCTCGTCAACACCGTCTGCGAGAATGGTGAATCCGTGTGCGGTGGCCGAATCAGCGCCTCCCACATCAGCACTTCCCCGAATTCCGTCTCCGTCGACGTGGACCGGAAACTCGATGCAGCGGTTTCCGGGGGGCAGATGAGAGCGACCGTGAGGTATGAGGCCCGTGTCGCGGACACCGCGACGACCGGCACACAACTCACCAACTCCGTCGGTTTCTCCGGGACGGATCTACGCACCCTCGACGGCCGTCCCGCGACCGTCGACGGAGTCCGGATCGGCGGCCCGGCTGCCGTCACCGTCACTGTCGTCGAAGATGAAGGACAGGGGGGAATCACCAAGACACTCGAGACCGCCCCGGCGCCGGGTTACTTCAACACGGGACAGACGATCACGTGGCTGCTCCAGGCCGAAACCGGAGCCCCCGGTGCGAACGTGGTCGTCACCGACACCCTCCGTCCCCAGTCCTGCAGGAACTGGGAGGGGACGACCAGGTCCTGCCGGAACGGTGGTCCAGCCACGAGCTACACCGAGTCATTCGAGACGATCCAGTACATTGTTCTCGATCCGGTCTTCGACGGACGTGACCCGGGCAACGCACGGATGGTGCAACCGAAGGTGAATGTCACCTACATCGATGACAAGGGTGGCGAGGTACTCCTCAGATCGATCAGCGGCGACAGTGAAGACAAGCGGTATGTCCCGGTCCCGGAGGGAATGAACGCCAAGAGCGTACGCATCGACTACCCGGAGCTCCCCGGGCCGAACACCGTGAACATTCGCGTGGTCACAAAGCTTGACACCGGTAGTGCCCCGGTGGGAGAGAAGGCGGGTGAATACTGGGACACCGCGAATGACGCCGTGATCAGAATCAACGGCACAGAACGTGGGAGATCCTCCGCCACGGCACCGATCGGTGCCGTCAAAGCCCGCCCCAGGCTCACCCTGACCACCAAACCGTCGGCCTTCAACCAGAGCACCTCCGTCAACCTGAGGATCGGTGACGACGGCCAGGCCGGACAGCCTTTTGAGCCCCTGGTTCTCCTGTCATTCCCGCCCGGCGTCGAGTGGCATCCCGAGAAGTTGGAAACCGAGGACAGCCGCTGTTCCATAGACCTCGACAAGATCGAGGCGACATCCGTGAAAACCCCGAACGGAGGAACGCTCTGGAAGCTGACCTGGCCGGCGGAGAAGAACAACGGGGAGGAGCAGTGGATGACAACGTCATTCACGCAGTGCACCTTCAGTGCCCCCATGAAGCGGACCGACGCTCCGGCTGGTGTCTACAACAATGGTGACCACACGGCCCAGAACTCCGGCGTCATCGGCTGGATCGGTACGGTGAATCCCGATGTGCGGGTCGACAGGAACGAGAGCACCGCACCGTACTGCGCATTCGAGGACTCCGACACCTGTGATCCGAATGTCCCGAGATTCGGCAGAAAGCAGGCGTCGTTCACGATTGGCGGATTCTCCGAGCAGGTCCTCGACAAGTACGCCCTCGGTGACCTGCCCGGAGAATCCCGCACGACGTACCGTGCGGGATCGCAGCCCGCGGGATTCCCCACCACATCGAACTCAGAGGACCAGGTGACCTTCGAGATCGACTACGGTTCCGGAGGCACCATTCCACTCGCCAGCGCAGTGCTCTACGACCTGCTGCCCGCGAACGGGCAGAACCCACCGGACGTCACGGATATCGGTGGTGAGGCCGACGGCCTTGAGGAGGGACGCAACAACAGCATGGCTCCGGTACTCAACGGTCCCGTGCAGCTCCCCGACATCGAGGTCTACGACAAGCAGACCAAGAAGTTCATCACCAGGCCCATGCAGGCCACGGTGCTCTACTCGGAGCACGGCAATCCGTGCCGCCCGGAGATGTCCGGCGCGGGCGCCGCATTCCCGACCCCGGAATGCTCGACCTTCAACTCCAAGAATCAGTGGAAGACCGCGGAGGAACTGAGGGCGGCCAACAGCGAAAGTCCCTTCTCAGCTGTCCGCGCTCTCCGGATCGACATCAAGGACGATCTGACAAAGACGTACACCATCCGCTACACGATGGACCTTCCCGCAAAGAACAATGATGGGGAGCCCCTCACACCCACGGACCTCGCGGTGAACAGGGTGGCCTCCCGGGCCGTTGACGCCAAACAGAATGATCTGGGAATTCTCGGCCCCAGTTTCGCCCGAGTGCAGTATGTGGCGTTGCCGAGCATCTCGGGGACGATCTTCGACGATTCCGACGCTGACGGACACTTCGACGGCGAGGACAACGATGGTCCCGTGCTCAATGAGACGGTCACCATCGAGCTGCTCGACGACAACGACGTCCCCGTCAAGGAGACGACCACAACAGATGGCACCTACCGGTTCAATGATGTGACGCCGGGAACCTACCGGGTTCGTTTCACCGCACCCGACGGTTTTGTCCTGTCACCACAGGTGAACACCACCGGTGAGGACATCGGGCAGGCGGGTGTCGCCGATGCGGGATCCGAAGCCGGCAATCCGACCGCCACCGCGGTGACCCCCCAGTTCACGGTGAAACGCATCGGGGACATCGAGAATGTCGATGCCGGTGTGCATCCGGCGGGAACCGTGTCCGCCAACTTCGGGGCGACACTGACCGGCAGCTACCGGAACACCTACAACTGGACGGTCGAAAAGGAGACCTCCACCGCACAACTCCGGGCGGAAACCGGTGAAACCGTCAATCCCGAATTCACCGTACGGCTTCGTGCGGACGGGAGTGTCCTGACTCCCACGGAAACCGAGTTCACCGGAACCGTCACTCTCACCAACACCTCGATCCGAGAAGAAGAGGTGGGACTGGAATTGACCGGGGGGCACCGTGATACGTGCACCCTGGGCGAAACAACGGTGACTGTGCCCGAATCCCAGGGAGAGGACCCCGGGATCAGGACCGTCGAGGTCACCTGCACCGGAGAGAGCATCGATGCACTCACCGACGGAAAGACGACTGAAGTCGGTATCAGGGAAGGCCTGGAACAGCTGGATCTCGGACTTCGCGTCACCACACGCCGATCGGCCGCCGCCGATGTGGCGCTCGATCCGCTCAAAACAGAGACCAGGCACGACGAGAGCCGGGACATCAACCCGACCGCGACCGTGAAGGACGTCCTCACCGCGGCCGGGGAAGAAGAACCCGTCGCCACGACGGAGGAACTCGGCGGAACGTTCAGTTACGACGAAGTCAGAGCGCAACCCGATCACACGGTCGCAGAATCCTACACAGCTGAGCTCGTCGCTCCGACCGAACCCGGGACCTGCGCAACCTACACGAACACCGCGACCATCTTCGAGGGGGTCGCCGAACACGAGATGTCCGCCGCCGCCGATGTCGAGGTCTGCTCAGGACAGCCCGCAGAAGCGTCGGTGGGTGTGTCGGCATCGTTTGACCGCGTGTACGGATGGAACCTGGAGAAGCGGACCGTGTCCACGGAACTCCGTGACCCGGATGAAACGGGGGCACGTCAGCCCGTTCTCACCTACGAACTGGAAACCTCGGCGACCGAACCGGAACAGAGTGACACCGTCTATGAGGGACAGCTCGAGGTGCGAAACACCAATGACGTCGATTCGGGCTTCAACCCACGCAAGGTGAAGGTCGGTGTCAGTTCCGAGAAGTTCGGTTCCTGTGACGTCGACCCCCTCGAGCGGACCATCCCCTCAGGACAGACAGAGTCCTTCAACTTCACCTGCCCGGTTCCGGAAGGCTACACCGGTGACCTGAAGGACAAGTTGAATTGGAACGTCACACGCCCCGACGGGCGAATGATCACCGAAGGCTCGCTCGACGTTCAAGGTGAGGAACACAGTTTCAACCGGGATGTCACGGTCGTCGACGAGATCACGGGCAACACCTTCGACTACACCTGGGAAAAGGGAAAGAACGTCGTCGAGACGGTCGTCTGGAACGACCATCCCGCGATCGCGGCCGGTGCCTGTGAAGCTCTGACGAATACGGTGCACCTGCGTTCCGCCGGAAGTGACGTCGATCTCTCGGAGAAGTCCGTGACGGATGAACTGTGCAACACCGAACTCACCGTCAAGGAATTCATCGGAGCACCGATCGATTCCACGGACGGCTCAGGTGACGGGCAGAACACCGATCAGGCAGTCAAGGTCACGCCCTCCGCCGAGGACGGAAGCGTTCCAGTCACCGTCACCGTGAACTCCAACGGTGCGCCGGTCACGGGCATCGTGCTCACAGACCGGACGATCGACTTCGGAGACATACCCGCCGGAGACAACCGTTCCGAGCTCGCCGACACCGCGACCTTCACCGTGACCGGCGAAGGGGACCTCTACAACTCCGGGGACCCCTTCGAGGTACGGCGCGGAGACGACAACCGGTTCGTCATGCCCGACGATCTGGTTCTGCTCCCCGGACAAACTCTCACCGGAGAACTGACCCGTACCGGTGTCGGTGCGGTCAGCGCCACGGAGATCACCGTCACGGGTACCCCGGTCGACGGCACCGGCGACGATGGGGTTCTGACAGCCAGCGATCCGTTGTTCATGACGACCACTCCGACCATGCGGGTGGAGAAGTTCACAGGAGACTGGGATGAGATCCGCCCCGGTGCAGATGCCCCGGCCGGAGACGCGGACGATCCGGATGCGCCGGCCACCTGGCAGGCGGAAGGCCCCTACGAGATCACCGTCGCCGTGATCAACACCGGTGGAGAATCCCTCGGTGCGATCACCCTCGATGACGTCGCGGAAAACGACAGAATCGATGAGGCGAGGTGCGCGATCTCTCCCGACGGTGTCATGCCTGATTTCGGTACGGCAAACCTCACCTGGGTGCGTACCGAGAACAACGGTCAGGTCAGGGACGGGGACCGGCCGGTGGTCATTCCTGCGGGAGAGGCACTGGTCTGCCGTGCCGAGATCACTCCGGACACCACCGGAATTCTCGACGCCGAACATCTGCACTCCGACACCGTGACAGTCACCGCCACCGGAGCTGAATCCGGACAGACTGTGACCGCAGAGGATTCCTTCCATGCCGTGATCAAACGACAGAGTGCACCGGAGCTCGACACCCGGATCTTCATCGGGGAGGCCACCGGTGAGACGGACGGCGTCGGCGACGGACAGAGTGCCGACACCGCAGTGGAGATCCCCAACGACGGATCAACGACCGCGACCGTCACCGTGACGAACAACGGCACGGCGCCCCTGGGGGCCGTGCGGATCACCGTCTCCGGGACTGAGGGGAACACGCTTGAACTCGAGGGCGGCACCTACAGGATCGACGGCGAGATCCGTACGGTTCCCTCCGGTGAGGGAATGATCCTCCGCCTCACCGAGAACGGGAACGTCGTTCTCAGTGACCGTTCCGAACTGCCCGCGATCCAACTGCAGCCGGGTCAGACAGTCACCGTCGAGGAGATTCCGATCCCCGTCCTTCCGGCCGAGACCGTGAATGAGTTCACGGTTGAGGTGAAGGGAACAGACGCTGTCACAGGGGAAGAAATCACCGCATCTGATCCGTTGTTTGTCCGTACGCCTGCGGCGGTGGTTGACCCGACGACGAGTGGGTCGCCGACGACGAGTGCGGAGCCGACGAGCAGTGGGTCGCCGACGTCGAGTGCGGAGCCGACGAGCAGTGGGTCTCCGACGTCGAGTGCGGAGCCGACGAGTAGTGGGTCTCCGACGTCGAGTGCGGAGCCGACGAGTAGTGGGTCTCCGACGTCGAGTGCGGAGCCGACGAGCAGTGGGGCGCCGACGTCGAGTGCGGAGCCGAGCACGGGCAGTACCTCGACTACATCGACAACTCAAACTCCGGTCCCGGGGACCGGAAGTTCAGGCGGTCTCGGAATCGTGTCCGCTCTCATCCCGTTCATCGGATCGGGATCCGCGCAGGGGAACGCCGGGCAGTCGATCGAATCCGGATCTTCGGGGGCGAGCGCTCACGGCTCTCCGATTGTCGAAGGTGAAGGTCAGTCTCCCGGTGGACAGACAACTGAGGCGGCTGGTGGCGAGGAGAGCCAGTCCCAGGGACAGGACCGAGATGAATCCCTGGCTCGAACCGGGGCTAATGTTCTCGGGCTTGTGCTCGCGGGGATACTGGCTGTTCTCCTCGGCGGAATCCTTCTGATGGGAATGAAGCGTCGGATGTAGCAGTGACCATGTGAGAGAGTCAGGGGGAGGCGTTCCCCATCTGTTCAGACAACAGGTGGAGGACGCCTCCCTCCGCGTATCACGTCGCCGTACGGATCACGTGACTGCCACGAGGAACGAACTTTCGGTCGGATGACTCCCCGATTGCGGCGGAGAGCCCGCGACGCCCGCTCACTTTGCGGGCCGGGGTTCCACAGGGTGTATTTCCCGTGACGGAAATTCGACATGAGGGTTCAAAACTGAAGTGTGATCCGTCTTGTTCGCGCGCTCAGACGTGGAAGCGAACTGGTTCACAACAAGGGGAAACACCATTCGCCCGCACGGCGACTGTCCACCAGTAGCCAACGGTTTCCTCATGGTCCGGCTACGTCGCATTCTGTCGATGTGATCCAAATTCTGTCGCGTCGCATGATCACAGGGGAGTGGGTTGCGGTCCATTCCCCGCTTTCATCTGGTGTCCCGACCGCTCAGATCATCCATACTGGTACCTGCAGTGCGGCGGTCTTCGGAGATACTTGTGTTCCCATCCGTTTCGGACGTGGCACCCGGAGGTGGTGGCGCCGGTCGTCCACTGCTAATCGATCAGTTCGTATGCGCCCGAGGGGCCCGGACCACGTTTTTTCGGAAACCGACGTCGGTAAATCCGTGTGGAAGGTAACGGGATTCGCCAGCGACACGTTTCGGTCGGGATGGGATCCATCCGAATGGAAGGAAGATGCAGGCTCCAGGGGGGGCTTGAGTGGAGGTTGATGCTGTCTGTCCGGATTCGGTCATATGTTTCGGAGATCCAGAGCACGCGGCAGGGAGGTTGGTTGTGAGGCGGTACAGGACCCCGGAGAATCACACGGGACAAAACCACAAAAGCGATCCGGAGATGGCGTTCATCTTCCGGATCGCTTCCTGGGTTGACGATCAGGTGCGGGGAGTGGGGTCAGTTGACCCGTCTCTCCGTGGACACGGACCTGGTTCGGCGGGTGAACAGGCCGGTGTCCGACGCCGGTTTCGTCTTGACGCACCACGCGATGATCGCGATGCCGAGAAGGGTGGAGAGCACGGAGCCCTCCAGACCGAACTCCCCGCCGTTGAGCAGTTCACTGCCGCTCGGTGCCGAGGACAGGACGGAGCCCGGCAGTGCGTTGCCCGAAACGTGCGAGCCGTAGAGCATCGAGAGCACGAAGTTCCACCCACTGTGCCAACCGGCGACGAACCAGGCGTTACCCGTGCGCCAGTACATCGTGCCGAAGACGACGCCGTAGAGCACCAGGTTCACCATGCCGAAGACGGTCAGGTTCGGGTTGTTGATGTGGATGAAGGCGAACAGGATCGACGACAGGCCGATGGCTCCCGCCACGGTGATCCGTGCCGCGTAGGCGGGGATGATGAAGAAACGGAAGAGCAGTTCCTCGAAGAAACCCTGGAACGCGAAGAAAACGGCCGCGAGCAGCAGCACCCACAGTTCGCTCGCCTTCAGGGTGAAGGAGACGTCGAGAGCCCCGAAGATGACGTTGAGCAGATACACGACGGTCACGGCGGCGAAACCGAAACCGGCGCCGGTGAGCCAGGTGCCGAAGCGGTTCTCCCGGACCATGCCGAGATCGGGCAACGTCAACCGGAACAGTTTCGTGAGCAGCAGAACACACAGGAGAACGGCCACGATGCGTCCGATGGTCGACCCGATGCTGATCGGTGAGGCCGGAGTCAGGGATGCGAGACCACCGAAGAGCTCACCGATGATCGCCACGAGAATGTCACCGCAGTTCAGAAGTACCAGGGCGAGGATCGTGGTAACGATGACGCAGATGACGACGTTGCGGTTGCGCCACGGGGCCACGCGCTCGTCGAAATCCGCCGCAGGAACAGGCAGCTTCGTGGTGTTCGGCGCCGCATGGCGTCCCGAACCGGAGGAATGTGGTTCTGTTGTCGGTGACATGGGAAGGTCCGTTCTCTGTGGAAAAGGGCCGCAGTCAGATCCTGCCGCACCCCATCGGGATGCATGGTGTGTGGGACCTGACCGCCGGATACGGGCATCACTGTTGGTGGCCCCGTGGGGCAAGATGTCAGCGTTACATCCCACGCTACACATTCGGACCGGAAATAAACCGGTTCCATTCAGGACCGCCATCGGGGACCTGAATGAAAGTCGCAGCTTATTACGAGTGGAACACGTATCCATTCGGGGAGTTTGGGCCTGAAAAGTGAGGAGAATCTCTCGCCCGAGGCGAGTGGAACAGGGATCGTGAGGTTCGCCTCCTCAGGGCTGGGATTGCGGAGGGTGCGCCGCCCGTCACGAAACCGGGGCCCGGATCCGCGAGAGTGGCCCCGCAGGTCCGGTTTTTCGCGGTCCGTCAGCGCAGTGAATCGGTGATTCTCACGGTCTCCACCGCGACTCGGGTGACCTTGGCGATCAGATCCACGATGTAGCGCGGATTGGCGACCTCATCGCACCAGTCGTTCGGATCGTTCACGATGCCGGAGGCCTTGTCCTTCTTCACCTGGTAGCGGTCGATGATCCACCCGAGCGCGGAGCGGGAACCGAGGAGATAGCGCTCCGCCTCCTCCGAGATACCCGAGACGGTGACCTTCGGGCTGTAGATGATCGTGGTCGTGTCGTTGACGTTCTTGCCCGTCTCGGGATCCTTCTTCTTCGCCCACTTCATCTTGGTCACCCGCCACGTCTCCCGGTCGTCGGGATCAGCGGACTTCTTCACCTGCACATTTACCGGATAGGGATCGACGTCCTCGTAGTTGACGTGCAGATCCATCAACGTCCGACCGGCCTCAGTGAGCTGATCGAAGCGTTCGCGTGGCGACGGCGTCGGCGGAAGCTCCGGAAACCTACGAGGCGGGTGGACTACGACGCGTGAGATCGATGTCGCCGCTTTCGGGGGGGCGGCGACAGGGGCGCCTGGTGGCCCAGACCCCTTGACGCACCCGATGAAAGATGGTGTGCTGCCAGCAAAATACCGTCCACCCGGGATTCGAGGAGCTGTCCATGACCGTCAGACGTTCGCCGCTCGCCGGTGTCGGAGCTGTCCTGCGGGGAGAGTTGGGGGTGTTGTCGGCCTGCGCTGTGTGGGCCGGTGTCGTCGTCCTCCTTCTTTCCGCGACCGTGCTCGGTGGTCCGGTGCTCTTCGTGGCACCGGTGGTCCTCATCGTGTTGGCGGTGCGGGCTGCGTGGAGGGGTGCCGGTGTCCTGGCGTGGACGGCGGTCGCCTCGACCGGGGTGTTCCTCGCGGCGCTGGGTTATCTGGCGGCGGCGTTCTCCGTGGGGATCGATGCCGCGGATGCGGGCCTGTCCGTCCCGCGGTGGACCGATCATGTCGTCGCCGGTCTCATCGTGGTGGCCGTGTCCCTGGTTGTCGCGGTCGGCTTCTTCTCCACGGCGTGGGCGCGGGCGGCGGACTGAGTGCGGGTAGTCGGGGAAGCTGAAACTGTCCGGAAATCCCCAGGGTAAATTCAGGTAACGCTGTTTCCTGCGGCTGTTACGTGCGTCATCTGACACAAGTCTGGCCGGAGGGCGCCGGATAGTGGGTGCGCCTGTGTCGGTGGTCCGGGAAACGGGGAAATCTGTGGCAGTATGGACCTGTTGCCGAATCGTCTCCGGGTCTTCTTCGTCATGGTCCGGGGAGCCCACTCCCGTTCTTGTGAAAGCAGTCAGCGTCTTCATGCCCAACCTGGTCAAACTCCGCCGTGTCCTTCCTGTCACCGTCATCGGGATAGGTCTTTTCGTGGGGGCGCCGCAGGCGTCCGCCGCGGAGACGGACCCGGCTGCGGAGTTCAACGGGCGGGTCACTTCGGTGGTGGGGCAGATCCAGTCCGACATCGACCGGGCTTTCGATGGTGCGCTCCGGGCGGGCACCGGGATCGGTGCCGCGGAGACCGCGCAGCGCCTCAACGAGGCGGCCATCGGCAGTGGGTTCGGTCAGATCATCCCCGACAACGTCATTGAGGCCGCCGCCGCAGTCGCGCCGGTGTCCGGAACGGGTGCATCGGCTTCGCCGGCGACCGCGGCGTACGCGGATCCGGTTCAGCCGTCGGGGACCGTCGCCACCACGGGTGAGGTCGTCGACACCTTCGACGCGTCCCGTCGTGGGCCGAACTACCACTGGCGTTCCGATGTTCTCTCGCAGCTCATGGCCGGTCGGCCGGGGCCGGTGCTCAACCGTGTGACGGGTAGCTGGTTCGACGGGCCGGACATCCCGGACGAGTCCTTCGCCGCGCAGCGTGAGGGCAAGTCTCTCTTCGGCCCCGGCACTCCGGTGTTCATCGGTCCGAAGACCCTGTGCACGCTCGGTGTCGCCGGTTATGACGCGGAGGGTCGTGCGGTGGGTATCACCGCCGGTCACTGCGGTATACCGGGCGAGATGGTCATTTCGGCCGATTCCTGGCGGATCGGTCCGGCGGGTAAGGTCGTCGCGTCGAGCAGGAACTACGACTACTCGGTCATCGAGTTCAACGACCGGGCGGCACTCACCCGCAGTTACAACGGTGTCACCGTGAATTCCGTGGGTGGTTCGCCGGTCAACGGTGAGACGCTGTGCAAGCAGGGCGTCGCGACCGGTCACACCTGCGGTACCTCGTGGATCAGTGAGAAGCGCGTGAACTTCTCGCAGGTGTGCGCGATGCGCGGTGACTCGGGTGCCCCGCTGATGGCGGGTGACCGTCTCGTCGGTGTCGTCTCCGGTGGTGTGATCCCGGACCACAACCTGTCCTGCCGGAGCCCGCTCCAGGGCCCGTTCTTCATGCCGACCGCGAGCCCGACGATCGACGCGATCACCGACAACCTCGATGCCAGGGGAGCGGAGGGTGCGGGTTTCGTGCTTCCTCCGGAGGGTGGTCCGTTCGCGGTTGCCCGAAGCCACTGAGGTCGTTCCGACCGTCCGACTGATGCCGGTCCCGTGAGGGGCCGGTTTTTTCGTGCCCGCCATCCGCCGGACACCTGGTGAAAAACAACCCCAATAAGGGGTGAAACCATCCCGTCCGAGAATGGTGTCGGTCTCAGTTTTTGCGACGGCTAATGATAATGAATGTCCAGTTCATTAGAGATTTATGCTGTTCACGGACCTGTCACAGGTCCTGATTCGGCTGAAATGTGCCCGGATCGAGTGCCGGAAAACTGATAGCTTCGAGCCGCCGCCGTATCCGCCTCACCTCTTTCCGCAGCCAACCTCAGCGGGGAGTGCGACGCGGTGGTCGCGGTCACCACCACCGAGGAACAGGACAACTTCATGCGCACATCACCACTGCTCCGCAGAATCCGGGCGAGCCGCTCCACCCGGGTCGCCTACATCGCCGCTGTCGCATCCGTGGCACTGGTCACCCCTCTTGTCGCCGCCCCGATCACCGCCCCACAGGTTGCGACGGCAGCGGAAGTCCCGGAGGAGACAGAGGTACACGACCGTGACTTCTCCACGATCGTGATCTCCTATCCGGTGATCACCGGGACGCCCGGTACCGTCGCCGAGTCCTTCCCGGACGTCTACGACGCCACCACCGGGCTCCCCGTCAGCACCTGGGAGCTGATGACCTTCCGGCTGGTCGATGACGTCCCGGGACTGTCCGTCAACATCGACACCGGCAACGTGGTCTATGAGGCGGAGGAGGGGAGTGCTGTCGGTCCGAACGAGCCGGTGGATGTGGAGGTCACCTTCGTCGACGGCTCGACCCGGATCGTCCGGGTGGAGACCGCCGTCGGAACGATGGCCGACCACGCGGGCTACACTCTCGTCCCGGTCACGGTGGACAACGTGCTCACGGAGACGGCCCCCGTCGAACTGGAGTACGGGCGGAGCAACGACTACGAGGCGGGACAGCTCATCGCCTCCATCCTGCCGCGCGCGGGGGTCGACACCCCGACCTGGGCCCGTATCCGGGATGAAAAGGTCGAACTCGTGGTCACCCCGGACGTCTACGGGCGCACCCTCGAACTTCCGGTGACGATCAGCTACCGGGACGGCAGCACCACCGATGATGTCGCCGTCTGGCACGTCGGAACCGGTGCCGACATCACCCCGGTCATCCCGGACACCCCGGTACCGGCGGGAGCCCGCTCGGTGATTCCCGTCCGCTACGAGAAGAACGGCTGGACGATTCCCGGGGGCGGCCGCACGGACCTCGCCGTCACGGACGGTCCGGACTGGGTCACGGTCGCCGACGGTTCGGTCCTCGCCGTACCCGGTGCCGGTGTCGCTCCCGGTGAGTACCGCGTTCAGGTGTCGGTCGGTCTGCCGTCCGGTGCCGTCCCGGTCGATTTCACGATTCATGTCACCCCCTCTGCGGGAGGTGGCATCGGGGACCATCACCTGGCACCGGTCGGCGACGGAAGAGTTCTGCCCGGTCGGGAGGTGTCCGTTCGTCTGCCCGAAATCCTGCACGGCACCGAGCCCGTCGACGCGACGGGCTACGTGTTCACCGTCGGTTCGGACGACGTCGACGCGGAGATCGTCGCGGACGATTCCGGGGAACAGGTGATCCGCTTCACCTCGCCACCGGTCGGTGGGCAGCGGATCCGGATCGACGTCACGGCGACCCCCGTCGTCGGTGACCACGACCCCGTGTCCGCACCGGTCTGGTTGGTCACCCGCCCCTACAACGGCCGGCACGCCAACCACTACGACAACATCCTCGACGTGAAGCCGGGTGACGGGACGGTCAGTTCCCCCGTGATCGTCACCGACGACGACCGGGAGTACGGTACCGGGCCGGGTGACATCAGCTTCACCCTGGGGGAGGACGCGCCCGAGGGCGCATCGATCGCGGGGGACGGCACGGTGTCCGTCCCCCGGTCGGCAGTCGTGGAGGCGGAGATCCTGAAGGTTCCGGTGACCGTCACCTATGTGGACGGTTCCACGGACCGGAATGTCGCGGTGTTCACCACCCTGGATTCCGGGGCTTTCGTCGATGCGGTCCTCGCGGCGGGCCCGCAGGGCAGCTACAGCATGCGGGACGTCTACCTCACCCCCGGCTCGGACCGGGACCTGACGCTGCGTGATCTGCTGTTCACCGACGCGGACTTCGGGGGGACGGTCGAGCGTTTCCCGCAGTTCACCGGCGTCGGTGGTTCCACCTGCACGATTACCGCACCTGACTCCCTGCCTGCGGGTGTGCATCTCGAGGAGGGCTTCGGGTACGCCAACTGTGATCGGGCGGTCCACGTCGACGCCGACGCCCCGACGGGGACGAGCTTCACGGTGGACGTCGCGGTGGAGATCGTCGACGCCGAGGGGGCACGGCAGCAGCTCACCACCACCCAGACCGTGCACATCGTGGACAATCCGATCGACTATGAACTGCCCGCCGACAACTACGAGACGGTCCCGTCCGGCACCGCCAGCGCATGGGATCTCGGCGGTGGAATCCCGGCGGGCGACGTCACTCTCGTCGACGACGCGTCCGGGAGGTTCACCCTCACGGGTGACGGGATGGTGTTCACCCCGGAATCCACCGACGCGGGGAAGACGTTCGCGGCGACGGCGCGCATCAGGCGTGCCGACGGCACCGGCGGTGACGTCGCGTGGGTCGTGCGGGTGAGTGACAGCAGTGTCCTGACCCCGACCGTCGACTACGGGCCTCTCCGTGTCGCGCGCGGTGAAACCCGCACCTTCAGCCCGTATGTCACCCCGCACCCCAGGGGGAGTGCGGGTCCGGTGGCGGCGACGTACCGGCTGTCCGCCGGTGCCCCCGACTGGCTGAGCGTGGATCCCGGGACCGGTGTGGTCACCGCCGAGGTGCCCGACGACGCCCCTGCCCGTGGTGTCCGGACCCTCGTCGAGGTGAGCTTCCCGGACGGGGGGACGACGAGTGCGCCGTTGAACGTCGAGGTGGTGAGCCTCGCGGGGGACCACATCCACTACAACGCCGCGGATCTCCTCGCCGTGGGGCCGATCACCGTTGAGCCGGAGACCGCCTTCCTCCGTGTCGATCCGGTGTCCTTCGAACTCGTCAACCCGGAGCAGGGCGTCAGCATCGACGATTCCGGTGCGATCACCATCGACGACGGGATCATGGGCGCGGATGATTCCCGGGACATCGAGGTCACCGCGGTGTTCGGTGACGGGTCCCGGCACACCCAGAACGTTCACGTGACCACGACGTCGATGGCACGGTCCTATGTGACGGTCTACGACTGGATCACCGACATCACCGGTTCCTCCCCGGTCACCGGGGGTTGGCCGACGCATGTGGTGCGGTCCAGCGCACCGCACGGTGCGCCCGCACCTGAACCGACCTATGAACTCGCTGACCCGGAGGCGACCCCCGACGCCTCGGTCGACCCCCGGACCGGCCGGGTCACCACGACCCTCGCCGCAGACATCGGAGAGGCCGATGTGCCGGTGCGGGTGACCTACCGCGACGGCTCCAGCAGGGTGGCGGTCGTTCACTTCACGCGGGACGCCCACCTGGACAAACTGACGTTCGCCTACCCGGAGCGTCGCGTCCACATCGGTCTGGAGGACGAGCACGTGACCAACGAGAACGCGGTCCTGCCCTCCTTCGTCAACAGCGCCGCCGGGACGCAACGACCCACCGTCCACGGCACCTGGTTCGAGGCCACCCCGGGGCAGGGGAACGCCGACCTGTTCACCGTGGACCGGAACTCCGGTGAGGTGACCCTCCTCGATCCTGTGGCCCGTGCGGGGGAGACCCTCACCCTGAACGTCACCGCGCACCTGCCCGGCGGGTCCACCGCGACCGCCGACGCCACCTTCACCGTCGACCGGGCCAGCAGCGACGTCTCCGTCATCTACCGTGATCTCCACGGCGTCGAACGGGGAAAGACCTCGACGGCCTCGCCGATCTTCGTGCCGGAGGCGGCCCGCGATCTGGTGTCCACCTTCATTCTGCTCGACGGGCCCGACGGTATGGAGATCGATCCGACAACCGGCGTGGTGACCTACACACCCACCGGTGCGCCAGAGGACGGAAGGGTCGACATCATCGTCGAGTTCACCGACGGCGACGCCGCCCGTGGTGAACTCGCCTATCACACGCAGAGTTACGCCGACGCCATCGTGCCCGACGGGCTCACCGCGGACCTCACCGCCGAGGCCGGACACCGCACCGTCGTCAGCGTCGATGCCTTCGCCGGGGAGAACTCCCACTACCGCTGGGGGCCGAAGCGGTGGCTCATCCGGTCCGTCGAACCCACCGGTGACGCCTGGAACGGGTTCGCCCCGCACATCACCCGCAGGGAGAACCACCCGGACATCCTGAGCTTCATCGCCCCCGACGAGTTCGTGGGGCGTCAGGTCGACCTCCCGGTGACCCTGACCTACCCCGACGGAACCTCTGTCGTGGCGACACTCCGTACGACGATCACCGACCCCGGACACGGGCACGGTGACCACGGCCACGACCACGGGCACGGTGGTTCCGTCGCGTCGGCGGTGCGGTTCTTCTACGAGCCGGTGTCCGTGGCCGCGGACGCCCGGACGGCGACCTCCGGGGCGTTGCGCTTCGCCCCGAGGTACCGGCCCCGCCACGCGGGTGACGACGCCCCCGAGGCCGGGGAGCTCATCGACCTGTGGCGTGCCGGCCGGATCCTCGACGTCACCGCGCTCACCGACCGCGACGTCACGGTCGAGCCCGACACCGGTGTCCTCACCGTGCAGCTCACGGACGGGGACAGGGACGGTCAGGTCGTGATCCCGGTCCGGGTCACGTTCAACGACGTGCACGCCGGCAGCGTCACGGTGCCGGTCGTCTTCACCGTCGGCACCGGGCGGGTCCCGACCGCGACCGGATCCCGCGTCACCTATCCCGCCGCGAGCGTGGCCGCAGGCCGGGACGCGTTCACCGGTCCGCTCATCCTCGGCGGCGGTGACCGGATCACCGCACCCGTGGACGGGCTCAGGTTCGACCTCGCCTCCGGTGCACCCGCCGGTGCGGTGATCGACCACGCCACCGGTGTCGTCGGCCTGTCGGCGACCCGGGCCCAGCTCGCCGTCGACGACGGCGTCGTGGAGGTTCCCGTCACCGTCACCTTCCCGGGTGGCGGGGTGCAGACGGTGGTCGCCGGGTTCGTGGTCCGCGAACCGGGCACGCGGACGCACGCGGAGACGCTCACCCCGCAGGTGGAGACCGGACTCCCGTCAGTCGCCCCCGCCCTCTTCACCTCACGGATCACCGTCGCCAGTTCCTGGCCCGAGGGGGTGCGGTTCACGGTCGTCGAGGGGTCCGCCCCCGGTGCGGCCGTCACGGACACCGGCGAGGTCACCACGACCGGGGACGGATCGGCACCGGTCTCCGTGCTGGTCACCTATCCCGACGGTTCCCAGGACATCGTCGACGTCCCGTTCACCGGGTACCGGGCCCCCACCCCGGTGCCCTACGGTGAGCCGGTGGTGCACCCGGACGGGACGGTCACGGTCTCCCCGGAGCCCGGTACGGACCTGGCCGGGGTGGAGTTCAGCCTCGACGGTGAGATCCCGGGCGGAGTGGACGTCGCGCCCGACGGGACCGTCACGGTCAGGCCCGCGCCGGGCACCGGAGGCGGCCGCATCTCGGTCACGGTGATCACGACCCGTCCGGGGGAGGATCCGGCGCGGACCGTCATCAGTGTCGATGTTCCCCGGAAGGCCGACACCTCCGGCGGAGGGTCGTCCGGGGGACGGGGCTTCGTCGCCCTGCTGCTCGCCCTCCCCGTGTTCCTCGGATTGATCGGATCCGCGCTCCTGCACAGTGGATTGATCCCGGGTATCCCGGAGCTGCTCTCCCCGTGGTTCCCCCGTCCCTGAGGCCGCAGCGGCCGGGACGGGCTGGCGGAGGGCACGGTGTCCTAGACCGTGAACCTCCGCAGCAGCTCATCGTGGAGCAGTCCGTTGGTGGCCAGGGCGTCGCCGCCGGTGGGGCCGTCGACACCCGCGAGTGAGGTGAACCGGCCACCGGCCTCGGTCACCAGGATCGACAGTGGGGCGAGATCCCACAGTTCCACCTCGGGTTCGGCGGCGATGTCCACGGCGCCCTCCGCGAGGAGACAGTAGGAGAGGAAGTCCCCGAAGCCGCGCAGGCGCCACGTGTCGTCGGAGAGTGCCAGGAAGGCGTCGAGGAGTTCCCGGTCCCGCCACCCGTCCAGGGAGGAGAAGGACACCGAGGCGTCGGCGATGTCCGACACCCGGGAGACCTCGAGGCGCTTCGGGGATCCGCCGGAGAAGGAACGCCAGGCGCCCTGTCCCTCCGCGGCCCACCAGCGGCGGGCGAGCGCCGGGGCGCTGACCACGCCGACGACGGGTTTCCCGTCGACGAGCAGGGCGATCAGCGTGGCCCACACCGGTACCCCACGGACGTAGTTCTTCGTTCCGTCGATCGGGTCGATCACCCACTGACGACCCTCGAGGGTGGCGTCACCGCCGAACTCCTCACCCAGCACGGCGTCCGCGGGCCGCGCCGTGGAGAGCCGTTCGCGCAGCAGTTTCTCGCACGCGAGATCAGCGTCGCTCACCGGCGTCATGTCCGGCTTCGATTCCACGGAGAGGTTCGCGGCCTCGAAGCGGTCGAGGGTGTGGGCGTCCGCGAGGTCCGCGAGTTCGAGGGCCAGTGCGAGGTCGTCGGCGTAGATGTTCATGGACGCAATAGTAGGCGAGGGGTCGGGTCGGTCGTGGGACGGGCGACGGACATCGGGGATGGAACAAATGAAAATGATCACATAGACAAATGTTCGTCTGCTGGGTCACAATGGGGTCGGAAAAGTACCGGGGTCACCGGATCCCACGACCACAGACGAGGAGATGCGCCATGAGCACCGAATCCACCCCGCACATCAACCCCAAGGGCGCCCCCATCGCCGAGACCATCCTGCTCCCGGGCGATCCGCTGCGCGCGAAGTTCATCGCCGAGACCTACCTCGAGGACGCCGTCCAGTTCAACGACGTCCGCAACATGCTCGGCTACACCGGCACCTACCGGGGCCACGAGATCTCGGTCATGGGCTCCGGGATGGGCATCCCCTCCATCTCCCTGTACTCCTGGGAGCTGATCAACGTCTTCGGCTGCCGCAAGCTCATCCGCATCGGATCCTGTGGTGCACTGCAGAAGGAACTCGACCTCTACGATGTCGTCGTCGCCCAGTCCGCGTCGACCGACTCGAACTTCCTCTCCCAGTACAACGTCCCCGGAGCCTACGCCCCGACCGCCTCCTGGCGGCTGCTCGCGGCGCTGCAGGAGCAGGCGCGTGAACAGGACGTCGAGACACACGTCGGCAACATCCTCTCGAGCGACATCTTCTACCACGCCGACGAGACCGCGAATGAGCGTTGGGCGAGGATGGGTGTGCTCGCCGTCGAGATGGAGACCGCCGGCCTCTACGCCGTCGCCGCGGCCAACGGCGCCGACGCGCTCGGCCTGTTCACCGTCTCCGACAACATCGTCACCGGTGCCAGGACAACCCCCGAGGAACGGCAGACCGCGTTCACCCGCATGATGGAACTCGCTCTGCCCCTCGCCGGCGTCTAGGGCACCCCGCGGACAAGGAGCACCACAATGGACACCCCCACTCCCGCAGGACGTGACATCGACCCCAGAAAGGCCGTACCGGTCCTGCTCTTCAGCTTCGTGTTCTGCCTGATCATCGACAACGGCTTCAAGTTCATGTCGAAGCCCATCGCCGATGCCCTCGACCTGAGCGTCACCACCGTCAGTCTCCAGGCCACCCTCGCCGGTATCGTCATCGGTATCGGTGCGGTGGTCTACGCCGCGCTCGCGGACGCCTTCTCCATCCGGTCGCTGATGATCACCGGTATCGCCCTGATCGTCACGGGCTCACTCATCGGTTTCTTCTTCCAGAACATCTGGACGATGGTTCTCGTCGGACGCATCATCCAGACCACCGGGCTCGCGGCGGCGGAGACCCTCTACGTCATCTACGTGACCAAGTACCTGGACGCGAAGGACCGGAAGACCTATCTCGGCTTCTCCACCTCAGCATTCCAGGCGGGTCTGCTCTTCGGCATCCTCGGTTCCGGGTTCCTGGCCACCACCGTGTCCTGGACCGCGATGTTCCTGGTTCCGTTGGTCCTGGTGGTCACCATCCCGGTGCTCATCAGACGGGTACCGCCGGCGGCGGCCGTGTCCAGCCACCTGGACGTGCTCGGTCTCTTCCTCATCGCCGTCATCGCGACCTCGGTGATGTTGTTCATGCAGGACTTCAACTGGCTCTACATGCTTCCCGTCGTTCTCGGGACGGCGTGCTTCATCTGGCACATCAGTGCGCACGAGGGAGCTCTGGTCCGTCCGGAGTTCTTCACCAACAGACGCTACGTCTGGGCGCTCGTCCTCGTGCTCGTCGTCTACTCCGTCCAGCTGGCCTACATCTTCATGTTCCCGTTCGCCACCGCTGACCTCCACGGAATGGAGATCGACGAGGCCTCGATGCTGCTGGCCCCCGGCTACGCCGTAGCCATCGTCGTCGGTGCACTGTCCGGCAGGATCGGTAGGTACCTCACCTCACGGCAGACCATCGCCGTCGCCCTCGGCGGGATCGTCCTCGCGTTGGCGCTGCCCGCGGTGTTCACCACCGCGGGTGTCGCGGTCCTGGTCGTGTCGATCATCCTGTTCGCCTCGGCGTTCGCCCTGCTCTACGCACCGCTCGTGTCCACCGCGATCTCCACCATCCCGGCGGAGAAGTCCGGGGTGGCGATCGGTTTCTACAATCTGACCATCAACATCGCCATCCCGGTCGGCATCGCCTACACCGCGAAGCTCATGGACCTGAAGTTCGGGTTCTTCCGCTTCGCCACGACCGCATCCTCGGACACCGGTGTCCAGTACGCCACGGTCCTCTGGATCATCACCCTCGTCGCGGTGGCGGGCAGCGTGGTCTATCTCCTCGCCGACCGTCGCATGACGGCCGCGGAGAGGCGGGGGAAGCGCGCCGGGCACCCGGCGGACGCGCCCGCCTGAGGCCCCGACGCCCCGGGGCCGGCCCGGGGCACGGAAAGAGGGAACCGCCCCGCACCGTGAAGACGGTGCGGGGCGGTTCGTCCGGACTCCGGCTGACCGGGGTCAGTCCTCCGGGTAGACACCGCCGCTGGCCTGGCGGTAGACGTACGCGAGCGCCGCCATGTACGCGGGCATGGTGATGATCATGCCGAGACCCAGCGGGATCGCCGAGATGATGATGATGATTCCCCACACGATCGAGAACCCGAGCAGGGAGAGGTAGTTGCGGGTGCCCGCCTTGAAGCCGCGCTTCACCGCATCGCCGAACGACGCACCCTGGTCGAGGACGTAGAGGTACATCAGCATGTAGAGCGGGCCGAGGAAGACCATCGCGGCGTTCAAGATGACCTGGAGCGCTCCCGGAAGGAGGTAGGGGAGTGCCGACACGATGAGGTTGACGATCACGACGAAGACGATGGCCTTACCGAAGTTGGGGCCTCCGTAGAAGTCGCCGAAGGTGATCTTCCTGCCGTCCGCGGCCTTGAGCGCGGCATTCGCGAACATGACCTGGGCGACAACCATGATGACCAGGAAGAAGATCATCAGGAGGGGACTCATCTGGTAGTCGTTCGGATCCGGTGTGGCGCCGGTCTCCGGATCGAACGCCCCGTCGGCCGACATCCGGGAGAACATGGCGGCGAAGGTCACGCCGAACGCCAGCATCGACAGGATGCCCACACCCAGTGCGGAGACGATCCAGGCGAGTGGTGAGGCGAACACGGCGCGGAAACCGTAGCTGATGCTCTCCATCGCACGGGTCTTGCCGTCACCCTGCACGAGCCGGTTTCCTCCGGCGACGGGGGTCGCCGCCGCACCCGCGTAGCCCGCAGCGGAGCCGTAGGGATCTCCGGGTGCCCCGTATCCGGGGGCGCCGGACCCGTAGGGGTTCTGCGGATTGTCGTCGTTCTCCGGGTGGTAGTCACCACCGGGATAGGAGGGATAGTTGTCCTTTGTCATTGTCTGTGACTCCTTCTGTCTGCACCGTGTCGGTGCGCTGTCCGTGTTCTCCGGAGGGGTGTCCATGGTGTACCGACACCGGAGGTCTCACCCCTCACAGGGGGAGAGCGAGTTCTTCATCTGAGGTTGTCACTGTCCACGTCGGGTGGTCCCCATCCTGTATAGGCTAACCGTATGCGCCCCGCAAGGAGTGCCGGGGTGCACCGGTCACCGTGGGGTCACTCGTAGCGCAGCGCGTCGATGGGGCGCAAACGTGCCGCCTTCTCCGCAGGGTAGAAGCCGAAGAACACGCCGATGCCCATGGAGAAGCCGAGCGCGACGACGACGCCGATCACCGGTGGGAGGACGACCTTTCCGAGGAAGTGCGCCCCGACCATGCCGAGTGCGCCGCCGAGCAGAACACCGATGACACCACCGACGAGGCAGATGATCATCGACTCGATGACGAACTGTCTGCGGATGTCGGCGTTCCTGGCGCCGAGTGCCTTGCGTACACCGATCTCACGGGTCCGTTCGGTGACCGTCACGAGCATGATGTTCATGACGCCGATGCCGCCGACGAGCAGTGAGATACCGGCGATGACGGAGAGCCCGATACTGAGTGAATCGATGATCGTCTTCAGGACATCGAAGTCCCTGCTCATGTCCCGAGCGCTGGCCGTGAACTCCGGGTCGTCGGCGTAGGCCAGCTCCAGGAAGGAGTTCA
Source organism: Corynebacterium pygosceleis (assembly GCF_016595275.2). Taxonomy (GTDB): domain Bacteria; phylum Actinomycetota; class Actinomycetes; order Mycobacteriales; family Mycobacteriaceae; genus Corynebacterium; species Corynebacterium pygosceleis. The sequence continues at coordinate 22,802 of NZ_JAENIQ020000001.1, read as the reverse complement.
GGTCCGCGAGCAGTGCCTCACCGTTCTCTCCGGGGGCCGGTCGGACCGACACCTGTTCCCACAGTCCGGGATCGTCGGTGTCCAGCCGGGATTCGATGGTCCAGGGGGCGTAGGCCCTGTACTCCTTGAACGAACCGGCGAGCAGTCCGCCCGATTCATCCTCCGCGAGCACGCCGACGATCATCAGCGGGAACGTCGCCCCGTCCGAGGCCGTGTAGTCGATGGTCTGCCCCAGCGCACCGGCGGCGTCCCCCGCGAAGAGGGCGTCGACGACGGGCCGGGTCACGACGGCGACGGACCGCTCACCGGTGACATCGTCCTCGGCGAGGGTGCGACCGTAGCCGATCTCGGAGCTCTGCATCGCCATGTAGTCCGGGTTGACGGCGCTGAGGGTCACGTCGTGGGTGGTCGTCGGGTCGTCGGAGGGGGCGGCTTCGCCGGAATTGTAGGACGTCGACCCCACGGACACGCCACTGATCCGGCCCCGGAACCGTTCGGAGAGCGTGTCGATGAGTTCCGGGGTGATCTTGGAGGTCGCGGCGACGGGCTCCGGTGGAACGTACATGAACGCGTCGGCCTGGGCCGTCTTCTCCTCGCCCTCGTCCGGGCGGGCCTCGACCCTGACTGTGTAGTCGTTGACACCGGCCGCCGCCAGCCCCTCGACCATCTGCGCCTTGAGTGAGGCACCCAGGGTGAGGATCGCGATCACCGAGGAAATGCCGATGATGACGCCCAGCAGCGTCAGGAGCGAGCGCATCTTGTTGCTGCGGAAACTCCCCAGGGCCAGTCGTACCGCCTCCGCGTAGCTCACCTGTCCACCACCCCGTTGTCGAGTCGTCCGTCCGTCATGGTGGCGATCCGGGTGGTCTCCTCCGCGAGCTCCGGGTTGTGCGTGATGAGGACGATCGTCTTCCCCTCGCTGGTGTTCAGTCCGTGGAAGATGTCCATGACCAGTCGACCCGTCACCGAGTCCAGTGCGCCGGTGGGTTCGTCGGCGAGGATCAGGTCCGGGTCGTTGGCCAGCGCGCGGGCGATGGCGACCCGTTGTTTCTGACCGCCGGAGAGCTCGTTCGGATTGTGCCTCATCCGGTCACCCATCCCGACGAGGTCGAGGAGTTCCTCCGCCCGTCTGCTCCGCTCCCTGCGGCCCACCCCGGCGTACATCATCGGCATCTCCACGTTGCGGGCCGCGCTCATCCGGCCGATCAGGTTGAAGTTCTGGAACACGAAACCGATGTTGTGGTTGCGGTATCCGGCGAGCTTGTCCCCGGGCATGCGCAGGATGTCCACCCCGCCGAAGGTGTAGCTGCCGGTCGTCGGGTAGTCGAGGAGCCCGATGATGTTCATCAGGGTCGATTTTCCGGACCCCGATGCGCCGACGACGGAGACGAACTCACCGTTTCCCACGGTGAAGTCGCACCCCGGGATCACCGTCAGTTCGTGGTCGGTGCCGATGTTGAAGGTCTTGGTGATCCCGCGCATCTCCAGCAGGAGTCCCGACCCCGGGTGGGGGTCGACCGGGGCGGGGGAGGGCGCCGGCTGAACCGGGCCCGTGCTCTCCGTGTCCGCCGTGTGTCGTCCGGCGGGGGAGTTTCTCTTCCGCCGGTGGATCATCGCGCCTCGTCCCCGTCACCGGGGTCGAGGGTGACCTTCCGGCCGATGAGATAGCGGTGGGTCGATCCCTGGTTGATGACACTGTCGCCCTCCTCGAGGTCCCCGTCCGTCACGGCGACGGTGAAATCACCGGCCGTTCCGAGGGTGACGGCACGTTCCTCGACCGTGCCGTCACCGGTGACGACGAGAACGGCCTTCGTGCCGTCGTCACGGTCATAGGCGGCGTCCCGTGACACCGACATCGTGTCGGCCTCCTCGGCGAAGGTGATGGTGATCTTCGCGGAGCCGCCGATGAGGAGACCGTTCGTGGGGCCGTCGACCGAGATGACGACGGTGAAGGTCGGTTTCGTGTCCTTCGCTCCTGCGGCGGCGTCCCCGCTGCCGCTGGCCGCCGCCGATTCGACCGATGCCGCGACCGGTGAGACGGAGGAGACCGTCCCGGTGTAGGTCCTGGACCCGGTCGCCGGGGTCGTGAACTCGGCCTTCGCGCCGGGCTTCAGTTTCGCTACGTCGATCTCCGGTACCTGGGTGGTCACCGTGAGGCCGGTGTCATCCGCGATCGTCGCGACAGAACCGGTGGCCGGTTTCCCGACCTCCGCAGGCACGGCGATGACGAGTCCGGCGAACGGTGCACGGAGGGTGCCCGATGCGATGTCCGCGTTCAGTGCCTCCGCACTGCGGCTGGTCCCGGATCTGGTGGCCTGGGCGGAGCGTTGCGCCTGCTCGACGCCGCTCGAGAGGTTCTGCAGTTGGTGCCGGCTGTTCAGGTGGGCGGTCTCGAGGGCGACGGCGGCCTCCTTCTTCTGCTCGAAGGCGGCGGCGACGGCCCGCTGGGACTGCGCGAGGTCGGTGTCGACCGCGCGGAGAGCTGTCTCGTAGGCCTGCTGTTGACGGTTGAGGGACTGGACCGAGTCGGCGAGTCCGGCCACCGACTCGACGGTGCCGAGGTGGGCGTTGATCTCGGCTTCGGGGACGGCGCTGTCCGATCGCCGTCGGGCGTCGATCGACGCCTGGAGGGACTCGATCTTCGCGGTGATCTCCGCGGTCTTCCGCTGGTCCCCGTTCGCCTCGGCGAGTTCCCGCCGCAACTGTTCCAGTGTCGCGAGATCGGCGGCCGTCGCTGCGTCGCCCTCGGCGTCGCGGGTTTCGGCGGCGATGGATCCCACTCCCGCGCGGGCCACGTTCAGCGCGGAGGAGAAGACCTGTTTCCGGGCGGCGTCGAGTGCCTGTTCCTGGCTGATCAGGCGTTCGTCGCGTCCGGCGTCGGCCTCGTTCCTCTTCCGTTCGAACTCCCGCCGGGCGTCCTCGTAGGCGGTTGAGGCGGTGCGCAGTGCGGACCGTGCACCGTTGATCTCCGGATTCAGTCCCTCGTCCAGTCCCTCCCGGTACTGGTCGTAGGCCTGTTGTGCCTGCTCCACCCCGTTGACGGCACCTGCGACGGCGTCCGCCTGCTGCGCCTGCTGGTCACGCAGGGCCCGTTCCTGTTCGGAGACGTCGATGGTGGCGATGATCTGGTCCGCCTCCACCCGGTCGCCCACCGCGACGTTCAGGGTGTTCACCGGTCCGGTGAGTGCCGTGTTCACCGATGTCGTCTGACCGGCCGTGACCGTCCCCCTCGCCTGGAGCTCCTGCGAGACGTCGCCGATCTCCACGACACGGTATTCGTGCGGCGCCAACGTCGTGTCGGAGTCCCCGGAGCCGCACGCCGTCAGGCCGAGGGCGAGAACGGAGGTGGCCGCCAGCAGTCGTATCCGGACACGGGCGGGACCGGTGGGCCTGGTGGAGGGACGGCGGGGTGTGCGACTCACTGGAGGTGGTGGTCCTTTCGCGGTGGGGGCGAACAGTCTCAGACCCTCCCCACCCTAAGTGGGCGGGGAGTCCTCTTTCCAGGGTCCACCCCCGTCCACGTGCTCCCGACGATTCACCCCCGTCTCCGCCGGGTGCGGTCAGGACCAGACGATGGTGATCTCCGCGACGACACGGCTGTTGCCCGCCACGCACCATGTCCTGCCGCCGGCCTCGATCTTCCGGCAGATTCCCCCCGCCCCTTCCACCAGCGCACGACCCGGCAGCCAGTCCCAGTCGGCGACACTGTGCTGTGTCCACGCCCCGAACCGGCCCTCCGACACCCCCGACAGGTCGATGGATCCGGCACCGAGCATGCGCAGTGTCGCGAAACGGGTGGACACGGCGAGCCACGCCTCCCGTACGGCGGCGTCGGCGAGAAACGGCGGGTGGATGTAGGTGGCGAGGGAGATCTCCCGGGCCGGGGCTTCCGCGAGTCGTCCGACGGCACGCCCGTTCACCGTGGTCGGCATCTCCGGGCCACCCAGGTGCGTCGTGCCGTGTGACGGACGGTGCACGGCCCCGAAGTGCAGCCGTTCGGGGTCGGAGGGGTCACCGTCGACGAGTGCGATCGCGGAGCAGAAGTAGTCGGAGCCGGAGGTGAAGTTGTAGGTGCCGTCCACCGGGTCGATCACCCATGTGCGGCCCGAGAGGGAGTCGCGGGCGGCTCCCTCCTCACCGAGCAGACCGTCCCGGGGCCGTAGCGACGACAGTGCCTCGGCGACGAAGGTCTCCGCCGCGCGGTCGGCTTCCGTCACCACGTCGGACACCGATGTCTTGTAGTCCACGCCGAGGCCCCCGCCGTCGCGGAGGGCGAGCGCGAGCTGACCGGCCGTCGACACCAGGGCGCAACCCAGCTCCGGGTCCCCGGAATCCCGGTGGGTGTCGATGAACGCCGCGACCAGCGCGCGTGTGTCCGTGCCGAACAGTTCCCTCAGATCGTCGGGGACGGAGGCGGTCGGGTGCGGGGTGTGACGGATGGTGGGGGGAGTGGGTGTGGTCGTCGGGGCGTTACGCTGGTGCAGCTCACTCATGCTGCCCATTGTGCCCCGTCACGGTAGTGTTAACCACTGTGCAACCTGATGTAACCGCAGATCTCAATGAACTCGACGCCACGCTGACCACCATCGAGAAGGTGATGGACCCCGAGGCGATGGCCGACCGCGTCCGCGAGCTCGAGGCGCAGGCCTCCGACCCGACGCTGTGGGACGATCCCGATCACGCCCAGCAGGTCACCTCGAAGCTCTCCCACATGCAGGCTGAACTGCGCAAGGTGGGTGAGCTGCGTCAGAGGCTGGAGGATCTCCCGGTCATGTACCAGCTCGCCGAGGAGGAGGGCGAGTCCACCGACCTCGTCGACGAGGAGCGCCGTGATCTGCGCGCGGACATCGAGGCCTACGAGGTCAAGACGATGTTGTCCGGTGAGTACGACGCCCGTGAGGCCGTCATCAACATCCGTTCGGCCGCCGGTGGCGTCGACGCCGCCGACTGGGCGGAGATGCTCATGCGCATGTACACCCGCTGGGCCGAGAAGGCCGGGCACAAGGTCGACATCTACGACATCTCCTATGCGGAGGAGGCCGGCATCAAGTCGGCGACGTTCGTCGTTCACGGGGACTACACCTACGGAACGCTCTCCGTGGAACAGGGCACCCACCGCCTCGTGCGGATCAGCCCGTTCGACAACCAGGGGCGCCGCCAGACCTCCTTCGCGGAGGTCGAGGTCCTGCCCGTCGTGGAGACCACGGACCACATCGACATCCCGGACAACGAGATCCGCGTCGACGTCTACCGTTCCTCCGGTCCCGGTGGGCAGTCCGTCAACACGACGGACTCCGCGGTCCGGCTGACCCACGAGCCCACCGGCATCGTCGTTACCTGTCAGAACGAGAAGTCCCAGATTCAGAACAAGGCGTCGGCGATGCGGGTCCTCCAGGCGAAGCTCCTGGAGCGCAAGCGCCAGGAGGAACGCGCCGAGCTCGACGCCCTGAAGGGTGACGGTTCGAACTCGTGGGGCAACCAGATGCGTTCCTACGTGCTGCACCCGTACCAGATGGTCAAGGATCTGCGCACCAACTTCGAGGTCAACGACCCGTCCAAGGTGCTCGACGGGGAGATCGACGGATTCCTCGAGTCGGGTATCCGGTGGAGGATGTCGCAGCAGCAGGGCGAGGCCTGATCCGTTCGTCCCGTCGTCACCGGTGCACGAAACGGCCCCTCCCGTCGTCCGACTGAGAGGGGCCGTTTTTGTGTTTCCCGTGGTGCCCGGTGGGCTGGCCGGTGGCCGTGCGTCAGCGCACCGGGACCCCCGGGCCGAGCGGCAGACCGAGGAGGTACCAGGCGAGGAAGAAGAGGAACCAGCCGACGAGCATCGCGATGGAGTAGGGCAGCGCCAGGGACATGAGCGTCCCGATGCCGGCCCGCCTGTAGTAGCGCTGGAGGAACGTCAGGGCGAGGGCGAAGTAGGGGCTCATCGGGGTGATGATGTTGGTCGGGGAATCGCCGATGCGGAAGAGCATCTGGCTGACCTCGGGGGACACACCGACGTACATCATCATCGGGACGACCACCGGGCTCATCAGTGCCCACTGTGCGGAACCGGAGGTGACCATCAGGTTCAGGACGGCGACGAGTAGGACGAAGAGCGCGAAGAGGACGGGGTTGGGCAGGTCCGCGCGGGAGAGCAGTTCCGCGCCGTGGATGGCCGACCACACGCCGAGGTTGGACCAGGTGAAGTAGGCGAGGAACTGGGCGACCGCGAAGAACAGCACCATCATGGGCACGAGTGTCCTGATCCCCTTGGCCATGAACGCCGGGACGTCGGCGGCGTCGGTGATGGTGCCGGTGACCCGTCCGTAGACGATGCCGACGATGAAGAAGTACAGGGCGATGGCGACGGCGATCGAGCGGATCAGCGGTGACTCCATGACGGCGCCGCCCTCGCCCTGGAGCGGGGATCCCGGGATGAACATCGCGGCGAAGTAGCCGACGAGCAGGACCAGTGACCAGACGGTGACCTGGATGAGTCCGCGCTTCTCGACGTCGTGGAGCTCGAGCTGCGCCTCTTCCCCGGCATCGTTCCCCGCGTCACCTCCGTCCTGTTCCTCCCCGTCGGTGGCGTTCGGTGGTGTCTCGCCGAAGCTGGCGGCGTCGTAGTCGACGTTGTCGTGGTCGACGAGTTCGCGGGCCTTGTGTCGGACGAAGAGTTCGGTGACGGCGGTGATGATGAGCGCCAGGACGATGGAGGAGGGGACGATGAAGAAGTAGTTCGCCAGGGGTGAGACCTCGTATCCGGGTTCGACGATCTGGGCCGCGGACGTCGACAGTCCGGCGAGGAGGACGTCGGTGATGTTCAGGATCAACGAGGAGTTGAACCCCGCGGAGCTCGCCGCGAACGCGACCATCGCGCCGACGACGGGGGAGCGGCCGACGTGGCGGAAGGCGGTCGCACCGATGGGGATGAGGATGACGTAGACGGCGTCGGACGCGATGGAACCGGTGACACCGGCCAGCGCCACGACGAACGTGAGCATCGTCGGCCCGACCCGGCCGATCGCCCCCCGGATCGCCGCACCGATCAGCCCCGAGTGCTCGGCGACGGCGACACCGAGCATCACGATGATGATGAGGCCGAGCGGCGGGAACGAGGTGAAGTTCGGGACCGCCTCGTTGATCATCCGCTGGAGACCGTCGGCCGACAGCAGGTTGGTCACCCGCACCTCTTCGCCGGTGGACGGGTTCGTGGCGGTCATGCCGATCTTCTCGCCGATGAAGCTCGAGACGAGGACCAGCCCGGAGAGGATCACGAAGAGCCAGAACGGGTCGGGGAGCATGTTCCCCAGACGTTCGACGAGTCCGAGGAAACCACCCGCGTGTTCCCGCTTCCGCTCACCGTCGGTGGTTCCCTCCGGTGTCCGGGTGGTGGCTGTCTTGTTGTCGGTCATGTCTTCTCGCGACTCCTGGTGTCGGTTCGTGACCACGGGGGTACGGTGTGTGGGTTGGTGCGGGGTACCTTACCGAGGCGTGACCTCCGTGACGACGGTAGCTGCTGTCGTTCCCCCCGCGTTTCCCCTGCGGTGGGAGGGGATCGGAGATCGGGTCGACGGTCGGCGGGGCCCGGACCTGTTTTGTGTGGTGGCGGGAATGCGCAGGTCACAGCAATGGCACAGTCGCGGATAAGGTAGTGGCCAGAGTTTCGCCAGTGGCGTCAATGAACTAAGGTGACGGGTGTGATCACCTTCGACCAGGTAACAAAGACGTACAAGACCTCGACCCGCCCCGCGCTGGACAACATTTCCGTGCAGATCGACAAAGGGGAGTTCGTCTTCCTCATCGGACCCTCCGGCTCCGGCAAGTCGACGTTCCTGCAGCTGATGCTCCGCGAGGAGAACGTCACCTCGGGTGATGTCCGTGTCGGTGACTTCCACGTGAACAAGCTCCGTGGGGCACAGGTCAACAAACTGCGCCAGCGGGTCGGGTACGTCTTCCAGGACTTCCGACTGCTGTCCAAGAAGAACGTCTACGACAACGTCGCGTTCGCGCTCGAGGTGATCGGCAAGAAGCGCAGCGTCATCGAGAAGCTCGTGCCCGAGACCCTCGAACTCGTCGGGCTGGAAGCCAAGGGCAACCGGTTCCCCGCCGAGCTCTCCGGCGGTGAGCAGCAGCGCGTCGCCATCGCCCGGGCCTTCGTCAACAGGCCCCTCGTTCTTCTCGCCGATGAGCCGACCGGAAACCTGGACCCCGAGACGTCGAACGACATCATGCTGCTGCTCAACCGGATCAACCGCACCGGCACCACCGTCGTCATGTCCACCCACAACGCCCAGGCCGTCGACCAGATGCGCCGCCGCGTCATCGAGCTCCACCTCGGCAGACTCGTCCGCGACGACGCCCACGGCGTCTACGGCGTCGGACACTAACCCATCCCGGTCACCTCTCTAGGAGAATCAGAAAACAGCATGCGATACCGATTCGTCGCCCGCGAGGCGTTCCAGGGGCTGGGACGGAACCTCACCATGACCATCGCCCTGGTCATCACCACGGCCATCTCCCTGGCACTGCTCGCCACCGGATTCCTGGTCACCGGAATGACCGAGCGGACCAAGGACATCTACCTCGACCGTGTCGAGGTCATGATCCAGCTCGACGAGGACATCTCCGCCAACGACTCCGACTGCTCGACGGAACCGTGCCGTGAGGTCCTCACCGCCCTCGACGGTGCCGACGGCGTCGAATCCGTCACCTTCCGGAGCCGTGAGCAGTCCTACGAGCACTTCGTCGAGGTGTTCGGCGACACCGACCCCGTCCTCGTCGAGGCGACGTCCCCGGACGCCCTCCCCGCGGCGGTCCACGTCCGGTTGGAGGATCCTCTCGACACGTCCCCGCTCGACCCGGTCCGCGACCTGCCGCAGGTGGACACCGTCATCGACCAGATCGACGATCTGCGTTCCGCGACCGACAATCTCGACGCCGTCCGCAACGCCACCTTCCTCGTCGCAGCGATCCAGGCGCTCGCCGCGATCTTCCTCATCGCCAACATGGTCCAGATCGCCGCCTTCAGCCGCCGCGAGGAGATCTCCATCATGCGCATGGTCGGCGCCTCCCGCTGGTTCACCCAGGCCCCCTTCGTGCTCGAGGCGGTCATCGCCACGCTCCTCGGTTCCGTCCTCGCCGTGCTGGGACTCCTGGCGGGCAAGAACTTCGTCGTCGACAAGGCGCTGAAGGGACTCTACGACTCCCAGCTCATCGCCCCCGTCACCACCGGCGACATCTGGGTCATCGCGCCCGTCGTCGCTCTCGTCGGGGTGGTGTTCGCGGCGATCACCGCGCAGGTCACCCTCCGCCTGTACGTGCGCAAGTAGCGCCCGCGCCCCACGACGCCCGCCCCTCCCGCGACAGCGGTGAGTGAGGCGGGCGTCGTCATGTGACGGGTGCGGTAACATCGGACGGGTTATGGCTAAGAAGAAGAAAAAGGCGAACGAGAACCCGGTGATCGCCACCAACCGGAAAGCGCGCCACGACTACAAGATCCTCGACACCCACGAGTGCGGCATCGTGCTCGTCGGAACCGAGATCAAGGCGCTGCGTGAGGGCAAGGCCAACCTCGTCGACTCCTTCGCCATGATCGACAACGGGGAGGTGTGGCTGCACAACCTCAACATCCCCGTCTACTCCCACGGCTCCTGGACGAACCACACCCCGCGCCGTACCCGCAAGCTCCTGCTGCACCGCAGCGAGATCGACTCCCTCATGGGCAAGGTCCGCGACGGCCGCCGCACACTGGTGCCCCTCAAGCTGTACTTCGTCGGCGGACGCCTCAAGGTCGAACTCGGACTCGCCGAGGGCAAGCAGGACTACGACAAGCGCCAGGACATCAAGCGTCGCACCGAGGAACGGGAGATCACCCGGGAGCTCGGCCGCCGCATCAAGGGCATCAAGGGTTAGAGACCGTCCCGGGGCGGACATCACCCTCGTTTCGGACTACCTATAATTGTCGGAACGACGCTTTCGCAACCCCGTGAGGAGTCCGCCGACAGTGGAACACTGGAACCTCGACCACCCCGAGATCGGCCGAATCGAACTCACCCTCGGCAGCCCCGGTGAGCTGCGTGAACTGGACCCCGGCTGGCCGATGAACAAAGAGGACATCGAGGCCGTCGAGGAATCCGGGGGCAGCGTCGACAAACACGCGAAAAAGGAAGCGGAGTGGGCGGAGAGCGCCACCTTCGGCGCCACGATTATGTCCTCCTTCCTCAAAGGCGCCGCCGAAACCGCGGGAAGAACACCACTGGTGAAAAGCCGCGGCGACAAAATCGACGCGGTGAACGCGCGGGCACGGGATGCCGTGACCACCGGCGTCCTCATCACCGTCGGCGGCGCCATCCGGGGCCGCCTCCCCGTGGCCCAGACGATCACGGTACGGATCGACGAACGGATCTCCTCCGGGACCTACAGCCGGGCGGTGAAGAACAAGAGCGTTCCCTGCCTGAAAATCGACAGAAACGCACTCCACGAGATCCGCTCCGTCCTGTTCCGTAGGAATGACGAGATCATCGAATTCACCCCACCCCCCCGGACCACCCGCCGAGGACCGCTACCGGCAGATGGAGGAGACCGCCTGGAAAAGGCTGCTCTACCCGTTGGCGGCGGGCCTCGGTAAAGCGGGCTGGGCCATCGCCGCCCTGGTACTGGTCCCACTCATCGGCCGCATCATCGGGGCGATCCTCGACTGGATCTTCGAACGTCTGCCCGACGTCGACATCCCCTGGCCCGACATCACACTCCCGTCCATCCCGTGGCCGGACATCAGACTGCCCTCCATCCCCTGGCCCGACGTCACACTGCCGTCCATCCCGTGGCCCGACTACGAGATACCGGGATGGCTGGAATGGCTGCTCGAACACCCCAAAGTATGGTCGCCCATCGTCATCGGGATCGTCATCGGACTGATCTCACTGCGCAACAGCCGCAAATCCCGGGAGACCCGGAGACGTTGGGAGCGGGAACAGGTCGGGAGCGGTCCCGCGAAGAAGCAACCGGGGGAGTTGTCCGGGCGCGGCGGGGCCGGGGAGGCACCCGGATCGCCACCGGAACCGGATGATCCCGACGCGCGGTGAAACCGCTTGCGGGCCAGTGCCCCACAGCGTAAAGTAAGTGATCCTGTGGTCAACGTACGACCCACCACAGGACTGCGGAACCCACCGATTGACCTGAGGGAAACCGGGAGGAACGCAGGATGCAAGGGGCTGATATGGTTTCGACTTCGTGCATCAAGCCAGGGGAAGCGTGCCGGTGCAGGCTAGAGACCACCGTAAGCGTCGTAGCAACCTCATAAGCGCCGAGAACACTCAGCGCGACTACGCCCTCGCTGCCTAATACCAGCGACCGCGTGTCTGTCGGCCCAGGTTCGTCCCTGACCTGGTAGCCGGCATCGATCAAGGGACTTGCCGTCCGGCCGCGTCAGCGGGGCCGTACGGGACTCCCACCGCTGACTGGGCCCATCATCCGGAACGTGTTCGTCCGAGCCGGAGGGCCGAGCAGAGATCAGGCGCGAACTGCGCACGGAGAAGCCCTGGCGCGATTGCGGAGGACCCGGGTTCAATTCCCGGCAGCTCCACTTTGGGGAAGTGTAGAACTCTTTTGGCAGAGTTCGCACTTCCCCTTTTTTCTGTCTAGTCAGATTCTGTAGAGTAATTTCGCTTCCATAATCCTGCTAGTTGTTGTATTTTTGACTTGACGCGTGCGCATGACTCTGTCCCCACATTGCCTGGCTGGTATTTCCTGCATTCAGGAGCGGTATTTCTAAGTAGTTTAATGCTACTAGCCTTCGTCTAGTGGTGCGTGGATTTTGATTATCATGCAGATCGCAATTATCGCGGTGACTTATGTGCCGCATAGTGGTACCAGTCCCTAGGCTGAAGTGAGTACAATGGAAAGCTATTCGCAAACGTATCGTTCGCCAGAAAATAGGCTCATAATATGATATTAGGTTCAGCTTAGCTAGTGTGGCTTCTTAGGATATTTGTGTTAGTCAGTGGCAAAGAAAGATTCAGTGTAGACAAGCTCAATGTATGTCCTATATTGCAGTGGGATTCACTCGGTGCAGTATTTTCCGTGTGAGTTGAAGTAGGCAAGGATGTTTGAATTCTTCACCAAGTGGGAGGAATCGTAGCGATGAGACACACCTCAATGGATTCGATCAAGAAGTCGCCGTGGAGCCTCATCCCACTTATTCCTGAGTATATTGAAGCTGAACACAGTGGCTACGTCTCGGCACTCAAAACAGCACTTGAAGATGATGAAATCCGTAACATCGCACTGTCTGGCAACTATGGTGTAGGTAAGAGTAGCATCTTGCGGAAGCTCGGAAAGCTGCTTAGTAGTCGTGTTGTTGAGCTCTCTCTGTCGACGCTTGCGCCGATTGAGTTAGCAGACAACGAGGAATCAGTGCCTATACCTAGTCAGGCGATGACCCCGACCAATCGCATCCAGCAGGAGATTGTCAAACAACTGCTTTACAGGGAGAATCCCAGTAAGACTCCAGCATCGCGGTTTCGTCGAATCCGAGGTTTTCAGTGGTGGAGAGAGGCGGTTATTGCCGTCTTATTGGGTTTCGTCGGTACCATCGTTTTCCTGCTGACGGGCTGGACCGACGAGATTGCAGGGACCTTCACAGCCCTGAATATTCCAGCAGATCGTCTCCACTTAGTGATTTGGGTAATTATGGCAATTGCCATACTGACATTCCGACGGTTGTTCTACGGGAAGATTCGTATTAAACAGTTCTCGGCGGGTGCTGCGACGGTTACACTTGATGATAATTCTGTTTCCTACTTCGACCAGTATCTTGATGAGATTATCTATTTTTTTGCTGTGTCTAATTGTGATGTCGTGATTTTCGAGGATATCGATCGTTTCAATGACTCACATATTTTTGAGACTTTGCGTGCGCTCAATGCTTTGCTCAACGCCTCGCCTCAGGTTAAGAAGCCAATTCGCTTTATCTACGCAATTAAGGACAGTATATTTGACCGAATTGGTCTGGAATCGGAAGGGCGTCATTTCGAGACAAGTGAACTTTCAATTGAGGATCCGGTACAAGCGGAGGTAGTGCGTGCTAACCGGACTAAGTTTTTCGATCTCGTTATTCCGGTGGTTCCTTTCATTACACATCGCAGTGCTCGGAACCTCGCAACCCAGTTGCTGGGGGAGATCGAACATGAAGTTGAGCCGGAGTTGCTCGATTTGGCTATGGAATATCTTCCTGATATGCGGTTGTTGAAGAATATCCGCAATGAGTTTATTGTTTTTCGCGATCGAATCTTCTCAGGCGACGGTGGGCAACTCGATTTGAGCGAAACGGAACTGTTCGCGATGATGCTCTATAAGAGTACGCACCTCACAGACTTTGAGATGATTAGACTCGGTAAGAGTAACCTGGACACCCTATACGAGCTTAGCCGTAAATTGGTAGCTGATAATATAAAGCGGGTCGAGGGCGAACGTCGAAAACTCGCGAATCAGCTTACGGAAATCGATGGGGTAACAACTCGAAGCCGTCGACTCGGAGAAAGTCTCTTGGCACATGTTAAACGGGTTGCGGTTGCTATCGGTTGCTCTAGATCAAGTGAGAAGTATCAATTTGAGGGTGACCGTATATCCGTTGATGAACTCAAAAGCGCGCAGTTTTGGAAAAGTTTCGTTTATTCTGAGGAACCCCTCAAAGTAGAATTGCGTGGTGATTATTCTTATCAGGATATGTCATTTACTCGGGACTATCTCGCAGCGGAACTGGGCGATCCACTTAATGCCGAAGAATGGGATGCTTCAATCCGTGACAAACTAAACAAAGATATAGAAAAGAAGACCGAAGACATCAAATTCCTACGTAGTGCTGACGTCGGTGAGCTAGTGGGACGTCCTGACTTTCATTTCGCTCATGAAGGGCAGGAACAGTCACTTGCTTCGATAGCCGAGAAACTGCTGAAATCTGGGCTCGCATATCGACTAGTTCGGTCGGGATATCTTAACCGCAATTTCACGCTTTACACGTCCACCTTTCATGGTGACCGAGTGAGTCCAGCAGCGACCAACTTCATCATCCACCACATTGAACGTGACCTGATGGATGTGCACTTTGAGCTTGGGTCAGAGGATGTCGACGCTGTAATACGGGAACGCGGCAGGAATGCGCTGAAGGACCCGGCGATCTACAACATTGCGATTCTTGATCGCATCCTTGAGACGGACGAAGCCGCAGCCGATATCATGATTCTTTCGCTAGATAGCTTAGGGGAGAGACAGACGCAGTTCCTGCAGGCATACCTGACCGCCGGCGCCCATCGTCTGCAACTTATCCAGAAGTTTACGAAGTTCTCTTCGCAAGTGCTTATTTATCTTGTGAACATCGCAGAACTAGACAAAGCTTCGTTACTTGAGCTAATGGATGTCGCACTGGCAAATCTCCCGTTAAAGACGCAACGCACGGATAAGCGGGTCATCGAATATCTGAGAATGCACTACGCGGAGTTCTCCGTACTCATAACTGATGGAACACCAGACCAGACAGACCGAGTCGGAGAGCTCTTCGCTAAGGCGAATATCAAGCTACCTCGTGTGGCACCCCTCTCTCCAAATGCGCGTTCGTCGTTTATCTCACGCAGTCTGTATGACATTACGCATGAGAACCTGGCCATCGCTATTAAAAATGAAGAGACTGTAGCGCTAGACGTTATTCGAGCGGCAAATGAGACGGTCTATGATTATCTCCTTAAGAACATGGGTACTTATCTGCGTACGGTCGAGGGAATATCTGTAACGGTCAATACGTGTGAGCAATTCGTATCCGTACTTGAAGATCTGCTCGAGCAAGGGGATCCTAGACTAGTTGAGCAGGATATGAATATCTTAGCCGGTATAATTGAGCATGCCGCGCCAGCGTGCCATGTATCGAATCTTAGTGACATCTCTGAACACGCATGGTCGGCGTTGGCATTACATCAGCGGTTCCCCGCAACATTCGACAACGTGAGGCTATACGTTGATACCTTTGGAGTCGATGAGAACCTTGCGTTGTTACTGTCTCAAACAGGCGCAATCACTGAGGTTGAATCGGTTGAAGAAGACAAGAAATCCACGTTGGCGACTAAGATTCTTGCATCGCAGGAGGTTCTGCCGGACGCGACGACGCGAGCGAACCTTGTTGCGAGCTTGGAACTGGTTTATCATCTCGATATTCAAGAGATTGCTGCCGAGAAGGGGAATCTGTTTACGTTACTGCTAAAGCACAATATCATCGAAGATACCGCAGAGTCGTATGATCCCCTTGTGACAACTGATTGGCCAACACGAAGAGCATTCATTCTTGAGTCAAAAAACTTCGTAAGATACATGACACCGAAGCTAGTGGAACCGGATCTGATGGTAATCTTGGCCGACGATGAAATTAACGAATCAATCAAGCGTGCAATCGTGGAGGGGTCTGTAGACTACCTCAAGCATGTTAGGCAAGAAGAGCTAAATGAATTGGCACGACTAGCTGTGCGGTATGAGTGGATTATTCCTCCCGGTGTCCTGCTAGATATGGCAAAGGAAAAAGTCATAACAGAGTACATGGTGTCTCTCCTTGAGCCACATCTCAAGTATCTTAAGTTCGACGAACTTACCCCAATTCTAGAGGCGATGGGCGGAGCGTACTCGAAGCTGACAAACAAAGGAATAGACCGTCCGCACGTTGCAAATACTCGAGCAAACAAAGTTCTTCTTAATTGTTTGAAAAGGCACGGTATTGTCAGTTCGTATAATTGTAGAGATGAAGATGTCGACTCACCTATCATGGTGTATAAGAAGCATGAATAACGCGTATTTATGAGCCGCGTTGGGTAGGAGTGAGGATAATTAGAAACGGTGCAGATATAGTAATCCATGCTCCCAATCATTACCGCAGAACTCATAGAAACAGATACCAAAAAATAGTGCTTTTCCCTGAAGGAACGATGCACGAAATAGAAACTTGGCCATTTGCATCAGCCAGCCGACAACATTCGGCCTTGATTCAATCCGATATATCAGACCTCTGACGGAATAATAGGGCTGTGGTAATGGTGATGGGGCTCGTGTAGTGCAGGGTGCCGTCGTTGGCGGTGAGTTGCTTTTTCCTCGCTCTGATACGCGGGCATCCTGCGAAAGCAGTTTAAGCGGTGAAAACTGGCAAGAATGTCGTATCTGCGATGAACATCGGTTTCACGTTCACCGCCTATTCCTGGACCCTCACACGTACATTCAAGGTGCGCTCGCCGACTCTCAGTTTGGCAATAACGTCATCCTAATCACGGATTATTTGTCTGGCTATGTAGACTTTAATCACGGCACTGCCGGTCATTGAGCTCAAAGGATGACCAACGATACTACGTACTTTTTTAGGGCTAAATGAACTCGCGGGAACATCCTCATCGAAGATGGCAAGTAAAAGGGTGAAAAATTGATTGTGAAACGCAACAATAACGGCGTGCAAAAGACAGGGGGAGAAGTTTGCGCAATGTTACGGAACTTGTTTCCCTAGAGAGCATTAACGAATATATGAACCGCGTTGTTACATTTCTATTTTAATCGTGTTGCGGGTAGAGTTTCGTGGCGGGGATGTCAATTGACAAATAATCTGTGCTTAACAAATAAATAGTCGCTGTAAACAAGGAGATCGACATGTGCCCCCTGAAGTCCACAAAACCGCTTAGCTCTCATCGCAGCTAGGGGGTTTCTTCTTTCAGGTGGTGGATGTTTCTGCGCACTATTTTGACCTCATTGAGGTGTTTCTGCGGCCGGGCCGGTTCTGAACTCTTCGGAGGTTTGTGCTCTCCATCAACAGGCGGGGGCAGGTATGGCCGGCGGGTTGGGTGAGTCGGTCGTGCCCGGCGGCGTGGGGCGGGCCGGGTTCGGATACGGTGCGCCCTGATCGCTCGGATGTCCTTTCCGTTGGTGACGGGGGCTTGTTTCCCGGTCGGAGACCTGTGGAGATCGTAGCCTGACTCCCCGGCTCAGTCACGAAGCCAAAAAAAGACCCCGCTCTCCGGCGACGCTGACTGTCGGGGAGCGGGGTCTTGCCCGTTGCACGGTGATGATTTAGCTGCGTTCGGTGCCGGTCTTGTAGACGTTGACGTCGACTCCCGCGAACTCTGCGTCGTCGAGGTCGACGCCCGCGTTGGCGGGGGTTCGCTTGGCCCCGAAGAAGAGGAGGTTGAGCAGGATCGCGGTGAAGGCGCCGGTGGTGATGCCGGAGTTGAACACGGTGCCGAACCAGTTGGGGAACTGTTCGAACAGGGACGGGTGCATGACCGGAAGCAGGCCCATCGTCAGGGAGACCGCGATGACGAGGACGGAGTTCTGGTTCATCTTGAGCTTGGTCAGGGTCTTGATACCGGAGGCCGCGATCATGCCGAACAGTGCGGCGGTGGCCCCACCCAGAACCGGGGTCGGGACGGCGGCGATCACCGCGCCGAGCTTGGGCAGCAGGCCGAGCACCACCAGGATGGCGCCCGCGCCGGCGACGACGTAGCGGGACCGCACCCGGCTCATGGCGAGCAGACCGATGTTCTGGGCGAAGGCGGTGTAAGGGAAGGTGTTGAACACGCCGCCGAGCATGGTGGAGAAGCCGTCGGCGCGGAGGCCGTCGGCGATCTGGCGGGGAGTGGCCTTCTTCCCGACGATCTCGCCGGCGGCGAGGAAGTCGCCGGTGGCCTCGACGAGGGTGACCAGTCCGACGAGGACGAGGGCGATCACGGCGGACACCGGGAATTCGGGGAATCCGAAGTGGAACGGCGTGGCGACGCCGACCCAGCGCTCCTCACCGACACCGGAGAGATCGACCTTGCCCATGAATGCGGCGACGACGGTGCCGACGGCGAGTCCGATGAGGACGGAGGTCCGGGCGATGGCGACGGGCGCGAAGCGCTCGATGATGAGGACGACGAGGAGAGTGAACAGTCCGAGGCTGATGTTGGCGACGCTGCCCGCGTCATCGCCGTATCCTCCGGCGATGTTGTTCGCGGCGACGGGGATCAGGGAGAGACCGACACAGGTGATGACGCTGCCGGTGACCAGTGGCGGGAACATCCAGAGTATCCGGGCGAACACCGGGGCCATGAGGAACATGAACAGGCCGCAGGCCAGGACGGATCCGTAGATGGCGGCGGGGCCGTAATTGACTCCGATGACGATCATCGGGGGAACGGCGGTGAAGGTGCAGCCCTGGACGATGGGCAGGCGTGCACCGAGGCGCAGGAAGCCGACGCACTGGAGGACCGTGGCGATACCGGCGACGAGGAGGTCGGCGGTGATCAGGTAGGGGAGGTCGGACGGTTGCATGCGGCCGGCCTCGATCATCGCGCCGCCCAGGACGAGTGGAACCGCGACGGCCCCGGCGTACATCGCCAGAACGTGCTGGAAGGACAGTGGCCACAATTGTGCGGCCGGCGGGATCTGGTCGACGGGATGGACGGAGTTGTCGGGGGTGTCGAGTGCTGTGGACTCGTTCTTCGGGGAGCTCAACGTGGCGGACCCATCTGATCAAAAGTGGTCGGGGGATACGGTGGGACCACCGTCGGATCTTTCACCGGCGGTGGTCACGTCGACCCGGGGCCGGGTGTCGTTCTTCCCCGGGCCGGTGCCTGCTGGAGACACTGGTTGAGACTTTAGTACGAGTTGTCTGACAGGACTCAATAATTACCGTGAGAACACCCTGTCGTCCCGTGCCCCGGGATGGGGAAGGCCCCGCCGGGACGGTGCATCCGGCGGGGCCTCGACTCTGGGTGGCTTCGGTCTAGCTGGAGGCGTCCTCGTCTTCGTCGGGGTCGATCTCCTTCTTGGACAGGCTCATCAGCGCGTCGACGTGCTTGGGGAATTCACCGACGTGGAACTTGGTGGTGTCGGAGTCGTCGGCGAGGTTCATCAGTGCGACGTTGGCGTAGTCGGTGACGAGCAGGTACTCGGGCATCTCGGTCTGTGCGGCCAGGGTCTGCAGTGCTCCCTGGATGGCGTCCTCCAGGTTGGAGCCGGGCTTCTTCATGACGCCCGCGATGACGCCGGGCCAGTAGACGGACAGGGGATTGTCGGAGCCCTCGGACAGGCGCTCGGCCTCGTCGAAGCTGGTGGCGACGCGGTCCGGATCGGTCCCGAAGGCCTGGAACAGGCCGGTGAAGAACTGGCGGACGTCGGTGTCATCGATCTTGGCGTCGCCGCCGGCGAAGCTCTTCGCGCGGTCGGCGCGGGCGTCCGCGAAGACGGTCAGGTTGTCGACGATGGTTTCACGGTCCAGGTTGTATTCTTCGTTGCTCATGGTCGACGAGTGTACGTGCGTGTTCCGGAACCCGCACCCCCGGGGAACATCGGAAGCCCGTTGTGTCGTGGTAGCTGCTCGGCGGATGCGGCCGGTACACGATAAGGTCTGGGGTATGAAACCTGAGCGAGGGATGTCGCGGGTCCGGTGGTCCCGGGTGTTCCTCACGGAATGTGGTGGGGTGTGGTCATGAATCTCGAGGATCTGACGGATAGCGCACAGAACTATCTGAAGAGCCTGTGGACGCTGTCCGAGTGGACCGGTGGCGCGGTGACCCCCTCGGAGGTTGCGCGGCACCTGGATCTGCGGCCGTCGTCGGTGTCGGACCAGATCCGTCGTCTGACGCTCGCGGGCCTCGTCGATCACGCACCGTACGGTTCCGTGACCCTCACCGAGGAGGGCCGCGCGCTGGCGTTGCAGATGGTGCGGCGCCACCGGCTCGCCGAGACTTTTCTCGCGGAGATGCTGGGCTACGAGTGGGATGAGGTGCACGAGGACGCCGACCGGCTCGAGCACGCGATCTCGGAGAAGATGCTCGAGCGTATCGACGCCGCGTTGGGGCACCCGGAGCTGGATCCGCACGGTGACCCGATCCCGTCCTCCGACGGTGGGCTACCGGACCGCATTCTGCGGCCCCTGGTGGACTGTTCGGTGGGGGACCACATACAGATGAGCCGGATCCGCGATGCGGACCCGGCGGTGCTCCGGCACCTCGGGAGTCTGGGGATCGTCCCCGGTGCGGAGTTCGCGGTGACCGACACCGGTGCGACGTCCGGCGTCATGCTCCTGAGGTCGGGGGATCCGGGGCGTGACATTCCGCTCGCCCGGGACATCGCGGCGAGTATCCGGGTGCTGCCCGTGTCCGGCCGGCCGGCCGACGGGGTGTGAAACCCGTCGGTCAGTCCCCGTCGGCGTTCAGCGGAACCGGTCTCCAGTAGCTCCGCGCGGAGTGGACGAGGGGATCGGGGCGGTCGCCCGCGATGTACGTCTCCACGCACTGGGCCAGCACGATCCGGGACCCGCCGACCGGGATGGTGGTGAGGATCCTCGCGCGCAGCGTGGCGCCGAGACCCCGGATCACCGGAAGCCCTGTCGGGCCCGGCAGGTGATGGACACCCTCGAACCTGTCGATCCCGGACGTCGAGAAGCGTCGTGCCAGGTGGGCGTCATCGACGCCGAGGGCATGGACCATCACCTCCTCCGCGGCCTCGACCGCGGGCCAGGAGGAAGATCCGGCCTGGAGGGAGAAGAGCAGGGTGGGCGGATCGAGCGCGACCGACGCCACCGACGATGCGGTGAAACCCACCGGCCCACCGTCCCCGTCGGTGGTGGTGATGATCCACACCCCGGACGCGCAGCCGCGGAAGAACGTTCTCAGACCTTCGCCTGTGGGCAGTGCGTCTGAACTCATTTCTCGTCGATCCGGGTTCCCGCCTTGGCTCCGGACCTCAGGGAGTAGATCTCCTCGACGGAGATGACCACGGCGTGCTTCGGGGTGCCCATCCCGTTCTCCTTCGCGAAGGCGACGGCGTTGTCCCAGGCCGGGCCCTCGTTGAACAGCTCGGCGGTGCCGATGAACCGGTATCCGTCGAGTGCCTCACGGTCGATGACGGCGACGGCGAGGCGGGAGCCGGCCTCGATGTTCGCGAGGTGCTGGCCGCCGGTGTTCTCGTTGAAGATCAGGTGCGTGTCATCGAGGACCCTCAGTGAACGCTTGGGGCCGATGTTCGGGGTGGTCGGGTCGGTGACCGTCGCGAGAATCGGCAGCTGTGTGCCCAGCATCTCGCGCATTTCGGTGGTGATGACCGGCATTGTTGGTTCTCCTTGGAGCGTCGGG
Organism: Corynebacterium pygosceleis; assembly: GCF_016595275.2. Taxonomy (GTDB): domain Bacteria; phylum Actinomycetota; class Actinomycetes; order Mycobacteriales; family Mycobacteriaceae; genus Corynebacterium; species Corynebacterium pygosceleis. The sequence continues at coordinate 1,677 of NZ_JAENIQ020000001.1, read as the reverse complement.
TACGGTTACCGGCGTCAGTATAGTTCGTTGGGCCGTAAATGAAAGTTCGTGAAGGTGTCGCCATGTCGGAACCTCATATCGTCTACTTCTCATCCGTCTCCGGGAACACCGCCCGATTCGTCGACAAGCTGGGCATTTCCGCCGAACGGATACCACTACGGCCGAAGGAGTCCCCGCTGGAGGTCACCGAGCCCTTCGTGCTGATCGTCCCGACCTACGGTGGGGGATCCAGGGCGAAGGCCGTTCCCAGACAGGTCATCCGGTTCCTCAACAACCCGGACAACCGCGCACTGCTCCGCGGCGTGATCACCAGTGGAAACACGAACTTCGGCGAAGCCTTCTGCTGCGCCGGCCCCATCATCGCCGCCAAATGCGGCGTGCCCGAGCTCTACCGCTTCGAGCTCCTCGGAACCACGAGGGATGTCGAACGTGTCCGCTCCGGGCTCATCGATTTCTTCAACGACCTCCCCGCAGATCGGGTGAGTGTCGACGGTTGACCCCTGAAAGAGAGAAACACATGGCAATCACTGAATCACTCACTCCTCCCCAGTGGCGCCCGGGGGAGAGTCGGCCCCTCCGCCCCGTGAACTGGAACCGTCTCGACGACGAGAAGGATCTGGAGATCTGGCAGCGTCTGACCGCCAACTTCTGGCTCCCGGAGAAGGTGCCGCTCTCGAACGATCTCGGGCAGTGGCGCAACATGGACGAGGACACACGCCAGCTCACGGTGAAGGTGTTCACCGGGCTGACCCTCCTCGACACCGTGCAGGCCACCGTCGGGGAGATCTCCCAGATCCCCGATGCGCGGACCGAACACGAACAGGCCGTCTACGCGAACATCGCCTTCATGCAGGCGGTCCACGCCCGCTCCTACTCATCGGTGTTCAGTACCCTGTGCTCCACCACCGAGATCGACACCGCCTACGGGTGGGCCACGGACAACCCGCTCCTCCAGCGGCGGGCCACCGCCGTCATGGAGTACTACTACGGTGATGATCCCCTGAAACGCAAGGTCGCGGCGACGTTGTTGAGTTCACTGCTCCTCTACGCGGGCTTCTATCTGCCGCTGCGGTTCTCCGCGCGGGGCCAGATGATGAACACCGCGGACATGATCCGGCTGATCCTCAGGGACAAGGCGGTCCACGGCTACTACTCCGGATACAAGTACCAGCGGGGTCTGGACGCCCACCCTGAACGGCGCAACGAGATGGAGGAGTTCACGGGGAACTTCGTCGACGAACTGCTCCGCATGGAACTGGACTACTCCTCGGACCTCTACGCCGGGTTCGACATCATCGAAGGTGTGATGGCCTTCGTCCACTACAACGCCGACAAGGCTCTGATGAACCTCGGCTACCCGGCCCGGTTCGAGAAGGAGTCGGAGAATGTCGAACCTGACGTCCTCGCGGCACTGGCTCCGGAATCGAGTGAGACGCACGACTTCTTCTCCGGTTCCGGATCCTCGTACGTCATCGGCCGCGCCGAATCGACGGAGGAGTCCGACTGGGATTTCTGACGTCGGTTAACCGGACGTTCACGGGGGACAAGGGCCGTCACCGTCGGATGCGTCATCCGGCGGTGACGGCCCTTTTTTCCCCGGGCCTCGGCTCTCCGTCTGTGTCGTCGAGGGCCGTGGGTGTGTGTCCGTCATGTCGGGACAATTCGCTACAAATGCCT